>NZ_JBSRYJ010000002.1:5182500-7822519 GCF_054056555.1 Bradyrhizobium sp. LM2.9
ATGGGCTCGAGTTGCAGAGCCCAATCCGAACTGAGACGGCTTTTTGAGATTTGCGAAGGGTTGCCCCTTAGCGTCCCATTGTCACCGCCATTGTAGCACGTGTGTAGCCCAGCCCGTAAGGGCCATGAGGACTTGACGTCATCCCCACCTTCCTCGCGGCTTATCACCGGCAGTCTCCCTAGAGTGCTCAACTAAATGGTAGCAACTAAGGACGGGGGTTGCGCTCGTTGCGGGACTTAACCCAACATCTCACGACACGAGCTGACGACAGCCATGCAGCACCTGTGTTCCAGGCTCCGAAGAGAAGGTCACATCTCTGCGACCGGTCCTGGACATGTCAAGGGCTGGTAAGGTTCTGCGCGTTGCGTCGAATTAAACCACATGCTCCACCGCTTGTGCGGGCCCCCGTCAATTCCTTTGAGTTTTAATCTTGCGACCGTACTCCCCAGGCGGAATGCTTAAAGCGTTAGCTGCGCCACTAGTGAGTAAACCCACTAACGGCTGGCATTCATCGTTTACGGCGTGGACTACCAGGGTATCTAATCCTGTTTGCTCCCCACGCTTTCGTGCCTCAGCGTCAGTATCGGGCCAGTGAGCCGCCTTCGCCACTGGTGTTCTTGCGAATATCTACGAATTTCACCTCTACACTCGCAGTTCCACTCACCTCTCCCGAACTCAAGATCCTCAGTATCAAAGGCAGTTCTGGAGTTGAGCTCCAGGATTTCACCCCTGACTTAAAGACCCGCCTACGCACCCTTTACGCCCAGTGATTCCGAGCAACGCTAGCCCCCTTCGTATTACCGCGGCTGCTGGCACGAAGTTAGCCGGGGCTTATTCTTGCGGTACCGTCATTATCTTCCCGCACAAAAGAGCTTTACAACCCTAGGGCCTTCATCACTCACGCGGCATGGCTGGATCAGGGTTGCCCCCATTGTCCAATATTCCCCACTGCTGCCTCCCGTAGGAGTTTGGGCCGTGTCTCAGTCCCAATGTGGCTGATCATCCTCTCAGACCAGCTACTGATCGTCGCCTTGGTGAGCCATTACCTCACCAACTAGCTAATCAGACGCGGGCCAATCTTTCGGCGATAAATCTTTCCCCGTAAGGGCTTATCCGGTATTAGCACAAGTTTCCCTGTGTTGTTCCGAACCAAAAGGTATGTTCCCACGCGTTACTCACCCGTCTGCCGCTGACGTATTGCTACGCCCGCTCGACTTGCATGTGTTAAGCCTGCCGCCAGCGTTCGCTCTGAGCCAGGATCAAACTCTCAAGTTGGACTTGAACTTTGAACCGGCTGATCACAACGTTTTGACGAGGTCCCACCATTTTTCATCGACCGAAGTCGATGAGCTGCCCGCGATTCACATCGCTGGCAACGATGGTGTAACCTTAAAACGTGTACCGCCGAAGTCTTTCGTCCGGTCCCGATCCAAAAAGCCGAAGCTCTTTAAATGCGAGACCCGCAAGGACTCCGCCGTCCACGTTTCTCTTTCTTCATCTTCACTTGTCAAACAGCCCGGGACCGATGTGGCCCCAACCTTCCAGAGAGGAAGGGTTCCGACACCCTTACCGACGATGAATGAACTCCAATCGACTTACGTCGACTGTTGTGTCACTCAACAAGGTGAGGAGCATCAGTGGCGCGTTCGCTCGCCTTGGTCAGTGACCCGGCGGCGCCGCGCTCAGTGGTCGGGTTATAGGCCCCACCCATCGGAGTTGTCAACGACCATTGTCAGAAAATCGTCGCACGGTGGATTGTTCTAAAAAATCGCGTGATTCCATGTGGTTAGAGAAGCGTGGAGCGGACGGTTTGGATCGGCGCGGCGAAAAAACCCAAAAAAAGTTTGGCCTGCGGGGGCTTCTGGAGGCTGGCTGCAGCGCCCCTCCAGACAGGTCCCTCGCGCCGGGCCGTTCAGGAAACTTTTCCATATTAGGCGCCGTACTTGAGCCACATTCCCGCGGCGTTCTGGTACAGACAGAGCTTGAATCGCAGGAATGCCAGTGGGGGCTGCCGGCGGTTTGCTTGGGGTCAGAGGAAGGCGATCATACGATGAAGCGGCCTTCTTCAGACGTTCGCGAGACATCGAGAGATCTTTTTTCCGCTTAGCTGTTCGTAGTTTCGGCCGGCCCGTCATCAGGGCCTTCTGACCGCGGACGCCTATGCGGCTTGCCCTTTTCGAGCGGTGCCCCTGAAGAGGGCGGCGTAAGAAGGGGCTCGAAACCGGCTCTTGGGTCGTTGATTGGGGGATTTGGGTTGAACCAAAGGACGTCACGCGGCGCTTACGGGCGTGAGACCGGGATCATCGATCTCGGCCACGAGCCGCCGCTGTCCGTTGATGGTTCGGAAGCCGCGGTCATCGATCGCCGCCGTGTCTCGGTGCAATGGTTCAGCGGGACGATCTTGACCGGACTCTGCGGCGCAGCCCTGATCGGCGGCGCCGTTTTCGCATCGCTCGACGGCGAAATGACCTTCGCCAAGGTGCCGGAGCGGGTCGAAGGCGCGCTGCGCGGCGCATTCGGTGCGGCTGACCGCGCCGCCACGCTGCACAAGAGCGACCGCCTGCCACCGCCCAACGAATCCACGGCCTCGCGCAACATCGTGCGCGTCTCGACCGTCGCCCGCGTCGGCAGCCGCGACGTGATGCGGGTGCGCCCCTTCATCCGGATTGCCGGCAATCTGTCGATGACGACGAGCGACCTGTCGGCGAAGATCCCGCCGTTCAACGCCCAGCGCCTTCTCACCGATGTCGGCTCCGATCCGAAGACCGCATCCGACGATCCCAACAATCCGGAAGCGGTCGAACCCGACGCCGAGGTCTCCTTCGTCACCAAGGACCTGTCGCCGGTGCTGCCGAAGGCCAAGATTTCCGCAGTGGTGGCGCTCGATGACATCCTGATGCGGGTGCGCGATGCCGCCAACTGGCGCGGCAATGGCGGGGTGCGCTACGCCACGCTCGCCAATGCCGCCACCGACGTCTCCGGCGCGACCGGCCCGTCCGACATCAGAAGCGCCTACGCCACCGAAGTGTCGCCGTCCGATCCCTATGCCGGCTTCGAGACGCGCGTGGTGCCGGAAAACGTCACGCTGCTGCCGAAGACCAAGGAGCAGATCACCGGGGGCAATCCCAACGGCGAACGCGTCCACATGGTCAAGAAGGGCGACAGCGTCGCTGGCGTGCTGCGCGATCTCGGCGCCACGGCCGACGAGATCAAGGCGATTGCCGCGACGCTCGGGCCCCGCGGCCGCGACGGCGGCCTGAAGGAAGGCGAGAAGCTGCGCATCCTGATGGCGCCTGCAAGCCCTGGCGCCCGTCTGCAACCCTACCGCGTGGTCATCGCCAACGAGACCATGGTCGAGGCGATCGCGGCGCTGTCCGATCTCGGCAAATACGTCGCGGTCGACGTCTCCAGCATGAACACCGTCGCCGACGCTGGGGCCAACGCCAACAGCGACGACGATGACGACGATGACGGCACTGGCGTGCGGCTCTACCAGAGCATCTACGAGACCGCGATGCGCAACAAAGTGCCGATGCCCGTCATCGAAGACATGATCAAGATCTACTCCTACGACGTCGATTTCCAGCGCAAGGTGGCGCCAGGCGATTCATTCGACGTGTTCTACGCCGGCGAAGACGAGGGCGTGACCGTGAGCGAAAAGAACGACGTGCTGTTCGCTTCGCTCACGCTCGGTGGCGAGACCAAGAAATACTACCGCTACCAGAGCCCTGACGACGGCGTCGTCGACTACTACGACGAGACCGGCAAGAGCGCGAAGAAATTCCTGGTGCGCAAGCCCGTCAACAACGCCATCATGCGCTCCGGCTTCGGCGGCCGCCGCCACCCGATCCTCGGCTATGTGAAGATGCACACCGGCGTCGACTGGGCCACCTCTTACGGAACCCCGATCTTCGCCTCCGGCAACGGCGTGATCGAGAAGGCCGGCCCCGAGGGCGGTTACGGCAAGTACATCCGGATCAAGCATAACAACGGCTACGAGACCGCCTACGGCCACATGTCGGCCTTCGCCAAGGGCATGGAGCCCGGCAAGAAGGTGCGGCAGGGCCAAGTGATCGGCTTCGTCGGTTCGACCGGCGCGTCGACAGGCCCTCACGTCCACTACGAAATCCTCGTCAACGGCCGCTTCGTCGATCCGCTGCGCGTAAAGTTGCCGCGCGGCCGTTCGCTGGAAGGCCCGATGCTGGCCGGCTTCGAGAAGGAGCGCGACCGGCTCGACGGCATGATGAGCGGCCGCGCCGGCGCCATCGCAAGGATGTCGGACGCAACCGGCGGGCCGCTCCAGGTCACCAACCGGTAGCCCACAGTCGTCGCCAATCGTCAGAGAACCGACCGGCGCCCGTCGGGCGTCGGCTCCAGAACCTTCCGTTCTGCATCCGATTCGCGTTCTGCATCCGATTTGGTTGGAACCGGCTGGGGCGCGAACCGGTTGGTTTCCCACTAGGCAGGGGCTGAATGGAGGATGTTATGGACAATTGGACGAACGCAAAGCTGTGCGACGTCGCCAACCTGATCCTCGGCGCATTCCTGTTCTTCTCGCCGTGGATATTCGGCTTCGACGCCGGAAGGCCTTCCCAGAACGCACATATCGCGGGCATCGTGATCGCAATTTTGGCCATCGCGGCGCTTGCCGCCTTCGCAGTATGGGAAGAATGGCTGAACCTGATCGTCGGCCTGTGGACGCTCATTGCGCCTTGGGTCCTCGGATTCGAAGGGGCCAAGACGGCGATGACGATCCACGTCGTGGTCGGCATCGCAGTCGCCGTGCTTGCCGCCATCGAGCTCTGGATCATGTCACAAAACCCGCCGCGGCTGACCGCAGGCCGCTAGTAGACTGCGCCCCGCCCCACGCACGGGCGGGGCCACGATTGGAGCGGCGCTACGGCAACGCAGTTGCGCGCACGATCACGAAGACGATCCCGATCGCCGTAAGACCAAACGAGACGGCCATGAGCGGCAGCAGGACATCGATCGCGGCATCGGTGCCGTGAAGCGTTGCACCCCAAACCTTGAAGTCGCCGGCTTCCCAATCATGCAATGAGGGCTGCTGTGGATGCGGCTCATCGGACACGTGGTGCCTCCAGACCCGCGACAATATCCACGGAATGCCCGCCGCGACCAGGAACAACAGGCTGACAAACGCAAGCAACAGGCTGACATCACTGCTGCGATCGAACAGTACCCAGGCCATCAGCGCGAACCAGGCGACAAGGACGACCGCGGCACCATAGATCTTTGGATGAAGCTCGTCGAAGGCCGGTCGGTTGCAGGAGACAAGATCCTTGTTCATGGCGATACCCCACATTTGCGGGATTCGCCGGGAACCCATGGCAAGTGCCTTAGCAGCCGACAGGAACTATCGGACGCGACGTCGGTCAACTCCGACGCCGGATTGGTGCGTCCAACCGACGGATCCATGTGGGGCAACCTGGCCCGGTCGCAGCAGTTTCATTAAATATCCCCAACTCGAGCCAGAGCGGGCGAGATGCTTCTGTTGGCGGAACCAACCAATGGCCACCAAGATTGGTTTTGGTGGCGGTTTCCTGCCTGTTCAGTCAAGAGGAGGACAATCCATGCAGCGCCTCTCACGTGACGACGTGATCAAGGCCGTCAGCGGAGCTGACGACGTCACGATTGCACAGATCATCGGAACCGGCGCGACAGTCGAGGAGCTTGCCGAGGCCCAGGCATGGCTCGCCAACGACGAACCCATGATCAACGACCTCCGTCCACTGGCGCAGGGCCGGGTGCGCGAGCTCGTGGATATCCTTTCGGAGCTTGAACAGGAAGGCGACGAGGAAGGTCCGGCCGATCCCGGCTCTGCGCCCGCAGTCAGTTAGGAAGCCGACCGAGTTGACCAAACATTTCGCCCCGGAGAGGCATCGCCTTCCGGGACGTTTTTCATTTTGCGGTGAGCGCTAGGTTCAGTTGAGCTTGCGCTTCGACACCGGCGCGTCGAACTGGGCGATTTCCGCAGTCTGCGCCGCCCTGCCGTTGAAGGTCAGCACGTTGCCTGCCGATGAAATCGCAACCGCATCGCCGTCCCTGACGTCGCCGCCGAGGATCATCTCGGCGAGCGGATCCTGGATGTAGCGCTGGATCACCCGCTTCAGCGGCCTGGCGCCATAGGCGGGATCCCAGCCCTTTTCCGCGAGCCAATCGCGCGCCTTGCCGTCCAGCGTCAACACGATCTTGCGATCGGTCAACAGGTTCTGGAGCCGCGCGAACTGGATCTCGACGATCCGGCCCATCTCGCTCTTCTGCAAACGATGGAACAGGATGATTTCGTCGACGCGGTTGAGGAATTCGGGGCGGAAATGTCCGCGCACCGTCGCCATCACGTGCTCACGCACGGCGGAGGTATCCTCGCCCTCCGGTTGATTCACCAGAAACTCCGAACCGAGGTTCGAGGTCATGACGATCAGCGTGTTGCGGAAATCGACGGTACGGCCCTGGCCGTCGGTCAGGCGGCCGTCGTCGAGCACCTGCAACAGGACGTTGAACACATCCGGATGCGCCTTCTCGACTTCGTCGAACAGCACCACCTGGTAAGGCCGGCGCCGCACCGCTTCGGTGAGTGCGCCGCCCTCGTCGTAGCCGACATAGCCCGGGGGCGCGCCGATCAGCCGCGACACCGAATGCTTCTCCATGTATTCGGACATGTCGAGGCGGACCATCGCGGTCTCGTCGTTGAAGAGATACTCCGCGAGCGCCTTGGTCAGCTCGGTCTTGCCGACGCCGGTCGGACCCAAGAACATGAACGAGCCCATCGGCCGGTTCGGATCCTGAAGGCCTGCGCGCGAGCGGCGCACGGCGGTCGCGACCGCACGCACGGCCTCAGCCTGCCCGACGACGCGTTGTCCGAGCTGCGCCTCCATCCTCAGGAGCTTTTCTTTTTCGCCTTCCAGCATCTTGTCGACAGGCACGCCGGTCCAGCGCGAGACCACCTGCGCGATGTGGTTGGCGGTAACCGCCTCCTCCATCATCTCGCCGGAGCTCTGCGTTGTATTTTCCTTGGCCTCGATATCCGCAAGCTGCCTCTCGAGCTCCGGAATCCGGCCATAGGCCAGCTCACCGGCGCGCTGGAATTCGCCGCGCCGCTGGGCGTCGGCGAGATCGACACGCAAGCTGTCGAGTTCAGCCTTCAGTTTCTGGGCGTTGGAGAGCTTGTTCTTCTCCGCGCTCCAGCGCGCGGTCAGCGACGCAGATTTCTCCTCAAGCTCGGCCAGCTCCTTCTGGAGCGTCTCGAGACGGGACTTGGAGCCGAGGTCGCTTTCCTTCTTGAGCGCTTCCTGCTCGATCTTGAGCCGGATGATCTCGCGGTCGAGCGAATCCAGCTCTTCCGGCTTGGAATCGACCTGCATCTTCAGCCGCGCGGCCGCCTCGTCCATGAGGTCGATGGCCTTGTCCGGGAGGAAGCGGTCGGTGATGTAGCGGTTGGACAGCGTCGTCGCCGCCACGAGTGCGGAATCGGCGATCCGCACACCATGGTGCTGCTCGTATTTGTCCTTCAGCCCGCGCAGGATCGAGATCGTATCCTCGACCGTGGGCTCGCTGACGAAGATCGGCTGGAAGCGCCGCGCCAGTGCCGCATCCTTCTCGACATGCTTGCGATACTCGTCAAGCGTGGTCGCGCCGATGCAATGCAGCTCGCCGCGCGCAAGCGCGGGCTTGAGCAGGTTCGATGCGTCCATCGCGCCATCGCCCTTGCCCGCGCCAATCAGCGTGTGCATCTCGTCAATGAACAGGACGAAATTGCCGTCGCTCGCGGTCACCTCCTGAAGCACGGCCTTCAACCGCTCCTCGAACTCGCCGCGATATTTCGCGCCGGCGATCAGCGAACCGAGGTCCAGCGACAGCAGCTTCTTGTCCTTCAGGCTCTCCGGCACATCGCCATTGACAATGCGCAGCGCCAGGCCCTCGGCGATGGCGGTTTTGCCGACGCCGGGCTCGCCGATCAGAACGGGATTGTTCTTGGTCCGGCGCGACAGCACCTGGATCGTACGGCGGATCTCCTCGTCGCGGCCGATGACCGGATCGAGCTTGCCGTCGCGCGCCGCCTGGGTCAGGTCGCGCGCATATTTCTTCAGCGCGTCATAGGCGTTCTCGGCGGTCGCGGAATCCGCGGTCCGGCCCTTGCGCAGCGCCTCGATCGCCGCATTGAGGTTTTGCGGAGTGACGCCGCCCTTGGCGAGGATCGCGCCGGCCTCGCTGGTCTTCTCCAGCGTGAGGCCAAGCAGCAGCCGCTCGACGGTGACAAAGCTGTCGCCGGCCTTCTCGCCGGCCTTTTCGGCGGCGTCGAAGGTGCGGGCGAGCTCAGGCGCCAGATAGATCTGGCCGGCGCCGCCGCCAGAGACCTTCGGCACCTTGTTAAGGGCGTCCTCGGTCGCCTTCAGAATTGCGCGGGAATTGCCGCCGGCACGGTCGATCAGGCCGGCAGCGAGGCCTTCATTGTCGTCCAGCAGCACCTTCAGCAGGTGCAGGGTCGAAAACTGCTGGTGCCCTTCGCGCACCGCAAGCGACTGCGCGGACTGGACGAAGCCTCTGGAGCGTTCGGTATATTTGTCGATGTTCATTTGTCTTCTTCCCTCGGCCTGCCCCAGGAGCCCTCTAAGGCACTCCAAACGGCATCTTCATTGGGTTTCCGATGACCGCATTGACGTTTCTCAACCGGTAACGGTCGTTATCAGCTGGCGCTGGCGCCGGCCTGACCCAGATGTGGGAAGCGTGCCCTTGGACCGGAAGAGGCGAGTTCACAATTTCGTGCGCGGATCTGCCAGCTTGGCGCCGGTGGGTCGAATCCCCTAAGTAGCGGCATGACACCTAGCGCAATGACAGCCAACCAGACCGCCGAGATCACCGGCCTCTACCGTTATCCGATCAAAGGCCTGACGCCGGAGTCCCTGCCCCGGATCTCACTGCGATCCGGCCAGACCCTGCCCGCCGACCGCCGCTACGCCATCGAGAACGGCCCGAGCGGGTTCGACCCTGATGCGCCCCAATGGAAGCCGAAAATCCAGTTCCTGATGCTGGCGCGCAATGAGCGGCTGGCTTCCCTCGACAGCCGTTTCGAGGACGCGACCAACCGCCTGACTATCCGCAAGGACGGCCAAATCGTCGCCAGCGGCGATCTCGAGACCGCGGCCGGGCGCGCCGCCATCGAGGGCTATTTCAGCGAGAACTTTCAGCCGGAGTTGAAGGGCCCGCCCAAGGTCCTGTCCGGCCGCGACCACAGCTTTTCCGACGTCGCTCGCAAGGTCGTGTCCATCATCAATCTCGACAGCGTCCGCGCGCTCGAGACTATGCTCGGCGGCGCCGCGGTCCACCCTCTGCGTTTCCGCGCCAATCTCTACGCGAAGGGCTGGCCGGCCTGGTCCGAGCTCGACCTCGTCGGCCAGACGCTCGCGATCGGGCGGGCCCGGCTGGAAGTGGTCAAGCGCATCAAGCGCTGGCCCGGCCACCAATGTCGACCCTGATACCGCAAGGCGCGATCTCGAAATCCCGGCCACGCTCTCAAGCAATCTCGGCCACATGGACTGCGGCATCTATGCCGAGGTGATCGCCGACGGCGAGATCGGCGTCGGCGATCAGATCGCGGTGGAAGAGCCGAAGCTGGTATGACGCGGCGCCGGCTCCACGTACTCCGTCATTGCGAGCGCAGCGAAGCAATCCAAATATCTATCTGTTGAGGCAGTCTGGATTGCTTCGTCGCTTTGCTCCTCGCAATGACGGGGCAGAACCTCAGTTCGGCATCACATAGGCATAGATCCGGCCGCGCGAGATCGGCGCTTCGCGGACGCGGTTGCCGTTGTTGCCGGAGATCATGATCGGATTTCCCTGCGCATCGACGCCGGTGATGATGCCGACATGGCCGCCGCCGCGACCGCGCGACATGACCGCGATGGCGCCGACCTGCGGGCCCGAGACGCGCGTGCCATAGCGCGCAAACGAACTCGCCATGTCGGAGCCCGTGCCGCGATGGCCAGTATGCTCGAGCACCATGTTCATGAAACGCGCGCACCACAGGCTGCCGCGGCCGGTCGGATTGCCGCCGACATAGCGGCGTGCCTCGGACACGAGGCCCGACCCGCCGCTGAAGCCGCCGCTGCTCATCGCCACGCCTTCGCCGCTCGCGGCCACTCCACCGCTACGGCTCATGGCCATCCGACGGCTAACGCGCGGGGTCGTTCCACCGCCACCGCTCATGGCCATTCCACCATCACCGCTCATGGCAATGCCGCCGCTGTTGGCATTTGGATCATAGCTGGCGAAGGCGTTGCCGAAGCCGCTCGCCTGCAATTGCGCCGCGCCGCGCTCGAAGCGCGAGCTGCGTGCATGATACCGATAATGATGATGTCCGCTGGCGTGATGCGCGTAAGCGTGCCGCTCTGCGCTATGACGATGAGACCGTGCTGACGCCGGAGAGGAGAACGCGGCGACCGCCGCGAAGAAAACAGCCAGCGCGACGACACAACGCGACAGGCGAGACGCAAACAACTCGAACATTCTTCATCCTTTTGACACCCCACTTCCCAATCGGCCTGTGCGGTGGCCGACATCCGCCGGCTGTATCAGTATCCCGATGTGGCGAGAACAAGACGGGGTCGCGAAGATTTTGGACGATGATTAACGAGTGTTAGGGTGCATGCGCTGACCGCAGAGCGGCATTCCAATGCCGCAGCCACCTCAGGGAGAAAACCGGATGCCGTACGCCCTCACGAAGGACAACCACCGTCTCTATTTCGAAGAAGCAGGCGCGGGCACGCCGATTATTTTTCTGCACGAATTCGCGGCCGACTATACCAATTGGGAGCCGCAGATGCGCTACTTCTCGCGCGGCCATCGCTGCATCACCTATTCGGCGCGCGGCTACACGCCATCGGACGTGCCTGATGGCGAAGTCTACAGCTACATGCATTTCTACACCGATGCGCTCGCGGTGCTCGATCATCTCAAGATCGAACGCGCGCACCTCGTGGGACTGTCGATGGGCGCCTATTCGTCGCTCCAGATCGGGCTGAACGCACCGCAGCGCGCGCTATCGATGACACTCGCCGGCGTCGGCTCCGGCTCGGAGGTCGAGAACCTCGACGCCTGGCGCAAGCAGTGCCGCGCCAACGCGGAGCAATTCGAGACGCTCGGCTCCGCGGAAGTCGCAAAAGTCACGCGCGAAGCGCCGAGCCGGTTTCCCTTCCTGGTGAAGGACCCGCGCGGCCACGCCGATTTCTACGCCGCACTGGCACGCCACGACGCCAAGGGATCGGCGCGCACGATGCGCGGCTTCCAGGGCGGCCGCCCCTCGATCTTTGCGATGACGGACGCGATCAGAGGCGCCGCGACGCCGGCACTCATCATCTGCGGCGACGAGGACGATCCGTGCATCGCGCCGAGCCTGTTCCTGAAGAAGCATCTGCCTGCGGCAGGGCTCGCGATGTTTCCGAAGTCCGGCCACGTGCTCAATCTCGAAGAGCCGGCGCTGTTCAACGAAACGGTGGAACGGTTCGTCACGCTGGTGGAAACGGGAAGATGGCCGGCGCGCGATCCGAGGTCGCTGGCCGCGCATTAGAGCAAGAGCGTCACCACACGCTCCGTCATTGCGAGCGCAGGCGAAGCAATCCAGAATCCCTCCGCGGGAAGACCCTGGATTGCTTCGCTACGCTCGCAATGACGAAAAACTACTTCCCGCCGCCCCGCGTCAGCAGAAACACGCCCTGCTCGCCGAACAGATTCCACACCCACCACGGCATCCGCAGCCGCAGCGGGCGGCCGTAGAGGTCGAGCGCCTCGGCACGTTCCATCTTGACGTCGATCGCGTCGCAGAGCTCGACGAAATCCTTGATGGTGCAGAAATGAATGTTGGCGGTGTCATACCAGCTTGCGGGCAGATTTTCCGTGCGCGGCATGTGGCCTCCAATCAGGAGCTGGAGCCGCATCTTCCAGAAGCCGAAATTCGGGAACGACACGATGGCGCGGCGGCCGATGCGCAGGAGGTTCTCCAGCACGACCTTGGGCTGCCGCGTCGCCTGCAGCGTCTGCGACAGGATCACGTAGTCGAAGGCGTCGTCGGGATAATTGATGAGGTCGGTGTCGGCATCGCCCTGCACCACCGCGAGCCCCTTGGCGACGCAGCGGTTGACGCCCTCGCGCGACAGCTCGATGCCGCGTCCGTCGATGCCGCGGGTCTCCAGCAGCTGCAGCAGGTCACCCTCGCCGCAACCGACGTCGAGCACCTTCGAGCCCGGCTTGACCATCTCCGCGACCAGCAGATGGTCGGCGCGAAACTGACCGGATTGCGCGGTGGCAAGGCCTCCCAGCGGCAACGCTTCCTGTACAGACATGGCTATCCGTCCCTGAGGGTGAGTCCGCGGGCCTTGCCTGCCGATTGCAGGAAGGCGCGGGAGATATCAAGGAATTCGGGCACGTCGAGCAAGAAGGCGTCGTGGCCGCGATCGGTCTCGATCTCGGCGAACGACACCCGCGCGCTCGATGCGTTCAGCGCATGTACCAGCGCGCGCGATTCCGAGGTCGGGAACAGCCAGTCGCTGGTGAAGGAGACCACGCAGAAGCGGGTCTGGATTGCCGCGAACGCCTTCGCCAGCACGCCGCCATGGTCGCCGGCGATGTCGAAATAATCCATCGCCCGCGTCAGATAAAGATAGGAATTGGCGTCGAAGCGCTCGACGAAGGACGAGCCCTGGTAACGCAGATAGGACTCGACCTGGAAGTCGGCATCGAACGAGAAGGTCGGCAGTTCGCGGTCCTGCATGCGCCGGCCGAATTTGCGATGCAGCGCGGCGTCCGAGAGATAGGTGATGTGCGCCGCCATCCGCGCCACAGCGAGGCCGCGATGCGGATGGAGGCCGTGCTCGGCATAGCCGCCGCTGTGCCAATCGGGATCGGCCATCACGGCCTGCCGGCCAAGCTCGTGGAACGCGATGTTCTGCGCCGAGTGCCGCGTCGAGCAGGCAATCGCCAGCGCGGAGAACACGCGGCTCGGATATGCCGCGGTCCATTGCAGCACTTGCATGCCACCCATCGAGCCGCCGACCACCGCGAACAACGTGTCGATGCCGAGCCGGTCAATCAGCATGGCCTGCGCGCGCACCATGTCGGGGATGGTGATGACAGGAAATTCGAGGCCCCAGACCTTGCCGGTCGCGGGATTGATCGAAGCCGGACCGGTCGAGCCCATGCAGCCGCCGATCACGTTGGAGCAGATGATGAAGTAGTGTTGAGGATCGATCGGTCGGCCGGGGCCGACCAAGGTGTCCCACCAGCCGGGTTTGCCGGTGACGGGATGCACGTTGGCAACATGCTGGTCGCCGGTCAGCGCATGGCAGAGCAGAACAGCGTTGGAGCGATCGGCATTGAGCACGCCATAGGTTTGATAGGCGATCTGGAACGGGCTGAGATCGACACCGCAATCGAGCCGCAGCGGCTGCTCCGTGCCGAACTGCGCGACCTGCGAGCTCGGATGATCCACCTCGTGCGACCGCTCGTCGGCAGTGATCGCGGGACTCGGAATTGACTGGACGCCAACCATCTGACCATCGACCTCGTTTGCGATCGTAGTGGTGACCGCATTGACATCAGGCCATAAAAAACCCGGCCTGAACGATAGGTTCGGCCGGGATCGAAGGGGTCCCCGGCCTGTTTAGCGAGTTTTTTAACGTGGCTGCAAGCCGGCCGGCTCAAATGACCACGGAACAGGCAAAAGGTACTGTCTTGGACGGTTTTCGTCAAGTCGCGGCCCGGATCAACCAAATTCGGCTGTCGCGCCATCGGCGGAACGGGTCCCATTTCCTTTTGCATTTCTCTTTGCTTTCGCGGCCCTGACTGCCTAATCAGGACGGGTAGCAGCGGTGTCGGCTCGACTGATCCGCATTGGAACGCCCTCAACAACGCCTGTCAGACATGTCCCAACGTCCGCCCGCGCCACCATCTCTCCAGGAATTGCGCAAGGAGATCGACGCGATCGACGAGGGCATGCACCGTCTGTTGATGCAGCGCGGCGACATCATCGATCGCCTGATCCAGGTGAAGCAGACCCAGGAGGTCGGCTCGGCGTTCCGTCCGGCGCGCGAGGCTTCCATGATGCGTGACCTCGTCCAGCGTCATCGCGGCATCCTGCCGCTCGACACGGTCGAGAGCATCTGGCGCGTCATCATCGCGACCTTTACCTATGTCCAGGCGCCGTTCTCGGTGCACGCCGACATCTCGGCAAGCGAGCCGGCCATGCGCGATTCCGCGCGATTCCATTTCGGCTTCACCGTGCCTTACGTCGCGCATTTCAGCGCGCAGGCGGCGGTCGAGGCCGTCGCGAAGTCCAAGGGCGATCTGGGACTGGTCTCGGCGACCTCGAGCCGCACGCCATGGTGGCTGTCGCTGGAAGAAGCCGGTGCGCCAAAGATCATCGCGCGGCTGCCCTTCGTCGAGCGCGCGGACCATCCGGCGGCGTTGCCCGTGTTTGCGGTCTCGCGCGTCGCCGACAGCGCCCTGGTGACGGAGGTCGAGACCTTCAGCGTGCGCGTGTCGGGGTGGAACGCCGAGGTCGCGCGCGCCCTGTCGCCGCTCGCCGAGATCGTGGCCGTGCCCGATACCGCCTTCGACGGCGCCGCGCTGCTGGTCTCGGTCACCGCGACGAGCAGCCTCGACAAAATCAAGACTGCCCTGATCGAAGCGGGGGCCTCGGTGCGCTCCACGGCCCTCGTCGGCAGCCACGCAACGCGCTATACGGTGCCCCCGACCGGGTCGAAATCGTAAGTCGCGAACCGCCTAAGCCACTCCGGAGTTGAAGATGTCCCGCCCCATGCCGAATCCCGGCATTCTCGATATTGCGCCCTACACACCCGGCAAGAGTCCGGTGGCGGAGCCGGGCCGCAAGGTGTTCAAGCTCTCGGCCAACGAGACGCCGTTCGGGCCCTCGCCGAAGGCGATCGA
Organism: Bradyrhizobium sp. LM2.9; assembly: GCF_054056555.1. Lineage (NCBI taxonomy): Bacteria > Pseudomonadati > Pseudomonadota > Alphaproteobacteria > Hyphomicrobiales > Nitrobacteraceae > Bradyrhizobium > Bradyrhizobium sp. LM2.9. The sequence continues at coordinate 5,197,459 of NZ_JBSRYJ010000002.1, forward strand.
GGCGTTCAAGAACGTTGCGGATCATCTGGAAGACTATCCGGAAGGAACCTCGCGCGTGCTGCGCGAAGCGATCGGGCGCACCTTCGGGCTCGATCCCAATCGCATCATCTGCGGCGCCGGCTCGGACGAGATCCTCAATCTGCTCGCCCACACCTATCTCAGCCAAGGCGACGAGGCGATCTCCACCACGCACGGCTTTCTGGTCTACCCGATCGCGACCATGGCGGTCGGCGCCAGGAACGTCGTTGCAGCGGAGAAGAACCTCACCTCCGACGTCGACGCCATTCTCAAGGCCGTGACGCCGCGGACAAAACTGGTCTGGCTCGCCAACCCCAACAACCCGACCGGCACCTATCTCCCGTTCGACGAGGTCAAGCGCCTGCGCGCCGGCCTGCCCTCGCACGTGCTGCTGGTGCTGGACGCAGCCTATTGCGACTACGTCTCGCGCAATGATTACGAGATGGGGATCGAGCTCGTCGCCACCACCGAGAACACGGTCGTGACGCACACCTTCTCCAAGATCCATGGTCTTGCGGCGCTGCGCATCGGCTGGATGTTCGGCCCCGAGCACATCATCGACGCGGTCAACCGCATCCGCGGGCCCTTCAACGTGTCGACGCCGGCGATGTACGCTGCCGTTGCTGCGATCGAGGACACCGGTCACCAAGCCATGTCGAAGCAATTCACCGAGACCTGGCGCAACTGGCTAACCGAGGAGATTGGCAAGCTCGGGCTGAAGGTGACGCCGAGCGTCGCCAATTTCGTGCTGATCCACTTCCCGACCGAGGGCAAGACCTCGGACGCCGCCGACGCCTTCCTCACCAAGCGCGGGCTGGTGCTGCGCGGGTTAAAGAACTACGGCCTGCCGCATTCGCTGCGCATGACCATCGGCACCGAGGAGGCCAATCGTCTCGTCGTCGAGGGCCTGCGCGACTTCATGGCCGGCAGATGAGCGCGATCCCGCACTTCCAGCGCGTCGCGCTGATCGGCTTCGGCCTGATCGGCGGCTCGATCGCCCGCGCTGCGAAGCTCCAGGGCCTGGCCGGCGAAATCGTCACCACCGCGCGCTCGGAGAAGACGCGTGCACGCGTGATGGAGCTCGGCATCGTCGACCAGGTCGTTGCGACCAATGCGGAAGCGGTGAAGGACGCCGATCTGGTCATCCTTTGCATTCCCGTCGGCGCCTGCGGGCCGGTGGCGCAGGAGATCGCCGCGCATCTCAAGCCCGGCGCGATCATCTCCGACGTCGGCTCGGTCAAGGGCGCCATCGTCAGGGACATGGCGCCGCATTTGCCGAAAGGCATCCATTTCGTGCCGGCGCATCCCGTCGCAGGCACCGAGCATTCGGGCCCCGATTCAGGCTTCGCCGAGCTCTTCATCAATCGCTGGTGCATCCTGACGCCGCCGGAAGGCGTTGATGCCGCTGCCACCGATCGCCTGCGCGCGTTCTGGACGGCGATGGGTGCCAAGGTCGAGGTCATGACGCCAGATCATCATGATCTCGTGCTTGCGATCACCAGCCATCTGCCGCATCTGATCGCCTACACCATCGTCGGCACCGCCGACGAGCTCCAGCAGGTGACGGAGTCCGAGGTCATCAAGTTCTCCGCCGGCGGCTTTCGCGATTTCACGCGCATCGCCGCGTCCGATCCGACGATGTGGCGCGACGTGTTCCTCGCCAACAAGGAAGCCGTGCTGGAGATGCTCGGCACCTTCACCGAGGACCTAGCCAAGCTGACGCGTGCAATCCGCCGCGGCGACGGCGAGGCGCTGTTCGACCATTTCACCCGCACCCGCGCCATCCGCCGCGGCATCGTCGAAATTGGCCAGGATTCGGCGGCGCCCGACTTCGGCCGGCCGCATGCGGCGCTGAAAAAGCCGTAGCCACGCTCTCACCTCCTTATTGCGAGGAGCGCAGCGCAATCCAGACTGTTTCCGAGGAGAAAGTCTGGATTGCTTCGCTTCGCTCGCAATGACGGAGGAATCAATACAGCGGCGGGATCTGGCCGACCTTGATCGGGCCGAGCAGCACAGCGCCGTCGACGAATTTCAGCGGGAAGCTGCGGGCCTTCTTGCCTTCCAGCGTGCTCTCGGTGCCGATCGAATTGATGCCGGCGGCAACGCCGGCATTGGCGTTCTGCTTGATGACCTTGCCGAGCCCGGGAACGGCACGGTCGAGTGCACCGAACAGATTGTTGAGGTCCTGCGACTTCACGCCGGGGGCGACGCGATCGAGGGTGGCCTGCGGCACCCCCTCCTCCAGCATCTTCTCGATGCCGAGCGCGGGGATCACGCGCTCGAGGCCCGTCACCGTCATCTGCAATTCACCGTCGAGTCGGCCATTGGCCGAGAGCCCGAGCGTGCCCGCCGCGACCGCGATCATCTCGCCCTGCTGGATCCGCGACTGCACGATCTCGATATGGCCCCCGGCGGCCTGGATCTCGCGGAAGCGCTGCGGCCACGGCTTTGGCGTGAGGTCGGACAGACCGGTGATCTTCGCCCGCGTGTCGGCCTCGAACGGCTCGGCGAGCAGCGGATGAACGCCCTGGATGCTGCCCTGCGCGATCTGAAACACGGTCTCGATCACGGGATGATCGGACGGCGATCCGTCCGCGAGGCGTCCATGCAGCTCGACCTGTTTTGCGCGCGCGAGCGGCACCTGCACCGTGCCGTCGAGCCGGTTGACGGTGGGATCCTCGAACACGACGGAGGCGCGCTCGGGCACGGCGGGCAGGCCGACCACGCTGCTGCGGCCCTTGCTCCAGTTCACCACGAAAGTGCTTTGCGTGACGCCGTCGGTGAGCGTTGCCGGCGCGGAGAATTCGGCGATGACGCGCTTGGGATCGTAGACCTGGGCGACGATCAGGATGTTGTCGAGCTTCGCCGTGAACGGCGTCTTGCTGGCGTTCTGCGATACCAGAGCGACGCTGGCGCCGGAACACTGGACCTCGAAGCGGAACGGGAAGCCTGCGATCGAGCGCTTGGCGCAATCATAGATGCGGCCGGATTTGGCCTCCTGCGCGCGCCAGGCGTCGGCGGCGATTTCGGCCTGCGACGCGGCATAGAACCAGAAGCCGCTCCACGCGACGGCGAGGATCAGGAGGATAACGGGGGCGATGAAAAGGCCCCAACGGGAGCGCCGGCCTGCGGCAACGGTCATATCGGACATGCGGCGATCCCTTTGACCCCTGATTTTGTCAAATGTAAGCGAGGTACAGCCACGACGAAAGACGGAGAATTCGCTTCGCTTGCGAGCGCCGTTCTGGTAGCCGTGCCCGAAATGTCGGAAATCACCCTTCCCTCCGTCACCGCAGCCAAAGGCGATCTCTGGGTGTTCGGCTACGGCTCGCTAATATGGCGGCCGGGCTTCGAATTCGAGGAACGCGTCCCGGCGCGGCTGGTCGGCGAGCATCGCGCGCTCTGCGTCTATTCCTTCGTGCACCGTGGTACGCCCGAAAAGCCGGGTCTGGTGCTTGGGCTCGACCGCGGCGGCGCCTGCCGCGGCATCGCCTTCCGTGTTGCCGCGAAGAACCGCGTCGATGTGGTCGCCTATTTGCGCGCGCGCGAGCAGGTGACGTCGGTCTATCGCGAAGTCATGCGCTCGGTGTGGCTGGAGAACGACGCGCGGCAGCGCGTCTCCGCGCTCGCCTATGTCGTCGACCGCGGCCACGTGCAATATGCCGGTCGGCTGTCGCTCACCGACCAGCATCGCCACGTGCTCCAGGGCCACGGCCAGTCCGGCGCCAACCGCGACTACGTGACCGCGACGGTGAAAGCCATTGAGGCCGAAGGCTTTCGCGACACGCAGCTGCATCAGCTCGCGACCATGCTGCATGGTGATGCGCATTCCCCGCACGCGCCGGCTCCCACAGAAGATCGAGAGAACCGCTAATTCTCCGACGGCGCATAGCTCGGCGAATTGCCCATCAATTGCTCCTGCTCCTTGCGGCCCGCTTCGACGAGGCGGCCGGTCGCGTCTTCGATCGCCGTTTGCACGCGGGAGAGAAATTCGTCCTTCCGCAGGCCCGGCGGCAGCGGATCGAGGAACTCCACCACCAGCGTGCCGGGATAGCGCATGAAGGTGCGGCGCGGCCAGAACAGGCCTGAATTGAGCGCGATCGGCAGGCACTGCGCGCCGCAGGACGAATAGATCTGCGCAAAGCCGGTCTTGTAGTCCGGTGGCGCGCCCGGTGCGCGGCGCGTGCCTTCGGGAAAGATCACGAGCTGCGCGCCGCTGCGCACCGCCTCGCGCGCCCGCCGCGTCATGTCCAGCAGCGCCTTGACGCCGGCGTTGCGGTCGATCGCGATCATCCCGGTCTTGACCAGGAACTGGCCGAACACCGGGATCTGCATGAGCTGACGCTTGAGGATGAAGATCGGGCGATCGAAGAAGCCGGGCAAGACGAACGTCTCCCAGAACGACTGGTGCTTCGCGACGATCACCAATGGCCCCGTCGGGATCTTCTCGACGCCGCGGAATTCCACCTTGATGTTGCAGACCGCCCGCATCAGGGAACAGCGTCGCCTTCGCCCACCATTGCGCGACCGTGAGCATGGCGCGCGGCGGCAATGCGAAGGTCGGCAGCGCAACGATCGCGAGGCACACCAGCACGGTGTAGAACAGCACGTTGAACACGAGCGATCGCAGGAAAATCAAGAACATCGACGATCCAATCAATTGCCGATCAATTGGCCTGTGCGGTGGCGGGACGCTTCGGCTGCAGCCCGGGAGGCTGCTCCGACATCTCGGGCGAAAGGTCAATCCCGAAATCCTCCAGCCGCACCCTGAGCTCGGCCGCGATGTACTTGACATATTCGGACAGCAGCAGCCGCAAGGTGGACGCCGAGGTCCACCACGGCTCCTCGCGCCATTTTTCGCCGACCACCACGAACGGGATCAATGTAGTCTCCGGCATCGCATGCGAGAATTCCACCAGCGCGCGGGGCATGTGATAGTTCGAGGTGACCACGATCAGCGATTTGAAGCCGCGCCCCTCGGCCCAGCGCCGCGCTTCCGCGGCATTGCCGCGGGTCGAGACCGCGCTGCGGTCGAGATCGACGCAGCAACGCATGAAGGACTGGCTCTCCGGCAACGTCCGGGAGATGTCGCTCGCCGTCGAGGTCGGGTGCACGCCGGAGATCAGGAGCCTCCTGCCGTAGCCGGCAGCGAGCAGCTCCATCGCATCGGAGACCCGCGAGGAGCCGCCGGTCAGCACCACGATGCCGTCCGCCTTGCGGTCCGGCGCGATCTCGGCGCCGCGCAATTGCGACAGGAACGCGATGAAGCCCGCCGCCGCGCCGACGAAGGCGAGCGCAATCGTCGACATCACGGCCGCGCGCAGCCAACCGCGCGGCAGTTTCGGCGATCGATCGTCGGTCGGCGCGGTCATGCGATGTCGGTGGTCCCTTCCCCGGATGATTTTAGGACGTTTTGAGGCGAAGTGGAGTCCGGTTTATCGGCCTCAATCGACATCGTTCAGTGTCGCGAACAGTGTCTGGCGCGAGGCGACTGCGGTGATGGCGCCGATCAGCACGGCCTGCACCGCGAGCACGATGTAGCCCGACGGTCGTAGCGAGAAGGTGCCGAGCAGCGCGGCGAACTGATCGCCGACGGGGGTGCCGGAAAACCACCCTGCAATCGACTCGGAGAAACCGAACACCAGCATGGCGGCGCCGCCTCCGATGACGCCGCCCTCAAGGCCCAGCCTGAGGAAATGGCGCAGGAAGCGGTTGGCGATATAACGGTCGCCGGCACCGACGAAATGCAGCACCTCGACGATCGGACGGTTCGCCGCCATGGCGCCGCGGGTCGCGAACGACACCGAGATGATGGTGGCGATGATGACGAGCGCGAGGATGCCGAGGCCGGCGAGCACGGTGGCGTTGGTCATCGAGCGCATGCGCTCGATCCAGGCGCGGTGATCGTCGACGCTGGCGCTTGGCGCCACCTGGGTCACGCGGGCGCGCAAGGCGCCGAGATCGAGCGGCGTGCCGGGTTGCACGCGCGCGATGATCATGCGCGGCACCGGCAGATCGTCCAGCGACAGGCCGGTGCCGAGCCAGGGCTCGAGCAACTTGCCGCTCTCGTCCTTGGTGAACGGCTTGACCTCGACGATGCCGGCTTGCGCGCGCATGGCCTCGGTCACCGCCGCGGTGTCGCGTTCGAGATCGCGTCCCGTCTGCGGCCGGACCTGGATGGTGATTTCGCTCGCAACGTCCGACTGCCATTCGGCGGCGGAGGCGCTCACCAGCAGCACCGTGCCGGTCGTCATCGACGCCAGGAAGGTCATGATGGCGACGACGGCGACCAGCGCGCGGCCATGGATCGAGGCGCGCGGCACGATCGGCGACATGTTGCGCGCCTTGGCCGGCAGCTGCGGACGCTCCTGTCCGAGGTCGACCAGCACGCCGCGCTCGTCGGGCCTACTCATAGACGTGCAGCCGTCCCTGGTGCAGCACGAAGCGGCGCGCCTCGTACTGGTCCATCAGGGCGATATCGTGGGTGGCGATGATGACGGCGGTGCCCGATTTGTTGAGCTCGATGAACAGCCGCAGCAGGCGGCGGCCGAGCGTCGGATCGACGCTGCCGGTCGGCTCGTCTGCCAGCAGCAGCTGCGGCCGCGAGATCACGGCGCGCGCGATCGCCGCGCGCTGCTTCTCGCCGCCGGACAGGATCGGCGGCAGCGCGTCCATGCGCTCGCCAAGCCCGACCCATTTCAGGAGGTCGATGACCTCCTTGCGGTAGCTCGATTCGCTGCGGCCCATGACGCGGAACGGCAGCGCGACGTTCTCATATGTCGTCATGTGGTCGAGCAAGCGGAAATCCTGGAGCACGATGCCGATGCGCTTGCGCAGATCCGCGACCTCGTCCTTGCCGAGTTGCGAGATGTCGTGGCCGAACAGATTGACGAGGCCGCGCGTCGGTCGATGCGAGAGGAACAACAGGCGCAGCAGCGAGGTTTTGCCGGCGCCGGACGGGCCGGTGAGAAATTGAAAGGAATGCGCCGGGATATGGAAGCTGAGGTCGCGCAGGACCTCGGGCCCCAGGCCGTAACGCAGTCCGACATTTTCGAACCGAACCAAGTTCAGCTCCGTTCGAGAGAGGGCGCGGGCCGCACGGCTGTGCTCCGCCACACGCGATCAACGGGTTTTGCGACCGTTATGGTTTCCGGTTCGTTAACGGTCGCCCTGTAGCATAATTGGCAGCATTCCTGCCCCTCGGTTCTCCGCGACCGTGTCATCGTCAAGTCCCGTCCATGCATCAAGGCTCGTCCATGCATATCGTCTGCCCTCATTGTACGACATCCTACGCCATCAAGCTTGCGAGCCTCGGGGCGAACGGACGGACGGTCCGCTGCTCCCGTTGCAAGGAGACCTGGGTTGCCCATGCCGAGGATGCCATCGAGGAGGCGTCCATCCCGGCAATGGCCGCGGCCAGCCAGGCCGACGACCAGTCCGATCTCGCCGAGCAGTGGAACTCCTATGCCCGGGACGACGGCGCCGCCGATGCGCCCGTTGTCGACAGCCCCTCGATCGCCAGTGACTGGCCGGACGAGGAGGCCAGGGACACCGAGGACGAATGGTCGGCTGCGGCCCGGTCCGCCGAGGAGGAAGTCGTCGGCGAACAGCACCAATCCTGGTTCCGCGGCCTGTTCGGCCGCCGGCGCGGCGCGCGGGTGAGCCGTCCGGTCGCCGTCACGGCGCCGCGAAAATCCCATTTCGGCCTGCCGACAGCCTGCGCCGCCATGGGCGCGCTGGTGCTGGCGCTGATCATCTGGCGCGGCGACATGGTGCGGCTGCTGCCGCAGACGGCCGCATTCTACAAGATGGTCGGCCTCGAGATTAACCTGCGCGGCCTGGCCTTCAAGGACGTCAAGCTCTCCAGCGAGACCGTGGACGGTAAGCAGGTGCTGGTGATCGAGGGCGTGATCGTGGGCCAGGGCAAGAAGGCGCTCGACATTCCCAGGCTGCGCTTCGCGGTGCGCGACGCGCAGGGCGCGGAGATCTACGCCTTGGAACACGGTTCTGGAGCAGACCGTGCTACAGCCCGGTGAGCGCGCCTTCTTCCGCTCGCGCCTGGCCTCGCCGCCGCCGGAGGGCCGCAATATCGACGTTCGCTTCTTCAACCGGCGCGACATCACCGGCGGCAGCGTATAATCGATTTCGCAGCTCTCGCAGGAAAAGCTGGTCGCGAGGTTGCTCTCAAGGTTGGTCTCATGCCCAAAATCCTGATCGCCGACGACGAGGATTCGATGCGCCAGCTGGTGGCGCGCGCCATCGCCATGGACGGCCATGAGATCGTCACCGCGCAGGACGGCGCCGAGGCGCTTGAAATCCTGACCCGCGCGGACGGCGCATTCGACCTGCTGCTCACCGACATCCAGATGCCGGTGATGGACGGCATCGCGTTGGCGCTTTCCGTCGCACGCGATTTCCCCGACCTGACCATTCTGCTGATGACCGGCTTTGCCGACCAGCGCGAGCGCGCCTCGAACCTCAACGCGCTGGTGCACGACGTCGTGACCAAGCCGTTCTCGGTCGCCGACATCCGCACGGCGGTGGCAGATGCGCTGGCGGCGAAGAAAGCATAGCGGCGGGCAGGATTGTAGCCCGCATGAGCGCGGCGACATGCGGGACCGGCGGCCCCGGATATCGCTGCGCTCATCCGGGCGACGAAAGCTGCGGCAGCCTCTAAAAATCCTTCAGCAGCCGCTCGATATAGTCGAGCTCGATCTGCGGGCGCGAGCTATCCCCTAAGCGGCGGCGGAGCTCTTCGAGGATGCGGCGGACGCGCTGGGCGTCGATCTCGCCGGGGATCTTGACCGTGTAGTCGTCGCTCAGATCGCGGCCGTGAAGGGGGCGGCCGAGCGGATCGGTCTGATTGCCGCCGCTCTGCTGGCGACCGGCACGATTGCCGGGACCATCGCCCTGCCCGTCGCCATCGCCCTGCTGCATCGCCTCGGCCATCTTCTGCGCGCCCTTGCGCAAGGCGTCGAGAGCTTTCCCTTGCGCGTCCACGGCACCGTCGGAATTGCCCTCGCCGAGCTGCGAGCCGGCATCGCCCATGGCCCCGTCGGCGGCGTCCAGACTGCCGTCGTCATCACCCTGGTCGCCGTCCTGATCGCCATCCTGGCCCGGCTGTCCCTGCTCACCTTGCTGACCCTTCTGGCCTTTCTGATTCTGACCCTTTTGCCCCTTCTGCGCGAGGCCGCGCTTGGCGAGCTCGTCCTGCAGCTTCTTCAGGCGGTCGCGCAGCGACTGCTGATCCTGCTGGAGGTCCGACATCGACTGGTCGCCCTGCTGCTTGCCGCGCGAGCGCTCACGCCGGGAGTCCTGGCCCTGCTTGAAAGTCTTGTCGCGCAATTGCTGCTGCTTGCGGATCATGTCGCTGAGCTCGTTCAGCGCCTGCTCCATGTCGCTGTCGCCGGATTGCCCGGGCTGCGCCATCTGGAGATTTTCCATGATCTGCGCGAGCTGCTCGAGCATGCGCTGGGCCGCCTCGCGATTGCCTTCGCGCGCTGCCTTCTCGATCTGTTTCAAGAGCTCGTCCAGGTCGCGTTGCGTGATGACGGAACGATCGCGATTGGAGGATTGGCTTTTTTCCGTCGCGCGCTTGTAGTCCTCGAGCTTCTGAATCGCATCGGATTGGTTGTTCAGGCTGCGTCCGGACTCCTTTTGCCTGAGACTGTCGCCGGACTCCTGCATCGCCTTTTCCGCGCTGTCGAGCAGCGCGTCGGGATCCTGATCCTGCTGCGCCGAGACCGCAGCGGGAAAGCCTCCCAGGAGGAGGGCGAGACAGGCGATCGACATCGCCTTCAAGGCTGGCACGCGCGCTAGCTTCCGCATTTCCGGTCCCGCGTAAACTGATTGGCCCCGTCCTCGCCCCCCTTCGCCCGGCTGCCCGCCGACTTCCGATAGGCCTGCAGCTGCTGGCGCAAGACGTCCTGCTGCTGCGCCAGCTCTTCGAGCTGCTCGGGCGTGGCATGCTGGGTCTTTTGTCGCAGCTCGACCGACTTGTCGAGAATGAGCTGAACCTCTGCGGGGAACGGCTGCCGGGGTCCAAGCGGATTCTGCTCGGCGCGCCGCGCGAGATCCCGCACCTTGCCGGCCATCGCCTCGCGCAGCTTTTGCGTCAGCGCCTTGATCTCCTCCTCGCTGGCGCCGCGTTCCAGCGCCCGCTTGAGCGCGTCCTGCGCCGAGCGCAGCGCGGCGTTGACGCTGCCGGCGACACCGTCGTCCTCGATCGTGACCGCGAACGCCCACATGCTTCCCACCACCTCGCGCAGCGCGTCGTCGGTGCGGGCGGCTTCCACCTGGAGCGCCAGGCTGCGCAGGCCGAGATAGCAGCCTGCATCCGGCGTGAACAATTCAGGCGCGATCATCAGCGCGTCGAGCGCGGCATAGACGTCCGAGTTCTTGTTGGCGTCGAGCGCGAGGATGCGGCGCTGCTCGATCAGCGCGCGCGCGAGCGAGTTGGTGAACAGCCGCTCGGGCAGGCGCATGTTGAAGGGTTCGCTTTTGGCCTCGTTGCCGGCCTCGTCCTTGGCGGTGAGGGTCAGCGTGACGTCGGCGCCGGCATAGGGGTCCTCGCTGAGGTCCTTCACCGTCTGGCCGACGCCGTTGCGGGTGCGCGCATTCGGCAGTACGAGCGGGAATTGGGGCGGCTGGAATAGCGGCCGTGCGGCGACCTTGGTGTCGGCATCCTTGGTGTCGGCATCCCTGCTACCGTCTTTGGCTTCGGCGGGGCGCAGGCCGATTTGCGCGGCGGCGCCGGTGACGCCGTAATCGTCCTCGATCTTGTAGGAGAGCTGGAGCCCACCGCGGGCCTGACGCTCGGGATCCTTCGCAAGGGCGATCGTCGGCGCGCGGTCCGGCGTTGCCGCAAACGCCCATTGCGGCTTGCCGGAGGGCGCGCGGACATGCGCGGTGCCGTCACCGGTGATGGCAAAATGCTTCTCGTTGGTGCCCTTGGGCGTGGCTTCAGCGGGGGCGACCTCCTTGAGGCCGCCGGAGATCACGACATCGAGGCTGCCGCCGGAGGAGCGCACGATCAGGGTCGAGCCGGCGGGAACGGCAAGCGGGCCGCTGGCGGGCAGCGCCGCGGCCTCCTTGTTGGCGGCCGACAGGATGACCGGCGGCTTGCCGGTGTAGAGCGGCGGCGTGACCCAGGCGTCAACGCGAACGTTGGTCGGCGCCAGCACGCCGTTCCAGTCGAAGGCTGCGCCCAGCCGCATCGCACGCTCGTCGCCGGCGGCGAAGAAGGTCGCTACCAGCATCACCATGACCAGCGCGCGGAGCGCCCAGGGATCATGCAGAGCGAGCCGCGGGTTCGGCAGACCGGCGCGGATGCGCTTGATCGAAGCCAGCGTGCGCTCGCGCTGTGCCTGCCACAACGCCTGCGCAACCGGATCCCGCGAGCTCAACGTGTCCGTGAGGGTGGTGGCCGGCCGATGACGGATGCCGGAGCCGCGGTCGAGCCGGGCAAGCGCCTCCTCGCGGCTCGGCCAGCGGAAAGCGACGCACCGGGAACAGGACGGCAATCGCCATTCCGGCGAAAACGACGAGACCGATAGCGCGGGCAACGAACGGCAGCACCATCCAGAGGCCGGCCCAGGACACCACCAGGAACAGGCCGACGACGGTGAGAAGCCGTGCCAGATTCGGCCAGCCACGCTCCCACGCGATGGCATAAGTGGCCCGCTTCAGGGCCTGCGCCAGCTTCAGCCGCGACAGAGCGTCGCCATCGCGGATCGGGTCTGACGGCTCGGGGATGACGCCGTTCAATCAACTCTCCAGGTTGCCCGGTAGAGAAGCTACCACAACGGCAGCACTGAGGCATCCGTTCCTGTGCGGGAGACACCCCTTTTCCCGCATAACACGAGGACGTGACTGCCCCGCCGCAACCCCCTAATTTCCGCGCCGCCATCCAAGGAAACCGAAGGAAACGCCATGGACAAGAAGATGCACGACAAGGGCCTGGAAGTCCGCAAAGCGGTGCTGGGCGAGGCCTATGTCAACAACGCCCTGAAGAGCGTCGATGATTTCAACCGTCCGTTCCAGGAGATGCTCAACGAATATTGCTGGGGCACGGTGTGGGGCCGCGAGGAGCTGCCGCGCAAGACCCGCAGCATGCTCAACATCGCGATGATCGCGATCCTCAACCGCCAGCACGAATTCCGCGCGCATCTGAAGGGCGCACTGACCAACGGCGTCAGCCGGGACGAGATCCGCGAGATTCTGATGCAGGTCGCAATCTATGGCGGCATGCCGGCGGCGGTCGACAGTTTTCGCATCGCGCGCGAGGTGTTCGCGGAGATCGACGGGAAGGCGTGAGCTAGACTAAACCGCTCTCAACTCTATTGCTCCGTCGTTGCGAGCGAAGCGAAGCTTCGTCGCTTCGCTCCTCGCAATGACGACGGGAAGGAAAACACCATGGACATCGGATTCATCGGCCTCGGAAACATGGGTTTCCCGATGGCGCGGCGGCTGATCGAGGCGGGACACAAGCTGATCGTGTTCGACACGCGCCAAGAGGTCCTCGACAAGCTGGTGGCGCGCGGCGCCAGCGCTGCGACATCACCGAAAGACGTGGCCGACCAGGTCGAGACAGTCATGGCAAGCCTGCCCTCGCTGCAGGCTTCGCTCGCGGTTGCGACGGGGCCGAACGGCGTGATCGAGGGAAGCCGCGCAAAACGCTTCATCGATCTCTCCACCGTCGGCTCGCAGATGGCGGCGAAGATTCACGGCCTGCTCGCCAAGCATGACATCGTGCAGATCGACTGCCCTGTCTCCGGCGGCGTCGGTGGTGCCGAGAAGGGCACGCTGGCGGTGATGGTCTCGGGGCCGAAAGCAGACTTCGAACTGCTCAAGCCCGCGCTCGACGTCATCGGGAAGGTGTTCTTCATCGGCGAGAAGCCAGGCGCGGCGCAGACCATGAAGCTCGCCAACAACTTCCTATCGGCAACCGCGATGGTGGCGACGTCGGAAGCCGTTGTGATGGGCGTGAAAGCCGGGGCTCGATCCCGCCGTGATGATCGACGTCATCAATGCCGGGTCCGGCATGAACACCGCGAGCCGCGACAAATTTCCGCGCGCGGTGCTGCCGCGAACGTTCGACTTCGGTTTCGCCACCGGACTGATGGTGAAGGACGTGCGGCTGGCGCTGGAGGAGATGAAGCAGCTCGGCCTGTCGATGGAGGTCGCGGATGCGGTCGGCCGGTTGTGGGAGACCGTGATCAGCGCCGAAGGCGCCGAGTCCGATTTCACCGCGGCGATCAAGCCGATCGAGAAGAAGGCGGGTGTTGTGGTTGGCGGGACAATTGCCCGCAGCTAGCGCCGGCGCAAGCGCAGCGCTGGTGACTGGCACTGCGCTGCGCTGCTTGGCTCGGTCGATCGAGCGTGGAAGGAAGCCTATGTGTGGGCCGGGCATAGTGTGCGCCTGCGCCCGGGTCCGATATCTTACGAAGATGCGGTTCAAGCCTTGGCGAGGTAGGGAATCGTGCCGGCCAGATCGGTGTCGTCGATCAGCTGGAAGCGGCTCTCGCTGCCGCCCCGGCGCGCCGCGGCGAAGCGGCCATAGGCCGGATCGGTCACGAAGGATTCCGCTGCCTTCGCCGTGGGAAACGACATGATGGCAATCAGGGAGGTGTCGAGGGGAGCACCTTCGAGGGTTTTCACGTTGCCGCTGCGGGAAAGATATTTGCCGCCGTGCTTGTGCACCAGTTCGTGGACGGACGCAGCGTAATCCGGCACCCACTTTCCGTCAGTCACTTTAATGTCCGCGATCAGATACGCTGTCATGTCGTGTCTCCTGGCTCGAGTTCAGCTCCGCCTTGATAGGGGCGGGCATGACTTGGGTGCCAGAACACGGCGGCGGCTCGCCAGTACGGGAACTGTAGCGGGGCGATACAAATACTGAATCGAGCCGCCCTGCATCAGCTCGCCAGCTTGCGTTCCTTGGCGAACGGGCTGAGGCCCAGCCAGCTTTGCATGGCTGCGGCAAGCTGCCGTTCGCCCGGTAAGCAGCATCCGCCGGCTGGCGATGGCCGCGCGCACGGTATCGAGCCCCATCCAGATCGCCGTCATGGTGCGCAGATCAACCGACACGTAAAGATCGACGTCGAAACCGGGATCAATCGAGCAGAGGTCGACGCTGTCGTCGGGATCGACAATCAGCCACCACAATCGCTGCGTTGAGGGCAATTCCGGATAGGCGAACTGCAGCACGCTGCGGCGGCTCGGCATCGGAGTCGTGTTCAGATTCCGCCGCATGTCCCACATCAGCAGCTGGACATCGAGATGCTGAAGCGACAGATCCGATTCGATGCGGCGCTGCCCCCAGATGCCGAACGCCTCGACGATGGGACCGAGTTCGCGTCCGGCGGCGGTCAGCTGATACTCGATCACGCCGCGCTCGGAAGCCGACGGCTGGCGGATGACGATGCCTGCGGCTTCGAGCTCCTTCAGGCGCTGCGAAAGCAGCGCAGGCGACATGCGCGGAACGCCGCGGCGCAACTCGTTGAACCGGGTCGAGCCGGCGACGAGCTCACGTAGCAGCACGACGGTCCAGCGCGTGCATAATATCTCGGCCGCCATCGCGACCGGACAGAACTGCCTGTAGCTGCCGATGGTCATGCGGGCCTCCGTGACAAGCGAGAGCGGAACCTTAGGGCCGATGCGCGCGGCTTCCTAGTTCAGATTCTGTATTGCGCTCGGTTCATTTGCTGAACTGGCCGCGGACGGCGGGCATCGTCTATCCGACCGGCATTGCAATCCAGACCGGCCGCCGTCGCGGTCCATCAGACAACGGAGATTGATATGAAGAAGCACGTTTCAGCGGCGTTCAGACCCCTTGCCTCGCTAAGCAAGGCGGCGATTTGCGTGATCGGCCTTAGCGCCGCCGTGATGCCGGCTTCCGCAGCCAACCTGACGCGCAGCATTGAGGTCAGCGGCGCAGCGGCCGAGGTGTGGTCTGTCATCGGTCCATTCTGCGCGATCAAGGACTGGCTGCCGCCGGGTCGGCATGTGCATCGAGGACGGCAAATCGCCGCCGACCCGAACGCTCGTGACCAAGGACGGAAAGGCCGCGTTCGTCGAGGCGCAGACCGGGCGCGACGACAGAAGCTACAGCTATTCCTACGCATTCCTGACCAGCCCGTTGCCGGTGAGCCAGTACAAGTCGACCATCAAAGTCACCGCGAGGGGCGAGGCGGTATCGGTGGTGACCTGGACCGGAATCTATACGCCCGTTCCCGGCAAGGAGAAGGACGCGATCGACGCCCTGAGCGGCGTCTACGATTCCGGCCTCGCCTCGATCAGGGACAAGTTCAAGAAATAGGCCGGACACCCGACCGGCTGGATGAGCGCGGACGGTGTCCGCGTTCATCGGGCGCAAGGCGCCGACGTGATGCTCACAGCCACGGCGCCGGCGTATCCATCGCGATCAGCTGCTCGACCTCGATGCGCGGACGCACGACGGCGAATTGATCGCCCTTCACCAGCACCTCGGGCACCAGGCGGCCGCGTGTTGTAGGTGCCGGCCTGCACCGCGCCGTAGGCGCCTGCGGTCATGATGGCGAGGAGATCGCCAGGCTTCGGCGTCGGCAAAGTGCGATCGAGGGCGATGTAGTCGCCGGTCTCACAGACCGGGCCGACGACGTCAGCCGCGATCGTGGCCGCGCCCTTCGCCGGCTGTGTCACCGGCAAAATGTCGTGATGGGCTTCATACAGCGTCGGACGGATCAAATCGTTCATGGCGGCGTCGATGATGACGAAGTTCTTGCCGTCACCGTGCTTCACATAAATGACCTTGGCGACGAGGATGCCGGCATTGCCGACGATCATCCGGCCCGGCTCGAACATCAGCGTGCAGCCGAGATTGTGGCTGACGCGCTTGACCATGGCGGCATAGACGTCCGGCGCCGGCGGCGCCTCGCGATCCATGTAATAAGGAATGCCGAGACCGCCGCCGAAATCGACATGCGAGATGTTGTGGCCGTCTGCGCGCAGCGTCTGCACGAATTCGGAGAGGATGCGGAACGCGATCTCCATCTTGGAGAGGTCGGTGATCTGGCTGCCGATATGCACGTCGGTGCCTGTGACCTCGATGCCCGGCAGCTTCGCGGCGCGCGCATAGACCTCGCGGGCATAGGCGATGGGGATGCCGAACTTGTTCTCGGACTTGCCGGTCGAAATCTTTGCGTGCGTGCCGGCATCGACATCAGGATTGACGCGGATCGAGATGCGCGCGGTCTTGCCCGCCTCGGTCGCGAGCCGCGACAGCAGCTCGAGCTCGGGCTCGGATTCGACGTTGAGGCAGAGGATGTTGGCGGCCAGCGCCGCTCGCAGCTCGTCTTCCGTCTTGCCGACGCCGGAGAACAGGATCTTGCTTGCCGGGATGCCGGCGGCCAGCGCGCGCTTCAATTCGCCGCCGGAGACCACGTCCGCGCCGGCCCCCAGCTTGGCCAGCGTGCGCAGCACCGACTGGTTGGAGTTCGCCTTCATGGCGTAACAGACCAGCACCTTCTCGCCGGCGAAGGCGTCGGTGAAGACGCGATAGTGCCGCTCAAGCGTTGCGGTCGAATAGCAATAGAACGGCGTGCCGACGGTTGCAGCCAGCTCGGACAGGTTCACCGCCTCGGCGTGCAGCACGCCGTTGCGATAGTCGAAATGGTTCATGGCGTTGGCTCGGTTGCTCCAGCCTATCGGCTGGGTCTTTCGTCCAGGAGCGGGTCGAGGATGAACGGTCTCTTTTTGCCCTTGGTCGCCGCCGGCGCGGCGTCCGCGCCGTAGGTGGGATTGAACACGCTCGGCGTCTTCTGGGCTTCGGTCTCGGTGTCGGTCGGCGGCGCGACGTTGGCCGTGGACGCGCTGGAGGCGGTCGGCGGCAGATCCAGCGGGCCCTTGCGGCCACAGCCGGCAAGCGCGAGCGCCGTCAGGCTCAAGACAATGATGGCCCACCCCGAGCCGGCCGGGCGAAACTTTGACGTCACGACGAAATCCCCACTATGCGGCGCACCATACAGAGATTGGCGCGCTCTGGCGAGAGCCGGATGACCATGAAACATAAGCGAAATTTTGCCCCTCAGTCCAATTTTCGCTCTTTTTCCAACCGCTTCAGCCAGGCCTTGGCCTGCGATGCCACGTTCTTCGGCGCGGTGCCGCCAAAGCTGGTCCGGCTCTTCACCGACGATTCGACCGAGAGCACGCCGAGCACGTCTTTCGTGATGTCAGGTTCGATCGCCTGCATCTCCCTCAGCGGCAGTTCGTGCAGCGCCACGCCGCCCTCGGCGGCTTTCGCGACGATGCGGCCGGTGACGTGGTGGGCCTCGCGGAACGGCATCTTCAGCGTCCGCACCAGCCAGTCGGCAAGGTCGGTCGCGGTGGCGTAGCCTTCGCCTGCAGCAAGCTTCATCTTCGCTTCATCGGGGACGAGATCGCGGACCATGCCGGTCATGGCGCGGATCGCGAGCGACAGCGCGGCGAAGCCTTCCATGGCGCCTTGCTTGTCCTCCTGCCATGTCCTTTTGATAGGCGAGCGGCAGACCCTTCATCACGATCAGCAGGCCGTTGAGCGCGCCGATGACGCGGCCGGTCTTGGCGCGCACCAGCTCGGCGGCGTCAGGATTCCGCTTCTGCGGCATGATCGAAGATCCGGTGGTGAACTTGTCGCTGAGGCGGATCATGCCCACCAGCGGCGAGGTCCAGATCACGATCTCCTCGGCAAAGCGCGACATGTGCACGGCGCAGATCGAGGCCGCCGACAGCGTCTCCAGCACGAAGTCGCGATCGGAAACCGCATCGAGCGAATTCGCCATCGGACGATCAAAACCGAGCGCCTTCGCCGTGGCGTGCCGATCGATCGGGAATGAGGTGCCGGCGAGCGCGGCAGCTCCGAGCGGAGATTCGTTGAGCCGCTTGCGCGCATCCTGGAAACGGCCGCGATCGCGCGCGGCCATCTCGACATAAGCGAGCAGATGATGACCGAAGGTCACGGGCTGCGCGGTCTGCAGATGAGTGAAGCCGGGCATGACCGTTCCGGCATGCTCCAGCGCGCGCTCCACCAGCGCCTGTTGGAACGCGGCGAGCGCGGCGTCGGTCGCATCGAGAACATCGCGGACATAGAGACGGAAATCAGTCGCGACCTGATCGTTGCGCGAGCGCGCGGTGTGGAGACGGCCGGCGGCCGGGCCAATCAGCTCGGACAGGCGGCTCTCGACATTCATGTGAATGTCCTCGAGCGCACGCTTGAATTCGAAGCTGCCCTTGCCGATCTCTGACAAAATCGTGTCTAGACCCTTGCCGATATTTTTCGCATCAGAGGCCGTGATGATGCCCTGTGCGGCAAGCATCGCGGCGTGGGCCTTGGACGCGGCAATGTCCTGGGCAAAGAGGTGACGATCGACGTCTATGGAGACGTTGATCTCTTCCATGATCTCGTCGGGACGTTCCGAGAACCGGCCGCCCCACATCTTGTTGCTCATGATCGCCTGCTCACGCCTTGCCTGTCGCCGCCGCACGTTTGCTGACTGCTGCCAGCCGTATTAAGAGGCCTCTGATAGCCATATCTGCGACCGGATGACAAACGATATGCTCGACCCCAACGACATGCTCGACTCAAGGAAAGCGCGGTTAGCCACGCGCCGGATCCCCGTCGTCATCGCCACCGTGGTGGTCGGGGGCCTGGCAGGCTTTGCTGCGCTGTACGGGCTGGGCCTGAGCCGGGCTCCATCCGGCGATCCGGCCTGTCGGGCGGCCGTGGCGACGGCCTCGAGGATCGCCCCCCTCGCCCATGGCGAGCTGGCGGCCCTGACCATGGCGAGCGCGCCGTTGAAACTGCCGGACCTCGCCTTCGAAGACGCCGACGGCAAGCCGAAGAAGCTGTCCGACTTCCGCGGCAAGACGCTTCTGGTAAATCTCTGGGCCACCTGGTGTGTGCCCTGCCGCAAGGAGATGCCGGCGCTGGACGAGCTTCAGGGTAAGCTTTCGGGCCCCAATTTCGAGGTGGTGGCGATCAATATCGACACCCGCGACTCCGAGAAGCCCAAGACCTTCCTGAAGGAGGCCAGCCTGACCCGGCTCGGCTATTTCAACGATCAGAAAGCCAAGGTTTTTCAGGATCTTAAGGCGATAGGCCGGGCGCTGGGCATGCCAACCTCGGTGTTGGTCGACCCGCAAGGTTGCGAGATCGCGACGATCGCGGGACCGGCGGAATGGGCAAGCGAGGACGCGCTCAAGCTGATCCGGGCAGCGACGGGCAAGGCGGCCGCGGCATTCTAGGCGGAAATATTGAGATTGCCGCCGACGCCGGCACCGACATTGGCGAGCGAAGGTTGTCCGGCGCCGAGCAGCGTCAGGACGGTGGATTTCTCTGCATCCGCGCTCTGCTTCATCAGCGTCGCCGAGATATTCGACTGCAGCGCGCCTTGCTGAGCGGCCAGCATGCTGCTGACCATTGCCATCATGTCCATTACGCGAACCCTCGTACTGGGCGTAACCTAGAGGCGAGCGGTTAACGCGACATGAATTGTCACGAAGCGGATGCAGGCAGGATGGGCGGTGCCCGTGTCCCGGACGCGGCGCGGCATGCTATGACGCGACGCAGAGCCGGGATCCATGCTTCAGCCTGCACGCGGCCTCTGGGCTCCCGGCCTGCAGCGCTTCGCGCTGCGTCCAGGGCACAAGACCCCTCTACCTTGTCGGAACCGGCTTAGCGCCGCGGTAGTCGTAGAAGCCGCGCTGGGTCTTGCGGCCGAGCCAGCCCGCCTCGACGTATTTCACCAGCAGCGGGCAAGGACGGTATTTGGAGTCGGCGAGGCCCTCATGCAGCACCTGCATGATGGACAGACAGGTATCGAGGCCGATGAAATCGGCGAGCTCCAGCGGGCCCATCGGATGGTGCGCCCCGAGCTTCATCGCCGCGTCGATCGCCTCGACGTTACCCACGCCTTCGTACAGCGTGTAGATCGCCTCGTTGATCATCGGCAGCAGGATGCGGTTGACGATGAAGGCCGGGAAATCTTCGGAGACCGCGACCTGCTTGCCGAGCTTGGCGACGAATTCCTTGGACGCCTCGAAGGTGTGGTCGTCGGTGGCGATGCCGCGGATCAGCTCCACCAGCTCCATCAGCGGCACCGGATTCATGAAGTGAATGCCGATGAAGCGCTCGGGCCGGTCGGTGGCGGCGGCAAGCCGCGTGATCGAGATCGAGGAGGTATCGGAGGCGACGATCGCCTCCGGCTTCAACACCGCACAGAGCTCGTGGAAAATCTTGCGCTTGACCTCTTCCTTCTCGACCGCGGTCTCGATCACGAGATCGCAGTCCGCGAGATCGTCCAGCTTCTCGCCAGCCACGATAAGCGCCATCGCCGTGGCTTTGTCGTCCTCGCTGACGGCCTTCTTGGAGACCTGGCGCGCCAAATTGCCGTTGATCGTGGCCATGCCTGACTTGAGGCGGTCGGCCGAAATGTCGTTGAGCACGACGTCGAAGCCGGCCAGCGCAGCGACATGCGCGATGCCACTGCCCATCTGCCCAGCGCCGATCACGCCGACCTTCTTGATTACTGCCGCCATAATATCATCCACCGGAACGGCGCGCTGCTAACCGCGCCTGCCTATCCCCTGAGCCGGGAAGTCTGATTTAATCAGAAACTCGATTAGATCAGAATCCTGCCTCGAAACCTAGATTGGATCGCTTCGAAGGCGTGCCCCACGCCAAAGAAAACGCCTCAAAAAGCAACACCGGCCGGAGTTTATACCTCCGGCCGGTGTTTTTACGCGTTTTACTTGCCGAGCTTGCCGAGTTCGGCCGTCAGCTCCGGAACCGCCTGGTAGAGGTCAGCGACCAGGCCGTAATCGGCAACCTGGAAGATTGGCGCGTCCTCGTCCTTGTTGATCGCGACGATCACCTTGGAGTCTTTCATGCCGGCCAGATGCTGGATCGCGCCTGAAATGCCGATCGCGACATAGAGCTCGGGGGCCACGACCTTGCCGGTCTGGCCGACCTGCCAGTCGTTCGGGCGCATAGCCGGCATCCACCGCCGCCCGCGAAGCGCCGACGCCGGCGCCGAGCTTGTCGGCGAGCGGCTCGATGTACTTTGCGAAGTTCTCACGGCTCTGCATGGCACGACCACCGGAAACGATGATCTTGGCCGAGGTCAGCTCCGGACGGTCGCTCTTGGCGACTTCCTCGCCGACGAAGGACGACAGGCCCGGATCGGCGGCCGCTGCGACGCTTTCGACCGACGCGCTGCCGCCTTCACCCGCCGCAGCGAAGGTGGAGGTGCGCACCGTGATGACCTTCTTGGCGTCCTTCGACTTCACCGTCTGGATGGCGTTGCCGGCATAGATCGGCCGCTCATAGGTGTCGGGGGCGACCACCTTGGTGATCTCCGAGACCTGCATGACGTCGAGCAGCGCGGCGACGCGCGGCATCACGTTCTTGAAGCGCGAGGTCGCGGGAGCGACGAACGCGTCATAGGACGGGGCCAGCGAGACGATCAGAGCGGCCAGCGGCTCGGCAAGATCGTGCGCGTAGAGGTCGCCCTCGGCGACGAGCACCTTGGCGACACCGGCAAGCTTCGCGGCAGTATCCGCCGCAGTCTTGGTGCCCGGCCCGCCGCCGGCAACCAGCACGTGGACGTCACCGCCGAGCTGGGAAGCTGCGGTCAGCGCCTTGTTGGTGGAGTCCTTGAGGACCTCGTGTTCGTGTTCGGCAATCAGCAACGTCGTCATCAGAGCACCCCGGCTTCGTTCTTGAGCTTCGACACCAGCTCGGCGACGTCCTTGACCTTGACGCCGGCCTTGCGGCCCGCGGGCTCCGTCGTCTTGAGAACTTCGAGGCGTGCGGTGACGTCGACGCCGTAGTCGGCGACGCTCTTGTCCGCGATCGGCTTCTTCTTGGCCTTCATGATGTTGGGCAGCGAGGCGTAGCGCGGCTCGTTGAGACGGAGATCGGTGGTGACGATCGCCGGTCCCTTCAGCTTCACTGTCTGCAAGCCGCCGTCGACTTCGCGGGTGACCTTGAAGTCCGAACCATCGACCTCGAGCTTCGAGGCAAAGGTCGCCTGCGACCAGCCGAGCAGCGCGGCCAGCATCTGGCCGGTCTGATTGCTGTCGTCGTCGATCGCCTGCTTGCCGAGAATGATCAGGCCCGGCTGCTCTTCGTCAGCGATCTTCTTCAGTATCTTGGCGACCGCGAGCGGCTCGACCGCGCCGTCGGCCTTCACCAGGATGCCCCGATCGGCGCCCATGGCGAGACCAGTGCGGATCGTTTCCGACGCCTGCGCCGGTCCGATGGAGACCACCACGACTTCGGTCGCCTTGCCGGCTTCCTTCAGGCGCAGCGCTTCCTCGACTGCGATTTCGTCGAACGGGTTCATCGACATTTTGACGTTGGCGAGTTCAACGCCCGATCCATCGCTCTTGACGCGAACCTTGACGTTGTAATCGACCACCCGCTTTACCGGCACCAAGACCTTCATCGATCCTCTTTCACTCAATTCAGGAGGGGGTTATCAACTGGCGCGGAACCTAAAGGCCTGATCAGGCCCGGTCAACGCGCGAAGGGGGCTAATTTTGCCCCCAGAAGTATGCCCCTCAATGGGTCAGCGATTCTGCCCGGGAACCCAGAGCACGTCGCCGGCGCCGTCATGGTTGGCAGCACGGCTGGCCACGAACAGAAAGTCGGACAAACGGTTCATATACTGGATGCCAGCCGCGCCGACGGGCTCGCCGGGCCGGGCTGCCAGTTCCACCATCACGCGTTCCGCCCTGCGGCAAATCGTGCGGGCCACGTGTAGGTAGGCGGCGACCGGCGTCCCGCCCGGCAGCACGAAGGAAGTCAGCGGCATCAGCTTGTCGTTGAGCGCGTCGATGTCGCGCTCCAGCCGCTCAACCTGGCTCGCCACCACCCGCAGCCGCTCGGCTTTGCCTTCACGCTCCGGGACCGCAAGGTCGGCGCCGAGATCGAACAAATCGTTCTGGATCCGCCCGAGCATCGCGTCGAGCTCGGACGCGTCCTTTGTGTACAGACGAACGACGCCGATCGCAGCATTGGTCTCGTCGACCGTGCCATAGGCCTCGATGCGCAGATCGTATTTCGGCCGGCGCTCGCCCGAGCCGAGCGCTGTCGTGCCGTCGTCACCGGTTTTCGTATAGATGCGGTTGAGCACGACCATGTTAACGCCCCATCGCCCACACGGCGAGCATCGCGATGACGATCGCCACGAACTGAAGCAGCACGCGCCAGCGCATCAGCTTCTGCGAGGTGTTGGGCGAGCCGCCGCGCATCATGTTGATGAGACCGAGCAGCAGCACCAACGCCACGGCGCCGACCGCGATCGGCAGGATGAAAGTACTCAGGAGGGATGCCATCCGAGGGTAGATAACACCCTGCGCGCCGGTCCGCCATGGCGTTCCCGATCTGGCTTTTAAGCCAATAATATCAGAAGCTAGCTGGATGAATCTGGATTTGCGCGAATTGCCCATCCTCCTCGCCGATCCCCGCTTGCGGGGCGAGGCCGGAATGCGCTCCCCGCGCGCGGCAAGAAGAAGTGGCAACAGCAGTGTAGGTGGCGCGTGAAGGCGATCCGCACCATCTACGTCGTCGTGATGGACGCGTTCTACACGTTCCTGGCCGACGATGGCTGGGCGATCGCGAGCCACATCGCACTGTCGACGCTGATGGCGCTGTTCCCGTTCCTGATCGTGCTGACCTCGCTGGCCGGCTTCTTCGGCTCCAAGGAACTCGCGGACCAGGCCGCAAGCCTGATGCTTCAGGTCTGGCCCAAGCAAGTCTCCGATTCGATCTCGGGCGAGGTGCACGACGTTCTCACCACGACCCGCTCCGGCGTACTGACCGTCGGCGCAGTGCTGTCGGTCTACTTCGCGTCGAACGGCGTCGAGGCACTCAGGGTCGCGTTGAACCGCGCCTATGCGGTGGTCGAGATGCGGCGCTGGTACTGGCTACGTCTGGAGTCGATCGGCTACACGCTGGTCGCCGCCTTCACAGCACTTGCCATGGCGTTCCTGATCGTGCTCGGCCCGCTCCTCATCGAGGCGGCGCGGCGCCACATTCCGCTGTTCGTCGAGTCCAACGAGAGCATCCTCACCTGGCTGCGCTACGGCATCACCGTGGGCGCGCTGGTGGTGGCGCTGCTCATCCTGCACGCCTGGCTGCCGGCGGGGCGGCGCGGCTTCCTCCAGATCCTGCCCGGCATCGTGTTCACCATCGTGGCGTCGCTGATATCAGGCATCGTGTTCGGGCAATATCTGGCGCGCTTCGCCAACAATTACGTGACGATGTATGCGGGGCTCGCCTCGGTGATCATCGCGCTGGTGTTCCTGTACTTCATCGCCGCGATCTTCGTTTTCGGCGGCGAGCTCAACGCCGCGATCATCAAGTCGCGGCTTCCTCACGGCGTGTCGCTTCAAGCAGCGCAGTCGCTAAAGCCCGCGGAGACACAGGCTTGACCAGAAAAGCGTCGGCGCCGGCCTCGCGTGAGGCGACTTCGTCCTCGCCGCGACCGGACACCCCGATGATGGGGATCTGAGCCAGCGGCGTTGCCATGGTGCGGATCCGTCTGATCGCCTCGACGCCATTGATGCCAGGCAACACCATATCCATCAGCACCGCGTCGAACGCACCCTGCGCGAGCCGGTTCACCGCGTCTTCGCCGCGCCCGATGAACTCGGCATGATGGCCGAGCTCTGTCAAAATGGTGTTGAGCACGACGCGGCCGAACGGATTGTCCTCGACGCTGAGCACGCGCAGCGCCGCGACCGCATCCGCCTCGGCTTCGCCCTTCGAGCCGCGGGGCTTGCCCGATCCCGTCGCGTCCAGTGACAATGTCAGCGTGAAGGTGGCGCCGCCACCGCGACGTGGGGCGACGGTGATGTCGCCGCCCATCGCGCGCGCCAGTTGCTTCACCGAGGACAGGCCCAAGCCGGCGCCGCCGAAGCGCGAGGCGATGGTGACATTGGCCTGGGTGAACGGGCGGAACAGTCGCTTGATCTCGGGCCATGGTGAGGCCGATGCCGCTGTCGGACACCGCGAAGACGACACCGACCCTGCCTTTGCGCTTTGCTTTGTCCTTGCTCTTGTCCTTGCTCTTGGCGGAACGCCAAGGCGCGACCGCGAGCGCCACGCCGCCGTGCTCGGTGAATTTCACGGCATTGTCGATCAGATTCTCGAGCGCTGCCCGAAGGCGGACGGGATCACCGACCACCAGCCCCGGCAGCTTCTCGGAGATGTCGACCTCGGCATGGAGGCCCTTGGCCGCAGCGCGACCGGCCAGCGAATCGCCGGCGTTGCGGGCCAGCGTCCGCAGGTCGAACAAATCCTGCCGCAGCGTGCTTCCACCCCCGACCCCCTTGCCGGCCCCCTTGCTGGATCTGGCCGCATCCACGAACAGAGTGGCAAGGCTCGCCAGATGCTCGGCACCGGCCTTGATCGTGTCGGCCCAGCGCCGTTCCCGCTCGCCGAGATCGGAGGTCGCGAGCAGGTCGCTGATCGCGAGAATACCGGTCAGGGGGGTGCGGACTTCATGGGCAAAGGCGGCAAGCGCGGCCTGGACTACGTCCGGCTTGGCCGCCTTGGTGCTGCGCTTAGGCAGCCGGGCGGCCGGCCCTGACCGCTTCCGAGCCACTCGCTTGGACGTCCGCGTAGTGCGCGCTGCGCGCGTTTTCGCCGCCATAACTCCCCTTCGAAGTATCCCCTTCGAACCCCGGGCCGTCGCGCGAGCATGGCATGGCGGAACGCCCGGAGTCACGGCGGCGTTTGGCTAACCCCCAGAGAAACTTAACCTAATCCCACCAACCGGCGGATACCGGCCGGCGTGACGTCTGCCGCGCGCAACTCGCGCAGACCGGTCGCCCGGGTCGATTTCGACAGCTTCCGCCCCATCTCGTCGCAAATCAGCCGGTGATGGTGGTAGGCGGGCTCCGGCAGGCTGAGCAGTATCTGAAGCAGGCGGTGCACCGAGGTGGGTTGAAACAGGTCCTGGCCCCGTACGATCTCGCTGACGCCCTGGAGCGCGTCGTCGACGACCACCGACAGATGGTAGCTGGTCGGGGTCTCCTTGCGGGCCAGAATGACGTCGCCCCAGGCTTCTGGCCGCGCCGGGACGATGCCGCGCTCACCATCGGGCCCCGCGCCCAGCTCGTTCCAGGTCAGGCCGGCGGCGCGGCGGCAGGCGGCCGCCATGTCGAGCCGAAGCGCATAAGGCGCACCGATGTCGATGAGCCGCTCGCGCTCGCCGGCGGACAGCGATTTTCCGTCGCCGGGATAAAGCGGCGCGCCGTCGGGATCGCGCGGCCATGGCCCATCCGCTTCGCGGGCCGCAACCCGCCTTGCGATCTCGGCGCGGCTTTCGAAGGCGGGATAGACCACGCCGAGCGCCGAGAGCCTGTCCAGCGCCGCGCGATACTCGCCGAGATGCTCCGACTGCCGCCGCACCGGCGTCTCCCAGGCGATGTCGAGCCAGGCGAGGTCCTCGTAGATCGCCGTCTCGAACTCCGGCCGGCAGCGCGTCGCATCGATATCCTCGATCCGCAGCAACAGCCGCCCGCCGGCGTCGCGCGCGCGGTCGGAATTCAACAGCGCCGAATAGGCGTGGCCGAGGTGCAGGTAGCCGTTCGGACTGGGGGCAAATCGGAAAACGGGTGGCGACATATGCACAGATCTCGTCATGGCCGGGCTTACCCGATCATCCATCTTCCAAGACTCTGTTACGATAGGAGATGGATGCGCGGGTCAAGCCCGCGCATGACGAGTTGAGCAAGCAATGACCATCCACCTCGAAACCCAGTCCGATCTCGAAGAGGCCGTCCACGCGCTGATCAAGCGCGATCCGCGGCTCAAGCCGGTGCTCGCGACGGCCGGCATGCCGGCATTGCGGCGGCGCGAGCCGGGTTTTGCCGGGATCGCGCATATCATCTGCGGGCAGCAGCTCTCGACCGCGAGCGCCGGGGCGATCTGGGGGCGGCTGTCCACAGCGTTTGATCCGTTCGATCATGAGGCGGTGCGCCGCGCCCGCACCGACCGGCTAGGGCGGCTCGGTCTGTCCGCCGCCAAGATCAAGACGCTGAAACATCTTGCGCGCGAGATCATCGCGGAGCGCGTGAACCTCGACGTGCTGGCGGAGGAAGATGCCGACGCCGCGCATCACACGCTGATTTCGCTGCCCGGCATCGGCCCCTGGACCGCAGACGTGTATCTGCTGTTCTGCCTCGGCCATGGCGACGCCTGGCCGGCCGGCGACCTCGCCGTGCAGGAAGGCATCCGCATCGGGCTGGGTTTGCCGGCGCGGCCGACGGAGAAGCAGATGGTGCCGCTCGCCGAACCCTGGCGTCCCCTGCGCGGCGCCGCCGCGCATCTGTGGTGGAGCTACTACCGCGCGGTGAAAAAGCGCGAGGGCGTGCTGACGGCCTGAGCAGCCGAACGGCGTTTTAAACTATGTTGCTGTTGCAAAAGCATCATCGGTGAATGATGAGATGCCGACGAACAGAGTCGGGATCAAAGCCATGACATCGATCGACTTCGTCGTTGCGAAAGATGACCTCGACCAGTGCAAGGTGATCGCGACCGAGCTTCCCGGCGCGGATGCGCTGCCGCCTGACGCCCTGCTCGTGAAGGTCGAGCGCTTCGCCTTCACCGCCAACAACATTACTTATGCGGTGATGGGCGACGAGTTGAAATACTGGCAGCTCTTTCCCGCGCCGAACGGTTTTGGCAACATTCCGGTGTGGGGCTTTGGCGAGGTGATTGCCTCCAGGCATCCGAACGTCGCCGTGGGCGAGCGGCTGTTCGGCTATTTCCCGATGGCGACGCATCTCGTCATTGAGGCCGCGGACGTCAACAAGCGCGCTCTTCGTGACGGCGCCGAGCATCGCAAGCAGGTGTCGCCGGTCTACAATCTCTATTCCCGCGTTACGGGCGATCCTGCCTTTGCCGGCCATCAGGGCGACCTTCAGGTGCTGCTGCGGCCGCTATTCATGCTGTCGTTCCTGGTCGACGATTTTCTCGCCGAGAACGACGATTTCGGCGCGCGGACCGTGCTGCTGTCGAGCGCTTCAAGCAAGACCGCGTTCGGGCTCGCACATCTCCTGCACACGCGCGGCCGTAGGGTGATCGGACTGACCTCGGCCGGGAACACGGACTTTGTCACGTCGCTCGGCCGCTATGACCAGATCGTCACCTATGACCGCGTGACGTCGCTGCCGCCGGACGTTCCCGTCGCCTTTGTCGACATGGCCGGCAACAGCGCCTTGCGCGCCGGACTGCACCGACATTTCGGTGAGCGGATGAAATGCTCGGTGCGCGTCGGATTGACGCATCGCGCCACTGACGCCGACGAAGGCGAATTACCCGGTGCCAAACCGCGCTGGTTCTTCGCGCCCGACCAGATCCGCAAGCGCGCCAAGGAATGGGGCCCGGGCGGCATCGAGCAACGTTTTGGTACGGCATGGTCCGGCTTTGCGTCGCTCCTGGAGAGAAGCCTGACCGTGGTCGATAGCCACGGCCCCGAGGCGGTGCGGCAAATCTACCTCGACACGCTGAAGGGCCGTATTCCGCCTGAGCAGGGCCACATGCTCTCGCTGCTCGGGTAAAGCGCTTTTGGCGTAGGCTTATCCAGTATAGCGTCGACCTCAGAGGAAACGCCGCGAAGACGGCAAGAGGTCGCGCATGCTCGACAAGACCAAGGATATTTATGCATCTGCGCAAGCCTGGCTTGATCAGTTCGAGCGCACGCTGGGTGAGGCCGGCACGCTGGATGGGCTGTTCCTGGTCGAAAGCTATTGGCGCGACGTGCTGGCACTGAGCTGGAACTTACAAACTATCGCCGGCCGCGACTCGATCAAGCGGGAGCTGACAACGCTTGCGGCAAAGGTCGCGCCGGGCAGCTTCAAGATCGCGCCGAACCGTGCGCCGCCGCGCTGGGTGACGCGCGCCGGCACCAGCAATATCGAAGCAATCTTCAATTTCGAAACCGTACTGGGACGCGGCAGCGGCATCGTCAGGCTTATGCCCGACGCTGCCGACGGCGACCGGTTGAAAGCGTGGACGCTGCTCACCGCGCTCGACGAGCTCAAAGGGTTCGAGGAACAGCTCGGCACCTCGCGGCCGCGCGGCCAGGCCTATTCGCGCGACTTCCGCGGGCCGAACTGGCTCGACCTGCGCAACGCCTCGTGTGACTACACTAATCGCGATCCCATCGTGCTGGTGGTCGGCGGCGGCCAGGCCGGGCTCGCGATTGCGGCAAGGTTGAAGCAGTTGGGGGTCGACACCCTGATCGTCGATCGCGAGGCGCGGATCGGGGACAATTGGCGCAAGCGCTATCACGCGCTGACCCTGCATAACCAGGTGCAGGTCAATCATTTGCCCTACATGCCGTTTCCGCCGAGCTGGCCGACCTATATCCCCAAGGACAAGCTCGCCAACTGGTTCGAAGCTTACGTCGATGCGATGGAGCTGAACTTCTGGACCGGCACCGAATTCGAGGGCGGCGCCTACGACGGA
Organism: Bradyrhizobium sp. LM2.9; assembly: GCF_054056555.1. Classification (NCBI taxonomy): domain Bacteria; kingdom Pseudomonadati; phylum Pseudomonadota; class Alphaproteobacteria; order Hyphomicrobiales; family Nitrobacteraceae; genus Bradyrhizobium; species Bradyrhizobium sp. LM2.9. Next base: position 5,226,977 of record NZ_JBSRYJ010000002.1, read on the forward strand.
TGCAAAAGGCCACTGGACGGTCACACTGCGGCACGCCAACGGCAGCAAGCGCATCATGCATCCGCGCCATGTGGTGATGGCGACCGGCGTCAGCGGCATCGCAAATGTGCCTGTTATTCCGACCCTCGATAACTTCAAGGGCACGCTGCTGCATTCGAGCCGCTACGAGGACGGCGAGAACTGGACAGGCAGGCGCGCCATCGTCATCGGCACCGGCAACAGCGGCCACGACATCGCGCAGGATCTCCACTCCAGTGGCGCGGAAGTGACGCTGGTGCAGCGTTCACCCACGCTCGTCACCAATATCGAGCCGTCGGCCCAACTTGCTTATGCCACCTACAACGAAGGCACGCTCGAGGACAATGATCTGATCGCGACCTCGATGCCGACGCCGCTCGCGAAGAAGACCCATGTGATGCTGACGGAGCAGTCGAAGGAGCTCGACAAGGAGCTGCTCGACGGACTCTCCCGCGTCGGCTTCAGGCTCGATTTCGGCGAGGCCGGCACCGGCTGGCAGTTCAAATACCTCACCCGCGGCGGCGGCTATTACTTCAACGTCGGCTGCTCCAACCTGATCGCCGAAGGCGCGATCAAGCTCAGGCAGTTTTCCGATATCGAGAGTTTCGTCACCGAGGGCGCGCGAATGAAGGACGGCACGACCCTTCCGGCCGACTTGATCGTGCTCTCGACCGGTTACAAGACGCAGGAATATCTGGTGCGGAAACTGTTCGGCGACGACGTCGCCGACCGGGTCGGCCCGATCTGGGGCTTTGGCGACGGCCTCGAGCTGCGCAACATGTATGCGCGCACCAGGCAGCCCGGCCTCTGGTTCATCGCCGGCAGCCTCGCACAATGCCGGATCAACTCGAAATATCTCGCACTCCAGATCAAGGCGATCGAGGAAGGGATTTTGGCGCGTGAGGCGGGCGCAACTTGAGCCTCTCCGTCATTGCGGATGCAAACGAGCACGACAGAAATAGCCATAGGAAGGGACTACCCATGCCAGCCATTCTCGGCACCGGCGAACACCGCTACCGCGTCGTCGAAAATTTCGCGAAACTTCCCGACGGATGGCAGCTCACCGACGTCGCTTCGGTCGCGGTCGACAGCAAGGACCGCATCTACGTCTTCAATCGCGGGGCCCATCCGATGGTCGTACTGGACCGCGAGGGCAGTTTTCTCGGCGGTTGGGGCGAAGGTCTGTTCTCGCGCGCCCATGGCCTGCACATCGATGCCGACGACAATCTCTATTGCACCGACGACGGCGACCACACCGTGCGCAAATGCACCACCGACGGCAAGGTGCTCCTGACGATCGGCATTCCCGAAAAACCATCACCGTTCATGAGCGGCGATCCCTTCCACCGCTGCACCCACACCGCGCTGTCGCCGAAGGGCGAAATCTATGTCTCCGACGGCTATGGCAATGCGCGCGTGCACAAGTTCACGCCCGATGGCAAGCTGATGAAGAGCTGGGGTGAGCCCGGCACCGATCCCGGCCAGTTCAACATCGTGCACAACATCGCCACCGACTCCGACGGTTTTGTCTATGTCGCCGACCGTGAGAACCACCGCGTGCAGGTGTTCGACGGCAACGGCAGGTACGAGACGCAGTGGAACAATCTGCACCGCCCCTGCGCGCTGTGCTGTTGCGGCGGCGGCAAAACCCCGACCTTCGTCATCGGGGAACTCGGCCCCGGCCTCGCCGTCAACCGCAAGGTGCCCAATCTCGGCCCGCGGCTGTCAATCGTGGATGCGAAGGGCAACCGCATCGCGCGGCTCGGCGGCGAGGAAGGCCCCGGCGTTGCGAGCGGAAAGTTCTTGGCCCCGCACGGCATCGCGCTGGATTCTAGAGGCGACATCTATGTCGGCGAGGTCGGCGTCACCGACTGGAAGACCAGCTTTCCGGACGAGGAGATGCCGGCGGCGGTGCGCGGGACGCGATGTTTGCAGAAGCTGGAGCGGGTGCGGGAGTAGCTGCCCCAGCAACGCCGCGACGCGCTGTCAGGACGACGCCGGCTCCCCCGACGTCGTCCTCATTCCCGCAAATCACGGCGTTTTTGAGCGCTTTGCCACTCCCCGGCCGCATTGCTTTGCGCCGGAATAACTCGCTCAACGGGCTTCACAATCCCGTCACGCTGCATGTAGTATGTCAGTACATGCTGCTTCGCAGCGTACATTGGAGGCCAGGAGCGTTACTTGAACGCACATGTCTCGCAAGGTCATTGGCCGGTGTTGGTGCTGAATGCGGACTTCCGGCCGCTGAGTTACTATCCACTGTCTTTGTGGTCGTGGCAGGACGCGATCAAGGCGGTGTTCCTCGACCGCGTCAACATCGTCGCGCATTACGATCAGGCGGTGCATAGTCCCACGCTGCAAATGCAGCTGCCGAGCGTCGTCTCACTCAAATCCTTCGTCAAGCCGACCACCCACCCCGCCTTCACCCGGTTCAACGTCTTCCTGCGCGATCGCTTCAACTGCCAATATTGCGGCTCGCCCGAATGCGAAGACCTCACCTTCGACCACATCATCCCGCGCAGCAAAGGCGGCCAGACCACTTGGCAGAACGTGGTCGCGGCCTGCTCGCCTTGTAATTTGCGCAAGGGCAATCTCACGCCGGTCCAGGCAAAAATGTTTCCGCGCCAGCACGCCTTCGCGCCGACCGTGCACCAGCTCCACCGCAACGGCCGGCTGTTTCCGCCAAACTATCTGCATGATAGCTGGCTGGATTATCTCTACTGGGACACGGAGCTGGATCCGTAGGGTTCAGAGGCAGCGCCTCACACCCCGATCGCATTCCTTGCCACCACGTCGCGATAGAACGCCGCACTGAGTTTGGGCACGCGCGCCTGCGTTTCGAAATCGACCCGGTACATCGGAACGGGCAAGAGCAGCCCCGCGACCGTGCACCAATTCGGGAGCGCAGTGCGCAGGCGCGACCCACATTTCCGTGCGCTTAAAAAAAGAAGCCACGGCCATGGACAGGGTCTAGCGGGGCGAGCGCCGGGGGACGGAACCCGAAGCGCCGGCATCCGTTCAGAGTCGAGGCTGGATGTCTTGCGAGCGCCGACTGTCCGCGACAGACATTTCCGGCCTCGCTACAGCAAAAAGGGGAGAATCGTTATGCCTACAAGCGAGACGGATCACGTCTACAAAATCCTGGAACTGGTCGGATCGTCGGAGACCTCGATCGAGGATGCGATCAAGAACGCGATCAGCCGTGCCGCCAAGACTCTTCGCGAGATGAAATGGTTCGAGGTGGTGCAGACGCGCGGCCACATCGAGAACGGTGCCGTGCGCCACTACCAGGTCACGCTGCGCGTCGGCTTCACGCTGGATGGATGATACACGGCAACGCCAGGCGTCGTGCACCCTGTCCTGACCGCCGCAGCTGCGGATGACGTTCGCGACGCACGCGGCGGCCATAAAGACGGAACTCTGGGCGCTCAGCAATCCGGCGCTGTCTCGCATTTGTCTCCTGGGTTCGGGCAAGATATGACTAAGGATCACGGCCGGATGTTCGGCCAATCCGAGCGTGCTGCTGTGACTGGTGGGATCAAACTCGTCCTCTTCGACATGGACAATGTCCTCTGCGACTACGACAGGGGAAAGCGTGTCGCATGGCTGGCGAAGCTTGCGGGGGCCACGAGCGAATTCGTCCACAAGGCGATCTGGGACAGCGGCTTCGAACTGCTCGGAGATTCCGGCACTCTCGATGCCGGGGACTATTTGCGGGGTTTCGGCGAGCGCATCGGCTATCCGCTGTCACTGGACGAGTGGATCGCGGCGCGACGCCGTTCAATGCAAGCCGATCCTGAGATGCTGGAGATTGCCGGCAGCTTATGTAAAGCCGTCGACATTGCCGTCCTGACCAACAACACCACGCTGGTCGCCGACCATATCAATATGCTGCTGCCGGAATTGCCGCCGCTGTTCGGCGCGCGAATCTACACGTCGGCCCGGTTCAAGACGGCGAAGCCGGACCCGCGCTGCTACCGCCTCTGTCTGTCGGAGCTCGACGTGAGGCCGGAGAACGTTCTGTTCGTCGACGATCTCGTGGCCAATGTCGCCGGCGCGCGCGAAGCGGGTCTGTTCGCGCATCACCACACCTCGGTGGAGACTTTCAGGCTGGCCCTTTCGGAGTACGGCCTGCTTCATGCATGAATGCGCGCTTCGCTTTCCTCGGCCTCACGCCAGATGGCACGCCACAAAATGCCCCCCTGCGCCTTCCCTCAGCTCAGGGGCGCTCTCCGAACAGCGCGGCTGGGCGATCGGACAGCGGGTATGGAAGTGGCAGCCTGACGGCGGCTTCATCGGGCTCGGGACGTCGCCCTTGAGACGGATGCGCTCGCGCTTGAGCCTGGGATCGGGCACCGGCACGGCGGACAACAGCGCCCTGGTGTAGGGATGCTGCGGGTTACGATAGAGGTCGCTGGCCTTGGCAAGCTCGACGATGCGGCCGAGATACATCACCGCGACGCGGTCGGAGATGTGCTCGACCACCGACAAATCATGCGCGACGAAGAGATAGGTGAGGTTCAACTCGGCCTGAAGATCTTCCAGCAGGTTGATGACCTGGGCCTGAATCGACACGTCGAGCGCCGACACCGGTTCGTCGCAGACGATCAGCTTCGGCTCGACCGCGAGCGCACGCGCGATCACGATGCGCTGGCGCTGGCCGCCGGAGAATTCGTGCGGATAGCGGCGCATATGCTCGGCTTTGAGCCCGACCTTCACCAGCAGGCTCGCGACGCGATCCTCACGCTCCTTGGCCGATGAGCCAAGCTTATGGATGATCAGCGCCTCGCCGAGGATCGCGCCGATCGTCATGCGCGGGTTGAGTGAGGCGAAGGGATCCTGGAACACGAGCTGCATGTTCCGCCGCATCGCGCGCAAATCAGTGCCGCCGAGCTGGCGGACGTCCTGGCCGTCGAACACCACCTCGCCGTCGGTCGGTTCGATCAGGCGCAGCACGCAGCGTCCCGTCGTCGACTTGCCGCAGCCGGATTCGCCGACGAGGCCGAGCGTCTCGCCGCGATTGACCGAGAACGAGACGCCGTCGACCGCGTAGACGCTGCCGACCTGGCGCGACAACAGCCCGCCGTGTACGGGGAAATATTTCTTCAGGCCGCTGACGCGCAGCAAGGGTTCGCTCATGCCGCACCTTCCAACTGCGTATCGCCGAGATGACAGGCCATGCGGTGGCCGGGCGCGATCTGGCGCAGCAGCGGCTCCTTCTCGGTGCAGACGTTCATGGCGTGGCGGCAGCGCGGGGCGAAGCGGCAGCCGACCGGCGGATTGATCAGGATCGGCACCGAGCCGCCAATCGCCTCCAGGCGCGTCTTGTGCTCGCTGTCGAGATCGATGCGCGGGATCGAGCGGATGAGTCCTTGCGTATAGGGATGGCCGGGATTGCTGAAGAGATCGTCGACAGGCGCCTCCTCCACCACCTTGCCGGCATACATCACGACGACCCGCTGCGCGGTCTCGGCGACGACGCCCATCGCATGGGTGATCAGCATCACCGCCATGCCGAAGCGTTCCTTCATGTCCTGGAGCAGGTCGAGGATCTGCGCCTGGATGGTGACGTCGAGGGCCGTGGTGGGCTCGTCGGCGATGATCAGCTTCGGCTTGCAGGCGAGCGCCATCGCGATCATCACGCGCTGGCGCATGCCGCCGGAGAACTGGTGCGGATAGTTGTGCACGCGGCCTTCGGCGTTGGGAATCTGCACCAGCTTCAACATCTCGATGGTGCGCTCGAGCGCCTGCTTCCTGGTCACCGCTTCGTGGCGGCGCAGGCTCTCGGCGATCTGCTCGCCGATGGTGAGCACCGGATTGAGCGAAGTCATCGGCTCCTGGAAGATGAAGCCGATTTCCTTGGCGCGGATCTCGTCGAGCTGACGGCTCGTCAGCGGCACCAGATCGCGGCCCTCGAAGATGATCTCGCCCGCAGCGATGCGGCCCGGCGGCATCGCGATCAGCTTCAGGATCGACATCGCGGTGACGGTCTTGCCGCAGCCGGATTCGCCGACGACACAAAGCGTCTCACCCCTGTTGATGGAGATGTCGACGCCGTCGACGGCCTGGAGGATGCCGTCGTCGGTCGAGAAGTGGGTCTTCAGTCCCTTGATCTCGAGCAGCGGCGCCATCAGATCACCCGCCGCGCATCGAGCGCATCACGCAGGCCATCGCCGATGAAGTTGATGGCGACCACCGCGATGAAGATCGCGCCGCCCGGAAACAGAGCCCAGTGCGGCCCGATGTCGAGGAAATCCTTGGCGTCATAGAGCAGCCGACCCCAGGTCGGTGTATCCGGAGGGAAGCCGAGGCCGAGGAAGGACAGTGTCGATTCCGCGATGATGGCGGCGGCGACGTCGATGGTGCCGGCGATGATCACCGGACCGAGCGCATTGGGCAGGATGTGGCGGACCACTTGCCGCACCGGGCTCGCCCCGAGCGCGCGCGCGGCTTCGACGAATTCCTTCTCACGGATCGACAGGAACTGCGCGCGAACGAGCCGGGCGACCGGCATCCAGCGCAAGCCACCGATCACGAGCACGATCAGGATGAAAATGCCGCCCTCCGGGCCGAACGCGGCCTTTAGCCCGTCGCGGAACAGATAGATCAGCAACAACAGCAGGGGCAATTGCGGCAGTGACAAAAAGAGATCGGTGAGCCACATCAGCCCATGGCCGAGCGCACCGCGCGACATGCCGGCAAGCGAGCCGATCAGCACACCGACAAAGACCGAGACCAGCATCGCGGCGAGGCCGACCGCGAGCGAGATGCGCCCGCCATAGATCATGCGGGCGAGGATGTCCTGTCCGAGATCGTCGGTGCCGAAGGGATGGACCAGCGACGGCCCCTGCATGCCCGCCACGATATCGATGTCGTCGATCTTGACCCGCCAGACAAAGGGGCCGGCCACCACCGCCAGGATCAGAATGAGGAGCAGGAACGCACTGACCACGGCAAGCTTGTGGCGGCTATAGCGCCGCCACGTCTCGCGCCAGGGCGAGTAGACCCGCCGCTCAGCGGAGGGAGATGCGAGGGTCAAGCCAGCCATAAAGAACGTCCGCGATGAGATTGAACAGCACGACGAGGCACGCAAAGACGAAGGTGACGGCCATCACCACCGGCGTGTCGTTTGAAAGGATGGAGGAGATCAGCAGCGAGCCGATGCCGGGGATGCGGAAAATCTGCTCGGTGACGATGGCGCCGCCGAACACCGCCGGGATTTGTAACGCGATAAGCGTGACGACCGGGATCATCGCGTTGCGCATCACGTGCTTGACGATCACCCGTCGCTGGCCGATGCCCTTGGCGCGCGCGGTGGTGACGTAATCCAGCCGAATGACGTCGAGCATCGCCGAGCGCACGAAGCGCGTCATCGACGCAGCCTGGAACAGGCCGAGCACCGCTACCGGCATGATCGCCTGACGGATCATCTCCAGCACCCAGTGAATCCCCGTGCCCTTGATGTCGGTCGTGTAGACGAAAGGCAGCCAGTCCAGCGTGACCGAGAAGATCAGGATGAACAGGATGCCGGTGAAGAAGGTCGGCAGCGAGAAGCCGACAAAGGCGAGCGTGTTGGCGACCTGGTCGAACAGCGAATAAGGTTTCGTCGCGGCATAGACCCCGACCGGGATCGCGATCAGGAGCGCCAGAATCTGCGCCGAGCCGATCACGTAAAGCGTCGTAGGCAGTCGCTGGAGAATGAGCGTTTCGACGTTCATCCGGCTGACGAAGGAGAAACCCCAGTCGCCGTGCAGCATGGCGTTGAGCCAGTGCAGGTAACGAAGGTAGATCGGATCGTCGAGGCCGAACCTCGCCCGAAGCGCGGCTTGCACTTCGGGCGGCACGTTCGGATTGGTCGCCAGTTCCGAGAACGGATCGCCCGGCGCTAGTGCGAGCACGACGAAGAGCACGAGCGAAATTCCGAGCAGGCTCGGAATCGCGATCAGGAGGCGACGCAGGACATACTGACTCATGAGAGAAGGACCCGCTCTAGGCGCGCGTGATCATTCCTCGCGATACCAGTCGAACAAATTGTCGGTCTCGTTGGCCCAGCCGGAAATGACCGGGCGCAGATTGGTGGCGGCCGCCTCGACCTTCAGGCGGTGCTGCACCGGGATGAACACGGTGTCCTGGTACATGAGGTCATTGGCCTTGATGTAGAGCGCCGCGCGCTTGACCGGATCCATCTCGCCGTCGGCGGCCTGGATGGTCGCGTCGTAGTCCTTGTTGACCCAGCGCGGGAAGTTGGTGCCCTGCCACTTGTTCTCCTTGGTGGCGACAAGGTTCGAAAGGTAGCGACGCATGTGTTGCGACGGATCGGGCTGGCTCAGCGGGATCTGGAACATCTCCATGTCGGCGTAGAACTTGGAGTAGGTATCGGGATTGCCGACGTCGGAGGAGAAGAACACGGAGGCGACGACAGATTTCAGCTCGACGTCGATGCCCGCCTTCTGGCAGGCCTGCTTGACGATCGCCTGGGTCTTCTGGCGCGGGCCGTTGATCGAGGTCTGGTAGACGAGCTTCAGCTTCTTGCCGTCCTTCTCGCGGATGCCGTCGGCGCCCGGCTTCCAGCCGGCATCGTCGAGGATCTTCGAGGCCTTCTCCACGCTGAACTCCCATGAGGTGTTCTTGGAGACGAATTTTTCCGGCCCGTTGAGGAAGTTGGCGGAGGTGCGGCCGGCGCGGCCGTAGATCGCCTTCTTGACCGACTCGCGATCGATCAGCAACGAGAGCGCCTTGCGCACCGCCGGATCGGAAAACAGCGGGTGCTTGGTCTTCATCGAAGAGCGTTCGCCATCGACCTCGGTGTTGGGATCGGTGAAGTTCAGTGCGATGAATTCAGTGTCGCCGCCGACTGCGTAGACGGTCTTTCCCTTGCCGCCCTTCTCCAGGCGCAGCAGCACGTCATCCTCGACCTGAATGTTCCAGCCGAAATCATACTCGCCGGTCTGGATCACCGCGCGTGCGGCAGAGACGGCATCGCCGCCGCCCTTCATCTCGATCGAATCGAAATAGGGGCGGTTCGCCATGTGATAATCGGGATTGATCACGCCGCGGACAACATCGCCCGGCTTGAACTCGACGAACTTGTAGGGTCCGGTGCCGACCGGCGAGAGGTTGCTCGGCGCCTCCCGCGATTTGGACCCCATATAGTCCTTGAACAGATGTTTCGGGATGAGGGTATTGGGAGCCCCGACAAAGGCGTCGGCCCAGAACGGCGTCGGCTTGTTGAAGACGATGCGGACCGTGAGGTCGTCCACCTTCTCGACCGTGATGTCGCGGAGCGTCCCGATCGTCAGCGCGGAGGTCGCCGGATCCTTGCCATATTCCCAGTTGAACACGACGTCGTCGGCTGTGAACGGCGTGCCGTCATGCCATTTGACGCCGGGTTTGAGCTTCCAGGTCACCGACTTGCCGTCGGCGGCGAGGCCGCCGTTCTGGATCGAGGGAATTTCGGCGGCCAGAACCAGCTTCATGTTGCCGTCGGGATCCCAACAGGCGAGCGGCTCATAGAACAGGCGCGCGCCGTCCTGGTCCTTGGTGCCGGTGGCAAAATGCGGATTGAGCAGGGTCGGCCCCTGCCACCACAGCAGCTTGAGCGCACCACCGCCGCCGCGCTTGGTCGGCTTGTAGGTCGAGACGCCCTCAGCCATCGCGACACCGCCAAGCGCGAGAATCTGGTTGGCCAGAGGCGCGGTGAGACCCACGGCAGCCAGGCGCTGAATGAAGCCGCGGCGATCCATCCGCCCGTCCTTCACGTCACCGATCATCGAACGTAGTTCTTTATCCAGCATGGTTGTCCCCCGTCTGGTTCCCGTATGGATGCAGGCGGTCGCGCGAGGCGACCACCGGGCTTGGCTGGCGGTAGATGGCACACCGAATGGGGTGCGCGTCAACAGCGAGCGTGTGTATGCAAACGGTCTTCTGACTGTCTGTTGGGCAAAACCATATTCCGCAGCCCATCCGTTCGGCAATCCAGCGCCAAAAAACAAGCTGAATTCCGCGCTGCACTGCAGAAAATTTGTTCGCCGGATCAGACGAAGTATCGAGGCGAAATTCTACGCCACGGACATGTCGAGCGGCGGCGCGACGTGGTCCGGCAGCGGACACACGTAAGGCGTCTTGGCCGTCCGCTTCTCGAGGTCAGCCTTGGCGGCCTTGATCAGCTCCGGCTCCGTCAACGCCTTGATGCCGATGCCGGCCATCGCCTTGGCGGCCTGCACCATGGCCTTGTGCGCATGCGCGCTCTTGCCCTGCGCAACCACCTGCCAGGTATGGAAAGGCGTGCCGATTGCAACCGTGGGTGAATGGACCTGCACGGTCGGCACCACCCAGCTCACATCACCCACATCGGTCGAGCCGACCTGCGGGTTACGCTTGGCATCGAGCGGCACCAGAAAGTCGGCCAGCGGCCGATCGGTAGGCTCCATGCCGATCGCATAATAGACCGCGGCGATGTCCTTGTCGCTCAGCGTCGCGCGGATTTGGGTCGCGAAGTTCTTGTCGGCGTCGTCGAAATGCGGCGGGCCGAGCTCTTCCATGACCCGGTGCAGCGCCTGCTCCAAGGGAGCATTGGGCAGTATGTTGGAGACCGCGGAAATGATCTTCATCTCCATCTTGGTCTCTGTCATCAGAGCTGCGCCCTGCGCGATCTTGTTCACGCGCCCGACCAGCTCGTTCATGCCGGACAGGTCGCGGGCGCGGATCGAATAGCGCACACGCGCGTGGGCCTGCACCACGTTCGGCGCGATCCCGCCGGTATCGAGCACCGCGTAGTGGACGCGAGCATCGCTCGGCATGTGCTCGCGCATATAGTTCACGCCGACATTCATCAGCTCCACCGCGTCGAGCGCGGAGCGGCCGAGATGCGGCGAGGCTGCCGCATGCGAGGTACGGCCGGTGAAGATGAAATCGGCGCGCGTGTTAGCGAGGGACGGCGTCACCGCCACCTCCCATAAGCTGCTCGGGTGCCAGGTGATGGCGACATCAGCGTCCTCGAACGCGCCGGAGCGGACCATGAATGCTTTTGCTGCGCCGCCTTCTTCCGCCGGGCAGCCGTAATAACGCACGCGGCCCGGCAACTTGTTCTCGGCGAGCCAGTCCTTCACCGCGGTCGCGGCCAGCAGCGCCGCCGAGCCGAGCAGATTATGACCGCAGCCATGGCCATGGCCACCGGTCTCAATTGGCCGATGTTCCGCGACGCCCGCCTCCTGGCTCAGGCCCGGCAGCGCGTCATATTCCCCCATGAAGGCAATGACCGGTCCGCCCTCACCCCACTCGCCCAACACCGCGGTCGGAATGTCCGCGACGTTCTCGGTGATGCGAAAGCCCTGATGACGCAACTCGGCGAGATGCTCTGCGGCTGACCGCGCCTCGGTGTAGCACACCTCGGGCATGCCCCAGACTTTGTCGCTGAGGTCGATGAAACGCGCCTTGATCGTGTCGATGCCACGCCAGATGTCGCTGCGGTTGTCCATGCTTCGGTCCGTGATGCCTGCGTCAAACGAAGCGGCAATGGTTAGCAGCTTCATTGTATCGCGCCTAGCACCTCGCCGAACAGCAGCCATGCGGCCAACACCGGAGGCCGCCCTGCCGACCGAGCATGAACCGTTCCATTGCCGTTCAAAGATTTCACACGGCGTTCTCCGGAATTGTTGGGGAACGAGGCTTTCAAGACGGCCTCCTCCAGCCTAAATTATGCGTGCTTCCCGCGCCGTTCCGCTAGCCACGGCGGAGCAATGCTCTCAGCCAGGAGAACTCGATGCCCGCCCTGACCGAATGGAGAGTACCGCTGGCCAATCAGCCGCGTGCGAGCGATTATGGTTTCGATCTCGACCGCGCGCTCGCGTCCGTCGTCGGCCTGCATGCCATCATCCCGCCGGACGCCTTCAGCGCCGAGACACTGGGCACCGAACGCGCCGGCAACGGCGTCGTGATCGACGACGGGCTGGTGCTCACCATCGGTTATCTGATCACCGAAGCAGAGTCCGTGTGGCTGCATGTCGGAGACGGGCGCGTGGTGGAGGGACATGTGCTCGGCTTCGATGCTGTCACTGGCTTTGGCCTGGTGCAGGCGCTCGGCCAGCTCGACGTCGAACCCTTGCCGCTGGGCATCTCGGCCGCGACCCGGCTCGGCGACCGCGTCGTGGTCGGCGGCGCCGGCGGACGCACGCGTTCGGTTGCGAGCCAGATCGTGGCCAAGCAGGAGTTCGCCGGCTATTGGGAATATCTGCTGGACGAGGCCATCTTCACCCTTCCCGCACACCCGAACTGGGGCGGCACGGCGCTTCTCAACGAGCGCGGCGAGCTGATCGGCATCGGCTCGCTCCAGCTCGAACGCGAGCGCGACGGCAAAGCCGAGCACGTCAACATGATCGTACCGATCGACCTGTTGAAACCGATCCTAGATGATTTGCGCAAGTTCGGCCGCGTCAACAAGCCGGCACGGCCATGGCTCGGACTCTATTCGACAGAGATCGACAACCGCGTGGTGGTGATCGGGATCTCCGCCAGCGGTCCGGCCGCCCGTGCCGAGCTCAAGACCGGCGACGTCATCCTTGCCGTGGACGGCGAGAAGGTCACGAGCCAGACCGGCTTCTACAACAAGATGTGGGGGCTGGGCGCAGCCGGCGTCGACGTGCCGCTGACTGTCCATCATGAAGGCGTCACCTTCGACGTCACGGTGACCTCGACCGATCGCTTCAAGCTCTTGAAGGCGCCGAAGCTGCACTGACAAACCGAACTCAAGCAAGGAAGCGACGATGACCGAGGCCGTCGTTGACGACATCGTGGCCGTGTTGCCGCCGCTGCTCAACGCGCTGGAAGCACTCGGCTTCTTCCAGCGACATTTGCACCCGCCGGCCTTTGCCACCGTGATGAATGCGATCGGCGCGCCGGACGAGGCGCTGCAAACAGCACGCGCGGCGATCAACGCCTGGCCGGAACAGTTCACCGGACTGCGCGAGCGGCTCGATCGTGCCTGCGACGAGACGCTCGCCGCCTTTGCCGGCATACGCGAGGTCGAGCGCGGCAATGGCGATCTCGTTGCGGTCTTCCGCGCGCTACGCCACGTGCCGCGCGCGCAGGAGGCACTTTATCCGCTGACGGCGCAGTTTCCGCCGGTGAGCGGCTTCTTCCTCAACGCCGCCAATCGCGAGAATGCGGACCTGTTGTCGCGGCTGGAAGCCGGCGCGGGCGAGCACACCGGCATCATCCACGACCACAACGAGCCCGGCAGCCGCGGCGGCTTTTCGGTCTACGTGCCCGAATATTACACGCCCGACCGCGCCATGCCGCTGGTGATGGCGCTGCACGGCGGCAGCGGCAACGGCCGCGGCTTTCTATGGAGCTGGCTGCGCGACGCCCGCAGTCTTGGTGCGATCCTGGTGGCGCCGACCGCGACGGGCCCGACCTGGGCGCTGATGGGTGACGACTCCGACACGCCCAACCTCATGCGCATTCTCGAAACCGTGCGCAACCGCTGGACCATCGACGCCTCGCGCATGCTGCTCACCGGCATGAGCGACGGCGGCACCTTCTGCTACGTCACCGGGCTAGAGGCCGCCTCGCCCTTCACACATCTCGCGCCGGTGTCGGCGACCTTTCATCCGCTGATGGCGGAGATGGCCGACGCCAAACGCCTGCAGCGTCTGCCGATCTTCATCACCCACGGCAAGCTCGACTGGATGTTTCCGGTGCAGACCGCGCGGCAGACCCAGGCCACGCTCTCCGCCGCCGGCGCCGTTATCACCTATCGCGAGATCGACGACCTCAGCCACACCTATCCGCGCGAGATCAACGCGGAAGTGGTGCAGTGGCTGAACGCATGGCCGACGCCATCATAGCAAGCCCTGCCGCAGAGACACATCGGGCAACACGCCGACACGATCCCGAGCCTCACGCAGGATTCGGCGATCGGCAGCACCCAAGCTGCGAAGATCTCCATCCTCGAAGAAGCCTAACGCGCGCAGCACTTGCGCTGGCTCACCGCCAAACATTCCCCTGAATGCTGCGAGCCCGCGTGGCAGCGACACTCCGGCAGAAACCATTTCAGCAATGTCCCGATAGTCCTTGGCCTCAGCACGATCGAGCGTGGCCTTGAGCTTGGTCGCCAGCAAGTCTTCCAACGACGCCACGAGTATCATGCCGTCGGCCGTCTGCATCGGGTCGTTGACGCGACCAAATCCGATATGTCCGAAAAAGGAAATTTTCACCGAGCCCGAGGGCATATCGGCCAAGATGACCATCGTATTGGGCGCATCCTGAAGGATGGCTGCGCCGTTGAGGAAGCCGAACTGCGCGCGGACGTCCCCCTTGTCCAGTGGAGCGGAGCAAAAGAAGTCGAAATCGAGCGACTCTCGATGTCCGAGTTGGAGCGCCACGGCGGTGCCGCCATAGAGGACGAGTCGCAGACGCAGCGCCGGAGCAAGTAAGGGCCAAACTTCGCGCTGAGCGGCAGGCAGGATCGATAATTTTGGCTCAAAACGGTCGCGGCATCGAACGCCCTTCGTGGCGCATGCTCCGGCAGCGCTGCACCTGTCGCAAAGGACAGGCGCCCGCGCCAGAATTCCCAGGAACGATCGCTGAACCAACCGGGCTCCGCGTGCAGCATGACATCGACGAGATGCGCGCTCCCCAGCGCTGCCTCCAACTGGAGAATGTCGTCGTACGTTCCGAGGTTCATGATTTGCGAAACGATGCGCCGCTCGGCAAATGGCTCCCCGTCGACCGGTCGCCACCAGAGATATTTGCGGCCGAGCTCGCGGATCAGGCTTTGTGCAGTGTCGCTTGTCATTGGTAGGAGTATAGCGTTTCCAGCCACCTTAATCCACGACCATACGGCCGATCCGGTCCGAACTTGCCTCCCGGTTGCCGACGGAACTGTCCTTGGCGATCCACGTTATCGCCCGTCACCGGAGGTTCGCCATGCAGATTTTTTTCGGAATGATCTTGGGCGCGCTGCTGCTCGGCTGCGGCGTGTACGCCTATGACTCCATGCAGACGTCGTCGGTCGCCAATGGCGAGGTCGCGACCACCAATCGCACCATCGTAAACTGGGATGTCGCCAAGGCCGACTGGGACGCGTTGCGCGATCGCGCGCACAAGGACTGGGTCCGCATCTCCTCGAAGTAACAACGCCGTATCATGAACAAGGCGCCGTCGCGGGTCCGCGGCGGCGCCTTTGTGTTGCGCGGTGAATATCACGCGCGTCAGTTCATCTTGGCCTTGCGGGCGTCGGCGATGATCTGCTCGAAGTCGTTGATGCTGAGCACGCCCGGCACGCGGTACTTGCCGACGATAAAGGATGGCGTGCCGCGGAAGCCGAAGGCCTCAGCCTGTTCGTTATTGCGCTTGAGCACGGCATCGATGTCCTTGCCATGGTCGGTGAGGTCGCGCTTCAGGCGGTTCATGTCGACGCCGGCGGCCGCGAGCAGCTCGTCGATGCGCGGCTCGGTCAGGCGCGAGCTGACACCCATCATGGCGTCGTGGGCCGGATGGTATTTGTCCTGGTATTTTGCCGCGAGAGCGATCCGGGCGGCCGTGACCGAAACGGGCCCGAGAATCGGCCAGTCCTTCATCACCAGCCTGACCTTGCCGTCGTCCTGGACGACCTGACGCAGCTCCGGCTCGAGCTTGCGGCAATAGGGGCAATTGTAGTCCGACCATTCGATAATGCTGATGTTGCCGTCGGGATTACCGGCGACGGGAACGTCGGGGTCGCGCAGCACCTTGGATTCGGTCAGCACCTCGTCATTGTCGGTGGCCGCCAACGCCGAGGCGATCGCGCCTGTCGCGAGCGCGCCGGCTCCGATCAGCGTCAATGCCGCGCGCCGCGTCGGCAAAAGGCTCTTATTCCTGATTCCGGCCATATCTCGCCCCGTTTCGGTCCCATCGCCGCAAATACGGCTCGGGGCCGGGAATTGTTACGCGTCATATAATGCGTTGCGGGCGCGATGTCATCGCCGCGCTATGCGGGGATCGCGGCCGGAGCTTGCGAAGCCGTAACGCGGGGCAGCATCGCCATCAGCGTTCCGGTCATCGTGGCGATCAACTTGCTCTTGCCGTCCTGCTCGGCAAACGCCTTGGCCTCGCAAAAGGTCAGCGTGCGGCCGGGCTTGACCACCTCTGCCTTGAAGACGAAACGCTCGCCCCGGGCCGGTGCGAGCAGCGTCGTCTTAAACTCGACGGTGAGGATGTCCGCCTCGCGCGGCATCAGGGTGAAGGCGGCGACGCAGCAGGCATTATCGAGCCCAGCTGTAATAATGCCGGCGTGGATAAAACCGTTCTGCTGCGTGAGGGCCGGCGAGTGCAGCATGGCCAGCTCAACCTCGCCCGGTGCCAGGCGGACGATCACAATGCCGAGCGTGTGCATCGCCGGCTGGCCGTCGAACATGGCGACGGCAGCCGCGCGATAACCCGGGTTCTTCGGCTCGTATGCGGCCATGGCTCAGGCCTCCGCCGGCTCGGCGAGATGCCTCATGACGATCTCGCGGATGGCATCCGTGAACGGCACCGATTTGCATTGGCTACTGTCCATGTGCACGACCGTGATCTCGCAGAATGCGGCGATCTCACCGGTCTCGGCATTGGTCATGTCGTGCCGGAAGCGGATCGATTTGTCCCGGATCTCGAGCAGATGACTGCGGATCCCGACGATGTCGCCGGCGAGCCGCTCGCGCTTGTAGGTGACGTTCTGCTGCACGGCGGCCATGCCGCGGCCGGAGCCGCGCAGATAGCTCGGCGTCAGCCCGAGACGGGCGAACAGATTCCAGTTGGCCTCGTCGAATTTGCCGACATACCACATGATGTTCATGTGGCCGACGTGATCGCACTGCCACGGATAGACCGTGCCGCGATAGGTCGCCTCCTGCTCCATCGCAATTTCTCCCTGCCCTTTTCCGGCCTTTGATTGCTGATACGGTAGCGTATCAGCCTCCTCCCGCGCTAGCAATACGGCACCGTATCAAGCACCAGTGAGGCTTCCTTCATGAGCGACGGCAAGGGCGATGTCTGGGTCGAGGCGGGGTTCACCGAGCTCGCCCGATCGGGGGTCGAGGGGGTGCGGGTCGAGGTGCTCGCCAAGAACCTGGGCGTCACCAAGGGCGGCTTCTACCGCCGCTTCGCCGACCGTGCCGCACTGCTCGGTGCCATGCTGGAACGCTGGCGCGAGGGGCGCTCAATGGCGATCGCGCAGCAGACCAGCCTCGATGGCGAAGAGCCCCGTGAGCGGCTGAGGGCTGTGATCCAGCTCTATTCCGAGCGGCTCAATCCGGACGGGATGGCCATCGAGCTTGCGATCCGGCAATGGGCCCGTTCGGACGAGGGCGCCGCGGCAGCGGTGGCAAGCGTGGACGCAGCGCGGCTGAAGCACGTCGCCGAGCTCTACCGCGCGACTGGCCTGGAAGCCGAGGCGGCTGAAGCGCAGGCCTTCCTGTTCTACTGCTTCATCTTCGGCCAGAGCCTGCTGTTCGTCGAGCGCGGCCCGCGCAAGCGATCGCAGCTCGTGGCGAAATCGGCCGAGAAACTACTGGATTAACGCAAGAGGCCGGAGCTTGGCCCCGGCCTCTGCATCGACGCGAAGCGTCAGGCGGCGCCCTTCAGCTTCTTGTTGCATTCGCTGTAATAGCCGCCGCCCTTCTCGATCCACTTCATGCCGCCATTGCCGTTGGTGGCCTTGTTGGCGTTGTACTGGTCGACGCAGGTGTGCAGGCGACCTTTGCCGGGGGTCTCCTTGGCGTATTTCGGATCGACCGCGTTCGGATAGATCGCGGGGCCGGCCGGCAGGGTCGGTGCCGGAGCGGCAGCGGGGGCGGCTTCCTTCTTCGCCTGCTTCGGCTCGGCGGGAGCGGCGGGCGCAGCAGGAGCGGCCGCGCTGGGCGCAGCCGCGGGTGTTGCGTCCGCACCGCACTGGGCCTTGCGGAAGTCATTCCACTTCGTGGTGCCGAGCGAGCCGTCCTTCTTGGCTGCCTGATATTTCGCGCTGCACTCCTGCGAGGTCAGCGCCTGCGCCGGCGCACTCGCCACCAAAGCGGCAAAGCCCGACAGCGCAACTGCACACAGCAACTTTGATTGAATGGTCATCCTTGATCTCCTCCTTGATCTTCCCCCGAGGGAAGTTGACCGAGGATTGCTATCCTAGCGTGCTGCCGGCTCGCGACAAGGAAGCGATGGCTCCTGCCGCTAAAATATAGTGGTCCCGCCCGTTCGAATTATTCATGTCGCGTTCAGCAAGGCGAGCCGACTTTCGCGCCCTTCGCAATTCCCGCAAGAAGAGTGCAGCACCATGACCTTCACATCTCGCCTCGCTGTCGTCGCCCTCGCCTCCCTGCTCGCCACCGGCACCGCCTTCGCGCAGACTGCCGCGCCGGCGGCCAAAGCCGACACCAAGACCACTGCCGCGCCCGCCGATAAAAAGGCGCCGAAGGAGCACTCGGCCGAGTCACTCGAATGCTCGAAGCAGGCGGATGCCAAGGCATTGAAGGGCAAGGAGCGCAAGAAATTCCGCCGCGAATGCATGAAGGAAGCCAAGGCCGGCACGACCGCCGCCCCCGCTGACAAGAAGTAAACCCATCACGGTCTTTGCCGGCTCTCGGCGAGAGGCGCGCGCATTGCGGCATGACGTGGCCGCAATTGTGCGCCTCTTGCTGATTTGCGATAAGGCGGTGTGAAGCAAATCACCGCCTCCCTGCCGTTCGAGTTGCCAAGCCGTGCCAAGATCTTGAGCACAGTGGAAACGCTCGTCATCGGCACCGCGGGAGGCCTCGCGTTTCTGCTCGCGGGCCTTCCCGGCGGATTGATCTCGGGCTCGATGATCGCGGTCGGGATCGCTGCGATCGCCGGACGCCAATTGACGCTGCCGCCGATCCTGACCCAGACCGTGCTGGTGCTGCTCGGCATTTCGTTAGGGTCCGTCGTCTCGCGCCATCTGCTTCAACAGGTCGGCGCCTATCCGCTCACCATCGGCCTGCTTGCGCTCGCGACCTTCTGCTCGACCTTCGGCTCGAGCTATTATCTTCAGCGCGTCCACGGCTGGGACCGCACCTCGGCCTTCCTCGCCGGCAGTCCCGGCGCGCTGTCGCAGATCACGATTTTGGCGGTCGAGCGCGGCGCCGACCTGCCGGGCATCGCGGTGGTGCAGACCATGCGCGTGATCATCCTCACCGCGGCGCTGCCGATGGTGCTGGCGTTCTCCGGCGTCGCGGCCTCCGTCGCACCGTCGCTGACGACGACGATCGCCTCGCCGCTCGACCTCGTCGAGTTGGTCGCGGCCTCGCTGGCCGCGGCGCTCCTCCTGCGGCTGATCAAGTTTCCGGCGAGCTGGATGTTCGGTGCGATGATCGGCTCGAGCGTGCTGCATGGCGCAGGCTGGGTCGAGGGCGGCCTGCCGGACTGGGTGCGCGGCGTGGCGCTGGTCGGCATCGGCGCCTTGATCGGCAGCCGCTTCGCGCGGATGCGGATCAAGACGCTCGCCGGTCACATCAATGCTGCGCTGGGCTCGTTTACTGTCGCCATCGCCGTCTCCGCGATCTTCGTCGGCATCGTGGCGCTCACCACACAGGTGAAGTTCTCCGACGTCGTGGTCGCCTACGCACCAGGCGCGATGGACGCCATGCTGGCGCTGGCCCTGACGCTGCACATCGACCCGATCTTCGTCGGCGCACATCACCTCTCGCGTTTCGTCTTCGTGACGATCGCGACGCCTGGCATTGTGCACCTGTTCGGCCGCACGCAGGACGACGTGGATGATTGAGCCTTAGCGCTTCGCCGCCGCCACAAATCCCCACGCGGCGATCGCGGCCATCAAGAGCGAGATCAGCAAATTGTAGCCCGCAAGCGAGAGGCCGAGGAAGCGCCACTGCACCTCGTCGCAGCGGACCACCTTCACGCTGTCGAGCCGCGACAGCAGGTCGGTGGCGCTGCCGAGATTGCCGACGGGACCGGAGCAGTCCGTCGGTCCCTTCCAAAAGCCCCATTCGACGCCGGGCGTGATAGCTGCCGAGCCCGGCATTGGCGAGACTCGCCAGCGCAAGGATCGCAAGGCCCGCGAGCAGCAGCGGCCGCGGCGCACCGCCCCGCGCCGCGAGAGCGATGAGCAGGCCGAGCGGGATCGCGAGGTAATAGGCGTAGCGCTGCTCCAGGCAGAGCGGACAGGGCACGATCCCGAGCACCAGTTGGAAGAACCAGGCGCCCGCGATGGTCGCGGCTGCAATCAGCGTCACCGCGAGCGAAGCGGTCAGCGCTGGGTTCGTGGCCGCCGGTTTGAACGCAGGTATTGCGGCACTGTGGCTCGTCACGGCAGCCTCTTTCGGATGGACCCAGACCTAAGCCTCTAGCTCCGCCCCATGCGGCTGTCGAGAACGCTGGGATCACTTTGGCGCGGGTTGACCCCGTCCGGTCCATGGCTATAGTCCGCCGGCTTCGCGACGCCCTGTTTGGGGCTGACCGAGGGCCCCTGTGGCGGAACTGGTAGACGCGCTCGACGTCAAAATCGAGTTCCGCAAGGAGTGCTGGTTCGATTCCGGCCAGGGGCACCAACTAGGCTGTTCGAGCCCGTTCTAAACCGCCCGCAATCGTCCGCTCAGTGCTCAGAACCTCTTGAAAAACAGGCCTTTCTGCGTACATCGGTGTTCGTCACCGTTTGTTCTCCTCCGGTCCCAGCCGCCCGATTTGTTGGTATTTTTGTTGGTATCGCGTTGGTATCGGGAGAACAAACGTTCACGGTGACTTTCGCCTTCCGATCGAAGGAATCGAGCAGATGGCCCGCAAGAACGGTGGCGCGTGCGCCAACCCGAAGCAGATCAGGACCGACGTTGACTGCCGCGCCGCTCGACCGAAATTCGACAAGGACGCGTGGACTCCCGCCAAGGTTTCCGACGCGACCGGCGGCGGGCTCTATCTCTTCGTCACGCCAGACAAGGGGGATGTCCCGATCGGTGTTGAACTACGTCGGGCCGACGTTGCCGGAGTGAATGTTACGCGGCCCTCGTGACGTGGGCAACGGGCTTGATCGTCATGCGATCGTGGTGAGCTTGAAGGGCCGCACGCAGAACCGACAATTGCTTATGCGCCTTCAATCGTCGGAAGCCCTTGTTGGCCTCGATCATGCCGGCCGCGACCCATCGCAAGGCCATACCGGCATCCCGCCAGCGTTTGACGTTGCGCGTGACGCGGCGAATGGTGCCCATCATGTTCTCGGCGATGTTGGTACAGGCGAGCGATCGACGAAGCTCCTTCGGCAGCTTCAACCGGACGACAGTCAGGATTTCGTCGAGGCCTTCGAGGATGCTGGCCGCTACGCCGGGCCATTGCTGGTCGAGTCGACGCGCGAGATTGCGGATCAATTTTTCAGCCTTGTCGGCGTCATCGAGCTCCCAGGCCTGGCGCAGCACCCGACGGGTGGCCGCATGATGTTCTTTCGGCAGGCGTTCCACGATGTTGCGCGCCTTGTGGATCTGGCAGCGCTGGATCGCAGCGGCCGAACCAGGGGGGGGGGGGGGTTGGGGGGGGGGGGAAGGTGCGGCGGATCGCCTTCGACAACGCTTTCGCGCCGTCGGCGATGAACAGTCTTGGCACCGTCGGGTCGAGCCCGCGCGAGACCAGGTTGTCCAGCAGGGCCTGAACCGTTGCGGCATTCTCGGTCGCCCCTTCCACCAGAGCCAGCGGATGCTTGTTGCCTTCGCCGTCAATCCCGATCGCGGCGACCAGCACGAGATCGTCGCCGAGATGCAGCCCATCGATTTGGACCACTAGAAGGTCGAGCGCGGACAGGTCGGCAGCCATGAAGTCGGCCAGCCGCGCCGCCGACAGCGCTACGAACCTCCGCGAGGCCGCCGACTTCGAAACCCCCGATCCGGGCGGTGCCGGCACGTCACCCTCGGGCAGCCGGACAGCGCGGCCGAACCGGCGCGTCGACACATTGATCAGCATCAGGTTCATCGCCCAGCGACCGAGCCAATCCTCCTGCGCCGCCGTTTCCCAGCTCGGGATCGTGACCTCGCGGCCGTCCACGCCCCGGGCCCGCGGGCGCTCGACCTCGATCTTGCCGCCGTGGAAGCCGATCCGTCCCCGCGTTCGGCCCCAACGGTGCGCCCGCCGCGCCGCGTCGCGACCGTGGCGCAGCCCGCAGGCTGCCGTGACATCCGCCTCCATCATCGTGCCGAGCGCCTCGATCCCTGCCGCAAGGCAGAACCGATCGAAGCTCGCCCGCACTTCTGCAAAAGCTTCGTCCACAGCCCCGGTCGCCGGCGAACCAGCCAGTGTGATATCTCTCGTCATGGCGTTGCTCTCCTTTGTGGAATCAGCACCCCGAGCCTACCGGCTCAAGGTGGGCAACGCCGACCTCTTCAGAAATTCAACAGAACCCGGGACATCCCCCCAGACAAGAGCAAGCCAGGTAACGCTGCGTCCAAGCTCTGGCGGTTGGGCTATCGCTTCCACAACCGCCAGAAAACCTACTCCATCGGCCCTTACGGCAACGGCAAGGATGGCACGTTCTCGCTCGCCGACGCCCGGCGCGAGCGCGACAAGGCCAAAGATCTGCTCAAGGAAGGCAAAGACCCGAGCACCGAGAAGCAACTCGACAAGTACAGGCAGACGGCCGCCCGGCCTTTCGGGCAATGGGCCGACGAGTGGCTTGCGAAGAAGAAGGTGGAGAAAGTCAAACGCGGCAGGATCGTTGCGGTGCGCGACCCCAAGACCATCGAGGTGCTTGAGCTGCGCGTCGGCTACGTCAAGAAACGCTTCGGCAAGCTGTGCAGGCAGGACATCAAGCGTCCGGACGTGCTCGCTTTCATGCGTTCATATGAAGCCGAGGGAAAGCTGGAAACTCGCGACCGCGTGCGCAGCATCGGTGAGCAAATCTGCAACTATGCCGATGTCGAAGGCGACGGCTACAATCCATTCCGCAACCTGAATGGGCAGATGATTGCCAACATTTCGACGCCGCGTCCCGGCGTCACCGAACCACGCGACGTGACGCGCGTGTTCAAGCTCATCAGCGCACCGTGGACGAGAGCGAGGTTTAGTGACGTTGTTGGCCTTGCTTTGCGCTTCGACGCTCTGACCATTCCCCGCCCCGGCATGGTCAATGAAATGGAGTGGAGCGAGGTCGATTGGGATGCCGAACGCTGGACTATTCCAGCCGCCAAAATGAAGACCGGTTGGGACCATGTCGTGCCTTTGTCACGGCAGGCACTCGCAATCCTGCGCAGCGTTCAGAAGCTGACCGGACATCGCCGGTACGCGTTTTCCTGCTCGAAGGACGCGCCTTTATCAAACAACACGCTCAACAAGCGCTTGCGGCTGCTTGGCATTGACACCAAGACTGATCATTGTGCCCACGGATTCCGGACCACCTTCTCGACCCTGTCTCACCACGAAGAGATCAAGGACGCCAAGGCATGGGATGGCGATGTTGTCGAGCTGCAGCTCGCGCATCTCGATAATTCGACTGTGGAAGGGCTCTACAAGAAGCACGGACCGCTCGCGCTGATTGGCTCGCGCACGAAGTTGATGCAGCATTGGGCTGACCGGATCGACCACTGGCTCGATCCCAAGAAGGTGATGCCGATCAAACGCGGCACGCAGGCCCGAGGCACCGAACATTAGGCGTGGTTAATGCTGCCCTGTTTCGATCCGTAGCAAGGGGTCGGGAAGCAGGATTTCTGCGTATCTGCGGACGGCTGCTCACCGGCAAGTACGGCCGCAAAAAGATCGCGCAAGCCGGGCCGGCTGGGAACCTTCCCACGAGTACCAGCGAGACCCCCGATGGCGGGAGTAACGGAAGGCTCAACGGCGACAACCCGTACGGCGGGATGCTGTTCACCGAGGGGAATTTCCGCATCGTCGATGAACTCCGCGCAGTTGCCGACGAGCTCGGCCGGCCAATGGCGCAAGTGGCACTCGCCTGGCCGGTGAAACGACCCGGCTTATTGACGGCCCTCATCGGCGCGAGTCGTCCCGAGCAGCTAGCGCAGAACATAGGGCCGCTGGACATCACCTGTCGCCAGAACAAGAGGCACGCCTTGATGCAGTGGGCGCCCCGCCAATGCTCAACCCCTACTTCATCTTCGACCTGCCGCGAGAGCGCATCTTCGGCGGCCATTCGATTCATCCCTAGGAGCGAATGACTGGTCTTCTCCCAATGGTTCCGCTTGTCGAGTGAACCCTCGGGGTCAACCAGGACGTCGGCGACATTCTGGACATCGCGCACCTCCCACTCCCCACGCCGGACCTCGAGCAGCGGATTATACGCCGAGGATTTTGGGTTGGTCGGATCGAACAACAGGACGCGGCCGTGACGGGCGCGGAAACCAGCGGTCAGCTCCCAGTTCTCACCCTTGATGTCGTGAACGATGGCCGAACCCGGCCAGGCCAACAACGAGGGAACGACGAGGCCGACGCCTTTGCCGGACCGGGTGGGCGCAAAGCACAACACATGTTCCGGTCCGTCATGGCGGAGGTAGTCATCGTCGAGCTTACCCAGCACCACGCCATCCGGACCGAGAAGACCGGCCGCTCTGATTTCCCTTGCATCCGCCCAGCGCGCCGAGCCATAGGTCTCGACATTCTTGGCCTCGCGGGCTCGCCAGACCGACATGCCGATCGCCAGCGCGATCGAAACGAAGGCCCCTGACGCCGCGATGAAGGCACCCTCGACAAAGACCTGAGGTGCATAGGCATCGTAGACGAACCACCACCAGAAGAAGACTGGTGGGTAATAGACCTTCCAGCCCGATAGCTCGAACCAGGGCCGCCCGAGCTCCGGCTGGTAGGCGAGCCGCCAAGCAGTCCACTCGGTTGCTCCCCAAATGGCCAGCAAAACGATCAGAACGACGACGGTCACCTGTCCCCAGAGGATTTTGGTTCCGGACATCCCGAGCCCCCTTCCGCAATCGCATTGGTGAGATGGCTAGAGGCCCAGGTCGCGCTTGCGACCAAACCCCCATTCGATGCCGCCGCCGTCCTTCGCGACGCCGGAGACGTGCTGGCCGAACTTCTTCTCGAGCTCGCGAGACCAGGGCACGAGCTGAAAGCCAAGTCCGTCATCGATCATGGCGAAACGCCCCGACGTCAGCGTCAGCCGCTGGCGATACGTACCTGCCACATGCTCCCCGGACGCCGCCTTCACGTGAGGCAGGCCGGTGTCGACCGAGACCTTTGCTCCCACCTCGTCCAGTTCGCGTCCGCGCAACGTATTCAATAGGTCGCGCTGCAGGATGATGCGCTGGCCCTGACGCCGCGCCAGACCTTCCTGAATCAGATGCTCGGTACGGGCTTCCATGGCATCGCGCGCCTCGCGACCAAATCCCCCCATGGCGAGCGGCATGGGATCGCGCTCGACCAGCCGGTGATCGAGCCAGGTCGCGCCTTTGGCGGTGACCTGCCCGGCGAGGTCGAGATCGGAGCGGATCGCCAGTACCAGGGTCGGTCGCGGGTCGTCGGCCTCGCCGAAGCGCCGGACTTCAACGAACCCGCCGACCGGCGGAGTATGTTCGAAGGCCTCGATCCCGCGGAAGCGGACATGGTGGGCGCGACCGTCTGTCCCGTCGATCAGGGCGTAAGCCTCGCCGGTGAGCTCGTCATGCAATCCCCGATCGACAAGTCGTCCGATGATCCCGGACATCGGCTGTCCAGCTTCGATGACGAAGTCGGAAACGCCACGAGCTTCCCCACGCTGAGTAAATGCGCGATGCATGGTGTTGATGATGTCGCCGTGCATGCCGAGGTCGCGCAGGCAAGGCTCGGCCTCGAGCCCGACCATCCATTCCCCCGGTGCGGCGGATGCGGCCAGGCCCATCTTCTCCAGATGTTGAAGTCGGCCGACCATCAGGCGCCGGATCCCGGGATCGGATCTGCCCGGATCCTCCGGGCGAAGATCGACATACCCGGTCTCATCGGCCCCCAGCCGGATCTCCCGATCGAGCCGCGTCCATCGCTCTGCGGTGACTTCCCTCTCCAGCGCACTGCGAATTTCCTGCTCCGGCTTAGGGCCGAGTTCGATAGAGACAAGTTCCTCGGCGCGAGAGCGGAAACCCCGGCTGATATAGTCGCGGGAGATCACGAGATCCGCGCCCTCTTCGTCGATGCCGCGGACGAGAAGATGGATGTGTGGGTTGTCCGTGTTCCAGTGGTCGACGGCCACCCAATCGAGCCGCGTGCCAAGGTCGATCTCCATCTGTTTGGCCAGGTCGCGGGTGAAATGCCTGAGTTCAGTCATATCGCTGGCGTCCTCAGGCGAGACGATGAACCGGAAATGATGGCGGTCGTCCTGGCACCGTTCCGCGAAAGCCGCGCCATCGGCACGGTCGCTGCTGGCATCGAACATCTCGGCCCGCTCGCCACTCCGCGTCACGCCATCGCGCTTCAGGTACGAGAGATGGGCCGTCAGCGGTGCTGAGCGGAAGGCTCGCCCGTTGTGGCGGACAACACGCGCCTTCACCACAACTCGCCGCGCCGGGCCGAATAATCGGCTGCGGCTAATGGAAAGCCGGCCGCGGCCAAACGTCGAGCGCCCAAAGGCCGTAGAACGCCTGCCAGCCAAGGCCTGACCGAGGTGTGTCCGGCTTTCTTCGCGGCGCGTAGTACCTGGTTGATGAAGCTCTTCGGTTTCGGCGCGCGGGTGCTGCGAATGCGCCCGGGTCGAATACGCAGATCGCTGTCGCCCACCGTCATGGCCGGGCCTCAAAAGGCACAAGAGCACCTGCAGTGCCGAAAATGTCCTTGATTGCATTGATCAAAACGCAAGGCGCGGCACGCGCCCCGACCGACCGGCACGCCGGAACCCAAGCCATGTCAATGGCTTGCGGTTCGAGCGGCGAGCCCCTTTTATCTCGCCGTCCTAATGTCGTGCCTACCCACTGCGCTCGCCTTTCCGCCCATTAATCTCCAACGTACGCCACTGCATGCCAGCTTGCGCATTCGATCATCGCGAGCTCCCTGCATCAGATCTCTCGACGAACAACCCTGTTGCCTGTGGCACGATAGCCGAGATGTCGCGAACGGAGGCCGCCGTCAGAGCTCGATTTGGCGAGCGCCCAGGCTGCAGCGCGTCAGCGGTGTTCGAACTTTCAAATCGAGCAACAAAGAGCGCCGCTGCTGGTGGCCGCAGACCCGCGACGGCACTAGAAGCTGCGATGTCGCTACCGATAAGAGGCACAAGTTTCTGCAAATAGGCTTTGGTCTCAGCCGGCAGTGGACGACCGGTGAGATGTTCCTCGTAGCGACCAGGTCCCGCGTTGTAGGCCGCAAGGAAGCCCGGAGAGCCGTACCGGTCGTGCAGGTCCCGAAGGTAGGCAGTCCCCGCAAGAATGTTATCGCGGGGATCGTAGGGATTATTGCCGAGGTCGTACCGCAGGCGTAGTTCTGCCCACGTCTCCGGCATGATCTGCATCAGCCCCATGGCGCCTTTCGGTGACCTGGCACGCACGTCTCCGGCACCTTCGACGTCTATGACTGTGCGTATCCAACGCTCCGGCACGCCGAAGCGACGTGAGGCTTGCTCGACGAAATCCGCAAATGGCTCGCCAGTTGCATACCTTGCTGTGCGGTCCGCGGGTTGCGTCTCGGCGACAGCAGGAACGTTGCTCACGGTCAGCGCAGCGAACAACGGTACAACAGCGAGCAGGCTCCTCTCGAACAAACGCAAGCGTGCCGCCGTGCTCGCGCCCGTCCGGCGTAAAGCCGCTTCGCGCCGGCCTTTCGGCCGCCCTGGACCGCCGCTGCGCGCGTCGGCCTTGCAAGCTTTGGTCGGGACGGAGGAATGGTCCTGCACTTGGTCGAACAGAGGAATGGCAGGACGGGAACGAAGAACACGCACGATCATTCCTCCCACGTCCACACCGGGAGCGCACGGCCGATCACGGCCGACGCCGGAAGGAATCCGAAATATCGGCCGTCAAGGGAGTCGTCCGACTGCCAGTTCATGAGGAACAGCTCACCGTCGCCGACCACGCGGCAACCCTGCCATTTCGGCAGCGGCCGGCCGCGCCGGTCGCGATCTCGCGCCTCGCCCACTACAATTTCATCGACGGAAATCGAGAGCCCGTTTCTGCAGACCGTCTGCCCTGGCAGCGCCAAGACCCGCTTGAGCATGGGGATGCCGACCGGCAGATAGCCGTTCAGGTCGAGAAAGGTCGCAAGCGGCTCCGGCGGCTGAATGGCGACCAGCTCGGTGACATGGAAGCGCTTCGCCGATCGTAAGCTATAGAGACCGATTGGCACGCTCGCCGATGCGTTCCAAATGTAGAGTGGAAGAGGCTCCAGGGCGATCGTGGAGACGAGCGCAGCAGCAACCGCGAACGTCGTTATCAGCATCATCAGGCGGCGTGTCATCGCATCACCTTTTGACGATGAAGCCAAGCCTGGTGACGCGCTTTCGTATACGGACGCGGGTTTTCGTTGACGGACAGGCGGTTGTGAACGTGATGCCAATGATCAGGAGCGACGTCGGCGGGATCGATTCCGAGCGCCTCAACGGCATCGGTCATCTGCAACACTCTCTCGACCTTTGGCCAGCCAGAGAGACGCAGCAGAATCTCTCCACCGGGTGTCACATACGGTACGGTCGAGCAGCGCTGTCCCGGTGCAACCGCGCGCAAGATGTCAATCCGCGAAATGACCGTTCCAAAGTCATTGGACGTCCAACGAACGAAAGCAAAGATGCTGCCCGGCGCGAATGACAGCACACGTCGGTGGCGATCAATCTTCCGTTCCTCGATGATGCGGCCGAACCGAATGCGGTTTTTGATACGTTTCTCGAGCCACAGCACTTCTACTTCGGTGAGATCGCTCATGCCGCCGCTCCCGAAGACGGGAATGGGGAGCCGTAAGCATTGGCGGGGGTGAAGCACCTGTACGGCTTCTGCCGACAAGAAGGATTGACGGCCCGCGGTTGCCAGTCGCTTGCGATGCGGTTTCCGGCTTGGTCCGTTAGAGGAAATCCGAAGGATTTCTGGTTAGCCGGGGTACTGACCTGTGCCCCCTCGCCGGCCGTGCTGCTGCGAAAATGCTTCACAGCGATTCGCGAACGGAACGCGCGGTGCGGTCCGGCGATCGGCGGTGGAGGCGCATCATGGACTTCTATGCAGGGCTCGACGTGTCGCTGGAGGCGACCAACATTTGCGTGGTGGACGGCGGCGGCAAGGTCGTCCGGGAAGCGAAACTCGATACCGATCCGGACGCGATCGAGCTGTTCCTGGCGGAATGGGGCATCCAATGGAAGCGCGTCGGGCTGGAGGCGTTCTCGTACAGTGCCTGGCCGTTCACGGCGCTTTCCGAAAAGGGCCTGCCCGTGATCTGTATCGAGACCCGGCATGCCAAGGCGGCGCTGAACGCGATGCCGAACAAGACCGATCGGAATGACGCGAAGGGGATCGCGCAGATGATGCGGACCGGCTGGTTCCGCGCGGTGCACGTCAAGTCGGAGGCCGCGCAAACGCTGCGGGCGCTGCTGGTCGGGCGCAAGGCGATGCTCGGCAAGGTGCTGGACATGGAGAACATGATCCGTGGCCTGTTGCGCCCGTTTGGCCTGAAAGTCGGCGAGATCTCGGTCGGCCGTTTTGACACGCGGGTGCGCGATCTCTTGGCCGGGAAGAGGGATTGGAGGCGATCGTCACGCCGCTGCTCGACGCGCGCAATGCGATGCGGCTGCAGTTGGCAAAACTGCACCGGGTGGCGCTGACGGCGGCGCGCAGCGACAGCGCGGTGCGGCGGATGATGACAGTGCCCGGCGTCGGCGCACTCGTGGCGCTGACATTCCGAGCCACCGTTGACGATCCGACGCGATTCAGGAAGTCGACCAATGTCGGCGCCCATTTCGGCTTGACGCCGCGGCGCTATCAATTCGGCCAGACCGACCGGATCGGCAGCATCTCCAAATGCGGCGATGAGCTGACGCGAGCGATGCTGTACGAGGCAGCGATCGCGATCCTCACGCGCATTCCGAAGCATTTTAAGCTGAGGCTGTGGGGCCTGCGGCTGGCCAGGAAGAAGGGTCTGAAGCGCGCGGCGACCGCGGTGGCGCGCGCGCTCGCCGTGCTGCTGCACAAGATCTGGATCGATGGCACCACGTTCCGGTTTGGCGCCGGCGGCAAGCGCGGCCGGGTCGCTGCGGCGGTGTAAGGGCCTCCGCGACCCGGCCGCTTCCACGCGCGCCTTTTCCTTCCGCCACGGCGGAGCAGCGTCTCCCGAGGAGACGGGGATTTGGGTGAGATCGCAACTTTTCTTGCCGGCGGCTTCATGACGACGTTTGAAGCCATCACGCACGGCGCTGGTTAGCCTGACCGCCCTTTCCTCAGATTCCGGCTTGTGGTGGCCATCGTGCCAACCACGGATGTTAGCAAGTTCTCCTCGACGAGCGAGTGGCTGCAAAAGGATGTGACGCGCACCAGGCGATGATGTTGACGTCGGCGATCGCGCAGATTTGCGCGCGATCGCGTTGACGCGCGTGCATTGGCGACAGTTGAATACATATTATAGGAGATAAACCTCATAGTATGTAAAGCCGCAACTTGCGCCGATGGACATGCGCAAGTTAGTCGGTCGGAATTTCGCAAGACTGCGGAAGCAGAAGCGCTTCACGCAGGAGAAATTCGCCGAAGCGTCCGGCTTTACCCAACAGTATGTCAGTGACCTGGAGCGTGGCCGCCGCAATCCAACTGTCGTAACACTGTTTGAACTGGCAAGCACATTGGGCGTCAGTCACGTCGACCTCGTCCTGCCAGACGAAGAGGCGCGAAGCGAGCGATCAAAACCTGCAAAGCGAAAATGATCGGGTACAAAGCCAATTTTGAACAATCGTAGACCGTGACTTTCGCGAGCCGGGCCGAAGGCCCGGCGAGCACCGGACGCGGATACGCGTCATCGCCGCCGATCCGGTTTGCCGGACCGGCGGCGATGCGTAGGCTACCGGGAAGTAGCCGCGCAACCGATTCCGATTGCGCGGCTCGCCTCTAGATCGCGCGTTCCATCAAGCGCTTTGCCTTCCCTTCCAGTTCAAGCCTCGCGTCCTGATGCAACTTGGTGCGGGCCAGCGCCGTAATCCCCTGCACAAAATCAAAAATGCTTTCCGGCTTGCGATCTTCTTCACCTAGAACCGTTTCGATGATCTTCGTCGTCTCCGATCTGGAAAACCCGCCCTTGCGGAGGAAGCTTTCCCGGTCTTCGTCCGTCCGCGCAACGATCCGCTCGCGCGCGGCCTTGATGCCCGCAACGAATGGCGAGGGCGAGGAATTGGCGAAGCTCGTCAGCGCCGGCGCAGCTTCATGCGCAAAACGTTGCGCGGCAAATTTCGAATGCCGGATTGTGATCTGCTCGAAATTCTCGACGCCCCAAAGATTGCGGTTCAAGCAGACGGCGCGAAGGTAGAAGCTCGCAATGCCGAGCGTCTTGCTACCGACTTCGCTGTTCCAGCAATAAAATCCCCGGAAATACAAGTCCGGCGATCCATCCGCCAAGCGCCCCGCCTCGATCGGATTTGTGTCGTCGACCAGAAACAGAAATACGTCGCGGTCGCTGTCGTATAGCGTTGTCGTGTCCTTGGTCACGTCCACAAAAGGATTGTGTGTCATCGTGGACCAATCCAGCACGCCCGGCACCTTCCAACGCGTGTCGCCGGTGCCGTTGCCTGCGATCTTCATTACGGCAGCGACAAGCTCGTGATCCCAGATGCGACCATAGTCCGGCCCGGTGACGGCTCGAAGCTCGACCCGCCCGTTATCGGCTTCGAGGGTTTTCACGAGCTCGACGCGGTGTGACAGCAAGCCATGTTGCAGGTTGATGCCTGACAAAGCCGCGGGAAGCTGCCGCAAATACGACGTCGGCGCGCCGACCAGCGTACACAACTGGCCAAAGCTCCAATGGGTGGGCGCCACCGGCTCGTCACGGCCGGGGACCATCAAGGCCAACCGCTCGGAACTGTTGCTGTTGACCTCAACCCGGATGGCGCGGCTTTCGACCGTCCGCGCCTGCGCGCGCTCGGCGCGACCGCGCACGGCGTCGTAGAGGTCCGGCAGGTTCAAATAACGTTCGTCATCCGGTCGCGAAAACCATTCCGACGACACACGGCCAATTCGTTGGCCGCGCGATACATCCACACGAAAGCCGCCGGAAGCCGACTGTTGGCCTTGCGATAAAGTCATCATGTTCATGGTCGTTTCTCCTATGGGCTGAGGTTGAAGCGCAGCGCTGCGCTGCAACCCTGCCCGTCGGCGAGACCTGGGGTAGCAAGGGCAAGGGCGGCCGGAGCGGAGGGGGATCACCCGCCTGACAAGGGCGCGCTTGATAAGCGCGCGTCTGCACGCGCCCTGACGACCTTGGTCGTCATGGAGATCCATGGCGCGGAAGACCGGGGATACCGGTCCGGCCGGCACGCGCAGCGTGCTTTACCCTTGCCCGCGCGAGGGCGGAGCCCTTAGCGATTCACTTCCAAAAAAATGCTCTTCCTCCTCCCTGCCAAGCGGCAACAAAAACGCAAAAAGCCCCGCCTCCGAAGAGGCGGGGCGGATGATCCGGATGGATCAGTCGCCGTTGCGGCGAGACCAGATCAGGGTGAAGCCCTCGTCGCCCTCGACCTTCACGAGCGAGGCGTAGATCGGCGCCGGGAAGCTCGGATCGTCGAGCTTGACCGAGAGGTACTCGCGATCGGATTCGCGGGCGGTCTTTTTCCAGGCGGCACCGAATTCGGTGGTGCCGGCGAAGATGCGAAAGTCGGGCGCCTTGTCGTTGTCCTTCTCGGACGGGGCGAACCTTGCCTTGATGTTGAGCGTCAGCGTCTTGATCGAGCCGACGTAGCCGTTGTCCGAAGCAGTGAAGGTGCCGATGGTAGCCATGGTAATCTCCGTTGGTTGCTCGGGCCGCGCCCATCGCGGCCTCGATGGCGATCCTTGGCCCGGGGAGCGATCGGCCCGCAGCCGTCAGGCCCGCAGCGCAGCGGAGGACGGCGTAAGCCTGCTTTTTTGTTTTCCGCGAGGAATGCCGCCCCTTTGCGGCAGGGGAAAAAAGCAGGCGTAGCCGTTGCGGGAAGGCGATCGAGGCTCTTGCCGCCCCTCGGGCTTGATCAGCCCATTCGAGGTTGCGTTGGACGCCGCCCATAAACGAACTAACGGAGATAACCATGGCTGCCGGCATTCGAGCAGCACAAGGACCCGGCTTGATCGGTCGAACACACGCTGACATCAGCGCATCAATGGCGATAGAAACGCGCAAGAGAGAACGATGAGCGACAATTTCGTATGCTGTCGTGGCGTATCGGAGCGGCGCTGGAAGGAACTCTCGCCGAAAGACGATCCGAACGGCGGCAGTCATTTGTTTGATCGAGGACCCGGCCAAGGGCACATCGCCGCTGATGAAGCAGGCCAGATGACGATCATGTGTTCGCGGTTCACCGTGATCGGCACCGATCGGAAGGACCTGGACCTACGCTCCGGCGTCTAGGTGCGGATTTGCGTCTCTGAGTCGCTGCTTTGCATCAGTTGAATCGGCCGCGCGCTGAGGCGCGCGGCCGAAATTTTGGATAGTTGGCCGGGGCCGCACGCGCGGCCACGGCCGATAACTCATTCGGCAGCCTCTGAATAAGCATCATCGCCTTGCCCAGCAGTGGGCGCATCGGATTGCTCTTGCGGCCTACCTGTCCTCAGCAGGGCGGGTAGCCAGTCGGTCGCAGCCAGCAACTGCTCGGCCGCTTCCGGCATATCGACCTTCTTCATATCTGCCATTCGCTCGGCAGCCTCGCCGCTCACACCTTCACTGACTGCCTCCAGTATGAGGTGTACCGGTTTGGAGCGAATGAGTTGGTCGGCAATGGCGCCGAAGCGAGGATCGCCGATTTCTTCGAAAAACTCTTTCGACTCCATCGCGTCCGGCAATGAGGTTGTTAGCCGATATTAAGGTATCGGCGGCCACGATGTGGGAACTGCGCCTCCCCAAACGAGGGCCCCTAGCGCCGGACCTGCGCGAATTCATGCCCTGCGATCCACCGCGTCAACGCTCCCGAACGAAAGCGGCAAGTGACAAGCGGATGCGATCGAACGTCAACTTGCGCATCAGGAGGCGAATGAAATCCGTGGCGCCTATACCCACGCCGCCGAATTCTGGCAGGAGCCGTGCGGATGATGCGGTGGTGGGCGGACAAGTTCGACCGGCTGAGGGAGCACAGTGCTTGAGGAGCGCGTTCAAGGTGGGGTTGCTCCATTAAGTCGCACGTCCATTAGTTCGACATGTTGGTGTCAAGAAGCGCTAGAAGAGAGCGAACCACTACTAGTCGCCGACGTCCGATCGTTGTCGTGACGATAAGCCCAGCTCCTATCAACTCGTAAAGCTTCGTGCGTCCCAAGCCGGTCACTTCGCATGCATCGCCAATCGTGCAGGTGAGCCGCTGGGCGAACGGCATCGTACTGGGTTCTGCGGCTTTCGGAACGGATGGACTGACTTGTGATCGTTGTCCGCCAGTTTTCTCTCGTCGATTGTATTTCACGTGGCCCTCCTATTCGCGCAAAGCTCGACAGAAGGGATTGATTGTGCGATGAGCAACGTCAATGCGAGCACCCGAGGGCGCTCGCGTACGACAGCGCACGTCAGCGGCGGTTTGAATATTCCCGGACACAAAGGAGCGACGAGGGAAATTTTTCGCGAATGCGCCAGCCACAGCGAGGCATTGCGCCGAGGCCAGTCTGCTAAATGTAGGCAGTAAATTCCCTAAGCGTTCGCCGCTGTTCACGAGCGTCTTATTCAACCATTATTCAACGAACGTGGCTGATGGCGACCTAAGTGCCTGAGTTTGCCGGCGCTCCCTAGGGGAATCGAACCCCTGTTTCAGCCTTGAGAGGAGCTATACAGAGGGGCGCCGTTTTCTGCTTCAATTGAAGCAACCTAACGACCATAGCAAGCATCGGAGTTTGGAATGGCGCCTGCACACCGGAAGTTGACCAGCGGGGCCTCAAGTGAGCACAGGGACGACAGGCTACGAGCTTGCCAGCAGCCCTTCCAGTCCGTCCGATTCGCACGCTACAGCGCGCAGGAGTTAGCGGCGACGTCGGGAGCCTTTTGTTTGGCATCGTAGTCGATATAGATCAACGCATCCCGGGGAATTGGGCTACGCGCGGATGGCGTCGACTCCGGCTCCGCGCCATGGAAATGCCCATCTCGTTCAGCGGAGCTTGATCCGATAGTGGCGGAGATCATCGAAGCACATGCAGGAACCATGGTTGACAATGATAACAACAAGCGTCGTCGGCTCGTCGAGTTCAAGGACGGTTGCCGCTATGGTAAATTCGGAAAGACTAAGGCTTATGAGCTGATCGCCCACGACAGGATCAGTGCCTACAAGATGGGAGGCAAGACCATGATCGATCTCGACAGCGTGGATGAATATCACGCTTCCCTGCCGAGGCTCGAAACGAGAGCAAGCTAGCCGCCGATCTGCGCAGCGAGACGGCGGGCGCACCGTTGCAAAGACTGCCGAGACGATTAGACTAATGCCGCATTGAACGCACGCGGTCGGCCTAATAGGCCAGCACGGTGATGCCGCGGATATTGTTCTTGTCGCCCTTGCTGAGGTGGCGCTGCGCCACCTCGTCGCGCCGCCGGCGCTTTTTTTCTCCGTGTCGTCGGCGAGTTGGACTTCCACTACATCGCCGTCGAACGCGCCCTCCTCGTTGGGCAGGGTCGACGCGGTCGAGCGGAAGCCGTCCGCGCAGTGGTCCGCCGCCAGAGCCAGTATCGAGCCCATGATCCGCAGCGTCTTGTTCAGTGTATTGTCGGAGATTGACACGCCATCGTCATTGAACGTCCAGCAGATAGCGGATCAGCGTCGCGCGATCAGCGCCTTCTGCGTCGGGTCTCGTCGACCCCGAAGTCGTCCAGCATGAGGTAATTGTCTCGCCCGGCATCGTGGGACAATGGATGGGGCTAATCTCGTGTAACTCACTGCAGACGTGCATTTGTTCTTGTTGGTATTGGGGGGACCAAATGTTGACGGCTAATTTCGTCATTACCGAACTACGGACTTGAGCAGATGCCCGCAAAAGTCATGGCGAGCGCCAATCTCAAACAGATCAGGACCGACGTCGACTGTCGCGCCGCCCGACCGAAATTCGACAATGGTGGCGCCCCGCCGATTTTTCTGACGTGACCCGGTGGCGGTCTCTATCTCTTCGTTACGCCGGACGAAAACCGGCCCGGCAACGCTCCTCCAAGCTCTGGCGGATGGACGCTGTTCGAAGTGATCGGACAGATCAACATCATGTGCTTTCTCCAAGCCGGAATGCCGCCACGGCCGATGCGGGCGGCGCCGACGTCAGGCCGGCGCCTTGAAATCGTAGGAGATGCGCCCGGCCGGCAGATAGAACAGGGCGATCACCGCACCGCCCCTCACCTCCGGATAGTGCCGACTACCGGGATCCGGCGCCGTCCAGCCTGGCCCCTGCCAGCCCTGCAATCCCTTCAGCTGCGCCCCCTTGTTGAGGGGAACGACGAGGTTGAGCTCGCCATAGGGATGACCGTGATATTGCCCACGCAGCACGTCGTGATCGTCCTCGTCCTTGAAGCGGCGTGGATCGGTGCTGTTCATGTAGACCGCGGTGATGCTGAACTGGAAGGTCTCGGGGACCGGCTCAAGGATGCGGCTCCGCCGATAGTTCGGGCCATCCACCTCTTGGTTCGCCGCCCAGCCCTCCTCGACCCCCACTTTGATGAGACGGGCGAGATCCTGGTAGAGCGCGCTGTCCTCTCCATAAGTCTCGTTGAGCCATCGTTCCATCGCCGCGCTCGGCGTCATGTCCTTGACCTCGCGCAGAAACGGAATGCTGCGTTCGATCAGCTGTTCACGGCTTCCCATGACTTTCTCCTGTTCTATTCCTCGAAACCCTTGAAGGAGGCGAACGCCTCCACATCCGCGCGCGGCATCAGCCGACCGCTCGCCTGCTCCCTGGGGTGGCCCATCGAGATCCCGCAGATCACCAATTGCTCGGCAGGGATCGACAACAGCGGACGCAATATCCGGTGGAATCTGGCGAAGGTTTCCTGGGGACAGGATTGCAGCCCCCGTCCCACCGCTGCGAGCATCACGTTCTGGATGAACATGCCGAGGTCGAGCCAGCTTCCCATGGCCAGACGGCGATCGATGGTGACGATCAATCCAACCGGCGCGCCGAAGAACGCGTAGTTCTTCGCGGTCTGCCGGCTCCTCGCCGCCGCATCGCTCTGAGCGATGCCGAGCGAAGAATAGAACAATCGCCCGAACTCCTGGCGACGGCCGAGATAGGGCTCGGGGAAAGCGGTGGCGTAGTATTGATATTCGGAGACGTGCTCGTTCGGCTCGTTCTCATAGGCGTGCAGAAGCGCAGCCGACAATTCGGCCCTGGCGGCGCCCGCCAGCACGTACACGTGCCAAGGTTGAATATTTGCGCCACTCGGCGCGAACCGCGCCACGCGCAGGATCTGCTCGACCGTCGATCGCGAGAGGGGACGGCCGGAGAACTCACGGCATGAGAGCCGGCCGGCAATTACGTCGTCGATCGGATTGTGCGCAGCTCCGCAAGTCGCGTCCCGGTCGATCACGACTTCTTCACGAACGAGCATCCGCCGTCCTCCATCGGTCTGAAGGCTTCTTCTCCGGGGATCGTGGCCAGAAGCTGGTAGTAGTCGAACGGATATTTCGACTCCTCCGGCGACTTGACGCGGAACAGATACACGTCGCGGACCAGCCGGCCGTCCGGACGGATCCTACCGTTACGGGTCATGACATCGTTCACCGGCAATTCGCGCATCTTGGCGGCGACGGTCGGCCCATCGAGCGTGCCTGCAGCTTCGACCGCCTTGAGATAGTGCATCACCGCGCCATAGGTGCCGGCATGGATCATGGTGGGGACCTTCCTGGCCTTGTCGATGAAGCGCTTCGACCACGCGCGCGTTTCATCGTTGAGGTCCCAGTAGAAGGCGGAGGTGAGCATCAGACCTTGCGCGCTTTGCAGCCCGAGGCTGTGAATGTCGGCGATGAAGACGATCAGGCCGGCAAGCTTTTGTCCACGTGTTACGCCGAACTCTCCCGCCTGCTTCACGGCATTGATGAAGTCACCGCCGGAGTCGGCGAGCGCGATCACGTCGGCCCTGGAGGCTTGCGCCTGCAACAGGAAGGACGAGAAATCGGGCGTATTGATCGGGTGCTTCACGGCGCCGAGCACCTTGCCACCGGTGGCATCGATCACCTTGCGGCTGTCGGCCTCGAGCTGCGCGCCAAGGGAATAGTCAGCCGAAAGGAAGAACCAGGACTTGGCGCCGAGACGTGAAATCGCCCTCGTGGTCCCCTGCGCCAGCGCATAGGTGTCGTAGGTCCAGTGGATGCCGGTCGGCGAGCACTCATCGCCAGTCAGCCGGGATGTAGCGGCCCCGGTGGCGAGAAACACCTTCTTCTTGTCACGCGTGATGCCCTGCACGGCCAGTGCGACAG
Organism: Bradyrhizobium sp. LM2.9; assembly: GCF_054056555.1. Taxonomy (NCBI): domain Bacteria; kingdom Pseudomonadati; phylum Pseudomonadota; class Alphaproteobacteria; order Hyphomicrobiales; family Nitrobacteraceae; genus Bradyrhizobium; species Bradyrhizobium sp. LM2.9. The sequence goes on from NZ_JBSRYJ010000002.1 coordinate 5,265,438, forward strand.
CAGAGTTCGGGACGTCGAGAATGGCCTCGACATTGTCGCTCTCCAACCAGCGCCGGGCAATCGCCGAGCCGATATCCGCCTTGTTCTGGTGATCGCCAGCGACGAGCTCAACCGGCCGGCCCAGCACCTTGCCGTTGAAATCGTCCACCGCCATCTGCGCCGCGACAACCGAACCCTGGCCGCCATTGTCGGCGTAGAGCGACGACATGTCGGTCAGCACGCCGAGTCTGATCGGCCCATTCTGCGCAACCGCCGATGTCGCCACCGTCACGAATGTCAGCGCCTGTCCGAGCGATTTAAGTGCGCCGCTTCGAGCCAACCTCAACCAGGACTTCATCATCTTTCTCCTCCAACCCGGCTGCGGCAATCTTGGCCAGAACGGCGCGTTGCGGAAGTGAAAGTCTTGCAGGGTGATCTTGAACCGGCTTCAGATGGCCGGCGGTGACGCCACGCCAGTACGCTGATGGCGAATCCGATCGGTTGCATCCGCCGAACGTCTGGCCTTAACTGCGCGCGATCGCACAACCCAGCCAAGGCGCGCGATCCGCTACAAACGGGGGTCCCAGCGTGTCGGTTTCCTTCAAGACATTGGACCTGAACCTGCTCAAGGTGTTCGACGCCGTGATGGAGGAGCGCAGCGTGCTGCGCGCCAGCCAGAAGGTCGCGTTGAGTCAGTCCGCCGTCAGCCACTCGCTGGCGCGGCTGCGCGAGATGCTGGACGACGAACTCTTCGTCCGCACCGCCACCGGCATGCAGCCGACGGCGCGTGCGCTCGCGATGGCGCCGCAAGTTCGCCAGGCGCTGCGATCGCTGGAGGCCGCGGTCGAACTGCCGACCTTCGCTCCGGCGGTCTCCACCAAGCCGTTCACCCTCGCGGCCAACGACTTCACGACGATGGTGCTGGCGCCGCCGCTGCTGCAGATCTTGAGCCGGGAGGCTCCGGCAATCGACCTTACCATCAAGCCGGTGACGCGAATCGACCTTGCCGAGCAGATCGATCTCGGGCGCATCGACGTCGCCATCGGCGTGTTCTCGTCGCCGCCGAGCCGCTTCCGCACGGCGCTGCTGTTTGAGTATGACGATGTGCTGATCGTCGGCAGAAAGCGCAAGCTTGGCCGCCTCGACAAGGCAAAGCTCGCGACCTTGCCGCTGGTTGTCGTCTCCTTCGGTGGAGAGCAGGAGGGTGCGATCGGCGGCTTCATCTCCGAGCGCGGGCTCGCCAGGCGTTCGGAGATGTACGACCGCCCCGCGCTCGAACGGGCGCTGTCGGACAGCGACCGGCCGCCACGGATCGCGGTCTCGCTGCCGCATTTTCTTGCCTTGCCCGCGCTGCTGGCCGAGTCCGAGCTGGCGGCCATCGTTCCGCGGCCGTTGGCGCGCGCCTTCGAGCAAGCGCACGCGATCACGACCCATGAACTGCCCTACAGCACGACCCCCGTGGAGGTGCGGATGCTGTGGCACGAGCGGATCGAGGACGAGCCATCGCACGAATGGCTTCACGAGGTGCTCCGGCGCGCGACCGAAGAGCTGAGGCGCGGGCGTTAGTTTGCCGACGGCCTCAGCCGCAATCACCGGCCGGCGCTTCTCGCGCGGCCATGGTGCCCGACCCAATGGCGGCGTGATTGACTTGCCGATATCTACTGTTGCGGACAAAGGCGGCTTCGAAACACCGCGCGTTCCGGAACACTCGAGTTCCTGCACGGATCAGTAGATAATTGATGGATAACGGCGATCGAACATCTCTCGCTCAGCGCGGTGGAAACTCGCCGTAGTCCAAATGCGAAATTGGGTTTGCGGCCCTGCCTTCGTGACGGTCCGGGAGGTCATTCAGCAGTTCGTTCGCATCAGTTAAGCGCCCCGCCTCGTAGCAGGGTCGGCCTGGTCTCTCAAACGTGCGTCTCTCGGCATCGATGTTAGGCAACGAACGCCTCGCGCTCGCGTCGCTTCGACTGCGAAGGGTCTTCTTCCAAGGCATCAATAACGACCAGTTATTCAACTGATAACCATGCGTGGACTCTAACCTGCGCGGCCCCCGCCCTAAACTGCCGCCATTTGCCGGAGCCGAATCCTTCGGCGAACGGGGACAGTATTTGGGGGAAATTTGATGACGTCGTTGAGGTCAATTGGAATCGTCGCGCTCGGCGCAACGGCGTTATCCGCGGGTATGGGCCCGGCTTACGCGCAGTCCGCGGGCAACAACGCGGAGATCGCGGCCCTGAAGCAGCAGCTGCGCGCCATGGAGGAGAAACTCGACAAGCTTCAGAAGCAAGGCAACGCCAATGCCGCCGCCGTGGCCGCCGCGAACGCAAACGCGAGGGCAGCAGACGTGAAGGCCGCACGGGTCGCAAGCACCAGTGCAGCTATTCCGCTCAAGGGGCCGGCCGCGCCCTCCAGCGTCGTAATGACGATGCCGAACAACCGACCGACGATCTGCACTGCGGACAACGAGAATTGCATCGCCATTACCAGTCGCGTGCACTGGGACGTGGGCGGCTTCGACTACCACCCCAACGCCGCCGCGACGTCGCCGCAGAAGCTCGACAGCGGCGAGAACTTGCGCCGCGCACGCATTGGCATCATCGGCAAGTTCTTCGGCGACTGGAACTACGCGCTCGTTTACGACTTCGGAGGCACGTCCGACGGCTTTGGCGGCACGGCGGCCGGCTCCCTGCCTGGCGGCGGCGTGTCCGGCGTCGAGAATGCCTACCTGAGCTACACGGGCCTCAAGCCGTTCGGCGGTAAGATGGCCATCGAGGCCGGCATTATGGACGTTCCCTACACGCTCGATGAGGCCACGAGCTCCAACGACATCCTGTTCATGGAGCGCTCGTCCGCCCAGGTCATCGCGGTCAACATAGCTGCCGGTGACTTCCGCTCCGCGGCCGGCACGCGCTGGTACAATGACGTGTTTTGGGCTGGCGCCTATGTCACGGGGCCGTCGACCGGCGCGATTCACTCCGCCTCGAGCGCCGCGCCGGCCGGTGCCTCCGAGCAATATGGCGCGGTCGCTCGCGTGGCGGGCCAGGTCGTGAGCGGCAAGGATTACTCGATCCATCTCGGCGCCGATGCGGAGTGGCTGATCCAGCCGCAGCGCAATCTGTTCGCGAATACGCAGACGGTCACGCTTAGCGACCGTCCGGAATTGCGCCTCGACCCGACCACGCTGGTCTCGACCGGCGCGATCGCCAATGCGTCCAGCGCGCAGGTCTACAGCGTCGAAACGGCGGCGACCTATGGACCTCTCATCCTGCAGGGCGAGTATTTCTGGTACAATGTCGATCGCGGTGCGAACACGTCTATGATACCGACCGGCTTTCCAAGCGTGAAATTCCGGGGCGGCTATGCCCAGGCCGGCTATGTGCTGACGGGTGAGAGCCGGACCTACAATGCGGCAAACGCGACCTATAACGGTGTCAAGCCGGCGCATCCGTTCTCGCTCGAGGGCGGCGGCTGGGGTGCGTGGGAGATCGCGGGGCGCTTCTCGACGATCGACCTCAACGACCAGCTTGCAACCCCGACCGGCATCGCCGGCGGACGGCAGACCGTCTACACGCTCGCACTCAACTGGTACGTCAACGGAAACGTCCGCTTCATGCTGGATTACTTGCACGGCGACATCACAAGGCGGACCAGCGCCGTCAACGGTGGCGACGCCGGCGCAAGATTCGACGCCGTGGCGATGCGGACCCAGGTGGCGTTCTAACGTCAGAACCTGTCGGGCGACTGGACGCCGGCACGACAGTGTCGGCGCTCCGCAGAGCGGGGAATCTAACTCGACCTGGCCAACGGCGGCTTGATCCTCGGCAGCCAAATTGCGTTTCAAGAGCGTGCAGCACGCCCTGATCCGGGCCACTCGATGCCCCCGGCCGGATTACCTTGGGAGCATCGGCGCGTCGACGGCGCCGCGGTCGATATTGATGCGAATTCCGTCGTTGGCCAATTCTATCGCCAGCGCACGAGCCCGACGCTCCTGTTCTGAACAGTAGCTTTGGCCGCGTCCGGTCGCTGTATCGGAATCAATGCCTCCCGACCTGTCACACTCGCCTTGATTTACGAATGGCGGAGACGACCGTCGCAGCAGTATTCCCCGGTGCTATGGAAACTATACATCCCGGATATTGGAAATCTTCGTCCCATGCTGCGATCAATGGGAACTAGCGGCGCGGATTTTATCGAACAACGCCCAGCGCAACCTCAGTCCGAATCCAGTCTTCCCGAATATGCCGTATTTGGGAATTTGATCCCGCCGAAGACTTTCAATGCGGGATGTTCGTCGGCCGTTCACTCCCAACGCGTTCAAGAGGCATCCATGGCTTTCACGTTAAAGATCAACGGCACACCCCATAAGCTCGACGTTGATGGCGACATTCCACTTTTGTGGGTGCTGCGCGACGTACTCGGCATGACCGGGACCAAATTCGGCTGCGGCCAGGCGCTGTGCGGCGCCTGCACGGTGCATGTCGGCGGTCAGCCGGTCCGCTCCTGCCAGACGTCGGTCGACAGCGTCGGCGACAGCGCGATCACAACGATCGAGGCGATCGGCCAGGCGCCGCAGGGCGCGGCCTTGCAGAAGGCGTGGCTGGAACTGGAGGTGGTGCAGTGCGGCTACTGCCAGTCCGGCCAGATCATGTCGGCGGCGGCGCTGCTGAAGGACAAACCTAAACCGACGGATGATGACATCGACGCTGCCATGTCGGGCAATGTCTGCCGATGCGGCACCTATCAGCGCATCCGCGCCGCGATCAAGCACGCTGCAGGAGTTTGAGATCATGGATGAGCATGTTCTGAAAGAGCAGATCGTCGATCAAGCAGTGACGTCGCGGCGCGCCTTTCTTCAGGGCACCGGTTTGCTGCTTGGTTTTGCGCTGACCGGTGCAAGCACGGAGTCCGTATTCGCGGCGTCCGCTTCGCAGGTGGTCGAAGACGAGGTCACGGGTACTTTCGTGCCGAATGGATTTATACGGATCAATCCGACCGGCGCCGTGACCCTGATCATTCCGATGATCGAAATGGGACAGGGGGTTTATACGTCGCTGTCGATGCTTCTCGCTGAAGAACTCGAAGTGAAGCTTGACCAGATTCAGGTTCAGCATGCGCCGCCAAATCATGCGCTTTACGTCAATTCGATCATAGGTATTCAAAATACAGGTGGATCCGCCTCTGTCCGCGCCTTCTGGACACCGCTGCGTCAGGCGGGAGCAGTGGGTCGTAGTCTGTTGATTGCGGCAGCCGCAAAGCACTGGAATGTCGATCCAGCGACTTGCCGCGCCAAGGATGGCGTCGTGTTTGATGCATCCGGCTCGAAGCATCTGAGCTACGGCGAGCTTGCGAAGGCTGCCGCGAAGTTGCCTGTGCCGCCTGCGGAAAACGTCAAATTGAAGGATCCGAAGGATTTCACCCTGATCGGCACGCGTGCCAAGCGCGTGGATTCAGCAATAAAGGTCGATGGGCGCGCGCTCTACGGCATCGATACGCGACTGCCGGGCATGAAGGTTGCGGCGGTTGCCATTTCACCCGTGTTCGGTGGCAAAGCGAAAACGGTGGACGAGACGGCCGCGCTGGCGCGGTGAAGGGCGTCCGGAAGGTCATCAATATTGGTGAAGCGGTTGCCGTGGTAGCGGATCACATGGGGGCGGCGAAGAAAGGGCTCGAGGCCGCTAACATCACGTGGGACGACGGACCGAATAGCAAAGTCAGCAACGCCGATATCGTCAAGCAATTGGAGGAGGAATCCACAAAGCCGGGCGCTGTTGCCCGTAGCGTCGGTGATGTGCGGAAGGCACTTGCGGAGGCAGCGCAACGGCTTGACGCCGTCTATCAAGTGCCTTTCCTAGCGCACGCGGCGATGGAGCCGATGAACTGCACCGTTCATCTGCAGAAGGATTGTTGCGACATTTGGGTCGGGACACAGGCGCCTACGATCACGCAGTCTCAGGTGGCCGAACTCACCGGCCTGCCAAAGGATGCGATCAAAATTCACAATCATCTGATTGGCGGTGGCTTCGGCCGAAGGCTGGAAGCCGATGGCACGATCCTCGCTGTCAAGATCGCCAAGCACGTCGACGGCCCGGTGAAGGTGATCTGGAGCCGCGAGGAAGACATCCAGCACGATATGTATCGGCCGTACTATCTCGATCGGCTGTCGGCCGGACTTGATGCGGCCGGCAAGCCGGTTGCCTGGACGCATCGGATCGCCGGCTCCTCAGTCATGGCTCGCTATTATCCCCCTTACTTCAAGGACGGATTGGACCCCGATGCCGTGGAAGCGGCGGCCGAGCCGCCCTATGCGCTGCCCAATATCCACGTTGATTTTGTCCGGGTAGAGTCCCCTGGCGTCCGGACGTCTTGGTGGCGCGGCGTCGGACCGACTCACAATGTTTTTGTGGTCGAAAGCTTCATAGATGAGCTCGCGCATGCAGCGAAGCAGGATCCTGTCGCCTATCGCAAGGGATTGCTTGGCCATAATCCGCGAGCGCTTGCTGTTCTGTCGCTTGCTGCGGAAAAAGCAGGGTGGGGATCACCACTTCCCGCACGGCATGGCCGCGGGATTTCAGTACAATTCGCATACGGAAGCTACACATCGCAGGTCGCCGAGGTCGAAGTGGCGCGCGACGGCTCAGTCAAAGTCAATCGGATCGTCTGTGCGATTGATTGCGGCATATACGTCAATCCAGATACGATCGAAGCACAGATTGAAGGTGGAACGCTTTTTGGGCTGACCGCTGCGCTCCATGGCTCGATCACCTTCAAGGATGGACGCGTCGAGCAGAGCAATTTCGACACCTATGTGCCGATGCGTATCGACGAGGGACCGCTGGTGGAGACGCACTTGATCAAGAACGCAGAAGCTCCAGGTGGCGTTGGTGAAGCTCCAACAGCCATTGTCAGTGCGGCGGTTACAAATGCGATCTTCGCCGCGACCGGCAAGCGTGTGCGCAGCCTGCCAGTCGATACGAATTCGCTGAAGTCGTCGTCTTAGTCCTTTGCCCGTCATCCCCCGCGCGTCGCGGCGTGCACGGGACGGTCGGAGACCAAAGTACCGAGCATGACGGCTATGGAAATGTTTCGCGGTCTTCGCTCGGGAACAGTCGCCCCTCAGAGGGACGCCGTCTCGGGCTGCAAACTCGATCGCTTCGAAGCGGGAACGGGGGCTCCCTCGGTAGTGCCGGCAACCGAGTTACGACCCGATCCGTTCAGTGTCCCACTTTCGTCTCGCGGCATCGCGAGACTCGATTGGCGAGAGACGAAGTGGCTCAGTGCAACTTTTTGGCTTGCCCGCAGCACCCTACGTGACGGCGTCGAAGACCTTGTCAGCCTCGATCTGAAGGCGGCTCAGGATTGATCTGCAGGAATTTCACTTCCATGCTACGGTGTTCCGATCATGATTGCCCATTCGGGTTCGGGAAGACAGTCAGTCAGTGGCGCGAACGAACATGATCTTCGGAGAACGGGCTTCCGGAGCACTATCGGCACCGGCAGCCGAGCAATAAAGGGCTACTACAGTCATGCACACTTCGAAAGCGGTTCCAACACAGGCTCTCTTCGGGCAAAACGTTTCGCTGGCCATGGCCTCTACTACCAAACTGTCTACAACAGACCTCGACAAATTGATGCAGGGGCTCGACATCGATGTCATCGCGCTGACTGAAATTCTGGTGCCGCACGGCCATAGAGTCGAAATGGGAATGATTGACGCACCCGGGATCCACTACAATTTGAGTGGCGAGGGTCGCATATCGATCAACGGAGGACCCGAGATGCCGTTGAGCCCTCATTTGCTCATCATCGTGCCGCCGAACACTCCGTTCACGATCGAGGTCGACGGTGGAAGTGGCCCACCGAAGCTCATTTCGAGGGACTGCTGGACACGTCAAGACGGCATCGTCCGCGTCGCAGTGCCGAATGAGAAACCCGAAATCATTCAGATATGCGGCTTCTTTAATGCATCCTTTGGTCAGTCTGTCAGGCTGTTCGGAGAACTCCGCGAACCCGTGATCGAGCAGTTCGAGCCAGCGGACAAGATCGATCTGAAGCTTCGCGAGGCTATGGACGAGCTGCTACAGCAAGAGGTCGGCGTTGGCGCCATGACAGCGTCTCTGCTCAAGCAAATTGTTGTCTCATTGGTGCGACGGTCCCTCAGGTCATCCCAGCGTTGGACTGAGCGATTCTCAATACTTGCCGACAGGCAGGTCACTCGTGCTTTTGCAGATATGGTGGCGCGGCCAGGAGCCGCCCATTCAGTTCAGAGCTTGGCCCACAGTGCAGGCTTGAGTCGCTCGGCGTTCATGGCACGATTTTCGGACATCTTTGGACAATCCCCGATGGTCGTCTTGCGAGACTTGAGAATGCGCCAGGCCGCGATCCATTTGACGACAACGACGATGTCGATCGACGTCATTGCTCATAATGCGGGGTACGAGAGCCGTTCAAGCTTTGTGCGAGCTTTTCGAAAGGCGTACAATCGAGATCCGAGCGACTATCGGCGGACAGCCAAGGAGGGCAAAACCCAGTAGGATATCTGAGAACGACGTGCGATCCCATGGTAGGCGCTATCCATTCTAGGATGGATACACTAAGCATCCTAGACGGAATGTCGGGTGGGTTGGACGTGTCCAGCCAAAGCACGAGCTCGTTCTGTACCGACTCCGCTCGCAACTTTTCGCTTCAAGTTGGCCGCGGCGAAGGCGTACCCCCCGGAAGCACCGTCAACGAAGTGCACGTGACTGGCTCGCGTGGGTGATGGCACAAAGCACGTAAGATTCGCGGCCAACTGTCGATGCGTTCCAAAAAAGCATGCGCCTCGTCGCTGAGCCTCTTCCAAACGTGCGTCTACGACGTCCGCGAGCTCGGATGAGCAGTCCACTGTCATCCGCAGGCCGTCATCAAATTTTCGGTAATCTGTATTCTCCATAAGCTCTTGTCGGAACTTAGCTTCATGAAAGCCACCAACAGGGATTCCCAGTAGGGTGCCCACCCGCGCCGGAACAGTGCGCAAGCACTTCGCAGCCCAAGCCGCAAAGGGCATCTTTCGGCTGCCTTTCTTGATGGCATGATCAAGATGGTCGCCGGTCCGTGCGGGCTGCGGGCCTTCGGCAGGCAATGGATGTAAGCCGGGTTCATCTGAACGGAGCGTCCGCAGGAGCTCCGGTATGAGTTCCACGAATGAAGGCGGATCATCGCGCGGAACGACGATAAGAGACAAGATGACGCCGTGCTTGGTACCGATCGGCGCAAATCGGCACGAAAGACCTGTGAGGTCGGCTGTTACTCCTATGGGCGCGCGCGGGACGGTATAGCCCCCTTGCTTGAGTTCGCGCTCGGCCCAGGCAAGTCCTCCGCCGGCGAACATCGCATAGGTGACATTCGAAGAGGGCGCGAAGCGGGCTACCAGAACGTCCAACTGCTGAGCACGAATGTCCGCGATAGGAATGACCGCAATACGCAACGTGAGACCCAATGTGTCTTCAGCCCAAGCGGCGGTTCTTGCCAACGTATCCTTGATGATGGACGAATAGGCGGCGGGCGCGGCGAAGCTCGCGCCATCTCCTCCGAACGTGGACGGAAAAACTGTAGGTCGGGTAGTGCATTGCTGACCGCAGCAAGAACCGCCGCACCGGCCGTATTCACCTCGCGGTACCGTCCTTGTTCAATAGCTTCGGTCGACTGGCTGACGTCCGTAACGGCGATGATCCAGTCGTCAGGTAGAGGGCGATACCGATCTCGCCGCACCACGTCATCAAAAAAGTCGAAGGGCACAAGCGCCTCATAGAAGCGGTCGTCTTCGGCCTCTTCGTCAACCTTTATCTGGAAAAGACCAACTTCGAAAGCTGCCTCTGATCGATCCGCCGTCATTTGCACTCCCTTCGGTCGTCGTCGGATCCCGGTGTGCGCCGCTGGCCCAGCGACATACGCATCGAGCATGACCTAGCTCGCACTATCCATCGGAGGCTATGCCACCGCGATCCCGACGGACGACTGGACGCATAATTTGGATTCGCGGTTAGCACGACGCCGCTACGCCGCACTGGCGGCGCATTGCGGAAGCCGCAGCCGAAGCGTTGGAACGTGAACATGCGCCTCAATACGGAGGAAAAAATCGGGCGAGTTGATAGTGAATGGCTTCATTCGAGCTTCACACGCGATTCCTTGACATCGTTCACCCTTCAGCGTTCTCCGACTTTGAGCGGGTTCTGCTCACGGGCTTCACTGTGGGCACTCCGATTGAATCCCCCACTGTGTTAAGGGGCGCCGGTCGCCAAAATGCCAATCCAACCGATGAGTCGAACGTCAAAGCCCAACAGGACTAACGTCTTCCCTGAACCTCTTTTTGCAGAAGACGTAGGCAGTCACCCGGGATTCGCGAGTTGGCGTGCGCTCGGGGTTAAGCTCTCCTGGTTGTCTCGAACAGAAACCATGTGCGACGTTCCGCCTCGTCGATCCAGTTTTCGATCAGGCTGGCCGTGGCGACATCGCCATGATCGTCGCAGACATTGTGGGTCTGCCGCATGCGCTGGGTGAGCGCCAGATTGTCTTCCTTCAGCTCGGCCAGCATGTCTTCGGGTGTGACAAAATCCGCATCATTGTCCCCGATATGCTTCACCCTGGCGATGTGGCCGATCGAGCGGATCGTTGTGCCGCCGGTCTTGCGGGCTCTTTCGGCGATTTCGTCCGTCATCGCGAAGATCTGCTCAGCCTGCTCGTCGAGAAGGAGGTGATAATCCCGGAAATGTGGGCCTGACATGTGCCAATGGAAGTTCTTGGTCTTGACGTAAAGCGCGAACACGTCTGCCATAAGCGCCGTGAGGGCGGCCGAAATATCCTTGGTGGCATTGGAGCCAAGATTGCTCGGCGTGTCGAGTGGTGCCTCGAGGCGCTTTCTCGCGTCTTCTAGACTCATTTTGATTCCTTCCTGGTTGATGCAGTCTTGCTTTTCGCGGGGGGATGGCTCTGAACAAGCACATTTGCGAACTGTTCCGCGAGTGGCAGTGGGTCACGATCACGGACACTCCGCCCGCCTATCCTTCAGACAAGAGCACAAACACTCCCCGCGTCGCCCCCGGCGGACATAGGCGGGAGACCGCGGCCATCGCTATCGCCCGCTCGCGCCAGAACTCCCTAGGTCCGCTTCAGATCCTCGGCCAGCATCGTCGCAGCGTGGCGCGCAAGCGCCTGGGTCGGAGCGTTGGTATTGCCGCTGGTGATATTTGGCATGATCGAGGCATCGATCACCCGGAGACTATCGACCCCGCGGACCCTGAGCCTTGCGTCAACAACCGCTCGTCCATCCCGACCCATCCGGCACGTTCCGACCGGGTGCCACATCGTCGTCACGACACGCTTCACCCATTCGCCGATCTCCTCGTCCGACTGGATATGCGGTCCGGGTTCCATCTCTTCATCGATCACCGACGCCAACGACTCTTGGGCCATAACCTCGCGGATCGCGCGCACGGATTCCACCGCGGCCCTTAAGTCTTCCTCCTCGCCGACGAAGTTCGGATTGATGAGGGGCATCGACGTCGGGTTGCTATCGGCCAGCCGTACCCAGCCGCGGCTCTTGGGCTGAAGCACCACGAGTTCGAAGGTGATGCCCGAGCGGTCGCCCGTCGGGCCGAGTTGCTCGTTCAAGATGATAGGAGCGTGATAGCATTGGATCGTGGGTTCGGCGGCGAAGTCCGACGGATTCCAGTGTGTAACCGTCTCGATGCCGTTGCCCGACGCCGGGCCATCCTTGGTGACGAGATAACGCAGGCCCGCCTTAACGGTGCCGATTCCGTGCGCGGCCGCCTGATAGCCGAGATCACCCTTCACATAGGCACGGACCGGTATCATCGGGTGGTCGTGGAGATTTTCGCCTACACCCGGAGCATCGACGATCACCGCAATGCCGTGCTGGCGCAACTGATCAGCTGGCCCAACGCCCGAATGCATGAGGATCTTCGGGCTATGGACGGCCCCCGCCGACAGGACGACCTGGCCGGCCATTATCCTCTCGAGCCTGTCGTCCTTCAGCTCGACGCCCGCAGCCCGCTTGTTTTCGATAAGAATCCGAACGACGGTCTTTCCGGTGAGAAGAGTGACGCGGCCCGAGGCGAGGTGCGGACGCAGATAAGCGTCGACCGCGCTGCACCGGCGCTGATTTCCGACCGTCGACTGCACCGGCGAGACGCCGATCTGGCTCTCGCCGTTATAGTCGGGATTATAAGGAATCCCATATTCCTGGAAGGCCTTTAGGCAATATTGGTTCAGCTCGTTGATGCCCTTGGGCAACTGGACCGCAAGACCACCGTTGATGCCGTGATATTCGTCGTGGAAGGTGTCGTTGCGTTCCTGCGCCATGAAGACGGGGAGCAGGTCTTCATACGACCATTTGCCGGTGTCGCCGACCGCGTCCTGCCATTCGGCGAAGTCGCGCATCTGACCACGCACGTAGCACATCGCGTTGATCGAGGAGCCGCCGCCGAGCACCTTGCCTGAGCGATATGCTCGCTTGATGCCATGCTGGGGAACGGTCTCGTATTTCCAGACATGCCGGTCGTGGACCAATATATTGGCGAAACCGGCGTGGAATGTGGATGAACGGATCGCGATCCATGTCGCCCGCTTCGATCAGCGCGATCGAGGCATCGGTGTGTTCGGCGAGATAACTCGCAACGACGCAGCCGGCCGCGCCCGCGCCAACAATGACAATGTCGTAACTCTCCCGGGACATCAGCGTCTTTCTCTTTCGCAATATTCTTATCGTTCAATCAACGCCCCTAGCCGGCGCCTCGCTATCGCGGCGCCTGATCCAGCGACTGATTGGACGTTGCTTTTGGAGGGTGAGCTTGCAACGCCGGCGAGGGAAATCACCTCTCGCCATGGAGTCGATAGACGATCGTTATTGTCGCTCGCCGCGCCGCACGATGCCGTAGCGAAGAACGCCACCAGCCGCATCGCACCTCGAAGCCGGGTTCTATTCTCTTCAAGAGTCTGAGACGAGTCCGCGATCAACGAAGTCTCCACACGTCCGCCAGGAGCATTGCATCGCTGATTCCTTCGCTATCGTTCACGAGGTTCAATGGCCCCCCTCTTCAGCCAGTGATCGACGGAAATCCGTCCTGGTCCCCACGCCATGATACCGAACGCCATTGCAGCCCAGGTTAGATGGATTGGCCAGCCGTCGGGCACGGTGAGTTCCACGATCAGTGTCATGAACAACAGCCCGAGTGCGGCGAACCGGGTGCCGAAGCCGAGCACCAGCAGCATCGGAAACATGACCTCGCCACAGCCGGAGAGGAATGCCATCACCGTCGGCACCGGAAAATGATAGGGGCCGCCCGGCAAATGCAACATGAACTCGTCAGTGAACAACGTCACCGCGGTGTCGCTGAGCTTGAAAACACCATCCCATTTCAGGATGCCGGACTTCCAGAACGGCACCGCCAGCGCCACGCGCATCACGAACTGCACCAAAGACGGCGACACGATCGCCAAAACCTGGCGCTCGGCCTTGTCGACGCGGAGACCGAGCCGGAGGAACCCTACGCCAATATGCTGATCAAGGCCCATCATGTTTTTCCGGAGAAAACTGAAACGAAAGCGCCCGCCTGGATCAGGCCGGCGATGTTGGCGGCAAGGTCGAAAGACGGCGAAGATCGCAGTGCCGATGCAGCGGCCTCGCCAAGCGGGCGCCCGGCCGTCAGGCTCGTCAGGAACGCCGCAGCAGCGTCGGGCAGATGCCGGACGACAACCTCGGCATCGGGGCGCGTGATCAGCGCATCTTCGGGTGCGCTTGCATCAATCTGACCTGATGCGCCCTCGCCGCGATTGGCGGCAAAAATTGTGACCGCCGAGAAGGACGAGCGCATGATCCGCGTGGCCGGGTGCGAGACGAATACCGCTTCCGGCAGCCGCTCGGGCGGGACCGCCGCGAGCGCGTCAGGCGCGAGCGGCTCGGCGTCCGCCGCGTGATAGGCATCAAGCCAGGCGCGCTCGATCCGCGCGACGTCGGCGAGCCACGGCATCGCCTGTCCGTACTCGTAACTTTCGATCAGAGCCGGAAAGTCGCGGCCATAGTCAAGCAGCAGCGGCGAGGTCGGCGGCGTGGCACGGACATATTGACGCGCCATGGCGCGGAAGAACTCGACTCCGGTGATCCGCTGAACCGCGGGGAAGATTGCAGCCAGCGCATCAATCAAGCTAACCGTCACGTTGTTGCGATAGACGTTGTAGCGCCTGACCGCGCCCTTCCCTGCGAGACCACTGACAATCGTGGGCGTCGGGCGCCGAGGATTCATCAACGTCGATGCAAAGGCCGCCGCATAGGATAACGATTCCTGCTCAAGAGACTGCATGAGAGACGTCTCGCTGATGGCGGTCGAGGATTGCTTGCGCCGCCGCCGCTTCCGCCCTCAGGTCCGGCCAATCCGGAATCTTGCTGTCCCATTCGATCAGCGTCGGAATCGGGCCGCAGCGCGCGATGACGGTCTCGTACAACTTCCATACGGCGTCGGCGACCGGCCCATCATGGCTGTCGATCAGGAGCGGGGCGCCCTCGTCATCGGCCTGCTCGGCATGACCGGCGAGATGAATCTCTCCGACAGCCGAGAGCGGAAAGTCAGCGAGATAGTCGCGGGCGGCGAAGCCGTGATTGGTGGCGGACACGAACACGTTGTTCATGTCGAGCAGAAGACCGCACCCGGTGCGGCACGCGACGGCACGGATGAAGTCTGTCTCGCTCATGATCGACTGGCGAAAGGCAACATAACTCGAGGGGTTTTCCAGCAGCAATGGCCGGCAGATCGCCTCCTGTATCTCGTCGATATGATTGCAGACCCGCGCGAGCGTCGCTCGCGTATAAGGCAAGGGTAGCAGGTCGTTATAGAACGTGGTCTCGTGTGTCGACCAGGCGAGATGTTCTGAGACGAGCACGGGCTCGTAGCGCTCGACGAGATGGCGGAAGCGCGCAAGATGCGCCTTGTCCAGCGCCTGCGGGCCGCCGATCGACATGCAGACGCCATGCAGCGATATGGGATGGTCGCGGCGCATGGCCTCAAGTGCGCGATGCGGCGGCCCACCGGCGCCCATGTAATTCTCGGCGTGAACCTCGAAGAAGCCGCTGCGCACTCCTTCCGCAAGGATTGCGACAAAATGCTCATGCTTGAAGCTGGTCCCGGCAAGCCCGTCAACTGAAAACGCGGGAAAGCGAAGAGGCATGTCGTCCGCCGCGGTTGGGGCGATCGCCGCGTTCACGCCGTCTCTCCGCTTTCCTGATTACTCGTCGCCCCGGCTGCGCAGTCTAGACCGGCTTAAGCGAGCCCGTGTTCCCGTTCGGCACCTGAATGTTGGTGCAGGTGCCACCCCGCACGAACTTCCACGCGTTGCTCTGGAAGTCGACGGCCGAAGTGCCCTGGCACGTCGTTCCGGGACCTGCGGCGCAATCGTTTTGGCCTTTCAGCGCAACGCCGAAGCACTTCTCCTTCTTGGCGGCGATCGCAGCATCAGCTTCCGCCTTGCTCAGGGGAGCGGCGACGGCAATGGTCGCAAGCGCGGTCGACACGGCGCCAGCGAGCACGAGTGAACTGATCATCGTCTTCATTGGTCTCTCCACGCGGGGGGTTAGTCGCGTCCGAAGAGTGACCTTGCAACGCCGGCGAGGGAAATCACCTCTCGCCATAGAGTCGATAGACAATCGTTATTGCCGCTCGCCGCGCCGCGTGATGCCGTAGCGAAGTATGCCGCCATCCGCATCGCACTTCGAAACCGACGTTCGAGTCTCTTCAATTGTCTGAGACGAAATTGCGATCAGCGAATCTTCACGTGGCTCGATCCAGATTCCGCCGAGAAGCCGCAGGTCGAGCGCGAACTGCGTCGTCGGGCATGACGAAAGGAGTTGCTGGGTCCTTTTACGTTTGCCGCCGTGGTGGTGGCCACGTTCACCCTTGCGGGCCGCGTGCCCCGCAGGCCGCCACCGTCGCCTATCTGATTCGAACCCCGCACATACCCGCAATGATCGCGGCCGAGATAACGGCGCTTGCTGCGACGCCCGCGCCCCAAAGACGATTTGCGGCGCATCGATTGACGCCATGCGCGATCAGCACCACCCGCAATCCCGACGCAAGGTGGCTTAGGACAAAAAACACGCCGAGTGCGTAATGAGGCAATAGGCGGATATTCCATGCGTCATGAATGAGCCCGGTGGGGGCTCCAATCGCGAAATTCCAATCGGTCGGTATACCGAGAAAGCTCCGAGCGTAGATGAAAACCGAGTTCATGTGCCCGAGGATGTAAAGTGAGAGGTAGGCTCCCGAGGCGACCTGAAATGTCCGATGGAAGCCCTGCGGGGCGGCACTCCAACGCCATGCCAGAAACAGGCCGGTGCCGATCTGGAAAAGCATGGCCGCGACCAACAGCGGTTCTCCTACGCCAGAGCGGTAGACAACGCGGCCGATCTTCATGACGGCCGCATGTGCATCGGGGCCGACCAAACCATACAAGTGATTGGCTAGATGGAATGTCACGTATAGGGACAAGACCGCCGCTGTCATTCCGTGGACAACACGCAAGCGTCCCACGGTCGGCCGCGTTGCAGCTGCGGGATTGACTGCGGTCTGTGTCCAAATCGTGATCACGAGCCAAAGCACGCACCACGCGAGTTCGTCGGGTAGAGGGCTATGAATCAGGGCCTGAACGACCCCAAGAAGGACGAAGAGCGTTGGGGTCGCCACAGCGGCATAAGCGAGCCGCCGCGCCCCTGGATCGGCGTCGGGTCGGCAAGCGAGCGCGAGCCCGAGAAACGGCACTAAAAACGCCACGACTAGGATCAAGGTCGCGGCGACAATTGCGCGAGGCGACGGCATTGCGGCCTGGGTGCCGACGACGGCATGAAAGGTACGGAGTAGAAAGGGGTAGCAAATGGCCGCGGCTGCGGGAGCCAGCGCCGAATAGTCGAAGCGCGGCCCGATCGTGGCGCTTCGATCCCGCGGCTGAGCAAACGCGTCCATCTTAAACCCTTAAATATCAACCGCGCGATCCGGCCGCACCGCCCGAAGGCTTGCGCCGTGCAAGCCCTCCACCATTGGCGCTGTCAAGAATGATCCCGGCTCAAGCCCTAAAATATCACCCTCGCGGGAATCGCGTCGGCGGCCGTCGCCGCTTTCAACCTGCTGCGCGCCTGCCCAATTCCGAACGCATCGCTATTGGCTCCTCAGGCGCGTTCAAGACTGACGTCGTGAGCAGGACGGCGGCAGCGAGGACCCAGTAGTACCAGGCGTCGAGCCCAGCGAATTTGAAGGCAAACGGTGCGATGACAAACACCACCCCGACAGCGCGATCGACCCAAAGATGCAACCAGTAGGGAATGACGCGAACGACCCCGGTGGGATGGTCGGTCAGGGCGGCCAAGATCAACGCGGCCACACCGACGACAAGCGAAAGCCACATTGCGACCGGTCCGCTCTGGCCGAGCTTCAGCACGAACGGCGCCGCGACCAAGACGATCGCAACAGGATAATCGATCAGGTAAGCGTGGATAGACTTGGTGATGAAGCGGAACGACATCTGTGACTCCTTCGTGATTGGTTGCTCGAGCGGGTGCTTGCGACGCGGAAAGTGCATCCCACCCAAGACGACGATTACGCGGTCCTATGCTGGCAAGCACTCTGGCAGGGCTCAGCCCGGTTAGACGGCCAGTAAGGTACGACACCACGCCAACCATTAGAAATGCCCGGTCGTTATCGATTCCATTCCACTGGCCCGGCGCCATGGAAGCGGGTTAGTTTGGCGCGTCGACCGCCAGTCCAAGAGCGGTGCTTCAGTGTCCGGCTGTCGAGGTCAGGGAAGGCTTGGGATCAGACTCGCTTTACCGCTACGCCCTCCTCGACCTTGCTCTCCGGCCCGAAGTCCATCGCCGAGAGCTTCTCGATGTTGTCGGAGTGCGAGCGAACGGTGCCGCGCTTCGGACAGGTCGCTCGCGAATTCTCCCTCGCTTGCTCGTTGTCTTCGATCGGCTTGCTTCTATCGAGCTGGGCGTTCCTGACATATCCCAGGTATTTCTCTAGAGCGCTCTCGACTTCGCGCGAGAACGACGGCATTGCTCGCTTCATGCGCGGCGCACTGAGGCGGCTTTTTGAAGTAACCGCGGTGAAGGCATGCGCCGCATCCGCTCCTCGGATGCCGGAAAAATTCAAAGATTTTCACGCCGTGCGAACAACGACCGACCAGTCGCGAAGCCGCGTGGCCTTGACGAAAGCGTCCAGTGCCGGGGAGGAGCGGCGACCTTGCACAACCAGCAGCCGCACCTCGCGCTAAACCGAGGAGCCTTCGAGCGGAATGGCCTTGAGCGTCGAAAGGTGTGGCATGGCTCGGGCGCGACTATCACGCCGAGCAGCAAAATCCGGTAGACGCGATTTGGGAGTAGACGGCACCCTCGCACAGAAATTCCGAGGGCACGCCTTCGGGTTCAGAAGTTCTGCGGCGACTGTAGTCTTATGTTGAGGCGGTCCGCCATTCGGCTGAGTTCGGGAAGCGAACGTGCCTTCATCTTCCGCATCAGATTCACGCGATGCACCTTAACCGTGGATTCGGTAATGCCGATATCGTTGGCAACCTGTTTGTTTAGGCGACCGGCCACGACGCCACGCATGACTTCACGCTCGCGGGAGCTGAGCGTGTCGAAACGCTCCTTGAGCGCAGCCAATGCGCTATCACTCTCTCGACGGGCACGATCCCGCGCGAGGCCGGCCTCGATGGCATCGAGCAGATCCTGATCACGGAATGGCTTTGTAAGGAACTCTATCGCGCCGCCCTTCATCGCTTGCACGGTCATCGGCACGTCGGCGTGCGCTGTGATGAAGATGATCGGCACTTGCCTGTTTGCGCCGACAAGGTCGCGCTGAAGCTCAAGACCGCTTCTCCCCGGCATTCTCACGTCGAGCACCAGGCACGTAGGACCGTCCGGCGGATCGGCTTCTAGAAAATCGGAAACAGACGAGAATTGTCGGGCAGGTAAGCCGACTGTCCGCAACAGCCGCACGACCGAGTCGCGAAACTCCGGATCGTCATCGATAACCAAGACACTGGGATTTGTCTCGCCCATTCTCGGTATCCTGCGTTGGGAAGCACATCTTCCCTATTTGCGGCGTCATTCTAAGCCGAATCTGTCGAGGTGAACAATATCTGTTGTCTAAGCGGATAGCCGAAAACCTAAGCCATCGCTTAGGAACGTCGACATTGCGCTATTGGGGAATGTCCATGACATTAAGTAGCATGCCGCGCGAGGTGCTTCCCCGCCGATCGGCGGAGGCCGCTAGAACCCGCAATGTCGAACCCTACATTGATATCTATCGTCGACGATGATCAGCCCTATCGTGAGTCAATGCGAAAACTCATACTGTTGCTGGGCTACACTGTCGAAACGTTTCCGTCATCGGCCGATTTTCTGGCATCGCGTGCCTTGCCTGAAACCGCCTGCTTGGTCACCGACGTTAACATGCCCGGGATGACCGGAATTGAATTGCACAGGCATTTGGTCGATACAGGGTACGCGATCCCAACGATCCTCGTTACCGCCTACCCCGATGAGGTCGTCAGGGATCAGGCTCTAAAGGACGGGGTTGTTTGCTACCTCAGCAAGCCAGTGGACGACGACTATCTCGAACGATGCCTGCGTTCGGCTCTGCAGCCGGGTACGCCGATTGGAGACAATTCATGAGCCGTGATCCGCCGGCAGGTTGAACTGAAATACAGCGCCGCGAGGCTCGTTCGCTTCCGCCCACAGCTTGCCCCTATGGGCGTCGATGATGGAGCGGCATATCGACAGCCCCATCCCCGTTCCACCGGACTTCGTGGTGTAGAAGGCGTTGAAGACTCGATCGAGATGCTCCGTATCAATGCCCGGTCCCGAATCGCGTACGACTACGAGGACGCCCGTCTGATCCTCCTCGACACTGATCAACAGTTCTCTCGGCCCCTCCTCAACCGAGCCCATTGCTTCAGCCGCGTTCAGAATCAAGTTCAGCAAGACCTGTTGCAATTGAACGCAATCCCCCATAACCGGAAGCAGTCCATCTGCAAGCTGAGTTTGGGACCGAAACGCGATTCCTGCGGATCACGCTTTGCGCCAGTAAAATTACTTCGTTGATAGCCGAATTGAGATCAAAACGCTCTTTTCGCAGAGGCGCTTTCTTGATGTGATCGCGCATCCGTCCGACGATATCCTTTGCTCGGTCCGTGTCCCTGACAACGCAAGCGAGCGCTTCCCTGGTCTCATCCAGATTTGGCGGGTTCATTTCCAAAAAGCGCATCCCTGCACGGGCGTTGTTACGAGCGGTCGCGATGGGATGCAGAATTTCGTGAGACAGCGAGGCGGCCAATTCTCCCATCATGTTCACGCGGTTCATATGGGTGAAATCCAACTCGAGCTGGCGCAGCTTTTCATGTTCGTTCTGTGCCCGTCTTCGTTCCGTCACGTCGACGGTTGTGGTGATAACCTCAGCCAGCGTGTCCCGGGGGGAAAACATATGATGGCTAGTTCCTTCGACCCATTTGATTGTTCCATCAGGTAGCAGGAGTCTGAACTCGGCCATGAAATCTCTTTTCTGGTGCACGGCCTCCTGAATCGCTCCCCAAACTCTGTCGCGGTCCTCTGGGTGAATGCGTTCCCACATACTTTGTCGACTTGGAAGGCCCTGGAGCGGATCAAACCCCCAGATCCTGTAACTCTCGTCCGACCAATAGAGGTAATGCATCGTCCTCGCGTTATAGATCCAATTGCCAGTGCGGCTGAGTCTCTGCGCTTGGCTAAGCGCTTCCTCGACCCGCTTGCGCTCGGTCAGATCGAGCACGAACGCAAGACTCTGGTCACCTCCTTCCTTGAACAGCGCGGCACCAATAAGCACAGGCACGCGGCTGCCGTCTTTCCGAAAATATTCCTGCTCGAAGGGCTGAAGCCTTCCAGTCGAGTTCAGTTCTTCCCGGGCACGTTTGTCGAGCTCGCGCCACTCCGGCGGGGTCAACCCAGCCCGGTGCAGGCGACCCCGGACCAGGTCCTCACGGTCATATCCCACGATACGTAAAAACGCATCATTAGCTTCGAAGATCCGCCCTTCGCGGTCGACAATGAGGATCCCGATGATGTTGGCGTCGACCAAACGCCTAATCTTCCCTTCCCGATCCGCGAGATCGTCATAAAGCCGCGAATTTTCGAGCGAGATTGCGGCCTGCGACGCAAGCACCTTCAACACTGTGACGCGGTCAGGTGTGAAAACGTGGGCCGCCAAGTTGTTTTCTAGGTAGAGTACCCCGGCCAGTTTGCCTTGTTTGAGCAACGGCAGGCAGAGAATTGAATGGGCGCGATGCTTATGGATGTACTCATCGGCGGAAAACGGGTTCGCGACAGCGGCATCGTGGATAAGAACGCTCTCTTTTGTCCGGATCACGTAGTGTAGAATGGAATCCGGGAGATTTGCAGCGGTTACACCTGCTTGTCGCTGACCGACGGTCACCATATCATTGCTGATCGTGACTTCCGCCTCAATCCGGTACCCGTCACCTACCGCAAGGATCAACAGACCTCGCCCGGCACCCGCGTACTCAATTGCCGTGCGCATCAGCGTGTCGATCAGTTTTTCTAGAACGATCTCGCCCGACACGGCTTGCGAGATTTTGATAACAGTAGCTAGATCCAGTTGTTCGAGGGATGAGCCAATCGTGCTTGTGGAGCCGGTAACCGGGTTTTCCTCCCTGAGATGCGGATACAACCCGTCGAGTTGGCGTACCTTGCCGTCGGCTCCCCAACGGACGTATGCGTACCGCGCGTCCCGCAGATAGGCATGCGCGATCTTCTTGAACCCGCGCGCGGCATAAAAGCGTGCAGCGACTTCGTTGGCGAGCGCCTCGTTGTGGACCAAGCCGTACTTGTGTGCCGAGTGGATAGCGTGCTCATAAAGATGCTCGGCATCGAGCGCGCGGCCTTCGATTCGGGCGATCTCCGCACCGACGAGCGCGACGCGGTTCTCGAAGTTGTCCGGGCAAGCCGTCGCCCAGACCTCGAGCTGTCGGTGGTGCGCGGCCAGTGCCTCGACATGCTGCTGGCCGGCCGCTGCGGACTCGCAGGATGCCGCTTGGGAGAGTGCGCTGTAGAAGTGATACTCTGCCGTTTCGAACATTGACGGCGACGTCCACAGCAGCCGTTGAGCTCGCGACGAGGCCTCGATGGCCGACACATAGTCGCCGGCAAAGAAGCGCGCCTGCAACTTGCGGACCCAGTACCAGCCCTCGGCGAGCGCCAGATCCGGGTTCCTGCAGAAGCGGGACTCCAGTAGGAGTTCGCTAAACTGCCCATCGTCAAAGGAACCGAAAATCGGCGTCAAGCCGCGGAGTGTCCGAATCAGCCCAAGCTGGCCGGCGATGGAGTCAATCAGAAGGCCGAACCGCATCTTCTGCGCAAACGCGAGACCGCGCTCGGCTTCGCTTTGCACCTCATCGAGTGGATCGCCCGCCGCAAGAAGGTTCGTGTTCAGGTGGCTGCAGCAGTACGCCGCAAAGGTGAGGTCACCGATCTGGTTTGCCGCCTCAAACGCACGCCGCAGCAGATCACGACCTTCCCGGACATGTCTCGTCCAGGGCGTGACCAAACTTCCAAAGTTCAGATAGATCCTGGCCTGGAAGCGCTTTAGCCCGCGCTGTTCGACCAGTTCATAGCCGAGACGGCAGAATAGAAGTCCCGCCTGGTAGTCACCGAATTTCGGTCCAGCAAGCCTGCCAAGCACCGCATAGGCGTAACATGAGCCGTCGCAATTGCCACCCTCGAGGCTGAGATTGACTGCTCGACAGATGACCAGGGAAGCCAGGTTCGCATCCGTATGCCAAGCTGGCGGCCCGAGCTTCGTCAGGACGTCGAGGGTCGCGAGCGATGCGGCATTGCTCATCAAAGGCAGATCAATGAGGCTTTCTATCGAGCGGGAGCCGAGTTGGTACCAGATCCGCTCAAACTCGCGCCGAGCCTCGTCTTCCGTCGGGTGCGGCGACCAGTCGATGTCCAGGTGCCGGAGATAGTCGAGACCGACTGCGATCGCGCGGCCGGCCTGATCCAGGGTCGTGTAAAGATCCACCTGCAGGCACGTAACGCGGGCTCGTTCGATCGTCGTTGCGGCCCGGGCCGACAGCAACGCCAGGCGCTGCTCGCCTTCCGCCAGTGCACCAGTGAGGAACTCACATTCGGCCCGGTGCAACTCTAACTCAAAGATCAGGTCGTGCTGGCGCTCCCAAGAGTCCCCTCGCAGCAGAGCTACGCCGGAGACCAGGTAGCTCAGCGCCGAGGCATATGCTGTCGAGCTCTTAGCGCGCTTACCCGCAATGAAATTCAACTCCGCGACCCGCTCAAGCTCCTCAGTTGACGTGATGAGATGCGAGCCGCGGTTGAGCTGATTGAGGATTTCGAAGATCGTCTCCTTCAGCTTCTCTGGAGGGGTCTGCGCTGCGAGCAGCATCCCTATTCGGAGATGGGCTTCGGCACGCGATTCCTCCGGGATCAAGGAGTAGGCGGCTTCCTGGACACGGTCGTGGAGGAACTTGTAGGAATCTTCCGAACGAAAGATCAACCCTGCTCGCACCGCTTCCCAAACCCGGCCATGCATCTCCTCTTCGGACTCCTGGTAAACGATCCGCAACATCTCGAACCCTGCGTCGTTGCCCAGGCAGGCGAGCTTCTGCAATGCGTTCCGGGTTTCGGCGGACAGGCGGTTCAGTCTCCCCACCATAAGGTCCACCACATTGTCGGTGTAACCTTTGGCGTGAATGCGATTCAGGTCCCAGCACCATCGCGCCTCGCCATAATCGAAAGTGAGCAATGCTTCGTCGGCGAGCGCAGAAATGAACTGAATAGCGAAAAGCGGATTGCCGGTTGTCTTCTCGTGGATCAGCCGCGCCACCGGCGCGACTTTCTCTGGTTCGCTGTGGACAGAATCCGCGATTAGTTGTCCCAAGTCTTCACAGGTCAGGGGTGCCAACACGATGTCTTGCAATATCGCTCCAGCTAGGCGCATCGCTTCGAGCTTGCGCATCAGCGGATGGATGGGATCGACTTCGTTGTCGCGGTAAGCGCCAATCAACAACAGGTTCCGCACATCCGGCCGGGTCAACAGATCCTCGAGCAAATCGAGCGTTGCTACATCGAGCCATTGGAGATCGTCGAGGAACAGGGCGAGCGGATGTTCCGGCCGCGCGAATACGCTGATAAATCGCCGGAACACCAGCCGAAAACGGCCCTGCGCATCCTGTGGCGGCAGCTCGGGGACCGGTGGTTGTTCGCCGATGATGTGCTTCAATTCCGGGACGAGATCAACAATGAGCCGACCGTTCGGTTCGAGCGCCTCGAGCAGCGCCTCTCGCCATTGCCGCAGCTCCGCTTCGGTCTTGCTCAAAAGCGGACGGATCAGGCTCTGAAAGGCCTGCGCAAGGGTGAGGTACGGGATGTCGCGCTTGTACTGGTCAAACTTGCCCGATGCAAAAAGACCGCGGGGCGGAACAAGTGGCTTATGAAGCTCGTTGACGACCGCGGACTTGCCGATGCCGGCGTATCCGCGAAACCAACACCAACTCCGGCCTGCCGCCAGCGACGATACGGTCGAAAGAGGCAAGCAGGCTATCGATCTCGGCTGTCCTACCATACAATTTCTCGGGGATCAGCAGCCGGTCCGGAGTGTCGTGTTCCCCTGGCGGGAAATCGTCGATATCGCCCCGGGTTTCCCATTCAGCAAGGCAATGCCGTAGATCGCTCTCGGCGCCTGCAGCCGTCTGGTAACGCTCCTCGGCAGTCTTGGCGAGCAGCTTCATAATAATCGCAGAGACAGAGCCTGGGAGGTTTTTTAACCGCTCGCCGGGCGGCACCGGCTTTCTTGCAATATGGCAGTGCACCCATTCCATCGGTTCGACCGCCGTGAAGGGCAGAGCGCCCGTTAGCATCTGGTACAGCGTGACACCGAGGGCGTAGAGATCGCTGCGCGCGTCGACCGAGCGGTTCATCCGTCCGGTTTGCTCGGGTGCCATGTAGGCAAGCGTACCGGCGATGGTCTCGGGCGGCTCGGGGCGCCTGCCGCTCGCGGGACAGGCGCGATGCAATGCCAAACCCGGTGAGCCGCACGTGTGCATCCGCGCAGTCCACCACAATATTAGCCGGCTTAATGTCTTTGTGGATGAGTCCGCGCTGATGAAGCTTGCCCACAGCCCAGGTAGCAGCGATAGCCAGGCGCAGGAAGCGTCCTACCTCCATGGGCCCACCGAGCAAACGCTCGAGCGGCTCGCCGCCCAGGTCATCAAGCACTAGCACGGTCCGACCGGCGTCGCGCATGAGGGCCAGCGGCCGCGCCGCCCATGTCCCGTCGAGCTCATCTTTCAGCTCGTATTCGTGCGTGAGGCGATCGAGTGTGGACCGGGACGGCTGGTCGGCGGCAGGGGCAACAAGCAGCACGGCAAGCCGGTTGCCATTGTCGTCCGGTCGCCAACCGCGGCTGAACACGCGCTCGCCGTCCTCCCACAACACCTGAGAACTACCGTCCGAGTAGGCGACGTTCAGCGACTGCTGCATCATCTGTCAGACTCCGGCGTCTGGCATCGGCTTGAAGCTCTTCGTGCGCGACACGCGCGGCCTCTCCGGCGTGGAGAAATCTACTCCATCGCCCGAGAAATGCCAGCCGTCCCTTGGTCTTACCGGACACGGCTGATGCGGATTCCCCTCCTCACGGCAGCCAACCTTATTGCCGAGAACCTCAAGGAGCCGAGAGCTCCACTCAATCGAAATCCTCGTGGAACGAGCGCCGCCCTCTCAGCGCAGAACCCCAGGCGCGCCCCAGCCGTTCCGATAACGGTCAGCTATCAACTCCATGGCGAGAGGTGACTTTCCTTTCAACCGACTTGAATTCAATCTGCAACCAATCGTCCCCGCCCTCGATACGGACCGAAGTCGGCGTTCCGTTGAACGATCGTGGGCCAGGAGGTCCGAGGTGCGTCGATCGCTTCACGGCGCGCCGCTAGGGTGACCACAGTTGAATCGGCTGGTTCCGAGTCGCTTTCGACCAGCCGCCGGAAAATCGCGCGAGGGCGTCATGACGGTTCAAATCTCACAACGAGGCAAAGAGTATTTGAGAAAAGCGCAGACGGTGCTTCGCTCTGCCAAAGCCATGACGGACCAAGTGATTGCGACTCAGCTTAAGGCTCGTGCCGACAACTACGAACAGCGAGCCAAGAGAGCTTCGCTCGACGCCGCACGGGATTGCTCGATCCGTTGCTACTACGAGTGAAATACGTGAGCCGACGAGTAGCGTCGCGGCAGCGGCCCAGCGGTAGCTACGTTGGGGTTGCCAACGTCTGTCCCCTCTACACCTGGACGTCTGGCGCGACGCGTGGCGGTCCAGTTCGCGATCAATAACTTTCCGCTGGTGTGCGGCTTGACCGCAACCGTTGCGATCCCCGCCGGCATCCGAAACAGGTGATCAGCCTGGCCGATGCGAACGTCGCGGCGGCGAGGAACATGACAATAGACGTCATCTCTGCCGCCCGCGCGAGGCGACCCCTGCACATCGTCGGCGTACTCGATCTGCCGTTTCGAGTGGTCGCGCGAGTGTCCCGGTTTGATCGTGCATCGCAGTCACCGCGACTCACTCCGCCGCGGCCGCGGCCGTCTGAGTCGGCTTGCCCTCGTTCTTGCCTTCCGCGAGGTTACGCACCACCACGTAGAAGATCGGCGTGAAGATCAGGCCGAACAGCGTGACGCCGAGCATGCCGAAGAACACGGCCACGCCGACCGCCTGGCGCATCTCCGAGCCCGAACCGGTCGACACCACCAGCGGCAGCACGCCGAGGATGAAGGCGAACGACGTCATCAGGATCGGCCGCAGGCGCAGCCGGCAGGCCTCGATGACCGCTTCCAGCCGCGGCCTGCCCTCAAGCTCGATGTCGCGCGCGAACTCGACGATCAGAATGGCGTTCTTGGCCGCCAGCCCCACCAGCACCACAAAACCGATCTGGGTCAGGATGTTGACGTCCTGTCCCATGATCCGCACACCGATGGTGGCGGCCAACAGACACATCGGCACGATCAGGATCACCGCGAACGGCAACGTCCAGCTGCCATATTGCGCCGCCAGCACCAGATAGACGAACAGCACACAGATCGGGAACACGTAGAGGCCGGCATTGCCACCCGTCACCTGCTGGTAGGACAGATCGGTCCATTCGAAGGAAAAGCCGCTCGGCAACGTTTCGTCGGCCAGCTGTTTGATAGCATTGAGCGCCGTCGTCGAGCTAACGCCGGCCGCCGGCTCACCTTGCACCTCGGACGCCGAGTATAGATTGTAGCGTGCGACACGATCAGGCCCCGAGACGTCCTTGAAATCCACGACGCTGCCGAGCATTACCATGTCGCCGGCCCCGTTGCGGGTACGCAGCCGCGCGAGATCGGAAGTCTCTTTGCGGAATGGGAGATCTGCCTGGGCGGTGACGTGATAGGTACGTCCGAACAGGTTGAAATCGTTGACATAGGTCGAGCCGAAGTAAGTCTGGATCGTGTCGGTAATGCTGGCAATGGGGACGCCGAGCTTCTGCGCCTTGATATGATCGATATCGACGAACATCTGCGGCGTGTTCGCCGTGAACGGCGAGAAAACAGAGGTCATATCTGGCGACTTCCGCGCCGCGGCGACGAGCTCGTTGGTCGCGGCTGCGAGCAATTCGGGGCCGCGTCCTTGTCGATCCTGGATGCGGATGGCAAAGCCGCCGCCGGTGCCGATGCCGGGCACGGCCGGCGGCGGAATGACGATGATGAAGGCGCCCTGGATCGCCAACAGCCGTTTGCGCAGCTCGGCCGTGATGGCATTAGCGGTAAGACCTTTCTTGATCCGCGCCTCGGGCTCATCGAACACAGGGAACAACGCCGCGGCGTTGCCGGCCTGCGTGCGGGTTGCGCCGGAAAAGCCGCTGAACGCCCCGACACGGACGATACCCGGCGTGTCCAGCGCAACCCGCTCGATTTCGCGCACCACCGCAGCCGTTCGCGCGAGCGACGCGGCACCCGGCAACTGCACCGAGATTATGAGGTAACCGCGATCCTGCGCCGGGATGAAGCCCTGCGAGGTGGTCGCGAGCAGCCAGCCGGCGCTGCCGATCAATGCGACATAGAGCAACAGCATCGGCGTCGAATGCCAGATTACGAAGGATGCCACAGCCGCATAGCCATTCGACAGCCAGTCGAACACACGGTTGAAAGCACCAGTGAAGGCAGACCAGCCGCGCGCGATTACGTTCCAACGCCTTGCGGACCGCTTCTCCTCATGCGGGACCAGAATCTGAGAGGCCAGCGCGGGTGACAGCGTCAGCGAGCAGAAGCAGGAGATCGCGGTCGCGACCGCGATGGTGACAGCGAACTGCTGGAAGAACTGTCCGGAGATGCCACCGAGGAAAGCGGTCGGCACGAACACCGCACAGAGCACCAGCGCGATCGAGACCAGCGCGCCGCCGACCTCCTCCATGGTTTTCAGCGCGGCGTCGCGCCGGCTCATGCCGCGCCGGAGATGGCGTTCGACATTCTCGACCACCACGATGGCGTCGTCGACCACGATGCCGACCGCGAGGACGAGGCCGAACAGCGTCAGATTGTTGATCGAGAATCCGAGCGCGGCCATCACCGCGAAAGTACCTACCAGCGACACCGGGATCGCGATGATCGGGATGATCGCAGGCCGCCAGCCCTGCAGGAACACCAGCACCACGATGACGACGAGCGCCATCGCCTCGTAGATCGTCTTGATCAGCTCGTGAACGGACTGGGCGATGAATTCGGTGGGATTGTAACCGATATTGTAGTCGAGCCCCTTCGGAAAACTCTCCTTCAGCTTCGCCATCGTGTCGGAGATGTTCTTCGCGGTCGCGAGCGCATTCGATCCGGGCCGTTGCGTCACCACCATTGCAACGGCCGACTTGCGCAATATGCGGCTGCTGGTGGCGTAGGACAGCGCACCGAGTTCGACGCGGGCGACGTCGCGCAGACGTACGGTACGGCCGTCGGAACCGGCTTTCACCACGACGTCCTCGAACTGCCTGATGTCTTTGAGGCGTCCTGTGAAGGTGAGATTCGGCTGGAATGCGCGATCGGCGATCGGCGGCTCCGCGATCTGTCCGCCGGTGATCTGCAGGTTCTGCGCGCGGATCGCCGCCAGTACTTCGGTCGAGGTCAGGCCGAGATTGGCGATCCTGTCGGGATCGAGCCACAAGCGCATCGAGTAGTCGCGCGCGCCGAACATCTGAATGTCACCGACGCCGTCGAGCCGCAGTAGCTGGTCGCGTACCTGCAGCAGCGTGTAGTTGGAGATGTAGAGCTGGTCGAAACTCTCGTCGGGCGACAGCACGAAGACGGCCATCAAGATATCTGGCGAATTCTTGCGAGTGACGACGCCGTTGCGTTGTACCTCCTCGGGCAGCCGCGGTTGCGCGATCGCGACTCGATTCTGCACCAGCACCTGGGCCTTGTCGAGGTCGGTGCCGAGCTTGAAGGTGACGGTGATGGTGAGCTGGCCGTTCGAGGTCGCCTGGCTGTAGAGATACAGCATGTCCTCGACGCCGTTGATCTCCTGCTCGATCGGAGCTGCGACCGTGTCGGACACGGTCTGCGCGGAGGCGCCCGGATATTGTGTTGTCACCGTGACGGTCGGCGGCACCGCCTGCGGATATTCCGACACCGGTAACGTCTGATAAGCGATCGTGCCGACGATCACAAGCACGATCGACAGCACCATTGCGAGGATAGGCTGACTGATGGAGAGCTTTCCGAGGTTCATGGCTTGGCACCTGCCGGAGCCTTGTCGCCTGCTGGCGGCTGCGCCATTTTCGGTGTCACCTTGGCGCCGACGCGGGCGCGCTGAATGCCGTTGACGATGACGCGGTCCTCCGCGTTCAGTCCTTCGCGGATCACGCGCAGCCCGTCATCGAGTGGCCCCAGCACCACGGGGCGCGCCTCGACGGTGTCGTCGGGCTTCACCACGAAGACGATCTTGCGCGACTGGTCGGTCGCGACCGCAACGTCCGGAATCAGCAGCGCCTCGTAAGGCGCGCTGCCGATCAAGCGCACGCGGCCGAACTGACCGGGCAGGATTGATAGATCGGTGTTCTTGACCACGGCACGGCTGCGCAGCGTGCCGGTGGAGACATCGAGGCGGTTGTCGAGGAAGTTGATGGCGCCGTCATGCGACGCTTTGGTCTCGCCGGCCAGCGTCACCTGCACCGGGTTCGCGGTGTCGCGCGAGCTCGGGCGCTTACCCTCAAACCAGAGCTTGCTGTATTTGATGAAGGTCGTCT
The DNA here is from genome assembly GCF_054056555.1 of Bradyrhizobium sp. LM2.9. Taxonomy (NCBI): domain Bacteria; kingdom Pseudomonadati; phylum Pseudomonadota; class Alphaproteobacteria; order Hyphomicrobiales; family Nitrobacteraceae; genus Bradyrhizobium; species Bradyrhizobium sp. LM2.9. The sequence continues at coordinate 5,295,765 of NZ_JBSRYJ010000002.1, forward strand.
CATCCATGTCGAAATAGACGTAGATCGGATCGAGCGCGACGATCGAGGTCAGGAGCGTCGACGTGCCGGTGTCGCTACCCTGTACGAGGTTGCCGGGGCTGACGAGATGACGGCTGACGCGCCCGGTCAGCGGCGCGGTGACATGGGTGAATTCGATGTTGAGCCGGGCGGCCTGCAGCGTACCCTCGGCCTGCGTTTCGGCAGCATGAGCCGCCTGCAAGGCCTGACGGCGCTGGTCGACGACGACCTGTTCAGAAACAGCACTGGTCTGAACCAGAGTCAACCCACGGTCGAGTTCGCGCTTGGCAAGCTCCGCCTTGGCGCGCGCATCTGCAAGCTGCCCCTCTGCCTGCAGAGCGACCGCTTCGAACGGTCGCGGGTCAACAGTGTAAAGCAGATCGCCTGCATGGACGATCGCACCATCCTTGAACTCGACACTGTTGATAAAGCCGCCGACGCGAGCGCGGACCTGAACTTCCTCAATCGCCTCGAAGCGGCCTGTGAACTCATCCCAGTCGGTGACCGTTCGTTTCACCGGTTGCGTGACTGTCACCGACGGTGGCGGCGGCGCGGCCGCCTGCGATTGCGCCTTCTCGTCGCAGCCAGCGAGCGCCAGCGCGAACAGCAGACCGATCGGCGCGCCGCCGCATCGAAGGCGACGATACGAACTGCGGGCCGGAGCCGGAGGCTCCGCTGCCGCTAAATTCCCGCCGGATTGCAGTGTCAGCGTGCGCATGGCGCGACGATTTCGATGACATCGTTACTTTGCATATCGACCCACTCTCAATCTTCCCATCGTATTCCGCGTGCCGATAGCGAAACCGCAAGTTTCGGCTCGACGATGCTTTGGAGAGTGACCTTGCAACCCCGGCGACGGAAATCACCTCTCGCCATGGAGTCGATAAACGGTCGTTATTGCCGCTCGACGCGCGAGCGCGATGCCGTAGCGAGGAATGCCACAAGCCGCATGGCACTGGAAGCCGCGACGTTTTTTTACTCGGCAGAGGCTTCCAGGCGGCGTTCAGTCGCTGGCAATCGATGCCGTCGCGGAGTCGCGTAAAGGGCTCCGAGCGAAGCGCGTACATGGCGTAAGAGAAAAAGGGGGGCACTGTGGCCCATTGATGGCCTGCATCAATAACTCAAACGCGTTTTACGATCTGGTGCCTCTCGACGAAGAGATCGCTCCGCGCCAGACACCTTGAAGATCATTTAGCGACCACACCACGCCCATTGTCGGGCCCCGCCCCCTGTTTCGCCGCCGTTCTAGTGGTTCGCGAACGGAAGACCGTTAAGCCCGCTACACACGTTCACGGATTTGTTCACCGGGACTTCGACACTGACTTCACGGAACATTCCTGGCGGTTATGGACATGATAGCTTTACCTGAGTGGTCGCCGGATTTACTTCCTGAACGCTGGCTGAAGCGGACGCTGCGCTGGGATCTCGCACGAACGCTAAGAGTTATTTTGCGTCGCCACTGGCGTACACACTCGTGAAGCCGGTGGATCAGTCATTCGAACGATCGGGACCTAATCATGAGCAAGATCCGCGAAGTTGTCGTCGCAAGCGACCCCACCAATCGCGGCGCGCTGGTTGGCCATGTCGGCGAATCTCGGTTTCCTGTCGGCGGACCAGATGGCGTCGGCCACATTTCTTCTGGACCCAATCCTTACGACCTTCTCAGCGCGTCTCTTGCCGCATGCACCGCTATGAGCGTTCGTTTTCAGGCTCGGCGCCAGAAACTTCCGCTGGAGCGGTTGGAAGTGGGCGTCAGCTTCCACCGTGGCGCCCAGGGCGAAAGAGATTCGTTCGCACGCACCCTCGTGCTCGGGGGGAAACTCGACGCGCAGCAACGCGCATTCTTACTGGAAGCCGCAAACCTCTGTCCCGTTGGCAAAATTCTCGGCATTAGTGCGGATATTAATACACGCCTAGACGCTACTACTTCCGGCCACAACGAAAGCCCTCGGGCCAGCTATGAGGATGATCTGGCTGAATTCCAAATCCCGGATATCACTCCGGATTGAGCGTCTCTCGCGTGTTCGACCTGCGTTGGGAGCTATCCCGAGAGTTGCGCGCCGGTGAAATAGAATGTGGTCTCGACCTTGCCGCCGTGAACGACAGTCGAGCTGGACACTGACGATGCCAGCTCGGTACGCAATAAGCCCAGAAGGGGTCGTCGAGTACGCCGATATCAGCCGCCGACCACACCCGACGGTGCAACCCAGCCGAGCTCTTTCCCGTCCTTAGCCAAATTCGCGCACGCCTGGCGCACTGATCCTCGGCGCCCGGCCAGCTCTGGATTCCAGAAAGCATGTCCGCCCGTCCAAGGATTCCTGACGCGGGTTTCATCGGGTCAGCATCAATGGCAAAGTGGCTCTAGGATATGGCGCCTCTGATCTCATCCATTAGCGGTTGGTTGACAACAATCCGGCCGACACCTGATCTTAGCCAACAGCACCGGTTTTCTTCTGCGCATTCCAGTTCTCTCTTGCGTCCTCAGTGCCCAGAAATCATGCCCTCGCGAAGCATTCCTCCGGTTCACTGCTGACGCGCTTTGATTTTCGCGCGTCGCGTCAATGGCATCGACTCCATAGCCACAGGTCATTGGACCGTCGAGTTTCGCGATCGTATTTTTGCTCGGGAATTCGGAAGATGACGACACACCACACACAGGGAGGTGGATGATGAAAGCAATCGTCGTAACGGACCAGGCGGCGGGAACTGCCGGGATGAGGCTCGTGGAGCGGCCCGAGCCGCAAGCGGCGATCAACGACGTCGTCGTCCAGGTTCATGCGTCGGGATTCGTCCCTACTGAGCTGACGTGGCCGTCGACATGGGCCGACCGCCTCGATCGTGACCGAACACCGTCGATTCCCGGACATGAGCTGGCCGGAGTGGTCACCGCCCTCGGCTATGGCACAACGGGGCTGTCGGTGGGACAGCGGGTGTTCGGCCTCGCCGACTGGTATCGCGACGGCACCCTGGCGGAGTATGTTGCAATGGAGGCACGCAACCTCGCGCCGCTCCCGGGTGACGTCGACTTCACAGTGGGTGCGAGTCTGCCAATCTCGGGCCTCACGGCGTGGCAGGGACTGTTCGTGCACTGCCACCTTCAGGCGGGGCAGAGCGTCCTCGCGCACGGTGCGGCCGGCGCAGTCGGGTCGATGGTGACGCAACTCGCACGAGAGGCCGGCGCCTACGTCATCGGCACCGGACGCGCCGCCGACCGTCAGAAGGCGCTCGACTTCGGCGCGCAGGAATTCGTCGACCTCGAGAACGACGCCCTCGAAGACGTCAGCGGAGTCGATTTGGTGTTCGATCTCATTGGCGGCGACATCGGGAAGCGTTCCGCGCGCCTGATTCGAGCTGGAGGAACACTGGTGTCCATCGTCGGGCCGAGCGAGGCGCGGCCCGCTGATGGCCTGGCGGTCGACTTCGTTGTTGAGTCCGACCGTGCCCAACTGGGTGAGATCGTCCAGCGGGTACGGGACGGACGACTGCGCACGAACATCGGCAACATCGCGACCCTCGACGATGCCGTCGCTGCCTTCAACCCGACAAAGCGGATCAGCGGGAAGACGATCATCCGCGTTCGTCCGTGAACGACACGCATTCGATGCACGCGGCCGGCCGCGTCCTATCAGACGCGCCGGGCGCAGCCCGGGAAACCACCCATGGCCGCCTGGCATGAGATGTCGAACGGGCTCCATCCCCGCGGCATTTCAAGCAACGAGAGCGAAAGCACTCGTTATCTCAACTTATCCCTTCACGCATAGGAATCACCATGACTAACGGAATCACCATGACCAACGCCGTTATCGATTGTATCCTGAGCCGCAGCTCCGCCAAGTACTACGACCCCACCGCCACCTTGAGCGACGACCAAATCCGCGAGCTGGTGCGAATCGGCACCACCGCACCGACATCCTTCCACTTGCAGAACTGGCGCTTCATCGCCGTACGCACGCCGGAAGCCAAAGCTCGGCTGAGTCCGATCGCTTGGAGTCAGCCCGCGATCACCGAAGCAGCCGTTACCTTCATCGTCTGCGGCCAGTTGGCCGATTCCAGCGTAGTACCAGAGCGTCTGGAGCCGCTGGTGCAAGCGGGCATCATGCCGGCAAAGATGGTGCCGGAATGGGAAATCCCCGCACGCGATCTGTACATGGAGTACCCGCAGCGCCAGCGCGACGAGGCAGTACGCACCGGCACCTTCGGCGCGGCTGCGATGATCTATGCGGCCCGCTCGCTAGGCTTGGGTTCGACGCCGATGATCGGTTTCGATGCCGAAGCGGTGCACCGCGAGTTCGGACTGACCAAGGACGAAGTACCGGTCATGCTGTTGTCCGTAGGGGCGGAGCGTCCGGGAAACTGGCCGCAGAAGCCGCGCCGTCCGGTGGCCCATGTGTTGGATCTCGTTTAGTGGAACCAATAACTTAGGGAGATTGTGATGCCAAAAATTGCGGCTTTAAAGCCGGAACAGGTGCCGGCCGATTCGAAACCGACCCTCGATATGTTCACCAAGAACATCGGGTTCACCCCAAATATGATGGCGACCTTCGCGGCAAGCCCGATTGCGTTCAACTCATGGGCCGCCCTGCTCGGCTCCTTGAGCAAGGCGCTCGACGTGAAGACGCGTGACAGCATCGGCCTCGCTGTCTCCGAAGTGAATGGCTGCGACTACTGCCTGACGGTTCACAGCTTTACGGCCGATCATATGGCCAAGCTGCCGGCCAATGAAATCATTCTCGCTCGGAAGGGCCATGCCAGCGATCCGAAGCGGGACGCCGCCGTCCAGTTTGCGCGCAAAGTCATCGAGACCCGCGGCAAGGTCGGTGACGCCGATCTGAAAGCCGTCCGCGATGCCGGCTACACGGATGCGAACGTCATCGAGATCGTCGCGCTGGTGGCCATGTACTCCCTGACGAACTTTTTCAATAACGTGTTCGATCCCGAGAAGGACTTTCCCGCCGTTGCGCCGGCTGGCTCGATCTGAGCTCTATCCGGTCGCATCGACCATCTCTGGTGGTCCTTGGAGCTTTATGTGATGCGAGCGTAACGCCAGAGCCCGGGTGCGCTTAGGAACGGTTCTTGGGAATGCGTCCGGGTTTTTGGTATGTGCCGACCCGCAACCAAAAACACAATCGGCGTTGAAGTTGACCAATATTTTTCACGGGTGAAGCATGTACAGCTCGCAGAAAGTCGTTGTTGTTACCGGTGCGTCACAAGGCATTGGCGCTACAAGTCGTAAAGGCATTCCGAAAGCTCGATTATCGCATTATCGCAACCTCACGTTCGATCAACATATCGGACGACGTGAACATCCTCAGCATCCCCGGTGACATCGGTGATCCCACGACCGCCCAACGAATCATTTCCGAAGGCGTCGCACGATTTGGCCGGATCGATACGCTGGTGAACAACGCCGGCATCTACATCGGAAAGCCTTTCACCGAACACACCACCGAAGACTACGCTGCCGTGATGAACGTGAACATGGCGGGCTTCTACCACATCACGCAACTCGCGATCGCCGAGATGGAAAAGTGTTCGAGCGGCCACGTGGTGAGCGTCACGGCCAGCATAGACCAAGTCGCAATCAGTGGGGTCTACTCGGTCTTGGCGGCTCTGACGAAGGGGGGCGTCAACGCCGCAACGAAGTCACTGGCGATCGAGTATGCGAAGAAGGGCATCCGCGTGAACGCCGTAGCTCCCGGAAACATAAAGACGCCGATGCACGCGCCTGAAATTCATGAGGCGCTTGGAGCTTTCAACCCTATCGGACGCATAGGTGAAACAACCGATGTCGCCGACGCCATCCTCTTTCTCGACTCTGCACCGTTCATCACTGGCGAGATCCTGCACGTCGACGGCGGGCAAAGTGCTGGCCACTGAGCCGTGCGATCACTGTGTAAATCAGAAGGCGATGCCTGATCATCCAATTTTCACGCGCGGGCCGGCGCAGTTCGCCGACCGGCTGCAGCTCTTTTCACGTCCGACGCCGAATGGGGGTGAAGGTCGGCATCATGATCGAGGAAACGGGGCTCGCCTACGAACCACATCGGATCGACATCATGAATACTATCCTCCATATCGATTGCAGCCCGCGCGCGGAATCGCACAGCCGGCAGCTTTCGGCGGCGATCGTAGAGAAGCTGCTTGAGGTCGCGCCCGGCGCGAGCATCTCTCGGCGAGATTTTGGCGCTGCCCCGCTGCCGCATGCCGCTTCGGACTACGCCACTACGTTGTCGTCCCCGGCAACATTGGCCGCCCCGTTGAAGGGGTCGCTGCACCTTTCGGAAACGCTCATCCTGGAGGTCGAGGCGGCCGGCGCGATCGTCATTGGAACGCCCATGCATAACCTCACCGTTCCCTCGGTCCTCAAGGCGTGGATCGATCAGATCCTGCGCGCCGGCCGCACCTTTAAATCGACGCCGGCCGGGAAGGTGGGAATGCTCCGTGATCGTCCGGTGTTCATCGGCATCGCGTCTGGTGGCATCTTCGCCGGCGACCGGGCCAATCAGCCCGATTTTCTCACGCCGTATCTTGCAACTGTGCTGGGCTCCATTGGCCTGAAAACCTTGCAATTTCTCCCCGTGCAGGCCACAGCGTTTCTCGAGGGGGACAACGCCTCATCAGCGAGGGAGAAAGCACTCGCGGCGATCGACTTGACGGTCTTCGGAGACGTAGCATGTCCCGCGACTCTCGAAGGAGAATAAGCCGTGAAGGTCGCCGTGATCGGCGGCACCGGGCTGATCGGCTCGAAGACCGTCGCCATTCTGCGCCGGGGCGGCGACGAGGTGGTCGCGGCGTCGCGCAAAGCTGGCGTTAACACCGTCGCCGGACAAGGGCTCGGGGGAGCCATGGCCGGCGCGCGGGTGGTGATCGACGTCTCCAATGCGCCGTCGTTTGACACCAAGGCAGTGAGGGAATTCTTCGACGCCTCCGGACGCAACCTACTCGCGGTGGGGGCGTCGGCGGGCGTTCGCCACCATGTCATTCTATCCATCATCGTGACCAATCGGGTACCCAGCCAAGTCTATTACCGCGCCAAAGTGCGCAAGACAAATTGGTCGAGGCTCCGGGCATGCGCTATGAACATTCGCACGACCCAGTTCCTGGAATTCCTCCACGCCATTGCCGAGGCGAGTACTGATGAGCACTTCGTTCGACTGCCGCCCGGCCTGCTTCAGCCTATCGCGACCGACGATGTCGCTGCCATCATCAACGAAGTGGCCCTCGCTAGTCGCGAAACGGATCATCGAGGTCGCCGGTCCGGAACGAGCGCCGTTCAGGGTCGGTCCCTATTTGGAGTCTGTGGGCGACAATAGACCTTAGAGGCAACAGACAAATGACCAAACGCCTGGACTATAACCAGATCGCTCCGATCGGCGCCAAGGCCCTCGGCGGCGTGTATGGCTATATCATGCAGAGCGAGCTACCGGCCGAACTAGTGGAGCTCGTCTATCTGCGCGTTTCGCAGATCAACAACTGCGGCTATTGGCTCGACATGCACACGCGCGATCTCACGAAGAGGGGCGTGCCGATCGGGAAGCTCGCTCAAGTTCAGGCTTGGAGGGAAGGCGGCGACCTCTTCAGTGAGACCGAACGCGCGGCCCTGGCCTGGGCCGAGACGGTGACGCGTGTGGCACACACCGGCGTGCCGGACCACGTCTACCAGGCGGCACGCGCGGCTTTCGGTGAGAAGGAGCTGGTCGATCTCACGATCGCGATTAGCCTCATGAATGCCTATGACCGCATGGCGATTAGCTTCCGCAAGACGCCCCACGCCGCAAAAAAATAAGCAAAGCGCCCCTCCGCGGCGCTCACACCTCGACGGATTCCTCTCATGACAATTTTGTCGCGGGTGCCACTGTCGCAAAACTCCCGAGTTTTGCACGTATTGATTCACAAAATTTTGCAACGCCTGAAAGTCAGGATTTCTGCGACATTCAAGGGCGTGTCCGTGGAGGAGGACGCTTCATACTCAAAAGCTCCGTCACATCACGCCGATCATCTGCGGATGAGATAGCAACTTTCAGCCATTTTCCGTCAGGGTATGTTCGGGCTTCATCATGGAGCGTGACCAGCTGCGAACGCCAGTCATAGCGCCGCGCCTCAAACTTCTCGCGCTCTGCTGCCCCCAAGACCACCTCGATCGAAACCAGCCTGCATTCCGGCAGGAAGGTGCAGAATGCCTTGGACTTTTTGTAACGCAGGGCCCAACCGCGCGTCTTGCCACGATAGAGCCAATCCGGCGCGAAAACACCGGGGTAGTATGCCTCGATCCAGTTCCGCAGCTCCGCCCAATGCCCGAACGCTTTCGGCCCGATCCAGTCGCGGACAGTGTCGTCATCGGGCGGTGCTGATTTGCCGGTGACCCTGTCGCCGATCTTGGCGGATTGTTCCATGACGCTTTCCTTTTACACCCTAACTTTATCGCATAAGCTTCGAAACACTTGGCGGCCTGCATCTTGATCGTGCGCAAGGGATTTGTCGCAAGGTTCCTGAGTTTTGAATCGGTGTTGCGCCTATGTCTATTTCGTCCTCGGCCCAGTACTGAGGCCTAGACGGGATCACCCGTCAAATCAGTGAGTCAAGGCGCAGATTCCCGGACACGGAATCTGGACTCCCGGCGCTTGGAGGGCAGGTATAGGGTCGCTAAATCGAGCGACACGGCGGAGGATTCCGTCTTCGAAAAGTTGTAAGGATAAGCCGGGGAGAAAGGGCGCGCTGCGTTCTGATCAACCAAGTGATCCCGTACCTATCATCGTCGCGTTCCGCAAATACAGAGGCAGGATCATAGCGGCACGGCGAACACTTAGTGCCCTTCTTGACCGGCCATTGATAGAATTATTGAGCCTTAACCGGCACAGCGACGGAGCGATGACGCTTGCGACGGAAACTGGTGGTGCATCGGGGCGTAAGGACGTCACAGGTATTTCGGGAGCATCCTTTGCAACAGTCGAGATTAAAACCATCTCCAACGGCGATTTTAATATTTGGCTTCCGCTGTGGAAGGGCTATCGACGATTCTACGAGGTCCCGCGTCGGCGACGCTCAAGACCTGGGCACGCTTGTTGGACCCGGTCGAGCCGATGTGTGCAACGCTCGCCATGACCGGTGAGCAGCCATTGGATCTGGTGCATTCGCTCTACCATCGATCCACCTGGACGACGGGCGACTATCTTCAAGAGTTGTTTGTCGTGGGCGACGCACGTGGCGGCGGGGTCGGCCGCGCGCTGATCGAGCATGTCTATCCCACGGCGAGACGTCGAGGGCGTCCCGCGTGTGCTGGTCGACGCACGAATCCAAGCACAACGCCATGCAGCTTTACGACCGGATCGCCGAACGCTCGGGTTTATCTTTACCGAAAGCAGTTCGGCGAACTGTTAGTGCCGGTCCGTCCTCAGGACTCGTGCGGCGGATCTCGATCCTACGCGATCCGGGCAAGGAGGTAGCGAGATCTTATGTCCCAAGTCGATTGGCTAAGTTATCTCCTGCGAATGATCACCATCACCGGCCAGCTCGAGGTCCGTTGCGCCTACGGTGCACCGTGGCGGGTGGCTTGGCCGCGGTCCGCGGCGAATGAAATTCCCTACCACGTCGTGCTAAAGGGCCAGGCAATTATCGAGGATCCGGAGACGAGGACGACCAGGGAATTGGTAAGCGGAGATATCGTGCTGCTGCCTCACGGATCGGCGCACGTGCTGCACGATGGAAGTGGGCATACGCCGGGACCCAACTTACAATAGCCAGCGTTCGGCCGGATGGATGCTCAGCGCAAATGATGGCCAGGGCGACCGTCTGGACCTGTTGTGCGGGCGATTCTTCATCGGGCCGCCCCATGATCGGCTGATCCGCAACTACCTGCCCACCAATCTGGTGGTGCGGGCCATGGACGGCAATGATGAAGAGGACGTCGGGTCCGCCGCGAACCACCTTGCCAATCTCGTCGGGCTGATGCGGATGGAGTCCGCCGGCGACAAGGCAGGCAGCAACGCTATCCTCAACGCGCTTTCCTCGGCGCTATTCACGCTGACACTGCGCGCGGCAAGCGAATCCGAGCAAGCTCCGGAAGGATTGTTGGCGGTGGCCGGAAATCCGCGACTAGCCCCGGCCATTTCAGCCATGTTGGCCGATCCAACCCGGCCCTGGAATCTGCCAGATCTGGCTGGCTTGTGCGGCATGTCACGCGCCACCTTCATGCGGCACTTTCAGGAAAAGCTGGGCCGCTCGGCCGCGGACCTGTTGGTCGATATCCGGATGAGCCTGGCCGCTAACGAGCTCAAGAAGCCGACGATCAGCACCGAGGCCATAGCCGAGGCGGTCGGGTATCAGTCGGTATCCGCATTCCGGCGCGTGTTCGCCGACAAGATGGGGATGACGCCGGGAGAATGGCGCCGTCGGGCGCGCGAGAACGCGTAAATTCGGACCGGACGAGAGGCTAGGCGCGGAGCGCGCAGTCCTTCGCGTGACCGATGCGCGAGACGTCCCTCTATACCTGCAGCACGTAGAGCTCGATCTCGAGGAGACGACTTGGCCTGCGCCACGCCGTTGGGGGAAAGCATCAACTACCGGTTTGATCCTTTTGGGCACTTAGTTGAGCCAATCGCGTCTCGAAATCAGCATCGCGAAGCCTAGAGTCAAGGTCGTTAATCACCTGACGAAGGAGCCGCACCATGAGCCATATCGCTATCCCTGCCACCGAACCTGCAACCGGCGTCGCCGCTGCAATCTACACGCGGGACAAGAAGAGCAGAAACACTTTCGCGCCCCACCCTTCGCATTCGCCCAAAGCAGCAACGATGACGAACGCCGTCATCGAATGTATCCTGAGCCGCAGCGCCGCCAAATACTACGACCCTGCCGCCAAATTGAACGATGATCAAATCCGTGAACTGGTGCGTATCGGCACTACCGCGCCGACATCCTTCCACCTGCAGAACTGGCGTTTCATTGCCGTACGCACGCCTGAAGCCAAGGCTCGGCTGCGTCCGATCGCGTGGAATCAACCCGCGATCACCGAAGCAGCCGTTACCTTCATCATCATCGGCCAGTTGGCCGATTCCAGTACAATACCGGAGCGCCTGGCGCCGGTTGTAGAAGCGGGCATCATGCCGGCAAAGATGGTGCCGGAGTGGGAAATCCCGGCGCGCGGTTTGTATCTCGATCAGCCGCAGCGCCAGCGGGACGAGGCAGTACGCTCTGCCACCTTCGGCACGGCCGCAATCATCTATGCCGCTCGTTCTCTTGGCCTGGGTTCGACGCCGATGATCGGTTTCGACGCCGAAGCGGTGCACCGCGAGTTCGGACTGGGCGAGCACGAAGTGCCGGTGATGCTGTTGTCGGTGGGGCCGGAGCGCCCGGGAAACTGGCCGCAGAAGCCGCGCCTGCCCGTGGCTGATGTGCTGCACTTCGCATAATTTTCAACGAATTCAGTAACTGGAGACTACAATGCCAAAATGTGCACCTCTAAAGCCGGAACAGGTGCCGGCCGATTCGAAGCCAACCCTCGAGACGTTCACCAAGAACATCGGTTTCACCCCAAACATGATGGCGACGTTCGCGCACAGCCCGATCGCCTTCAACGCATGGGCCGCGCTGCTTGGCTCGTTAAGCAAGGCGCTCGACGTGAAGACGCGCGACAGCATCGGCCTCGCTGTCTCTGAGGTGAACGGCTGCAACTACTGCCTGACGGTTCACAGCTTCACGGCCGAGCATATGGCCAAGCTGCCGGCTAGCGAGATCATCCTCGCCCGCAAGGGCCATGCCAGCGATCCAAAGCGCGATGCCGCGGTCCAGTTCGCCCGCAAAGTCATCGAGAGCCGGGGGCATGTCGCTGACGCCGATTTGAAAGCCGTCCGCGATGCCGGCTACACGGACGCGAATGTCATGGAGATCGTCGCGCTGGTGGCGATGTATTCGCTGACGAACTTCTTCAACAACGTGTTCGATCCCGAGAAGGACTTTCCCGCCGTTGCCCCGGCTGGCTCGATCTGAACTCTATCCGGTCGCATCGCCAGCTCTGAGGTTGCTTGGAGCTTTTATGTAATGCGAGCGTAACGCCAGAGCCCGGATGCACCCAGGAAAGATTCCTTGGGAACGCGTCCGGGCTTTTGGTATGTGTCGACTAGGTTTTTACCAAAGCCAAGGGTGACAAGCGACCGATTGTCATCATGACGGCCGGCCTGACACTTCGGCCTTGAACAAACACGTCGGAGAGGAAATCACTCTGATCGACCACCCGCCAAAGCCACTCCTTCTTACCGAGCGTTCCGCATCAATGACATCGATTCCATAGCCAAAGGTGATTGGACCATAGAGTTTCGCCGGTCCTATTTTGATTGGCTGCAAAGGAGATTGGAGGATGAAGACATATAACAAAACTCCCGAGGCAGTGTTCCGGCTAACGCCAGAACAGTACTGGGTCACGCAGCAAGACGGCACGGAGCAACCATTTCAGAACGAATATTGGGACAACAAAGAACCGGGTCTGTACGTCGATGTGGTGTCCGGCGAGCCACTATTCGCGTCTGTCGATAAATTCGACAGCGGCACCGGTTGGCCGAGTTTCAGAACGCCTTTGGAACCAGCGAACGTGGTCGAGAAAGTCGACCGGTCCCACGGAACGATCCGCACCGAGGTTCGCTCCAAGCACGGCGACAGTCATTTAGGCCATCTGTTTCCCAGTGGACCTCGGGATGTGGGAGGTCTGCGTTACTGCATAAACTCGGCTTCTCTGCGCTTCATTCATCGTGATCAGCTTGAGAACTTTGGATATGGCGAACACCTCAATCTTTTCACCCAGGAAGCCTAGCAATGGCTAGAAAAACTGACGGTCTGGGACAGAAGCTGATGGGGAGCCGTCCAGGCGTCATGCCCACCGGGGCCGGCTATTCCAGTGGCGACCTGTCGAATGCAGCATATCGCAATCGTGGACCCACGCCGAGGTGATGGACACGCGGGGATCTGCTCGGATTTTTCGGACCCATGATCTGACAACGCTCAACGCCAGGCGCTCTGCGCTGGATCATGACGAAGACGTTATGCCAACCAAAAAAAAATGAAGAAGGTATCGCGTATTCGCAAGGGACCGCAGGAACTGCGATCCAAATTGGCGGGCAGCTCCAATAACCGGCCCCAGTCCGATCTATCAGGCGACGTCCGCTTATATCGGCTCGAACTCATAGCATGGAAAGGAACGACTAATGACAGTCGCAACATGGAACGGATCGGTGATAGCGCAATCGGAGAACACCGTTGTCGTCGAAGGCAACCACTACTTTCCGCCCGAGTCCGTCAATACGCAACATCTTAAGCCGAGCACGACGACTAGCCGGTGTCCATGGAAGGGTCTTGCAAATTATTGTTCGCTAATCGTCGATGGCAAAATTAATGAAGACGCAGCATGGTATTACGCCAATCCCTCCGATGCAGCAGCGGCCATTAAAGGCTACATCGCATTCTGGAAAGGTGTGGATGTCAGGTAATCGACTGACCGGCGTCATTACCCGATTTTCCGCGCAGATATGATGTCTTCAGTCAGCACGTGGGCGGGCAATTCCGGGATCGGCCGTTCAGCAGCGAATGAGTCCGAACAGTCCGAAGAGCCCGTTCGCATCCTGCCAAGCCTCTGCAACCCTCCATCCGCCAGAGCGGGCAAGCCGCTCGAAGCTCTCCGCAGTGTATTTTCGGGAGCTCTCAGTGTGGATGCTTTCCGACGTTCTGAAATGGAACGTGCACCCAGAAATTGTAACGCGCTGATCGCATAAGCTGACCAGGTGCATCTCTACGGCCTTCTCGATCTCGTTCCAGCGCGCCACGTGCTTGAACTGCTCGATACGGAAGTCGCCGTCCAGTTCGGTGTTGATCCGCTCAAGGAGGTTGAGGTTAAAAGCGGCCGTCACACCCGCGCTGTCGTCGTAAGCACCCAGCAGCGTATCTACGTTTTTCTGAAGATCGACGCCGATGATGGCGCGTCCGTCGTCGCCCAGATGTCGTCGCATCTGCGTAAGCAAGGTCTTCGCCTCGATCGCGTTCAAATTCCCCATCGTCGAGCCCGGGAAAAATCCCGTCCTGCCGCCGCCCGAGCCATCCAACGGAACCTCAAATACATCCAGGAAATTGCGCTCGATGGGGCGCACCCAGAGCGACGGGAAGCGCGAAGCGATCCTTTTCGACGTTTCTGCAAGGAAGCCGTCGGCGATATCGATCGGCACATAGCCTCGCGGGTCACGCAGCCCTGCCAGCAGAAGCTCCGTCTTAACCCCGGCTCCCGCACCATACTCGATGAGAATCGCGCCGGGCTCTACAAAATCGGCGATGTCACTCTGCCGCTCTCGCAGGATCGACGTTTCAGCTCGAGTCAGGTAATACTCATCCTGCCTTGTTATCTCTTCAAAAAGTGCAGATCCACGCTCGTCGTATAACCAGCGGCTCGGCAATGTTTTTACATCAGCGGATAATCCACCGACGACATCTCGGGCAAATGCATTTTCAACAGGGAGGATGCAGTTTTTTACGTGAAGCATATTTTCCGCTTTCGGTGACACGGCGGATGACGGCCGCGGGTAAACTCGCGGCCGATATCAGCACCGTAGATTTCTGGCTGGCGCAACGAGTGTGTTATTTGACGGGCGTGGTCAGCTGGTTGTCATTGGTGTCGAGGACGAACACAGCGAGCAGCTTTGCCGGCTCTGTCTTGCTCGCGTTGCGGCTGATCGAATGGGCCGCGCCCGGCGGTTCCGACCAGCTCTCGCCTGCCCGATAGATGCGCGTCTCGCCGTTATTCACCTTCGACTCGATCGCGCCCGAGATCACATAGGCGTAGATGAAAGCCGACTTCGCGTGGGTGTGGGATGGAGAGGCCGCGCCCGGCGCGTAATCAACCTCTAGGGCAATCAGCGACTTGACAGGAATATTGGGAATGGCCGCCTCGAAGTTCTTCGTGACGGTTTGCGCTTCGCCATCACGGGCGGCCATCGAGAAGACGAAGGCGGCGCAGGTGGCGGCGATCATGGTTCGGGTCTTCACGGGCTTTCTCCTTCTGCCGATGGGTTGATCTTCGTTCTTCATAGTTTCCTCTCGGCCTTGCCGGCCTGCTGATTGCGGACACCGAACGGGTCAGTCTCGCGGGATGAAGTCGACGTGGGGCCCCGGCTCGATAATGAACACCGCGAGCGTGGCGAGAACGCAGGCGACCGCAGCGACAGTCATCGCCATATGGAATCCCGAGAATAGGTGAGGACCGCCCTGCTGCAGGACGCCGCCGAGTAGGGCGATGGCAAAGAGCGACCCGGCGCGCGAGACCGCGCTGTTGACGCCGGACGCGGTGCCGGCGCGATCGGGCTCGACGGAGGTAAGGACGAGTGTCGTCAACGGCGCGATCGCCAGGCTCGGGCCCAGAGCCAGCAACAGGATGCTAGGGAAGATATCCGCCCAATAGGTCGCACCGACACGGAGTGCCATGGTGCATCCCGAGGCGACGACGGCGCCGCCGGCGAACAATGGCAAGCGCCGGCCGAACCGGCGGCAGAGCATACCGGCGAGCGGCGAGACGACGGTAATCAGCACTTCTAGGGGAGTGAAGGCCAGGCCCGCCACCAGCGTCGGCAGGTGCGCGCCCCGGATCATCACGAACGGGATCAAGGTTAGCATGACCGTGAACGGCCCATAAAGAAGCGCGGTGAACAGGTTTGCGCCGACGACCGACCGCGAGGCGAAGAGGGACGGAGGCAGCATGGCGTTATCGCCTAACCGCCATTGGCTCACGACCAGACCGGCTAAGCCGCCCAGACCGACCATCAGGGTGACGAGCACCAAAAGGTTCGGACCGGAACCGTTGGTCAGGCTGGTCAGCCCCGCGCCGAGCCCGACGAGCCCGACCGTCGACAGGACCGCACCACGGACGTCGACACAGGCGTGGCTGGCCGGCGAGTCCGTGGGTATCCACACGACACCGGCGGCCAGCGCGCTGGCGACGACGGGCAGGAGCATCAGAAAGGTCTTCCGCCAGGATCCGTCATCGAGGATCGCGCCGGCGATCGCGGGCGCGACGCCGGCGCTGCCCTGCGCCCCGATGGCCTTAGGCTCGGAGAGCGCCAGGCCGCGGTCGGTCAGGATCAGGGACGCGCTGCTCACGACGTAATCCCTCAGATCAGGTCGGGCGATTCGCGGCGCGCGAGCTCATTGGCCAGCAGCCTGAAGCCGAGTCGCCGTGTACGTTCGCGGATCACTCCTCGCAACATAAATTCAACCTCAAGCAATAGATTGTAAAGGCAACGACGATCGACACGATTCAAAAGGTCGACGATGATCCACGAGGAGCGTAGAACCGCTCGCCGACCCCGAGTATTCACGGACGAACGCGGATGATCGTCTTCCCGCTGATCCGCTTGGTCGGATTGAAAGCGGCGACAGCATCGTCGAGGGTCGCGATCTTGCCGATGTTCGTCCGCAGTCGTCCGTCCCGCACCCGCTGGACGATTTCATCCAGTTGGGCGCGATCGGACACGAGAACAAAGTCAATCGCCAAGCCGTCGACGGGCCGTGCCTCAGTCGGGCCGGCGATGGTCACCAGCGTTCCTCTGGCTCTAATCAGGCCTGCGGACCGCTTCGCGATGTCGCCGCCGAAGACATCGAAAACCAGATCGACAGGGCCGACGTCTTCTATGGCGTCGTTCTCGAGGGCAACGAACTCCTGCGCACCGAAGTCGAGCGCCGTCTGACGGTGGGCGGCGCGTCCGGTGCCGATGACGTAGGCGCCGGCCTCACGTGCGAGTTGCGCTACCATCGACCCGACTGCGCCGGCCGCGCCGTGCACGAGGACGCTCTGGCCCGCTTGAAGGCGACCGTGCACGAATAGTCCTTGCCACGCGGTTAGGCCCGGCATCGCCACGCTCGCAGCCACCGTGAAGTCAACGTCGCCCGGCAGCGGCGCAAGGTTGCGCGCCTCGACGGCCACATACTCCGCCAGCGTGCCGCCGCGATAGGAGTCCGTGAGGCCGAACACCCGCTGTCCCACCGACAGCCCCCTCGTGCCATAGCCAAGGGCGGTGACCACTCCGGCCAGCTCTTGCCCGGGAATCACCGGCGCCCGGTCGCGGCCGAGGCGATCGGTCCAGGTCGAGGGCCACGTCAGCTCATCCCAGGTAAATCCCGACGCATGAACCTGAACGACGACGTCGTTCATCGCTGCCTGCGGCTCGGGCTGATCCACAAGCTTCATCCCCGCCGTTCCCGCGGCCTGGTCCGCTACCACAATCGCCTTCATGTAAATTGTCTCCTCGGTTGTTTGTCTCCTTGCTGGATACGTTCCAGCGATAAAAAGCCCGATCGACAACTTTTGCCAGCGGCATCCCTGTGTTGGTGAAGCGTTGCGTTCGTTGACGATTTCATTTGTCGAGCAGCGGATAGAACTGGGTCCAGACGTCATCTTTCGCAGCGCTCGCTATGTGGCAGAACGCGCATTCCGATTTTGGTTGCAGCTTTGCTGTCGGTGCCTTCGGCTCGTGATGATTGAAGTTGTAGTAACCCCAGCCTCCGGTGTCGGCGTAGCGCTTGCTGTCCTTGACCGTCACGTCCGCACCGTTCAGCTTTCCGGGGAAGAAGCCTCGCCCGGAAGCCTCGGTGCGAGATCCATCCGGGCTCTCGGCTGGGAGCGTCAGCTGTAGTTCCTTGAAGAAGATCGTTTCCTCTGGGAACTCACCTGTCGTTTTGTAGATCTCGTATGAGCCTGGTTTCGATATAGACGTTGTGAAACTCAGGAAAATTGGCCTTCCCGCCGTTGAGCGCATTGGGAGTGAGAGGTGAGCCGACGAACACCCACTCATTGAAATTCGTCGGCAGGATCAAGTCGCCCGACGCGGTATATTCAGGGAGATAGCGCTTCCTCGTCGGTACGCTGCCGTTATTGGATTCGGACTGCGCGAATACAGTTGTTATAGCAACTGCGCTGGAAACCGCTCCAGCGATCAGTAGGGTAAGGTGCCTACGTTTTTTCGCCACGACCATAATTTTTCTCCTACGCAATTGAGTGATATCCGTCGAGGTCGCCCTTGGCGTCGCTCGATGAGATCTGCGACAGGGATACCCATTCATCGCGGCGCGGGACGAAATTTCCCAATAGCCGGCATCTATAGTTTCCATAACAGCGGAGAATGTTGCTGCGACGGTCCTCTCGGCCATTCGAAAATCAAGGCAAGTTGCGCAGACCGCGACGACACCATGCCGCACGGGCGAGGCATAACAATCTTCTATCGACTCTATGGCGAGAGGTGATTTTCCCCGCCGGGGTTCGACCGTCACAGTGTGAGACTGCTATCAGAAGCACCTACAACCCAAAACGAGACTGCAAATGACCACGCCTACAAACCAGAGACGACGAGCTTGTCGCCGAGAGGCACAGCCGTTTGTAGAGCAGTGCGGCCGCGGCGTTATCGATGCACAACCCTGCCCGCGAGAACTCGGCCGGGAAGCACCGAATCGGCGGGGCATGGTGCTGATGGCATGCGTGCTCGCGTCCTCAATGGCGTTCATCGATGCGACCGCGCTGCCCGTTGCAATGCCGAAATTGCGTGTCGATTTCGGTGCGGACCTTGCCTCCGTTCAATGGGTTCTTAACGGCTATATGTTGGCGCTCGCCTCGCTGACATTGATCGGCGGCGCCCTCGCCGATGTTTATGGCAAGGGGCGTATGCTCGCGCTCGGCTGCGTCCTGTTCGGTCTGGCGTCCGCGGCATGCGCGCTGGCGCCTTCTCCCGCCTGGCTGATCGCTGCCCGCGTCGTGCAAGGCGCGGCAGCAGCGATCGTCACCCCCGCCAGCCTCGCCCTGATCGGGGCCACCTATCCGCGCGCAGAGCGGAATCGGGCGATCGGCATATGGGCCGCGGCATCGGCGCTTACTACTGCCGGAGGTCCTGTCTTGGGCGGCTGGCTGACCGAGACCTTTGGCTGGCCATCCGTGTTCTGGATCAACCCGCCGATCGCGGTCGTAGCAGTAGGAATTCTGCTGGTCTTCGGGCCTAAAGATGACCGCATCCGGCGCAGGTTCGACGTGATTGGCGCCGCGATCCTCGCTTCGGCGCTCGGGGCGCTCGCCTGGGCGCTCAGCCAAATCGGCCCGGGTGAAGCTCAGGCCGCGGCGAACACACCGGCTCAAGTGGAAACGGTGCTCACGATCGTCGCTGGGCTCGGGATTGTCGGTCTCGCCGCCTATGCGTTCTGGGAGAGCAGAAGCAAACACCCGATGACGCCGCCTCGACTGATGGAGAACCGCGCCTTCCTCGGGCTGAACGTCGCGACACTGATGATCTATGGGGCGGTTTCGATCATGTTCTTCCTGCTCCCCTTCGATCTCGTCGACCGCCGCGGTCTGCCGGCAACCGATGCCGGTTTGGCGTTCCTGCCCTTCGCGCTCGGTGTCGGACTCCTGTCGGGCGTGTTCGGCGGGTTGGCGGACAGGACCGGGGCGCGGGCCATGCTCATCGCAGGGCCTACAGGTGCAGCGCTTGCTTATGTTTGGATGGCGCTCGGTCAGGAAGCATCCCTGATGCTCGGCGTGATTGGGCCCATGACACTGCTTGGCCTGTCCTTCGCCGTGCTCGTGGCCCCGCTCACCGCGTCCGTCCTATCGAGCGTTGACCAGACGGACGAAGGGCTTGCCTCCGGCATCAACAATGCAGCGAGCCGGATTGCGCAGCTCGCCGGCGTGGCGCTGGCCGCCGGTGTCGCGTCTTTCGAGTCTGGCTTCGAAGTGGGTCTCGCCCTAGCTGCCGTGACCTCGATCGGCGGCGCCCTTATAGCTGCCGTAACCCCAACTCCGGCCGCGGCGAAAGCGGGCGGCTCGGGAGGAGCTTAGAATGACAGATTACGTTCTGATCCATGGCGCGTTCCACGGCAGTTGGTGCTGGACTCGCGTGCGCCGCCTCCTGGCCTCAAAAGGCCATCGAGTGTTCACGCCGACGCTGACCGGTCTCGGAGAACGGTCGCATCTCTTGAGCCGTGAGGTCAGCCTCGGCACCCACATCGCGGATGTCGCCAACCTCATGGCTTGGGAAGAGCTGCGCGACATCGTCTTGGTCGGACATTCCTATGGTGGATTTATCGTGCGCCATGTCGCTGACCGGATGTCGGACCGGATCCGCTCGTTGATCTATCTCGATGCCTTTGTACCAGACAACGGTAAGGCTCTTTTCGACTACGTACCCGACAAGGGCAAAAAATTCCGAGAACTTGCCGCAGCGAACGGTGATGGCTGGAAGCTCCCGCCGCCTCCGGCATCGCTCATGGCGGTGAACGCGGCAGACGCCGATTGGGTTGACCGACAGTGCACGATGCAGCCACTGTCCACTTTTGAAGCGCCGGCGCAGATCAGCGGCGCTTGTGACGCGATTCCAAACGTCGGATACATCCGGGCGCGGGGCTATGCCAGCCCTTATTTCGACGGCTTTTACGCCCTTGCGGGAGAACGCCGCTGGTGGCGAGAGGAGTTTGCATGCGGGCACGATGTGATGCTCGACATGCCAAACGAACTGACGGCCTTGTTGCTGCAACGGGGGTAGAGAGAGGCCGTATTCGGTCCCATTCTAGCGGCTCATTGGCAAGGCAGACATTTCGCTGCGAGCGAAGGTGTGCTGGCGTTCCCACTTGACCGTTATCTGAACCGACGAGCGCTGCTGGTAGCGGCCCCCATCAGAGCGAAGGCCATTGCGGCGACCAAACAAGAGATCGCGCCACGGTCTCCGCCCAAGCCGAAGATCAGCGAGACCAGCGCGGAACCAAGTGACCATCCGATGTAGCGAGCCGCGGCATTCATCCCACTTGCGGCCCCGCTGCGCCCTACGGGTCCAGCCGTCATCATCGCCGTGTTGTTCGGGGTCTGAAAAAGACCAAAGCCGATACCGCAAAGAGCCAGCCGCCAAGCGACATCCCACTTTGCCGGAGTTGTCGGCAAGAAGACCATCAGGAGCAAACCGACCGCCAACAACGCCAAACCAATACTGCAGATCACCGAGGCTGGGTGGCGGATCGTCAAGCGGCCGGCGATTGGAGCCGTGACGGCAGTCATTAACGGCCAGGGTGTCACAAGAAAGCCTGTTTCCACGGCCGACAGATGCATGCTCGTCTCAAATAAAAACGGCAAGGAGACATAAGCCAGAATTTGTGCTGCATAGGAGCAGACGGACGTCCACACCGATAGGGTAAACAGAGGTATACGGAAAAGATCGAATGGCAACATTGGCATAGGGTGCTGGAGCTGTTGTCGAACGAAGAGGCCAAGACAGAAAAGACCTGCTACGATCTCTCCCGTCGCAATGGGCCCATCGCCGGTACCCAGCGTGCCGACACCGACGACGAAAAGCCCGAACGCCAGCGCATTGAGAGCGGTCCCGGTCAGATCGAGAGAGCGCGCAACCCGCAGGTCTGGTGGTGCAGCGGCAATAAACAGCGGTACGGCGAGGCAGAATGGCACATTCACCAGAAACAACCAGGGCCATTTTGCCACGGCAAGTATTGCCGCCGCGATGGTGGGGCCCAATGCTCCAGGTATCGCCACCGCTAATGCGACCAACGCGATGCCCTTACTGACCATGCGGTGCGGATAGACCACGCGTACAAATGCAACGCCCGCCACAGCAACCCCGGCCGCTCCGGCACCCTGAATCAAGCGCGCACTCACAAGTATCGGCAATGTCGGAGCGAAAGCGCAACCCACCGACGCGAGAACAAAAATAGCCAGACCGGCGGTATAAATGCGTTTCAGACCGAGCGACTCGGCCAGACTTGCAACAGGCAACAAGCAGACCGTTGCCGAAAGCTGATAGGCATTCACGACCCAAACGGTCGCCGCGTCACTACTCGCGAATGCACGCGAGATGTTTGGCAAGGCGATGTTCACGATCGCGCTTCCGAGGGAACTTAGACCGAGTCCAAGCAAGATGCAGAGCATTACCCAGCGGCGCTTCGACGCCGTTAAACATTCGACGCCGCCCATCAGGATCCAATCTCCGCCGCGAACCTTAGACGACCGACTTTGCGCATACTCTCAGTAACCGATTCGTAGACCGATAATCGAAGGAACAGCTGTGTTGACCATAATGGCACTCTCTCATTAGAACAGGTCGGACGGATTTCGGTCTGGAGGCATGTGGGCCTATGTCGCCTCGGCATAGCGGCCCTGTCAGGCGGGAAGGCGTGTCGCCCCAGTTTGGTAACGTCATACAGTCTTCGTTGGTCCGCCCCGTGTGCTCTTCTCAAGAAGTGCTATCGGACTCGCGCCCAGCCGCAGTGCTGATGGGCGAAACCGATCTGAGCATGGACCGCGGTCACCGCTTGGCGCAGGTGGTCCTCAAGCTTGTCGATATCGATCTCGCCGCGCGCTAGAAGGCCAATTTCCTCTGCTCTCGGCAACAGCGTGCGGAAGGTTTCCGCGGCCCATGAATAAAGAGGCGAATCGGGGCCGCCGCCCACCGGGGTCTCCGAAAACACGCGGGGCAACTCCACCCCTGCATTATAGAAATGCTCCACCATCCGCGCTCCAGCATCAGGGCACGTGACGACTGAGCGAAACGTTCTATTGATCAGGTCGGAGGTATCCTCCCATAGCGGGACCAGAGGAAAGGACCACCACGTTCCGAGGAGGAATACCTCATGGAAGGCGACTGCGCCGCCTGGCCGGAGGTGAGTGGCCGCTGCGCGGATCAGCGCGACCGGGTTGCTCTGGTGGACCAAGACATAGCGACCGATAGCCAGATCGCAGTCTCTGGAGC
The DNA here is from genome assembly GCF_054056555.1 of Bradyrhizobium sp. LM2.9. Lineage (NCBI taxonomy): Bacteria > Pseudomonadati > Pseudomonadota > Alphaproteobacteria > Hyphomicrobiales > Nitrobacteraceae > Bradyrhizobium > Bradyrhizobium sp. LM2.9. Next base: position 5,318,537 of record NZ_JBSRYJ010000002.1, read on the forward strand.
CAATCATTTCGGATGCATTGCCTTCCATGAATTCAATATTGGTGTGACCAGCGGCGCGCGCGCGCTCGCGGGCCATGGCGATCGCGGCAGCGTTTCGGTCTATCCCAACAACGGCCCCGGTCGGCCCGACCATTTCCGCCGCGAGCATTGCCACGTCGCCCGCTCCGCAACCGAGATCGACGACGCGCATGCCCTTTGCGAGCCCGATCTCGCGCAGCAGGCGCGTCGTGATCGGACGGAGATTTTCCGCCTGCAGCATCAGCCTCCGAAGTTCCCGGTTCGAATGCCCCAAGATATAGCTTTGCATCAAAGCAGCCTCCTATGCCACCCGAACGTCCTGAATCGCTGTACGAGGCGCACAAACGGACTCGCAATCCGCTTCGCTCTGCGGCGCGCGCCAATGACCCCTCGCGATTCGCTCCCTATCGGCGTCCCGTACACTTGCTTTCCTGTCTTGACGCTGCGGCCCGCGCCGCGCCTGCCTCTCACGAGTAGTCACCGCCGCTTTGCTGGCCGAGATTGCCGAGGTAGTCGCGTTTCCCGATGTTTGCTCCGAGCTGCCGAAGGATCGCGTGCGCAATCGAGATGTGGAAGAAGAAGTCGGGCAGCACCAGGTGCCGGATATAGTCGTCGCCGCCGAACCAGCCTCGCACGATCGGCGGCCTCAGCTCATATGTGTGGGACTGCGCGCCGGCAATCGCGTCCGGCTGCACGTTTTGCAGGAAGCCGCGCGTCTCGAAGAGCCGTCCCTTCAATGCCGGGTACATCATGGGGGTACTATGGGGGGCTGGCGCGTCGTGTTGCATCAGCTTCGCCATGTGTGCCTCGATCTTGTTGCAGCTTACGGAAAACTGTTCTCCGAAAGTCAGCATGTCGGGCGCAAGCCGCTCGCCAAGGATCGTCCCAGGCTCAATTTCCATGGCTCGCTCGAGCGCTTGAGCGTGGTGGAGATAGTCGTCCATCACGTTGAGTCCGTGCACCATCACGGGGACCGTAATATCATAGACAGAGAAGGGCACATCGAACTCCATACGCTCGTTTGTACTCTGTACGTCGGCCGGACCCGAAAGGTCGACAACCGAAACCAATGGTCCCAATAGGCTCTTCAATCTTCCAGCTTGCCGCACCAACTTGCGGGATTCGACATTACTTCCACGAAACCGCGGCAAGAGGAGGCCTCAACATATGCGGTCGCCTAGTGACGCAGGACTGGATAGCCATTCACATAAATCCAGTCCGTGGCCTGGGCCGGTACGTGGCACCCCTGGCAATCGGAATGGTAGTCCGTCGAGGTGGTCTTGAGCGGCTTGTCCGCGTCGAACCACGACCATCCCCACCCGTCGCCCCACAACGGATTGCCGAGGTGCATTTCCTTGCTGTCTCTCACCATGACGAACCAGCCCTTGAGCTTGTCGGCGTGACTCACCGTGCCGGTGGTCATCTCGTTCGTCGAAGTCGCGAAGACCTCTTTCACCAGAACGGCGCCATCCGGGAAATGGCCCGTCTTTCGATAGGCGTCGATCGCCCCCGGAGATGCGTAGACGGCGTGGACTTCTTTCGAGCCTTGGCCGCTGTCGGCGGCAATCGCCCAGCTGCCGAGCGCTTGGTAGAGAGTTCGATAGTCGGTGGGCACGCGCAGGTGCCCGGCGGCGTCCACCACGTTTGCGGTCGGCCCGGCTGGAGTAGCTCCGCTGATCTGCGCGAGCGCCGCGACGCAGCCGGCGGCCAGCGAGACGGCGATAGCCAAGCCGACGATCCTCAATAACTTCATGGGGCTCTCCCTTGCTGCTCGCGCGCGACATGGTGACTCGGTGCAACGGCTTCAAACCATTGTTTCAATCGCTGTGGGACCGACCGCGCGTGCTCGGCGGGCCCAGCCAGACCCAAGATCGGACGCAGCCGGCAGAATTAGAAATTCCCTTTGGACATGCATTTGATAGGCGCGAGGTATCGTCGCCCCCCGGCGTCCCAGCTGTCCGCGATCATCCGTCGAGGAGTGCGCCGGACTCGGGATGCCGCAGCGTAGGAGGACATGAAGGGGCACTTCGCGATTATTCTTTCCGGTCGTGTCGCAACGCTTCGAACGCCATGCGAGAGCCTCGATCCGTACCCTAGGCCGGACAGCTCTTGTCGCAGCTCCGCGTGGAGCAAGACGACGCGAGCGTCCTCGACCTCCTAGTAGGCGATACGAGCGCACTCTCGCCGAGAGGCATTTCAAACTGGATTATTGCCGGATCGTCCCGGATGTCGCTTTCCCGCTTCTGCCTCCCTCGCGAGTGACGTGGAAGCGACCTGGCGCAGCGAGGCCAAGATTTGCGCCGGCTCCTCCCGTATCGTGAAGTCTGGTTCTACGAATGCACTGCGGATCCGGCCTTCTGCGTCGATCACGTAGGTCGCGGGAATGGGCAGCATCCACTCCGGTGACCCGTGCCGCGCGCCGAAGTCGAACCCTAGCGCCGTATAGTGCGCCTTCATCTCGTCGGGCACCCGGAACAGCACGCCATATGATATGGCAACGCCGTAGTCGACGTCAGAGAGCACCTTCAGGTCCAAGCCCAGGTTCCGCTTGAGCTGCCGCGGGAAGTCTCTCGTCTCGGGCGTCACGACGGCGAGGGTCGCGCCGACGCTCTCGAATTCGTCCTTCGCTGCCTGGAGGGCGCACAGCTCTGCGGTGCAGAACGGACACCAGCCACCTCGGAAGAAACTCAGGACCAGGGGGCCGTTGCGGCGCAGCTGTTCAGAGGAGTGGAGACGGCCGTCAGCGTCCGGCAGGAGGAAGTCCGGCGCGTCGTCTCCGATCTTCAACGCGTGCGATGCCACGTCGGCATCGCGGAGCCAGCGCACCAGGTGGTTGTATGACTCCCAGTCAGCTGCGCTGAAAGTCGTCAACAGCTCAGTACGAATCCGGGCAAGTGTCTTGTCGGTCTGATCTAACATCGGTTGGGGGTCATCAGGCTGAGGGTCGATTAGCTGAAAGCGGCTGTCCGTCGGCGTGCGTTTCGTGCTCATGCGCGCGCTCTCGACACCAAAGGGACCGCCGCGTGTGGTACGCCACGAGTGGGGGCTTCGACCGACCAGTCGCGAAGCCGCGCGACCTTGACGAAAGCGTCCAGCGCCGGGGAGTAGCGACGCCCCTGCACAGCCAGCAGCCGCACCTCCCGCACAACCAGGTCACCGTCGAGCGGAATGGTCTTGAGCGTCGGAAGGCGCGGCATGTGCTCGGGTGCGAGCATCACGCCGAAGCCAGCGGCGGCCATGTGTTGCAGGTGCAAGTCGTGACCGCTGCAATGGCCGAGTTGGGGCGGTTTCTCGGGGAAATAAGATTGCTGGATTTTCGGGGCGACGTCGCATCCAGCGCGTTCCAGCAAGACGGTCTCACGGAGGTCGTCGATGTCAATCGAGGGACGATTTGCGAGCTTGTGTGTTGGCGCGAGAAGCGCGACGTATCGCTCTTCGAACAACAACCAATGGTCGATGCGGGCGGGCACGTCCCGGACGTCCCCGACCATGGCGGCGTTGATCTCGCCCTCAAGCAAGAGGTCGACGAGCGTCTTCGCCGCTCCCTCGCGCAACTCGACGTGAAGTCCAGGGACGAACTTTGCGATCTCCGCAATCGGATCGAGGACGAGCGAGGCCGAGATGGATGGAGCAAGGCCAATCTTGAGCGGCGCGACGTCCTTGCGCTGGAACTCCTGGGCCCGGCGACGCACGGCCTCTGCCGAGGCCAGCGTGCGTTCCAGCATCGGAAGCACTTCCTTTCCAAGATCGGTCAGATGAGTGAGCTGGCGTTCGCGGTAAATCAGCTGACCACCGAGTTCCTGCTCGAGCTTCTGAACCCCCTTGGTCAGGGCGGGCTGCGTAACATTGCACTGCTCGGCTGCGCGGGTGAAGTTGAGCGTGGACGCAACGGTGAGGAAGTAGCGAACCTGATGAAGCTCCATGAGTTGGTAGTTTCTCCGTCAACGTGCGGCTGTCGATAGGGGACCCGCCTTTGCAACCGACGACGTGCCGGGCACGCAGCGATCGTGGGGTGTAGATGCATCTTGCATGCACACGTTGGAACGGGTCGGCCCATTGATTTGGACGCGCGGACACGCTTCCAGGAATTTCTGCGTGCCGGGCAATTGAACGCAAGGTGGACGAGAGCCGGATGAGCCGCGGCGCCCGCTTATGCCGCCCCCAAGCCATGATCGTCGGCGCTGCCGGTCAATCGTGCGATAACAAGCGGCGGAGCTTCAACGACAATTAGTCAAACCTCTTTTTTCTCAAAGCCTGACTAAATGCGGGACTGGATGGCAGTTCGAACCCAGAGTCGAGCTCGCGGCGGACCGCCCTCCCGACGGAGCGGTATCAGGCGCGCAGGGTTTCGCCGCCCTTTGCGTCCAGGTAGTACTGAGGCGCCTCGCGACCGTATTTCCCGTAGTCGCGCACGATCCGCACTCTTCGGATCCGCCTTGTCATTCGGCGCGGGATGTGTCCTCGTACGCCGCGCGCTGCAGCGGCGTCCTTCCAGGATACGAGCAGATTCAAGTCGCCGGGCGTGAGCATGGCGTCGAAGATGTCCCAGGACGTGCTGTCGGCCGCCCACGAGTTCAGGCCGAGCCACTCGGCGCAGTCGTGCGGGTTGGTGGTCTGATTCCACTCCTCGGGGCGCGTTGCGTTGATCAGTGTGACCGTCGTTCCCTCCCCGACTCCAGTCTCGTCGAGCCGCTTTTCCGTGAGGGCGTACCCCCTAGGGACCTGATTGGGCGCGTTTGCCTTACTTATACTCTGCCTGTCTTCCCTTCCCACCGCGATAGTCACTGACCGCGGGGAATTTCGGATGAGGGAGCGTAGGTGGTGTCTGGACCGCTGCTCCGGACAGCTGCATCGCCGACACGCGGGAGAAGGAGGCGCACCAGGGTGCCGGCGCCTCGCTCGCTCTCTATATCGATCGCGCCGCCCCGCGCTTCGGCGAACCGCTGAACCTGGGGGAGTCCGATGCCGCTGCCTCCGCCAGCCGCCTTTGTCGTGAAGTACGGAAAGAGCGCCTGCAACAGGATCTCCTCGGGCATGCCCTCCCCTTCGTCGGCGACGACAATCTCAATGAACCCGCGGTCTGCGCTAGCGGACGGGTCCACATTTCGTGCCAGGACGGTGATCGTCCCGCCGCTCGACATAGCGTCGTCCGCGTTTCGGCAGAGATTCAGGAGAGCAAAGTACAGCTCTTCCGGGTCGGCATTGAAGGTCCATAAGTCAGGAGCGATCTTGGTACGGACAGTGATGTCTGGACGCAACGCCAAGTCAAGTGTACCCGCGATCGCGGCGAGGCGACTGCCCGTGACAAAGCCGTCAATCGACTTGCGGCATGGTAGTGCAGTGTTGAGGAGCTGATTGCTGAGTAACGAGCCTCGCGTAATCGCCTCCTGCATTTTGCCAACGATGGCCCTGCGACATGCGGCGTCACTCTGACTCTCGAGTAGCCGCAGACCCGCCGCCAATCACGGCGAGAAGGTTCTTGATGTCGTGGACGGCGGACTGTGCCACGTCCCCGGTCGACCACCCCTCCTCCCGACCGGGGGACAAGATGATGCCGCGCGTGCCGGCGCGTGGCGCGGTCCGGCACAGAACCCCGGAGATCTCGCCGTCGCGCCCAACGAGCGGAATCTCCACGCACCTGGTTGCGATGACGCCGTTGCCGGTATCGCTGACGTTCTGCATCCTCGCGCTGAATGGGCGCTGTACCACAAGCAGAACGCCGGCGCGGTCCGCGAGCACGACGACTTCCTCGGACGGATTGCTCTCGACGGCCATCGGAAAAGAAACGTCGGATGACGATTTGATCTGCATCTGGGGAGCTCCTTGCTTGCGATCGTTCAATGGGGCACCAAACTTCGGCCCATACACGCGGGCGACACCATTCGAAGATTGGGTCTCAGACCGCAAAACGTAAAATCACCTCTTGCCATGGAGTCGATAGCTCCCCGTTATCGGCGCGTCGCGAGGGCGGCCCTTCCCGCTCTGCTGACTCGCTAGAACGGAACTCCCGACGGCGACCCAGAGGTGTTCCTCGGGGCCGCCGTGGATTATGCGCAGCCATCGAGATCATAGTTTTACGGGGCAATTCTTCGCCGACAGAAACTGTGGGCAAGCGCGCACGGGAGCACCACGCGACGGCGTTCAGTCCGCCGCGATCCGTAATTGCAAGCGACCTCATGACGAAAAGCATAGCGATGCAAGCCCGAACCCAGGATACATCCTGTTCACAAGAGCAGTCTGAACGATCGCGATGAGGCTCATGTGTCCCCATCACTGAAAATCGGAGGACTCACTAGAAGCGGCGCCCGACCACACACACCTTTGTGCTATCTCTCGCGTGGGCCGGCGACCACCTGAGCGAGTGCTCGCGGAACGAATAGCCATACTCCTGCCGCGGCAGGCCCAGCGTCTTGCCGATAACGGGGAGCTATCGACTCCATAGCGAGAGGTGATTTTCCTTTCGACCGCGATAGATTCAATCTCGGGCCGATCGTCGCCCGGCGGGGCGCGCGGTTTCCAAGCGCACCGACTTCTCGGCCGCCAGATCGCGGTGTTCGCGGCGTCGATTTTCGGCGGTCGTCGCAACCGCCCTGCTCTGGGGAGCTTCGCGCAAAGAGCAAGAGAGGCGCAGCAGAACGCTGGCAGATAAAACATCATAACAGCCGGTGCAAATACGGGATCGTTAGTGGGAGGTCTTTCGATGATTCTACCAACCGGTACGACTGTAGCCGTCGCTGACGGCGAGACGATCCGCCTATTCCACAATACGGGCGTGAAACCGGGGGTGCACTTGGTCGAGATCACTGCGGCTCCGCCTCCATCCGCCCATTCGGGCTTTGGTGCGCGGCAAGGCGCATGCGCCTCTAACCTAGATGGGAGGCGGCTCGTCGAAGACGACTTCGCGGCAGCGATGGCTGCGTTCCTGAACAAGCTGAGCCTGGACGGGACCATAGAACACCTAGTCGTTGTCTCCGACCCCAGGATACTGGAGGGGATGCGCAAACACTTCAATTGCGACCTGAGAGGCAAGATCTTAGGAGAGCTCGCGAAGGACTTCAGCCGGCGTCCGCTCGAGGAGATAGCCTCACTGATCGCAGACGCCTGACGCGGCTCCGGACTGGTTGAGCATCCAGATTCAGGATGGATCAAAGCATCGCAACGAGCATCGATTGTTACATCGACGCCATCGCTCAAGCTACGGTCCGATATCCAACATGCCGTTTCGCTCTGCCCCGGCGGTCGGTCAGCACCGAAGCACCGTGTCGGCCGCCAAGAGAGCTGCCGTGACAGCGCCTGGCAGCCGGCGCAGGCAGCGGGCGATCTTCGAGCCGGAAGCCGAGTGAGAAGGGGCACGGCGGCGCCGGAGCGCGCCCGCTCCTCTGGCCGTCATGGCTGATGGCGTGGTGACGACGCCCCAGCGTAGCCTGGCTATCTGCTGGAAGGCATCGACTGGCGAATGCCGCATACCTGGCGACCGCAGGCGGCTGGCTGATCGCGGGGATTTGAATCGGTGGCGATCAGCGGTTCGGACAGAGCCCGCGTTTTGTAATCCACTGGTCTGCGATGGGCGCCGTCGATTCTCTTCCCGAAGATCTGACCGTGCTGCAGCCGATGCGCGCCGAGCTATCCAACAGTCGTTAGATCGGCGATAGCTCGCGCGAGCCAATAAATGCGGATCATGAGTAAGAGACAGTGCCGCGCGTGATTATTGCGTTCTCGTATAGACCGTTCCAGGACGTCTCGAACTACAGCGCCAGCCATCTAGCGCGTTGGTACAGGATCAATGCAGCATCCAGGAATTTTCCTTGGAGCACGCGCACCCCGCATTGCGCAGGGTATGACGACGTTGATTGACGTTACAGCGACTGAACGTGACTTAGACCTCAAGCAGAACAACAGCGTCGGCTACGAAGTGCGATGCAACCAGCGGCATTCCTCGCTACGGCACCAGCCACGCTTGGCGAGCGGCAATAACGAGTTTCTATCGAATCCATTGTGAGAGGTGATTTCCCTCGGCGGCGCTGCAAAGTAAGTCTCAGCAATCGTGGTTCAATCGACCTCGAGAACAGGCATCGCGATGGGGTGCCGCGGCTACGAGTGTTTCTTGAACGATGCAAATGCTGCTGTCTTCGCTTGACGGAAACGTCAGTCGCGTCAGGCGATAGCAGAAACTCTAAAAGGCGCTTCATCTGGATCACCTCCAGCCTTCTAGTGTGCGCCTCAAAACGGAGAATGAGATGCGACGATACCTGTGGGCGGTCGGCCTTCCGATCGCTTTATTCTTCATGGTTGACCAACCACCCGGTTACTCGAAAGAGCGACGCTCGGCTGCCGAAATGCGCTTCGATGACGCTGTCGCGTCACCTCCGGAACTTCGCGCGTTTCTTCAAGCAATGCCAAAGGGAGCAGACCTGCATTACCACTTGACCGGCGGTGCCTACGCCGAGAACCTGATAAGGGCAGGCGCCAACAGAGGAGCTTGCATTGACGCAAATAAGTTTCTTGCCATGCCACCACCGTGTGATGCCGACCGCGGTCTTCGACCTATTTCAAATGCATTGCGGGACGCGGATCTGAATCGACAGATCGTGGATGCGTGGTCCATGCGAGGCTTCGTTGCTGACGCGGGATTCACTGGTCACGATCAATTCTTCAGGACATTCAATCTGTTTGGTCACGCCGTCGAACCAGGTGCGCTGATCGCTGAGGTCTCGAATCGCGCTGCAGGCGAACGGCTCATCTACATGGAGCTGATGACCTCCCTACAGACGGACGCGATCAAGCAAATCGCGTCCAATGTCACGTGGACCGATGACTTCGGCACGATGCTGGACAAGCTTTCGAGCCTCGGTATCGCAAGAATTGTAGATAATGCGGTTAGCGACCTCGATCTGCTAGACCGGGAGCGAGCGCGCATTCTTAAGTGCGGCCAGCACGATTCCGAACCTGGATGCAAGGTCGAGTTACGGTATTTGATGACGACAAATAGAACTGCAACGCCGGTCGATGTCTTCGCCCAGACCGTATTCGGCTTCATGCTGGCAAAGAATGACTCGCGAGTCGTAGGCGTCAATTTCGTTGCTCCCGAGGACTTTCCCGTAGCGCTCGCAGACTATTCCCTGCACATGCGAATACTGAACTACCTCGAATCCAAAATGCCAGACGTAAGAGTTGCTTTGCATGCCGGCGAGCTGACGCTTGGGCTCGTCACGCCCGAACACTTGCGCTCTCATATTCGAGAAGCGGTCGTGACTGGCGGTGCCCGGCGGATCGGTCATGGTGTTGATGTCATGTATGAGGATCGGCCGTACGAACTATTGCGGATTCTTGCTGATCGGCACATCGCGGTGGAAATCGCCCTAACCAGCAACCGGCTCATTCTGGGCGTAGCGGGTCGGCAGCATCCGTTTCCAGTCTATCGGCGATTTAATGTCCCTCTGGTAATCGCGACCGACGACGAAGGGGTTTCCAGAACCGATATGACCAATGAGCTGGTCACCGCAGTCACATCGTACAGATTGACTTACAGCGATGTCATATCCCTCGAACGGAACAGCTTGGAGTACTCCTTCCTGCCCGGCCGGAGCCTATGGGAAGACACGACCAAGTGGAGGCTGGCGTCCCCCTGTCGAGAGAGCCCGAAAGATCGACCGTCTTCCGCTTGCGCGGCGCTCTTGCAGAGCAACAAGAAAGCTGAACTCGAGTGGCGCTACGAGCGGGCACTTGAACAATTCAATTCAGACGGCAATTGGCCGTCGCGGCCTAGGATACCCGGCGGTCACGGCTCCCCAGGCGAACTCGCACCGTAACACATCGAAATCAAGGATTGAGGATCGAGGAGAAGTTCAATGCCAACATTCTTTATGAAGTGCAGCAGGCCGCTCGTTGGGCCGACGACGCGGACAGTGGAAGAACACCTCCTGCTAAACGATCAGATCCTCCGAACAAGAGGTTAAAGAGCCGCCATGACTTCCGCAACCCTGCCCGCCCTCAGTTTTGGCGTTTTTGACCATTTGGATCATGCGGGCGGGAGCCTTCGCCAGCAGTACAGGGACCGATTAGAAATTGCGTCGGCGTGCGATCAGGCTGGCTTTCGCGCTTATCACGTCGCGGAACATCATGGCACGCCACACGGTCTGGCGGCTTCACCCAACTTGTTTCTGTCCGCTGTGGCGCAACGCACAAGGAAGCTAAGACTCGGACCGTTGGTGATGTTGCTGAATCTGTATCACCCTCTGCGCGCTTTCGAAGAGATCTGCATGCTGGATCAGCTGAGTGAAGGCCGGCTCGATCTTGGTATTGGCCGCGGCGGCGTCCCACTTGAACTTTCGTTTTTTGGCGTTTCAGCCGCAGAGGCTCAGGATCCCTACAACGAGGCAGCCGAAATTGTTTTCAAAGCCATCGAAACTGATGCCCTCACGTACTACGGCCGCCATTTCATCATCTCTGACAGTGCCGATCACACTTTCACCCATCATCCAAAAACCCTATCCGCCGCTGTGGTATGGGACGACGAAACCGGAAACCGCCCGATGGGCCGCCGAAAATTCGATTAACATCGCTTGCGTCGGAAAGAGTGGCGCGATTCGGGCAATCACGGACGCGTACCGCGCGCACTGTATCGCGCGACCTGCGCAGGATATGCCGCTGCTTGGCATGGTTCGGATTGTGGTGATCGCCGAGTCCGACGTTGACGCACGTGCTCTTGCCGCTCCCGCCTATGCACGCTGGTTCGAGACATTCACCTTCCTGTCACGCACTCGAAATCTGCCCCTTCCGCCGAATCTGCCTCAGTCGTTCGAGCAAGCTTTGGACGACGGTTTCTGCGTGGTCGGATCACCATCCGCGGTGCGACAGGCGCTCAGGAGCCAAGTCGCTGAGGCTGGTGTTACATACGTCATGTGCCAACTCGCTTTCGGAGATCTACCGCTCGCGGCGTCACTCCAAACGATCTCGGCCATGCGTTCGATCATCATTCCAGATTTGGCGCGACGAGTGTCAGATTTCGGACAAGACGAGCTTCATTGAAGGCGACGGCCCGCCCAGCCCGGCGCTACTGCAGGCAGCTCGCTCATTGGGAGGGCGGCGCGGTTTAGCTAGACGGTATTCCCGCCGCTGCCGCCGGGTTTGCTCCGTACCAGAAGCGCACGGGTTGCCGCTGCCACATCGGGCTGACGCATCAGGCTCTCGCCGACAAGGAAAGTCGACATACCCACGCGCTCTAGCCTGGCTAGATCGTCCGATGTAAAAATACCGCTTTCCCCGACCATCAGCCGCTCCTCCGGGATAAGCGGCGCTAGCGCCTCGCTCGTCTTGAGAGTGGTCTCGAACGTACGGAGATTACGGTTGTTGACGCCGACCATCGGCGAGCGGAGCTTCAGCGCGCGTTCGAGTTCGACCTGGTCGTGGATCTCGATCAACACATCCATCTGAAGCGCGATCGCGGCGTCCTCGATATCTTTGGCGGCGGCATCATCGAGCGCGGCCATGATGATCAGGATGCAGTCGGCGCCGTGAGCCCGGGCTTCGACAACCTGATAGGTGTCAAACATGAAATCCTTGCGCAGCACCGGCAGATCGGTCACCGCGCGCGCCGCGACCATGAAGTCGAGATGCCCCTGGAACGACGGCGTATCTGTCAGCACCGAGAGGCACGCCGCGCCCCCGACCTCATAGGCTTTTGCCAAGGCGGGCGGATCGAAATCGGCGCGGATCAGGCCCTTCGATGGCGAAGCCTTCTTGATCTCAGCAATCAGCGCATAGCCGCCGCCGCCATGCTTTTCCTTGATCGCGCGGACGAAGCCGCGGGGTGGCGCCGCCGCCTTGGCGCGTGCCTCGACGTTCGCGAGGGGACGAGAACGCTTGGAGGCGGCGATCTCCTCGCGTTTATAGGCTTCGATTTTCTTCAAGATGTCTGACATCATCGACCCGTTAGTGGACTATTTGTCGGTCAACAATCTGCGTCGCTTCAACGTAACGGCACAAGTCAAACATTATCGACGCTTACTCACTTCCTCCTTATCAAGCATTCGTTCTGGTGCGCATGCGCGCCTGTCGATGGCGCTCGCGCCGTATCGGCAATGCGAGCGCCGACATGAGAACCCATTGCAATGACCATGGTGACAAGCTCCATCTCGCGTTAGCATCGTCGATGACGCGACCAGGGATTGCCTAGCGCTATTCCGGGTACGCCGACCTCTGGGCTTCGCGGCGCCCGCGAACTGACGGCGATCGTCGCAGATGTGGCGAGGCAGCGATGATTGTGTCAGCCTATGGCGCCGAATTCACAGCATTGCGCTCCCTGTGCGATAAGGGAGGTCCACCGGTCCCCGCACGACCTCTAAGGCTCTGCGGCTGGACAGGCCGGCTTGCTTTTTGCCGATTCTCACCGTGATTCAATGAACTGCGCTGGCTAGGCAACCGCCAAACGCGGTTGGCTCGACTCACAGCTCGCACGACATCCTCCGAATGCTGAAAAGACGGACCGGATCTCTTCGGCCACGCAGGATGTGTGAGCCTTCGTCGCGAAACGCGGCGGCGAGTTCCACGCTATCTTCCGCAGACAAAGCATCCATGAATTCGCCGGTTACGAGCACAGAAGCCTCCAGTACCCGGCAATGGGCTTCAACCCGACTAGCGACATTCACTGTGTCACCGATCAGGGTGAGTTCCAGCTTTTTCTCATTGCCAACGTCCCCATAGATGACTTCGCCGTAATGGATGCCGACGGCGATACGAAGCGACTGGTCTTTTGCGTCAATGCGTCCGTTCCAAGAATCGACGGATTTGAGAAGCTCGATTGCGCACTCCGCAGCATTGGTGGCGTCGCGCAGGCTGGCCAATGGCGGGCCGAAAAAGGCCATCAACCCATCACCCAGGAATTTGTCGATCGAACCCTGATGGGAGAACACCACGTCACTGAACATACGCAAATGGTGTCGCAGCGTTTGGACGACGACATCCGGCGGCTTGCTGGATGAGAAGTCAGTGAACCCGACAATGTCAACAAACAGTACTGCCGCACGCTGACAACGCGTAAACGAAAACGGGGTCTGAGCCTTGATGAGCTGCTCAGCGATGCTTGGCGAAAAGAAGCGCGCCAAGTTAGCACGTTCGCGCTCTACTTTCTTGATTCGCTGGTTAGCGGAGAGTCTATGGAGCAGGAGCATTGTCGTAACCAACAGAGCGATTAGGCTGACGCCGGATCGCAACGCCGCGGTCCCATTTGGGACGAGGCCGTGCGTAAGGATATAGCTGAGGATGGTAAGCAGTGCGCAGACGATGCCGACCACGACAGTACCTCTGCGATCGAGATCCTGGGCAGCTATCAACACGACGACAACATACAGCGAGGCGACCGCGAACTGCAGTGACGACAGGGTATCGACTAGAAAGATGCCAATCGCGAGTGCGGCCGCAGGAGCCAGGTACCTGACCCTTTCTATGTGCATCGGCCCCTCATTGTCCGGAGCCGGTAGTCTGTAGATGCATCGCCTCACCGACGGGTCCCGGGGCCAGATTGAGCATGACGTAACTAGACGGTCGACGGTCTCTCACGGAGCTTGCTCGCGTATACCCATTGTGATCCCCCTTCAGGGTTAGTGCAGTCCTCTTCGCCGGTCATGCCTTTGAGACACAAATGCTCAAAGCATTCAACGAGTGTCAGTAGGTTGCGATTAAACACCTCGCCCGTCTACTCCTTTGAAGAGCATACTCTGCTCCCGCGAGGCTTTCCGGCCAGCGTAGGCGGGAGACCGGCCTCACCTGCTCGGGCCAGAACTCCCTAGGTCCCTTCAAATCCTCGGCCAGCATCGTCACAGCGTGGCGCGCAAGCGCCCGGGTCGGAGCGTTGGTATTGCCGCTGGTGGTATTCGGCATGATCGAGGCATCGATCACACGGAGTCAGTCGACCCCGCGGACCCTGAGCCTTGCGTCGACGAGGGACATCAGTCATTTTTCTTTCATGCCATTTGTATCGTTAAATCAACACCGTCGCTGACGCGGCGCCTGATCCTGAGATTGGGACCACGCTTTGGAGCGTGGCCTTGCAATGCTGGCAAGGGAAATCACCTCTCACCATAGAGTCCATAGACGATCGTTATTGTCGCTCACCTTGTCGCTGATGACGTAGCGAGGAATGCCACCAGCCGCATCGCATCTCGAACGACGTTCTTACCTATCAATTCTCTGAAAGGAAGTGGCGATCAGCGAACCTCCACGCGCCTCGAACCGCGCCGACCTTGACGCCAAGTGAGGTCACGTTGGGATCTTCACCTCGCCGGCATCGGTGGTGTTATTTGAGCTACGTCCGCAGCTCTCCGCAAGACATCCTCTCACGATCGACGAAACGAGCCCGCACATCACACCGGCTCTTGCCACCCCGTCATTGTCGCCTGCCGTGTCATCGCGCCTCGCTTCTCCTTCGGTGCTCTATGGCGACTGGCGTATTGAGGGGCGCGAATAGCCACACGGACTCCGCTACTTTCCCGGGCTCGCCCCCCGGTGCGAAGAATGACCGACCAGTCGCGAAGGCAAACGAACTTGACGAAAGCGTCCAGCGCCGGCGAGTACCGGCGCCCCTGCACAGCCAATAGCCGCACCTCCCGCGAAAACAGGTCACCTTCGAGCGGGATGGGCTTGAGCGTCGGAAGGTGCGGCATGTGCTCGGGTGCGAGTATCACGCCGAAGCCAGCGGCGGCCATGTGCTGCAAGTGCAAGTCGTGGCCGCTGCAGTGGCCGAGGTGGAGCGGTTCCTCTGGGAAATACGACCGCTGGATCTTCGGGGTGATGTCGCATCCGGCCCGTTCCAGCAAGATCGTCTCACGGAGTTCGTCGATGCTGATCGATGGGCGATTTGCGAGCTTGTGTGTCGGCGCGAGAAGCGCGACGTAGCGCTCCTCGAACAGCGACCAGTCGTCGATACGGGCGGGCACGTCCTGCACATCCCCGACCATTGCGGCGTTGATCTCGCCTTCAAGCAAGAGATCGACGAGCTGCTCCGTCGCTCCCTCGCGCAACTCTACGTGAAGTCCCGAAACGCACTTTGCGATCTCCGCGATCGGATCGAGGACGAGCGACGCCGAGATGGATGGAGCAAGGCCGATCCTCAGTGGCGCCACCTCCTTGCGTTGGAACTCCTGGGCTCGGCGACGCACCGCCTCTGCCGAGGCCAGCGTGCGCTCCAGCATCGGAAGGACTTCTTTTCCAAGGTCGGTGAGCTGCGTCAGCTGGCGTTCGCGGTAGATCAATTGGCCGCCGAGTTCCTGCTCAAGCTTCTGCACCCCTTTGGTCAGGGCGGGCTGAGTAACGTTGCACTGCTCGGCTGCGCGGGTGAAGTTGAGCGTAGACGCGACGGCGAGGAAGTACCGAACTTGATGAAGCTCCATGGGCTGTTACTTCTCCGTCAAGGTGCGGCTGTCTCTACCGACGGGCCTTGCATCGCACTACCCGGATTTGGTCGCTTGTGGTCGTCACAAGATGGGGAAGGCGACCTCGGTGACCGTCAACGACCGCATGTTGACGGATCGTGGCGCTCCGGTCGACAGCGCCGAGGTACGGTGAGATTCGCTTGTCGCTGCTTGTGCTAAGCGATCGCTTAGAGGTGAGAACGTAAACATCGTGCGTGCCCCGAGTCCGTTGGCTGAATGGGCCCGTAAGCGAGGCGATCCACGGCGCAGCAAAACCCGGTAGACGCGATTTGCGAGTAGACGGCACACTCGCACAGAAATTCTGGGGGCATGCCTTTCGGGCTCAGAAGTTCGCGGCTGCAGTTGTCCACGATCAGCCGTCGAGGAGTGCGCGGTACTCGAGGTGTCGCGCGGCGATTCACGGCGCGATGTGCCGACTTACCCTTCCGCGCCGCGGCGCGGGCGCGCAGCAGCTGGCGGATGGCGGATGGCGTCTTGCTGACGCTCGCTAAACGAGCCGCTACTTCAATGTAGCAAGATAAGCAACGAGGTCCGCCCTATCCGTCGTGTCCTTCAGGCCAGGGTAGGGCATCCTGTTTCCGGGGACGGCCTTCTGGGGCGATTCCAGATAGGCATTAAGCCACTTCTCGTCCCAGACGATGCCGGAGTTCCTCATCGCATTACTATAGCGGAAGCCGGAAAACGTACCCGCCTTCCGACCGACAATCCCTTCCAGCCCCGGACCGACCCGATTGGCGTGATCTGTGGCGTGGCATGCCGCACAGGCCTCGAACACACTCTTCCCATGCCCAGCATCCTGTGCGTCGCCTGGGCTCGCGATTAAGCCAACAAATATGAGCACTGCGATACGCGCGCCGTATTTTCCCGCGTTCTTCATTGTTAACTCCATTTTGTGTGCGGGGTTAGAGGTGGCGCGGCCGTTCGATGTAATGGTTGAGGTCGTCGCCGAGCCTCAGCGCGAGCGCCCCCAACGGCCCTGTCGGGTTGTAGCCGGCATTGAAGGGATAGACCGAAGCGCCGACGACGAAGAGGTTCTCCGCATCCCAATGTTGCAGATGGGGAGAGACAACGCTGGTACCGGGGTCGCTTCCCATGATCGTACCGCCGGTGACATGCGTCGTCTGATAGACTTGGCTATCGTAGGGTCCTTTGCGGGGCGCTGTCGGCGGCGCGATGTCCGCGCCTGTTGCTTTGGCGATCTCGTCAATCTTTTTCGAGAGATATACGGACATCCTGCGCTCATTTTCGCGAACGTCGAATGTCATGCGCAGAAGCGGCTGCCCGTACGCATCGACATAGGCCGGGTCTAGATCGACATAGTTCTCCCGATGCGGATACCAACTACCATGCGCGGATATGCTGAAATTATGCGCGTACCAGTCGGTGTTGGCCTTCTTCCACGCTGAGCCCCATTTCGCCGTTCCAGGCGGAACGGCTCGGCTGGTAATTGGCCGTCCATTTGTCACATTGGCGTAGATGTATCCGCCGCCAATGAAGCCGAGATTGCTGTGGTCGAAATTGTCACCGTTGAACTCGTCGATCACGGTCTGTGACGCGCCCGAAGCGAGGAACGGGTTGATCCAGCGATCTTTGAAGAAGACATGCGTGCCAGACATTGTCTGGTGGCAGAAATTCTTGCCGACGACACCATGGCCAGTCTTCGGATCATAAGGCGTCCCGATCTCCGCCATCAGTAGGAACCTGGCATTAGACATCGTGAAGGAGGAAAGCACGACGACGTCGGCCGGCTGGTCGTACTGCTTGCCGGTTACGCGATCGATGTAGCGCACGCCGGTTACACGCTTGGCCTTGCGATCATAGAGAACATCGAGAACGTGGGTTTGCAGGCGCAACTCGAAACCTTTGCGGTTTTGCAGCATCGGATAGAGCAGGACTTCAGGGCTCGCCTTAGCATTGGCCTCGCAGATGAATCGCTCGCAATGGCCGCAGAACTGGCATTGACCAAGCTGCATGCCGTCAGGGTTGGTATAGGCGACCGGTGAATTCGCCGCCGGCATGGGGAACGGTTGGTAGCCGAGCTTTTTGGCGGCTTCGGTGAAAATCAAACCTGCTTCGGTGATCGGGAGAGGCTTTTGTGGATATTCGTTCTGCCGTGGTCCCTCGAAGGGGTTACCACCATCCTGCAACTTGCCACGCAGATTGCCGGCTTTTCCGGCAATGCCGAACAGTTTTTCAAACTGGTCGTGATAGGGCTCCATCTGAGCATAGGTGACGCCCCAATCCTGGATCGCCATGTCGGTTGGAATGGCTTTCTTGCCGTATCTACTCTCGAGATGGGTACGCAGCACGGGGTCGTGTTCACCCCAGCGCCAAGTCTGCCCGTTCCAGTGATTGGCCGCGCCGCCCAGTCCCTCGCCGGCCTTAAAAGCCTGGAGACGCCGTATCGGCAGAGCCGTTTCGCCGCCACTATGGCGAAGCGTGTAGGTCTGGAGGGACCCATCCTGAAAGAGATCACCATGGACGTCCCAGCGCAGCTCGTCGCGCTGGGACGGCAGGCTTGTCGCGGCAGTATGGGTGCGGTCGATTCCACGTTCAAGGACGACGACATCGACACCCCTTGCTGTCAGCTGACGAGCAGCCAGCGCCGCCGTAAATCCTCCGCCAACGAAAACGACCGTGCAATGTTTCAAGCGTATAGCCATGATTTCCTCCCTTAGGCGAAGTCGGCGATGGATTTCGGATCGGCCGCACCAGGGAACGGCTTGCCACGGAAATCGATCATGTCTTGCGCGTGAAGCGCGGGGAGACCTGGATAGCCAATCGCCCTCCAAAACACCTTGCCGACATTGCCGCCGTAGATAGGGTCAGCGAAACAGGACTCAACGAATAACGGATAGACGAGTTTGTTGAACCACGAGCCGAGTGGTACGCGCTCGTCCGTCACCTTGCCGCCGGATAGCTCTTGAAGAAATTTGTCCGCGCCGCTCTCGTCCATTTCACTGAAGCGCTTGCCGTACTGCTTTTGGCAGGCCGTATCCGCGGCGGCGAGGCCCGTCTTGAAGAACTGTTCGGGCGTGAGCGGCAACTGGTAGCCGAGCTCGGGTTTGCCTTCCTGCCAAGGGCCGCGCATGTAGAGCCGTGCCCCCTTGCCGAAACCGCCGGCGAGCTGTCGGTCGATATAGACCGCAAGCCCGCAATCGACCCCGTTCGGCGTCAGCGCGTCGGCCGGACACATCACGTTAACCATTGTCTCGACGAAACCTGCTTCGTCGGGGCCAAAAGACAGATAGCCGGGCGCGGACGATGGCAACTTGGCGGCGATAGGACTCGCGGAAGCGCGCACGGATTGGGAGGAAGCCGGTTCGGATGCTTCCGCGAGAGCTGCGGTTGTTCCTATCAGGACACCCGGAGCAAGCGAAGCAGCGCCCGTGACGGCGGCAACGCCGAGAAAGCCTCGACGATTCGGATGGAAGGTTTTGTCGCTTTGATCATTGATCATCGGAGTCGCAATTCCTTTTTTTTCAGACGCGATGGCGACAACCAGTCCGACAGTCCTCGGTAGTTCATGGGAGTCTTCTTTGCAGCTCGCGCGCGGCAAGGTGGCTTGGCGCAGAGGCTTCCATCACTGTTTCAATCGCTGTGGCGGCGAACGCGTGTGCTCGGCCGACCTAGCAGACCCAAGGATCGAGCGCCGCCGACGAAATTAGAAATTCCCTTTGGACATGCATTCGATAGGCGCGAGGTATCGTGGTCCAAAAGCGCTGTGGGCGCGGGCGTCCCGTCCATCCACGATCAGCTGTCCGCGATCATCCGTCGAGGAGTGCGCCGTACTCGGGTGTCGGCCGGCGTAGGAGGACATGAAGGGCATTTCGCGATCACTCTTTCCCGTCGCGTTGCAACGCTTCGAACGTCATGCGACCGCCTCGATCCGTACCCTAGGCCAGGCAGCTCTTGTGGCACCTCCGCGTTGAGCAGGACGGGGCGAGCGTCTTCGACCTAGCCTGTCTCGGATGTCGCTTTCCGCCTTCTGGTTCCCTTGCTAGGTCGTGGAAGCGACTTGGCGCAGCGAGGTCAAGAGTTTCGCCGAGTTCCCCGTATCGTGAAGTCGGGTTCTATGAATGCGCTGCGGATACGGCCATCGGCGTCGATCACGTAGGTCGCGGGAATGGGCAGCATCCAGATCGATGACCCGTGCCGGGCGCCGAAGTCGAAGCCTGGACCGGAATAGTGTGCTCTGGTCTCGTCGGCACCCGGAACAGCGCGCCAGACGGCCGTCAGCGTCCGGCAGGAGGAAGTCCGGCGCGTCGTCTCCGACCTTCAACGCGCGCGATGCCACGTCTGCATCGCGGAGCTAGCCGCACCAGGTGGTTGTATGACTCTCAGTCAGCTGCGCTGAAAGTCATCAGCAGCTCGGTGCGAATCTGGGCGAGTGTCTTGTCGATCTCGTTTTGCATCGACGGGGTATCGTTAGGTTGCCGATCGGTTGGCCCGGAGCGGTTGGCCCCCGGGGTACACGTCGTAGTCATGCAGCTACCTCCGGGAGCGTTGAGCCCGGTATGCTCCGGTGGGGGGCTTCGACCGACCAGTCGCGAAGCCGCGCGACCTTGACGAAAGCGTCCATCGCCGGCGAGTAGCGGCGCCCCTGCACAGCCAGCAGCCGCACCTCCCGCGAAACCAGGTCGCCGTCGAGCGGAATGGTCTTGAGCGTCGGAAGGCGCGGCATGTGCTCGGGTGCGAGCATCACGCCGAAGCCAGCCGCGGCCATGTGTTGCAGGTGCAAGTCGTGACCGCTGCAGTGACCGAGTTGGGGCGGTTTCTCGGGGAAATACGACCGCTGGATCTTCGGGGCGACGTCGCATCCTGCGCGTTTCAGCAAGACGGTCTCACAGAGGTCGTCGATGCCGATTGAGGGACGATTTGCGAGCCGGTGTGTCGGCGCGAGAAGCGCGACGTAGCGCTCCTCGAACAGCAACCAGTCGTCGATGCGGGCGGGCACGTCCTGGACGTCCCCGACCATTGCGGCGTTGATCTCCCCCTCAAGCAAGAGGTCGACAAGCTTCTCCGCCGCACCCTCGCGCAGCTCAACGTGAAATCCAGGGACGAATTTTGCGATCTCCGCAATAGGATCGAGGACGAGCGACACCGAGATGGATGGGGCGAGGCCAATCTTTAGTGGCGCGACCTCCTTGCGTTGGAACTCCTGGGCCCGGCGACGCACCGCCTGTGCCGAAGCCAGTGTACGCTCCAGCATCGGAAGCACTTCCTTTCCAAGATCGGTGAGCTGCGTCAGCCTGCGCTCGCGGTAGATCAACTGGCCACCGAGCTCCTGCTCGAGCTTCTGTACCCCCTTGGTCAGGGCGGGCTGCGTGACATTGCACTGCTCGGCCGCGCGGGTGAAGTTGAGGGTGGATGCAACGGCGAGCAAATAGCGAATCTGATGAAGCTCCATTGGTTGCTCTCTCAAGATGCGGCTGTCGATAGTGACCAGCCTTCGCATTCGACGACGCGCACGTCGCAAGCACGGGGGCGTAGATGCAACTCGCTTGCACACGCTGGGACGGCCGGGCCTATTAATTGGACGCACGGACACACTTTTTGGTATTCCTGAGGGTTCGGCCAGTGCGCGGCGAGGTGGGCGAGGACGGGGATCTCGAACGGTCTGCTCGTGCGCGTCCTCGCTAACTGGGACATGGGCGAGGTCGAGCCGCTCGCCCCCTTTTCGGCGTACAAAGCTGCGAATCCATCCGCGCGCGCGTTCGTCGACTTGCTTGCTTCAAGTACCGTCATGATTCTTTCGTTCTGGATCGCAGTTGCGCTCCGAATGCCCTCCGGCACGGCTGGCACGGCGCCATTAACCCGCGTGTGCCGCCGTCGCGAGTAAAGCCGGGCAAATCGCTGCCCCGGAGCACCATTAATCTGGAGCGACTGGATCATCCGCCCTGCACAAGTCAAAGAAAGTTCGTTTTAGATCTCCCGCAACGATGCCAGTGCGTATCGTCTCGACGACAATGGCTATAGCATCAGCTAAAAAGTGTCTCGTTAAACGTCGTGAATCGGTGTCAACAGGCGATTATGTTCGCGCAACTTTTCGGGAAGTGATGCCATCGTCCGCGGGCCGGGTGGGTCCGGCTGACGCCAACTGTCATCGACAGCGAAATTCATGTATCTTTCGCGCGAGCGCCAGAGGGGTGGTGAAATTCGGGCCGTCCGTGAAACCCGGCAAATGCCGCCGTAAAGATGCTATCGTCCATGCCCTATATGAACTGTTGCAATTTGACATGATGAAGCCAATATAAAGGCAATTGGCACTGCCTGAATGTAGGTTGCACGCGGCCCATCGATCGTTCTGCGCGGACCTTGGCGACGTATTCCGTCACGCAGTTTACATTCACTTTTCTTAGGAATACACGGTGCTCGAGTATCACAGCGGCCAGAGTCTCCCACTTCCTTAAAGGCGGCCAGTCTGCCGCCGGTATGGTGGCTTCTGCGTGTTTCTGATCGTCGTGCTCGACACCGCCGGGATGTACTCGATGATCGGGGTTGGGGCAGATCACCTGGAAAGTGAGGTACCTGCGTTGCAGTCGCGAGCAGACGACGACGCCGAAGTGCTTGAGTTCGGTCCGTTTCGCCTGATCGTCGCCGAGAGATTGTTGGTGAAAAATGGCGAGCCGCTGGCGGTGGGCGGCCGTGCTCTCGACATCCTGATCGCTCTGATCGAGCGCGCTGGCGACGTGGTGAGTCATAAGGAACTGGTCAAGCGGGCTTGGCCGGATGTTGTCGTCGAGGGATCTAGTCTTCGGGTCCATATCGCAGGACTCCGCAAGACGCTCGGTGATGGTCGAGGGGGCGCCCGTTATATCGCCAACATCGCGGGCCGAGGCTATTGCTTTGTTGCGCCGATCCAGAGCGCGGCACCATCACAACCTTCTGCTGGCGCCTCGATTGAGCGTGTCAAACTCCGGACGCTCCCGCCGCGCTTGCAACGGATGATTGGCCGTGACGAAATCGTTGGAATCCTGCGCTCGGAGCTTACGTCGAGGAGGTTCGTCAGCATTGTTGGACCCGGTGGTGTCGGCAAGACCACTGTCGCGATTGCGGTCGCGCATGCGATGGCAACCGATTTCCACAACGCCGTCTACCTCATCGATCTCAGTGCGCTCCGGGATGGTGCACTCATTGTTTCCGCGGTAGCGGCAGCCGCCGGGTGTCTCGATCAGACACAGGATTCGCTGCCACGTCTCTTGGCATTCCTTGCCGACAAGAAGGCGCTGCTAATTCTCGATAGTTGCGAGCACGTGGTTGAGCCGGTCGCTACGTTCGCCGAAAGTCTTTTTCGCGGGGCGCCGCTTGTACACATCCTCGCGACCACCCGCGAAGCCCTACGGGTCGAGGGTGAGAACATCTATCCCCTGCCGCCCCTCGACAGTCCATCCGACGAGACTACTCTGACCGCAGCCGGGGCTCTCGCCTCGCCCGCTGCTCAGCTTTTCATGGACCGGGCCGCCGCCGGGGGATATCGGCAGGAGCTCAGCGACGAGGAAGCGCCCGTCCTAGCCGGCATTTGCCGTCAGCTGGACGGGATGCCTTTAGCTATAGAACTGACGGCGAGCAGGACCAACGTTTACGGCATTAAGGGCTTGGCACAGCTGATTGGCGACCGCTTGATGCTGCTTTGGCCGGGGCGGCGAGGCGTGCCGCGACACCAAACGCTGCTGGCCATGCTCGACTGGAGCTATGATCTCCTTTCCGAGCAAGAGCAAACCGTCCTGTGTACATTGTCCATCTTTGTCGGCGCATTCTCGATAGAAATGGCGCAAGCGATAGCGTTCGAGCTTGATCGCGGCGAATTTCATATCGAGCATTTCATTACTGGCTTGGTCGAGAAGTCGCTGATCTCTGTCTCGCGGACGGAAGACGCATGGTCATACCGGCTCCTTGACATGACGCGGGCCTACGCCGCGATCAAATTGAAAAGACGGGGAGCGGAAAATGCGGTGGCGAGACGGCACGCCCTCTATTTCGCCGAGCGACTCGGAGGCATCGCCAGCATATCGATGAATCGCGACCTCACCGCCTACTCGCGGCAGATCGGCAATATCATGGCGGCCCTCGAATGGAGCTTCTCAACGTCAGGCGACCGCACCGTCGGGGTCGCGTTGGGCGCCGGTGCTGTGCCGTTGTTTCTCGGCCTGTCGATGCTCATCGAGTGCCGGCGTTGGTCTCTCCAAACGATCGAAGCGCTGAACGACGAAGATCGCGGAACAAAGCTTGAGCTCGTGCTGCAACTTTCGTTGGCGATATCCTCGACTTATGTTCACGGCAATAGCAAGGAAGTGGAGGCGGCCCTCCAACGAGGACTCTGTCTTGCGGAGACCTTGGGAGATGTCGATTCTCAGTTGGAATTGCTGGCCGGCCTCAATCTGTACCGGGCTCGGCTCGCCGATTTTCGCGGCTCGTTGGCCGCGGCGGAACGCTATGCGTCGTTGGCAAGGAAATTTGGCGGGCCACGAGAGAGCGTGATGGCAGAGTGGATGCTGGGGGCGAGTTATCACCTCGTAGGAAAGCAAAGCGCCGCGCAGCAAAGCTACGAGAGCGGCTTTGCTCGCGCGGCGGATTCTGGAGTGAACGAGGTCCACTCATTCGGATACAATCACTATGTAAGAGCTTTGATCGGCTACTCCCGGACATTGTGGGATCGGGGTCTCCCTGATCAGGCCGCTCAACTGGGACATAAGGCAATCGAGTTCGCTGGAAGACAGGGACATCCGGTCACACTCTGCATTTCCCTTCTCTATGCCACCCAGGTGTTCCTATGGCGGGGCGACCAGCAAGTGGCGGAAGAGCTCATAGAGCGGCTTATCGCCCATTCGGCCACGTACTCACTCACGCCTTATCACGCTGGCGGCCTCGGTTTGCGAGGCGAGCTTATGTTCACGAGGGGCGAAACGCAGCCCGGCATCGACGCCTTGCGCGGTGCGCTTTCGACCCTGCGAACCGAGCGGCAATACATACTCTCATCCGCATTTTCTCGTGCGTTGGCCGAAGCTCTGGCTAGAAGCGGTCAGGTCACCGAAGCAGCGAGCATCATTGATGCGACTGTCGTTGATGCCATGCGCGGCATCGGAACATTTGAACTGCCCGACATATTACGGGCTCGGGCAGCGGTACTCCTGGCTGCATCGCCCGCGAATTCGCTGGCGGCCGAGGCTTCGCTCAAGGATTCGCTGGATTGCGCTCGGCAGCAATCTGCCCTCGGGTGGGAACTTCGATCGGCTCTGGCATTGAGTCGGTTGTGGGCGGACCAGGGGCGCGTCAACCAAGCGCGGGCCATTCTTTCTGAGGTTTATGGACGATTTACGGAAGGGTTTGGGACGGCCGATCTCATCATGGCAAAAAACCGGCTCAATGAATTCGCGATCCGGCCCTCGCATTCTGATCCTGCTTAAACCTGTCAGTTTTGCGCGCGTTCAGGAGATATCGGCCGGGGTCTTCACACTTTCTCACATCAATAAACTCGCAACGGACAGGCTCCACCGCCAGTGTGCGGCGTAAGTCCACTCATCCCTCGGAGCGACGTTATGTTACCCCGTCCCTTGTCCCCGTTTAGCCGGGAGGCCGCAGCAGCAAAAGTCCGCTCCGTAGAGGATAGTTGGAATAGCCGCGATCCGGCTCGAGTAGCGCTCGGATACTCGATCGACAGCAGCTGGCGAATCCGCACCGAATTTTTGTCAGGACGGGCCGCGATCGAAGAGTTTCTGGGACGCAAATGGGCACGGGAACTTGACTACCGTGTTGTGACCGAACTCTGGGCGTTCACCGGTGATCGGATCGCCGGCAGGTTCGCGTCCGAATACCGCGATAGCAATGGCCAATGGTTCAGAACCTACGGAAATGGATGCTGGGAGTTCGATCAGAACGGACTAATTCGCCGATGCATAGAGAGTATCGACAAGCATCCGATTGATGCGGCCGACCGAATCTTTCTATGGCCCTTCGGACGTCGGCCTGAGGATCACCCCGAACTCAGCGATTTTGACCTCTAGTGCGCGGGAAGGTGGGCGGAGTCCGGGATCAGTTCGCCGAGCGCCGCGACATACCGCGTCGACATCGTCAACGTCGAGTCCGGATCGCCTTTGAAGGCCGCGAGATAGATCCGTAAGCCTTCCTCGACGAGGCACGCAGTTCGTCGCAGGCCTTCCAACTGGGGGCGAAAGCGTGCGCGACCAGTGATCGCAATGGTACCAGTATATACATCGACTAATCCCATGATCGCCTCCGGCGTCGTGGTCTTGCCTACGCCGTTGCGGCCGACGATGCCGAGCACTTGTCCCTGAGCCACGCTTAGAGCGATATGTTGGCGAGCTTCGTCACCGATTGGCTGGCCGAACTGCTTGCGCTCGTGCATACAGGGCACCACCAAGGCTGCCATGATGCCGAGCGCGGCCGTTTGACAGCACGGCGCGTCTTGGGAAGCCCGACCGGACGCATGAATGGCTCACTGGGCGGGTGCAGAGCCGAGTTCGCGGCAGACCGCCCTCCCGACGGAGCGCTATCAGGCGCGCAGCGTCTCGCCGCCCTTTGCGTCCGGGTAGTACTGAGGCGCCTCGCGACGGTCGTATTTCCCATAGTCGCGCACGATCCGCACTCTTCGGACCCTCGCCTTGTCATTCGGCGCGGATGTGTCCTCGTAGGCCTGCGCTGCAGCGGCGTTCTTCCAGGATATGAGCAGAATCAGGTCGCCGGGCGTGAGTACGGCGTCGAAGATGTCCCAGGACGTGCTGTCGACCGCCCACGGATTCAGGCCGAGCCACTCGGCGCAGTCGTACGGGTTGGTGGTCTGCTTCCACTCCGCGGGGCGCGTTGCGTTGATCAGCGTGACCGTCGTTCCCTCCCCGACTCCGGTCTCGTCGAGCCGCTGCTCCGTGAGGGCGTACCCCTCAGGGATCCGATTGTCGGCCGTGATCTGGCCGACCCGGAGGTGATAGTCTGCGAAGATTTCGTCGCGACCCTTCTGCTGAGCCTCGTGATGGCGGATGTGGGTGCGCCAGCGGACGAGCGACTTCTCGTCCCGCCAGTTCGAAAGCGAAAGGATCCAGCCGTCGCGGATCAGGCTCTTGTAGCGGATGTTGTCGACGAAGCCCTCGACCTGCTCCACTTCGGGGCGCAGCATCTTGGCGTTGTCGAGGTAGTCATCCCAGTTCTCTTTGTTGGGGAGGACTTCAAAAATCGCTGAAAACATGGTCGTATCCCGATTCTAGAGTTCTGTGACGAAGTCGATCTCGATCCTGATGTCGGAGTGCCCCCTGCCATGCGCGCCGCCTGCACGGCAGAAGACCTTCGAACCGTCGACATCAATCTTCCTGGACAGCATCCGCGTGGCTCCCGCCTCATTCACCATTGCGTAATCCTTGCATTCAGCGCCACCGTGATTGCTGTGGCCGCAGGATTAATCTGGGCATTAGCGAAAATTATCCTCTCGCGGAGCAAGAGGAATCGTCTCTCAAGCGCCGTAGCGTTCAGTCTTGATCGCCCCGGTTTCCAGTCCCAAAGCGAGCGCTGCGTCCGCCGCGATGTCGACGAAGGCGTTCGAACCGCACACGAAGGCGCAGGCGGGTGATACAGGCAGCCGCCCCGCGACGTCAGCGACCATCCCGCTGTCGATCCGCCTGCTGAAGTCGGTGCGACGGGTTGTCGGCTCGCGTGTCAGGGTCATGGCGAATACGAAATCGGGAAGCGACCTCTCGAGCTCCAGGAGCTCGTCCCTGAACAGCACGTAATCCCAGGTCCTGGAGGATAGCAAAAGCGCGACAGGCACCGGCTCACCGCTGGCCTTCCGATACCGAATCATCGCCACGAGCGGCACGACGCCGGAGCCGGCACCGATCAAGAGCACTGGTCTGTTGGAAGGCCCGGGCCAGAGAAAGTGTCCGCCAAGCGGCCCCCGAAGCTCGATCGTGTCGCCTACCTGGGCGACGTCGTGAAAGAACGGCGAGACCTCACCGTCCCGGAGGCGCTCGATCGCCAGCTCGATCACATTGGAATCGCTCGGGGCCGAGGCGATCGAGTAGCTGCGCATGGCAGTGTAGCCGTTGGGCGCAGTCAGCCGCACGTCAACATGCTGTCCGGCCGTAGAGTCGAACGTTTCGGAGAGGCGGAGAAAGAAGCTCTTGATAGCAGGCGTTCTCGTCGCGATCTCGACAATCACACAGCTCTGCCATCGCACGGCTGCGGCAATCGCTTCAGTCATTCGTGTATCGCTGCTCATTCCACGGATCGCCGTGCATGTGGTACCCGCGCAGCTCCCAGAAGCCGGCCTCGTCGCCCTCCGTGAACTGAAGTCCATTCACCCACTTCGCCGACTTCCAGAAGTAGAGATGCGGCACGAGTAGGCGCGCCGGCCCCCCATGATCGCGCGGCAGCGGTTGCCCTTCATACTTGAGCGCGACCATCGCCTTTCCCGTTGCGAGGTCGGCGAGCGGCACGTTGGTTGAGTATCCGTCGTAACAATGTGCGAGGGCAAACGGAGTGGGTGCGGTAAGACCAGCGTCGGCGAGGATGTCATCGACGGCCACGCCCTCCCAAGCGGTGTTGAGCTTCGACCACGAGGTCACGCAATGGACGTCTCGCGTCATCTTGGCTCGTGGGAGCGCGTTAAACTCTGACCAGCTCCACGCTTTGACCGGACGAGGTCCGACCTTCAGCGTGAAAGTCCAGTCCGCGGGCTCGATTCGCGGCGTGGGGCCGGCTGTAAGCACCGGGAAATTGTCGACGAGGTGCTGTCCCGGCGGGATTCGGTCCGATGGTTCTGATCCGGATTGACGACCTGTGAAACCGCGAGTGACCATAGCGGATTTCCTCCGGCAGGTGAAAAGAGCTTAGTCCCGCACAACACGCTAAGATGCTGTGCGCCGGACGAGCAAGGTACCCGCGAAGCATGGATTTCCTCGCGGCGAATGGGAAATGCCGTCACGCCATGAAGTCGATAGCCACGCGTTATGATGGCCGTCTGGTCCCTGCGAGTCGATCGCTCATCGCTCGTTGCGCTCGCGGACGGCTACGGAGTGCCCGGGGCAGCGCGAAGGCCGTCAAGACGAGTGCATAGGATGGTCGGACACGTGTTTCGGACCTCTGGAGCGACGGAGTTGCATGGAGTTGGTGGTGCGGCCGTTTGGAGCGGTCCGAAAGCCGATATTACGTGTCCACGAATCCGAACCTTGGATTTCGTCTTTGACGGGCAACTCGCCTGCGTCTCAATACCGGACTGAGGACGGAAAATATCGCGCCCCACATCGATTCAAAACGCCGTGTTTTTTGCAACAAATCCTTTGCGCGAGATCGTGGCGCAGTTCCCTGAGTCCTCCGAAGCTCACGTAGTAAGTTGATGTAGGAAAAGCGGCATGGAACAGTCCCCCCAGATCGGCGACAGGATCACCGGAAAATCAGCGCCGCCCGATGACAACACTGTCCGCGACTGGATCGGGCCGAAGGGGTTTGTGCATTGGGCCGAGCTGCGGAATTGGATAGAAACCTACTACCCTGGTGTTTTCGCGCCGGATTGGCTCTATGGCGGCAAGAAGCGCGGTTGGTCCCTGAGGTATAAGAAGTCCAAGGCATTCTGCACCTTCGTCCCTGAATACAGGCGGTTTTCGGTCCTGGTGGTCTTGGGAAGAGCGGAGCGAGAGAAGTTCGAGGAGCGGCGCCTTGGCTGGCGTTCGCATCTGGTCAAGCTCTACGATGAAGCCAAAACATACCCTGACGGGAAATGGCTGACAGCTGCTATCTCATCTGCAGCTGATCGACGTGATGTGGCGGAGCTCTTGACTATGAAGCGCCCTCCACCGTCCCGCGGTTGAATCTCAACCGACTAGAATAGGCAACGAACAAAGGTCTTCCTCGTTTGGCGATCGTTGGACCACCGATATCGTCGACGACATTCTTTACCTTGGGCCTCGAGGGGGCGGCACGGGTCCCACCTTGGAGCATAGAGGGCCGACGACGCGATTGAACGGTTCGCGGCCTACGTGCTGATGCGCTCGCATCCGTTGCCAGTAGATGCCGTGGCCCCTCTACGAACGGCAATCGAGAGGGCGCTCTGCGGGGTCTTTTGAACCTTGCGATAAGCATCCCAGAGCCCAAGCCCGTAAGGCGACCGGGCAACGCTCCCACACCTGTGCCGCAAGGCATGAGTTATCGACCACTCATGTGCTGATTTCGTAAACGACGGAATGTCCCGGAGTGTCCGGTGCCGTCGGCTCTGAGGCAAATAGCAGACGTTCAAGGTTCAACGTTCGCCTTTAGTATCCCGCCCATACCAATGGCCGAGCAGGAGAATGAGCAATCCGGCCAGCAGCATCGGGATCCCAGCAGCATAGAGAATTTGCTGCGCGCTGAGGTGATAAGCGAGCAAAGCCCCAATCAGCAGCGGGCCGCCAATGCCGCCAAGTCTGCCGATTCCGAGAGCCCAGCCCACACCGGTGGATCTGATCGCGGTCGGATAGAAAATCGCCGCCAATGCGATCACGCTCTTTTGTCCGCCACTGATGCAGAAGCCGGCACAGAAAGCGGTCGCCACCATTATCCAGTTCGGTTTGTCGATCGTATAGCCGAACAAGATAACAAACAGGACGCCAGACAGATAAACCGTCGCCAGGGAGCCGTAGGGACCAATGCGGTCCATCGCCGGCCCGACCGCGAATGCGGCGGTGATACCGCCGACG
Source organism: Bradyrhizobium sp. LM2.9 (assembly GCF_054056555.1). Lineage (NCBI taxonomy): Bacteria > Pseudomonadati > Pseudomonadota > Alphaproteobacteria > Hyphomicrobiales > Nitrobacteraceae > Bradyrhizobium > Bradyrhizobium sp. LM2.9. The sequence goes on from NZ_JBSRYJ010000002.1 coordinate 5,348,661, forward strand.
GTGGTCATGCTCGTGGCAAGCGTGACCGTGTTGAGAGAATGGCCGGCATTCGTCAGCATCGATGGGAGCCAGCTTTGTAGCGCGTAGAATTCGGCCAGATTGAGCATGAACACGATCCAGATCACCAGCGTTCCGGCGGTGCGCCCGGACGAGAACAGACTTCCGACAGCACTGCGCCGCTCAGCGGCCTCGGTGATGAATTGCGTCGGCCCTTGCACGGGCAACGCACCGTCAACGAGACGCACCACACGCCAGACGGCTTCCGGTTGCGCCTTTGTGCGGATCAGAAAGTCCATCGACTCCGGCAGAAACATCAGCGCCAGGATCGCGACGACCATGGGCGCGGCGCCGCCGATCCACAGCATCGATCGCCAGCCATATTCAGGGATAGCCCAAGCTGCGACGGCGCCCGCTGCGACGAAGCCCAGCGAAAAGCCGGCATAGATCGCCAGGACGAATGTCGCGCGCAGCCGCGCGGGACTGAACTCGGTCGTCAATGCGATGGCGCTGGGAACCACCGAGCCGAGCGCAATGCCGGTTAAGAAGCGCAGGGCAATCAATTCGGTGACGTTGGTTGCGTGACCTGTCACGAACGTCAGCAGGGCGAAAGCAAACGTGGAGATGATCACGAGCTTACGATGGCCGAAGCGGTCAGAAAAGGGCGAGACGAGCAGATAGCCCACCATCAATCCAGTCAGGGCCGACGAAAAGATCGGTCCGAGAAGCTGCTTGGTGAGCCCCCACTCCTTTGCGATTGAAGGGGCCATATAGCTGATGGCCTGCGTATCGAAGCCGTCGAGGAACATGACGAGACCGCACAGCAGAACGATGCCATACTGCGTGATGCCGGTAGTGCGGGAATTAATGAAGGATGGGACGTCAAACGCAACCTCGGTACTCATTTCCTCACCTTTTGCTGGCCAGATTATTTTGGCTCGATTTGTTATTTGAGTTGGCGATAGTGGAGCGATCGCATCGCGCCGCAACCACGAAGAAGGTACGTAAATGGTCAGACTGCGATTTGCAGGACCTGCGCCTGGTTTGGGTCGGATGATCCACTTGGCACGAACGCATCGGCGTAGAAGCGGTCCCTGTGCACACCACCACGCGCCTGGAATTCATTGCGCGCGGCCTCGATCATCATAGGATTGCCGCAAGCATAGACATGCCGGTCTGACAGATCGGGAAGATCCTCAAGCACCGCAGCGTGCACTAGACCACGACGTCCCCTCCAGTTCGCGTCGGGCTCGGATAGCACCGGAACGAACGTGAACCACGAATAGCGCCTTTCCCATTTCTCGCAGGTCTCCGCGAGATAAAGATCGGCCCTGCTGCGTCCGCCCCAATAGAAGCGCACGTCGCGATTGAGCCTCCGCCGGATCATGTCATCAAGGATCGATCTCAAGGGCGCGAAGCCGGTACCGGTTGCGACGAACACGTAACGCGCTTGGTCGTCTTCCCGCAGATGAAAATCGCCGAACGGCACCTCGATCTCGAGCTTGTCGTCGAGCCGTAGGGACGCCAGCACTTTTTCGGAGAACGCGCCGCCAGGCACGTGCCGAATGTGCAACTGCACTCCGTCGCTCTCTTGCGGCGCATTGGCCATTGAAAAGCTGCGCTCGTCGCCGTCAGGCGTACGAATGCGCAGATACTGCCCGGCCTTGAACTTGGCGCGAATGCTGGCCGGGAAGCGCAATTGCAGGATGGCTACATCATGCGCCGGGCGCGATATGCGGAAGACCCGCGCCTGAATTTTCTTCCGCGCCAACGGATCGTGGCGCTGGACCCGTCGCGGCCGGATCGTGAGATCGCTCTTGGCGGTGGCCGTGCAGAACAGGACCTTGCCAGTTGGGCCTGTCATTTCCTTCGAGCGCTGCTTGACGTCGCCCTTGCTCAAAAAGCCTTCGCAGGAGGCACATACGCCCTTCCTGCAGGAGTAAGGCATCGTGTAGCCAGCGCGCTCCGCCGCGACGAGGATGGTCTCGTCGTCGTTGCAGGTGAAGCTGATATCGGCGTCTTCGATCGCGATTGTGTGCGTCATGCCGTTTCCTTGAATTGGTTGGCACCTGCGACGAGCTGAATGCAACGCAGGACGGGCGTCGGATCTGCGATGCCTTTGCCTGCAATGTCGAAGGCACTGCCGTGGCCGACGCTTGAAAACATCAGACCGGCACCGATCGACATCGCGGCCGAATTCCGGCCGGCCAGCAGCTTGATCGGGATATGTCCCTGATCGTGATACATCGCCACGAATGCATCGAAGCCTTGATGACCAAGCATCAGGTCAGCGCCCACCGGCCCCTCGATCTTGACGCCTTCCGCCTTCAGCCGTTCGATCAGCGGCTTGACGATACGGTCGTCATCATCACCAAAAAGACCGCCTTCGCCCGCGTGGGGGTTGATGCCAAAAACGCCAAGCCGCGGATGCGGAATGCCGAGATTTCGCAAGGCGTTGATCGTTGTGCGGATGGCACGCTCGATCAACGTCGGCGTGATCCGATTGATGGCGTCGAAAAGCCGCTCGTGCAAGGTCACGTGAACGATGCGCAAGCCGGCGCCGACCAGCATAAGGAACACCTCATCCTCCGGCACCTTCTTCAGCCGCGCCAACAGGCTCGGATAACCGGTAAACTTGATGCCGGCGGAGTTCACGTTGGTCTCGGAATGCGGACACGCCACGACGCTGTGGGCGCGCCCGATGGTCATGAGGTCGAGCGCCGCCTCGACATAAGCGACGGTCGCACGGCCACCCTCCGCGCATCCCAGTCCCGGCTGGAAGGCTTTGGCTTCCAAAGCCGTAACGGGATGATAAAGCAGCGCCCGCTTGTCAGTGGATGGCCCACCTTGCGTCAGCGGCCGGCCCGGCGCGAATTTGTCCGTATAGAAAGAAATGACGTGCTCATCGCCAACCAAGATCGGACGCGATTCGGGCTGTGCCTCCGCGCACAGCACCGCGGCCTTTACGGCGATTTCTGGGCCGATGCCGTTGGGATCGCCGATGGTCAGCGCGACGGTTTTCGGCGTCATAACGGGAGCGCCAGCAGCGTGTCGATCCGCGAACTGTCACACACCACCGTGCGCTCGTGTAGTTGCGCTGTATCGTTCGCGATCTCATAGACATCAAAATAGCGGCCGGTGGCATAAATCGACGTATCGCCGTCCTGCAGGATGCGCGCCACCATGAAGGGCGTTTCGCTCTTCACTATCGCGCCTTCCTCCGAGAGGATCGATGGCAGGCCAAGGATATGGCGATAGCTTTGCCGCTCGTAGATGTTGGCTTCGCGTAGAGCGGAGACGCGATCGGTCAGCATGCCGCGCGTGTTGGCGAACACGATGCCCGCCTCGAGCCCGTCGCGATAGTTCGATGCGGTGGTAATTTTGTACAAGCACGGACCGTGGAACAGTCCCGGCCAATCCTCGAGACGATCATCGTCGATGCAGCGGGCGTAATCGGCCAGCGCCTTCGTGATATATTGCAGAGAGTTACCACTCATGGTCCAGTCCTCAGATTCCCATGTTGGCGCGATACGCCTTCCAGAAACCACGTACCGACGCCTCGGTCACCCGGCTCTCGCTCCCCTTGGCATCGGTGCCCCCCATTTCGAGGACGGCATAATCGTCGCTTGCGCCGGCAATGCCGCGCTGCACGAAGCCACCGACACAACCGTCTTCCATCGAGATGTACCCGGCCGGGCCAACTAGGTTGCCCTGCTTGATGCGCGTCAGGCGCTGTTCGGGCGTGTCGTCGGCGAAGCCGAGATAGGTCCAGTTCAGATCGGTTCTGTCGACAGCGCGCGGCACTATCTGGCGCACCGCGATGGCATTCTGGATCTGCTGCAGCACGAAGGTCGGAAACACTGACAGTATCTGCAGCGTGCAGCCGTCGTGATATTCGTCGAAGCTCTCCAGCAAGGTCGGATCGGCGAGCTTGTACTCGCTCTCGGAGCGCAATTGCTGCTTGGCGTAGTCGACGTCCTTGTCCGCCTCACGATCGATCGCTGAATAGCTGACGTGATGCCCGCCACTCTCATCAACGACGATGCCGCCTTTCATCGACAGCCGGTTCAATTCGAACGTCGTGAAGAAGAGATGCAGGATACTGGCGTGATAGGAATCCTTGACGTTCTCCATGTAGAGCTTCCAGTTGTTCGGAAGCACTTGAGTGAACCGTCCGAGCACCACGGGTGTACGACCGCCGAGCACGCGCTCGATGCGGTTCATGATCTCCTCGCCGAGGTATTCCTCGATCGATGGCACGTCTTCGGAGAATGAGCCGAAGATCAAGCCGTCAATGATCGCGATGCGGAGCTTGCGCGGACCGTGCTGCGCCATCCTGAACGTATCGGGCATGCCGCCCTTGCCCTTGATACCATCCTTGAAAGCGACGCCTGTCAGGTTGCCCTGCGGGTCGTAATTCCAGGCGTGATACACGCAGCTGAAATCCTTGCGATGCTTGCCGCGGTTTTCCAGGCAGATCAGCGCGCCGCGATGGGCGCAGCGGTTTTCGAACGCGTAGATTTCATTGTCGGTGTCACGGGTGACGATCACCGGCGTGTCGCCGATGTGCGTGGTGAGAAAATCGCCGGGCTCCGCCAACTCAATTTCCAGCGCGAGGTAATGCCAATTCGGCCCTTGGAAGATCTTGCGCTGCTCCTCCGCGTAAACCGATTGATTCTGAAACACCCAATACGGAACGCGTGTGAGCCCCTCCGGCCAGTTGACCGGATTCGCTGGTTCCGGCGGCAAAACGATCTTGTTCATCGGCGCTCCTCACGCTTGACATCACGTTCGATGTGTTCGAATATCGAACAACTAGTTATATTTCGAACACTTTGATCTGCTCTAAACGGGCTGTCAAGGCGGAGCCTGGCTATGACGATCGCGGAAGCCAAAGAGAAACGTGAAGGAATGGCGGGGCTCGCAAAAGGCCTCGCGATCATCGAGGCTTTCTCGGTTCACCCGATGATGAGTGTCGCCGACGCCGCGCGCGCATCAGGCGCCACACGCGCAGCAGCGCGTCGATGCCTTCTCACCCTGGTCGAGTTGAATTACCTGGAACTGTCGGGACGAGATTTCCGCCCGCTGCCTCGCCTGCGTCGGCTGGGCGGCATGATGTCCGGGCGCGACAAACTTGTGCAAATCGCGCAGCCGCTCCTGGAACGCGCCCGCGACGAAGTCGCGGAGTCGGTTTCGCTGGCGGTGCTAGACGATGATCAAGCGCTCTTCGTCGCGCGCGCGGAAGCCGAGCACTACGTCCAGACCGGCGTTCGCGTCGGTGCCTATTTGCCGCTCTATTGCTCGGCGACGGGCCGCATTCTGCTCAGTAGCGACACCGATGATGACATCACGCGACGCCTGAGCCGGCATCCGTTGACTGCCCGCTCGCCGCGGACACTGACCACCATCCCGGACATTCTGTCTGCGATTCGGGCTGCCGCGAAGAACGGCTACGCCATCAGCGACGAGGAACTGGCGCCAGGAATCAGATCGATGGCCGTCCCGGTGTTTGTCGCCCACGGCGACATCGCTGCCGCGGTCAGCGTGAGTGCGGCTTCGGCCCGAGTCAAAGTCAGCGATCTGCGAAAACGTCTGCTGCCTGTGCTGCTTAACTGTGCAAACCAGATCGCACAACCGCTGAAAGAGCTGTGCTAGAGCAATTCAGCCCGTCATTCGTTCAGCGACGGATACGTGACCGATTCCGCGAACCCTTGGTCCATGTGGTCCTGATAATCGTCTGGACCAACGTCGGCCCGGGCGCGCTGATCGTTTATTGCACCCGGCCGTGAACGGCGACGTCCCCGCAGGATCGCGCATTGATTGATCATAAGCATCGGCCGCACCTCAGAACGAACGTCAAAATGCGAGCACTTGCTTATCGGGACATTGCCGGGAGAACAATCGGATCACGTCGATCTCTTGCCCTTCTCCGCCGAGCGCTCGCGATCGTTTTCGCATCCGCATCCGCGTCCGCGTTCTCGACGGCGATGTGAGCGTGTCGTTTGTCTTCGCTTTCGTTCTTTCTGACCACACGCGAGTAGCGGAGCCAACCGCCAGTAGTTCCCGGCGATATCCGCGCTCTTGCGAAAGCGGAATCCTTGCAGACGACGAGGCGTTGTTGTCGCCTCACCACCGCAGCGATGCGCTAGCTGATCTGAAGCCGGGAGACCGTTAGACGCACCGTGCCGGCGCGTGGAATCAAACGTCTGGCGCGGTCATGTGCGGCCGGAACCCGGGCGCGAGCGGCCGCACGGTCGCGAACGCCGCGCCCCGCGGTCCCCTCCCCTAAGGGAACGTCAGGCCGAAAGCGGCCGGATCGGGCTGCTCGCCTTTCCGGGGGACAAAGAAGCGCTCCAGCCCACCTGGCACGAAGCTGAGCAGCAGGGTCGCCTGGTCGCCGACCACTTCGATTGTATGCGGCACACCGCGGGGAAGAGCCGCGTAAGCGCCCGGCCCCACCTCGACGCGGGTATCGCCGACCCGCGCGATTAGCTGCCCCTGCACCACGTAGAGCAGCTCGTCCTCCCGCGAGTGCGTGTGCAGCGGCGGCTCCTCCCCGGCCCGCACCGTGTACAGGACAGCGCCATATTCGCCTCCGGTCTGGCTGCTCTCCACTTTCATCTCGACGCTCGAGCCCCCGCTTGAGGTCACCGTCTCGCCGCCGCGGGGCGGCGTGAGAACCGGCTGCTTTACTGACATTTGTAGCCTCCTGATTGTGGACCCTTTTCGGGGGTCGGTGTGACGGGAAAGGTTGCCGCTCACGCTGGTCAACATGGAATTGCGCGCCGCGAATTGGAAATGACGTCACGCCATGAACTCGATAGCCGCGCGTTATGACGGTCGCAGGCACGTGAACATCTCTTCGCAGTTGCCAAGAGCTCCGCTCGGGCGTGTGTTCGCAGACGGAACGCCACACTCCCTCCGCAGCGGTGCCAAGCGTCTCTCAGTTACTCCCGATAACGTCGGCTATCGACTCCATGGCGAGAGGTGATTTTCCTTTAGACCGGCATAGACTCAATCTTCGAGCTGTAGTCGCTCGCCCTTTGCGGCACTCGTTTCTGGGTCGCGCCTCCTCCGCCAACATAGGCTCGTTTGCGGGCGAAGTCGGCGTTCCGTGGCGTGGTCGATAGCCCTCCGCTGGAGGATGTCGTCGTGCTCGCGGACAGCGCCGACATCGCGATTGGAGTACAGCGCACATTCGGCGCGAGGGTGCCAACCTGCGAGCCGTGCAGCTCCTTCTGGGGCACACCAAGATGGAGAGTACTGTTCGGCACCTGGGAATTGAAGTCGACGATGCGCTCGCAATAGCAGAGCAAGTCGACGTCTGAACTGCGGGGCGGAGCTGACCTGCTCTGCCCTACGTTTTATGCCCGCTCGGGGCCAAAACAGGACAAACTCGCAACATCACGAAACAGAGATTCGGATTGCTCGCGTCCAATCGGCGCCATATCTCCGATGGATCGCGAAGGGTCCGAAGATGGAACGTGCAGCACTTGTCGCAGGAGCAACCGGCATAGTGGGCAATAATCTTGCCCGACATCTCCTGGGGCGCGGGTGGTCAGTGTACGGGCTCGCACGCAGGCCAGGAATTGATCTCCCCGGTATGTTACCGATCGCCGCTGATCTGTTGGATCCGGTGTCCCTCGGATCGGCGCTGCGCGATCTGCGTCCCACGCATGTTTTCTTCACCACGTGGCTTGGACAGAAAACGGAGAGGGAGAATATCCTGATCAACTCTGCGATGGTGCGTAACTTGCTGGATGCATTGTCATCTGCCGCGTCGGTCAGGCACGTCGCACTCGTAACTGGCCTCAAGCACTATCTCGGGCCGTTCGAATCCTATGGTCAAAGCAGCTTGATCGCCACGCCGTTTCGAGAGGACCAGCCTCGGCTCGATACCGAGAATTTCTATTATGCCCAGGAAGATGAGGTGTTCGCGGCGGCGAAACGAGACGGCTTCAGCTGGAGCATTCACCGGCCACATACGATCATAGGCTATGCCGTCGGGAATGCCATGAACATGGGCACAACGCTCGCTGCGTATGCTACGATCTGCCGCGAAATCGGACGGCCTTTTCTGTTTCCAGGCTCTGCAACTCAGTGGAACGCACTAACCGATATGACGGACGCCAGACTGTTGGCCAAACATCTGGAATGGGCGGCCATGACAGATGCTGCCCGCAATCAGGCTTTCAATGTTGTCAACGGGGACGTGTTCCGTTGGAAGTGGATGTGGGGGCGCTTGGCGGGTTGGTTCGGACTGCAGCCAGCACCGTTTCCGAATGAGCACAATCCGCTTGAGCGACAGATGAGCGACGCCCATCAGATTTGGTCCGACATCGCCCGGAAGCATCATTTGGCAGAACCGGATCTCAACCGGCTTGCGTCTGCGTGGCACACGGATGGGGACCTCGGTCGACCGATCGAGGTTGTCACCGACATGGGCAAGAGTCGTCGGCTGGGGTTCCTTGACTATCAGACGACGGACGAAAGTTTCTTCGACCTGTTCACGACTCTGCGAGAGAAGCGAATCATACCGTGAGCGAGGCGGCTCGCTCGAGTGTGCTCGAACCGCGCAAATTCCGCTTTGGGTCGATTCTGTTGAAAAAGTCTTTTGTAGCTCGCGTGTCAATTTTTTAAGGGCTGTCCATGCATTTGACGCCGTTAAATGCGGGAGACCACATCAGTCTACGTAAGATCGCTCGGCGATCTTCCTGGTCGTGCGGCGAACGCCTTTATTGGCAATACTCGCGCCGAACTGATCTCAGGAAGATTTTCGCTTCCGCGTTACTTTCGACTTTTTCAACAGAATCGGTCAAACTGAGAAGTCCGGCAGCTCAGCCGGCAGGTCGGCTTTACACACAATTCCAGACAAACCGCTGCATCGGACCAACTGACGCGATGGGCCAGAAGCAGACATGCGTCGCATTGCTGGCTACGGAGTGATGTTTCCTTAATTTCCCTATGTAAGAAAATTCTAGGGTCGCAGGAATACTGTTGAATGCGACTTGCACCATCGAGCCGCGCTGACGATTTCGCCAAACGGCGTAGCAAAATTCTTGAATGGACCGCCGCTGCAACATCCGGTGACGTTGACGCTCAGTTGGCCCTCGCCTGGGCGTATGCCCGAGGCGATGCCGTTGACCCAGATTTCGTGACGGCATGGAAATGGTTTGATAGAGCCGCCTCATCCGGTCAGGAGAACGGTGTCCTGCATAGAGCCCGTTTCCTTCAGCTTCGCGGCGTACCGGAAGGGGTACGTGAACTGCGTAAGCTCGCTGTTAAGGGTAGCTGGAACGCGCAGTTTTGGCTCGCTACGCACTATCAATCGCAAGACGGGCGTTTGAACCAGTTGAGAGCCGCCGTGTGGTACGACCGGTCTAACAAAAGCGGCTTCCTTGGCGGCAAGCTCGCCAAGCTTGCGCAATTGAGAAGAACTGCGCAACAACCCTTCAAAACCCTGTTTGCTGTCAGGCTCACGTTCGAAGCCATTTCCTTTTTCCTGCGGATTTTTCGTCATGAGCAGGAGATCGAATCTCATGAGGTGCTGCTGTATCGCTTAAAGAAAAGAACCTCGTGACAGCAGTTAGTCAGCGATTGAAGTCTGCTTCGGGTCAAAAGCGTCGGTCTAGCGCTCGGCTGCAAACGTCCGGTCTGCCCCTCTGAACAGACGTGTCGCGGCACCGCTTCGATGGCAGCGAAGGCAAAGAACTGACAACTTGCATCGAAGAGATCGAGAAGGTGTGCTTCGTTCCTCTGGTGTCGGGCTGAAGCCCGCAAGGCTTCTCACGAAGCCTTCGCCGTGGCTCGTTCACGGGCGGTGCGTCGACGCTGGCGACGTTCGCGCCGGCGCCCGTTCATCTGGGCAGGGAGCCGTAGCGGCATCGAGAGATATGGCGGCCCCGCCGAAGCCTCTTCGGCGGCCGGCTCGGGATCACGCGGACGAGCTTCCATGAGTGCGAGCAACGCCCGCCCCGCCTTGGTAATGCGCCACCCGCCGTTCAGACGCTCCACGAGCGCCTGCGAGAAGATGTCCAGGTCCGGCACGCGCGCGGCCAGTCGCTTGGTCCGATCCGCCCAGTCGCGGCCGCTGGTCGCCAGGATCGCCATGTCGCGCTTGAGGTCCGCCATCACAGCGAAGCCGTCGGGATAGCTTACCAGGATCTTCAGCACGGTGACTTGGAAGTTCACTGACCGCCCTCTTCCGCCTAACGCCACATCGTCGGCGCGTCGGACAGAGTCTGGCGCCCGACCGACTCAAGCTGGTCCGCAGATGTGGCGCCCCTGGTCACGGCTTCCAGAATTTTCGAGGCCACATGGGTACGGGTGTCGGTCTCGGTCCGCGAAACGTTTTTGCAGACCTCGTCCAGCACCGCGGGCAAAAGGGCGATCGTAGCAGGATCGAACATGGGAGACCCCCATAGAAAATTAGCGCATCACGCGACATCATGAGTGCTGCAAAATATTGCGAATTTTACCTCCTCGCTAAGGCTTGGCAATAGGGAGAGTGCGTCTGGCAGCATTCGGTCGGCAACGAGGCGCCGTCCATTCCGTCACCCGCTTGATTGACCATGGCAGATCGCTCTCGGCTCGCTTTTAAAAATGAGTAGCTGCTGAAATGCTCGTGCTCGATAACTCCCTTTCTACGTGCAGACCGACGGCATGCGATGTGCCTGCTGCCAGGACGCCTACTGTTTTATTTTTGCCAGCTAACGACGCGTCAGCTTGTTGGTATTCTTGTTGGTATTGGCAGCAAGCAACGACGAAAATTATTTCAAATTCAAATGGTTACGGCATTAGGCAACTGACGGCCAGGGGCACCAGCCTTCGCTGCTTCGCAGCTACGGCTGGGCGAGCCAAGCTCCGCACCATCGAAGCGAAGCAGCGAAGGCTGTCCCGCCGAAGCCTCGGCGAAGGCGGACTGGATCAACAGTCCGATATTCCCTCCCTAGCAAACCGTCACCTCCCTCCTGTATAAACCGGCAGCTTCTTCCGCAATTCGAAGGAGCGCATATGAACGTCCTGCACGCGTGGCTTTCCGAACAGCACCACGGCCTGCGGACCTTCCGTATCTTTCAGCAAAAGCTCGAGACGCTCGGCCGGGACGATCCCTCCCAGCGCGGCCTCTGCCGCCTGTTGAACGGTCTCGTCGGCAATTATGTCGAGGCCTTCGACGAGGCCCCGCTGCCGGTCGAAATCGCCGATGGCGCCTATCACCGCCTACTGACACTGGTTGAGAGCATCGACCTTCAGGGCGACACCGACCGCCGGCTCGCGGACATCAACCGCGTGGCGGCCTGCGAGCTGCAGCGGTGACTGACAGGACGAGTGCGTGCACACTTCAATTTTCAAATAACCGCAAGACGCGTCTGTACAGCCTCGCGACGCATGGCGCCCGAGTCTTGCGCTTCTCTTGACGCCCCCTCCTTGGAAAGGGCGCAGGGAAGGACGGGTGCCGGCTGGAACCCACGGTCCGCTGTGCGCAAATTGCGAAGACAAATGCACAGCGGCATACAGGGCAGCCTGGACATCCCGGCCTCCCCTGCGCAGTGGTTTGACGGCTTATGACGTGATCTCCCCGGGGAGCGATGCACTATTGCCCCCGTCGCCTCGCAGATAGCTGATGCGCTGACCCGGTCGGGCAGCAGCATCACTGCAAGCCTTGACGCACAGACCCCGGGCGTCAGGACCACACGCTTTTGCCGTACGCGGATCGCACCGGTCGTGCGCGCGCCGCTCAACCACTCACGGGAAACCCGCCCTGCGATTGCTTCCGCGCCGATGTGTTCCACGTCCACCGCCACCCCGCCCGCGTATCGTGACGATCGCGAAACGCCCCTTATCCTCGGGCCGGGATGGCCTGTTGATACGATATTTCCGAAATTCGGTAAAGCAAAATATTTTTATTGCCGGCCATTGACAGATTGCGGGTAGTCAGCGGAGTTTTGCCCGACGGGCAGCGCCGCAAGAAATCGAGGCATCAAGTCGGTCATACCAACAGAAGCAACTCGCTTGCTTTGTATCTCTCATCTTGGGGGTGTTATCGAACCAAATCATTGAGGATGTCGGTCGCCTCGGGGACTTCCGAGGCTACCCGGCAGCTAAAATCATTCTCTAAGTCGTGATGTTTCAGGCCGAGGAGCGCCTTCAGCGGACCTTCTGTGAAGAAGGCTTGGCAATGCGCGACAGCGGCGCTCGCATGATTGAAATCATAGATATCATTACCCACAATGCGACGGCTTTTGTCCCACCTAGTCGCGGCGTGAAGGCACGCCTCAATGTACAAGGTTGGAAGTTTATGACGCAGGCCGGGCTTCGCTTGCAGCCCATGAAACACTAGGTTAGCACACATCGTCCGTGTGCGTTTCCAGTCGCTGCTCTCGGGAGACGGTGCAGCATGACCTTGCTTCATTGCCATCTCGCCCAAGATATCCGCTGCCATATCGGCGCAAAGATCGGCCACGCCACTGAGTTCATTGGTCAAGGCCTGCCGGAAACTCTTGATCTCGCCCGCATGTTCGGCATTTTCGGCGTTCAGCTTGTCCGCAATGTGATCTAGTTTCGGATCAAGCGGCAGCGGTGCGGCCCCAAACCTCTCGATCATTTCCGCGAGGTCGACGGTCCACATCTCGTCGAAGAACGCTTTTTGAATGGCGAGCAAAGTCGGCGGATCGATCGAGGTCTCCGTTGGATGCAGGAAGCCGAGCACGTAGGGTAGTTTGGTCCATACGAGGTGCCGCAGGGGATGAACCTCTGCGCCATTCTGGCTCGAATAAAGGAAATGCGCTAGCTCGGTCCCAACGCGTTCGCGTTGGCTCAGTAGCGACACGCCAAGGCTCAGTTCATCGATCAACTTGGCCGTCCGCAAACGCGATGATGGATCAGATTGCTTCAACAACTCCAAGAAAACGGATTCGCTAATCGGACAAAATACTTTCCCACGCTTCACCGTATCCCGAAGCAGTCCAAGGAGCTTCCCAGTGGGAGTTTCGTTGTCATTGGCGAGCAACGCGTTCCTCAGCAGGAGCCAATAGCATACATCCAAATAGATTGCGTGCCTGCCAGCAAGCGAGCCCCCCAACTCGACAACGCGGGCCTTTACATACCGATCGATCGATATGTCGGGATGTTGCTTGTGCTCGTCGATATTCATTATTGAATTGACACCGAGTTTAATATTCGATCGGAATTGCGGGGGGACTGTGCTGGAGTATCACCGTGGTCTCGGGCTCAAGCGCGGTGCAGCGCAGGCTTGCCACTAAAGCGGGGCCGGGTCGCCTTTCGTCTCCTGCTTTTTGCCGTATTCGAGCTCCGTGAACTGCTCGCCAGCCTTGTGCAAGTTGTCGAAGAGCTTCTCATGGCGAGAGCGGATTTCGAACAGGTCTTTCGGAGAAGTCCCGAGGAAACGCCGTATCGAAATGGCGCGCAAGAATGTCAATTCCAGGCAATCGCTCATCAGTCGGCTCGCATGGCCAAGCGTAACGGCATCGCGCCGCGCTTGCTTCCGGACATCCCGTTCATAAGGCATCCAGACCCCTTCGTCCGTCATGTGTATCAGGTGGCTCGACACCATATAGCTATGCAACGCCGCGCGGCCTACGCCGCCGAACGCGCCTCCTGGCCGCGACAGCGCCGCTACAAGCGCGGTGAAGCCCCAGCGGGCTTCGACCCTTTGGCGCACCTCCCTGGGATATTGCTTGCGGATGGCTTCGATCTCGGCTTCTGGCAACAGGATTTCGCGGAAAGGCTGATACAAAGGCTCGCCCTGTCCGCCAAGTGCCTCTAGGGCTTCGTCGGACTTCATGTGCCACCTCAGCTTCGAGATTGTCGGCAGCACTTCGCTGTATTCGCGGCACCGCTCCTCGAAGGTCGCTGGGCTTTCCAGCAAGTAGGCGAACTTGATGGTGCCTTCGAAGACCGAGCGAAGCACGATCTCGGCGTCCCACAAGCGCAAGCCACCCACAAGATAAAGGACGGACTGCGAGTTGCCGAGGCAAGCGGTCGAGAGCCGCTTAAGCGAGTCATGGTGGTTCTTCTTGGCCTGGATCGACATGAGGGGTTCGAAGGTTGGTGCCATTCCAAGCATGGCCTCGTTCGTTTCATGCGCTAGGCGCTGGACGTCATGATCATCGCTGGTTGGCATGCACGACCTCACTTTCGTCCCCTGGGGGCCCTCCGGGCAAACTCTCGTTAAGCAAGCCGCGTTGCGCCTCGACCATCCGGCATCGATCTTCGCTACGCATAAGCTACATAGGGGGAGAGTATATGTACGCCGTTCCCTGATCATGCTCCAACGAATGTTCGAACATCTTGTAGGCGAGGCACTCGATCCGAAACGTCAAGGAAGAGGCTGACCTCTCAAACAGGCTAACAATAACGTTCGATAGCTCGCTGCCCATGATGCCCCAACCCCGGATGACGTTGGATGAACCGTCATTGGGATCAGAACGCAGGATTTTATCCGTTCCTTCCTTCATATCTGCCAAAAGGTTGGCTATGTGCGGGAAGTAGGAAAGATTGACGAATGCCGGTGAAGCGTTTGGCGCCGCTCCGATCACGTTGGCCGCATTCCCGCTGATCAGACAGTATTTTGTCCCCTGTTTGGTCGCTTCACGATGTTCCTGCCGGTATTCATCAACGATATCGTCGGGTGTACCCACGTGGCTTTCGCAACAGCACCACGGCCTGCGAACCTTCCGTATCTTTCAGCAAAAGCTCGAAACGCTCGGCCGGGACGATCCTTCCCAGCGCGGGCTGTGCCGCATGTTGAGCGGCCTTGTCGACAATTATGTCGAGGCCTTTGACGAGGCCCCGCTGCCGGTCGAAATCGCCGATGGCGCGTATCACCGCCTGCTCACACTGGTTGAGGGCATCGACCTTCAGGGCGATGCCGACCGCCGGCTCGCCGACATCAACCGCGTGGCGGAGACTCGGATCTGGCGGTAAGGCGGAAATGCCGCTCGCCGCAGGCGTTCGACTTCGTCCGGCCAGTGCCTATATCGTGTGGCAACGCGTACTGATGCAGCGAGCAGCTTCAATGGCCAGGAGACGCACGACGGAAGCGGACGACCTCCCCCGCTTCTTCGTCTGGGTCCGGGGCCTCGAAGGCCCCGAGCCGCAAAAATGGATGGCGATGGATTTCGGCGTCCGCGACTGGAAGCGGCCGCTGGTGCTGGCGTATCTGGAGCTGCCGGAGGGCGAGCGACACTTGCCGTTGTCGGCGCTGGCCCGGCGATATCCGGCGCCGCGGGGAGAGGCTTCGTAGAGATGCCTTTCGGGATACGCTCAGGAGAGATTTCGAGGGTGTCCTCCCGTAAGTCAACCCATCTGTGGCCTAGCTCACTTCCCCCGTGCCGCCGTCGGCGTCAGGCCGAACCTCCGGCGGAAGCAGCGGTTGAAATAAGACAGGTCGTTGAAGCCACAGGCGAAGGCGATGTCGCTGATGCGGTCTTCGCGATGGGCGAGAAGATCGGCGGCCTTGCGCAGGCGCAGCTCGTTGAGGCGCGTGGTGAAGCTGGCGCCGGCCTCGAACAGCAGCTCGTTGACGTAGCGTTCGGAGAGGCCGGCAGCGGCGGCGAGTCTTTGCGCGGAAAAGTCCGGCTCGTGGAAGCGCGCCTCGAGGATCGACAACACGGCTTTCAGCCGCACGGCGCGCAGGCCCCCGCGTCGCGCGGCGACGGCGACATCGCTGCGGGCGCCGAGACCGATCGCGGCGAGATCGAGCAGATGGGCGGCGATCGCCATGTCGGCTTCGTCGACGGCTGCGGGATAGCGAAGCAGCAGATCGCTGTAGTCCATCGCCAGCGTCAGCGCGCCGCCGGGTTCGAGTTCACAGCCGACGAGATCGTCCACGTTGGCGACCATCGCGCGCAGCGTGTCGACCGGCAGATGCACGTTGGTGAAGCGCTTGTGGCTCGCGCCGTCGGCGGCGAAGAACGGCTCATCCAGCTTGAGCAGCACCATCGATCCCGGCCGCATGGTGAATTCGCGGCCGCGATGGACCACCCGCGAAGGACGATCGCCGGTGTTGCGAGCGAGGCAAAAGCGGTCGTCGCCGGTCTCAAGCACCTGGCGCTTTTCGCGCCGGACCGTGACGAAGCTGCCGTCGCAGCGTCCGAGCATGGTGGTGCCGATATGGATCGAGTTCATCGTGGCGCGAAACGGCACGTCGGACGCCGGATCGAGCTCGCCGGTGTTGGAGAAATGCTCGAACAACTCGGCGAAGCGGATGAAGCGCTGCCGGTCGGACAGGTCCCGCGGCAACATGTCGGTCGAAAGCGTCTTCCGGATGACGGACATCGAAAGACCTTCCAAAAGGGCGTTTGGGAAAAGCTCATGCACGGAAGCGTGCCGAAGCCTGGCAGGTCTAAAATGAACGCCTGCCAAACACCGGCAAGCGCAGGCTATCAGCACGCCAACGTGAATCAAGCTGCGCCGGTCAGTCCAAGCCGCGCCGCCGTCGACGCCGGACAGTCCAAGACGGCTCGCACAAGCGGGCCCTATTCAGGCGGCGGGTGCGACTTCCCGGCACATAAGGGACCGCATCCGGGCAAACGGGCGGCCCAGCCTGACGCCCGCTGGAGGAGACGACGACATGCGAACCTCTCTACCCCGCAGCCTCGTGCTCGGCGGCGCCATCGCGACCAGCCTCTGCATCGGTTACGCGCTGGGCGCGCAGCCGCACATGGACCAAGCCGTCGCGATCCTGCAATCGGCGCGTGCCGAGCTCGGCAAGGCCGAGCCGAACAAGGGCGGCCATCGCGAGAAGGCGATCGGGCTGATCGACCAGGCCATCGCCGAAGTGCGCGCCGGCAGTGCGTTCGCCGCCGGCCATTGAAGCAGCGACATTCGAGAGGACAAGACATGATGCGAACAATGTTTGCCGCAGCCATGGCGCTCGGCGCGATCACAGGCTCTGCCCAGGCCATGCCGCTCGCCCCGCCCGGCTCGGGCGCAAATGGCGACTTCATCGCAATCGCCGGCGGCTGCGGCCGCGGCTGGCACCGCGGCCCCTACGGCGGCTGCCTCAGGAACTATGCCAACCCGGCCGCGCATGCTTGCCCGCGCGGCTACCATATCGGCCCCGGCGGCGCGTGCCGTGGCAATGGCCGGTAAAGGCTGAACACTCCGCCTCTCCCCGTTCGCCGGACCGTTCACCGGGGAGAGGCGCCTGCCGCGACGGCGCGTTCCTGCTTGCTACCTCAGCGGGATCGTGTGCAGAATGCACCTGCATTTTCACGACGCAGTTATTGCAACCATTAATTGACTCCGGGGAGTGCTGCTCGGCTCGGGCCTGAAGCGCGTCCCCGTCGAATTGCCGGAGGGGCTCATGCCACACCAGGATGGTGCGCCGAACGCCGATCCTGTCGGACCGGAACACGCGCATATCGAGACGCATGCCGGCGGGACCACCACCGCCATCCCGCCAAAGCGCAAGCTGGTGCTGTTCGCCGACGGCACCGGCAATGCGTTCACCACCCAGGAATCCAGCGTCTGGCGTCTCTACGAAGCGCTCGACCACACCCAGCCGGACCAGATTGCCTACTACATCAAGGGCGTCGGCACCGCCGGCTGGGCGCCGCTCGCCGCGCTCGACGGCGCCACGGGCATCGGCGTGCCCGGCAACGTCCGCAAGCTGTACCGCTTCCTGTGCTGGAATTGGCGAGAGGGCGACGAGATCTACATCTTCGGCTTCAGCCGCGGCGCCTTCACCGCGCGCACCCTGGCATCGCTGATCGCGAGCCAGGGCCTGGTGCCGGCGGAAATCGGCGGCACGCCGGTGTCGCATGAGGAGATGGAGCGCAACGCCATGGCCGCGTGGCGGGAATACCGTCGCGATAACCGTGCCGTTGAAGAAGAGCCTGCCGACGATCTGGATCGCGCGCTTCATCCGCGATGTCCTGCTCTATCTCTATCATGCGATCTGCCGGCACCGCTCCTACGCCGATGTCCGCTCGGCGATGAACGGCCGCAAAGAGATCGACATCGAATTTCTCGGGCTGTTCGACACGGTCGAGGCTTTCGGCGTCCCGATCGAGGAGCTACGGGTCGCGATCGACTGGGCGATCTGGCCGATCTCGTTCCGCAATCACCGGCCTTCGCGCAAGGTGAAGCACATCTCGCATGCGCTGGCGCTGGACGACGAGCGAACCACCTTCCATCCGCTGCGGATCGACCAGAGCCATTTGGCGCCCGACCAGACGGTCGAGGAGGTGTGGTTCACCGGCGTGCATTCCGACATCGGCGGCGGCTATCCGGAATCCACGCTATCCTTCGTGCCGCTGGTCTGGATGGCCGATCAGCTCGACGGACGGCTCCGCTTCCAGGACGGCGAGATCGAACACTTTAGGAAATACCAATCGGCGACCGGACCGAAGCACGATTCGCGCAGCGGCGCTGCCGTGCTCTACCGCTACGGGCCGCGCCCGATCCTCGCTGGTCAGGTCAATGGCGGGCTGCCGGTGGTGCACTTCGCCGTCATCGAACGCATGCTGTTCGGCTGCGACGACTACGCGCCGATCATGCTGCCGGCGGACGCGCTGGTGCTGACGCCCGATAGCAGCAAGCTGAACCTCGTCGAGGACGGCACGCGCGAGGCCATGAAACAGGCCTATCTGGCGAAGGCCCAAGACCCGCGTCGCGAGACGGAGGCCGAAGCCTTCACCCGCATGAACACGCCCAGTGCCGAAATGGCCAGGCTCACCCGCGACACCGTGTGGTGGCGGCGCGTCGCCTATTTCTCGCTGCTGTTCATGGTCGGTGTAATCGCGGTCTGGCCGTGGATCGCCCGCAGCCTGATCGGGGTGTCGAAGGACAATGGTCTGCAAGGCACAATGGTGCTGCACGCCATCGCCACCATCGATTGGCTCGTTGGCGCCGTGCTGGGGCCGCTGGCCAATCTTGTCAGGAATGTCCTGCCATCCTATGCGGCGCCGTGGCTCGACATCACGCTGTACTATCCGTTCGCGACCTCGATCGTCCTCGTCATCACCTACCTGATCTGGCGCAGGAACACGGTGCTCCGCGACACCATCCAGGAACGCGCGCGGCTGGCCTGGAGCAGGCCACACCGCATGGCAAGCCAGCGGCATCTCGACGAGCCCGGCTTGCTGCTCCGCTTCGCCCGATGGATGCGGCTGAATGCGGGACCGGCGCGCCTTCTCTTCACCAAGCTCGTGCTGCCCGGCATCTTTCTGTTCATCATCTTCTACTCGGCCCTGCTCATTGGGGCGACCAGCGTCTTCACCGCCCGCACCGCGACCGGAAATATCTGCACGACTCCGGGGTCAGAGGCCGGCACGCCGGTGCTCGACGAACCGATCCATGCGCGCGGCCGCTTCGCGACGAAGGAGTTTTGCTGGTGGAGCGGCCTTTCGGTCGAGAAAGGCCGCTCATACCGCGTCTGGGTCGAGATCGAGGATCCCTGGTTCGACCGGACCATCTTGAGCGGCACAAATGGCTTCAAGACCTATTTCACGGCTCACTACCTCGCCCTGCCGACGCTCCGTCAGTTCGGCGCCGCCTGGTTCCAGCCCGTCGTGCGCGTCGGTACGAAGGGAATGAGCGACGTTCCGCTGAAGGCCGTCTACGTCATGCCGGCCGACGAATTGCCGCGCCGGATGAATCCGACCATTCCGGTCGAGGACGATGCGGATCAGACCAAAGGCAGGTATCCGACCCAGCTCGACAAGACGAAAGGGTTCGCGGCACTTCCCGACGACGATCCGTTCAAGCTCTCAGTGCGCAAGCTCGGGCCCTTCGAGCCGGTGCCGAATGATCCGACCGCGCGCGCGATCTGGGACGAACAGAAGCTGTCGGGACGGCTGGTCGCGGAATTCGTTCGCGCCCGATGCCGGCGATCTGTTCTTCTACGTCAACGACGCCGTCCAGATTTATCCGACGCTGCTCCCGGCCGCGTTGCGCCCGGCGAAGCTCGACGTTGTCCTGGGGCCCTATGAGCAGTTCTACAAGAACAATGCCGGCACCGCGCGCATTGTCGTGCAGCGACTGCCGAGTCCGCCCATGCCGCAGGATAAACCGGCCGCGACGAAGCCGTAGACACCGCGTCGCGGATGCCAAGTGGTCGCCGTGCGCCCCCATGATTATGGGTGTCGCGGTGTCCGCGCCGCGGCTAGGCTTGGGCTCTCGCCGCGGGGGACACGCGGGTGCAGGACGATGATCATGACCGAACAGGGCGAGACGGGTGAAGCCATCACCATCCTCCTCGTCGAGGACGACGCGCCGACTTGCTGGCAGCTCCAGCACTCGGCTCCTGGCGCGAGCGCGCGACCGCGCAATTGCGCTCGCACGAGATCGCGCTCGACTGGCAGGTGGGACGCCGCGCGCTGCGGGGCGACACTCAATCTCAGTCCGGATTCCTCAGGCACGCGCGTGCGGCTGCAATTGCCGCAGATTTTTCCCGACAGCGATGCTGCCAACGGCTGAAATGCCCCACTCCGAACGTGTGGGACGCGCGGAGAGAGGGACGGGCCGGACAATTTGCCTGCGGAGGACGGGGGGTTCGTCCGCAAGGCTCCTTCGCCCGAACTCTTTCGTCGTTCTCAGCGCACGCCGACGCGATTGACCGGACCACCGCGATTCATCGGCGTGCCCGCGCGCACGCCGACACCGGGCGCACCGACACCCGGCGTCGCCACCACGACCGCGGCGGCCGGCGCAACCACCACCGCTGCTGTCGGCCGCACCACGCAGCCCTTGGGTATGCCGACCGTCTTGCAATAGACCACGGCTTGCGCCGGGCTCGTGCCCAGCGACACCATCGCCGCACCTGTCAGCGCCAAAATCGTCAGCCCGGCGCTCAGCGCTCCCGCTCTTTCCGACATCTTGCTCTCCTGCTTCCCGTTCGGCGTCCCGATGCAATCACCGGGTCTCGCAGCCAACGTGCAGCCTGAATGGCAAAAGACAGCGCGCGGATACATGCCATGAAAATGGGGGTACGGCGTGCGGGCGGGCGGGCCGATGCCATGAACATGGCATGGACCAGCGCGCGACCTTCGCGAGATGGTCCGGCTCGCTTGATCCCAGGCGAGGCCAACGACCTTCTCAAAGAGGTATTTTATGAAATTTTCGATTCTTACCACGCTGCTGCTCGCCACCACCGCCCTGCCCGCCGCTGCGCAATCTGGTCCGACCCCGCGGAGCAGATGGCCTGCCGCAGCGATGCCGGCAAATTCTGCGCCGAACACATCGGCAAGCCGCCGCAGATGAATGCCTGCCTGCGCGAGAACAAGTCGAAGCTTTCGGATGGCTGCCGCAGGGTCGTGGAGTCCCACGGCGGGTGAGCACTTGCGTCCACCGCACAAATCTCGCCGGCGCTATTGAGTCAGGCCGTAGACGTCGATGCGCCCGTCATAGGTCGGGCGATAGATGCGGCCTTTCCAGACGATCGGACGATTGAACTTGGGATGCGTGAAGGCGTGCTCGGGTCCCCAGTTCTCGCTGTCCCAGATCACCTGGAGCCGCCTGGAGCCGTCGGGATTGGTGGCGAAATTCTGCGCGTCGTAGATCAGGAAGCGGCCCGGACTGAGCAACATGTTGCTGTCCTGATAGGGCACCATCGCCACGATGATGCCATCAGCGCCGTTGTTGGCGGCAAGCGTGATGCTCCAGCCGGGCATGCCGCCCGGCGGACGCGGCGATTGCGGCGAGGCGATCTCATTGCCACCGGCGAGATAGGCCGTGGTCCCGTCGGCTGCGATCGACCACGCCCGCAAGGCGCTGTTCTCGCCGCCGACAAAATGCATCGTGCCGTGGACGGCGGACTGAAACAACAACGGCGTGCCATGCAGGTGCCGCGTCGCGCCGCCCGGAAACAGGTTCAGCTCCATCGGTGACGCCGGCGCCGGCGGCACGCCAGGATCGAAATACGTGTACAGGATCGGCGGCATATGAAGCTTGTCGTAGTTCGCCGCAAAATGGCCGGCCGCAAGATCGCCCGGTTGCGTGTCGCCAAGCGCATTGGCATTGCCGGTGTAGAGGACTCCATCCTTTCCCGCTGCCAGCACGGCATGGGCGGAAGCGACATAGACCGGACCGCCGGAACCGAAATCCTGGTCGCTCCACATCGACTCGTTCATCGCCTCCATGTGATGCGCCACGATCGGCGCGATCTGCGCATCGGTTGCACTGCGACCTGACGTGACCGCGACATGCGGCATCTCGCGCGCATGAAGAGGCTTGAGCGGCATCCCCATGCGCCTGGCATGCGCAATCACGGAAGGCAGGGATACGTTGGACGGCAAGGCCGCCTCGTCATCGTCGTCCGCGGCCGCTGCGACCGCGGCGGCGCCGACCCGGTTAGCGTCGGTCCATGGCGCCCACCACGACATGACCTCGAAATGCGCGTGGTTTCCCGTGCGCAAGGCGAGCCGCACGATACTCTCGCCGAAATCGCCGTGTTGCGGCGAGAACGCCCCGTTGCCGGTGATGATATAGATCGAACCGTCGGGAGCAACGGCAGGTCCCGCCCCGCTCTGCCACAATCCGCCGCCGGAGCCGGTGACGGTGGAGCACCATGTGGCAGCGAGCCGCCAGGCATGGACGTCCACCGCAATCAACCAACCACGCGCCGTCTTCGACGTCTCCGCGATCGTGCCGAAGGGAATCAGCACGTGGTTCTGCGTCAGCGTCAAGGCGCTGCGCTGCTTGCGTTGCGCCGAGACGAATTTCTGCATCGGCAAGTCGCCCGGCGGCGTGTAGACCGCGCCCTCGAGATTCAAGAGCCCGTGCACCTTCGAGCCGTCGCGAATCCGCAGCGCTGCGAGAAAGTGCTGCCCCTTGGCGACGCTGCCGTCGTTGCTGATCCAAACGCAGGCATAGAGAATACCTGCGCCTTCATCGATCACGGGCGTCGAGAGAATGCCCCAACGGACGTTGGTCATGTGGCCGTCGATCGTCCTCGTTCCGACGATCGGACGTCCGAGATTCGTCGCCCAGATCTGGTGGCCGGTCACAGCGTCGAATGCATAGACCCAGTTGCCCATGCTGGCCTGGAAGATCAAATCGCGGGTCTTGCCATCGGCCATGTGCACGCCGCCGACCGCCAGCGGCTGCGCCTCGAGCCTTGGATCGTCGGGAATCCGAAGGCTGAAGAGTTTGACGATGCCCTTCGTGCGGATGGCGGTCGCCGTCAGCACCGTTTCCGAATTGTTCGCACCGGTACGGGCGTGGTCGTAGCTGCGGGTCGTGACGGAAGTGGGCATGGTTAGCCCCCGAATGCCAAAACGCTTCCAGCGACAAGCAGACAGGCCCCGGCGAACGACCGTCCGCTTTCGGGACTCGCGTTGAACCAACCGGACGCCACGGCTCCGCACGAAGATCCGAGGCCAGCCATCGCGGCGCTCGACAGCGCCACAAGGCCGACATGGTCCGGCGCGTGCGACACGATATTGTCGATCGCAAGCAGCGGCGGCAGGACGTAGACCCAGCCCGCCGCCTGTATCAGGCGATGTGCGATCGGAAGACGCAGGACCAACAACGCGCCACACGAGATCAGCGCGACCGCGGCAAGACCGCCTTCGGCGGGCACACCGACACCGAGCGCAGAGCCTAGTGCGTCACAAACGCCGAACATCAGAATCAGAGGCAGCACATGCCATCGCGGAACGATGAATGCGAGCGCGAAGGCCACGATGAGGCTATCGGCGGACGTCCACAACAGATGCACTGACATGGAAACCATGACGCGGCCTCTGGCTGGCTACGTCAATCATGCATTGAACGGAGATCGTCTGGAAGTTGAAAGTAGAGGCAAGCGCCTCCCCGGAACGAACCGCCGCTCACGATCGCGTGCGCGGCGGCGAACAGGGCGGTTTCAGGCGCTAATCGTCGTCGGCGCCGAACATCCTGATCTGCGGGAAGCCACTGCCCGGACGGATCACGACGTCCCGAGTGCTGGAATCTTCACGAACGTTGCGCGCGACATCGTCCCAATCGGTCTGATCGCGCATGCCGCGTTGCTCGCGGGGGTCGTAACGACGGCGCTCGGCCCAGCGCTCGCGGCGATCCATCCGGCGCCGTTCGGACGTGGCACGCTTCACGTCAGAATCCCTGGCCTTGGCACTGGCATTGTCCTTGGCATTGTCAGATGAAGAGGACGGCACCGTCGAAGCCTGCTGCTCGGCGGGTTTTACGACTTGCGGAGGCGAAGCGGCTGCCGGCTTGAATTGCTCCTTGGGCGGCTCGACTGCGGCTGCTTGCGGGGGATGCGGCGCGGGCGATTCAGCGTTTGCCTGGGTAGTCTGCGTCTCGGATTTGGGCTCAGGCTTTGCTTCGTCCTGCGCCTGCGCAGGCACGACGACTATCGCGCCGAACGTTTTTGAGCCGGTGAGATATTGGACGCGCTCCAAGGGCGCACTCGTTGTTGTCGGTGCGGCGACTGGTTCAGCACGCTGCGCCAGCTTGCCGGTATCCGGCCCCTGCTTGGGCGCGATTGGGTGCATGATATTGCCGGCGACGATGCCGCCGCCGAGACCAATCGCCATGGCGGCGACGATCGTTCCGGCACCGACGAAATAAGCTATCAGGGCGCGCATCGATCCACTCCCTCTTTGGAGCGGGTAACGCCTTGGGATTGCCCAATGTTCCAGAAGCGAGCGCGCGGTTCCCTAACCTATGCGTCAGATTTGCTGCGCGACCTTCTCGAGCCCGATGATGCGGGCAAGCTTGCGCACTTCCTCTTTCTGGTCGTCACGCAGCTGGAACAGCAGCGGCATCGCGGCCGACTTCAACTGCTGGACCTCGTCGCAATTGGGATCGATCGGCACGCCCTGCACGTTCGGATTGGACAGCTTGTTTGCCGAGATCTTGCGGACAACGTTGGCGCAGCGCTGTCTCGACCGAAGGCCAGTAATATTCCTGCGACGACGACAATTTCAGACGGTCCCGGATGCCCGAGATCTGCACGTCGGAAAGCAGCGAATAGGATTTCTGCGGCTGCGGCTTGGCCACGACCTTCGGCTTGGCCGGGACTTCGACGGCCGGAACCTCTGAAGCGGCCGGAGCCTCGTTCACGTTCGCCTTGGGCATCGGGAAATCGGACGGCGTGGCGGCAGCGAACGCCTGGCGCAGCGGCTCGGCCAGCACGGGCATTTGCGAGAGCTTGTCGGCTGGAACCTGAACCGGGTCGATTGCGGCCGAAGCCAGCGCCAGCGTCGGAACCAGACGGTCGGCCTTGGCAGCCCGGTTGGTTGCAAGCGGCTTAGGCGGCGTCTGCGAGATCATCTCAGCGCTGACGCTTGGCACGCTGTCACGGCCGAGAATGGCAGTGGTGGCGGCGCCGAGGACGAGGAAGCAGGTCAGCACGACGATGGTGATGGCTTTCGACAAACGTCTCTCCGCGTCCGACTTCAAGTCCACGTGATCACTGCTTGGAAACTGGGCGATAATTAAGGCTTAACCGAGCCATTGCGGCGGCAATCGCGCAGACTGCGGCGACATCGCCCGAAAAACTCAAGAAAATCAGGCAGCTAGCGCTAGATCGTAAGCGTCCTGGATGTCGGCCACGATCTCCGAAGCCTCCCAGACGCCGCGCGGCTCGACCGATTGCAACGTCACCGTCCAATTGCCGCCCCGGCGGGTGCGGGGGACACTGACAATGTCGAAGCGCACACTGCGGCACAGCGGATGGCGGGCCAGCGCATGGGCTACGCGGACGCGAATTTCGTCCAGCGAAGCCGCCGTCTTGGCGTTGAGATAGTCGAAGTCCATCGCCTGTCCCTCTCGGTCCTGATTGGCGCCGTGAGAGGGATTCTTGCCGGGCGTTGGTTAATCTGCCGTTAAGTGAGGGGCTTCGAAGGAGCGCTCGATTAACTGTGATGGGGGACAACGGGCCCCTGCCGGCCTCCGCAGTTTTACGGGGGGAGGCGGTCACCCCGCCTCTCGATACTCGGCGACCGTCCGCGCGACGAGATCGTCGACCGCCATCACGTCGGTCACGCCCGATATCGAATGCCCGCCGCTCCAGATATCGCGCCAGCGCTTTGGGCGGCTCTCGCGTGCGTTGACGTCGATGTCCTTGCCGATGTCGATCGCGCCCCGCGCCGGCAGATCGTCGGGGTCGAGACCGGCTGCCACGATCGACGGCTTGAGCATGCTGGTCTGCAGGCCCGTGAACGCGGTGGTCAGCAGAATGTCGTCCGCGCTGCCGTCGACCAGCATTCGCTTGTGACGCTCGTCCGCCATGCTCTCGCGCGTCGCTATAAATTTTGTGCCCATGTAGCCAAGATCGCAGCCGAGCACTTCGGCCGCATGCAGCGCGCGGCCGTCGCTGATGCCGCCCGCGAGCACGACGATGCCATCGTAGAATGCGCGCACCGCGCGGACGAAGGCAAATGGGTTGAGCCAGCCGGTCTGCCCGCCGGCGCCCGCGGTGAGCAGTACGAGCCCGTCGGCGCCGGCCTCCGCCGCGCGCCGGGCGTGGCGGATCGAGGCCACGTCCGCCAACACCAGCGCTCCAGCTTCATGCAGCGGCTTCAACACCGGCTCGGGCGATCCAACAGAGGTAATGACGATCTCCGGCTTGTGGCGCAGCAGCACAGCGAGATCCTGCTCCAGCCGCGCGTTGGAGCGATGCACGATCAGGTTCGGGCAGAGTGGCGCGGCCGTGCGACCGGTTTGATCCTCGCGATGCCGCAGCCGCGTCTCAATTTCGGTGAGCCACGCCTCAAGCTGTTCCGCGCTACGGCAGTTCACAGTAGGGAAGCTGCCGATCACACCGTTACGGCAGGCCGCGACCATGAGCTCGACGCCCGACACCAGAAACATCGGCGCCGCGATCAAAGGCAGACTGAGACGATCGCGAAAGCGTTGCAGTCGATCGGACGTCACAAGCCTCCCTGTCACTCTTGCCTCCTTGCGCGGGCTTTGTCGTTCCATCCCGCATTCCCTGTGCTAGCCTTCCGCGCAACATTGGCACGTCAAAAGCCGATGACAAAGCAATGAGGAAACATATGTCCGATCCGCTCCACGCATCGTCTCCGGCTTGTGCGCAGACGCTACGGGCACTGTCGCGCTATCCTGGACGCACCGCTTTCGCCTGGCCCGGCGGATCGCTGAGCTATCAGGGCACAATCGACCTGATCGGACGGATCCAGAGCGTATTCATGCGCCTTGGATTGCAGCCCGGCGCGCGTGTCGCTCTCCTCACCGCCAATCGCGCCGACACCTGGTGCGCCGGTGTCGCCGCGCAATTGTCCAGACTCTGCATCACCTGGCTGCACCCTCTGGGATCGCCAGGGGACCAGCTCTTCCAGCTCGAGGATTCCGGGGCCGAGATGCTGGTGGTCGATGCGGCCTCCTTCCGCGAGCGCGGTGGCGAGCTCGCCGCACAGGCGGGGCAGCTCAAGGCGGTCTTCACCATGGGACCGGCCGACTATGGCGTCGACCTGTTGCAGGCGATCGAGATCGAAGGCCACGCCAGCGCGCTGTGCCTCGCCGGCGCCGACGATCTCGCGACGCTGAACTACACCGGCGGGACGACCGGAAAATCCAAGGGCGCGCTGCGCTATCATCGCGAGAACAGCGGGGCGGCAGGTGCGATCCTCGCCGACTTCGAAATTCCAGAGGCGGCGCGCTATCTGACGGTCGCTCCGATCAGCCATGTCGCGGGCACAAAGGTGCTGCCGACCCTGATGCGCGGCGGCACCGTCCACATGCTGAAGGGTTTTGATCCCGAGGCGGTACTGGCCACCATCGCGCGCGAGCGGATCAATTTCACATTGTTCGTGCCCACCATGATCTACGTGCTGCTCGATCATCCCGCGCTGGGCAAGACCGACCTCTCCTCGCTCGAGCTCGTGCTCTATGGCGCCTCCGCGATGTCGCCGAGCCGGCTGATCGAGGGGATCGAGCGCATCGGGCCGGTGTTTTCGCAGCTCTACGGCCAGACCGAATGCTATCCCGTCTCGGTGCTGCGCAAGGCAGATCACAATCCCAAGACGCCGGAGCTGTTCCTGTCCTGCGGTTTCCCGATCGCGGTTTGCGAGGTCGAGATCCTCGACGACAACGACCAGGAGGTGAAGACGGGCGAAGCCGGCGAGATCTGCGTGCGCGCTCCACATGTCATGGCGGAGTACTGGAAGCGGCCGGACATCACCGCCGAAACGCTGAAGAACGGCTGGGTGCATACCGGCGACATCGCGCGCAAGGACGATCGCGGCTACATGTTCATCCTCGACCGCAAGAAGGACATGATCGTCTCTGGCGGTTTCAACATCTTTCCACGCGAGGTCGAGGACGTGCTGTCGCAGCATGCGGACGTGGCGATGGTCGCGGTCGTCGGCATCCCCGACGAGAAATGGGGCGAAGCCGTCACCGCCGTCGTCGTCCTGCGCGAGGGCGCAAAACCTGATGCCGATGAGTTGATCAATCTGGTGAAGACGCGAAAGGGCTCGGCGCATGCGCCGAAGCAGATCCAGTTCGTCAAGCAACTGCCGATGACCGGCGTCGGCAAGGTCGACAAGAAAGTACTGCGCGCGAGCTTTTGGGGCGGACGGGACCGGATGGTGGGATAGACACCCCGGATTTCTACGGTGTCGTTGTGGCCCCGGCACCACAACGCGCAACGGAGTGAGTGCCGGCGATGCCCACGCAATTGCGGGCGAATCAGGGAATCAACTAGACCGCTAGCGGGGCTGGGAAGCGGAGTGTGAAATGAGAGTCGCTTCCCTGGAAAGTGCGTTGGCCGCGGTCACGTTGATCACGGCCATCATCGTGGTGCTGTGGGAGATCAAGATCTTCTACGGCGTGTGAACAGGCAGGATGCCGCGCCGAACAAGAGACATTCGAACAGGAGGCTCGCGGCCAGGCATCCCTTCCGCGGCGGCGGAAGCCTGCCGTTCAACCGGCCAAGGAGCGATCGCGGCGCTCGCCGTCAAGCTCACCGCTTCTCGATCACCAGGCTTTGCACCGCGCGGCCGAAATAGCCCTGCCGGTCGGCGAGCCGCGACATCGCAAGCCCGGCGCCGTCAGGACCGATCCAGGAGTCGCCGTCGAGCAGGATCCATTCGCCGATCGGCTGGCGCGAAAAGCTGACGGTGAGGTCGGCGTTGATGTAGGTCCAGGCGCGGAAGTCGAGCGTCGAGGCGGTGCCGTTGGAGAAATCGGCGGCGACCACGGCGCGCATCGCCTGCGAGAGCGCTTCGCCTGCGATCAGGGGATGGTCGACCCGAAACCAGATCGCGCCCGCGCCGGCCTGGCCGAAGCGGCCGCGCGCGGCGCGCATCGAGACCGAACGTACGAACGGGCTGGTGGCGGCATGCCCGTCCTCGACCAGCGAGTCCTCGGGCGACGGCAATTCGACCGGCAGCGCCTTGACGTCGTCGGGGGGAGCGCCAGCGCCTGGCGCTTGATCTTGAGCACGGTCGCGCCGACGACCTGCACGCCGTCGGCGAGCAGCTTGACCCCGCAGAGCTGGATCTTGCGGCCCTCGCGCAAGATCTCGGTCGCAATCGTGAGCGGCGCCACCGGCACGGGGCGCATCAGATCGATGGTGACGCGCGCGATGTCCATCGTTACAGGCGTCGGAATGCGCTCAGCCGCCCACGTCACCAGCGAGGCCGGCGCCGAACCGTGCTGCATACGCCGGTCCCACGGGCCCGCGGCGTCCGGGCTGGTGACGACGCTGTTGCCGTCGACGCGGTAAATGGGGGTCATGCCGTACTCGATCTCGGGTGGCGTTCCCCGGACGCAGCGTAGCGCTCTTGCGGTGCGCTGCTGATCCGGGGTCCAGTTGTCGTGGCGATGGGTCCCGGCTCTGCGGCGCGGCACCATAGCGCGTCGAAGACGCGCGTGAACGCGCTTATGACGCCGCACCGGGTCCGGGACACCACAGCGATCACAACGGCGGATCGACCGCTTCGTCGTATTCCTTCTTGAATCGCGCGATCATTTCGGCGGCGGGCACGATGCCGTCGATGCTGCCGACACCCTGGCCCGAACCCCAGATTTCCTTCCAGGCTTTTGGCTTGGCGCGCTCGCCGGAGGCGTCGGTGCCGAAGTTCATCTTGGAGGGATCGGAGGTCGGCAGGTTTTCCGGATCCATGCCGGCGGCGAGAATCGACGGCTTCAGATAATTGCCGTGCACGCCGGTGAAGAGGTTGGAATAGACGATGTCGTCGGCGTTCGCGCCCGCGATCATCTCCTTGTACGTCTCGACCGCATTGGCTTCCTTGGTGGCAATGAAGGCCGAGCCGATATAGGCAAAGTCGGCGCCCAGGATGCGCGCAGCGCGGATCGCCTTGCCGTTGCCGATGGCGCCTGACAGCGCGATCGGGCCGTCAAACCATTTTCGCGTCTCGGCAACGAAAGCCAACGGCGAGATCGTGCCGGCATGGCCGCCGGCGCCGGCCGCTACCAGGATCAGGCCGTCGGCGCCCTTCTCGATCGCCTTGTGCGCGAATTTCTGGTTGATCACGTCGTGGAAGACGATGCCGCCCCAGCCGTGCACGGCCTGATTGAGCTCTTCGCGCGCACCGAGCGACGAAATGACCATCGGCACCTTGTACTTGGCGCAGAGCTGCATGTCGTGATCGAGCCGGTTGTTCGATTTGTGCACGATCTGGTTGACCGCGAACGGCGCCGACGGCTTGTCGGGATGGGCGCGGTCATAGGCCGCGAGCTCTTCGGTGATCCGCGCCAGCCACTCGTCGAGCAGTTCCGGCGGCCGCGCGTTCAGCGACGGAAACGATCCGACCACACCCGCCTTGCACTGCGCGATCACAAGATCGGGCACCGAGATGATGAAGAGCGGCGAACCGATCACGGGGATCGACAGGCGTCCCTTGAACAAGGCAGGCATGGACATTGCGAGAAGGTCCTCTGTTGGCGGTCAAATAGAAGTTGGGGCCCATACCAACAAGGCAATCTTTCCACTGTCAAGTATTGCGTTCTGACGCCGTGGCGGACTCCGTTACCGCAATTCCAAGCTACGGAATTCGCTGCGGGGCGACGACTTCACGCAATCAGATCCGGATTGATCAGCCGCTCGAATGAGAACATCTCGTCCCATGTCTCCTGCGTCAGCAGCTTGCGCTCGACCACGACGATCTGGTGCAGCGATTTGCCGCTCTTGTAGCCCTCGCGCGCGATCTCGGCGCATTGCTTGTAGCCGAGCAGCGGCTTCAGCACGGTGACGATGCCGAGCGAATTGAGCACCATGTTGCGGGTGTGCTCTTCGTTGGCAGTGATGCCCACGACGCAATTCTCGCGCAGGCTGTTGACCGCGCGCTCCATGGTACGGATCGAGAAGAACAGCGCGAACGAGATCACCGGCTCCATCACGTTGAGCTGGAGCTGGCCGGCGGACGCTGCGAGCGTCACCTGTGGTGTCGAGCCCGATGACGAGGAAGCTGGTCTGGTTGACGACCTCGGGGATCACCGGATTGACCTTGCCGGGCATGATCGAGGAGCCCGGCTGAAGCTGCGGCAGGTTGATCTCGTTGAAGCCCGCACGCGGCCCCGAGGCGAGCAGGCGGATGTCGTTGCAGATTTTTGTCAGTTTGCTAGCGGTGCGTTTGAGCACACCGGAGAGCTGCACATAGGCGCCGGTATCCGACGTCGCCTCGACGAGGTCGCCGGCGAGGATGAAGTCGATGCCGGTGAGCGCGCTCAGGTGCCGGACCGCAAGTTTTGGATAGCCATGCGCCGCGGTGACGGAGGTGCCGATCGCAGTGGCGCCGAGATTGACCTCGCGCAGCAACGCGCGCGCCTCCGAGATGCGATCGACCTCCTCGCCCATCGTGGTGCCCCATCCGCGGAATTCGGCGCCGAGCGACATCGGCACCGCGTCCTGCAAATGTGTGCGGCCCATCTTCAGCACGCGCTCGAACTCCCGGCCCTTGGCGAAGAACGCCTCCTGGAGCTGGCGTAACGCGGTCATGTAGCTCTCGAGCCGCAGGATCAGCGCCAGCCGAAAGGCAGTCGGATAGGTGTCGTTGGTTGACTGGCCGTAATTGACGTGATCGTTGGGGCTGACATGCTGATAGTCGCCCTTGGCAAAGCCGAGCGATTCCAGCGCGAGATTGGCGATCACCTCGTTGGCGTTCATGTTGGTGGAGGTGCCGGCGCCGCCCTGGATGAAGTCGGTGACGAACTGGTCCATCATGTCGCCGGCGATGACGCGGTCGCAGCCCACGATGATGGCTTCCGCGACTTTGGTGTCCACCGCGCCGAGATCGCGATTGGCCATGGCCGCAGCCTTCTTCACGTAACCGAGCGCCTTCACGAAGTAAGGCTCCTGGTTCATCGGAATGCCGGTGATGTGGAAGTTCTCCTTCCCGCGGATGGTCTGGACGCCGTAATAGATGTCGTCGGCGATCTCACGCTGTCCGAGGAAGTCCTGCTCCGTACGGCTCATGGGCGCTCCTTGCTTGCTCGCGCGACGTCCTCAGTTCTGGCACAACGCGCTGGTGACGAAGGTATCAGTGCGGCAGTCGTCCGGTTTGCGTTGCCTGCCCGGGATCAGAACCTTGGCCGAGCATTTCTCCGCGGAATCGGCATTCAGGCTCTTGCCTTCCGTGTAGCCCTTGCTCTGGCAGAGTTTGTCGGCGGCGAGCTTGCAGTCGGGCGCGCCGTTCGACGAGGCCGGACAGGCCACGCGTCCCGACACCATGCTCGACGGCTTCGCCAGGCGCGACAAATCGTTGATGGTCTCGCTCGGGCTTTTGATCGGCGGCAGGATCGAGGGCAGCTTGTCGAACAGCTTGCCCATTTCGTTGATCAGCCCGGGATTGTCCTCACGCGCCGGCGGTGACGAAGGAGCTGATGTCGAGGGCGGCGGCGCGGCCTGCGGTCCTTGCTCCTGCAGGCCGAGCGCTGGCGGCGCGGATTGCGGCCATCCGGTACCGCCGGCAGCCAGCAGGAGCGAAAGCACCGCAAATATCAGCGTCCCCGGTCGCAGGACCGGAATGCCGGATCGAAGCATCATGACGGCAACCGTAGCCGAACCTGGCGCGGCCGCAAAGCGCCTCGGGTTAGATCAATTTGGGTTAGATCAACTTGATCGCGATCACAAAGCCGAGCACCAGCACGGCTGCGCCGATCGCCACCCAGAGACCGAGATGCTTCTCGATCCTGACCCGGATCCAATCGCCATAGCGATTGAGCAGGATCGCGACGATGAAAAAACGACCGCCGCGCGCGACGATCGAGCAGATCATGAACAGGACGAGATTGTAACCGGCAAAGCCCGAGGTGATCGTGACGAGCTTGTAGGGGATCGGCGTCAGCCCCTTGAGCAGGATGATCACCGCGCCCCACTCGGCATAGGAGGCGCGAAAGGCATCGACCTTGTCGCCGAGGCCATAGACCTGGATCAGCCAGTGACCGACCGAGTCGAATAGCAGCGCGCCGATGGCATAGCCGAGCAGGCCGCCCAGCACCGACGTCGCGGTGCAGATCGCCGCATAGACCCAGGCGCGCTGCGGGCGAGCCAGCGACATCGGAATCAGCATCACGTCCGGCGGGACGGGAAAGAAGGAGCTTTCTGCGAAAGCCACGGCACCCAGGATCCAGAGCGCGTAAGGCTTGTGAGCGGCGTCGATGCACCAATCGTAGATACGTTTCAGCATGGCGCCGCGATGAAGCACCATCGGACGGATTTGTCCATCGCCAGTTTTGTGACGTTTCTAGTGGCGCTTCCGCGCCACGCGACCCTCGATCGCGACAATTGGCCGCCTGGCGGCCACGCGCGGTGACGCAACTTTGGGCAGCTTCATCGCCGATTTCGGCAGCTTCTCGGCGATGCCGAGCATGTCTTCCCGCCGGGTCATTTCGCGCCAGACGTCCTCGGGACGCACGCCGGCCGAGGCCCAGAGCACAGTGAGATTGTAGAGCAGATCGGCGCTTTCCCGGATCACGGCTTCGCTGTCGCCATTGACCGCATCGATGACGACCTCAATGGCCTCTTCGGCCAGTTTTTTCGCCATTTTGGAGGGCCCACGCTGAAACAGCCGGGCTGTACGCGATGTTGCCGGATCAAGGTCCCTGGCCGCGAGTACAGCCAGATATAGCCGCTCAAGCGAATCACTCATGGTCCTGAAAACTACTCTAAACCAATGGCGGGCGCGTTAACGTCTGACAATAAACGGCCAAACAGGCCATCGCGGCAAGCGCGACGGCCTGTTGTGGTCAATTCTACGTAGCCGGGCTTAGTAGCAGGTCGAGGCGTAGCCTTGGCCGCCCTGCGCGGACTGATAGGGACCGCCGCAACGGTGGAACGGGCGCGGACCAATATACGAGTCGCCGCTGTAATAGACTGGGCCGTCATCATAGTAGGCCGGCCCGCCACCGTAATAGGCCGGGGCATCATAGGCGTAGGCGTCACGACTCGCGGCGATCGCAAGCCCGGTGCCGATGGCGCCGGCAATGGCCGCGCCGGCAAGGGCCGCACCGCCGCCGCCATGCCAGTGGCGGCCGCCGGCGTATGAGGCGGTCGGGGCGACCGCGGTCAACACCAGCACCGCGGCGGTGGCAATAGCGGCCTTGCGGCCGGCAAACTTCGAAAAGCTGTCAAACATGTCCTGGACCCTCCTTGGGACCTCGAATGGTGCCTGACGACAGGCTCATGTCTTTCAAACACCCACATCCCATGTTGGGTTCCCCAACCCCAACACAAGCTGAACGGGGTTGCGTGATCGTGACGCAACCGCCGCTCATCCGCCGTTCATGTTGGCGCGGAGAGACTGCTCCGCCAGCCGGCGCTGCGAGCGTCACGAGATCACAACAAGGCGAGACCGGCGCGACTGATGTTCAGATTCAAGACGACCGCCCTTCGCTGCCTGCAAGCCCTTGCAATCTCGCTTGCCGCGCTGACTGCACGCGATGTCACGGCGGCTGAGACCGCCGCGCCCTCTATTGCGATCCACTTCGCCTTCGACCGTCCGATCGATGCAAGCATGGCGCCGTTCTTCCTGGCTGCAAAGGACGGCAGCTTCGGCGCCGAACGTCTCAACGTCTCCTTCAGCAGCACGGCCGGATCGCCGGAGGCGCTCGCGCGCGTCGCCAAGGGCGAAAGCGAGCTCGCGCTGGTCGACATCAACGAGCTGATCCGCTTCCGCGATAAGGACGATGCGGCACCGGTCAAGGCGGTGTTCCTGCTGTTCAACCGTGCGCCCTACGCGATCGTCGCCCGCAGGAGCCGCGGCATCCATCTGCCGCCCGATCTCGACGGCAAGACCGTCGGCGTCGCCGATAGCGACCTGTCGATGCGGCTGTGGCCGGCGCTAGCGCAGCAGAACGGCATCAACACGGCGCACATGAAATTCCACAGGATCAGCGCCGCCGTGCGCGAGCCGATCCTCTCCGCGGGACAGGTCGATGCCGTCGCCGGCTTCAGCTATCTCTCGGGAGTGAACCTGCGCGATCGCGGCGTACCCGGCGACGATCTCGTCGTGCTTCGCTATGCCGACTATGGCTGCGAGGCTTATGGCTTTGCCGTCGTGGTCAACCCGGCTTTCGCCGCGGCCAAGCCGGACGCCGTGAAGGGATTCGTGCGCGCATTGATCGCAGGCATCAACGCGACCGTGAAAGAGCCGGCGCGTGCGGCGGACGAAGCCGCGAGCCGCATCGACGACGGCGACCGCAATCTCGAATTGGCGCGCCTGCGCACCGTCCTCGTCGACAATATCCAGACCGACGAAGTCCGTCGCAACGGCCTCGGCGGCATCGACCCCGCGCGCATGGACCGCTCGATCGACCAGATCGCGCAGGATTTCAAATTCCGCAAGAAGCCGGTTGCGGGGGATATCTTCGACGACCGGTTCCTGCCGCCGGTTGCAGGGCGGCTGATCAACTGAACATCGTGGTGCATCACTTTCGAATTTTGAAAACGGTGATGCCTATCGGGTCGATTTCGAGCAATATCACTAACACCGAGCCGAGATTGACTCGGCGTGGAGCTGCCATGGTCGAATATCCTGCCAAGCGAAATCCCCGCCGCTGTCCCGTTCATCCCGGCGCGGTGCTTCGCGAGGACATGCTGCCGGCCTCAGGCAAGACCAAGGTTGAGATCGCGCGCCTGTTAGGCATCTCGCGGCAACATCTTCACGATATCATGGAAGAGAAGAAGCCTCTGTCGCCGGAGGTAGCGGTCCGTGTCGGGAAGCTGTTTGGAGGCGGCGCCGGGATCTGGGTCCGGATGCAGGCTGCCCACGACACCTGGCACGCGGAACAGACGGTGGACGTCAGCCATATCCCCACGTTGAAGGTGGCCTGAGCCGTCCACACCAATGTAGTCTTGCAGCCGTTCAACTGGTTGACTGACGACCTTCCCACGGTTCAGCGTATCGCATGCCCATCCTCCGTCT
Organism: Bradyrhizobium sp. LM2.9; assembly: GCF_054056555.1. Classification (NCBI taxonomy): domain Bacteria; kingdom Pseudomonadati; phylum Pseudomonadota; class Alphaproteobacteria; order Hyphomicrobiales; family Nitrobacteraceae; genus Bradyrhizobium; species Bradyrhizobium sp. LM2.9. The sequence continues at coordinate 5,384,981 of NZ_JBSRYJ010000002.1, forward strand.
CTACACCCGCGTTCTCGAACTGCTCGGCAAGGAAGCAGGGCTCGGCTGGCTGCTGGCGTTTGCCAATCTCCTGCTTGCCGCCTCGCAGTTCGCAGAACCCGTGCTGTTCGGCCGGATCGTCGACGTGCTCTCCGGCAAGACGGTTGCCGGATCGGACTCGGCCTGGCCGTTTCTGATGGCCTGGGTGGCATTCGGGCTGTTCACCATCGCCTGCAGCGCGCTCGTGGCCTTGCAGGCCGACCGGCTCTCGCACCGCCAGCGCCAGGCGGTGCTGACCGACTATTTCGAGCACATCCTGCAATTGCCGCTGACCTTCCATTCCGGCACACATTCGGGCCGGCTGATGAAGGTGATGCTCAACGGCACCGATGCGCTGTGGCGGCTCTGGCTCGGCTTCTTCCGCGAGCACTTTGCCGCGATCCTGTCGGTCGTGGTGCTGCTGCCGCTATCATTGTACCTGAACTGGCGGCTCGCGATCCTGCTGTTCGTGCTTTGCATCGTCTTCACGGCGCTGACGACCTTCGTGGTGCGCAGAACCTTCGGCATGCAGATGGAGGTGGAGGAGCACTATAGCGAGCTCTCCGCGCGGGCTTCCGACGCCCTCGGCAACGTCGCGCTGGTGCAGAGTTTCGTGCGCGTCGAATCCGAGGTGAAGGGCTTGCGCTCCGTCGCCGACCAGTTACTCGCGGCGCAAATGCCGGTGCTGTCGTGGTGGGCGCTCGTCACCGTCATCACGCGCGCCTCCACCACCATCACCGTGCTCGCGATCTTCACACTGGGCATCTCGCTGCACGACCAGGGGCTGACCTCGGTCGGCGAAATCGTGATGTTCGTGAGCTTCGCGACGCTTCTGATCCAGAAGCTCGAGCAGGTCGTGAGCTTCATCAACAACGTATTCATGGAAGCCCCGCGCCTGCGCGAGTTTTTCAACGTGCTCGATGCCGTGCCCGCGGTGCACGACCGACCCGATGCGATCGACGCGGGTCGGCTCTCCGGCCTCGTCGAATTCAACGACGTCCACCTTCTCCTATGACGGCAAACGGCCGGCGATCGAGGATCTCTCCTTCACCGCGCTGCCAGGCCAGACCATTGCGCTGGTCGGCGCGACCGGCGCCGGCAAGTCGACGGCGATTGCGCTGCTGCATCGCGCCTTCGATCCGCAGTCCGGCTTCATTAGGATCGACGGCATGGACGTGCGCGGGGTGACGCTGACATCGCTGCGGCGGAACATCGGCGTGGTCTTTCAAGAGGCGCTGCTGTTCAATCGCTCGATCGCGGAGAATCTGCGCGTCGGCAAGCCGGACGCCACTGAGGCGGAGATGCGCACGGCGGCAGGGCGCGCACAGGCGCTCGAATTCATCGAGCGCAGCGGCGGCTTCGAGACCAATGCCGGCGAGCGCGGCCGCATGCTGTCCGGCGGCGAGCGCCAGCGGCTGTCGATCGCCCGCGCATTGCTGAAAGATCCGCCGCTCCTGATCCTGGACGAGGCGACCAGCGCGCTCGACGCCGTCACCGAGGCCGCAAGGTGAATGCCGCTCTCGACGAAGTGATGAAGGGGCGCACCACCTTCGTGATCGCCCACCGTCTCTCCACCATCCGCAATGCCACGCGGATCCTGGTGTTCGAGAACGGGCGTGTGATCGAAAGCGGAACTTTCGATGAACTCGTGGCCAAAGGCGGCCATTTCGCCGAACTCGCCAGGGCCCAGTTCATGGTTCGGGAGAACGCACGGGCCAGCGTGACAGCAGCTGAGGCTGCCGCGACTGCCGCCCAGTCGCCTTAGCAAGTCTTCATGGGACCGTCGAAATTCGGCCTATTTCATTGCGGAATACCCCGCTGATGCCCCTATTCCCGACGCACCAGCCGGTATAGGTTTGCGACGCCGCAAGCGGCGGCGCTGGATTCAGAACCGAACATCAGATCACGAGAGCCGACCGGAACCGGCGGGTCTCCAAGGACCGGAATCGGATAGTGCACGCTCTTCGCCCGCTGCTTCGTAAATCCCTGTTCAACCTGTTCGCTGCGACACTCGCATGCGCCGCGTCGCTCGCGCCGCGCGCGGCGAGCGCCGAAGCATTGCTGCTGATCGAGGCCGACACCGGCAAGGTGTTGCAGGCGGAAAACGCGACCATTCCCTGGTATCCGGCTTCCGTCACCAAGATCATGACCGCCTATGTCACGCTGAAGGCGGTCAAGGACGGCAAGCTCACGCTCGACACGCTGATTACGGTGTCGCCGACAGCGGCCTCGCAATCGCCCTCGAAGATGGGATTCCGTCCGGGAACACAGCTCACCGTCGACAATGCACTGAAGATGATGATGGTGAAGTCGGCGAACGACATGGCCGTTGTGCTCGCCGAAGGCGTCGGCGGCTCGATCGACGGCTTCTCCGCGATGATGAACGACACCGCGCAGAGACTCGGCATGACGCAGACGAGCTACGTCAATCCGAACGGTCTGCCCGCCGACGGCCAGATCACGTCGGCGCGCGACCTCGGCATTCTCGCGCGCTCGTTCCTGCGCGACCTGCCGGAATACGAATACTTCGTGCACATCCCGGCGATCCGCTTCGGCAAGCGCGTCACGGGCAATTTCAACAAGCTGATCGGCCGCTATCCCGGTGCCGATGGTTTCAAGACTGGCTTCATCTGCGCCTCGGGCTACAACCTCGTTGCGTCGGCGACACGCAATGGCCGGAGACTGATTGCGGTGGTGCTCGGCGCCAATTCCGGCACCGCGCGCGCGGTGAAGGCAGCCCAGCTGCTCGAGCGCGGCTTCTCGCAGGACAATCTCACCTGGCTCCGCCCATCGCTCGGCACCGTCGAAAAGCTGGTGCCGGTCGACGCCTCGCCGCCGAACCTGCGCGAGGACATGTGCGGCGGCCATCGCAAGCGGCCCGCCAGCGATGACGACGACGCACTGATCGCCACCAATGGCGGCACGAGCGGATCGGCCTCCGCCACCGGCGGCGAAGCCCAGGTGACGTTCTTCACCGCTGGGCTTCAACCACCCTTGATGAAGGGCCTCCGAGCTGATGGCCACGGCCGCGGCGGCCGCGGAGCCCGTGCTGGTCTATACCGGCCCGACCCGCACCGGTACCGCCCTGATCGCCGCGGTCGCGGCCGATGCCGACCAGCAGGCCACCCCAAAGCCGCGTGGCAAGAAGTCGCGCGTCGCCAAGAAGCCTGACGCGGCCGACAAGCCGAAGGATGCCAAGACGGACGCCAAGACCGAGGCCAAGACGGCGGCGGCGAAGCCGGTTGCCAAGCCAGCCGACGGCAAGAGCGCTGCCAAGCCGGCCGGGACCAAGCACGCTGCGGCCAAGTCGGATTCAGCAAAGTCCAATGCGGCGGCAAAACCTGCGGCAAGCGGCGATCAGGCACCCAAGCCCGCCAAGCCAAAGGCAGCGACCAAGCCCGCTGCCAAGCCGGCCAACAACAGTTAGCGGCGCGCCGAGCTGAGACCACGCCCACTTTGCACTGCGGCAGCGCGGTTTGGCAGGATTCCGGTAGCCACTCCCTGACCTTTGCCCTAAGTCACCACGACTTGCCACCCGTTCCGGCAAGCTCGATACTGGCGGCAATGAGGCAAGCCCGAGACACAACGGGCTCTGGTAAATGAGGGGAGTTTTCGATGGAGCGCATCTGGCTCAAGCAATATCCGCCCGGCGTGCCTGCTGATATCGAGCCGACGCAATACTCATCGCTGGTCGACCTGTTGGAGGAGAGCTTTTCGAAGTTCGCCGACCGCAAGGCGTTCATCTGCATGGACAAATCGATCAGCTATCGCGACCTCGATCAGATGTCGGTCGCGCTGGCCGCATATCTGCAAGGCCGTGGGCTCCAGCGCGGTGCTCGCGTCGCCCTCATGATGCCGAACGTGCTGCAATATCCGGTCGCGACCGCCGCGGTGCTGCGCGCCGGTTTCGCCGTGGTCAACGTCAACCCGCTCTACACACCGCGCGAGCTCGAGCACCAGCTCAAGGATTCCGGCGCCGAAGCCATTATCGTGCTGGAGAATTTTGCCCATACCGTCGAGCAGGTGATCGCGAAGACGCAAGTGAAGCACGTCATCGTCGCCAGCATGGGCGACCTGCTCGGCTTCAAGGGCGTGATCGTCAATCTCGTCGTCCGCCGCGTCAAAAAGATGGTGCCGGCCTGGTCGCTGCCGGGCGCGGTGTCGTTCAACGATGCGTTATCGGCTGGCCGCGGCGCGACGTTCAACAAACCGAAACTGTCGCCCGGCGACGTCGCCTTCCTGCAATATACGGGCGGCACCACCGGCGTCTCCAAGGGCGCCACCCTGCTCCACCGCAACATCGTCGCCAACGTGTTGCAGAACGACGCCTGGCTCCAGCCGGCGATAGTCGCACCCCCGCATGTCGATCAGCTCATGATCGTTTGCGCGCTGCCACTCTACCACATCTTCGCGCTGACGGCCTGCTACCTGCTCGCGGTGCGCGCCGGCGGCTGTAATCTGCTGATCCCCAATCCGCGCGACATCGCAGGCTTCGTCAAGGAGCTGGCAAAATACCAGGTCAACAGTTTCCCGGCTGTGAACACGCTCTACAACGGATTGATGCACCATCCCGATTTCAAGAAGCTCGACTTTTCCAAGCTGAAGATTTCCAACGGCGGCGGCATGGCGGTGCAGCGCCCCGTGGCCGAGCAGTGGAAGGAGGTGACCGGCTGCTTCATCGCCGAAGGCTACGGCCTGTCGGAGACATCGCCGACGCTGACCTGCAATCCCGCGACCACGACCGAGTTCTCGGGATCGATCGGCATTCCCGTGCCCTCGACCTGGATTTCGATCCGCGACGACGACGGCAACGAGCTGCCGCTCGGCCAGCCCGGCGAGATCTGCGCCAAGGGCCCGCAGGTGATGTCGGGCTACTGGAACAGGCCGGACGAGACCGCGAAGGTGATGACCGCCGACGGCTATTTCCGCACCGGCGACATCGGCGTGATGGACGAGACCGGCTACACCAAGATCGTCGACCGCAAGAAGGACATGATCCTGGTCTCCGGCTTCAACGTCTATCCCAACGAGATCGAGGAAGTGATCGCGAGCCATCCGGGCGTGCTCGAATGCGCCGTGATCGGCATTCCCGATTCCAAGTCGGGCGAGGCGGTGAAAGCGTTCCTGGTCAAGAAGGATCCGAACCTCACGGCCGAAGCCGTGATCAAGTTCTGCCAGGAGCAGCTCACCGGCTACAAGGTGCCCAAGCAGATCGAATTCCGAACCGACCTGCCGAAGACCAATGTTGGCAAGATCCTGCGCCGGCAATTGCGCGACGAGAAGAAGGCGGAGGCGGCGTAGCCGCTCCCTGGATTCATGACTGACGTAGGCGACATCACGCCGGCCGGCATTCTCGCGTTCTGGCGGGAGGCCGGTCGCGAGCGCTGGTACAAGCACAGCGACGCTTTCGACGCGGAGGTCAGGCGTCGCTTTCTTCTGCTATGGAAGAGGGCGATCGCCGGCGAGCTGGCCTCCTGGGAAGACAGCGACGAGGGCGCGCTGGTGCTCGTCATTGCGCTCGACCAGTTTCCCCGCAACATGTTCCGCGGCACGCCGGAAGCCTTTGCCAGCGACGCGCTGGCGCGCAACGTCGCCCGCCGCGCAATCGAGAGGGGCACAGATCGCAGGATCGATCCCATCCTGCTCGAATTCCTCTATTTGCCCTTCATGCATTCCGAGCACCTGACCGACCAATTGCATTGCGTCGCGCTGTTTCAGAACACCGACAATGCCGAGAACCTGAAATACGCCCGGGAGCATGCCGATATCATACGCCGGTTCGGCCGCTTCCCCCACCGCAACCGGCTCCTGGGACGCGAGACCACCGAGGACGAACAGGCCTTCCTCGACGGCGGCGGTTTTGCCGGCTGATGACATAACGGTGAAGGACCGCGCCCCTCGCCGCCCCCCACCGGCAACATTGTGCAGCGCCGCCGCACGGTCTAAAAAGCGGGACCGATTTTCAGGGAGACTGACGATGGCGATCCAGACTGGCGACAAGCTGCCCCGAGGCGAAATTCCGCGTGATGACGGCGGAAGGTCCGCAGGTGAAGACCACCGACGATATCTTCAAGGGCAAGAAAGTGGCGCTGTTCGCGGTGCCCGGCGCCTATACCGGCACCTGCCACAAGATGCATCTGCCGAGCATCTTCCTCAACGCCTACGCCATGAAGGACAAGGGCGTCGAGACCATCGCCATCGTCTCCGTCAACGACGCCTTCGTCATGAACGCCTGGAAGCGCGACACCGACCAGCGCGACGAGGCCATCTTCCTCGCCGACGGCAATGCCGACTTCGCCAAGGCGATCGGCATGGAGCTCGACGCCTCCGGCAACGGTCTCGGCATCCGCTCCAAGCGCTATTCGATGCTGGTCGAGGACGGCGTGGTCAAGAAGCTGAACCTCGAGGCGATGCCGGGCAAGGTCGAAGTGTCCGGCGGCGATACGCTGCTCGGGCAGCTGTAAGGCGGCCAGCGCGTTTAGCCTTAACCACAACTGTCATCGCTCGCGAAAGCGGGCGATCCAGTACGCCGAGACCTCTCGGCTGAATGATAAGCGTCTCTGGAATACTGGATCGCCCGGTCAAGGCCGGGCGATGACAGTTGAGAATGAGGCGACGACGCCTCGCGCTACTCCGCCACCCGCTGCTGCAACCGCGCCTTCACGATCCCGTCGCGCGCGAGCTGATCGGCGCGTTCGTTCTCGGGATGCCCGGCGTGGCCCTTGACCCAATGCCAGCGCACGTCATGCGCCTTCAGCGCGGCATCGAGGCGCTGCCATAGCTCGACATTCTTCACCGGCTTCTTGTCGGCGGTGCGCCAACCATTGCGCTTCCAGCCATGGATCCAGCCGGTGATGCCCTGACGGACATATTGGCTGTCGGTGTAGAGGTCGACGGTGCACGGCTTCTTCAGTGCTTCCAACGCGGAGATCGCCGCCATCAACTCCATCTGGTTGTTGGTGGTGTGACGCTCGCCACCGTTCAGCTCCTTTTCCTTGTCGCCGAACTTGAGGATCGCGCCCCAGCCGCCGGGCCCGGGATTTCCCGAGCAGGCGCCGTCGGTATAGATCGTGACAACTGGAATCTCGCTCACGCGACCAGTCCCGAGGGCATCAGCCCATAGTCGCGCACGGTGGAAACACTCTGATGGAAGCGCAACTTGCGGACATATTCCAGCGGATCCTTCGGCCGAACCAGTGCGCCAGGCGGAACGTTGAGCCAGTCGACCAGCCGCGTCAGCAGGAAGCGGATCGCGGCGCCGCGCGCCAGCAGCGGCAACGCAGCCTCTTCCGCCTCGGAGAGCTTTCGCACGCGGCCATAGGCATTGAGGAAGGCGCGCGCCTTGGTGACGTTGAAGGAATGATCCGGCTCGAAACACCAGGCGTTGAGGCAGATCGCGACGTCATAGGCCAGCATATCGTTGCAGGCGAAGGTAAAGTCGATGATCCCCGAGAGCTGGTCGCCGATGAAGAAGACGTTGTCGTTGAAGAGGTCGGCGTGGATCACGCCTTCGGGCAAAGGCTTCGGCCAGACCCCGCTCTCGAGGTAGTCGAGCTCGGCGGCGAGGAACGCGCGCAGGCCGGGCTGCACCTCGTCGGCCCGGTGTGACGCCGCATCGAACAGCGGCCGCCAGCCCGAGACCGAGAGCGCATTCGGACGCTTGATCGCGAAATTGGCGCCGGCCAGATGCATCTTCGCCAACGCTCCGCCGACGCCCGCGCAATGGGTCGCGCTCGGCTTGCGCGGCCAGACGCCTTCGAGAAAGGTGATGATCGCGGCCGGCCGGCCCGACAGCTCGCGCAGCGCCTCGCCGTCTCTGCCCTTCACCGGCAGCGGGCAGTTGATGCCGTGCTCGGCGAGATGCGTCATCAGCGCGAGAAAGAAGGGCAAATCTTTCTTCGCCACGCGCTTCTCATAGAGCGTGAGGATGAAGGAGCCCTGGGTCGTATGCAGCAGGAAGTTTGAATTCTCGACGCCCTCGGCGATGCCCTTGTAGGAGAGCAATTCGCCGAGATCGTATTGGTTCAGGAAGTCCGCAAGCTCGTCGGCGGCAACGTCGGTGTAGACCGCCATGAAGGTCTACTCGGCGGCGGCTTCGGGGCGCACCTGACGCGGCAGCGGGAAGAACTCGTTCTCTTCCGCGGCCGAGACCGTCTCCACATGCAGCGTGAAGCGCTCGGCGAACGCGTCCATGATCTCCTCGACGATCACTTCCGGTGCCGAGGCGCCCGCGGTGATGCCGAGGCTGGTGATGTTCTCGAAACGCTTCCAGTCGAGGTCGGCGGCGCGCTGCGCCAGCACCGCGATCGGGCAGCCCTCGCGTTCCGCGACTTCGCGCAGGCGCTGCGAGTTCGACGAGTTCGGCGCACCGACCACGATCAGGGCATCGACCACCGGCGCCACCTTCTTCACCGCGAGCTGGCGGTTGGTGGTGGCGTAGCAGATGTCTTCCTTGTGCGGCCCGTTGATGTTCGGGAAGCGCTCCTTCAGGAGTGCGACGATCTCGCGCGGTGTCGTCGATCGACAGCGTGGTCTGAGTCACGAAGGCGAGGTTGTTCGGATCCTTCGGCGCAATGGTCTTGGCGTCCTCGGCGGTCTCGATCAGGGTGACGGCGCCGACGGGGAGCTGGCCGAGCGTACCGACCACCTCAGGGTGATGGGAATGGCCGATCAGGAAGATTTCGCGGCCGCGCTTGAAATGGATCGCGGCCTCGCGGTGCACCTTGGTCACCAGCGGGCAGGTCGCATCCAGCGAAAACAGATTGCGCGACGTGGCGTCGGCCGGAACCGATTTCGGCACGCCATGGGCCGAGAACACCACCGGCGCAGTGGTGTTTTCCGGGATCTCGGCAAGCTCCTCGACGAAGATCGCGCCCTTCTTCTTCAACCCGTCGACGACGTATTTATTGTGCACAATCTCGTGGCGAACATAGACGGGGGCGCCGTATTTATCGAGCGCCCGTTCCACGGTGTCGATCGCCCGGACCACCCCGGCACAGAAGCCACGGGGAGAACAAAGCACGATCTTAAGGTCTGGTTTGGCTGACATTGAGCGATCTCGGGACCGAATCACCTCGCCAAGTGGGCGGGAAGCGGTCGATGGATGAATAGGGCTTGGGAACGAGCTTACAGCGACTTCAGAGGGAATTGGGCCCCCTTTCGGGCGCTGTCAAGGCACTATCTATAGCAGAACCATTGCGTGACTACCCCCTCCGGGCTTATATAGCCCGAATTCCCAGTCATCGCTGATGACCACCGGTTTCGCCTCCAAAAGGGGTGGGCGAAGCACAAAGGAGATTTGCCATGAGCAACGCACCGCTGATGCCCAAGGCGACCGCCGTTTGGCTGCTCGACAACACCGCGCTGACCTTCGACCAGGTCGCCGATTTCACCAAAATGCACCCCCTTGAGGTGCGCGCGATCGCCGACGGCGACGCGGCACAGGGCATCAAGGGCATGGATCCCCTCTCCAACGGCCAGCTGACCCGCGAGGAGATCGAGAAGGGCGAGAGAAGCCCGGACTACCGGCTCCGCCTCCAGGAGAGCAAGGTGGTGCTGCCACCGCAGCCCAAGCGCAAGGGTCCGCGCTACACCCCGGTCTCGCGCCGCCACGAGCGCCCGAGCGCCATTCTCTGGCTGCTGCGCAACCATGCCGAACTCAAGGACGCCCAGATCATGCGCTTGGTTGGCACCACCAAGAGCACGATCGCCAGCGTCCGCGACCGCACCCACTGGAATACCTCGTCGCTGACCCCCATCGACCCCGTGACCCTCGGTCTCTGCTCGCAGATCGAACTCGATTTCGAGGTCGCGCGCGCCGCCAAGGAAAAGCCGATCGACGCAGCCTATGGCGGCGCAACCCTGCTGCCGGCCTCCGAGACCACCAAGAAGGACGAGTTCGAGCCGGCGGAGAAATCCAGCGACGACCTCAACGTCGACGCCGTGTTCGCCAAGCTCAAGACGCTTGGCGGCAAGAAGCAGGAGGAAGATGAGGAGTAATCCTTCGTCTTCAGTCGTCATCGAATGCAAACGCGGCGGGAAAACCCGCCGCGTTTTTTATGTGACGCAAGGACGGAACAGGTGGAAGCAGCCTCTACGGCCGGTCCGGATGGTTCAGCATGTATTCGCCGAGGTCGCGCTGGCGACGGTCGGCCCGGGTGGTCGCGGCGCTGCGCTGGACGTCGCGGTCCTTGCGGCAGGCCACGTATTCGGGCGAGCCCAGCGCATTGCCACGGCTCTGGCAGACCGCGTCGTCATCGTCGCCGCCCATCGCCACCGGCGTCTGGTAGCGCGCGGAGCAGGCGGAGAGGGCGATGGCGAGCAGGACAGCTGCAAGCAGGCGCGGCGTGGCGGCGAGTGGCATCCGAGATCCTTATTGGCCGGCCTTGTTTAGCGCGGAATGAGGAGATTGTAAGTCATTTGCACCGTCATTCCGGAGCGGTCCGCGGGACCGAACCCGTAATGACGACGGAGCTCATACCCTCCCCTTCAGCGCCTCCCCGATCTCGTCGAGCACCTTGGGGTCCTCGATCGTCGCTGGCATCGTCCAGGTCTCGCCATCAGCGATCTTCTTGATGGTGCCGCGCAAAATCTTGCCCGAGCGCGTCTTGGGCAAGCGGCCGACAATGATGGCGAGCTTGAACGCGGCGACGGGACCGAGCTTGTCGCGCACCAGCGCGACGATCTCTTTCTCGATCTCGGCGGGAGCCCGCTTCACGCCAGCCTTGAGCACCAGGAAGCCGCAGGGTACCTCGCCCTTGATCGCATCCTTGACGCCAAGCACGGCGCATTCGGCGACATCGGCATGCGAAGCCAAAATCTCCTCCATGCCGCCGGTCGAGAGCCGATGTCCGGCGACGTTGATGATGTCGTCGGTGCGGCCCATGACGAAGACATAGCCGTCCTGGTCCTTGTAGCCGGCATCCGATGTTTTGTAGTAGCCGGGAAATTCGGTGAGATAGGCTTCCTTGAATCGTTCGTCCTGATTCCACAGCGTCGGCAGGCAGGCCGGCGGCATCGGCAGCTTGATGACGATCGATCCCATGGTGTTGGGGCCGACCGGCTTTGCGGCCTCGTCGACCACGTCGACCTGATAGCCCGGCATCGGGACCGTCGGCGAGCCGTGCTTCACCGGCAGCATGCCGAGCCCCACCGGATTGCCGGCGATGCACCAGCCCGTCTCCGTCTGCCACCAATGGTCGATGACAGGCACTTTCAACTGCTGCTCCGCCCATTCCACCGTCGGCGGATCGGCGCGCTCGCCGGCGAGGAACAGCGTGCGGAATGTCGAGAGGTCGTATTGCCGGATGAATTTTCCTTCCGGATCATCTTTCCGGATCGCGCGGAACGCGGTCGGCGCGGTGAAAAAGGCGACCGCCTTGTGCTCGCTGATCACGCGCCAGAATGCCCCCGCATCGGGCGTGCCGACCGGCTTGCCCTCGTACATGATCGAGGTCGCGCCGTGCAGCAGCGGACCGTAGACGATGTAGCTGTGGCCGACCACCCAGCCGATGTCGGAGCCGCACCACCAGACCTCGCCCGGCTTGACGCCATAGAGGTTGAACATGGACCATTTTAGCGCGACGAGATGGCCGCCATTGTCGCGCACGACGCCCTTGGGAATGCCGGTCGTGCCTGACGTATAGAGGATGTAGAGCGGATCGGTGGCCGCGACGGGCACGCACGGCGCCTTCTTGCCGTCGTTCATCGCCTTGCGGCGCAGGCCCGCCCAGTCGTAGTCGCGTCCTGGCGTCAGGTCGCAGATGAACTGCGAACGTTGCAGCACGATGCAGGCCTTCGGCTTCACACCTGCAAGCCTGATCGCCTCGTCGAGCAGCGGCTTGTACTGCACGATGCGCCCGGGCTCGATGCCGCAGCTCGCCGACAGAATCAACTTTGGCTGCGCATCGTCGATGCGGCTGGCGAGCTCCTTCGCGGCAAAGCCGCCGAACACCACGGAGTGCACCGCGCCGATGCGCGCGCAGGCGAGCATCGCGACGACGGCCTTCCGGTACCATCGGCATATAGAGGATGACGCGATCGCCCTTGGCCACACCAAAATCCCGCATGATGGCGGCGAGCGCCTCCACCTCGTTCAAGAGCTCGGCGTAAGTGAACCTGGTGACCGTGTTGGTCAGCGGCGAATCATGGATCAGCGCGACCTGGCCGGCGCGGCCGCCCGCGACATGGCGGTCGAGCGCATTGTAGCAGGTGTTAACCAAGCCGCCGCTGAACCAGCGGCCGTAGACGCCCTGCGAAGCATCGAAGATCGCCTTCGGCGGCTCGATCCAGTCGATCTCCTTCGCCGCCTCGGCCCAAAAGCCCTCAGGGTCGGCCAGCGAGCGTGCATAGACGTCGTGATAGCTGCTTTTCCCCTGGACATTCATGCTTGCGCTCCCGTTCCCTTTATTCGCCTGGCCTTGACCTTTGGCGGGACAAACGTCCCGCCATGACAGGGATCAAGTACCGGGCTTGTTTGGGGGGTATTTTCCCGGGAACGGGCCGCGGTTCAAGCTGAAAGAACGGTGCTCAGCTATCCATCGCATTCAGCCGCTGTAACCGCTCCTGCATGACCTTTCTCGGGTCATAGCCCGGCCGGCGGAAGCTCGTATTGCGGGTGGCGAGGAAATCGCGCTGGGTGCGGCGGAGGTCGCCGGCCGAGCGGGAGCCGGCCGACTTCAATACGCGTTCGTAGGTCTCGGCAATCTGGCGGTCGAGCACGCCCAACTGTGGATCGGCGCAGATCATCTTCTCGACCTCGCGCTTCGCCGTGGCACAATCGAACGACGGGCCATTGCCGGAATTCGCCGCGAGCGGCCACAGCGGCTCGACGCCGAATTTCGCGATCTCCGCGATCATGGTTCGGCGGCCGCTGGCGGCATTGTCGTTGCCGGGATCGAGCCGTAGCGCGGTCTCGTAATCGGCCAGCGCCTTCTTGCGCTCGCCCATCTTCTTGTAGAGCACGGCGCGGTTGTTGTAGGTCTGCGCGAAATTCGGGTCGAGTTTCAGCGCGGCCTCGTAATCGCTGAGCGCAGCACCAAGCTCGCCCTTGAGATGGTAGGAATCGCCGCGATTGGTGAAGAAATTCGGCCGCGGTGCCAGCCGCAGCGCCTGATCGTAATCGGCAATCGCCTTGTCGTACTCGCCCATCGCGGCCAGCGACAGGCCGCGATTGTCGTAATATTCGGGCACCTTCGGATCGAGCCTGATCGCCTCGCCGTCGTCGGCAACCGCCTTGTCGAGCTGGCCGACCTTCTTGTAGGCGGCGCCACGATTGGTGTAGCTGCGCGGCCGGTTCGGATCGAGCCGCAACGCCTCGCTGAGATCGCGAATCGCCTTGTCGTTGTCGCCGCCGAGATAGTAGGTCACGCCGCGGTCGGACCAGGTCTGCGCATTGTCAGGCTTCAGCTTGATCGCCTGATCGTAATCGGCAAGCGCGCGGTCGAGCCGGTGCTGGTTGGTGTAGACCACGCCGCGCAGCTCGTAAGACTCCGCATCCTGCGGATCGAGCTCGATGGCCTTGCTGAGATCCGCCGCGGCGCGGTTGAGATCGCCGCCGGCCTCGCGCAGGAGATCGCCGCGCAGGCGCCAGGCTTTTGCATTTCGGCCCTCGAGCGCGATGGCGCGGTCGATATCCCTCAGCGCCTGCGTGACGCCGCCCGAGGTCCGCGCATTGGCGTCGGCGCGCACCAGCAATGCCGCGGCGCGATCGGAAGATGGATTTGAGGCCTGGTCGATGATGGCGCTGCATGCCGGGATCAGCTCGGCCGGAGCGGCCTTGCTCCCCATCACGCAATCGACGCCGGACAAGGCAGGAGCGACGAGGACGACGCTCATTGCCGCGCTGAGCAGGAAGGAGCGAAGCGAGATTTTTGCAAACGAGAACATTTGCGCGGAAAGATGCGTGCCGCACATGGCATAGGGCTCCGAGACATCAGGCTTTCACCATTGTCGCGGCGGCCAAAGAATCGGTTCAAATCGGGCGTGTCAGGGGCGCACCGACCCCTCGCTCCCTCGCCCCGCTCTTAAGGCGGCAGACGAGGAGCCTCAATAGCCATCCACCCCGTTCAGCCGCAGCAACCGCTCCTGCATCGCCTTCTTCAGATCGTAGCCGGGCCGGCCATATCGGGCATTGCGGCGGGCGATGAAATCGTCCTGCTCGCGCTGAAGCGCCTTCGCTTCGCCCGCATTGCGGGCGTCGCGGAGCACACGGGCATTGGAGGCAAAAACCTCGCGGTCGAGATCGGCGAGCTCGCGGTTGGCGCAGATCGACTTCTCGACGGGGCGGCGCGCACCCTTGCAACTGAAGCTGGGCTTGCCTGCGACCGCCATCTGCGCGCCGATCCGCTCGATCTCGCGCGCCATCGCCTTGTGATTGACCCTGGCCTTCTCGTGGTTCGGATCGATCTTCAATGCCGCGCCGAAATCCTGCACCGCCTTGGGCTTGTCGCCCTTCCTCAGCCAGAGCTCGCCGCGCGCGTTGAAGATATCGGCGAGGCCGGAATCGAGCAGAAGAGCGCGGCTGTCGTCGGCGATCGCGCGGTCGATCTGGTCATGCCGGGCAAACAGCGCGCCGCGCGCGATCAGCGCCTTGATCAGATCGCCTTTCACCGTCTTCTCGTTGTCGATCACGGCGGCGCAGGCCGTGGCGGCCTTGTCGATGTCGTCGGCCGCTGCAGCAGCAAGGCACGGCGCGACGTCGACCTGCGGGACCGCGGCCGGTTCGCCGCCGGTCGCGGCATGAGCCGCGGCGAACGAGAGCGCAAAGAGCAACCCGGCGCCGGACCATTGAATGAGAAAACGCATGCTCGTCACAGTCGGTAAGGCCTGAGTTAAGGTCCGGGTTAAGGTCTTGCCTCGGGGCCGCACTATCCATCATACGGCCGGATTGGTGCTAGCTTGTCGGGCCGCTCAATCGGTTTCGGGGATCAACGTGTCGACATTCGAATGGATCATCGTGCTTCTGCTCGGCGCCGTTGCATTATCGGCGCTGGCGCGGCGGATCAAGGTCCCCTACCCGACCTTTCTCGCGATCGGTGGCGCGCTGATCGCCTTTGTGCCGTCGAGCCCGTCCTGGACGCTGGAGCCCGACCTGGCATTGGCTCTTTTTGTCGCACCGGTCCTGCTCGATGCCGCCTTCGACACCTCGCTGCGCGATCTGCGCAACAATTGGGTTCCGGTCTCCACCCTGGTCGTCGCCGCCGTCGGCCTGACCACGGCCGGCGTGGCCTACGTCGCGCACCGGCTGATGCCGGACATCCCCTGGGCCGCCGCGGTTGCGCTCGGCGCCATCGTGGCCCCGCCGGATGCAGCCGCCGCGGTCGCAATCCTGAGCCAGGTGAAGTTGCCCTATCGGATGGTCAAGGTTCTGGAAGGCGAGAGCCTGCTCAACGACGCGACCGCGCTCTTGATCTATCGCATCGCGGTCGGCGCGATTGCCACCGAGCATCTGGCATGGAGCCAGGTCGCGCCGACCATGGCGCTGGCGCTGGTCGGCAGCGTCGTCGCGGGATTGGTCGCAGGCCGCATCATCCCGCTGTTCATGGAACGGGTAAAGGAAGCGCCGAGCGCGATCATCGTGCAATTCGCCACCACCTTCATGGTGTGGATCGCCGCCGAGCATCTCGGGCTCTCCGGCATCCTCACCATCGTGGTCTACGCCATCACCATCGCGCGCACGGCGGGGGCGCGCATGCCGGCGCGGCTGCGGGTGCCGTCCTATGCGGTGTGGGAGACCATGGTGTTCGTGCTCAACGTGCTCGCCTTCATGCTGATCGGCATGCAGATGCGGCCGATCTGGACGCGGCTCAATGCGGACGTGCGCTGGGAATATTGCGTGGCCGCGGCCTGGATCCTGCTCACGGTGGTCCTGGTGCGGCTGGCCTGGATCACATTCTACCGCACGACGCTGCGCGCACTGATCGCGCACGGGGTCTATCACCCGAAGGATCCGAAGCAGGTCGCCTCGCCCAAGGGCGGCCTCATCGTCTCCTGGTGCGGCATGCGCGGTCTCGTCACGCTCGCGACCGCCTTTGCCCTGCCGGAAAACTTTCCCTATCGCGACTTCATCGTCTTTTCGGCGTTTGCGGTCGTGCTCGGCACGCTGGTCGTGCAGGGCCTGACACTGCGGCCGCTGATCCTGGCGTTCGACCTCAAGGACGACGATCCCGTCGGCATCGAGGTCGCGCGCGCCCGCGCCGTCGCCTATCGCGCGGCGCTCGACGCGATCGAGGACGATCCGTCGGAGGAGGCTGAAATCCTGCGGCTCGAATATCGCGCCATCCTGATGCAGACAGACGACGATCCGAACGGCGGTGTCGCCAACGGCGAATTGCCCGCCGATCCCCTGCGCCGCCGGGGTATCGCGGCCGCGCGAAAGTCGATCTTCGACCTCCGCGCCACCGAAGTAATCGGCGACGATGCATTTCATCGGATCGAGGAAGAGCTCGATCGCGCAGAATTGAGCGCGGGGGGTTAAATCCTGTCGCCCCTGACATCCGCCCCGCCTGCACAGGTGGCCAGGGGCTTGAACCAAACCCCGCCTCTTCAGACTCATTCCAGATGACGACCCTAATCGACGACCGTCGTGTGCGCGCGCGAGATGCGTCGCCCGCACGATATTTTTATCTCCACATGGCACTGGCCTGCGCGGCCACCGCTTTTCTCGGCTTCGCACCGACCTATTTTGTGCCGCTCGCGCAACGGACATTGTCCGCAAGCCCCGTGATTCATTTTCACGGTCTCTTGTTCTTCACCTGGTCTCTCTATTTCGTGATCCAGGCCTGGCTCGCGGCCTCGGGCCGCGTGCTCAATCACCGCGCGATCGGCATCGCCGGCGTCTCGCTCGCGACCGCGATGACGATCTTCGGCTTCCTCGCATCGGTGCATGTGATGCAGCATTCCGCCGCGCTCGGACAAAAAGAGGCCGGCATCGCCTTCTCGATCGTGCCGATGAGCGGGATCGCGTTCTTCGCAGTGGTGTTCATGCTTGCGATCATGAACACGCGAAAGCCCGAGATTCACAAACGCCTGATGCTGCTAGCCGCGGTCTCCATCCTCGATGCGGCGATCGCGCGCTGGTTTCTCACCTTCCTTGCACCTCCGGGACCGCCCGGGCCGCCGCCAGTGCCCGTTACCATCGCGCCGGCCGTGGTCGCTTCGCTGCTGCTCGTCGTCGCCATGGTACGCGACTGGCGCACCGAAGGCCGGGTGCATCCGGTGTACATCTACGGTACGCTCGCGATGCTGGCGGTGAAGGTGCTGAACTGGCCGATCAGCGAGACTGCGGCTTGGCATTCGTTTGCCGGCGGGATTCTGGCGCTGGCGCAGTAAGGGCCCGGGCTGTCGTCCTGGCGCAAGCCAGGGCGACGAGGAAGGGAGCTACGCCCCCGCCTTGCACGTGATCCCGCCGTCCACCACCAGCTCGATCCCCGTCACATATTTCGCTTCGTCCGACGCCAGGAACAGCGCCGCATTCGCGACGTCCCAGGCCTCGCCCATGTGGCCCATCGGCACCTGCGCATCGCGGGCGCGCCACATCGCCTCGACATCGCCCTTGGCGTAGCTGTTCGCAAGACCTGCGGAATGTTCCACCATCGGCGTCTTCATCAGACCGGGCAGGATTGCATTCACGCGCACATGGTTCTTCGCGAACTCGATCGCGGTGGATCGCGTCAACTGGTTCATCGCCGCTTTGCTGACGTTGTAGCTGACATAAGAAATCCCGACATGGCGGATCGATGCGATCGAGGAGATGTTGATGATCGAGCCGCCGCCCTGCTTCACCATCACGGGGATGACGTGCTTCATGGCGAGATAGGCGCTCTTGAGGTTCACGGTGAAGACGCGGTCCCAGCTCTCCTCGGTCACCTCGACGACGCTGCCCATCTCGGCGATGCCGACATTGTTGTCGAGCACGTCGATGCGGCCGTGTGCCTTGAGGCATGCCGCAACCATCGACTCGATCTCGCTGGCGCGCGAGACGTCGGCCGTGAACGCGGTCGCCTTGCCGCCTTCGTCCGTGATGATCTTCGCGGTCTCTTCAGCGGCCGCGCCGTTCCGATCGACGCAGAACACCTGCGCGCCCTGGCGCGCAAAGGTGACCGCGGTGGCCTTGCCGTTGCCCCAGCCCGGCCCGATCGAGCCGGCGCCCACCACCATCGCAACCTTGCCCTTGAGCCGGTCCATCGCGTGTCTCCCTTATTTCTCTTGTTCTTCGCAGATGCTCATCTTCGTAACGTTAGCACCGATCGGATGCCCGACAATCTCCGACAACGTCTGGCACTTACCGTCATGGCAAAGCCGCCATTCGCCAGCCGCGCCGGAATTGCCCAGCACCACCTCCGGCATCGGCGCGCGCGCAGGTCTCCATTGAAACCAGCCGTCGACGAGGCGCGCCTCGGGCGGCGGCTCCATGCCGGGGCCGGTGCCCTTCACGCGCGCCTGCACCAGTTCGAGCCCCGCGGGGGTGACGCGCCAGTCTTCCTGCCAATCGACCTTCGCGATCGAATGCGTCCACACCAGCGTGAAGGCGGACAGCGCCAGCGCCTTCACGCCTGAGGCTGTGGCGAAGCAGAGGCTCACATCGCCTCGACCGGCGCCGGCGGACGCTGCCGCCACTGCCACAGTACGATCGCCGCGGAGAGCAGGAAGCCCGCGGTGTCGCTGAACGGGAAGTCGCCGAGCAGGCAGAGCGCTGCACCGAGCGCGACCAACCGTTCGAGGAACGTCAGGCGCGTGAACAGGAAGCCGATCGCGACCATGCCGAACAGCGCGATCGCCACCAGCGCCTTGAAGGTCGCCAGCGCCACCGCGCCGTAGAAGCCGAGCCTGGCGGCCATGGGATCGCCGGCCTGCAGCATCAGCGCCGGCGAGTAGACGAAGACGAACGGGATCACATAGCCGGCGAGCGCGATGCGCATCGCCTCCCAGCCGATCTTGTCCGGATTCTCCTTCGCGATCGGTGCCGCGGCTAACGCCGCAAGCGCCACCGGCGGCGAGAGGTCGGCCATGATGCCGTAATAGAACGCGAACATGTGGCTCGCGATCAGGGGAACGCCGAGTTTCGCCAGCGCGGGCGCCGCGAGCGCTGCCGTAATGATGTAGGTCGGGATGGTCGGGATGCCGGTGCCGAGCAGGATCGACAGCAGCATGGTCATGATCAACGCCAGGAACAGGCTCTTCTCGCCGAGGCCGATCACCCAGCCGCCGAAGATGGTGCCGACGCCGGTCTGTGACATCATGCCGATGATGACGCCGACGATGGCGCAGGCCATGCCGACGGTGATGGCGGATTTCGCGCTTTCAGCCAGTGCATCGCGGCAGGCGCGCAGGGCGGAAAATCCGCCGCGCACGAACGCAGTGATCACGATCAACGCGACGACGACGCCTGCGACCGGCACGATCTGAAGGCCGTCACGCGACAGCGCGGCAACAACGAGCGCGAGCCCGATCCAGAAGATGCTGCGGACCGCCATTGAAGATGCGCCCGTCGTGATGGCGGTGCCAAGGATCAGCCCCACTGTGAGCGCGAGGCCCATGCTACCGGCATAGAGCGGCGTAAAGCCTTCGAACAGCATGTAGACGAGGGCTGCGAGCGGCAGCACAAGGTACCAACCCTTCACCAGCGCCTTCCAGGCGCTCGGGGTCTCCGACTTCTTCATGCCGGTGAGGCCGTGCTTGCCGGCTTCCAGATGCACCATCCAGAAGGCGGAGGCGAAATAGAGCATCGCGGGAATCGCCGCCGCTTTCACGATCTCCGAATATTGGACGCCGAGCGTCTCCGCCATGATGAAGGCGACCGCACCCATCACCGGCGGCATGATCTGCCCGCCCATCGAGGCTGTCGCCTCGACGCCGGCCGCGAACGCGCGGCGATAGCCGAACCTGATCATCAGCGGAATCGTGAACTGGCCGACGGTGACGACGTTGGCGACGCCGGAGCCGGAGATCGTGCCCATCATGCCCGAGGCGAACACCGCGACCTTGGCAGGTCCCCCGCGGGTACGGCCGAACAGGCCGAGCGAGACGTCGGTGAAGAGCTGGATCATGCCGGCGCGCTCCAGGAACGAGCCGAACAGGATGAACAGGAAGATGTAGGTCGCCGAGACGTAGATCGGCACGCCGTAAAAACCTTCGGTGCCGAACGACAGATGCGTGACGATCTGGTCGAAATCATAGCCGCGATGGTTGAGCGGCGACGGCAGATATTGCCCGAAGAACCAATAGACGAGACAGGCGCCGCACATCAGCGGTAGCGCCGGCCCCATCAGGCGTCGCGTGCCCTCGAAAATCAGCACCGCAAGCAGCGTGCCGACGGCGAGATCGAGGCGGGTCGGATCGCCGTCGCGCGCAATCAAGTCCGCATAAAAAATCCACTGGTAGAGGCCGCAGAAGAAACCCGCGCCGCCGATCACCCAGCCGAGCGCGCGTCCGGCGGCGCTCTTCGCGGTGAAGTTTGCGATCAGGCCGAAGGTGAGAAGAACGAGGAAACCGACATGGACGCCGCGCACCACCTGGCTCGGGAGATAATTGAAGGCGGCGACATAGAGCTGGAACGTGGCGAACGCGATGCCGATCCAATAGGCGAGTGTGCCCCACCAGCCAGGGCCAAAGCCTTCCGGGAAACCGTGCTCGAAATTGTCGAACTCGACCTTGATGGGCGCCGCGGTGCCCTCTGCCTGCAACATCGATATGTCCCCGCCCCCGATCGGGCGTTCCTACAGCATTCGCGCTGCATCCTGAATACGTTATGCCCGGGCTTGTCCCGGGCATCCACGATCTTTCTCGCCTGGCCTTAGAACGTGGACGGCCGGGACATCTGCGCGAAGACGCGCTTCGCGCTTTTGCCCCGGCCATGACGTCCGATAATGAGGGCCGACCTTACTTGATCAGCCCTTTTTCCTTGTAATAGCGGATCGCGCCGGGATGCAGCGGAACCGGGCTGCCGCTGGCCGCCGTCTCGAGCTTGATCTCCTTGCCGGCCGCATGCGCATTGGCGAGCTCGGGCAACGACTCGTAGACCAGTTTTGTCATCTGATAGGCGAGATCGTCCGACACCGCCGCGCTGGTGACGAGATAGTTGACCACGGCCGCGGTCGGCACGTCCTTGTCCTGCCCGGTGTAGGTGTTGGCGGGAATGGTCGCCGCGATGAAGGGCAGGCCGATCTTGTCGACGGTTTCCTTCGGCACCGACACCACCGTGATCGGGCTCGAGGTCGAGAGATCCTTCAGCGAGGCCACGCCGAGGCCGGCCGATTGCAGCGTCGCGCCGAGCTGGCGGTTCTTCATGAGATCGACGGATTCGGCAAACGGCAGATACTCGACCTTGCCGAGATCCTTGTAGCTCATGCCGGCCGCCGCCAGGATCGCGCGCGAATTGAGCTCCGTGCCCGATTTCGGCGCGCCGACCGACAGGCTCTTGCCCTTGAGGTCCGCCAGCGTCTTGATGCCGCTCTCGGCAGTCGCGACGATCTGGATGTAGTTCGGATAGATCGCGCCGATGGTCCTGAGCTTGTCGAGCTTGGTCTTGAAGCCCGCCTCCTCCTCGCCGTCCCAGGCGGCTTTCAGCGAGTCGCCGAGCGTGAACGCCAGCTCGCCGCGGCCCTGCTGGAGCAGGATCAGGTTCTCGACCGACGCCTTGGTGGCCTGCACCTGCGTCTTCACGTTCGGAATCTTGTCGCCGTAGATCTTCCCGATCGCAACCCCGAGCGGGTAGTAGACGCCGGAGGTACCCCCGGTCAGCACGTTGATGAAGGATTGCGCCTGCGCGCAAGGTGCCGACGCCGCCAGGGCAAGAGCCGCGGCCACGCCGAAAATCGTTCGTTTCATGATCTTTCCACTCCCCAAACCGGCCGGGAAGTTGGCCGGATGAGGGGAGCGGGTCAACCCATCCAAAAGTCAAAACAGGACTGCGGTAAATGGCTGTCCTGGCTTGATTTTTGGGGAACCGAGCAGATGCGGCGAGGTGGCGCAGCCAGGCACGCTTAAGTGGGATCAATCACTCACGCAGCAGGCTCGGTGCAACCTCTCCCGCGTGCGGGAGAGGTCGGCGCGAAGCGCCGGGTGAGGGCTTTCTCCTCTGGGGGTTATCCCATTGCGGATACCCCCTCTCCCGAACCTCCCTCGCAAGCGAGGAGGGAGCGCACCGTCACTCGCAACCCTTCACTGGCAAGCCCTTACTGGCAAGCCCTTACTGGCAAACCCTCATTGGAAGGTCATGTCCAGGCATTTGGAGATGTCGGAGCCGAGGCCGGAGGAGATGATGATGCAGCCGCGGACCTTCTGCGCGCTGACGTCGGCGGCCCAGACCGAGTAGCCGCCGGGGCCGAAGAACGAATTGGTGTTCGGCGGCTCGGTCTCGGTCGCGTCGAAATCGTAATGGCCGTCGGTCTCGAAGACGCGCGGCTTCTTGGTGCAGCTGCCGTCGGTCTGGACGTTGATGACTTCCTTGTTGTCGCGGGTCAGCGCCAGTGAGACCTGGCAGCGGAAATATTCCGAGGTCTTGGTATTGAAGAGGTAGGTGTAGGACTTGCAGGTCGCGGTGTTGAGCTTGCCCGGGGCCAGGCCGCGGCTGCATGAAATCCGCTGGTTGTGGCTGAGCTGGTAGTCATCGGCCCGGGCGGCCGGCGCCAGCGCCGTCAGCAGCAGCGCGGCGGCCCAGCAGGCTTTAATGACATGGTGCATCCGAATCATCCCTACCCAATATTTTGTCGAATTGCGTTGTAGACGGAAAGCGGAACATAGTCGCGCGGGGACGATGGGAAAATCACAAACTGCTGGGCAAGACGTGATGCGCTGCGGCACTTACACAGGTTGACCTGTAAATGCCGTTCGTGATTTGTTCAAGACGGGCAACCCCAATGGCGGGGAGGATGGATGATGATATTTTCAAAGAAGACATTTGCGCTTGTTTCGGCTGCACTCGTAGCAGTGCTCGGTACGTTCGCGGCTCCCACATCGGCGCAGACCGCGGCCACGCCGTGGGAGTTGAAGCCCGACACGGGCTATGCTTATGACAAGGAAGGCAAGACCTTCTCCTACAAGATGGGCACCAGCAATGCCGGCGACCTTCTGAAGGGTGCCAAGAAGGTGCCGAAGGGCACGCTGTTCTTCATCGGCCACAACGGCCAGCTCTATATGCGCAGCGGCCCTTATCTGGAAGGCGACGGCAAGTTCAAGTTCGGGTCGGATCAGTAGGGGCGGCGCGTTACACTCAGTGTCATCGCCCGCGAAAGCGGGTGATCCAGTATTCCAGAGGCCGTGATGGGGATACGGAGAAGCCGTGGCGTACTGGATGCCCCGGTCGAGCCGGGGCATGACATCGACCTGTTCTGACGCCAGCTAAAACGCCCCCGCCAGCTCCCGCGCGCCGGCATTGTTGCTGTTGCTGTCCATCCGCGTATCCGTCACCGCCAGCAGCTTCGCCACCGTGTTGTGGCGGATCGCGACCGGGTTGCGCTCGTAGCCGCCGCGCTGGAAGAAGTTCGAGGTCGGCACCTGCTCGCGCATCGCCTGCGGCATCGTCACCATGTCGAGGCCGGTGCCGTCGCCGGTGAGGTTCATCATCTCGAGCTCGGCGGCAGTGAGCGGACGGCTGTACCCCTTGGTGCGCGCGAACAGCACCGAGGTGAGCAGCTTGTGGGTCTGCAGCATCGGCCCGATATCGATGTCGAGCACCATGGCATGCATGGCCCAGCCTTGCGCGGTGTTGCCGATCTTCTCGTGCTCCGACCAGGTGTCGGGCACCGACTTGGCATGCGCCACCATTTTCTTCAGAACCGTGAGCTTGTGCTCGAGCGACTCGCGCGCCGGGCCCGAGGTCCGCGCTACCTTGTCGGAGAGCGCGCGGTTGAGTTCATGGCCCTGCTCGGCCAGCAGTTCGACACTGTTGGTGGTCAGCAACTGGTTGTAGCCCATCGCGGTCGAGATCGCGCGCTTGCCGCCATGCTCGATGCCCGCCTGCACGTCGTAATTGCCGGTGCCGCCGGTTTCGAACGCATAGACCCCGCACCGCCTGCTCGCGCGTCAGCCCCGAGGCCAGCGCGTAGCGTGCATAGACGCGCTTGAACTCTACTTCGCTGGACGGCCGTTGCGGCGTGAACTGGTAGAGCTCCTGCGCCGCGCGCAGGAGATCGGCGACCACGGGTATCGGCTTTCTGGTGGGACGGTCCGGGGCTTCCTCCGGCTCCGGATTCACCGGTCGCTTCGGCCCGTTATAGAGCGGCGGATGCTCCAGCACGTAGTCCTCTAGCGTGACCTGCTGTCCGCTGCGCCGCTTGGCGTTGCGGCCACGACGCTTCTCGGAGATCTGGCTCCAATAGGCGCCAGCCTCCTCATCGAAGGCGCCGCGTGCCGCCTGATATTCCTGCAGCTTGCGGCGATATTCGAGCACCGCCGGCGACGCTCCACCCTGCGCAAAGAACTGCGACAAGAGCTGGGCTCTGGCATTGCTGACGGCCGGCGGCAGCGCGTCGGATTCGCCACCGCGCGCGGCGGGCGCGAGCAGGACGAACGCGAGTGGAACCAGCCTCACGGCATTTCGAATCGATCGATGCATGCCCCCTCTTAGCAGCTAGCCGGTAACCGTCACGTTAACGCGCCGTTTACCTCTTTTTTCGTCTCTTGCATCACTTCCAGGCGAATACCGGCTGTTCCAGCTCGGTGACGCGGGTGTGCCGTCCCGCCAGTACTTCGCGGAACTGGTAGATCAGTGCCGCCGTCGGTGCGTGGATCAGGCTCGTCTGATGATGGAAGCGGATCACACGGCGTGTGCTCTCGGGGATCGCGACGAAATCGAAGGCGTCGTCGCGCTCGATCGTCGCGAGAGCGATGCGGTGAACCGAAGCCACCTCGTCCGGATTTGGTTCGATCGCAGCGCTGTCGGCGGCCCAGACCACGACAGGCGTGATCAGATACCCGGAGCGGGTCGGATAATCATCGAGCGTGCCGAGCACCTCTGCACTGGTGAGACGGAGGCCAAGCTCCTCGTCGAGTTCGCGCAGCGCCGCTTCGATCGGCGTCTCGCCGGCATCGCAGCGTCCGCCGGGCAAGGCCCATTGGCCGCGATGAGCGCGCAGATGCGATGCACGCAGCGTGAGCAGTAACGCCGTGTCATCGCTCTCGCTGGCCGCGGTCAGCGCAACCACCACTGCGGCACGCTTCAACGCCGCCGGCGCTTCATCCTCCGGCAGCCGCGTGAAGGCAGCGCAGGCGGCCGCGATATTCCGTCGTGTGGCATCGTCGAACGGTCTCATGATGCTTGACTACACCACGTCCGGCCCCGATGAAATGAGATCGCAAGGCCCGCGCAGGAATGGACGACCACATGACCAACAAGACGGCCGCAAGGCTCAAGTCAGACGGCTGGACCATCCTGGAGACCACGGGCTTCATGCACCTGATCGGTCCCCTGTGGGAGCGCAAGGTCGACGGCCAATACGAATTCGCCCTTGCGACCGAGGACAAGCACCACAACCGCCGCGGCATGGTCCAGGGCGGCGTGATGATGACGTTCGCGGACCGCACCTGCGGCATGACCGCCCGCTACGCCTCCGGCAAGGAGTTCATGGCGACGGTACAACTCGACACCCATTTCGTCGAAGCCGGCCAGATCGGCGACATCCTGATTTCCCGCCCACGCGTGGTGCGCTCGACGCGCAGCCTCGTCTTCATGAGCACCGAGGTGACGGTGGATGGCCGTTGCGTGGTGATGGCAAATGGCGTGTTCAAGATTTTGAAGGGGCCGGGGTAGATCGATTGATCAGGCCGCCACCGCTGCCCAACTTCGTCATTGCGGAGCGCAGCGACGCAATCCAGACTCTTTCCGCGGATGCATCTCTGGATTGCTTCGCTGCGCTCGCAATGACGGAGCTAGCTGGATATGCTGTTGGCCAATGAAGCACTGAGGAGCCAGCCCATGCAATACCGCCAACTCGGCCGCAGCGGCCTCAAAGTGTCGCCGATCTGTTTGGGCACGATGATGTTCGGCGGGCCGACCGACGAAGCTGCCTCAAAGCGCATCATCGCGAAAGCACACGAGACCGGCATCAATTTCATCGACACCGCGGACGCCTATTCGAAGGGTGCATCCGAAGAGGTCGTGGGACGCGCGATCGGCAACAACCGTCACGCTTGGGTGCTCGCCACGAAACTTGCCAACTCCATGGGCGATGATCCCAACCGTGTCGGCCTGTCGCGGCGCTGGGTGTTGCAGGCGGCGGATGAAAGCCTGAAGCGGCTCGGCACCGATCACATCGACATCTACTATCTGCACAAGGAAGATCATGCGACGCCGCTGGAAGAGACGGTGCGCGCGATGGGCGACCTGATCCGCGCAGGCAAGGTGCGCTATTTCGGCGTCTCGAACTACCGCGCCTGGCGTGTCGCCGAAATCTGCAACATCTGCGACCGGCTCGGCATCGACCGGCCCGCGGTGAGCCAGCCCTATTACAACGCCATGAACCGCATGCCAGAGGTTGAGCACTTCCCGGCCTGTTCCTATTACGGCCTCGGCATCGTGCCCTACAGCCCACTGGCGCGCGGCGTGCTGACCGGCAAATACAAGCCCGATGCAACTCCCGACAAGGAGACGCGCGCGGGCCGTAACGACACCCGCATGATGCAAACGGAATGGCGGCCGGAATCGCTTCAGCTCGCGCAGGAGATCAAGACCCATGCCGAGAAGAAGGGCATCACCGCCGGCCAGTTCGCGGTCGCCTGGGTGCTGAACTCCGCCTTCGTCTCCTCGATCGTCGCTGGCCCGCGCACCGAGGAGCAATGGGACGGTTACATCAGCGCGCTCGACTACCGCTTCACTGCGGATGATGAGGCGCTGATCGACCGTCTGGTGACGCCGGGCCATCCCTCGACGCCGGGCTACAACGACCCCGCCTATCCGATCGAGGGCCGCCGCGCGCGGACGGCTTGAATCGCGGAGACGACGATGGCGCTTGACGACCGCTACGGCCTGCCGCTCTCCACCACCTCGCATGAAGCGGCACGCGCTTATCGCGAGGGCATCGACCTGATGCTGGCGGGCTGGACCGGCACGGCGGAAGCGCTGGAGCACGCGATTGCGGCCGATCCGGACTTCGCGCTTCCCCATATCGCCCGCGCCCGCGTCCATGCCTTCTACCAGCAGGGCGATCTCGCGCGAAGCAGGGCGGCGCTCGCGCGCGGGCTCGTTGCGAAACACGGCACGGAACGCGAGCGTTCGCATGTCGAGACGCTGGCGCTGGCAATCGAGGGCCGGCTGCCCGAGGCGATCGCGGCGACGATGAAGCACGTCGAGGCGTGGCCGCGCGACGCAT
The DNA here is from genome assembly GCF_054056555.1 of Bradyrhizobium sp. LM2.9. Classification (NCBI taxonomy): domain Bacteria; kingdom Pseudomonadati; phylum Pseudomonadota; class Alphaproteobacteria; order Hyphomicrobiales; family Nitrobacteraceae; genus Bradyrhizobium; species Bradyrhizobium sp. LM2.9. The sequence continues at coordinate 5,412,307 of NZ_JBSRYJ010000002.1, forward strand.
TGGTGCTGTCGCTGCCGCTCGGCGCGTTCGGCCTGTTCGCGTTCTCCGGCATGGCCGATCACGACCGCGCGCGGCAAGAGCTGTGCGAGCGCGTCGCCCATCACTTTGGCGAGGACTGGTGGTTCCTCACGATGTACGGCTGGGCGATGACCGAGAACGGCGACGTCGCGCGCGGCCGCGGTGTCACCGAGCGCGGCTTCGACCTGCGCCGGCAGAATGCCCACGCTGCGCACGCCGTGCTGCATGCGATGTTCGAGGACGGTTCGATCGTGGCGGCCGACCGGCTCGTCGACGACTGGATTCCCTCTTACGACCGCGCCGGAATTTTGCACGGCCATATCCGCTGGCATCAGGCGCTCGGCGCGCTGGAGCATGGCGATGCCGCGCGGGCGCTTGCAATCTATGCCGATGTGCTGCAGCCGCAGGCCACACAGGCGCCGCCGCTCAACGTCGTCACCGACGCCGCGTCCCTGCTCTGGCGCCTGTCGGCTTACGGCCACGCGGTGCCGAGAGCGCTGTGGGTCGAAGGCGATGCCACCGCGCAAAAACTGTTTCCGAAATCGAGCCTGCCCTTCGCCGACATCCACATGGCGCTGTTCGCGGCTGCGACGCAAAATCGCGAGGCGCTCGCCGCGCGTCTTGCCGTGATCGAGCAGCGGCTCACTGAAGGCAAGCTGCCGGCGGGTCCCGTGGTGCCGGCGGTCTGCCGCGCCCTGGCAGCCTTCGCGGACGAGGATTACGCGGCATGCGTGCAAATGCTCGCGCCGGTTCTCAGCGAGGTCGTGCGCCTTGGCGGCAGCCATGCCCAGCGCGAGCTGATTGAGGACACCTTTATTGTCGCTCTGATGCGCAGCGGCGAGCTGCCCCGCGCCCGCGCCCTGCTCGATGCCCGCCTGCACCGCCGCCCATCCTTGCGCGATGCGCGCTGGCAGGCGGCGATGGGATAGCCTTGCCACGAAAAAAACACCCGGCTGACGGAAAGTGCCGGCTGGGAATGGGTTGGCGACAGGGCAAATCGCCGTTGGGGTGACGCGGTGGTATTCCAGGCGGGTTCGGCAGAACAAACGGGATCGCAACCAATTTGCGGTTCGCTGGTTATTGGACGGAACTTTTCCGTGGTTCCCAGGCATGTGAGCCTTCTGATGCGCCTCTGCCGCCCAGTGCTCGCTGCCGCCCTTCTCGCCTCGGCAAGCCCTTGTCTTGCCGAATCTTTCGCGCCGATCGCCGTCAAGAACCCGCTCGGACAGCAGACCGCTTTTATCGACCTGTTGGCGCTGATGTCAGGCCACTGCAAGACGTTGAAGGTCGCCGGCCGCACCTTCGCCTGCAAGACGGTGGCCTACGCCCATGGCGGCAGCGGCCGGGTCAATTTCGCGGTCGCAGTCGATGATCCCTCCGATGGCAACCACGTCGTGTCGTTCTCCGGCGAGAACGGCAAGCGCGCCGACGACAATTCCTACGAGCTGCCGATCGACCGCATGCTGCTCAACTCCAAGGACCGTCCCAAGGTCGACGGGCTGCCGGTGCCGGCCGAGCAGACCTCCACCGGAGTTTGCCGGCAGACCGGAAATTTCGCCGCCAAGAAGGTGACAGACGTGACCTGCTCGGCCACCGACAGCGAAGGCCGTCGCTACGAACTGCTGTTCGTCTCCGACGGCACGCCGGTGAGCGTGCGGCGTATCAGGCAGTCGGCGCCGGTCGATCCAGGATCCGTTCAAGTAGCGGCATCCTGTCCTGACGAAAACCGGAGCGCATACCCCGGACATCAGTCATTTGTGTATGATCGCGGCCATGCTTCGGAGCGACCCATGACGCGCGACCGCCTGTTTCTGCTGCGCCCCGGTTTCGAGGATCCGGCCTTTCCGGGACGCCGCTTCTATTGCTGGCATTGCGCGCTGATCGAGGGCGTGCTGGTTTCGTTTCGGCAGCTCGCGGAGAAGCTCGACGTCGAACGCATCGCGTGGCCGCGCCCGCGGCAGCCAGTGATCGCGCTGGTCGGCGAGGAGAACCAGTCGCTGCCGCTGCTCGTGCTGGCTGACGGAGCGACCTCGCCGCACCAGACCGGCAGCCATCAGGGCCGCGCGTTCATTGCCGACAAAGACGCAATCCTCGCCGCACTCTCCGACCGCCACGGTTTTCCCGATCCGCATCCGTGATGGGTGTGGGCGCGTAGCCCGAAGGAGCGCAGCGAAATCCGGGCTACGGACCTTCCGTCGTAAAACGAGGGAAGATTGACATTGCGCGTTATCTTCTTCGCCTCGCATAATCGGTGCAGCAAGCAAATCCGAAAGCCGCTCCTGATGCCTCGCCCCCTCCCCGCCCTCATCGTCGTCGACGTCCAGCGCGCGTTCGACGAATGGGAGGCGGCGGGCAAGCGGCGCAACAATCCGGATGCGGTGGGGCGCATTGCCGATCTCCTGAAGGCGTTCAGAACGGGCGGCGCGCCGATCTTCCACATCCGTCATGAGGGCACCAGGCCGACATCGTCGTTTCTTCCCCAAAACTCCGGCTACGCCGTTAAGGACGAGGCGCGCGAGCAGCCGGGCGAGACGGTGATCGTCAAGCGCGTCAACAGCGCCTTCATCGGCACCGATCTGGAAAAGCGCTTGCGCGCAGGCGGCATCGGCACGCTCGTTATCTGCGGCGCCACCACCAATCATTGCGTCGAGACGACGACGCGGATGGCCGGAAATCTCGGCTTCGACGCGCATCTGGTGCGCGATGCGACCTGGACGTTCGAGCGGGTCGGGCCGGATGGCGACAAGCATTCCGCCGAGGGGATCCATGCGATGACGCTGTCGAATCTCAACGGCGAATTCGCACGCATCGTCACTACCGATGACGTGGTTGCGTCATTCGCGGCAGACTGATGGCAGAGTTGCGATCTACGCCGGTGATGCGACAATAAATCTCACGAAACGCACACAGTCGCGCGAATCATACATCCATGAACTGCGTCGATGAACTGCGTCGTTTCGACGCCCGCACTGGCTGGAACGCGCAGCCTGCCCATCTGTTGTCACACGACATTCAACTGGAGTGATGACATGAAGTATCTCTTTGTCGCGATGGCCGTCGGTGCCGCGGCGCTTGCCGGCGGGACGGCGGCAAACGCGGCCAACAATTCAAGTGCGAAGCAGAACGCGCAAGGCCAATCGACCGATATCAGCGCGCAGCACAGGCACCACTATGGCCATCGCCAGCATTGGCGTCCTCACCACCATCGTGGCTATCATCGTCCGCACTACCGCAGCTACGGCTATTACCCGCGGCATCACGGCTATTACGGCGGAGGACCGTACGGAGCTTACGGCCGCGGCGGTCCCGGCGTGACGTTCAGCTTCGGCGGCAGCCGCTGGTAAGACGCAGGCCGGTAAGACGCAGGCCCGTAAGACGAGGGGCCCGTAAGACGAGGGGCCCGCGGGGATGCGGGCCTTTTTCTTGCTCGTCAGCTATCCCCGCAAGATCATACGCGCCGTCTCCAGACCGCTCGCCAGCGCCGCTTCGACTGTGCCCATGTCGGCTCCGCGATAGAGCGCCTCGCCGGAGAACAGCACCGGGCTGTCGGCGCGCGCAAGGATCGTTTGCGCCTCGCGCGTTCGCGGCGTCGCCCAGGAATAGGCGCCGCAAGCGTAGGGATCGTGCGCCCAGTTGGTCGCAGCGGCCTCCACGAGCTCACGCGCAATCTCTCCGCGCGGCTGCTTGAAAATAGCCGCCAGCGAATCGAGCCCGGCATCGACCAGCGCTTGCGGGTCGAGGTGCGACAGCGCTGCCGTGCGCGGGCCGCCGAACCAGCCGGTAAGCACGGGATGCCCGTTCGGATATTGCGTCCACCACACCGGGATGGCCTGGTCGGACAAAAGGAAGGTCATGTTCGCGAGCTCCTGCTTGCGCTCGCGCCACCATGGCCGTGAGAAGCGCAGCAGGATTTTGATCACGTTGCCGAAGCCGATCTCGTCGGCAGCCGCGGCTTTCCCGCGTGCGCTCTCCGGAAGCGCGATGTCGCGCAACAACGGCAACGGAACAGTGAGGATCACACGATCGCAGCCCTGCACGTCGCCGCCGGCGCAGCGGACCGCCATCGTGCCGCCGGCCTCCTCGATCGCCAACACCACGCAACCGAAGCGAAAAATCACGCCAAGCCTGCGGCACTCCGCCGCCAGGAAGTCAATCAGCGCACCATAGCCGCCATCGATGCGCGCCTGCGGAGAGTGCCCGCCGTGCATCCACTCCTCGCGCAGCGCCAGCGTGGAGGCGCGCTCGGGGTCGGCCGCGTCGTAGCCTTCGACCATTCGCTCGATCGAATGGCGCATCGGCGCATAATCATCCCCGGCAAAATGCCGGCGCAGGAATTCGGCGACGGTGAGGTCGTCGTTCAACTCCCGAAGCACGGCTTGCAGCTCCGCTTCATGCGGATCGTGGCGATCCTCACGCATGATGTCTGCGCCGTCAAAGCTCCACCGCTCGCCTTCGATCCCCTGAAGGGATAGCCCGGCCTCACGCAACAACGCGCGCGTAACCGGCGCCTCACCGTGGACGAATTCGGCGCCGCCATCGGCGGGATAACCGAACTCCGAAGTCGACAGCGGATGGATGCGACCGCCGCAGCGCTCGCGCGCCTCCAGGATCGTCACCGTCCTGCCGGTGCGCGCCAGCTCGCGGGCCGCCGTCAGGCCGGCCGCGCCGGCGCCGACGATGACGATGTGCTCTGATTGTCCCGGCATGCCGATGCTTTACGTGCCCGCTGCCTGTGGGTCGTTCTGGATGAGATAGCGCAGCAGCAGCACGCCGCCGCCCAGCGCCCGCGTGCTTTCCAGCGTCATCGCTGTCAGTGGCGCGCGCTGCTCGCTGTCCGCGTCGGTCGAATCGAACACGAAGGGTGCGCCCTTCGCGCCATCGATCGCAGGGCTCAGGATCAGATTGAATTCGTCGATAACGCCGGCACGCAGGAATGCGCCATTGGCGACGCCGCCGCCCTCGACCAGCAAGCGCTTCACGCCCAGCTCGCGATTGAGAATGTCCAGCGTCAGCGCGAGGTCGATCTCGGACTTGCCGGCAAAGATATAGGACACGCGCTCGCGGCGGAGCCCGGCGAGATGGGAATCGGAGACGCTCTCGGTCAGCACCACGACGATCGGATCGCCGCCGATATCGGAGCGGCCCCAGCCGATCTTGCCCTGCGCATCGAGCACGACGCCATAGGTTTTCGCGTCGCGTCGCGCGAACCAGTTTTCGCGCGGAAGTTTCGCGTCCGTCGTCGTGGGATAGGGCTTGCCCTTGGCGAACTCCGAGCCGGTGACGCGGCCGATCACCCAGGCATCGCCGCCGAGCTCGTCATGGATCTTCTCGAACCAGTCCGTCCCTGCCGCCTTCGGGCGCCAGCGGCTGGGATGCGTGCGGCCATCCAGGCTGGAATGCATCAGACAGATCACGTAGGGCTTCATGCGAATCTCCGGTCGGAATTCAGGCGGCCGGCCCATTCCCGTTGGCCCGATCGTTCACGATCACCGCGAGGGGATTGAGCTTTGGCGGCGCGACGAGTTTTAGTGTGTTGGTGTCGCGATGGTTGAACGGCGCGCCGCGCACGAACAACTCGGTCTGGATCAGATAGGTCCAGCTGCCGTCGCCGTTGAAGGTGATGTCGCAGCGGTAAGCATCAGTGCGGAACGCTTGTTCCAGAAAGTCGGTCGAGCAAATCCCGTAAGCGGTGTCGCCGCGCTTCGCTGTAACGGAGATCTCTTTGTCGTCCGGCCCGGCCTTGCCCGACGCCAGCAGCACCTGCCCGCGCGGGATCGCCAGCGTCTGCATGATCAGCCCGGTCGCGGGCTCCCACAACCAGTAGCCGACCTGGTCATGGAAGGTGATGTCTTCCTCGGGCGTGTTGATGTGGATGTGATAGCGCAGCCCGTAAAGCAGCTGCGGCCCGTTAGCCTGCGGATCGATCGGGTCCATCCGGATATGCTCGATGAAGGTCCGCCGCTCCGGCCCCTCCGCCTTCGGATTGATGTCGATACCCTTGTCAGCCTGCCAGACGCCGGCGAGACGGCGGAGCGGACCGAGATTGGCAAGACCGTCGGGCGAGACGTCCGCGGGCTCGGTGAAGATGTCGGCGGGAAGGGGCAGCATGGATGTCCTCGCGTCGTTGCGAGGCAGGAATAGCATGAGAGCGCGGGCGTGGCTCGTGCTCAAGCCTCACAATCGCGAATGGACACAAGCGCCACGCGCAGACGATACATGAGGCGAAGCGGAGCCGAACCTCCTGAGTTCGGCTCCGCCGCCAGGACGTCTAGTAACGGTGGTCGCGGACCTCAGGTTGATTCCGGTGGTCCCGGACGATGCCGACGCTTCCCAAGATTTTGTGTTCGGCGCTCCCGTTGCGCCGCCGGCAGCTGGTATTTGCGCGCCGGAGCTGACGCCGCTGAAGTTTCCGGTGTGAACGCCCCCTCAAGCAGCTTCCGACATTGATCTCGCACGCTGCTCGAGCACGCCGATCGTCGAGACCAAATTGTCGCGCCGGGCGCGAAGGTTCAGTGCGAGAAGCGGATATTCCGGCTGATGCACGTCGAACACGCGCGCTCGGGCTTCTTCCTCGATAATGTCGGTGTTGATGAGTCGAACGCGCCACCACAAATCGGCGATCAACCCATCGAGCCGGAGTTCGCCGGCAGCACCAGAACGGGACACATCTTGCATCGCTTGCCTCAACCTGAAACGACCTCTCTACCAAGGCCGGACTTTGGTCCTGACTGAGCAAGCAGAGTGCCAGCAATGGGCGGGCACGATCTGGTTCCGGAAATAAGCTCGGGGCTGCGCATGACGAACTGCTGAACGGGCGCTCTTGTCGATCCTCCGCGTTGGCGGCGGAACGGTCGGTGACCCTCGAAACGTCTCAGCTTAGCGTTTCGTCTTGGGAAGCACCATCCTGCCCTGTGTAGCAATACCACCCCACTTGGCAGACCAGCTGACTTCCGGGGCGGAGGATCGCTTGATACCCTTCTGATCCCACGCCCCCTGCAGCGCAAACAGGGCGCCTTGAGGATCGACACATCGCACGATCCAGCAACCATCGGGCAACTCGATTGGTTCCTGGAGAACCCGACCCCCGCCAGCATTGATCCGCCGGGCCGCCGCGCCGACGTCCTCGACATTGAAGTAATGGAGCCAACACGCCTGCGATACGCTCGGAAGCTTGGTGAGCATGCCTCCGATCGTCTGCCCGGCCGCCGAAAACAACTCGTACACGCTTGCCGGGCCGGCGTCGGCGGAGGCCCGTTGCCAGCCGAGAAGCTCGCCGTAAAACGGAAAGACCTTGCTTCGGTCTTCGGCCAGCAACTCGTGCCAGCCGACGCGCCTGGGCTGGTCCGGCCCGCTCGGTTGCGATTGGCCATATGTCAGCCCGGTGACCAGCGCAAAGGTCGCTCCTTGCGGATCGGCGACCACTGCAATGCGGCCGATGTTGCTGTCGGTCGGCGATACCAGGATCGCGCCTCCAAGCCGGCGAATCTGCGCGGTCCTCGCATCCATGTCATCGACGGCGACGTAGCCGAGCCATCTCGGCGTAGCTCCCATTCGCACCCCCTCTTCGGGGAGATCCATAAGCCCGACGACCGGAGCTTCGCCCGCAGTCAGCAGCGAGTAAGCCAATTCCGCGCTCGACGCATTTTTCACGGCCCAGCCGACGACCTCCGCGTAAAAAGCAGCCGCCGACGGCATGTCCGTCGTCAGAAGCTCGTACCAAACGAAGCGTCCGGGTAGATCGACCAAGCTAGCTTCCCCGTTCGAGCGGGCAGACCATTGCGCACTGCATCATGCGCCGCAGCCCGGTGTCATCGACAGGAACTCGCCGCGATGTCGTTCATGAAGATGAATGCGATCTGAACGAGCGCCACTACATTTCGTGCTCACGTGAATCTTGCCCGCGTTGATTGCTCGGCGTAGCATCATTGCAGAAGATCGTTCTTCCAACCATGGAGGATGCGGCCATGCGACGAACGAAGCAAGCTTCGAAAAAGAGGCGAATGACCAAAGCCGCAGTCCCGGCGCTCGGATTCGCCGGACTGACTTTTTCGCTGGCGGGAAGCGCGATGGCGTCCGCGGTGCCGCCAAGCGAGCCTCAACAAAGACCGAACTTCGCGCCCGGCCAGTTCACCACGCTCAACGAGGAAGAACTCGCCGACGTCAACCTCGCCACCTTCCATCTCGCCACCGATGAGAGAAGCTTAAGCGGAGTGCTGCTCGCGCGCGGATGCGGTGGCTGTCGTGGCTGCGGCGGTTGCCGTGGCTGTGCGGCCAGAGGTTGCGGTGGCTGCAGAGGTTGCGCAGGCTGCAGAGCCTGTCGCTGCGGCGTCGGATGCGGTGGCTGCGGCGTTGGCGTGATCGGGGTACCAGTGGCATGCACAGGGTGCTGTGCGTCATGGGGCCGCTGCCGCTGGTGCTAGAAAGCAGCACTCCCTGACTGTGTGTCGACAGGTCGCGATTTCATTGGCCGGGCTCGCAAACGACCCGGCCAATTTGCTGTTTTTGTTACAGCGTTCGCTGCGCCCGGCTGGTCAGCTTGCCGATGGCGAGCGAGTGTGTTCCAACTTATCCGAAGAAGAAGGCCGGTGGTCGAGCTCGGTGCACAAGTCGGGCCAGGCCAAGCGTTCGTCGCGCGCCGGCAATCGGGATGACGGGAACAGGATCGGCGTGCTGACCCGATGACAGTCAAGCGAAAGAGCAGCGCTACGAAGCAAACCCGCAAGGACATCTTGCGATTCGCACCGAACTTCACCGCCTATCTGCTTCCTCCCAATGTGGTCTGTCTCTATTCCGAGAACCGCAAGTTCTTCCTGCACGGCGATCTGTATTGCGCCGTGGCGAGCGCGATTGGAAAAAACGGCAAGACTGCGCCGGAAATCATCCGCCTGCTTTCGAAGAGTTTTCCCGTTGCCGAGATCGAGGAAGCCATCAGGCGGCTGCTGGAGCGCAAGTCCGTCATCAGCGGAGCATCGCACGCATTTGCAGGCGCCGTTAATGGATATTGGGCAAGCCTCGGCCTGCCTCCCGAGGTCGCCGAAGAGAATCTGCGCAATTGGCCTGTGCGGGTGGAATCGATCGATGTCAAAGGCGCGAGCGAACTGAGCGCGGCGTTGAGCAAGCTCGGGGTTCGAATCGCCAAGCGGTCGCCCCGGCTTATCATCACGCTTGTGAACGATTACCTCGAGCGGCGGCTCGCCGAGTTGAACGGCGAACGCGTGACCGCCGGGACGCCCTGGCTGCTGGTCCAGCCGTCCGGCGTGTTTCCGCTGGTGGGACCTGTGTTCATGCCGGGCGAGAGCGCCTGCTGGACCTGCCTGCACGATCGCATGATCCGCAATCGCGAGATCAAGGGGTTTCTCGACCGCGGAGTGGCGCAAGCGGTCGCGATATCGCCCCTGGTCAGCGACACCGTAGGACAAACCGGGATCCACTTCGCTGCGGTTGAAATCGCGAAGGCGATCGCCTCCGGATTTCGCACTGATCTCAGCGATCATATCGCGAGCTTCGACCTGACTGGGGCTGCGATCGTCAAGCACTACGTCGCGAAACGCCCGCAATGCTCGACCTGCGGCAGCAAGAAGCTCAGGAATCCACGACGGGCAGCAGTGCCGATCGAGATTGCCGAGGGCAGAAAGCTCGTCATGACCAGCGGCGGATACCGCACCGTGACGTCGCGAGCCACCGTGGCGCGGTACCGCAAACACGTCAGTCCGCTGACCGGCGTGGTGTCGCGGCTCGAGCGGATCGAGGCCGATCTGCCGATGAACACTAATTTTTTCGCCCACCACAATTTCTCTGCGCCGGCCTGGAACGTCGACCAGCTCAGGTCCGGCCTGAGCGGCGGCAGCTTCGGCAAGGGCTCCACGGCCGAGCAGGGCGAGGCCAGCGCGCTGATGGAAGCGATCGAGCGCTACTCGGGCATTTTCCAGGGCGACGAGATCAGGACAAAGCGCCGCTTTGCCGATTTCGCTCCGGGTGACGCTCTTCTTCCCAACGACGTCCAGTTCTTCAGCGACATGCAGTTTCAAGACAGGCATGCCCCGCAGCCGGACGATTCACATCCGGTTCCAGAACCGTTCGATCCCTCGACCAGGACCGAATGGTCGCCGGTCTGGTCGTTACGCGACAAGCGTTTCAAATATCTTCCGACGGGCCTTTTGTATTTCTTCTATGGCGGCTTCCACACGGATTCCAACGGATGCGCGGCCGGCAACACCCGCGAGGAGGCCATCGTTCAAGGCTTCCTCGAACTGGTCGAACGCGATGCCTACGCGATCTGGTGGTACAACCGCGTCCGGCGCGCCGAAGTGGACCTTACGCAATTCGAGGATTCCTATGTGCGGGATCTCCAGAGCCAGTTTGCCGACGCGGGGCGACGGCTCTGGGTGCTCGACATCACCAGCGATCTCGGCATTCCCTCCTACGTTGCGATCATGCACTGGATGCAGAACGGACACGAGAATATCGAGTTCGGGTCCGGCTCGCATTTCGACCGCCGCATCGCCTTGCTGCGTTCGCTCACCGAGCTGACCCAGTTCATGTCGATTGGCATGATGAGCGGCGGAAGCGGCGAGAAACCGTCGCTTGACGGTGTCACGCCGCTGCGGCTGGACGATTATCCGTTCCTGATCCCGAGCGACAATCCGATCATCCCGCCGGCACCTGACCTCGAGGTTCACGCCAATACGCGCCACCAGGTCAATGCCTGCGTCGAGATTGCCGCCGGCGCAGGATACGATTTCCTCGTGCTCGACCAGACGCGACCCGACGTCGAGGTCCCCGTCGTCAGGGTGCTCGTTCCGGGCTTGCGGCATTTCTATCGCCGCTTCGGGTCCGGCCGGCTTTACGATGTCCCGGTGAAGCTTGGGCTGCTGGATCGCCCGCGACTGGAAAGCGAACTGACTCCATTCCTGCCACACACCTGAAGGCTGGCCTCGTTGCACGTTCCCCGGAAAAAGCCGACGAGGAAGATCACACCGATCATCGCCGCCCGACTGAACGGCCGTTTCTCCCTTCAAATGCAGGCCGACGGAAGCATTGCCGCGGTCTCGGGCGATTATTCGGTCGGTCTGGGACAATTCAGCGCCGCGGCGATCGCTCGCGCGGGGCATCTCGCCTCCGGCCTGCCGCTCGCCTCCCTTGCCGGCAAGAGTGTCCTCGCGGGACAAGTTCATGTTCTGGTGCGGCGAATGGCGCAGCATGGGCTGCTCGACTATCGCCTGTTCTCTCCCCGTGACGCGCAAGATTTGGTGGTCATCGAGCCACAGGTCGCCGAATACTGGCCGCAACGCGCGAAGCTATCGAGCAGCGATACGATCATGTTGTCGCGCTTTGCCTATCTGCGCCGGCGCGGCAACGAGATGGTGCTGGAATCGCCGCGCGCCGGCGCGCTGTTCCGGATTTGCGATCCCGTCGTCGCCGCCACGCTGGCTGCCCTGTCGCAGCCGCAGAAGATCAGCAAGCTTCGCAAGCAGGTGCCTTCCCTGAACCTCGATCTGCTCGGACTGCTGCTCGACAGCGAGATGCTGATCAAGCTCGATACGAAGGACAGAGACGGCCTTCGAGCGAACGAAGGCAACCGCAATCTCGTTCTCTGGGACTTCCACGATCTCGTGTTTCACACGCGGAGCACGGAGGGCCGGCATACCGATCCGGTCGGCGGCGCGTACGCCCATGCGGGGGTCGTTCCGCCGCTGCCCGCGGTGCGCCCGCCCTGGCCCGGCAAGAAAATCTCCCTCGGCAAATTCGCCACGCCAGACCCGGCGTCGTCCTTTGCTAAGCTGTTGCGCGAGCGCCATTCAACACGGGATTTCGACGACCAGCATCCGATCACACTCACCGAGCTCGCGCAGTTTCTCGACACGACCGCCCGCGTGCTGTCGAAATGGAAGAGCGGCGCAGATGTCAACGGTGGCCTTGAGGTCGCCTACAGCTCAAGGCCGTATCCGGCGGCAGGCAGCGCCTACGAGCTGGAGTTGTACCTGGCGGTCTCGAACTGCGAGGGGCTTGCGCGCGGACTTTATCACTACGACGCCGGTGGCCACGCACTGGTCGCGATCGACGCCTCCGCCCAGCAACTCCAGGCGCTTTCAATGGCCGCCGAGTTTGCCATGGGCGCATCCGGTCCGCCGCAAATCCTGATCACGATCGCCGCGCGGTTCGGGCGGATCTCCTGGAAATACAGCGCGATCGCGTATTCGCTGATCCTGAGGGACGTCGGCTGCATGATCCAGACGTTCTACCTGGCAGCAACCGATATGGGCCTCGGCGGCTGCGCCATCGGCACTGGCAATATCGATCTGTTTGCAAAGATGACGGGGCTCGAATTCCACGTCGAGGGCCCTGTCGGTCAGTTCGCGCTCGGACGCGGCAGGAAGCCAGCGAGCCTAGGCTAGAGGACGATATTTTTTGGATATTGCCGTTTGGACCGTGCGCAAAAATGGTGCGCCATTCAGAACAAAACTACGAACTCATATATAATTGAAATTTCAAGGCTATTCGAAAGAGGCCGGACTCGAGGCTAGGTCCGCCGCGCATCTGCCAAGGCCTGCGGCTCGACCAGCAAACCTTGTCGTTCGTAACGGCCACGGGTCGTGCTGAAGCGCACGACCACGGCATGTCGAGTGCTGTTCGCTTTCACGCGCCGCGTCAGCAAGGCATCGCCCGCCGGCAGAAACTCGAGATCACCGAGGCCAACGCAGCGCAGGCACGCCGGGCCAGGATTCTCCATTATCAACAGATCGCCGGTGCCGCCGCACCGATGGCATCGCCACTCCGCGTTCAATGGCTGGACGACCACCAGTTCCGGCGCGCGGCTTGCCTTTTCCGCCAGGCGCTCACGCTTCTTCTCGGAAAGCTCCGGTGACACCCAATGTGTCCGGTATGACGCTTCGATCGCAGGATTTCCGCTTCGGCTGAAACGCAGCCTCTGGCGTCCCACCGTACGGGCAACATACACTGTCTCGCTGGCCGATAATCCCTTGGCGGCCGCCCACGACCGGAATAGCCGCATAGCTTCCGAGATTCGCGGCAGATTGGTCCGGACAACTTCCTCCAGGCAGCCGATCTGGCCGCGGCGCCAGCGCTCCACCGCTTCTGGATCAAGCCAACCGAGCTCAAGGAGAATGTCGATGCTGCTCACAACGAGCCGGGCGGCAAGCGCCGTTTCAGCCGCTCTGGCGACACGATCAGCAAGTGGAACCCGATTCTTCCGGCTCATTTTTTAAGTCGAACTCGCTATGCCCGGGTGCAAAGCAAACTTTATCCGTCCAGCGCCGACGCATGCGCCAGGTCCTCTCGTCGCTGCTTGGCACGCCGCTCGTAGCTGGCCTGGTTCTTGGTCGCGATCAGCGTGTGGGGGCTGCCGCGCCTTTCGGTCGTGAGGTCAAGGTCACACGCCGTACTCCGAACGCTTTGCTCGACATGGGTCCTTCGATCCTGGATCGCCTTCAGGCGCCATTGCTGTTGATCCGGCGCGGCCAGGAACGCGCCCAGTCGGCGGCACTCGTCACATGTGCATTTGAGCGGGTTGGTCCTGGTCCAATCCCGTGGTGCCTCCAGCGGCAGGGCGATGCGCCTGCGCAAATGGTCGAGAGACGCCTCGCGGAGCCGCCGCACCGCCGGCCAAACCCTGCTCTCCACCAGCTTGGCAAACGCGCGAGCGGCGGGGACCAGCACGTCGTCTGGTTTGTATGTCTTCGGCCAAGCCAGCAGGTGCTCGATCGCTCGCGCCGCGAGCCCCGCGTCGATCCGGCTCGTCGCCGTCACAAGATCGACGACGAAGCCCGGCTTCACCGGCGTTGGCCGGGTCCAGGTGTCTACCCGCTCGCTCTTGGTCGGATCGCCCGGCAAGGCCTCTATCAAGGCTGCGCCGATCTGCTCCAGGTCGCCCGTCGCACCCGTCGGCGCCGCGACGCATCGCTGCAGCAGATCGCCGCAGGCACTGAGATGGGCCGAAGCGCTATGCCTGACGATCCGGACCAGCAGCTCCGTTGCGCGCGGGGCCGGAAGAAGCGCGGCGGCGCGCACGATGGCGGCGTTGTCGGGCGCAGCGTAATGGCCTTCGGCGGATCGCTCGGCGAGAAACGAATTGATGCGCGCCACGTTCCCCAGCCGGACCTGCAAATCGAGCATCCGGCCGGCTTCGGCGTCGTCGTCCGCCCGCCAGGACGAGCGCGACCAGGAGCGCAGCATGTGCCCCGAAAGCTCATCGGCCTCACGCCACAACGGCGACTGGATCGATGCGTTGCTCGTCTCCCAGCGCGCCGTCAGATCTTCGAGATACGGCAGCGTGGTGCGGAGGCCGGCCTGATTGAGCACCGCGAGCCTCCGCGCGATCGGCCACAACACGAAGCCGGCACGGCGATAGGTACGCTCGAAGGACGCGCCTTCGTTGCCTGTCGCTTCGTGAAAATGCTGCTCGTCCGGCGTCAGATCCTCAAAGGCATCGGGCGGGCAGAGCTCGTCCTCGGCAAATGGAAAATCGTCGAACCCGGCCTCGCCGCGATCCGGACGCCGCCACTCGGACAGGATCAGCGCCCGGTCAACGACCTCGGCGGCCTCAAATTCTTCTTCGTCATCCTCCTCCTCGTCGCGACTCCAGCGACGACGGCCGTAGTAGCCGGTATGTTCGGCGCTGCCGCTTTCCTCGATCGACACGAGAGCGAGGTGGAGATCGCAATCCGCCTCTGCGGCCGCTTTGGCCAGCACGGACGCAATACCCGCATCGGCACCCTTGAGTGTCCCAAACGACAGTTCCGTCGGCGTATAGGCGTGCTCCAAGGGCAGGATCAGCTTATCGGGCTCGTCCTCCGCGCTCGCCCAACTCCGCAGCAGCTCAACCACGCGCCCGTGCTCCGCGCGATAGTCGGGCGCCTTCAGCTGACGTCTCTTGCCGGCGAAATGCAAGTTATAGACGAGCGTCAGGCGACATCCCTTCTTCACGGGACGCACTTCATGCACGCAGTCGGCATAGAACGCCGCGAAGCCGATCTCCGACGGCTCCTCCGGACGTAGATCGAGCACCACCTCCCGGCCGAGATGCTTTATGACCAACTCGCCGCCGCTGTGGGCCGAGGGCAGCACCAGCACCATCGTCGCGAACATGCCGGGCACCTTCTCGGTATCGCGGTGATCGACGAAGAAGCCGCCGGGGTCGTAGACAAGAAGCTTATAGAAGTCCGCCGCAACCGGTTCGCTCACGCCAAGCCCAAGGGCTATGTCGGCGACGAGTCCGGCCAGAGTCTTCTCCCAGTGACGCCCTCCAATCCGAACCTTGGCCGGATCGACCTGCCAAGTTCTCCGGACTTTGCGATCGACCACCGTCTCCTCGCCGCGCCCATGGGGAGCTTCCTCGGCGATCGCGACGAGCCGCTCGGCTTGTACGGGCAGAATCGGAAACGCGATCCTTCCCACGCCGTCGACGTCGATCGCCGGCATGAATATCTCCCGAATTCCACCGATACAAAAGTCGCCCGGACGCTCGACGGAACGAAGACTGTTGAGCAACGCGGTACCGATCGACGACATGGCAACTCCCTGCAAGCTGGACAGCGTTTCGTGAACGATCGACACGTCGACGCGCTGGGCCTTCAGGAAATTATACGCAGCGAACGCACGCGTGTGAAATCACGGTCATGCGTCACCAGGGCGGCCGCGTTGATCGCCAATGCGCTGGCCGCTTGAACAGCGTCTGCCAGCTTGAGGCGGAGCGACGCCCGCAGCCTCGCAGCACTTTCCGCAATGTCGATGTCAAGCGCGATCGGTTGCCACGATTCGAGGATCGCACGGTAACGCTGCGCGAGCGCGTCATCACGTGCCTGCAGGGGCCCGGTCAGCACCTCGGCGACGGTGATGGTCGTTACGGCGAAGCGCAAACGCCCAGCTCCATGGGCTTCGAAGAGCGGCTTGAAGCGCGGTCCGAATTTCGTGTGTCCCTCGAGAAAGTAGATGATGGGCGCCGAATCGACGAGAACGAGCGCATCCTCCGGCAGATTCCCAAAATCTAGCGGTTCCATTCGTCACGCAGCTTTCGAAGCGTACGGGTGCTATTCTTCCCCCATAGCCCATGTCCGGATCCTGCGACGGTCATCAGCGACTGCTGGCGAATGGCAGCACCATACGCCTCGATCGGCACTAACGCTGCAACCGGACGGCCATGTCTGGTAATGACCGTCGAACGGCCCTTCTCGGCTGCTTCGAGAAGATCCGGGAGCTGATTGCGGGCTTCTTCCGCGCCTTTACGCAAGATGGGGTTCACTGCGCTTTTCTCCTAAAGAACCGTACAGCACCGTACAGATTCAGTCAACAACATCCGGCCGCCCGAGCCTCTCGGACCTTGGCTGGAATTTTCCATATCGCATTTTTTCGGCCGGGAGGACGACGACGAAGGGCGGCGCCATGGTCATCGGGGGTCGATTCACTGGCCCGCTACGGCCTTAACCAGACAAAATATCCCTGCATTACCAATACAGGGAGAGGTCAGTTAGCCGGAAAAAATCAATCGCCAACATGCGGGACGTGCAATTCGACGTGCTTAGGTCCAGGACCGCCAGTATCTGCGGCCGCACCTTATCGCGGCCGCTTCTGACAATAACTCTCCAACAACGAAGCATTAACCGGCCGGGCCTGCTCAGCTAAATTTCAGGTAGCATCAGTCATTGGGCCTGAAGCGTTGGTCAGCTGTTGGTTGCCTCCCCCAAGGTAGCCAAGAGGCGTTCGAATAGCAGCGTGCATCTAATCGGAGCTGTATGGGCGAGCCTGCGCCTCACGACTTGAGAATCGAAGAACATAATCTCAAAGCTCGAATCCAAGGTATCATTCAACTAGTCGGCCGATTGTCTTAGTATGCGGGTGATTGCAATCTGTGCAGCTGTCAGCTGGTGCGCGCAAACCATCACTTTATCAGGCGCTGCGAACAGGCCCATGCGTGGGCTTGCTGCCGCAAGGATCGTCACGAAAACGAGGATTGAATGAACCGCCGTCATTTCTTGATCTCGCTGACCGCCGCCGCCGTTCGGCCGGGCATTGCTGCCGCGCAGAGCAAAGTCTATCGGATCGGTTCGCTGAGCCCGGTAATGCCCTTCGTTCCGAAGAGCCCATTTGGGGCCCTTCTCTCCCGCGGCTTCACGGCAGCCGGTTACGCTATCGACGGGAGTCTGGTCTTGATTCCCCGTGGCAGCAATGGACAAAGCGAACTCCTACCGCGCTTGGCGCAAGAGCTCGCGGACGCCAAGGTCGATGCGATTCTCGCGACCGGTTATCCAGCAGCAGTTGCGGCAAAGCAGACCGGCTTGCCGACGGTGGTCACCCATGCTGTCGGAGATCCGGTGGCGACCGGGTTGATCGCCAGCCTCGCCCGGCCTGGCGGCAATGTCACCGGCATTTCGGACAATGCCACCGAGCTCCTTGCCAAACGACTGCAAATACTCAAGCAGGTGGCGCCAGGGATCAAGCGCGTTGCGATGCTGTGGAACAAGAACGATCGCGCCATGGTCTTGCGCTATGAAGCGTCGGCCAAGGCCGCCGATGTGCTCGGCGTTTCCATACAACCGCTCGGCGTCGGTGAGCCGGATGATTTCGGGGAGGCATTCAATGCGATGGAAAGCAGTATGCCGGATGCTATCTTGATGGTCGCCGATAGCCTCACTATTCTCAACCGGAAGCGCGTGTTCGATTTCGCCGCAGCTCGTCGGCTGCCGGCCATGTACGAATACGAAAATCTTGCGCGCGATGGCGGCCTGTTGTCGTACGGGCCCGATTTCGCCGAATGCTTCGCGCGTGCTGCCTCCTTGGCCGACCGCATCCTCAAAGGCGCCAACCCGGCCGATTTGCCCTTCGAGCAGCCCACGCGTTATCGGCTTGTGATCAACCTCAAGACTGCCAACGCGATGAGCCTCGAAATTCCGCCAACACTCGTCGCCAGCGCAGATGAAGTGATCGAATGACGCCTGTTAAGGCAGAGAAACAGGAGAAATCCATGAGAACGCGTTACGCGATAAGCTTGTCGCTCCTGTCGGGAATCGCACTCTAGGTGCGATCGCGGTCCAGACGCTGCATGCGAAGGCAAAGCCGCCTGCCTATGCCATTGTCGACAACGATGTCAGCGATCAGGTGGCTTATCTCAAGGAGTTCGCGCCAGTGGGCGGCAAAGCACTCGCCGCTGCCGGCGGCAAAATCCTGGCGCGCGGCGATATGACCGTTTCGATCGAGGACGAGCCGCCAAAGGGGCGCGCACTGGTCGTGATGTTCGAGTCACTGGAAAAGGCGCAAGCGGCCTTCGCAAGCCCCGCATACAGGGAGGCCAGAAAAATCGGGGACAAATACGCCAAGTTCCGCATTTGGGCAGTCGAAGGCGTGGATTGACCGTCCATTGCGCATCGGTCTGGCGGGCCATCTCGAATGCGCCATCGCCGGCGGGTGTCGCTGCTTCCAAGATCGAGGATCATGGGCGGACATCAAGTCCTCCGCCAACCGGCGCCTGGCTTTCGACGCGAAGGCCGTCGCCATCAACCTGCCCGAAGCGTCGGGCAGAATTCGGGCTCAGCGCACACGCCCGCTACTTCATCACCGGCAGACCCCTGACCGGGCTGAGGCGCTTGACTATGCCAAAAAGGCGAGTGCGCTCCCGATCGAGATCGATCCGATCGCCGTCGACCGCTTTACGCCTGTGGTTCGCAAATCTGTTTAGGAATGGTGCCCAGGGGCGGAATCGAACCACCGACACTGCGATTTTCAGTCGCATGCTCTACCAACTGAGCTACCTGGGCGTGCTCCAAAGAGGGGCCAAAGCCCATCGAGCGGGCGGTTTATAGTGGGCTGAAGGCTGCCTGTCCACCCACGCTTCGCCTTCGGCCGAGCGGGCGCGCAGCCTGGCTGTGCACAAGCTGGGGCGGCTTTGCCGCGGCTGGCTCGCGGCACATCGGTGAGAGAAGCAGGCGATTGATATTACTTGCTTATTCTTCACCATCCGTCTCATCGTCGCGGCCGGGGATGACGTAGGAGCCCTTCAGCCAGCGATTCAGATCGACGTCGCGGCAGCGCGGGGAGCAGAACGGACGGGTGGCCTCGGACTGCGGCTTGCCGCAGATCGGGCAGGTTTTGAGGGGGCTAGCGGGCTTTTTCACCTGGTCGTCCATAAGGTGCGCAGCTTACACGGGGTGAGGGAGTTCAAGAGCGTGTCGGCAAAGGGGTTCCTCCGGCCGAAGCGCAGGCAGGAGCGGCTGTTCGGCTTACACGGCGGTGGTGTTGAGCCAGCCGAAGCGGATCGGGAAACCTTCGCCGCCGAGCAGCGTGGTGGTCTCGTAGAGCGGCAGGCCGACCACGTTGGTGTAGGACCCCACCATTTTGACCACGAACGAGCCGGCGATGCCCTGCACGGCGTAGCCGCCGGCTTTGCCGCGCCATTCGCCGGAGCCGATATAAGCCTGGATGTCGTCCTCCGAGAGGCGCTTGAAGCGGACGCGGGTCTCCACCAGGCGCTGGCGGAAGGCCTCGCGCGGCGTCACCAGGGTGATCGCGGTGTAGACGCGGTGGTTGCGGCCCGACAGCAGCCGCAGGCACTGCGCGGCCTCGTCGACCAGATTGGCCTTGGGCAGGATGCGACGGCCGACCGCCACCACGGTGTCGGCGGAAAGGATGAAGGCGCCGCGCAGCTCGTCGTCGAGCTGCACCGATTTGAGCGCCGCATCGGCCTTGGCCCGCGCGAGCCGGTTGGCACAGGCGCGCGGCAGCTCGCCCCGCTTCGGCGTCTCGTCGACGTCGGCGGGCCGGAGTGCGTCCGGGTCGATGCCGGCCTGGTTGAGCAGCGACAGGCGCCGCGGCGAACCGGAGGCAAGAACGAATTTGGGGCGGCCAAGCATCAGGTGATTTGGGGATGAAGCAGGGGGTGAATTGCGCGCGGAACCTATCGGAAGGGGGCTGATTTCACAACCCGGGAACCCGGACTTTACTGATTCGACGGGCACAGGATGCGTGTGCCTGCGCTCTGTGACGCGGGTGTTACGGACGCGGAATGCTACCCGTTCGCCGCGCCCACCTTCGAAAACCGCCGGCGGATGCGCAGCATGAGCTGGTCGCAGACCTCACGGTAGGCAGCCAACTTCTGGTCGCGGCTGCCTTCGATGGTGGTGGGATCCTGCGTCGGCCAATACTCGACGTCGGCGGCGAGCGTGCGGGTCAGCTCCAGCGCCTTGTGGTGCGCCTCCGGCGACAGCGTGATGATGAGGTCGAAATTCAGCCCCTCCCAGTCCTCCAGCTCCTCGAAGGTCTGCGGCTTGTGGGTGGAGATGTCCTGGCCGAGCTCAGCCATCACCGACACCGCGAACGGATCGAGTTCGCCGCGCCTGGCGCCGGCCGACTTCACGTAGAGCCCTTGCGGAAACATGTGCCGCAGCAGGCTCTCGGCCATCGGCGAGCGCACGCTGTTCATCGCACAGGCGAACAGCACCGATTGCGGATCGCGTGCGCGTGGCGGACCCGCCATCGCGCCTAGCCCTTCCAGTGCAGAACAGTAATGAGCGTGAACAGCCGGCGCGAGGTTTCGAAATCGATCCGCACCTTGCCCTTCAAGCGCTCCTGCAGCGTACGCGATCCCTCGTCATGGATGCCGCGGCGGCCCATGTCGATGGCCTCGATCTTGTCCGGGGTCGCGGTGCGGATCGCCTGGTAGTAGCTGTCGCAAATCATGAAATAGTCCTTCACGATCCGGCGGAACGGCGTCAGCGACAACAGATGGGCGACCACGGGCGTGCCGTCCTCGCGGCGGATGTCGAACATCAACCGGCTGCCGGTGATGCCGATATGCAGCGTGAACGGCCCCTTCCCGTCGGCGCCCTCGGGGGCGAACAGGTTCTGCTCGATCAGATCGTAGATCGCGATCGCGCGCTCATGCTCGATGTCGGGCCCGGAACGGCCGATCGAGTCCTCGTCGAGCGTGACGCCGACGATGCGATTTTGCGAGTCGTCCTGTTCGGGCGGCTGGGTCATGACAAATTGAGGCGCAATCCGATCGAGCGCGAATGGGCATCTAGCCCTTCCGCCTTACCGAGAATCATCGCAGCCGGACCCAGCGCACGCAGCTGATCCGGGCCGCATTTCAGGATCGAAGTGCGCTTGAGGAAATCGTGCACCGAGAGGCCCGAAGAAAATCGCGCCGAGCGCGCCGTTGGCAGCACATGGTTGGAGCCGCCGACATAGTCGCCGATCGCCTCCGGCGTATGCGCGCCGAGGAACACTGCGCCGGCATTGCGGATCTTTGCAGCGAGCGCGTCGGGATCTTGCGTCATGATCTCGAGATGCTCGGCGGCAATGGCGTCCGCAAGCGGAATGGCGGCGTTGAGATTCTTCACCATGATGATGGCACCGAAATCGGCCCACGAGGCGCTGGCGATCGCGGCACGCGGCAGCGTCTTCAACTGCGCCTCGACCGCCTTCTCGACATCGGCGGCAAGACGCGCGGAATCGGTGATCAGGATCGACTGGGCGCTGGCATCGTGCTCGGCCTGTGCCAGCAGATCGGCAGCGATCCAGTCGGCATTGCCGGTGTCGTCTGCGATGACAAGCACCTCGGAGGGACCGGCGATCATATCGATGCCGACCTTGCCGAACACCAGCCGTTTTGCCGCGGCGACATAGGCGTTGCCGGGACCGACGATTTTTGCGACCGGCGCGATCGTCGCGGTGCCATGCGCGAGCGCGGCCACGGCCTGCGCGCCGCCGACGCGGTAGATCTCGCTGACGCCGCCGAGCTTTGCTGCCGCCAGCACCAGCGGATTGAGCTTGCCGTCGGGCGAGGGCACCACCATGACGAGACGCGCCACGCCGGCGACCTTTGCCGGCACCGCATTCATCAGCACTGAGGAGGGATAGGCCGCGGTGCCGCCGGGCACGTAGAGGCCGGCGGATTCGATCGCGGTGTAGCGCCAGCCGAGCTCGACGCCGAGCGGATCGGTGAAACGCTCGTCCTTCGGAAGCTGGCGACTGTGATAGGTCTCGATGCGGTCGCGCGCGAGCTTGAGCGCGTCCAGCGTCGCGGCATCGCAGGCTTTCACCGCGGCCTCGATCTCGGCGGCGGTGACGCGCAGGCCGGATGCATCCAGCGTCAGCCGGTCGAACTTCGCCGTCGCCTCGAGCAGGGCCGCGTCGCCACGCTTGGCCACGTCGTCGACGATGGCACGCGGCGGCAGCCTCGACGTCGGCCGAGGCCTCGCGCTTTGCGGCGAGGAAGGCCACGAATCGCTGGTCAAAATCGGCGCTGCTGCGGTCGAGACGAACGGGCATCTTGGCTTCTAACTGGTTTTTGGGGGCGCGGTTTGGCTCACCGGGCCCCTGCTCAATGGCGCGGCGGGAAAGCTGCGTCAACCCTTGGCTCAACCCTTGGCTCAACCCTTG
Source organism: Bradyrhizobium sp. LM2.9 (assembly GCF_054056555.1). Taxonomy (NCBI): domain Bacteria; kingdom Pseudomonadati; phylum Pseudomonadota; class Alphaproteobacteria; order Hyphomicrobiales; family Nitrobacteraceae; genus Bradyrhizobium; species Bradyrhizobium sp. LM2.9. The sequence continues at coordinate 5,434,714 of NZ_JBSRYJ010000002.1, forward strand.
GAAGGCGGCGTTCCGGCGCGGGCCTCAGCGGATTTGGCTGGTATACCGACCACCTCACCCCTCGCCGTCAACCTCCAGCCCCGTCCCTAGCTCATCCGCCCCCAGATCGGTCAGCTCGCATTCCAGGCATTCGACGTCGAGGCGGATGGCGCCGCCTTGGGCAAACAGGAGCAACGCGCTGCCGCCGGGGGCGTCCTGGCCGTGAAATTCGATGCCGATGAGGTCCAGAATCATGTCCGCCGCGGCGAGGTCGATGTTGCGCGACTTGCAGGCGAGCACGCGGTCGAAACGCAGGGCGGCGATCAGCCTGCGCGGCTCGGCCTCGCCGTCCAGCATCTGCTCCCAGTCCAACCGGCTCATGCCGACCACCAGCCGCTTTTCGCTTTGCCGCCAGATGATGTCCGAAGGCTGCACGCGGGCATCCTGGACGTGGGCCGAGATCACGGCGAGGTCGTCGGCGTCGAGCGCGATCAATTTGAGCTGGGGAGACATCGCCGGCGCTTTCTCCTTCGGGCGGACAGGGCTCAACGCGCGCGGGCGCCAAAATTTCCCTGGAACTAACGCTCCACCGGACTAGAGGCTATTGATATCCTCCATCTCCAGCACCTTGCGCGGATACCCCTCCCGGGCAACCCGGATCATGGCGCGGCCCATCTGCTCGGTCGAGGTGACGAGCCGCGGCGAGAGCCGGCGCAGCACCGACCAGAGTGGCCAGGTTACGGTATACACCGCCTGCACCCACGCGGTCTTGGAGCGGGCACCGTGCAGGGGCTGGATCGCGCCGGGCCGGAACATGTAGGCCGCCTTGAACGGCAGCTTGAGCAGATCGTTCTCGGTCTTGCCCTTGATACGCGCCCACATTCGCGAACCCTGCTCGGTGGAATCGGTGCCGGCGCCTGTGACGTAAGTGAAAATCATCTGCGGATTGAGCTGTGCCAGCGTCGTCGCCGCCGCGAGCGTGAGGTCGTAGGTGAGATGACGATAGCGCTCCTCGCTCATGCCGATCGAAGAGACTCCGAGGCAGAAGAAGCAGGCGTCGAAGCCGGTCAGTTGCGTTTCGATCGCCGAATAATCCGTGAAATCGCCGTGTGTGATCTCGGTGAGCTTGGCATTGTGCACGCCGGTCGGGCTACGGCCGATCGCAACCACGCGGTCGATGCCGGCATCGACCAGGCATTCGCGCAAAACGCCCTGCCCGACCATGCCGGTCGCGCCGAAGATGATGATCTGCATCGGGACGTTTCCTACAGCGTCGCGGCTCATGCGGCGGCTACGATCTCGTCGAAGGATATATTGGTCAACGTCGCCGAGACATCCCACAGCATGGCTGCCGAGGCAAAATCCTTTGCCTGCGGCATGATCTTCGCCGGCCTGGGTGGTCCCTTCAATTCGTAGAACCAGTTCGGACCGTAATAGCCGCCCGGCTCAGCTGCCGGCGAGGTCGCGGCCAACAAGGTCGGCAGCGCGCCTTCCGCGGCAGACTGGCTGATGAAGGGCTGCAGCCACCGGCTCACACGCGACTGGAACGTGTTCGCACCCGGCCCGTTCGGAATGAGATCGGTCCGCGCGTAGCCGGGATGTGCGGCAAGGCTCGTCAGGCCCCAGCCGGCGGCGAGGCTGCGGCGCTGCAACTCCAGCGAAAACATCAGCATCGCCAGCTTGGACTGGCAATAGGCCCGCCACGGACGATAGGAGTGCCTGCTTTGCAGATCGTCAAAATTGATCGCGCCGGAGCGGTGCGCAAGGCTCGAGAGATTGACGACGCGCGCCGCCTTCGCCCGGCGAAGCTGCGGCAACAGCCGCGCCGTCAGCGCGTAATGGCCGAGATAGTTGGTGCCGAGCTGCATCTCGAAACCATCCGCCGTCTGCTGCCGCTTCGGCAGCGCCATCACACCGGCATTGTTGACGAGAAGGTCGAGCTGCTCGTTGCTGGCGGCGAAGCGCCTGGTAAAATCGGCCACGGACGCGAGGCTGGCGAGGTCGAGATGCTCGTAGGCGATCAGCGCATTGGGAAAGCGCTCGCAAATGCCCTCGATCGCGCGCAGGCCCTTTGCGTCGTTGCGCCCGGTGAGTATGACAATGGCACCGGCGCCCGCCAGCGCCAGCGCCGTCTCGTAGCCGAGGCCGCCCGTCGCCCCGGTCACGACGGCGGTCTTGCCGCTGAGAGAGGGGATGTCTGCCGTGGTCCAGTCGGTCATGCCATAGCTCCATCGGGGCTGGGAAAAGGCCCGCGACGGGTCTAAATGTGCACTGGGTGCAAGTTTGCAAGAGGTGAAATGATTTGAAGATTTCGAAGGTCGCCAGGAAATCGGCCGACAAGCGCGCCAAGCCGTTGCCGGCAGGGGTAAAATCCCCCGATGGCCCCGGCCTGCGCGAGCGCAAGCTGCAGGCGACCCGCGAGCGACTGGCCCGCGCGGCCATGGCGCTGTTCCTGGAGCGCGGCTTCGAGGCCACGACCATCGACGACATCGCGGCCGCGGCGGGCGTGTCGCGACGCAGCTTCTTCCATTATTTCGCCTCGAAGGAGGACGTGGTGACCGCCTGGCAGGAGGGCGCAGCCGCCGCGCTGGTCGCGGAGGTCGTCGGGCGGCCTGCGGGCGAATCCATGCTGACCGCGGCGGAGAATGCGATCGCGGCGGCGGTCAAGCGGATCGACCCGGCCGAAGCGGCGGCAATGTCGCGGCTCAAGCGCGACAATCCCGCGCTTCGGGCACGCGACCAGCTCAAATACGAGAAGCTCGAGCGCGCCCTGGCCGAGGGGCTTTCACAGCGCGCCAGAACCAAATCGGACAAGCTGAACGCGCGGCTCGTCGCCATGATCGCCACCGGCGCGATGCGCGTCGGCGGCGAGAGCTGGATCGGCGAAGGTGCGCGGGAGAAGCCGGAAGCTTTCGTCAAGCGCACGTTCGATGCGATCAGGGCGATATTGGAGTGAGGCCGCTCACCCCTTGAAGAACGCCAGCAGGTCCGCGTTGATGGTCTCGGCATGCGTGGTCGGCATGCCGTGCGGAAAACCCTTGTAGGTCTTCAGCGTGCCGTTCTTCAACAGCTTGGCCGACAGCGGCGCGGAATCGGCGTAAGGCACAATCTGGTCGTCGTCGCCGTGCATCACCAGCACCGGCACGTTGATCTTCTTCAGATCCTCGGTGAAGTCGGTCTGCGAGAACGCGACGATCCCGTCGTAATGCGCCTTCGCGCCGCCCATCATGCCCTGGCGCCACCAGTTATGGATCACCGCTTCCGACGGTTTTGCGCCGGGACGATTGTAGCCGTAGAATGGGCCGGCGGGGAGATCGCGATAGAATTGCGTGCGGCTGGCGGCGAGTTGCGCCTGGAGACCGTCGAATACGCTCTTCGGCAGGCCGCCGGGATTGGCCGCGGTCTGCACCATCAACGGCGGCACGGCGGAGAGGATTGCAGCCTTCGCCACCCGGCTCTCGCCGTGGCGCGCGATGTAATGCACGACTTCGCCGCCGCCGGTGGAGTGGCCGACGTGGATCGCATTCTTCAGGTCGAGATGCGCCGTCACCGCCGCGAGATCGTCGGCATAGTGATCCATGTCGTGGCCGTCGGAGACCTGCGACGAACGGCCGTGGCCGCGGCGGTCATGGGCGATGACGCGGTAGCCGCGCGCGACGAAGAACAACATTTGCGTGTCCCAATCGTCGGCCGATAGCGGCCAGCCATGGCTGAACACGATCGGCTGGCCACTTCCCCAATCCTTGTAGAAGATATCGACGCCGTCCTTGGTGGTGATGGTAGGCATTGCTAGGCTCCTTGAACGATCAGACGAACGCCATCGGCTTGTAGCGGCGCCAGGCACCGACGGTGAGCACCACGAAGAACACCAGCACGATGCCCTGCACCACGGCGAACACCGGGCCTCCCGGCGGCGCCGGCGCCACTGCGGGCGCGAGCGCGGCAAGCGCCGGCACCTTGAGGAACGACTGGATCACCAGCACGAAGACGTTGAAATACAGCGAGATCATCGCGGTCACGATGTAGACCGGACGCCAGACGCCCGCGAGCTTCATGCCGTACAGCGCGATGCAGGCGATCGCGAGCAGCACCAGCGAAATGATGCCGATGATGTGCGACGGCAGCAGCTCCTTGAACGGAAACAGGAAGCCGGTGGCGCTGGTGAGGATCGTGAACAGCAGGAAGATCGCGGTGAGGCCCGGCATCGGCTTCGAGCCGAGCAGGCCGAACATCACGACGAGGCCGGCTGCGATGCCGATTAGGCTGATGATGACATGCACCATCGTGAAGGCGGGCAAGCTCAACCCAAAGAACCATGACATCTCTCCTACTCGTCTCCGCATTGAGATCGGAAAGATAGTATTACGGTCCTCATCGAATTGCCACCTGCGCCGGTGTCACATATGCGCGTGCACCCATGCACCGTCGTGCGAATCGACAAACGCATGCTTTATTTTTTTGCACCGCTGTCACAAACGACGGCAGGTTTTCGAGGAAAGTTGAATCGAACGTCGCAACATCGGCCCGCCATCGGCGGGCCGATGCAAGACGAACTCACACTTCCTTGGTGTCGAAGATCAGCAGGTCGGCGCCGCCGCTGGCGAATTTCGGCACGTCAGCGCCGGTCGCCTTGCCTTCCGGGCTGGCGAATGCCGCCTGGATGTCGGCCGCGCTGTCGAAGGTGAGAATGGCGACCAGATGGATTCCGGACGGTCCGGCGGGGGAGCCGACCGGCCCCTTGCTGATGGCGTACTTCTTCAGGCCTGGAAGTTTCTTGGCGAGCGGAATGTGGGTCTCGGCATAATATTTGTCGAAGGCCGCAGGATCCGTGGGCGTTTTGTACAGCACGACGATTTCAGCCATTTAGTTCCTCCCATTAAGCGTTTTGTTTGTAGATCCTCTCCATGGTGAGGAGCGTGCGAAGCACACGTCTCGAACCATGCAGGCCCGGCTTTGGCAGCTGGGCCTCGATCCTTCGAGACGCCGCTGTCGCGGCTCCTCAGGATGAGGGGATAGTCACGTATGACACGGCACAATGGCAAGTCACATTCGCCTTGCCATCTGCTTGTCTTCTACTTGACTCATTGTTTGAGCACGATCTTTTCGGAAAACCGCTGCACACTTTTCCGGTTCGTGCTCTAAAGCGCCGGCTTTGCGGCGTCACCGAGGAAGCCGTGCAGGGAGGCCACGACTTGCGCGCCCTCGCCGATGGCGCCGCCGACGCGCTTGACAGAGCCGGAGCGAACATCGCCGACGGCGTAGACGCCGGGCACGGAAGTCTCCAGCGGCGCGACCAGCCGGCCCTGGTTCTGCTCGGACTGCGCGCCGGTCACGACGAAGCCGCCGCGATCGAGCGTCACGCCGCAACCGTCGAGCCAGTTGGTGGCGGGATCGGCGCCAACGAACAAAAACAGATTGCGGACGTCCGCAAAATCCTCGTCGGTCGAGAGCCGGCTCTTCCAGCGGATGCGACGCAGCAGCGAGGCCTCGTCACCTTCGAGCGCCGTGATCTCGGTGTTGAACATCAATTCGATGTTCGGCGTCGCTTCGATGCGCTCGATGAGATAGCGCGACATGCTGGCGCCCAGGCCGCCGCCCCGAATGATCATCAGCACGCGCTTGGCATGCCCCGACAGGAACACGGCGGCCTGCCCCGCCGAATTGCCGGCACCGACCAGCGCCACTTCCTCGCCGGCGCACAGCTTCGCTTCGACCGGGGACGCCCAATACCAGACGCCGCGGCCTTCGAACTTGTCGAGATTCTCAATCTCGGGCCGGCGATAGCGCGCGCCGCTTGCGACAACGACCGCGCGCGAATGCAGGGGGTCGCAGCCGTCAAGCGCCACCGAAAACGCGCCATCCTTGCGCGTGCAGTCGAGCGACTTCACCGTTACCGGGATCATGATCTCCGCGCCGAATTTTTGCGCCTGGTTGAAGGCGCGCGCGGTCAGGGCCATGCCGGAAATTCCGGTCGGAAAGCCGAGATAGTTTTCAATGCGCGCGCTGGCGCCGGCCTGGCCGCCGAAGGCGCGGGTGTCGAGCACGGCGACCGAGAGGCCTTCGGACGCGGCATACACGGCGGTGGCGAGCCCGGCCGGACCGGAGCCGACGATCGCGACGTCGTAGATGCGGTCGTTGCGCGGGCCGCCGATCATGCCGATCGCGCGCGCAAGCTCGGTTTCGCCGGGGTTGCGCAGCACCGCACCATCGGGGGTGACGACCAGCGGCCAATCTTCCGGCTTGGGCGAATAACGCGCGATGACGTCGGCGGCGTCGCGATCGCGGTCGGGATCGAGCAGATGATGCGGCTGGCCGTTGCGGGTGAGGAAGCCCTGCAAGCGCACCACGCCTGACGAATGCGAGGGACCGATCAGCACGACGCCGCCGACACCGCCCTGGAGCAGATTGACCCGGCGCAGGATCAGGGCGCGCATGATGCGCTCGCCGAGCTCGGCCTCTGCGACCAGCAGCGCGCGCAGCCGCTCCGGCGGCAACAACAGCGTCTCGACATCGCCTTCGGCGCGGCCGTCGACCAGCGCCGGCCGGCCCGAGAGCTGGCTGAGCTCGGCCAGGAATTGCCCCGGCCCCTGGTCGATCAACGGGGTGACGTGACCAAGGCCGTCGCGCTGGGTGATGGCGACGTGGCCCTTCAGCACGACGAACATGCCCGGCCCGGGCTTGCCGGTCTCGAACAGGAATTCCCCATCGGCATAGAGGCGGACCTCGCCGAACTGCCTGACACGCTCGATCTCGGCTGATGTCAGCGCCGGAAAGGTCTGTTCAGGGCGGGTGAACCGCGACATCTGCGCGTCACCGTCGGGTCGTTGCGATTCGTCCTGCCCCATTGCCACGTCCATGCACTCCAAAAAATTTTGTCCGCCGGGTTTCAACCGTCGGATTCTAGCTGCCGGTCTTGCCGGCGGTCCCCTCATCTAGGGAATCATCTTCATTCTGCGAGGGCTCGGTGCTTGCGGCGCGTTCGCGCGCCTGCACCTTCCGCCGCTTCAGGTTTTCGCGCAGCGCCGATTTCAGCCGGTCGTCGCGGGACGCCCTCGCCTGTCTCGAATCCTGCCGCTCGCTCTTGTCGTTCTCGTCAGCCATCGGGGTCCATTACAGCGATCGGCGATAACATGCCCGAGGAATAAGGCAGCTCAAGAGGCCCGCGCGATCCGATCGTGCGAAAATCGAAATGGATCGAATCCGGCACATCGGGCAACTGGCCAGTTGGGTGGGGACATCGGAACCGAATCCGCAGAAAGTCGACCGTTTCGAGCCAAAACAAGCATTTTGGCCCCGATATCGACCTGCTTTTATCGTTTTGGCGCGACCTGCAAGCTTGCACAGGAGGGGGGCATGTGGCAGATATCGGCCCGCTTGGTAGGCCCCTCGTGGCGGCCGATTCTTGATCCCAGCACATGCTGCCGTAGCTCAGTGGTAGAGCACTCCATTGGTAATGGAGAGGTCGACAGTTCAATCCTGTCTGGCAGCACCATTCTAATCAATCACTTAGCATCATTCGTGCTCGTAGGTCCGAGCCCCCCGGAAGCACCGCGGAAGCACGGTGAGCGGCGACGATCCGCTCACCGATGCGCTCGCGTGACGATCAGTGCAGCTGCAAGCCAGCTTCCATCTCATCTTTCGCCTTGAGCATCTTCATCGCGACCGCCAAGGTCACTGCGGCGTCGATCTCAACGAGGTTGCCCGACAAGGCGCGGAATTGGCCCGCTGCCTTACCCTTGAGAGGGGCAAGCATCGCAGCGGCGACTGCCGAGCTCACCTGACACTGAATCAGGGCGTACGGCCCATCAACTGCTCAAGAGCAGGTCGACCTTCCTACGCGCAAGCGCACGGCCGATTTCAGTTTCGCAAGGGGTGGCGGCAGAGCGGAGAGCAAGCGAAGCGTTCATGATGTTTTGCCTTTCGAGCAAAATGACAGTCCAGGGGCGAAATGACCGACATCAGACGGCCCCGCGCACCTTTGGGCGTGCGCCTTGGACATACGCGCGCGGCCCCTGGACAAGTTTGTGATCGCCGCTGACCGGATTGGCTATCGGCTGATGTTTGGGCTTTCGACCCGCGATCAGGATGCGCTCGTTCGAAAAGTTAGCAACAAATATTTTGTCTGGAAAAGTCTAATACGAAAACTCGACATCTTGAGCGTTGATGTTTTAGCGCATTTAGCGATTTGCTCGCGTGTGTCGGGTTTATAAACCTAGCAAACCAATACAAGAAACGGCTGTGCCGCAGGCACTTTTATGACTCCAACATTTGAGCAACGTCAGTAACTTAGCTAGACTCGTTGCGCCCCGGAGGAGCGCACATGAAGAAAAAGCGAGTCTCGCCTTCAAAAGATCCCGCAGTGATCGCGCTCAATCGCGTCACGGCCGCGCGCACTGATGCGCAGTATGACGGCGCAATAGCAGAGCTCGAGACGTGCCCTGCTCTCACAGCCCAAGGCGTGCGGGCAAAGCGCAACCTCGAGCGATCGCGCCAGGCCGCGCTTGAGCAAGGCGATCGCTTGACGGCGGAAGGCCGCGTCATGATGCGGCGGTTGGCTGACACGATCGATGAGGGGCTAGCGCTGCTTACGCGCACCGGCATGCGGACGCCTCGATCCCGGCCGGTGCCGCCCCGGGACCCGCTTCCCACCCCTAGGGGGGAGGCCTCGGCTTTGCGTCCAAAGTCCGCAAAGCCGCTCGACTAAATTTCAGTTTTTTGAGAAGTTCAGGGTGTTTTTGAAAGAGCCATTTAAGCCGGAGGCCTCACGCCATGTGGTGGCAGGCAGCGCTATTCGCGATTGGACTTGGTCTCGTAACACTGTGGGCGTGGAATCAAGCGCGCGTCGATGCGCGCCGGAGTGTTGCCGTCCTAGCCGCGCGCCTCGCACAGCAGGATGAATCGTGGGACCATCGCCACGAAACGAGGACACCAGTACCAACATACTCACCGTTGCCGCTAACCACATCCGCGATTGTTCATCACAGAAAGCGGCCGTCTCACGGCCGTTGGATCGCCGCGACAATGTTAGTGCTTGCCTATGCAGGTGGAGTGGTTGGCTCCTTCCAGTTTTTCACGAAGCGCTTTGGTTGCTCTGTGTTTCCCAACTCAGAAGCCCCATCGTGCGGAATGGTTGTTGCATTCAACGCCGCGCTCTGGCCGTTCGACCTCGGAAAAGAAGCGGCTCGCTGGGCGTTCGAACGGGAAGGCGCGCGGCCGGCGCGGTCGAACTGAGGTGCTCAAAGCTTAAGCGCACGCTCGCGCGACGCGACAACCTTTCACTTTTCAAAAACAGTTTCTGAGTTACACTTCATCCCACGGACGCAACGCCGCTTCGCCGACGGCACCCACCGCGCAATACCGCGCTCTTCCTCTCACCCCGTCGGCGGCAGATGTCCTATCCCACCAAATACACGCGCCAATACGACTACGTTTCGTACCAGAACGGCAATCCGTCGCGGCCACTGCCAGCCACTTCGGTCCATGCCGATCTGAACCAGGTGGCCTTGTCGGTGGCCGAGACGATCGATTTCCTGAAGAAGTCATTGCGCTCGGACGGGGCGGTAATGAACGGCGCGATTGGCCTGGACCAGCTTTCGGAAGCCATCAAGGCCGGCATGGGCGATGCCAGTGCCGTCCAGGAGATCCTTGACCAGATTGACGCGGTCGATGCCTCGGCGGTTGCCGCCGCTACGTCGGCCACGAATGCATCAACTGATGCGACGGCAGCGTCTTCCAGCGCGACGGCAGCGTCTTCGAGCGCGTCAGCGGCCACGACGTCTGCCACGAACGCCTCGAACAGCGCGACCGCCGCGTCGGCCTCGGCGACCGGGGCCGCGACATCAGCCACGAACGCTGCAACATCGGCAACTCAGGCACAATCTTTCAGCGGTATTCCGCAGGTCATCAAGTCGGCGGCATACACCACGATCCTTACCGACGCGCAGAAGCACATTTTGCATCCAGCGTCTGATAACACCGCGCGAATCTTCACGATCGACAGCAACGCGAACGTCGCTTACCCGATCGGGACCGCGCTGACGTTCGTCAACGAAATCAACACCGTCACGATCGCGATCACGTCTGACACGCTTGTGCAGGCCGGCTCGGGATCGACCGGCAGCCGAACGCTTGCCGCGAACGGCATGGCGACTGCGGTGAAAATCACGGCGACGAAGTGGATGATCTCGGGCTCGGGGCTGATATGACGGCCTTGCTTCAGATCCTGGCCGCGCGGCCAACGTTGGCGATTTCCTGGTTTCTGGTAGGCGGCGGTGGCGGTGGCGGCGGAAACGCTGACAGTGGCGGCGGTGGCGGTGGCGGTGTGCTTACCGGCACCGAGGTTCTCGCCCAAGGTCGCAGCTATTCTATCTCGGTCGGGGCCGCTGGCGCAGGCGCGACGACAGCGGCGGCAGGGGGCAACGGGGGCGATTCTACGTTCAATGGCCACACCGCGACCGGCGGCGGCGGCGGCGGGACCACGGGCGGAAACGGCGTCGCTGGTGGCTCTGGCGGCGGCGGTGGCGGCGAAGGCGCGGGTGCGTCGGGCGGGTCCGGAACAGGAGGGCAAGGGACCGCAGGCGGCGCGGGCAGCGTATCAGCGCCGCGGCGATCCGGCGGGGGTGGTGGTGCCGGTGGCGCGGGCGCATCCGGTGCGGCGTCAGGTAATGGCGGAAGTGGTGTTTCAAATTCGATCAGCGGCTCGGCCGTCACGTACGGTGGCGGTGGCGGTGGCGGTTGCGAGAGCGCGACGTCAGGCACAGGCGGAAGTGGCGGTGGCGGTTCGGCGTCCGCAGGCGGCGGCAATGGCGGGGCCGGCACGGACGGTTTAGGCGGGGGCGGCGCCGGTGCGAGCCGCGGCAGCGGCTCTAGCGGGACCTTCAACGGCGGCAGCGGCGGCAAAGGTGTCGTCTTCATCAGTTACCCGGGCGCACAGGTCGCGACTGGGGGCACCGTCACAAGTTCCGGCGGCAACACAATTCACACTTTCAGCTCTAGCGGCACGTTTGCGTTTTGATGAGCGGCCAGATCGAACCAGTCTCAGAGACACTTGGCGCGCTCAAGACTGACGTCAAGTATTTGCGCGAGTCTGGAATCCAAGGAGTGAGCTGATGCCGCAGATCATCGATTTCGAAGGTCAGCAGCACGAATTCCCCGACGACTTCACGCCGGCAGACATTCAGCGCGCACTGAGCTCGCTACCGCGCACGCAGTTGCAAGCGGTGCCATCTTCCGAGCGTCCCTTTCCAATGCTCGGAACCGATCAAACGGTTGCTCCGCCCGCGCCGCAGCCAAAGCTTGTGCCGGTGGACCACGATCCCTTCGCTCAGCCAGCCGAGCCGCCGAGACTCGTTCCCGTCGATCATGATCCTTTCGCCGCACCTGCATCTGCTGTACCCGCGGCCGCCCCCGTTATGACGCCTCAAGGCCGCATCTACGTCTCCCCGGAAACCCCTAAGCCGAATACCGCTCCCAGCGCCCTTCACAGCCTTGCTGTTGGCGCCCAAGGCGTTGGCAAGGGGCTCACGGACATCGTCACCGGGCCATTCGATCTCGCGGCTGGGGCGCAGAACCTCGTCACAGGCGGCATCAACAAGCTCCTCGGTACGAACATTCCAACGGCCACCCCTGCGTCTAAGCTGGTCGAGAAGGCCACCGGGCCGTTCTCGATTCCGGAGAGCGACATGTCTCCGGGCGAGAAACTCGGTTACAACGTCAACCGCTTCGGCACCCAGGCGCTTGGTACCGGCGCAATGCTCGCTGCTCGAGCGCCAAGCGTCGCCGCTGCGACAACGCGATCCGATACGGCTGTCGGACGTGTCCTGGACCACATGTCCCGGCCCTACACCGAGGCGCCGGCGCGAACTCTCGTCGGGGACACAATAGGCGGCATGGGCTCCGGCGTCGCAGTGAACGCTGCGGACGACTACGTCCCCGAGCACGCTGCTGTCGGAGACACTTGGCCTAAGGCGATCGCCAACGCTGTTGCGCCCGTCGTCGGCGCCATCGGGGCGAACAGCCTCCAAGGCACTGCGGAAGGCGTCGCAGGGCTGATCCGAAACATTGCAGCCAAATCGTTTGGCTCCGCCTCAGCGCCGATCCCGCTCAATCCGAACACGAGGGCGCCGTACAGCATCTCGGATGTTGATCGCGCCGCTGCGAAGATGCAAACCGCTGCACCCGGAGCGCCGCGCGCGCTGGCGCAGGATATCCGTGAGAATGCGGCAGCTTTGTCGCGGCCGACAGAGGAAGGCGCCTCGCCGTTGCAGAGCTCGGCCATGCCCACCACAGGATTGCTCTCGCGCGATCCTGGTCTCATTGCTGCGGAGCAGGGCGCGCGCCTCAAGTCAGCGCCGGACTTCGTCAAGCGCGACCAGAATGTGAAGACCGCCGCGGCCGAGCGGGTCGAAGCGATGCGAGACCCGGAGGCCGACCTTGGCGCGGTCATGCGGCGCGCGGCGCAGGCGCGTGAACAGCGAATGGGCGCAGCGGAAAGTGACATTCTGCAAAGGGAAGACGCGCACCGGGCCGTCGATAGGATCCGGGCCGACCAAGGAGAGCCGTTCGGCGCGGTCGCGAACAGCGAGGTAAAGGCGAACGCCTCCCGCCGCTTGGACGAGGCCCTTGTGGATCGGACCTACATCCCGGCGCGCGCCGAGAAGAACCGGCTGTTCGACAACGCTGCCGGCCGCGCGGATGAGCTTCCGGCCGACGACATCTTTGGCGTGATCGATCGGATCCGCGCCAACGGAAACGGACTGGCGCCGGGCGTGTTGCCGGAGGACTTCATGCGCCGGCTGAATTCGCTTCGTCCGCCGATGGTCGAGCATCCACCGGAAAGCGGGCAAATGGTCAATGTCGGCGGGCCCGGAACGGCGCTCGGTGGCGATCTAGCCGATCTCCGCAAGTTCATTGGCCCCGCTCTCGAGCGCGCGCAAGTCTCCGGCAACTACGACTTGGCGGACAATCTCGCGGCGCTCCGCCGTGCGGTGAATCGCACGATTGAGGACGCGCCCGGCTACTCAGAAGCCAACGCCAATTACGGCCACTTTGCCGACCGTTTTCGCCCCGAGAGAAACGACGAGACGGCGCGGTTCACCCGCGAGCTCGATCGCGGCGGCCAGAACGCCGACGGCGAACTCAATCGCGGCGCTACGCCCCCGAGCGCTACGGCGGGGCGGTTCTTGGCGAGTCCGGAGAAAGCGGGCAGTCTGAGCCGCACGGTCGAGGGTTCACCGGCCGCGCCGGACGCCCACGCCGCCGTGCGCGACTACCTGCGCTCCGATTTCGCCAAGTCGGCCCTCAATGCCGACGGGACAGTCAACTCGATCCGCGCGAACGCATGGGCGCGAAACAACGCTGACGTGTTGGCGCAATTCCCCGCGGTTCGGGTCGAGTTCGATGACATCGCCGCCGCCGCGCGTCGTGGAGAACAGATGTCCGCGCAAGCGAGGGCAGACCTCGACGCCGCCCGTACCGCCCGCAAGGCTACCGAAGCTGAGATCGATCGGTCGGCGGTCGGCACCCTGTTGCGCGAGGATCCGCGCGACGTTGCGCAGAAGCTCCTCGGCGGCAAATACGACGCTGGAGCCAAGCTGGACGACATCAACGCGCTCATCAAGAGCGATCCACAAGCGGTGCGCGGCTGGAAGGCGGCCGTGTCCGAGGTTCTCGCGGACAAGGTCCAGGGCACCCGTCAGGTAGGGGAAACGCTCGAGGTCCAGTTTGCTCGGCTGGCGCGGGAGTTCAAAGACAACGAAGCGCTGCTGGCGAAGACCTTTTCGCCTGAGGAGATGAACAACCTCCGTCAAGCGCACAAGATCCTGTCGTACTTCAAGGAGGCCGAGAAGCGAGCTACAGTTGGCAGCGACACGGCCGAAAAGCTCAACATTCCCGGCTGGGCTCAGTTGGCCGTTCGCCACTTTAAGGGCGATCTCGCCGGCGGCGGCCTCATCAAGCGGTTCAAGTTGCTCCTCGAACTGCTTCCCAATAATAAGGAGAGCGCCGACCAGATCGTTCAAGCCGCCTGGTTCAACCCCGACGTTGCGGCGTATCTGCTCGAGCGTCCGCTGAAAAACCAGAACGCCACCTTCAACAGCGTCCCGCTGCGCCGGCTGATCGCCGCAGCGAATGCCTCTCGAGAGAGCGGGAACGAATGACATTCCTAAATCGATGGAGAGCCTAGAATGACCGCGTTGGTAGCTTGCGACTTGAATGACCAGCAACACGAGCTCGTTCGCCTGATCGTGGTCGAAGGGAAACCGCCGGAGGACGCGGCGAAGCTCGCCGGCTACCATCCCAAATCGGTCTACAGGACATTGCGCCTCCCCGCGGTCGCTGCCGCGATCTCGGAATCGATCCAACTCGATCTCGCTGCAGTCGGGGCGCCACTGGCGTATCGCGTGGCCAAGTCGCTGCTCTCGGACGAGGGCATCTCAGCGCGCGTCCGCGCCGACCTGTCCATGAAGGTTCTGGACCGGGCGGGCCACATCGCTCCCACCAGGAAGGACTTGGCCCCTAGGCAGAAGGCGCTCTCCGAGATGTCGCGCGACGAGCTGGCGGCGTTCATCGAACAGAACCAGGCTGAAATCGACAAGGTGGAGGGCGAACTGGCTTCGCGGGCGACGGACGTGTCGCCGCCGCCATCCGAGAAGCAAAGCTACTTGGGGTAAGCCTCTCAAGCAAGCGTCCCGCCCCTATCGAAGCAGTTGGGCAACTGGTATACAAGCTTTGGTTCAAAGAGGCAATTTTGTGTCGAACGCTAAGGCTATCCTGGCTCTGTTGAGAAGTCGCGCCGAAGGCGACGACGACGCATTCTTCTCAATCGCTTTGCAGATAGCTGCCGCTGAAGCGCGTCAAGGCCGCCGCACGACCGCGGAGGAGCTGCGGCACGAAATCGAGAAAGCCCGTGCGCGCGAATCCAAAGGCGCGTCTGTTCCGATCCCGTTCGCGAGCCCGCGCGGAAGCGTTGAGGGTCTGCTTGAACTGCGCGAAGCTCGTTACAAACTCAAAGATGTTGTGCTGAACGATCGCCTGCTTGCGCGATTTGCCGAGATCCTGCGGCAGCAACGTCGTAGGGATTGGCTGCGTGAGCACGCCAAGACACCCAGCCGCCGGCTTTTGTTTGTTGGTCCTCCCGGATCGGGGAAGACGATGTCCGCGGAAGCAGTAGCCGGTGAGTTGCATCTGCCGCTGTTTATCATCCGGCTTGAAGGTTTGATTACTCGCTACATGGGTGAGACGGCTGCAAAACTGCGTCTGATATTCGACGAGACCATCAAACGTCGTGGCGTCTATCTCTTCGACGAGTTTGACGCTGTTGGCGGCCAGCGCACGGCGGTGAACGACGTGGCGGAGATGCGTCGCGTCCTGAACTCCTTCCTGCAATTTATGGAAGAGGGGAATTCGACGGATAGCGTCATTATCTGCTCGACGAACCATCCCTCGCTTCTCGATCGAGCACTGCTGCGCAGATACGATCAGGTCCTTGAATTCGATGCGCCCGACTCAGCGCAAATCAAGCAACTGATTATCGCGAATGTTTCGCCGATGAAGTTTGTCACGCCCAAGTGGAAGACAATTGTTCATGCGGCAGAGGGCTTAAGCCAGTCCGAAATAGCGCGGGCTGCCGATGATACCGTGAAGATGGCCATTCTTGATGAGCGCAAATCCATTTCTACGGAAGACATTGTTGACCGGCTGCAAGAACGCCACGCGATGCGTACGGCCTTTCTGGATTCGGAAAGAAAGTAATGAATGCCATCCCGCTACAATCTTCCGCACATTGATATTGGTCGGTTCGCGGCCGAGCAAGATTACATGGGCGAAGGTGCGTTCGGCGATCCGCCTGCGCGCGATCGCGAGGCACATGGCCGACGCCTGCAAGGCGAATTGACGGCTGCGCTGGGGCTTGCGGATCAGATCCGTCCGCAGGATGATCGGCTGCCGCCGGTGACCGGGACACGCATTGAAGTGGAGCTGCGGCGAGGCACCGACCCCGAAGTTTTGAACCTCAAGGGCGAAGGCATCCGGGCGGGTGCAACCAAGTATAACCCGGGCAACGACCGCCGGGCGATCGCGCTCTATGTGCCCGACGATGCACGGCCGGCGCTCGAAGCGGTTTTAGGCGATTACCTTGGCCCTCTGCTGGCGTCGGGTAATCCGAGGCAGGCAAAGGTCGAAGCAATCGAGGAATTCCGCCAATTCCGGATGGCGAACGCTTGGACGGACGATCCGCAGGCTCTGCCCTTGAACGCCCAAGATAGCATCTGGTGGGGATTGTGGTGCCACCGCGACAGCGCGATCGAGGTCGAGACGGTATGCGAGCGCCTTGGCGTGCAGATGGCGGGAGCCAACCGCCGCCTGTTGTTTCCGGAAATCATCGTCATCCCGGTCTTTACGACGCGAGCAACGGTCGAGCTGATGCTGTTTGCCACTGGCGGGATTGCAGAGCTTCGCCGTGCCAGCGACAATCCAGCCTTCTACACAGACGAATTCGCGGGCGACCAGCACGCGTGGGTGGACGATCTAGCGGCGCGCGTGGTGTGGCCAGGCGCGGACGTTCCCACCGTCTGCCTGCTCGATACGGGCGTCAATCGTGGGCATGCCCTGATCGAGCCTGTCCTGGCCGAGGGCGACTTGCACGCCCTTGATAACCGTTGGGGTCGTGACGATCACCATGGTCACGGCTCCGGCATGGCCGGGCTGATCCTGCACGGCGACCTGACGGCGGCGCTAGGCGACGAGGGGGAACGGGCGCTCCGACACCGCGTGGAGTCGGTCAAAATTCTTCCTCCTGTCGGCTTCGATGCCAACGACCCGCATAGCTATGGTGTACTGACGCAGGCGGCTGTGGCTCTGCCGGAAATCACAGCGCCGGATCGCGGGCGGGTTTTCTGTATGGCGATTACAAACCGTGATGTGACCGGCGCAACCGCGTCGAGCTGGAGCGCCGCGATTGATCAGGCTGCCGTTGGCCGAATGTTAGGCGACGGGGATGACCAAGACATCGAGGAAGCCGATCGCCGCAAACGTCTCTTTGTTGTGTCGGCTGGTAATACACCCCCCGAGCAGGATTATACCCGGCTACTCCCGCAGGACGATTTCCCGATCGAAGACCCGGCCCAGGCATGGAATGCTTTGACGATCGGCGGGTGTACCGACCTCGTCGATATCCACGACGAGGGTTTTGAGGACTGGACAGCAATGGCCTCGGTGGGGACGATCAGCCCGCATAGCCGGACCAGTACCGCGTGGCGGCAGGGCGTGTCACCGATCAAACCGGAGCTCGTCATCGAAGCGGGAAACCGCGCGATCAATCCAGCGCAAACGGAATGCCTGTCGATGGGATCGCTCTCACTGCTGACGACGGGCAGCGATGCGGCTGCGCCGCTTGTGCCGTTCGATGCGACCAGCGCCGCGGCGGCCCAAGGGGCGAGGATGGCCGCGCAAATTCAGGCGCAGCATCCCGAATATTGGCCGGAGACCGTACGGGCTATGATGGTTCATAGTGCGCAATGGACGCCCGCGATGCTTCAGGAATTGAACTCGACGCAGTCGAAGCGTGCGCGCTACGCGATGGTCCGGCGCTTCGGGTACGGCGTGCCCAGTTCCGAGCGCGCGTTCGCGTCGGCGACCAACCAGGTGGCGTTGTTTGCGCAGGCGGCAATTCAGCCTTTCATCAGAAGAGGCCGCAAATTCAACAAGTGCCATTATTACACGCTACCGATCCCGCCCGACATGCTCGAGAGACTGAACAACGAGCGGGTGGAGATGAAAGTGACGCTGTCGTATTTCATCGAGCCCAATCCGGGCTTGTCTGCGAACGTGGATGCGCAGCGCTACCAGTCGCACGGCCTGCGCTTTGACCATCAACGCCGCCGCGAGTCGGTGGCGCGATTCCGCCAGCGCGTGAACCCAGCTGAGCGTAACGACGGTCAAAGACCCGTAAGCGAGCCCACCGACCCGAACTGGATGCTGGGTGAAGACAGCATCAGCGCAGGCTCCTTGCATTGCGACGTATGGACGGGACCCGCGATCGACATGCTCAATCGTGACACGCTTTGCGTAAAACCGGTTAATGGATGGTGGCGGCACCGGTCATCATTGGAGATTTGCAATCGTAAAAGCCGGTACGCGCTGATCGTCACGCTCCGGGTGCTTAACCCGGACGTAGATATTTACACACCCATCCGCACAAGCATCGGCCTGCCGGTTCCCGTTCCGATCGACATCATGGTTTAAAAGGCTTCAACCTCGTTCTGCCCTTCTTGCAGCATCGCAAGCTAGTCATGTTCGCGAATCGACTTTCCCGCCGATCGCTCTACTCGGCGGGATTTTTGTCCGAGCTACTGCGCGCGACGCGGAATGGTTTTGAGCGGCGGCAGCACAGCCTTCGGCGGCCGCTTCTTCGGATCCTGGTGGTTGAAGTGCCCGCGGGTCGGCAGCGGAATCAGGAGCCGCTTGCACAACTGCCGGAGCCCAAACTCTGAGATCCCGAGCTCGGCACCTGCCCGGATCATAGTCTTGCTCCAGACGAGGTCACGCAGCTCGGCGCGGCTCATGTTCCTGCGGAGAACCCCTCTGCCGACCGAGAGCTTCCTGCTCTTCCGCAGCCGTTTGATGCCGTGCTTTCGCTCGAACGCCTTGGTGGCCTTGTCCTCCATGCGCCCTCGGTAGCGCGCTAGGCGGTCGGGGTAGGGATACGGGCCCGGAGCGCAGGCCTTCTTGAGCTTGTAGACCCGGCGAGCCCAGGCTTGCTGCTCCTCATCCTCGAACGGGTAGAAGGGAACGTCTGGCGGAGACCATTCGGCATGAGCCGGGAGGAAGCTTGGCCGCCCCAAGTCGAAGTCCCACCAGATCGCGCAGCCCATGCGCGTGTGATGATAGCCGGTCGCGAGAGCATCGATCGTTGCCGCGCAGTACATCGGGTCGCAACTTCGGCGCGCGACCGGCGCGATGACGCCGACGTTGAGAAGGTCGAAGAGCTCGGATGCTCGCAGCTTCAAGCGCTTGAGCACCTCGTATTCTTGATAGAGCGGTGGCTCGGACATCGGTCGCCCTCTTGTCGATCGAGAAAAGCAGCCACCGGCAACCGCTATCTGTCAAATTGTGGGAGTTGTGGAAGCTTTGAGCAGAAAATCTGAGTCTAATTCAGAGGCGACCCGGGATGTGTCTGGTTTGTTGAGCCGTTCAGCGGGAGCCACTTGTTTTCTGATTCGGCGTGGGACATCTCGCCGACGGCGCCGCAGGCGTCTGCAGCGTCCGCCTCTACAGCCCGCGACGTGCTACTCGACCTGATCGATCGACGACCGACAGTCGAACCGGTCCTGACCTTCAGGTCGACGGCGAGGCGCCGGCGCTGCTGCCGCTGCGGCCGCCGACCATTTCTTGATGGCGAAGCCGGCCGCCAGTCCCGGGATCAGAGCCAGCAGCGCGCGCACCGCAAAGAACACGACACCGGCAACGACTGCCATGTGATAACCGGAGACCGGTCAAGCAAAGATTTTATATAGGAAATACAGTGCTTTATGGCGCTATTGCTTCCCAAGAATTTGGACCGGGAAGCAGGTGGGAAGCAGCTTTGGAGGCAACTGGCCTCGGCTCGGTAGCAGTTGGCCATGAACTCAAGCCCCGCCCGCTCCTCCGGCATGTCCGCGCCGGCCGCGAGATCCAGGCAGATGCGCTCCAAGCGCGCGAGCTCGATGTCGTGCTGATGTGGCCCCATGGAGCAGTCAGACTCCCGCCTGTGCCCTCCCGTCAAGAGCCGAACGTTGCCCGCACCCACAAACGTGCAGCAGCTCATCGCTCTGGAGGTCACCGTAGCCGTCGTTTGACTGCTCGAACGACGCTCTCGAACGTTCCAACCCGGCGCAGGCCGTACCGCTCATAGACCTCTTCCGTAAACCTCAGCCTTCGCATGAACTTCGAAGAGGCCATCAAAAAGTAATCGCAAGCGCTCTCGTTAGACGCGTCAAGCCGAATCGCGAGGAGCAGACCTGGAGGGATATTTCGGCCGCACTCGATCGTCCAGAAAGGCGAATGACCTTCTTTGCCGTCGTGACACCACCGGGCCACGCGGAGCGATATTACCAAATCTCCTACCTCGAGCATTTGGTGGACTCGATCAAACCTGACATCTTCCCTGGACTTCGCAAGGGCCGTTCCAAGTCTCGATGCGTGGTCATCGATCACGGCAAGTCGGGCCCCGCGTGAATCGATATAACCGTAGTCCCGCTCCGGAACGTAACCGATCAGCCGATAGGCGTTTCTCACTGTCCCAAAGCGCAATTGGTAAACAGACGGACGCGGCACGCCGGGAGCCGCATCAATAACGGCGCGAGTTAGCCGCCCCTTTTTTTGCAGGAGAATTCTAAGGCGCTTCAGCATTTCTTCGTTGGAAAGACCTTTCTGACTCTTGCGAACTGCAATGATGGACTGAGCCTTCGCAAACAACTCCGCAGCAATCACCGGCTCGAATGCGCCGATCTTTCTGATCCATCGATCGGCCGGAGTCCACGAGCGCCGCTGCCGAAGACGGTACGGATGGCGATCGTAGACGATGTTGCCGATGTAGTTCTCGTTCACCAGCAGATTGTGAATGATCCAAGCCGTCCAAGGCCGACCTGTCAGGCACGGGATTCCGACGGAATTCAGGCTCCGCGCAATCTTCGTCTCACTCCTCCGCTCAATAACGAACTGTCGGAAGATCGAGCGCACCTGTTCGACCTCTTCCGCGGGCCCTGGTCGCAGAATGACTCGATCTGTCTGCAGGTACTTCCGCTCACCATTTTGCAGCACGCCTCGCGAGCACCCATTCACGTCGATCAACTCTCTGCGCAACCCGAGACACGGTCGACCGCCCTGCCTGAATCCCATTCGAGATAGATGACAAGCTCCGGCATATACCTTTTCTGATCGTTCCCTGCTCCATTCAGCAGCCATGGCCCGCTTGAGGTTCTTTCCAATACTTGACATGAGACCGCCATCGTTACCGAACAATTCGGCGCAATAGACGACCTTAATGCCGGCCCGTTTGCAGATGAATTCGTAGTACGCGCTTTCGTCAACGTCCTGAAATCGCCCCCAACGGCTGACGTCGTAGACGAGTATGCTACTAAAATCTGCGCGACCGCACTGAACGTCATCGATTAGATCGAGCAGACCCGTCCTGTTCTTGATGTGAAGCCCGCTTTTGCCCTCATCCCGATAGGTTCGAACGATCTCCCACTCGAGCCTCAGCGCATAAGCGGCGATCACCGCCATCTGGTTCGCGATGGAATACTGCTGGTAGTCCGTCGACATTCTGACGTACTGCGCGGCGCGGCGCGACCACCGTGCTTTCGGTAAGCTGCTCTTGAGCGGGACGAGCGCATTGACCATCGGACCTAGCCTCCAACGCATCACGCCTTGGCAATCTAATACATCCGGGCGGGGCCATGAACATCACGTCTTCACGACGCGCCAACCCATTGCCAACCATACTTCGCCACCCAAGTCAGAGTGGCTGTCGCAAAAGCCAGAATCAATCCACCCCAGTAAGACGACCGACGCGCCGCATTGATCGAGCGCAGGTACAGAATTGCCCCGAGTAGTGTGCCGTAGTTCCTCCTGAAATCACCATTGAGCTTAGCGATTTTGGACAGGTCGGAAGTCGTCTCAACTTCATCAGCCATTGCGCTGGTCCTTCTAGGTAGCCAGCCCCCTATGAACCACTGTTTTGCCCGACGGAGCAAGTGACAATTTCGGGATTATCGAATCATCAACTTTCTGGATGACGTTGAGAAATGCGCCCAGGCAAGCCTTTGATGATGCAACGCAACATACATGGGCATTGAGCGGAACAACCCATAGGCGTACATTCGCTTCGGGGGATTACACTGAATGAATTTCGAAGACGCGCATTTTTTCGTTCGGTGTCTGCGTTACCGCTTTCACACCGAGCAGCTTCCTTTGAAGACGCTGATGCGCCTCAATCTGCAGGGAGCGACAGTTGTCGATATCGGTGCCAACAGGGGCATCTATTGCTTTTGGTTGGCACGCGCGGTCGGCCCTGCCGGCAGGGTTCATGCCTTCGAACCTCAGCCGGAGATGATCCGGTATATCCAGACCCGTAGGGCCCGTTTTGCGTTCAACAACGTCGAAATATTTGAGACCGCCCTCTCGGACTATCGCGGCACCGCTCAGCTGACGCGGCAACGCATTGGCGACGGAAGCGCTTCGTTGTGCCTGGAACGGATGAATCCCGGCGATGAAACGATCTCGGTCCCTCTTCTGCCCCTCGATGACTTCGAACTCCAAAATGTCAAGTTCATCAAATGCGACGTCGAGGGACACGAACTAAGCGCCTTTGCCGGCGCTCGGCGCATGATCGAAGCAAACCGTCCCGTTGTGCAATTCGAGAGCCTTTCCGCGAACGCCGGCGACCTGTTCTCGTTTTTTGAAGAACTCGGTTATCTCGGTATCATGTATCTGGACAATCAATATCTCCCGTACCAAACTGGCTGGCAGATTCCGCATTCAAAATTTGGAACGGGCGGGCACCGAGATTTCCTCTTCTTTCCCGAGACTGCAATCGGATCCACGATCCCGCTCTCATTATTTCAGCAGTTCAAGGCATTCACTCCGCCGCAGTCGCGTGTTCGGCGCGCGAGTTCGGCGCGATGCGAGCGCTAGCAAAATGGGCCGCGCGACGTACAACGCTGTCCGGGAACGGTCGACGGCAAAGGCGTCGGCACATCAGATCGCACTACCACGGTCGTTTGAGCGGGTGTCGCGCCATCAATTGCTCTCGCCGTAGTGCGAGCGCTGTCCAATTGGGCGCGGCAATTCACGTAAGCATCGGTGCCCGGCCGCGCCCCGTAGCTAAGGCACTTCTGATCGTCTTTGGCACTCCGTTCAGCGGCTTCTTGTTCGCTACCGAGGCATCCCCCCAACGACAAGGCGAGTGCCAAGATTGCAACGACGCGCATCGATTTCTTCCCCCTTAGAATATCGCTTCATCCAATCGCATGCTCGAGATGAGATCAACCAGAACCGATCGGGCCGGTACGATAATCCCGCTCGTCCATGGTAGGACTCGACGCCGCTCCCACCCGGTGGTTGCATGCAGTTTCATAATTTGGGCGACTGGAAATGAAGACCATTGCTTTTACGTTTGCGTTCGCAGTCGCAGCAACCGCTGCTCATGCGCAATACCAGACTGGCACTGGCTCTAACCCGAGCACGCACACTTCGTCGGGCTACATCCGTAGCACCGGCACCTATGTGACCCCGTACGTCGCCACCAATCCGAACGGGACGCAGCGGGGACAACTTCGGCACCAGCGGAAACTACAATCCGAGCACGGGCACGAATGGCCATCGGACGCCGAGATACGGCGATGGGGGATCGCTCGTCTCGGGCTTCGAGGTAGCGGACTAATAAAGGGCGGGCGAAGCGCTAGCCTTCCGAAAGGCGTTTCAAATAGCCCTCGTGGTTCATCGACAGCAAATGCTGAGACACGAGCATTTTGCGCCAGGGAGGTCTGCTCCTCAGTCGTGGCGGCTCTAAGGTTGCGGTGCTAATCCACCGTTCCACAACCTTGGGGAAAACCGGCTCTGGGACAGTCTGCCTGCATTTTCCGAATCAACCGGCTGTGCTCGCTGGCGGCAGTGTTGTGGTTGCGGGGATGCGCGTGAGCCAGTTTTTGTCCGTGCTGCTGCTCGGGACGGCGTTGACCCTGACCTTGTGCTTCGGGGTTGCGGCATGGCGCCAGTCCGCGGTCAGAGACGTCGACATCACTGTCACTATCCCGCATAAGGAAAACGGGCTGGCGAGCGAGGCCGACCAATTGAAGCCTGCGCCGGCAAACCCGTATTTCTACCAGCATTACCGTGAACTTCCGCCGCCGATCCGGCGGGGTCTCAGTGGCAACACGGGGCTTGACCGACACTTGGCTATGCGACGGTCAGCCGCCACCAAACATAGCGGCTTGCCTGCGACCGCTACCGGAGGAATCCTCTGGGATGGGCACCAAGTCGAGAGAGGTCATCTGGGGCGGTCGGATCATGGGCGCGAAGATCCGGGCCGAGGGTGCCCGACAACGGGCTCAGGAGGCTGCGCGCGAAGCAGACCGGGCCGAGGCTGAAGCTTGGTCCGTCCGGATGGAAGGTTACGGCGGCCCAGCCCAACCCTCCCCCACAATCGCTCAATGCCTCAACGGCGGGCTTGCTTGGCTGGAGGTCGAGTGTGCCCGCTGTAAGACGCGCGCCAGTCTCCCACTTGACGCCATCCGCCGGCCCAAAGATACGCCGGTTTGGAAACTCGAAGCTTCGCTGAAGTGCCGCTCCTGCCGCACACCCCGCTACGCGCCCCCTGCCCGCATGATCAAACTAACCGAGACAAGGCAGATCACGCCCTATAAATGGGTTCACCCAAGCGAAGAGCGGTAGAGCGTTGCATGGCGAAATTTGCGACCGAACGTCCTTATGCGGAGCCCGAAGCCGCGGCCCGCCAGTTGGTCCAGCTCGCGGCGAGCATCGAGCCGGTTCAGGACGGGCGTATCCACATCGAAAAGATCAACGCGCCGTTTCTATTTACGCTCAGCGGCAAGGGCAGCGAGTTCGGCGCCGGCATCCGATACGCGATCGAGAAGGGCTGGCTAGAGCTGCACGAAAGCGGGACCTATGTGCGTCTGCTGACGCCAGGCAAAAATCTCCTGAACTAGGAACTTCGCCTTCTTCAGGGGAATTGATTCTAGGCCGGCTCCCCCGGGCCGGCGGAGCGGCCTCGGCCCTACCCCAAAAGCCCACCCTGAAGCCGGGGCCGTTGTCTCCGCCGTCGGTAGTTTCGGAGTATGCGTATGCGTACCTCGCCCTCGATCGTGCCGGCCGATCGCTTGGACCGCGACATTTGCCTCGTGCTCGAGGACTTCGGAGCCGGCGCCGGATGCGCCTGGCGCGAGACGGATGAAGCCGACACCGACATGGCGACCGTCCTGCAGCATCTTCTGTCCGGCCAATATACCTATCGGGTTAGGATCGTTTGCTTCAATCCGAGCCAAGGCTGGTCACGGGACGCAACCTCTGAGTTTGCTGACGCTGTAGCCCAGCTGGCGGCAGATACCGACGCCGAGGTCTCGCCTGCTCTGCAGGCCTTTATTGCCACCAACGCCAGCCGGCACTTCGACCCAGCTCGCCCTCCCCTTGCGCGGCGCCATGATAATTGAGGAGCCGCCAACTGAGGCGGCCTTGTCCATTTACGGGCGGCTTACTCCGGGGGTTGCAGACCAGGCGAGTTCAGCCAATCGCTCAGATGCGCGCCCGTCTCAGCTAAGCGCGCCTTCCTGAGAAGCCGCTCGCGCTCAGCACCAGGGGGGAGCTGGGCAGCTTGTTCTTTAAGCTGAGTGGCGTGCTCGCCCAATCGTTCTTCAAGCGACTGGTTGTGCTTCACTCTGCGGCGTCGCTGAGACATGGAGCCATTCCTTGTGCCATTAACGACGACTCCAAAAACCGAAAAAGGTAAGTTCAGTTCCGGCTCGGAACGTAAATTTCCGTCCAACGTCGAGGGGCGCTTCGTCTGCTCTACCTGCGGAAGTATCGCTAGCGGGGCAGAGACGGCCCCGGCTAGGGGGGCTTTTGAGGTGTGGAGCCGGGGCCGCTGGAGGTGCTTAGACCTTGGGAGATCCAAGCATCCTGAGCCTAGGAAAAATCGGCAATCTGTTCTGTTCGCTTTCGGACGGTGGCTATATTGTTCCCTCGGGGAACGGAGTGGCTGCAATGAAAGACATGCAGGCTCAGTTGGAAAAGCTCCGCACGGATGCGGCCGATCTGCGCGCTGATCCGGGATCTGGCGACCGATCCAAAGAAGCGCGAACTATTCGCCCGGCTGGCGGAGCACCTGAGCGTGCTCGCCGCCGAGGTCGAGCGTGCGGTTGCGGAGGGTTTGAGCAAGGGATGACCAGGGGCTGGGGGCGGCCTTTCGAAGATCCGATCGAGGTCAACGGCCGCAAGCTGGCGACGCTGCTTGACGCAGGCAACTACGTCGCGGCGCTAGCGAAGAAAGAGCGCGCTGCGCCGGAGTGGCAAGCCGCGATGGAGGCTCTGATCCTAGTAGCGGAGGGTGGCGGCCCGACCATGTTCGCCCGGATCGGCGTCATGGGGCGCTGAACCGACACCACGTTCCCGAATTCAACCCGAAGGGCAAAGAACCGCATTGGGCCGGCGCGAGCTGAAGAGGGATCAATGAGGCCCGACAGCGCGAACCGGTGAAGATCACGTCTCAGGATGCCAATCCTGACCGTATTGCTTCGTCATCGTTCGGTACGCGCGCCTCTTGAACAGCTTCCCGACCGCTGCCATCACGCACCCGCCCGCGCCAAGCGCCAGCGCGACAGCAATCCAATCATTGGCCCAGCGCCAATAGATATTCGAGGCCGAGATCACGAATACGGCAGAGATCGCAAGCACGGTCTGGATGGGCCGATTGGCTCCCTCTAGCCATTCCGCAAAAGAAGAACCAACATTACCAGCTCTTAGATCTGGCAAGCTAAATCGCCGCGGATAGGCCGTCGGTGCATGGTAAGTTGAAAAACCGTTCTTGATTGCCCCTCCAGCGATGCCCACGCCGAGGACGTACATCCACCCCTCGTGAAAATCGAAAAGGTGGGAGTTGACCAGACTGCTTAAGATATTTTGAGTTACAACAGTCAGGCCAATCCAGTGAGTGAAGGACTGACCGAAGAAGAGCAACAAATGAGCGCGCCACATTGCGAAAAGCAAGATCGTGCCGACAAGTCCCCATTGGACAGCCACATAGAGGGTCTGATTGTGGGGATTGCGAACCGTGTTGGCCCACTCACCCTCTTTGCCCTTCGCTGCATCCGCAAAGATCGTCTTCGTCGATCCAGTACCGTGGCCAAAAATTGGCGCTTGTATTATAGCTTGGAAGGATGTGCGCCAATAAAAAAAGCGCAGTCCCAGTGAAGTCGCCCGATCAGTGTGGCGCTTGACTTCATAGTCTCTGATCGACAGTTCAAAGCGCTGATGCAAGCTTGTCGAGGTCGCGAAACTAAGTATCACCAAGCAGATTACGCCACATAGAAATAAACTGGCAGTCTTCCGATTGAGGTATTTCCAGGCGAAGAGGAGCACCAAGGCTGGAAAGTAAAGGAGCGCCGTGCGCCCTACAACAACGGTTGCCAAATTCGCGGCGAATCCCACCAGCAAAACGGTGCATCCGAGTGCAGCCACTGCTCGGCGTTTCCTCAGTGAGTTCGCGAGAAGTGGTAAGAGCGCGAAAATGCAAAACGCAAATTCTTGGGTTTGGTCGATGTAATTTCTGACCGGGACGCCTGGCGCCTCAGCCGCCCCAATCTTCAAGCTGGGTGCAAAGTAGACAAACCAAGATAAAACCATGAGCGCCGAACACGAGACAAGAAATGCAATGAAAGTCCACTCTGCGCGCTGCGAGCGTTGAAAATGGTAGATCAGCAAAGGGAGCACTGCGAACTTTGCGACGGGTCCAAGTCCCTGCAGCATCCCGGTTCGGTCGACGTCGGTCCACAACAGTCCGAGCACTGCGAGAGCGAAGAGGGCCGCCGGCAAGAAACTTTCGGGTCGT
Source organism: Bradyrhizobium sp. LM2.9 (assembly GCF_054056555.1). Classification (NCBI taxonomy): domain Bacteria; kingdom Pseudomonadati; phylum Pseudomonadota; class Alphaproteobacteria; order Hyphomicrobiales; family Nitrobacteraceae; genus Bradyrhizobium; species Bradyrhizobium sp. LM2.9. Next base: position 5,462,291 of record NZ_JBSRYJ010000002.1, read on the forward strand.
AGGAAAGATTTTTTAAGTTCTCCCGGCTCGATCGTGGGGATCAGAACAACCAGCCAGATAGCCAAAAAGATCTCAACAGCCGTTGTCGACCATGGCAACGCCGCGGCCGCGAGCGCCGGGTACCAATCAATGCAGACAAGCCAAAAACGCGACCGCGGCCATTTGACCGCCGTTCGTAGCACTGAAGACGACAATGAAAGGCCCCCCGGCCACAGCACACTTAAATGTGCACTAAGTACTTTTCTGCTACCTTGGCAAGTAGTGGACTGTCGTGCTCGCCTAGCATTTGGTAGGGGCCGCGGGGATGCGGCGGTGCGTTCGTCGCGGCTTAGGCAAAGGCCCGCCAGCGTAGACCGGCGGGCCTCTCTCTTATCGCTTCAACCGACGGCGGTGCGTCATCAGCCGCTGCCGGTCGCGCTTTCGGTGCATTCGGCGCCGGCGCTTCACGTCAGGGCCACCACCGCTTCCCGACGCTCGATAGCCGCCTTTGCTCGCCGCTCAATGGTTCTGGCGAAGTCGGCAAGGCCAACAAATTCGAGAATCTGCCAAAACATCTCGAGGTCGTCGCCGTTTCCGTCGGAAATCTCCCAATCGTCGTGCATGCTTGGGAGCTTGTACCTCAAATCTTTAAGCGCAACCGCTCGGAGTTTCGCGGTCCCATCCTGATCCAGCTTATCGATTTCGATCGCTTTGATCAGTTCTTCGAGCGGCTCCATCTGCTCCGATATTTTGGACATTTCGTCGTCTGCTTCTTCGTAGGCAATAGATGACGAGTCGGCCGCACACCATTTCACGCTCTGGTCGACGTAGGCATGCAGCAGCAGTTCGTACTCACGCGAAAGATCGGCGACGCCTGCGTCGATGGTCGGACGTAAGCGCCCCGCCACTGCGTCGGATCCGAGCCTCGCAATATCGTCGGCGAGCGACACAGCAATCTTCTGGTGCGCATCGTACCGGCCGATGAGGGGCGCCCATCTCACGATAGACGCCTTCGCCCCAACGCCTCGCTCGGACGTCGCTGATACGGTAACGAGGGTCTCGATGTGCTCGTTCTGCTGCTCGAAGAGAGCTCGGCAATCCTCCCTCTCGTCTACTTCGCCTTCGCCGCCACTTCGGCGGTGCTCCTCATAGAGGCTATCAATCGATCGCTCTGCCGCCATCAGGCCTTCGGCCGCGTCGACGAGGTCCTGATCTGATCCGTCAAGCGGCATTGCCGGTGCGGTGGTCGAAGTGGCCGCGAAGACGGGATAGGGCATCGCTGCGGCGGCCGGCAAGGCGAGCGGCAGAGCGGCAAGGCCGGCCAGCGCCGTTCGGCGGGATAGGCCGTCAGCGGGCTTGCGGGACGCGCTGGTGCTTTTTCCCATTTCAGGCTGTCCCGTGGCGGGTTGGAGCGAAAACGAATCCACGGACTCCGCTCGCGGCGGAAACATGGGTCTATCAATGATCATGGTGGTGGTGCTCGCGGTTGGACCGGCTTCTGAAGGCCGGGCGCCAGCGGGACGGCACTGGCACCGGGAGTTTCAGAACACGTCCGCGAGAACGTGCGCCATCGGCCTTTACCCCGAGGGGCTATTGCATAGCCGTGGCACTCCCGGCATAGTGAGCCGGTCGCGGCCCACGGCAAATGGGCGCGTTACAATTTCGGCGGACAAGGAAGCCCGGCAAGGCTCTTGGCCCGCCTATCGCGGATGAAGCGCAATCCCCGGCAAGGGACCGCTTCGAGAGTTCTGAAGCTCCGCGAGCATCCCATCATGATTTGGTGAATTTTGTCTATCCCCTTGCGGGGCGCCTCGGCGCGTCATGTGCAGTGACCGAAGGCATGCTGATCGTCCGAACAGTAGATTCACGTGCATTTTTCTATTGCTCTCCACCATTGGTTGCGCTTTAATGCCGGCGGCTGGGGAGAAAAATGCATAGTTTGGAAAACGGTCGCGCCGAGCGCGTCCTGTTGGGCATATTTGTTGCGTTCGCGGTTTTTGCGTTTTGTTTCCAAGGTATTTTTTACCTTTTCGAATACCGCAACGGCGACACAACAGCGCCAACGTACGTCAAGTTCTTGAAGGACGGTGCATGGACAATTGTCCTGTGCTTCCTGCTTTACGTGGTGGCTCGGGCGAAGTTGGTTGAAAACCTGCTGCAACCTTACAATTTTGTCCTGTTGAGCTTCTGCTCCTGGATGACTGCCGTCAAACTAGTTGAGTGGTTCTCCGACGGACCCTACACCCCCCTGTTGCTGGCGCTGAAAAACGTCGTTCTCTACGCTGCGATGGTGCCCCTGCTAGGTACGCTCGGGACGGATACAAAGCGCCGGCTCACCAAGCTAGTTCTTGCAGTACTTATCGCGGTCGCTTTCGCTCAAGCCATCTTCTCGGCTGGGCTCTTTATCGCATTTCCGGAATACTCTTTTTGGAAGAATGACCCGTACGTCGGGTTCAATCCGTTTGTCGGACTCTTTTCGAACCCAAATAGATTTGGTCTGTTTCTGAACCTAGGCGCTGCGGTCCTGTGCGCGGCTTTGATGACCTCAAGCGCCAGGGGGGTTCTTTTAGCCGCAGCCGGTCTGCTCGTGCTCGCACTAAGCATTTTCTATACCGCGGCGTTATCTCAGCTTCTGGTGTATTTCGGCATTCTCGGTTATGCGACAATTATTGTCGCGTGGAAAATGCGCTGGCGATGTCTTCGGCTGCCAACAGTTGGGCTGGCGTCAATGCTGGCCATAGGCCTGGCTGTCACCAATTTAAAAAGCCCGTGGCCGAACGAGACATCTACAAGCAAGCCCAGGGAAGCAGAACTCGTATGGGATTTAAGAAACTTGGCGGCGCTTACGCTTCACGGCAAAACGCTTGACGGGAAACCGTTCCGTTTCACGTCCGACTCCTTCGTGAACCGGCTGAAAGAGGGAGAGGATTTACTCAAGAGCTTTGGTTTCCAGAATGCGCGGTCAGCCGCCGGGGTAAGTGGAGAAAATTCCACAGCGTTGTCCACTACCGCGCCATCAGGGGCGGCCGATCCGCAGCTGACCACATCGCAGCCGCGTCTGGAGCTTGTCGCTACGGCTCCACGCCAAGAGGAGAACCAATCAACGCGGCTCGACAACTCCTCACCCAGCGAGGGGGCGCACAGTCAAACTGCGATCATGGCGCAGCGGCTTTTTGGCCGTCCTGAACAGCTGGCGCCAGCAAGCCAAAGTCAGTTCGCATATATCTACTTCAGATATGGGCTGGTCGGTCTACTCCTATTCGTTGGTATTCTAGCGATCCCCGCCGTTCGAAGCTTTTTCACCCTAGCGCGGCGCGATTCCAGACCCAACGCAGATCAAATCCAACTGCTAAGCTACCACCTGTGCCTCGTCGCTTTTGCCGTGACCTTTGTGGGCGACAATGGCTTGCTGGACTACCCCACGAACTTTCTATTGTTCTTTGTGCTCTTCGCCAATCAATCGCTGGTTAATCTGGCAGAACGGCGAGCCTTGGAAAAGCTGGGCACCGTGGCATCGCCGATGATGCACCATGAGGCAATCTTACCAGCGCGGTAAGAGAACAACAGGGCCGCCCGGCTGCTGAACCCGCGTTGACGCCGAGTAGTCCGAGTGCGATTGCAAGCATTATCATGGGATGAAAACCTGTTGAGCTAGGATGTTGCCTCGATGCACCTAGCTGCACGCTCCGCTGACACAGGTGATCTGCTTGACGACGTTACCGGTGAAATTGGAGCCGCCCGGCTGCCCGTTCAGGATGGTGACCCAACTAAGAAGGAGAATAAGGAGGCCATAGAGAACGCAGAGTTCCTTGTTCGAGAGCGAAAATCGAAGCGAGGCGACCGCTTCCCACTATCCGTTACCTTCTACGATGCTGCCACCCCAAAGCTTTGGGGGTGACTGTCGAGCAGTCTCCATCACGCTATAAATCCTCTCCACCAGTTTTGGCACCAAAGCCAGCCCCCGTCCAACTGGTGATGTGAGATCAACCCAACATTCCTCGATTGCATCGCTACCGGCAACAATCATGCTGTCGGTGATATTAGATTGCTCGTTCTGCTCAAACATATTGAATTCCCTCTTGGTCGATCATCGCCGCCGTGCAGCGTTACCGCCATCAGGGCGCTAATTGGGTGTGCCCTGCCCTTGCATGGCAGTATCTTGCGCGCCGTCAGCGCCCCGGCTCCAGTTACGTCACAACAGGCGCCGAGACTTCGCGTTATTCACCGCGGCGAGAACGCGATGCACCTGTCACAAACGACAGGGTTGGTCGAACAGCGCCATTGGCCAGGGATGGCCCGATAGGCTGGCGAGTAGAGCCGACAGCTAGCAATCACCAACTAAAACCCTGGGATCTTTGTTGCTTTGCGCTCCCTTGAAGGGAGTGAATCGGAGTCCCTGAGGGGGTGACTCTGCAAAATAAAGCAGCAACGGTGCCGTTTATTTTGACGCAACGCTACACCCAAGTTGGTGCCATGATGTGAGTTTGGAATAGACCCTAGCGATTTGCGGACTGAGAGACTCTGCATCTTGGGTTGAACTAGCGTTTGAAGGCTCAATTCATTTTCCTTAGCAGGGTGATTGACTGTGATGCGCCCCATCCAAAGTACGCACATTGCTGCGTTGTTCAAACTGTACGACCAACAGCTTGAAGCCATTTGCAGCGATCCAGAGATCGAGAAGAATTATGCGGAGATCCTTCTTTTGAGAGAGAAGATAAAACTGGCGACCAATCAGAACGAGGCTCGCCGGCAATTCCTTGCTCGGTGCCTGCCACGCGCCTGAAGGTAAATGATCCTGAACTCCACGATCACGTGTCCCAAGTGCGGTCACGCTGCTGCCGAGGTCATGCCGACCGACGCTTGCCAGTTCTTCTATGACTGCAAAGGCTGCGGCGAGCGCCTGAAGCCGCTCGCTGGCGACTGCTGCGTGTTCTGTTCCTTCGGCACCGTTCCCTGTCCGCCGGTTCAAGAGAACGGCAAGGGCTGCTGTAGCTAGCTGCCCTGAAGGGAGTGAACTTCACCCGTTCCTTGCGCGATGAGGCTTGAGCAAGAAGCTACTCGTTGGCATTCCTGTTTGTGGCCCATCGCTTCCATTGACGCGGCGTCGGTGCATGTCCGCTCAAGAGGGCAGACCGGAAGTTTGCAGCCGGGCGCCAGTTCGGCGGCTTGTGACCCGTTTCGGACGTGCGCCTATCGGGGCCGTTTCGTTCGCAGTCGAGGCAGCAACGTCATTCCGGAAGGCCTGCTTTGCGAAGACCCTTGGCGAACATGGCGAAGTCCTCTGCTCGGCGGAATGGCGCTAGATCTCTGAGAGTGGAGGCTCGCAAGTCAGGGTTAAGTTCGAGCGCCCGTGCTATGGCTTTCTGTGCTGGCTCAAGCTGTCCGGCAAGCGCCTTGCTGGCAGCGGAAATGCAGATCGTCAGCAGAAATTTGGGATTGTCGCGCATTGCCTGTTCGGCGCATAACGATGCCACGTCACATCGGCTCGCGAGAAAATGAGCATATGCCATGGCTCCCTGCATGCCATACATGGACGGATCGAGCGGACTCAGGCGCATGGCACGCGCAACATGCTCAAGTGCCAGGTCCGACTCACCTCTCCAAACTCTCAGCCAGGCACTAAGCGTCCAAGCTTCGGCTAAGTTGGGACTGACCGCCAGTCCCCGATCCATGAGGGCCGCGGCGTCGTCGAACTCCTGGGCTACAAAGGCGAGTGCATACCCACCCCTAGACAGCGCGACAGGGTCATCTCCACCGAGATGCACGGCTTTCCGGGCCAGCCGCGTAGCTTCGGCACTCTCTTGCTCAGGCTCGATCATCCAGCCACGCGCCTTGCGCTGCACGTAGCACCACGCGGCCATGCCATAGGCGCACGCCAAGCCACGGTCGAGCTCGATCGCCCTGCAAAACAGCGCAAGCGCCTCGCGGTTCGCTTCCATTGTCGTGCGGCGAAGTTTCACCAGTCCGCGCAGGTAATAGTCGTACGCAGTCAGATTTTCGGTTGGTTTGCGGTTGGCACGTCTGATCTCCTCAACCTGCAGCTTCGGGGCGATAGCGCTAATGACGCTGGCGGTTACATGGTCCTGTAGATCGAACATATCTTCGAGCGCACCCTCGAAACGGTCCGTCCAGAGATGTGCTCCATTTTCGGCATCGATCAGCTGACCGGCGATACGAATGCGGTTTCCAGCTTTGCGCACGCTGCCTTCCAGCACGTAGCGCACTCCTAGCTCCCTTCCGACCTGCTTCACGTCCACATGCCGGCCTTTGTACGTGAAACTCGAATTGCGCGCGATCACAAACAGCCAACGAAGGGCAGAGAGCGCCATCGTGATATCCTCCACGACGCCATCTGCGAAATACTCCTGCTCTGGATCTGCACTCAGGTTCTGGAAAGATAGTACGGCAATCGAGGGTTTGTCAGGGAGCGCCAACGTGGGCCTTTGGTTTGCTGCCGCAAGATCTCTCACTCTGAAAACGCGGACCGGACGTCCAATGTTCTTGAGGTTCTGCTCGCCGGCATCATCAAACACAACATCAAGTTTATCGCGGAGTTGTCGGTGGGCATCATCCGACACACAAATGCCACCGGGCTCCGCAATCGCTTCGAGACGCGCTGCTACGTTGACACCGTCGCCGAATATGTCCCCATTATCCTGGATAACATCGCCAACATTGATACCGATCCGGAACTCAATTCGATTGTTCGCTGGTACGTCCGAATTGCGTTCCGCCATGCCACGCTGAACATCGACCGCACAGCGCATTGCGTCCACAACGCTATTGAACTCGGCCAAAAGGCCATCGCCGGTGTTCTTGACGATGTGCCCGCGATAGGCGGCAATCGTTGGATCAATCAAGACCCGCAAATGCTCCCTCAGCCGGACGTGCGTGCCTTCCTCGTCCATGCCCGTTAAACGACTATAACCGGCGACATCGGCCGCGAATATGGCTGTTAGCCGTCGCAAGAGGTGTTCGCGGCTCAAGGGATTCTCCCGCCGTGAAGCGTCACCGGTCTGAACCGGCACCTTTTGAAATGTTAGCGAGAATCGGCGTCAAATGCCACAGCCATCAACAAGGTTAGCTCAGAGGCGACGAGCTGATCGAGAGAGGCGGGCGACGTCCGCTCCTGGCCCATCGGCGAAAGTGGCGGTCCCTCCGCGAGGTTCACTCACTGAGGCATAGCGGACGAGAATTGCTCAGTTTGATTTCTTTCGCCTTGTGACCCGAAGCCGACCTGTGTTGGCGCAGCGGCCGGTCGGAAATCGGGTGGATCGATCTGCGTGAAATCCTATCGTGGGCGGGCGCACATAGGAGCACGACATGCACAAGTTTCACTCTATCGCAGCTCTTTGTGGAGATGGCCTCCGACCAGAACTGCGAGAGCTGTTCGAACGGCTGGCGATTGATCCTCAGTCTGGGCTGCACATCCGTCCCGACGGCATGGTCGAAGCCGGCCCCGATCCCGTCTGCAAGGCGTCCACTCGAACTGAAAACACAAACAGAGGAATTAGCTACATGTCGAAGGAAAGTGACAACAAGGCGATCGTGGGTCGCTGGTTTACAGACTTTTGGGGCGCGACCTGCAACCTGAATATCGTGGACGAACTCGCAGCGCCGGACATGCTGTTGCAATATTCGCTTCACGAACCTCGTCGTGGCCGCGACGACATTAAAGCCTTCATGACTGACTTTCGAAAGGCGTTTCCGGACCTCAACTTCTGGGGTGCGGCTGACCTGATCGCGGAAGGCGATTACGTTGTTGGACGCTGGGAAGGTGGTGGCACGCACACCGGGCCCGCCTTCCGCGACTTTTTGGCGGGATCACTGCCTGCCAACACAGGGCGCAACATGAAGTTCATCGGTACGACCGTCCTGAAGCTCAAGGATGGCAAGATTGTCGAGGAGATCGGCCTCGACGATGGTGTGGCGGCCTTGACACAGCTTGGACTTATCAAGGCTGCCGCATAGGCGTATTTCTAATGTGACGAACAGCGGGCTGGCCTTCTCCAGAGGGCCGGCCCTAGGTCCGCTTCTGGCCGTAGCCGACTAGCTAGGGCGAGCTGGCCGTGTCCGGTTTCGAAGAGTCTAGCGGACACGCCCTATCTCGCGGCCACCGGCTGTCAACCTTCGCCCCCACACGCGCCAACGATGCGAGGATGCTACCGATCCGCACCAGCTAACGCTCAAAACTGTGCTCGTCCGTGATCTGCTGGGAGCAGCAACGCGAAAATCAGCTGGAACCTGAGGTGTGAGTGCTCACTGGCGCGAGCGCGGAAGCTTGGATGCGCGCAGCCTGGGATGTGAGGCCAAGGCGCTGCAGCGACCGCTTCCGGACGGCGCTCTCAAAATCGTCGCGACCGGAGAGAAGGAAGACCCAGCGACCACGTAGTTCCGCACAGACCTGCGGAACACGGGGACAAAGCCGAGCCCCGAGGATTCGGAATCCCTGACCTGTGCTAACCGCCCGGAACGACCGGATGACGGAGGGATTCGTCCGGGCAGGAGCAATCTCTTATGCTGATGACAGGGGAAAGACGGCCAACGATCCGGACCCTGCGTGGGTGGGCGATCTCGGTGCTGCAAGAAGCTGGCGCCATCCGCGAGTGTACTGGTGTCGATCGGAGACACCTGCCCGGATTGCCCTCCCGAGCCCGGCTGACGCCGAGCGCTGCTCATTTTGGCGACTATCCGCCGACTAGCCACGACAGGCCGTGCCTCCCAAGCCAAGCCATCGCTGCTGAACACGCGAGCGAAATCAAGCCGGCCCAGAACCAAGAACGTCCGCGTGCGGCATTGATCGAGCGCAGATAGAGGAAGGCTCCGAGCACCGTTCCGTAGTTCCGCCTGAAGTCTCCATTTAGTTTAGCTATCTTGGATAGCTCCGAAGAGGTTTCGTGTCCGTCAGCCACGATGCTGGCCCCCATGTCGATTACCAGCACCCTATCAACCACTGTTTTGCCCGACGGCGCAAGACCTATTTCGGTTTATCGAAATCGCGGCGTTTCCGTTTGCATGTGCTTGGACTACGCACTTGCGCTCGCACTCGATGCCAGGCGTCGCCGTTCGATAGAGCACGGCCGTGATGCGGCTGAACCAAGGGGCTTTCGGTCCGACGCGCCCTCGGGTTACGCCGCGATTGAGTCTGCCACGACGTCCGCCCGGACCACGCGATTGCGACCTCGGCGTTTCGCGGCATAGAGCGCCTGATCGGCCATGCGCATGACCTTGCCCAGATCTATTTCGCCATGGGATTGGGCGAGCCCGATGCTGATCGTCACGTTGGTCGAGCCACCTTCGGCGACGACTGCTTCGGCGGCGCAGGCCTGCCGCAGATCTTCAGCGTACTGGGCAGCGCGCTCGTTGGACACCCCGGTCATCACAACGGCAAATTCCTCGCCGCCATGCCTTGCCACCAGCATCTGCCTTCGCTCCGCGAAGGAGCACAACACCTGCGCCACCGCCATGAGCACCGTGTCTCCGAACTCATGCCCGAACTGGTCGTTGATCGCCTTGAAGCGGTCGATGTCGCACATCAGCACGGTGGTTGGCAGGTTCGCATCGCGCGCCTTGGTCAAGGCCGATTCGGCAGCCTGGTCGAAGCCCCGTCGGTTGAGCAGTCCGGTCAGCTGATCGGTGCCGGAGATTCGCTGCAGTTCGGCGCGCGTCAGCGCTAGCTCGCGCATCGTCAGCGCGGACCGGTAGCTCAGGGCCGCCGTCAGCAGCCCGGAAATCATCATGCTGATCAGGATGGACGATTTGGTCACGAAGCCGACGCGCACCAACGCATCGGGGTCGGACCCGAACTGCAGGAGGCACAGGGACAACGTCAAGACCACGGTCAGGCCGACGCTCACGGCGGAGCGCCCCATCGTGTGGCGCAGCGCGTCCTGGTGCGTATTGATGTCGTTGGCCATGGCTCTGCCGCCGTAAAGCGACCAGCATCCGTCCCCTCACCTTCACGGCAGGTTAAGGCACGCCCCGCTCCGCAGACGCCGTTAACGCCGATGTAAAGACTAAGCTCAATTTACGGTAGTTGCCCATGAAAAGCGCAGCGGCGCAGAGTTCTCGTGCTTCAGGGCCGATTTTACCTCGCTTAAGCCTATGGACGCGCTACTTGCCGCTGAGCGACAGACTGATGCGAGTGACGATGTTGTCCCAGTCGCGCTCTTCGCCGGCGGGATAGTTGATCAAGACGCAATGGACCAGCCGCCGGGAGAAGTTGCAGCGGTTGTACCAAACCTTGTCGCCCTTGTAGCTGGAGACCGCAAAGAACCGTGGTGTCACTCGCTTGTACTGAATGCGTGGAGGCGGATGCTTCTTTGCCAGAAAGGTTGCGGGGGAATCGTTCTCGAGGTTCGGAGCGGCCTGGACAGTAAGGTCTGCGCGTCCGTCGGCGGTCTGAAAGCGTTGACCGTAATCGTCGGGTCGGCCTGCGGCCTCGGTAAAGATAGAGGACGGGAAGTCAACGGAGGTGCCGCTTTCGGAGATGTTGTATCTGGTCCATCTAACGGGCTGGGCCGAGACCGCCAACGTGGCTGCGAGTGTCATCGCGAGAGCTGCCAACGTTGTTTTCATCACATTTTCCTCCGGCGTTCACAGAGAAAAAGTAGGCAAGGTCGTCTGTACGTTCCACGACACTAGTTGCTGGCCCTTGAAGGCACGCGAGCTACTCGCCTTCCTCGACGGCATCCAGCCATCTTAGAACTTGGACAACCATCTGCCGCCCTTGGAGAACGCGACGGCGACAGTTCCTCCGGGCTCTTCGGCCGCGTGGTGTTAGGCAGCGCGCAGCGGGGACGTTGGACGACGGAGCCAGCCGACCTCTTCCGCCTGGCACCTCGGACACCTGAACTGGACTTCGCGTTGCACGGAAGCGGACTTTGGGATGTTCGCTGCCATGGGCCATGCGCCGCATCGGGGACATTTCTCGAGCAGGGTTTCCGTTTCTATCATCGCACTCGCTCCTCCCCCTATACCACCGCTCGCCAACGCTCGGAGGCGACCCACGTTCCGGGCGATCCAGAGACGAGACACGGAACGAATCAGCGTGACGACGTTGAATCGCCATGTGTGCTGTGGCGTTGCGTCAGTCTCGTTCGGGAGTATCGCGGGTCCACGGCGCCGTCAAAGCTGCCATTCCTGGTTACATCGAGCCGTGTGATCCCACGTTGCGCGAGAGGCCGCCGCGCGGCGAAGACTGGGTCTATGAAATCAAGGCCGACGGCTACCGCGCCCAGCTGCATCTGCGAGATGGGGACGCCAGAGTCTATTCGCGCACCGGCCTGGACTGGACCGAACAATTCTCCTCGATTGCAGCGAGCGCCGATCTGCTCAAGGCAAACAGCGCAATCATCGACGGCGAAGCCGTGGTGTACGGCAGTGGCGACCTGCCGGACTTCCAGCAGCTCAGGCGGGAGCTCGGCCCCAAGCGCAGCGAGCGTGTGCGCTACCACGCCTTCGATCTCCTGTATCTCGACGGCTATGACTTGCGTCACGCGGCGTATGAGGATCGCAAGCGCCTGCTGCAGCGGCTTCTGAAGGACGCGCCAGAAACCTTCATCTATGTCGAGGCGCTTGCGGCCGACGGCAACGAGGTCTTCGAGAAAGGGTGCAAACTGGGGCTGGAAGGCTTGGTCGCCAAGCGGCTGGGCGAGCCGTACCGCTCCGGGCGGCAGGAGAGCTGGATCAAGCTCAAGTGCAAGAAGAGCGAGACCTTTCCGATCGTCGCCTTCGTGGAGAAGCTTGGGGCGCGCCCGCGCAAGGTCGCCTCGCTCTACATCGGCCGACGCCAGAATGGCAAGCTGCTCTACGCCGGCAAGGTGCGTACCGGTTACACCGAGACGACCGCGCGCGAATTACGCGAGCGGCTGGATCCGTTGATCCGCAACACTTCTCCCCTCGATGCGGCCGTCAAAAAGCCGAAGGCGACCTGGGTCGAGCCGACCCTTGAGATCGAGGTCCAATATGGCGCGCTGACCGATGATGGCCTGCTGCGCGAAGCTGTGTTCAAGGGCTTTCGAGACGATCTCGCGGTGCGCAAGGTCAAGGCGCCGCGGCTGGTGCCGGCCGTCGCCGGCCGGCCGAAGCTGGGCGTCCCCCGAGAGAACATCCTGCAGCTTCTGCCCGAAGCCGTTGCTCCCTCCAAAGAAGAGCTCGCCGACTATTGGACCCGGGTCTGGAACAAGGCGCTGCCGCACCTCGGGCATCGTCCGCTGAAGCTGGTGCGTCACGTGCACGGCACGACCTTCTATCACAAGGGGCCGCTGCCGAAGGACATTCCGGCAGCCGTGCACCAGCTCCGTATTCAGAAGCGCGAGGGCGGCCAGGGAACGCGCCTGTGGGTCGACAGCCTGGATGGTTTCCTTGGCCTCGTCGAGATCGGGGCTGTCGAGCTGCACCCGTGGAATGCGACCGTCGAGGACTTCGAACATGCCGACCGCATCGTGATCGACCTCGATCCCGGCGAGGGCGTCGACTGGAATGCCGTCGTGGAGACCGCACTCGATTTGCGCACCCTGATGAAGCGCGAGGGTTTCGAGACCTGGCCCAAGCTCACCGGCGGCAAAGGCATTCATCTGATGGCGCCACTGGATCAGCCGGTGCTGCACGACAAGGCGCATCGGGTCGCGCATCAGCTGGTCTCCGCCCTCGCAGCGCGCCATCCAGACCGCTATCTCCTGTCTGCCCAGGCAACGCGTCGCGATCGCATCTTCCTCGATTATCTGCGCAACGGCCGTGGCACGACCGCGATCGGCACCTATTCCCCGCGAGCCCGAGAGGGCTTTCCGATCGCCGCGCCCGTGACCTGGAAGCGCATCGAGAGCGGGATCGCGCCGGACGCCTTCACCATCGACGATCCGTTCCGCGCCAAACCAAGGAGGTGAGCCATATGTCGGACGCATTCGATCAATGGGTGGAATGGCGCTACAAGCCTCCCGGCGACAGGCGCAGCATTCCCGCCGAACTCTACGCCGCGGTGACGTCGCTGCCTGAAGCCGATCGCTCGGACCGGCAAAGGGTGAACGAGGCGGTTCGCCGCCATGACACGGCTCGCCGCGAGGGCAGAACCGTATGGCTCTACCTCAACGACGAAGAGAACGGCAAATCGCGGACCATGGGGAATCCCGGCTGGGTAAAGGTGTTTGCATGTGGGGGTGCCGCCGACGCCTGGCTCCAGGACAACGACCCCGAAGGCGTGGCCTGGGAATACGAAGTGGAAGGCGGACCAGTCGAGGGATCGGTGTGGCTCTGCTTGTCCGATCCGGCGTCCAGAGCCATCGGTGAGCCCGATTGGATCAAGCTCTTTGCCTCGAAAGAGCGGGCGCAAAGATGGCTTGAGGGCAGCGAGCCAAAGCGCGACATTTGGCAGTACCCGGTTCAGGAGTGATGCACATGAGTGCGTTCGTTGACAGCTCCGTCTGGTTCGCGGCGGCCGCCAAGCGGGATGCTCAGAATGAGCGTGCCAAGTCGATCCTTCAGAGCATCGACCAATACCTCACGACGGACTTGGTGCTGGTCGAGACGTGCCAGCTTTTAGAAGCCCAATTTGGCCGCGGCCTGGCGGAAGTCTTCTGGGAGCGGCTGCGCGACAGCGGAGTTCGGATCGAACCCATCGTCCGCGCCGATCTCAAGGCGGCTTCGGAGATAGGGGCGCGCTTCCCGGACGAGAGCTTTTCCTTAAGACTCAAGCCGGATTCTTGAGGAACCTGACTTTTTGGCGAAAGTTGTCGGCCATGAAGCCGGCGAAAACATTCAAACAGCAAGCTCGTGTAGCCGAGAAGGCCGCTCAGGAGACGGCCGACGAATTCGTGTCTCGGCAGATGAAGGCCCTGGCCTCAGGATTCAGAGCGCAGGCCAAAGTTCTGAAGAAGAAAAAGAAGAAGGGCAAAAAGAAGAAGGGTGGATGACGAAGGAATCTCTTCAGAACCAAGCCGACCGGGCCGAAGCCCTCGCCGCTCAAACGGCAGACGACGAACTTCGCGAAACCCTCTTGAGGCCCGCCCGGGAATACCGAGAGCAGCTCAACAGAGCGGACGCCCGGCGCGCCGATGGGCTGGGCGCCATACCGAGGCTCTCCGAATAGACAGGCAACGGCGTCTGGGCCGCGACCCAACGACCGATGAGGAACAAGTCTAGCTCGGTCGGAATTGCCGCTCTGAGCTGTCGGCATCTCTGCCGCCACTGTAAGCCGCGTGGCGTCGACGCTGCTGCGGTACCTTCATCTTTGAGGAGATCAGCATTGAGCGACCGGACGGGCAATGAACCTGCACCCTTGGTGCTTATCGGCGTGGCAATCATCCCAATCATTGCGGTATTGGCGTGGTTCGCTTTTTAGGCTGAGCTCTGCCGTGCTCGCAGCCGCTTTCAACCCATAGCTGGTAGGCGCGTTCGCGAATGATTTGTTCCAGATTAGATATCGTGCTCCCTTATGTTCGGAGCGGCATCCTGCCGGCAGACGGTTGACGAGAATTCAACTCGTGCAGGGGAACTTGCGACGGGCGCGACATCGCCCGCCAAGCAAGATGTTTGCGCCGGTGATAGGTTCTAACTGATCTATCGATCGCCTCTGCGCGCCACCATCATCAGCAAGCCGCCGATCTGCGGCAACAACGCCAGCAACATCAACCGAAGCATCTCGAAGTCTTCGCCCGTCGGCCGCAGCAAGCCGCGCGACGTCCAGGCTGCGAGCCTGATGGCAGCGTCTGTTTGAGGATCTGCTTGCAAGCCGACAGCCGTTTGCGCGGCATCTAGAATTTGGCGTCGCTCGGCTACCAAGGCTTCCCGATCCCGGCAGAACTTCCCGACGCCGCCCTTGCACTCGCGATCGCGAGCGATGGTCGCGTCCGAAAGGGCTGCCTGCGCCGTCGTCACGGCGGGCGTAACGCGTGAGGCACGCGCAAGCGTCACGTCACTGAGGTTGGTCGACGCGAAGCCCAGTCCCGCCGTCACGGCGAAAACGAAGGTCACCAGCCAGAGCATCCAGCCGACCAGCGAAGCCGCGCGCTGGCGGGCCTGCCAGAGGTTGGCGGCACAAGACGGCATCCCGAGTGCGATGAGATCGGCGGCCACGCCAAGCGCCAGAAAGAGCCAACCGGCGAAGTCGCTGGAGCCAAGCGATCGCGCGAACCACCCGTTGATTGCTACGCCGACGGCGGCGAGGCAAAGAGCGGCAGCGTTGAGCAGGATCGGCACGAGCTGGCGCCGTGACGGCGTGACGGGAGCCGCTTCGGCAGCAGGCGACACGGGCTTGAGCGTGACGGGCGCTGTGACGGCGGCTGGAGGAGCGACGGATGCGCCGGAGCGCTCAGCCCGGGCGGCGGAGCGTGGCGGGTCGGCGTCGGTCGGCACAAGCTTCGCTTCCCGCTTTCTGTCGCGGTAGGCTTTTGCGCGCTGCGCTGCGGTCATTGCTTTCGGAGCCGATTGCCGGAGCGAGATCACGGCGGCGGAGCTATCGGGAGCCATTCCGGACCTGTCCTCGTGTTTTGGTTTTGTCGATTTTCGCGGCTTTGTCGATATGACTTGGATGCGGGAGGCTCCGTTGTCGAAGGTGAGTTAGGCTTGGCGGGCTACTTCGAATTTGGGTCGCCGCCGGCTGTAACTTTCTCACTGAGCGCCCGCACAGCGGGCGAGCGTTTGCTTGAATTGGGATTGCACCGCCCACGCATCGAAGCCGTCTTTCGGAAAGCTGCCGCGTGCGACCTCGATCTCCGCGGCGCAGCTGCAAACAACTGTTGCAGTCACGCCAGACCGGACCACTTTTTCGAGCGCTCCATTCTGGATGATCGCGCCCACACACGCGTCTGCGAGCCGGCGGACCACTGCGCCGACCTTTTCATTTGCCGCGGCTGGTGGCGCGTGCAGCGCCCATGCCGTCGCCACAGCGACGGCGGACAATACGGCTCTGATCTTCAACGCGCCCTCCTCCTCGTTGGAAACCGGCCCAGCTTGCAGCGCGCCCGTCAGAGCGCAACGAAAGGAGTGCTCTCTGTTCGCTGCCGACGCGATGTTCACGCGCGCTCTGCCCGACGCATTTGCTCAGCGAGCACCGCGCGGAGATCGCTGCGGGGCCGCAGAAGGTCCCTCAATCGAGGTACGAGAGGCGCTGGACACGTTGCACGGCGAGGACGGCCTGATTGACCGCCCGCTTGCGACGAGCCGCCAGGTGGGCCGCGGCTGTTGGCTTCTTCAGCCGCTTCGTCGGAGCCTTCTTCCTGATCTTCTTGATCGGCACGGGACTCCCCGGTGCATGGTGGAGTTCGCAACGCTTGTTCAACTGCCCTTTGCGGATTCGGCTCTTCGTCGTGAGAGCTCTGAAGATCCGCGCGCAGCTGGGTTCGGCACAGACCGACTGATAGCGGATCATCTCGACGTAGCGGCCGTCCCTGCACCAATGGTCCTTGGTCCCGAGGATCTGGTACGGACGGCCTCGGGACTTGAAGAGGCGCCCAAGGGTGAACTTGTTCATTGGATACTCCCGCAACGCTGGCGGAGAACAGACATGTTTGATGACGATTGCCCCAGAGCGGGGCGGGGCGCTCCGCGCATCTCCGCCCGCCGGGGGATTGCGGACACCGCATCCCCCCGAAGGGGTGGACTTGTCCTGATGTCCGCAAAAACACCAACCCTTTGGGAAAATTCAATGTTTTGAGGTTCGCAGACATCTGTGTCCGCAATAACGCGTGTCCTGATGTCCGCAATGTTTAGGATGTTGTTGTAAAGGCTCATTATTGTTGCCTTCGAAGACAGTTGGACGGCGCTCATGTCTCGTTGTCCGCAATCTCGAGGATGAGGTAGAGTTCGCGACCTTGTTTGCCAGTCTTGCGAGCGGTCTCACTGCGCACCGAGTCGCCGTTTTCATAGTGCTGTGGCGTTTCGAACATGCGGCCCAACCGCTTGCGAAGCGCCTCTGATGAGACGAGCTCGGCCAAGCCCGTGTCGATCAGCTCCTCCGCCACAGATTTGATGGTCATCCGTTTTGCGCCGGCGGTTTTCAGTAAGCCGGCTACCGCATCGCGAATTCGAGTATTTTCGTCATAGGAGCGCTCGGTGGCGGTTTTCGCACGGGTGAGCTTCACCGGGACAAGAACACCGACTTCTTCACCACCAAGCCCGCCGATCACGACGCCTTCGCGACGGAAGAAGCGGGGTTCCCCCGATAGAAGCGACATGTTCGCTTTGCCGTCGTCGAAGCGAATGTAGCGATTCTTTTCCTCATCTCGGATTCCGTACTTCTTCGCTGTTGCGGCATCGATGCCGTACAGCGTGGCGCCCATTCGCGCGACGCCGTTTAGAGCGCCCGCACCGCGGGCCGCGTCCATGTCACCCGCGTAGGATTCCCGGTTCGCGGCGTTTGGCGGCTTTCGTGTATGGTGGGCAAGTACCACGCCGCAGCGCCCGTTGACGGCGATACGCCGGAAGATGCGGCCAACGGCCGCGATCTCGACGTTATTGTTCTCGTCGACCGGGTGCAGCTCGACAAATGGGTCGAAGATCGCCAGGCCAATGCCATTCTCTTTGATGAATGCCTCGACGTCGATCGCATCTCTCGATCTGACGACGTGTTCGCCATCCTTCCGAGCAAACATCAATGCCTTATCCGCGCCAGATCCCAAGGCGAGGGCGGGACGGCTGTCTATCATCAGGTCGGGCCAGCCCACGTCGAACTGCGCCATCACAGCAGCTAAACGCCGTTTCAGCTCGGCGAGTTCATCCTCCTGGTTAAAGAGGAACACGCGCTCTCGCTTTGGAATATCAAACCCGACAATCTCGCTGCGCCCCGTCGCAACCGCGACAGCCATCATGAGGAGAAAGGTAGTCTTTCCCACGCCGGGCGGTGAGACTAGGGCGGAAACGTACTGCTTCGCGACGAAGCGACCGACGCAGAATTCGCGTTTCGGGAGCTCGTTGACATCGAAGGAGTCAACCCAGTTGGCTGCAAAAGCCGAGGTGGCTGCTTCGGGTACGGCTGTAAACTCTTCCTCTGCCGCGACCGAATGATTTCTCGACCACGCTCGAGCCAGTTGCCTGGCATCGGCATCCTCCGGGCCATGCTCCCAAATCGCGGCGAGTTGCCCGAACTCCGTTGGGCTGAATTTCCCGCTGCGC
This sequence comes from Bradyrhizobium sp. LM2.9, assembly GCF_054056555.1. Taxonomy (NCBI): domain Bacteria; kingdom Pseudomonadati; phylum Pseudomonadota; class Alphaproteobacteria; order Hyphomicrobiales; family Nitrobacteraceae; genus Bradyrhizobium; species Bradyrhizobium sp. LM2.9. Next base: position 5,480,378 of record NZ_JBSRYJ010000002.1, read on the forward strand.
CTCAGTCGACCGGCGAGGGCGAAGAGGAAGGCGGATCGGGTAGTGTCGGATCCGCCGATCGCCGATTTGTCCCCAAGCCACAGCCGGTCGAACTTGCGATCCCGCTCACGCAGATCCTCCAGCTTGAGCTTCAGCTCCGGCGGCACTGCACCGTCGCCATGCGCCGCCTCCACGACCCCCATATCCAGATCGATATTGGCGTCGTTAGCGGTTGCGCTGGCCTTACGAGAAGGCTCCACCGGTGAGGCCCAGTCGGCGAGCTCCTCAAGGGTAGTATTACTGTTGCCAATATACTCAATCACCCTGGCGGCGGTGACTTCGTTACGGCCTTGCCTACGCTTTGCGGCGGTCGGAAAGTTCAATGTGCCCGGCAGGCGGCAGAGGCGAGTGATATCGGTAGTAGATTCCTCTGCACCAAGATGCCGCAATATGCCCCGTGTTTGGTTTTCGGCGAGATCAGCGAACTCCGCGGCGGGCTGCTTTTCTTCCAACAGCCAGCCCAATTGAACGCCGCCACCAGAATCGATCGCGAACGAATAGAAGCACTCATCCTCGCAAGCCACGCGCTCCCGAACGGTCTCAAGCCTTTCGCGCTCGCGCGCGAGAACTTCGGGCGTCAGAACGACATTCTTGGCCGGATCCAGGTCCGCAATGACCATACGGACGCTTTGAATGTCTGCTTTCTTGGCTCGTTTGTCGCCGAGATCCGAACGCACCTCGTTGGCGGAGTAGTAGATGTTGCAGCTAGGCCCAAACTTACCGAGAAATGCTGCCGCGCGCGCTTCTCCAGTTGCGTTGAGACAAAACGTTATAAAGCGCTTTTCGTCGCTTTCAGGATGCAGCGCAGCGAGCTGGTGCACACCGTTAGTGTCGAGCCTTCTAAGATGTTCGAGCCCGACCGATATGTCGACTGAGAGATCAAGTCTGGCGTTCATTGCAGCACCTCGCGTGCTGCCGGCTTCATTGTGGCAAATGCAGTTCGTTGATTTTCAACGATGTTCGTGTTAGACATTGCTCACGTTTCAAATTCTGGCCCCGTTCGACTTGGCCGTCGGCGGGGCCATTCTTTTGCCTCGCGATAACGGGTCTTGGCGTTGGAGCGCGCATTGCGCGCGGGCGGGCTCTCCGATTGTTGGCTGCCCTGGAGACTTACCCGCGGCGAGGCGAAGGCCACGGTTCGAATATGAGAACTGAAATTGCTTTGAGATGGAGATGAAGCTCAATCCGGCATTAGGCTGCAACGCCTGCGAATTCGAGGATCGATCCCACGGTGTACGCAACACGACGTGCGCCGATCTTTTTGGCTTTGGGACCTTCACCCCGAGAGCGCCAGCGCTCAAGCGTGCGTTCGCTCAGCCGGAGAACCTCTGCGGCTTCGTTTTCGCGCAGTAGGGTTTCGGGGTCGAGGCGGGCAATCGCGCCTAAGGTTAGCTTGCCCGTAAGCGCATCAGAATGGCCTTTGTCTGGGCCGGTAGCGGTTTTCATCGTGCCACATCCTCTTCAATGGGGAATACGGCATCATGATCGGGGGTAAGGCCAGAAACGGCAACTCGCTAAAATCGACAAAACATACAAAGTGCGAAATGCAAGGGGAGTTTTTCACTCTTTGATTGCCGCCAAACTGAAGGGCTGAGCCAAACATTCTATGCGCGCACGCAGGAAACGAGCTGAAACGACCCGTACCGGCGCTCAACCATAGTTTCCCCCAGCGCGACACGCGCCTTCTCAATCGCCCTGGTCTGAGCCGCGGCCTCATCTTCGGCGAATATTCGGCGCGTATGCTGTTCGCCCTGAGCGTTTCGAAGTGTCACATCATACTGCGTTCTTTGCTTCATCGCCGGCTCCCTTCTGAGGTTCACTGTTCACATCACGCCGTTGCGGCGAGCTCAACCACCGCGGAGTCGTCCACGACACGCGCGATATATTGGGCCCATCGTTGTGCCGCGTCGACGCGCTCTTTCCATCGCGGCTCGCGATCGTAAGTTTCCAACAGCTCTTCGCGCGTGTGGTTTAGCATCATCTCTGCGACTTCCTCTTCGACCCCCGCTGCGGAGAGCCCCGATCGGAACGTGCGGCGGCAGTCGTGCAGGTGGAATTTCACGCCGCACTTTTTCACTAGATCAGGCTGGCGCTTCGACCAGCCCGTCATCCGCTTGCCGCCGGCCCCGGCGAAAACGTAATCGCTCTTCGCCCACTTCTTTTGGCGATGCAAGATTGCCAGCGCGAAGGAAGGCAGCGGAACGCGATGCTCCCGGCCATTCTTCGTTTGCGGGCCGGGAATGGTCCAAACACCTTTCGTGAAGTCGACGTCGGATCGCTTCATCAACGCCGTTTCCTTCCGCCGCTGGCCTAGCAGCAAGAGGATCCGCACGTAGTCTCCATAGGGTGCCGAAACCGCACTACACCCGCGCCAAATCACCTTGAGCTCGGCCTCCGGGATCGCCCTTCCAGTCCTCGAGGTGAATTGAGCGCGCGTCTTGCGATCGCGGCGCCAGCCGCCCAGGGGATTCGCGTGCAATAAGCCGCGATTGACGCACCAGTTTAGAAAGGTCGCGGCTTTCGAGCGCAGATCCTGCGCGGCCCCGGGCTTCTTGCGCTCCTCGAGCTTGGCAACCTGGTTTGCAACCGACTGCCGGTCTATCGTCTGCACATCGACCTTCCCCAGCGGCCCTAGCAATTCCCGCCGGAGCAAAGAGACGATGTGCACTGTATTGACGACATGCCGGCTCTTTAGATGCTCTTCATACGCATCAATGGCGCGGTCCAATCGCGCCGCGTCACGGCGCAATGCCTCTTTCCGCTGACTTTGAGGATCAACTCCGCCGGCAATCTGGCCGGCATACTTGCGCGCGGCCGTCCTGGCATCGGCCAATCGCACGGAGCCAACTTCTCCAAGCGTCATACGCCGCTGAGGCGCTTTCCGCCCTCCTCCGCCAGCCCGGTAGAGCAAAATGAACAGCTTGCGGCCGGACGGCCAGCACCGCACCCCAAACCCGCGCAGCTCGGAATCCCAAAGGACCACTTCGCGGCCTTCCTCCGGCTTCAGCGCTTTGATGCGCTCCTCCGTGAGGTTCACGCGGTTCTGCATTTCGTTCGCCTCTATTGACCGGAAGCACCCCGGAAGCACCGGTTTGCGGGCTCATGCGGAGGCAGTCGGGCTAGTGTCTCATGAAAAGCTAGTAATTACCATAGCTTGACGGGAGAAGCGGTCGCGCGCGGAATCACGCGGGGCCGCAGCACACTTTTGGTAATGGAGAGGTCGACAGTTCAATCCTGTCTGGCAGCACCATTCCTTGGGTCAAATCACGCACAGATCAGCATTCTCGCGGCATCCAGCGCCCGAGTTTTGCTATTTGCCGTAGCCCTCCTCTGTGAAGAGAGCGCAGGGAAGACCGGGTGCCGGCTGGCACCCGCGGTCCGCTGCGCGAAAGCACACGCAGAAAAACCGCACAGCAGCATACAGGTGTAGCCAATCACTCGGCCTTCCCTGCGCAGTGGGTTGACGGCTTATGCCGCGCTCTCCCCGGCGACGAGTTCCTTTTTGTCACCGTCGCCTTGCGAATTGACGATGGCTCGAGACCCGGTTGAGCCCGATCCATCTCCGCAAGGCTTGACCGTAGCAACGACGGCCAGGACCACACGATTTTGCCGTACGCATCGGCGCCGTTCGTCCGCACGCAGAAGGACCTCACGAGGTTCATCTCGCCCTGGTCCCGCCTTCGCGTGCCCGACGCTGCCGCGTCCACCGCACCCCGATCCACGTTCGTTACGACGGACGATCGCCCCTCTCCCCGGACCGGGATGGGGGATTGATACCGCAATTCCGAATTTCGGTAAAGTGGAATATTTTGGCGGGGAGGGTTGACGGGGTCTTGGGTGGGGGCGGGTGTTTTGCCCGACGGGACAGAAGCAGTACATCCCATGTGCCGGATTGATATGGCGCGGCGATCTGCATCTACTCCCATTCAAGCAGATAGGTCTCGCTGAGATCTACCAATCCTAGGTTTACTCGTTGTAAAAGCGAGAACTCGATCGAATCTTTGTTCGGTTTAGATGACCTCGAATGTCCGGGTAGGATAAGACATAGCGAGTTGGAAATGGCTGTCGCCGTTCTCTCGTTGAGACAGACCTAGTCTGAGTCTTCAAATTGCAGGAAGCTAGATGGCAATTTACTTCGACACCCAGACACCGAAAAAGCTATTGGCCGCCTACAAGAAGGCAATTGATGATGGCCACGTCACGACATGGGCGTATGACGAAGATGGTGATTTTACGCACACCGCGGATCAGTGGAATAAGAAAGCTTGGCTCCGGCCCAAGTTTAAAGAAAGCAACGCGCTGATTTTCACTATTGTAAAGCCAAAAGAATCGACGCTCAGTTCAGCGATTTACGCCATTTATCACGGACGCTTCATCGAATCCATGTTGAGGCATTGCGACCAGCTATTTACGGATGCGCGCGCGAGCGCCTTGCCCCAAGACGGGGATGCCTCATGATCAGTACCGCGAACTACTTCTTCATTGATGGCTCAGCGCTAACAGCCCAAATACGCCACCTCCGGCGAACGGATAGCTCGTTTTTAGGCAGAAGGCTTTGCCCGCAGCTCCTGACTAGACATTTCATGATCTCCCTTCGCGAACTCCATGCTGGTTCGTACAAGCGCGTCACATTCTACTTTCCGATCGGAGACGAGACAGCCGTAGAGGACTACCTGGTGATGCCTGACCACGACAAGCCGGGAGAGATTCGTGATATGCACTTCAAATTCTGTGGCCAGAAACTGAAGAAAAGCAAAGAATTTGCAGAGTTCGTCGAAACTCAAGTTCCCAACCAGTTCAAGGATCGATTCAGCAAGAGCGAGAAGGGAATCGATATCGAAATCTGTTGTGATGCATTCAAGCTGGCGAGCGCATCGCGCCTTGATCGGCTCTTCTTGTTAACCAATGACGATGACTTCATTCCCTTCTGCAGAACAATGAAAGAGTACGGCGCAAACGTAAGCATCATCCACTTGTCTGAGACTGTGAATCGAAATATCTCGCTTCTACGGCAAGCAGATAGTTATGATGTCGTGCCCTACCTTGAACTTCAACAGATTTTTCTGCCGCTACCAGAAGAGCAGCCTCAAGAGCCTACGCCGGCTGCGCCACCCGCTTCGGCCCTTAAAGAGGAGGCGGCGGCGCCTGAATCGGCGGTCAAAGCTCCGATCGATCTTGAGGCAAATTCGGCCAAGGAAGAAGGGCAAAATTCTCCGACGCCAGCAAAATGACCATCCGTTGTTGAATTAGCAACGAGGTGAAGTGAGGCAATATCCTTTGAGTTCGTAACTCGTAGGATAGGTAGAGCGAAAGCGAAACCCATCGAGCTCGTAGGGGTAGAGCGAAGCGAAACCCATCGAGGTCTTGCGCGGTGAGGGAACATGATGGGTTTCGCAAGTGCTCTACCCATCCTACGCGCTACGCATGATCAATTTTCGTCATGCACCTGCTGGGCGGCGAAGCGATCGTCGGAACGACGCAGCCGTCGGCAAAGCTCGCGATTGATGTTCTGCAGGACGACCACATAGGCGTGGATATCGGACTTGTAGCAGGCATAGAGCTTCTGGGCCGTCAGTTCGTAGAGCACCGTCGGATTCTCCGCGACCACCGTGGCGGATCGATTCTGCATTTCGATCAGCGTCATTTCACCGAAGAAATCGCCCGGCTCCAGCACGGAAATTGGGACGACGCCTCCCGAATTCGTATGTTTGCTCACGGCCAGCCGACCGGATTTGACGATGAACATCGAGCGTCCCGGTTCGCCTTCCGCCACGACGGTCGCGCCGACATCGAAGCGGCGTTCAACCAGCATCGACATCATGAGGTCGAGGCTTGAGTCCGGGATGCCGCCGAAGAACGGCGTCGCGAGCAGGAACGCTTTCAGATCGGGAACGCTGACGGTCATCGCGCGAGGATACCTCCCGTCGCCGTCAGCGGCAATCAGCCGCTAGGATGGGTAGAGCGGAAGCGAAACCCATCGAGGCCTTGCTCGAAGACGAAACATGATGGGTTTCGCAAGTGCTCTACCCATCCTACGCACTCTCGCCGCGCAACGTTCGCCTTTTCCAGAGGCCAACCATGACCTTGACCGTCGCCGCGAGCACAGCTGCGCAAAGCGCCGCCTTCGAGATTGTCTCCATCGTCCCCTCGATCAGCAGGCAATGGGCGACGCTGGCTACGACGATGACGATCGCGAGGGGAATATGGACGATGCGCCAGGTTCGGAGCCGCAGGCGCAATCGCCGGCGTAGCAGCGCCAGCAGCGCGACGGTGAAGATGGCCCACATCGCGGTCACGCCGAAGGGGGAGAACGGCGTCGGTGATGTATAGGTCAGGGCGTCGATCATATCGGGCGGACTGGTGATCCAGAGGCCGGCGACGTGGATCACCACCGCCAGGGCAAGCACGCCGCCGATCCAGTGATGGGCGCGCCGGCCACGATAGGCCGACAGTCCCGGCAAATATCCGCCGATCAGCAGCGGCTGAACGAGTACGAGAGCAAGCGCGATGATCCCCGCGAAGCCGGCGAGGATGTAGACCGGGCCGCGCCATGCGAGCTGCTCGCTTCCCGCAGCGAGCGCGATCGGCACGCCAATCGCCAAAGCCAGGGCGATCCAGATCAGGGCCACCTTCGCCGATCTCCACCCCTTCATTCGCAACTTGGTCAGGCCGGCTGAAGGACGAAATGCGCCTCGAGGCTGGTTTCCTTCGCGCTCCGCATCACCGGCCGCAGAAAGACGGTTTTGAATTCGCCGCTGTCATAGGCGAGGTGACCATGCGGCTGGCCGAAGATGGGAATGATCTGCGGCATCTCGAGCCGGAACTTGCCGTCCTTGTCGGTGAGCGTGGCGCCATGACTCTGCGGCTCGTGCTCCTGCCCTTCGGTCGTGTGCGCCCAGATCTGGATGCGCTGCCCGGCAAGCGGAGCCCCGTCACCGGCGCGGCGCACCGTGCCGCTCATCCAGAAGCCGCCCTTGCCGATCCGATCCACGATCGCCGCGCCCTTGCGGTAGTTGTTCGCCCCGCCCGACATCGAATCGGTCGGTGCGAGGCCTTCGGCGCGGGCCGGCAGCAGGAGGCCGGAAACGCCGGTTGCCAAAACTGCGGTTGCAAGGACGGAGCCGCCGGCGGCGAGGAGGTTGCGGCGATTGAGTACGACGATGGTCATGTCGGTTCCTCCTGGCGAGTGCAGTGGCTCCACCGAGAGTACAACAACAGGAGAGAGCCGCCCAGTTACCGCGAACGGCGCACCAGGCCGCAATAACGGTGTTGTGAACGGGAGTGCAGGTCACTCGAACAGCTTCGTAGGATGGGTAGAGCGGCAGCGAAACCCATCGCCCTTATGCCCTGACAAAACATGATGAGTTTCGCAAGTGCTCTACCCATCCTACACGCTTACACTACATGTGACGTGCCAGATGCGCAGATCCTTCACTCCGGACCCCACTCATGATCCCCTTCTCCGTGCTCGACCTCGCGCCCATCCGCCAGGGCGGCGATGCGTCGCAGGCGTTTCGCAATTCGCTCGATCTCGCCCAGCATGCCGAAGGCTGGGGCTACAAACGGTTCTGGCTGGCGGAGCATCACAACATGACGGGGATCGCGAGCGCGGCGACGTCGGTGGTGATCGGGCATGTCGCGGGCGGGACCAGGACGATCCGGGTCGGCTCCGGCGGGATCATGCTGCCGAACCATTCGCCGCTGATCATTGCCGAGCAGTTCGGCACGCTGGCCTCGCTCTATCCGGGGCGGATCGATCTCGGGCTCGGGCGCGCGCCGGGCACCGACCAGCTCACCGCACGGGCGCTGCGGCGCGACCTCGCGACGAGCTCCGAGAATTTTCCGCATGACGTGCTGGAATTGCAGGCGCTGCTCGGCGACGTCAAGCCGAACCAGACCATCCGCGCCGTGCCCGGCATGGGAACTAACGTGCCGCTCTGGATCCTGGGATCGAGCACCTTTGGCGCGCAGCTTGCGGCCATGCTCGGCCTGCCGTTCGCGTTCGCCTCGCACTTTGCGCCGGGCATGATGATGCCGGCGCTGCGCGAATATCGCGCGCGCTTCGAGCCCTCGGCGCAGCTCGACAAGCCCCATGCGATGGTCGGCGTCAATGTGTTCGCCGCCGACAGCGACGTCGAGGCGCAGCGCATGTTCACCTCGCTGCAGCAGCAGTTCATCAATCTTAGGCGCGGCACGCCCGGCCCGCTGCCGCCGCCGGTCGACGACATGGACGCGCTGTGGTCGCCGGCCGAGAAGGCCATGGTCGCTCAGTCGCTATCGTGCTCGGCGGTCGGCTCGCCTGACGTGGTCGAAGAGAAGCTGAAGGCGCTGATCGCGGAGACCGGCGCGGACGAGCTGATGACGACGGGACAGATCTACGATCACGCCGCCCGGCTGCGCTCGTTCGAGATCGCGGCCGAGGTGCGGGACCGGCTGGCGGGGCAGCCAGCGGCGTGATCACCAGGATTGAGTGCGTGGCCTCCATGGTTCGAGACGCCCGCCTTTGGCGGGCTCCTCACCATGAGGGTCTAACATTCTCGCCGCGAAACCAGACCTCATCCTGAGGAGCCCGCATAGCGGGCGTCTCGAAGGATGGCCGCCGGCAACAGTCAGGCCTGCATCGTTCGAGACGCGCTTCGCGCTCATCACCATGAGGGTTGCGGACTAGGGTCTGTTGGGATTCATCTGGAGTTTATCGCGGCCGCGGCCAGATAGATCATTGAAGTGAAGCTCTGGTCGGTCTTGTCGGCGCGCATTGCGATGCGCTTGAATTCCTTGAGCTTGCCGAAGAAGTTCTCGATGAGATGCCGCCATTTGTACATCTCCTTGTCGATGGCGAGAGGCTGTGCACGGCGCGGATGCTGGGAGATGACGACTTTGGCGCCACGCGCTTCGAGTTCGGCGATGATGGCGTTGCTATCGAAGGCCTTATCAGCGATCAGCGCGTTGAAGGCCAATCCCTCGATGAGCGGCGGCACGCCCACCGTATCGAAACGCTGTCCCGGCAGGAGCACGAAGCGCACGAGATTGCCGAGCGCATCGGTGAGCGCCAGAATTTTGGTGGTCATGCCGCCTTTCGAGCGGCCGATCGCCTGGCTTTGCGTCCCCCTTTTGCGCCCTGACCGTGGCGGTGGACCTTGACGATGGTGGCGTCGACCATGGCGTATTCCATGTCGGGATCGTCGGAGATGGCCTCGAACAGCCGCTTCCAGACATCCGCCTTCACCCAGTCGCGAAAGCGCGTGAATGTGCTATTCCAGTGGCCGAACATCGCCGGCAGATCCCGCCAGGGACTGCCGGTTCGGGCGATCCACAGAACGGCCTCGACAAACAGTCGGTTGTCCTTGCCGCTGCGGCCCGGATCTCCCGGCTTGCCAAGACAATGCGGCTCCATCTTCGCCCATTGGGCGTCAGTCAAAACGAATCGGTCCATCCCAAGCTTGAATCACAACCAAGCCCCGATGAGAATCCTGAATCCCAACAGACCCTAATCCGCAAATCCGAACAGCTTCGCCGGATTGTGCACCAAAATCTTCTCCAGCGTCGCCTGGTCGGGCGCGTAGCGGTACATCAGCTCCAGCAAATCGGCGTCGTTGGGCGGCTGCTTCACCGACACCGGATGCGGCCAGTCGCTGGCCCAGACGCAGCGGTCGACTGCAGCCTCGATGTAGGCGCGCGCGATCGGGATCACGTCGTCGTAGGGCGGGCCGGCCTTCGAGGTCTTCTCGCCGAGCGACAGCATCACCCAGAAATTTCCCTTGGCGAGCAGCTCGAGCATCTTGCGCAGGTTCGGATCGTCCTTGCCGGCCTCGGGATCGGGCCGCGCCATATGGTCGATCAGCACGGGCACGTCGAGATTTTCGTACTTGGCGACGCTGGAGACGATGCCGTCTTTCTCGGGCTGGATTTTGACGTACCAGCCGAGCTCGCGGATACGCGCGATGGCGCGAGCGAAATCGGCGTCCGACAGCACCGCGCCAAGCTCCTGGCGGAAGCTGAAGCGCGCGCCGCGGACGCCTGCATCATGCAGCTTGGCGAGATAGGAATCGTTGGCCTCGGCGAACACCAGCGCGTTGGCGCAGCCGCGATAGTTCGGACCCATGGCGGCGAGGCCGTCGAGCACCACGGCATGATCGGCGCCGTACGTCGTAGTCTGCACGATGATGCCGCGCTCGATGCCGAGCGTCTTGTGGACGCGCAGCGCCGCTTCCCAGGTCGCCGTTGGCATCCGATAGGCCGCACCTGGACGCTCCGGATATTTGTCCACGGGACCGAGCACGTGAAACTGGCTGTCGACGGTTTTGGGCGGCGGCGCCTTGACCGGGCGGCGCGGATTCGGGTCGAACGGCAGATAGGTTGGCATGCGCGAAAACTCCCTCAGTCGATCACGGCAGTGAAGTCGCACTGCACCAGCGCGCCGCCGTCCATGTTGTCCATCGGCAGCGCGTGGCGCGCCGGACGCGAATGCTCGTCCGGAAACATCTTGAGCCACTCGACATTGACCGGGCCGCGCTGCGCACGGTCCTTCAACCACACCGTCATCTTGATGATGTCGTCGGCGGTGCCGCCGGCGGCCTCTACCGTCGCCTTCATATGCGCGAACATGTTGGCGCACTGCGCGTCGAGGCTCTCGGGCATCACGCCGGTCGCGCCATCGCGGCCGAGGATGACACCGGACATCACGAGATGACCGATGCGGCAGGCGTTCGGGATCGGATTGGCATGCTTGAAGCCGCCGATATGGATGCTCTTGCGACGCGTGTGACCGGTCATGATGCGCTCCCTTTCATGTGTTGATTCAGACGAACTGGCACGACACCGAGCCGAACGTGCCATAGTCGGCATGGAAGGTGTCGCCGCGGCGGATATCCACGGGCCGCGTGAACGATCCCGCCAGCACCACTTCCCCGGCGGCGAGATGTTCGTCATGCGGCGCGAGGCGGTTGGCGAGCCAGGCGATGCCATTGGCGGGGTGGTTGAGCACGCCGGCCGCAAGCCCGGTCTCCTCGACCTCGCCGTTGCGGAACAACAGCGCGCCGATCCAGCGCATGTCCGCATCCATCGGGCGGAACGGCCGGCCGCCGAGCACCAGCGCGGCATTCGCCGCGTTGTCCGAGATTGTGTCCATGACTTTCCGGGTCTTGCCGGTCTCGGGATCGACGCGGTGCATGCGCGTCTCCAGGATCTCGAGCGCGGGCGTGACGTAGTCGGTGGCGTTGAGCACGTCGAAGATGGTGCAATCGGGACCGCGTAGCGGCGCCTTCAGCACAAAGGCGAGCTCGACCTCGATCCGCGGCGCGTGGAATCGATCGAACGGAATCGGCGTGGCGTCGGCGTAGAACATGTCGGCGAACAGCACGCCGTAATCGGGCTCGGAGATGCCGACCGCGTTCTGCATCGCCTTCGAGGTCAGGCCGATCTTGTGCCCCTTGATGACGCGGCCGCGGCCGAGCTGGAGTTTGGTCCAGGCGCGCTGGACGGCGTAGGCATCCTCGATCGCGAAATCGGGATATTCCTTCGAGAACATCGGGATCAGCGTCTTGGTGCGCTCGGCTTCATCGAGGCGCGCGGCAAGACGTTCGATGGTGGCGGTATCCAGCATGGCTTAACTCTCCGCCGCGACGGTGTTGCGCAGCATGCCGATGCGGCTGGATTCGACCTCGACGACGTCGCCGACTTTAAGCCAGCGCGGCGGGTCGAAACGGGCGCCGGCGCCGGTCGGCGTGCCCGTCACGATCATGTCGCCGGGCTTGAGGGTCGCGAACGTGGAGAGATAGGAGATCAGAAAGTCGAACGGGAACATCAGCCGTTCTGTCGTGTCCTGCTGCCGTACCTCGCCGTTGACGCGCGTGATGATGTCATGGGGCCCGCGCGGGTCGAGCTCGTCCGCGGTGACGATCCACGGGCCGATGCTGCCGGAGCGGTCGAAGTTCTTGCCCTGCGTGACGTTGAACTTGCCGTGGCGCAGCCAGTCGCGGATCGTGCCCTCGTTGCACAGCGTCATGCCGAAGATGTGCGCCCAGGCTTTTTCGCGCGGAATGTGACGGCCGCCCTGGCCGATCACGATGACGAGTTCGCCTTCGTAATCGAGCTGATCCGAAACCTTGGGCTTCTCCAGCGGTTGACCGGAGCCTGTCATCGAGGACATGCTGCGCACGAACAGGCTGGGATATTTGGGCAGGTCCGAGCTGTCCTTGTACTCGGCGTTGCGCTCGGCGTAATTGACACCGATGCACCACAGCTTCTCCGGCGCCAGCACCGGCGGAAGCAGCACGAGATCGTCGAGTGCGTGGTCCGGCTTTTGTCCGGCGATGGCTTCCTGCGCGTCCGCCAGCGCGTTGGCCGCAATCAGCGCCCTCACGTCGGAGAAGTCGCGGCCGATCCGCCTGGTCAGATCGACGACACCGCCTTCAACGGCGGCACCATAGCGCGGCTCTCCGTCCAGAAGATAACTCACGAGTCGCATTGTCGTTCTCCAATGGTCTTGACGGCGCGGCCCAAGGCTGCGCGCTTACTCGGTCGATTTGGGAGTCTGGAACACGCCGCGCAGCGTCACGATCTCGCCGAGCCGGGCGTAACGCGGCCCGCCGATGCGCGCGATCGGGTCGAGCGCCGCTGTCTCGACCTTGCCGTCGTTCACGAGGCCGTCGCGGATGTGGAACATCACGACCTCGCCGACGATCAGCCGGCTGCGGGCGTCGCCGAATTCGAGGCACTGCCGGAAGCGACATTCCATCGCGACGGGCGCAACGCTAAGCCGCGGCACCTTGATGCGCTCGCTCGGATGCGTCTCCAGGCCAAGCTCCGCGACCTCGCTGATCTCAGGCGGATGCTCGACGGAGCTGTCGTGCACCGCCTGCATCAGCGGGGTATCGGCGATGTGGATGACGTATTCCTCGGTGTCGAGGATGTTGTGCGCGGTGTCCTTGTAGTCCGCGCCCTTGCGGCCGACGCTGATGGCCAGCATCGGCGGCTTCTGCGAGACGAAGGTGAAGGCGCTGAACGGTGCGAGGTTGAGCACGCCTGAGCGCGACAGGCTCGTCACCCAGGCGATCGGACGCGGCACCACGATGCCGGTCATCAGCCGGTAGATGCGCTCGGCGCCGAGCTCAGCGGGGTCGATCCGCATCGATCAATCCGCCTTGATGTTGGCCTTGCGCACGATCGGAATCCATTTGGCGTCCTCGCGCTCGAGATAGGCCTTGAACTCGTCCGGCGTCATCGCGACGGCTTCTCCGCCGAGCTTCTCGAACCTGTCGACCACGGCCGGGTCTTTCAGGATCGCGGTCAGCGCCTCGTGCAGCTTGTCGATAACAGGCGCCGGCGTGCCTGCCGGTGCGAACAGGCCGGTGAAGGTCTGGCCGTCAAAATCCTTGTAGCCGAGTTCAGTGAAGGTCGGTACGTCAGGCAGCGACTTCAGGCGGTGCGGGCTGGTGACGGCCAGCGCCCGGAACAGGCCGGCCTTGATGTGCTGCAGGCTGACCGTGAGCTGGTCGAACGCGAACTGCACCTGGCCGCCGAGCAGGTCGTTGACCGCAGGCGCATTGCCGCGGTAGTGCGCGGTGACCCATTGCAGATCGAGGCTGGACTGCATCAGCTCGCTGAGCAGATGGTTGGTGGTGCCGGGACCGGGCGAGGCCATGGTCAGCTTGCCGGGCTCGCGCTTGGCGAGATCGATGAATTCCTTGAATGTGGTCGCCTGCACGGAGGGATGAACCTCGAGCACCAGCGGCGTCATCGAGATCGTCGTGATCGGAAGGAAGTCCCTCTTCCAGTTGTAGGCGTCGCGCTTGTTGATCTCGGTTGCGAACAGCACCGGGCCGTTGGCACCGACGAACAGCGTGTAGCCGTCGGGCGCCGATTTCGCAAAAGCCTCGCCCGCGATCATGCCGCCGGCGCCGGCCTTGTTCTCGATGATGAAGGGCTGGCCGAGCTTTTCCTGAAGCTTGTCGGCGATGATGCGCGCGGCGCTGTCGACATTGCCGCCGGCCGGATAGGGCACGATCAGCTTGACGTTGCGCGATGGCCATTGCTGACCCGAGGCAGGTCCCGCCAGCATCGTCGCTGCGGCTGCGATGGCAATCCAGATTAATCTCATGTTAACCTCCCGGCAGCGCTCGCAATTCCAAGCCGCTTGCAATTCCAAGTCGCTTCCAATTCCAAGTCGCTTGCAATTCCAAGTCTTCGAATTCGACGTCGAATGCCCGGACGTTGCTTTATGGCATCTCGATCGGAGCGCAATCTCCGAATGCGCGCTTTACCTGTCGAGTGAATTGTGGCGTTCTTGTCCATATTATGGACAGGACGACTTCCGCATGACGGAACCGCGACAAGGCGCGCAGGCGATCCGGCGCGCGCTCGCGGTGCTGCGTATTCTTGCCGCAGGCCGCGAAGACGGCGTGCCGCTGGCCGAGGTGGTGCGGGCGACCGGCCTCACCCGTCCGACCGTGCATCGCATCGTCCATGCGCTGATCGAGGAAAGGCATCATCGAACGGCACGACAAATCCGGCCGCTACGCGATCGGCAATCAGGTGCCGGAGCTCGCGCTCGCACGGGCCCGACCGTCGCGGCTGCTGATCGCCGCCAATCCGTCGCTGCAACGTGCGTCGACCGAGATCGGCGACATGCTGTTCCTGACGGTGCGGACCGGCAACGACACGCTGTGCGTCGATCGCAGGATCGGCGTCTATCCGATCCAGGTGCTGTCGATCGAGGTCGGCGCGCGCCGGCCGCTCGGCGTCTCCAGCGCCGGCGTCGCCATCCTCGCGGCGATGCCGGCGCAGGACGCGCGAAAAATCGTCGCAGCCAACGAGAAGAGATTCGAGGCCTACCGGACCGACGTTGCGACGGTGCTGGGCGAGGTCACCGCCGCGAGACGGCTGGGATACGGCATGAGGGAGATCGGCCTGGTGCAGGGTACGAAATCGATCTCGACCTGGATCAAGACCCCGGACGGCCGCCCCGCTGCCGCGATGACCGTCTCCGCCGTTCGGACGAGGCTCGGCCCCCGCCGCGAGCAGGAGGTCGCGGAGATTTTGCTGCGGGAAGCGCGCGCGATCGAGCAGGCGATCCGGGGCGGTGGTGCCTAGGACGTGTACTCATAACGTCGGCTTGCCAACGCAAACCGGAAGTCTCCCACCTCGGGCGTGATCCGCGGCTTGTGACCCATCGCCACCGCTGAGGCGGTGCCGCTACATGTCGGTTTAGCGAGGTAGACCGGAAGTTTGCGGTGGAGCGCTAGACCGACGCTTTTGACCCACAGAAGACGTGGGGCTGTCTCGTTGGCAGCCTCTTTTCAGGTCAAATCTCGGCCTCTCTAACCCTCAGGTCTTCAAGTCAATCGTGGCTGCCGCCTGGGTTTGATCCGGATTGAGCTCAGCAGCGTTGCGGCGGCGATCATCAGCAGGATGCCTGCGAGACTGAGCGCGATCTGCATTGCAAGGCCATTCGAGATGTCGACCAGCGCTATTTGGCTGGCGAGCGCCAGCAGAACACCGAGACAATAGATTGCCAGCGAGTTCTCCCCACAGCGGATCGCTGCGCGCATCAGTGGCATCGGCAGTCCTTGCCAATTGCGAGGTACGAGCCATACCGCCAAAATCGCAAGCGCCAAAAAATGCAGCAGCCGCAAGGGGGCGAGATCCGATTTGTCGACTTGGTAAACCACATAGGCGAGCGCTTGTGGGACCAGATCTTCCAGCACCGTGAGCCACCAACTCAACGCGACAATCAGGCTAAAAGTCAGATAGAGAACTGCAAGTACAAGTGCCATGCGACAGGTCATCCAAGGTCCGACTCCCTTGCCCGCAATGACACACCAGGCGCCGAGCACAACCAGCAACTGCCAAGCCAGCGGGTTGAAGAACCACACGCTGTCGGGCCATGCCGGGACGGTCCAGCCGAAGACGTGCACCAGCACATAAAGCAAGAGCGACGCGCCGAGTGTCACATTCGGCGCTCGCAGCAGCAACCACAATAAGGGTGCAAACAAAAGATGATAAACCACGAAGATCGGCAAGACGTCGGTATTGACTGGACGGTATTGCAGGATCGCCGCATGCGCGAGCGCCGCACCCGGATGTTCCAGCAAAAGGCGCGTGTTGCTCTCGTCCGCGATCCGGCCACCGCCGCTTAGGTAGACCATGATGGCGCAAGCCACGGTGAGCAGTAGAAATGCGGCATAAATATCCCAGCTTCGCCACAGCGTACGGGTGATGACGCCGGGCCAACCGTCGCGCGAGTGTGCGCTGCCGTAAGCCAGTGCGCAGGTCACCCCGGAGACGAACATGAATACTTCCGCGCTATCACTGAAGCCGTAATTCCGAAGCGTCAGCCAGCTTCCGATGTTGTTGGGGAAATGATTCAGAAAGATGCACCAGAGCGCGATGCCGCGGCAAGCATCGATGCGTAGGTCGCGGCCTGGCCCTTTCGGCTCCGGCAGCGCGCCTGCCAATGGCTTCGCAGCGGGTTCAGGCTGCGGGTTCAGACTGCGCAACACCTTCGCATTGCGCTCGATTTCCGCCAGCGTCCGGCGAATGTTAATGTTCAGCGCAGTCCGATGCTTGTCGAGGTCGACAGGCGCGTCATTAACGGAATACGATCGCATCGGCTCCCGAGCGTCGGACAGATCGATCGAACTGATGGCCACCATCTCGACGAAAGAGCTGCGGGGTGGCGGCGCAGGCACCATCATCATGGTGGCGACGGGCCGAAAGGACGGAAATGATAATTCTTCCATTCCTTCCATTAATTCTTCGTCGGTAATCACTTCATACGAGCCAGCCGGTAATATCCGCTCGAAGCTTGTGATCCGAAATGGGTGCTCGAACTCCACCGTTTCACGTCGTGATCGGGTCATCGTCATGATCATCCTCGCACGTTGGCGAGGACGCGCCGGGACAGCGGATAGCAGCTGGCATATAGAGGCGATCTCCCCGGGTGCTGAACGCTCAATGACGAGACTATTCCGCACTTCGGGCGAAAGCGGTTCCACTGCAAACCGAAACCGGAAACTCCGCCTCAGAGCCTTGCGCGTCCGGATTAATAGTTATCGAATATTCGTTGCCGTCCCGGCAGCCAATGCGCCAAGCATCGACCCCAGATTCGCTGTCGCCTTGATACATGGTCCGAACAACAGCATCACAGGCCTGCTTTCTATTCTTCAAAACGGACGTCCAAAAAGCGAGATGCTTAGCCTGATCCAGTGCAAGTATCCTCATCGTCCTTTTGTTAGCGGCGTGGGCCGTTCTGAAAGACTCGGGAGCTACGACCTCGGGTGGCATGGCTGTTGTTGTAGTGGCAGCCGCATTTCTAAAATGCGGATCGGCATCCAGAACAAACCATAGGACGGCGAAGTTCGCGACAGCCGCCAAAGAGAGAATAGGCGATCGCTTCATCATGTCTCTCCCTCCCGGAGATCGAGACATTGGTGGCCATCGCGGCGTCGCGAAGGTCCGAGAAACCTAACGAAATATGGTACTTCGTGAACAGCACTGATCGCTGCAACCGCCCAGGAACTGAGCCCTAAATTTTGATAGGTAGTGGCACAGCGGGGATGTCGCAGCTGCGGCAGCGGGTTCAAGCAGCGGCACTGACGTGTCGCGAAAAGATGCCAAGATGGGGCTGACTGATACCTTTTGGAGCCGCGTCAGCTCGGCTCGAACCTTGCGTGTCGTTGCGTTGCCGAGCGAAGAACCTAGCAGGAGATGTCGGATTCGGCCCCACACGACCTAGTCGATCGCAAGAGCATGATCTGATCAACGGCAAACACAACTCACGATTTATGAACGCGCGGAGGTTTCACACAACCGCCGGGGCATCGAAGGGCACCGGCGCGCGAGACTGGCTCAAATCGCATGACGCGCAGCACGAGCGAAATGTCTCTTCCTGGCCCATCTGCGACCTCGGAGGCCATCCGCTCTTCGGCCGATGTTGGCGGTAAACCGGACATCAAGCGGCCAGCCGCTTGGTGAGTGCAGGGCCGAGCGGATGGTCCACTCCCCCGCATGCGAGGAGAAACAAGCGTCCTGCCGTTGCAGCCACGGACTCGCATCACACTCTCGTTGCGAGCCGCTGCGCGCCGTAGTCAATGGGCTGACGCAGCGCGCGGTTTGTGGCACAAGAGCCGCCTCCGCCGATTGACCAACGAGGCCACGCATGCCCGCGCCCAAACCGCCCGCCTTCGAGACCCTGAGCCTGCATGCGGGCCAGCATCCGGATCCCGCGACCGGCGCCCGCGCGGTGCCGATCTACCAGACTACGTCCTACGTGTTCCAGGATTCCGATCACGCCGCCGCGCTGTTCAATCTCGAACGCGCCGGCCACATCTATACGCGCATCTCCAATCCCACCACCGGCGTGCTGGAGGAGCGGCTCGCAGCACTGGAAGGCGGCGTCGGCGCGATCTGCACCGCGAGCGGCATGGCCGCGCTGCATCTCGCCATCGCCACGCTTCTGAACGCCGGCGACCACATCGTGGCGTCGAGCTCGCTCTATGGCGGCACCATCAATTTGCTGGCGCACACGCTGCCGCGCTTCGGCATCACCACGACTTTTGTGAAGCCGCGCGATCTCGATGCATTCCGCGCGGCGATCAAGCCGAACACGAAACTGGTGATCGGCGAGACCATCGGCAATCCCGGGCTTGAGGTGCTTGATATTCCGAAGGTCGCGGCGATTGCGCATGACGCGAAGATCCCGCTGCTGATCGACAACACGTTTGCCACGCCCTATCTCAGCCGTCCGATCGAGCTCGGCGCCGACCTCGTCATGCATTCGGCGACCAAATGGATCGGCGGCCACGGTATCGCCATCGGCGGCACCATTATCGACGGCGGCCGCTTTGATTGGCGTTCATCCGGAAAATTCGGCGTGCTGACCGAACCCTATGGCGGCTATCACGGCATCGTCTTCGACGAGCAGTTCGGCACGGCTGCCTTCATCATGCGCGCCCGCACCGAAGGCCTGCGTGATTTCGGCGCTTGCCTGTCGCCGACCAACGCGTTTCAGCTCCTGCAGGGCGTGGAGACGTTGGGCGTGCGCATGGACCGCCACATCCAGAACACACATCTCGTGCTGGAAGCACTGAAAGCCAACAAGGCGGTGGATTGGGTGCTGCATCCCTCGCTCGAGGACCACGCGGATTACCAGCTGGCAAAACAATTGCTGCCGCGCGGCGCCGGCTCGATCGTCTCCTTCGGCATCAAGGGCGGGCGGTCCGCGGGGCGCAAGTTCATCGAATCGCTGCGCATGATCAGCCATCTCGCCAATGTCGGCGACGCCAAGACGCTGGTGATCCACCCCGCCTCGACCACACACCAGCAGATGGACGCCGCGCAACTCAAGGCGTCCGGCATCGGCGAGGAATTGGTGCGACTGTCGGTCGGCATCGAGGCGGCAAGCGACATCCTCGACGATCTTGCGCAGGCGCTGCGCATCTCGCAAAAGGTCTGACACCATGAAGCTCTCCGTCAACGGCGCCGAGGTGCTTGTCGCAACCGGCGGCCGCGACTTCGACAGATCCCTGCCTGCGGTCGTCTTCCTCCATGGCGCCGGCTTCGATCGTTCGACCTGGGCGCTGCACACGCGCTGGTTCGCCCATCACGGTTTTGCCGTGCTGGCGCCTGATATGCCCGGTCACGGCCGCTCGTCCGGGCCTTCGCTTGGCAGCATCGCCGAGATGGCCGACTGGACGGCCGCGCTGCTCGATGCGGCCGAAGTTACGAAGGCGCATCTGATCGGCCATTCCATGGGATCGTTGATCTCGCTGGAGACGGCGGCGCGTCACCCGGACAAGGTCTCCGCACTGAGCCTGATCGGCACGGCCGCGACCATGACGGTCGGCCCGGATCTGCTGAAGGCGGCCGAGGCCAACGACCGGGACGCGCTCGACATGGTCTCGATCTGGGGCCTCGGCTTCAACGCCGAGCTCGGCGGCAGCCTCGCACCGGGCCTGTGGATGCATGGCGGCGCGCAGGCCGTGCTCAAGACTTGCGAGCCGGGCGTGCTGTTCAGGGATTTGTCCGCCTGCAATGCTTACGCGAATGCGCTCACCGCTGCCGCGAGCGTGAAGGTGCCAGTCACACTCATCCTCGGCGAGCGAGACATGATGACACCGGTGAAGGCCGGCAAGGCACTCGCGGCCGCGATCCCGCATGCGAAGACAATCGTGGTACCGGGCGCGGGCCACATGATCATGGCCGAACGCCCGGATGAACTGCTGGCTGCGCTCAGGAACTGAAAGGATCAATCGTCCATCTTGCGCGTTGCGGTCAGACATCCCTGTGAAATCCAGAGGGAACTGAACCTATGCCAAGACAGGAAGTCATCCGCAAAGCCAGACAAGACAAGCGTGCCGGCAAATCGGCAAGCACGCAGGCCGGCGAATTCGTCAAGGACGAGATCGACAAGATCCGCAAGGGCAAGCATGGTGCGCGCTCGACGCGGCAGGCTGTCGCCATCGGTCTGTCCGAGGCACGCCGCGCCGGCGTCGATCTGCCGCCGCCGCGAAAGGGACGCGTCAAGAAGGCGACGCGCCGCAGCGCCAAATATGCCTATGAGGTCGGCCAGGGCAAGCGCACTCCGAAGCGCCGGCCGCGGGTGTCGCGGGCCGTCGAGGAGGTTTTGAAAAAGGAGCCGCGCTCGACCGCATCGCGCAGTGCATTGTCGAAGCAGGGCAAGCGTGCCGCGGGCCGGCGAACGGCTGCGTCGCGTTCGGCCGCGGCGCGCAAGGCGAGCCGCACCAAGGGCGCCAACGTCCGCTCAGCCGCCGCAAAGAAGGCGGCACGCACCAGGGTGCGCCGCCGGAGTTGAGTCTCGTTTCGCTCAGGAACCCGGCGTCCACTTCCAGACGATGTCGGACACGTTGACCGGCTTCGGAATCAGGCCAAGCTTTGCAAAACGGTCGGCGACCGCCTGCTGGCTCTTGGTCACCTCGGCGTCGAGCGGCACCACGCGATAGGTGGAGCGATTGACGAAGCGGCGGACCGCTTCGACGCCGGTCGCCTCGGCCTGTGCCTTTGCGACCTCCTCGTGATGCGACTCCGCCCACACGCCTTCAGACGCAAAGGCCGTATTGAGCTTTGCGACCAACGAGGGATACTTCTCAACGAAATCGGTGTTGGCGATGTAGTAGGCGTTCGGCTTGTGCACATCCTTGTCGAAGACGAGAACCCGAGCGTTCTCCTTCAATT
The DNA here is from genome assembly GCF_054056555.1 of Bradyrhizobium sp. LM2.9. NCBI lineage: Bacteria > Pseudomonadati > Pseudomonadota > Alphaproteobacteria > Hyphomicrobiales > Nitrobacteraceae > Bradyrhizobium > Bradyrhizobium sp. LM2.9. Next base: position 5,501,609 of record NZ_JBSRYJ010000002.1, read on the forward strand.
CGGCGAGCGCCAGATAAGGATCCCAGATCGACCAGGCATCGACCGAGCCCTTGACGAAGGCCGCCGTCGCATCGGCCGGCGCGAGCGGCGCCGGGGTGATATCGGACCAGGACAGGCCTCCCTTTTCGAGCGCCACGACCAGGAGATTGTGTGCGCTCGATCCTTTGCCGAAGGCGATGCGCTTGCCCTTGAGGTCCGCCAGCGTCTTGATCGGCGAATCCTTCGGCACGATGATCGCTTGATTGTCGCCGTCGGACTTCACGGCCGCGACATAGCGGATCCTGGCGCCGCCGGCTTGCGCGAAGATCGGCGGCGTATCGCCGACAAAGCCGAAATCGACGCTCCCGACATTGATGGCCTCCAGCAGCGGCGGGCCGAACTGGAAGTCGATCCACTTGATCTCGATGCCGAGCGGCTTGAAGGCGCTTTCGAGCGTTTGACGTTGGCGAACCGCAGGGAAGAAGCCGCCCTTCTGCGTACCGATGCGGATTTCGACCGGCTTGTCCTCAGCGCGTGCCTGTGCGGCCAAGGCGGTCGCGAGCAGAAGCGTCGTTGCGAGAATGTGTCGTCGATTGATCATGACGTGGCCCTTTCGGTGGGATCAGTTGGCGAAAAATTGGGAATTCGCGCGCCGGCTTCGTTCGGAGAACACCGCACGGGCAGCACGCTCGGCTTCGCGCGCCGAGCGGAACTGGCGACCTTCGAGACTGTCGAACAGCCGCTCGGAGGAGAAGAAACGGAAGCCGCGCGCGTCTCGCGTGACGATGCCGGCGGCGCGGTCGTGGATTTCGATGATGTAGGCGTTGGACTGCTGTTGGGACATGACTGCTCGCTCGCCGGGGTCTCGGCGTTCCTGTCTTGCGATTTGCTGCGTGAGGTGCTGTGAGGCGGCGCTCAGCAGCAACAACAGGCGCCGGTTGCCGCCGAGAAACAGCGCCGCGTCATGCACGCATGCATGTCGTTATTGTTGCGCTGGTGATCGGTTCTCATGTGGCGGCTTCGGCTCAAGGAGCAGTTTCGATGCTGCGAATATCGAGGGATTGACGCGTTCGGTCAATGAAATGGGTATCCATATTTGCCACCGGCGCGCATCGGCACTTCTCCCGGTGCGAGCGCAGGCAAACGAATTTATCTCGCGATGAGTTCAACGCCGGTGCGCGGCCGGCCATGGTACTGTCCGCTCCATAAGCAACAGCTGACAGGGAGGCCCGATCATGGCGGAGGTTCTGAAGGGACGCACCGCGCTCGTCACCGGGGGCTCGCGCGGAATCGGCGCTGCCGTCTGCCGCGCGCTGGCCGAAGCCGGCGCGGCCGTGGCGATCAACTGCCGCGAGCGGATCGGGCAGGCCGAGCAACTGGCGGATGAGATCGGCAAGCGCGGCGGCTGCGCCATCGCCGTCGCTGCGGACGTATCGCAGCGCGAGGCCGTGACCGCGATGGTCGACCGCGTCATGGCCGGGCTCGGCCCCATCGACATCCTCGTCAACAATGCAGGTATCGCCATCACGCGCGGCATCGACGATCTCACCGAGGACGATTTCGACCGGACGATCCTGGTCAACCTGAAATCCGTCTTCCTGTGCACGCAGGCGGTGCTGCCGACGATGCGCGCGAAGAAATGGGGCCGCATCGTCAACATCTCCTCCGGTGCCGCGCGCGGCGCCGGCGCGATCGGACCGCACTACAACGCGTCCAAGGCCGGCCTGGAGGGCCTGACGCGCGGCTATGCGGCGCGGCTGGTGAAGGAAGGCGTCACCGTCAACGCGGTGGCGCCGTCGCTGATCGAGACCGACATGATGAGTGGCCAGCCGCAGCTCGTCAGCCGCATTCCGCTCGGCCGCTTCGGCACGGCGGAAGAAGTAGCGAAGGCCGTGATGCTTCTGGTCGACAACGCCTACATGACCGGGCAGACGGTCGCGCTCAGCGGCGGCATGGCGTTCAATTAGGGGCAGCACTCGCAGCGAGCTCCCCCTTCACTCTCTCCTCCAGGACGGGGCTATCGCATATGAAGAAAAACGTGGCGGGGAGCTCGCCTGCGGCCATCCTTCGAGACGCCCGCCTCACGGCGGGCCCTCAGGATGAGGTCGCGTTTCGCGGCGAGATGATCCTCATGGTGAGGAGCCCGCCAAAGCGGGCGTCTCGAACCATGCAGGCCGAGCACGTCCCGCGACCTCAGAGCCCCTCACCCCGCCCTCTCCCCGCACGAGCGGGACGAGGAAGACGAGAGGGCGTTACCACATCGTAGCCGCAGCCCGCTCCGGCCAGATGCGATCATACTCCGCGCCGCCGACCTTGTTCTCGCTCATCTCGGCGAGGATCTGGCCCGGTGTCGGCAGCGTCTTGGGGTCGACGCGCTTGTCCGGATTCCAGAGGTCGGAGCGGACGATGGCGCGGGCGCACTGGAAGTAGATTTCGTCGACCGTCATCACCATGACACTACGCGGCGCCTTGCCTTCGACCTTGAACGAGGCGAGCAATTCGGGATCGATGGAAAGATGCGCCCGGCCGTTGGCTCGAACCGCATTGCCGGAGCCGGGGATCAGGAACATCAGCGACACCCGCGGGTCGCGCACGATGTTGCGCAGGGAATCGACGCGATTGTTGCCGCGGCGATCCGGCAGCATCAGCGTCTTCGGGTCATGAATGCGGACGAAGCCGGAGAGATCGCCGCGCGGCGAGCAGTCGATGCCCTCGGGTCCGATGGTGGCAAGCGCGGCGAACGGCGCCTTTTCGATGAAGACTCGATAGAGCGGGGTGACGTGGTCGGCGACTTTCACGGTCGAGGCATCGTTGGTGACGCCGTAGATGGCCTCCAGCTGCTCGACCGTTTCGATCACCGACATTCCGTTCTCCCTGTTGCGCCGGCCATTATTAGTATTAGTGCCAGCCTTCATTCCTGATCACGCGCACGAGATGGCGGCTGTGATATTCGGCGCTGCCCGCGTTGAGGATGGTGACATCGGCATTGCCCGACGCGTCGACGCTGCGCGACAGCCTTTCCGCGACGTTGCCATCGCTAATGCGCGCCCGGGCGGCAAGCCGCTGCGCCAGCACATCCGGCGGCGCCGTGATCGCGACCACGACGACGTTTGCATACGCTCGGCGCAGTGCGCCAATGACGGTGCGTGAAACGTTGATGACGACAGCGCGCCCGGCACGGATATCGTCGTTGATCTCAAGCGGCAAAGCGTAGGAATGCCCGTGCGCCTCCCAATGCACGGCAAAATCGCCGTGCTCGCGCGCGCGCCGGAATTCGTCGGCGCTCACCGCGACATTGTCCTCGTCAGCGGAGGATTCGCGCGTCACGACACGGCGCGGAAAGACGACGTCGCGATCATCGACACAAGCCGCCTGCGCGAGCCGCAGCAGGGTGTCCTTGCCGGCGCCACTGGGGCCGACCACGAGCACGAGCCGCCCGGGTCCAATTCCGCCTGTCGCGTCCTGCGCCATGGTCACAGTCTCGCTCATGCGACACGGCTTCCTTCGCGCCAGACGCTGCGGACGACGGGAACACTGCCCGCGACGTGCACGCGGATCAGATCGGCGCGCTTGCCGATCGCGACCTCGCCGCGATCGGTGAGGCCAACCGCTTCCGCAGGCGCCTTCGTCACGGTGCGAACCGCCGCCGAAAGGCTGATGGCGGGCACGTGCTCAGGCAAATGCAGCGCAGCCATCAGAAGGCTCGAGGGAATGTAATCCGACGACAGAATATCGAGCAGGCCTTCGCGGGCGAGATCGACCGCGGCGATGTTGCCGGAGTGCGAGCCGCCGCGCACGACGTTCGGGGCGCCCATCAGGATGTCGATGCCGGCCTGGTGCAGGCTGCGCGCGGCCTCCAACGTGGTCGGGAACTCGGCGACCGAAACGCCATCGCGCAGGGCGTCCGCGACGTTTTCCTCGGTGGTGTCGTCATGGCTGGCGAGCGGGATCTTGTACTCATGCGCCAGCGCCACGATCTCACGCATGTTGGCCGCGGCATAAAGCTTCTGATATTCGAAGCGCTTCGCGAACAGCTCGTCGAGCTCGGCATCGGTCTTGCCGCCACCCTTGCCGCGATAATAGTCACGCAGCTTGACCTCGTCGCGAAACTGGCGCTGGCCGGGCGTGTGGTCCATCAGCGACATCAAGCGGACATCAGGACGGTCGATCAGCTCCTTGGCCTCCTCGACCACGCTCGGCATCGGGATTTCGCAGCGCAGATGCAGGAAGTGGTCGGCACGCAGCAATTTGGCATCGCGTGCGGTCGTGATCGCGGCGGCAAGCACGCCGGCGCGGCCATCGGCTTCTTCGGCGCCGTCCTCGCGCCAGACCCGGAGCGAATCGAATACCGTGGTGATGCCCGATGTCGCGAGCTGGCCGTCATAGGAGACGACGGCGGCAACCGGATTCCAGAACACTTTTGGCCGCGGCACGTAATGCGCTTCGAGATGGTCGGTGTGGAGCTCGATCAGGCCGGGCATGATGAGGTCGCCGCCGGCATCCTCGGCGCCCGCGGGCGCCCTGCCCTCACCGATCTCGGCAATGCGTCCGTCCGCGAGAGCGAGCCAGCCCTGCTCGATCACCCGTTCCGCCAGCACGATCCTGGCGTTGGCGATCACGATGTCGTTCGGCTTGGCCTTCATTTCCCTCTTCCTTCAGGCGGCGGCGGCAAAGCTGGTGACGTCAACGATGCGGTCGGCAATCAGATGACGGATTTCGTCGTCATGGACAATGGCGACCATGGCGACGCCCCGGCGTTTCTTTTCGGCGACCAGCTCGACCACGACGGCGCGGTTGGCGGCATCGAGCGAGGCGGTGGGCTCGTCGAGCAGCAGGATCGGCAGGTCCGAGATGAAGCCGCGCGCGATGTTGACGCGCTGCTGCTCGCCGCCGGAGAAGGTCGCCGGCGGAAGCTGCCAGAGCCGCTCGGGGATATTGAGACGATGCAGCAATTGGCCGGCACGGGCTTGCGCCTCCGCGCGCGCCAGGCCGTTGACGATCAGGGGTTCGGCGACCACGTCGACGGTCGCGACGCGCGGCACCGCGCGCAGGAACTGGCTGACATAGCCGATGGTTGCGCGGCGGACGTTGAGGATCTGGCGCGGCTCGGCTGTGGCGAGATCGATCACCGCGCCGCGATGGCGGATGCCGATACGGCCGGAGTCGCAGCGATAATTGCCGAAGATCATCTTCAGGATCGACGATTTTCCGGCGCCTGACGGCCCCGACAGCACGACGCATTCGCCGGGATTGACGTGGAAGGTCACGCCGCTGACGACAGGCAGCTCGATGCCGCCCTGCAGGTGCATCGTGAAGGTCTTGTTGGCATCAGTGATGTCAATCATGGCGGTCATTGCAAGGCTCATGCTGGAAAGGGCTCATGCTGGAAAGGCTCATCTCGGAAAGCTCATGGCGGCAGAATCGAGGAGACGAGGAGCTGGGTATAGGGCTCCCGTGGGTCATCGAGCACCTGGTCGGTGAGGCCGGTCTCGATGACGCGGCCGCCCTTCATCACCATCACGCGGTGCGACAGCAGGCGCGCGACCGCGAGATCGTGGGTGACGATGATGACGGCGAGACCAAGCTCGGCGACCAGGCTGCGCACGAGGTCGAGCAGGCGGGCCTGGACAGAAACATCGAGCCCGCCGGTCGGCTCGTCCATGAAGACGAGACGCGGCTCGGTGACGAGGTTGCGGGCGATCTGGAGACGCTGGCGCATGCCGCCGGAATAAGTGCGCGGCGCATCGTCGATGCGTGCGATGTCGATCTCGACGCGGGTCAGCCAGTCCGACGCGGTATCGCGGATGCGGCCGTAATGATTCCACCCCACCGCCATCAGCCGCTCGCCGACATTGGCGCCGGCCGAGACCGCCATGCGCAGGCCCTGCGCGGGATCCTGGTGCACAAAACCCCAATCGGTGCGGAACAGGAAGCGCCGCTCGGCCTCGCCCAGGGACGCGAGATCGCGCGTGACCCCGTCACGCATCCGGTAGGAGACGTGCCCACCGCTGGCCGCGAGCTGACCCGACAGGAGCTGGAGCAGCGTCGACTTGCCCGAGCCGGATTCGCCGACGATCGCCAGCACTTCGCCGGGATAGAGCGAGAACGACACATCGCGGCACGCGGCGATGCGGCCGTAGGACTTGCTCAGGGACTCGGCAAGCAGCAGCGGCTGGTCGTTTTCGAGCGTATCGAGATCAACCATGTGAGCCCGCCTTCTCCTTGTACGGCGCGGCGCTCAGGCTGCCGTGGTGGCCCGCGGCCTGGCGGCCCTCGCAATAGTCGGTGTCGGAGCAGACGAACATGCGCCCGCCCTTGTCGTCGGTGACGATCTCGTCGAGATAGGACTTTTCAGCCGCGCACAGCGCGCACGGTGCGTTGAAGCGATACGGCTCGAAGGGATGGTCTTCGAAGTCAAGCGACACGACCTGCGTATAGGGCGGGATCGCATAGATGCGCTTCTCGCGGCCGGCGCCGAACAGTTGCAGCGCCGGGCAATTGTCCATCTTGGGATTGTCGAATTTCGGCGTCGGCGACGGGTCCATCACGTAGCGCGCGTTGACCTTCACGGGATAGGCGTAAGCCGTCGCGATGTGGCCGAAGCGAGCGATGTCCTCGTAGAGCTTCACATGCATCAAGCCGTATTCGGCCAGCGCGTGCATGCGCCTCGTCTCGGTCTCGCGCGGCTCGAGGAAACGTAAGGGCTCTGGAATCGGCACCTGATAGACCAGCACCTGATTCTCGTGCAGCGACGTCTCCGGGATGCGGTGACGGGTCTGGATCACGGTTGCATCTTCCGTCGCCTGTGGTCGTGGCGACGCCGGCGGTCTTGGCAAAGAACTTTCGGATCGAGATCGCATTGGTGGTGTCGTCGGAGCCCTGGTCGATCACCTTCAGCACGTCCTGGGGGCCGAGGATCGCAGCGGTCACCTGCACGCCGCCGGTACCCCAGCCATAGGGCATCGGCATTTCACGGCTGGCGAACGGCACCTGATAGCCCGGGATCGCGATCGCCTTGAGGATCGCGCGGCGAATCATCCGCTTGGTCTGTTCGTCGAGATAGGCAAAATTGTAGGCGGGCGCGTTCATTCCGCGGCCTCCTTCATGGCGTTGGCATTGGCATCGGCGAATTCCTGGCGCAGCTTGCGCAACAGGCCGAGCTCGGACTGGAAGTCGACATAATGCGGCAGCTTCAGATGCTCGACGAAGCCGGTCGCCTGGACGTTGTCCGAATGCGACATCACGAATTCTTCATCTTGCGCCGGGGCGAGGGCCTCTTCGTCGAGTTCGCGCGCGCGCAACGCGCGGTCGACCAGCGCCATCGACATGGTCTTGCGCTCGCTCTGGCCAAAGGCAAGGCCATAACCGCGGGTGAAGCACGGCGCTTCCGTCGCAGAGCCCTTGAACTGGTTGACCATCTGGCACTCGGTCAGCTCGATCGAGCCGAGCGGCACGGCGAAGCCGACGTCTTCCGCCGAGAATTCGACCTCGACCTCGCCGAAGCGGATCTCGCCGGCGAAGGGATGATTGCGGCCGTAGCCGCGCTGGGTGGAATAGCCCATCGCCAGCAGAAAACCTTCGTCGCCACGCGCGAGGTTCTGCAGGCGCAGGTCACGATCCGCGGGAAAGTTCAGCGGCTCGCGGGTGAGGTCGCCGACGCTGGCGCCTTCCTCGGCCTGCGGCGAGGATTCGATCAGGCCGTCGCGGCCGAGAATGTCGGTCACCCGCGGCGTTGGCGCTGTCGATGCTTCGGCCGTCGCCGGCGCTTCCGGCACAAAACCTTCGGCGAGCGAGGGATCGAGCAGGCGGTGGGTATAATCGAAGGTCGGGCCGAGGATCTGGCCGCCGGGAATGTCCTTGAACGTCGAGGACACCCGCCGCTGCACCCGCATCGCGCCGGTCTCGACCGGCTCGCTGGCGCCGAAGCGCGGCAGCGTGGCGCGGAAGGCGCGGACCAGGAAGATCGCCTCGATCAGATCGCCGCGCGCCTGCTTGATTGCGAGCGCCGCGAGCTCGCGGTCATAGAGCGAGCCTTCGCTCATGACGCGGTCCACGGCGAGGCCAAGCTGCTCCGAGATCTGGTCGAGGGAAATTTCCGCAACACTTTGGTCGCCGCGCCGTGCACTGGCGAGCAGGCGATGGGCGTTCTCGATGGCGCGTTCGCCGCCTTTGACTGCGACATACATGCGGCTAGCTTCCTTTGTTCACGACACGCGTGGTGCGGGGGATCGCAACCACGGCGTCCTCGGCGACCAGCACCACATCGGTGCCGCGCGGAAACAGCGTCTCATTGACGCGCAGGCGCTCGAACAGGTCGAACGGCCTGATCGAGGCCTGGAGCGTCGCGACACCGTTGATGCCGGGGCCGCGCAGCTCGAAGCTGCGCCCCGAGTCTAGGCTCTCGACCTGAAGGATCAACGTGGTCGAACGATCCGGATATTCGCTGGTGCCGAGCGCGAAGCGCTCGAGCGAAGGCAGTGCTCCGCCGTCGCTGATCAGCGCGAAGCCTGCGATCGAGGAATCCTGCACCACCGGCGCGCCGGTGTGGAACTTCAGCCATTTTGTCACGTCGGTGCTTTCCGACATGCGCGCATCGAGCCAGAGCGGCGTGTCGTGGTCGAACAGCGTCAGCGCGATCGCCGCGGTGCCGCGCATCATTATATGAGGCGCTCCTGATGTCGGCACGATGCGCTGGACCGACCCCGGCCGCGCCATCGCGTCCATGACCGAACGAAAGGTCGATTGCGCCGACAGCACCTTGTCGGCGAACCCCGGCGGCAGTTCCGTAATCGTAGTCATGATCTCACCCTTCACCGCGCACCATGGTGTAGAAATCAACCTTCGTCGCGGCGGTCTCGGCCGCCGCGTGCTTACGCCTGACCATAAGCTGCTCACGCAACGGCGCGATAATTTCCCGCTCCACCGCGCCGCCGAAATCGCTGGACTGCACCAGCGCATCGCACAGCGCGATCAGCCGCGCCTTCTCACCGTCGCGACCAAGCGTGTAACCGAAGCCGACCTCGCCGCTCGCGAGCCTGATCGCGGCGCGCGACACCGTGGCTTCGCCGAGATTGAACGGCGCACCGTCGCCGCCGACCCGGCCCCGCAGCATGACGAGGCCATTTTCCGGCGCACGCAAATCCTGATACGCCGGCAGGGCGAGAGCGCGGAGGCGGGCGGCGATCTCGCCCGCCTCCGCGTGCGCCAGCACGGCCATTGCGGCCTTGCGCCGGGCTTGCTGATTGTTGTGCTGGGTCACCAAATCCACCGAACCTGTTTGCCGAACTTGTCGAATCCAAGTTGTCTATGATACTAGACAACTTGATACGGGAGCGCCATGACTGTTTCGTGACAAGGGCGTGATTTCTGGAGTAGCTTCCCGGCCACATGAGCATTCAGGACACAGCCTCCTCGGGCGTCGCGTTGTGGCGCCTCGTTGCCGACGGCATCGAGCGCGGCATTGCCGACGGCCGCTTTGCGGCCGGCGACAAGCTGCCGGGCGAGATGGAGATCGCCGAAACCTATCGCGTGAACCGCCACACCGTGCGGCGCGCGCTGGCCGCGCTTGCCGAGCGCGGCATCGTGCGGGCGGAGCGCGGCAGCGGAACCTATGTCGAGGCGCAGAAGCTCGCCTATCCGCTGCGCTCGCGGACCCGCTTCTCCGAGATCGTCGGCGCGGATGGCCGCGAACCGCATGGCCGGTTGATCGAAGCGTCCGATGATGCCGCGACCCGCGAACTCGCGCGGGAACTTGGATTGAAGGCCGGCGCACCACTGGTGCGGATCGAAGCGATGCGCCTCGCCGACCGCACGCCGATCTGCGTCTCCACCACCTGGCTGTCGGCGGAATTGTTTCCGGGGGCGGGCAATGTATTCGCCGCGACGCGCTCGATGACGAAACTGCTCGAGCATTACGGCGTCCGCGACTATCGGCGCGGCGCGACCCGCATCACCGCCGGCATCGTCGACGCAACCGACGCCGCACGGCTCGATCTGGCGCTGGGACGGCCGATCCTGGTGGTCGACGCGACCGACCATGACCTCGACGGCAAGCCGCTGGTCACCAAGCATTCGCGCTTCGCCGCCGAGCGGGTGGAGTTTCTGGTGGAGTCGTAGCAACCATGAAATGGACGCTACGGTGTCTGCGATTAAGCCACCGCCCTTCGCCCGATGATGGCGAAGCGCAGCTTGCTTGAGACGAAATCGATCGCGGCGACCGCGACCAGAATCATCAGGATCAGGAACGACACCTTCTGCCATTCCAGCACCCGGATCTGCTCGGCAAGCTGGAGCCCGATGCCGCCGGCGCCGACGATGCCGATGATGGTGGCCGAGCGCGTATTCGACTCGATGAAATAGAGTACCTGGCCGGCGATGACCGGCAGGACCTGCGGCAACAAACCGAAACGGATCTCGTGCATCGCACTGCCGCCGGACGCGCGGATGCCTTCGACCTGCTTCTGGTCGGCGCCCTCGATCGCCTCCGAGAACAGTTTTCCGAAGGCGCCGAAATCGGACACCGCTATGGCGAGCACGCCGGCAAACGGGCCGAGCCCGACCACGTTGATCCACACCAGCGCCCAGATCAGCGTATCGACGCCGCGGATCGAATCCAGGAAACGTCGCACCGGGAAGCGCAGAATGCTCGACGGCACCACGTTGCGGGCGGCCAACAGGCTGACCGGAAGCGCGAACACGGCAGCAAGCGTCGTGCCGAGCAGCGCGATCGACAGCGTCTCGCCCAGCGCCTTCAGATAGATCGGCAGCGACGAGCCGGGATCCGGCGGGATCATCATCAGGCTGATCCAGCCGAGCTGGTTGAGGCCCGCGAAGAACCGCGACGGCGAGAAATCGAGATCGACGAGGCCGTAGACCAGGATTGCGAACGCCGCGACGATCATCGCCGGCATCGCAAGCCGCGCGGAGGCCGGCCGGTCGAACATTTCAGGATAGCGCGCGCGAAGCGCTGCGGTGTCGATCTCCTGCCGCCCCGTCACGTCCGCGTCTCCCTGCCGAACAGCCGGCCGCGCAGCCAGCCGGTGCTGATGTCGATGACGAAGACCGCGACGATGATGGTGAGCAGGATCGCGCTGACGTCCGAGTAATAGAACTTGCGGATGGCGACGACGAGCTCCTGGCCGATGCCGCCGGCGCCGACGAAACCCATCACCGAGGCTTCCCGGACATTGACCTCGAAGCGCAGCAGCGCGTAGCTGGCATAGCCCGCGGTCACCTGCGGCACGACGGCAAAGCGCATGCAGGAGAGCCAGCTCGCACCGGTCGAGCGGATGCCTTCGACCGGCCTCATGTCGGCGTTCTCGACGATCTCCGAGAACAGTTTTCCGAGCGCGCCTGTGGAGTGGATCGCGATCGCGAGCACGCCGGCCATCGGCCCGAGCCCGAAGGCGATCACGAAGATCAGCGCGAAGACGATACCGGGCACGGTGCGGGCGAATTCGAGCAGGCGGCGCACCGTGAAGCGCAGCCAGGGCGACGGCGAGGTGTTTTCGGCCGCGAAGAAGTTGAGCGCGAAAGCGAACGTTGCACCGATCAGCGTGCCTACATAGGAGATCAACAGCGTCTCGCCGAGCATCCTCAGCCATTTGCGCCAGCCCCACAGCCACTCGCCGACATCGGTCCAAACCCGCTGGCCATTGTCGAGCGCGAAGATGCGGTCGAAATAGCTGAGGAAATTGCCGTAATGCGCGAACAGGGTGCGCAGGTTCACTTCCGCGCCGATCGCGGCAAGAAACAGTGCTGCGGCGAAGATCACGGCTCCAAACAGGAGTCGGAGCCGCTTGCGCGCGACCGCCTGGCGATAGGCGGCGTTGAGCACGGCGAGCTGCTGCTCGGGGAGGATCGAAACCGCGACGGTCATCTGGCCAGGAAAAATGGTCGATCAAAGAGAAAGAGCCGGGCCCATCGACCCGGCTCCAATGCCATCGTCCTGAAATCAGGACGCCTTCTTCTTACGCAGTGCATCGACGAACTTGATCAGCTCGATCGTGCCATCCCAGTCCTTGGTGGTGGCGGGATGAAAACCCTTCTTCTGGCCGTCCTGGAGACGGTCGAAGGCCGCCTTGTCCTTGGCCGGCGCGTCGAAGAACGCCTTCGCGATGGCCGCCTTCGCCTCTTCCGGCAGGTCTGAATTGTAGGCGTAGGGGCCGTTGATGATCGGCGCCGACTTGTGGATGATACGGAAATCGTCCTTCTTCATCGGCGAACCGTCGGCATTCTTCAACATGCCCTTGGTCAGCATCTGCGCCAGCGTCGAATCGTCATCGCTGGTCCACTGGTTGGCCGCAACGTCGACGGTGCCCTGCGCGAGCGCCAGGATCGCATTCTCATGGCTGCCGGTGAAGACGACCTTGCCAAAATAGGTGTCGGCGTCCGCGATGCCCATCTTGTCGAGCTCGAAACGCGGCACGTTGTTGCCGGAGGTCGAGTTCGGATCGACCAGGCCAAGATTCTTGCCTTTGAGCTGATCGATGCTCTTGTAGGGGCTGCTCGCCTTGACGAAGAACACGGAGTAGTAGCCGGTCGAGCCGTCGGCGTTGATGTCGTTGGCGAAGGCGTCGGTCTTGACGCCGGTCAGGCGGGCGCGTGCGAACGAGGCCGAGCCATAGCTCGCGATATGGATGTTGCCGGCGCGCTGACCTTCGATGACGGCGGCGTAGTCGTTGGCGATGCGCAGCGTGACCTTCACGCCCAGTTCCTTGGAAAGATAATTCATGAACGGCGCCCAGCGCTCGGTAACGCCCGAGGCGTTTTCCGCCGGAATGACCGCGAAGGTCAGTTCAGGATATTTTGGCTTTCCAGTCGTCGGCGGAGGCTGAGGTCGTGAACGCGAGCGCGGCGGCGAGAACTAGTCTACGAGTGATCATGATAGCCTCTTCATCGGTTGGGGTCGGTTGACGCAAGAACTGAAAGCCAAACAGGCACGGCTCAGGCGGCGGCCGCCGTTCCAAGTGCCGGAACGCCCTGGAGCACCGGCGCGGGCATGCCGCCCATGATTTCGGCGGCTTCGAGATCGTAGAGCTCGCGCGCAACGTGATCGGTCAACTCAGCCGGCGCGCCGTCGAACACCACGCGACCCTGCGCCATGCCGATCAGGCGGTCGCAATAGCTGCGCGCCAGATCGAGCGAGTGAAGATTGCAGAGCACGGTGATGCCGAAATGCTTGTTGATGCGCAGCAGCGCATCCATCACGATCTTGGTATTGCGCGGGTCGAGCGAGGCAATCGGCTCGTCGGCGAGGATGATGTCGGGCTGCTGCACCAGCGCGCGGGCGATCGCCACGCGTTGCTGCTGGCCCCCGGAGAGCTGGTCGGCACGCTGGGCCGCGAGCGGGGCGATGTCGAACTGCTCGAGCGCGGACATCGCCAGCAACTTGTCCTGCTCGGGCCAGGTCTGCGTCAGGGAGCGCCAGGTCGGCATCGTCGCCAGTCGTCCCATCAGCACGTTGGTGAGCACGTCGAGCCGGCCGACCAGGTTGAACTGCTGGAAGATCATCGCGGAACGTGCCCGCCACTGCCGCAACGCCTTGCCGCGCAGCGCCGTGACGTCGATGCCGTCGAACAGGATGCGGCCCTGCGCCGGCGTCGCCAGGCGGTTGATGGTCCGCAGCAGGGTCGACTTGCCGGCGCCGGATCGTCCGATCACGCCGACGAAGCCGCCGGGGGAAACTTGAAACGAAGCGTCGTCCACCGCGGCTTTCACGCCGAAGCGACACGTCAGACCTTCAACCACCAGCATGCAGGGCTCCAGAGTAGCTTGGGCCCACCGCTAACGCCGGCGCTTGACACTTGTGTGACACGCGCGTTGCGGTGCGGCGATCCTACACACCTCATCGCCTGTTCATCCCCTGTCATCGCGTCGTCATGACATTGTCATCAAGCCGCTCGAAGAGAAACGCCCGCCCTCTCGTTCGGATGCAACATGGCTGCCAAAGCTCTTTCGGTCCAGCCGACCATCGATCCCTCGGCCAGGCTGCACGACACCAGGCTTGGCGCCTACACCGAGGTCGGCGCGCGCACGATTTTGCACGACGTGACGATGGGCGATTACTCCTATGTCGTGAACGACGCCCAGATCACCTACACCACCATCGGAAAATTCTGCTCGATCGCGGCCATGACACGGATCAATCCGGGCAATCACCCGATGCACCGCGCCACGCAGGCGCACTTCACTTATCGGTCGAGCGCCTACTTCGAAGGCGAGAGCGACGACACCGAGTTCTTCGACTGGCGGCGCCAGCATCACGTCCATATCGGTCACGACGTCTGGATCGGCCATGGCGCGATCGTGCTGCCGGGCCGCAACATCGGCACCGGCGCGGTGATCGCGGCCGGCGCCATCGTCACCAAGGACGTGCTGGCCTACACCGTCGTCGCCGGCAATCCGGCGCGCATGGTCCGCCGCCGGTTCTCGGAAGAGATCGCCGGGCGGCTCGCCAGGCTCGCCTGGTGGGACTGGGATCACGACAAATTGCGTGAAGCACTGCCCGATTTCCGCAAGCTCGGGATTGAAGATTTCCTCTCGACATATGAAGCACGGGCAAGTTCTCTCAACAGTCCTCTTGGCAGCAGCAAACAAAGCGCGGTCGCGTGACAGACATTTTCCTTGAGGGCGGCCGGACCCTGATCGGCTCCGAGCTCGTCGAGACTTCACTTCTCGTATCCGGAACGGACATTGCGCAGCTCGACGCTTCTCGCGGCCGGGCGCGGCTTGCGATCGACGCGCGCAACCTGCTGGTGCTGCCCGGCATCGTCGACCTGCATGGCGATGCCTTCGAGCGGCAGATGATGCCGCGTGCCGGTGTCGACTTCCCGATCGATGTGGCGCTCGCCGATAGCGACCGCCAGGCGATCAGCAACGGCATCACCACGGTGTTTCACGCCACGACCTGTTCGTGGGAGCCGGGCCTGCGCAGCGCCGAGAATGCACGCGGCCTGATGGAAGCGATCGAACGGCAGCGCCCGCAATTCGCGGCCGACACCCGCATCCACCTGCGCCACGAGACCTACAATCTCGATGCCGAGCAGGAGATGAGCCAATGGCTCGCCAAAGGTCGCGTCGACCTGTTCGCCTTCAACGACCACATGGACGGCACGGTCGGGGACATGGCCAAGCCTCGCAAGCGCAACCGCATGGTGGAGCGTACCGGCCTGTCGGGCGAGGAATTCGACCGGCTGGTGGGACACGTGCTTTCGCGCGCCAGCGAGGTCCCGGCTTCCGTGTCGCGGCTTGCCGCGACTGCCCGCGCCGCCGAGGTGCGGATGCTTTCGCATGACGATGCGACGCCGGCGATGCGCCAGGGCTTTCGCGCCATGGGCGTGGCGATCGCGGAGTTTCCGATCAACGAGGAGACGGCGCGGGAGGCAGCCAGCCACGGCGATGCCATCGTCTACGGCGCGCCGAACGTCGTGCGCGGCGGCAGCCACACGGGCTGGACCAAAGCGTCCGACATGATCGCCAAGGGGCTCTGCTCGGTGCTGGCCTCGGACTATTATTATCCAGCGCAGCTGCTCGCTGCGTTTCGCCTCGCCGCCGATGGCGTGCTGCCGCTGACCGAGGCCTGGAACCTGGTCTCCGCCGCACCCGCGCGCGCGACCGGCCTTGCCGATCGTGGCGTGCTCGCGGAAGGACGGCGCGCCGACATTCTGCTGGTCGACGACAGCGTTCCGCTGCGACCGCGACTCGTGGCCGTCATCGCGGGCGGCAAGCTCGTGCATCTCACCGATGCGACGCGGTTGCTCGCAGCAGTGGCAACGCCGCGCGAGGCTGTCGTTGCGGCCTAAACCGGGTTATGCTGAGGCGATGACAGGTCTTCCCCGCTACGCGATCTATTTTGCCGCAGGCAGCAACAGCGCTCTCTCCCGCTTCGGCGCCGAGCTGCTCGGCTACGATGCCCATACCGGCAACGAATTGCCGTTTCCTAGCGACACACTGCATGCCGCGCCCGATTGGCGCGACATCACCGCCGATCCCCGCAAATACGGCTTTCACGGCACGCTGAAGGCGCCGATGGCGCTCGCGCCCGGCACGACCGAAGCGGAGCTTTTGGCGGCCTGCGCAACCTTTGCCGGCGAGGCGCGGACGATTCCGGTGATCCGGCCGATCGTCGATTCCATCAGTGGTTTTATTGCGGTCATTCCGGCCGAGCCGGTCGATGCGCTCCAAGAGCTCGCCGCTGATTGCGTCCGCGCATTTGATTCATTCCGTCCGGCTATGACGGCGGAAGATCGCGGGCGGCGGAAGCCCGAGAAGCTCAGCGAGCGGCAGCGCGACTATCTCGATCGCTGGGGCTATCCCTACGTGATGGAGGAATTCCGCTTCCACATGACGCTGACGGGGCGGCTCAACGCGGAGCGCCGCGGGCCGATTTTGAAGATGCTGCGCGCGCGGTTTGCTGCGCTCGGGCTTGATACGCTGGCGATCAATCGCATCGCGCTGTTCAGGCAGGGTGACGCCAAGGATCGCTTCCGCATCATCGGCGAGTGGGCTTTGACGCAGTCAAGCGTCAGTGCCAGCTCGCGAGATTGAAGGCGAGGGCCACAACGCCAACCAGAATGAGGCTGGTCGCCCAGATGACATCCAGATTGAACCAGCTTCGCGAGACGAACTTCAATCCCAGATGGCGGTAGACCAGCCACGCCAGACATCCGCCGGCGCCGACCATGGCGGCAACGTGCACCAAAGACACCAGCACCGCCATCCCGAGGCTTGCCTTGATCAGCGCGCCGGCGGCCTCGTGGCCGGCATCGAGTTCGAAGGCCTGGCAGAGCCCGAGATAGATCGGCACAAGCATCAAGGCGGCGCCGTGGGCAATGGCGACGGCAAATGACCAGAGCGCCAATTGCGTTGGCGGAATTCGTGCCAGCGTGCGCGGATGGCGCCGCTCGACCAGCCGATAAACGCCGAAACCAATGACGAGAAGGCTCGCGCCGAGCTGGATCGGACGCTGCCACTCGGCCAGCACGAGCAGGAACGCGAATGGCAGCAGCACGAGAAATGTTGCCAGGAGATGTCCGGCCGCCAGAGCCCACAACGCGCGAAAGAGCGCGCGCGGGCTCTTGTCCATGAGCCCGGCCGAAACGGCGAGCGGCCAGCCCATTCCCGGATTGACCCCGTGATAGAGACCGCTCGCAACAAGAGCGAGCCACAGCCAGCCGAGGCTCGCGTGTGCCCAATCTAGGCCGACGGGTAGCAAAACGAGTCCGTCGAACAATCGCCGCCTTCCAGCCTGATCTGGTGCGCACGATATCCGTCGGGGAAGCTCACGAAGTAGTCCTTGTCGAGCTCGAGGCCGCCATTGCGACCGACATTGGCCATGACTTCCACACCCGGAACGCCCTCGGGATAGAACTGGTCATCCCAGGTGGAATAGAGCGAATTGGTCCAGTATACGCGCCTGCCGTCGCGGCTGATCTCGACCATCTGCGGACCGGCCGCAAATGCCTTGCCGTTCGGATGGGGGGTGCGGCGCGCGACGCCGCCGATGTGAACCGAGCCCGCAAGCTTCGGCTTTCGCGGATCGCTCACGTCGTACTGGCGCATTTCACCCGTGCCCCAGCACGAGACATAGAGAAACCGGTCATCCATCGACAGGTCGATGTCGGTGACCAGCGGCGGTACGGCGCCAAAGCCCTGGAGCAGCGGCGGGAGCTTCTCTTTTGGCGCGGGCTCGGGCGGGATCGTCGCCGTCTTCTCGGCATGGAATTTTCCGCCTTCGCGCCACCAGGTCCAGATCGAGGCTTCGAGATTCGTGGTGTCGACCACAACGCCCACGAAGCCGTATTCGCGAACCGGATCGTGCGCCGGCCGTACCTCCAGCGCCATCTGATGATTGGCGCCGAGGTCGATGGTCTGCACATTGCGACGGGCGCGAAGATCCCAGAAGTGGAGACGATGGCCATATTTGTTCGCGAGCAGATCTTCCGGGACAATCCCGTTCTCGAACTGCGGCGGCAACGCCCATTCACTCGTCACCATGTAATCGCGCGGCAGGTTCCACCAGAAATCATAGTGCAGCGTCTGCGCACCGCGGTCGATCTCCCATCGTCCGAGGACCTCGAACGTCTCGCAATCCATGATGAAGACGCCTGGAGGCCCGTTGGTGCCGTCTTTGCCCCCGCCGCCCAGCGTGCTCACATAGATGCCGTCCGGCCCGCAATGGATGGTATGCGGCCGCGAGTAGCCGGTCTTTTTGAAGACTTCCTCAGGCTCGATGATCTTGTGGATTTTGGCCTTGGTCGGATCGGGCTTGGTATCGATGATGTAAATCCGCGACGAGCGTATCCCGGGGATGATGAGATAGCGCCGCTCGATGAAGGCATGCCCGGCGAGCGGTGACAAGGCGGAGGAGCAGGCATTCCAGCCGAAGTGATGAAACTCATCGCCCTTGTTGGGCATCGTCACGGTGTGGACGATTTGGCTGTAGGTCGGCGATCCCGGCTTGACGTCGATGACCGCGAGAGCATCCGGTTTCGAGAAATCCGGACTGAGCAGCAACGTGTAGGCAAAGTTCTCCGCAGGTGCTTCCATCGCAAGCTTGGGCGATGCGTGAAAGGTGGGATCCGGCCTCATCGTCATGGCACTGCCTCCCTGTTTCGTCGGCTCGCTCCAGCCTGGCTCGGAATAGCGGCATAATGAAGAGCTGTTGCGCGATGTCTTGAGATGCTCCGCGGGCCTGGTTGGCGAGCGTACAATATGTCATCGCCGGCTTGCGGGAAACCGCGCGAACCGCGTTAATTCGACGCCTTCAACCAGATGGCAGCTGGCGGGATCAGGCCAGGGCGCGCTTGTCCGGGACGACGGCGGAGGCTACTTCCCCCACCTCAACGCCAGCGCATCACGCTCCTTGGCCAACTCCAGCAGCCCTGCCCGCGTCGCCGGGTGCAGCGGTTGCAAGGGATGCCGCACCGTGTCGGACTTGATCACGCCGCCGGCCTGCATCATCGCCTTGCAGGCGATCAGGCCACATTGGCGGTTTTCGTAGTTGATCAGCGGCAGCCAGCGTTCGTAGGCGGCTTTCGCCTCCTCGCGCTTGCCGGCGAAATAGGGATCGATGATCTGGCGGATGCCGTCGGGATAGCCGCCGCCGGTCATCGCGCCGGTGGCGCCGGCATCGAGATCGGCGAGCAGCGTGATCGCCTCCTCGCCGTCCCAGGGACCCTCGATCGCGCTGCCGCCTGCCTCGATCAGGCTGCGGAGCTTAGAAGCAGCGCCCGGTACCTCGATCTTGAAATAGCGGATGTTGGCGAAATCGCGCGCCAGCCGCGCCAGCAGCTCGACCGACAGCGGCGTGCCGGCGACAGGCGCATCCTGGATCATGATCGGAATGTTGATCGCGCCGGACAGCACTTTGAAGAATTCGATGACGCCTTTCTCGGGCACGCGGAAGGTTGCACCGTGATAGGGCGGCATGACCATCACCATGGCGGCACCGGCCGCCTCGGCCTGCTGGCTGCGCGCGGCGCAGACGGCCGAGCTGAAATGCGTGGTGGTGACGATCACGGGAACGCGGCCCGCGACATGCTCCATCACCGCATGCATCACGCTCTCGCGCTCGGCATCGGTGAGCACGAACTGCTCGGAAAAATTGGCGAGGATGCACAGACCATTCGAGCCGGCATCGATCATGAAATCGATGCAACGGCGCTGTCCGTCAAGGTCGAGCTCGCCGCGCTCGTCGAAGATGGTCGGTGCGACCGGGAACACGCCGCGATAAGGGCGCTGGGCCTTGTGGTGTGGCGTGACCGGCATCGAACTCTCCATCCCTGATCTTCTCGACATCTGCCAGCGGCGCTGGCGCAGCGTCACAGATGTACCCGCCGCGCGCATCGGCGGCAATGCCGATTGCGCGACGTGGGGATAGAGGATTGTCGAATCTACGCGGTCTTCACCGCACCCAAAAAGCCCTCGACCGCGACGCGGAGACGATCGGCGTCGGCCGACATCTTCTTCACGGACACCGACAGCACCGAGCCGGCATTGCCGGTCTCCTGGTTGAGCCTGGCGACGCTGCCGATGGTATCGGTGACCTCGCGGGTTCCCTGCGCGGCCTGCTGGAAGTTGCGCGAGATCTCGGTGGTGGCGGCGCGCTGCTGTTCGACCGCGGCGGCAATCGCCGTCATCTTCTCGTCGATGCCGCTGATGGCGCCTCCGATCGCGCGGATGGCAGTGACCGCCTGGCCGGTCGCGCCCTGGATCTCCGCGACCTGGCGGGAGATTTCTTCCGTCGCCGTCGCCGTCTGCGAGGCGAGGCTCTTCACCTCGCCGGCGACCACGGCGAAGCCGCGACCGGCCTCACCCGCACGCGCGGCTTCGATGGTGGCGTTCAACGCCAGGAGGTTGGTCTGCCCTGCGATGGCGTTGATCATCTTCACGACCTCGCCGATGCGGCTAGCGGTCTGATCGAGGATCTCGACCGTCGCATTGGTCTGTGCTGCCTGCGACACGGCTTCGCGGGCCTCGCGGGCGCTGGCCTGCACCTGCGCGGAGATCTCGCCGACGGACGCGGAAAGTTCCTCGGTCGCGGCTGCGATGGTCTCGAGATTGTTGGTGGCCTGCTCGGCGGAGGAGGAGACCGCCGCGGTCTGGCTGCTCGATTCCGAAACCAGCGAGCGCACGTCGGTCGCGGTGGCATCGAGTTCTTTCGTCGACGCCGCAACACTGTGAATGACGGCTTGCACGGTGTCGTCGAAGCTGCGGCAGGCCGCATCGACGGTGCCGGAGCGGGCGAGCTGGAGCGCCTGCTGCGATTCGCGTTCCAGGCCCAGGCGTTCCGCGGTCGCCGCACTCTCGCGCAGGCTTTCGAGCGCGGCCGCCATGGTGCCGAACTCGTCGGGATGTCTGGATTGCGGAACAGGCGTGGCGTAGTCGCGGGCGCTGATCCTGGCGATGGCGTCCAGGATGGCGCGCACCGGGCGCATCAGGCGATTGCGCACCACGTACACGCCGGCCAGGGTCACCGCCAGAGCGAGCAGGAACGCGAGCGACTGCACGACGAGATTGGTGAGCGCCTTGGCCTGCACCGTCTCCGCCCGCGCGATCGACTGGTCGAGCGCCTTGTTCGCCACCGCGACGATGGACGGGAAGGGTGACTGGCACAGCGTGTTCCATTCCGAGGCAGGAAGCGCGGGCTTGCCGCTGCCGTCGAAATTCTTGGTGAGCTCGCCGATCTGCTTCAGGACGCCATCGGTTTTGGCCTTCGCGTCCGTCGCTGCCGTAACCAGTTCCGCCGTCACGCCGGGCGCAGCCAGCAACTCGCCCATGCCCGCCCAGCCGGAGGCGATCGTGCCATCCCACTGCGCCACTGACCGCTTCTGCGCGTCGTCGAGCGGCTTGCTGCTGTTGACGTTGGATCGAAGGGACGAACAATGGATTCCATAGCGGTCGCGCACCTGCCAGGCGAAGCGGCGGACCTGGATCATGCGCGCGATGTAGGGATCGTCCGTCCAGGCGCGGTTCGACACCGCGGTGGAGGCGAGGTTCGCCGTGTCGATGACTTTGGTGACGGCATCGTACCAGGAACTGGTCCGCTCGATCTTGCGCTCGGCGCGCGGACGCTTGGCCTCGTCGTAGAACAGCTGGAATTGCGGCGCGGCGTCGCTCCAGCCCTGCTTCAATGTGCCAGCGAGTTCGTCTCGGCGGGCGAAGTCGACTGTGGCGAGCGCGGCGCCGATGGCGTCATAGCCGCCCTGCTCGGCCTTCTCCGCCGCCTCGAGTTTTGTCCGCGGGTCGTCCTCGCCGAGGATCGCGCTCTGCGCATCGCCGCGATTGTTGCGCAGCGCCAGCACGCCATGGAAGATCGCCTTGTCGGCGGCGGCAAGCCGCGCGGTTTCGAGACTGTCGCTGTAGCGGCCGAACGCCCCGACCATCTGGATCGCCGTGGAGGCCAGCGCACCGGCAGCCAGCAGGGCCATCAATGTCAGGAGGAGCGAACTTACCGATTTCTTAAACATTGCCATGGTCGGGGGGCCTGGGTCGGGGGCCTAATCTTTCGAGCGCCACCTTGCCCCGCGACATGCCAATGTTTCGTTAAGGTTTTAATCGAATTGCCGTGAGCTTCCGGCCCGACAAATCTTCATCATGCGGCCCCGATATCAGCAACTTTGGTGAAATCGGGCGGGCGGCGCTCGGCGAAAGCGGTGAAGGCCTCGCGCGCCTCGGCGGTGCGCAGACGCAGTCCGAACTGCTCGCCCTCGGCGTTCATCTGCGCGACCAGCGCTTCGCCATTGCGCATCAGCTTCTTGGTGGCGGTGAGCGCGCCGGCCGGCTGACGGGCAAGACGCTGCGCCAGCGCGAGCGCCTCGGCATCGAGCTTGTCGAGCGGCACCACGCGGTTGGCGAGCCCCCATTCCAGCGCGGATTTGGCCGGCACCGTCTCGCCGAGCGCGAACATCTCGTAGGCGCGCGCGTGGCCGATGCGCGCCGGCATCAGCAGGCTGGACGCGGCCTCCGGCACCAGCGCCAGGCTGACGAAGGGCGTCGACAATTGCGCGTTGTCGGCGAGCACGACGAGGTCGCAATGCAGCAGCATCGTGGTGCCGACGCCGACGGCGCGGCCCTGCACGGCGGCAACCAGCGGCCGGGTGCAGCGCGCCAGCGACTGGATGAAGCGCACGACGTTGCGGCTTCCTTCCGACTTGCCCGCTGCGACCGCGGCGAATTCTCCGACGTCGTTGCCGGCGGTGAACATGTCTCCCTCGCCGCGGATCAGGATCACGCGGGCCGACGGATCGAACTCGGCGGATTCGATTGCATCGGCGAGCTTGCCGTACATCGCATCCGTCAGCGCGTTCTTCTTGTCGGGGCGCGCCAACGTGAGCGTGAGGATTCCGCCGTTGTTCTCGATCCGGACGTGCTCTGTCATGGGTCTCTCCTTTATTCCTCTGGATCTCTTGAAGGCTCTCTTGAAAGCCTTCTTGGAAATTTCTCTTGAATGCTCGTCAGCCAGCGCGTGACGATGTCGATCTCCGCGCTGGTAAATCCGTCCGTCAACGCCGCGTTGACCTCTGCCGCGTTGGCCTTCGCCTGTGCGAGCGCCGTGCGGCCCTTCGGCGTCAGCCAGACGCGCCAGGCGCGCCCGTCCTCGCGATCGGCGCGCCGCTCGATCAGTTTTGCAGCTGCCGTGCGGTCGACGAGGCCGGAAATGCCGGCGGGCCCCAGATCGAGCGCCGCGCCCGCCTCGCCCATCAGCACGCCGTCCTGCTTGCCGAGGATGAACAGCAGTCCCGCCTGCGCCGGCGTCACCTCGCTCGAAGGCTGCGCCGCCATCCAGCGCTGCAAGCGCCGCTGCGCAACGCTCAGCAGGTAGATCAGCCGATGATGCCTCGCGCCGGCTGCTTTAGTTCGCATGCGAAGTAGATAGCCGAGGCCGACCGAGTTGTCAAAAGGACTTGCTAGGCCGCCGCTGCGCGGCAGCCGCCGAGGAACAGAACCGCGCAGGTCTGCACCCGACGCTCGATCTGCTTGCGTGACGGCAGAGGCAGGCCGCCATAGATCGCCGCGCGTTGCGGCGCCGATGCGACCATGCCGATCAGCATGCCGGCGGCCTCGTCGACGTCGTCGAGCGCGATGAGCTTCTTCTTGACCTGGACTCGGAGCCAGCGCGCGAGCGCAGCGGCGGTTCGCGATATGCCGTTCCTGTAGAAATTGGCGGCGAGTTCGGGGAAAGCGGCCGATTCCTGAAGCACCATGCGCTGCAACGCCACGACCTCTGGATCGAGCGCAAGATCGGCGCAGGCCAGCAGCGCGGCGCGCAGGCCGACTTCAATGTCGACTTCGTCGCTGGCCTGGAGATCGACGGCAGAGAGCAACCGCTCGAGCCGGTCCGCGCACATCGCCTCGAACAGCACGGCCTTGCCCGGAAACAGCCGATAGAGTGTCTTGGTCGAGATGCCGGCGCCACGCGCCAGCTCTTCCGTGCTGGTCGCAGCATAGCCGTCGACGGCGAAGGCGTGGCGCGCGGCCTCGAAGACGATCTGCTTCGTCTCCTCGTCGCTGCGCAATTGCGGCCGCCCGCGCGGGCGGCATTCACTTGATGGTTTTGCCTGAGCCATGCTTTTGAATGATGCCTGTCATTCCATTGACAGTCCCAAAGCTAGTTCTATTTTGGAAATCGTCAAGTTTCCTAATTCAGGGGAGCCGGCCATGACCGTGCACACCAACCCGTCCAAGTCCGAAGCCGTCGTGATTCCAGGCGATGCATTGGAGGGCATTCTGCCCGCCACGCAATCCCCCGCCCGCACAAGAAAGCTGAACCTTCGCAAGCTGTTGCTGGCAGGCGCGGCAGCTGCCGCGCTAGCCGGCGCAAGCTGGTACGGCTACGACTATTGGACGGTCGGCCGCTTCCTCGTCTCCACCGATGACGCCTATGTGAAGGCCGACAGCACGACCATCGCGCCGAAGGTCAGCGGCTATCTCGACCGCGTCCTGATTGGCGATAACGAGCATGTGAAGGCCGGCCAGGTACTCGCGAGGATCGACGACCGCGACTTCAAGGTCGCACTCGACCAGGCCAAGGCCGACGTCGCTGCCGCCAATGCAACGGTGACGAGCAAGGAAGCGCAGCTCGACGTGCAGCAGGCCGTGATCGCAGCGGCGAGAGCGACCATCGATGTCGACAATGCCGCGAAACTTTTCGCCAAGCAGGAGAACAAGCGCTACACCGATCTCGCGGCAACGGGCTTTGGCAGCGTGCAGAACGCGCAGCAGGCGCAGGCGCGCGACGCCGGCGCCGATGCGGCGATCCAGCGCGATATCGCCAATCTCACCTCCGCCTTGAAGCAGGTCGATCTCCTGAAGGCCGAGATCCTGCAGGCCAAGGCCGCGGCCGTCCGCGCAGACGCGCTCCAGCGCCAGGCCGAGCTCAATCTCGGCTACACCACGATCGTCTCGCCTATTGAAGGCGTGGTCGGCAATCGCAGCTTGCGCGTCGGCCAATACGTGCAGGCCGGAACGCAATTGATGTCGATAGTGCCGGCCGAGGGCACATATGTCGTCGCCAACTTCAAGGAGACGCAGCTCACCAACGTGAAATCCGGACAGGCCGTCGATATCGAGATCGACATGTTCCCGGGTCAAGTCGTGCACGGTCACGTCGATTCCATCGCACCCGCAAGCGGCCAGGAGTTCGCGCTGCTGCCGCCCGACAATGCCACCGGCAACTTCACCAAGGTGGTGCAGCGTATCCCCGTCAAGATCGCGCTCGACGCCCGGCACGGGCCCGCAATTGCGCTCCGGCCCGGCATGTCCGTGATCCCGACCATCGCAACACGTTCGACCGCGCCGACCGCCAATGCGGCCGCCGCGCCCAAAGCGAAGCTCGTCTCCGGAGGGTCGTGCCATGTCAAACAGCCTCTCACTTTCGACGCAAGCAGCACCGGCCGCGACGTCTGATCGCCCGGTCGCCGATCCCAACCGTGCGAGTGCCGCGACCTGGATCGCGGTGCTTGCCGCCATGATCGGCTCGTTCATGGCGATCCTGAACATCCAGATCACCAACGCCTCGCTGCTCAACATCGAGGGCGGCATCGGCACCGGCGCCGACAACGGCTCCTGGATCTCGACGTCTTATCTGATCGGCGAGATCATCGTGATCCCGCTGACCGACTATCTGAGCCGCGTGTTCTCGTTCCGCCGCTACATGCTGGCGAGCGCGGTACTGTTTGCGGCGTTCTCCGTCGCCTGTGCCTTCACCCACGATCTGCCGTCGATGATCGCGATGCGCGGCTTGCAGGGCTTTGCCGGCGGCGTGCTGATCCCGATGGCGTTCACGCTGGTGCTGACCAAGCTGCCGAAGCCGCAGCAGCCCGTCGGGCTCGCGATCTTCGCGCTGTCGGTCACCTTTGCGCCGGCGATCGGTCCGACCATCGGCGGCTATTTCACGGAAAACTACGGCTGGCGCACCATCTTCTTCGTCAACGTGATCCCGACCGCTGTCATGGTGAGTGCGCTCTATCTGACGCTGGAGCGGCAGAAGATGCAGCTCGGCCTTCTGAAGGATGGTGACTGGGCCGGCATCGTCACCATGGCGATCGGTCTGTCGGCGCTGCAAGCCGTGCTCGAGGAAGGCAACAAGGACGACTGGTTTTCCTCACCCTTCATCATCAAGCTGGCGGTGATCGCGGCCGTCAGCCTCACGCTGTTCATCACGATCGAGCTCACGATCGAGAAGCCGCTGATCCGGTTGCGCCTGCTGACCCAACGCAATTTTGGCTTCGGTACCGTTGCCATGACCATGGTTGGCTTCGCGTTGTTCGGCTCGGTCTACATGCTGCCCGCCTATCTCGGCCAGGCGCAGGGCTACAATGCCGAACAGATCGGCAATGTGCTGGCATGGACCGGCCTGCCCCAACTCGTGCTGATCCCGCTGATCCCGAAACTGATGCGGCGCTTCGACACGCGTTATATCGCGATCACCGGGCTTCTGATCTTCGCCTACAGCTGCTTCATGAACACGGCGATGTCCCCGGACTATGCCGGCGACCAGCTCTGGATCCCGAACATCGTGCGCGCCGTGGGACAAGCCATGGTGCTGACGCCGCTGACCTTGGTCTTGACCGGCGGCATCGCACCGCAGGACGCGGCAGCGGCCTCCGGCATCAGTAACATGTTCCGCAACCTGGGCGGCGCGATCGGCACGGCGACGCTCGCCACCATCATCACCAAACGCGAGCAATTCCACTCCAACATCATCGGCCAGTCGGTCACGCTCGGCCGCGAGGAAGTCCGCACCCGGATCGCGCAGATGACCGAGTATTTCATGGCGCACGGCGTCCCCGATCCGAACGCCAGCGCGCGAGCAGGCGATCATCGCACTCGGCAAGACCGTGAAGCGCCAGGCGCTGGTGATGGGTTATTCCGACACGTTTGCCGTGATCGGCGTGGTGCTGGTGCTCGCCGCGATTGCGGTGCTGCTGACGCGGCGCGTGAAGGCGGCTGGCGGGCCGGCGCATTAGGACCTCGCCCATCACTCGCAGTTTGTCGCAGCTATCAGGCTTGACGGCCGCTTCTTTTTATGTTCCCTTTTCGTTCTTATCTATTTTAAGTTGTGTAAGGGGCATTTGATGAACGAAATTGTGCCGATTCAACTCGTCCTGCATAACGACGGAGACGTTCCGCGCGAGTTTTTCGTCGACCTGTTGCGCCGTATCTTTGGCAAGTCGGAGGACGAGGCAGCCTCCGTCATGGCCAGCATCGAGAAGCACGCGACCGCTGTCTGTGGTCCTTACCCACCATCCGTTGCGGACGCACTACTGGAGTCTGCCCGGCGGCGCATCGCCTTCGCCGGCCATCCTCTCCTGATTACGAGCGAAACGGCGAAGCCGTGCTGCGGGCTTTGCGACCAGCCTACCGCAAAATCGGAAGTTCATTTGACGAACCGCACAGTCTGGCTGTGCGCCGAGTGCGTGCTCGCTGCAGCAGCCGCATCCCAAGAACTACCCGAGGAAGAGTTCAACTATGCGTTCGGTGTCTTGAATTGGCATTTCTCCGACATCTCGCGTAGCCAGCTCGTAACCACGGTCCGCCAGTTTCCCGGCCACATGCGAGCAGACGTCCAGACTGCCATCGACCGCCTATTCGCCTCGCCGATCCGGTTGCTAGGCATCGCCGAGAATCGTCACGAAACGGTATCCGTGGCCCGACTGATGCAGAACGATAATTTCGCGGTGGCGATTGCACCACTTCAGTACAACGACGTGGACATTGGCGAGCAGGCACCGGCCAAGTGCCTCGACAATGGTCTCTGGCTTTGCTCTGCATCCGGCCTTCGCTACGCGGTGCTGCTGGCCGTTCATCGGGAATATAGCCGCGAGACCGGCGTGCGGATCGAAATCATGGTGCCGGCCGGGGTCGCGGGAGCAGCACTTGTCCAACAATGCTTCACCGCACTGGAGGACGCAGTGCAGGCCGCGCGCACCTATCGCGGCAAAATTTTATCGCTCGATGTCGATTCCGACTATCGCGGCCGTTCTCGCGGAATCACGGTGCACAGACTTCCCTCGGTCGGGCGTGACGAGGTGATCCTGCCCGAGCAGACGTTGCGACTACTCGATCGCAACGTATTGAACTTCGTAGGGACGCGAGACATGCTGCGCCACCTCGGGCAATCGACCCGCAAGGGCATTTTGCTCTACGGACCGCCCGGCACCGGCAAGACACACACCATTCGCTATCTTGCGACCCATCTGCCCGGACATACGACGCTAATCATCACGGCCGAGCAGATCGGCCTGCTCGGCGCCTATATGAATCTTGCCCGCCTCTTGCAGCCCGCCATGGTGGTTATCGAAGACGTCGACCTGATCGCACGGCAACGCGAGAGCATGAGCGGCTGCGAGGAACCGCTGCTCAATCGGCTCCTCAACGAAATGGACGGTTTGAAGCAGGACGCCGACATCCTGTTCGTGCTGACCACCAACCGTCCCCAGCAGCTTGAGAGCGCTCTCGCCGGTCGTCCCGGCCGCATCGATCAGGCCATCGAAGTGCCGCTCCCCGATGAGACCGGCCGCGGCAAGCTCGTCCGGCTCTACGGCAAGGGGCTGCCACTCGAGGACGCAGTGATCAGCGAAGCCGCCCGCCGCAGCGAGGGCACGAGCTGTGCCTTCATCAAGGAGTTGATGCGACGGCTGGCGCAGGCGAGCCTCGCGCGCGATGGCGGTAACTCCGTCATTTCCGCCGATATCGACGAGGCGCTCGACGACATGTTGTTTTCCGGCGGGCGGCTGAATGCACAGTTGCTGGGAGGCGCACAGGCGATGGCGGCGGGATGAGACCGCCGCAAACGCGGTCGGCGTCCCACGACCTCACGGCGCGCAGGTAAAGCTTGCCGCCTCCGTCACCGGGCCGCTCTTGTAGTGCGGCCAGGCCGGCCAGCGGCACAGCGGCAGCGCGCGAAGCGTCGCAAACGACGGTGCCTCGACCTTCTGCTCGGCGACTTCGAGGTCGCCGGGCGCCTTGCCCTTCTCGACCCAGTCGACCAGCGCGCTCAGCATGTCGATATTGGCCGGCGCGCCGGAGCCGACATGGTCGGCGCCGGGCGCGGTGTAGAGCCGCGCGAACTCCGCCGTCTCGGCCTTGCCGAGCTTGCGTTCGACGCTCTCGAAATAGCGGATGCCGGCATAGGGGCTCTGCGCATAGTCGGCCATGTGCTCGAGCATGATCAGCCGGCCGCCGCGGCTGCGAAAGCGGCTGAGATCGGGATCGGTGGAATCCATCAGGCTGGAGACCTCGAGCAACCGCGCCTTGTGCTGTTCGGGCTTGTACGTCGTCACGTCGAGCTTGGGATCGCGCGCGAACACATATTGAATCCCGCCGGCGCCGTAGATCCAGGCGATGCCGTTATTGGCCGCAGGCGGTTGCGCAGGCGGTGCCGTGCCGAGCCACCACGCGACCCAGCCGCCAGTCGGGCCAACCGCGGGCGTGTCCTCACCCGACACGCCCCAGCCCGGATAATCGTCGAGGCCGTTGGCCAGCGCGAACGGGAATTTGTAGGTCGTATGCAGCGTGTCGACCGCCTTGATCTGCGCGTCGGTGAGGCACTGGTCGCCCGTCTTGCCGCTGGTGCAGCGCAGGGTCTCGACCTTGAACGCCGCCTTGCAGGCGACGGGGTCCTGCACCAGCGCGTCATCGGAGCCGTCGGCCTTGTCGCAAGCGGCCCGCACGGCGTCGCCCACGAGCTTCACCTGCTTCGGATTGATCCAGCCGTCGCCCATGGTCGCGAGACCCGAACGGGTGCCGGCATGCTGCAGCCCGACCCAATTGATGACGGGCACGCGGGCAAAAATGCCATCGAAGTCGTCGGGATAGCGCTGCGCCATCGTCAGGCCTTCGCGGCCGCCTTCGGACGAACCCATGAAGTACATTTTCTCCGGCCTCTTGCCGTAGGCCCGCTGCATCAGTGCGACGGCGGCATCGCGCACCTTCTTATAGGCGCGATGGGCGAAATTCTCGAAGGCTTCGTCGTTGAGCGCGAACAGTTGCGGCGGTTCGCCCGGCTTGGACTCGTGGCCGGAGTCGGTGCCGTAGGTGACGAAGCCGCGCGCGAGCGGCGACGGCTTGTCGAAGGGGTAGGCCGGCGGCAACGTCAGACCGGTGATCAGCACGCCGTTGAAGCCGCCGCCGCCATATTGCAGCGAACGGCCGTTCCATTCGACGGGTAAGTTGACCTGAAACTTGATCGGCGGCGCCTTGGTATCGATCGGATCGATATGGCCGAGCACCTTGCAGAAGCCGGGATTGGCGGGCGTGACGCGCCCCGACGGCGTCGGGCCGCGTTCGGCCACGGCCAGTTGCGACGGCGCCTGCAACGTTGCGGAATCGATCTTCACGGCATCGGTCCCGCCGACGAGACCCTTGCAGACCGTGTCTGCATCCTCGGCCATGGTCGCTGCCGACGCGCTGCTTGCGCCCAGCGCAGCTGCCGTACCTACAAGCAATGCACACAGCTTCGCACTCGCTCGCGTCATCGTTTTCACCCCGGCCTGTTGCGTCCGACAGTTGGCCGCATTGAATGCAACCTTCGCTCCTCCGTCAATCGCTCATGCCAGAATTCCGTTCAGAACGATCCCGACGCGCCGCCCAAAACGATCACGGCCACCAGCGCCAGCAGCGACGTCACGATGCCGACCATTACGATGTCGAAATAGCTGTCGCGATGGGTCAGGCCACAGATCGCGAGCAGGCTTACCACGGCACCATTGTGCGGCAGGATGTCCAGCGTCCCCGAGCCGATCACCGCGACGCGGTGCATCAGCGAGAGGTCGACGCCGGTGCGCGCGGCAAGGTCGACATAGGTCGGGCCGAGAGCGTCGAGCGCGATGGTCAGGCCGCCCGACGCCGAGCCGGTCAGCGCAGCGAGAATATTGGTCGCGACCGCGAGCGAGACCAGCGGACCGCCTTCGATCGCAAGCACCCAGTCGCGCACCGTTTCGAAAGCCGGCAGCGCCGCGATGACCGCGCCGAATCCGACGAGGCTTGCAACGCTGAGTGCGGGCAGGACCGATGCATTGGCGCCGGCGTCCATGGTCTGCCGCAACGAGGGAAGCCGCGTCCAGTTCAGCACGATGGTCGCGACGATGGCCGCGCCAAGTGCGACACTGACCGACCATACGCCGGCGACCGCGGCCAACGATATTCCGCCGAAGCGCTGCTCGCTCAGATACGACACATCGAGCCGCGGCAACACCAGGAGTGACATCACGAGATTGACGGCCACGACGACTGCCAATGGCAGGATGGCGCTCGCCACCGGAGCAGCCCCGTCGCTGCGGCGACCGTGCCGGATCTCGGCCGGATCAAACTCGCGTGCGGTCGTCGCGCGCTCGCGGACCAGCTCGTCATCGGCGGCGTGCTCGGCCGCGCCCCGCACGTCCTCGCCATAACCTTCTCCGGCACGGCGGGCCGCAGCCTCGGCTCGCTGCAGCCACCACAGGCCCGCGCCGAGCATGATGAGGGACGCGACGATACCGAGGCCTGGCGCGGCAAACGGCGTGGTGCCGAAGAACGGCATCGGTATCGCGTTCTGGATCGACGGCGTGCCCGGCAGGGCCGACATGGTGAAGGTCGACGTCCCGAGCACGATCGCGGCCGGAATCAGCCGGCGCGGAATCGCGGCCGCGCGGAACAGCGACTGGGCCATCGGAACGATGACGAAGAACGCGACGAACAGGCTCACGCCGCCATAGGTGACAAGCGCGCCGGCCAGCACGACCGCGAGAATCACGCGTCGCTCGCCGAGGCATTGCGCCATGAAGCCCGCCACGGACCTCACCGCGCCGCTGTCGTCCATCAACTTGCCGAAGACGGCGCCGAGCAGGAAGATCGGGAAGAACTGCGCCAGAAACCCCGCCGCATTCACCATGAAGATCTGGGTCAGGTTCGCGAGCAGCGGCTCGCCGCCGAACAGCGCCGCGACGAGCGCAGCGAACGGCGCGAGCAGCAGGACGCTCCAGCCGCGGAAGGCAAACAGGACGAGCAGACCGAGCCCGACGAGAATACCGAGAAGACCCACGCCTCAGCACTCCGCCAGGAGGACGTCGAGATCGGCGGTCGAACGCTGGCCGATATCGGCGCCGTGCTCGTCGAGAAACGTCTGCGCCGCCAGACGTCCCTCGGCGCGCAGCATCGAGACGAACTCCCATTCCGCGTTGAGCTTCGACGACGCCCCGAACTTCGCCAGCATGTCGCTCTTGACGCGGTGGGTCCGCATCTTTGCCCAGCGCGCGCCCTCGCCGCTGCCGGGGTCGGCCGCCTGGCGCAGCAGCGCGATCATGCGCAGCTCCTTCATCAGCGGCGAATTGAACGAGATCTCGTTCAGACGGTTGAGAATCTCCGCAGCCGTCCGCGGCTCCTCGAACGTTTCAGTCGGATTGATCTGCACCAGGATGGTGTCGTGCGCATCGCTCTCGCGCACCAGCGGCGTGATCGTCGGGTTACCGACATAGCCGCCGTCCCAATAGGGCTCGCCGTCGATCACGACCGCCCGGAACATGGTCGGCAGGCAGGCCGATGCCAGCAACACATCCGCCGTGATCTCCGCGTTGCGGAAGATGCGTCCGCGCCCAGTGCGCACCCGCGTCGCGGTGATGAACAGCTTGATGGG
Source organism: Bradyrhizobium sp. LM2.9 (assembly GCF_054056555.1). Classification (NCBI taxonomy): domain Bacteria; kingdom Pseudomonadati; phylum Pseudomonadota; class Alphaproteobacteria; order Hyphomicrobiales; family Nitrobacteraceae; genus Bradyrhizobium; species Bradyrhizobium sp. LM2.9. Next base: position 5,534,205 of record NZ_JBSRYJ010000002.1, read on the forward strand.
TGAGCTCGCGAGCCGCTCGAAATCGATGCTCTCGGCCAGCACTGCGCGCAGCGGATTGTAACCGGTCGGATTGAGATCGTAGGGCGACAGCACCCGCGACATCAGGTCGGTCAGGATGTAGAAGGGCGACGTGTCGAGCGTCCAGCGCCCCATCAGCCGGTCGAGCGGCGAGCGCTGGAGCGGACTGAAGGCCGCGGCCTTCGAAACGCGGCGCCAGTATCTTTCGAGCGCGTCGCGCGCGCCCTCGGCGCCACCCGCGATCCAGCCATCCGCCAGCACGGCCGCATTCATCGCGCCCGCCGATGTCCCGGAGATCGCGGCGATGGTGAGCCACTTTTCCTCCAGGAGACGGTCGAGCACGCCCCAGGCGAAGGCGCCGTGCGAACCGCCGCCTTGAAGCGCGAGATCGATCAGTACGGCGTCCCGTTCCATGGCGGCACTCACGCAACTGAAACTCAAATTCGACGCGATTTGTCACACGTAGTCGAACACCGTGGCGTACTGTAGCGAGCTTTTGCTGCGAGATGCAACTGGAACGTGGGACCTCCCGCGATCTAGCCTAGTGCTCGAACACCAGCCGCGCGCCGACCGTGCCGTCGAGGGCGCGGATCTGCTCCAGCAGCGCGCCTGAATCCTCGCCGCCGAGGTCGGCGTCGAGCACGACGTAACCGAGGTCGCCGGCGGTCTCCAGATATTGCGCGGCGATGTTGATGTCGCGCTGGAGGAAGACCTCGTTCAGCCGGCGCAGCATGCCCGGCACGTTGCGATGGACGTGGCTGAAGCGCGCGCCGGAGGGCCGCAAATGCAGCTGCACCTCCGGGAAATTCACCGCCCCCGTGGTCGAGCCGGTGATGAAAAAATCGACCAGCTTGCGCGCCACCTCGCCGCCGATGCGCTCCTGCGCCTCCTCGGTCGAGCCGCCGATATGCGGGGTGAGGATGACGTTGCCGAGGCCCTGCACCGGGCTCTTGAAGCGGTCTGAATTCGAGGACGGCTCGACCGGAAACACGTCGATGGCGGCGCCGGCGAGATGGCCGTCGCGCAGGGCCGCCGCCAGTGCTTCGAGATCGACGACGGTGCCGCGGCTGTTGTTGATCAGGAGGGAGCCGGGCTTCATCGCCCGCAGCTCTTTCTCGCCGATCATGCCTGATGTCTCCGGCGTCTCCGGCACGTGCAGGCTGACGACGTCGCTCTGCGCCAGTAGCTCTTCCAGCTTCTCGACCGGCTCGGTGTTGCCGTGGCGGAGCTTGTCGGTGCGGTCGAAATAGACCACGCGCATGCCGATCGCCTCGGCCAGCGTCGAGAGCTGCGAGCCGATATTGCCGTAACCGATAATGCCGAGGGTGCGGCCGCGTACCTCGCGGCTGCCGGTCGCCGACTTGTCCCAGCCGCCCTCATGCGCCGACACCGAGCGCGGGAAGATGCGCCGAAGCAGCATCACGATCTCGCCGATCACGAGCTCGGCGACGCTGCGCGTGTTGGAGAACGGCGCGTTGAACACGGGAATGCCGCGCTTGCGCGCCGCCAGCAGATCGACCTGGTTGGTGCCGACGCTGAAGCAGCCGACGGCGAGAAGCTGGTCGGCCGCCGCGAGCACCTCATCGGTGATCTGGGTGCGCGAGCGGATGCCGAGCAGCGACACGCCCTTGAGCGCCCGCCGCAAATCTTCGCCGTCCAGCGCCTTGGTCAGGCGCTCGACATTGGTGAAACCCGCAGTTCTGAACAGGTCCACGGCGCTGTCGTTGACGCCTTCGAGCAGCAGCGCCTTCGCGTTCCGCTCAGGGCTTTGGCCTGGGGCTGGCATGAAATCTCCGTGGGTCACAGCTTTGCCGCAGCTCATAGACCGCGGGGGATGCGCAGCACAATAGGGTTGGGATACGGGGAGAAGATGGCGGGGCGGTCGTCAGATGACGTAAAACCCGTGCGTTCCGTCAAGACGCAGTTGTTCGACCAGGCCGTATTCCCATTCGAGATAGGCCTGCATCGCACGCTCGTCGACGCCGGTGCCTTCATAGGGGCGGCGGTAGCGGTGGGCGGGGTCGGGCTTGGGCAGGACGCGCGGCGGACCGATTTCGAGCGCGTCGTCATAGCCGCCTTCCCGCACATGGACCTCCCAGCCCATCTGCGCGAGCCAGGACGCCGTCATGTCAGCGCGGACGCCCTTGTCGTCGGTCAGAACAATGTGCGCGCCCGCGCACCGGCGCCGCCATATCGGTTTCCTGGACGAGCTGGCCGCCGGGATAGTGGCGGAAGCCCAGAAGATGGCCTGCAGCATATTCTTCCGCGTCGCGCACGTCGAAGCGATAGAGCGTGCGATCGGTCTGCGCGACAAGCGCAGCCATCTCGCGCGCGCCGATATGGCGGACACCGGCGCGATAGGCGACATCGCGTGCATTGGCCGGGCCGCTTTCGAATGGGCCGATCGCGCCGCGCCGGTCGGCACCGTGGTCGAGCGTATGCCGCGCCAAGGTCCAGCCGATGGTGCCATTGCGCAGCGCGCGGACCTTGTTCGGCACGCCGGCATTGATCAGCGATTGCGTGCCGATGATCGAGCGGGTGCGGCCGGCGCAATTGACGATGATGGTGGTCTCGGCATCAGGCACGGCCTGGCCCGCCCGCAGCACCAGCTCCGCGCCGGGCACGCTGACCGAGCCCGGAATGTTCATGGTGGCGTATTCGTCGAAGCGGCGAACGTCGAGGATGGCGATGTTGGCCTTGTCCGCGATGAGTTTTGCCACCTCGTCGGCACTGAACGAGGGCGTGTGCCTGCGCGATTCGACCAGCTCGCCAAAGGCCTTGGAGTAGGAGTTGACGTCCTCGAATACTTGATAACCCGCAGCGCGCCAGGCCTTCAGCCCGCCGTCGAGCGCACAAATATTGGTATAGCCGAGGGCGGCAAGCCGTTCGGCGCCGGGCGCGACGAGCCCCTCCCCGTCATCATAGAGCACGATCGGCACATTTTTACGCGGCAGCCTCACCTCGGCTTCGACCGCGATCCGGTCCGCGGCCATGTTGGCGGCGAACAGCGGATGACCGGTGGCGAAACCAGCCTCATGCCTGAGATCGAGCAGCGCGATCTCCTCGCGCAACAGCATTGCGCGGCGGATATCGGCGGGGGTGACGGTCGGGATCGTCATGGGCGGCTAACCATGGAGGGTTCGGACAGGAGCGTTTTTGGCCGATCGGCGCCCGATTGACCAGCACAATCGAGGCATACTGTCCCTGCTTGGCAATGCCGCAAATCCCAGTCGTCCGCACAAAGAATCGTTTTTTCTGCAGGATCAGACGGGCTACAGTTCTGCCTCAGGCTGGGGGGCGCAAGATGAGAATCACGAAATTCCTGATAATCTTCCTCGTGCTGCCAAGCATGGCGATGGCGACATTGACCGATGCAGAGCGAAAATCACAATTTGAACGAGCGATGGCTGCGATTATCGCGGCGGCAACCCCCGCTTTGAGTACCTCTCGCGATACGCTGATCAAGGACTACGTCGCCTGTAAGTCCAACAAGGGACAAGCAGTAGATCTTATCGGTGCAAGCTATTTTCGTTCCTGCGAGCATGAAGACGCGTCTGTCACCGGCGACCGTTCGCTTGAAGCGTGTCAGCTACGCTACGGCAAGCCATGCGCTCTGCTGGCTGTGAATGAGGAGATCGTTGTGGAGGGCGAGCTGATGTCGAAAGACATGCCGCGGCTGCACTATGCAGGTAAGTACGACTTGTCGCAGATTCCGATCATCCGGCGGATCACACGGCAGCGCCCTGACGTGCAGAACTACGACAAGGCCATGGAGCCCAAGGCGGTCGCGATCCATCCCTGGGGCAAGCTGTTCATCTCGGCAGGGGATCCCAGCCTGAAGGACGCTCAAACCTCTGCGCTGGCGAAATGTAACAGCGATCCCGCGCGGAACGGCCGAGATGGCGGCTGCTTCGTCTACGCCATCAACACCGACGTCGTCATCGACGAACGGCGCATGCAGGCGAAATGACATGAGGACGGCGGGTCATCCGGGCGCCGCAGCTTGCGGCGCGACAGATAGAGCAGGATGCCGGTGACCGCGAACTGCGGCATCAGCGCAGCCGCGAGCATGAACGCAGAAATGCGCCGCGATGGATGTCGAGCAAGTTCGCGATGATCTTCTCGCCGAACGTCTCGTCGGCGTAGCGTTCCGCGAAAACGAATTTGGCCGGTGACGGCACCGACGCGGAATTCGCGGCCACGCACCGCGGCGGACGGGTCGGTCGCCAGCGCGCGAATTCGCGGCAACGTCTCGCGGTTTTGCGCGATCTCACGCGATGGCGGGAACCATCAGCTCGTCGAGCTTCCGCTTGAGCGCAGTGCCGTCGGACAAGGCCCGGAGCGGCGGCCGCACGCGCAGCCAGCTCGCATCGCCCGTCTGTGCCGCGAGGATGGCTTTCAGCGTCGTGAGGAAGGATGGGGATTTCACCACGATGTCGACGGCGGCCTGCATGCGCGCTTCGACGTCCTTGCCGTCGATCATTGCCTTGACCAGCTCCGGCGCGATGTTGGCCATGCCGCAGATGGTGCCGGCACCGCCGGCGGCGATCGCGCGGGTGATGTCAACCTCGTTGCCGACGGTGATGGCGAGCTCGGGGGCGGCGGCACGGAATGCCTGGAACTGCTTGAAGTCGCCGCTGGAGTCTTTCAGCCCAGCAACCATCCTGCCGTAGCGCTTGCGCAAATTCGCGGCGACGCTGGTCGGGATCGCAACACCCGAGATCTGCGGGATATGATAGAGGTAGGCACGCAGGCGATCGTCGGCGACGCCGTCGAGGATCGCCGCAAAGGCATCTTCGATGCCTTCAGGGCTGACGCTGCGGTCGAAGTAAGGCGGCAGCAACAACACGTGACGCAGGCCGAGGCCGAGTACGGCGCGCGTCAATGCGATGCTATCGCTGATCGCGGGGAAGCCGCCGCCGATTCCAATTCGTTCCGGCGCCACGCCGGCCTTGAGCACGGCTGCAATGGTCGCGACGCGTTCGGCGACGTTGAACGAGGTGCCCTCGCCGGTGGTGCCGAACAGCACGACACCGTCGACGCCCTTGCCGAAGAGTTGCTTGGCGTGAGCGGCGAGCTTTGCGGAGTCCACGCTGCCGTCGGTTGCCAGCGGCGTAGCTGACGCTACCCAGAACCCGCGAATTGCCTCCGTCATCACACCCACCTGTTGCTGCGGCTTCGGACCAAGCCTCGGATCTCGAAGGATCTGAGGAGGGCTTCCCGAGCCTTGTTTTTGCTTTACTTTTCGTCTTGTATCTTACATACAAGAAAGGCGCAAATCTTTTCCGCCGTCCCGGCGCGCATGAGACGCAGCCAGATTCCGAGGAGGTCTCGCATGAACATGGTGACCCCCATTGGGCGGCCCGACCATTTGCTCGGCGCGTTGCGCGACAAGCTCGGCGCCGCCGCCGTGCTTGTTGGCGCCGACGTGCCTGCCCGCAATTGCAACGACTGGAGCGCGAGCCTGCCGCAAACGCCGCTCGCGGTGATCCGGCCGGTCGACGCGCAAGGCGTTGCGGATGCGATCGCGACCTGCCGGCAGGCGCATCTGCCGTTCGTGCCGCAGGGCGGATTGACCGGGCTGTGCCGCGGCGCATCGCCGGAAGCAGGTTGGGTCGCGATCTCGCTGGAGCGCATGAGCGGCATCGAGGAGATCGATCATGCGTCGATGACGATGACGGTGAAATCAGGCACGCCGCTGGAGACGATCCAGAAGGCCGCCGACGAAGCCGGGTTTTTCTTTCCGCTCGACCTCGGCTCGCGCGGCTCCTGCGCGATCGGCGGCAACCTCTCGACCAATGCCGGCGGCAATCGCGTGATCCGCTACGGCATGACGCGCGAGCTGGTGCTCGGGCTCGAAGTCGTGCTGCCCGACGGCACCATCATCACCAGCCTCAACAAGCTGATGAAGAACAATGCCGGCTACGATCTGAAACATCTGTTTATCGGCTCGGAAGGCACGCTCGGCATCATCACCCGCGTGGTGCTGCGGCTGTTTCCAAAACCGCGCTCGACCATGGCCGCGCTCTGCGCGCTCAAGGACTATGCCGCCGTGATTGCGCTGCTCGGCGCCGCGCGCAGCGGGCTCGGCCCGCTGCTGTCGGCGTTCGAGGTGATGTGGCCGGATTACTGGGACGTGATCACGAATCGCGCCGGCGTCAAGCCGCCGGTCGCCGCAGGTCACGGCCTCTACGTGCTGGTGGAAGCGCAAGGCACCGACGAGAGCGTCGACACGCCGCGCTTCCAGAACTGGCTCGAACAGCTGATGGAACGCGGGCTGCTCGCCGACGCCGCCGTGGCGCAATCGCTGGCGCAGACGCAAAGCTTCTGGCGCGTGCGCGACATCTGCGCCGAGTTCGGCCAGGTGCTGGGGCCGCACATCTCCTACGACATCGGGCTTGCGGTGGCGCGGATGGACGAGTTCGTCACGCGCTGCAAGGCCGCGCTGGCTGACGGCATCGAGGGATGCGAGAGCGTCTATTACGGCCATATCGGCGACGGCAATCTGCATCTCGTCTCCTGGGTGACCGGCCTTGCCGTCGAGCAGCAGCCGAAGGAAGCGATGGACGCGATCATCTACGGTCTCGTGCGCGAGATGGGCGGCAGCGTCTCCGCCGAGCACGGCATCGGCACGCTGAAGAAGAAGTGGCTGGGGCATGCCCGGAGCGAGGCCGAGATCGCGCTGATGCGGACGCTGAAGGCCGCGCTCGATCCCGACCATCTGCTCAATCCCGGCAAGGTGATCTGAGGGAGCCTATGCGATCGATGAAGCTCGATGCGCCGAAATCGCTGTCCCAGCGGGTGATGCAGCGGCTGCGTCAGGCCATCATCGACGGCGAGTTCGCGCTCGGCGCCGCGATCTCCGAGGAGATGGTGGCAAACTCCTTCGGAGTCAGCCGCACGCCGGTGCGCGAGGCGATGGGCCAGCTGCAGGCGCAGGGCCTCGTCGTGATCCGGCCGCAGGTCGGCAGTTTCGTGTTCACACCGAGCGCCGAGGACATCACTGCGCTCTGCACCTTCCGCATCGCGCTGGAGCCAAAGGCCGCCGAGCTCGCCTTCCACCATGATCGCGACGGTGCGATCGCGACGATGAGCGAGGCGATCGCGGCGATGGAGCCGCCAATTGCGGCCAAAGACAATATCGCCTATGGCCGCGCCGACGCCACCTTTCACGAAGGGCTGTTCGCCCATTGCGGCAACCGCTATCTCGCCGAATCCTATCAGCTCGTCTCCGGCCGCGTCGCCGCACTGCGCACCAATTTGACCTCGCCGATCGACGTCCGCACCCGCACGTCCTTCGACGAGCATCGCAAGCTGCTCGACTTGTTTTCCCGCGGCGAGTTCGCCTCCTTCGCAGCGCTGATGACCACGCACGTCACCAATTCGGGCCTGGTCTACGCCAAAGCGCTGAAGGTCGACTGAGCGCTGCTATCGCGCGCCTTTCGAGCCAGACCTGTCCAGGAATTCCAGCGCGGTGTTGATCTGTTCGAGCTGATGCTCGATTTGGTCGCGGTCTTCGACCGACGGTGCCTTCTCGAGTTGCTCGACGAGCTTTTGCTTTCGCAACAGCAAGTTCTCTATGACTGTACTCACGAGTTCCCCATCCGCCAGAGGCGAAGATCGAGGCAATATCAGATTTTGACTCGAGCGCGCGCGAACCGGGCCCGGCGCAAACCCTGCATCAGAATGTTCGTTGAGACGGATGGTTCCTGCGATTGAACCACGACACAAGCATTGGAACCGGAGGCCGCGACTGCTTCACGCCCGCCGTCAGATCGAGAAGATCCGCGACAAGACGCCCGGCTTCACCGGCGTCATCTCCGACATCGGCGGTCCCACCGCCAACATGTACCGGATGGCGTGCAAGGACCCGAAGGTCGAGGCGGCGTGCTGGCGGCCGTCCTGCGTCTTCCCGGAGATCTGTCCGAACCTCAACACCTGGCATGATGATGAAGCCGGGCATCGGCGCCTACAACCAGTTCAAGCGGATGTTCGATGCCGCGGCCGAACAGGCCGGCAAGAAATGTTACCTGATCCCGTATTTCATCGCGGCGCATCCCGGCACGACCGACGAGGACATGATGAACCTCGCGCTCTGGCTCGAGAAGAACCGCTATCGCGCCGATCAAGTGCAGACCTTCCTGCCCTCGCCGATGGCGACCGCAACCGCGATTGTACCACAGCGGCGTCAACCCGCTGCGCGGCGTGCGGCGCGGCGGCAGCGACAAGGTCGAGGCCATCAAGGACCTGCGGCAGCGCCGCCTGCACAAGGCCTTCCTGCGTTATCACGACCCCGACAATTGGCCGGTGCTGCGCGAAGCGCTGAAGGAAATGGGCCGCGCCGATCTGATCGGCTCGCGCCCCGACCAGTTGGTGCCGGCACATCAGCCGCCCGGCACCGGCAAGGCTGCCGGCACAAGGCGACCGGTGCGTCCGGGCGACAAGACGCAGCGGTTCACGACCAAGGGTTTGCGGGTGATGAAGTAGCGGGCGAGCCGGATCAGGTCCGGTTCATCCTCGCACTGTCGTGCTTCCAAAACAAAAACCTCGAAAACAACCCCATGCACAGTAGCCGGCATGAGTGGGATCAATGACTTAGGCCCTTCGCAGAGACGTTGATCGGTCGGGCAAAAAGTCGTTGCTCCGTCGGGCAAAACAGGCGCAGGATGCCATTATCGGGCGCATTGGCCATTGCGCGGTGGATCAGGCCGCATCGGCTCGGCGGCGCGACTGGCGCCCCGCCCAAAATGCGCAGATCGCCAATCCCTGCACCAGCGCCGCGGCAACATAAAAGCCGGGCGTGGCGCCCGTGCCGGCCGGAAGCCATTCGCGGATCAAACCAAAGACCGCCGGCGCGAATGAATAGGCGCCTTGCGACATCGCAACGATCAGCGCGACCACACGCGGCACGTCATCCGGAGCGAATTCGACCTGCGCAATCAGCGGCGGAAGGAACGTCCCGTTGCCGAACCCGAGGCCGAACAAGACAACACCGAGGATCAACAGCGGAATGTTCGTTCCAGCCGCGGCGATGAACGTGATCGAGCCGGTGATTTGAACGGCGTAGCTGGTGCAGGCAACCAACCGCCGGTCGATGCTTCCAGGCATGAGCCAGCCCAGCAGCGTCCGGCCGGCGATCGCCATGACGCCGATCAGTCCCACCACCGGCCCGGTCCATTGCGGACCGAGTGCAGGCAGCAGCAGCGAGAAGAGATGCGCGGTCAGGCCGATCTGTGCGAACAGCCCCAGGCTCATGCCGGCTGCGAGCGTCAGGAATTTGCGGTCCCGCCAGAGCAGCGATCCGGTGAGCGGTCGTGCGCTCTTCGCCGAGACAGCCTCAGCGGCCGCGGCGGCGCCGTCGGGCATCGATCCGGTCTGCTCCGGCGTGCGCGACAGCACTGTGCTCGCAAGTAGCCACACCACCACGACCAAGATCATGCCGATGGCTGCTGCTGCAACGGCAAACCCAAGCATGGCAATGGCCGCAGCCCAGAGCGGCGAAAAGATGATCCCGCCGACATTGGCGCCGTTATAGGCGACCGCGAGTGCCGCGGGACGACGGCGGATGAACCAGGGCGACACGATGGCGTTGACCGCGGCCACGCCCATCGTCACCCAGCCTGCACCACTCAACAGCGTCGCACCGAACAATTGCCACGGCGTCGCCGCGATCGCCCATCCAAAGACGCCGACGGCCAGCGACAGCGCGCCGGCCTTTGTCACAGCCGGAATGCCGAAGCGCCGATAGAGCGTCGGCAGATTGGCTGTCACGATCGACCCCGCCAGGAAGTGCACGGTGACCGCCGTCGAGACCAGGGCCAGCGGCCATCCCCTAGCTTCGCGAACGGCACTCAGGAAGATCGGCGGCCCATAGAAGCCAAACCCCAGGCCGAGAACGGCGAGACCAAAGGCCGCGGCGACAACGCGCCATCCATAGAACGTTCCGCTTCGCATCGTCGCCAGCCGCCTGAGCTTTACGACGAGATTCTGCACAGACCTGGCGGCGCGCAGTTCGCTTCCGGTCGAAGCGTGAGATCGGAAGGCTCACGGCGAAATCAGTTGACCTTGCCGCCATCATGTAACATATAAAGTTACATGAAACGAGACAGTCGATTATCCGGCGTGCTGCACGTCCTGCTGCACATGGCGCAGCAGCCCGGCACCTTCACGTCCAGAGACCCTGGCAAAGGCCATGGACACGAACCCGGTGGTGATCCGGCGCATCATGGCGGGCCTTCGGGACCTCGGTTACGTCCGCTCCGAAAAGGGACATGGCGGCGGCTGGACGCTGGCTTGCGACCTCACGAAGGTGACGCTGCGCGACGTCTACACCGCGCTCGGCAGTCCCTCGGTTCTGGCCATGGGCAACCGGACAGAGGCGCCGGGTTGTCTCGTCGAGCAGGCCGTCAACGCCGCCCTCGATCAGGCATTCGGCGATGCGCAGGCGCTGCTGCTGTCGCGCTTTGGCGAGGTGACGCTGGCGATGCTGAGCGACGATCTGCGCAAACGCCTCGGCTCCCGAAAGCTTCAGGGCATGAGCGCACATGGCGCGTGATCGGCTCCATTCAGCAAGGACGACATCATGACCGACGTTCAGAACATGTTTTCCGATCCGCAAGCGGTGGCGAGATACACGGAGGGACCGCCACGGTTCGTCCCGGGCTACAATGCCATGCTGTCCATGGCGGCGATCCTGCTGGCCGAGCGCGCGCGTGAGGATGCGCGGATTCTCGTGCTCGGCGCCGGCGGCGGCCTCGAATTGAAGACGTTTGCGCAAGCGCAGCCGCGCTGGAGCTTCGACGGTGTGGACCCCTCCGCGGCGATGCTGGCGCTTGCCGGGCAAACCCTGGGCCCGCTCGCATCGCGCGCGCGCCTTCATCAGGGCTACATCGACGATGCTCCGCAGGAATTGTTTGACGGCGCCAGCTGCCTGCTGACGCTGCACTTCGTCGACGTCGAGGAGCGACGCCGCATCGCCTCGGAGGTCCGCCGACGGCTCAAGCCGCGCGCAGCTTTCGTGATCGCCCATTTAAGCGCGCCCGATGGCGATGAGGAGCGCCCGCTATGGCTGTCGCGGTACTCTGCGTTCCTGGCCTCCTCCGGCGTCGAGCCCGAGCAGGCCGCGGCCGCGCGGAACGCCGTTACCAACCATCTGGAAATCCTCACGCCCGCGCAGGATGAGGCGATTCTGCGCGAGGCCGGCTTCTCCGAGCCGACCCTGTTCTACACCGGGTTCACCTTCCGCGGCTGGGTGGCCTACGCGTGAGGTGGCCCGGCTTCGCCAACGCGGCTGAGCATCATGCAAAGCCGGATGTACCCGGGGGGTGCGGTCACAATCTATGAGTCGCGACATAGGCCGCGTCCGTTCTGCCTTCAATACCGGACATCGCCAGCTCGCCCCTGCGTATCGGCAAAGGGCCAGAAGCGGACTCATGCGGCGCAGCAAATTGGCCCGAACCTATTCGATCACGTTCGCCGCTGGACGCACGCTGGGATCAAGGTTTGGCGGGTCTTCGGACCTCGACTTTCTCGCCGACCTCGATGACCATCAGATCTTCACCGAGTTCCAATGGACCGGAGTAAATCTTCCGAGTTGGTGGAATCAGATCCTCCTCGGTCGCGTTTGGCAACACGATGTGTGAATACACCGCCAGCTTGGGCTTCGTCCGCTCGAATACTTCGCCCGCCTGCTCTGGCGTGGTGTGGTGGGCGATAATGTTCGCCGTCTGCGCCGGCGGCACTCCAATGCGCTGGAATGTCTCTGGCGAGACAACGTTGTGAATCAAGAGATCAGCACTTTGGGCGTGCCGAATGAGATTTTCAGAGACGCGCGTGTCTCCGGAAAGCACAACGGACCGGCCGGAATAATCGATCCGAAAGCCGAACGCGGGCTTCACCGGCGTGTGGTCAACCTCGAACGCAGTGATCTTCACGCCGCTGTTCTCATAGACGACACCCTCGGTAATGTCCTCGGCGAGGATGACCACGCCGTTTGGTGGTGCTCGGTCGTCGTCTAATCGAATCCGGATATCGTACTCGAACGCCTGCGCAAGGAACGACATCATGCGCTGGGTCCCTGTTGGCCCCCGCACCTGCAGTGGTCGATCCCGGCCTGGCCGCCCCACAAGCCAACCGGTCAGCCACAGGTCCGGAAAGCCGACCACGTGGTCCGAGTGCAGGTGAGTGAGAAAGACGGCGTCTATTCCCTGCCAGGGCACCTTGACCTGGTTGAGCCGCTGGAGGGCGCCTCGGCCTGCGTCAAAAATGAACCTGTGCCCGGCCGCCTCGACGAGGGTGCTCGGCCCGAACCGGTTCATAACGGCGGGGGGGCATCCTGTACCTAAGAGCGTAACTTTGATTTCTTGCCCCTGGGTGGGTACCGGAAAAACGGCGAAGGCAAACAGTGCGATTCCCAAAAAGCAGAAAACTGAACGGCTTAGCGCGGCGAAAAAGACTGGGCGGATCATGGACGCGCGCCTCTTGCTGCATTCTTGGGAATCGGCTGCTCGGAAGCTGTCGCTATCCCAAGCCACACCATGATGCTGTACAATGGATCTTGCGTCCTGAAAGTTTAGCGAAATTTTCGGAAAGAGACCTGCAAGAGGCGGCCCTTGCTTAAGTCATCGCAGGATTTAATCGTTCTCGGGGACCGGACCATTGACCTTGGCCGCGAGCTGTTGATCGATGGACGCGGTGACATAGTGCCCTTGCGCCCTCGGGCTTGGTTGTTGCTTCGGCTTCTTGCGACACGCGCTGGGCATTTGGTGGGCAAAGAGGAAATCATGGATGAAGTCTGGCCGGACTGTGAGGTCACGGAAGACTCTCTCGTCCATGCGATTGGCGACGTCAGGCGTGCGTTGGGACATGATCGATTAGCCTTGAGGACCCTGCCGCGCCGCGGCTACATGCTGGCAATCAGCGGAAACTTGATCGCGCGGCCCGATCTTTCGATCGTCGCTACACCAGATCGCTCTGATCTTGGAGATCCGTCGACGCCGCCTGCAATGCCTCGCCTATCCATCGTTGTTCTGCCGTTCGCAAACCTCGGAGGTGATGCGGAGCAAGAGTATTTCGCCGATGGTGTGACGGACAGTCTCACAACGGATTTGTCACGCATAGGCGGCGCGTTCGTCATCGGCCGCAACACCGCGTTCACCTTCAAAGGAAAAGCGGTGGACGTAAGGGAGATCGGCCGTGAGCTTAATGTACGTTACGTGCTCGAAGGGTCGCTGCAACGCGGCGACAATCGCTTTCGCCTGAACGTCCAGTTGACCGATACTCAAACCCGAACCCAGGTGTGGGCCGAGCGCTTCGACAAACCGATTGCTGATTTGTTGAATATGCAGGATGAGATAGTATCGCGACTGGCCAATACGTTGAACGCCGAACTCATCAAATCCGAAGCCAAGCGCGCAGAACTATCGCTCCGCCCGAACGCCATGGATTCATACTTTCAGGGTAGGGCGTTTCTGAACAAGGGAGTGACACCTGCGTTTTTGGCGCGAGCAAAGGACTTCTTCGTGCGTGCCTTGACGCTTGATCCCGACAACATTGAAGCGGCAGTTGCCGCGGCTCAGGTCGATGTATCGGTGGGTTCATCCTTTATAACTGATGACGGATCGGTGCATTTCAGGACCGCGGAGAACGCGCTGAACAGCGTGTTGTTACGCGCCCCCCGAACCATCCCAGAGCCCGCATGCTCCTCGGCGCAGTTCAAATTCGGACAGGCCGCGCTGCCAAAGGTATCGCCGAATGTCATCACGCATTGGCGCTGGATCGCAATCTAGCCGATGCACATGGGTTCATCGGGCTTGGAAAGTATGCACTGGAGCGTGGCGAGGAGGTCGAGGGGCACGTTCAAGATGCGCTGCGACTGTCCCCGCGCGATACGCGCGCCTTTCTTTGGTTCATGTTTGTCGGGATGGCCAAGTTGATGTCCAAAACCGACCGTGAGGCACTCGACTGGCTTCGCCGGAGCATTGAAGCCAATCCCAATCACGCGCTTTCTCACTTTCACTTCGCTGGTGCCCTGGCGATGAGGGAAGACTCGAAGGAGGCACGATCTAGGGCCGAGATCGGATTGGCGCTTGATCGCAGCTTCACCATCCGTCGATATCGCATGAACGTTTTCCGATTCCACAATCCAGAATGGATGGCCAGTCTTGAGCGACTGTATGAGGGCATGCGCGCGGCCGGCATACCAGAGGGGTAATGACCGCTCGGGGTCAAAAGCAGCTGTTGGCCAACCCGTCAGGCGGCGTCAGGCTTCCCCCAAACAGCAGACATGACGATCGCTCTCGTGGTGTTCAGCTCAGGCTTCACAGTCCTTCTTGTGACCAGATTCGGCCTGCCAACACCTGAGCGGGAGCATTCTTAGCACGTGCGGGAGCATCGCCGACGTTAACCTTGTCGGCAAATGATTCCTCGCGCGTCGGCAGCCGTCGACAAGTCGCCTCATTGCCGCGGAGAATTTCCGACGGCACGAACCTGGATCGGAGGCGCATTATGCTGAGAATGGCGTTGTTGGGCCTTCTGATCCTGTTCAGTGTCGGAGTGCTGTCGGCAATGGAGCTGAGCGCGCCACCGCGTCGCGTCGTCGTGACCGTCGAGCCGCTTGCCGAGCGGAGCGCAAACATCTCTGCTTCGTATGACGCGTCGGCGAAGGCCGATCGCCTCGAGGTTGCCGCTGCGAGCAGCGCGATGCCGACAGAGGCAGCTTCAGTCGAAAACCCCGGTGCTCCGCAAGACATCCATGTCCGCTCGCCCGCGCCGATCGTCCGTCATCGGCCCGATCCGAAGACGATCGCGGCCGCCAAACCTCCGAAGCCGAAGCCAAAGCCAAAGCCAATCGTTGTCAAGCGGACCGCCAATGTTCAGCGCGCAAAGGCTGCCAGCGAGACCGAGCCCTGTCGGCTCAAGGCGTTCGGCGGCTTGCTCAAGGCTTTGAATTTGACGCGCTGCGAAATCTGAAAACTCCACGAGCAGTCCAAGTTCGTGCCTGCTTCCTCTAGGAGGCGCTTACGGGTCCACACTTGTTGCCATCTTTCCTCCGGCCGAGGTGTCGCAAATTCTTGCCGTCATCCATATGTTGCCTCCATGAAAAAGATCGGATTCCTCTCCTTCGGGCACTGGACGCCCTCGCCGCAGTCGCAGACCCGCTCGGCGGCGGATACGCTGCTGCAATCGATCGAGCTTGCGGTCGCGGCAGAACAGCTCGGCGCGGACGGCGCCTATTTCCGCGTGCACCATTTCGCGCGGCAGCTTGCTTCGCCCTTTCCGCTGCTCGCCGCCGTCGGCGCGAAGACCAGCAAGATCGAGATCGGCACGGCTGTGATCGACATGCGCTACGAGAACCCGCATTACATGGCGGAGGACGCAGGTTCCGCCGACCTCATTGCCGGCGGGCGGCTTCAGCTCGGCATCAGCCGCGGCTCGCCCGAGCAGGTGATCGACGGCTGGCGCTATTTCGGCTATCAACCGGCCGACGGCGAGAGCGATGCCGACATGGGCCGGCGACATGCCGAGGTCTTTCTCGACATCTTGCGCGGCGAAGGGTTTGGAAAACCCAATCCGCAGCCGATGTTTCCAAATCCGCCGGGGCTGCTGCGCCTGGAGCCCCATTCAGAAGGGCTGCGCGAGCGGATCTGGTGGGGCGCCGGCTCGAACGCCACCGCGATCGATCTGGGCCGCCAAGCTCGGCATGAACTTGCAGAGTTCGACGCTGAAGAACGACGAGACCGGCGAAGCTTTTCACGTGCAGCAGGCCGCGCAAATTCGTAGCTATCGCGCCGCATGGAAGGAAGCCGGCCACACGAGGGAGCCTCGCGTCTCGGTGAGCCGCAGCATCTTCGCGCTGCTCGACGATCGCGATCGCGCCTATTTCGGCAGGAGCGGCGAAGGCGAAGACCAGATCGGCTTCATCGACCCGCGCACGCGGGCAATCTTCGGCCGCAGCTATGCCGCCGAGCCGGATGCGCTGATCGAACAGCTCCGGCAGGACGAGGCGATCGCCGAGGCCGACACGTTGCTGTTGACCGTGCCGAACCAGCTCGGCGTGGACTACTGCGCGCACTCAATCGAGGCGATCCTGACACAGGTCGCGCCTGCGCTGGGATGGCGGTGAGACGTACGCGCGCGTAAATCTTCCAGAACAAAATCACCAAAGAGGGTTGAATGACCTCTCGGAAGGTCATCTCCCGAACCACTGAACAGAACCGTCATGGCCAAGCGGACATGGCGCGTTCGTCTCGGCGCTGTTGCGGAGGTCGACTTTGCCAACATCCTGAAATGGACCATCGACGAGGTCCGCCGAGACGGCTTCGACGTTCTCTCGGCCCAGCTCCTTCGCAAGCGTCCGCATGCGGCCTGCGTGTCGATGTACTCCCGGATGCTCGTCAGTCTGCCGTCCCGAACCGTAGCCATTTCTCCATTTCGCTCGGATCGGATCGCGCTCGATCCGATCCCGTGCGTCGTGTCCCAACGGTGGGACGCCGTGTTCATCAGTCGAACTTGACCAGGTCCTTGAAGATCAGTTGACCCCAGCTATTTCCGCGCGCCTGCACAAGCAGTCCACCTTCCGAGAGCCCGCCGAGTTTGATCGGCGAGAAGCCGAGCTTTTCCGCAAGCGCGCCAATCTCCGCGGCGGCAGCGTCATCGTCGCTCGCCAGGAACACGACTCCTCCTGCCACCATGTGCGGCCGGATCTTGGCCGAGGACGGCAGCGCCCAAATGGTTGAAGCCCTTAACCAGTCTACCGCCAGTGAAGGCCTGCGCGACGGCCTTGGAAGAAGGCTGTCCTCCCAGTTTCTCAGGGGGCACGCCGTAGGCATTGGTCACATCGACGATGGTCTTCCCCTGCCAGGTGGGCAGCGCCTTCGCGACCTCCTGGTGCGACTCGAAACGGACGGCCAAAAAGACGATGTCCGCCTTGGCCGCTTCCGCCAGCTTTTTGGGAATGATCGTGGGTCCGATCGCGGCCGCGGCGGATGCAAAGCTTTCCGGGTCGCGCGTCGTTGCAACGGATACTTCGATGCCGTTGCGGGCAAACGCCCTGGCCAGAGCCTGGCCGATATTGCCGAAGCCGATAATTGCGTAGCTCATGATGTTTCTCCGATCTAGTGTTGATGCCGGGTCAGACCTGCGCCATGCCTCCATCGACGGCGAGATCCACGCCGGTGATGAAAGAGCTTTCATTGGAGGCGAGGAACATGACGGCAGCCGCGATTTCCTCTGGCTTGCCCCTGCGACCCATTGGGATCTGTGAAGCAAACTGAGCGGCCGCTTGCTCGGCTTGCTCGGGGGTAAGGCCGGTCGTTGTCTCCAGGGCGGGAGTCTCGGTTGGTCCGGGGCTCATCGTATTCACGCGGATTTTCCGGTCTTTCAGTTCCAGCGTCCAAGCGCGCGAGAAGTTGCGCACAGCCGCCTTGCTCGCGGCGTAGGCGCTAAACCCCGGCAGCCCCAACACGTTCGACACCGAAGAGTTCAGGATAATCGAACCGCCGTCTTTGAAGAGGGGAAGGGCCTTTTGCACGGTAAAGAACAGCCCCTTCACGTTCACGTCGAAGGTCTGGTCAAAATGGGCCTCAGTCGCTAGCGCGAGCGGTGCGATTGTCCCGGAGCCCGCGTTCGCGAAGAGAATGTCGATGTGACCATGTTTCTCTTTCACGACGGCGTAGAGCCGCGGTCCAGATCTTCCAAGCGCGACACGTCGCCCACGACCGTCGTAACGTTCCGCTCGATGAAGGCTGTAGCCTCCTTCAGCTCTTTCTCGCGTCGCCCGGTGATCACGACGTGCGCACCTTCTTCCACGAAGCGCTTCGCTGTGGCCAACCCAATCCCGCTGCTTCCGCCGGTGATGACTGCGATCTTGCCTTCTAGTTTTTTCATGATCTTTTATCTTTCGTTGTGTGTGGGCCAGGCACGGGACCGCGCCGGGGTCAGAGTTGCGCCAGGCCGCCGTCGACGGCGACTTCGCTGGCGGTCATGAAGCTGCTGTCCGACGATGCGAGAAAGGCCGCCACGGCCCCGATCTCCGCCGGATCGGCCATGCGCTGGAGCGGAGTCAACGAGGCGAAGACCTTCTGGCCCTCCTCGCCCAGCGCTTCCTTCGCGAGTTCGGTCGCAGTCGCCCCGGGCGACAGCACGTTGACCCGGATGCCGCTGCCTTTCAGGTCCTCCGCCCAAGGTCCGCGCGAGGTTGCGCACGGCCGCCTTGCTCGCGCTGTAGGCGCTCATTGCCGGGGCGCCCGTGGTGCCGGCGCTCGATCCGGTCAGGATGATCGAACCGCCCTGGCCCATCAGCGGCAGCGCCTTCTGGACCGTGAAGATCGTACCCTTCACATTGGTGTCGAAGGTTTCGTCAATGTGCGCGGCGGTGATCTGGCCGAGCCGAAGCTGGCTTCCCGCGCCTGCATTGGCGAAGACGATGTCGAGGGTTCCGCGCTCGGACTTCACCGCCGCATAGAGTCGGTCGAGGTCGGCCTCATCCGAGACCGAGCCCTTCACCGCGCGGGCATTGGGCCCGAGGGCGGCGACAGCAGCGTCGAGCGCCTCCTGTCGGCGGCCGAAGATGAAGACGAAGGCGCCTTCTTCGATGAAGCGCTTTGCTGCGGCGCGCCCAATGCCGGTAGCGCCACCCGTGATAACTGCAACCTTACCGTCTAGCTTTCGCACAACTTCTCCTTTCGTGATGTCGGGACAGCATCTGCCCCCGAGAACCTCGACATAGGTCCGTCGGCGTCAGGCGTTGAGTGCGGAAGCGCGCACATCGGTGGTGCGAAATCGATCCGGCCGGACGACTGACGACGGCCGCGGCGATCGGTGTCCGCCGTTCGGGAATTGGGCCGTGCTTGCGAGCATAGGCTATGATGACCGCCCGTACTGCTGTACGAGACGTTAGATACGGGCTTTGGAAGGCGCACCGCGCGGTGCGGGATCGCACCATGATCGACTGGGATGACGTTCGCTACTTTCTTGCCGTCGCGCGCGGAGGCTCGGTGCGGGCTGCCGCCGAGCGCCTCGGTGTGAATCATGCGACCGTGCTGCGACGCATCGCCCAGCTCGAGGAACGGCTCGGGGTCCAAATGTTCGAAAAGCTGCCTTCGGGCTACCGCCTGACGGCTGCGGGCGAGGAGGTCCTCGAGTTCGCGGACCAGATGGAAGCGTCGTCGCACCTGCTGGAGACGCGCGTCTTCGGGCGCGACCAGAGCGTGCGCGGGCTTCTGCGGGTGACGCTGGCGCCGCCGCTGGCGACACACCTGCTCATGCCGGACTTCGCCGACTTCGCGCGTCTGCATCCGGACATCGAGATGGAAATCCTGTCGTTCGGCGAGCTGGCAAATCTGACCAACCGGGAGGCCGACGTCGCGATCCGCGTCGTCTACGACCGCAAAACCCTGCCGCTCAATCTTCACGGCAT
Source organism: Bradyrhizobium sp. LM2.9 (assembly GCF_054056555.1). Classification (NCBI taxonomy): domain Bacteria; kingdom Pseudomonadati; phylum Pseudomonadota; class Alphaproteobacteria; order Hyphomicrobiales; family Nitrobacteraceae; genus Bradyrhizobium; species Bradyrhizobium sp. LM2.9. The sequence continues at coordinate 5,553,640 of NZ_JBSRYJ010000002.1, forward strand.
GAAGGGACCGGAGCTGTTCGGCGGCGTCTACATGTCCCGTGATCGACTAGCCGCGTGGCGTACGGGCGCGCCGGATCCCATCCGGTGGATCGTCATCAGCATTCATGGAATACCCGACTGGGCCAGCGAGGGTGAAGTTCGCACCACGGGGGTTCCGTTCAGGATCACGGACGCCGAGGCGCAGATCGTTGCAGTACGGCAAGGGCTCGGGATCACGACGCTGCCGTGCTTCATTGGCGATGCCGACCCCCTGCTGGTGAGGGTGCCGGGCACCGACCTGCACATGTACGGAACGCTCTGGCTTCTCACACACGGGGAGACCCGTAAGACGAAGCGCGTGCGGCTCTTCACGGAGTTCGTATCCCGCAGGCTCGCCGCATACGCTCCGCTTCTCGCGGGGCTGTCCATATCGCGCGACTGACGCCCGGCAGGTCGCCGGCGATGCTTGCATCCTTTCGTCGCATTTAGATCGCACCAGATTTAATCGGATGCGATTTATATCGGCACGATATCGCAAACTCCGGAGGGATCCATGAGCCGTTTCCGAAAGCCTGCATTAAAGGAAGGAAGGATGTGCTGGAGAGAGCCGAGCTGGCCAGTCAATCGGGGCCAAACCGCATTCGGAGATGAGTACCAAATGGCGCGCCCGGAACGATTCGAACGTCCGACCCTCAGATTCGTAGTCTGATGCTCTATCCAGCTGAGCTACGGGCGCGTTTTTCGCGAACAGCAATGCGGGCAAGGCCTACATGCACCCTCCGGACAACGCCGCAGGGGTGCGAAAGAGCGCTCTGACTAACCGCTCTTGCCCGAATTGGCAAGGTCCGGATTGGGGAGATTTTGCAGGGCAACGACGGTTTCCGATGGGCTTCCGGCCGACTACGCCCTTGCCCGCTCGTTGCGGATGGAGAGGAGTTCCACGGGGCGGTCGGGGATGACGATCCGGAAGGTGGCGCCGAGGGTGCCTTCGACCAGATGGATGTCGCCGCCATGGGCGCGGACGAGCTCGGCGGCGATGGCAAGGCCAAGGCCGCTGCCGCCCGGGCGGCCGGAGGTCTGGAACGCCTCGAACAGGTGGTCCCGGGTCTTCTGGGGCACGCCGGGGCCGGTGTCGGAGACCTCCAGGATGGCGACGGCGCCTTCGCGTTTTCCCGTGATCCGGATCTGCTGCGCGCCGCCCTCGGCCGACGAATGGCTTTCCAGCGCCTGGGCGGCGTTGCGGACGAGGTTGAGCAGCACGCGGAACAGCTGGTCGGGATCGGCGTCGACCGCGAGCCCACGCTCGATCGCGGCGACCCAGACGATCGCGGCATCGCTGGCAAGGCCTGCGGTCTCGCGCACCTCCAGCACCACCGGCTCGATCAGGATCATGCGCCGGTCGGGCGCGGCCTCCTGGGCGCGGCCGTAAGACAAGGTCGACTGGCAGAAGGCGATGGCGCGCTCGAGCGAACGCACGAGCTTTGGCGCAAAGCGCTGCACCCGCGGATCCGGCACGCTGGCGAGCTGGTCCGACAAAAGCTGGGCCGAGGCCAGCAAATTGCGCAGATCGTGGTTGATCTTGGAGACGGCGAGGCCGAGGGCGGCAAGCCGGCTCTTCTGATGCAGCATCGACATCAAATCGCGCTGCATGTCCGACAATTCGCGCTCGGCGACCCCGATTTCGTCGCTGCGCTGGCTCGGCACGATGATCCCCGCCGAGCTCTCGGGGTTTTCGTGGAAGCCGACCAGGCTCGCCGTCAACCGCCGCATCGGGCGCACGAACAGATAATGGAGCGCGAGATAGACGAGGCCCGCGGTCAGCGCCGCGATGATCAGCGCGACCACCACGACGTTGCGGGAGAAGCGGTACATCGACTGCCGCAGCGGCAGCTCGTCGGTCACGATCTCGACGAACTGGGCGTTGCCGACCCCGGGCCCGACGATCCGGATGGCCTGGTTGCCGGTCTCCAGCATCATCCGGAACGAGCCGGTGATCGCCTCCCACGCCGTCATGTCGCGCAGATCGATGTCGTGCTCGATGGCGGTCGGCAGATTGTCGCTGGCGAGCAGACGGCGCTGCTGGCCCATCTTGATGGCGACGGCGCGGGCATTGATGCTTTTCAGGATCTGGCGCGACAGCGAATCGGGAACCATGCCGAGCGGAGCTGCATCGAGTACCAGCGCCGCCGTGTTGGCCGCCGCCACGCGGTCGTTCAGCCGGTTGACCCAGAAGTTGGCGATGGCAGGCACGTAGAGCAGGACGGCCGCGATCATCACCAGGGGAACAGTGAGCAGCAACAGCTTGCCGGATAGCCCAAGCCCGCGCGTCCCGCGCGGCTGCGTCGCCGGCGGGTCCCGCTGATCCTGATCCTGGATCGGCTGGAGGTCTGTCGCTGCCACGTATTCGCCCCTGTTGGCCTGGCTGATGGAGGATGCGACCCGCCCGGGGGCCGGTCAAATTACAGATCGCTAATCTGCCGAGGTGGGATGTAAGCGCGGATATCGCTAATCGCTACCTCAAGGGTTAAAAACCCCGCACAAACAGCGATATTCACCGGATCAGAGCGCTTGTGCGGCGTTGACGAAAAGGAGGCGCTCGCATATAAGCCGGCCAAATTGTCCGCGATGACCCGGTGTAACGCCGGGAGCGGCTCTCTTGGGGCCGAAAGCGGGCCCGTTTTGGGCAGCATCTTCCGGACTTTATCATCAATTCAACAGGCAAATTGCCCGGTCAGCGGAGAAAAACCCGTGAAGCGGACTTATCAACCCAGCAAACTGGTGCGCAAGCGCCGTCACGGCTTCCGTGCCCGTCTCGCTACTGCCGGCGGCCGCAAGGTTCTCGCCGCACGCCGCGCTCGCGGCCGCAAGCGTCTGAGCGCCTGAGCCGGACCCCCTTTTTGGGATTTCATCATGGATCGGCTGAGGCAGCGAGCGGATTTCCTCGCCGTTGCCAATGGCGCGCGGGTGAATAGTCCCGCGTTCGTCCTGCAAAGCCGTGGCCGGGACGACAGCGGCCCGATCCGGATCGGCTTCACCGTTACCAAAAAGAACGGCAACGCCCCCGAGCGCAATCGCATCCGGCGCCGGCTTCGCGAGCTGGTGAAGCGGCTCGATCCGGTGTCGATACAGCCCCATCATGATTATGTGCTGGTCGGCCGAAGGGACGCGCTCTCGCGCGGCTTCGCCACCATGCTCGACGATCTGCGCATAGCGTTCGCGAAGCCCGCGCGGCATACGCACAAGGGACGCGGCCCAAAAACCGACGGCCAAAGAACCGACGGCTTAAAGCCCGGCCCCGCTCCTGCGACCAGCCGCAAACCGGATTGATGACGAGAATGATGACCGACAACCGCAATACCATCCTCGCCGTCATTCTGTCGGGCCTCGTGCTGATCGCCTGGCAATATTTCTACAACATGCCGGCGATGGAGAAGCAGCGCGCCCAGCAACAGACGCAGGCCGAGCTGCAGAAGACCACGCCGCAGCCGACGGCTTCCGGGACGCCGGGCGCCACGCCGCAGCCCGGCACCGCAGGCACGCCCTCCGCTCCCCAGACTGCCAATCAGCCGGGCCAGCCGATCGTCAGCCGCGAGGCGGCGATTGCCGCCTCCCCCCGCGTCAAGATCGATACACCCCGCTTGACTGGCAGCATTGCCTTGAAGGGCGCGCGCATCGACGATCTCGCGCTGGTGCAGTATCGCGAAACGGTCGACCCGAAGTCGCCGCCGATCATCCTCTATTCGCCGTCGGGCACTGCAGAGCCCTATTACGCAGAATTTGGCTGGGTGGCCGGGACAGGCGGCATAAAGGTGCCCGACCGGACCACCGATTGGCAGCAGGAGGGCACCAACAGCCTGACGCCGTCCACGCCGGTCATGCTGAAATACGACAATGGCGAAGGCCTCACCTTCCGCCGCACCGTCACGATCGACGACCACTACCTCTTCAGCATCAAGGACGAGGTGACCAATGTCGGCAACGCGCCGGTCAAGCTCTATCCCTTCGCGCTGATCTCGCGCCACGGCACGCCGCACGTCTCGGGCTACTACATCCTGCATGAAGGCCTGATCGGTTATTTGGGCGAGCAGGGCTTGCAGGAGAAGGCCTATAAGGCTGTCGGCGAAGCACCCGCGATCGGCAACGGCGGACACGGGTTCGAATTCAACAACGTCACCAATGCCTGGCTCGGTATTACCGACAAATATTGGGCGTCTGCGCTCCTTCCCGACACGTCGGCAACGCTCAAGGCCCGTTTTGTCGCCGAACCCGGCACCCAGATCCGATACCAGACCGACTATCTGCAAAGCGAGCAGACCGTCCCGATCGGCGGCACGACGACGACGAACGCGCGGCTGTTCGCCGGCGCCAAGGAAGCCGGCGTCGTCGGCGTGTTTCCGTTCGCCGGCCTCGGCGGCTACAACAAGGAGCTCGGCCTCAACCATTTCGATCTCTTGATCGACTGGGGCTGGTTCTACTTCATCACCAAGCCGATGTTCCTCGGCCTCGACTTCTTCTACCGCTTCTTCGGCAATTTCGGCATCTCGATCCTGCTCGTGACCGTGATCGTGAAGTTCTTGTTCTTCCCGCTGGCGAACAAGTCCTACGCCTCGATGGCGAAGATGAAGTCGGTCCAGCCGCAGCTTCAGGCGCTCAAGGAGCGCTACCCCGACGACAAGGTGAAGCAGCAGCAGGAGATGATGGAGATCTACCGCAAGGAGAAGATCAACCCGGTCGCCGGCTGTCTTCCCGTGGTGATCCAGATCCCGGTGTTCTTCTCGCTCTACAAGGTGCTGTTCGTCACCATCGAGATGCGGCACGCGCCGTTCTTCGGCTGGATCAAGGACCTGTCCGCGCCGGATCCGACCAATCTGTTCACGCTGTTCGGCCTGATCCCGTTCGATCCGACCACGCTGCCGCTGTTCGGCCACTACCTCGCGCTCGGCATCTGGCCGATCATCATGGGCATCACGATGTGGTTCCAGATGAAGCTGAACCCGACGCCGCCGGATCCGACCCAGCAGCTGATCTTCAACTGGATGCCGCTGATCTTCACCTTCATGCTGGCGGGCTTCCCGGCGGGTCTCGTGATCTACTGGGCCTGGAACAACACGCTCTCAGTGCTCCAGCAGAGCTTCATCATGCGCCGCAACGGCGTGAAGGTAGAGCTGTTCGACAATCTCAAGGCGACGTTCGCGAAGAAGGCGACGTAGCTCTCCGTCATTGCGAGGAGCGAAGCTCCGAAGCAATCCAGACCGTTTCCCCGGAGGCACCCTGGATTGCTTCGCTTCGCTCGCAATGACACGGTAACAACCGAAAGCTTTCGCATGAATGACGACAAAGATGCGAAGCTGATCGAGGTCGGGCGAAAGCTGTTTGCCCGCGACTGGCAGTTCATCTGGGCCTCGCCCTCGATTGAAACGCTGCCGCCGATGGCGGGGCTGGAGATCGCCTTTGCCGGACGCTCCAATGTCGGCAAGTCGAGCCTGATCAACGCGCTGACCGGCCGCAACGCGCTCGCGCGCACCTCGCATACGCCGGGCCGCACCCAGGAGCTGATCTTCTTCGAGGTCCCCGGCAAGACCGAGCTCCGCCTCGTCGACATGCCCGGCTATGGCTATGCCAAGGCGCCGAAGAGCCAGGTCGCGTCCTGGACCGAGCTGATCCACAAATTCCTGCTCGGCCGTGCCTCGCTCGCGCGCGTCTACGTGTTGATCGACGCGCGGCATGGCCTCAAGGAGGTCGACCACGAAGTCCTGAAGACGCTCGACCGCTCCGCGGTCAGTTACCAGATCGTGCTGACCAAGGCAGACCAGGTGAAGGCCGCCGAGCTCACTGAGCGGATTGCCGAGACCGGCGTTGCGCTCGCCAAACATCCCGCCGCGTTTCCGGATGTGCTGACGACCTCGTCCCGCTCCGGATCCGGCATGGCCGAGCTGCGCGCCGCGATGGCGAAGCTGCTGGAGGAGCGGACCAAGTGATGGCGCGCCTGTTGATCGGGCTTGCCGGTTTGATGGGCGCCGCCGGCGTCGCGCTGGCCGCCGCCGCCGCCCACGGTGGCGATGCGAGCCGGCTTGCTTCGGCGAGCGCCATGCTGCTGTTTCATGCAACTGCCGTACTTGCGGCCACAGCCCTGCTCGCGCACCGCCTTCTGCACGGCGGAATTGGCCTCATTGCTGCGTTCGGTTTCGTACTCGGCGCCGCGTTGTTCGCGGGCGACCTCACCTTGCGGCAATATGCCGGCCATTCGCTGTTTCCATATGCGGCGCCGACGGGTGGAACGGTGATGATTTTGAGCTGGCTGGTGGTGACGCTCGCGGCGGTGGTGGTGAAGCGCGGTCCGTAGCGGCTGCGTCGGGGCACGAAGACCACTTTGCGCCTCGCCCGCCAATCAGATAGAACGCGGCCCGAGTATCCCGCCAGCGAGATCCGCCTCATGACCGAAATCTCACCGCTCGACCAGGCCCGCATCCTGTCCGAAGCGCTGCCGCACATGCAGCAGTATGACGAGGAAACCATCGTCATCAAGTATGGCGGCCATGCCATGGGCGACGAGGAGGCCGCGAAGAATTTTGCCCGCGACATCGTGCTGCTCGAGCAGACCGCGATCAATCCGGTGGTGGTGCATGGCGGCGGCCCGCAGATCGCGACCATGCTCAAGCGGCTCGGCATCGCCTCGGAATTCGCCGCCGGCCTGCGCATCACTGATGCCGCGACGATCGAGATCGTCGAGATGGTGTTGGCCGGCTCCGTCAACAAGCAGATCGTCGGCTACATCAACGAAGCCGGCGGCAAGGCCGTGGGCCTGTCAGGCAAGGACGCCAACATGGTGAAGGCGTCGAAGACGACACGCACCATCATCGATCCGGACTCGCACATCGAGAAGGCGGTCGATCTCGGCTTCGTCGGCGACCCCGAGAAAGTCGACCTCACGCTGCTCAACCAGCTGATCGGCTACGAGTTGATCCCGGTGCTGGCACCGCTCGCGACCTCGAAAGAGGGCCAGACGCTGAACGTCAACGCCGACACTTTTGCAGGCGCCGTGGCCGGCGCGCTGAAGGCAAAGCGGCTGCTGCTGCTCACCGACGTGCCCGGCGTGCTCGACAAGTCGAAGAAGCTGATCCCGCAGCTCTCGGTCAAGGACGCGCGAAAGCTGATCGCCGACGGCACCATTTCCGGCGGCATGATCCCGAAGGTCGAGACCTGCATCTACGCGCTCGAACAGGGTGTCGAGGGCGTCGTCATCATCGACGGCAAGATGCAGCACGCGGTGCTGCTCGAACTCTTCACCAACACGGGCACGGGAACGCTGATCCACAAGTGAGAGATGAGAAACCGAGAGACGCCGTCATGGCCGGGCGGAGAGTTCAGCGGCCGCGCCGCTCCACTCTCACGCGCTTCCTGATGACGCTCCCTGCCGCAGCCATCTCGTTTGTCTTCTCCTCCGCGCCGGCCTTCGCCGACCTCAAGATCTGCAACCGCATGTCCTACGTCGTCGAGGCCGCGATCGGCATCGACGACAAGGCGGCGACCGCCACGCGCGGCTGGTTCAGGATCGATCCCGCAACCTGTCGCGTGGTGGTGCAGGGCACGCTCTCCGCCGACCGCATCCTGCTCAACGCCCGCGCGCTCGGCGTCTACGGCGCATCCCCGATCCCCCAGAACGGCAGCGACACGCTGTGCGTCGCGCAGGACAATTTCGTCATTGCGGCCGCGCGGCAGTGCCGCAGCGGCCAGACCCAGGCCGCCTTCACCCAGATCACGCCGACGCAAGGCGCGGACGGCAATCTCGTCGCCTATCTCGCGGAGGATTCCGAATATGACGACGAGCAGGCCCGCCTTGCCGCCATCCAGCGGCTTTTGGTGATTGCAGGCTACGATGCCGCGCCGATCGATGGCGTCGACGGGCCGAAGACGCAAGGCGCGCTGGCCGCATTTCTGAAGAGTCGCGGATTGTCGTCGGACATCGTGTCGTCGCCGAACCTCTTCAAGACCATGGTCGATGCGGTGCAGACGCCGTCTCCGACCGGCCTCACCTGGTGCAACGACACCCCGCACAAGGTGATGGCGGCGGTCGCCACCGACGACGGCAAGTCGGTGACGAGCCGCGGCTGGTATCGCATCGATCCCAAGACCTGCCTGCACCCTGACGTGGCCGGCCAGCCCAGGCAGATCTTCAGCTTCGCCGAGGCCATCGACGCCGACAACCGCGTCGTCAAGCTGAAGGACAAGCCGCTGAACTGGGGCGGCGACAAGCAACTTTGCACGCGCGAAACCAAGTTCGAGACCCACGAGCAGACCGATTGCGGCGCACGCGGTTTCGCGGCGACGGGTTTCGGCGCGGTGGACATGTCAAGCGGCGGCAAGACGCTGCGGTTTGCGATGCCGTGATTGAGAAAGCTGTAATGACCCCACCCCGCGCCTTCGCCCATATCGACACCTGGGTGTTCGACCTCGACAACACGCTGTATCCGCACCACGTCAATCTGTGGCAGCAGGTCGATGCGCGGATCACCGAGTTTGTTTGCAACTGGCTGAACCTGACGCCGGTGGAAGCGCGCAAGATCCAGAAGGATTATTACCAGCGCTTCGGCACCACGATGCGCGGCATGATGACCCTGCACGGCGTACGCGCCGACGACTATCTTGCCTACGTCCACAAGATCGACCACTCGCCGCTGGAGCCGAACCCGGCGCTGGGCGAAGCCATCGCAAAACTGTCGGGACGAAAGCTGATCCTGACCAACGGCTCGGTCGACCATGTCGATGCGGTGCTGGCGCGGCTGGGCTTTGCTGCGCATTTCGATGGCGTGTTCGACATCATCGCGGCCGAATTCGAGCCGAAGCCGGCGCCGCAGACCTACCGGAAATTTCTCTTGGACCATTCGGTCGACCCGATGCGGTCGGCCATGTTCGAGGACCTCGCCCGCAACCTCACCGTCCCGCACGAGCTCGGCATGACGACGGTGCTGGTGGTGCCTGACGGCACCAGGGAAGTGGTGCGCGAGGACTGGGAGCTGGAAGGCCGGGACGCCGCCCATGTCGACCACGTCACGGATGATCTGGCGGGGTTTTTAGGCAGGTTGTCTCATCCCAGGTGAGCCGTCATACCCGGCGAAGGCGGGTATCCGGTCATCGCCGCCGTTTCGATTCATCACGACCGCCGCGGCGTACTGGATCACCCGCTCCAGCGCGCAATTGCGCGCAAGGCCGGTGATGACAGCGAACCAAGCTTGACTCCGTCCCCCAAATCCCGAAAAAGCGCCCCAATCCATCAAAATTCCCATTCCCTAGAGGAAATGCCGATGTCCCTCCAAGCCCTCGAATCCACCATCAACGGCGCCTTCGAGGCGCGCGACGACGTCTCGACCTCGACCAGGGGCGAGGTGCGCGAGGCCGTGGATCAGGCGCTGGAGATTCTGGACAAGGGCGAGGCCCGCGTTGCCGAGCGCGGGGCCGACGGCAAGTGGAAGGTCAATCAGTGGCTGAAGAAGGCCGTGCTGCTCTCGTTCCGCCTCAACGACATGGGTGCCATTCCCGGCGGCCCCGGCAAGGCGACCTGGTGGGACAAGGTGCCCTCGAAGTTCGACGGCTGGGGCGAGAACCGCTTTCGCGACGCCGGTTTCCGCGCCGTCCCCGGCTCGATCGTGCGCCGCTCGGCCTTCATCGCCCGCAACGTCGTGTTGATGCCGTCCTTCGTCAATCTCGGCGCCTATGTCGATGAGTCGACCATGATCGACACCTGGTCGACCGTCGGCTCCTGCGCGCAGATCGGCAAGCGCGTGCACATCTCCGGCGGCGTCGGCATCGGCGGTGTGCTCGAGCCGCTGCAGGCCGAACCCGTCATCATCGAGGACGATTGCTTCATCGGCGCGCGCAGCGAAGTCGCCGAGGGCGTGATCGTGCGCAAGGGCGCGGTGCTGTCGATGGGTGTGTTCCTGGGCGCCTCGACCAAGATCGTCGACCGCGAGACCGGCGAGATTTTCATCGGCGAGGTGCCGGAATATTCGGTCGTCGTTCCCGGCGCGCTGCCCGGCAAGCCCATGAAGAACGGCCAGATCGGCCCGAGCACCGCCTGCGCCGTCATCGTCAAGCGCGTCGACGAGCGCACACGCTCGAAGACCAGCATCAACGAGCTGCTGCGGGATTAAATCTCCCTCACCGTCACCGTGAGGCGGCCGCTCCTTCAGCGGCCCTCGAAGGGCGACGGCCCGGCTGCTGGCTGCATCGAACCCTCCTTCCTTCCATCGGCACCAACATCCGGGCGACCTCTCCCGCCCGGAGCCTTTGGCATGGACTGGACCTGGTAGCTCTTCCGCTTCGACGACCGCCTCTGCTCCTGCAAAGGGCTGGGACCAGCAGGGCGAGATCGAATTTGTCCCGCCGAGCGCTAGCCCGCCCGGCGGCATGCATGTTAAGCGGGGCGCATGACCGATGCTCTCTCGATTGCCCGCGATCTCATCCGCTGCCCCTCGGTAACTCCGGCCGATGCCGGTGCGCTGGGCGTGCTCGAAAAAGCTCTCACCGCAGCCGGCTTCACGTGCCACCGCGTCACCTTCAGCGAGCCCGGCACGGCCGACGTCGACAATCTCTATGCGCGGATCGGCACTGACGGGCCGCACATCACCTTCGCTGGCCACACCGACGTGGTGCCGCCGGGCGACGAGAGCGCATGGAGCGTCGGCGCATTCTCCGGCGAGGTGAAGGACGGCTTTCTGCACGGCCGCGGCGCGGTCGACATGAAGGGCGGCATCGCCTGCTCGGTGGCAGCCGTGCTGGAGCATCTCGCCGCGAACGACGATAAGCCGCGCGCAGACGGAAAGGGCTCGATCTCGTTCCTGATCACCGGCGACGAGGAAGACGTCTCCATCAACGGCACCATCAAGCTGTTGAAGTGGGCGGCCGAGCGCGGCGAGAAATTCGATCATTGCGTGCTTGGCGAGCCCTCCAATGTCGAGACGCTCGGCGACACCATCAAGGTCGGCCGCCGCGGCTCGCAATCCGGCACGCTTTACGTCGACGGCATGCAGGGCCATGTCGCCTATCCGCACCGCGCCGCGAATCCGGTGCCGGACATTTCGCGATTGATCGTCGCGATCTCCGACGAGCCGCTCGACCATGGCAGCGCGCAGTTCCAGGCCTCCAACCTCGAATTCACCTCGGTCGACGTCGGCAACACCGCCAGCAACGTCATCCCCGGCCAGGCCCGCGCAAAATTCAACATCCGCTACAACGACAACCATAGCCAGGCGAGCCTGCGCGAGCTGGTCGAGACGCGGCTGACAAAGGCCTGCGGCAACCGCATTCGCGCCCGCATCGTCTGGGATCCCTCGAACTCGAACGTGTTCGTAACCAAGCCCGGCCCGTTCACCGAACTCGCGGTGTCCGCGATCGAGGACGTGACGGGCCGCAAGCCGGAGCTGTCGACCTCGGGCGGCACCTCGGATGCGCGCTTCATCTCCAGCTATTGCCCGGTGATCGAGTTCGGCCTGGTCGGCCAGACCATGCACCAGGTCGACGAACGCGTGCCAGTGGTTGATCTGGAGAAGCTCACGCAGGTGTATCGCGGGATTTTGGCAAGGTATTTTGGGTAGGCTCTGCTGCCAGCTACTCACTCCGCCGTCATGCCCGGGGAGACAGCAAACGCCCTCCTCTCAGTAATCCACCTTCATCAGATACAGCCCGTCCGGCGGGGCGACGATGCCGCAGGCGGCGCGGTTGCGCGCGGCGAGTGCTGCGGAGAGATCGTCGGCGGTCCAGCGTCCCTCGCCGACCCACATCAGCGACCCCACCATCGAGCGCACCTGGCTGTGCAGGAATGAGCGCGCCGAGGTGATCACCGTCAGTTCGCGGCCGTCGCGCTCTACGTCAAGCTGGTCGAGCGTCTTCTCCGGCGATTTGGCCTGGCACTCGGTGTCGCGAAACGTCGTGAAATCGTGCTTGCCGAGCAGGCGCTGCGCCGCCGCGTGCATCGCATCGGCATCGAGCCGGCGCGGCACGCGCCAGGCGTGGCCGACATCGAGCGCGAGATTGGCGCGGGTGTTGACGATGCGGTAGCGGTAGTGACGCTTCACGGCCGAGAAGCGCGCCTCGAAGGTATCAGGCACTATCTCCGCCTCGAGCACCGCGACCGGATGCGGGCGCAGATGCGCATTCAAGCCGTCGCGAAAACGGCCCTGCGGAAACTGCTTGTCGATATCGACATGCGCGACCTGGCCTCGCGCATGCACGCCGGCATCGGTGCGCCCGGCGCCGTGCACGCGCGCATCGGCTCCGGTCATCGCCTTGACGGCAGCCTCCAGCGCACCCTGCACCGACGGCAGCGTCTCCTGCACCTGCCAGCCGAAGAACGGCGCGCCGTCATATTCGATGGTGAGCTTGTAGCGTGGCATCTTGTCCAGTTTCGCTGTCATCGTCCGGCTCGACCGGGCGATCCAGTACTCCGCAGCCTATCCGTTCGACCGAGAAGCCTCGGCGTACTGGATACCCCGCCTTCGCGGGGTATGACAGCGTCAGGTGAATTTGGCGCCGGTCTTCAGCGGCACGCCGCGCAGGAAGTCCGCGGCCTGCATGCGCGCCTTGCCTTCGCGCTGGAGCTCGATAAGGCGGATTGCGCCATCGCCGCAGGCAATGGTGAGGTGATCGTCGAGCACCTCGCCCGGCCTACCCGAACCCTTCGCCAATTCACAGCGCAGGATTTTTACGCGCGCGTTCTCGCTCACCCCGGTGAGCTCGGCCCAGGCGCCGGGGAACGGCGACAAGCCGTGGATGTGGCGCAGCACCTCGCGCGCCGGCCTGGTCCAGTCGATCCGCGCTTCGGCCTTGTCGATCTTGGCCGCATAGGTGGCGCCGTCCTCGCTCTGCTGCTTGAGCTGAAGCCCGCCGCGGGCGAGCGCGGCCATGGCGCGCACCATCAGATCGGCGCCGAGCCGGGACAGGCGGTCGTGCAGATCGACCGCAGTCATGGTGTCAGTGATTGCAAGGCGCTCGGCCATGGCGACGTCGCCGGTGTCGAGGCCGACATCCATCTTCATGACCATCACGCCGCTCTCGACATCGCCGGCCATGATCGCGCGGTTGATGGGAGCAGCACCGCGCCAGCGTGGCAACAGCGAAGCATGCAGATTGTAGCAGCCGAGCTTTGGCGCATCGAGAATCGTCTGCGGCAGGATCATGCCATAGGCGACGACGACGGCCGCATCGGCGTCGAAGGCACGAAATTCTGCCAGCGCCCCCTCGGTTTTCAACGTCTTCGGCGTCAGCACGGGAACGCCAAGTTTCCGTGCTGCCTCTTCCACCGGGGTCGGCTGCAATTGCAGGCCGCGCCGGCCGCCGGGCTTCGGCGCGCGCGTATACACGGCCGCGATGTCGTGGCCATGCGCGACGAGCTCGAGCAGCGTCGGCACGGAGAAATCGGGCGTGCCCATGAAGATCAGGCGGAGGGGCATGACAAGCACTCGGTACGTTCCCTCCCCCCTTGTGGGGGAGGGCTAGGGAGAGGGGTGCCACACGACGCGCTCTCTCGGTTTGAGCTTTCGCGCACGCATTTGATTCGGATCATGGACAGACTTCCGCCTGGGCTACCCCTCTCCCTAGCCCTCCCCCACAAGGGGGGAGGGAGTGCAGGGGAGTACGAGGCAGCACTAAACCTCACTCCGCGCGCTTGGCGGCCTTCTCGAACTTCTTGATCACGCGGTCGCGCTTGAGTTTTGACAGGTAATCGACGAACAGCACGCCGTTGAGATGGTCGATCTCGTGCTGGATGCAGGTGGCGTAGATGCCTGCGGCGTCCTCCTCGTGCACCTTGCCGTCGAGATCGGTGAAGCGCACCCGCACCTTCGCGGGACGTTCGACCTCCTCGTAATATTCGGGGATCGACAGGCAGCCTTCCTCGTAGACCGACAGCTCCTCGGAGGAGGCGATGATTTCCGGATTGATGAAGACCCGCGGCTCGGGCTTGGTCTCGCCGTCCTGGTCGGGCTTGGCAAGGTCCATGGTGATCAGCCGCAACGGCTGCGCGATCTGGATCGCCGCAAGCCCGATGCCGGGCGCGTCGTACATAGTCTCGAACATGTCGTCGGCAAGCTTGCGGATCTCCGGCGTGACCTTCTCGATCGGCTTGGAGACCAGACGCAGCTGCTTGTCGGGCAGGATGATGATTTCTCTGAGGGCCATGGCCGCGATTTAAGCCGCGCGCCCGATGCGGTCAATCCGGCCCGGAACCCCGTTAACCCTCCGCTAACCATAAAACTTCAGGTTTCGTTAACCGTAAAAATTAACGGGGCATTTACCATAAATGTTCGCTATTCGTTCGTGCCGCGCAGCGAATCGGCTAGAAGCAGGGGCATGAACGAGATCATTTTCATGCTCGGCGACTGGCCGGTGCGCACCGTGGACGCGCTGATCGGCTTCGGCGCGCTCGTCCTCATCCTGATGGTGGTGATCGCCGTCGTGATCGCGCGCTCTGGACGGCGCGGCGCGGAACTTGCGATCGCCAACGCCATCCGCGCCGACGAGCTCGAGGAGCGCCTGAGCCAAGTGCTGCACGCCCAGGGCGAGGCTTCGGGCCGGGTCGATGCCATGACCCAGACGCTCGCCGGCCGCCAGGCCGACATGGCGCGCGCGGTCAACGAACGGCTGGATTCGGTGACCCACCGCGTCGGCCAATCGATGGAAAACACCACGCGCAACACCATGGATAGCCTGCGCGCCCTGCACGAGCGGCTCGGCATCATCGACAGCGCGCACAAGAACCTCACCGACCTTACCACGCAGGTGACATCCTTGCGCGACGTGCTCGCCAACAAGCAGTCGCGCGGCGCCTTCGGTCAGGCGCGGATGGAGGCGATCGTCCAGGACGGTCTGCCGAAGGGGGCCTACGAGTTCCAGTTCACGCTCTCGACCGGCAAGCGGCCCGACTGCGTCGTGTTCCTGCCCGACCAGCGTCCGCTCTGCATCGACGCGAAATTCCCGCTGGAAGCGATGACTGCGCTGCACGATGCCCGCACCGACGAGGAACGGCGCGTCGCCACGCAGCGGCTGCGCAGCGACGTGATGAAGCATGTCAGCGACATCGCCGAGAAATACCTCGTCGCCGGCGAGACCCAGGAAATGGCGTTGATGTTCGTGCCGTCGGAATCGGTCTACGCCGAGATCCATGACGGCTTCGACGACGTGATCCAGAAGGCCTATCGCGCCCGCGTCGTGCTGGTGTCACCATCGCTGCTGATGCTGGCGATCCAGGTGATGCAGCAGATCATGAAGGACGCGCGCATGCGCGATGCCGCCGACCAGATCCGCACCGAAGTGATCAAGCTCGGCGACGACCTCGGCCGCCTCAGGGATCGCGTGGTGAAATTGCAGAAGCACTTTGCCGACGCGAACGAGGACGTGCGGCAGGTGCTGATCTCCGCCGACAAGATCGAGAAGCGCGCGGGGCGGATCGAGGAGCTCGATTTCAGCAAGACCGACGCACCCGAAGGCCCGCATCTGGTGGCGACCGGTGCGCCGGAGCTGTTCCCAAGGAAGCTCCAGGCGGGGGAGTGACCTGTTCGAGGCTGCCGCCACAATCTCGGCTGTCGTCGTCCGGCTTGACCGGGCGACCCAGTATTCCAGAGACGCCAAATGGGAACGCGCAGCTACTACGTCTACATACTCGCTAGCAAGATCGGCGGCACCCTCTATATCGGCGTGACCAATGATCTCATCCGCCGGGTAGCGGAACACAAATCAAAGCTGATTGAGAGCTTCACAGAGCAGTACGACGTCGTCAGGCTCGTCTACTTCGAGCAGTTCGATGATCCCGAGAACGCGATCAGGCGCGAGAAGCGACTCAAGAAATGGAAGCGAGCATGGAAGATCGCGCTGATCGAGAAAGACAATCCGGACTGGAATGATCTTTATCCGGAGATAGCAGGTCCCCCATAACCCCTGCCTCTGGAATACTGGATCGCCCGGTCAAGCCGGGCGACGACACCTCGCTTGTGGCCGCCAGAATCTGCTAACACCACCCCATGACCGCACCCGACGCGACCTCTTCCGCCACCGCTGACGCGCCCTCCTCCTGGCGTGACAGCCTTGCCGTTTACCTGCAACCGCGGGTGCTGATCGTGCTGTTCCTCGGCTTCTCGTCCGGGCTGCCGCTGGCGCTGTCGGGCTCGACGCTGCTGGTGTGGATGCGGGAATCTGGCGTCGATCTCAAAACCATCGGGTTGTTTGCGCTGGTCGGCACGCCCTACACGCTGAAATTCCTGTGGGCGCCGCTGGTGGACGCGCTGCACGTGCCGCTGTTCACGCGCGCGTTCGGGCGGCGGCGCGGCTGGCTGCTGTTCTCGCAATCGCTGCTGATCGTCGCGATCCTGCTGCTGGCGCTGACCGACCCCGCGCGCTCGCCGTTCTTCGTCGCGCTCGGCGCATTGCTGGTGGCGACGACCTCGTCGACGCAGGACATCGTGGTCGACGCCTTCCGCGTCGAGAGCCTGCCGGAGAGCGAGCAGGCCGCCGGCATGGCGTCCTATGTCGCGGCCTATCGCATCGGCATGCTGGTCTCGACCGCCGGTGCGCTGTTCATCGTTTCGGGTTTCGAGAGCACCGGCATCACCCGCACATCGGCCTGGATGTGGGGCTATGTGGTGATGGCGGGAATGGTGCTGATCGGGACGATCACCGCACTGGTCGCGACCGAGCCCGAGCAGTCGGTGCGGGCGGAAGCCGCGACGCAAACGGAGACCGCGTTCGCACGCGTGCTGCGCGCGGCGATCGGCGCCTTCTCGGAATTCCTGACGCGGAAGGACGCGCTCGCCGCGCTCGCCTTCGTCGTGCTGTTCAAGTTCACCGACGCCTTCTCCGGAACGATGACCGCGCCGTTCGTGATCGACCTCGGCTTCTCCCGCAACGACTATGCGGCGATCGTGAAGGGCGTCGGCCTCGCGGCGACGCTGATCGGCGGCTTTGCCGGCGGCTTCGTCGCGCGGCGCTATTCGCTTGCAACCAGCCTTTGGATCGGCGGCGTGGTGCAGGCGCTCGCGAACCTCTCCTTCGCCTGGCTGGCCTTGGTCGGCACCAGCCAATGGGCGCTCGCCTTTGCCATCACAGCTGAGAATTTCACCAGCGCCATCGGCACCGTGATCTTCGTCGCCTATCTTTCGGCACTCTGCCAAAACCCGCTGCACACAGCGACGCAATATGCACTGCTCACCGCGCTTGCCGCGGTGGGGCGGACCTATCTCTCATCAGGCGCCGGCTTCGTGGCGGATACGACCGGCTGGCCGATGTTCTTCGTGATCTGCATGCTGGTGGCGATCCCGAGCCTGGTGCTGTTGGTCTGGCTGCAGAAGCGCGGGCACTTTGACGCGCTGGGCCCGATAAGGGTTTAGGTCGGCTCTCTCACGTTCGTCATTGCGAGCGAAGCGAAGCAATCCAGACTGCCGCCGCGAAGACAGTCTGGATTGCTTCGTCGCAAGTGCTCCTCGCAATGACGACGGAGGCCCCTACTGCTTCTTGATCAAACTCCACTTCGTGATCACGGCTTCGCTCATCTGGCCGGGATCGCTGGCGCAGGCGATTTCGTCGACCTTGACCGAGATCTCCTTGCCGGCGAACGTCTTCAGCTGTGCGGCCTGCGCGTCGCCGCTGGGAACGAGCTGGAAGGTTTCGGGCCCGGTCTCGAGATTGCACAGCCCGCTCGGCGGCGGCAGCCGGCGCGGTTCGGTGGTGATCTGGTAGGTCGCGACCCGCTTGCCGACGTTCTTGACGTCGCGCACTTTCATCGTGTTCAGCTCGCCCGAGAGCACCTCGCCGGCATTGATCAGCTTGCCGGGCTTCGCCGGCGGCGGAGCCCCGTCGTCCTGCTGCGCGGAGATGGCCGGTGTCCCCAGCATCATCGTCGTTGCGACCAAAGCCCATCGTGTGGCGAAAAGTTTCGTCATGTCGTTCGTTCCGTAAGTCTGGATGGCTAGAACAAGGTGCGCTGCCGCATCGCGGCCGATAGCGTACCTTCATCGAGATAATCAAGCTCGCCGCCGACCGGCACACCATGGGCGAGCCGGGTTACTTTTACGTTGGCGTCCTGAAGCAGGTCGGTGATGTAATGCGCCGTGGTCTGGCCGTCGACGGTGGCATTCAGCGCCAGAATGACTTCATGCACCTGCGTGTCATGCGCGCGCGCCACCAGCGCCTCGATGGTGAGGTCCTGCGGGCCGACACCGTCGAGCGGCGACAACGTCGCGCCCAGCACATGGTAGCGCCCTTGAGTGGCATTGGCCCGCTCCAGCGCCCAGAGATCGGCAACGTCGGCGACGACGACGATGATCGAGGGATCGCGCTTCGGATCGAGGCAGACCGTGCAGGGACTTTGCGTGTCGATGTTGCCGCAGGTCTTGCAGACCTGGACCTTGTCGAGCGCGACCTGCATGGCCGAGGACAGCGGCATCATCAGCGCTTCGCGCTTCTTGATCAGATGCAGCGCCGCACGCCGCGCCGAGCGCGGACCGAGGCCCGGCAGCCGCGCGAGAAGCTGGACCAGCCGCTCGATTTCAGGACCCGCAACAGCGCCCATACTATTGGCCGAGCATCCCCGGCGGCAGGCTGAGCCCGCCCGTGAGCGCCTGCATCTTCTCCTGCATGGCGGCCTCCGCCTTGCGGCGGGCGTCACCGAACGCGGTGACGAGCAGATCCTCGAGCACCTCGCGCTCTTCGACCTTCATCAGCGAGGGATCGATCCTGACGCCCTTGACGTCCATCTTCGCGGTCATGCGCACGGCGACGAGACCGCCGCCGGAAATGCCCTCGACCTCGACGTTGGCGAGTTGGTCCTGCATCTCCTGCATCTTGGATTGCAGCTGCTGCGCCTGCTTCATCATGCCGAAAATATCGACCATCGGTGCTGTCCTTGGAAAGCTAGGCTCTAGAGATCGTCGCCGTCGGAACCGTCGGGCGGATCGTCACTGCCATAGTCGGCGTTAATATCGGATGCCGGCGCCTCGGGGGCAAGCCTGCGGACTTCGACGACCTTCGCACCCGGAAAACGCGACAGCACCTCCCGCACGCGCGGATCGGCCTCAGCGGTGCGCGCATGTTCCTGCTTGGCCGCGTGGTTCACCGAGCGCAGCGTCGGCTGGCCTTGCTCGTTGGAGACGATCACGGTCCAGCGGCGCCCGGTCCACAGCTCGAATTTTCGCGCGAGGTCGGAAATCATGGTCTTGGAGGCGTTGGGCTCGAGCGCGACTTCCAGCCGGCCCTCCTCGAAACGGACGAGACGCATGTCGCCTTCGAGCGCGCCCTTGATCATGAGGTCGCGCCTCTGGCCGGCGAGCGCGACGAGCTGGGTGAAGCTCGTGACGCGCAGCGCGGGCGTCGCGCCTTGCGGGTCAGAAGCGGGCGCTGCCATCTGCGGACGGGCCCCACCGCCGCCGCCAAACGACGACGGAGACGAATTCGGCATGCGAACGGGCGCAGCGGACGCAACCGGCGCGGCCGGCGCGCTACGCGCGGCACCGCCACCGCTCACGACCGGCGAACCGCCTCCGCCCTGCTCCAGCATCTTGAGCGCCTCGTCCGGCGTCGGCAGGTCGGCGACATAGGCGATGCGCACCAGCACCATCTCGGCGGCTGCCGCGGGCCGCGTCGCGGCCTGCACCTCGGTGATGCCCCTGAGCAGCATCTGCCACATCCGCGACAGCACGCGCATCGAGATCTTCGAGGCGAAATCCCGCGCGCGCACGCGCTCGGTCTCGCCATAGGCGACGTTGTCGGCGGTCGCCGGCACGATCTTCACGCGGGTGACGAAATTGACGAACTCGGCGAGATCCGAGAGCACGACGATCGGATCGGCGCCGACGTCGTATTGATCGCGGAACTCCCTGAAGGCGCTGGCGATGTCGCCACGCGCCAGAGAGTCAAAAAGGTCGATGACGCGGGTGCGGTCGGCGAGCCCCAGCATCTGCCTGATAGCATCGGCCTTCACGGTGCCTGCTGCATGCGCGATCGCCTGATCGAGCAGCGAGAGCGAATCGCGCACCGAGCCTTCCGCTGCGCGCGCGATGATTCCGAGCGCCTCCGGCTCGATCTCGACGTTTTCCTTGGCCGCGATGTTGGCGAGATGCTTCATCAGCACGTCGGCCTCGACCCGGCGCAGGTCGAAACGCTGGCAGCGCGACAGCACCGTGACCGGAACCTTGCGGATCTCCGTCGTGGCGAACACGAATTTGGCGTGCTCCGGCGGTTCCTCCAGCGTCTTCAGGAAGGCGTTGAACGCCGCCGTCGACAGCATGTGGACTTCGTCGATGATGTAGACCTTGTAGCGGGCGCTGGCCGGTGCGTAGCGCACGCTGTCATTGATCTGGCGGACGTCGTCGACGCCGGTATGCGAAGCCGCGTCCATCTCCAGCACGTCCATGTGCCGGCTTTCCATGATCGCCTGGCAATGCACGCCGAGCGTCGGCATGTGGACCGTCGGGCCCTTCACCGAGCTATCCGGCATCTCGTAGTTGAGCGCACGGGCAAGAATGCGCGCGGTGGTGGTCTTGCCGACCCCGCGAACGCCGGTGAGGATCCAGGCCTGCGGAATGCGGCCGGTCTCGAACGCATTGGAGACGGTGCGGACCACAGCCTCCTGGCCGATCAGATCGTCGAACGAGGAAGGGCGGTATTTCCGCGCCAGCACCCGGTAGGGCGTTCCCGGCTGGGCGCCGAGGGCAAAGCCGGCCTGGCTGGCGCTATCGGAATTGGGAGGGGCGCCGGCGTCGGTCATCGGTCGATCCGCAATGGAATGTCTTTCAGCCGGCGTTTGCGGAAAGGAGCGCGCTGGCGGTTTTGCGCCGGCGCAATTCGCTCGAAAAACGAGTAGGAGACTGACGAGCGACCCGATCCGGACCTCGTTAGGGCTGCTTCCTTCCGGACCTGACCCGGTTGGCGAGTGGCTCGTCCACCGCCAATCTCCCGGTCCCTATTTGGGGCCAAAAGGGCCGGAAAGCAAGCGGGTATGCGTCGGTCCCGCGCACCCGGCGGGGCGGCCCGTCGAACCATTTGGGCCGCTGACAACGGCTCAGGGTCCGCTGCCTGGAACCTCCGTGATTCGCGCAAATCGCTTACGGTACTCCGCGGGCGTCACACCGACGTGACGATGGAATGCGCGGCGCAGCGTATCGGCGTCGGCAAATCCACAATGCAGCGCCACCTGCTTCGGGGCTTCATTGCCAAACTCGAGCAGCCGCCGCGCCGCGTTGACGCGGGCCTCTTCGACCCAGGTCGCAGGCGTGACCCCCACCTCGGCGCGGAACAGCCGCGCAAAATGCCTCGGGCTGAGCTCCATGCGCGTCGCCAGGCTGGCAACGCTGTGATCCAGCCCGGGATTGGCGGCGACCCAGCGCTGCAGCTCCTGCAGCGCGGCGCGGCCGGCGGGGACAACCTCGCCCTTGCGGGTGAACTGCATCTGGCCACCCGGGCGCTTGAAGAACATCACGAGCTGGCTTGCGACCTTCATGGCCGTATCGCGTCCGAGATCTTCCTCGACCAGTGCCAGCGCGAGATCGAGCCCCGCAGTCACGCCGGCGGCTGTGCGGAGCTTTCCGTCGATGACGTAGATGGCATCCTTATCCACCGTAACCGATGGGAATCTGCTGGCCAGCATGTCTGCGACCGCCCAATGCGTCGTGACCCGCCTGCCATCCAGAAGACCGGCGGCGGCAAGAAAGAACGCCCCGCTGCACACCGAGCCGAATCTACGGGTCCTCGAAGCGCGTCGCCGAAGCCAGTCGACCACGCGTCCATCCGCAGGGACTTCGGCGGCGTTCGGGCATCCCGCCACCAGCAGGGTGTCGATGGGGTCCTGGAAGTCACGGTCGACGATCCGGTCAGGCATCAGCCGGATGCCTGAGGAGCTGCGGATCGGCCCCGGCTCCGCGCCGCCGACGAACAAGGCATAGGCCGGATAGCCGGCCTGCACGTTGGCTTCGGCAAACACGTCGAGTGGTCCGGCAACGTCGAGCAGCTGCACTCCCGGCAGCGCCACGATCACGATCGTTCTTGGCTTCGGTTTCGCGCCCATGGCCGCCTCGGTCCGGATTTGTCCGTTTTAGACGTATTACGTCGATTCCAGACAGACTAGCCGGGATTTACGATGCACGCGACCGAAATTTCAGGAGCTGACCATGTCAGACATCATCGAGGCCACCGTCATTCCCGACAGCAGGCTGGCGCGTGCCATCACCGAATACATCCGCGACACCGAAACCGACCTGCTCTTCAACCATTCCAGCCGCGTCTACCAATTCGGCGCGATAGCGGGCGTCCGCCGCGGACTGACATTCGACCGCGAACTGCTTTACGCCGGCGCCATGTTTCACGACATCGGCCTGATGCCGCACCATGGCAGCAAGCACGAGCGGTTCGAGGTCGACGGCGCGCACGCCGCGCGCGCGTTCCTGCGTAGCCACGGCATTTCGGAAGCCGATGCCTACACCGTCTGGACCGCGATCGCCCTGCACACGACGCCGGGCGTCCCTCAGCACATGCACCCTGTCGTCGCGCTGGTGACCGCAGGCGTCGAGATGGACGTTCTCGGACTGACCTACGGCGAATATTCCGACGAAGAGCGCACGGCGGTCGTGAAGGCGTTTCCGCGCACACCGCACTTCAAGGAAGACATCATCCAGGCCTTCTACGACGGCATCAAGCACCGGCCGGATACGACGTTCGGCAACGTCAAGGCCGATGTCATCGCCGACAAGGAGCCGCATTTCCATCGTGGCAATTTCTGCAGCGTCATCCGCAACTCCCATTGGCACGGCTGAACGCACTTCGTGCCCGTTGCAAATCCGCGCCTCAATCACCGATCAGGAAGTACGACATGAGCGATAAACGCCCCCACCTCACGCACGCGACGGGAGCTCCCGTCAGCGACAATCTCAACATCATGACCGCCGGCCGCCGTGGCCCCGCATTGTTGCAGGATGTCTGGCTGATCGAGAAGCTCGCCCATTTCGATCGCGAGGTGATTCCCGAGCGACGCATGCATGCCAAGGGATCCGGCGCCTTCGGGACCTTCACGGTCACCCATGACATCTCAGGCTATACCAAGGCGAGGATCTTCTCGGAGATCGGCAAGGTGACGCCGATGTTCGCGCGCTTCTCGACGGTCGCCGGCGAGCGCGGCGCGGCCGACGCCGAACGCGACATCCGCGGCTTTGCGCTCAAGTTCTACACCGAGGAAGGCAATTGGGACATGGTGGGCAACAACACGCCCGTGTTCTTCTTCCGCGATCCGCTGCGCTTTCCCGACCTCAATCATGCGATCAAGCGCGATCCCCGGACCGGAATGCGCAGCGCCGACAACAATTGGGACTTCTGGACGCTGCTACCGGAAGCCCTGCATCAGGTCACCATCGTGATGAGCGAGCGCGGCCTTCCCAGAAGCTTCCGGCATATGCATGGCTTCGGCAGCCACACCTACAGCTTCATCAATGCCGCCAATGAGCGGACCTGGGTGAAATTTCACTTCCGGACGCAGCAGGGCGTCGAAAACCTGACTGATGCCGAGGCTGAAGCACTCATCGGCAAGGACCGCGAGACTCACCAGCGCGACCTGTTCGAGAGCATCGAACGCGGCGATTTCCCGCGCTGGACGATGTTCGTGCAGATCATGACCGACGATCAGGCCAAGGCGTTTGCCTTCAACCCGTTCGACCTGACCAAGGTCTGGCCCAAGGCGGACTTCCCACTGGTCGAGGTCGGCTATTTCGAACTGAACCGCAATCCGGAAAATGTCTTCGCCGAGGTCGAGCAGGCATCCTTCTCGCCGGCTCATGTCGTTCCGGGCATCGGCTTCTCGCCCGACAAGATGCTGCAGGCAAGGCTGTTCTCCTACGGCGACGCGGCGCGCTATCGTCTCGGCGTCAACCATCATCTGATCCCGGTCAACGCGCCGAAATGTCCGTATCACAGCTACCATCGCGACGGCGCAATGCGGACCGACGGCAATCTCGGGGGCACGCCGACCTACTTCCCGAACAGCCGCGGCGAATGGACGGACCAGTCCGATCTCAACGAGCCGCCGCTCGAGATCGACGGTGCAGCGGCACATTGGGATCACCGCATCGACGACGATCATTATCGGCAGCCCGGCGACCTCTTTCGCAAGATGAACGCTGAGCAGCGGCAGGCCTTGTTCGACAACACGGCGCGCGCTGTCGGAGCGGCCGCCATCCCGATCCAGGAACGGCACATCGCCAATTGCACTAAGGCCGATCCCGCCTACGGCGCGGGCGTCCGCGACGCGTTGACGCGTCTTGCGACTGTTCGCGCCAAGGCTGCAGAAAAGGCTACAGAAAAGGCCGCAGAATAGGATCGACCGATCCTGACCGACCTCTCGTCGTCTTCGGCGAACGGCACCGACAGGTGCCGTTCGCATTTTTAAAGCGAGCCACCGAAGCCTCTCAATTTTTTCGCGAAAATAGCTTGACCGAGCCGCTCGCCGGGCCGTGCCAGGCATCGCCGCGCCACTCTCGCCACCAGGCGCAGATGCGGACATTCGCCTCGGAATGCGTCACGCCGATAGGCTCCGTGCCTATCTTCGAGGCCTGCTCATCCCTCAGGCAATCGAGTCTTGACAGCGCCCGCCCGGCAGCGCCTTTCTATGAAATCCTGTCGGAACCAAAACAAAGGGTGCGCGAAAGTCCGATCGAGAGCATTTTTCAGCCGGCTGACGCCGATTGATGGGAATTTTCGCGCGAGATCAATCACACACCCTCATCCAACCAGAAAAGCGATTCCTCAAAATGGTTACACGTCGTGATGTCGCATCGATTGTCGGACTTGGCGCGATGGCTGCGGCCACGCTGGCCTCCCCGGCCGTGGCGCAGACCGCAGCGGATCCCAACGAATCGACCTTCGCCCGCATTCGCCGCACCAAGAAGATGCGGATCGGCGCGGTCGGCGGCGGCGCGCCCTATTACATGAAGGACCTCGCCAGCGGCCAGTGGAAGGGTTTTTACGTCGACATCGCCAAGGCGCTGGCCGACGACATGGAAGCCGAGCTCGACATCACCGAAACCACCTGGGGCAATTCGGTGCTCGATCTCCAATCCAACAAGATCGACATCTTCTTCGGCCTCAACCCGACCCCGAAGCGCGCGCTGGTGGTCGATTTCTCGGTGCCGGTCTTCAACAACGCCTTCGGCATCCTCTGCAAGAAGGACTTCAAGCCGAAGAGCTGGGCCGAGCTGAACTCGCCCGACGTCAAGATCGCCGTCGACCAGGGCTCGTCGCACGACCAGGTCGTCAGCCGCCTGACGCCGAAGGCGCAGATATCGCGCCTGAAGTCCGCCGACGACGCCACCGCCGCGCTCCAGACCGGCCGCGTTGACGCGCAGTGCCTGATCACCATGCTGTCGCTGACCGTCCTGAAGAAGAATCCCTCGCTCGGCCAGTTCGTGCTGCCGACGCCGATCTTCGCCACGACGTCCAATGCCGGCTTCCGCCGCGAGAGCGACAAGACCTGGCGCGACTACGTCAACACCTGGATCGACTTCAACAAAGGCCTCGGCTTCATCCGCAACGCGATCATCACCAACATGGAGCTGGTGGGCGTGACCGAGGCGGACATTCCGCCGGGCGTTTCGCTGTAAGGTGTGATGAGTTCGGGTCGAGCTCAGCCCGCAAGGCGCGGTGCGCTCCCTCTCCCGCTTGCGGGAGAGGGTCGGGGTGAGGGTGTCTCCACAACCAAGAACCCCCGTGAGGACAGAGCCCTCACCCGGAAGCGGGAGAGGTGAAGCAAGAAAGCACGCATGTATCAGTGGGACTTCAGCATCCTCTGGAGCTATCGCTGGCTCTTTCTCAACGGGCTCGGCGTCACCGTCGGCTTCACCGTGGTCATCGTCGTGCTCGGTCTCGTATTCGGCCTGTTCGGCGCCTTCGGCACCCTGTCGCGCTTCAAGGCGGTGCGTTTGCTCGCGCTGACCTTCATCGAGGCGTTCCGGTGCACGCCGATCCTGGTGCAGCTGATCTGGTTCTATTACGCGCTGCCGATCCTGGCCGGAGTCGAGATGACGCCGATCACGGCCTCGGCGCTGGCGCTCTCGCTCTATGGCGGTTCGTTCTATTCGGAGATCATCCGCGGCGGCATCATCTCGATCGACCGTGGCCAGTCCGAAGCCGGCGCGGCACTCGGCATGACGCCGGGACAGAGCATGCGCCGCATCGTGCTGCCGCAGGCAATCAAGCGCATGATCCCGGCGCTGATGAACCAGTCGATCATCCAGTTCAAGAACACCTCGCTGGTCTCGGTGCTGGCGGTGCCCGACCTCGTCTATCAGAGCCAGGTCGCCGCCCATGACAGCTACCGTCCGCTGGAAACCTACACCGCCGTCGCGGTCGCCTATGCGGCGATCCTGATTCCCCTGACCATCATGGTCCGGCGCGGCGAGAAGCGACTGGCGGTCAGCGAATGAGCGACACGTCGAAAATCGAGATCCGCGGCCTGCGCAAGAGCTTTGGCAGCAACGAGGTTTTGAAGGGCATCAGCCTGGACGTCGCCAAGGGCGGCGTCGTGGCGCTGATCGGACCGTCCGGCTCCGGCAAGTCGACGCTGCTCCGCTGCGTCAATCTCCTGGTGACGCCCGACGGCGGCAGCGTTCGCGTCGGCGACACGCGCTTCTCGTTCGGCGCGGGTACGAAGCTCCCCGATGTGAGGACGCTGGCACGATTCCGGGCCACCACCGGCATGGTGTTCCAGCACTTTAATCTGTTTCCGCACATGACGACGCTCCAGAACGTGATGGAGGGACCGGTCACGGTGCGCCGCATGGCCAAGGCTGACGCCGAGAAGCTGGCGCGGGCCCAGCTTGCCAAGGTGGGGCTTGCGGACAAGGCGGACCAATATCCGGCAACGCTGTCCGGCGGACAGAAGCAGCGCGTCGCGATCGCCCGCGCGCTCGCGATGGAGCCGGACGTGATGCTGTTCGACGAGGCGACCTCCGCGCTCGACCCCGAGTTGGTCGGCGAGGTGCTCGCCGTCATCCAGCGCCTTGCCTCCGAAGGCATGACCATGGTGATCGTGACCCACGAGATCGCCTTTGCCCGCGAAGTGGCCGACCGTCTGATCTTCATGCGCGACGGCGTCGTGGTCGAGGAAGGCCCGGCGCGACAGGTGATCGACAATCCGCAGCAAGCGGCGACGCGCGCCTTCCTCAGCCATTTCCACCGCACCGGCACGCTTCCGCCGGCCAACGCAACAACGTGATGCCAGATATCGATCGCGCCTATCTCGTCACCGGCGCCGCCAGCGGCATCGGCCGCGCCACCGCAAAACTGCTCGCCGCCCCCGGCAACGCGCTGCTGCTGCACACGCGCTCCAATGCAGCCGGCCTCGACGCCACGGCGGCGGAAGCCGAAGCGCAAGGCGCGATCGTCGCAAAATGCCTCGGCGATCTCGCTGAAGAGGCTGCAGCCACTGACGCCATCGCCGCCGCCCAAGTCGCCTTTGGCCGGCTCGATGGATTGATCCTGGTCGGCGGCCATGCCCGCCGCGGCAGTGCGATCGGCACGCCGGGGGATCAATTCCGCCAAGCGATGGACGAATCGGCGCTGGCCTTCACACGGTTGGTGGATGCGGCGCTGCCGCTGCTGCGTGCAGGGCGAGAGGCGCGGATCGTGGCGGTATCCTCATTCGTCGCGCATGCGATCCGGCCCGAATTTGCTCCGTTCGCCGCGACCGCCGCAAGCCGCGCCGCGCTGGAAGCGCTGGTGCGCCTCACTGCGGTCGAACTCGCCCAGGACGGCATCACCGTCAACGCGGTCGCGCCGGGCCTCATCCTCAAGGACAGACCGAGCGAGAGCAGGCTTTCGCCCGAGCAGATCGCCGCAACCGAGGCGCTGATCCCGATGGGGCGTCGCGGACGACCGGAGGAAGTCGCCGAGATCATCGCCTTCCTGGCGTCACCAAAAGCATCCTACGTCACCGGCCAGGTCTGGCACGTCAATGGAGGCCTGACATGATCGAAGCGACCGTCGAACGCATCAGGCTGTTCCTGATCGAGAGCCCGATCAAGATGGCGCGCCTCCAGGGCGTCGGCAACGTCAAGGGCACGGTGAAGCGCGTGCTGCTCGAGCTCACCTCGAGCGACGGCGTGATCGGCTGGGGCGAGGCGGCACCGTGGGAGGTGTTCACGGGAACGCCGGAAGCGGCGTTTTCTGCGCTCGACATCTATTTGCGGCCGATCGTGCTGGGCAAGCCGGTGCGCCGCATCCGCGCGCTGATGGCTGAGCTCGACCGTGCGCTGGTCGGACATGCCGAGGCCAAGGTCGCGATCGAGATGGCGCTGCTCGACATCGTCGGCAAGTCGTCGGGACTTTCGGTTGCCGATTTGCTCGGCGGCCGCGTGCGCGACACGATCCCGCTGTCGTTCTCCATCGCCGATCCGGATTTCGCCGCCGATCTCGAACGCATGCGAACGATGGTTCCGGACGGCAACGTCATTTACAAGGTCAAGACCGGCGTGAAGCCGCATCGCGAGGACCTCGATCATCTCGAGGCGATCCGCAACGAGTTCGGCGACAAGGTCGATCTGCGCGTCGACTACAACCAGGCGCTGGCGCCGTTCGGCGCCATCAAGATCCTGCGCGACGTCGAGCAGTTCGCGCCGACCTTTATCGAGCAGCCGGTGCCACGCAAATATCTCGACGTCATGGCGCAGCTCACCGCGGCGCTGGAAACACCCGTGCTCGCCGACGAAAGCTGCTTCGATCGCCGCGACATGATGGAGGTGGCGCGCCGCGAGGCGGCAGATGCCGTCTCGATCAAGCTGATGAAGGCCGGCGGCCTGTTCGAGGCGCAGGCGATCATGGCGATCGCCGACATTGCCGGCCTGCCCGGTTATGGCGGCACGCTGTGGGAGGGCGGCATTGGCCTTGCCGCCGGCACGCAGCTGATCGCGGCGACGCCGGGGATCTCGCTCGGCTGCGAATTCTACATGCCGCATCATGTGCTGACCGAGGACGTGCTGGAAGAGCGCGTCGCGAATCGCGGCGGGCACGTCGTGGTGCCCGACAGTCCGGGCCTCGGCATCCGCGTCAGCGAAGCCTCGATCCGCGCCAACGCGCGCGTGCTGGCGGAGGCGTAGACGCCTCCCGCAAACGCTCGCGCGGGGGTCCTGGATCTGCGTTTCGCTTGTCCAGGACGACGAGCGAGTATGCAGCGGCAGCGGAGCCCCGATCCTTCCCCTGGCGGAATCGGTATCGTATGGTCCGACCAAACGAGCCCGGTCGCCGGGCAATCTGGAAACACATATGTCCGAACCCGCCTGGTCGCTGCACTCCCGCCTGAAAGAGGACACCATCGACATCGGCGATTTGCCGCTGTCCAAGGTGCTGGTCATCAAGGACGCGCATTATCCCTGGCTGCTGCTGGTACCGCGGCGCACGGATGCGGTCGAGATCATCGATCTCGACGAGGTGCAGCAGGCGCAATTGATGACGGAGATCTCCCGCGTCTCGCGCGCGCTGAAGGAGATCACTAACTGCGACAAGCTCAACATCGCGGCGCTCGGCAACCTCGTTCCGCAGCTTCACGTCCACATCATCGCGCGCCGCACTGGCGACGCCGCCTGGCCGCGGCCGGTCTGGGGCGTGATGCAGCCCTTGGCGCACGATGCCACAGAGGTGCAGAATTTCATCAGCGCGCTTCGTCGCAAGATCTGGTTGGGTTGAAAGAACAAGAAATGTCAGCATTCGACTCGTTTCCGCTGGGACAGCCGGCCTTCGTCACCAACATTCTCGACCGCGCCGCGCATCTGCGCCGCGACGACGAAAAGCTGTTCGCGATGGAGCAGAAACCGTCGTCGCGCGCCTATATCGTCTACCGAGACTCGCTGCTGGTGAAGCGCGAGGGCGAAAAAATGCGCGCCCTGCTGGGAATCGACGAGGCGCTGAAATGCGGCGCCAATCCCGGTACGATCTTCTTGGGTCTGCGCGACGGCGCCGCCATGTTCGGTATGGGCCTGTCGCAGGCCGCGTCCGAGAAGCTGGTCGGGCGCGAGGACTACGCCCTCACCGAGTTGCGCGGCATGGCGATGCAGGGCGCAGTTCGCCCGGAGGAGCTGTCGGCGATCGCAATGGCGAAATCGATGGTGAGCTGGCATCAGCGCCACGGCTATTGCGCCAATTGCGGCACGCGGACCGGGATGAAGGAAGGCGGCTGGAAGCGCGAATGCCCGAGTTGCAAGGCCGAGCATTTCCCGCGCACCGACCCTGTCGTGATCATGCACGTCGCCTCCGGCGAAAAATGCCTGCTCGGCCGCCAGAAGCAGTTTCCGCCCGGCATGTATTCGTGCCTCGCCGGCTTCGTCGAGGCCGCCGAAACCATCGAGGACGCGGTGCGCCGCGAGATCCTCGAAGAGTCCGGTATCCGCTGCACCGACGTGCAGTATTACATGACCCAGCCCTGGCCTTATCCGTCGTCGCTGATGATCGGCTGCAGCGCGCGGGCCGTGAGCGAGGACATCGTCGTCGATCATTCCGAGCTTGAGGATGCGCGCTGGTTCACGCGCGAGGAGGCCGCCCTGATGCTGACGCGGACGCATCCCGACGGGCTCGCCGGTCCGCATCCGTTCGCCATCGCCCATCACCTGCTCGGCCGCTGGGTGCACGGCAAGAGCTGAGACCGCCGATGGCTGCATCAGGGATCGCGCCGCGCATCCTCTGCATCGGCATTCCCGTGCGCGACCTGACCTTTCGGGTCGAGGCCGTGCCCGCGCGCGGCAGCAAGGCGAATGCCACCCATCTCGCGGAGATCTGCGGCGGCAACGCGCTCAATGCCGCAATCGCCATGGCGCGGCTTGGCGGCCGCGTCTCTTTCGCGGGCCCCATGGGCGATGCCCGGGAGATTTCGAGCGGCTTCATCCTCGAACGGATGGAAGCTGAAGGCATCGAGACCACACAAATCGTGCGCATGCCGGGGCTGATGACGCCTGTGTCGGCGATCATGATCGATCCGTCGGGCGAACGAACGCTCACCATCTATCGAGATCCGGCGCTGTCGACCGTGAAGCTGCCGGACGCCGACGCACTGCTCGCCGATTGCCGGGCGGTTCTCGTCGAAAGCCGCTGCGCCACGTTCGCGACCTCGCTCTGCGCGGAGGCACGCCGGCACGGCATTGCCGTCATCGTTGGCGTCGATCGCGCGATGTCGTTGCAGGACAGCCTGCTCACGGTCGCCTCGCACCTGCTGTTTGCCAGCGAACAGGTGCAGGAGACGGCCTGCATCGCCGATGACGGCGCAGCGTTGAAGCGCTTGGCCGCGCTCACGCCCGCCTTCCTCGCCGCCACCCGCGGCCCGCGCGGCACGATCTGGCTTAACGAGGCGGGGGAGCTGGAGGGGATGCCGGCGTTCGCGGTTCAGGCCGTCGATACGCTCGGCGCCGGCGACGTGTTCCATGGCGCCTTCACGCTACGTCTCGCCGAAGGCGGCGGCGTGCGGGAGGCGCTGCAATTCGCCGCGGCCGCCGCGGCGTTGAAATGCACCCGCCATGGCGTCTCCGCAACGTATTGAAGTTGAAAAGCTTTTAAGCATGTCGCAGGCGACGGCGCTCGATCGAGCGCCGAGATTATAGACTTGCTATAGAAAGATTTTCTCTATATCAGGGAAAACGCCCCTCGAAATGGAACAAAGTTCTTCAAATGACCGATCTCGCTGTCCAGATCCCCGAGACCAGCCGCCGCCTCGACGCCATCGACCGCAAGATTCTGATGGTGCTTCAGGACGATGCCTCCCTGTCCGTCGCCGAGATCGGCGACCGCGTCGGCCTGTCCTCGACCCCGTGCTGGAAGCGTATCCAGCGCCTGGAGGCCGACGGCGTGATCATCAAGCGGGTGGCGCTGGTCGACCAGAACAAGATCGGGCTCGGCATCTCAGTGTTCGTGTCGGTGGAGAGCGCCGACCATTCCGACGCCTGGCTGAAGAAGTTCGCCGAAGCCGTCAGCGCCATGCCTGAGGTGATGGAGTTCTATCGCATGGCCGGCGACGTCGACTACATGCTGCGCGTCGTGGTCGCGGACATGCAGGCCTATGACGTGTTCTACAAGAAGCTGATCAGCGCCGTGCCGCTGAAGAACGTTACCTCGCGCTTCGCGATGGAGAAGATCAAGTCGGTGACCACGCTGCCGATCCCGGCTGTGGTGACGGCGTAGGGTCTCACCGCGCAGACGCTGTCATCGCCCGGCTTGAGGCCGCGGCGTACTGGATGCCCCGGTCAAGCCGGGGCATGACAGCAAGTGACGCTAGCCTCGCGCCTCAGATCTTCTGATTGTACTCGCCGATCTCGGGATGCGTGCGCAGTACGCTATTCACCATCTCGAACATGTCGTGCATACGCTGCTCGGAGACCGGGCTCTCGACCACGACCACGAGCTCGGGCTTGTTGGAGGAGGCGCGTACCAGGCCCCAGCTTCCGTCCTCGACCGTGACGCGCACGCCGTTGACGGTGACGAGGTCGCGGATCGACTGGCCGCCGATCTTGGCACCCTTCGCCTGCAAGCCCTCGAAGTGCTTCACCACCTTGTCGATGACACCGTATTTGGTCTCGTCGGCGCAATGCGGCGACATGGTCGGCGACGACCAGGTTTTTGGCAGCGCGTTCTTCAAGTCCGCCATCGACTTGCCGGGGGCGCGGTCGAGCATGTCGCAGATCGCGAGCGCCGACACCAGGCCATCGTCATAGCCGCGGCCGTAGGGCTTGTTGAAGAAGAAATGGCCGGACTTCTCGAAGCCGGCGAGCGCACCCGTCTCATGGGTGCGGCGCTTCATGTAGGAATGGCCGGTCTTCCAATAGGTGGTTTTCGCGCCCTGCTTCTGCAACACCGGGTCGGTGATGAACAGGCCAGTCGACTTCACGTCGACGATGAACTGCGCGTCCTTGTGGATCGCCGACATGTCGCGCGCCAGCATCACGCCGACCTTGTCGGCAAAGATCTCCTCGCCGGTGTTGTCGACGACGCCGCAGCGATCGCCGTCACCGTCGAAGCCGAGGCCGACATCGGCCTTGTGCTGCAGCACCGCGTCGCGGATGGCGTGCAGCATCTCCATGTCTTCAGGGTTCGGATTGTATTTCGGGAAAGTGTGGTCGAGTTCGGTGTCGAGCGGAATCACCTCGCAGCCGATCGCTTCAAGCACCTGCGGCGCGAACGCGCCGGCGGTGCCGTTGCCGCAGGCCGCGACGACCTTGAGCTTGCGCTTGAGCTTCGGACGGCTGGTAAGATCGGCGATGTAGCGCGCCGGATAATTCTCGTGGAACTGGTAGGAGCCGCCGGCCTTGTTCTTGAACTCGGCGCCCAGCACGATCTCCTTCAGCCGCGTCATCTCGTCGGGACCGAAGGTCAGCGGGCGATTGGCGCCCATCTTCACGCCGGTCCAGCCATTGTCGTTGTGCGAGGCTGTGACCATGGCGCAGCAGGGCACGTCGAGATCGAACTGCGCAAAATAGGCCATCGGCGTCACCGCGAGCCCGATGTCGTGCACCTTGCAGCCTGCTGCCATCAGGCCGGAGATCAGCGCGTATTTGATCGAGGCCGAATAGCCGCGGAAATCATGACCGGTGACGATCTCTTGCTTGACCCCGAGCTCGGCGATCAGCGCACCCAGCCCCATGCCGAGCGCCTGGATTCCCATCAGGTTGATTTCCTTCTGGAACAACCAGCGCGCGTCGTATTCGCGAAAACCCGTGGCCTTCACCATCGGCTCGGATTCGAAGGCGTAAGTATTGGGCAGCAAGACGGATTTCGGCTTGGGAAACATTGAGACGGTCTCGCGAAATGAGGCAGGATTTGATGCAGCCTTAGCGAATGCCGGGCCGCAGCGGAAGGCGGGAATGAAGGCTTATGGCGGACAATTGCGGCAGTTTGGTAACGGGGTTTGTACCCGAGACGAGATATGCATCTCTGACCAGAATGGGCTAACTCTGCAGGCGTGCAACCTCCTTTTCAACGACCGCCCTTAGAGGCGGAAGAGCCTGTTGAACCGTCTCCCACACAAAACGGGCCGCAACGTCCTCATAGTTGTGGCGATAGACATTGCCCGCAGCCGCCATCTGCTTCCACGCGATCGCTGGGTGCCTCGTTTTCAAGTCATCAGGCAGGCGGCGAGATGCTTCTGAAATGATCTCGAGGCACCGCGTTACCGCATAGACGGTCCGTAGATCCGCCGCGAACGCATCGCGATCAAGGCCTCCGGCGAACTCGATCGCCAAATCGATGTGATGCAAGACATCGCGGAGAGTCCCCTCGATGCGATCAGAAGGCATAGACAGCGTCAGCCGTCGCTGCGGGAGCGACGTATGATTTCAGACCGTCGCGGTTGACGACGTCAACGGGCTCGTCAAAAAGATTGGCAATGTATTCTTTGAGCTCGACGTAATCGAACACCGTGATCCGCGCATCGGGATCGATCTCGACTATGATATCGACATCACTGCCGGAATGGCTTTCGCCCCTCGCGAATGAGCCAAACAACGCGGCATGCAAAACGCCTCGCTCGCGCAGGGCAGATTCGGACTGTCGCAGGATGGCAATCGCGTCGGGACTGTTCATGGGCGAAATATAGCACTCCGCCTGCCCC
This sequence comes from Bradyrhizobium sp. LM2.9, assembly GCF_054056555.1. NCBI lineage: Bacteria > Pseudomonadati > Pseudomonadota > Alphaproteobacteria > Hyphomicrobiales > Nitrobacteraceae > Bradyrhizobium > Bradyrhizobium sp. LM2.9. The sequence goes on from NZ_JBSRYJ010000002.1 coordinate 5,588,216, forward strand.
AGCGGGAGGGCCTAAAAAGGCCGCCGGGGAGACCCTTACTGCTCCAGCACCATCTGGCCGTTGGCGTATTCGAAACGCTTGAGGCGGGAGAGGAAGGAGAGGCCGAGCAGGTTCTCGGACAGCGCCTCGTCGGGCAGCACCATGGCGTCGACGTCGCGCACGATTAGGCCGCCGACATCGAGCATGGGCGATACGGGTGCGCGCGGCCTTGATGGTGCCGTTGGCGGTGGAGACGGTCGCATTGTAATCGCCGCGCGAGGGACGCAGGCCAAAGCGGGCGGCCGAGGTCTCGTTCAGCGCAACCACGGAGGCGCCGGTGTCGACCATGAAGCCGATGCGCTGGCCTTCAATCCGGCCGTCGGTCTGGAAATGACCCCGTCCGTCGCGGGGGATGCTGAGGCTGCGGCCGCCGGCCGGCGCGGTGGACGCGAGTGCCACCGTCGTGCGTGGCACCGACGTCGCCGAGGCGGAGCTCATCCTGTCCGCCATCTGCGCCATAAAGGTGCCGAGGCCGATCATGATCGCCGCCAGGATCATTATGTTACGCATTACACCACTTCCGAGCCGGAAAGCTCGATTTGACCACGCGGCAAGCCAGCCCGCGAGCGACGCTGCGGCCAGAGCGGTGCTATTTTGACTAAAAGGATGAGCGGACGGTTAATGGGCCTTCGTAACTCTCAGGTCCCGCGCGGCTTGACTCGCCGGGTCGGCAGCGCATTCGCCGGATCTTCCGGCCAGGGATGGCGCGGATAGCGGCCGCGCAGGTCGGAGCGAACCGCGCTGTAACTGCCGCGCCAGAAACCGGGGAGATCGCGCGTCACCTGTACCGGGCGCTGCGCCGGCGACAGCAATTCCAGCACCAGCGGCACCTTGCCCGCGGCGACCGACGGATGGGTGTTGAGGCCGAACAATTCTTGGAGCCGCACCGCGATGGTCGGCCCCTGCTCGGCCTCGTAGTCGATCGCGAGCACGCTGCCGGTCGGCGCCTCGAAATGCGTCGGCGCCTCGCGGTCGAGCCGCGCGCGCATCTCCCACGGCAACAATGCCATCAACGCGTCGGAGAGATCGCCGGTGGAGATGTCCTTCAGCGCGATCTTGTCGTAGAGCGCCGGCACCAGCCAGTCGTCGCGCCGCGCGATCAAGCCGTCGTCCGACAGGTCGGGCCAGCTGCCGCCTTCGGCCTTACGCAAAAACATCACGCGGTCGCGCCATTGCTTTGCTGCCTTCGACCAGGGCAGCCGGTCGAGGCCGGCGGCAATGAGCCCGTCGGCGAAGATGCGCGCGGTGTCTTCCGAGGGCGACACGGCAAGCGTCGCCTCGGAGAGAGTGATCGCGTGCAGCGCGCGCTTGCGCCGCGCCCGCAGCGCCATCGCACCGCGGTCGAACGATATCTCGTCGACGGATTCGATATGCTCGGCGAAATGCTGCTCGATCTCGTCCTGCGTGATTTGCGCGGCGAGCAGAATGCGGCCGCTCGCCGCCGTCCCCGTCATCTCGCCGATCGCGATATAAGGTGCGCGGGCAAGTGACGATGTCTGATCGACGGCGGCACCACGACCGTTGGCAAGCACGAAACTGCCATTGCCGCGATTCCGCGCGACGCGATCCGGGAAGGCATAGGCGAGCATCAGGCCGGTCGAGAGGTCACCTTCCCCGGCCGCCGTCTTCTCTGACGCCGCCACCTGTGAAGCCCAGCGCCGGGCGAGGTCGCGCGCGCTCGTTGCGCGTGGCGAGCGCTCGCGGCGGAACTGGTCGCGGCGGTGTTCGAGATCGACGCTGTCGCCGCCGAGCCCGCGCTCGGTGATGATGGCGGCGATCTCGGCGGCGGCTTCGCCCTCGCCGGCACGATGCGAATCCACGATCATGCGCGCCAGCCGCGGCGGCAGCGCCAGCGCACGCAGGCTCTTGCCTTCCGCGGTGATGCGGCCGTCGCCATCGAGCGCATTGAGCTCGGAGAGCAGGCTCTTGGCTTCCTTCCAGGCCGGCTGCGGCGGCGGGTCGAGAAACGACAGCGCGGCAGCGTCAGCGACGCCCCATTGCGCGAGATCGAGCACCAGCGAGGACAGATCGGCGCTGAGGATTTCCGGTTGGGTATAGGGCGCGAGAGACGCCGTCTGCGGCTCGTCCCAGAGCCGGTAGCAGACACCGGGCTCGGTGCGGCCGGCGCGACCGCGGCGCTGGTCCGCCGCCGCGCGCGAGACGCGCACGGTCTCGAGCCGCGTCAGCCCGATGTCGGGTTCGTAACGCGGCACGCGGGCAAGACCGGAATCGACGACGATGCGCACGCCTTCGATGGTGAGCGAGGTTTCCGCGATCGAGGTCGCCAGCACCACCTTGCGCGTGCCCTTCGGCGCCGGCGAGATGGCACGGTCCTGCACGGCGGCATCGAGCGCGCCGAACAGCGGCACGATTTCGATACTGGCATCCTGCACGCGTTCTCTGAGGAAATTCTGGGTGCGGCGGATTTCGGCGGCACCCGGCAGAAACGCCAGCACCGAGCCGCTATCGGCGCGTAGCGCGGATGCGATCGCATCCGCCATCTGCCGCTCCACCGGCGCATCCGCCTTGCGACCGAGATAGCGTGTTTCGACGGGAAAGGCGCGGCCCTCGCTTTCGACGACGGGCGCTTGCCCAAGCAGCTTTGCCACGCGGGCGCCATCGAGCGTTGCCGACATCACGAGGATGCGCAAATCCTCGCGCAGGCCCTGTTGCGCGTCGCGCGCCAGCGCAAGGCCGATATCGGCATCGAGCGAGCGCTCGTGGAATTCGTCGAACAGGACGGCGGCGACGCCTGACAGCTCGGGATCGTCGAGTATCTGACGGCTGAAGATGCCTTCGGTCACCACCTCGATGCGGGTCGCACGCGAGATTTTTGAGCCGAAGCGAACGCGGTAGCCGACGGTCTCGCCGGCCCTCTCGCCAAGCGACTTGGCCATGCGGTCGGCGCTGGCGCGCGCAGCAATGCGCCGCGGCTCGAGCACGATGATCTTCTTGCCCTTGGCCCAGGGGGCATCGAGCAGCGCGAGCGGCACGCGCGTGGTCTTGCCGGCGCCCGGAGGGGCGACCAGCACGGCCGCGTTGTGCGCCTCCAGCGTGCGCGAGAGTTGGTCGAGCACGGCATCGATCGGGAGGGGCGTGTCGAAAGTGCGGGGCAAAAAATTATCCGGTCGTCATGGCCGGGCTTGTCCCGGGCATCCACGTTCTTTCATCTGACAGTGAACAAGACGTGGATGGACGGGACAAGCCCGGCCATGACGGAATCGTTCGTGCTGCCAGCGCCGATCAGCCCTGCACCGGCGGGCGGCCGATGCTTTCGTAGGTGAAGCCGGCCGCAGCCATGTCCTCGGGGCGGTAGATGTTGCGGAGATCGACGACGACGGGCTGGGCCATGGTCGCCTTCAACCGGTCGAGATCGAGGCCGCGGAACTGCACCCATTCGGTGACGACAACCAGCGCATCGGCACCTTCAGCGCAGGAATAGGCGTCCTCGCAATAGGTGATGTTGGGCAGTTCGCCCCTGGCCTGCTCCATGCCGACGGGATCGAACGCCTTCACCTTCGCGCCCATGTCGATCAGGCCCGTGACCAGCGGGATCGACGGGGCATCGCGCATGTCGTCGGTGTCAGGCTTGAAGGTGAGGCCGAGCACGGCAATGGTCTTGCCGCGCAGCGAGCCGCCGAGCGCCTGGCTGACCTTGCGGGCCATCGCGCGCTTGCGGTTCTCGTTGACCGCCAGCACGGATTCGACGATGCGCAAGGACACGTCGTAGTCCTGCGCGATCTTGATCAGCGCCTTGGTGTCCTTCGGAAAGCACGAGCCGCCGAAGCCGGGGCCGGCATGCAGGAATTTGGTGCCGATGCGGTTGTCCAGCCCGATGCCGCGCGCGACCTCCTGCACGTTGGCGCCGACCTTTTCGGAGAGGTCCGCGATCTCGTTGATGAAGGTGATCTTGGTCGCGAGGAAGGCGTTCGCGGCGTATTTGATCATCTCGGCGGTACGGCGCTCCGTAAACATCAGCGGCGCCTGGTTCAGCGACAGCGGACGGTAGATGTCGCCCATCACCTTGCGACCGCGCTCGTCGGAGGTGCCGACGACGACGCGATCGGGAAACTTGAAGTCGCGGATCGCGGCGCCCTCGCGCAGGAATTCGGGGTTGGAGGCGACGACGACGTCAGCCTTGGGGTTGGTCTCGCGCATGATGCGCTCGACCTCGTCGCCGGTGCCGACCGGAACGGTCGACTTCGTCACCACGACGGTGAAACCGGACAGCGACTGCGCGATCTCTTTCGCAGCGGCGTAGACATAGGACAGATCGGCGTGGCCGTCACCGCGGCGCGACGGCGTGCCGACCGCGATGAACACGGCATCGGCATCCGCAACCGGCTTGGACAGGTCGGTGGTGAACTCCAGCCGCTTGGCCTTGACGTTGGTCGCAACGAGTTCGTCGAGCCCGGGTTCGTAGATCGGGATCTCGCCGCGACGAAGTGCAGCGATCTTTTTCTCGTCCTTGTCGACGCAGATGACGTCATGACCGAAATCTGCAAAGCAGGCCCCGGACACGAGTCCCACATAGCCCGTTCCGATCATCGCGATTCGCATGAAAAACCCTGTTTTGGCTTGGTTAATGAAATCCCAATTCGGGGAAGGTTTAGCATTTTCCCCATGGAAGGGAACCGTCAGCCCGCAAAAACCGGGCACTTGAATTGCAACGGTAAACAAATCGAAAGCCGCAAGGCGCCACACTGCTCCGCGTTCACACAGATCCGGGCGGAACACGCCTCGAAAAGGGACACCATGGCACCATCGGGCACAATCGCCACGAGCGTGGGGCTCGCGCCCTCTGCTGCGCGTGTCGACTGGGTCGACTACGCCAAGGGCATCTGCATCGTCATGGTCGTGATGATGCATTCGGTGCTGGGGGTCGAGCTCGCCGCCGGCCAGACCGGTTTCATGCATGTCGCCGTGGCCTTCGCAAAGCCGTTCCGGATGCCGGATTTCTTCCTGATTTCGGGCCTGTTCCTGCCACTGGTGATCGACCGGGACTGGCGAACCTATCTCGACCGCAAGGTGGTGCATTTCGCCTATTTCTATGTCGTGTGGGTGACAATCCAGTTCGGCTTCAAGGCCCCCGCATCCGCCGCCGAAACCAGCTGGCGCGATGCCGGCCTGCTGTATCTGGAATCCTTCGTCGAGCCGTTCGGCACGCTCTGGTTCATCTATCTGCTGCCGATCTTTTTCGTCGTCACAAAACTGACACGGCGAATCCCACCGCCCGCGATCTGGCTTATCGCGGCCGCGCTGGAGACGGCGCGTGTTGCAACCGGCTGGACCGCGATCGACGAGTTCTGCGCGCGCTTCGTCTATTTCTATTCGGGCTACCTGTTCGCGCCCTACGTGTTCGCGCTGGCGGATCGCGCGCGCAATCATCCCGCATGGGCGCTGGCAGCGCTCGCAACGTGGGCGCTGGTCAATGCCGGCCTCGTCGTGTGTGGGGCCAGCGAATGGAAGATCGTGTCGCTCGTGCTCGGCTTCGCCGGCGCCTGCGCCATCATCACCATGGGCACGCTGCTCGCACGCGCCCGCTGGCTGAACTTTTTCCGCTTCTGCGGCGAGCACTCGATCGTGATCTATCTTGCCTTCTTCCTGCCGATGGCGGCCACGCGAACCCTGCTGCTACGCACGGGTGTCATTCCCGACATCGGCACGGTGTCGCTGATCGTCACCATCGTCGGCGTGATCGGAGCACTCGCGATCTGGCAGGCGGCGTTGCGGCTCAACGCCAATTTCCTGTTCGAACGGCCGGATGCATTCTGGATTGTACCGAAGAAGGCCGGGGCGCGGTTGCAGCCGGGCTCGCTGTCGTCGCCCGGCTCGACCGGGCGACCCAGTATTCCAGAAACCGCAGTGATCGACCGATAAGCCGCGGCGGACTGGATGCCCCGCTTTCGCGAGGAACGACAGCGGGGGATAGCTGCGTCACCGGCCTAAAAATCCCATCCGCAAGGCTGTCAAAGCCCGCAAAAATTCATACATTGCGGCATGCCCAAAACCTCCCCGAAAGCTGCCGAACCCACGTCCGCCAAGCCCGTCGCCGCCAAACCCGTCGCCGCCAAGCCGGCCGGCAAGGGCGACCACGTCTTCCTGGTCGACGGTTCCGGCTACATCTTCCGCGCCTACCATGCGCTGCCGCCGCTGAACCGCAAGTCCGACGGCTTGCAGGTCAATGCCGTGCTCGGCTTCTGCAACATGCTGTGGAAGCTGTTGCGCGACATGCCCGAGGACAACCGGCCGACGCATCTGGCAATCATCTTCGACAAGTCGGAAATGACCTTTCGCAACAAGATCTATCCCGAATACAAGGCCCACCGGCCGCCTGCGCCTGACGATCTGATCCCGCAATTTTCGCTGATCCGCGAAGCGGTGCGCGCGTTCGACCTGCCTTGCCTGGAACAGGTCGGCTTCGAGGCCGACGATCTGATTGCGACCTATGTGCGGCAAGCCTGCGAGCGCGGCGCCAGCGCGACCATCGTGTCCTCCGACAAGGACCTGATGCAACTCGTCACCGATTGCGTCACCATGTACGACACCATGAAGGACCGCCGCATCGGCATCCCCGAGGTGATCGAGAAGTTTGGCGTGCCGCCGGAGAAGGTGGTGGAAGTGCAGGCACTGGCCGGCGATTCCACCGACAACGTTCCTGGCGTGCCCGGCATCGGCATCAAGACCGCGGCGCAGCTGATCACCGAATATGGCGATCTCGACCAATTGCTGTTCCGCGCCACCGAGATCAAGCAGCCGAAGCGGCGCGAGGCGCTGATCGAGCATGCGGAAAAGGCGCGCATCTCGCGCCAGCTCGTGCTGCTCGACGACAAGGTCGCGCTGGAGGTGCCGCTGGACGATCTCGCCGTCCATGAGCCCGATGCGCGCAAGCTGGTCGCTTTCCTGAAGGCGATGGAGTTCACGACGCTGACGCGTCGCGTTGCCGACTATTCGCAGATTGATCCAGCCAACGTCGATGCCGATCCCGGCTACGCCAGCGGCGCCAGCGTCTTCTCGCCGCTGCCGCCTTCGGACGTCGTGCCGGCACCAGGAGCCGGCACGCCGGCGCAAGTTCAGGCGGGCCAGCGCAACGCATCGGCGAGCAAAGAGGACAAGGCCGCGAGCCCGAAGGGCGCGCCGATTTCTCTCGCAGCCGCGCGCGAAGATGCTTTGCGCAAGCTTCCGGTCGATCGCGGCAAGTACCAGGCCATCAAGACACTCGCGGAATTAAACGCGTTCATCGCGCGCATCCATGATGCCGGCCATGTCTCGGTCGAGATCCGGGGAAACTCGATCGACCCGATGCAGGCCGATCTCTGCGGCATCGCGCTGGCGCTGGCGCCGAACGAGGCCTGCTACGTGCCGCTGGCGCACAAGCAGTCCGGCGGCGGCGCCGGCCTGTTCGACGCGGGCCTCGCGCCCGATCAAGTCAAGCACGACGATGCTATCGAAGCGCTGCGGCCGGTGCTGGAATCATCAGGCATTCTCAAGATCGGCTTCGACGTCAAATTCACCGCCGTGATGCTGGCGCAACACGGCATCACCTTGCGCAACGCCGACGACGCGCAGCTGATCTCCTATGTGCTGGACGCCGGCCGCGGCTCGCATGGGATGGAGTCGCTTTCCGAACGTTGGTTTGGTCACGCCATGCTGAAGGAGAACGAGCTGCTCGGCAGCGGCAAGGGCAAGATCACGTTCGACCAGGTGCCGATCGACAAGGCCGCGCCGCTGTCGGCGGAAGGCGCCGACATCGCCTTGCGCGTCTGGCGCGTCCTGAAGCCGCGCCTTGTCGCCGAGCACATGACCACCGTCTACGAGACGCTGGAACGCCCGCTGGTCACAGTGCTCGCACGTATGGAGCGGCGCGGCATCTCGATTGACCGCCAGGTGCTGTCGCGTCTCTCCGGCGACTTCGCCCAGACCGCGGCCCGCGTCGAAGCCGAGATCCAAGGGATCGCGGGCGAGCCCGTCAATGTCGGCAGCCCGAAGCAGATCGGCGATATCCTGTTCGGCAAGATGGGACTGTCCGGCGGCACCAAAACCAAGACCGGCGCGTGGTCCACCACCGCGCAGGTGCTCGACGAACTGGCCGAGCAGGGCCATGACCTCCCGAAGAAGATTCTGGAGTGGCGCCAGGTCTCGAAGCTGAAATCGACCTACACCGACGCGCTGCCGACCTATGTCCATCCGCAGACCCACCGCGTGCACACGACCTACGCGCTGGCCGCGACCACGACGGGCCGGCTGTCGTCGAACGAGCCGAATTTGCAGAACATTCCGGTGCGCACCGAGGACGGACGCAAGATCCGGCGCGCCTTCATCGCAACATCGGGGCACAAGCTCGTCTCCGCCGACTATTCGCAGATCGAGCTACGGCTGCTCGCCGAGATCGCCGACATTCCCGTGCTGAAGCAGGCGTTTCGCGACGGTCTCGACATTCACGCCATGACGGCATCGGAGATGTTCGGCGTGCCGATCGAGGGCATGCCGAGCGAAATCCGACGACGCGCCAAGGCGATCAATTTCGGCATCATCTACGGCATTTCGGCGTTCGGCCTCGCCAACCAGCTCGGCATCGCGCGCGAGGAGGCCTCCGCCTACATCAAGAAATACTTCGAGCGCTTCCCCGGCATCCGCGCCTATATGGACGAGACGCGGGATTTCTGCCGGAGCCACGGCTACGTCACCACGCTGTTTGGCCGGAAGATGTACTATCCCGACATCAAGGCTTCGAACGCCTCGGTGCGCGCCTTCAACGAGCGCGCGGCAATCAACGCGCGGCTCCAGGGCACCGCCGCCGACATCATCCGCCGCGCCATGACGCGGATGGAGGATGCGCTGGCCGAGAAGAAGCTGTCGGCGCAGATGCTGCTCCAGGTGCATGACGAATTGATCTTCGAAGTGCCCGACGCCGAGGTCGCAGCGACGCTGCCGGTCGTGCAGCACGTGATGCAGGACGCGCCGTTCCCGGCGGTGCTGCTCTCGGTGCCGCTGCATGTGGACGCGCGCGCGGCGAACAATTGGGACGAGGCGCACTGATTTTTTTTGCCTCGCCCTGCTTGCGGGGCGAGGCAGCGTAGCGCGCGCGGCCGCACCTGAATTGTCCTCCGTGCAATTGCGCGATGGCCTCGCGATCCCCCGCACATTAAAACCGTGCCGTCTCCCGCACCGGTTCAGCCATGCCCCACACGTCCGCTTTGCTCGGCTTCGCCCTGGTCTGCCTCGGCCTCGTGCTCACGCCCGGGCCGAACATGATCTACCTGATCTCGCGTTCGATCGCGCAGGGACCGGCGGCGGGCATCGTCTCGCTCGGCGGCGTGGCGCTGGGCTTCGTGTTCTACATGCTGTGCGCGGCGTTCGGCATCACGGCGCTGCTGCTCGCCATTCCCTTTGCCTATGACGCGTTGCGCTTCGCCGGTGCCGGTTATCTGTTGTGGCTCGCCTGGCAGGCGGTGAAGCCCGGCGGGCGCTCGCCGTTCCAGGTGAAGCAGCTTTCGATCGACAGCCCGCGCAAATTGTTCGCAATGGGGTTCGTCACCAATCTGCTCAACCCGAAGATCGCGATGCTGTATCTCGCGCTGCTGCCGCAGTTCATCGACCCTACCGCCAGCAGCGTGCTGACGCAGTCGGTGGTGCTCGGTGCGATCCAGATCGCGATCAGTGTCAGCGTGAATGCGATGATCGCGCTCGCGGCAGGATCAATCGCGCTGTTTCTGACGAGTCGGCCGAGCTGGATGCTGGTGCAGCGCTGGTTGATGGGCACGGTGCTGGCCGGGCTCGCGGTGCGGATGGCGGTGGAAGCGAAGAAGGTGTGACTGCTTTTTTCCTTCTCCCCTTGCGGAGAACGTGGCGCGAAGCGCCGGATGAGGGGTTCTCTCCTCGAGCACAGATGCGGGTGAGTTCGGCGAGACAGGCCCCGCACCCGTCTCGCCGCTGCGCGGCGAGCCACCCTCCCCCGCAAAGGGCAAGCGGGGGGAGGGAGAAGAAACCTCAATCCAGCTTTGCCTCCATGCCCCGCTTCACCGCCGGGCGGGCCATCAGGGCCTCGTACCAGCGCTTGACGTTGGGGAAATCGGCCAGCTCAACCTTGTGGCGAGGGTGGCGCCATGCCCAGCCCAGGATGGCAAAATCGGCAACCGAGATCTCGCCGGCAACGAAATCGCGGTCCGCTAGCCGGCGGTCGAGCACGCCGTAGAGTCGGCGCGTCTCGGCCATATAGCGCTTGAGGCCGTAGGCGCGGTCCTGCTCGCTCTCGAGCGCGATAAAATGGTGCACCTGGCCCGGCATCGGGCCGAAGCCGCCCATCTGCCACATCAGCCATTCATAGACCGGGATGCGGCCGGTCAGCGATTTCGGCAGGAATTTGCCGGTCTTTTCGCCGAGATAAAGCAGGATCGCGCCGGACTCGAAGAGGCTGACGGGCTTGCCGTCCGGCCCCTCGGGGTCGAGGATCGCCGGAATCTTGTTGTTGGGTGAGAGCTTCAGGAAATCCGGCGCCATCTGCTCGCCCTTGCTGATGTTCACCGGCACCACCTTGTAGGGCAGCCCCATTTCCTCCAGCGCGACCGAGATCTTGCGGCCGTTCGGCGTGTTCCAGGTGTGCAGCTCGATGGTCATTTTTCGCGTTTCCTTGCCCCGTTTCCTTGCGCAGTTTCCTTGCGCAGTGGCCCAGTTTCCTGCCCAAGAGATATCTGGCATCCACCTACTCCAGAAGGTTGCACCCCCACAACCGGCGGGCCGGGATGGCCGATCCCTGTTGACGGGGGAAGCCCCCTCTGGAATGTCGCGTCCGTCGCGGATAAATTCCGCCACTTCCAAAAACGCTCCCGAGGGCCCGCCGTGTCTAAATCCGCCTCCCGCGCCCGACTGTTCGAGATCATCCGCCGGCGCTCCTTCGGCCGCGGCGAGGTGACGCTCGCGTCGGGCCGCAAGAGCGATTTCTACTTCAACCTCAAGCCGACCATGCTCGATCCGGAGGGCGCCACTCTGCTTGCCGAACTGACCTATGAAGCGCTGAAGGACGACCAGCTCGATTTCATCGGCGGGCTCGAGATGGGCGCGGTGCCGCTGGCCGGCGCGCTGGCGCAGATCTCCTGGATCAAGGGCCATCCGATCGCGGCCTTCTTCGTGCGCAAGAAGCCGAAGGAGCATGGCGCGAAGCTCGTCATCGAGGGACTGCCCAGGGGCGAGACACTCGAGGGCAAGCGCGTCGTTATTGTCGAGGATGTCACCACCACCGGCGGCTCGGCGCTGAAAGCGGTGGAATCCGTGCGCGAGGCGGGCGCCGAAGTGGTGCTGGTGCTGACCATGGTGGACCGCGAGGAAGGCGCCGACGACACATTTGGCGCGGCCGGCCTGCCGTTCCGCTCGCTGTACAAGGCCTCGGAGTTTTTGAAGGCTTAAGGGCGCCCCGTCCCGGGCGCAGCGCAGCATCCGGGGCACGAAGCCTCGCCCTCAACCGCTCATTTACCACCCCGCGTTATGGTGAATCATGTGCTGAGATCTGATGGTCCCGGCCGGTCGCGTAGCGTCGGGTGGAGTAAGCGTTTGCGTACAGTCATGTCCCATGCGCGCCGGCGGCGGCGCGTGATGCTTGTCGCCGCCACACTGGCAGCACCGCTGCTTGCGGCTCCGGCCCCGGTTTCGGCCGAAGGCCTGTTCGACTTCTTCTTCGGCGGAATGCAGCAGCAGCGGCCGCAGCGTGAGGTGCCGCAACAGGCGAGCTCCTACACCGACCCCTTCACCGGCCAGCAGAACGCCGCATCCCCGCAATACGTGCCGCCGACGCGATCGGCGGCGGCCGGCGGCTCGGGACCCGCATTCTGCGTGCGCAGCTGCGACGGCAAATATTTTCCCCTGATGCGCGGCCTCACCTCGCCTGCGCAGATGTGTCAGGCATTCTGTCCTGCCAGCACGACAAAAATCTATTTCGGCTCCTCGATCGACGGCGCCGCGTCGCAGACCGGCGAGCGCTACGCCGAAAGCGAGAATGCGTTCGCCTATCGCAAGGCGCTGCGCGCCGACTGCACCTGCAACGGCCGCGAGCCGGTCGGCCTCGCTCCGGTCGATCTGGCACTGGACTCGTCGCTGAAACCCGGCGACGTGATCGCCACCACCGACGGCCTCGTCGCCTACACCGGCATCCGCGTCGGTAACGACCAGGCTGCCGACTTCACCCCGGTTGCCTCCTATCCCGGCCTCACGGCGCAGGTTCGCGCGCGCCTCGGCGAGATGAGGGTGGCGCCGGTGCGCGCAGAGACGGTCGCGGCGGATGCCCCCGCCGCGGAGATCGTGCGCGAGACGCTGCCCGACGTGACGGTGCCGAAGACGCAGAAGCCTGCGAAGCGGGCGGGGCTGGATTGAGATCCTCATGGTGAGGAGGCGCGTAGCGCCGTCTCGAACCATAGAGGCCCGACTCGGGCAGCTCGACCTTCATCCTTCGAGACGCGCGCAAGCGCGCTCCTCAGGATGAGGAGCGAGAGCACTACCTACCGATGATCACCCCGATCACGTTCGGCGCCGCCAGATATTTCTCCTCGATCGCCGCGCGCGCGGCGGCGCGGTTGTCCGCCGTGAGCAGGCCGCGCTTTTCGGCCAAGATCATCCAGCAAAAGCCCCACCAGTCGGTGAGCATGCCCTGATCGTCGACGAGGTCATAACCCTGCTCGGCTGCAAAGATGCGCGCATGCGCTTCGTCCAGCGTGTCGAGAAACAGATGGTCCTCGGCCGAGAACAAATCGTCGCTGACGTCGTCGATGGTGTAACGCCAGATCGACTGGCACACCGCATTGAACTCGCGGTCGAACTGGTCGTCATCGACGGCGTAGCGCCGCGCCGCCTGATGCAGCCGCGATAGCGACCGCGCGAAATCGGCGATCCTGGTGAGCGCAAATTGATCGAAGGCAATGGTGGACATGTAGTCCTCGCAAAGTCTGACGGACGCTAGATATGGTGTCGGCCGCACGCCGAATCACAATGATATATCAAAGACTTGCTAAAGTGTTCTTAATTCGTTCTGATGCCAGGCGCCGTTGTTTGAGAAGCGTCGTCCTGGCGAAAGCCAGGACCCATTACCCCGGTGAGCGTTGCTTTTGCGAGGTTGGGCCATGAGCGCGAGCAGCTACTTCGTCTACATTCTCGCAAGCCGCCATCACGGCACGATCTATATCGGCGTCACCAACGACATCCGCGCGCGGCTTGAGTTACATCGTTCGGGTCGCGGCTCGAAGTTCGTGCAGAAGTACAAGATATTCCGCCTCGTTCACGTCGAAGCGTTCACGACACCGCAGGAGGCGATCGCGCGCGAGAAGCAACTGAAGTTCTGGAAGCGGGACTGGAAGATCAAGCTGATCGAGGAGGAAAATCCCGATTGGAATGATCGGTCGAGCCTTATCTAACAGGCGGGGCAATGGGTCCTGGCTTCCGCCAGGACGACGTGTGGTGGCAGCATTCCCCCAAGCATTGTCGCGCTTTTTAGCGAGCCACTTCCCTCAATTCACCGCCGACATCAGCCTGTCCCCACACGCGCTCGCATAAAACTTGCCGCCGCATTGGCGCTTGATGGCGGCGCAGCGCGTGGCCGGGGATGCGTTTTGCGGGAGAGTGACGCCGCAATTCAGGCCGTCGGCGCTGCGGCCCATCTTGCCGGCGGCGAAGGCTGCGCCGGAGGCGGTGATGCAGACGACGAGGAAGGCGACCGCGGCGATTTCGATCAGCAGTCTCATCAGAGGCTTCATGGGACGTCTCCTCCACACTGAAGGCTGAATCTGCCGCCATTCTAGCACCAAATCCACGTTTCCCCGTAGGCGTCCGGGTTCCCAAATCGGCCCGTTCCTTGCATAATTTTACGCCAGCGCAGTGCACGGCCGCGCCAGCGATGGTTCCGGTACGGTGCCAAGATGCGTAGGGTGAGTAGTAGTCTTTCGACCAGGAAGTGACGGCTTTGCAAGATTCATCGTTCCAGCCCAATTTTCCCGCACCCGCACCCGGCCAGCCCATCGACGAACTCGCACTGGCTGAGATCAAGGGCGCGATCCTGGCGAAGCTGCGCCTCGCCGTCGGCAAGGACGCCGGCATGGCGACCAGGCACGACTGGTACCAGGCCGCGGCGCTGGCGCTGCGCGACCGTATCGTGCATCGCTGGCTCAGCGCGGAGAAACGCAGCTACGATGCCGGGCGCAAGCGCGTCTATTATCTCTCGCTCGAATTTTTGATCGGCCGTCTCTTCACCGACGCGCTCAACAACATGGGGCTTCTCAAGATCTTCGAGGTCGCGCTCGGTGATCTCGGCGTATCGCTGCCGGAGCTGCGCAAATGCGAGCCGGACGCCGCGCTCGGCAATGGCGGCCTCGGCCGCCTCGCCGCCTGCTTCATGGAAAGCATGGCGACGCTGTCGATCCCCGCGATCGGATACGGCATCCGTTATGATTACGGCCTGTTCCGCCAGATCATCAATCAGGGTTGGCAGCAGGAATATCCGGACGAATGGCTCGGCTTCGGCAACCCCTGGGAATTGCAGCGGCCGGAAGTGATCTATGACATCAATTTCGGCGGCGGCATCGAGCATGTCGACGACAAGGGCCGCGACCGCGCGATCTGGCATCCGTCCGAAACCGTGCAGGCGATCGCCTATGATACGCCGATCGTCGGCTGGCGCGGTCAGCACGTCAACGCGCTGCGACTGTGGTCGGCGCGCTCGCCCGATCCGTTGAAGCTCGACGCCTTCAACAAGGGCGACTATGTCAGCGCCACCGCCGAGCAATCGCGCGCGGAAGCGATCTGCAAATTCCTCTATCCGAACGACGAGAGTCCGGCGGGACGCGAGTTGCGGCTGCGCCAGGAATATTTCTTCGTCTCGGCTTCGCTGCAGGATCTGATCAAGCGGCATCTTGCGTCGGACGGCCAACTCCGCGGCCTGTCGAGCAAGGTCGCGGTGCAGCTCAACGACACCCATCCGAGCCTCGCCGTCACCGAGCTGATGCGCATCCTCGTCGACCTGCACAATTTCCGCTGGGACGAAGCCTGGAAGATCACGGTCGCTACGCTATCCTACACCAACCACACGCTGCTGCCCGAGGCGCTCGAGACCTGGCCGGTCGAGCTGTTCGAGCGGCTGCTGCCGCGGCATCTCGAGATCATCTACCGCATCAACGTGCAGCATCTCGCGCTCGCCGAAGCGCGCGCGCCCGGCGACATCGACTTCCGTGCCTCGGTCTCGCTGATTGACGAGAGGAGCGGGCGGCGCGTGCGCATGGGCCAGCTCGCCTTCGTCGGCTCGCACCGCATCAACGGCGTCTCGGCGATGCATTCGGACCTGATGCGCGAGACCGTGTTCCACGACCTCAACCATCTTTATCCCGGCCGCATCACCAACAAGACCAACGGCATCACCTTCCGCCGCTGGCTGATGCTGGCGAACCCGAAGCTGACAGATTTGTTGCGCGAGACCTGCGGCGACGCCGTGCTCGACGATCCGACGCAGCTCAGCCTGATCGAAGCCCGCGCCAGCGACGTCGAATTCCAGCGCAAATTCCGCGCGGTCAAGCTTCACAACAAGACCGCGCTGGCGCGCCTGATCGGCGAGCGGCTCGGCATCAAGGTCGATCCGACCGCGCTGTTCGACGTGCAGATCAAGCGCATCCACGAATACAAGCGCCAGCTTCTCAACGTCATCGAGACAGTCGCGCTGTACCAGGCGATCAAGGACGATCCCAGCGGCAATTGGGTGCCGCGGGTGAAGATCTTTGCGGGCAAGGCGGCCGCGAGCTACCGCTACGCCAAGCTGATCATCAAGCTGATCAACGACGTTGCGGAAGTCATCAATAACGATCCCGCGATCGACGGCAAGCTCAAGGTCGTCTTCCTGCCGGACTACAATGTCAGCCTCGCCGAGGTGATCATTCCGGCGGCCGACCTGTCCGAGCAGATCTCGACTGCCGGCATGGAAGCCTCCGGCACCGGCAACATGAAGCTGTCGCTGAACGGTGCTCTCACCATCGGCACGCTCGACGGCGCCAACATCGAGATCCGCGACCATGTCGGCGCGGAGAACATCGCGATCTTCGGCATGGAAGCCGGCGACGTGATGATGCGGCGCAAGCAGGGGCTGGACGCCTCCGACGTGATCCGCAATTCGCCAAAGCTCCAGCGCGCCATCAATGCGATCGGCGCCGGCGAGTTCTCGCCCGGCGATCCCGGCCGCTTCGAATCCATCGCGCACGCGCTACGCTACCTCGACCATTACATGGTCAGCGCCGATTTCGATTCTTATTACGAGGCGCAGCGCAGCGTCGATGCGCGCTGGCAAGTGGCGCCGGCCTGGACGCGCGCCTCCATCCTCAACGTCGCGCGCATGGCGTGGTTCTCCTCCGACCGTACCATCCGCGAATATGCCGAGGAAATCTGGAATGTACCGGTCAATCCGATCACGCCGCCATTCCAGGACGCGGAGGACCAGCGCGGCGCGGCCGGCTGATTTTCCGCAGCGTGAAATCGGCTACTCCAGAGGTAATTGCACAGGCCAGCGACGGACGTGATATGACGTCCGTCATTGAGCGCCGGACATGACAATGCACGCCAAGCTTCCGCACCCTTTCGACGACGCCACCCGCATCACCGCGGGCGATAGCAGCTGGCAAGGGCACTCACACCAGTGACGATTACTGGGCCTTCGTCGGCCCGTTCGGCGGCGTCACCGCGGCGACCATTTTGCGCGCGCTGATCGACCATCCGGAACGCGCCGGTGATCCGCTGGCGCTTACCGTCAATTACTGCGCGCCGATCGCGAAGGGGCCGTTTGATCTCGACCTGCGGCTAGTGAAGGCCAACCGCTCCAGCCAGCACTGGAACGTCGAACTGTCGCAAGGCGGCGGCGAGGTCGCAACGCTCGCCACTGCCGTATTCGCCGAACGCCGGCCGTCCTGGGAGCACAGGGTGGCGCAATATCCTGACACTAAGCCGTTCGAAGAGACGCTGCCGTTCCCGAAGATCGCGGCGTCCTGGGCCAACCAGTATGAATTCCGGTTTGTCGAGGGCGAGATGAGGATCGGGCCGCCGCAGGCCGAGCTCGCCAGCACCTATTCAAAAATATGGATCGGCGACCGCACGCCACGCAAGCTCGACATGCCGTCGCTGATGTCGATGTCGGACGCCTTCTTCGGCCGCATCTTCCACGCGCGGCGCGAGCTGGTGCCGTTCGGCACGGTGTCGCTGACGACGTATTTTCACACTGACAGTGAAGAGCTCGCGGCCGAGGACATCACCCGTGTGCTCGCGACGGCCGACGCGAAGATCATGCACAAGAGCTACGCCGACCAGAACGCCGAGCTGTGGTCCCCGAACGGGCGACTGCTCGCGACGACAACGCAGATTGCGTATTTCAAGGCGTAGGCGCTTCCCGTCTCTCCTTGCGGGAGAGGGTGGCTCGTCGCGAAGCGACGAGACGGGTGAGAGGTTCTCTCCGCGAGCGCTTCCTTGCGGTTGAACGCGCGGAGAGAACCCCTCATCCGGCGCTTCGCGCCACCTTCTCCCGCAAGAGGGAAGGAAAGACAAAAGGGCGGCCTCGCGGCCGCCCTTTTGCGTTTCAAGCGGTGCGAGCTTACTCCGCCGCGAGCTTCACGTCCGGCGCAGCGGCGCGGACCTCGGCGTCGACCTGCGCTTCGAACTTGGCAAAGTTCTTCTGGAACATGCCGACCAGCGCACGGGCGGTCTTGTCGAACTCGTCCTTGTCCTTCCAGGTGTTGACCGGGTTGAGGATCTCGCTCGGCACGCCCGGCAGCGCGGTCGGGACCGCGAAGCCGAAATATTTGTCGGTGCGGAATTCGACGTTGCGAAGCGAGCCGTCGAGCGCGGCGGTGAGCAGCGCGCGCGTCACCTTGATCGGCATGCGCGAGCCGGTGCCGTACTTGCCGCCGGTCCAGCCGGTGTTGACCAGCCAGCAGTCGACATTGTGCTGGGCGATCAGGTCGCGCAGCATGTTGCCGTAGACGGAGGGGTCGAGCGGCAGGAAGGGCGAACCGAAGCAGGTCGAGAATTCCGGCTGGGGCTCGTTGCCGAGACCGCGCTCGGTGCCGGCGACCTTGGCGGTGTAGCCCGACAGGAAGTGATACATCGCCTGCGCCGGCGACAGCTTGGCAATCGGCGGCAGCACGCCGAAGGCATCGGCGGCGAGCATCACCACGTTCTTCGGCTGCGGCGCGCGGCCGGTGCGCGAGGCGTTCGGGATGAATTCGAGCGGATAGGCCGAACGCGTGTTCTCGGTCTTGGAGCCGTCGTCGAAATCGACCACGCGAGTGTCTTCGTCGAGCACGCAGTTCTCGAGCACCGCGCCGAAGCGCGTCGAGGCCGCGTAGATCTCGGGCTCGGCTTCCTGCGACAGCTTGATGCACTTGGCATAGCAGCCGCCTTCGAAATTGAAGACACCGTTCGGGCCCCAGCCGTGCTCGTCGTCGCCGATCAGCGTGCGGTTGGGATCGGCGGACAGCGTGGTCTTGCCGGTGCCGGACAAGCCGAAGAAGATCGCGGCATCGCCCTTGGCGCCGACATTGGCCGAGCAGTGCATCGGCATCACGCCACGCTCCGGCAGATAGTAGTTCAGCGTGGTGAAGACCGACTTCTTCATCTCGCCGGCATAATAAGACCCGCCGATCAGCACGATCTTGCGGGCGAAATCGATCGCGACGACGTTCTCCGACTTGCAGCCATGGCGCTTCGGATCGGCGCGGAAGCTCGGCATGTCGATGATGGTGAGCTCCGGCGTGAAGCTCGGCAGCTCGACCGCCTCAGGGCGGATCAGCAGCGTGCGGATGAACAGCGAATGCCAGGCGAGCTCGGTGAAGACGCGAGTCTTGATCCGGTAGGCCGGATCGGCGCCGCCGTAGAGGTCCTGTGCGAACAGCGACTTGCCTTCGGCGTGCTTGAGGAAGTCCTGGTAGAGCGTCTCGAACTGCTCAGCCGTGATCGACTGGTTGCCGGCCCACCACATCTTCTTGTCGGTGGTGGCGTCGCGCACCGTGAACTTGTCCTTCGGGCTGCGACCCGTGAACTCGCCGGTGTCGGCGCAGAGCGCGCCGTCGGCCGACAGCACCGCCTCGCCCGCGGAGAGCGAGTATTGATAGAGCTGCGGCGCACCGAGGTTCCAGTGAACCTGTTTGAGATTCTTTAAACCGAATTTGTCGGCACCGAAGGCACCGTTGCGCACGCCCGTCTCTTGCACGAAAAATCCTCCTAGAACTCGCGGCTCTCAGCGCGATCATGCTTTAGCGCCGTCGCGGTCACCGTGAATGATAGGCCATCCGGCCTCGGCTGGGCGACCTAATACTGATGAACGCTGGCGTTGCCAAGCTGATCCCGCAGGATTTGGTTTATTCAAGGACCGCGCCAAACGCCGCGCATGTCAGCTCTGAGCAGGCGCATCAAAAAAATCACGAATGATCGCGCAACCAAATGCACGTTTCGACGTTTCCCAAGGTTATTGCGACGCACAAATGCCCAAGGACAGTTTCTCTGAGCAATTTCTAACGCCGTCCTATCGTGCCTCGCCTTCGCCGATGAGCGCGAACGGCCCCCACATCGCGGGATAGGCATTGCGCGGTGACGAGGTGTCATCAACATAGGTTAACATCGCGCGGCGCAAAGCTCCGGCACGACCGATTTTTGGATCGTTTTTGAGCAACTCGAAAGTCGTCGCGGTCAGGCGGGTGGCAGCTTCCGAATCCACCGCCCAATGCGAGACCAGCAGGGAGCGGGCGCCGGCGTAGAAGAACGAGCGCGCCAATCCCGACAGCGCCTCGGCGCCGGGCTTGTCGCCTGCGATGGTGTTGCAGGCTGACAGCACAACCCAATCCGCATTGAGCTTGAGCTGGGCGACTTCAGTCGTCGTCGAGCTCCGTGGGCTGATCGGGAATGGAGAGCGCGAGCGAAGGCTCACCCCGATCCTTGATATCGCCGGCAACGAGGCCGTGGATGGCAAAGTAGATGATGCCGTATTGAGCAAGCGCCGCACGCTTGAGCGTCGTTTCGCTGGCGTCGCGGCCGAGATGGATATCGGCCTCGGCAGCCCCGACATCCCTGGCCACCGCGTTCAATTCGTCCGCGGTATCCGGCAGCTGCGGCAACGCCTGCGCAAGCCGCGCGCGATCGACGCCGGCACCGCGCCAGAAGTCGGTATAGGCGATGGTCGCGATGCTGCGCGCGGCGACCTTGCCGTTCGCGGTGCGCCGCTCGGCGGGCGCTTCAAGTGCAGGATTGAACACGGGATCGCCAAAGCCGGTCATCGGCTTCACGCCATGATCCCTCCGCGCGAAGGCGCGCAGCGATTTCAGGCTGACCACCGACGGCAGCACCGAGACGGCCTGACGCCGCAGCAGCTAGGCGGCGCCGCGATAGCCTTCGAGCACACCTAGGTTGTTCAACGCGGCGGAGAGTTCGCGACCGGTGTCGCTCTTCTCCGGGCTCGCGACCATGCCTTGCGCCAAAGGCAGTGCTTCCGAATATTGGCCGGCGCTCATGAGTGCGTTGATCCGCGCGCTCTCCGCGGCGAGACCTTTCTGGGCAAGGCCTTTTCTGCGCAAAGCTTGGCGTGACAAGCGATGCGGTAATCGAGAGCGCCAAACTCGCAACCAGCGCCAGTCGATTATATCCTGCCATGAACAGCTCGCCGTCGCCTTCGGGTCGCGGCGATGGGCAGCAGCGTTCAAATTTTTGCGCTCTGGTCCGTCTTTGTGCGCGCTTGGCCAGCGAGGCGGACCAACATCTTGCGCAGCGCCGTGCCATCAGCCACCCGCTCCGGGAAGTCCAGCCGCAGCGTGGTTTGACCGTCCTGCATGTCGATGCCCTCAGGATCGCAACCGGTGCAGCGCCAGTCGCCCTCGGCCGCGTCGAGCAGTTTTGTTGCATAGAGGCCCATGGCGGCGCGGTGGTCGGCATTCATGTGCGCGACCGCTCCCTCCTCCGCCGCCAGCAAATCCTCGGCCCCGGCGAGGTCCGTGAGGAATTGCTCGGGCCTGAGATCGACGATGCGGCCGAAGCCGGCAACCAGATGGGTTCCCGTGGGCCGGATCCGGTAGAAGGAGAAATCCTTGAAGGAAACAGACGCTTCCGCAGAGGGATGGGCAGCGAGATACCGTCGCCGGAGCAGATCCTTGTCGGCATCGGCCTGCTCGGCGTGACCGGACAGCATGATCCGGGCGCCCTCCAGGGGATCGCCCGCCGCCCGCTCGTCCAGCATCAGGGAGACCCGGCTATCGGCCAGGATGTTCCTGGTGTGCACGGCCAATCCCGAGATCAGCAGGATGGGCGAGCCGTCTGGATGGCTGGCCAGATTGACCAGGGAACAATAGGGATCGCCGCTGCCGGCCATCAACGTTGCCAGGGCCCCCTGCCGCGACCGCCGCAGCAGCGATTTGGCGAGCTTTCCGGGGTCGAAATCGGAGGTCGGTTGCATCGGCTTTCTCGGCTCAGGTGGTTGCATGGAGGGCCATTTTTCGGGTAAACCGGGGCCCGGTTATGGGTCGAGATACGGCGAACCTGCCGTGTTTCGTGGAACTTGGTCACACTTCAGCCTAGCTTGCATTGCTCGGTAACAAGGTTCGACTGCCAAATCGGCACCCATCTATGCGGCGCACCACTGGATTGCTCGCCGTTTTAAGCCACGATTCAAACGGAAAGCAGAAAGCAGAGGCTCATGCCCACAATCGCTTTGGTCGACGACGACCGCAACATTCTCACATCCGTCTCGATCGCGTTGGAAGCCGAAGGCTACCGCATCATGACCTACACCGACGGCGCCTCCGCGCTTGACGGTTTCCGCACCACCCAACCCGATCTTGCCATCCTCGACATCAAGATGCCGCGCATGGACGGGATGGAGACGCTGCGCCGTCTCAGGCAGAAATCCGACCTGCCGGTGATCTTCCTGACTTCCAAGGACGAAGAGATCGACGAACTGTTCGGCCTCAAGATGGGCGCCGACGACTTCATCCGGAAGCCGTTCTCGCAGCGCCTGCTGGTCGAGCGCGTCAAGGCCGTGCTGCGCCGGTCGGCGCCGAAGGACCCGACCGTCACGCCGAAGGAGAACGACGCCAAGGCGCTCGACCGCGGCCTGCTGCGCATGGATCCGGAACGGCATACCTGCACCTGGAAGAACGAGCCGGTGACGCTGACCGTTACCGAATTTCTGATCCTGCAGGCGCTCGCGACCCGGCCCGGCGTGGTGAAGAGCCGCAACGCGCTGATGGACGCCGCCTATGACGATCAGGTCTATGTCGACGACCGCACCATCGACAGCCACATCAAGCGACTGCGCAAGAAGTTCAAGGTGGTCGACAACGAGTTCGAGATGATCGAGACGCTCTATGGCGTCGGCTACCGCTTCAAGGAAGCCTGAGGCGCACGCGCCTTCACCAAAGACTGAGAGCATCGCCGGTTCTGATTCCATCACGACCGGGATGGCTCTAGGATGCGAGGACCTTCGCACGAGTTGTCCTAACGCGGGCGTGAGCATTGCTTGACCGAACGCAGCCTGACGAGAACCAGAACGCCGAGGACGTCACCGCCCACGGCGATCCGGATCAATTGGCCGATGACAAGCCGGCCGTGCACGGCTGGCGGCCGCTGAACTGGCTGACGCGCGCCGGGCAGTTCTTCTTCGCGCTGTCCTTCTCGAGCCTGACCCGCCGCATCGTCTCGCTCAACCTCGCCGGCCTTGTGGCGCTGGTGGCGAGCATCCTTTATCTGTCGCAGTTCCGCGCCGGCCTGATCGACGCGCGCGCGCAGAGCCTGCTGGTGCAGGCGGAGATCATCGCCGGCGCGATCGCGGCCTCCGCGACGGTGCAGACCAACGCCATCACCATCGATCCCGACCGGCTGCTCGACCTCAAGCCGGGCGAGACCTATGGCGGGTCGGACGAGTATTCGCCGCTGGATTTTCCGATCAATCCGGAGCGCGTGGCGCCGGTGCTGCGCACGCTGATCTCGCCGACCAAGACGCGCGCCCGCATCTACGACCCGAACGGCAGCCTGCTGGTCGACAGCCGCAGCCTCGAGACCGTGGTGCGCTTCCCCCTGCCGTCGGTCTCCGCCGAGAACCCGGGCATCGTCGAACGCGGCATGGTCGCGGTCCGCACCTGGCTGAACCGCGGCGACCTGCCGCTCTATCGCGAGCTCGGGCCCGAGAACGGCAACGGCTATGCGGAGGTGGGCGACGCGCTCCATGGCCAGAAGCGCTCGATGGTGCGGGTCAATTCGCGCGGCGAGGTGATCGTCTCGGTCGCGGTCCCCGTGCTGCGCTCGCGCGCCATCCACGGCGCGCTGATGCTGTCGACGCAGGGCGACGACATCGACCAGATGGTCACCGCCGAGCGCCTCGCTATCCTCAAAGTGGGCGGCGTCGCCGCCGCGGTCATGATCATGCTGTCGCTGCTGCTTGCGAGCACGATCGCGGGGCCCGTGCGCCGGCTTGCCGACAGCGCCGAACGCATCCGCCGCCGCATCAATACCCGCGTCGAGATTCCCGACTTCACCCGCCGCCGCGACGAGATCGGCCATCTCTCCGGTGCGCTGCGCGACATGACCAGCGCGCTCTACAGCCGCATCGAGGCGATCGAGATGTTCGCTGCCGACGTCGCGCACGAATTGAAGAACCCGCTGACCTCTTTGCGCTCCGCGGTCGAGACGCTGCCGCTGGCGCGCAACGACAACAGCCGCGCACGCCTGCTCGAAGTGATCGAGCATGACGTCAAGCGGCTCGACCGGTTGATCTCGGACATCTCCGACGCCAGCCGCCTCGATGCCGAACTGCAGCGCCAGGATGCGATCCCGGTCGACCTGCGCCGCCTGTTGACGACGCTCGTCTCCGTCGCCAATGAAACCAAGCTCGGCCATGACGTCGCGGTCGAAACGCGCTTGGAAGGCCGCAGCCCGACCGACAGTTTCGCCGTGACCGGCCACGATTCGCGGCTCGGACAGGTGGTCTCCAACCTGCTCGCCAACGCACAATCCTTCTCCGAGCCCGGCAACAAGGTGCGCCTCACCTGCCGCCGCGTGCGCGGAGAGATCGAGATCGTGGTCGACGACGACGGTCCCGGCATTCGCGACGACGCGCTGCAACGCATCTTCGAGCGCTTCTACACCGACCGACCACATCAGGGCTTTGGCCAGAACTCCGGCCTCGGCCTGTCGATCTCCAAGCAGATCATCGACGCCCATGGCGGACGCATCTGGGCGGAGAACCGCCCTGGCCCGGCGGACGAGGACGGAGCGCCTACCGCTGTCGGCGCGCGCTTCGTGGTGAGGCTGCCGGCGCTATGAGCGAGGGCGGTCCCAGCATTCACGCCTCCGCCGTCAAGGTGGGAGATCTGGCGGTGCTGATCCGCGGGCCTTCCGGCTCCGGCAAGTCGCGCCTTGCGTTCGATTTGATCATGGCGGGGCGCAGCGGCGTGGTCGAAAGGGCCGTTCTGGTCGGTGATGACCGTGTCCATCTGGCGACAGTCGGCCGCGAAATTGAGGTCCGCCCGAGCAGGACACTGGCCGGCCTGATCGAAATCCGGGGGCTGGGAATCCGCCGCTGCGACTTCGTGGAGCATGCGACCGTCGGCCTCGTGGTCGATCTCGACGCAGCGGACGCGGAGCGGCTGCCAGCGGCCGAATCCCTGAAAACAAGCATTTTAGGTGCCGAAATACCGCGAATCCCAGTTGGCCGCGACTATTCGCCACTTCCTTTGGTTGTTGCCGCCTTGACCACTACCAAGAGTTCATCTTCCGTTAACCCTTCAGACGATTGTTTGAAGGGAAATGGTAACCATATGAGCCCCACACTCGCGACCGAATAGACCGGCGCAGCTCCCCTCATCCATCCGTCTAGATTCAGGGAGATACGCAACATCCCCTCTTGCGCGGGGGCTCTGGATGGTCAAAGTGGCGCGTTCGTGCGGTGCACCAAAAGCGCCCGCGAGGAGTTTTCCGATGATTGGTCTAGTACTTGTGACCCACGGGCGCCTTGCCGACGAATTCAAGGCAGCGCTTGAACATGTCATGGGCCCACAAAAGCAAATCGAAGCGATCACGATCGGCGCCGAAGATGATTCCGATCTCTGTCGAAGCGACATCATAGAAGCGGTTAACCGCGTCGATTCCGGCGACGGCGTCGCGATCCTCACCGACATGTTTGGCGGCACGCCGTCGAACCTCGCAATATCCTGCATGAGCCGGCCGAAGGTCGAAGTGCTCGCGGGCATCAACCTTCCCATGCTGGTGAAGCTCGCCAAGGTACGCGAGGAGCGTCCGCTGCCCGACGCGATCGCGATGGCGCAGGAAGCGGGCCGCAAATACGTCACCATTGCCAGCCGCGTGCTCGCCGGCAAATGAGCGACGAGGCGCCGCAAGCCGGGACGGGTGTGCCCGCGGGCGCGATCTCCAAAGACCTCCTGATCATCAACAAGCGCGGCCTGCACGCGCGGGCCTCCGCAAAATTCGTCCAGGCCGTCGAGCGCTTCAACGCGCAGGTCTGGGTGACGCGCGGCGGCGAGACCGTCGGCGGGACCTCGATCATGGGCCTGATGATGCTCGCCGCTGGTCCCGGCACGACCATTACTGTGGCGGCCGCCGGCGACGATGCCGAAGCCGCGCTCGCCGCAATCACCGAGCTCGTTGAAAGCAAATTCAACGAGGAAGGGATTTAGGCGGCTTCGCCTCGATCATTTCCCCGGCGGCGCGATGTAGATATTCCAGCTCATCGACGGACCGGCCTTGCCGTGAGTGAATCGGCGCGTCGTCATCACGATGCGCTCGGCGTTCGGCGCAACCTCGGACACCCATTTCTCGAACGCCGGCAAGCGACCGTCGGCCGGATCGAACACGCCGATGAAGCCGTATCGCTTGACGTCATCGGGCGAGATCAACCCGGATCCCCAGGCTTCGAGCGGCGTGAACGCGGCCGGATGGTCCGGGCTGTAGAACACCATCGGCTGGATCGATTCCATGGTGCCGGCGACGACCGCCCAGCGCGAGGCGAAGCGCGCGTGCCAGGCCTGCGTCAGCTCGCGCGCGAGATCCGAGCGCGCGCCATAGGTCGCCGTGTTGCCGGCATTGGCCGCCATCTCGCGCGCGGCGATCCAGGGCGAGGCAGCGAGCGTCGCGACGCTGAGCACGAGCCAGATCGCGACAATGTTGAACAGCGCAGCACCCTGCACCCGCAACGCCGGGATCGCGACCAGCGCGAGCGGCACCAGGAAGAACAGCGAGATGCCCCAGTCGGTCTTCATGTAGATGCTGAAGGCCAGCGCGCCGAGCGCAGGGCCGAATGCGACGATGATCTGGATGATCCAGACGTTGCGCGCCTGCGAAAGGTTCACACCGGGATTCGCGCCGCGCGCCCAGGCCCGCGTGACGATGCGCAAGGGCGCGCGCATGAGCAGCGAGACCCAATGCGGCACAAGGGCCATCGCCAGCGCGGCCAGCGCCACCGGCAATGCCAGCAACGCGAGATTATGCAGGGCATAGCCGGCCACGAGCTGATGCACCTGGCCGCTGTCCTCGAGGCTGTAGGTGTCGCCGGCATAGGTCAGCGGCACGAAATGCGCATCCGCCAGCCAGACGATGTGCGGGATCATCGCCACCACCATCGTCACGATCGCAACCCATGGCGCCGGCGACGACAGGAACCTCATCCGCTCTGGATGGATCAACGCGGCAAACCCGATGGCGCCGATCATGGTCAGCACCCAGTATTTGGTCATCAGCGCCAGCGCGCCGGCAAGTCCGAGCAAGACTCCGGATTGCCAGCTCCGCTTCTCGAACGCATTGAGATAGGCGAGCACGAGGAGCGGCAAAGTGACGAGCTGGAGTAGGTCGGGATTGTACTTGAAACCCTTGAAATTGAAGATCGGGTAGAGCGCGACCATCACCACGACCAGGAACGCGCGCCGCGCATCCACGACGCGCAACGCGATGAGCCAGCAGATCACCATGCCGACGCTGACGGTCGCCATCGCCAGCGCATAGGTCGCCCAGTCCGTCGGCGGGAACGCCATGAACCAGACGCCGGCGACCCAGCCCGACAGCGGCGGGTGCTTGCCATAGCCCCACAGGAATTTCTGCCCCCAGCCCCAGGCTTCTGCGACGTCCATGTGAACGTCCTGCGCGGCCTTCAGGTTGATCAGGATGAAGGTCCAGAGCACCGCATGCAGGATGGCGAGCTGGATCACCAGCCAGAGGCGCGCCTCCGGCCGGGTCGCGCTGGCAACCAGCCAGGCCCGAAAGCGGGCATAGCTCACCCGGGACTTCGCGCGCGCTCGGGCAGACGGGATCGAGGTCGTGGACATGGGCCGTTGCGTAGCGCGTTTTGGCACCTGGTGGAATCAGCTTGGCGTGAACAAAGGCCCTGAAATTACAGCAATATGGTTGCCGCACGGGGATGTGAGTGGTATCCCGCGCCCATGACGACCGTCCCCATTTCCAACATTCGCAATTTCTCCATCGTCGCCCATATCGACCATGGCAAATCGACGCTGGCCGACCGTCTGATCCAGATCACCGGCGGCCTCACCGACCGCGAAATGGCCGGGAAGGAGCAGGTGCTCGATTCCATGGACATCGAGCGCGAGCGCGGCATCACCATCAAGGCGCAGACGGTTCGGCTGAAATACCACGCCAAGGACGGCAAGGATTACATCTTCAACCTGATGGACACGCCGGGCCATGTCGACTTCGCCTACGAAGTCTCGCGGTCGCTGGCGGCCTGCGAGGGTTCCCTGCTGGTGGTCGACGCCAGCCAGGGCGTGGAAGCGCAGACGCTTGCCAACGTCTACCACGCGCTCGACGCCGGTCATGAGATCGTGCCGGTCCTGAACAAGGTCGACCTTCCCGCCGCCGAACCCGAGAAGATCAGGCAGCAGATCGAAGACGTGATCGGCATCGACGCCTCGGACGCCGTGATGATCTCGGCCAAGACGGGCCTCGGCGTTCCCGACGTGCTCGAAGCGATCGTCACTCGCCTGCCACCGCCGAAGGGCGATCGCGACGCCACGCTGAAGGCGTTGCTGGTCGACAGCTGGTACGACGTCTATCTCGGCGTGGTCGTGCTGATCCGCGTCGTCGACGGCGTGATGAAGAAGGGCGGCCGCATCCGCATGATGGGCACGGGTGCTGCCTATGACGTCGAGCGCGTCGGCTTCTTCACCCCGAAGATGACGCAGGTCGACGAGCTCGGCCCCGGGGAGATCGGCTTCATCACCGCGGCGATCAAGGAGGTTGCCGACACCCGCGTCGGCGACACCATCACCGACGACAGAAAGCCGATCACCGAAATGCTGCCCGGCTTCAAGCCTGCGATTCCGGTGGTGTTCTGCGGCCTGTTTCCAGTCGATGCCGACGACTTCGAAACGCTGCGCGCCGCGATGGGCAAGCTGCGGCTGAACGACGCCAGCTTCTCGTTCGAAATGGAAACCTCGGCCGCACTCGGCTTCGGCTTCCGCTGCGGCTTCCTCGGCCTGTTGCACCTCGAGATCATCCAGGAGCGGCTGTCGCGCGAGTTCGATCTCAATCTGATCGCAACCGCGCCGAGCGTCATCTACAAGATGAAGCTCAACGACGGCACCGAGATCGAGATTCACAATCCCATCGACATGCCTGATGTGGTCAAGATCGCGGAGATCCAGGAGCCCTGGATCGAGGCCACGATCCTCACCCCCGACGAATATCTCGGCAGCGTGCTGAAGCTGTGCCAGGACCGCCGCGGCTCGCAGAAGGAGCTGACCTACGTCGGCTCTCGCGCGATGGTGAAATACGATCTGCCGCTCAACGAAGTCGTGTTCGACTTCTACGACCGCCTGAAATCGGTCTCCAAGGGCTACGCCTCGTTCGACTATCATCTCACCGACTACAAGCCGGCCGATCTCGTCAAGATGCAGATCCTGGTCAACAACGAGCCGGTCGACGCGCTCTCGATGCTGGTCCACCGCACCCGCGCGGAGGGGCGCGGCCGCGCCATGGTCGAGAAGATGAAGGAGCTGATCCCGCCGCACATGTTCCAGATCCCGATCCAGGCGGCGATCGGCGGCAAGGTGATCGCCCGCGAAACGGTGCGCGCCCTGCGCAAGGACGTCACCGCAAAGTGCTACGGCGGCGACATCACCCGTAAGCGAAAACTTCTGGAGAAGCAGAAGGAAGGCAAGAAGAAGATGCGGCAATTCGGCAAGGTCGACATCCCGCAGGAAGCTTTCATTGCCGCGCTGAAGGTGGATAGCTGAGGCGGGGGCTCGGACAGCTCCGATCCGGAACGTTTGGGCCGGAAAATAAAAGACGCGAAAACAACCCCATGCACAGTAGCCGACCCATTGTTGGCGTTGCGCTTTTCGATTTTTACGAAACCGGTTTGACTTGTCGGGCAAAACAGGGGCATGATGGCATCATGGTAGCGGGTGCAGTCGGCAGACGGTGATGTCCTATCAAACGACCCCCGTCACGTTTGTGCTCATAGCCCGGATACCTCCAGCGGGCGTCGAAGCGTTTCGAGCCTACGAGGATGCCGTCCTGCCGCTGTTGCCTGAGTTCAATGGATCTCTGGAGCGTCGTCTTCGCAATCCGGACGGCACCATCGAGATCCACATCGTCAGCTTCACGTCCGAAGCGGACTTTCAAAACTACCGGAATGATGCTCGGCGGGCAGCGCA
Source organism: Bradyrhizobium sp. LM2.9 (assembly GCF_054056555.1). Lineage (NCBI taxonomy): Bacteria > Pseudomonadati > Pseudomonadota > Alphaproteobacteria > Hyphomicrobiales > Nitrobacteraceae > Bradyrhizobium > Bradyrhizobium sp. LM2.9. The sequence goes on from NZ_JBSRYJ010000002.1 coordinate 5,617,921, forward strand.
CGCCCGGCTGTTGGAAAAATCATCCGCGAAGCTGGAATTGCTCCCGATGGCGAACGTCTAGCGTCCGACAAGATCCGGCTTGCTGTTGCGTCGCGGCAATCGTACTGAGAGCGCTCGTCGGACCCGAGTTTATCGGGTGGCTCGGCCGGGCGCCCATCCCCCGGAAACCCTCAGCGTAGCGACATCGAAGCTTAACTTTAGGCCGACCGGGCGCCGCCCGTCGCCTCGCTGGTCTTATTGGTTTCAGCAAAATGACGTTCTACCAAACGTTCCGCCGCGAGTGGCTGACAAACGTTTCCACGGACCTGCTCTCCGGTGTTCTCGTCGCGTTGGCGCTCATTCCGGAGGCCATCGGTTTTTCGATTGTCGCGGGCGTCGACCCGAAGGTGGGCCTTTACGCCTCATTCTCGATCGCCTGCGTGACTGCCGTCGTCGGCGGCAGGCCGGCGATGATCTCCGCAGCGACGGCATCGACCGCGGTGCTGATGATCACCCTGGTCCGCGATCACGGCCTTCAGTACCTGTTCGCCGCGACGGTGCTGATGGGACTGATTCAGATCGCCGCAGGGGCCGCGCGGCTTGGTCTGCTCATGAAGTTCGTGTCCCGCTCGGTCATGACCGGATTTGTAAACGCCTTGGCCATTCTCATTTTCCTGGCTCAGTTGCCGCAATTGACGCACGTCCGCTGGGAAACCTACGCCATGGTCAGCGCGGGCTTGGCCATCATCTATCTGTTCCCTTACGTCACCAAACGAGTGCCGTCCGCCCTGGTCAGCATCATCGTACTGACCGCGTTTACGCTGTGGTCCGGGATCAAGCTGCGTACCGTCGGCGACATGGGCGAATTGCCGTCCAGCCTTCCGTTCTTCGCGATCCCCCAAGTCCCCTTCAATCTGGAGACCCTGAGGATCATCCTGCCGTACTCGCTGGCGATGGCTGCGGTCGGGCTGCTGGAATCGCTTCTGACGGCTTCGATCGTCGACGACATGACCGATACCGGCAGCAATAAGAACCGGGAATGCGTAGGCCAGGGCGTCGCCAACTTCGTCACCGGCTTCCTCGGTGCAATGGGCGGATGCGCCATGATCGGGCAATCGGTCATCAACGTCACCGCCGGCGCGCGCACCCGTCTATCAACGTTCTTCGCCGGCGCCTTCCTGCTGTTCCTGATCGTTGTCCTTGGCGAGTGGGTGAAGCAGATCCCGATGGCCGCGCTCGTGGCCGTGATGATCATGGTCTCGATCAGCACGTTCAACTGGTCGTCCCTCCTTAACCTGCGGTCCCATCCCCTAAGTTCGAGCGTTGTGATGTTGGCCACCGTCGTCGTGGTTGTGGCGACCGGCGATCTGTCGATGGGCGTGCTCACGGGCGTCGTACTCAGCGGCGTGTTCTTCGCCGGCAAGGTGGCACGCCTGCTCGGGATCGAAACGGAGCTATCCGAAGACGGACGCGAAATCACTTACTTCGTGACAGGGCAGGTGTTTTTCGCCTCCTCCAACAGTCTCGTCGATGCCTTCGACTATCTCGATGTACCGAGCCGGGTCCGAATCGACGTCAGCGACGCGCATTTCTGGGACATCACTGCCATCGGAGCACTGGATGACATCGTTCTCAAGCTTCGTCGCCACGGCGCCGAAGTCGAAATCATCGGGCTCAACCAGGCCAGCGCCACAATGGTCGAACGCTTCGGTACGCACCATAAGCCAGGTGCGCGGCCGAAAGCAGTCCATTGATGGAAGCATGATGTTGCTCGGCTGGGTCAAGTCGGACTCACCGCATCAAGCTCGCCGGATGGGTTGAGCCCTGGCAAAACCCGTTACCCTGATGCGGAGCAGTGATTCTTGTTAGCTCGATCCGATCGTAAGGCTGAAGCTTGATGGGCTTCGCGTTCGCTCTCCCCGTCCTACGCGCTACATCGGAGACGGCTTAAGTTGCCTGCTGGCCCCAGCTAAAGGCCGGGTAGGCCGGGGGGCGGCTTGTGCGTCCGTGACGCCTGCTCGAACGCGTAGGCCAGACGTAGCAGCTTGTGCTCGCTCCAGGCACGGCCGGCGAAGGTGACGCCGAGCGGATAGTCCGGCGTGTCCTTGTCGTCGGCCCCCGAGACGAAGCCTCCAGGCACCATGACGCTGGGATAACCTGCTTTGGCAGCGATCGGGGCGCCCATAGCGCCGGGGAATAGGACAGCATCAAGCTTGTGCTGGTTCATGTAGGCATCCATGCCGCGCGTCCTGGCGGTGAGCAGATCCATGGCGCGTGCGGATTTGTATTCGCGCTCGCTGAGATCGCCCCTGGTCGCGTTGGCGGCGAGCAACAGGTCCTGGCCGAAACGCAGCGCCTTTTCGGCGTTATCGTCGTTGAAGGCCACGATGTCGGCGATCGTCTTGATGTCGGTCTCGATCGCCCAATCCCTCAGATAGAGATTGACGTCATGCTTCAGCTCGTAGAGGAAGACGATCCGCTGCGCGACCGGATTGCCCTTGTTGGCGCTCAGCGGATTGCGATTGAGCACGGCCATGATCGTGCCTGGTCCGTTCATCCAGCCGGCGGTCGGCATGCTGGCGCGCACAATGACGGCGCCGAGATCCTCCAGCACCATGATCACGTCGGCCATCAGCTTGGTCCCGTCGGGTGGCAACTTGCCGTAGTAGCAATCGTTCAGCGGGTCGGCGGGGTCGCTCGGCACACCGATGCGCGCACCCTTTAACGCATCCCGCGCGAGATCGGCGGTGTAATCGGCCGGCCTGCGCTGCCGCTCCGTCACCGGATCGAGCGGGTCCTTTGCGGCCAGCACGTTCAGCAGCATCGCGGCGTCTCGCACGGTGCGCGTCATCGGCCCCGCTGTGTCCTGGCTGTGCGAGATCGGCACGATGCCGGCTCGGCTGATCAGTCCGACCGTCGGCTTCACGGTGACGAGGCCATTCCGGCTCGCCGGATGCAGCAGGGAGCCGGAGGTCTCGGTGCCAATAGAGGCTGCACACAGACCTGCCGCCACGGCGACCGCCGAACCCGAGCTCGATCCGCCCGGGTCCACGAGCGGGATACCGTGATCGTCGGCGAGCGCCGGTACGTAGGGATTCCTGACCTGACCGCCCAGCGACGAATAGCCCGAGGGCATGTCGATCGCGAGGATGTTGGCGAACTCCGTCAGGTTTGCCTTGCCCAGGATCACCGCGCCGGCGTCCCGCAGCAGCTTGACAATCGTGGCATCGTCCCTCGCGCGCGCCCCCTCCAGCGCCAGCGAGCCGGCTGTCGTCGGCTGCCTGTCGCCGGTCGCGATGTTGTCTTTCACTAGGATCGGTACGCCAGCCAGCGGCCGCTTGGCCGATGGCACGATGCCATCTAACTTGCGGGCGATCATGAGCGCGTCGGGATTGAGCTCGCGCACGGAGTTGAGCATGGGCCCACCACGGTCGTAGGCATCAATGCGCGCCAGATAGGTTTTGGCCAGCGCCGTAGCGGTGGCCCGTCCACTGGTCAAAGCATTGATGATATCGCTCATGGGTGCGTCATGGAGCTTTGGCTCGGCCTGCTCCTCGACGCTTGTGGAAGCTGCGGCAGGCCGAACACCGCGGCGGGTTGGCTCCTTCATGACGTGCCCCGTGGGCGGCCTCCCAAGATTGTGCTACAGACGGTAGCATCAACTCTGGTTGCGCGACAAGCTGATTGCCAATCTGGGACGCAGGCGTCAGTCATTCTCAAGGGCTTCAGCGGAGCGGTTCATGGAATGCAAAATCAGGCCTGCGCTTGACGATGACGCCGCTGCCATCAGCACGGTCATCTTGCGGGCGCTGCGCGAAACCAATCCGAAAGACTATACCGACGAGATCATAGGGAGGGTCGAGCGCAGTTTCAGTCCAGGCGCCGTACGGAAGCTGATCGGGAAACGTACTGTCTTTGTCGCCATCATCGGCAGCCGCCTCGTCGGAACGGCAAGCCTTGACGGAAGCGTCGTCCGCACGGTCTTCGTCGCTCCCGACGTTCAGGCCCAAGGTGTCGGCAAGCTGCTGATGGCCCAGATCGAGCGTACGGCGCGCGAACGGAACATTCCCGCGTTGACCGTTCCTTCCTCGGTCACCGCCGAAACTTTCTACGCACGACTCGGGTTCAATGCCGTACGCGATAGCTACTATGGTGACGAACGCACGATCATCATGGAGCGAGTGCTCGATGACCCGTGCTAAGTCCGGTCCACGCCATCAAGATCGGGACGCAAGACACTTCGCGCGATCGCGCGCCCCGAAATGACAACCGCACCACCTTGATCCTCCCTGCCAAATAGACCACCATCGCGTCTTACCGCTCACGGCAGAATGGGCGAGGAAAACGCGCATGAACGCAACTCCCGGAGTTGGCCTCGTCGAACGTGCCCGCGCACTTGCGCCGCTCATTTCGGGCGAAGCTGACGTGATCGAGCGGACGCGGCGGCTGACCGCTCCCGTCGTCTCGGCACTGATCGAGAACGGGCTCTACCGCGCACTGCTGCCGCAAAGCCTCGGCGGCGCTGAAGCTGCACCGGAAGCCTTCATGCAGATGCTGGAGGAGATCGCGAAGGCGGATGCCTCCACGGCCTGGTGTCTCGGCCAGTGCACGGTCTGCGCCATGATCGCAGCTTCGCTCGATCACGATACCGCGCGGGAGATCTTCAACGCGGGCCCCGGCATCCTCGCCTGGGGCGCGATTGCACATGAGGCGCGGGCGGTCGAGGGCGGCTACCGCGTCACGGCGCGCTGGGACTTTGCCTCGGGCTCGCGGCAGGCGAGCTGGCTGGGGGCGCATGTCCGCATCGTCGGTGCTGACGGGACGCCGCGCAAGAATGCCGATGGCTCGCCGGAGGTGCGGACTATTTTGTTTCCGGTGGCGAGCGCGACGCTTCATGACGTTTGGCAGGCGATCGGGCTCGCCGGGACCGGCACCGACGCGTACGAGGTGAGCGACCTCTTCATCCCCGAGCGTTTCACGGCGTTTCGTGACGTGCCGTCCGCGCTGCGCGAGACCGGCCCGCTCTACAGGATCGGCACCGGCTCGACCTTCAGCCTCGGCTTTGCCGCGGTCTCGCTCGGCGTGGCGCGCGCGACGCTGGATGCGGCAATCGCGCTGGCACGTGGAAAGCATCAGTCGCTGGCCGCACACACCATGCGCGACAACCAGGCGGTCCAGGGCCTGATCGGCCGCACCGAGGGCGATTTGCGCGCCGCGCGCGCCTATCTCTATGCAACGGCGAATGCGATGTGGCGCGATCTCAGCGCGAGCGGCGAGTTCAGCACGGCACATCGCGGCGCCGTCAGGCTGGCTGCGACCTGGACCATCCATCAATCGGCGCGCGTGGTCGACACCGCCTATCACATGGCGGGTGCGACCGCGGTATTCCGCGGCAATCCGTTCGAGCGGCGGTTTCGCGACATGCACGCCATCGCCCAGCAGATCCAGGCGCGCGACACGCATTACGAGGACGTCGGCAAGGCGATCCTTGCCGAAAAACCGATAGTCTCAGGCGAATGAAGCTGCGGCGCTTTGTCTCGCGCTATGACGAATGACCAATGCTCCATGCGCTCACTGCATTGAGTCATGCAAAAGGATGGCAACGAATCCGTTGAAACACGGAGGACGTGCCGGCCTTGTTGTTAAGCAATTTCTGGGACCTTCCGCAAAAGCAAGATTTGGAAATGCCTGGGAATTTTCGATGTTCAAACTCAAGTCGATTGCCGCCCGCCTGATTCTCGCCATCGCGCTCACCGTTGCGGTGGCCTGCGCCATTCTCTCCGGCTTCTCGATCAGCCAGCAGCGGGCGCTGACGCGGCTCGCGCTCGATCAGCAGCTCAAGCTGCAATATGAAAGCGTGATCGCCGCGATCGACTATGAAGGACGTGCCGCGCTGGCAGTCTCCACCGTGATCGCGGCCCTGCCGCCGGTCGGCGATGCCATCGCCAAGGGCGACCGCGACAGTCTCCTCACGCTGCTCGGCGACGCCAACAAGGCGCTGAAGGCGCAGGGCATCCCGCTGATCACCTTCCAGCTTCCGCCGGCGATCTCCTTCGTCCGCGTCCACGCGCCCAAGACTTTCGGCGACGACGTTTCCGCCCGCCGCGCCACCGTGGTCGAGGCGCTCAAGACCGGCCGGCAGATCGTCGGCGTCGAGCCGGGCCGCGAAGCGCTCGGCATCTTCGGCATGACGCCGATCGTGCGCGACGGCAAGAACCTGGCCAATGTCGACGTCGGCGCCGCCTTCGGCAAGGAATTCGTCGACCGCGCCAAAAAGCGCTTCGGCATCGACCTTGCCGTCTACTCCGTCGACGGCAAGAATTTGAACAAGCTGTCGTCCACCTTCGGCGAGAACGCGGTCGCCAAGCCCGACGAATTGAAAGCCGCGATCGACGGCGCGCCGCTGCTGCGCGAAGCCGAGCTCGACGGTCATCCAGTCGCCGTTTACGCCGGGCCGATCAAGAACTACGCCGGCGCGCCGGTCGGCGTCCTTGAAATCATCAAGGACACGACGGAATACGAGGTCGCTTTCGCTGCCGCGGAACGCAATCTGATCCTCGGCACGGTCGCGATCCTCGCTGCCGCCATCGTGCTGGCGTTCCTGCTCGGCCGCGGCCTGTCGCGGCCGCTTGCCGCGATCACCGCGGTCATGAACCGGCTATCGAGCGGCGATACCAGCGTCACCATTCCCGGGAGCGAACGCCGGGACGAGCTTGGCACCATGGCCAAGGCGGTTGACGTGTTCCGCCGCAACATGCTTGAGGCAGAGGCAATGCGCGAGGCGCAGGAGGCCGACAAGGCCCGGGCAGAAATGGAGAAACAGGCGCTGCAGCGCCAGATGGCTGATCGGTTTGAGGCCGACGTCAAGGGCGTGGTGTCGGCCGTCGCAAAGGCGACCGAAGGCATGCAACACGTCGCCGGCGAGATCACCACGAGCGTCAACGGCACCTCGCAGCGTGCTTCCGCCGCGGCGACAGCCTCCGAGGAGGCCTCGGCCAGCGTCAATGCGGTCGCAGCGGCGACCGAGGAGCTGGCCTCATCGGTGAACGAGATCGGTCGCCAGGTCACCCATTCCAGTCAGGTCGCGAGCGGCGCGGTGGTCAAGGCCACCGAAACGACGGCGATGGTCACGAGCCTCGCCGCCGCAGCCGAGCGCATCGGCGACGTGCTGCGGCTGATCAGCGAGATCGCAAGCCAGACCAATCTGCTGGCGCTCAACGCCACGATCGAGGCGGCGCGAGCGGGCGAAGCCGGCCGCGGCTTCGCGGTGGTCGCCGCCGAAGTAAAGGGGCTCGCCAGCCAGACCGCGAAGGCCACCGACGAGATCGCAAGCCAGGTGACCGCGATTCAGGCCGCGACCGGCAATTGCGTCACGGCGATTTCAGGGATCAGCGACACCATCCGCGAGATCAGCGGCATTACCACCACCATCGCCGCTGCAGTCGAAGAGCAGGGCTCGGCGACGCGGGAGATCGCCCGCAGCGTGCAGCAGGCGTCCGCCGGCACCACCGACGTCTCGGCCAATGTCGCCGGCGCAAGCCAGTCCGCCGACCAGTCGCGCGCACTGGCCAGCAATGTCATGGTTGCTTCGGGTGAACTCGGCCAGCACGCCTCCGCGCTTCGGCAGAGCGTCGACACCTTCCTCGCGGGCCTGCGCGGCGCCGCCTAGCTCACAAAGTGTCGTTCTGCACGTTGCTCGCCACCGTCAAGGCGCCGAACAGCAGGGCCATCGCCAGCATCCAGTCGAGCAGAATGGCTTTCAGCCGCCGCGAGAAGCGGGCACAGCGCGGTCCGGGCGTCAGGGTTGGGGCGTCAGAGGCCATGGCAATGTCGCATCCGCTCGTCCGATCCAGCCATAAGACGCCGGCGGACGGCTCAAGGTTCGACCGTATCAGACTGCAGCATCACGCCACCAGCGCGGCGTCGTCGTCCAATCCATCAATGCCGCGCTGCGCGGCCAGCAGGCTGACGATCTCGGCGTTTGGCCGGGCCTTGCTGAACAGAAAACCCTGACCTTCGTCGCAGCCTTCGGCCCGGAGGCAGCTCAGCTCGGCTTCGGTCTCGACACCCTCGGCGGTGATGATGACGCCGAGCCCCTTGCCGAGGCTGACGATGGAGCGGATGATCGCCTGGGCCTCGCGGTTGGCGCCGAGATCGCGCACGAAGGATTGGTCGATCTTGATCTTGTCGAAGGGGAAGCTGCGCAAATAGCTGAGGCTGGAATAGCCGGTGCCGAAATCGTCCATCGAGATGCGCACGCCGAGCGCGCGCAGCGCATGCAGCGTCGCCAGCACCTGGGCGCTCTTCTCCAAAAGCAGCGTCTCGGTGATCTCGAGCTCAAGCCGCCGCGGCGGCAGGCCGGAATGCTTCAGCGCGTCCGTCACCACCGAAAGCAGATTGCCGCTGCGGAACTGCAGCGGCGACAGATTGACGGCGACGCGCACGTCGTCGGGCCAAGTCGCGGCGTCCAGGCACGCCCGGCGCAGCATCAAGCCGCCGAGCGGGTTGATCAGCCCGGTTTCTTCCGCCACCGGAATGAACTCGGCCGGCGAGACCATGCCGCGCTCGGCATGCGGCCAGCGCACCAACGCTTCGAAACCGGTGATGCGGCCGCTCTGGAGGTCGATCAGCGGCTGGTAGTAGGGACGCAGCACGTCGCTCTGGATCGCGTCGCGCAGCTCGACCTCGATCTTGCGCCGGCCCTGCGCTTTGGCGTCGAGCGCGGCCTCGAAGAACGCAAACGTGCCGCGCGCATCCAGCTTGGCGCGCGACAGTGCCATGCCGGCGCTCTTGAGCAGCTTCTCGGAATCATCGCCGTCGCCCGGCGCCATCGCGATGCCGATGGAAGCGCCGATCACCACGGAATGGCCGTCGAGCAGATAGGGATCGGCGATGGCTTCAAGCAGGCGCTTCGCCAGCAACACCGCGTCCTCGGGCCGCGTCAGGCCGCTCTGCACGATCGCGAACTCGTCCGAGTTCAGCCGGGCCAGCGCGTCTTCCTCACGCAAGGTCGAGCGCAGCCGCTTGCCGACGCCGCGCAAGAGCTTGTCGCCGATCGCGTGTCCCAGCGCGTCGTTGACCGCCTTGAAATTGTCGAGCCCCAGCATCAGCAGCGCGACCTTGTCGGTGCTGCGGCGGGTGTGCAGCAGTATCTCGTCGACCTGCTGGCGCAGCAAATTGCGGTTGGGCAGGCCGGTCAGGCCGTCATGCTGCGCCATGAAGGTGAGCCGCGCCTCGGCGCGTTTGCGCTCGGTGATGTCCATCAGCGCGAGCAGCACCGCGGGCCGCTCGGCATAGCTCAGTTCGCGGGAATAGATCGCAAGATCGATCAGCGCGCCGTCGGCCTTGACGTGCTTCCAGGTGCGCCCGGCCTGCTCCTCGCCGGTCGGGTCTGAGGTCCAGGGCGGCTCGCTCTCGAAAGCCTGCAGGGAGCGGATTTTCAGCAGCTCGAACTCGGCGCGGTGGTAGCCGTAATGGGCGACCGCCGCATCGTTGACGCTGAGGATGCGCTCATCGTCCAGCGCGCAGACGATCATGGGGACGGGATTGCCGTCGAACAGCAGGCGGAACGAAGCCTCGCGCTGCTTCAACTCGGTGATATCGACGCGCAGGCCGACGACGCCGCCGTCGTCGGTCAGCCGCTCGTCGATCAGGATGACGCGACCGTCCGCCAGCTTCTGCTCGTGGCGCGCGCCGGGCTGATAGAGTTTTTGCAGCCGCTCGGCGATCCAGTCTTCCTCGTGGCCGGCAGCCTCGGGATAGTCGCCGCGGGCGACACCAATGCGCAGCGTGTCTTCGAGACGCGCGCCTTCTTCGAACAGATCGGCGGTCTTGCTGTAGATCTCGGCGTATTGCTTGTTCCAGAGGACGTAGCGGCCCTCGGCATCGAGAAATACGATGCCCTGCGGCAGGATCTCGATGGCCTGGCGCAGACGCTCATGGGATTTGCGCGCTTCCGCGATCGCGGCTTCCGCCTCGGCGCGGCTGCGCAGAACACTCGTCGCGTTCGGACGGAGGACGAGGCGCGCGCGCAAAACGCGGCTTGCGCGGGTGCAGGCCGAGCCTGCCAAGCACGCTCCCCTTCCGCTTTTTTGGTTTTCGAGACCCCGAACTCAACTTCACTCGTCCCAGTCGCACTCAGCGACCGCAAGGTGTGGAGCAAGTGTCTGAAAAAAAGGTAATCTTGGGTAGTTCGACGGTTGGACGCACGGACTGGCAGCCACAAGAAGTCAGCCGTTATTGCCCGTTTACAAGGCGCGGCAGCGCCGACGGGCGCGCCAAGCGCATCGCATCGTCGCCATTGGAGAACGAGATGGCGCAAAAATTACGCGCTGCCTTGAATTATTTCCGGGATCGCGCGCGATTGCATGCAGAGCGGAGTGAGTATGCGTCCTCCGCACGAATTTTGGCCAATGCATGAGAGGGTTATCGCGCCGTTAAGAACGACCGGCTCCGCGCGGGGAACTGCGACTTTCGGACGATATTTTGGCCGAAGGACTGTTTCTTAACCCCGACGCGGTGTTGGGTTATAAGGTTGCCAGCATGAGTCCCCGCCGCCTCACCCCCCTCCTGCTCGTCATGACGCTCCTGGCCGCCGGCGACGCGCTGGCCCAGGACAAAGGCAGCGTGACCCCGAAACCGCTGCCGCCGCTCACCAATCCCAACGATCCCAGTATCGGCGCCAGGGAGCTGTTCGCGCGAAAGCTGCTGCCGTCGAGGGGACCGGCCCATGTCATCGGCTCCTACGTCAAGGGCTGCATCGGCGGCGCCGAGCAGATGCCGCTCAACGGCGACAATTGGCAGGTGATGCGACTGTCGCGTAACCGCAGCTACGGTCACCCCGCGATGATCGCGCTGATCAAGCGCCTCGCGGCCAGGGTGCACAAGGACGCGGGATGGCCGGGCATTTTGGTCGGCGACATCGGCCAGCCGCGCGGCGGGCCGGCGCTGTCAGGCCATGCCAGTCACCAGATCGGCCTCGACGCCGATATCTGGCTGACGCCGATGCCGGACCGTCGTTTGTCGCGCGAGGAGCGTGAGGAGATGTCGGCGGTGATGATGGTGCGGCAGGACCGGCTCGACATCGATCCAAAAGTGTTCACGCCAGGCCATGTGCTGGTGCTGCGAGACGCGGCGCGGGAGCCGGCGGTGCAGCGCATCTTCGTCAATGCCGCGATCAAGAAGGCGCTGTGCCGTGAGGCCAAGGGCGACCGTTCCTGGCTGTCGAAGATACGGCCGTGGTGGGGCCACGACTATCACTTCCATATCCGCATGCGCTGCCCGGCGGGCGCGGGCGAATGCGAAGGCCAGTCCTCGCAATCCGAGGACGAGGGCTGCAAGCCCTCCGATCTCGCTTACTGGTTCAGCGATCGCGTGCTGCACCCCAAGCCGCCGCCGGAGCCACCGAAGCCGAAACCGCCGATGACGCTGGCGCAGATGCCGGCGGCCTGCAAAGTGGTGCTGCATGCGAGGGACGCGAAGCCTTAGCCGGCTGTCCTCCTCGCCTTGCGGGATCGGAGCTGGATCGGACCAAACGTCGGCTTTGACCTGTTTCGCCAGCCTGTTATGGTCGCACCAGCGATCGCTTGCCGGACCGTAAGTCCGGCGGGCTTGCCGGAACAGCGCTTCCGCCGGTCGCAGCCTGACTCAACCAACGCCGTCTTGCGCGCGCCGCCTCGCGTGCCCTGAGCGTGCGCATGGAGCGCTTTCGATGTCCCGCCCTTCCGCGCTTTTTTCGGTTTTGCTCGTTCTGACCGCGAGCCTTTCGCCTGCCGCCGCCGAGCACAAGACCATCACCGTGTTCGCCGCCGCCTCGATGAAGAACGCGCTCGACGAGGTCGATGCCGCCTACACCGCAAAAACCGGCGTCAAGTTCAGCGTCAGCTATGCCGCCAGCTCGGTGCTCGCCAAGCAGATCGAGCAGGGCGCGCCGGCCGATGTGTTCGTCTCCGCCGATACCGATTGGATGGACTACGCGACAAGCAAGAAGGCCATCAACGAGCCGACCCGGGTCAATCTGCTCGGCAACAGCATCGTGCTGATCGCGCCGAAGGATTCCAAGATCGACAACGTCACCATCGCGCAAGGCTTCGACCTTGCAAAACTCGCCGGCGACGGCAGGATCGCGACCGGTGACGTCAAATCGGTGCCGGTTGGAAAGTATGCCAAGGCGGCGCTGGAGAAGCTCGGGGCGTGGCAGGCCGCCGAGCCGAAATTCGCGATGGCCGAGAGCGTGCGCGCCGCGCTGACGCTGGTGGCCCGCGGCGAGGCTAATCTCGGCATCGTCTATTCCACCGATGCCAAGGTCGAGCCAGGCGTGAAGATCGTCGGCACCTTTCCGGCGGACTCGCACCCCGCGATCATCTATCCGGTTGCTGCGACCACGGTCGCGAAGGGCGAGACCAGTGACTACCTCGCCTTCCTGCGCTCGACCGCTGCCAAGACCATTTTGGAGAAATACGGCTTCAAGTACCTGGTCAGCCCCACGACTTAATATCTCCGACGTGATATCTGCGACTTGATGTCCGAGATTTCTCCCGCCGAATGGACGGCGATCCTGCTCTCGCTCAGGGTCGCGATCGTCGCAACGCTGGTCGCAACGCCGTTCGGCATTGCGCTGGCGTGGCTGCTCGCGCGGCGTGATTTCTGGGGCAAGTCGGTGCTCGATGCGCTGGTGCATCTGCCGCTGGTGCTGCCGCCAGTTGTCACCGGCTATCTGCTCTTGCTGACGTTTGGACGCCGCGGCCTCGTTGGCGGCTTCCTCGCCGATACGCTCGGCATCGTCTTCGCCTTTCGCTGGACCGGCGCTGCGCTCGCCTGCGGCCTGATGTCGTTCCCACTGCTGGTGCGCCCGATACGGCTGTCGATCGAGGCGATCGACAGCCGGCTCGAACAGGCCGCCGAAACGCTCGGCGCGGCACCGTGGAAAGTGTTCTTCACGGTGACGCTGCCGCTGGCGCTGCCCGGCGTCCTCGCCGGCATGGTGCTTGGCTTTGCCAAAGCGATCGGCGAGTTCGGGGCCACCATCACCTTCGTTTCCAACATTCCTGGCGAGACCCAGACGATTTCGTCCGCGATCTATTCGCTGATCCAGACGCCTGACGGCGACGCGGCCGCGGGGCGGCTGGTGATCGTCTCGATCGTGCTCGCGCTCGGCGCGTTAATCGCCGCCGAGTGGTTCGCCCGCCGCGCCACGCAGCGCCTGCACGGGAATTGACCATGCTGCGCGTCGACATCGAAAAGCAGCTCGGCGAGTTCTCGCTGTCCGCGTCCTTCACCAGCGAGGGCCGCGTCATCGGACTGTTCGGCGCCTCCGGCGCGGGTAAGAGCTCGCTGGTCAACATGATCGCAGGGCTGTTGCGTCCGGATCGCGGCACCATCGTGATCGACGGCGAGACCGTCGACGACACCGCGGCCGGCATTCATGTGCCGACCTATCGCCGCCGCATCGGCTATGTGTTCCAGGACGCGCGGCTGTTTCCGCATCTCAATGTGGCGCAAAACCTCGATTACGGCCGGCGCATGAACGGCCTTGCGTCCGACCCGGCCCAGCACACGCGCGTCATCGACCTGCTCGACATCGGTGCGCTGCTTGATCGCCGCCCCGGAAAACTCTCCGGCGGCGAACGCCAGCGCGTCGCGCTCGGCCGCGCGCTGCTGTCGAAGCCGCGCCTGCTGCTGCTCGACGAGCCGCTCGGCGCGCTCGACGAGGGCCGCAAACTCGAGATCCTGCCCTATCTGGTGCGGCTGCGCGACGAGGCCAATGTCCCCATGGTCTATGTCAGCCACGACGTCGCCGAGCTGCGCCAGCTCGCCACGCAGATCGTGATGCTGAAGCAGGGGCGGGTGACGTCGTTTGGTGGGGTAAAGGTGCTGACGTAGCGACGAGGCGGATCGCGTTTCGACGAACCGTCTCGCTCTAACTTACAGCCCGCCACTACCAGCCGCGATCGACGTTGCGCACCTCGCCCGTTCGGGCGTCCACATCGACTTCCATCCAGCGGCCGACACTGTCACGGCCTTCGATCTGCCATTCGTCGCCGGCGAACTCGGTGTGCGAAATGGTCATGACACCAATATCGCTCGCGACGTCGAGCGCGGCCTGCATCGAGATCTGATCGCCGGTGTCATAGGCCACCGCCGGGGCCGCCGATCCGAGACCGATCGCGACGACGGCCGGCAAGATGAGATTTCGCATAGGTTGCTCCTGTCAGATACGTTTACGCGGCTAAGAACGAGCGGCGTCGCGGAGCGTTCCGGACACAGGGATCACGAAGGCGCAAATCTTTGGCGGTTGCGGCGATTTGGTGGCGGCCCCTCATTTTCGTCACACCGGGTTCGCGCTGGCGCGCGCTCCGGAGTGACAACGAGATGACTAGACCCCCGCCACCGAGGTCCACAGCTCCGCTAGCTTGCGGCGCAGCGCTTGCCTGCGCGTCAGCGGCGCGGGCGCTTCCTCGTCTTCCGGCAGGCGCAGGCCAACGACGTTGACTCGGCCGCCGGAGATGGAGCGCGCGACGAGCACGATCGGATCCAGCGCGAGCTCGGCGCCCTCTTTCGGCGCGCGGTCGAGATGGACGTCGAAATAATCGGCCAAAGTCAGCTTGCTCTCGTCTTCGCCGGCCTTCACGCCGTAGATCTCCGCGAGCTCGGCGAGCGTATGCTCGCCGGAGACCATGAAGTCGCCGAGCAGATGCGGATCGGGCGCCGAGCTCGGCTGCATGTCGACGAAGAAGCGGTCGAGCGACTCGGCCTTTTCCGGCGGCGCCAGCAGATAGATGTAGTCGCCCGGCGCGATCGGCTCGGCTTCAACCGGCGTCAAAATGTTCTCGTTGCGGATCACCAGCGTCGGCTTGGACCAGGACGGGATCAGGCCGCGGCGGAAATACAGGCTCTTGGGCCGCACCGGATAGCCGACGAGTTGCTGCTCGAGCTGGCCGGGCAGATCGAGCTCGACGCGGCGCGGGCCGCGCTCGGCGCGCGGCAGCGCGACATGAAGCTTGCGCGCGGCCGGCGCCAGCGTCCAGCCCTGCAGCAGCAGCGAGATGATGACGACAACAAAGGCGACGTCGAAATAGAGATAGGCTTTCGTCAGCCCGACCAGCATCGGGATCGAGGCCAGGAAGATCGCGACCGCACCGCGCAGGCCGGTCCAGGCGATGAAGATCTTCTCGCGCCAGTTGAAGCGGAACGGCGCCAGGCACACGAACACCGCGATCGGCCGCGCCACCAGCATCAGCACGAAGGCGATCCCGACCGCCGGCAGCACGCTGGCGCCAAGCCGGCTCGGCGAGACCAGCAGGCCGAGCAGCACGAACATCACGATCTGCGCCAGCCAGGTCGCAGCATCCAGGAACGCCACCACCGAATTATGCGCACGGGTCGGCCGGTTGCCGATGATGATGCCGGCGAGATAGACCGCGAGAAAACCCGAGGCATGCATGATCTGCGAGCCACCGAAGATGACGAGCGCCGCAGTCGTGACAAACGGCGCATGCAGGCCCTGCGGCAGCGCCACCTGGTTGAGCGCGACGACGACCAGACGTCCGCCGAGGAAGCCGACGACGGCGCCCAGCACCGCCTCCAGCAAGAACTCCATCATCACATGCCCGGCCGTGCCCGTTCCGAGGGAGATGTATTCGACCAGCATCAAGGTGAGGAAGATCGCGAAGGGATCGTTGGTGCCGGATTCCACTTCCAGCGTCGCGCCGACACGCGGGCGCAGCCGCAGGCCCTGGGTATGCACCAGCAGAAACACGGCGGCGGCATCAGTCGAGGCCACCACGGCGCCGACCAGCAGCGACTCCGTCCAGTTGAGATCGAGTGCGTATTTGGCGAACGGCGCCGTGATCAGCGCAGTCAGAAGCACGCCGACGGTGGCGAGCACCACGGATGGCGCGAGCACGGTGCGGATGCTGGCAAAGCGCGTCTTCAGGCCGCCGTCGAACAGGATCAGGGCAAGCGCCACCGAGCCGACCAGATAGGTGGTGCGGACGTCGTCGAACTGAAGCTGGCCGGGGCCGGAATCGCCCGCGAGCATGCCGATGGCAAGAAAGACGAGCAGCAAGGGCGCGCCGAAGCGCAGTGCAAGCAGGCTCGACAGGATGCCGGCCAACACCAGGACGGCGCCGAGCAATATGGCGAGACTGACAGAGTCGAGGGAGGCCATCCACCTTCCGGGTACGAATTCGCTGGAATGGCATCCTTATCGTCGGCGGACTCCCGCGCCAACCCATTTTCTCCCGCTCGCGGCAATCTGCCCGTATTTTGCGGCCTTAACGCACTTCACTTAGCGGTGTATCGGTGGCCCGGCCGCTCCCTTTGTGGGATTCTGCGGCGCCCTCGAATCAAATCCTCCCGCCCGCTTCCCGACGAGACCGATGGACATGGACCTCAAAGACTTCATGGAGTTCGTGCAGACCACCGCACGCAGCGTCGGGGCGGAGATCTCCTCACCCTGGTTCTACCTGCAATTCGGCCTGATCCTGGCTGCGGCCGGCATCGCCTATGCCGCGGAAGCCGGGGTTCGCCACCGCGTCGACATGACATCGCTGGCGATGCACTGGCCGCTGCCGCTCCGGCACTTCGCCCGCGTCATGGTGAGCAGCGCCTCGACGGCGGTGTTCACCCTGCTGGTGATCATCTCCCGCGTGGTGATGTATCACGCGACCTGGCCGAGCCGCAGCTATCTGCTGATGGTCGCCGCCAAGCTCGGGCTGGCCTGGCTCGCGATCCGGCTGCTGACCTCGATGCTGCGCAACGCCTTCATCGTCAAGCTGGTGTCGATCACGGCCTGGTTTGTCGCCGCGCTCTCCATCCTCGGCCAGCTCGATGCGACGGTGGATTTGCTGGATTCCTTCGCCATCGTGCTCGGCGGCCTGCGGCTGACGCCGCTGCTGGTGATCAAGGCCGGCGCGCTGCTGCTCATCGCGCTCTGGGCCACCAATATCGCCAGCAATTTCGCCGAGAGCCGGATCAATTCGACGACCGATTTGACCCCGTCGGTGCAGGTGCTGCTGATCAAGATCATCCGCATCGGACTTCTGGCCATCGCAATTGTCATTGCGCTCGGCGCGGTCGGCATCGACCTCTCCGCGCTCGCGGTGTTCTCCGGCGCGGTCGGCGTCGGCATCGGTATCGGCCTGCAGAAGATCGTCGCCAATTTCATCTCGGGCATCATCCTGCTCGCCGACAAATCGGTGAAGCCCGGCGACCTCGTCACCATCGGGGACAACACCGGGCGCATCAGCGCGATGAAGACGCGCTATATTTCCGTCGCCGCCGGCGACGGCCGCGAATTCCTGGTGCCGAACGAGGATCTGGTGACGCAGAAAGTGGTCAACTGGACCTATACCGACAAGAACACGCTGGTGAAGATCGCCTTCGGCACCAATTACGACGCCGATCCGCGGCTGGTCTGCAAGCTCGCCGCCGAGACCGCCGCCGCCCATCCCCGCGCGCAGAAGGGCAAGCCGCCGAACAGCATTTTGACCGAGTTCGCGGAAGCCGGAATGAAGTTCTCGCTGACCTTCTGGATCGCGGACCCCGACGGCATGGACGGCGTCAAGAGCGACGTGATGCTGGCGTTGTGGGAGGCCTTCAAGCGCGAGGGCATCCGGGTTCCCTACCCTGTCCGCGAAATCCGCATCCGCGGCGGCGCCCTGCCGGTGGAAACCACCGTAGAAGTCCCGAATTAGGCCCGCTTACGGGCACAAGACAGGCACGCCTGACTTGCATGAAGGCCCGCAATCATTAAATTGGAGCGTGAAATCAAGCCTTTCCGCCGATATCGAGCCCACCCCAGAAGATAGCGCCTGCATGAGTTACGTCGAAGCTTCCGATACCTCCCTGCGCAAGACCGGACAGATCAAGCTGCACGGACCGAGCGCCTTTGCCGGCATGCGCAAGGCGGGAGCGCTGGTGGCGAAGTGCCTCGACGAGCTCACCGACATCGTCGGGCCCGGCGTGCCGACCGAGCGCATCGACCAGTTCGTCCGCGACTTCGCCTTCAGCAACAATGCCTATCCGGCGACGCTGATGTATCGCGGCTACCGCTACTCGACCTGCACCTCGCTCAACCACGTGGTCTGCCACGGCATGCCCGGCGACCGTCCGTTGAAAGAGGGCGACATCGTCAACATCGACGTCACCTTCATCGTCGACGGCTGGTATGGCGATTCCAGCCGCATGTATGCGGTCGGCCCGATCGCGCGCAAGGCCGAACGGCTGATCGAAGTGACGTATGAGGCGATGATGCGGGGTATCGCCGCGGTGAAGCCCGGCGCCACCACCGGCGACATCGGCCACGCCATCCAGAGCTTCGTCGAGCCGCAGGCCATGAGCGTGGTGCGCGATTTCTGCGGCCATGGCCTCGGGCGCATGTTCCACGACGAGCCGAACATCATCCATATCGGCCGGCCGGGCGAAGGCGTGCAGCTCAAGCCGGGCATGTTCTTCACCATCGAGCCGATGATCAATCTCGGCAAGCCGCATGTGAAGATCCTGTCCGACGGCTGGACCGCCGTCACCCGCGACCGCTCGCTGTCGGCGCAGTTCGAGCATTCCGTCGGCGTCACCGCAACCGGCGTCGAGATCTTCACGCTATCGGAGCGGCACGGCGAGAAGCAGATCGGGTGATGGCGGCGCAAGCGCCGACGCGCGCCTATCGCGGCCGGCGGAACGACGACGGCCGCCGCTTGTAGGTCGCGGCAAAGGCATCGTTGAATCTGCGAACGCTGCCGAAACCTGCGGCGAAGGCGATCTCCGCCAATGTCATGCTGGTCTGGTCGATCAGGCGCTTGGCTTCCTGCACCCGCCGCGTCGCTGCGATCTCGCTCGGGCTCGCCCCGGCGTGGCGCATGAACAGGCGAAGCAGGTGGCGCGGCCCGACGCCAAGGGCTTCTGCAAGCTCCGTCGTTGACGCCTGATCCAGAAAGCCGTCATGGATCAGACGCATCCCGCGCGCCACGGTGCTCGCCGTTCCCATCCAGGCCGGCGACCCCGGCGCCGTTTCCGGCCGGCAGCGGAGGCACGGGCGAAAGCCGGCCCGCTCGGCGGCGGCAGCTGTCGCATAGAAGGTGACGTTCTCGGAGCGAGCAGGACGAACCGGACAGACCGGCCGGCAATAGATGCGCGTCGAGCGGACACCGGAGAAGAACAGTCCGTCGAAAGCGCGCGCACGCGCCAGCCGAGCCCGATCGCAGGTTTCCCAGTCGAGATGCGGTGGCAGCGTTTGCCGATGCGCCGAGCCTGTCGCCATTGCGCGATAATAATGCCCGCGCTGCACGCCGGGTAGCTGAAATCGGACTCGATCGGGCGATGAGGTCCGAATTCAGCCAGCCTCTCCCGGCGCTCCGGATCATGGTGTCGATCGCTTCAGGAGCAAATTGCATGAGCACGCAGGGGCAACAAACGACGCCAAGGAAGACCACTCTCGCGCTCGAGATCGGGCTCCTGCTGCTGCTCTCGCTGATCTGGGGCAGTTCGTTCACGCTGATCAAGGTCGCGATCCCGACGATTCCGCCCTTCACGATGGTCGCCGCGCGGGCGACGATCGCGGCCATTATCCTGATCCTGATCGCTCTCGCGCAGGGACACGCCCTTCCCCACCGAGGATCGGTCTGGGCGGCCCTCTTCGTGCAAGGGCTGCTGCAGAGTGCGCTGCCCTTCACCCTGATCAGCTGGGGCGAGGCACATATCGCAAGCGGTCTCGCCGGCGTACTCAATGCAACCCCGCCGATGTTTGTGCTCGCGATCGCGATGATGACCGTGCGCGGGCGGCTGAGCATCAACGGCCAGAAGCTCATCGGCGTCGGTCTCGGTCTCGCGGGTGTCGCCGTGACCATAGGTGCCGATGCGTTTTCGGGGATCGGCACGGCCGCTCCGCTGGCCCAGGCAGCGGTACTATGCGCGAGCCTCTGCTATGCGCTCGCACCGATATGGGGGCAGCGCTTCTCGGGGCGTCCCGCGATCGTCACGGCGGCCGGAGCCATGAGTTTGCGCCGCGCTTCTCATGCTCCCGATCGCCACCGCTCTCGAACAGCCGTGGACACTGGCGCCGCCGCCGGCGCAGGCGATCGCGGCGGTGATCGCGCTCGCGGTGGTCTGCACGGCTTTCGCGATGGTGATCTATTTCCGGCTGATCCACACGCTCGGTCCGCTCGGCACGACAAGCGGAAGCTATCTGCGCGCCGGTTTCGCGGTGGCGCTCGGCACCGCATGGCTCGGCGAGCAATTTACCTGGTCCAGTCTTGCCGGAATGCTGTTCATTCTCGCCGGTGTGGTGGCGGTCACGGTGCCCGCACCAGCGCACGGCGCCAGGAGACCGGCGGGCTGAGTCACCATCTTCAAAGCCAGATGCCAGGACCTGCGCGCCGTCCCGCAATTGACGGTTGCAAAAGCGCTGGTCCGCGGCAATGCTGGCGGCCAATGCCCGCCAAGTCAGACCACGACAAGAGCAAGCCGGAGGAAGCGCCGCACTATCTCGGCCATCGCGAGCGGCTGCGCGAGCGCTTCTACAGCGCCGGTGCGGATGCGCTCAGCGACTACGAGCTGCTGGAGATGGCCCTGTTTCCGGCGCTGCCGCGGCGCGACACCAAGCCGCTGGCGAAGACGCTCATCAAGACGTTCGGCTCGTTCGCCGAAGTCGTCCATGCCCCGGTGGCGCGCCTGCGCGAGGTCGACGGCGTCGGCGAGCCCGCGATCCACCAGCTCAAGCTGATCGCGGCGGCATCGCATCGCGTCGCCAAGGGCGAGGTCAACAGCCGCAACGCGCTGTCGTCCTGGAACGAGGTGATCGACTATTGCCGCACCAGCATGGCGTTTGCCGACAAGGAGCAATTCCGCCTGCTGTTCCTCGACAAGCGCAACCAGCTCATCGCCGACGAGGTGCAGCAGACCGGCACCGTCGACCACACCCCGGTCTATCCGCGCGAGGTGATCAAGCGCGCGCTGGAATTGTCCGCGACCGCGCTGATCCTGGTGCACAACCACCCCTCCGGCGATCCGACGCCCTCGCAGGCGGACATCCAGATGACCAAGGCGATCGTCGATATCGCAGCCCCGCTCGGCATCTCCGTGCACGACCACATCATCGTCGGCAAGAACGGGCATGCGAGTCTGAAGGGCTTGAGGCTGATGTGATAGCGACAAGCAGCCTAGAGCCGTTCCGATCGAATCGGAACCTGTTTCTTTATTTTGACGCGTTTCTTCGCGCGAACCGGTATCCACTTCGCTGGAAGACGCTCAAGCGGCACCCGCGCTCCCTCGCTGACAAGCACCGCCTTGCGCGCCCTTGAAACGTCAGGGTACGATTGTTCATTGGTGAAGATTGAAGATGTGCAGCTTGGTCAGCCAGGCCCCGTCGGGCTGGTGCTCGAAGATGCGGACGGTGTTCCCCGACACTTTCGTCGGCTCGCCGGTCTTGTTGATGATGTTGAGCGTCCAGCGGGCCTCCTGATAGGCATACTGACCATCTTGCCGAATACTGACGATCTCGAACGTATGATCCTTCCGGTTGCCCGGCTTGAGGCGGTCTTCCCAGAACTTTCCGATCGCTTGCTGCCCGTTGACCGGCTGGGCCCCCGGCGGCAGCACAACCGCGTCATTCGTGTACATCGCGAGAAACGCAGCGGGGGTGTTGGTATTGTACGCGGCAAGCCAGCGGGCATTGTCCGCCTCCATGACGGCACGCAGATCCTCGGCCCTCGCGCTTCCGACCGCGGCGAGCGCAACCAGCAGCACTGCACAGAGCGCATACTTCGCTTTCATGGCTAGACCCTCCCAAGAAAATGGAGTCCGATATAACGAGCCTCCGACAAATCCCAGGTTAGACGAACGAGCGAGACGCGAAATCCCGCGAATACGGAAACGTATCCCCCAAACATCGGATGCGCTCTCTTGTGACGGTTTAGGAAACCGGTAGCAGGAGGTTGAGGGTCGTGCCGGCGGCGGATGGCTGGATGTCGAGCCGGCCGCCAATGACTTTCGCGCGGTGCCTCATGCTGGCGATGCCCCGGCCGGTGCGCTCGCCACAGAAACCTGTGCCGTTGTCACGCACGCAGATATAGACGTGCTCGCCCGCGGCGTCCAATCCGGTTTCCACGCGTATGCTGGTCGCGTGAGCGTGCTTCACGATATTGGTGAAGGCCTCCTGCAGGATACGTAGAATGTGCAGCACGTTCTGTGGCGTCAGGCAAGGGAGCCCGGGCACCTCACTCACCTGCCAATCGAGTTCGATGCCTTGTTTGCGCAGCCGTCCGTCGAGCCGGTAGCGTAGATTCCCCATCACCGGCAGGAGATCGTTTTCGGTCGGCTCCAGCGAATCGATGGTGAGTCTCAGGTCGTCCAGGCATTCGCGCAATGCGGCGGCGACCTCCATTGCGGACAACTCGCCATGCTCGACCAGGCTCAAGGCAGAGATCAACTGCGCGCCGATGCCGTCGTGCATGTCGCGCATGATGCGGCTGCGTTCTTCGACAATCGCCTGCTGGCGTTCCATCATCTGCATGCGCTGGTAGTTGCGTGCCAGCTCGGCGTGCTTTTCGGCGACGCGCTGTTCCAGTTCCGCGTTAAGTTTTTCGGTGTCGTTGAGCGATCTTACGAAGCGGTCGATAAGGATCCACCCTATCATGATGAACATCGGCACGTAGGCAAACGGTTGGTATCGCGGCAGGTCTATCGGATAGGACAAGAGGCGCTCGTTGGCGGAGATCACAAGCTTGATTGACCCCGCAATGGCAAGGCCAAGCGTCTCCAGTGTCCTTCGTTGCCAGGCAAGCGTCCAAAAGACCGCGACATAGACGATGGTCAGTACGAAGGTCATAAGCCACCATTGTTGGGTGACCCATCCCCCGAAGCCGACAAAGGACGCGTAGTCGAGAAACGGCGAGGCGACCAGATAAGCCCACAACCAACGTTCCAGGCGCGGCCAGCGCCACCCGCCGTAGCGCAGTGCAAAAAGGCACATGAGGACGATGTAGGCTTCCAATCCAGCCCAGACCAGTACGCCCCAGTACGGGAATGGAATGGGTGGCTCGGCTATCACATATCGACCGGCAACAAAGAGAGCGAACGCGAGAGCCGTTAGCGCAGCGTAGCCGTACATGGTCTCGTGGCGGCGACGCAGCCACATGAGCAGAATGAACAGTCCGAAACCGGCTGAAAAGACAACAATCATCTGCGGGCCGGTGACCGAGACCCAAACACGTCGCTCGTACACCGCGCGCACCAAGGGCTCTGGCCCGATCGTCATGCCGGACAAAGCTCCGCGCGTACCGCTCTTGACCCATAACCTCAGATGGACCGTGTTGGGGCCCGCATGCAGAAGGTCGTGACGGATGGAAAACAGCTGAGGGGGATGCCCAAGCAGAACCGGCGGAGCGCCGGGCACAAAGGTCGGAGGTGGTTGCTCAGTGCGTGAGGTTCGCTCAAAGGGCCCCGTCTGGCCCACGTGAACGCCGTTCACGTACAAGGCCCCAAAGGTCTGGAGCAAAGGCAACGTAGGCTGCGTAGAGTTTATCCGGCTCGACGGGCAAGACGATGTGCAGTCGGTACCAGCCGTAGCCCCAGACACCGGGGCGCGAAACGAGCCAGTTGTCGGGCAAAATCTGCCGCCGCCAAGCCGCCGAATCCGATGGCGGCTCAGACGAGTCGCTGAAGATGAACTCGGCTTGATCGAGTCGCAGCAGTGGCTCGCCGGTAGCTCCGATGGACGGAATCGGCGCGAGCATCGGCGCGAGAACGAGCGCGAGTACACCGAGAAGCAGTAGCCCGAGCGAATTTTGTGGCGACCGCAGGACCGTTGCGGCGACATACCTAGATAAGCCCCATCTTTCCGGCTTCATAGACGGCCTCCCCGCGGGAATGCACGGCGAGCTTCTGATAGATTTTCTTCACATGCGAAACGACGGTATGATGCGACAGGCCGAGCAATCGGGATATCTCGCCGAAACTGAAGCCCTTGGCGATGAAAGCCAGCACCTCCGACTCCCGCACCGACAGCGCCGTCTCCGGTTTCGCCTCCGCCGCAACGGCCGCAGGCTTCAGCCGCCTCAGCAACTGCCGGGCGATCACCGGGCTGATGGGAGAGCCCCCGGCGCGCAGTTGTTTGATCAGATGGACGAACTCCTGGGGCAAGCTGTCCTTGAGGATGTACCCTGTCGCCCCTGCCTCTATGCTGGCGAGCACATGGTCTTCGTCGCCGAAAACCGTGATGACCATGATGTCCGTGTCGGGGTGGCGGTGCGCTGTTTCCCGGATCAGGTCGATGCCGCTGCCGTCGGGTAGTCCGAGATCCGTCAGCAAGACGTCAGGTGCCGCCTTGCTCATCGCCTGCCGGGCGGAGGCGACGTCAGCCACCGCGGCGAAGAGTTCGAGTTCCGCGTCAGAGGCCACAATCTTGCAGAATCGAGTCAGAAACGCCGGGTCGTCCTCGACTACCATTACGGTCGTCATGATGCCCTCCTCGGGCAGGGGCCGCTACTTACGAGGATAGGGGATAATTGCCATTTTGGGCATACCGCGAACACGGGATAACGGCCGTGCTGGCAAGTCGGCGAAGTTGGTCGACGACGGCGCGATAACCGCTAAGCGGCCCAGCGCGGACTTGGTCTCAGATTTGACAACCTACCGTGCCGCTGAAGTACACCAAGAGACCGAGATTGACTCAACGGGATCGTCACGAACAGACACCACCTACCGCCCCCAATGAGCGAGCCCTGTCCTTGCATACGCGGTAACAACGCCAACGCTATCAACATGATAAATCGCCCGGTCCATTGTCCACAACCACCTCAGGCGATCCCTCGCCCTCGCAGGCCGACATCCAGATGACGAAAGCGATCATCGACATCGCAAAGCCGCTCGGTATCTCCGTGCACGACCACATCATCGTGGGCCGAGGCGGCCATGCCAGCCTGCGTGGGCTGCGGTTGATCTAGGCTATCGAATCACATGACAAGGACAGCATGAGCGATTGGCTGCACAATCTGCCACTGCCCTGGATGGCGCTGGTGGTCTTCGGTTTCACCTATCTGGTGGCGATGGCCATCTTCGCGGCCGTCGCGCTTGTCGCAACGGGGGAGCGCGCGAAATCGCTGAAGGCGATCTCACCGGGCATGCTGCCGGTGCTCGGCATCATCTTCGGCCTGTTCGTCGCCTTTACCGCGGCGCAGGTCTGGGGCGACAGCGACCGCGCCGGCGCCGCGGTGAGCCGTGAGGCCAGCGCGCTGCGAAGCGCCGTGCTGCTCGCCGCCGGCCTGCCGGCAGAGCAGGAGACAAGGCTGCGCGGCCTGGTGCGCGACTATGTCGAGCAGGCCGTCACGGTGGAATGGCCGATGATGGCGCATCAGGAGGCCTCGCTGAAGGTGACGCCGCCCGCGCTCGCCGAAGCCTTGCAGCTCGTCGTCGCGATGGCACCGCAGGGCCGGAATCAGGAGACCGTGCAGCACGAGATCATCAGCGCGCTCCAGCAGGCGCTGGATGCGCGGCGGCAGCGGATCATCGTCAGCCTCGCCGCGGTGAATTCGGTCAAATGGTGGTGCCTGTATCTCCAGGCGGCCTGCGCGCTGCTGGTGATCGGCCTCGTCCATTGCGACAACCGGCTGGGATCGGCGATCGCGATGGGCCTGTTCGCGACCGGCGTCGCGACCTCGGTTCTCTTGATCGCCGCGCACGACCGGCCGTTCGCCGGCCAGATCTCGATCCGGCCGGAGCCGCTGCTCCAGATCATGCCGGAATCAGCGGCGAAAAGTTGAGGCGCGACAGCTCGTCTCGATCTCAGTAGCAGTATCGGGGATCGACCGGGACGTAGGAGCCGTCCCGGCGCTGCATGTAGCAACCGCGCTGATAGGCGTAGTAGCCGGAGCGGCGGCGTTCGCCCTCGGAGGCGATCGCAGCACCCGTGCCGGCGCCGACGACAGCGCCGATGGCGGCTCCACGGCCCCCGCCGAGCGCGCCACCCACGATCGCTCCACCGACGCCGCCGAGGATGGCACCGCCAATTGCGTCCTGCGCCGCCGCCTCGTGGACCGGCATCGCCATCGCGACCGTCAGACATGCCGCGATCGCGAAACTTCCAATATGAAGACCTCGAAGCATGCTCGCCCTCCCCCTGTGGTCAGGCGAGTCATAGCGCCGGAAGCGGATTCGGGCCAGACAAATTGCCGACGCCGCGCCTCATCACGTCATGCGGTGGCGCCGGAGGCGTAGCGCGACGGCGGCTTTAATGATGCCGCTTGCGATGCACGGGCTTGCCGATTCATCTCAAGCATCGACCCAGCGCTGCACGGCCTCGGCGGTGTCGGCGGGCGTGGTGTTGAAACAGATCGCGGCGTCAGGCGCCAGGCGGTGGACGAGGTTGAGCACCTTCTCGAACAGCAGCAGACGCTCCTTCGGCTCGCGCAGGCCCGCGCCGATCACGATGCAGTCGAAGCTCTCGTCGCGCAACGCTGCCGTGACGGCGGCTTCCGCCGCGGCATCGAGATCGATCAGGCAGCTCGTGACCTCGTAACCGAGATCGCGCAGGCGCAGCAGCTGCGCATCGATGTAGTCGCGCACGAGTTCCGGTGTGAGCAGCGGGAATGCGCTGTAGTCCGCATTGCCGGGTTCGATGCCGATCGCGAGGACGCGCTTGGTCATGCAGGAATCCTTGCGGGACTGCCTCGCGTCGCTAACGGAGGAGGGTCCCTGCCGGTTCCCTCGGGGGCGACCGCCTCGATCCCGGTCCCGCCGCTCATTTTCCCGGCGAGGCTGTAACCCAGTTCACACGCGCCGCGCCGGCGGCCTGCCAGATTTGGGAGATCACGCTGCCGTCACGCCCTGATCACGGCACCTGGTTCACTTGGACTGACACGGAGTTGCGATAATTCATTCATTGCAGGAGCGGAAAATGGTCTCATTCGAGAGTTTGAAAAGCGAATACGAGCGGAATTGGGCCAATCTCGAGATCCGGCCTCCACGCCTCTCCGACGCGAACGGGGTCGCACGCAAGGCCATTAACGGCAAGGCGACCTATCAGCAGGTCGAGCGGCTGACCGGCGTCCCCTGGTATTTCGCTGCCCTCTGTCATTACCGCGAGTCCAATTTCGATTTCGACACCTATCTCGGCAACGGCGAAACGCTTCATCGCGCCACGACCGTCGTTCCGAAAGGGCGCGGTCCGTTTGCCACGTTCGTGGACGGCGCCGTGGATGCATTCAGAATCGAAAATTTCGTCGGCGCTCACGACTGGGGTATCGCGCGGATTCTGTTCCGGCTCGAGGCGTTCAACGGCTTCGGCTATCACGCCAAGGGCTGCAATTCGCCCTATCTTTATGGTGGTTCGACATTGTATGGCCCGCCCGAGGCAAGGGCCGGCAAGTTCGTCCGCGACCATGTGTTCGATTCGAACCACGTCGATTCCCAGCTCGGCACCGCCGTGATCCTGCATGCGATGATGTCGCTCGATTCCTCGATCACGCTCGACGGCAACCCGCAATTCGCGAGCCGCGTGGAACCGGAGGACGACTCGGCATCGACGATCGTTCTCATGCAGCAGGCGCTCAACAAGCTCGGCGCCAATCCGCCGCTCGACGAGGACGGCATCAGTGGACCGAAGACGAAGACCGCGGTCTCGCAGTTTCAGCAGCGGAACGGCCTGAGGGATACCGGACTTCTCGACGGCGCCACGGTCGCCGCTCTCACGCGCACGGCGCAGTCGGACCCCACCGGACCGACCGGCGATGTGTCCCAGATCATGAAGCGGCTTGAGGACCTCGCACAATTGCTGCGGCCACCGGCCGGCGGTGTGACGCCGGGAACGACGACATCGGGCAACACGCTGCCCGCCACCAACGATCCGATCAGCCTGTTCGAACGGCTCCTTTCCCTCGTCAACAAGACAGCTCCCATGCCAGGACCAGTCACCCCGACCAGCCCCGCCCCCGTCAATCAGTTGAAGCAGGTGGTCGACCTGCTCAGTACCTTGCTCAACAAGGACGGCAAGCCTGTCCTCGGCCAGGTCAACGGCGCGCTCGGCGACACCATCGGCAAGATGCTCGACGGCAAGAAGACTGCGCTCGGCATCGGCGGCTCGCTGATCACGGCGCTGCTCTCTTCGGTGACGGCGAGCCCCAACGCGGGCGGTATTGCCGGACTGCTCGGGACGATCGTGTCCGCCGTGCCTGGCCTCGGCCAGTTCGCGATGCCGATCTCCCTGGCACTCACGGCCTGGGGCGTGCTCGGCAAGCTGGAGAAGTGGGCCCAAGGCACCGCGCCGCCGCCGAAGGCGACGACGTAACCTGCGGTGATCCTTCGAGACGGCTACCTATGGCGGGCCCTCAAGATGAGGTCGCATTTCGCGGCGCCTACTGACGCAGCATGATCAGGGGATCGGCGGTATCGGGAACGCGCCGCCATTGCGCGTTGTCGTCGGCCTCGAACTGCCAGGCGTCGCCGGCCTTCGACATCAAAATGATCTGACCGCGCTCGAGCCGCCATTGCGTGGGGTTGAACTGCGCGATGGCCGCGTCGCATTTCGGCTTGAGGAAGACCTGGAAATTGTCGGGCCCGGCTTCCGTGTTGGTCAGCGTCAGCGCGCAGACCGGCTGGCCGTTGCTCCGCACCATCGACCAGTCGCCGATCATCTGGTCCATCGACTTCGCCATCGAGCGGGCGGCGGCGAGGTCTTGCAGGATGTAGACGCCCTCGCCTTGCCGCAGGCCCTCGAAGATACCGGCCTCGACCTCGGTGAAGTCGATCACGGCTTCACCGCTCGCATCCTGCATACGGACGATGTCGAGGCCCCTGACACTCCAGGCGACGATGCCCTTGGTGAAGGGCAGCGCGGCCTTGCAGGCCGGCTCCAGCTCGAGCTTGAAACCCTGCCCGGCTGCCTCGCCCTTCATCGTGACCACGCAGGTCTTGCTGCGCTCGGTGGTCGAGAGCTCCCACTGCCCCACCATTTCCTTCTTCAGGGTCGTCGTATCCTGCGCCTGCGCGAGCGTCGAGGCGGCGACAAGCGCCGCCACCACCCACGCAGCGAGGCGAAGCGCGTTCATCAGCGTCCCTTGAACGGCGTCTCCGCAACCGGCGTCAACGGCGCCTTGCCGGCGAACCAGGATTTGAGGTTGTCGACCACGAGCTGATCCATCGCGTTGCGTGTCACCACCGAGGCCGAGCCGATATGCGGCAACAGCACGACGTTCTGCATGGTCTTGAGCTCGTCCGGCACGGTGGGCTCGGCCGCGAACACGTCGAGACCGGCCGCCAGAATGGTGCCTGACTTGAGCGCCTGGACCAGCGCCGGTTCGTCGATCACGGAGCCGCGCGCGACGTTGACCAGCACACCGCGCGGTCCGAGCGCCTTCAATACCTCGGCGTTGATCATCTTGTTGGTGCTGGCGCCACCGGGCACGATCACCATCAGCGTGTCCACCGCCTTCGCCATCTCGATCAGGTCAGGGTAGTGCTTGTAGGAGACCTCCTTGGACGGATTGCGGGTGTGATAGACCACCGGCACCAGCGAGGCATCGAGCCGGCGCGCGATTGCCTGTCCGATCCGGCCCATGCCGACGATGCCGACCTTGCGGTCGCGCAGCGAGCCGACGCTGAGCGGATAGTTCTGGGTCTGCCAGAGGCCGGAGCGCACATAACGGTCGGCCTTGATGAACTCACGCACGGTGGAGATCAGAAGGCCCATGGCGACGTCGGCGACCTCCTCGGTCAGCACGTCGGGCGTGTTGGTGACAATGATGTTGTGCTCGGCGGCATATTTGGAGTCGATGTGGTCGTAGCCGACGCCGAAGCTCGCCACCATCTCGATCTTGGGCAATTGCGACAGCGAATCCTTGTCGGCGCGCACGGTGTGATAGGTCACCGCCACGCCGCGGATCTTTTCGCGGATCGCCGGCGTCAGCCGCTCGAGATCGCCCCGCGTCTCCGCCTTGTGCACGACGAAATGATCGGAAAACCCGTTCTCGAGGATCGGCCGGACCGGCCCATAAATCAGAAGGTCGATCTTTTCGGACGAAATCGAACCGGTGGTCATCAGTTGTCCTTTCCAAGCGCGCTCTCATGCCAGCGCCGTAAAACGAGGTGCGAAACTAGCGCCAGCACCCCATAGATGACAATCCCGGCCAGCGACAGCAACAGCAGCGCTGCGAACATGCGGGGTATGTTCAACCGGTAGCCGGATTCGGCGATCCTGTAGGCGAGCCCGGAGCCGGCGCCAGCCGTTCCTGCCGCGATCTCGGCCACGACCGCGCCGATCAGCGACAGGCCGCCGGCAATGCGCAGGCCGCCGAGAATATAGGGCAGCGCCGCTGGCAGCTTGAGAAAGCGCAGGGTCTGCTGTGGCGAGGCGCCATAGAGCTGGAACAGGCCGGCGAGGTTGCGATCGACCGAATTGAGCCCAAGCGTGGTGTTCGACAGCACCGGGAAAAAGGCGACGATGAAGGCGCAGACCACGACCGCGGTCTGCTGCTCCAGATAGATCAGCAGCAGTGGCGCAATCGCGATGACAGGTGTGACCTGAAGCACCACGGCATAGGGAAATAACGAGGCTTCCACCCATTTCGACTGGTTGAACAGCAGCGCCATCGCGATGCCGCCGATGCTGGCTGCCACAAAACCTTCAAGCGTGGTCAGCAACGTCGCGGCGAGCGATTGTGACAGCACCGCCCAGTCCTTGATCAGCGTCAGGAAAATGACCGAGGGCGCCGGCAGCACGTAAGGCGGGATGTCCTTGATGCGGACCACGAGTTCCCAGGCGAGGAGTCCCGCCGCGAATACGATGACGGGCAGCACGAAACGCAACGCGCGTTTTGCGCCGGACGGCTTCGCAGTGACGGTAGCTTGCGCATTCATAGCGTCGACTGCCCTGAATAGGACGGCGCCAGCGCGGCCGACACTCTCCGGCAATAATCGGAATAGGCGACTGAAGTGCGAAACTCCTCGCCGCGCGGCTCGACCGTCTCGATGCGGATGTCGGCCTGGATGCGGCCCGGCCGCGCCGACATGACCACCACGCGCTGCGACAGATAGACGGATTCGAACACCGAATGGGTGACGAAGATGACGGTCTTGCCAAGGCTGCGCCACAGCGCGAGCAAATCGTTGTTGAGGCGGAAGCGCGTGATTTCGTCGAGCGCCGCGAACGGCTCGTCCATCAGGAGGATATCAGGGTCGGTGACGAGCGCACGCGCCAGCGACACCCGCATCTTCATGCCGCCGGAGAGTTCGCGCGGAAAGGCCTCGGCGAAATCAACAAGCCCGACGCTCGCCAGCGCCTCGTCGGCGCGCGCGCGCGCGTCCGCCTTCGGCACGCCTGCGAGCCTCAGCGGCAGCCGCACGTTCTCGCGCACGCTGGTCCAGGGCATCAGGGTCGGCTCCTGAAACACGAAGCCGATGCCTCGACCTGGCTGAAAATGACCTGGCTGAACATGGCCCGGCTGCGCCTTGCCCTCCTGACGCGCCAACCGCACGACCCCGGACGACGGCGCGCTGAGCTCCGCGATCAGCCGCAGCGCGGTGGATTTGCCGCAACCGGACGGTCCCAGCAGCGAGATGAACTCGCCCTTGCGCACCGCAAGGTCGAGCGGGCCGAGCGCCATCACGCCGTTGTCATAGGCCTTCGTCACGCCGCGCAGGCTGACGGCGAGGGCCGTCAGGCCGGTCTCGACCCCCGCCGTGGTTTTGACTGACGACATCGACCTTGCGCTACGGCTTGCTGGGGCGCAGCTCGACGCCGACGCCCTTGTTGACGAAGCGCAGCGTATAGGATTTGCGGAAGTCCAGGTCCGGCTTCACGACGCCCGCCTTCACCATCTTGTTGAAGAAGGAGGTGTAGCGATCGTCGCTCATCGCGCCGATGCCGTTCTTCAGCGACTCGCCGGAATCGACGATGCCGTATTCCTTCATCTTGGCGACGGAATAGGCGAGCGATTCGTCGGTCATCTCCGGATTGAGCTTCTTGATCATGGCGTTGCCCGCAGAATTGTCGCGGTAGATGTAATTGTACCAGCCGACCAAGGAGGCGTCGACGAAGCGCTGCACCAGGTCGGGCTTCTTCTCGACCACGTCGCGGCGGGTCTCGATCAGGGTCGAATAGGTGTTGAAGCCGTAATCGGCGAGCAGCAGCACGTTGGGCTTGAAGCCGGCCGCCTTCTCGACCGCGAAGGGCTCGGAGGTGACGTAACCCTGCATCGCGCTCTTGGGATTGGCGATGAAGGGCTGCGGATTGAAATTATAGGGGCGAACGTTCTTCTCGTTGAAACCGTATTCGGACTTCAGCCACTGGAAATAGCTGGTCATGCCCTCCTTGGAGACGAACAGCGTCAGCGGCTTGAGGTCCTCGATCTTGGCGACCTTGGCGTCGGGCTGCGTCAGCATCACCTGCGGATCCTTCTGGAACACCGCGGCGATGGTGACGACCGGGACGTTGTTGGCAACCGCGTCGAACGACATCAGCGTGTTCGCGGCCATGAAGAAATCGATCTTGCCGGCGATCAGCAGCATCCGGTTGTTCTCGTTGGGCCCGCCGGGGACGATGGTGACGTCGAGGCCGTATTTCTCGTAGGTGCCGTCGGCGACGGCCTGGAAAAAGCCGCCGTGCTCGGCCTCGGCGACCCAATTGGTGCCGAAGGTGACCTTGTCGAGCGTTTCGGCACGCACGGGCAGGGCCGCGAGAGATGCGGCCACCAAGGCCCCCGTTAACGCTCGCCAGAGATGGATGAGACGCATGATTGGACTCCGTCGATCGTTCCGGCCCATGATAACAAGGCAATCGGGGACGCGAGCCGGCCGAGTCCGCGTCCCCTCCATAACCCCAAACTACGTGACAAATTTGGGCAAAGAAACCTCCAAAGAAACCTTGATGACGCCCTCCCGCGACTGGACCGATATCCGCTGGTCCGAAGCTGGCCTCACCGACGTGTCGCGCTGGATCGCAGTGCTGCCGCTGGCGGCGACCGAGCAGCACGGCCCGCACCTGCCGCTCACAACCGACGTGCTGATTGCGGACGCCTATCTCGCGCGCATGCACGAGCTGTTGCCCGCGAACGTTCCGGCGATTTTCCTGCCTGTTGAGCCGGTCGGGATTTCCACCGAGCATATCGACTATCCGGGCACGCAGACGCTGCCGACCGAAATCGCGCTGAAGAGATGGACAGGAATCGGCGAGGACGTCGCGCGGCGCGGATTGAAGAAGCTCGTCATCATCACCAGCCACGGCGGCAACAGCGCCGCGATGATGCTGATTGCTCAGGATCTTCGCGCGCATCACAAGCTGCTGGTGGTGACGACGTCGTGGTCGCGGCTGTCAGCCGCGGACAAGCTGTTCCCGGCCGACGAAGTGCGCCACGGCATTCATGGCGGCGCGGTGGAGACCTCGATCATGCTGGCGCGCTATCCCGATCAGGTGCGCGCCGATGCAATCGCGGATTTCCCCGCGAGCAGCATCGCGTTGGAGAAGCAATATCGCTGGCTGTCGACGCAGCGGCCCGCGCCCTTCGCCTGGCAGGCGCAGGATCTCCACCCGAGCGGTGCCGTCGGTAATGCGACGCTGGCCGTGGCCGCGAAGGGCGAGCAGCTGATCGACCAGGGCGCCCGCGCCTTTTGCGAACTGCTTGCCGAGGTCGATAACTTCGACGTGAACAGGCTCGCCAAAGGCCCCCTCGGCTAGCTCGTATCTCATTGTAATCATTCAGGAAGGATTCGAACTGCGCGACTGAATTCGCGGCCTTCGAACCGGATTCGAGGAGCCTCCGTCCAACTGGGCACGCGGGCCACAACGGACCGCCTCAACCCGGATGGAGTTTCAAATGTCGATCAAGACCAAGATTTTCGCAGTTGCCTTCGCCGCGCTCACCCTGACCGGCAGCGTCGTGGCCACCACCTCGCAGGCGCAAGCCAAGCCGCTCGGCTGGGGCGTCGGTGTCGGCCTGGGTATCGCTACCGCCGCCGTCGTCGGCACCGCGATCGCCGCCAGCAACGATCCCTATTACGGCTATCACCGCTGCGGCTGGGTCGCCCAGTACAACGCCTTCGGCCAGTACGTTGGCCGCGTTCGTAGCTGCTACTGATTTGAGTACCTGAGGCCGATCTCACGTGGATCCTGCGTCCGACACGGGCGCCTCATCCACCCCGTGTCGTGCCCCGACCCCGCCCGGATGTCCCCCCGGGCGGGGTCATCCGTTTTCAGGCCTCGGGAATTTGTTGCAGTCCCGTCACACCGAGGTGCGAACTATCCTCCGCGGCAATCCGCATCAGTTGCTATTGCGAATTAATTGCAATAAGGTTTGCAACGAGCTCAGGGGCTTGGGAAGAAACTGCGCCGGATCGAGATCATCTCGCCCGATCGCGGGAGCACCCAAGACCTGATGACAGGGTCGCCGCGAATCGGCAGGGATATCGCGGCGGGTGGGACACATTCGCGTTTGGGGGCGTGCGTTTTGGCGTTGAGGGGTCACCGACAGCTGTACTTGCGGACGGCCGCGGCGATTGCCTCGGGCGTATTGGCTTTTTTCCCGCCACCGGCAACGCGGCCGACCTGCCGCTGAAGGCGCCGGCGCTGAAGGCGGTCTACGACTGGACGGGCCTGTATATCGGTGCACACGCCGGCTATAGCCTGGGCTCGTCGCGTTTTGCGCTGAACGACGGCACAGGGATCAACGACAGCGGCGTCTTCAGCGGCATGATCGGTGGCGTGCAGGCCGGCTACAATTACCGGCTCAACTCCGGCTGGCTGGTGGGCGCCGAAGGCGATTTTTCGTTTCCCAACTACATCACGTCCAACTCGATCGTCTCCTTCCTGGCGACACCCGCCAACACCGTCGCGCAGCAATGGGACTACACCGCGAGCCTGCGCGGCCGCCTCGGCTACACCAGTGGTCCGTGGCTGGTCTATGCCACCGGCGGCTTTGCATGGATGGGCGAGCGCTATTTCGACACGCCGGCCGCAGGTGACGTCCCGAAAATCCTGAACACGCGGCCCGGCTGGATCGCCGGTGCCGGCATCGAATACGGCTTCGCGCCGCATTGGAGCGCGCGGGTCGAATATCTCTACAGCCGCTTCGACAGCGCCAATGTCGCCTTCTCCACGGGCGCCCAGTACACCTCCTCGTCGCTCGATTTCCAGTCGATCCGGCTCGGCCTCAATCGCAAGGTCGATTGGCCGGGCATGCCGAGCTACAACCCCAAGAGTTCGGCGATCAGTTCGCTGATCGCCACTGAATCGGATCGCTGGGAGATTCACGGCCAGAGCACTTATCTGCCGCAAGGCTATCCGTCGTTCCCTGCTCTCTACACCGGGCCGAACTCGCTCTCGCCGTCGGCGCAGGCCAAGGCGACGTGGAGCAACAGCCTGTTCCTGAACGCGCGGCTGTGGGACGGTGGCGAGGTCTATTACAATCCCGAGCTGCTGCAGGGATTTGGATTGAACGACACCGTTGGCGCCGCGGGCTTCCCGAATGGCGAAGCGCAGAAGTCGAACTTTGCCTATCCGCATTACAACACCTCGCGCCTGTTCGTGCGCCAGACGTTTGGCTTTGGCGGCGAGCAGGAAGAGCTCGCGAGCGGCCAGTTGCAGCTTGGGCAGAAGGTCGACGTTTCCAGGCTCACGGTGCAGGCCGGCAAGTTCGCGGTGATCGACGTGTTCGACGGCAATGCCTACGCCAAGGACACCCGCAAGGACTTCATGAACTGGTCGCTGTGGGCGCCGGGCGCCTTCGACTATTCCGCCGACAAGGTCGGCCTCACCTACGGCGTCACCGCCGAGTTCAACCAGAAGCAATGGGCGCTGCGCGGCGGTTATTTCCTGATGGTGGCGGAGCCCAATTCAAATCATTTCGATACCAAGGTCGGGGAGCGCGGCCAGTACGTGGTCGAGATCGAGACGCGCTTCTCGCTGTTCGGCCAATCGGGCAAGCTCAGGACCATGGGCTGGCTCGACAGCGCCAATATGGGCAGCTTCCGCGAAACGCTGGACAATCCCGCGCTCAATCTCGACATCGCCCAGACCCGGCGCGGCCGCATCAAGGTCGGCTACGTCGTCAATCTCGAACAGGCGATCACGGACGATGTCGGGCTGTTCGGCCGCTGGAGCTGGAATGACGGCAAGAGCGAAACGCTCGCCTTCACCGATATTAACCGCAGCCTGTCCGGCGGTCTTTCGATCAAGGGCACGAAATGGGGCCGGCCCGATGACGTGATCGGCGTCGGCGGCGCCGTCAATGCCATCTCGCAGGATTATCGCGACTTCCTGGCCGCCGGCGGCCTCGGTGTTCTCATCGGCGACGGCGCGCTCAACTACCGCCGCGAGCGCATCCTCGAAACCTACTACGCCTACGCGCTGAACAAGAATCTCACCTTCACCGCCGACTACCAGCTGATCGTCAATCCCGCCTACAACGCCGATCGCGGGCCGGTGTCGGTGTTCTCGGGCCGGCTGCACGGCGAGTTCTGAGCGCTGCCCGCGACGCGTTTCCTATGCAGCGCGGATTGCGTCGAGAAATTTTCCGACCTCGACCTTGAGGCGGCTGCTCTCGCCGGACAGCGACCTCGCTGACGCAAGCACGTTGGAGGAGGCCGATCCGGTCTGGCTCGCGCCGCGCTGCACGTCGACGATGCTGGCGAAGACCTGCTGGGTGCCGCGTGCCGCCTCGATGGTCGCGTTGAGTCCCAGTAGATTGGTCTGGCCCGCGATCTGGCTGATGAGCTCGACCACGTCGCCGATCCGGCGGGCAGCCTTGGCGAGCTCGCCGACATGGTCATTGGTCGTAGTTGCGCGGGGTGCCGGCGTCGCTAGCGTTCAGTGACGCGAGAGGTTCCCTCGGCCCGGATGCGACAGAATCGTCGGCATTTCTTCCCCGAATACCTATATCAATGCTTGCGCCGCCGTCTGGCCCCACTCCATTACCTCGGAACGTCAATGCTCTCCGTCGAACTCGCCATCGTCGTCGTCCTGATCGTCATCAACGGTTTGCTCTCCATGTCCGAGCTGGCGGTGGTCTCCTCGCGCCCGGCACGGCTGTCCATACTTGCCGCCAAGGGCGTACGCGGCGCCGAGCGGGCGCTGACGCTCGCGGCCGATCCCGGCAAATTCCTCTCGACGGTGCAGATCGGCATCACGCTGGTCGGCGTGCTCTCCGGCGCGTTCTCGGGCGCGACGCTCGGGCAGCGGCTGACGCAATGGCTGCTCGAACTCGGCTTGTCCGCAGGGATTGCCGACATCGTCGGCGTCGGCATCGTGGTCACGCTCATCACCTACGCCACCCTGATCGTCGGCGAGCTGGTGCCGAAGCAGGTGGCGCTGCGCGACCCCGAGAGCATCGCGGTCAAGGTCGCCCCCGCGATGCACGTTCTGGCGCGGGTCTCGCTGCCGCTGGTTTTCCTGCTCGATCTCTCCGGCAAGCTGATCCTCTCGCTACTCGGCCGCGGCGGCAAGGCCGAGGAGAAGGTCTCGGAGGACGAGATCCATCATCTGGTCAGCGAGGCCGAAAGCGCGGGCGTGCTGGAATCGGGCGAAAAGGAAATGATCGCAGGCGTGATGCGGCTTGGCGACCGGCCGGTCGGCGCAATCATGACGCCGCGCACAGAGGTCAACGAGATCGACCTGCGCGATGCACCGGAGAACATTCAAGCGACCATCGCGAAGAGTCCGCATTCGCGCTTCCCCGTGTCCGACGGTGACCGCGACAAGCCGATTGGCGTGCTCCAGGCCAAGGACCTGCTGGTCGCCTACATGAACGAGCGCACGCCGGATTTGCGCGCGCTGGTTCGCGAGGCGCCGGGCATTCCCGCGTCGGCGGATGCCCGCGACGTGCTGGCGATCCTGAAGGCTGCGCCGGTGCATGTTGGCCTCGTCTACGACGAATACGGCGCCTTCGAAGGCATCGTGACGACGGCTGACATTCTGGAATCGATCGTCGGCGCCTTCCATTCCGAGGAAGGCCCGCCGGAACCGGCCTACGTCAAGCGCGCGGACGATTCACTGCTGATCTCAGGCTGGATGCCGGTCGACGAGTTCGGCGAGCTGCTCGGCATCGAACTGCCGCCGCACCGCTACAACACGGTCGCCGGCTTCGTGCTGCAGCAGTTCAACCTGCTGCCTGATGTCGGCGACGCCTTCGACCTCGGCGGCTGGCACATCGAGGTGATCGATCTCGACGGGCGGCGGATCGACAAGATTTTGGCGAGCCGGATCGGCGAAGTCGAGACAGGATAAGATGCTGCCTGTCTCCGCGAAACTCGATTACAAGAGAAGCGCTCGCGGAGAGAACCCCTCACCCGAACCTCACGCCGATCCGCTTTTCCTTGCGCCAGACCACGGTGCAGGCGAGATGCGTGCCGTCAACCTGGACGAACAGGGTGAAATGGTCGGGGATGCCGACGGGGCTGGAGACGTCGAGCGCGGCGCCGGTACCGGACAGGTTGCGGACGGTGCAGTCGATCGCGCCGCCGCCGAACTCGATCGTCCCGGCCTTCAGCACGCGATGCCTTGCCTTGTCGCGTCGTTCGTCCATGGAGCCAGTTTACACCCGAAGCTGACACGGACGTTAAGCTGCAACCTCGCTCCCGGGAAATTTACGCGCGGTCAGACGTGGGGCGGTATCATGCGGTGGACCGGCGCCTACTGCGCCGGCTGGAACGTCTCCGTCCGCGCCATCTGCCAGGCGTCGCGGAAGCGCGGGTCTTCGGTGCCTTCGAGCAACTCACCCGGACGCAGCGACGGGTAGAGCTGTGCGAAGGATTTCACCTGGGTCGTCGACGTCCGCTGGCTGAAGTGGATCGGGCGCAATTGCTGCGGATGTTCAAGGCCGGCCGCGGCAATCAGCTCGCTCAGCGAGCGCAGCGTCGCATGGTGGTAGTTGTGCACGCGGTCGATCTTGAGCGGCACGTAGAGCGCGCGGGCCCGCGTCGGATCCTGCGTTGCGACACCGGTCGGGCAGCGGTCGGTGTGGCAGCTCAGCGACTGGATGCAGCCGAGCGAGAACATGAAGCCGCGCGCCGAATTGCACCAGTCGGCGCCGATCGCCATGGCGCGCGCCATGTCGAACGCAGTGGCGATCTTGCCGGAGGCGCCGAGCTTGATGCGGTCGCGCGCATTGATGCCGATCAGCGCATTGTGGACGAAATTGATCCCTTCGCGCATCGGCATGCCCAGATGGTCCATGAACTCCAGCGGCGCCGCGCCGGTGCCGCCCTCGTTGCCGTCGACGACGATGAAATCAGGATAGATGCCGGTCTCGATCATGGCCTTGCAGATCGCCAGAAATTCCCAGGGATGGCCGATGCAGAGCTTGAATCCGGTCGGCTTACCGCCGGAGAGGCGGCGCATCTCGGCGATGAACTGCATCATGCCTATTGGCGTCGAGAAGGCGCGGTGCGAAGCCGGCGAGATGCAATCCTCGCCCATCGCGACGCCGCGGATCTTGGAAATCTCCTCCGAAACCTTCGCCGCCGGCAGCACGCCGCCATGGCCGGGCTTGGCGCCCTGGCTGATCTTGAGCTCGACCATCTTGATCTGGTCCTGGGTCGCGACGCGCGCGAACGCCTCGGGATCGAAGCTGCCGTCGAGATGGCGACAGCCGAAATAACCCGAGCCGATCTCCCAGATGATGTCGCCGCCCATCTCGCGATGATAGGGACTGACGCCGCCCTCGCCGGTGTCATGCGCGAAGGCGCCCTTCCTGGCGCCGGCATTCAGCGCGCGCACGGCGTTCGGGCTGAGCGCGCCAAAACTCATCGCCGAGATGTTGAACACCGAAGCGGAATAGGGCTTCGCGCAATCCGGCCCGCCGATGGTGACGCGGAATTTCTCATCGGCATGCGTCTTCGGCGAGACCGAGTGATGCATCCACTCGTAGCCCTCGCGGTAGACGTCCTCCTGGGTGCCGAACGGACGCTTGTCGAGCTGCATCTTGGCGCGCTGATAGACCACCGCACGGATGTCGCGCGAGAACGGCATGCCGTCCTTCTCGCTCTCGAAGAAATACTGCCGCATCTCCGGACGAATCTCTTCGAGCAGGAAGCGGATATGCGCCGAGATCGGGTAATTACGCAGAACCGCATGGCCCTTCTGCATCAGGTCGCGGACGCCAAGCGCCGTCAACGCGCCGAAGATCAGGATCGGGATCAGCAGGATGTCGAAGATCTTGCGGTCGGCGATGCCGATGCCGATCAGCAACGCGGTGACCACCGCGCAGATCGTCAGGATGATGAAGCGTGGGGAGAATGGCAGCAGCAGGGTTTCCATGATCCCCTCTTCCGCCAGCGGCAAACGTTTGGGCGATAAGTGCTTGGGCGATTCCTGCGTCTTGTTGTCGTCGGCCACGATTCCCATCCTCTCGCCAGCATGAGGCGATACGATACGCCCGCGCCGGTCATACGGATATGACGCGGCCCTTGTTTCAGGCTAGCGAATTCGGGGGAGACAAATCAATCAGCCCGATGGGCGAGCTTTTGCAGTGCAGCAGAAGTGCTGGGGAGGACGGACCATTAACCGGTCAAGGCGCTTTACCCATAGCCTTCGTCCTGACGAAAGCCAGGACGACACCGAAAGGGCCTACCGCTCGACGAACGCCTTTTCGATCACGAAATGGCCGGGCTTGTTGCCGGAGCCCTCGACGAAGTCGCGGCCCTCGAACATCACTTTCAGCTCTTCGAGCATCCCCGGGCTGCCGCACATCATGACGCGGTCGGTCGCGATGTCGAGCGGGCCCTGGCCGATGTCATTGAAGATCTGCTCGGAGCTGATGAGATCGGTGATGCGGCCGCGGTTCTTGAAGGGCTCGCGGGTCACGGTCGGGTAGTAAATGAGCTTGTCCGCGAGCAACTCCCCGAACAGTTCGTCCTCGCGAAGGCTGGCGACGAGCTTCTCGCCATAGGCGAGCTCGGAGACCTGACGGCAGCCATGCACCAGCACGATGCTGTCGAACTGGTCGTAGACCTCGGGGTCCTTGATCAGGCTGGCGAAGGGCGCCAGGCCCGTGCCGGTCGAGAGCAGCATCAGCCGCTTGCCGGGGATGAGGTTGTCGGTGATCAGCGTGCCGGTCGCCTTGCGACCGACCAGGATGGTGTCGCCTTCCCTGATCTTCTGGAGACGCGACGTCAGCGGGCCGTCCTGGACCTTGATCGAGAAGAACTCGAGCTCCTCCTCGTGATTGGCGCTCGCCATGCTGTAGGCGCGCAGCAGCGGGCGGCCCTCAATTTCGAGGCCGATCATCGCGAACTGGCCGTTCTGGAAGCGGAAGCCGGAATCGCGGGTGGCGCGAAAGCTGAACAGGGTGTCGGTCCAATGCTGGACGGAAAGAACTTTCTCTCGGTAAAACGCGCTCATGATTTTCGATATTCCGAATAATTGCGGTTTTAGGGCAAAAGCGTTGCCCGGCCCCTGAAAGCGGAGCGGACACCATTGCCATGGCGGAGGATTTGTCGTGTGTGATCTACGCCATTGAGACCAATAATCAACCTCGTTCCGGACGCAATTGATGCCGGTCAAACCGGCATTTGCAGCGGAAATGGCCGCACCATCAATGAATCCGCTGCCGGACACGCGCGAAGGGCAATTTCTTTTCCTTCCAAGGCCTGATTGCAGCACTTAATTTCCGTCGCGCTCGCGATAATTTCATTGAGAATAGCTCTGACTTTCACCCTGGTTTGGCGCCGTTTCCCGCATTTTTGCGGTTTTTGGCGACAGGAACGACGGAAGTGGCGACCGACACATGGCGGCGAGCGGCGAGCGGATCTTCGTCCAGGCGATTAGGCGCTATTGCGCGAACCATGGCATCGCGCTCGATGTCCGCGCCGGCGGCTGGCTGCTGGCGATGCGCCGGGGCGCGCAGCACCACTTCGCCTTCGGCTACGACGTTGGCCTCAACAGCGCGATTGCGCATCGCATCGCCAACGACAAATCGGCGACCGCCGAGGCGCTGACGCTTGTGGGCGTGCCCTGCATTCCGCATCACCTCTTCCTCAATCCGAAGCTGGGCATGAATGTTGTTGGCGCCGGCTGGCAGGAGGCAATGCTTGGCCTGCTTCGCGACAATTCGCAGGGCCTGGTGGTGAAGCCGAACGAGGGGACGTCGGGACGATCGGTCTTCAGGGTGGCGACGGAGGCGGAGCTCGACCACGCGGTTGCCGAGATTTTTTCGATGAGCGCCGGGCTCGTGATCTCACCCTATGTCGCGATCGAGGAGGAGGTCCGTGTGGTGCTGCTGGATGATGTGCCCCGTGTGATCTACAGCAAGCAGCGTGGCTCGGATTGGCGGCACAATCTCGATGCCGGCGCAAAGCCCGTGCTGGTGCAGGATGGCGAGGTCCGCGCGGCCTGCGGAAAACTTGCCATCGATGCAGCCAACGCGATCGGCATCCGCTTCGCGTCGATCGACGTGGTCAGTGCCGATGGCGCGTGGATCGTGCTCGAGATCAATTCCGGCGTGATGATGGAGGCGCTGGCGAAGCTGCATCCGGAGTTGGTGCAGGCGACGTATGATGCGGCGCTGGATCGGGTGTTTGGCGACGAACGCTGAGCCTCGCTACGCGAAGCCACCCCCTGCCACAGGGCTGCCACAGGGGGAGAGGGTGCAGCGGCGCTCGTCGCACATGCGCTAATTATTCGCGCTCGCGGAATCGTCCATCGCCCTGAAGGCTTCCTCCAGTTGCAGCGAGATCGGCACGTTCAGCCGTTCGCCTGTGGGGAGCCTGGCGGTGAACCATTTGTTGTAGAGCGGGACGAGGTCGTGGTTGGACCCCAGCTTGCGGAAGGTGCGATCGACCACCGCCGTCAGTTGCGGTTCGCCCTTGCGGAACATGATGCCGTAGGGGTCGTAGGACAAATAATCGCCGGTGACGCGGAACTTGTCCTGCGCCTTGTGGCGCACGATCAGGCCGGACAGCAGGATATCGTCGGTCGCGAATGCATCGGCCTTGCCGTCGACGAGCATCTGGTACGACTGTTCGTGATCGGCACCGACAACGATGGTCAGTCCCAACGCGGATTTCTTGTCGGCCGCCTGGATCGCCTGCTCGTTGGTGGTGCCCTTCGTCACCACGATGGTCTTGCCCTTCAGATCGGTCAACGACTGGACGCTTGATGCCTTCGGCACCATCAGCTTGGTACCGGCGACGAACATCAGCGGCGAGAAGGCGACGCGCTTGCCGCGCTCCGCATTGGCCGTGGTCGAGCCGCATTCCAGGTCAATCTTGTTCTGGAGCACGGCGTCGATGCGGTCGTCCGAGGTGACCTTGACGTAGCCGATCTTCAGATTGGGATCGTCGACCTCGACGCCGATCTCCTCGACGATAGCTTCGCAGAGTTCGAGGCTGTAGCCGATCGGCCGGTTGGCCTGGTCGAGGAAGGAGAATGGCGGCGAGCTCTCGCGATAGCCGAGCCGCACGGTGTGACTGCTCTTGATGGCTGACAGCGTCGGGCTAAGCCCTTCGCTGCCGCCGGTCTGGGCGGAGGCACCCGTTGCCAGCAGGCACGCTGCCAGCAAAAGGGCGCCCGAAATCACCGTTGAAGGGCGCATGATGCACCTCCCGTCAATGGCCGGCCATAGCAGGCACTTCGCCGGGGATCATGTCCCCCGGCACGGCGTCGCCCGCTCCAAGCTCGTGCTCGGGGCCGAGCTCACCTTCCCACTTCGCCACGACCGAGGTCGCCAGCGTGTTGCCGATCACGTTGGTGGCGCTGCGGCCCATGTCGAGGAAGGTGTCGATGCC
The DNA here is from genome assembly GCF_054056555.1 of Bradyrhizobium sp. LM2.9. Taxonomy (NCBI): domain Bacteria; kingdom Pseudomonadati; phylum Pseudomonadota; class Alphaproteobacteria; order Hyphomicrobiales; family Nitrobacteraceae; genus Bradyrhizobium; species Bradyrhizobium sp. LM2.9. The sequence goes on from NZ_JBSRYJ010000002.1 coordinate 5,661,598, forward strand.
CATGATCATCAGCAGACCCGCCTCGGGAATGCCGAACTGCGACAGCGTCGAGGCGATCACCACGAGAGAGGCGCGCGGCACACCGGCGACGCCCTTGGAGGTGATCATCAGCGTCGCCAGCATCGCAAGCTGCGTCGAGAGCGACATCTCGATATGATAGGTCTGCGCGATGAAGATACTGGCGAAGGTGCAGTACATCATCGTGCCGTCAAGATTGAAGGAATAGCCGAGCGGCAGCACGAAGCTCGATATTCGCGAGGAGGCGCCGAACTTGTTCAGCCCCTCCAGCGTCTTCGGGTACGCCGCTTCCGAGCTCGCGGTGGAGAACGCGATCATCAGCGGCTCGCGGATCAGCTTCAGCAGATGGCTGTAGCGCGGCCCGATCACGATGAAGCCGACCACCACGAGGATGCCCCACAGGATCATGAGCGAGAGATAGAAGCCGCCCATGAAGACGATGAGCTTCCAGAGCACCAGCAGGCCGTTCTTGGCCACGGTCGCGGTGATGGCGGCCCACACCGCGATCGGCGCGAACAGCATCACATAGCTCGTCACCTTGAGCATGATGTGGCCGATATCGTCGATCAGCGCCAGGATCGGCTTGGAGCGCTCGGGCATCGAGCCCATCGCCACCGAGAAGAACACGGCGAAGATCACGATCTGGAGAATCTCGTTCTGCGCCATCGCGTCCGCGATCGAGGTCGGGATCAGATGGGTCAGGAATTTCTCGATCGAGAACGCCGAGACCGGCAAGCCCGTAGACTGTCCCTTGTCCGGCAGCGTGCCGGGGAAATTGGCGCCGGGCTGAAGCAGATTGACCATCACGAGGCCGAGCATCAGCGAGACGAAGGACGCGCTGACGAACCAGCCCATGGTCTTGGCGAAGATGCGGCCGAGCTTGGAGCCGGAGCCCATATGGGCGATGCCGCCGACCAGGGTCGCGAACACCAGCGGCGCGATGATCATCTTGATCAGGCGCAGGAAGATCACTGCGATCAGATTGATGGAGGAGGCCCAGTCCCCGCGCGTATCCGGCATGAAATTGTAGATCGCCGAGCCCATGACGATGCCCAGAGCCATCGCCGCCAGAATGTATTGCGTGAACCTGTTCGACATTGGTTACCCCCACGACACCGGCCGCTTCATGATGTCGCAGATACGACAACGAAGCAACACGCTTTGCGTGTGCTCGCAATGACGGGATCTTCCCGTTGCGGAACTGGCGCCGGCGATCTAGCTTTCATGCAGCGCACAACGAATGCGGCCTGCACGTTTTCTTTGCGGTGGTTGCATCAATAATCGTCAAACAAACGAAGAGGAAACACCATGAGCGGCAGCGTCAATCGCCAGATTCTTCTGGTGGAAAAGCCCAGCGGCAAGCTCGGTCCCGAACATTTCAAGATGGTCGAGGGTGCAATGCCGGAGCCGAAGGACGGCGAGGCTTTGCTGCGCGTGCGTTATATCTCGCTCGATGCCGCCAACCGCGCCTGGATGCACGGCGCGACCTATCGATCCGCCGTCGAGGCCAACAGCGTGATGGCCGGCGGCGGCATCGCCGAGGTCGTCAGCTCGAAGGCGCCCGGGCTCGTGCCGGGCGACATCGTGTTCGGCGACACCGGCTGGCAGGAGTTTGCCGCCGTGCCGGCGAAGCACCTCACCAAGATGCCGAAGCTCGAACCTATGACGCATCTGCTCAGCGTGTTCGGCATCGCCGGGCTCACCGCCTATTTCGGCCTGCTGGAGATCGGCAAGCCGAAGCAAGGCGAGACGGTCGTCGTGTCCGCGGCGGCAGGCTCGGTGGGCTCGATCGTCGGGCAGATCGCGAAGATCAGGGGATGCCGCGTGGTCGGCATCGCCGGCGGCGCCGACAAGTGCAACTGGCTGACCTCCGAACTCGGCTTCGATGCCGCCGTGGATTACAAGGACGGCGCGGTGTTCAAGGCGTTGCGCGCGGCGGCGCCCAAGGGGATCGACGTCTATTTCGACAATGTCGGCGGCGACATTCTCGAAGCCTGCCTGCCGCAGATGAACAATTACGGCCGCATCGCCTGTTGCGGCGCGATCTCGCAATATGACGGCGCGCCCTCGGCACACGGCCCGCGCGGTGTGCCCGGCTTGATCGTGGTGAAGCGGCTCGTCATGCAGGGCTTCATCGTGATGGACTACATGAAGGAGAGCCAGCGTGCGCTCGCCGAACTCCAGGCCTGGGTCGCATCCGGCAAGCTAAAGGTGCAGGAAGACATTATCGACGGATTGGAGAACACGCCGAAGGCGCTGATCGGATTGCTTGCGGGCGAGAACCGCGGCAAGCGCATGGTCAAGCTCTGACGACGTAGTTACGTCGCAATTTGCGCAGGTAATATCTACTTGCGGTAGTGGCCAAAGCGGCCAAAGATACTGTCGCGAGGCATCACTCGCGGCGATTGCGTTTGCATCACATTTTAAAATCGTCGGCGTTACCGGCAGGGCGGGAATTCACCCAAATGTTCAACATTTTGAAACATGTCTCAACGCGTAGCGCGATGTTGGCGGTAGCGCTCTTCGCAACTGCAACAGGCGCATTTGCGCAGGCGCCGACCGACGCCCAGAAGAGCGCCATCCGGTCCGCGTGCCGCTCGGACTTCATGGCGCACTGCGCGAGCGTCACGCCCGGCGGTGTGGAGGCGTATCAATGCCTCCAGAAGAACATGTCCGGCCTGTCATCGGGATGCCAGACTGCGGTGCGCGCGGTCGAGCCCGCTGCGGCGCCCAAGACCGAAGCGGCGCCCAAGGCGGAAACTGCGCCTTCCGCGACGAAGGCTGAATCCGCCCCCGCTGAAAAGCCTGCCGCCGCAGCCGCGCCGAAGGCTGCTGCGGCCAAGCAGCCGAGCAGCGCTCAGGTTGCGGCGGTCAAGAGCGCATGCCGCGCCGATTACCCCAAGGTGTGCGCCAGCGTGCCGCCGGGCGGCGCGCCCGCGCTCGAATGCCTGGAGAAGAACAAGGCAAAGGTTTCGCCGGCCTGCGAGAAGGCCGTGACCGCTGCGGCCGGTGGCGGCGCAGCGGCAACGGCGGCGCCTGCCGGCGCAGCTCCTGCGGCGGCAGCAGCACCGGCAGCCGCGCCAGCCGTGATCGTGCTGCGCCCGCTGCGGCCGCGCGAAGAGCTGTTGATCGTTCGCTCCGCCTGCGGCGCCGACATCCGCACGCTCTGCGCCGGCGTCGCGCCCGGCGGCGGTCGCATCGTACAGTGCATCGCCAGCAACGCCGCGTCGCTGTCGCCCGGATGCAAGGATGTGCTGGCGCCGTTCGCTGCGCGCTAGGAGCGTGCCATCAACATCTGACGGCGTGCACCGTTCTCGCACGCCTGCAACGATAATCGCAGACCTTTGCCGATATTCGATTTCAATGACGACAACACCGGGAGGAAGACATGCGTTCATTCCTGCTCACCGCCTCGGCGCTCCTCGCCTTCGCCGCGACCATGACCTTTGAAGCCACCGATGCCAATGCTGTGGTGTGCGCTCGCGGCGTCTATCGCGCTGGCTGCGCCGGGCCGAATGCGGCCGTCGTGGTCCGCAAGCCGGTTCCGGTGGTCCGCTGCACCAGGGTGCTGGTCAACGGGGTCTACGTAAAGCGCTGCGTCTGACGGTGCGGATGGCCAAGCCGGCGCGGTTTGGCTATGCTTCGCAACGTACTGCTTCGGACGCGCGCCAAGCGCGTGTCCGGGCATAGGCTTCGGCACGCCACGCCTTTTGCCGATAATTCCGCTGGCGCAGGACGTCGGAGCACATTAGTGTTCCCTAGATAGTAAGTATACTGTCAATCAAGGAGGCAGACGTTGCGGATCGCCGTGATTGGCGGGGGGCCCGGTGGGCTCTACTTCGCCTATCTCTGGAAGAAGCGTCACCCCGAGGATCAGGTCGACCTGTTCGAACAGAACCCGGCCGACGCGACCTGGGGCTTTGGCGTCGTGTTCTCCGACCAGGCGCTGGAATTTTTGCGTGCCGACGACCCCGAGACGGTCGACGCGATCGCGCCGCACATGGAGAGCTGGGAGAACATCACGCTCAATTTGCATGGCGACAGCGTCGCCATCGACGGTGTCGGCTTCTCCTCGATCGGTCGGCTCGAACTCCTGCAGTTCCTGCAGCAGCGCGCGATCGATGCCGGGGTCACGCCGCGCTTCGACACGCCAATTCATGCGATCGACCAGCTCAACGGCCACGATCTGATCGTCGCCGCCGACGGGCTGAACTCACTGGTGCGGCGCGCCTTCGAAGGTGATTTCGGCACCTCGCTGTCCTACTCCTCCAACAAGTTCGTCTGGTACGGCACCTCGAAGCGCTTCGACACGCTGTCGCAGACTTTCGTCAAGACCGACCGCGGCGCCTTCAACGCCCACCACTACCGCTACTCGCCGACCATGAGCACCTTCCTGGTCGAATGCGACCACGCGACCTGGCAGGCCTACGGCTTCGCCTACAGGGACGTCGAGCAGTCCAAGGGCGTGTGCGAGGAGGTGTTTGCAGATACCCTGGGCGGCCGCTCGCTGGTCTCCAACAAATCGGTCTGGCGCAATTTCCCCTGGGTCTGGAACGAACACTGGTCGTTCAAGAACATGGTGCTGCTCGGCGACGCGCTGCACTCGGCGCATTTCTCGATCGGCTCGGGCACGCGGCTCGCGATCGAGGACGCCATTGCGCTGGTCAAGGCGCTGGAATCGGACGCCCATCTTTCAACCGCTTTGCATCGCTACCAAGCCGCGCGCAAACCGGTGGTGCAGAAGCTCGTCAACGCCGCGCGGACGAGCTCGTTCTGGTATGAGCACTTTGCCCAGCACATGCAGCAGGGCCTGATGGACTTTGCCTACAGCTACATCACCCGCTCGGGCCGCATCGACGACTCCCGCCTGCGCGCGATGTCGCCGGGCTTCATGGCGCGCTACGAAGCCGCCAGGAACGGCGGGGATGAGACATGAGTAACGAGATTCGCGACCAGGTGCCCGCGGACGGCGCGGGCGCCCGCGAGATCGGCTTCGCCATTCCGCAGGTCTACAATGCAAGCCGCGTGCTGTTCGACAATCTCGCGAGAGGATGCGGCGACAAGGTCGCACTCATCGGTCCCGCGGGCACGCGCACTTATGCCGAACTCTGCACGGAGGCTTGCCGCTGGGGCAACGGCTTTGCCTCGCTGGGCCTCAAGCGCGGCGATCGCGTGCTGCTGTTCCTCGATGACACTCCGGCCTATCCCGCCGCGTTCTTCGGTGCCGTGCGCGCCGGCTTCGTGCCGCTGCTGATCAACACGCTGACGCCGCCGGATCTGCTGCAATTCTATCTCGCCGATTCCGGCGCGGCTGTCGCGGTGGCGGATGCCGAGTTCGGTGCACGTTTCAACGCCGAGGCCTGCAAGGACACGGCCCTGCACACCCTGGTCGTCGTCAATGGCGCGGTAGGCGATCACGCCGCGCCGAACGCCGTTTCTGCCGCCGGCTGGCTCGCGCAATTTCCGGCCGAGCTCGCGGAAGCCGACACGCATCGCAACGAGATGGCGTTGTGGATGTACTCATCCGGATCCACCGGCCGGCCCAAGGGCATCGTGCATCTCCAGCACGACATGGCCTATAGCGAGCTCGCCTTCGCCCGGAACGTGCTGAAGCTGGCGCCCGGCGACATCTGCTTCTCGGTGCCAAAAATCTTCTTCGCCTATGGCTTTGGCAACTCGATCACCTTCCCGTTCACGGCAGGCGCGACGACGCTGCTGCTACCAGGCCAGCCGAAGCCTGCGGCGATCTTTTCGGCGATCGAGCAGTACGGGCCGACGGTCTTCTTCGGCCTGCCGACGCTCTATACGTCGCTGACCAAGGCCGACGGTGCCGACAAGACCGACTTCTCGTCGCTGCGCATGGCGCTCTCGGCCGCCGAGGTGCTCTCGGCCGAAGTCTTCAACGGCTGGAAGACGCTCACCGGTCTCGATATCCTCGAAGGCCTCGGCTCGACCGAGGTGCTGCACATCTATCTCTCCAACCGCCCCGAGCGGAAGAAACTCGGCGCCGCGGGCCTGCGCGTGCCCGGCTACGAGGTCGCGCTGCGCGACAAGGACGGCCGCGACGTCGCCGACGACGAGGAAGGCATTTTGTGGGTGCGCGGCGATTCCAACACGCCGCTGTACTGGAACCGGCCGGACAAATCCGCCGAAACCATTCGCGAGGGCGGCTGGATCTACACCGGCGACCGCTTCGTCCGCGATGCCGACGGCTTTCACTTCTTCCGTGGGCGCGCCGACGATCTCATCAAGATCTCCGGCCAGTGGGTCTATCCGCTCGAGGTCGAGCTTTGCCTCGCCGATCACCCCGATATCCGGGAGTGCGCTGTGTTCGCTGCCGAGCTGCCGGACCGGCGCATGACGCTGAAGGCGGTCGTGGTGATGAACAGCCGCGCCGCCGATCAGCGCGAGACGACACGGCGGCTCCAGGATTATGTGAAGAGTAAGCTGCTGCCTTACAAATATCCGCGCGAGGTGATTTTCATCGACGAGCTGCCAAAGACCGGGACGGGGAAGATCGACCGGCAGGCGCTGCTGAGGATGTGAGGGGACGGCGCGGCCGCTCCCTCATTGTCGTCCCGGCGAAGGCAGTGAGTGATGCACGAGTATCGCCCAACCACTCTCCTCACCCCGCCTTTCCCAGATGCTCCAGCGCGTCTTCCGCCCGTAGCGGCACCCGCGACGCGTCGTTGTTGAGCTCAACGAGCTGCACCAGGAGCCCCATCAGCGCCTTGCGGTCGGCCGGCTTGAGCGGCTCCAGCATCCGCGCTTGGGCGCGTTCGACCGCGGGGAAGATCTCGCGCAGGATCGCCGCGCCCGGTTTGGTCAAATAAAGCAGCTTGATCCGCTTGTCTTCCAACGCCGGCCTGCGCTCGACAAAATCCTTGGCCTGAAGCCGCTCGATCACGCTGCCGAGCGTCGAGCGGTCGAAGGCGATCACGGCAGACAGCCGCGTCGCGTCGATGCCGGGGTGGGTGTGGATCGCGATCAGCGCCGCATATTGCACCGGCGTGAGATCGAACGCCTTGCACTCCTCCATGAAGATCGAGACCGCGATCTGCTGCATGCGCCGGAACAGATAGCCCGGCGCGGCATAGACTGCGTCTATCGTGATCGGAGGCGGCTTACTCGGCATCGGGCTGCTTCTCAGGCGCGGCGTTCGCGAACGCCGGCAGCGCCTTTGCGGCGGCTTCCGCCTCGAGCAAACGCGGATAGGCGGTGACATCGACACCGAAGCGGCGGGCGTTGGCGAGCTGCGGCACGAGGCAGAGATCGGCGAGCGTCGGCACATCGCCGAAGCAGAACGGCCCCGGCTCGGCCCTGATCAGCGTTTCGCAGGCCGAAAGCCCCTCGCGGTTGACCCACGCCGCCCAGTCCTGAACCTTCTCCTCCGGCAGCCCAAGCTCGCGCAGCCGCGCCAGCACCTTCAAATTCTGCACCGGATGAGTGTCGCAGGCGATCGCCAGCGCGAATGCCCTCACCTTGGCGCGCTGCAAAATATCCTTCGGCAGCAGCGGCGGATGAGGATGGGTTTCGTCGAGCCATTCGATAATGGCGACCGATTGGGTCAGCACTGCACCCGCATCATTCTCCAACGTGGGCACCAGGCCCTGCGGATTGATCGCGAGATAGGCCGGCGCACATTGCTCGCCTTTGCGAAGGTGATGCGGCAGGTGCTCGGCACCGAGGCCCTTGAGGTTCAGCGCGATCCGCACCCGGTAGGCGGCGCTGGAGCGAAAATATCCGTGCAGCTTCATCGAGACCTCCCTGTCGTTCCTTTTTCGTCAAGTTGACGCTACCTAGACCGTAAGTATACTGTCAATCAACAAAACGAACGGGAGCCGCACCATGGAAGCCGTGACCAAGACGCCGGAACGCGAGGCGTTCTATAAAAAGATCGACGGCGAGAATCTCACCGCGTTGTGGACGGTGATGAGCGATTTGATCACGCCGGAGCCGAAGAGCCCCTGCCGGCCGCATCTGTGGAAGTTCGACATCATCCGCGACTACATGACCGAAGCCGGCAAGCTGATCACCGCAAGAGAAGCCGAGCGGCGTGTGTTGGTGCTGGAGAACCCCGGCCTGCGCGGGCAATCGAAGATCACGACGTCGCTCTATGCCGGCGTGCAGATGGTGGTGCCCGGCGACGTCGCGCCCGCGCACCGGCACAGCCAGTCGGCGCTGCGCTTCGTGCTCGAAGGCAAGGGCGCCCACACTGCGGTCGACGGCGAGCGCACTGCGATGGAGCCCGGCGACTTCATCATCACGCCGTCGATGACCTGGCACGATCATTCCAACGAGACAGACGAGCCGATGTTCTGGCTCGACGGCCTCGATATTCCCCTGGTGCAGTTCTTCGATTGCTCTTTCGCGGAAGGCTCCAAGGAGGATCAGCAGAAGATCACGAGGCCCGCCGGCGACAGCTTTGCGCGCTACGGCCACAATCTGCTGCCGGTCGACGTGAAACGGAGCTCGAAGACCTCGCCGATCTTCAGCTACCCCTACGCCTACACGCGGGAGGCACTGGAAAAGGCTCGTACGAGCCAGCAGTGGGACGCATGTCACGGGCTGAAGCTGAAGTTCAGCAATCCCGAAACCGGCGATTTCGCCATGCCGACCATCGGCACGTTCATCCAGCTGCTGCCGAAGGGTTTCAAGTCCGCGCGCTATCGCTCGACCGACGCGACGGTGTTCTGTCCGATCGAAGGCCATGGCCGCACGCGCATCGGCGATGCGACCTTCGAATGGGGCCCGCGCGATTTGTTTGTGGTGCCGAGCTGGCAGTGGGTCACGCACGAGGCTGACATGGATGCGGTGCTGTTCAGCTTCTCGGATCGACCCGTGCAGCAGAAGCTGGACTTGTTTCGCGAGGATCGCGGGAACGCGTGAGGTCCTCGTAGGGCTGCGGCCATTGCAGCTACCGCCAGTGCAGCAGCCGCGTCTCCAGCCAGTTGATCACCCTGCCCACCATCAACCCAAACACCGACAGGATCACCACACCCGCCAAGAGCTGATCCGTCTGCATCAGATTGCCGGCCTGCAACACGAACGCGCCAATGCCGTACTGTGCGCCGATCATCTCGGCGCTGACGACGAGCAGCAGCGCCACCGACGACGTGATGCGGAAGCCGGCGAGGATCGCGGGCAGTGCGCCGGGCCACACCACCTTGCGCACGATGGTCGCGAACGGCACGTTGAAGCTCTGCGCCATGCGGATGAGATTGCGCGGCACCGCATCGACGCCGCTATAGACCGAGATTGCAGTCGAGAAGAACACGCCGAGCGCAATGGTCGCGATCTTCGGCTCTTCGCCGATGCCGAGCCAGAGAATCAACAGCGGCAACAGCGCGATCTTCGGGATCGGAAACAGCGCCGAGATGAAAGTAATGCCGACGCTGCGCGCCAGCCGCGACAGACCGATGGCAAAGCCGACGGCGACTCCGGCCGCCGTGCCGAGCAGCCAGCCGACACCGATGCGCAGGAGCGAGGCGGACAGATGCTGCCACAGCGCGCCCGAGATCGCGAGCTGGTAGATCGCCCGCGCGATCGCCGACGGCGCCGGCAGGAACAGCGGATTGACGAGACCGATGCTGCCGGCAGCCTGCCAGATCGCAATGACTAGCGCGAGCGCGATCCAGCCGCCGAAACGGCTGCTCGCCGGCACGAAGCCGGCGCCGCGAAAGCGGACGCGCCGGACCACTTCATCCTTCGCAGATGTTCCCGCCGGAGCGCGATCAAGCATGCTGGACCTCGCGCTCGGCATCGATCGCCTCGTTGCGGATCAGCGACCAGATCTGGTTCTGAAGCGCGAGCAGCTTTTCACGGGCTGCAATTTCACCGCGTTCGGCGCGCGTCATCGGCACGCTCACGACCTCGCGAATGCGGCCGGGACGCCGCGACAGCACCACGATGCGGTCGGCAAGCCGCGCCGCCTCTTCGAGATTATGGGTGACATAGACCGCGCCCATGCCGCCATCGGCGAGCAGCCGGACGAAATCCTCCATCAAGAGTTCACGCGTCTGCGAGTCCAGCGCCGACAACGGCTCGTCCATCAGGAGAATGGCAGGCCTGACCGCAAGCGCACGCGAGATGCCGACGCGCTGGCGCATGCCGCCTGAAAGCTGTTTTGGATAGGCCTTGCGAAAATCGGTCAGGCCGGTGCGGCGCAAGGCATCGTCGACCAGCGCGCGGCGCTGTGCGGCCGAGAGCTGGGTGTGCAGCAGCGGAAATTCGACGTTCTCCTCGACCGTCGCCCAGGGGAGCAGCGCGAAGTCCTGGAACACAAAAGTCAGCGGATTGAGACTGTCGGCCGGCGGCGCGCCGCGCAGCTCGGGCGCGCCGGAAGTCGGCAGCAACAGCCCACCGAGAATCGACAGCAGCGTGCTCTTGCCGCAGCCCGAGGGCCCCACGATCGCCACCACCTCTCCGGCGCTGACGGTGAACGAGACGTCGTCGAGCACGGCGAGATCGGCGAAGCGATGGGTGATGTGGTTGGCGATCAGGTCCATGGGAAACTCCCCGTCCTCGTTCCGTCACCCTGAGGTGCCGGAGCGAAGCGTAGGCCTCGAAGGGCGACGGCCCGGCTGCATCCGGGCCGTGCATCCTTCGAGGCTCGACTTGCGGCACGCCGCAAGTCGAGCACCTCAGGATGACGGAGATGGTTGGGAGAACGATGCATCAATCCGCCTTCACAAATTCCTTGGCGATGATCGAATTCGCATCAAAGCCCTTGTCGGCAAAGCCCTGCTCCTGGAGCCATTTGATCTGGTTGTCGACGTTCTTGACGTCGAGCTTGCCGTCGGGATCGATATAGGCGCAATTGCCGACCACCTGCTCCACCGGCAAATTGGTGTACTTTGCGATGATCTCCAGCAGCGGCTTTGTCTGCTCGTTGATCGGCGCGACGCCGTCCTTCATCGCGGCAAGAATGACGTCGTGATATTCGTGATCGGCCTTTGCCAAAGCGCCGAGCAGCTTCGTCACCAGCACCTTGTTGGTCAGCGTCTTCGGCGAAGCGAACACCGCGCCCAATTGCCAGGGTGTCTCGTCGCCGACCCAGCCGAGAAACTTCGCGCCGCCGTCGTCCATCAGTTTTCGCGCCGTCGAGATCGGCAGCAGCGCTGCATCCACAGTCTCGCCCTTCAGCGCGGCCGCCGCATTCGAGAGCGATTGCAGCGGCACGATCTTCACCTCGGCGAGCTTGAAACCATATTTGTCAGCGAGCAGGCCGAGCGAATAGTGAAAGGAAGAGCCGACCTGCGTCATCGCCACGCGCTTGCCCGCGAGATCCTTCGGCGTCTTCAAACCGCTCGCATAGGCGTTGTTGCTGGCGAAATAGCCGATCAGGGGATAACCGGCCTTCTCGCGGCTCATGCCGCCGATCACCTTCACCACGCCCTTGCCGGCGAGATTGTAGAGACCAGCGGTGAAAGCGGTAACGCCGAAATCGATGTCGCCCGAGGCGGTGGCCACCGCGATCGGCTGCGCCGCATCGAAGAATTTCAGCTCGACGTCGAGGCCGGCTTCGCGGAAATAGCCCTTGTCCTGCGCGATGAAGACGGGCGCGGAGGACGACAGGCGGAGCACGCCGATCCTGGCCTTAAGCGCGTCCTCGGCCCGGGCCGTGCCCATCGCTGTGATCGCCACCAGGCTAGCTAGCGCGAGCCGCACAATCCCGATCATCCCGTTTCCTCCAGTGGTTCTTTTGGTGGTTCTCTTGGTCGTTTTAAGCCCGTCAGAGCTCTTCGGGCACGGGCTGGTCCCGCCCGATAAAGGCGCCCTGTTGTTTCAACGTTTCCTGCAGCTTTTCAACCGGGATGTCACGCGGGATCCGGTTTCCGGACAGTGCCAGCGCGGCGGCGGAACCGGCCGCCTCCCCCATCACGAAACAGGCACCGGAGACCCGGGCCGCCGACTGGCCCTCATGGGTCATCGAGGCGCAGCGGCCGGCGACCAGCAGATTGTCGACACCTTCGGGCACCAGCATCCGGTAAGGCAACTCGTTATAGCCGCGCGATTCCGGGATTGGCGGGAAGGTGAAGACGACGTCGCCGGGAACATGGGCCTCGATCGGCCAGCCGTTGACGCCGATGGAATCCTCGAACGAGGCGCAGCCGAGCACGTCCTCGCCGCTGAGCTGGTAGCCGCCGGTGATGCGGCGGGTCTCGCGGATGCCGAGCTGCGGCGGCAAATCGACGATATAGGATTTTTCAAAGCCCGGCACGGTGCGCAGGAATTCGAAGGCGGCGAGCGCCTGCTTGCGGCCTTCGATCTCGCCGCGCGGGTAAGGTCATCAGGCTCGATGCCGTTGATGGCGTGGCCGTCCTCCCGCGCCACTTGCGTAAAGTTCACCCGCCATTCGATGCCGGACTTCTGCGGGCGCACGATCGCGCTTTTGCGCGGGAATGTGTGCGTGCCGGCGGCGGTGGCCTTCTCCATCAATTGCGGGATGGTCCGCCATGCCTCGCCCGCCTTCTCTGGATCGATGCCGTTGAGACGGAGCATCATCGAGGGGTACATCGGATGGCCGTGTTCGTCGCCGAATTCGAACGGCGCGCCGGCCCAGACCGCGAGATCGCCGTCCCCCGAGCAATCAATGAAAATCTCTGATCGCACCGCCCGCCGGCCCGCCTTGGTCTCGACCATCAGCGCGTCGATGCGGCTGTTATCGCCCATCACCACGCCGGCACCGAGCGCGTGGAAGAGGATGTGCACCTTGTTGCTGGCGAGCAGTTGGTCGGCCGCGATCTTGTAGGCGGCGGTGTCGTAGGCCTGGGCGAAGACCTTGCCGAGAATGAGATGCGGCGCGTTGAGGCCGTTCAAATGATCGATCCGCGCCAGCAGCTCGGACGCCATGCCCTGCACCAGCCTGTGGGCCTGGCCGTAGACATTGCCGTGCAAACCACAAAAGTTGGTGACGCCTGCGGCGGTGCCCATGCCGCCAAGGAAGCCGTAGCGCTCGATCAAGAGCGTCTTCCGCCCCGCGCGCGCCGCTGATGCCGCCGCGACGATGCCGGCCGGACCGCCGCCGAGCACGACGACTTCATATTCGCCGTAGAGCGGCACCTGGCGTGCCGGTTCTTCGATCGTCATGACCTGCATGGCGCGTCCTGCTCCCAAAATCTCTTGCTTGGGCCGGACTATGAATTAACGCGGGCCGGGCTACAATCTACCAAAATAAGCGATCACCGTTCTCGAATCGCGAAAGGCCGGAGATGGACATCCTGGTAAACCTTCAGGCGTTCCTCGCCACCGCGGACGCGGCCGGATTTTCCGCCGCGGCAAGAAAGCTCAATGTCGCGACTTCGGTGGTCGCGAAGCGGGTCACCCAATTGGAGACGCGGATCGGCACGCCGCTGTTTCATCGCTCGACGCGTCAATTGCGCCTGACCGCGGCTGGCCAAGAATATGTCCACCGGGCGCGCAGCGTGGTCGCCGATGTCGGCGATCTCCTGTCGCGCATGGGCGAGAAGGGCCATGATCTTATCGATCATTTGCGTATCAAGGCACCGACATCGCTGACCATCGCCCGGCTTGCCGATGTGTTCAGCGCGTTCCAGACCCAAAACCCGAAGCTGAAACTCGAAATCGTCCTGATCGACCGTCCCGTCGATCCGGTGACTGAAGGCTTCGACATCGCCATCGGCGCCTTCCCGCACTCCTTCGGCGGCGTAGTGGACGAGCCCTTGTGTGCACTGAAGCGGCTGCTCTGTGCTTCACCTGCCTATCTGAAGAAACACGGAACGCCAAAGCATCCGCGCGATCTCGTCGAGCACCGCTGCCTCAGCTTTCTGCCGACGGGGCCGGAGTGGATTTTTGACGGCCCGCGCGGCCGCATCAGCATCCAGGTCAGCCCGCTGCTCTCCTCCAACGAGGGCCATGTGCTGGCGCGCAGCGCGACCGCGGGCAACGGCATCGCGTTGATGTCGCATTATCTCGTCGCGGACGCGTTACGCGACGGCACGCTCAAACCGGTGCTGCGCGACTTTCCGATCCCGGAATTGTGGGTGAAGGCCGCGATCCCCGAGCGACGGCGCAATGCGGCCGCGGTGCAGGCGCTGCTCACACTGCTAAAAACGTCCCTCGCGACGTCGTTATGAGAAGTTGCGCCAAGTGCGCGAGGGCCGTAGCGCGTATGAGCGAAGCGATATGCGGGGCCCCTTTTGGCATTCCCGGATGTCGCTTCACTCATCAGGGCTACATTCCACATCCACAGCATCTGCCGTGGCTGCTGAGCTCACCTCGTTCCGCCGCCCCAATTCCCCGCCCGCTTCTCCGCGAACGACGCCAGCCCCTCCGCGGCTTCCGCGCTCTGTCGCTTCAGCGAATGCAGATGCACGAGCCGCGTGTAGGCCGCGTCGTCCACCGCCATGCCGCCAAACGAGCTCTCCAGCGCCAGCCGCTTGGTCTCGGCCATCGCTTCAGGTCCATTGGCAAGCAACTGCTCGACCACCTTGGCACCGGCGGCGTCGAGATCGGCGAGCGCCACCACCTCGTGGACGAGGCCGATGCGGCGGGCATCCTCAGCGCCGAAACGTTCGCCTGTCAGCGCGTAGCGGCGGACCTGCCGGACGCCGATGGCATCGCAGAGCTGCGGGATGATGATGGCCGCGGTCAGGCCCCAGCGCACTTCGGTGATCGAGAACAAGGCGTTGTCCGCCGCGATCACGACGTCGCAGGCTGCGATCACGCCGGTGCCGCCGCCAAAGCAGCCGCCCTGCACCAGCGCGACCGTCGGAATCGGCAGCGTGTTGAGCCGCTGCACGGCCTCGAAGGTCGCACGCGACGCCGCCTCGTTCGCATCAGTCGATTGCGGCCGCACGCCGTTGATCCATTTGAGATCGGCGCCGGCCTGGAAATGCTTGCCATTGCCCCGGAGCACGACGGCGCGAAGGTTGGGCTTGCTGCCGAGATCGTCCATGGCCGCAAGCACGCCCGCAATCAACGCGCCATCATAGGCGTTGTTCACCTCGGGCCGGTTCAACGTGACGGTCGCAACCCCACGCGCATCGAGGGTCCACAGGACAGGGCTGTCAGTCATCGGCGTTCCTCCGGTCGTTTGTTTGCCCTGCACTATGACCGAGGCCGCTCGTTCCGATCCATATCTTTCCGGCGTAGGGCAGCCGCGTCCATCGCATGGCGGCTTGTGTCATGCTGCCGCCGGGCGGCATTCAAGGGACCAGGGACGGGACATCACACCATGCGCATCTGCATTTTCGGCGCGGGCGCCGTCGGCAGCCATATCGCGGTCAGGCTGGCCCGCGCCGGCCACGAGGTCTCGTGCGTGATGCGCGGCGCCCATCTGGAGGCGGTCCGCGCCAATGGCCTCAAGCTGCGCGTCGGCGATTCCGAGGTCTCCGCCAAGGTGAACGCCTCCGGCGATCCGGCCCAGCTCGGCCCCCAGGACGTCGTGATCTCGACGCTCAAGGCAACCGCGCTCCAGGGGCTGGTCGCCAGCATCAAGCCGCTGCTCCAGAACGACACCGCGATCGTTTTTGCGCAGAACGGCATTCCCTGGTGGTACGGGATCGGCCTGCCGCCGCGGCATCCGACACCGCCCGACATTTCCTTCCTCGACCCCGGCGGGCGCTTGCGCGCATGCATTCCGAAAGAGCGGATCGTCGGCGGCGTCGTCTTCTCCTCCAACGAGGTGACCGCGCCCGGCGTGGTGCACAACCTCACCCCGGACCGCAACCGCCTGCTGATCGGCGAATGCGACGACCGCAATTGCGAGCGCATCACGACGCTCCGCGGAGTCTTCAACGACGCACGGCTGGAATCGCCGGCGGTCGCCGATATTCGCGAGGCGATCTGGTCAAAGCTGCTGACCAATATGTCGCTGTCGGTGCTGTGCCTGCTCACCGGTCAGACTGCGCGCGGCGTGCGCGACGATCCTGCGTTCGCCGACGTCATTCCGCGGATGCTGAACGAGGCCAACGATATCGCGCAACACTTCATTCCCGAGGTCAAGCGCGTGAGCCGCAGCGGCCCCGCACCCAATCACAAGCCGTCGCTGCTGCAGGATTACGAGCTTGGCCGCGCCATGGAGATCGACGTCCTGGTGAAAGCGCCCGCCGCCTTCGCACGCACCGCCGGCCTGTCGACGCCGACGCTTGACCTGATCGCTGCGCTCGCGATCCAGAAGGCGCGCGACAAGGGGCTTTATTCGGCGTGAGCTTCAGGCGAGCTC
The DNA here is from genome assembly GCF_054056555.1 of Bradyrhizobium sp. LM2.9. Lineage (NCBI taxonomy): Bacteria > Pseudomonadati > Pseudomonadota > Alphaproteobacteria > Hyphomicrobiales > Nitrobacteraceae > Bradyrhizobium > Bradyrhizobium sp. LM2.9. The sequence continues at coordinate 5,677,805 of NZ_JBSRYJ010000002.1, forward strand.
GTCGATCCAGGCCGCGAGCGTATCAAGCACCTCTGCAAGCACCTCATCGTTGCTGCGGCCGGACTTTTTCAGCACCGCGAAGGAGTGATCGCCGCCTTCGACCTCATGCAGCGTCGCCTTTGGACCAAGCGACTCGATGACGGGCTTGAGATGGCCAGGATCGGCAAGCTTGTCGCGCGTGCCTTGCAGGAACAGCATGGGGATTGCGATGCCGGCGAGGTGCTCGGCACGCTCGGTTGATGGTTTGCCGTCGGCGTGCAGGGGGAAGCCGAGGAAGGCGAGCCCTTTGACATCAGGCAATGGAGCCTTCGATTGCGCCTGCGACGTCATGCGCCCGCCGAACGATTTTCCACCCGCGCCGAGCGTCACGCCGGGGCACAGCCCCGCAGCCTGCTCGACCGCCGCGCGGACGGTGGCGTGCGCGACCGCCGGCTGGTCGGGACGCCCCTGTTTCTTCTCCATGTAAGGAAAATTGAAGCGGAACGTCGCGATGCCGCGGTCGGCAAGGCCGGCGGCGACTTTCTCCATGAAGGAATGCCGCATATCCGCGCCCGCACCATGGGCCAGCACGTAACAGGCGCGCGCATTGTCCGGCTGCGTCAGGATCGCCGAGACCGTGCCGATGCGCTCGATGTCGAGCTTGAGCTCTTGAGTTTTGACAGCCACAATCAGACATCCCGACAGACGCTAATCCGGCCGCCTTGGTAGCGTCACCGGCGCAGCCTGAAAACACAATAATTGCCACGGCCGCCCGGCCTACCAAGCCGGAAAGCCGCATTGACCGAGGTGACCATGTCCTACCGCTCCTCCTGGATGACCGAAGAGCTCGAAATCTTCCGCGACCAGTTCCGGAAATATCTTGCCAAGGACCTGGCCCCGCATGCCGAAAAATGGCGCGAGCAGAAGATGGTCGACCGCTTTGCCTGGCGCGGGCTCGGCGAGATGGGCGCGCTGCTGGCAAGCGTGCCGGAAGAATATGGCGGCCTTGGTGCCACCTTCGCCTATGATGCCGCCGTGCTCGACGACCTCGAAAGCACGGTGCCGGAGCTGACGACCGGCGTCTCCGTGCACAGCGCTATCGTCGCGCACTACATCCTCAATTACGGCTCGGAGGAGCAGAAGAAGCGCTGGCTGCCAAAGATGGCTTCCGGCGAGATGATCGGCGCCATCGCCATGACCGAGCCCGGCACCGGCTCGGATTTGCAAGCCGTGAAGACCACGGCCAGGAAGCAGGGCAATTCCTACGTCATCAACGGCCAGAAGACTTTTATTACCAACGGCCAGGCTGCCGATCTCGTCGTCGTGGTCGCGCGCACCGGCGATGTCGGCGCCAAGGGCATCTCGCTGATCGTGGTCGAGACCGCGGGCGCGGATGGTTACAAGCGCGGGCGCAACCTCGACAAGATCGGCCTGCATGCCTCCGACACGTCCGAGCTGTTCTTCGACAACGTCACCGTGCCGCCGGAAAACCTGCTCGGCGGCGAGGAAGGCCAGGGCTTTGTCCAGTTGATGCAGCAATTGCCGCAGGAACGCCTCGCACTCGCGGTCGGCGCAGTCGCCGCGATGGAGCGTGCGATAAAACTCACCGTCGATTACACCAAGGAGCGGAAAGCGTTCGGCAAGCCGCTGATGGAGTTCCAGAACACCGCCTTCAAGCTCGCCGAGCGCAAGACCGAAGCGATGATCGCGCGCGTCTTCGTCGATTGGTGCATCGAGCGGCTGGTCGCAAAGGACCTCGACACCGTCACGGCGTCGATGGCGAAATACTGGTGCTCGGACAAGCAGGTCCAGACCGCCGACGAATGCCTGCAGCTGTTCGGCGGCTACGGCTACATGCAGGAATACCCGATCTCGCGCATCTTCATCGATTCCCGCATCCAGAAGATCTATGGCGGCACCAACGAGATCATGAAGCTGCTGATCGCAAGGTCGCTGTAGTCAGGTCAGGTCACTGTAATCAGGTCGCTGTGAGCGGCTACTTGATCCGCTGGTCGGCCACGACAGCTTGCCCTCGAAGATGACCTGCCCGGACATGACGTACCCTGCTCGATCGCAACGAGTTCAAATTTGCGAGACAACCCGTCATTGCAAGATGCGGCACCAGACCATACGCTGCGTACGACGGGGCAACCACCATCTGGTTTCGTTTGCGTCACGTCAGGAGACAAGCGAATGGTTCACCTCTCGCGCCGGAAACTCCTCCAGCTTGCTGCTGTTTCGCCGTCTGCCCTTTCCGCCGCCTGGACGGCACCGGCGTCAGCCGCTGCCGGCCCCAAGACCCTCATTGCTGTGATGCAATCGGACCTTCGCGTCACCGATCCCGGCTTTACGACAGCCATCATCACCCGCGACCATGGCTATATGGTCTACGATACCCTGCTCGGCATCGATGCCACCTTCAAGGTGCGGCCGCAGATGGCCGACTGGACGGTGTCCGCGGACAAGCTGACCTACACCTTTACCTTGCGCGAGGGCCTGAAATGGCATGACGGAGCGCCGGTGACGGCGGAGGATTGCGTCGCCTCGCTGAAGCGCTGGGGCACGAGCGTCGACGGCATGGCGCGCAAGCTGATGGACTTCACAGCAGGCAATCGAAGCCGCAGATGCCAAAACGATCGTCTTCAAGCTGAAGGAGCCTTATGGCCTCGTACTCGAGACGATCGCCAAGCCATCGGCGATCTGCGCCTTCATGATGCCCAAGCGGCTTGCTGAAACCCCTATCAGCAAGCAAATTCCGGAGCAGATCGGCTCCGGTCCATTCCGGTTCGTGGCTGCCGAATTCCAGCCCGGCGTGAAAGCTGTTTACGAAAAGAACACCGACTATGTGCCGCGCAAGGAGCCCCCCGAATGGACGTCGGGCGGCAAGGTGGTCAAGGTCGACCGTGTCGAGTGGCTGACGACGCCGGACTCGCAGACCGCGCTCAACGCGCTGCAATCCGGTGATGTCGATTTCCTTGAAACGCCGCCATTCGACATGCTGCCCGCGCTGGAGTCGAATCCGGACATCAACGTGGCAATCCTGAACAAGTTCGGCTTCCAATCGTTCGGCCGGATGAACTTCCTGCATCCGCCGTTCAATAATGTGAAGATCCGCCGCGCCGCGATGCTCGCGATCAACCAGAAGGACGTGCTCGACGCACAGATCGGCAATCCCAAATACTACAAGCTCTGCGGCGCATTCTTTATCTGCGATACGCCGCTGGCCAGCGACGAAGGCGGCGAGACCCTGGTCAAGGGAAACGGCATGGCGGATGCCAGGAAGGCCTTGGCCGAATCCGGTTATGACGGCACGCCGGTGGTGATCCTGGCCCCAACCGACCAGATCCTGCTGAAAGCGCAGCCGGTCATGGTCGCACAGCTCCTGCGCGAGGCAGGCTTCAAGGTCGACGTTCAGGCGATGGACTGGCAGACCGTGGTCACCCGCCGCGCCAACCAGAAATCCCCGAAGGAAGGCGGCTGGAACATGTTCTTCACCTACCAGGGCGCCGCCGACTCGATGAACCCACTTGTCAACATCGCGATCGTCGGCAAGGGCACGGAGGGCGGCTGGTTCGGCTGGTCCGAGGACCCCAAGCTCGAGCAGTTGCGCGACGCTTTTGCCCGCGCCACCTCATCGGAAGAGCAGAAGAAGATCGCGCTCGACGTGCAGAAGGAAGCTTATGATCAGGTGATCTACGTCCCGCTCGGCCAGTTCCAGGCGCCGAGCGCATGGCGCAAATCACTGACCGGCGTGATCGACGGCCCGGCAACGCCGATGTTCTGGAATGTCGACAAGAACGAGTAGGCTGACGGCCTCACGAACCACTAGTTCGGATGCCACCAGCGGCCGCCGATGACAACGCCTTCGGACACGATCTTGCGATCGCCGATCAGGTGCTCGCCGACGACGTCCTCATAGTCGAACTGGCCTTCTTTGACCGAGATCAGCGTGGCGTCGCCGACGCTGCCAGGCTTGAGGCTGCCGAGCTCGGGGCGCCGCAGCGCCATCGCAGCGTTGCCCGTGGAGGTTGCGATGACATCGGACAGTGGCATGCCCATGCACAAAAATTTCGACAGGGTCGTCACCTGGTCAAAGGCCGGCCCGTCGATGCAGAGCTGATGGATGTCGGAGGAGATGGTGTCCGGATAGAAGCCGTTGGCGAGCATGGCGCGCGCGGTCTTGAACGCGAACGAACCCTTGCCGTGGCCGATGTCGAACAGCACGCCGCGCTCGCGAGCGTCGAGCACCGCCCGCTTCACCGTGCCCTGCGCGGTCGCGGGCGTGTTCGGGAACGGCCGGAACGCATGGGTGAGCACGTCGCCGGGGCGCAGGCGCGCCAGTACCTCCTCGTAGGTCGGCGGCGGATGGTCGATATGCGCCATCAGGGGCATGCCGACCTCGTTCGCGACCTCGAGCGCGATATCGAGCGGCACGACGCCCGACGTGCCCGAGGAGTGCAAGCCCACGCGCACCTTGATGCCGACGATGAGATCGCGGTTGGCATCGGCCACCCTGGCCGCCTCGACCGGATTCATCAGCCGCAGCTCCTCGCTCTCGCCGACCATGATCCGGTGCGAGAAGCCAAAAATGCCGGCATGCGAGACGTGCAGATAAGCGAGAATGCGAACCTGGCTCGGCTCGATCACGTGCTTGCGGAAGCCCGCGAAATTGCCGGGCCCCGCGCTGCCGGTATCGACGGCGGTGGTGACGCCGGAGAGGCGGCAGAATTCCTCGGCGTCGATGCCAAGCGAAGTGCCGCCCCAATAGACATGAGTGTGGAGATCGATCAGGCCAGGGGTGACGATGTAGCGAGACACGTCGCGCACATCCGTGCCCGGATCCGCCTTGAGGGCGCTGCCGACCGCCGCCACCTTGCCGCCCGCAAAGGCGATATCGGTCACGGCATCGAGCTTCTGGGACGGGTCGACCACACGGCCGCCGCGCAGGATCAAATCGAAAGACATCGTATCTCCAGATATGGCAGTGAGGTGGGACCGGCAATCAGCCCGGGCAAGGAAGGAAGCTTCGCGCTTCTAGCAATTTTTGCGCCGACGAGCGTGGCAAACGCAGCGATTGCTCATTGAGAAACTGGCGATCCCGGGAAGACTCGAACTTCCGACCTACGGTTTAGGAAACCGTCGCTCTATCCGGCTGAGCTACGGGACCGCGGAACCCGCGGGACGGGTTCGGCCCCCTCATAGCAGAGCAGAATGCGGTTCGCCAGCCGCAAGGCGGGCCAGATCAGCGTCAACCTGAACGGGACGGCTGTACAATCGCCTCCAGATCCCACTCGGCGGAGTAGCCCACATGATCGAAAGCATCAGCGCCATCACGCTCGGCACGCATGACATGGGGCGCGCCGTGCAGTTCTATCGTTCGCTGGGGTTCGAACTGCTATATGGCGGCGAGGCCGCTGCATTCACAAGCTTTCGCGCCGGCACCGGCTATCTCAACTTGACTGCGCAGCCGGAAGACAAGCACTGGTCCTGGTGGGGCCGCGTCATCTTCTACGTCGCCGATGTCGACGGGGCCTACGCGCGCGCACGCGCCGCCGGGTGGCAGCCGTCGACCGCGCCGCGCGATGCAGAATGGGGTGAGCGCTACTTCCATTCTCACCGACCCCGACGGCCATGAGCTCAGTTTCGCGCGACCGTTGTCCGGACCGCATAAGTCACATCCGCTGACGTTCCCAACGCGCGAGTAGCGCCGTCTCAGCCACCGTGGCAAACTCGGCGCGGTTTCCTCAAGCGAGAATTGTATCTGGGTTCTAACCAGGGAGGACGACCATGGTAACCTATGTCGTGCTGGGGAACTTCACTGATCAGGGAGTCCGCAACGTCAAGGACTCGCCGAAGCGGGTCGACGCTTTCAAGGAAATGGCCAAAACGTTCGGCGTGACCGTGAAAGAGATCGTCTGGACGCAGGGACGATATGACGTTGTGACCGTTCTCGAGGCTCCAGATGAGGCTGCCGCAATGTCGCTCAGCCTTAGTCTCAGCGCGCTTGGCAATGTCCGCACCGAAACGCTGCGCGCGTTTTCGGCAGCAGATATGACAAAGATCGTTGGCAAGATGCTCTGACGCTCAAGCCCGCGCCAGCGCACCGGACCTGGGATGGCAATCCCCGGAAGGAGCCTCTCACGCCCGGATATTGTTGTCCCGCACCACCTTGCCCCAGGTGGCGACCTGCTTGTCGAAGAAGGTCTTGAACGCAGGGCCGTCCTCGAGCAGCAGCGTCATCTGCTGCGTCTCCTTGAGCTGTGCGGCGGTCGCGGGCTCGCTCAGGATTTCCCTGGACGCCGTCGCGAGGGCTGCGACGATGTCAGGCGGCGTACCCGTGGGCGCGAAGATGCCCCACCATGCCAGCGTCTCGAAATCCGGAAAGCCCGCCTCGATCGCGGTCGGCGTATCCGGCAGGCCCGGCAGCCGCGCGCGGCCGAGTTGCAGGATCGGACGCAGCATGTTGGTGCCGAGCTGCGCTGCGACCAGCGCCGCCGATCCCGCGATCAGATCGACATGGCCGCCGAGCACGTCGTTCATCGCGGGGCCACCGCCGCGATAGGGCACGTGCATGACCTCGACGCCGGCCTTGTTGCCGAGCACGGTCATGGCGAGATGGCCGAGCGTGCCGATGCCGACGGAGGCATATTTCACTGCGCCGGGCGTCGCCTTGCAGGCCGCCACCACGTCGGCAAAGCTCTTGTAGGGACGGCCCGCACCGGCCGCGATCACGTAGGGCGCGGTGCCGACCAGCAACACCGGCATCAGCTCGCGCTCGACATCGACGGGCGGCTTGTCGAGGATGGAGGGAATCACCGCGTGAGAATCGAAGGTGACCAGGAACGTGGAGCCGTCAGGCGGGCTCTTGGCGACCTGCGCCGCGCCGAGCGCGCCGGCGGCGCCCGACTTGTTCTCGACAATGACGATGCGATTGAGCTTGGTTTGCAGATGGCTCTGGAGCAGCCGCGCCATCGCATCGGTCGATCCGCCCGGCGGAAACGGCACCACCAGCGTGATTTTTGAGGCCTGTGCGCTTGCCGGTGCCATCGCGAGGATGGCGGGCGCGGCCAGCAGCGCCCGTCGTGTGATCGTCATGTTGTCCTCCCTGTTTTGCCTTCGCTCTTTGCTTTTTTGCTTGTGAGCGCTTTAAGTCGTCCCGAAACCGGACCCCGCTTTTCTGTATTCCGGCCGCGGTGGACTAAAGATGTCCAGCACGCGGGCGCCGTCGGGGCCGGCGCGCATGGTATGCGGCACATTACCGGGCGTGCGCCAGAAATCGCCCTTCTTCACGGAAATCTCTTCGTCGCCCTGGACGCGGATCGCGGAGCCGTCGAGCAGCACGCCCCATTGCTCCTCGGGATGATGGTGCAGCGTGCCCTGCGCATGCGGCGCCAGCGTCACCACCGACAGCATCGCCTGCTCGCCGGAGAAGATGCGCGTGGTCACCCCTGCCGCGAGCTCGCGAAGCAGCCCGTCGCCGGTATCGTCGAGATTGTGGAATTCCTCTTTCTGGCTCACGCGATCCTCCCCTTCTTTTTTCTCTGATCAGGATTTTCCATACGAGCCCTGATAGCGGCCCTCGCGGATCGCCTTCAGCGTCTCCTCCTCGCGCGCGACCTGGGCCCGCACGGCTTCCAGCAGAGCCGCGGCACCGGCGGCGGGAAACGCCACCACGCCGTCCTCGTCGCCGACCACGATGTCGCCGGGCGAGATCACGCTGCCGCCGATGGTAACAGGCAAATTGATCTCGCCGGGGCCGTTCTTGTAGGGCCCGCGGTGGATCACCGCGCGGGCGTAGCAGGGAAAGTCGTCGGCCGCGAACGCCGCAACGTCGCGGATCGCGCCGTCGATCACATAACCTTCGGCTTTGCGCCACTGCGCGATAGTCTTCATGATCTCGCCGACCAGCGCCCGCGTCTCGTCGCCGCCGCCATCGACCACGATGACGTCGCCCGGGCCGACCAGTTCGAGCGCGCGGTGGATGGCGAGATTGTCGCCGGGACGGGTACGGACCGTGAAGGCCGTGCCCACCAGCTTGCCGCCGCGATGATAGGGCTTTAGCCCGACGGCACCCGGCAGCCGGGCGAGATTGTCCGAAATGACCGAGGTCGGCGCACCGCGAAAACCCTCGATGATCTCGGCCGGCGGCTTCGGCACAGAGTTCGCAGCGATGGTGATGGTCATGATCGTCAGTCCTTCCCGTGAATTGTCTTACTCGGCGCGCGCCCGCGCCTGCGCCGGCCAAATCCGGAAGGCGCGCCCCTCCTTCATCCACGCCGCGCGCTCATCGCGCAACAGCGTGCAGCGAACTTTACCGGAATCATCGCGCGGCGGGGCGCTGACGATCTCAAAGCTCTCCGGATGCTTGTAGCGGCTCAGCCGGTCCTTCAGGAAATCCGCCATGCCGTCGGCGATGGCCTGACCGTCCGCGTCGCCCTCCGGCTCGATGATGGCATGTACGCGCTGGCCCAGTTCCGGATCGGGCAATCCCACCACCACGCAGGAGCGCACGCCGGGGCACTCAGAGACCGCGGCCTCGATCTCGGCCGGATAGATGTTGGCACCGCCGCGCAACACCATGTCGGCAAGGCGGTCACCGAGATAGAGGTAGCCTTCCGCGTCCAGCCGGCCGATATCGCCGAGCGATTCCCAGCCGTCCGCGCGGCGCTTCGGCTCGGCGCCGAGATAGTGATAGGTGGCGTCCTTGCCGTCATTGTTGAGGAAATAAATCTCGCCGCTCTCGCCCGGCGCCACGTCGTTGCCGTCCTCGCCGACGATGCGCAGGCGCGCCATCTCGCCGATCTTGCCGACCGAGCCCTTGTGCGTCAGCCATTCCGTGCCGGAGATGATGCATGAGCCTTGCCGCTCGGTGCCGCCATAGAGCTCCCAGATCCGCTCAGGCCCGAGCCAGGCGATCCAGTTCTCCTTCAGCCAGGGCGGCATCGGAGCGGCCATGTGGAAGACGGTCTGCAGGCTCGACACGTCGTAGGCATTGCGCACGTGCTCCGGCAGCGCCCAGATCCGGTGCATCATGGTCGGCACGAAATTGACCCATTGCACGCGCTCGCGCGCGATCTGTCGCAGCGCCTCCTCCGCGTCGAACTTGACGAGGCCGGTGAGCTGGCCGCCGGTAAACAGCGCGTAGTGCGACACGATGAACGGAGCATTGTGGTAGAGCGGGCCGGGATTGAGCAGCGAGACCCCGAAGGGGATGTTGAGCGGCGGCGCGGCGACCGTGTCGGTCACCGCCGGCTGGTGATCGAGGATCACCTTCGGCCGGCCGGTCGAGCCGCCGCTGGTCATGGCTTTCCAATAGCGCGCCACCGGTGGATTGAGCGGCTCGTCGGAATACCCTTCCGGCACGAAATCCGCAGGCAGACGGTTCGGCGCATTCCAGTCGGCTTCGCCGCCGACCACCAGCGCCGGCTTCAGGATGTCGAGCACCGCGGCGGCTTCGCCGCGCGGCAGGCGCCATGACAGCGAGGTCGGCGTCGCGCCGCATTTCCACACCGCAAAAGAAGTCTCGAAGAATGAATTGCCGTTGGGCAATCCGATCGCGACGAAATCACCGGGCTTGACGCCCTTCGCCGCAAACGCCCGTGCCCGCCGGTTGGCACCGCGTTCGAGCGCGTCCCATGTCAGCGTGTCCTGCCCGTGACGGACGGCGATCGTGCCTTGCGGTTTGCGCTCGGCGTACCAGCGCGGCACATCGGACAGGGGCAGCAGCATCAGGCGTTTCCACTTCGTCTTCTTGGCGTCGCCGACGAGGCGACCGCAGGATGAAGTGACGCTGTGACTCCTACGCCACGTCAAGCAAAAAATGTCAGCATCGCAGCCATGAATTTCCCGGGTTCCATGGGTGACAAGCCGGCCATAAAGGGGCAAAAATCCGACCCGACTCAGTTCGGGTTGAGTTTTGCAAGGAATGCTCTCGTAGAATGTCGGACGTAGTTGCATCGCGTCGTGCGGCGCTTGTCTTGGCGGCAGCAGGATTTTTCCTGCTGGCGCCGTCGCATGCCCAGGCACAATGGTGGAAACGCGCGCCTGTTGACTTCGAGGCATGCGCCGACGCCGCCGAGAAAGCCGCGACCAAGACCGAGAAAACCTCCGCGCTTGCCGACTGCAACGCGAAATTCGCCGGCCGGCGCAAAGCCGGCGGCGGCTACTCCTATTACGATTTCCTCCAGGACCGCAGCTTTGACATCGCCGGCCCCAATCCGACGCCGGAGGAGCAGAAGAAGATCGACGAATCCTACACCGCCTATCTCGCCGTTCAGCGCCGCAGCAATGAAGCCGCCCAGGCGGTCGCGCGCCAGCAGCGCGAGCAGCAGGAACAACAGGCGCAACAGCTCCAGCGGGTCGCGCTGCGAACCGAGGTCGAGCGCGTGCCTGTGCCGGTCGAGCGGCCGAAAGTGCAGCAGGCCGCCATCGGCGACGCACGGCCGCGGCCGAAGGGCGCGCCCTGCACCAAGGGCTCGTTCTCCTGCGAATGGCCGCGGCTGTCGGATGGATTGAATGATCTGAAGAAGCTGTTCAGCCCGACACCGAGCAAGCCCGCGAAGAAGGGCTGAGCTAGCCACAGCCGTCATTGGATGGAGATCCGTCTCCCAGCCTCAGTTCGTCCGCTTCGTCTTGCTGCGCTTCGGCTTGACCACCGGTGCGGTTGCTGCGGATGAGCTACCCAACTGTGAGCGGCTTTCCTTCAGGCGTGCGTCATAGCCGGGCGAATTCGTGACGGTCGGCGGCCTTGCCTGGGCAAACGTGGAACCTGCGCAGAGGGCGGCCAGTGCGACCCCGATCGTCAAATAGCGTTTCATCGCAATTCTCCCGTCGGCCGGCGTGAGCTCATGCAACGCCGTGGATCTGCTGCGGCGTCAGCCGCGGCGGGCCCTTGCCCGCGGCCTCAGCCTCGTTGATCAGCGCAACAATGCGGCGCGACAGCGGCACGTCGATGCTGTTCTGTTCGGCGAGCGCGATGATCGCGCCCTGGAGATAGTCGATCTCGGTCTTGCGGCCCTGCTTCAAATCCTGCCACATCGAGGAACGCGCCTCGGGATCGATCTTCATCGTCCTTCCCAGGATCAGGTTGAAGATCGGATCAGGCAGTCTCAGCAAGGTCGGCGTCCAGGACGACGGGATCGGCGTCGCCGAGACCGGAGTGATGCCGGCGGCTTTCATCGCGGTCAGCCCCTCCGCCATTTGATCGGCGAACAGCCTTCGCCAGTCGCGGTTCGCCAGTTGCGCGGCGAGCGGCATATCGGACAAGGCGCTGAGCGCATTGTTCAAATTGATGATCAGCTTGCCCCATTGCACGCCTGTGATGTCGCGGCTCGCGTGCATGACGAGCCCCGGCGCCGAGAGCGCTGCGGCCGTGTTCGCCCCGTCTTCGCCAACATGAATGTCGCCGGAGGTCGAGCGGTGGAAGCGGCCCTCGCCCATGCCGATCACGTTGAAAGGCACCATGCCGGCGATCACGCGGCGGCCGCCGAGGCGCTCGCGCAGCACCGCGACATTGCCGACGCCGTTTTGCAGCGAGACGATGACGGCATCCTGCGGCGCATGCTGCGCGATCTGCTCCGCGACACCGGCCGTGTCGGCGCTCTTCACCGTGACCAGCACGATACCGGCGCTGTGGAAGATCGCGGGATCTTCCGACAGCGCAAGTTGGCCGGGGTCGAGCTTCTTCTCGGAGCCGTCGAAATCGGTCAGAAGCAGGCCGAACCGTTCGATCTCGGCCTTCACCCGCGGCCGCACCAGCAGCGCGACGCGGCGGCCGCCAGCCGTCAGCATGCCGCCGACGAAACATCCGATGGCGCCCGCGCCGGCCACCACGATCGGTCGATCCGTCATCACCTCGCCTTGCTCACCGAATGGCCGGCCTTCGATAGCAGAGGCGAGGCCTGCTGCCCATCGCGCCGCATCCGCCTTGTAACCGTCATGAGAGCCTCATATGTTTTTGCCCCGGGGGCCTATCAGCGGCGAGAGCTCGCCGACGAGAACGCCAAAGGAGAGCATCATGGGTCTACTCGACGTCCTCAACGGCATGCAGAGCGGCCCGCGCGGCCCCAGCACGCCAAGCTCTGAGAAGTCCTCGGGCGGCATGTCGCCGATGACCATGGCGCTGCTTGGCCTGCTCGCCTGGAAGGCGTTCAAGCACGTGACCGCGGGCCAGCCCGGCGCGGCACCGCAGCAGTCCCCGACGCCGACGCACCTGCCCCCGCCGGTGAATGCGGGTGCTGGCGGCGGACTTGGAGGTGCACTTGGCGGAGGCGGCGGCCTCGGTGACCTGCTCAAGGGCGGCCTTGGCGGCCTGCTCGCGGGTGGCGCGGCCGGCAGCGTGCTCAGCGGCGGTCTCGGCGATCTCCTCAACCAGCTTCAGCAGGGCGGCCACGGCGAGGCCGCCAATACCTGGGTCGGCAAGGGCGAGAACAAGGCGATCGCGCCCGGCGATCTCGCCAACGCGCTCGGCGCCGACCAGATCGAGAGCCTGTCCGCCCAGAGCGGCCTGTCGCGCGACGAGCTGCTCTCCGGCCTCAGCCAGTATCTGCCGAAGGTGATCGACCATCTGACGCCGGACGGACGGCTGCCGACCGAGAACGAGATCTCGGGCAGAATCTGATTTGAGTCAAAACGAGGGGAGCACGGACATGAGCATGGGTGGCTTGTTGTGGATCATCGTCGTCGGCTTCATCGCCGGCCTCATCGCGCGCTGGCTGGCGCCGGGACCGAACAACCCGAGCGGCTTCATCCTCACCACCATCCTCGGCATCGTCGGCGCATTTCTCGCGACCTTCGTCGGCCAGGCGATCGGACACTACAGTCCCGACCAGGGCGCCGGATTCATCATGGCCACCATCGGCGCGGTGGTGGTGCTGTTCATCTGGCACCGACTGGTCGCGAGTGGCGTGATCAAGGGGTAGCCCGCCGTCGCTTTGCAGCGTGGCCTGCCAAGAAATTCGGTGTCGTCCCGGCGAAGGCCCTAGGGCATGCACATATCTGGTGCGACGGATTGACTCGGGTCGAGGGTGAGGGGTTCCAGAATCGGGAATCCGTGTGATCTCTATGACGGCACTTCTGATCGGATGGAGGTGCCGCCATGCTGTCACGAATTGACTGGACGCTGGGCCGGTTCGGGGATCGTCGTCTCGATAAAGGGGGGCGGCGCTTGTCGGACGCATGGTTGCTGGCAAGAATGTCTGCCTGCGGCAGCTTTCGAGAGGAGACCGTAACCTGGAGGTGCGGTTCAACCGCTTTCTCGGTCATGACAAGGTGACAGCGGAGCGGATCATCGAAAGCTGGAGTGAAAGCACGGTTGCAGCTGTCGAGGGCCGCCACGTTTTGGCGATCCAGGACACCAGTGAGATCCACTTCAAGACCACACCGCAACGCCGTCGCGGGCTTGGGGAAATCGGCAAGGGCAATAACCACGGCGTGCTGCTGCACCCGTTGCTGGCGGTGGATGCAGACAATGGCACCTGCCTGGGACTTTTGAGCGGCGAAGTGTGGACGCGTGAGGGCCGTCGGACCGTCTCGCATGACAGCCGCGAGCTGTCGGACAAGGAATCGCAGCGCTGGACTGCCACCGTCCTTGCGGCCAAGCCGCTGCTTGCGAAAGCCGCAAGGGTGACCCTGCTTGGTGACCGCGAGAGTGACATCTTTGCCCTTTATGCCAGCGCGGCCGAGCAGGGCTATCACGTGATCGCCCGCAGCATGCATGATCGCAAGCTGGCCGACATGGCGGGTTTGTATGCGGCCATCGAGGCTATGGTGCCGATGGAGCGTCGTACGGTCCAATTGCCTCCGAGAGCGCAGCGGCCGGCACGTCAGGCCAACCTCGAGCTTCGCTTTGGTGCAATCGAACTGGCTCGACCGCAAAGCAAGTTCCTGCGCCATTTGCCGAAAAGCTTACATCTGGCCGTCGTTGACGTCCGCGAGATCAACGCCGGCTCCGACGTCGAACCGCTGCGCTGGTGTCTTCTCACCTCTCACGGGGTCACCGGTGCAGATGACGCCTGGCGTATCGTCGAATGGTACAAGCAGCGCTGGATCATCGAGCAGTTCTTCCGTGTCCTCAAGACACAAGGCCTCAAGCTCGAAGACAGCCAAATTGGGGACCGCCGACCGGCTTCTGAAGCTGGTCGCCATCGCTGCCAAGGCGGCTGTGATCACCATCCAGCTCCTGCAAGCGCGTGACGGCAGACAGCAGTCCATCCACATCGCCTTCAACACCAGCGAGATGGCTACGCTGACTGCCCTGAACCAGCAGTACGAAGCCAAAAGTAAGCGGCTGAAGAACCCGCATCCGCCTGACAGCCTAGCCTGGGCCGCCTGGATCATCGGCCGCCTCGGCGGTTGGGACGGCTATCCATCTTCCAGGCCGCCAGGTCCAATCACCTTCAGCAACGGTCTCCAATACTTCCATGCCGTCGCAGCAGGATGGAGCCTCAGAGATATGTGCATGCCCTAGGGCGAAGGCCGGGACCCATAGCCACCGAATTTGGTTTGGCGAAGATCGGTAGTTGCCGATTTCGAACGACAACCACGGCCTGTGGTTATGGGTCCCGGCCTGCGCCGGGACGACGGTTGTGTTTGCCGCGCTAGCGGAGCGAGCTCACGTAATCAAATGCATCCCCGCATCCATGCGCACGACCTCGCCGGTCATGTTGCTGGAGGCCGGCATCGCCAGGAAGCAGACGAGCTGGGCGATGTCTTCCGCTGATGATGCGACCTTCAGCGGCACCTTCGCCACGACGCTGTCGCGCACCTGCTTGGCACCCGCCTCGCCGCGGCCCTTGGTGAACCAGGGGGTGTCGATATAACCGGGACACACCGTGTTGACACGGATCAGCGGCGCCAGCGCGCGTGACAGCGACAGCGTCATGGTGTTGAGCGCGCCCTTGCTCGCGGCATAGGCGATCGACGAGCCGACGCCGCTGATGCCGGCGACCGAGGACACGTTGACCACGGCGGACGGCCGCTCCGAGGCTTTCGCGCCGGCCTCGAGCAGGCTGCGTGCCGCACGTACCATCTGGAACGGGCCGATGGTGTTGACGCCGTAGAGGCGCTGGAAATCTTCCGCCGACAATCCATCGAGATCGGCATGGGCGACATGCTTGGTGGTGCCGGCATTGTTGACGAGCACGTCGAGCCGGCCCCAGCCGCTGGCTGCCGCGACGATCTTGCGGCAATCGTCATCTTTCGAAACGTCGCCCTGCGCGACCAGAACTTCCGGCGAGCCCGCCTTGCGGCAAAGCTCCGCGGTCGCCTCCGCTTCCTTCTGGCTCGAGGAATAGTTGATGATGAGCCGCGCCCCGCTCCGTGCGAGAATTTCCGCGGTCGCAGCGCCCAGGCCGGAGGCGGACCCCGTCACGATTGCGCACAAACTGTCCTTTGCCATCCTGATTTCCTTCCAATGTCTTTGATGCAAGCCTGAGGTAGCTGGTCTTGTTTAGCGAGTTTGCCGCGCCCTGCAAATCAGCAAACTCCGCTAAGCGGAATTAGCTTATCGCCCATGCCCGCGCCGCAGGTTGACCTGCGATCAACGCTTGTCAGGGCCATGGCTTTTTCCGATCATCCGGCGCAAGAAGAACCTGCGCGCCCTGCCCTTTCGGGCCGGATGCGCCAATGGCAAAACACGGGGAACGCTGTGGCGGAGAGTGACAATATCGTCGTCGAGACCGCGGAGAAGATCTTCGCCGATCTTGCCGATCCGCAGACCGTCAACAACGACAAGAAGGATTCGTGGCAGGCGCCGCTGTGGCACGCGCTGAGCGAAGCCGGCCTGCCGCTGTCCTGGGTGCCCGACGATCTCGGCGGCTCCGGCGCGAGCCTTGCCGACGGCTTTGCGCTGCTGAACGCCGCCGGCCGTTTCGCAGTCGCGGTTCCCCTGGCCGAGACCATGCTGGCCGGCTGGCTGCTGGCGCAGGCAAAGATCGCTTCCCCAGAGGGAGAGATGACGCTGCTGCCGGCCTCGCCGAAGGACCGGATCACGCGCGACGCCGACGGCGCGCTCTCCGGCCGCGCCCGCGGCGTTCCGTTTGCGAAAGCGGCAAAGCACTTCGCAGTGCTGGCACACGGCAAGGACGGCGCCGCGATCGCGCTGGTCGACGCCAGCAAGGGGCGGATCGAGACCGGGCTCAATGTCGGCTATGACCACAGCGACACCGTCACGCTCGACAAGGTGCAGCCCGTCACCATCAAGCCCGCTCCGAAGGGCTTTGACCAGACCACCTTGATGCTGATGGGCGGCGTCGCGCGCAGCCTTCAGATTGCGGGCGCGCTGGAAGCGATGCTCGACATCTCGGTGCGCTATTCCAACGAGCGCGTCGCCTTCGAGAAGAAGATCTCCAAATTCCAGGCGGTGCAGCACAACCTCGCCCGCCTCGCCGGCGAGTCGGCTGCTGCGCTTGCGGCTGCGACCTCCGCGGCCGACGCCATCGCCAATGCAAAGTCGTTCGACGACGCGGTCTACCTCGAAGCCGCCTCGGCAAAAATCCGCTGCGCGGAAGCTGCGGAAAAGGGCGGCGCCATCGCGCATCAGGTGCATGGCGCGATCGGCTTCACCCTGGAGCACATCCTGCATCGCTATTCGCTGCGGGCGCTGGCCTGGCGCGACGATTTCGGTTCGGAGAGCCATTGGGCCGTCGAGCTCGGCAAGCTGGTCGCAAACCGCGGTGCCGATGAATTGTGGCCGCTCGTGGCTTCGCGCTGATCAGGGACGAGACAACAATGACCGCTGCCCTCCGTTTCGATCCGATCCGCCTGCCTGAAAAATGCGAGCAATTGCGCAAGGAAGTGCGCGCCTTCCTCGCGGAGGAAATCGCTGCCGGCACCTTCGATCCGCACAAGCCCAACCGCGAAGACACCGACGCGCCGGAATTTTCCCGCCGGGTCGGCGCCAAGGGTTGGCTGGGCATGACATGGCCGAAGAAATATGGCGGCCAGGAGCGCTCGTTCCTCGAACGTTACGTGGTGACCGAGGAAATGCGCGTGGCCAATGCGCCGACACGACGCTTCTTCGTCGCCGATCGCCAGAGCGGGCCGGTGCTGCTGAAATACGCCCCGGAAAATATCAAGATGGACATCCTGCCGCGCATTTGCCGCGGCGAGATCTGCTTTGCGATCGGCATGAGCGAGCCGAACTCCGGCTCGGACCTGTTCGCCGCGAAGACGCGCGCGACCAAGACCGACGGCGGCTATCTCATCAACGGCACCAAGATCTGGACCTCGTCGGCGCACATCGCCGACTACATGATCGCGATCTTCCGGACGTCGCAACCGACCAAGGAAAACCGCCGTCACGGCCTGACGCAGTTTCTGGTCAAGATGAAGCAGCCGGGCATCCAGGTGAACCCGATCGGCCAGATCACCGGCCAGTACGAGTTCAACGAGGTCGTCTTCACCGATTTCTTCGTGCCTGACGATCACGTGCTCGGCGAAGTCGACGGCGCCTGGAAGCAGGCCACATCCGAGCTGGCCTATGAACGCTCGGGCCCCGAGCGTTTTCTGGAGACCTATTACGTGCTGACCGAGCTGGTTCGCGCGGTCGGCCCCAATCCGGACACGCGCAGTGCCGAAGGCATCGGCCGGCTGGTGGCGCAGCTCCACACCATGCGGCGGATGTCGGTCTCGGTTGCCGGCATGTTGCAGGCCGGCAAGGAGCCGGTGGTGGAAGCGTCCATCGTCAAGGACATCGGCACGGTGTGGGAGCAGCAGCTGCCGCACCGCGTGCGCGATCTCGCCGCCTTCGTCGAGGAGACCGCGACCAACCGCGAGACGCTGGAGCGGCAGCTCGACTTCGCCATCAAGACCGCACCGAAACTCACCATCCAGGGCGGCACCACCGAGGTGCTGCGCGGCATCATCGCCCGCGGACTTGGTTTGCGCTAGGCGCGCGGACCTGGTTTGCGCTAACTCTTCGAGGACATCATGAGCACCTATAAAGATATCGGCGTCGAGAAGGTCGGGCATGTCGGCACCATCGAGATTCGGCGCCCACCGCTGAATTTCTTCGACATCTCGTTGATCAACCAGATCGCGGATGCGCTCGACGAATTCGATCGCGACATCGAGATCCGCAGCTCGGTGCTGTCCGCGCAAGGCAAGGCGTTCTGCGCCGGCGCCAATTTCAAGGACCCGGCGCGACAGGCGCAGGAGGCGCGCGAAGCCGAGAAAACCGCCAAGGGCGATCCGGCCGACAGCCTCGGCGCGATCAACCATCTCTACATCCAGGCGGTGCGCATCTTCCGCGCCAAGAAACCGATCGTTGCAGCCGTGCAGGGCGCCGCCATCGGCGGCGGGCTCGGGCTCGCGGTGTCCGCGGACTTCCGCGTCACCTGCCCCGAAGCACGGTTCTCCGCGAACTTTACAAAACTCGGCTTCCATCCCGGCTTCGGCCTGACCGTGACGCTGCCCGAGCTGATCGGCAAGAACAACGCCGAGCTGATGTTCTACACCAGCCGCCGCGTCACCGGCGAGGAAGCGGTCAAATGGGGCCTCGCCAACGAGCTGGTGCCGCAGGACCAGGTCAAGGCGGCCGCACTGAAGCTCGCCGGCGAGATCGCCGAATGCTCCCCGCTCGGCCTCGTCTCCACCCGCGCGACGATGCGCGCGCCGACTTGGCCGACCGCGTCATGGCCGCGACCAATCACGAGCTCGAGGAGCAGACCAGGCTGCGCGCGACGGAGGATTTCAAGGAAGGCGTGAAAGCCACGGAAGAGCGGCGCGTGGCGAATTTCAAGGGGCGGTGATTGCGTTCTTCCTTCTCCCCTTGTGGGAAAGGGATTAACCCCGCCCCACCACCAGCGCATCGACGATCGTCACGCCCTGCCCCTCCGGGTGCACGAGCACCGGGTTGAGCTCGATCTCCGCGATTTCCTCTGCATGCCGTGACGCAAGCACGGAGATGCCGGCAATCAGTTGCGACGCCGCCGCAACATCCGCCATCGCCGCTCCGCGAAAACCATTCAACAACGGCGCGGCCTTCAAGCTCGCCAGCATCGCGCCGGCTTCTTCCGCGCTCACGGGCGCCGGGCGGTAGACGACGTCGCGGAACAGCTCCGTGGTGATACCGCCGAGGCCGACCATCACCATCGGCCCGAAGGTCTTGTCCGTCATCGTGCCGATGATGATCTCGACGCCTTTCTTCGCCATCGGCGCGACCAGCACGCCTTGAATTACGGCATCCGGCCGGTGCTTGCGCGCATTGTTGAGCAGCGCTTCGAACCCAAGAAACACCTCGCCCTTGGTGGTGATATTGACGCGCACGCCGCCGACCTCGCTCTTGTGCGCAATGTCCGGCGACTGGATTTTCATCACCAGCGGGAAACCGACGCCCGCGACGGCCGCGTCCAACTCGCCCTTCTCTTTCACCAGCACTTCGGCCGGCAGCACAACGCCGGCGGCGCGAAGCAATTCCTTGCTGTCGGCCTCGGACAGAACCGGTGAAGTCAGATGCGCCGAGAGATCGCGCGCGGGCAGCTCCGCCCCATCCGCGGGCTTATGCAGTTTGAAGTTGGCGTAGTCGACCAGTTGCCGCATCGCCACACCGACATGAGTCAGACCGGACAGCACAACGACGCCGGATTTGGCAAGTTCGTACCGGGCGAAGTCCGACGGCACCGTATAGGAGTAAAACACCACGGGCTTGTGCTGCGCGGCCAGTACCGGCTTCAGCTCCGCTTCCTTGAAGGGCTTGCGCACCTCGCTCGACAGCGACAGCAAGACCAGAATTGCATCGACCTCGTCGGAAGCAGTCAGCAGATCAACGCTCTCTTGCAAGCCGCCCGACGTCACGCCTTGCGCTGTGACGTCGATCGGATTGCGCGCGGTGCCGTAGGACGGCATCAGCGTCTTGATCTCCGCCTGGATTTTTTCGGAGAGCTCCGGCACTTGCAAGCCTTGCCGCGCCACGGCATCAGCGCCCCAGATGCCGGCACCGCCGGAGACGGTGACCACGGCGACGCGATCGCCTTTCGGCAACGGATTGCTCGCAAGCACTGCTGCGATCGTCAGCGCCTCGTCGAGATCGTTGGAGACGATGAAGCCATATTTGGCAAACACGGCGTCGTAGGCCGCCGACCACCCGGCCATGCTCGCGGTGTGCGAGGCGGCCCGCGCGCATCCCGGCGCCAGAGCGTCCGACTTTTGTCACGATGACAGGCTTCTTCAGCTCGGCTGCCCGGCGCGCTGCCGCGAGAAACTTGTCGACGTCGCGAATGCCTTCGATGAACAGCAAGATCACGTCGGTCGCGGCGTCCTGTACCATGTAATCCAAAAATTCACCGGCCCCCAGATCGGATTCGTTGCCCGCACTGACGACATAGCTCACGGCAATGCCGATCGCCTTGGCGCGGTGATAATAGGCAAAGCCGATGCCGCCGCTCTGCGCGACAATGCCGATCCGCTTCGTCGTCGCGACCAGCGGCGCTACACCCGGCTTGACATCCACGGCGGGACTGAACGTTGCCGCCACACGCTGCATCTGGCTGAAAAAGCCCTCGGCGTTCGGACCGGAAATCCGCATACCGGTGCGCCCAGCCAGCGCCGCGATCGCGTCCTGCATCGCCGCGCTGTCGCCACCTTCCTCGGCAAATCCGGAGGAGATGATCACGGCGTTCCTGACGCCGGCGGCGGCGCATTGTTCGAGCGCGGCAAGCACGGCGCGTGCGGGAATGATGATGATTGCGAGATCGATCGGCGCGCCGATCTCCGTGATCGATTTGTAGCAAATGAGCCCGTCGATCTCGGCGTAGTTCGGGTTCACCGGGTAGATTTTTCCGGGATACTCGTTCTTGCGCAACATCGACAACAGCCGGCCCGGAATCTTCTCGTGATCGCGCGAGGCGCCGATCAACGCGATGCTTGCCGGTGCGAAGAAGCTGTCGAGCGGATGCGGCATGTGACGTTCCTTACTCGCCGGTAGCCGTCGCCCTTCGAGGGTCGCCGAAGCGGCGAGCACCTCGGGGTGACGGATAACGATCAAGGGATCAACTGACGCGGAACGTCACCCCGCCGAGCAAAAACTCGTCGCCTGCAACCGCAAGCCCCTTTGCCTTGGCCGCATGCAGCACCTGTACTTTGTCCGCAACCCGAAACTCCAGCCCGCTCATGATCTCGCCGGCGCCTTTGACGAAGCGGAAGGTCGCATTGGGCAGCTTCAATTCGGTATCGCCACTCGGCGCAACGCCGATGATCTTGCCCCAATGCTCGGCCAGCCCTGTTGGATCCGGGCTCTGCATCTCCACGCTCGTCAACGCCTGCGTCACGTCCTTGCGGATGAATTTTTGCCAATCCGGCCCGGCCGGCGGATACGGCCCCAGAATGTCGTCGCTGCCCTCGGTGTGGTTGAACTCGATGAAGGCGGCGCGGCAGTCGCGGGGATGGAGCTGCACGCCGTGATAGGGCGCGTGGTCGATGACGTTGGCCGTGCGCACGCCAAGCGCGTTGGCGTTACGGCCGCGCTCGTCGGGATCGTTGCAGCAGAAGATCGCCATGTAGCCGCCGCGCCCGCCGCTCTTTTCGATGAAGCGACCGGCGGTGGTGCCGACCTTGAACGGTGCGACGACCTCCAGCAGAATCGTGTCGACCGGAAGCAGCGCGTTCTCCAGGCCGTATTTTGCGACATTGCCGTCGCGATAGCAGACGGCGAGGCCCATGATTTCCGCGATGTCGGAGATGACAGGCGCGAGCTGCGGCGCGACCAGGCAAATCTGCCGCAGCCGCATATAGGGCGCCATCGTCATGCGCCCTTGAAGGTCGGCTTGCGCTTCTCGACGAACGCCTTTGCAGCCTCCTTGTGGTCTTCGGTGTCGCTGCAGCGGGTGTGATGGATCGCCTCGCCGTCGAAGCAATCTTCCAGCGCGAGATGCTCGGCATTGTTGATGTTGCGCTTGATGAAGCCCAGCGCAATGGAAGGGCCCTGCGCCAGCGACAGCGCCAGCTCGTGCGCGGCCATGTCGATCTCGGCGTCGGAGACGACCTTCGTCACCATGCCGATCGCATGAGCCTCCTTCGCGGTCAGGACCGGCGACAGCAAATAGAGCTCGCGCGCCCGCGCACTGCCGAGCAGCTGGGTGAGGAAATAGGTACCGCCGTAATCGCCGGAGAAGCCGACCTTTGCAAAGGCGGTGGTGATCTTGCAGGATTCGGAGGCGATGCGGAGATCGCACGACAGCGCCATCGACAGACCCGCGCCGGCCGCGGCGCCATCGAGCTGCGCCACCACGGGCTTCGGCATCTGGTGCAGGATGCGCGACACCTCCATGCCGCGGCGCAGGTTCGCCATCTTCACTTCGAACGGCAGCGGCGCGCGTCCCTCCGCCATCGACTTGACGTCGCCGCCGACGCAGAAGCTGCCGCCCGCGCCTTTGAACAGCACCGCACGCACCTCCGGATCGTCCGCCGCGCGCCGCGCCGCCACGACCAGCCCGGCGACCATGTCCGGGTTGAGCGCGTTCTTCCGCTCGGGCCGGTTCATGGTGATGGTGAGCAGCCCGCCTTCGAGCTTCTGCAGGACCATGTCGTTGCTCATGGGACGTCTCCCTTGTTGTTGTTTGATAGAGCTTTGGCCACACCCGTCATTGCGAGGAGCGAAGCGACGTTTATTTCTTCACCAGAGGGCAGCGCGACTGCTCCAGCGACTGGAACGCCTCGCTGCCGGGCACGGTGGCGAGCAGCTTGTAGTCGTCCCAGCGGCCCTTGGACTCCGACGGCTTCTTGACCTCGAACAGGTACATGTCGTGGATCATGCGGCCGTCCTCGCGGATCTTGCCATTTTTGGCGAAGAAGTCGTTGATCGGTGTCTCCTTCATCACCTTGATCACCGTCGCAGCGTCGGTCGTGCCGGCCGCCTTCACCGCTTTCAGATAGTGCGTCACGGAAGAGTAGACGCCGGCTTGCGCCGAGGTCGGAGGCCGCTTCATGCGCTCCTGGAAGCGCTTCGAAAACGCACGGGTGTCGTCGTTGAGATCCCAGTAGAAGGCTTCCGCAAGCAACAGGCCCTGCGCGGTCTCGAGCCCGATCGAGTCGATGTCGGTCACGAAGGCGAGCAGCGGCGAGACTTTCTGACCGCCCTTGGTGATGCCGAATTCAGCCGCCTGCTTGATGGCGTTGACGGTGTCGCCGCCGGCGTTGGCAAGGCCAATCACCTTGGCCTTGGAGGCCTGGGCCTGAAGCAGGAACGACGAAAAATCCGACGTGTTGAGCGGATGGCGCACGCTGCCAAGCACCTTGCCGCCGGTCTTGATCACGACGGCGCTGGTGTCCTTCTCCAGATCCTGACCGAAGGCGTAGTCGGCGGTCAGGAAGAACCAGGTGTCGAGGCCCGACCTCACGGCCGCGAGGCCGGTCACGTTGGCCTGGCCGTAGGTGTCGAACACGTAGTGAATGGTATAGGGACCGCAGGCCTCGTTGCTGAGGCGGATCGAGCCCGGGCCGTTGAACATGATGATCTTGTTGCGCGCTTTCGCGATCTCGCCGGCGGCAAGCGCGGTCGCGGAGGCCGCGACGTCGTAGATCATCTCGACGCCCTGGTTGTCGAGCATATCGCGGGCGATGTTGGCGGAGAGATCGGCCTTGTTCTGATGGTCGGCGGCCAGTACCTGGATCTTGCGTCCGAGCACCTCACCGCCAAAATCCTCCACGGCCATCTTGGCGGCGGTCTCGCTGCCGGGGCCGGTGATGTCGGCATACAGGCTCGACATGTCGAGGATGCCGCCGATCTTCAGCGGCGGCTTGTCCTGGCCCTGCACGGCGCTCGCACTCAGCGCCAACGCGGCGGCAAAAATGCCCGACAAAACATGCTTCATCGAAAAAGACCTCCCTTATCGCGCCGTACTCTGATGGCGGCTTGGTTATTGCTCTTGGTTATTGCTCTTGGCTAAAGCTGTTGCCGCAATCATGCCGCATGCACGAGAGCGCAGCAAGCGAAGGTGCGCTACGGGGGCACGATTGGCGCGTACGTTTTCCGCAAAACGGAATGGCCGTGTGCGGCACGCCGTCCTTGTTTCGCTGCGCCCGCAATGACGGAGTGTAACGAAGCCTCTTCGCGACACGCCGCGCTTGAGTTAAGACTGGCGCGCAACGCAACCTCTCCGGGTCACGTGACGCAACGGCTTCACCTCATCGTCGCAATCCTTCTCGTCGCGGGTCACAGCGCATTCGCGAGCCCGTGCCGGTTCGAGTCCCAAGGCGAAGGCCGCGTCGTCGCGATCGATGCGCGCAGCGTCCGTCTCGACGACGGCCGCGACATCCGCCTGAACGGCATTGAGCCGACCGCGACCACGAAGCAGGCGTTGACCGCGCTGCTCGTCGGCCGCGACGTGATTCTGCGCAGCGCTGACGACACGCCCGACCGCTATGGCCGGCAAGGCGCGCTGGTCTTTGTCGGCGAGAGCGACATCTCCGTGCAGGCGGTGCTGCTCGCCCAGGGCGACGCCATCGTCTCCGCCGAGATCACCGACAAGGATTGCGCGACCGCCCTGATGGAATCGGAGGCCGAAGCGCGGCGCCAAAAAAAGGGCAACTGGTCTGACCCGTCGGCCATAAAAAACACGGAAAGTCCGGACGATATTTTGGCGGAGATCGGGCGTTTTGTGGTGGTCGAGGGCAAAGTCCTGTCGGTCCGGCAAGCTGGGGCAATAACCTACCTCAACTTCGGACGGAACTGGACACGCGGCTTTGCCGTGACTATTTCAAAGCGGACAGTACCGGCATTCGAAAGCGCCGGGATCGCTCTTAAGTCTCTGGAGAATAGACGTATTCGCGTCCGGGGCTGGGTCGAGGGGAATACGGGGCCGCGTATCGATGTACGCCTCGCGGGACAGGTCGAATTGCTGGGCGCAAACGAGCCGACAGGGGTAAGGCCCTAAAAGGGCCAGGCACGGGTTAAGCAACGTGAATGGGGTGCTAGAACGGCACGGACGAGGCGAACGCCGCCGCCTGCGGGCAGCGCCGGCCGTGCTATGCCTTGTTCTGGGTTCAGCCCTTGCCGGCTGCGGTGACATGAACCGGTT
Source organism: Bradyrhizobium sp. LM2.9 (assembly GCF_054056555.1). Lineage (NCBI taxonomy): Bacteria > Pseudomonadati > Pseudomonadota > Alphaproteobacteria > Hyphomicrobiales > Nitrobacteraceae > Bradyrhizobium > Bradyrhizobium sp. LM2.9. Next base: position 5,702,797 of record NZ_JBSRYJ010000002.1, read on the forward strand.
CCAGACCGCGGCAGCACCGCCAACCGTGGCGATGCCCAAGCCGAAGCCGGCCGTCGCGCAGACCCCCGCCACCGAGAAGGAGCACGAGCGCATCCTGGCGAGCTATGGCGGCACTTACGACGATCCCAGGCTCGAATCGCTCGTGACCAAAACGGTCGACCGGCTGGTCGCGGCGTCCGACCGCCCCGACCAGGGCTACCGGGTCACGATCCTCAATTCCGGTGCGGTGAACGCTTTCGCGCTGCCGAACGGCCAGCTCTATGTCACCCGCGGCCTGCTTGCGCTCGCCAGCGACACCTCGGAATTGTCCTCCGTGCTGAGCCACGAGATGGCGCATGTGCTGTCCAAGCACGCCGCGATGCGCGAGGACCAGGCGCGCCAGGCCGCGATCGTCACCCGCGTCGTCACCGACATGAGCAACGATCCCGATCTCACCGCGCTCGCGCTCGCCAAGACCAAGCTGACCATGGCGAGCTTTTCGCGTAATCAGGAGTTCGAGGCCGACGGCATCGGCGTCGGCATCTCCGCAAAGGCCCATTTCGACCCTTATGGTGCCGCACGTTTTCTCTCGGCGATGGAGCGCAATGCGGAGTTGAAAGTCGGAAAGACTTCGCTCGATCCGCGCGCGCAGGATTTCACCTCATCGCATCCGGCAACGCCGGAGCGCGTGCAGAACGCGCAGACTATCGCGCGGCAGTACTCAGCGCCAGAAGGCGCCGAGCGCGACCGCGAAACCTATCTCGCCGCGATCGATAACCTCGTCTACGGCGAAGACCCCAGCGAAGGTTTTGTCCGCGGCCGGCGGTTCCTGCATCCCAAGCTCGGCTTCACCTTCCAGGCGCCGGACAATTTTACGCTCGACAACACCGCGCAGGCCGTGATCGGCGTGCGCGACGGCGGCTCGCAGGCGATGCGTTTCGACGTCGTGCGGGTGCCGGCCGAGCAGTCGCTCGGCGATTACCTGAATTCCGGCTGGATGGAAGGCGTCGAGAAGGCGTCCACCGAGGACATCACCATCAACGGTTTCCCGGCTGCGTCCGCCACCGCCAAGGGCGACCAGTGGCAGTTCAAGGTCTATGCGCTGCGCTTCGGCAGCGACGTCTACCGCTTCATCTTTGCGGCACGGCAGAAGTCGACCGAGAGCGAGCGCAATGCGCGCGAGACCGTCAGTTCATTCCGCCGCCTGACGCTCGACGAGATCCAGGCCGCGCGCCCCCTGCGCATCAAGGTCATCACCGTGCAGCCCGGCGACACCGTGGAATCGCTCTCCCACCGCATGGCCGGCATCGATCACCCGGCCGAACGTTTCCGCGTGCTCAACGGCCTCGATCGCAACGCTCAGGTGAAGGTGCGGGATCGCGTGAAGGTCGTGGCGGATTGAGGCTGTAGTAGGATGGGCAAAGCGAGGCGTGCCCACCATTCTCGACGCGATGTTTGCTTGCGGATGGTGGACACGGCGCTACGCGCCTTTGCCCGCCCTACAAGCCGCTTCAGCCCTAGCCGCCCGCGTCCATGTCTCCGGCCTCGCGCTGGCCGCTGAGCCAGAGCGCGAGCAGGGTCCAGAACGCGCCTGACAGCAGATACGCTCCCGAGGCGATGACGCCGAGATTGGTCGCAAGCAACAGAGCGACCAGCGGCGCGAAACCGGCGCCGAACAGCCAGGCCATGTCCGAGGTCAGCGCCGAGGCCGTGTAGCGATACGCCTGCTTGAAGTTCGAGGCGATCGCGCCCGACGACTGGCCGAACGACAGGCCGAGCAGGATGAAGCCGATCACCATGTAGATGGTCTCGCCGAACGCGCCGGCATCGAGCAGCTGCGGAGCAAAGCCGCTGTAGATCGCGATCGCGATCGCCGATCCCATCAGCAGCGACTTGCGGCCGACGCGGTCGGCGATGACGCCGGAGAGCACGATCGCGCCGACGCCGAACACGGCGGCGACGATCTCGATGATCAGGAAGCGCACCGGGCTTTCGCGGGTGAACAGGAACACCCAGGACAGCGGAAACACCGTAACCATGTGGAACAGCGCAAAGCTCGCCAGCGGCGCGAATGCGCCGAGCATGATGTTCTGGCCTTCGCGCGCCACAGTCTCGGAGATGCGTGAGGGCTGCAATTCGCGGGTCTCGAACAGCGAGGCATATTCTTCCGTCGTCACCATGCGCAGGCGCGCGAACAGCGCCACGACGTTGATGGCGAAGGCGACGAAGAACGGGTAGCGCCAGCCCCAATCGAAGAAATCGTCGGCCGAGAGATTCCCCGCGAAATAGGCGAACAGCGCGCTCGCCACGATCAGCCCGAGCGGCGCGCCAAGCTGCGGCACCATCGCGTACCAGCCGCGCTTTGACGGCGGCGCATTCAGCGCAAGCAGCGAGGCCATCCCGTCCCAGGCGCCGCCCCAGGCCAGACCCTGCGCGATGCGCGCCAGCGCCAGCAGCCAGATCGCCGCAACGCCGATCTCGTGATAGCCGGGCAGGAACGCGATCGCGACGGTGGCGGTGCCGAGCAGGAACAGCGCCGAGATCAGCTTGGCCGTCTTGCCGTATTCGCGGTCGACCGTCATGAAAATGACGGTGCCGATCGGCCGGGCCACGAAGGCCAGCGCAAAGATCATGAAGGAATAGAGGGTGCCGGTCAGTTCGCTCGTGAACGGGAACACCAGGCGCGGAAAGACGATCACCGAGGCGATCGCGAAGACGAAGAAGTCGAAGAATTCCGAGGTGCGGCCGATGATGACGCCGATGGCAATCTCGCCGGGACGAGCCTGGTCGTGGCCGTGCTCGCCCGAGTGGAGGTCTGCCATTGCGGGGATCTGTGCCGTCGCCATTGGTGCGCCCTTAACGTCCTGAAAACCAAAGCCGACCGCCCGGCGGGGCGCCAGGCGATCCGGTTCTGTTTGGCGCAACATTTCGCACTGCAACATTGGACAAATTGTCCAATGTCCGGATTGCTGCGTCGCAGCTACCCCTTGGTCTCACGAAAGAAACTCATTCTCATAAGGTCGGCCCGTGTCCCGTCTCAAGATCCTGGCGCTGCTACCCCTGGCGGTTTCGCTAAGCGGCTGCAACTACGTCGTGCTGGCACCAGCCGGTGATATCGCAGCGCAACAGCGCGACCTCGTCATCATGTCCACCGTCCTGATGCTCCTGATCGTCGTTCCCGTGATGGCGCTGACGGTGCTGTTCGCCTGGCGCTACCGCCAGTCCAACACCGACGCCCGCTACGAGCCCGAATGGGACCACTCGACCAGCCTTGAGCTGGTGATCTGGTCGGCGCCGCTTTTGATCATCGTTTGCCTGGGCGCGCTGACCTGGATGGGCACGCATCTGCTCGATCCCTACCGCACGCTCGGCCGCATCCATGCCGACCGCGCGGTGGACCAGTCCAAGGCCCCGCTCGAGATCGACGTCGTCGCGCTCGACTGGAAGTGGCTCTTTGTCTATCCCGAGTACGGCATTGCCACCGTCAACGATTTGGCAGCTCCGGTCGATCGCCCGATCAACTTCCGCATCACCGCCTCCTCGGTGATGAACTCGTTCTACATCCCTGCACTGGCCGGCCAGATCTACGCCATGCCGGGCATGGAGACCAAGCTCCACGCCGTCGTAAACCAGGCCGGCACCTACCGGGGTTTTTCGGCGAACTACAGCGGCGCCGGTTTCTCCGGCATGCACTTCAACTTCCACGGGCTCGACGACAAGGGCTTCGACGCCTGGATCGCCAGCGCCAAATCCGGCGGCGGCTCGCTCGGCCGCGCCGAATATCTCCAGCTCGAGAAGCCCAGCCAGAACGAGCCGGTGCGGCGCTACGGCACCGTCGATTCCGATCTCTACCGCCTGATCCTCAACATGTGCGTCGAGACCGGCAAGATGTGCCAGAGCGAGATGATGGCGATCGACGCCAAGGGCGGCCTCGGCCATGAGGGTCTGAACAACACGCTGCCGCTGGCCTACGACAAATACGCGCGCCGCGGCACGGCGCTTGGGCCGGAGCCCAGCTTCGTCGCCGGCACCTGCACGCCCGATGCGCCGCAAGGCAAGAGCACCGCCTCGATCACGGCGCCTCTCGATACCGCGCCGCTGCTCGGCGCCGGCCTGAAGCGGCCGACTTTCACGCCGCTGAAGTCCTCGTCCTTCTTCCTCGGACAACGTCCGAAGTCAGATTCGTAAAGAGATCCCGCATGTCTCCTGATCTTCTCAAGCTCATCTTTGGCCGGCTCACCTTCGAATCTCTGCCGCTGCACGAGCCGATCGTCGTCGGCACCTTTGCGGTGGTGGCGACCGGCGGCCTCATCATGTTCGCCGGCCTCACTTATTTCCGCCTCTGGGGCTATCTCTGGAGCGAGTGGTTCACCAGCGTCGACCACAAGCGCATCGGCATCATGTACATGATCCTCGGCATCGTGATGCTGCTGCGCGGCTTCGCCGATGCGCTGATGATGCGGTTGCAGCAGGCGCTCGCCTTTGGCGGCTCGGAGGGCTATCTCAACTCCCATCACTACGACCAGGTCTTCACCGCCCACGGCGTGATCATGATCTTCTTCGTGGCGATGCCGCTGGTCACCGGCCTGATGAACTTCGTCGTGCCGCTCCAGATCGGCGCGCGCGACGTGTCGTTTCCGTTCCTGAACAATTTCAGCTTCTGGATGACGGTCGGCGGCGCGGTGCTGGTGATGGCCTCGCTGTTCATCGGCGAATTCGCCCGCACCGGCTGGCTCGCTTATCCGCCGCTGTCGAACATCGGCTACAGCCCTGACGTCGGCGTCGACTATTACATATGGGGGTTGCAGGTTGCAGGCGTCGGAACGACGCTGTCCGGCATCAACCTGATCTGCACCATCGTCAAGCTGCGGTGCCCCGGCATGACCATGATGCGGATGCCGGTGTTCACCTGGACCGCGCTCTGCACCAACGTCCTGATCGTCGCTTCCTTCCCGGTTCTGACCGTCGTGCTCGCGCTGCTTTCGCTCGACCGCTACGTCGGCACCAACTTCTTCACGAACGATTTCGGCGGCAGCCCGATGATGTACGTGAACCTGATCTGGATCTGGGGTCATCCCGAGGTCTACATCCTGGTTCTCCCCGCCTTCGGCATCTTCTCCGAGGTGACCTCGACCTTCTCCGGCAAGCGGCTGTTCGGCTACACCTCAATGGTCTACGCCACTGTCGTCATCACCATCCTGTCGTACCTGGTCTGGCTGCACCACTTCTTCACGATGGGGTCGGGCGCCAGCGTCAACTCGTTCTTCGGCATCACCACGATGATCATCTCGATCCCGACGGGCGCGAAGATGTTCAACTGGCTGTTCACGATGTATCGCGGCCGCATCCGCTTCGAGCTGCCGATGATGTGGACGATCGCGTTCATGCTGACCTTCGTGCTCGGCGGCATGACCGGCGTGCTGCTGGCGGTGCCGCCGGCCGACTTCGTCCTGCACAACAGCCTGTTCCTGATCGCGCATTTCCACAATGTGATCATCGGCGGCGTCGTGTTCGGCGCGTTCGCCGGCATCGGCTACTGGTTCCCGAAGGCGTTCGGCTTCAAGCTCGATCCGTTCTGGGGCAAGCTGTCGTTCTGGTTCTGGGTCACCGGCTTCTACCCTCGCCTTCATGCCGCTCTATGTGCTCGGCCTGATGGGCGTGACCCGGCGCTTGCGCGTGTTCGACGATCCCAGCTTGCAGATCTGGTTCATCATCGCCGGCATTGGCGCCTTCCTGGTCTTCCTCGGCATCCTCTCGATGCTGATGCAGTTCGCCGTCAGCTTCCTCAGGCGCGAGCAGCTCAAGGACGTCACCGGCGATCCCTGGGATGCGCGCACGCTGGAATGGGCGACCTCGTCGCCGCCGCCGGCCTATAACTTCGCCTTCACCCCCGTCGTCCACGACAATGACGCGTGGTGGGATATGAAGCGCCGCGGCTACCAGCGTCCGCTCACCGGGTTCAAGCCGATCCACATGCCCAGCAGCACCGGCACCGGCATCATCCTCGCCGGTCTTGCCACCGCGATGGGTTTCGGCCTGATCTGGTACATCTGGTGGCTTGCCGCCGCGAGCTTCGCTGCGATGCTCGTCGTCGGGATCGGCCACACCTTCAACTATCACCGCGACTTCGACATTCCGGCTGACGATGTCATCCGGGCCGAGGACGCGCGCACCAAACTGCTCGCCGGAGCCAAGTAATGACTGTCACTGTCAATCCCGCGCAAACCGGCGAACCGGTCTTCTACCTCGCCGACGAACACCCGCATCCAGAAGGCTACAGCACCTCGCTGGGCTTCTGGATCTATCTGATGAGCGACTGCCTCATCTTCGCGATCCTGTTCGCCACCTTTGGCGTGCTCGGCGGCAATTACGCCGCCGGTCCCGCGCCGAAGGACCTGTTCGAGCTGCCTTTGGTCGCGGTCAACACCTCGATGCTGCTGCTGTCGTCGATCACGTATGGCTTTGCCATGCTGACCATGCAGCAGAACAAGATCGGCCAGACCCAGATGTGGCTGGCCATCACCGGCCTGTTCGGCGCCGCCTTCATCGGCATCGAGCTCTCCGAGTTCGCCCACATGATCCATGAAGGCGCGACGCCGCAGCGCAGCGCCTTCCTGTCCGCCTTCTTCACCCTGGTCGGTACACACGGCCTGCACGTCACCTGCGGCCTGATCTGGCTGGTGACCCTGATGGTGCAGGTCTGGAAGTTCGGCCTGATCGAGGCCAACCGCCGCCGCCTGATGTGCCTGTCGATGTTCTGGCACTTCCTCGACGTGGTCTGGATCGGCGTCTTCACCTTCGTCTATCTCCTGGGAGTTCTGCGATGAACACCGATACTCACGCTGCCCACGCGGACGATCATCACCAGGGCGACAGCCACGCCCACGGCTCGTTCTCGACTTACATGCTCGGCTTCGTGCTCTCGGTCGTGCTCACCGCGATCCCGTTCTGGCTGGTGATGAGCGGCGCGCTTCCGAGCAAGCAGATCACCGCGCTGGTGATCATGGCCTTCGCGGTCGTGCAGATCGTCGTGCACATGATCTACTTCCTGCACATGAGCCCCAAGTCGGAGAATGGCTGGAGCATGATGGCGCTGATCTTCACCATCGTCATGGTGGCGATCGCGCTGTCGGGTTCGCTGTGGGTGATGAACCACCTCAACAGCAACATGATGCCGATCCACCAGATGACTGGAATGAAATGAACGAGACTGGGACTGTGATAAGCAAAGCAGACGGGGCTCGCGGAAAAGCTGCGCGTCCGTCCTTGTGGCTCACGGTCCTCTCGCTCACGGCCTTTGCACTTCTGATCGCGCTCGGTGTCTGGCAGATCGAGCGCCGCGCCTGGAAGCTGGCGCTGATCGATCGCGTCGAGCAGCGCGTTCATGCCCCGGCCCAGCCGATCCCCTCGATCGCGTCATGGCCCGCGGTGTCCACCGCAAATGACGAATACAGGCATGTTAGCGTCACCGGCCGCTTCCTGCATGACCGCGAGACGCTGGTTCAGGCCGTCACCGAAGAAGGTCCGGGCTTTTGGGTGCTGACGCCGCTTCAGCGCAGCGACGGCACGATGGTCCTGGTCAACCGCGGCTTCGTGCCGTCCGAGCGGCGCGACGCGTCGGTGCGCCGGGACGGCAATCCGGACGGCCAGGTCGAAATCACCGGATTGTTGCGCATGACGGAGCCGAAGGGCGGATTCCTCAGGAACAACGTGCCCCAACACAATCGCTGGTATTCACGGGATGTCGCCGCGATTGCGGCGACGCGCGGCCTCGGCGAGGTCGCGCCGTTCTTCGTCGATGCCGACGCCGGATCACAATCCAGCAGCGGCCCGATCGGCGGATTGACCGTGGTCCGCTTTCCCAATAACCACCTGATCTATGCGCTGACGTGGTTTGCCCTGGCTTTCATGCTGGCCAGCAGACTTTTTGTCACATTCGGCGGCGGGCTGTTCCGCCGCAAGAAGCCCTGGAGCGGCTTCGTCCACGAAGCGGCCGGCGGCTCCGATGCCGTCGCCCGCAGGACGGGATCAGATGCTGGAACGATCGTCGAGCCAACCTGACGACGGAAGAACGCATGGCGCTGTCACGCTGCAATCGCAGGCGGACGCGCGCAGCGAGCTGATCGGGGCTGCGCCGACCGACGACGAGACCAACCGCAAGAACATGGCGCTGCTGATCCAGCTGCGCTGGACTGCGGTGGTCGGCCAGATCGTGACCATCGGCGGCGTGCATGTCTGGCTCGGCATTCCCCTGCCCCTCACCCGCATGGGCGCGGTGATCGGCGCGCTGGTGTTTCTCAACGTCTCCAGCCTCGTCTGGGTGCGCCATCGCGCCGCGATCACCAACAACGAGCTGCTGGTCGCCTTGATGCTGGACGTCGCCGCGCTGACCGCGCAGCTTTATCTCAGCGGCGGCGCCACCAATCCCTTCACCTCGCTGTTCCTGCTCCAGGTGACGCTGGGCGCGGTGCTGCTCGATGGCCGCTCGACATGGTCGCTGGTCGCGTTGACCTGCGCGAGCTTCGTCTGGCTGACGGTCGCGTACCGGCCGCTCGACTTGCCACCGAACCCGCTGAGCGAGACCTACACGCTCACCGTCGCCGGCATGCTGCTGGGCTTCGTGCTCAACGCCGTGCTGCTCGTGGTGTTCGTCACCCGCATCAACAGGAATTTGCGCCAGCGCGACGCACATCTGGCGGCGCTGCGCCAGCATGCCGCCGAGCAGGATCACATCGTGCGCATGGGCCTGCTCGCCTCCGGCGCGGCGCACGAGCTCGGCACGCCGCTCGCCTCGCTCTCGGTCATCCTCAGCGACTGGCGGCGCATGCCCGACCTCGCCGCCGATCAGGAGCTGGCCGAAGATCTCGCGGAAATGGAGACTTCGCTGCAACGTTGCAAGACCATCGTGACCGGCATCCTGGTATCGGCGGGCGAAGCGCGCGGCGAAGGCTCGTCTCCGACGACGGTGACGGCCTTCGTCACGGCGCTGGTGGAAGAGTGGCGCGACGCGCGCTCGGCGCACACGCTGTATTTCGTCAACACCTTCGGCGAGGACGTCGCGATCGTGTCCGACATCGCGCTGAAGCAAGTCATCTTCAATGTGCTCGACAACGCCTACGAGGTCTCGCGCGACTGGGTCGAGCTCGTGGCCGAGCGCGAGGGCGATAATCTCGTGCTGTCTATCAGCGACCGCGGCGCGGGCTTTGCGCCGGAGATGCTGGCACAGCTCGGAAAACCCTATCAGTCGAGCAAGGGCCGCGCCGGCGGCGGGCTCGGCCTGTTCCTGGTCGTGAACGTCGTGCGCAAGCTCGGCGGCAGCGTGACCGCCGAGAACCACAGGAAGCGCGGCGCCACCGTCCGCCTCACGCTGCCGCTCGCAACGCTCGCGATCGGAGGCAGCTTTGACGCCTGACCGCTCGCTCATCGTCGTCGAGGACGATGCCGGGTTCGCGCGCACGCTGAAGCGTTCGTTTGAGCGCCGCAGCTACGAGGTCGTGCTCGCCGCCTCGATCGAGGACGTGCGGAAAGCTCTGGAGCAACGATCGTTCGGCTATGCCGTCGTCGACCTCAAGCTCGGCGGTGCCTCGGGCCTCGCCTGCGTCGAGCTTTTGCATACGCACGACCCGGAGATGCTGATCGTGGTGCTGACAGGCTTTGCCAGCATCTCCACCGCCGTCGAGGCCATCAAGCTCGGCGCATGCCACTATCTGGCAAAGCCGTCGAACACCGACGACATCGAAGCCGCCTTCAACAAGGCCGAAGGCAATGCCGAGGTCGCACTCGACGCCCGGCCGACATCGATCAAGACGCTCGAATGGGAGCGCATCCACCAGACCCTGATCGAGACCGACTTTAATATTTCGGAAGCGGCGAGAAGGCTGGGGATGCACCGGCGCACGCTGGCACGAAAGCTAGAGAAGCGGCCGGTGAAGTGAGCGAGCGCCCCGACAAGTGCGAACCTAGGGTGGGTTAGTTAGCGTCGCGTAACCCACCTCTTTGTTTTTCGCGCGGAAAGAGAAGCCGTCGGTTACGCCTAGCGGACTGCGCAACGCGCCGCCGCGAGGATAACCCACCCTACGAAACCACGAACTCCGAACAAAAAGCCCGGCCAAACGGCCGGGGCTTTTGAACTGTTGCGATGAACGCGAGACGCTTACGCCGCCTCGTCGGCGACCGTGGTGCCGCCGCCGCCCTCGGTCTCGTCGCTTTCGCCCTCGGCGTCCGTATCGGCCTCGCCTTCGGCGGCTTCCGACTTGGCGCCGGTGCGGCGCGGGCTCTTGGCGAGCTGGGCCTCGATCTCCTTGACCGCTTCGGTCTCGGTCGAGTGCTGCACCACCGCGATCTCGCGGGACAGACGGTCGAGCGCTGCTTCATAGAGCTGGCGTTCGCTGTAGGACTGCTCGGGCTGCGACTCGGAACGGTAGAGGTCGCGCACGACTTCCGCGATCGCGACGATGTCGCCCGAATTGATCTTGGCTTCGTATTCCTGGGCGCGGCGCGACCACATGGTGCGCTTGACGCGGGCACGGCCCTTGAGTGTCTCGAGCGCACGCTTCACCAGCGCAGGATCGGACAGCTTGCGCATGCCGACATTGGCGACTTTGGCGGTCGGCACGCGCAGGCGTCATCTTGTCCTTGATGAAGTTGATGACGAACAGCTCGAGCTTCGCGCCGGCGATCTCCTGCTCCTCGATGGCCAGGATCTGGCCGACGCCGTGAGCGGGATAGACGACGAATTCGTTGGCCTTGAAACCCTGACGCTGGGTCACGACCTTCTTTTCCTCGACCTTCGGCGCAACAGCCGCGGGCTTCACGACCGGCTTGGCGGCAGCGACAGGGGCGGCCTTGGCAGGAGCAGCAGCAACCTTCGCCGCGGCCGGCTTGGCAGCGGGAGCCTTGGCAACAGCAGGTTTGGTAGCAGGCTTGGCAACAGGGGGCTTGGCAGCAACAGGCTTGGCCACGGTCGCTTTCGCGGCCGGCTTGGCAGTCTTGTTAGGCATTGCGCTTCTTTTGTTCTTCGAGGACTTTGCAGCCGGCGCCTTCGTCGCGGTCCGACCCTTGGATGCGCTACGGCTGGCCGCGGCGACTTTCTTGGCCACCTTGTGGGAAGCCTTCGCAGAAGTACTCTTTTTACGCGTTTTCTGTGACACAGCCTGTGCGCGGAAACTGCCACGCCCCTGTTCGACATCTGGTTTCACGGGAACCCAACGGGGCCGACGGGGCTGACGAAGGGTTCGGTTTAATGTGCCCAATATAGCACATTTCCCGCAAAAATCAATGATTTAGGGGTCTTGAGGGCTGGTTTTCGGCGGTAGCGCGGCTATTAGGGTTAAGTTTGGGCCCGAATTAGTCGCCGGAGCCTGGGTTCGGAGAAAAATACTTGTCGAACTTGCCCTCCACGCCGTCGAATTCCTTGGCGTCGGCAGGTGATTCTTTCTTCTGGGTGATGTTCGGCCAGCTCTTGGCGTAGTCGGCGTTGACCGTGAGCCACTTTTCCAGGCCCGGTTCCGTGTCCGGCTTGATGGCGTCGGCGGGGCATTCCGGCTCGCACACGCCGCAGTCGATGCACTCGTCAGGATGGATGACGAGCATGTTCTCGCCCTCGTAGAAACAGTCGACCGGGCAGACCTCGACGCAGTCGGTGTACTTGCACTTGATGCAGTCTTCAGTGACGACGTAAGTCATCCAACGCTCCGAAAAGCTCTTTTAAAACTCGCGGCTTGCGTAGCGCGGATGGCCCGGCGCTGCAAGGTCGGCAACGGCCGATCATGACGGCTTTATGTGTCCGATCGACCAAGAAATGAATTCAAAGCGCAATTAATTGCGCTGAGAATTTGGATTGCCGTCACTGAACTCTTCGTAGAGCACACGGGCCGATGCGGCATCGCCGCGGCGCTCGTTGAAGGCTGCGACTTTCAAGACGCGCACGGTGCGATCGAGCGCGATGGTGAGCACGTCGCCGATCTTGACCGCATGCCCCGGCGATTTTTCGCGCACGCCGTTGACGCGGACATGGCCGGACTCGACGAGTTCAGCAGCCGAGGTCCGCGCCTTCACCACCCGCGCATGCCACAGCCATTTGTCGATGCGCTGCCGCTCGGTCGTGACTCTATTCCTTCTGACGCGTTTTCTTCACGCGAACCGCTCCGCACTTCGCTTGAAAACGCTGTGCTACTCCTTACGCCCGGACAGCTGCTCTTTCAGCGCGGCGAGCTTTGCGAACGGCGAGTTCGGATCGGCAGGACGATCGCGCTCGCGCGGGGTGGCGCTCGAGGCGTAAGGACGCAGCGACGGGCCGCCCTGGCGGTCGCGGCCCTTGTCGCGGTCGCGGCCACGGTTGTCGCGGCCCTTGTCGCGATCGCCGCCGAACTTGCCCTTGTTGCGATCGCGATCCTTGTTGTCGCGGTCCTTGCCTTGATCTCGACCTTGGAAGCTGCGGTTCTTGTCGCCGCGCCCCTGTCCCTCCGGACGCGGCGCAGCTTCGCCACCGCCTTCGCGCGGCTTGCGGAAGTCTCTGCCGCCATCGCGACCGGAATCTCTGCGATGACCGCCGCCATGGCGATGACGCTCGCCGCGCTTCTCGCCGTCGGCGGCCTGCGCTGCTTCGCCTTCGGCAGGCGCGGCACCTGCTTCAGCACCGGCCTGCGGCCGCGGCTGATTGTGGTGGCGCTGGTTACGATGGCGCTCGTGGCGCGGCTTGCGATCGTCGTGACGGCCGCCGGGACGCCAGACCTCGATGAGCTCGGGCTCTGTGGGTGTGGCCACAGCATCCACAGGCGCAGCAGCATCGGCCGACGCAGCGGCTTCGGCTGCAGCGGTCTCTGCGGGAGCGGTTTCGGCGGGAGCAGCTTCAGCAGCCTCAATGGGTGCAGCAACCTCTTCCACAGGCGGCGCGATGCCGGGAGCGTCTTCCGGCGTGACGGGGGCTTCAGGGGAAGCTTCGAGCGCCGGTTCTTCGTGCACGGGCTCGTCGTGCTGCTCCATGCCGGGCGCGTCTTCGACGGTCACAGGCTCGGCGGCGGCTTCGATTGCGGCATCCGCAGACACGGCAGCGCCTTCGACCGGCGTTTCCGTCTCGGGCGTCTCGGCCGGAGCTTCGGTGCTTGCTTCAGCAGCCGGCGTCTCCACGACAACCGGCTTTGCCGGCAGCGGTGGGCGCTTATCCATGCGGTAGCCGAGCGCGCGCAGCACGGACGCAAAGTCCTCGCCGGCCGAGCCGGTGAGCGAGGTCATCGCCTGCGTCACGACAAAACTGCGGCCGTCGAACGCGCCGGCGGGCTTTTCGCCCGACGCGTTCTCGCGCCAGGCCAGCGCCGGGCGGATCAGATCGGCAAGACGCTCCAGGATGTCGACGCGCACGGCACGCTCGCCGGCCTGCTTGTAGCCGAGCACGCGATAGGCATCGCGCGGCAGCTGCTTGTCGACCGGGAACGAGGTGCGGCCCGAGCTCGCCAGATGCTGCGCGCCCGACAGCGCGGAGGGATCGACATTGTCCTGCTTCAGCGCCCAGAGCAGGGCGGCCAGCGCACGCCCGGCCGGCTTGAGCAGGCCGGGGAAATAGATGTGATAGGCGCCGAAGCGGACGCCATATTTGCGCAGGACGGCGCGCGAGGGCTGGTCGAGGTCCTTCAGCTCGTTGGCGATCTTCTGGCGCTCCAGCACGCCGAGCGCCTCGACGAGCTGATAGGCGATGCCGCGGGCGATGCCGGTGACATCCTCGGCCTTCGACAGCTCGAACATCGGCCCGAGCAGCTTTTCGATGTGCGTCTTGAGCCAGAGGTCGAGCCGGGCCTGCACCTTGTCGCGGGGGCCGCCGGTCAGGCGTTCGTCGGAGATGATGCGGATGCGCGGATGCAGCGCGTCCTCTGCGGCAGACAGCCGCGCCACGGCGTCGCCGGTCCAGCGGATCATGCCTTCCGAGGTCAGCACGAACTGCTCGTCCGGCGCGTTGCCCAGTTTTTCGGCGCGCGCGTTGATCTCGCCGGCGAGCACGGCCTGCGCTGCAGCCTGCAACGCTTTCGCATCGGAGCCGGCTTCCGCCGCATCCGGTGCAAAGGTGAAGCCATCGAGGCGGCCGATGACATGGCCTTCGACGATGACTTCGCCGGTCTTGCCGATTTCAGTATTCAAGCTCGTGTTCTCCCGCAGGCGGCGCATCAATACACTGGTCCGGCGATCAACGAAACGCTCAGTCAAGCGTTCATGGAGCGCATCCGATAATTTATTTTCGACCTCGCGGGCGATTCCCTGCCAGCGTTCGGGGTCTTTCAACCAGTCCGGGCGGTTGGCGACGAAGGTCCAGGTGCGAATCTGCGCAATCCGGGCCGAGAGGGTGTCGATATCACCGTCGACGCGGTCGGCCTGGTCGATCTGCGTCCTGAACCAGGAATCCGGGATGCAGCCCTTCTGCATCAGGAAGCCGTACAGCGTGGTGACCAGCTCGGCATGGGCGGCCGGCGACAATTTTCGGTAGTCCGGGATCTGGCAGGCCTCCCACAGCCGTTCCACGGCCTCCTTGCCATGCGCGACATCGCGCACATCGGCGTCGCGGGCGGCATGGTCGAGCACGCGCATGTCCTCGGCGATCGGCGCGCGCGTCAGCGCCTCATGGCCGGGGCCCAGGTTCAGGGACACCTGGAGCGCGCCGAGCGAGGCGAAATCCAGCTTCGAATTGCGCCATTGCAAAACCTTGACCGGGTCGAAGGTGTGGTTCTGGAGCGCGTTCACCAGCTCGGGCTCGAACGGCCCGCAGCGGCCTGTGGTGCCGAAGGTGCCGTTGCGGGTGGCGCGGCCGGCACGGCCGGCGATCTGGGCGAATTCGGACGGCGTCAGGCGGCGGAACTGGTAGCCGTCGAACTTGCGATCGGAGGCGAAGGCGACGTGGTCGACGTCGAGATTGAGGCCCATGCCGACGGCGTCGGTGGCGACGAGATAATCGACCTCGCCGTTCTGGAACATCGCAACCTGCGCGTTGCGGGTGCGCGGCGACAGCGATCCCAGCACCACGGCGGCGCCGCCATGCTGACGGCGGATCAGCTCGGCGATGGCGTAGACCTCGTCGGCCGAGAAGGCGACGATGGCGGTGCGGCGCGGCTGGCGCGTGATCTTGCGATCGCCGGCGAATTCCAGCTGCGACAGGCGCGGCCGCGTGATCATGGAGACGCCCGGCAGCAGCCGCTCGATGATCGGGCGCATCGTTGCTGCGCCCAGCAGCAGCGTCTCGTCGCGGCCGCGGCGGTTGAGGATGCGGTCGGTGAAGACGTGGCCACGCTCGAGATCAGAGGCGATCTGCACCTCGTCGACGGCGAGGAACGAGACGTCGAGATCCCGCGGCATCGCCTCGACGGTGGAGACCCAGTAGCGCGGCGATTTCGGCTTGATCTTCTCCTCGCCGGTCACAAGCGCGACGGCGTCGGGGCCGACCCGCGCGGCGATCTTGTTGTAGACCTCGCGTGCGAGCAGGCGCAGCGGCAGCCCGATCATGCCCGAGGGATGCGCGAGCATCCGCTCGATGGCGAGATGGGTCTTGCCGGTGTTGGTCGGCCCGAGCACCGCAGTGACGCCGGCGCCGGGAAGCCGCTCGGAAGCGAAGGGGGAGGAGGAAAAGGGCATCTCAGAGATTAGGTAATGGCGATTGGGGCGAATGTCAGTGCTGTTTTGGGGCGGGCCGGAGGCTGGGCCTTGCTCCTCATCCTGAGGAGCGCGTCAGCGCGTCTCGAAGGATGAAGGCCCGGGATGGTGCCGTGCCCCTCGCCCTTCGAGACGGCCGCTTACGCGGCCTCCTCAGGGTAAGGGGATCAAGCAGCGGAGAATATGGTGACGCTCCCCAAACCCCACGCAACTGTCTCACTTTGCGACGCTTTTCCCTGTGTCTTTAAGCTTCGGAACGAGTTGAGAACGAATCGCGGCCGAATCGCAGACTCCCCATCAGTCCTGTTCCGTTCACGCAACATGTCGCGGGAGACTTATTGACTGCGCACTAGATGGAGTTTCGGGCTGCCGCACAAGCGACGTTTCGGTGGCGCGTTCCTTAAAATTGGGGATGGCGCGGAGTCGAATCAGAATCGGCGAGGAGTCAAATGGATTCCCTGCTCAAGGCCCCCTCCAAAACAAAACCGCGAAAACAACCCCATGCACAGTAGGTAAGTCGTTGAAATCACTTGTGTTTATTTTCGCCAAACGGGCGGGCCGCCAGGCCTATTGCGTCTTCGCGACCCGCGGCGGCTGGGCTGATGTGATGAAGCTGGTGGCTTCCAGCATCGCGGGCCCGAGCGGCGTCGGCACTTTCAGCCAGAACGGGACCAGGACGCGCGTGCCCGCCACCGGCGCGAACGCGATCTCGATGTTGCGCTGGGCGGCGAGGTATTTGATCACGGGGCGGTCGGGGATGTAGCCCGCCACAGGCACGAAGAACAGCGAGCAGACCACGACCGGGCCGTGATAGCCCTTCTCCGCCTTGACGGTCTCCATGCGCTTGAAATCGAGCTTGAGCTCGTAGCGCATGCGGCCGTCGAACACGGCGGCGCTGCCGTGGCAGGCGTCCGGCGACAGCACGTCGCCGGTGCCGGGCACGCGCACCAGCGAGGCCGTCATCGGATCCCAGACGCCACGGCGATGCGCATCGGTGACGACGATGCGGTCTGCATCGACCGGGGGCTCCGGTACGATGGCAAAATCCTTCACATTGCCCTTGTCGAGCGTGATGCGGATTTCCTCGGTCTTTTTCGAGGTGGTGGTGGAGGCTTGGTAGCCGGTCGCGACCAGAGCGCCGTTGACCACCCGCCCTTGGCTGGCGCCGGTGCCGGACCCACCCGCGAACGACTTCAGCAGCCCCGTGGTGCCGCCCGAGGCGGCTGCGGCGAACACGTCGTCTCCGATATCGATATTCCATGCGCCTCGCCCGACGGGAATGCCGGCCAGCGAGGCCTCATATTGCGCCTCGAGCTTGCCTTGCGCCGCCGCGGGCTCCGCCGCCCACGCCAAAACCAGCCCGCACAGGGCCGCCATGGCCAGCCGGCCGGCAGAGCGCGGATCGCTTGCGCGCCGCTCCGTTGAGCGCAGGCCGGGCGCATGATGAGGCGTTGTGAACACGAAACAATCCAATCGGAGCGCGAACGGTTGTTACTTAAGCCAAATACCGCGGCAAGCAATGTGTCCGGGCATGTCCGCTTCCGAACTCCACTGAACTCTTCGGGTGCGAATACGCCCTTTATGTGATGGTAAAGCGCTTGAAACACTGCCGTTTTGGTGATCGGGGGATCGCTCCGGGCTCCAGTACCTCTCCCGCTTGCGGGAGAGGTCGCGCGAAGCGCGGGTGAGGGTTTTCTCCTCTCGGAGACACTGCCTGTGATAACGATTGCCCCTCCGCGGAGGTACCCCCACCCCAGCCCTCCCCCGCAAGCGGGAGAGGGGGTGGACCGCCGCCGGCGTGGAGCACGAAACCCGCCCCAAAACCTTGACGGCCCGCCCCTTCCCCCCTATACGTCCGCCCGCTCCCTGCAAGGACAGAGAATTTGCCCGTGGCGCCCCGAATGGCGGCCGCACATCGTTGGGAAAGATTGAGGATTTTGCCATGTCTCGCCGCTGCGAATTGACGGCCAAGGGCCCCCAGGTCGGCCACACGGTCAGCCACTCCAACATCAAGACCAAGCGCCGCTTCCTGCCGAACCTGGTCAACGTGACCTTCATCAGCGAAGCGCTGGGCCGCAACGTGCGCCTGCGCGTCTCCACCAGCGCGATCAAGAGCGTCGACCACAATGGCGGCCTCGACCCCTTCCTGATCAAGGCCAAGGCCGCCGTGCTGTCGCCGCGCGCCCTCGAGCTGAAGCGCGCCATTCAGAAGAAGGTCGGCCCGACGCCTGCGCCGGCGAAGAAGGCGAGCTAAAAATTTTCTAATTGGGCGGGGGCTCGCGTCGCGAGGCGTAGGCTTAGCCGGAGAGAGTTTTGCGTGACGGCCGGATCGGAAGATCCGGCCGTTTTTGTTGGTGGGAGGCAAAACTGTCTAGCCCGATTTCGCCTTGCGCTTTCGGTTGGCCTTTACCGTCTCGCGGTTTTGCTTTGTGGCAGGCGAATGCTTTTTCGATGGGCCGCGCTTCAGGGTCTTCGCGTCCCTCCGCTCGCGAGCAGCATCGCGCGATAAGCCTAGCTCCTCGTACGTCACCGGATCGGCCGAGCAGGCCTGATAGCTAGCGTCAAGTGACGGCCCCAACGCGAGGATCGCAGTGATCCGCCGAACAATCTCCGAAACATAGGTTACTTCATCCGGCTGTAGCGAACGTCCAAGCACGCTCTTTTCTCGATAGCTGAGCCACTTCTTGATTACTTGATAGCCACCGAGGTCATAGTCCCAGACTCTGTCCGGGATATTCGACCAATAGCAGTCGCCATTGAGGTAGACGTCGCGAGTTCGAGGACCAACCAACAGCAAAAGGTCATTCAGCGTCAATCCGTGAATCTCAGCTTCCGCTTCGAGTGCGCCAATCTCAGCCGAGGTGTAATCGCGACTGACGGTGAGCCCCTGACCCGCCATGGTTTTTCGATTTCCGGTTTTATTATCGGCTTGGAAATAGCCCCACCCGGCAGTCAAACTTAGGTCCGACGCTCCGAGCGAAGCACCATCCTGCTTCATCGGCAGACCTAGAAAATTGATTCCGGGGCGCGACTTCCCTTTTGAAATACCGACTACCGGCTTTTCGGGGTTAAGCAATGTCGCCAGCGTCTCGCCTAGATCGGCTGATCGCGTTAGCTGATCAGCATCTCTTGGAACCGGCACTCGGGCCCAATCCATACGAAGAGCTCCAGCGTTTTCGACACGATATTTCGGCGCCTGCAAAACCGCCACAACATGGTAAAAAATTCGGTCCGGAGACAATTTTTGGGAGCTCACGAAATCATATAGAGATCGGGTAAGATTCAGGACTCGATCGTTCCCATCCATCAGGAGTTGCGGAAACATGCCGACGTTACTTTCGACCAAATGATGGTCGCAGAGACAGCTTGTCACCTGTGGCTGATAGAAATCCTCCTTCCGGTTTCGCTCACCAGCGCTCAAAAAGAGATTACTAGTCGCAACATGCGGCCAATACTCTGTTCGCTTCTCGTCAAGAAGCTTGGTCTCCGGCTCTCGATAAAGCCAGCGTATGTCGAATGGCCTATATGCATATGGAACTATCGCGTCAGCAGCGATTCCACGCTTGAGAAGCTTCGCTCTTGTCTCAACAGGATCAAAGCGATCCGAAGTTGTCATAACCTGCGGATATTTGGATCGAATCTCTTCATCTGAAAGCTTTGAACTGAAGTATTCCTGTAGCCGATGCTCCAATACACTGCGCTCAGTGCTGACAAGAAACTCATCTCGACTGGTCTTTACTCCCGGGAACGACGTCGGAAGAATATCCGGCAAAGAAAGCCAAGAAAAATAGTCATCTCGAACAGTCAAAGGACGAAATGGGACATCGACTTCCCAATAAAGCTTCGGCCTTGAATAGATAATATCGTTGTCGGCATCAGCCGAGTTCAAAAGCTGCTCTCGCTTTTTTTCACCCCAAATTTCGCGGAATTGTACGGATGATGCAGGTTGATGCTCCAGCTTCCGTACCAACGTTGTAATAGCCGTGCCGACCTGAATCCCCTCGCGGTTATGCTCCGTCGAAAAAACTGAAGGATCAGGTGCCCCATCAGGGGTCGTCTTGCCCGTCTTGTACTTATCTCCATTTAGGCAATCGATCCGAATGGCGTCGTAGGCTTCAAGATATCTTTCGCGCATTGCGGTGAAGGATGCGCCATCGAGCCAAGAATAGTTTGAGACGAAGCAGACAATGCCGTGACCACCATCTTCGTAGTTATATTGAAGTTCATCATCCAGAAGGTCCATCTTCTCGACGGTAAGCTTTTGCACGATCCGGCGTTCAGCCATTCGAAAAAAACGCACGTACAGGTCGTTCAGCCCCTGCCCTTCCGGTCGACGAACCTTTTTAGGCTTCTTGTATGCTTCGCTAAGCGCACGCTCCTCACGGCTATCATTCACGCCCGCAAAGCCATTGTAGGGAGGATTTCCGATTACAACGATGATGCGCTTCTTTTGCTTTATGTCGTCAGCCCGAGACCGCTCCTCTTCGAGATCTGGAAACGGCAGCGGCTTAGTAATGTGTGGCTCCCAACCCGTCAGGGCGTTGGTAAGAAAAACGCCCGCGCGCTCGGTACTGCTGTCCAGTGCCGCGCCCATCTCTCTTAGAGTCAAACCCACTTGAAGATGGGCAACCACAAAAGGAGCCGGCATAATCTCGAAGCCAAATATTCGAGTCAGGGCGGCCTTTTTTACCATCTGACCTTTAAGCGCGCCAAACCCCTTCGCCTGATAACTAGCTTCGATTCGTTTTAGTACCGCGGAGAGAAATGCTCCCGTGCCGCAACAAGGATCAAGAACAAACACCTCATCAGAAGCAAGCCCATCTTCTATTCCCAAATCTTCCCGAAGGGCTTTGTCTACGCGCGCGACCATGTAGGTCACGACCTCATTCGGAGTGTACCAAACTCCCAACTCTTTCCGGAGTTCAGGATCGAAAGCCTCCAAGAATGGCTCGTAAAAGAACTGAACGGCATCTGCGTCGTTGAAGCGTTTGAAAAACTCTTGTGCTTCGACTCGATTTAGCGTTGCCGCGGTCCAATCCAGTACTTCGACCAGATGCAATGGCTGCAATTGAGCAGGACTTGAGATTTGGTCGAACAACGTTCGAACGAACGGCACGGTGAGGTGCCACGTTGCTTGTCGCCACTGGAAGCTTGGCGATGAACGTGGCGTTTCTCTCGCCCAAAGCGCCCACGCGGAGAACATTCCATAAAACAATGTCTGAACGAGAGTCGATCGGAAGAAATGTTCGCCCTTTTCAGCATCGAAAGTCACGCCAAGCGCTTCTTCAAGAGACGACCGCACGTTGGTAAGCGCAGGAAGATTGCCGGCATTCTCTACGCGCTGAAGTGCGTCACGCGCGTATGAGGCTAAAAACCACGCGACATCTCTTTGAGCTGCACCCGGTTCTGAAGACACCAAGTTAGGTGTTTTATGGAGCAGGAGGTGCGTCATGGAGAGAAGGCAGTTTACGCGGGAGTTCAAGCTTGAGGCCGTGCGGCTGATCAAGCAGCGCGGCGTGTCGTATGCGCAGGCGTCCAAAGACCTTGGTATTCATCCGACACAGTTGCGCAGTTGGGTGAAGCAGCTTGCGGACGATCCACAACATGCATTCCCTGGCCACGGTCAGATGAAGCCGGAGCAACTGGAGATCGCGCAGCTGAAGCGCGAGGTCATCAAGCTTAAAGCCGAACGGGACATCCTAAAAAAAGCCGCGGCCTACTTCGCGAAGGAATCGACGTGAAGTTCGGTTTCGTTGCGAAGCACCGAAGGATCTGGCCGGCGGAATGGTTGTGCGAGGCGCTCGGTGTCTCGCGGGGTGGCTTCTATGCCTGGCTGACACGGCCGCGCAGTGAACGCAGCCGGACCGAAGAAGAGCTTGGCGCGAAGGTTCGAGCCAGCTTCCTGGCCAGCGACCGGACCTATGGCGCCAGGCGGGTGTGGCACGACCTGCTGGCCGAAGGGATATCTTGCGGGCTGCACCGGATCGAACGATTGATGCGGCTGCAGGCCCTTAAAGCACGCCCACGACGGCGTCGACTGCCGCCCGATCTGGGTGAGCGGCAGATCGCCGCCGTCGCTCCCAACGTGCTCGACCGCTCCTTCGAAGCGCCCGCTCCCAATCGCAAATGGATCGCTGACTTCACCTATGTTTGGACGGCGGAGGGTTGGCTCTATGTGGCCGCAGTCGTTGATCTGTTCTCGCGGCGGGTGGTCGGCTGGTCAATGAGTACAGCAATGACGGCACAGCTCGTCACCGATGCCCTGGTGATGGCGATCTGGCGACGAGGCAAGCCGGACGCGCTGTTGCATCATTCCGATCGCGGCAGCCAATACACCAGCGAACAGTTCCAGAGGCTGATGGCCGATCACGGCGTGGTCTGCTCGATGAGCCGGTCAGGCAATGTCTGGGACAACGCTGCAATGGAGAGCTTCTTCTCGTCCTTGAAGACCGAGCGAACAGCGCGCAAAGTGTACCGGTCACGCAACGAGGCCAAGGCCGACGTGTTCGACTACATCGAGCGCTTCTACAATCCGAAGCGAAGGCATTCGACGATCGGATATCTGAGCCCTATGGAGTTCGAACGGAAGGTTGGATTAGCTTAAGCCGGTGTCAACAGAACCGGGTGCAGCTCACTCGGCTCGCGGAGCTCGATAGACTGCGTCATCGCACGCTTTAGATATTCTGCGAACGCGCGCCCCACCTGTTCGGCCGATTTCCTCGGGGTCGCCACCATCTGCCAGAACGATTTTGCGGATGCTGCTAGCTCAAATCTCTCTAATTTCTTCGCCTCACCTGTCGGGCCCGTTCCCACGATGAGAAAGCTTCGCAAGTTGCAAACAAGCACAAGCCTATAGGCACCAAAGTACTTGCTGACCTGCTTTGTCTCCGCGATGAGCCAGGCGTTGTCCTCGACGCCCTTCATTTCGATAACGCCTCGTTCAGGGGGCTGCCCTTTCCGCGGCTCGCCCTTCTGAATCTGATTTGCCGCATACAGTCCGAAATCTGGATGGCCGGCCCCAGTATTAGCCAGGTCAGCTAAGCACAGGACCTTTGGCTTTAACTCCTGACCGAGACCATTCAACAGTTCAGCAAGTGCGGGATAGTACGACCGTTCGTCTGTGCCTGCCCCAAGACCGTGCTCGTCTCGCAGTCGCGAGAAATAACGTTCAACAATTTGGATGAGTTTATCAGTCAATGCTAAATTTCGACCTTGATTGTAGAATCAGAACATTTGCACGGTAGAATCCATAGCATCAACCGATACGTGCAGAATAGGTGGTCGAAGTTGCGACTAAAGCGTAGCGCCGATCCTTTCCAGCTGCTCGCCTCTTTCTTTCCCGCTATGCCGGCCTCGGTTAGCATCACCGAGAGGGGCATCCCTGGATGCACGAGCACAAGGTCGAACCAAGCCTGAACCGAAAAATCTCATAACCTGCTGTGTCGGCACGGGCAACGAGATTACCAAGAACATCTCCAACACCTTCGAAGCTGCATCGCTGCCTGCGCAACACGGACAGCCGCAGCGGGTCGTTGTGTTGACATTTGTTAACACCTTCAGCATCTTCAGGCCCCGACACGGCTGATCGGCCCAGACACCCGTATGAGATCGAGGCCGTTGTCGTTGACTCCGAATCGATAGGTTGGCGGTGGCGCAAGATGGGGCATTGGGGACGGCTGTTCTGTCCGCATGCCGGTCGTGACGGCTGCCAGGTCGGCGTGAACGGCACACCGAAGAACCCGGAAGACCACGCCCGGCAGGTGATGCGGCGATCGCGCGCTGCCCGCACGGTGGAGAGGACAAGTGAAGAAATTCGAATTCAGCATCATTGCATCCGGCCTCGATCCTGCGGCGGAGGATTTCGAGCAGCGCTTCTATGATGCGGGCTGCGACGACGCGGCGATCGCCTTCCAGAAGGGCCACATCATCGTCGACTTCACTCGTGAGGCGAAATCAGTCAGCGAGGCCATCGTCACAGCGGTGCAGAACGTGCAGGCCGCCGGCGCCCACGTCGATCGGGTCGAGCCCGACCCGCTCGTCAGCCTCTCCGATATCGCCGCTCGAACCGGCATGACGCGCGCGGCGATGACGCAATATTCCAAGGGAAAGCGCGCCAAGGATTTTCCTGCGCCGGTCGCCCGCGTGACGTCCGACAGCCCGCTGTGGGATTGGGCGACGGTCTCAAAATGGCTATTTCAACACGACAAGCTTAGCCGCGACGAGGCGATCCAGGCGGCTGCCGTGCGAGCGGCCAATGCGGCGATCGGATCGCGCACGGCTAAGCTCGAAGAGACTTTGAAGGGAAGCCTGAAAGCCTACGAGAAAGAACTCGACCGGGCCGCGTGAGGCGGGGGGATTGCGCCCTCGGCTGGATGGCTGGTGGCGAATTGCTGCGCGGGCTCGCCCGTTCCCTTCCCTACCCGCGAAAATCAATATTCCTCAGCACGGTCCCCCGCTGGCGTCCCCTCAAACTCCGTCGCCTGATACTTCCGCTCACGCAGGCTTCGATGCACTCGCGCAGGCGCACGAACCGAGCTTCGCGCTCGGCATCTCTGCGCGCACGCCAGGCGCTAGCGCCCCGCGCGCGTTAACCGTCCATTAACCAACGCACCCTAGCCTAAACTCATCGTCCAGCCATCATTAGCCCGAAATGCCTTCCCGGCTCGCTCCAGGAGAAGCGCCGATGTGCGTTGCGTTGTTGACGTATGCCGATCTCAGTGCCCGCCTCAATATCTCGCGCGAGGCCGCTCGTTCGCTTGCCGGGCGACGCGGTTTGCCACGCTCGCGCTCGGACGATGGGAAAGCCCTGGTGAGCGTTGATTTCTCCGAATTCCGGTACACGCCTCGCCCACGAATTGGCCGCCCGGCAGACCGCATCGATGTCTCCATGGCAAAGATCGAGGCCTTCAAGATCGAGGCATTCAAGGCAGAGGTCGCGCGGCTCGAAGCAGTCGCAGCCGGCTACCGGTCAGATCTCGAGCGCGAGCGCGAGTGCGCCGATCGCCTCGCCGTCGAGCTGACGCAGGCGGCTGCCGAGACGATGGCCGCCAATGCGTGGGCGGCACGACTGGAAGACGAAGTGGCGGCTCTGCGGACCGGTCGCCGGGCTGGCGGCGCGACCACGGGACCAGCCGCGCTTCGATTGGGACATCTGGCCGCGGCCATCGTGGACGCAGACCGCGCGGCTTGCGGGTAGCACTCGATACTCATCCCATCCCGGCCTGCCGGAGCAACCGCGAGGACAGAATGACTGGCACTACAGATATTCGCGAGATGAAGGCGCGCATTGTCGTATTCGGGGTTGGCGGCGCTGGCGGCAATGCCGTCAACAACATGATCACGGCCGGGCTGCAGGGGGTCGACTTCGTCGTCGCCAATACCGACGCGCAGGCGCTTGCCATGTCGAAGGCGACGCGCCTCATCCAGCTGGGCACACAGGTGACTGCGGGCCTTGGCGCCGGCTCGCAACCCGAATTGGGACGCGCCGCAGCCGAGGAGGCAATCGATACGATCCGCGAACATCTGACCAGCGCGCACATGGTGTTCGTGACTGCCGGCATGGGCGGCGGTACCGGCACCGGGGCTGCACCCATCATCGCGAGGACCGCGCGCGAGCTCGGCATCCTCACGATCGGCGTGGTCACCAAGCCATTCTACTTCGAGGGCCAGCGCCGCATGCGCTTTGCCGAAGCCGGCATCGAGGAATTGCTGAAGACAGTCGACACCCTGCTGATCATCCCGAACCAGAACCTGTTCCGGGTGGCCAGCGCGAAGACCACATTCGCCGATGCCTTTGCCCTTGCCGATCAGGTGCTTTATTCGGGCGTGGCCTGCATCAGCGACCTCATCGTCAAGGAAGGCCTGATCAATCTCGATTTTGCCGACGTTCTCTCCGTGATGCGAGAGAAGGGCAAGGCGATGATGGGACGGGGCGAAGCTTCCGGCGAGAAACGCGTGCTCGCCGCCGCCGTGGCCGCGATTTCCAATCCGTTGATCGAGAACCCCTCGATCAAGCGCGCCAGTGGCCTCATCATCTCCATCACCGGCGGCAGGGATCTCATGCTGTTCGAAGTCGACGAAGCTGCCACCCGCATTCGCGACGAGGCCGACCCGGACGCCAACATCATCGTCGGCGCGTCGTTTGACGAAAGCCTCGAGGGCATCGTCCGCGTCTCGGTGGTGGCGACCGGAATCGACAATCTCGATCCGGCGCTGCAGACGCCGCCGGCGGAAACCTCACTCACGCAGCTCGCCGGCAGGCTGCGCAACGACAGCCGCCGCATCGCCGATCGCGTCGAGCGCAGCGCACCGCTTCCGCAGGTGGAAAGCCCGCCGCTCCACCCCGCGGCCGGCCGACCCACGGGGCAACCGGCAAGGCCGGATCTGGAATATGCGCGCCAGGCAGCTCCTCAGCCGCTCGATCCCTACGGCCGCTCATCTCCACGCAACGCGACCGACGAAAGCATTCTCGATATTCCGGCCTTCCTGCGCCGCGCCGCCAACTGAGCTGGCCGCAAGAGCCGGAGTTACTTGCCTGGCGGACCAGCGAGCCTGACAACGGGTCGTCATCCCGGGGCTCAACCAACGGGTCCGCGCGAAGCGCGGCCCGGTGACAGACTCCCTCGCGAGCTACGATGCCGGGAATGGGCCGCTCCTAGGCGTCCAGGGCGCGATGAGATTGGGACGAATCGTCATCGCGCAATTTCATCGGCGACTTCCGAACGTCATGCATTCGAGCTTCTTGAGGTGCGCGGCGCGCCGATGATTCACGCTGCCGTGCTGCGCGGGCTCTCCGCTGTTTCCTTTTCCGGCTCCTTGTCGCGAGACAGCCATGCCGGGAAGCGAAGCAGGCGATCGTTGTTGTCTTTTGGCGGTTCCACGGGCGGTACGATGGCCCCCTCATTGGCCGAACTCGGGATGTCCGATGCAGCGTGGCCTATTCGCACCGCATCCGCGCGCTGATCCAGTTCGCGCACCAAGGGATCGATGACGTTGTCGATTTCGGCCGCCACCGATACCAGGAAGCTATTGAGCTCGCGGGCCTCGGGCACAACTGCCGCAGCCTGCACGATCGCCTTGCAGAGACCATCGACAACAGGTGCAAACGCGCTCCCGGCCTGTTTGATTCGGGTTTTGATCGCTTCGATTTCGCCCAGGACGCGATCACGCTCCCGCCTGTTCTTCTCCTCCGAAAGGCGGGTTTCGATTTCGGCGATCTGAGCCGTCAGGGTCGCAGCCTCGGATGCAAGAGCATCGCGTCGTCCGCGCGCGCGATCGAGATCGCGACCGAGATTGTCCACTAAGTCGTCCTTTCCGAACATGGCATTGCTCCGTAGGACAGCCGTTTTGGTCTGTATGAACGCCTTGGCACGAACCGCGAGCCCGCCAAGCAGATGAAAGGCAGGATCGGCTGGCATCAACTTCGGTCGCGTCACATGGGCCGACATGGTGATCCCCCAATCCTCACATTAGGCGACCGCATGGTTAACAGATGGTTAATATCAACAGCTGAGGCGGTAAAGGGGCCTGCGGATGCGGTCGAAATGCGCGAAGCCTGCACGCTCGCGGTGCGAACCGTCGCCTCGCCTACCCCCGAAAATCAATGCTCCGCAACACGATGCCCGGCGGGGTGCCCTCGAACTCCGTCGCCTGATATTTCCGTTCCACGCAGGCTTCGATGCGCTCGCGCAGGCGGGTGAACTGCTCTTCGCGCTCGGAGGGCCGGGCGCGCGGACCGCGCTCGAGGTCGTCCATCGCGGAGGTCGAGATCGCGCAGGCGATCTGCTTCGCGCCGTCCTGCATCGAGAACTGGACGATGCCCCGGTCCTGTTCGTGGCCGATGAAGCGGCTGCTGGTGAGCGTCATGGGGTACTCCTTGTGCCGATTGGTTCTGGTGCGCTCCCTCTCCCGCTTGCGGGGGAGGGTTGGGGTGGGGGTGTCTCCACAAGCGATAACCCCGATGAGGAGAGAGCCCTCACCCGCCGCGCGCGGGACGATGCTTCCCATCGCCCGGGGCGCGTCGACCTCTCCCGCAAGCGGGAGAGGTGCAGCGAGCCCGGGGCTTGCGGCTCGAGTCAATTATCGCCGTTCAGCCTTGCGAAATCGTCGAACAGCGCGGCCACCAGCGCGCGGTGGCGGGTGTCCTCAGTGGGCAGGCCCGCGGCATAGAGGTTGAGCAGATGGCGCGCCTTCACGGCGGCCTCGGGCCAGGACGCGGCCGGCACCGACATCATGCGGTTTTCGAGATCGGCCTCGCGCTCGCGCAGCTCCCTGACCTGGGCCTCGACGTCGGCCAGCGCGCGGCGCAGATCGGTTGCCTTCTGGGCGGCCATGCCGCGGTGGCTGTCGAGATCGACCGGGATGTCAGTCATTTCAGGCACTCGCGTCGATGCGTTGGGCATCCGCCAGGTCGACCGAGCCGATCGACAGCATCTCCGTCGCACCGCGCACGCCTTCGGAGGGCACCGTGATCATGGTGGCGACGCGGCGATAGGACGCGAACGACAGGCCCTCGATCATCTCCTCGTCGGTGACGACCTCATAGGCGCCGGCCGGCAACTCGCGCTCGACGCCGCGGATGTGGAATGGATATTTGAAGGTGACGGTTTCTCGCCGCGAGCGGATGGTCATGCACACCTGCCTTTCACAAAGAAGGGGCCTCAACCGACGCCAGCTGCCGCAAACATGCGCCCCTAGCGCGGCAATAGCCAGCATTATGTCAGCGCGGGCGGGCACTTAAGGCCGCATCGCGGCGCTCGCGCGCGGCGTTTTTGTCCTCGCAATCGGCATGACGCAGGCGTACGCTCGTAAGCGTCAGCGCAACTCACGCAATTGCCGTGAGGTCGAGATTGCGCTGCATGTTCCGCGTTTCGTGTGCGCGGCACCGCGTGTCTTTTCTCTCGTCGCCGCGTGCCCAGCGCATACGGCAGCGCCAATCTCGCAGTCGAACGAACCCAGCGAATTCGAGCCCCACAGGAGACGGACGTCATGGCCAAGGGACAGCAACGCAGCAATCGCGAGACCAAGAAGCCGAAGAAGGACAAAGTCAAAGCAACCGCCGCGGCACCGAGCCGCAAGGACGCCGCCTGGCAGCCGGAGATCGGTCAGGGGAAGAAGAAGTAGGGGCGATCGAGGCCGGGCGCCTCGTCCTTCGAGACGACCGCTACGCGGTCTCCTCAGGATGAGGCTTGGCTGCATCCGTCTGCGTTGAAATGCTGCCGCACACTCATCCCTCATCCTGAGGGCCCGCCGGAGGCGGGCGTCTCGAAGGATGGCCGCAGTCGAGCTTCCAGCCATATGTTTCTTCATATGCGATAGCCCTGCCCCACAATGGGAGAGGGAGAAGCGACCGCTATCATCTCTTCTCCCTACCTTTTTCCGCTATACTCGCCCGGGTAGCATTACCGGGAGGGCGTACCGTGGAGCACGACCGCACGACCGACCATCAATCCGAGCCGAAAAACCTCGTCATCTGCTGTGACGGCACCGGCAACGAGATCTCGGAGAACATCTCCAACGTCCTGAAGCTCTATCGCTGCCTGCGCAAGACCGACAAGACGTCGCCGCGGCAGATGGTGTTCTACGATCCAGGCGTCGGCACCGTGACGGAGCCGTCGACGTGGCACCGCTGGAAAGCCAACGTCAATCTGGTGCTGGGGCTCGCCACCGGCTACGGGCTCGATGACAATGTGCTGTCGGCCTATCGCTTCCTGGTCGAGCACTACGCGCCGGGCGACAAGATCTATCTGTTCGGCTTCTCGCGCGGCGCCTATACGGTGCGGGTGCTGGCGGGGCTGATCCACAAGATCGGGCTGATCTCGCCGGAGCAGGCGAACCTCGCAGGCTCCGGCCTCGTCGCCTACAAGCAATATTCCGGCACCGGGCGCGGCAACGACATCGAGGACCTCAAGGGTATCGATGTCGATGATCAGGGGCCGTTGCCGAAAGACGAATTCGACCTCGCCGCGCAATTCGCGCGCATCACCTCCACGCGCTGGCCGACCATCCATTTCATCGGCGTCTGGGACACGGTGGCGAGCGTGATCGTGCCGCGGCGCGACGTCTTCTTCCTCGTGTTCAGCCTGGAGGAGCTCGCCTTCACACTGCGCAATCCGAGCGTCAACATCTTCCGGCAGGCGATCGCGATCGACGAGCGGCGCTGCATGTTCCGCCTCAAGAAGCATGACGAGCCGCAGGAGTACTGGAGCCACCGTTACGTGCCCGACGAGAAGAAGGAGCCACAGGACATTTTGCAGGTGTGGTTCGCCGGCGTGCACTGCGATGTCGGCGGCGGTTATCCGGAGGCAGAGAGCGGCGAGTCCAAATATCCGCTGATCTGGATGATCGAAGAGGCGGCGAAGGCCGGGCTGAACTTCAACCCGCGCACCGTGAACCAGCTCGCCTGGGGCATCCAGCGCAAGCACTCACCGTTCCAGTATGTCGAGCCCGCCTACACCGGCACGACCGGCGAGCTGCACAATTCAATGACGGCGCTCTGGCGCGTGCTGGAGTATCTGCCGAAGAGCGCGACATACAAGGAATGGCCGGAGCGGAAAGTCTTTCTCGGCTTCTACATCCCCGATTGCGAACCGCGCCCCATCCCCGACGGCGCGCATGTGCATGAGAGCGTGCTGAAGCGGATGGCGGTGGAGCCGGGATACCGGCCGGTGAATTTGCCGAAGGATTATGTGACCGTGCCGATGCCGGTGCCGCCGGGTGTGGGGGCGGCGGCGGAGACGGAGGAGATCGTGGCGGAGTGAGGTGGGGCCTCGTCATACCCCACTACCGCCGCTTTCTCCATTCGCCGACACTTTTCATTAAAATTCTCGCCCCCGCCTTAGCTGGATCGCATCAACTCCTCTGCATCATCTCCCAGACCACCCGCGCTATTCGCGGAAATTGGAGGAGAGTGCCAATGCATCCGCGCCGACATGCCCGCGTCAAACCCGCCGGCCTGGTGTCCCGCCAGGCCAAGATCATCACCGACCCGCGCGCGCCGGTCATCGTCTGCACGCTGATCGACTATTCGCCCGGCGGCGCCTGCGTCGATCTCGGCGGGCAGGTGAAGATTCCTGATCGGTTCGAGCTGCTGCACGTGAATACCAAGAAGCGCTGCCGCGTGGCGTGGAAGCGCGGCACGAAGGTGGGCGTGGTGTTCTAGGCGAAGCCGCCCCACCTACTTCCGCATCCGCGCCTTCGCCCCCGCGACGATCTGCATCGCGACACCTGCGATCCAGCCCAACAAGGCGAACCAGCTCCACGCGATGTGCGGATCGAGGCGGAGCACGATGATGGCGACCGAGGCGAATGCGGTGAGCGTGGCGCAGAGCGTGCCGGCGGAGCTCAACAGTTCCGCGGCGTCGATGTCGCCGTGGGCCTCGTCGAAGGGCAGCTGCGGCGTGTCGATGCCGAGATAGAAGCCGACGAAGCCCAGCACCATCATCAGCAGCAGGAAGCCCTCCGTGGTGAGCGCGGGTATCACAGATCCCACATAGGCGCCGACGAACAGCCCGCACGCCGCGCCTGCCATCGCAAGACCCACGCGCTCGATGACGTGGGCAGCTTTCCGGACACGAAACCGCATGGCGGGCCTCCGTGACGAATTGGAGTGCGCGCGAGGTTAGGCCAGTTTTGCCTGACGTGGAAGGTGAGAGGGGTTACGGATGCGTGAGGTTAACTCCCTCTCCCGCAAGCGGCAGGGCTATCGCATATGACGTCCTGGCGGACGCTGAGCGAGCGCCTCGTCCTTCGAGACGACCGCTTTGCGGTCTCCTCAGGATGAGGCTGAGCGGCATCGTTGCCTGCCGAAAGTGCTACCGCGCACTCCGTCCTCATCCTGAGGGCCCGCCAAAGGCGGGCGTCTCGAAGGATGGGCGGCAGAAAGATGGGCGGCAGGTGAAGACCTCACCTCGCCCCGAACGTGGTCTTGCCGAACAGCGCCTTTTGCGTCGAGGGCTGCGAGCGCCAGTATTGCGGCGGCGCCTCGACTTCGCCGCCGACGTCCGCTGCGGCGTGCCAGGCCCAGCGGGGATCGTAGAGCATGCCGCGCGCGAGCGCGACCATGTCGGCCTTGCCGGATGCGACGATCTCTTCGGCCTGCTTTCCATCGGTGATCAGGCCGACGGCGATGGTGGGCAATCCGGTCTCGCGCTTGATGGCCTCTGCGAACTGCACCTGGTAGCCGGGGCCGAGCGTGATCTTCTGCAGCGGCGAGACGCCGCCGGAGGAGGCATCGATCCAGTCGACGCCGCGCGCCTTCAGCGCGTTGGCGAATGCGATGGTCTGCGCCAGATCCCAGCCGCCCTCGACCCAGTCGGTCGAGGACACCCGCATGCCGACCGGCTTGTCGTGCGGGAACACCGCGCGCACCGCATCGTAAACCTCCAACGGGAAGCGCATGCGGTTTTGCAAGCTACCGCCGTATTCGTCGGTGCGCTTGTTCGAGATCGGCGACAGAAACTGATGCAGGAGATAGCCGTGCGCGCCGTGCAGCTCGATCGCGTCGATGCCGATGCGATCCGCGCGTTTCGCGGACTCGACGAAAGCGTCGCGGATGCGCTTGAGGCCTGCGGTGTCGAGCGCGAGCGGCGCGGCCTCGCCTTCCTTGTGCGGCAGCGCGGACGGCGCCACGGCCTGCCAGCCGCCTTCGCTCAGCGGAATCAGCTGGCCGCCGTCCCAGGGCCGTGCGCTCGAGGCTTTCCGGCCCGCATGCGCGAGCTGCATCGCGACCGCCGTGGAGGAATGTTTGCGCACCGAGCTGAGGATCTGTTTCAGCGCGGCCTCGGCGGCGTCGCTGTAGAGCCCGAGGCAGCCCGGCGTGATGCGGCCGATCGCCTCGACATGGGTCGCCTCGATGCAGAACATCGCCGCGCCCGACAGGCTGAGATTGTTGATGTGAGTGAAGTGCCAGTCATTGGCGACGCCGTCGTCGGCCGAATACTGGCACATCGGCGACACCACGATGCGGTTCTTCAGCGTCAGGCCGCGCAGCTTGATCGGGGAAAACAGGGCGCTCATGCGGGGGGAGTTCCGGAGGATGGAGGGGCGATGGTGGGGCGCAGAGGGAGTGTAATGATGGAAACGCGGATTGCCAGCCGCGCGGGGGGAATGGCGGCCCGTAACGTCATGCATTGCGGGAGCGCGCCGGGCCGCCCTACTCCACCAGCGCGAACTGTAGCAGGAGCGTCCGCTGCAGCAGCGAGAAATTGTCGTCCGACACCAGCGTCAGCACGGTCTCGCCGTCGGTGGTGACGTGGGCGTCGATGCCTTCCATGTTGTCGATCTCGTGGCCGAGATCGGCCTTGAACAGCACGGGGCCGTCGACCACGGCGCCCGGCGCGATCGATTTCAGGGGGATCGCGCGGATACGGATATCGATGCCGGTGAACCAGGAGAATTTGCGCTCGAGGATCAGGAGATCGCCCGAGGGCAGCAGCACGGCGTCGCTGATGAACTGCTGGTCGGTGCGGCGAATGCTGAACTGGCCCGGCGTGGGGCCGCCGATCAAAAATCCGATCAGATTGCCGTCGGCATCGAAGCCGCCCTCCGACAGCGCGATCAAGCTGCCCGCGAGCGGCTGCCCTGTGGGGACAAACACCAGCGCCTCGAGCCCCTTGTTGTAGGGCAGCTTGCGCACCGCCGGCGGCGTCTGCAGCACCTCGCCGCGGGCGCGGATGCCGCCCTTCGAAAAATCGAACCGCATGATCTGGTTGACGCGCTCGAGCCCGACATAGACCAACGAGCCGTCACGCGCGAGCGACTCGGTATCGTACCACAGGCGCTTCTCGGTGATCGGCCGTCCCTCCGCATTGAGCACCGGCGCGGCCTCGACGTCGTCGAGACCCGTCATGCTCCGTCCCGAATAGCGGATCGCGCCGGTGAACCAGGTGCCCTGGTCGGAGATCGCGAGAAAGCGCTCACCCCTGGTATCGAGGAAGCGAAAGCCGGACAGGCCACCGAAGCCGCGATGCGGCGAGGTCAGCACAAGGCCGCTGGCGATACTCAAGCGAACCGAAGCGCGTGCGTGAACCGTCGCGCGGTGCGAAATTCGGAATCGGCCGCGCGTTCACCTCGATGCGGACGGGCGCGGCGACGGCGTGCTCGATCAGCGAGGTACGCGGCGGCGGCTCGGTCGCAGGCTGCGCCTGCGCCAGGTGAGAAAGTGCGAGGGTGGAAAATCCCGCCGCCGCGTGGCCGATAAAGCTGCGGCGGGATCGATGGTTGCTCACGAATGCAATTTGCGTCGCGGGCGGTTGGCCGGTTGCGTGGGTGCGGTGTTGGTCTCGCTGAAGAGTTCGGCGAGTTTTTCCGTGATGGCACCGCCGAGCTCTTCGGCATCCACGATTGTCACCGCGCGGCGATAATAGCGCGTGACGTCATGGCCGATGCCGATCGCGATCAGCTCGACCGGCGAGCGGGTCTCGATCTCCTCGATGATGTGGCGCAGATGCCGCTCGAGGTAGTTGCCGGGATTGACGGACAGCGTGGAATCGTCGACCGGCGCGCCGTCCGAGATCATCATCAGGATCTTGCGCTGCTCGGGCCGGCCGAGCAGGCGCTTGTGCGCCCAGTCCAGCGCCTCGCCGTCGATGTTCTCCTTCAGCAGCCCCTCGCGCATCATCAGGCCAAGATTCTTCCGCGCACGGCGCCACGGCGCGTCGGCGGATTTGTAGATGATGTGGCGGAGATCGTTGAGCCGGCCGGGATTGGCCGGCTTGCCGGCGGCAAGCCACGCCTCGCGCGATTGCCCGCCCTTCCAGGCGCGCGTGGTGAAGCCGAGAATCTCGACCTTGACGCCGCAACGCTCCAGCGTGCGGGCGAGGATGTCGGCGCAGGTCGCCGCGACCGTGATCGGGCGGCCGCGCATCGAGCCGGAGTTGTCGAGCAGCAGCGTCACCACGGTGTCGCGGAAGGTCGCCTCCTTCTCGTGCATGAAGGACAGCGGGTGATAGGGATCGGTCACCACGCGCGACAGGCGCGCGGGATCCAGAATGCCCCTCTTCGAGATCGAACTCCCAGGCGCGGTTCTGCTGTGCCATCAGCCGGCGCTGAAGGCGGTTGGCGAGACGGGCGACGATGCCCTGCAGATGCGCGAGCTGCTTGTCGAGATAGGCGCGCAGGCGCTCCAGCTCGTCATGGTCGCAGAGGTCTTCAGCGGCGATGATCTCGTCGAATTTCGGCGCGAAGGCGTGATATTCCGGCCCGCGCGGCTCGTTCTTCCCGTGCGAATTCGGACGCGTCGCCTCGCCCGGCGTCTCGTCGTCGCCGAGCTCGCCGTCGTCGAAGGTGTCGGAGGTCGAGGCCTGCGCGCTTTCCATCGCGCTCTCGCTCATATCTTCCGAGCTGGCCTGCGCCTGGTCGGCGCTCATCTCCTGCGCGGCGTCGGAATCGGGCGAGCCTTCGGCGCCGGACTGGTCGTTGTCGCCGTCCTGATTGTCCTCGTTGTCGTCGTTGTCTTCACTGTCGGCATTGCGCTCGTCGCCGATCTCGAGTGCGGTCAACAGATCATGCACGGCATCGCCGAACCTGGTCTGGTCCTCGACCAGGATATCGAGCCGGTCGAGCCGCTTGCCGATCTTGTCTTCGAGAATGGGACGCCAGAGGTCGACGACCTTCTTGGCAGCCGTCGGCGGCGCCATGCCGGTCAGGCGCTCGCGCACCAGCATCGCCAGCGCGTCCGCAAGCGGTGCGTCGGCGCGGTCGGTGATCTCGTCGAACTTGCCGCGATGGAAATGGTCGTCGAGCATCGCGGTGAGGTTTTTGGCAACGCCCGCCATACGACGCGCGCCGATCGCCTCGACGCGGGCCTGCTCAACCGCCTCGAACACGCCGCGCGCCTGCGGATTGCCGGGCATCAGCTTGCGATGCAGTTTTGGATCGTGACAGGCGAGCTTGAGCGCGATGGAATCGGCGTGGCCGCGCACGATGGCGGCATCACGCTTGGTCATTTTTCGCGCGGGCTCAGGCAGCCGCGCCTTGCCCGGCGCAAGCCCGGGACGCTCCGCGGCGAAGCTGACATCGAGCTCGGGCGCTTTCGCGATCGCCTTCAGGCAGGACGCCACCGAGCGTTTGAACGGCTCGGTCGGGGCTTCCTTGGTGTTGCGGAATTTGGAGTTGGACGTGCTCATGTCGCCTTTACCCGTCGTCCCGGCGAAGGCCGGAACCCATAACCACCGGCGGTCATTGCGTCAGGAGAAACGACCCGCGCCGATTCAATCGAGAGACCTCGCGGTATGGGTCCCGGCCCCCGTGCGCAATTGCGCACTCGGCCGGGACGACACACCGAAAGAGATATCAGCTGAGCGCCACGTTGACCGCCGATTCCGGAAGCTCCGCGTTGAAGCAGCGCTGGTAGAACTCGGCGACCAACGGACGCTCGAGTTCGTCGCACTTGTTGAGAAAGGTGACCCGGAATGCAAATCCGATATCGCCAAAAATGTCGGCGTTCTCCGCCCAGGTGATCACCGTGCGCGGGCTCATCACCGTCGACAGATCGCCATTGGCGAAGGCGTTACGGGAGAGATCGGCAAGGCGCACCATCTTGTTGACGATGTCGCGTCCTTCCGGGGTGCGATAGTGCTTGGCCTTCGCCAGCACGATCTCCACTTCCTCGTCATGGCTGAGGTAGTTCAGCGTGGTGACGATCGACCAGCGGTCCATCTGGCCCTGGTTGATCTGCTGGGTGCCGTGATAGAGGCCCGAGGTGTCGCCGAGACCGACGGTGTTCGCGGTCGAGAACATGCGGAACGCCGGGTGGGGCTTGATCACCTTGTTCTGGTCGAGCAGCGTCAGGCGGCCGGAGACTTCCAGCACGCGCTGGATCACGAACATCACGTCCGGGCGTCCGGCGTCATATTCGTCGAACACCAGCGCGATGTTGTGCTGGAGCGCCCAGGGCAGGATGCCGTCGCGGAATTCGGTGACCTGCTTGCCGTCGCGGACCACGATCGAGTCCTTGCCGACGAGATCGATACGGCTGATGTGGCTGTCGAGGTTGACGCGCACGCAGGGCCAGTTCAGCCGCGCAGCGACCTGCTCGATATGGGTGGATTTGCCGGTGCCGTGATAGCCGGTGACCATGACCCGGCGATTCCGGGAAAAGCCGGCGAGAATGGCGAGCGTGGTGGCGCGGTCGAAACGGTAGTCGGAATCAACTTCGGGTACGTGAGGATCGACTTCGGAATAGGCCGGCACTTCGAGATCGGTGTCGATCCCAAAGACCTGGCGCACCGACACCTTCATGTCGGGCAGACCGGAAACTTCCTCAACTTTGGACAGGGCGGCGGTCGTCATCAATCCTCCGAGGCCCCGGGCGGTCCCGAGACCAGTTATTTGCACGTTGGCTGCGGCTGGGTGCGGTGGCGAACTTATCAGAGACAACGTGCGGGCAGAAGCCCGCCCCCCAATCAAAGTTCCGTTGTCTTTTCATTTAGATAGGCAAGAAACGCAGATTTTGGAGGGCTGCCTTGCGAATCACGCCTGAAATTCGTGCGGGATGCGCGGCCCTGCGTACGTGGGTGGCACTTTTACCGCCGCTTGTTACTTATGTAGGGTCTTAACCTCACAGCCCAACCCCACCACAGAGACGATGTGACGTCCTTCCTCGATCCCCTCATTTCATTCGTCTCGGCCCATGCATGGCTGGCCTATCTGACCCTGTTCCTGGCGGCCCTGCTGGAGGCGGTTCCGGTGGTCGGCTCGGTGATCCCCGGCTCGACCATCATCCTGGCGCTGAGCGCGCTGGTTCCGGGCGGCGAGCTGAAGCTGCAATGGGTGTTGCTGGCGGCGGCAATTGGCGCTGTGCTCGGCGACGGGTCGGCCTACTGGATCGGGCACCGGCGGCAGCGCGAGATTCTCAACACCTGGCCGCTGACCAACTATCCCCGCGTGATCGAGCAGAGCGAAAACTTCTTCCGCCGCTTCGGCGCCTGGGCCGTGTTCTTGGCCCGCTTCGTGCCGCCGATCCGGGCCTTTGTGCCGGTCACCGCCGGCGCGCTGGGCATGCCCCCGGCCCGCTTCTACGCCATCAACATCCCGGCGATCCTGGTCTGGGCGCCCGCGCATGTGCTGCCGGGTGTTTTGGCGGTGTCGGCTCTGCACGAATATGCCGGGCTGCCGCATCACGGGCATCCATATAAGCATATGTGGATTTTGACCGTGGTCGGCGTGGCGATCGTGCTGGGCGCGGCGGTTTGGGTCTACCGCCGACGGAACGGTGGCGGTGTGGCGGTGGCGAAGCCGCGGGGTTGATCGACTGTATCCAAGCACACCGCCCTCATCCTGAGGGCCCGCCAACGGCGGGCGTCTTGAAGGATGGCCGCGGGCGACAGCCGGGCCTGCATGGTTCGAGACACGCGTTCCGCGCTCCTCACCA
The DNA here is from genome assembly GCF_054056555.1 of Bradyrhizobium sp. LM2.9. Lineage (NCBI taxonomy): Bacteria > Pseudomonadati > Pseudomonadota > Alphaproteobacteria > Hyphomicrobiales > Nitrobacteraceae > Bradyrhizobium > Bradyrhizobium sp. LM2.9. The sequence continues at coordinate 5,740,778 of NZ_JBSRYJ010000002.1, forward strand.
TGACGGTTTTTGATTATCCCTTGGAATCCGCAGCCCCCGCCCTCCGCCCCGGCGCCGGGCCCACATAGCGGGCCCGCGGGCGGATCAGCTTGCCATGCTGCAATTGCTCGCTCGCATGCGCGATCCATCCGACGCTGCGAGCCATTGCGAACAGCGCGAGCTCGCTGCCTCCGGGCAGGCGCAGTGCGTGCACGAGCACCGCGAGCGCGTAGTCGATGTTGACGAGCTCGCCGGTCGCCTCCGCGATGCGCTCCGGCACCTCCTTGGTGAATTTGCGCGGTGCGCCGGCGCGGGCCAGGGCATTCAGGAGCGACTGCGCGCGCCGATCGCCCCGCTTGTAGACGCCGTGACCGAAGCCGGCAAAGCGTTCGCCGAGCGCGACGCATTCGCGGACCATTGGCTCGACGTCACGATCCACCAGCGCCTTGACGAGCTGCGAGGCGAGCACGCCGGCGCCGCCGTGCTTCGGCCCCTTCAGCGCGGCGAGGCCGGCGATGACGGAGTCATAAAGATTGAGGCCGGTCGAGGCCGCGCAGCGCGCGGTGAAGGTGGACGCGTTCAATTCATGCTCGGCGAGCAGAACCAGCGCGCGGCGGATGAGATCAGCCGCGTGCTTGCTGTCGGGCGCCCAGGCCCTGGCGATCTGCTGGTGCAACGGCTCGGCCGACGGCTCCGTATTGAGCATGGTCGCGACCAGGAGCCGGACGATGCGCGCACCGACCATCGCACGTCCGTCATGTGCACGGGTGAAGGCGCGGGGATCGGCGCTCGATGCGAGCGCCAGCACCGCGATGGCGCGATCAATCGGCGCGGCGCGGCGCGCGGCCTGCGCGATCAGGCGCATCTCATCGGATACTGCTGGAAAATTGTCAGGTGCAAAGGGATCGACGCCGGAGACGTCCCATAGAAGCGTCGCGGTGTGCTCCAGCGTGTCGTTCTCGGCGAGATCGACGCAATTGACGCCGCGATAGATCGCGCCGTCCTCGGTGATGGTGGATATCTCCGTATCCATGACCGGCAAATCGGCGTCGAAGCTGCGCAGGCCGCGCGGCTCGGGCGATGGCACCCGGCGCTCCTTCAGCGCCCGGACGTCCTCGGCGCGATAGCGGTTCTTGCGCGAGTCCGGCGTCGGCTCGGAGCGGACCAGGCCGCGGCTGACATAGGCGTAGAGCGTGGCCGGCGAGATCGCGAGTTCGGCGGCGGCCTCCCGCGCCGAGAGATAGAGTTCCTCAGAATTTTTCATATTGATTTATGTAATCAAGATTGATCAATCTGTCGAGAGGCCCGACCTTCCGCTGCATAGCAAAACGGAGATTGGGCCATGAACATCCACCTCACCAAGAGTCAGATCGGGCTGGACGGCGTTCCCGCGGCTGAGACCGTGCTGAGCCATGTCGACGGCGAGCGCGGCGAGCTGATCATCGCCGGCGAGCATGTCGGCCGACTGGCGAGCCAGTCGAACTTTGAGGGCGTTACCGCCCGGCTTTGGAACGGCGCCAGCAAGACCACGCTGAGCGAAGCCAATGTGCGGGCGAACCTGGGTGCCGCACGCGAACGCGCTTTCGCGCGTTTGGCCGACCTGCTGCCAGCGACAAGCGGCATGGGCATCCTCGACGGGTTTCGCGCGGCGGTCGCGGGACTTCGCGCGGAGCACGGGCTGGAGCACGAGGCGACCATCGTCGGCGCATTTCCGGTGATCGCAGGTGCGCTGGTCCGGCGCGCCAAAGGTCTCGATCCGGTCGCGCCCGATCCGAGCGTGAGCCACGCCGCCGATACGCTCCGCATGCTGCACGGGTGCGCACCGGCGACGCGCGAGGTCACGGCGTTAGACGCCTATCTCGTCACGGTCTGCGATCACGGCATGAATGCCTCGACCTTCACCGCGCGCGTGGTGGCCTCGACGCAAGCCGATCTGTTCGCCGCCGTCACCGCCGGCTATTGCGCGCTCACCGGCCCGCTGCATGGCGGCGCGCCGGAGCCGGTGCTGGAAATGCTCGACGCGATCGGTTCGCGCGAGCGCATCCAGACCTGGGTCGATGCGGCGCTGGCACGCGGCGAGCGGATGATGGGTTTTGGTCACCGCGTCTATCGCGTGCGCGATCCCCGCGCCGACGTGCTCAAGACCGCGATCGAGGCGCTCGCCTCGGACGGCGCCGGCCTGCCGTTTGCCGGCGAGGTCGAGGCCTATATCCGTAGCGCGCTGCGCAAGAAGAATCCGGACCGGCCGCTGGAAACCAATGTCGAGTTCTTCACCGCGATCCTGCTCGATGCGCTGGCGGTTCCAAGACAGGCTTTTACGCCGATCTTCGCGGTGGCCCGCGCAGCCGGCTGGACCGCCCATGCGCGTGAGCAGCAGCGGACGGGGCGGTTGATCCGGCCGAGTTCGTCGTATGTGGGGGCGATGCCGAACGAGTAGGGAATGCGTGGCCCGGAGCGGCGAGACGGGTGAGGGTTGTCTCGACATCCTCATCTCTCTTGCAGTTGAATTCGCCGAGAGAAACCCCTCATCGGGCGCTTCGCGCCACCTTCTCCCGCAAGGGAAGAAGGGAAGTGCGGGGCCTACGCCTCGCGCACCACGGTCTTCAGATAATTATACGCCTTGATGATCTCGATCAGTCGATCCTCTGTGGAGCGGTCGCCGCCGTTGGCATCGGGGTGGTGCTGCTTCACCAGCGACTTGTACTTGGACTTGACGTCGGCGAGCGAAGAGTCGGGGCCGAGGCCCATCACCTGGAGCGCCTTGCGCTCGGCGTTCATGATCTTGCGCGTCTCGGCCTTGGGCGCGGCCTGCGGGCCGGCGCGCCAGCCGGAGCGGCCGTTGAGCTCCTGGAACATGCTGAACGGATCGAAGGCGCCGTCGATCTCGGCCTCCGCGCCTTTCTTGACGCCGCCATTGGCGCCCATCTTCCAGGTCGGACGGTGGCCGGTCAGCGCATCTTTCTGATAACGCGCGACCGCATCGGCATTCATGCCGGAGAAGAAATTGTAGTTCTGATTGTACTCGCGCACGTGGTTCAGGCAGAAGTGCCAGTATTCACGCTGGTTGTCGCGACCCTTGGGCGCACGATGGGCGCCCTTGTTCTGACACCCGGTCCATTCGCAGTTGGCCACGGCGTCGCGCGGCTTCACTTCCGGCTGCTTGCCTTTCGGCTTGACCCGGATGGAGTCGAAGAACTTTGATGAATCGATCGGCATGACTGACTTTGACTACGCAATGCAAAAACCTTCAAGTCTTGACATTGCAATTAGCTGAAAACACATAGCCAAAGCTCGGCTTCGGCGTTCTCAAGAACGGTCGCCAGAGGCGGCCTGCGCAAACAACGGAGAGCGATCTCGCACCTTAATGGCACATCCATGGCTATGACAGATACTATCAGCAACAAGTTGCAGGAAGCTTTCACGCCGGAAAGCCTGCAGGTCGTCGACGAGTCACATTTGCATGAGGGCCACGCCGGCCATCGGCCGAGCGGCGAGACGCACTTCCGCGTTTATATCGTGTCTCAAGCCTTCAAAGGGAAGGGCCGCGTCGATCGTCACCGCATGATAAATGCGGCGCTGGCCGCGGAACTCTCCGGCAGCGTGCACGCGCTGGCCATCCACGCGCAGGCGCCGGGGGAAGGCGGGACTTAGCTCGCCAATTCGAGCAGCAGACGGCGCCATTTCTCCTCATCCTGAGGAGCGCGCATTTGCGCGCGTCTCGAAGGATGCAGGCCGCCGTTGCGGCGTCCTGGCCTGCATGGTTCGAGACGCGCCTTGCGGCGCTCCTCGCCATGAGGGGCAACAGGGTCACGCGAATCCTAAAACGACGTCCCGGCCCTTCTCGGCTTCGCCTCGTCCACCTCCGATTCGCGCGGCACCGGTGAAATACGGAGCGCGGTGATGCGGTTGCGTTCGCGGCGGAGGACGCGGAAGCGAAAGCCGTGAAAGGTGAAACTCTGGCCGCGGTCGGGGATCGAGCGCGCCTCGTGAATGACGAGGCCGGCAACCGTGGTTGCCTCTTCGTCGGGCAGATGCCAGTCCAGGGCGCGGTTGAGGTCGCGGATCGGCACCGAGCCGTCGACGACGACCGAGCCGTCCGGCTGGGCGCGCACGCCCGCAACCACGACGTCATGCTCGTCGGAGATGTCGCCGACGATCTCTTCGAGAATGTCTTCCAGCGTCACAAGACCTTCAACTTCGCCGTACTCGTCGACGACCAGCGCGAAATGGGTCTTGCGGCGGCGGAACGCCTTGAGCTGCTCGGACACCGGCCGCATCTCCGGCACGAACCAGGGCGGCAGCGCGATGGTGGAGACGTCGATGCGCGAGGTGTCGCCGTCCGAGGCGCGGATCGCGCGCAACAGATCCTTGGCGTGGAGCACGCCGATGATGTTTTCCGGCTTCTCGCGCCACAGCGGGATGCGGGTGTATTCGGTCGCCAGCACCTCGCGCACCAGCTCTTCCGGCGGCAGGTCGGCGTTGATCATCGTCATCTCGGTACGATGGATCATGACGTCGGAAACCTGAAGCTCGCGCAGATCGAGCAGGCCGCCGAGCATGTCGCGATCCTGCTTCTCGACCTTGCCCTCGTGATGCAACAGGTCGACCGCGCCGCGCAGGCGTTCGGTCGGCGACAGGATCGCCTGGTGCTCGCCGGCGAGGCCAAACATGCGCATCAACAGGCGCACGATGACTTCGACGATTCTGAGCAGCGGCCCCAGCACGTACATCGTCATCCGCATCGGGCGCGCCACCGCAAGCGCCATGCGGTCGGGCGCGTTGATGGCGATGGTCTTCGGCAGCACCTCGGCGAAGATCACCACCAGCACGGTCATCACGCCGGTCGCATAGAGCACGCCGACATCGCCGAACCAGGACGTGAAGATGCTGGTGGCAAGGGCGGATGCACTGATATTGGCGATGTTGTTGCCGAGCAGCAGCGCGCCGATCAGGCGCTCGCGCATGGCGAGCAGTCGCGAGACCACGTCGGCGTCGCGGTTGCCCTGCTTGGAAAGCCGCAACATGCTGGCACGCGAGGCGCCGATCAGCGCGGTCTCGCTCGCGGCAAAGAAGCCCGAGACGAGCAGGCAGAGGACGACGATGGTGAATCCGAGCCAGTCCATGAACCACTCTGGTTTCTTGTTTTGACGCGTTTTCTTGACGCGAACCGGTACCCACTTCGCTCGAAAACGCTCTCACGCCGTTCAGCCGCGTATCACGCCTTGACGGCGAGCTTGTCCTTGAGGAAATCGCGCACCGGAGCCGGCTCGACGTCCTTCGCGATGACGGCGCGCCCCACGGCCTCCAGCAGGATGAAGGTGAGCTTGCCGCGCTCGACCTTCTTGTCCTGTGACATCAGCGCCATCAGCGCATCGGCATCGGCAAGCCCTTCCTGCGCGAAGCCCGCGATGTCCTGCAAGCGCGTCGGCAGGCCGGCCTCAATCAGATGCCGCTCGACGCGCGCCGCATCGGCTTCGCCGATCATGCCGAGCCTGGCCGAGAGCTGCGCTGCCAGCGTCATGCCGATCGCAACGCCCTCGCCGTGGAACAGACGATCGGAGAACCCAGTCGCCGCTTCCAGCGCGTGACCAAACGTGTGGCCGAGATTGAGCAGCGCGCGCTCGCCGGTCTCACGCTCGTCGCGCGAGACGACGCCGGCCTTGGCGCGGCAGGAGGTCGCGATCGCATGCTCGCGCGCCGCGCCGCCCCTGGAGATGTCGGAATGGTTGTTCTCAAGCCAGGTGAAGAAGGCCTCATCACCGAGCACGCCGTATTTGGCGACCTCGGCATAGCCGGCGCGGAACTGCCGCGGCGACAGCGTGTCGAGCACGGCGGTGTCGGCGACGACAAGCACCGGCTGGTGAAAGGCGCCGAGCAGATTCTTGCCCTGCGGCGAGTTGATGCCGGTCTTGCCGCCGACGGAGGAATCGACCTGTGCCAAAAGCGAAGTCGGGACCTGCACGAAATCGACGCCGCGGCGCAGGATCGCTGCCGCAAAGCCGGCGAGATCGCCGACAACGCCACCGCCGAGCGCGATGACGAGATCGTTGCGCTCGATCTTTGCGGCGATCAGGGCCTCGCTGACCTTTTCCAGCCCGGCATAGGTTTTCGAGATCTCGCCTTCCTCGACGACGATGCGCGATGTCGGAATGCCGGCCGCTGCGAGCGAAGCCTCGGCGGGTTCGAGCCAGTATTTTGCGACGGTGCGATCGGTCACGACAGCGGTGCGCACGCCGGGACGTAAACGCGCGACCCGTTCGCCCAGCGAGGCCAGCACGCCGCGGCCGATGACGATGTCATAGGCGCGATCGCCGAGAGCGACCTCGACGTTGACGGGGTCGGAATGTTTCAAAGGCGCGGTCATCGTGCGGCACTCGCGACGTCGGCTGGTGGATGGGACGCCTGTTCGCCGCAGAGATGGGCGCGCAGCGTCTCGATGGTCTCCTCGACGATCTTGTCGTGCGGTACGTCGCGCGAGGCGATGGTGAGGTCGGCATGGCCGTAGACCGGCTCGCGTTCGATGAGCAGGCGCGTCACGGTTCCTTCGGGATCGGCGGTCTGGAGCAGCGGACGGTCGGCGCGCCTGCGCACGCGGCGCATGATGACGTCGGCATCGGCCTTGAGCCAGATCGAGATCGCCTTCGCCGCGATGCGGCCCCGCGTCTCCTCGCGCATGAAGGCGCCGCCGCCGGTTGCCAGCACGATGGGGCCGCCGTCGAGCAGACGCGCGATCACGCGGGCCTCGCCGTCGCGGAAATGCGGCTCGCCGTGGCGCTCGAAGATTTCCGGTATGGTCATGCCGGCCGCCGCCTCGATCTCGGTGTCGGCATCGACGAAGGGCAGCTTGAGCCGGATCGCCATGCGGCGGCCGATCGTGGATTTGCCTACCCCCATCATGCCGACGAGCACGATCGAGCGCGCGCCCAGCGCCGACAGGATGTCGGCCTCGGGCGAAGCTTGGATCGGCAACGCGGCGTCGGACATTTGTCTCGCTCGAATGGGTCTCGCTCGAACTGCCGCCAAAGGCGGCATGCTTTGGCCACCTATACGACCCCAAAGGGGGCCTCGCCAGAGGACTCTTGCCACGAAACGGCGAACATGTTGGATGATTTCATTGGTTAATTCGGCCGCCCGAGACCCTCTCCGAGACCTTGCCCGATGCCCAGCCTGTTCCGCTTCCTGACGGTCGTCGCCGTGATCGCCGGCATTGTCTATGGCGCGGTCTTCGCGCTGGCGAACTTCGTCAATCCCAAGCCGCGGGAAATGACGGTGACGATCCCGGCGGACAAATTTCTCAAGAAATAGGAGCTAGGCTGCCGGGCATGCGTGCCAGATCTTCCGCTAACAAGCCCTCAGATGCCAAGCTCACCGGCCTGTTCCTCGACATGCTCGCCGCGGAACAGGGCGCCGGCCCCAATACGCTCGATGCCTACCGCCGCGACCTCACCGATTTCTCGGAATTTCTCGGCCGCGTCGGCCATACATTTGCGGACGCCGAAACACAGACGCTGCGCGACTATCTCGCCGACCTCGACACGCGCGGCTTCAAGTCCACCAGCGTCGCGCGGCGGCTGTCGGCGATGCGGCATCTCTACCGTTTTCTCCTCAACGAGCGCATCCGGACAGAGGATCCCGCGGCGATCCTGTCCGGCCCCAAGCGCGGCCGCGGGCTGCCAAAGGTGCTGTCGATCGCGGATGTCGACCGCATGCTCCGCCGCGCCATGGAATTGAGTACGGCGGAAGATGCCTCGCCCTCGAAACGGCTGCGCGCTTTGCGGCTCTATTGCCTGCTCGAGGTGCTCTACGCCACCGGCTTGCGCGTCTCCGAACTGGTGGCGCTGCCGCGCACCGCCGCGAAGCGCGACGCCCGCATGATCGTGGTACGCGGCAAGGGCAACAAGGAACGGCTGGTGCCGCTCAACGAGGCCTCGCGGCAGGCGATGGCCGATTATCTCGCCGCGACGGAAGCCGCCAAGGAAAACAACAAGACGGACAAGAAGAACAGCGTGGCGGCCTCAAAATGGTTGTTCCCCTCGTTCGGCGAGAGCGGGCATCTGACGCGGCAGCATTTTGCCCGCGACCTGAAGGAGCTCGCGGTCGCTTCCGGCCTGCAGGCCCGGCTGGTCTCCCCACACGTGCTGCGCCATGCGTTTGCCAGCCACTTGCTTCACAACGGTGCCGATTTGCGGATCGTGCAGACGCTGCTCGGCCACACCGACATTTCGACGACCCAGATCTACACCCACGTGGTCGAGGAGCGGCTGAAGAGCCTCGTTCGCGACCTGCATCCGCTGGCGGAGAAATAGGGCTCGTGCCCCGGCTCTGCGCAGCAGCGCTATAGAAGCGCTGCTGCGCGTCCGGGACACGAGAGCCAGCCGGGACGACGATGAAACCGCCTTGACTTCGGCCACATCTCCGCAGAAAGAGCCGGGGCCTCACGATTGATTTGGCGGGCGGCCTAAGAGTGCACAAGCCAACTCATTGAAGAAGCTACACTTCTTTCCGAAGGCTCGAATCTGCTTCGCCGCCTCGCCCCGCCCTCCCTATATTGAGTTGATGCCAGACCAGATGCGCAGCTATCTCGATTTCGAAAAGCCCGTCGCCGAGCTCGATTCCAAGCTCGACGAATTGCGGACGCTTGCGGCCTCCGGCAGCGACATCACTGATGAGATCGGGCGAATCGAGGACAAGGCAGCGCAGGCGCTGGCCGACCTCTATCTGAACCTGACGCCGTGGCAAAAGACGCTGGTCGCGCGGCATCCGCAGCGGCCGCATTTCAACGACTTCATCAAGGGCCTGATCACCGAGTTCACTCCGCTCGCCGGCGACCGCAAGTTCGGCGAGGACGAGGCGCTGGTCGCCGGCTTCGGCCGCTTCCGCGGCGAGGCCATCTGCGTGATGGGCCAGGAAAAGGGCGATTCCACCGAGAGCCGCATCAAGCATAATTTCGGCATGGCGCGGCCCGAGGGCTATCGCAAATGCGTGCGGCTGATGGAGATGGCCGAGCGCTTCGGCCTGCCGGTGCTGTCGCTCGCCGATTCCGCCGGTGCCTATCCCGGCATCGGCGCGGAAGAGCGCGGCCAGGCCGAGGCGATCGCGCGCTCGACCGATGCCTGTCTGGCGCTGACCGTGCCGAACGTCGCCATCATCACCGGCGAGGGCATGTCGGGCGGCGCCATCGCCATTACCACCGCCAACAAGGTCCTGATGCTGGAGCACGCGATCTACAGCGTGATCTCGCCCGAGGCAGCCTCCTCGATCCTCTGGCGCGACGGCTCCAAGGCGCAGGAAGCCGCCAACAACATGAAGATCACCGCCCAGGACATGCTCCGGTTCGGCGTAATCGACAGCATTCTGAAGGAGCCGGTCGGCGGCGCCCATCGCGACCCCGCCGCCATGATCGCCACCACGGGCGACGCCATCGCCAAGGCTTTTGACGAGCTCCGCGGCCTCGACGGCGACGCCGTCCGCAAGCACCGACGGCAGAAATTCCTCGATATCGGCCGGAAACTGGGCTGATTGGGGCGATTTTTCGTGTCCCGGACGCGGTGCGGCACGAAGTGCCGCTCCGCAGAGCCGGGACCCAGAACGTTCCGGAGATCGCCTCAAGCATGGGCCCCGGCTCTGCAACGCACCGCTGAAGGAGCGCTGCGCTGCGTCCGGGGCACGAGAGACCTGTCCCGAGCCCCCGGTAACCCCGCATTAACCCTTTTTTTGCCCAAATCAGCGATCTCAGTACCGGTGGCCGCAAGGCCCAAGTTAGGGCCCAGTTTAAGTCTTCGTTGACCACACCTTTGGGCCAACGGGCTCGTGATCCCCGCTCGGGTTGCGACCACATGCCCCAGAGGTTAGAATTTTAATCAATGGCTTCAGGGCATAAGCGCTGGAGCGTGATTTCGAAAAAGCCCGTTGCGACGGGCCCGGATGGCCGGTCGGATCATGCTTCAAGATTGGGGTTTGCGCGATGCCCGGCACGGTGTGGGGTCCGTCTTGATTTCTCGTTCGCTTGCTCGCGCGGTTTTGGCTTCGGTTGCGCTTGCCGTCAGCATTGTGCTGGCCGGCTGCGATACCGATCAGGTCTCGCTCGCGACCAACGCCAAGGCCAACCAGCCGGTCCCGCCAAAACTTCTCGCCGCGATGGTCGAGAAGGACATGGACCTGCAATCGCCGATTCTGGTGCGCCTGTTCAAGCAGGAGGCCGAGCTCGAGATCTGGAAGCAGGCCCGCAACGGCCAGTTCGCACTGCTCAAGACTTATCCGATCTGCCGCTGGTCGGGCGATTTGGGGCCGAAGGTCCGTGAAGGCGACCGCCAGGCGCCGGAGGGATTCTATTCGATCAATCCCGGCCAGATGAATCCGCAATCGGCCTATTACCTCTCGTTCAACACCGGCTTTCCCAACGCGTTTGATCGCGCGCTCGGCCGTACCGGCTCGCAGCTGATGGTGCATGGCGATTGTTCTTCGCGCGGTTGCTATGCGATGACCGACGAGCAGATCGCCGAGATCTATTCGCTCGGGCGCGAGTCCTTCTTCGGCGGCCAGAAAGCGTTCCAGTTCCAGGCCTATCCGTTCAAGATGACGCCGGTGAACATGGCCAAGCACCGGAACAACCCGAACATGCCGTTCTGGAAAATGATCAAGGAAGGCTATGATCATTTCGAAGTGACGCGGCAGGAGCCGAAGGTCGATTTCTGCGAGAAGAAGTACGTCTTCGACGCAACCAAGGCGCCCGACGCCAAGCGTGATCCGGTGTTCGACGCCTCGGCAAAATGTCCGGCCTATGTGATCCCCGAGGACATCGCCCGCGCCGTGCGCGAGAAGGATGCGCGCGACCAGGCCGAGTACAACAAGCTGGTTTCGCGCGGCACACCGGTGGCGCGCATGAACACCGGCATCGACGGCGGCATGAACAAGATCTTTGCCGCGAAGATTCCGGAAGGCTCGACCGGTCTGTCCGAGGGCGCCGAAGGCACGACCTTGCAGATGCTGGCGATGGCGAAGGCGCCGGGCACGATCCCCGGCCACGTCAATCCGCCGAAGCCGAATCTCGACGCAGCCGCGCCCTCGCCGCAGGCAGAGCCGGTCGTCGCCGTCAGCGCGCCCGCCAACGCCCGTGTCGCCAACGCCGCGCCGGCTGAGAAAAGCCGGCTTCTTCTCCAACCTCGGCCGCAAGATGGGCATGGGCACCGCCGATACCACGGCGACCACGCCGCCGCCGCAGGCCACCGCGTCCGTCGCCCCGGCCGCGCCGTCGACAACGCCGCCCACCGCAGCGTCGAGACTGAAAGCCGCAGTGACCCGGTTCGTGCCGGGACACGACAAATCCAAAGATACGGCCAAGGAGGCGCCGAAGCCGATCGTGGCCGCCAAACCCGCCGAGCCGGCGAAGCCCGACACCCGCCTCGCCGCGACGCGCCCGGCGCTGAAGCCGTCGGTATCGGATGGTGCAGGTGAAGCGACACAGATCATGGGAGCTGCGCCGGTCGTGTCATCGAACTCCTTCGACAGCCGCTTTGGGGCGGTGAAGTAGGACGAATCTAATCGCTTACAACGGTTTCCTGCATTTTAGGTGCCGCCGTTGCGCCAGCAGCGTGCCTGATACTATTCAAGTCCAAGAAGCTGAGACTTGGACCGGGAGCAAACCGAGGAGATCGCTGGCACACTTTGGACGGAGAGCGAGATCTCCGCAGTGGGTCGATAGCTATTTTCAGATGTTGACCTCCGAGAGGGCGGGCGTTGCCTACAGCAAGGCGCAGAATCGGCGCCAGCTCATGACGACCGTGCGTCGGTCTGAAGGCTTGATCGAACGCAAGCTTCAAAACATCTCCGCCGTTCTCGATATGCTCGGAACGCAGTGGATCAACGGCTACAAGCCGTTAACGCACGATCAGGATGCTTTGGTGGCTGCCGTCGAGCGTAACGTCGGACGAGCGCCGGATTTTCTTTGCCCTGCGAGCATCGACATTCAACCGCTGACGCTCAACGATGATGCCGTCTTCGTTGCTCCGCCATCTGTTGCAGACTTCGAGAAGACAATGACACCCGCCGGCTGGTCGGAAAGTTGGTCCCAGCCGAGCGCGATGCCAGGAATCGTCAATTGGGGAAAGCCGCCTGGCGGATGACGTTCGCTGGGTTTCCGACCAGCGTTTTGGCTCATGTCTGGGCTACTTGCACTTGATGATATCCTGCTTAAGATATACAAATATATTGTATATCTTGGAGCAAGCAATGTTGGTTTCCAAATGGGGCAACAGCCTTGCGGTTCGCTTGCCCAAGAGACTCGTTGAAGCCTTGAACCTCGCCCCCGGCGACGAACTCGACGTCGTGAAGGCCTCGAAAGGCCAGATCGCGGTGGAGAAGATCGACAAGCGGGCAGAATTTCTCAAGCAGGCGGAACAGTTCCAATTTCCCCTGCCCGAAGGCTACGAATTCGACCGCGACGAGGCGAACGAGCGGTGAGCGCTTTCTTCGACAGCAACGTCCTGATCTATGCCTTTTCGACCGACGTCCGGCGGCAGCGCGCATTGACCACGATTGCCGGCGGCGGTGTCATCAGCACACAGGTGCTGAACGAGTTCACCAACGTGTTGCGCAAGAAGCAGAAACAGGATTGGCCTGTGATCGAAGCTGCGGTGCAATCGATCCGGTTTCGCTTTCCGGATACTGCACCGCTCACCGCCGACACGCACGCCGCGGCGCTTGCGCTTGCCCGCGACCACACGCTTGCTTTTTACGACGCGCTGATCATTGCCGCTGCGATCGAAGCCGGATGCGACACGCTCTACAGCGAGGACATGCAGCACGGCCGCAGCATCGGCGGACTCACCATTCTCAATCCGTTTCTCGGAAGCACGCCGTGAACGCCCGACACCAAGCGATCTGACAGTCCGCAAGTTATCTACGGCGCCAGATACCGCAGCAGCTCCGGATTGCCCTTCACCTCGCCCGCCTTGCCCTGCAGCGCGACGCGGCCGCGGTCGAGCACATAGGCGTAATCGGCAACGCGCAGCGCGAGATCGAGGTGCTGCTCGACGATGATGACGGCGATGTTTTTCGCGAGCTCGATCAGGCGTTCGGTGATCTCCTCGATCACGCCGATCCAGACGCCTTCGGTCGGCTCGTCCAGCAGCAGCAGTTTTGGGATCGCCCAGCATGGCGCGGCCGATGGCGAGCATCTTGCGCTCGCCGCCGGAAAGCGTGCCGGCGGGCTGGTCGAGGCGCTGGCCGAGCTTCGGGAAGATGGTCAGCACGTGGTCGACCGCGTCGGCCTTCCTGCTCGCAAGCGAGCCGACCGCGAGATTGTCGCGCACCGACAGGCGCGCGAACACCGAGTGCTCCTGCGGCACGTAGCCGATGCCGGCGCGCACGCGCTCCTGGGTGGCGCGGCGGCTGATGTCGCGGCCGTCGAAGGCGAGTTCGCCCTTCCACGCCGGCAGCTCGCCGACGATGGTCTTCATCAACGTGGTCTTGCCGGCACCGTTGCGGCCGAGCACGGCGACGCCGCCGCGCCAGGGAATGCCCAGGTTGACGTCGAACAGGACCTGGCTGCGGCCATAGCCGGCATCGAGATGCTTGATGTCCAAAAATTCAGGCACGGCGCAGATAGATCTCCTGGACGGATTTGTTGGCCTGGATCTCCGACACCGTGCCTGACGCCAGCACCTTGCCCTGGTCGAGCACGGTGAGACGGTCGCAGATATCGCGGATGAAATCGAGGTCGTGCTCGACGATGACGAGCGAGCAATGCTTTTTGATCGGCTGCAACAATTCGCCGGTGACGCGGCGCTCCTCCAGGCTCATGCCGCCGGTCGGCTCGTCGAGCAGCAGGAGTTTCGGCTTGCCGGCAAGCGCCATCGCGATCTCCAGCCATTGCTGCTGGCCGTGCGACAGCGCCGCCGCTGCATCGAAAGCGCGGTCGGCAAGGCGAAATTGCGTCAGCATGGTCATGACCTGGTCGTGCAACGCGCCCCGGGTGCGCGAGAAAACGAGGTCGAGCAGCGAGGACTGCGCCTGGAGCGCGAGCAAGATGTTGTCGTAGAGCGTCAACGACGGCAGCACGCTGGTGATCTGGAATTTCAGGCTCATGCCGGCGCGGGCACGCTCGGTCGGCGTGAACGCAGTGATGTCGGTGTTGACGAAGGAGACCTTGCCCTGCGTCGGCACCTCGGCGCCGGCAATGCACTTCATCAGCGTGCTCTTGCCGGAGCCGTTCGGGCCGATCAGGCCGTGAAACTCGTTCTCGCCGACGGTGAGCGCGGCGCCATCGAGCGCAGTGAGCTTGCCGAAGATTTTTTTGACGCCGGCGGCTTCAAGGAGCGGCATTGCGCTTCTCCTTTTCGGTCTCCTTGGGCCTTGCGCCAAAACTGCCGACCCGCTCGCGCTCGCCGAGCACAAAGCTGATCAGGCCGAGCGGCCGGAACAGAATCACGAGCAACAGCAGCACGCCAAGGATGATCGGCCAGACCTCGCGGTAATTGTCCGACAGCCAGAAACTGACGCCCTCGACGATGACGGCGCCGATGACAGCGCCGATCAGCGTGCCGGAGCCGCCGAACAGCACATAGAGCACGACTTGCGTCGAGACCACGACGCCGACCATGTTGGGCCAGACAAACCCTTCGTGGAAGGCATAGAGGCTGCCGGCGAGGCCCGCGACGGCGCCGCCGATCGCGAAGATGATCGCCTTCAGATGCTGCGCCTTGTAGCCGAAGAAGGCGATCCGCTGCTCGTTTTCGCGCAGGCCCGCCAGTGCAAGGCCAAACTGCGAGCGCACCAGGAAGCGGCAGAGGAGATAGACCACAATGAGGATGCCGAGCACGAGATAATAGAAGGACGGCCCTTCCGAGAATTCGTAACTGCCGAGCGTCATCGACGAAATCGAGGGGATGCCGTTCTGGCCGCCGAGATAGTACCAGCCGCGCGCGAGGCGATCGGCGGCGTAGGAGCCGGTGAGTGTGCCCAGCGAGACGAAGATCACGCTGGAGGGATGCCGTCCCAGCAGCAGGAAGCCCCCGAGCAGCAGCGCGAAGGTCAGGCCGATCAGCGTTCCCGCGGGCAGCACCAGGAAGATGTTGGTGATATCGAGGTCGCGCGCGAGCAGCGCCACACCGTACCCGGCTGAGCCGAAGAACAGCGCCTGGCCGAAACTCATGATGCCGGCATAGCCCCACACCAGATCGAACGACAGCGCGAACAGCGCGAGGATAATCACGCGCGTAGCGAACACCGTGAGGTAGTCCTGCAGCACCAGCGGTGCGAGCAGCGCCGCGACGAGCACGACGCCCTCCACGATCGGCAGGACCTTTCGTCCCGAAGCGGCCTGCCCTGCCGTCCCGCTGCCACCCATTGCGACGTCCGCCTCCCCGCCGATCTCAGCGGGGATCGCCTGTTTTACTGCGCCCATCGATTTCGGCATTCGACCTTAGCATTCCTTGGGATCGACGAGCCCGTCGCTGCGTCCGACGATCTCGTAGTTTCCAGCCTTGGCGACCGCGGTGTACATCTTCATCTTGCAGTGCCGCTTGCCCGGCACCATCTCCGCTGGTCCGCCCGGTCCTTCAGCGATCTTGGCGTGGTCGAGGGCTGCGGCCACCGAGTCGCGATCGACCTTGCCGGCCTCCTTGACGGCCGCTTCCCACAGCTTGAGGCCGCGATAGGTGCCGGTCGCGGCACTGCCGGCCGCGAACAGGAAGTTACCCGGAAAATCCTTCTCGTAGGCCGTCTGGATCTTTGCGTCGAACGGGTTCTCCTTGGTCAGCACCTTGAAATAATCGAGACAGCTTGCGAGCCCCTCGATCTCGGCGGCCTGGTTGATGTTGAGCGTGTTCTCGTCATAGTAAACGCAGGCGAGACGCCCACCGTTCTTGAGGAAGCCCGCTTCATAGAGCTGCTTGAAGAACGGGCCGACACCGGGCGGAATGACGGTGTTGAAGACGACGTCGACCTTGTTGGAGATGATGCGGTTGACGGTCGAAGAGAAATCGACCTGGTCAAGCGGGTAGTATTCCTCGAACACGACCTCGCCGCCGTTGGCCTCGATCACCTTGCGGGCGTAGACGTTGAGCGTGTGCGGCCAGACATAGTTGGCGCTCGGCAGCGCGAATTTCTTGCCGCCGTTCTTGATCAGCCAGGGAATGAATTCGTCGCACTGCTGCGCCGGCGTCGGCCCGGTGCAGAACAGATAGGGCGTGCACTCCTTGCCTTCATAGAGCTGCGGATAGATGTAGAGCGTCTTGCCGCGCGCGACGATCGGATCCTTGATCGCGTTGCGCATCGACGAGGTGATGCCGCCGAGCACCATGTCGACCTTGTCGCGCTGGATCAGCTTTCGGACGTTGCCCACCGCGACCGATTCGTTCGACGCGGTGTCCTCGATGTAGAGCTCGAGCGGACGGCCGAGCAGGCCGCCGGCATCGTTCATCTGCTTGACCAGCATCTTGGCAACGTTGGCGTCCGCCGTGCCGGCGTACGCAATCGGGCCGGTGAGGTCCGTCGCGATGCCGACCTTGATCGGACCTCCCGCTGCATTGGCCCAGGGCGCCGGAATCACCCAGCTGCCGACACCGGTCGCGACTGCGCCGGTTGCGAAGGCGAAATTGGAGAGGAAACGACGTCGGGTGAGATTGGTGCGTTCTGCAAACATATTTAAACCCCTCTTCCAGCGATGAGGCCCTGTGGCCGGAATTTGATGAAAACAATGGCAAGCACGAAGACGAGAACATCGGCGACGACGGGCGCCATCACCCAGGGCAACGCGGCGCTGAGCGTACCGATGACGCCGGCGCCAGCGACCGGCCCGATGAAGGAGCCGACGCCGCCGACCATGACGGCGACAAATCCCTGGATCAGGAAGCGCAGGCCGAGATCGGCGTAGAGACTGAACACGGGGACGATCAGTGCACCGGCAAGGCCGGCAAGCGCGGAGCCGAACGCGAAGGTGGCGCCATACATCAGCGGCGTTGAAATGCCCGAGGCGCGCGCCAGCGACGGGTTTTCCAGCGTGGCGCGCATGCGCAAGCCGAAGTTCGTGCGCGACAGCAGGAGATAGCAGCCCGCCATCACCAGCAGGGTGATGACGATGATGGTGAAACGCCAGGCCGAGATGTGCATGGCGCCGATGTCGATCGAGCCGCCGATCGGCTCCGGCACGGTGAGATAGAAGCCGCCGATCAGTCCGCGCACGGTCTCACGGATGATCAGGCCGAGCGCATAGGTGCCGAGCATGGCCACGATCGGCGCGGCGTAGAACCGGCGAATGATCAGCGCCTCCAGCACGAAGCCGAGCGCGCCGACCACGAAGGGCGCCGCGACCATGCCGGCCCAGATCGGCAGGCCCTTGGCGTAGGCCAGATAGGTGATGTAGGCGCCGAGCAGGACGAACTCGCCCTGTGCGAAGTTGAAGATGCCCATCATGCTGGCGATGATCCCGAGCCCCAGCACGATCAGGACGATGATCGCACCAAAGCTCAGAATCTCGAACGCCGCGACGAACGCGTTAGCCATGCGCTACAATCCCGCTCGTCTGCATCCATGCCTCGCTCACATCTTCTTCCAGTCGCCGATCTGCTCGAAGGCGTGGGCGGCGCGGTAGATGGTGGTTTCCTCGAACATGCGGCCGACCAGCATCAGGCCGACGGGCAGGCGCCGTCGACCATCCCGCAGGGCAGCGACATCGCGGGATGGTGGGTGATGTCGAACGGCGCGGTATTGGAGATCATCTCCAGCGCGCGCGCGACGTAGTCTTCGCGGCTGGCCGTGGGCTCCGGCAGCTTGGTCGCCTTCATCGGTGTGGTCGGCAGCAGCAGCAAATCGTAGTCCTTGAAGGCCTTGTCGTAGGCCGCGGTCAGGCGTCGGGAGATGTTGAGCGCCTTGCCGTAATAGCGGGGACCAAAAGTGTTGTTGATGTAGGTGCCGAGCAGCAGGAACAGTTTTGTGGTCTCGGACAGTGAATCCGCCTGCCGCCGCCAGCCACGATGGAAATCCATCAGCGTAGTCGAATAGAGGTCGGACCGGCTCAGGCCGTAGCCGTCGCCATACATCATGGTCTGGGTCATGCCCTCGGTCCCGATCGGCGTCCAGATCGCGGGGCCGACGAGATGCATCGGGATCGAGACGGTCTCGACCGTGGCGCCGAGGTCCCTAAAGCGTTTTGCGGCTTCGCGAACGCTTTCGTTGACGGCGGCTTCCGCGGTCGCCTGCTCAAAGCCTTCCTTGAGGATGCCGATCTTCATGCCTTTCACGCCCTGGCCGAGCGCTTTGGTGTAGTCCTCGACCTTGGGCGCCTTGATGCGCGGATCGTAGCCGTCGTCGCCGGCGAGCACTTCGAGCAGCAGCGCATTGTCAGCGACGGTCGCGGTCATCGGGCCGGTGTGATCGACGAAAACCTCGATCGGCATGATGCCGGTGTAGGGCACGAGGCCCCAGGTCGGCTTCATGCCGTAGGTGCCGCAGAACGAGGACGGCATGCGGATCGAGCCGCCCTGGTCGCCACCGATCGCCATGTCGACCTCGCCGAGCGCGACGACGACGCCTGAGCCCGAGGACGAGCCGCCGGCCGAATAGCCCATCTTGTGCGGATTATGCACCGCGCCGACCGCGTTGGTGTGGCTGCCGCCGGACATGCAGAAAGATTCGCAATGCACTTTTCCGGCGATCTCGGCGCCGGCATCGAGCATACGGGTGACGATGGTGGCGTCGAAATCGGGAACGTAGCCTTCGAGTGTCGCCGAGCCGTTCATCATGGGAACGCCGGCGAGCATGATGTTGTCCTTCAACGCGACGGTCTTGCCCTTGAGCTTGCCGCTGGCAGCGCCCTTCACGGTCGACTTGCGATACCAGGCGTTGCGCGGGTTCTCTTCCGGTGAGGGCCGATAGCCCGGCGTGCGCGGATATTTGACCTCCGGCACCTCGTCCGGCATGGCGCCGACGAGATTGTAGGCTTCGATCGAGCCCTGCATCAGGCCGCGGAACGAGGCGACATCGTCGTCGGTCAGCGAAAGGCCGCACTGGTCGGCGACACTGCGAAGTTGGGCTGGCGTGGGAAGGACAACTGTCACGGCGCTCTCCTCAAAGGCTTCTTGATCCCTGGCGTTGGAGCCTTATGGGCGCGCGTGCACGGCGCGGGCCGGTCGGCTCCACTTCGATATTACAGACGGAAATATTTTCCTTTTCAAGTATTATTTCGCGAATGTGCCGGACCGGAGGGACGACCTGAGGTCAGAGCGTCTTGATGAGCCTGAAGTCGAGGCCGTCCGCTTCGGCGAGGTACATCGGCATCTCGGCGCGGCCATCGCGGATGGTGACGGGACCGCGGCCTGCCGAATAGACGGTGTTGCGCGCCGCCTTCAGCAGCGGACGCAAGGCCAATGAGCCGGCACGGTTGGCGACGGACTCCAGGAACCGCAGCCCCTCATAGTTCGACTGGCCGACCGAGCCGACCGGCGGCGCGTGCGGGCCGAACATGGCCTGATAAGCGCAGAGGAATTCGTCATTGGCGCGCGAGGCCATGCAGTTGAAATAGCCGGAGGCGCAGAACAAGTTCTCGGTGTTGTCGGCACCGATGCCGAGCAGCACGGTCTCGTCCATCGCGCCCGCGAGCCGCAGCGTCGAGGTCGCGAGGCCCGCTTCCGCGAAGGCGCGGTTGAAAGGTGATGCTGTCGGTGCCGATCAGCGAGATCAGCACCACGTCCGGCTTGGCAGCGCGGATGCGCGCCAGATGCGCCTCGTGATGGTCTTCGCCGACGGGGACGAACTCCTCGCCGACGACCTGGCCGCCGGCTTCCTTGATGTAGCGCTTCACCGCGCGATGCGACAGCCAGGGCCAGACATAGTCGCTGCCGATCAGATACCAGCGCGCCGCCTTCTTGACATCCGCGAGCCAGTGGATCGACGGCCGGCTCTGCCAGCGCGGCGTCTCGCCGATCGCCATCACGCCTGGCGTGCGCTCGCCGCCCTCATAGACCGGCGTGTAGATATAGGGGATCCGATTGCCGGTGACCTTGCGCAAGGCAACGCGCACGGCGCTGATATGCGAGCCCATGATGAGGTCGACCTCGTCGAAGGCGATCGCCTGCTCGGCGCGCCGCACCACCTCGTCAATCGGGCCGCCGGAATCGTAGATCGACAGCTCGAGCTCGCGACCCAGAATGCCGCCGCGCCTGTTGATCTCGGCAACCGCCAGCATTGCGCTGTTGGTCGAGGTCGGGCCCCAGATTCCGGGCGAGCCGGTGAAGGTGAGAAAATTGCCGATGCGGAGCTTGTCGCGCGCGCCGCGGCGCTTCATGAAATGCGCGTCGATCGGAGACAGGTCGAAGTCGGTCGCGACGGGCGACAGATTCCGCAACAGCATGGACGGCGGCAACGCCGGACCGCCGTGAGCCGGGAAGTTTACCGTCGTGTGCACGCCAACTCCTGTCTGGCACCAGACCTGAAAGCACATTGAGCAGGCGGCCGCGGCATCCGCCCTTTTGTTGGGCAATATCCTATTTTGAAAATATTGAATATTCAAGAATTGAAGTGCATATAGATGCAGCATCGATTGCAAGACATTCACTCATTTGGGTCAAGACAAAGTCTTAGCCGTGGCAAAACCAAACTCCCCGATCACCGAACACCTCGCCTACCTGCTCGCGCAAGCTAACCGGGAGATCAACCGGCAGCTCGAACTGCGGTTGAGCAAGGAAGGCGTGCCCGTCGAGCAATGGCGCATCCTGAAAGTGCTGTCGGATGGCAACGGCCATTCGATGGGCGAGCTTGCGGATGCCGTGCTGCTCAACCATCCGACGCTGACCAAGATGATCGACCGCATGGTCTCGGACACGCTGGTCTACCGCGTGCAGGACCCGAACGATCGCCGCAAGGTGCTGATGTTCATCTCCGATCGCGGCAAGGTGCTGAGCAGGAAGCTCAACTCGCTTGCGGTCGACCAGGAGGAGCACATCCTGGAAAGCTACGGCGACAAATCGACCAGCGAGTTGAAGCGGCTGCTGGAGAGCTTGATCGACAGCTCGAATTGAGCTGCGAACTCACGTCGTCCCGGCGAAACGGGGCAAGCCGCGCGGCACACACTCAGTCGTTATCGCCCGCGAAAGCGGACGATCCAGTATTTCAGAGATAGTAATTTCTGAACCGAGAGGTTGCGGCGTACTGGACGCCCGGTCAAGCCGGGCGACGACAGCGTAATTTAACGGCTAAGCGTACCGCCCATGGCAGTGCTTGTACTTCTTGCCGCTGCCGCACGGGCAATCCTCGTTGCGGCCGATCTTGCCCCAGCTGGCCGGGTTTTTGGGATCACGCAGTGCCGCGTCGGTGGCCTGCGCTCCGAGCGAGACGTGGGCGAGCGCCATTTCGTCCTCGCCGGTGTTCGGATCGAACTTGTGCGCTTCCATCTGCGGCAGCACCGGGGCTTCCTGCTCCGGCGGCACGATCTCGACCCGCATCAGCTGCGCCGTGACGGCCTCGCGAAGGTGCGCGCTCATCTCCTGGAAGAGATTGAAGGCCTCGGTCTTGTACTCCTGCAACGGATCGCGCTGGCCGTAGCCGCGCAGGCCGATGACCTGGCGCAGATGGTCGAGCATGATCAAATGCTCGCGCCAGAGATGGTCGAGCGTCTGGAGCAAAATGGTCTTCTCGACGTAACGCATCACGTCGGGGCCCCATTGCCCGACCTTGGCGGCCATGTGCTCGTCGGCGCGGGTCTCGATGCGCGTGAGCAGCTCCTCGTCGGCGATGCCCTCTTCCTTGGCCCAGTCCTCGACCGGCAGATCGAGATCGAGCACGCGCTTGAGCTCTTCCTTCAAGCCCGCGACGTTCCACTGCTCGGCATAGGCATGCTCGGGCACATGCTTGGCCACGAGGTCGTCGATGAAGGCGTGACGCATGTCAGTGACGGTCTCGGCGACGCTGTCGTCCTTCATCAGGTCGACGCGCTGGTCGAAGATCACCTTGCGCTGGTCGTTCTGGACGTTGTCGAACTTGAGCAAATTCTTGCGGATGTCGAAGTTGCGGGCTTCGACCTTCTGCTGCGCCTTCTCCAGCGCCTTGTTGATCCAGGGATGGATGATGGCCTCGCCCTCTTGCAGGCCGAGACGCTGCAGCATGCTGTCGAGGCGATCCGAGCCGAAAATGCGCATCAGATCGTCTTCCAGCGACAGGAAGAACTTCGAGCGGCCGGGGTCGCCCTGACGGCCGGAACGGCCGCGGAGCTGGTTGTCGATGCGGCGGGATTCGTGGCGCTCGGAGCCCATGATGTAGAGGCCGCCGGGCTTCTTCACGGTCTTGGCGGGCTTCGAACCCTTCGCCGGCTCGATCTCGACCTCTTCCTCGGCCTTCAGAACGATGTCGCGGAAGTGCTCGATGTCGGCCTTGATCTGTTCGATCTTCTTGGCCTTCTCGGCCTCGTCCTCGATGCCCCCGGTCTCCTGAAGGATCCGCATATCGAGCGAGCCGCCGAGCTTGATGTCGGTGCCGCGGCCGGCCATGTTGGTCGCGATCGTGATCGCGCCGGGCACGCCGGCTTCCGCGACGATATAGGCTTCCTGCTCGTGGAAGCGCGCGTTCAGCACTGCGAACAGCTTGGCCGGCTTGCCGGCGCGGGCGGCGGCGTACAGCTTCTGCATCGAATTTTCGTTGCCGAAATCGATCTGCCGGTAGCCGTGCTTCTTCAGATATTCGGCGATCACTTCCGATTTTTCGATCGAGGCGGTGCCGACCAGCACCGGCTGCAGTCGCGCATTGGCGCGCTCGATCTCGGCCAGGATCGCGGCGTATTTCTCGTTCTGGGTGCGATAGACTTCGTCGTCTTCGTCCAGACGAGCGACCGACAGATTGGTCGGGATTTCCACGACCTCGAGCTTGTAGATGTCGAACAATTCGTCGGCTTCGGTCAGCGCCGTGCCGGTCATGCCGGCAAGCTTTTCGTACATCCGGAAATAGTTCTGGAAGGTGATCGAGGCCAGCGTCTGGTTCTCCGGCTGGACCTGGACATGCTCCTTGGCTTCCAGCGCCTGGTGCAGGCCTTCGGAATAGCGCCGGCCCTGCATCATGCGGCCGGTGAACTCGTCGATGATCACGACCTCGTCGTCGCGGACGATGTAGTCCTTGTCGCGGGTGAACAGCGTGTGGGCGCGCAGCGCCTGGTTGATGTGGTGCACGACGGAGACGTTCTCGACGTCGTAGAGCGACTCGCCCTTGAGCTGGCCGGCATCGCGCAGCAGCGTCTCGATCTTCTCCATGCCGCCTTCGGTGAGCGTCACGGTGCGCTGCTTCTCGTCGACCTCGTAGTCGGTCTTGTCGAGCTTGGGCAGGAAGCCGTCGATGGTGTTGTAGAAGTCGGAGCGGTCGTCGAGCGGGCCGGAGATGATCAACGGCGTGCGCGCTTCGTCGATCAGGATGGAGTCGACTTCGTCGACGATCGCGTAGAAGTGCGGCCGCTGGACCATGTCCTCGAGCCGGTACTTCATGTTGTCGCGCAGATAGTCGAAGCCGTATTCGTTGTTGGTGCCGTAGGTGATGTCGCAGGCATAAGCCGTCTTGCGCTCGGAATCGTCCAGGCCGTGGACGATCACGCCGGTGGTCATGCCGAGGAAGCCGTAGATCTGGCCCATCCAGGCGGAGTCGCGGCTGGCGAGGTAGTCGTTGACGGTGACGACGTGGACGCCCTTGCCGGCGAGCGCGTTGAGATAGACCGCGAGCGTCGCGACCAGCGTCTTGCCTTCGCCGGTCTTCATCTCGGCGATGTCGCCCTCGTGCAGCACCATGCCGCCGATCAGCTGGACGTCGAAATGGCGCTGGCCGAGCGTGCGCTTGGCGGCTTCACGGACCGTGGCGAAAGCGGGGACCAGGAGGTCGTCCAGCGTTTTGCCCTCGGCGATCTCTTTCCTGAAGTCGGCGGTGCGGGCCTTGAGCGCCTCGTCGGAGAGTTTCGAGACCTCGGGCTCCAGCGCGTTGATCGCGCTGACGCGGGACTGATATCCCTTCACCCGCCGGTCGTTGGCGGAGCCGAAAAATTTGCGGGCGAGCGCGCCGATCATGCCTGGTTCCTGTGTTCGCGATTCAACCGCGTTGCAGCCGAGAGGTTGTCACCCGCCTGCCCATCAACTCACCGTGACGCCTGGTGGCGCCGGAGCCCGGACTGCGGGGTCCATCCGCCATATGGGTGGGAGTTGGGCAAGTCTGGGTTCAACGGCCAAAAACGCAGCAAAATAAACGCCATCGCCATGGACGCGACCGCGCAGAGATATGGCCCGGTCAGGGCCTTGTCAACGGCGGGCGCATTGCGGCTAATTCATCATTTTGACAGACTTTTCGCGTTGCCAAGGCCCCCTGAATTGGGCGAGTGTCCGCCCCGCTCGAGCAGCCCCCTGCTTCAACAAAAGGATTTTCCATGACCACCTCGTTCCCGGTAACAACCGGCCAGCGTTTCCGCCACGCGTCCGCCCTGGCTGGCTGCCTCGCTTTGGCGCTGTCCCTGGCGTTCGCGGGCCCGCTCCGGGCCGCCGACGATCCGGTACTGGCGAAGGTCAATGGCGCGGAAATCAAGAAGAGCGACGTCGCCATGGCCGAGGAGGAACTCGGGCCGAGCCTCGCCCAGATGGACCCGGCGACCAAGGACGAGAACGTCCTGTCCTTCCTGATCGACATGAAGATCGTCGGCAAGGCCGCCGAGGACAAGAAGGTCGCCGACGGCGAGGAGTTCAAGAAGCGCCTCGCATTCGCCCGCAACCGCCTGCTGATGGACAGCCTGCTCGCCGGCGAGGGCAAGGCCGCCATCACCCCGGACGCAATGAAGAAGGTCTATGACGAGGCCTCCAAGCAGATCACCGGCGAGCAGGAAGTTCGCGCGCGCCACATCCTGGTCGAGACCGAGGACGAGGCCAAGGCGGTGAAGGCCGAGCTCGACAAGGGTGCCGATTTCGCCGAGCTCGCCAAGAAGAAATCCAAGGATCCGGGCTCGGCCGACGGCGGCGACCTGGGCTTCTTCACCAAGGAGCAGATGGTGCCGGAATTCTCGGCGGTCGCCTTCGCGCTCGAGCCGGGCAAGATCTCCGATCCCGTGAAGTCGCAGTTCGGCTGGCACGTCATCAAGGTCGAGGAAAAGCGCAGCCGCAAGGCGCCGGACTTCGAGCAGGTCAAGGCCCAGATCGAGCAGTATGTCACCCGCAAGGCCCAGGCCGACTACGTCGCCAAGCTGCGCGCGGAAGCCAAGGTCGAGCGGCTGGACCAGCCGGCCGATGCGGCAAAGGACGCCCAGCCGGCTGATGCGGCCAAGCCTTCCGATGCCAAGCCTTCCGATGCGAAGCCCTCCGACAGCAAGATGGCGCCCCCGGCGAAGAAGTAAGAATTCGCTGTCGCTTCACGGACGCCAATAGTATCTAACGTCGCAATGGCCGGGCCAAAAGTGCGAAGCACGTCTTCGCACTGGATGTCCCGGCCATCTGCATGTCCAGACCTCACCAAGGCGCCCCGATGTCCTCCTCCGTTTCTCCCCTCGCCCCGAAAAACGTTCCCGACATGCCCGTGATCGCGGGCGTCCGCCTTGCGACGGCCGAGGCCGGCATCCGCTACAAGAACCGCACCGACGTTCTGCTCGCGGTGATGGACAAGGGCACCGCGGTCGCAGGTGTCTTCACCAAATCGAAATGCCCGTCCGCGCCGGTGGAATGGTGCCGCGCCAAGCTGAAGGGCGGCAAGGCGCGGGCGCTGGTGGTCAATTCCGGCAATGCCAATGCCTTCACCGGCAAGACCGGCCGCAGCTCCACCGCGCTGACCGCGAAAATCGCGGCCAAGGCCGTCGGATGCCCCGAGGGCGAGATCTTCCTGGCCTCGACCGGCGTGATCGGCGAGCCGCTGGATGCGACCAAGTTCGACGGCGTGCTCGGGCGTCTCGCGGAAACCACCGAGGCCGGCGATTATCTGGCGGCCGCCAAGGCGATCATGACCACCGACACCTTCCCGAAGGTCGCGACCGCGACCGCGAAGCTCGGCAAGGCCAAGGTCACGATCAACGGCATGGCCAAAGGCGCCGGCATGATCGCGCCCGACATGGCGACGATGCTGTCGTTCGTCTTCACCGACGCACCGATCGCGCCCGCGGCGCTGCAGGCGCTGCTCAAGAGCGGCGTCGAGGACACCTTCAACGCAGTGACGATCGACGGCGACACCTCGACCTCGGATACGCTGCTGGCCTTTGCCACCGGTGCTGCCGCCGAACACGGCGCGCCAAGGATCAGCCGCGCCGGCGACCCGCGCCTGAAGGCCTTCGTCAAGGCGTTCAACCAGGTGCTCGCCAATCTTTCCGAGCAGGTGGCCCGCGACGGCGAAGGCGCCCGCAAGCTGGTCGAGATCACCGTCGAGGGTGCCAAGACCAAGGCGTCGGCGCGCAAGATCGCGATGTCGATCGCCAACTCGCCGCTGGTGAAGACCGCGATCGCCGGCGAGGACGCCAACTGGGGCCGCGTGGTGATGGCGGTCGGCAAGGCCGGCGAACCGGCCGACCGCGACAAGCTCTCGATCTCTTTCAACGGCATCCGCGTCGCCAAGAGCGGCGCGCGCGATCCGTCCTATGACGAGGCGCAGGTGTCGGAGGCGATGAAGGCGCCGGAGATCTCGATCAAGGTCTCGCTCGGCCTCGGCAAGGGCCGCGATCGCGTGCTGACCTGCGACCTCACCAAGGAGTATGTCGCGATCAACGGGGATTACAGGTCGTAGCCCATCTCCTCGCCCCGTTCTTGCGGGGTGAGGGACCGCTGCCGCATCGACGCTGACAACCGGCCTCGCGGAGAGTCCCTCTCATCCGGATCAAATCACCCCGAGATCCGTGCGTCCGCGAGCGCCTTCTGGAACAGAGCGTTCATCGCGTCCGAAATGCCCTGGGTGGGGCTAACCTCGAAATAGAATCCTGGCGAAGCGCAGCTCTCCATGTTCTGCGCGATCTCGCTGTTCGGGGACGGCCCCCATGTCCCGGCGTTGAACGGCGCGATCCAGTCCTTGTACCAGCTGTCAGTAGGAGGCTGATACGTTGTGTACAGCACCGCGACCTTGATACCGCGGTTCTTCAACGTCGTGCACAGCGCGGGATTGATAGGTGACTGACAGCGCGGCGCTATGTTTCCCCAATTCTTATTGTACATCGTCTTCAGGCAAGAGGCATTGCTTTCATCGGCGACGCCGTCCGATACAAAAAACAAATACTTCAGGGGGGCGGAAGATGTGCCGGCTCCCGGCGAGGCGATTGCGCTATTGATTGCGGGAAAGATGGTGGTGAAGGGAGTATCCTTATCGGCAGTAAAAGCGTCATTCTGACCGGCGACCGACATCAGGTCGATGTTTCCCGCCGCAGTCTTGGCGGACGTCAGACTCGACGAGAGCGAAAACAGATTTCTCAATCCGATCGTTGCTGACGCAGCGCCGAAATCGTAGATCGCCATCCTGAACTGGTTCGTGTAGGTCTGCGTGTTCCGGGCTGTGTCCATCAAGTTCGCGCTCGCCTGGCGCACCACGTCGATTCGGGTAGTGATGCCATTTGCTTTGGCAATGTCGTAGTTGCTTGTGCCGGCCTTCTTGGAGGTGTCGTGACACGCGAATGCGCATCCACCGGTCTTTGCCTGCAAATTCGTTATGTCGGTCGGTGTCGCTGCGACACCCATCGACGGAGAATTGTCCAGCAGGAGATAGAAGTCGATATAGAGCGGCATGCTGGCCGTGGCCGTGGAAGTGCCCGACATCGCCACCGTGCTCTTGCCGATCACGCCGAGAAACATCGTGTTGATGGTCGCGGAAAAATTGACCGTCGAGGTTACCGTAGAGCCAGTCTTTGAGACGACCGGCGTCACGCTGGTGAGCGTGTATCCGTTCTGATTTGCCCGGTTGGCGTCGAAGATGTTCTTGGCGTCGGTGACGCCGGCCGCAATGGATCCGTCCGCCGTCATGGTGCCAGCCGCGAGGAACGCCGGCGAATTCTTGGCAATCGAACCGACGCTGGCGGCGTCCGCCGCAGCCTGCAGCTTGGATCTGATCTGCGTCGCCCGCGAATAGTCGATCCCGCAGCCGACCGCGGTGATCAGCGGGACGCAGGTCAGCGCGAAGATCACTGCGATGTTGCCGCGTTGATCGAGACCGAACCGTTGGAGAATTGTGCGAAGCGCGGCACGCATAGGTGGGGATCCCGGAGTCTGAGCTTTTCCACTCTAGGAACCGTCGATTAAATATGACTTATGGGGACCTCGGAAACCGGGCCGTAACGGGTTAACGAACCGTTACGGATGATCTTCAGCGAGCGACATTCCAGGCATGGCCGATCTCAAACTGACACTGGTGGTGGCCTGCGCGCTTGTCGATGCCGACAAACGCGTCCTGATCGCGCAGCGCCCCGAGGGCAAGACGCTGGCCGGCCTCTGGGAATTTCCCGGCGGCAAATGTGAACCCGGCGAGCGGCCGGAGCAGAGCCTGATCCGCGAGCTCCACGAGGAGCTCGGCATCACCGTCGCCGAACCCTGCCTGGCCCCGCTGACCTTTGCGAGCCACGGCTACGAGACCTTTCATCTGTTGATGCCGCTCTACATCTGCCGGCGCTGGGAAGGGCAAGTGCTGCCGCGCGAAGGCCAGGCCCTGGCCTGGGTCCGCGCCAACAGACTGCGCGACTACCCGATGCCGCCCGCGGACATTCCGCTGATCCCGCATTTGATCGATTTGCTGATGTGAGAGGTGCGGTGCCCGGGACGCAGCGCAGCGCTTCTTCAGCGATGCGCTGCTGAGCCGGGGCCCATGCTTGCCGCAGGGCTGGGTCCCGGCTCTGCGCAGCAGCGTAAGAACGCTGCAGCGCGTCCGGGACACACGTCACTCCTTCCCCGCCTTCTTCACCGCCTCCGCCAGGCTCGCCTTCGCCGACCCCGGCTTCAGCGGCTGCTGCTGGCTCGCATGCGGGGCCCAGCCCGAGAGCCAGATGATGTCGAATGTCGCATGAATGCGGCCGTCGACATCGGCAAAGCGTTCGGCATAAATCTCGGCCATCCGCAGCAGCGTCGCGCGCCGCGACAACGTACGGCGGCGCTCGATCAGCACATTGGCCGCGCCCATGCGGCGGAGATCCTGCATCAGCGCAAATGCATTGGCGTAACGCACCACGACGCGGTCGACATCGGTGACCGGCAGCGCAAAGCCTGCCCGCTGCAACAGCGCGCCGATGTCGCGCAAGTCAGCGAACGGCGCCACGCGCGGCGACACGCCGCCTTCGCATTCAGCTTCCGCCGCGGCGAACGCCTGCCGCAGCTCGGTCAGGCTGTCGCCACCGATCATCGCGGCGAGCAGCAGACCGTCCGGCTTCAGCGCACGACGGATTTGCGCGAGCACGCCCGGCAGATCGTTGACGAATTGCAGCGCCAGCGCCGACACGACGAGGTCGAGGCTCTCCGGTGCAAAGGGAAGTGTCTCCATACCCGCTGCGTCGAGCGCGATCCGCTCGACGCAAGGCAGTCGTGCGCGCAACGCCGCAAGTCCCTCGCCGGGCGTCCAGAGATCGGCTCCCGCGTGAAACTCGCGCATCACAGCAGCCAGCCGGTCGGACATGTCCTCGGCGACCCGATCGAGCAGGAAGGTGACCTCGCCCTGCGCCTGCGCGCGCCGCTGCCGCGCATGCAGCAAGGCGCGATCGAACAGAGCGGGCGGGGTCTGGGAGGGCTGAGCCATGCCGCTGGTTACGCCGATCCAAGTCGTTCTGGCAATCGCCTCTGTTCTGTCCCGGACGCGGTGCGGCACGCAGTGACGCTCCGCAGAGCCGGCGCACGAGAGTGCTGCTTGAGCCGACAAGCGCGGAACGCTAGCTTCTCCCCATGGACGCCTCCGCCCCTTCCCGCTCGCTCTCCGGACCCTTGCGGGCCGCATGGACGGCCGGCCGCCATGCCCTGTCGCGTGCGGCGCGGCTCGCGCTCGACATCGCGCTGCCGACCTTGTGTGTGTCCTGCCGCGAGCCAGTCGATGGCGAGGGCGTGTGCGCGGCCTGCTGGGCGCGGCTGTCGTTCATCGAACGGCCCTACTGCCCGCGGCTCGGCATTCCCTTTGTGTATGACCCCGGCCCCGACATGCTGTCGATGGAGGCGATCGCGAGCCCACCGGCCTACCAGCGGGCGCGCGCCGCGGTACGTTACGACGACGTCGCGCGCACCCTGGTGCATGCGCTGAAATACCAGGACCGCACGGATTTGGCGCCCGCCATGGGCCGCTGGATGGCGCGTGCGGGTGGCGAGCTGCTCAGCGAGGCCGATATGCTGGTGCCTGTTCCCCTGCATTGGCGAAGGGCCTGGCGCCGCCGCTACAACCAGTCCGGGGCGCTGGCGCGGATCATCGAGAGGCAGAGCGGAGTGAAAGTGAAGGCCGAGGTGCTGCGCCGGGTACGCGCCACCGAGCAACAGATCGGCCTGTCGCGGGCCCAGCGCGCCACCAATGTGCAGGGCGCATTCCAGGTATCGCCCGACCGTCAGGCGGAGGTCCAGGGTCGGCGCATTGTCCTCATCGACGACGTCCTGACCTCGGGTGCGACGCTGGATGCCTGCGCGCGGGCCCTGCTCCGCGCCAAGGCGGCCCAAGTGGACGTGCTGGTCTTTGCCCGGGTTGTCGAGAGCCGGTGAAGTCCCATATAATTCAATGAATTCATGACATGAGAGCGCCAGACAACATGACCGCTGCTGTGGAGATCTACACAAGGCCGGGCTGCGGCTATTGTTCCGCCGCCAGGTCCCTGCTGACCCGCAAGAAGGCAACCTTCACGGAGTTCGATATCGCCAGGAACCCGTCCTGGCGCCAGGAGATGTACGATCGCGCCGGAGAAGGCACGACCTTCCCGCAGATCTGGATCGGCGGAACCCATGTTGGGGGCTGCGACGAACTCTATGCGCTCGACCGCGGCGGCAAGCTCGACGGCATGCTTGAACATGTGAAGGCGGAGTCATGAACGAGATCGGGACCTTCACCGCGGCCATGGTGCAGATGCGCACCGGCCTGATGCCCGAGCCGAGCCTCGCGCAGGCCACCAAACTGATCCGGCAGGCTGCGGCCAATGGCGCCGACTACGTGCAGACGCCCGAAGTCAGCAACATGATGCAGGCCAACCGCAAGGCGCTGTTCGAGCACCTCCAGAGCGAAAACGACGACAACTCGCTGAGGGCGTACCGGGCGCTCGCGGCGGAGCTGAAAATCCACATCCATGTCGGCTCGCTGGCGCTGCGCTTCTCAGAGGAGAAAGCGGTCAACCGCTCCTTCCTGATCGGGCCCGAGGGCAGTGTGCTCGCGAGCTACGACAAGATCCACATGTTCGACATCGAGCTGCCGGACGGCGAGAGTTATCGCGAATCCGCCAATTACCAGCCGGGCGAGACCGCCGTGATCTCCGACCTGCCCTGGGGCCGCGTCGGGCTGACGATCTGCTACGACGTGCGCTTCCCCGCGCTCTACCGCGCGCTGGCCGAGAGCGGCGCATACTTCATCACGGTGCCCTCGGCCTTCACCCGCAAGACCGGTGAAGCGCATTGGCACGTGCTGCTGCGTGCACGCGCGATCGAGACCGGCTGCTTCATCTTCGCCGCCGCGCAGGCCGGCCTGCATGAGAACAAGCGCGAGACCTATGGCCATTCGCTGATCATCGATCCCTGGGGCGAGATCCTCGCCGAGGGCGATGTCGAGCCGGGCATCATCATGGCCAGGATCGATCCGGCCAAGGTCGAGACCGCGCGCCGCGCAATCCCCTCGCTCCAGCACGGCCGCCGCTTCGGCGTCGCCGACCCCAAGGCCGGGCCGGACCATCTGCACCTCGTGCGGGGATCGGCATGATCCGCTACGCGCTCCACTGCGACCGAAACCACGACTTCGAAAGTTGGTTCCAGAGCTCGTCGGCATACGATTCGCAGGTGAAGCGCAAGCTCGTGACCTGTCCGATCTGCGGCTCGGCCAGGATCAACAAGGCGATCATGGCGCCTCGCATCGTCGGCAAGAAAGGCCGCGGACCCGCGACGCCGCCCCCGGAGCCCGTGGCTGCGACCACGCCCGAGGCTACACTGTCCGGACCGACCTCGCTGATGATGGCGCAGGAGAAGGAGCTTCGCACCAAGCTCAAAGAGCTGCGCGATCACATCGTGAAAAACGCCGACAATGTCGGCGAGCGTTTTGCGAACGAGGCCCGGGCGATGCATTACGGCGACAAGGAGCACCGTCCGATCTACGGCGAGGCTTCGCCCGACGAAGCCAAGTCGCTGATCGACGAAGGCATCGAGGTGTCGCCGCTGCCGACGCTGCCGGAAGACCGGAACTAAACTGCCACCAGCACCGCCACGCCGACCACGATCAGCCCGATGCCAAGAATCTCGCGTGCCGCGATTGGCTGCTTGAACGAGTAATACGCCACGGCCTGCGCGAACAGCACCTCGATCAGAGCGAGCGTGCGGACGTTGGCGGCGGCCGTCAGCGCGAACGCGAGGAACCAGAACTGCGAGGCGAACGCGCCCATGAAGCCCGCGAGCAGCGAGGGCTTCCACAGCCCCAAAATCGCCTGAAGCACCTTCGGCGCGCGCCAAAGCAGATAGATCGTCAGGATCAGCGTCTGCACGAACAGGCCGAGCACCAGCGTGAACGATGCTGCCGTTACAAAGGACACGCCTGGGCACGTTGATGATAGCACCGCGGAAACCGACCGCTGACAACGCGAACGCCGCCGCGGCGACCAGACCGGTGATGGTCGGCTTGAGTTCGGCAAAACTCTTCTCACCGCCGGGCCGCAGCGCGGTGACGACGACGCCGATGGTCGCGATCACGATCGCCAGCACCTTGAGCCAAGTCAGGTGATCGCCGAGGAAGACGAAGCCGAAGATCGCCGTCTGGATCGCCTCGGTCTTCAGGTAGGCCGTCGTCACCACGAAGGACCGGTCATTCATCGCCAGCAGCATCAGGCCGGTCGCCACGATCTGGCTGAGCGCGCCGAGCAGCAGCCACGGCCAGAACACGGTCGGCGGCATGCCGAGATGATCGCCGGTCGCGACCAGCACCACGGCGAGAAACAGCAGCGAGAACGGGAAGCCGAACAGGAAGCGGATATTGGTCGCGCCCCAGGTCCCCAGCGGCTTCGTCAGCGACCGCTGCATCGCATTGCGCGCGACCTGAGCCGAGCGCGGCAATGACGGTGAAGGGAATCCAGAGGCTGGCGATGGTGAACATAGGGGATGGCGAGTGGGTGAGAGAGGAAGTTGAGGCAACGTGCCGCTAGCGCTCAAGCAGGTCAATCACGCGGATGTCATGGGTGCGATGCTTGCGCGGCAAATTCAGCGTCGTCCTGGACAAGCGAAGCGCTGATCCAGGACGACGCCGAATGCTTGGAAGCGGCGTGGCCTCATACCATGCCTTCCGCCACGACCATGTAATTCACGTCGATGTCGGACGAGAGCGTCCATTTGTCGGCGAAGGGGCTGTAGACGACGCCGGTCTGTTCGGTGATGACGAGACGGTTGTCGAGCAGGTATTTCGTCAGCTCGTCGGGGGTGACGAACTTGTTCCATTCGTGGGTGCCGCGCGGCAGCCAACGCAGGACGTATTCGGCGCCGACGATGGCGAGCGCAAAGCTCTTCCAGTTCCTGTTCAGCGTCGAGACCACCATCAACCCGTTCGGCTTCAGCATCGCGGCGCAGCGCTTCAGGAAAACGCCGACATCGACGACGTGCTCGACCACCTCCATGGCCAGCACGATATCGAAGCGCTCGCGCGGGTCGATCTCTTCCACCGTGGTGCAGCGATAGTCGATCGACAGATGCGCCTTGTCGGCGTGCAGCTTCGCGGCGGCGATGTTGCTGACCGACGGATCGACGCCGATGACCTGCGCACCCAGGCGCGACAGCGGCTCGCACAACAGGCCGGCGCCGCAGCCGATGTCGAGCACGCGCAGGCCGCCGAGGCAGTTCAGGCTGCGCAAGTTGCGTTCGAACTTGCGGCAGGCCGCATCGCGGATGTAGCCGAGCCGCAGCGGGTTGATCCGGTGCAGCGGGGCCATCTTGCCGTTCGGGTCCCACCACTCGGCCGAGAGTTTTGAAAATTTCGCGATCTCGGCGGCGTCGACGGTCGAGCCCGGCGGCGGGCTTGCGGTAGCGGAAGTATCTTGCTGCATGCTCATCAGTAAGCGCGGTCCTACCGCGTGGTGATCGAACTACGAAAGGCGAGCGGTGAGGCGATGGTCCGGATGGTTTCGCGACCTTCCCCCACGCCATTGATGGTCACGTCGCCATAGTTGAGAATGCGTCCAAGAATGGTCTGATTCACATCGACGCTCTCGACCTTGTCCAGCGCCATCTCGAAGGTGCGGCGCTTGATGAACCCGGTCTTGTGCACAACCCGCAAGTTGGTGACGTCGGTCTCGGTGGTGAAGCGGTGGAACCAGCCCTTCAAGGTCCAGAACAGCGCCGCCAAGGCGACCACCCCCGAGGCGATGAGACATAGAATCACAAGCCCGTCGACCGCGGTTTGCCGTGACAGGACGAACAGGCCCAAGGCTGCGATCCATGCGAGGATGGCCGGAAAATAGAAGATCCAGTGCGCATTGGTCGAATACAGCACCCGCTCGCCCGGTTGCAGGATCTCATCGATATAGCGCGCCATAACCTCGATTAACCCATTGCCCGGATTGGCCCCGCAGGAACCCGCTTGCCCCCGGCCCCGCCCCTCTGTATACGCGCGGTCGGTATCGCAGGCACCCGTCCAGCGCG
The DNA here is from genome assembly GCF_054056555.1 of Bradyrhizobium sp. LM2.9. Classification (NCBI taxonomy): domain Bacteria; kingdom Pseudomonadati; phylum Pseudomonadota; class Alphaproteobacteria; order Hyphomicrobiales; family Nitrobacteraceae; genus Bradyrhizobium; species Bradyrhizobium sp. LM2.9. The sequence goes on from NZ_JBSRYJ010000002.1 coordinate 5,775,487, forward strand.
GGTCACCATACTTATCCTTATGAGGGAATGCACGCGTCGTCATGAGCCGCCTCGTGATGAAATTCGGCGGCACATCCGTCGCCAACATCGAACGTATCCGCAACGTCGCACGCCATGTGAAGCGTGAGGTCGACGCCGGCCATGAAGTGGCAGTGGTCGTCTCGGCGATGTCCGGTAAAACCAACGAGCTGGTGGCCTGGTGCACCGAGGCCTCGCCGATGCACGATGCGCGCGAATACGACGCCGTGGTCGCCTCGGGCGAACAGGTGACGTCCGGCCTGCTTGCCATCGCGCTTCAGGGTATGGGTATCCAGGCCCGCTCCTGGCAGGGCTGGCAGATCCCGATCAAGACCAGCGACGCCCATGCCTCGGCCCGGATCGAGGACATCGACGGCAGCGAGATCATCAAGCGCTTCAGGGAGCGCAAGGAGGTCGCCGTTATCGCCGGCTTCCAGGGCATCAACCCCGAGACCAATCGCATCACCACGCTCGGCCGCGGCGGCTCCGACACCTCGGCCGTGGCGATCGCCGCCGCCGTCAAGGCGGACCGCTGCGACATCTATACCGACGTCGATGGTGTCTACACCACCGATCCGCGAATCGTGCCGAAGGCGCGCCGGCTCGACAAGATCGCGTTCGAAGACATGCTGGAACTGGCCTCCCAGGGCGCAAAAGTGCTCCAGGTCCGCTCGGTGGAACTCGGCATGGTCCACAACATGCCGATTTTCGTCCGATCGAGCTTCGACAAGCCCGAGGATATCGACCCGCATGCCAACCAGCCGCCCGGCACGCTGATCTGCAGCGAGGAGGAGATCATGGAAAGCCACGTCGTCACCGGCATCGCCTTTTCGAAGGACGAGGCCCAGATCTCGGTACGCCAGATCGAAGACAAGCCCGGCGTTGCGGCGTCGATCTTCGGCCCGCTCGCGGATGCCAACATCAACGTCGACATGATCGTGCAGAACGTCTCCGAGGACGGCAAGACCACCGACCTCACCTTCACGGTCCCGGCTGCCGACTACACAAGGGCCAAGGAGACGATCACCGCGGCCAAGAGCCAGATCAATTATGCCCGGCTCGACACCGCCACCGACGTCGCCAAGATCTCGGTGATCGGCAGCGGCATGCGCAGCCATGCCGGCGTCGCCGCCCAGGCATTTTCGGCCCTCGCCGGACGGAATATCAACATCCGGGCCATTACAACCTCCGAGATTAAATTCTCCGTCCTGATCGATACCGCCTATACCGAGCTTGCGGTGCGGACCCTGCACACGCTCTACGGTCTCGATCAGACATAGGCTAATTTTCTCTTAGCGGTCGCAGCAAACGCGAAGGTGTACACACCTTCGCGTTTGGCAGGCGTTTTGCTTGGCAAAACAAGCCCTAATTCGCTATACGGCGAAGAGGGTGGGCTGCCGCAAACTGTGCCCCAGTTGAGGCGGTGCTGATTCGGCTCAGGTGACGGCTCCAGCGGATCGGCTGGGCCGGCGCCGGACGAGCAAATTCGTTGTTTTTCTGGATTTCTGGGCGAGCCGCCGCGGGCCCTTCGGCCCCGGCAGACGGTGGAGGGTTGACGGCACATGCGGAGCGCGTCGGGAGGTCCCCGCGTCTTGTTGAGACGGCTCCGCGAAACCATGGCGGAGCAGGTCTCGGCCCAGGAGCGGCTGGACAAGATCGTGGTGCTGATCGCCGCCAATATGGTGGCCGAGGTGTGCTCGGTCTATGTGCTGCGCGTCGACAACACGCTCGAGCTCTATGCCACTGAAGGCCTCAACCGCGAGGCGGTGCACCACACCGTGCTGACGGCCCATGAGGGCCTGGTCGGCCTCGTCGCCAGCGAGGCGACCCCACTCAATCTGAACGACGCACAGAGCCACCCGGCGTTCTCGTTCCGCCCCGAGACCGGCGAAGAAATCTACCACTCCTTCCTCGGCGTGCCGGTCCTGCGCGCCGGCAACACGCTCGGCGTGCTGGTGGTGCAGAACCGCGCCAAGCGCAACTATGTCGAGGAGGAACTCGAGGCGCTCCAGACCACCGCGATGGTGCTGGCGGAGCTGATCGCCTCCGGCGAGCTGTCCGCGCTGGCCCAGCCCGGCCAGGAGCCCGCCGCGCGCCATTCGGCGCAGAAGGTCGGCGCCATCCTGTCGGAAGGCATCGCGCTCGGCCACGTCGTGCTGCACGAGCCGCGCGTCGTCATCAAGGACTACATCGCCGAGGACCTGCCGAAGGAGATCAAACGGCTCGACACCGCGCTCGCCAAGCTGCGCGCCGACCTCGACCGCATGCTGGAGCGCGGCGACGTCGCCGAGGGCGGCGAGCATCGCGAGGTGCTGGAAGCCTACCGCATGTTCGCCAACGACCAGGGCTGGTCGCACAAGCTGCACGAGGCGGTCGCCACCGGCCTCACGGCGGAAGCCGCCGTCGAGCGCGTGCAGTCCGACACCCGCGCGCGCATGCTGCGCTCGACCGATCCCTATTTGCGCGACCGGCTGCATGATCTCGAGGATCTCGGCTATCGCCTGATGCGGCAGCTGGTCGGCCAGGATCACGCGCCTTCACGTGAACAATTACCCGACAACGCCATCGTCATCGCGCGCGCGATGGGCCCGGCGGCGCTGCTCGACTACGACCGCAAGCGCCTGCGCGGCATCGTGCTGGAGGAGGGCACCGCCAATTCCCACGTCTCGATCGTGGCGCGTGCCCTCGGCATTCCCGCGGTCGGCGAAGTGCCGAACGCACCTGGTATCGCCGATCCCGGCGACGCCATCATCGTCGACGGCACTTCCGGCTCGATCTATGTCCGTCCGTCGCAGGAGGTCGAGGCCGCCTTCGCCGAGCGCGTGCGCTTCCGCGCCCGCCGCCAGGCGCAATATCTGGCGCTGCGCGACCTGCCCTGCGTCACCAAAGACGGCCAGAAGGTCGAGCTGATGATCAATGCGGGTCTCGCCATCGACCTGCCGCATATCGAGGACACCGGCAGCGCCGGCATCGGCCTGTTCCGCACCGAGCTGCAATTCATGGTCGGCCAGAGCCTGCCGCGCACCAGCGACCAACTCGCGCTCTATCGTACCGTGCTGGATGCCGCCGGCACCAAACCCGTCACGTTCCGCACCCTCGACATCGGCGGCGACAAGGCGCTGCCTTATATGGAAGCGGTGATCGAGGAGAATCCCGCGCTCGGGTGGCGCGCGATCCGGCTCGGGCTCGACCGTCCCGGCCTGTTGCGCGGCCAGATCCGCGCGCTGCTGCGCGCTGGCGGCGGCCGTGCGCTGCGCATCATGTTCCCGATGATCTCGGAGGTCGGCGAATTCGATTCGGCGAAGGCGCTGGTCGAACGCGAGCTGACCTATCTGCGCCAGCACGGCCACACCCTGCCGGAGCGGATCGACATCGGCACCATGGTCGAGGTGCCGGCGCTGCTCTATCAGCTCGACGAGCTTCTGAAGAAGGTCGACTTCATTTCGGTCGGCTCCAACGATCTGTTCCAGTTCCTGTTCGCGGTCGACCGCGGCAACGCAAAGGTCGCCGGGCGCTTCGACACCATGTCGGCGCCGATCCTGCGTGCGCTGCGCGACATCGCGCGCAAGTCGCAAGCGGCAAAGAAATCGCTGTCGCTCTGCGGCGAGATGGCGTCGAAGCCGATCGGCGCGCTGGCGCTGATCGCGATGGGCTACCGCTCGCTGTCGCTTTCGGCGACCGCGCTTGGCCCGGTCAAGGCGATGGTGATCGATCTCGACGCCAAGAAGGCCGAAGAGATGCTCGGCCCCTTGCTGGACGCCCCCGCCGGGAGCGTCTCGATCCGGCAGAAGCTGACGGAGTTTGCCGAGGCCGAAGGCCTGGCGTTGTAGCGGGCCTGTCGCCCCTTCCTGCCGCCTCGCCCTTTTCCGCATCTTGAGACTGAACCGATGTCGTCACTGCCCGAAGCCAAACTGGACGTCCTGCTCGCGCATCACGCCTCGCTCGAGGCCGAATCGCTCGGTCAGCTCGCCTCCGAACGCTATGTGCAGATCACGCGTGAACTCGCCGAGCTCACGCCACTGATCGAAGCGGTCAAGGCCTATCGTTCGGCCGTCAAGGAGCTCGCCGACACCGAGGCACTGATCGCCGATCCCGCGACCGATCCCGAGATGCGCGGCATGGCGGAAGCCGAGCGCGGTGAGTTGACGCCAAAGATCGAGGACCTGGTCCAGAATATCCGCCTCGCTCTGCTGCCCAAGGACGCCATGGACGACCGCAACGTGGTGCTGGAAATCCGCGCCGGCACCGGCGGCGACGAGGCCTCGCTGTTCGCCGGCGATTTGTTCCGGATGTACGAGCGGTTCGCGAGCCTTCAGGGCTGGAAGGTCGAGGTGATCTCGGCGAGCGAAGGCAGCGTCGGCGGCTACAAGGAAATCATCGCGGAGGTGCAGGGCCCGCGGCGCGTTCTCGAAGCTGAAATTCGAATCCGGCGTGCATCGCGTGCAGCGCGTGCCCGACACCGAGACGCAGGGGCGCATTCACACATCCGCCGCGACCGTCGCCGTGATGCCGGAGATCGAGGAGGTCGACATCGACATCAAGAACGACGATTTGCGCATCGAGACCATGCGCGCGGGAGGCGCCGGCGGCCAGCACGTCAACAAGACGGAATCGGCGATCCGCATCACACATATCCCGACCGGCATCGTGGTGATGATGCAGGACAGCCGCTCGCAGCACAAGAACCGTGCCTCCGCCATGAACATCCTGCGGTCGCGCATCTACGATGCCGAGCAGCAGCGCGTCGATGCCGCCCGCTCGGCCGAGCGCAAGGAGAAGGTCGGGTCCGGAGATCGCAGCGAGCGCATTCGCACCTACAATTTTCCGCAAGGACGCGTCACCGATCACCGCATCAATTTGACGCTGTACAAGCTGCCGCAGGTGATTGCCGGAGAAGCGATCGGGGAACTGATCGACGCACTGACCACCGAGCACCAGGCCGCGCAGCTCGCCGCCCAAGGCGCGGCGGCGTGACCGGCGCCGCGGCCTGATTGGCCGAAATCCCCCCGCTCAGGACTGGCTCGATTGCCGGAATGACTTCAACAAGCGGCTCAACGCCGGGCTCGCAGCGCGACGGAGCTCCTCGAGATTTTTCCTTGAGAGCGCCTGGAGCTTCTGCTCGCCCTTCCTCGTCAGCCTGAGATGAACACGCCTGGCGTCCTCGGGGTCAGTGACCCGGCCGACCAGTCCCAGCTTCGCCATGCGGTTGATCAGCTCGCCGGCCGAGTGATGTCGTATCAGCAGAAATCGCGCGACGTCACCGACGGTCGCGGGACCCGGACGGACAAAGCCCTTGATACCAAGCAGCGCCTGATGCTGCTGCGGCGTCAATCCCTGCAGGTGTGCGGCCGCCTCACTGAACGCCAGGAAACTCCGGATTTGATAGCGGAACTGCGCAAGCGCCGCGTAGTCGGCCTCGCGCATCGCGCCGCCCTTTGTGGGCACAGCACGCGCCGAGCGTGTCGTCTGCCGCTTCGATGGAGCCATATCCTGCCTGCGACGTCGAACCGGCCGATGGAACGGGCGGCATCACCGAGACTAGCAAGGAAGGCCAGGCGGAACCAACCGACCGGCGCCGCGAATACACAAATATCGCCGCCCTATTCGAAGTTGGACAGCAGGATCTTCACCAGGATGACCTGAAACGCAATCGGGATGCGGACGCTCTTTCGCCGGATCGAGCGCTGGAGCGCGCTGGCAATCTCGGCGCTGGTCAAGGCACCGGCGGATGCGTTGGTAATCAACTCCGCCCACATCTGCGACAACGAGCCGCCGTGCGGGATCACCGGCTTGATGGTCACGCCACAGCCCTGCGCCCAGTCGACGATCTCCCGCATCGTGTGAGGACCGCAATTGCGCGCGGTCGCGAGACGTTCAGCCGTCAGCGCGCGCAGCAATTCGCGCGAGGGCGACCAATTTCCCTTCGGCGGCTGCTCGGCAGTGAGCTCGACCGCGAGCTCCTTGAGGACGTTCTGGGCACGCACGCTCAGCTTCTTCATCGGGCCAGGTACGCGCTTCGCCTGAACGGGGCCGACGATAGGCCCGCGCCGGCGCAGATCGGGCATGCGCGAGGCATCGCCGGACTGCGGTGTCGCCCGCTGGCCGTTGACCTCTTCCGCCGGCCACGCCGCCTCCGGCCGCTCCGCTCCCTGCGGCCAGGACTGTCGCTTCCGGGCACCTGTCACTGTCGTCTGCCGCGCCATTTCTCTCGCCGAACCCGCCAGTCTCGTACTCACAAAGACTAATATATATCGTGATCCGATATGTTTTCACGAGATAATTTTCGTTATTCGACCAAAGGCGAAATTGACAGAAGGCGTTCACAAGCAATGTCTACGTCCAAGAGCTACACGCGGACGTGACGTGCCCGGCGCAGCAGGCCAGCGAGGTCGGCGGCGCCGGACAGGTCGTGCTCGCGCCTGCAGACAAGAACAAATGTTCGGAGGAAACAATCATGACTGACAATCTCATCCGCCGCGGCGTCTCGCGCCGTGGCCTGCTTCAGACCACCGCGGGTCTCATCGGCGGCGCGGTTCTGCCCGGGATGCCGGCGTTTGCCGAGGACAAGCCGGCGATCGGTTCCTACCCCGCGGGGGTCTCGGGTTCCACCGCCTTCATCGGCATCTCGGTGCCGCGCACCGGCACCTACGCCGTGCAGGGCGAGGACGAGCTCAAGGGTTACCAGCTCGCGATCGAGCACATCAACAGCGGCCATGATCTGATCAAGAAGATATCGCCCAAGACCAGCAAGGGCGTGCTCGGCAAAGAGCTGAAGTTCGGCGTCGCCGATTCCGCGGCCAAGCCGAACGAGGCGGTGCAGGCGCAGCAGCGCTTCATCAGCGAGAACAAGGCGATCATGATCACCGGCGGTACGTCCAGCGCCGTCGCGGTCGCGCTCAACAAGCTCGCCCAGCGTGAGCACGTGCTGTTCGTGTGCGGCATTTCCGGCTCGAACGACACCACCGGCAAGGATTGCGTTCGCTACGGCTTCCGCCAGAACTTCTTCGGCCAGACCGCGGCTGCGGCGATCGGCCCGGTGATGGTGAGGGAATTCGGCAAGAACAAGAAGGCCGCGTACCTAACGCCGGACTACACCTATGGTCACACCGTCACCAAATCCATGCAGGACTTCCTCGCGACCGCGGGCTGGACGACGACCACCAACCAGGTCGCGCCGCTCGGCGCACCCGACTATTCCTCCTATCTGCTGAACGTCGCGAATTCAGGCGCCGACGTGCTGATCAACGTCAACTGGGGCCACGATGCGGTGCTGTCGACCCAGCAAGCCAAGCAGTTCGGCGTGCTCGACAAGATGAAGCTGGTCGTTCCCTACCAGGTGCCTTTCATCGCGCGCGAAACCGGTGGCCTGATGCAGGGCGTCTACGCCGCCACCGACTATTGGTGGACGATCGAGGACAAGTTCCCGCTGGCCAAGATGTTCAACGAAGCCTTCGAGAAGAAGTACGGCTACAAGCCGGAATGGGGCGCGGAGAACGCCTATGTCAGCTTCGCGCATTGGGCCCACATGTGCGAGCAGGCCGGCAGCTTCAGCCCGCCCGACGTGATCAAGGCCTACGAGAAAGGCGAAACCATTCCCTCGCTGGTCGGCGACGTGCATTACCGCCCCGAAGATCACCAATGTGTCCGCCCCGTGATCATCGTCAAGGGCAAGCAGCAGAAGGACATGAAGAACAAGGAAGATTGGTACGACGTCGTCGAAATCGTCCCGGGCGAAGGCCTGATGCAGAAGCCGGACGCGTTCGGGTGCCATCTCGGCGACTACACCTAAGCCCGCACTAACCCCTGTGACGCCGCGGGCTGCACTCTGGACCTGCGGCGTCACCTTTTTTGATGCGCCCCGTCGCGCGTTACAACAGCGATCGTTGCATGATTAGTTGGCCCAATCTCGTTTCGCAGCTTTTCAACGGGCTCGCGCTCGGCGCCCTGCTCGCGCTGATCAGCTCCGGCCTGACCATCATTTACGGCACGCTCGGCGTGCTCAACCTCGCGCATGGCGCGATGTTCATGATCGGCGGCTATGCCGGCTTCGTCGCCTACCAGTACACGGAATCGTTCATTCTCGCCGTCATCGCGGGCTCGCTGTTCGTGATGCTGCTCGGCGTCCTCATGGAACGCGTCATCATCCGCCATTTCTATCATCGCCCCCACGAGGATCAGCTGCTCGTGACCTTCGGGCTCGGCATCTGCTTCGTCGAGCTGGTCCGCCTGATCTTCTCGAGCCAGTCGCAGCTGGTGCCGCCGCCGGCGCTGTTCCAGGGCATCACCAATCTCGGCTTCATGTTCTATCCGACCTACCGCCTCGCCGTGGTCGGCATCGTCGCGATCGCGCTCGGTGCACTGTTCATCATCCTCTACCGGACCCGGCTCGGCATGATCGTGCGCGCCGGCATCGAGGATTCGGTGATGGTCGATTCGCTCGGCATCAACGTTTACCGCGTCTTCATGGTCGTGTTCGGCATTGGCGCAATGGCCGCCGGCTTTGCCGGCATCGTCAACGCGCCGGTGGCGTCGCTGACACCGGGCATCGGTGACGACATCCTGGTCCAGACCTTCGTGGTGGTGGTGATCGGCGGCGTTGGCTCTTTCCCGGGCGCGATCCTCGGCGGCCTGATCGCCGGCGAGATCATCAGCGTCACCTCCATGTTCAACCCCGGCTATGCCTATGTGATGCTGTTTGCAGCGATGGCGCTCGTACTCGTGGTGCGACCGCATGGCCTGCTCGGCGTCCAGGGCCGCGAGTAAGCGATTTCCTGATGCTCAAGCAACGCCCGTTCCTGATCGAAGCCCTGACTGCGATCGGCTTGATCGCAGCCCCCTTCGTGCTGCCCCATCTCGGCTTCGCGCCGAACACCGTGAACCGGATCCTGGTCTGGGGCCTGTTCGGGCTCGGCTTCGACATCCTGTTCGGGTTCACCGGCTTGCTGTCGTTCGGTCAGTCCGCCTTCTACGGCACCGGCGGCTTCGTCGCCGCCTACCTCCTGACCCGCGCCGGGTTCAGCAACGTGCTGGGCGCGCTAATCATCGGCATGATCGCAGCCGCCGCGACCGGCTACCTGATCGGCCTCATCGCGTTGCGCCGCACAGGCATCTATTTCGCCATGATCACCGTGGCGATCGCGGAAGTGTTCTTCTTCGTCGAGTTCAATCCGCTCTCCGATTTCACCGGCGGCGAGAACGGCCTGCCCGGCGTGCCGACGCCGAGCTTCAATCTCGGCTTCACCACCATCCACTTCACCAATGGCTGGTCGCTCTATCAGTTCATCGCGCTGTGCTATTTCATCGGCGTCGTCATTGCGCTCAGGATCGTACGCTCGCCGGTCGGCGCCATCTTCAGCGCGATCCGCGACAATCCGCTGCGCGCCACCGCCGTCGGCCACAACATCCACGGCTACAAGCTGACCGCCTTCGTGATCGCAGCCGCTTATGCGGGCTTCGCCGGCGGTCTGCTCGGCGTGCTCCAGGCCTTCATGCCGCCCGACGCCTTCACCTTTGATACCTCCGGCCAGCTCGTGATGCAGACGGCCATCGGCGGCCGGGGCACGCTGTTCGGACCGCTGGTCGGCGCAACTGTTTGGCTCTTCCTTCAGGATTTCCTCCAATCCGCGCTGGGTCTCGGCGCAGCCTGGAAGCTGGTGCTGGGTGTCGTGTTCGTGCTGCTGGTCTGCTTCCTGCGCGGCGGCATCATCGGCGGTCTTGCCGATCTCTATCGCCTTGTCTCGGGCAAGCAAAAGCGGACGGACGCGGAGATAGAGCAAGAGGCCGCTGACGCTGAGGCCGCGCAGCAACCCGCACCGGCGCCGATGCGGGCCAAGGAGGTCAAGCAACCCGCCTATTCCGGACCGATCCTGAAAGCCACCGGCCTGACCAAGCGCTATGGCGGCCTCGTTGCCAATAGCGACATCGATTTCAGCGTCAATCAGGGCGAACTGCGCGGGATCATCGGTCCCAACGGCGCCGGCAAATCGACCTTCTTCAAGATGCTGACCTGCGAGATCGCGCCGACCTCCGGCCAGATCGTGTTCGAGGGGCGCGACATCACGGGATTGAGGGTCACCGAGGTTTGCCAGCTCGGACTGACCAAAAGCTACCAGGTCAACCAGCTCTTCACCGGATTGACGGTACGGCAGAACCTGACGATCGCCGCGCTCGCCGAGCTGCGCGGAAAATTCCGGCTCGACCTGTTCCGCAAGCTCTCCGGCGTCAAGGGCCTGACGGAGCAGGTGGAGCACACGCTTGCCCTCGTCAACCTGACCCGCCGTGCCGATACGCCCGTATCGGAGCTCGCCTATGGCGAGAAGCGCAGGCTGGAGATCGGGCTCGCGCTCGCGACGTCGCCGCGCCTGCTGCTGCTCGACGAGCCGCTTGCCGGCATGAAGCCCGCGCGAGCGGGTCGAGACCGTCAAGCTGCTCAAATCGATCGCGCGCGGGCGCACCATGATCATCATCGACCACGACATGGATTCGCTGTTCGAACTGGTCGAGCGCGTGACAGTGCTCCAGGAAGGCAAGGTGCTGCTCGACGGCACGCCCGAGGAAATCAAGTCCAACGCCGCCGTGCAGGAAGCCTATCTCGGCGGTGTTCACGGAGAGATCGCCGCATGAGCCTGATCGAGGTCAACGGCCTGAACAGCTACTACGGGGACTCCCACATCCTGTTCGACGTCGCCATGCGTGTGGAGCGTCATGAGGTGGTGGCGTTGCTGGGCCGCAACGGCGCCGGCAAGAGCACCACGCTGAAGAGCCTGATGGGCGTCGTGACGCCCCGCAGCGGCAGCGTGAAGTTCGACGGCATCGACATCGCCGGCCGCAAGAGCCACAGAATCGCGCAGGCCGGCATGCAGCTCGTGCACGAGGAACGCCGCATCTTCGGCGGCCTGTCGGTGGAGGAGAACATCATCCTCGCCGGGATCACTGCGCCGAAACGCTGGCCGCTCCAGCGCATCTACGAAATGTTTCCGCGGCTGAAGGAGCGGCGCAACAACCGCGGCACCGAGCTCTCCGGCGGCGAGCAGCAGATGCTCGCGATCGCACGGGCGCTGGTGCGCGATCCCAAGATCGTGCTGCTGGACGAGCCGTTCGAGGGGCTTGCGCCCGTCATCGTCCACGATCTCGTCAAGGCCTGCCGCGAGCTCGCGGCCGCCGGCCAAACCATCGTGCTGGTCGAGCAGAACCTGGCGGCCACGCTGGCGCTGGCGACGCGGATTTACATCATCAACAACGGCCACATCGTGCACGAGGGGCCGGCGCAGGAGCTCAAGGCCCAGCCGGAGCTGCTCCAGCGCTATCTCGGCGTCTAGATCGCGGCGATCATTCGCCTGGCGTGATCGGCGAGCACGGCCATGTCTTCCTTGCGCGTCTGCGCCGGCAGCAGCTCGATTCCGGCCCTGACCGGCATGACGTGCATGTGCAGGTGAAAGACCACCTGACCGCTGGCCGGCTCGCTGAACTGCTGAAGGATGATGCCTTCGGCGCCGAAGGCCTTCATCGCGGCAATCGCGATCCGCTTGGCGGTTCGGGCGACCGCGGCGAGGTCGTCATCCGCGATATCGAGGATGCCGCGCGCCCGTGCCCGGGGAATGACCAGCGTGTGTCCGGGCGAGCGCGGCATGATGTCGAGGAAGGCGAGGCTGCGCTCGTCCCTGAAAACCTCGAAGCAGGGGATCTCGCCGCGCAGGATCTTCGCGAAAACGTTCTGATCGTCATAGGGCGCCATGGATCCCTCCTTCGCTGCGAGGCGCGATCTGACGCGCTCGTTTCCGTTGACGCAAGCAAGCCCGCCGATCTATCCACGGTACCAGGCAGGATGGTTCCATTGGCGGCCGATTTCGAACCCGGACACAGCATCGAGAGTGCGCGGCGCGCGCTTGCGGCACGGGCTGCAATCGGCCGGCATCGAGCAGCCCGCCCTTGATGCGCGCCTGCTCGTCGGGGCTGCGCTGAGGCTTGATCTGACCGGCTTGGTCACGCAGGCAGCCCGGCAACTCACAGCTGAAGAGGCCGCGCGGCTCGAAGCATCCGCGAAGCGCCGGCTCGCCCATGAGCCGGTCGCCCGCATTCTCGGCGCTCGGGAATTCTGGGGCCTGCCGTTTCAGCTATCCGAGGCGACGCTGGTGCCGCGGCCGGACACCGAGACCGTGGTCGAACTGGCGCTCGAGATCTTTCGCGGGCTCACGATATCGGGGCAGCGCCCGCGCATCGCGGATATCGGCACCGGATCGGGCGCCATCCTGCTCGCGCTGCTGCACGAAATTCCCGGCGCCTTCGGTGTCGGCACCGATCTCAGCTTGACCGCGCTCAAGACCGCCAGAGACAACGCCGCAGCTCTGGGTCTCGCCGACCGCGCCAGCTTCGTCGCCTGCTCCTACGCTGCGGCGCTTCGCGGCCCGTTCGACCTCATCGTCTCGAACCCGCCCTACATCCCGTCGGCCGAAATTCCGAAACTGAGTATCGAGGTGCGCGAGCACGATCCGCATCTGGCGCTCGATGGCGGCAATGACGGTTACGACGCCTATCGCGCGCTGACCCCGCAGGCCGCCGAACGTCTCGCCCCCGGCGGAGCACTGATCGTCGAGGCCGGACAGGGCCAGGCCCGAAATATTGAAACCTTGATGACGGCCGCTGCGTTGGTGGTGGACAGTTCGCCCAAGGTCGATCTGGCGGGCATCCCGCGGGCGGTTTCGGCCCGAAAAATGCCCCCATAAAAGCCGGATTGGGCTGCAAAAAACCTCTTGGAATATCCCTTGGGAACGACTACCTTCTGATCAACAGATCGGTGCCGGCCCCGTAGACCTACGGGCGAAAGCCGGGCTCTCTCGAGCGAGAGCCTACCGATAAAGGTTCCAAACCGCAGGTCCTGTTGAGCGCGATGGCCATTGAGCTGCGCTGCTTACCGACCGCAACGTGAACGAAAGCCTGATATTGAGCTTTAAGACTTACGCAACAAAGCTAGGCTTGTTTCGGCAGGCGATATGAATGGGTTCGCTGGCGATAGATGCTGGCGGTGGGGAACGCGTCTTTGTTGAACGCGACGGTCGACGAACATCGGCAGGGATCAATCTGTTTGCGTGCGGTGCGCGCGAGCGATGTGAACCGCTGTCATCAGGTCACTCTCAGCAATCAGTGATGCGTGCAACCTTTAGGGCTGGAATTAAAGGCAGGACATGAGAAACGGTCAGAACAAGCAGCGGATGCGCAACCGCAACAACAATAGTAGCAACAATAACAACAACAATAACCGGCGCGGCCAGAACCCGATGACCCGGGTCTACGAGTCCAACGGACCCGACATCAAGATCCGCGGCACGGCTTCGCATGTCGCTGAAAAGTATCTTCAGCTCGCGCGCGACGCGCGCTCCTCCGGAGACCCCGTTGCGGCTCGAGAACTACTACCAGCACGCCGAGCATTATTTTCGCCTGATCGCGACGGCTCAGGAGCAGTTCCGCCAAAACCAGCAGCCGCGCGGCGACGAGCCCATCAGCAACAGCAGCGGCGACGACAGCGAAGACGACGGCGAGAATTTCTCGAATTTTGGCCAGGAGCCGGGTTTCGTCCCGCAGCCGCCGCAGCCGACTTTCGTGCGCGACCGCGATAGCCAGCGAGATCATCAGCAGCGAGATCATCAGCCGCGCGACAACCAGCCTTATCAGCGCGACAACCAGCAGCCGCGCGAACATCGCGAGCGCGACCATCGTCCGCAGCCGCAATATCAGCCGCAACCGCAGAACCAGCCGCAGCCCGTCGTCGTCGCCGAGGCTGGCAACGTCGATCGTCTGCCCTCCTTCATCACCGGCCCGCAGCCGCAGTTGACCGGCGCCCCGGGCGCCGGCCTTGAAGGCGCTGCTGGCGGCGAACGCTTTCCGCGGCGGCGCCGCCGGCCGAATGGCCCGCGCCCCGAGCGCGAAGCCGCTCCGGCGGCCTCGAGCGACGAAGTGGCCCCCGGCGAGTAAGCCTAAGCCGCAACGGTTTCGCCAGATATTCTGACCTGAATCGTCCCGGCCTTGCCGGGACGATTTTTTTGGAGCGTTTTCGAGCGAAGTGGATACCGGTTCGCGTCAAGAAAACGCGTCGAAACAAAGAAACTAGAGCTCCGTTCCGATTGCATCGGAACGGAGCTCTAGCTGCGCGTCACGCTTGTCGAGGACGGCACCAGCACCGGCTTCGCCAGCGAGGGAATCAGCCGCGCCCGCTCGCGCTTGGCGGGGATCGCGCGGTAGACCTGCTTGGTCGCCTCGACGATGTGCACGCCCGCGAAGGGCAGCGACAGCGCCGCGCCGGCGCGCTCCCACATCTGTGCGGATTTCAGCACCCAGCCGCCGGCATAGGGCGGCATGAACAGCGCCTCGCCCCATGCGGTCGGGGTAAACCAGGTCTGGCGCAACAGGTCGGTGATCTGCGAGCGCGAATAGGGCCGGCCGTGACCGAACGGCGTGCTGTCGGTGCGGGTCCACACCCCGCGCCGGTTCGGGATGACCGCGATCATCCGGCCGGACGGCGACAGCACGCGCCAAGCCTCGCGCAGCAGCGCGGCCGGATCATCCGACATTTCCAGCGCGTGGACCAGCAGGATGCGATCGACCGCGGCGTCGGGAAGCGGCAACGAGAATTCATCCACCAGCGAGGCGAGCGCCGGCCGTCCGGTCGGCCATTTCAAGACGCCCTGCGCCGACGGCATGAAGGCGATGCAGCGTTCCGCATCCTCGCGGAACAACCCGAGATAGGGCGTGGGATAGCCAAAGCCGAGCACGCGCTGGCCCTCGATACGCGGCCACCGCTCCCTGATGCCGCGATTGATCATTTGCCGCGCCACAATCCCGAGGCGGCGGGAGTAGAACTCGCGGAGGTCGACGACATCAATGGTCATGACGGCAATGTAACATGCACGAGGTGGACCCTGCGCGCGGAATATTGCATTGCCTGCGCAACGTTAACGCCATATTTGTCTGGCGGGGCTGAGCGCGATGGAGATGACATGGCTGCCGAAATTCGTACTTTCACCTGTTTAAACGACAATTTCGGTTATCTGATCCACGATGTGGAAACCAAGGCGACGGCGTCGATCGACGCGCCGGAGGCCGGTCCCATCCTGAAGGCGCTGGAGCGCGAGGGCTGGCAGCTCACCGACATCCTGATCACCCATCATCATGGCGATCATGTCGGCGGGGTGGCCGAGCTCAAGCAGAAATACAATTGCCGCGTCGTCGCGCCGCATGACAAGACGACTAAGATCGCAGACGTCGACTTGCGCGTCGCCAATGCCGAAATCGTCAAGGTCGGCAGCTTGCTGGGGCGGGTACTGGAGACGCCCGGCCACACGCTCGACCACATCTCCTACGTGTTCGACACCGAGAAGGCGCTGTTCGCCGCCGACACGCTGTTCTCGATCGGCTGCGGCCGCGTGTTCGAGGGCACCTATCCGATGATGTGGGATTCGCTTTTGAAGCTGCGTGCCCTGCCCGACGACTTCAATCTCTATTGCGGCCATGAATACACGGCATCCAACGTCAAGTTCGCGCTGGCCGTCGACCCCGACAATGCGGCGCTGCAGGCGCGCGCGGCGGAGGTGGCGAAGCTGCGGGCCGAGAACAAGCCGACCATTCCCTCACTGCTTGGTGACGAGAAGCGAGCAAACGTGTTCCTGCGCGCCGATGAACCGTCGGTCGCAGCCAGGCTGCACATGAAAGGCGCGGATGCCGCCGCGGTGTTCGGCGAGCTGCGCGAGCGCAAGAACAAGTCTTGAAGACCAAATCCTGACGGGAATCGATGCCGACCGCAGCCGAGATCATCGCGCGCCTCGAACTCCGCCCGCATCCCGAGGGCGGGCATTACCGCGAGACGTTTCGCGACCAGACCACGGACGCCAACGGCCGGTCGCGTTCGGACCCTGATCTACGTCCTGCTCGCGCGCGGCGAGCGCTCGCACTGGCATCGCATCGATGCAGTCGAGGTCTGGCACTATTACGCCGGCGGCGCGCTGACGCTGCGGATCGCCCATGACGGCTGCTCGCAGCATGAAGTGCGCCTCGGCACGGACCTTGTGAGCGGTGAGCGGCCGCAGGCGATCGTGCCGGCGAATGCCTGGCAGACGGCCGAGACCACCGGCGAGTGGACGCTGCTCGGCTGCACCGTGGCGCCCGCCTTCGAGTTCGCAAAGTTCGAGCTCGCGCCGAAGGGCTGGGAGCCTTAAGGCACCACCGTTCCGGCTTGCCCCGGCATGACGCTACCGCTTCCGCAGCACCATGTCCTTTGCCGCGATCAGGCCGCCGCCGGCGATCAGGATCGCGGCGACGGCGATGTTGGCGCTGGCTTTTGCAAAACCGGCGGCGATGAGGAAGCCGGTCGAGAGCAGCGGCGTCGCGTAGGACGCGGCGCCGAGCACGCGGATGTCGCCGCGCTTCATGCCGATGTCCCAGGCGTAGAAGGCGGCACCGACGGGGCCGATGCCGAGCGCGATCACCGAGAGCCATTGCAGTGTAGTGTCCGGCCATACCGTGGTTTCAAGCAGGCCATGCATCAGCGCGGCAAGCACCGCGGTGGCGAGGCAGAATCCCGCGACCGCATCGGTCGGCACCGCCTTCAATCGGCGCGACAGCACCGAATAGGTCGCCCACACGAAGGCTGCGATGAAGGCCGCAGCCAATCCCGGCAATTGCCCCTGCGCGAAGCCGGAGGTGCTTCCGGCGAACAGCAGCACGGTGCCGGCGAGGCCGAGCACGGCGCCGACGATGTGATGCACGGCAAGCTGCTCGCCCGGCAGCAACGACGAGAACAGCACGATCAGGAGCGGCCACAGATAATTCAGCAGGCCGGCTTCAGCCGGCGGCGCGAAGCGCAGTGCGAGGAAATACAGCGCGTGATAGCCGAACAATCCGCCGACGCCGACGGTCCACACGACCAGTGGCTGACGCAGGCTTTTGGCCGCCTCGCCGCGGCCGATCCAGGTGAGCAGACCGACCAGACCGCCGATCGCGAACGTCATCGCGGCCAGCTGGAACGCCGGGATCGTTCCGGTCGCCACCGTCATCACTGACAGCAGCGACCACATCAGGATCGCGGTCAATCCGATCAGCGTCGCAGTGCGGGCGGTCATCAATCGAGGGCTCTGAGGACGCGGATGCCCGGCACGAGGCCGGGCATGGCGTCTTCATTATCGTCTTGTTGCGCCAAACGCCATATCAGGCGTGGTACTGGCCGCCGTTGATGGTCAGCGTCGAGCCGGTGATGAAGCCGGCCTCGTCAGCTGCGAGGAACACCACGGCGCGCGCGATTTCCTCGGGTTCGCCAAGACGATTCACCGGGATCTGCGGGATCACGTTCTTTTCCAGCACGTCCTTGGGCACGGCCTGCACCATTTCGGTGTTGATGTAGCCCGGCGCGATCGCGTTGACGGTGATGCCGCCCTTGGCGTTCTCGATCGCAAGCGCCTTGGTGAAGCCGATGTCGCCGGCCTTTGCGGCGGAATAGTTGACCTGGCCGAACTGGCCCTTCTGGCCGTTGATCGACGAGATCGAGATGACGCGGCCGAACTTGCGGGCACGCATGCCTTCGATCACCTGGCGCGTCATGTTGAACAGCGAGCCGAGGTTGGTGTTGATCACGGCGTTCCACTGGTCGAGCGTCATCTTGTGGAAGGCGGTGTCACGGGTGATGCCGGCATTGTTGACGAGCACGTCGACGGGACCGAGATCTGCCTCGACCTTCTTCACGCCTTCGGCGCAGGCGTCGAAATTGCTGACATCCCATTTGTAGACGGCGATGCCGGTCTCGGCCTTGAACTTCTCCGCCGCGGTGTCGTTGCCGGCATAGCTCGCCGCAACCTTGTACCCCGCCGCCTTCAGCGCCTTGCTGATCGCCGCTCCGATGCCTCGCGTACCACCCGTCACCAATGCAACTCGTGCCATATCGTATTCCTTCCCTTGGACTCTTCCGACGTTTCTGAGTGATCGTTTTTAGTGATGGATTATGCGGCTGGTTGGACGGACATCGAGAACAAAACGCCCGGCGTTGAGCCGGGCGTTTGTATTTAGTCGAGGCTTGCGCGGTTGCGAAGAATATTTGATTTGCAACCGCTGCCTTTTTAATCGCGTGCAACGCACTCAGTCACGTGTGCAGCGCACGCGCAAATTACGCGTCAGTTACGCGTAAGCTATCTTCAGTCGCGCGCCAGACACATCGCGATACCCATGCCGCCGCCGATGCACAGCGTGGCGAGGCCCTTCTTCGAGTCGCGCTTTTGCATTTCGTGCAGCAGCGTCACCAGCACGCGCGCGCCGGAGGCACCGATCGGATGGCCGATCGCGATCGCGCCGCCATTGACGTTGACCTTGGAGGTATCCCAGCCGAGGTCCTTGTTGACGGCACAGGCCTGCGCCGCGAAGGGCTTCGTTGGCCTCGATCAGGTCGAGATCGCCGACGTTCCAGCCGGCCTTCTTCAGCGCGGCGCGCGAGGCCGGGATCGGGCCAGAGCCCATGATCTTCGGATCGACGCCCGCCTGCGCCCAGGACACGATGCGCGCGAGCGGCGTCTTGCCTTCCTTGGCGGCCTGCTTGGCAGTCATCAGCACCACGACAGCAGCGCCGTCATTGATGCCGGAGGCCGAACCCGCGGTAACAGTGCCGTCCTTCTCGAAGGCGGGACGGAGCTTCGCCATCGCATCGACCGTTGCGCCATGGCGCGGATATTCGTCGGCGCTGACGACGACATCGCCCTTGCGTCCCTTGATGGTGACGGGAACGATCTCGTCGTTGAATTTACCGGCCTTCTGCGCGGCTTCGGCCTTCTGCTGCGAGGCGACCGCGAACTCGTCCTGCTGGGCGCGGGTGATCTGCCACTGCCGCGCAACGTTCTCGGCGGTGTTGCCCATGTGATAGCCGTTGAAGGCGTCCCACAGGCCGTCCTTGATCATGGTGTCGATGAACTCGACCGCGCCCATCTTGACGCCGCCGCGCAGGTACTGGGCGTGCGGAGCCATGCTCATGGACTCCTGGCCGCCGGCGACCACGATCTCGGAATCGCCGTTGAGCAGCGCCTGGTAGCCGAGCGCGACCGTGCGCAGGCCCGAGCCGCAGAGCTGGTTGACGCCCCAGGCCGGGCTCTCCACGGGAATGCCGGCCATGATCGAGGCCTGGCGGGCCGGGTTCTGGCCCTGAGCTGCGGTCAGGATCTGGCCCATGATGACTTCCGAAACCCGACCGGGCTCAATGCCACCGCGCTCAAGCGCGGCCTTGATGGCGATCGCGCCGAGATCATGGGCGGGAAGGGTCGCGAACGCTCCGTTGAAGCTTCCGACCGGGGTGCGGGCGGCGCTGACGATAACGACATCGTCTGACATGGGCATCTCCTGGGGGTTGAATGGGGCAGACGGGGCTGGGGAAACGGCTCGCCAGTCTCGAACGGCATCCTGTTAACGTCGTTGAGGCAAGTCAATCGGCCGGCGACCGAATTCATGCCGCAGCGCATCCAAAATAGCGTTCTTGGTGCTTTCGCAAGCACGTTTTGGCTGCCCGATTAACCGTGGCGCACAAAACGGTAGCGTGACCCCTTTGAAAATGCTTATTTTGTTGCGTTGCGTACTCTTCCCGCCCTGCGGCATTGCCCGACAGGTTCCCGTTCTCCGCGCTTGCAAGTGAGAGCCCATGGCGAAATCAGACCAACCCACCACCATCAAGAAATACGCGAACCGCCGGCTCTATAATACCGGGACGAGCACTTATGTGACGCTGGAAGACCTCGCCTCCATGGTCAAGGATGGGGAAGATTTCCTGGTCTACGACGCCAAGACCGGCGACGATATCACCCGCTCCGTGCTTGCCCAGATCATCTTCGAGCAGGAGAACAAGGCCGGCCAGAACCTGCTCCCGACCACCTTCCTGCGCCAGCTGATCCGCTTCTACGGCGACAGCATGCAGATGGTGGTGCCGAAATATCTGGAGCAGGCAATCGCGTCGCTCACTCAGGAGCAGGAAAAGTTCCGCAAGCAGATCGCCACCTCGCTGTCCGGAACTCCGTTTGCGCCGCTGGAGGAACAAGTCCGCCGCAACATGGAGTTGTTCCAGCAGACCTTCTCGATGTTCAAGCCTTTCGCGCCCACTCCGGGCCGCCCCGCGGGTTCCGCGGAGCCGGGCCCCGATGCGACCCCCGAAGTGCCGAAGGACAGCAATATCGACGATCTGCGCCAGCAGATGAAGGACATGCAGGAACGCCTCGAGCGGATGTCGAAAAAGGACGAGTAGATCGTTCTTATGCGCCGGCTCCCCGGCAGGCCGGAGGACGCGCGATGTCCGACCGAAGCACGCATTGGGACAATGTCTACGCCACCAAGGGCGAAGCCGAGGTCAGCTGGTTTCAGAACACTCCGGCGACCTCGCTCGCGATGATCAGAGCGGCCAATCCGGACCGCGAGGCCGCCATCCTCGACATTGGGGGCGGCGCATCGCGGCTGGTCGATGCTCTCCTGCTGGACGGATATCGCGACGTCGCCGTGCTGGATCTCTCCGCCAATGCGCTTGACGCGGCCAGAAAGCGAATCGGCGCCGCCGCTTCAATGGTCGACTGGATCGTTGCCGACGCCACTACATGGCGCCCGGCGAAGACATACGATCTATGGCACGATCGGGCGGCGTTTCACTTCCTGACCGAGTCCCGCGACAGGACTGCTTACATCGAGCGCCTGCGGTCGGCGGTTGCGCCCGGCGGCCACGTCATCATTGCGACGTTTGCGCTCGGCGGCCCTGAGAAGTGCAGCGGCCTGCCAGTGCAGCGTCATGACAGCGCGAGCCTTGCGGTGGAGCTCGGGCCGGCGTTCGAACTGGTCGAAACGCGCAACGAAGCGCATCACACGCCATGGAATTCGACGCAGGCGTTTCAGTTCAGCCGGTTTTTAAGCGGCGCAGCCAGCTCCCGCCATCGCCAAGTCTCCCCTCGGCATGACGACGGAAAGTGCGAATCAAGCCGCCAGCTTCACCGCATGGGCAAAGTCCCAATAGAGCTTGCGCGCGCGAGCGTAGAGCGGGCCCGGCTTCAGCTCGCGGTCGTCGATGCGGATCACCGGCGCGACTTTTGCGAAATTGCCCGTAGAAAAAATCTCGTCGGCGGAGAGGAAGTCGGCATAGCGCAGCGTCTTCTCGACCACGGTGACGCCGTCGGCACGAAGCAGGCTGATGACGCGCTGGCGCGTGATGCCGTTGAGAAAGGTGCCGTTCGGCACCGGCGTGCAGACCACGCCATCCCTGGCCATGAACACGTTGGAATTGCCGAACTCCGCGACATTGCCGAGCATGTCGAGCATCAGCGCGTTCTGAAAGCCGCGCGAGGCGGCTTCCGCCAGCGCGCGCGAATTGTTCGGATAGAGGCAGGCGGCCTTGGCCTCGACCGGGGCGCATTTCGGCGGTGGGCCTGCGGAATGGCGACAGCGTGATGGCGTTGCCAACCGGTTTTGGCATCGGCGCCTCGTAGATGCAAAGGCACCAATCGGTGGTCTCGGGGTCGAACAGCACGCCGCCGCCTGCGCCGTTCCGCGCCCAGTACATCGGACGGACATAGAGCTCTGCATTCGTCGCGAAGCGCGCGATGCCCTCGTTTGCGAGTGTCAGCCAGGTGCCGGCATCGACCACCGGCTTCAGGCCAAAGTTGATCGCGGATTGATTGGCGCGGGCGACGTGACGGTCGAGGTCGGGCGCGACGCCTTCGAACGCACGCGCGCCGTCGAACACGACCGAGCCGAGCCAAGCCGCATGCGTGCGCGGGCCCATGATCGGCACATTGCCGTCATGCCATTTGCCCTCGAAGAAGGTCCAGCTCGGCGAATATTCGATGGGCTTTTTGATCTCGGCCATGACCGGCCTCCCCTTGGCGTGGTGCCATATTATAGCGTCACTATTGGGCGCAATTTCTAAATGATTCCCTGCGGGAAAAATGGTGAGTTACCCTCTCACGCAAGGGGACAAGGAAGTGCCATGCCGCTCGATCCACTCGCAAAGCGTTTGTTGACCATGATGGCTGCGGCAGCGCCGCAGGCGCGGAGCCGGCCGAGCGTGGAGGCACGGCGCCAGTCATTGGCAAAGCTGATGCAGTTCGCGCGCACTGATGCACCTGACGTGACGACCTCCGACGGCGTGCTGCCCGGTCCCGGCGGCGCGCTGCCCTATCGCCTCTATTCACCCGCAAGCGCCGATGATCTCGCGCCCGGCTTCGTGTTCTTTCACGGCGGCGGGCTCGTTGCCGGCAGCATTGCCACGCATGACCGCATCGCGGCGGCGCTGGCGCATGCGACCGGCTGCCGTCTCGTCTCGGTCGATTACCGGCTGGCGCCCGAGCACAAATTTCCTGCCGCCGTGGACGACGCGATCGCCGCGACCGAATGGGTGGCGCGCGAGGCCTCTTCGCTCGGCATCGACGCCGAGCGGCTGGTGCTCGGCGGCGATTCCGCCGGTGCAACGCTCGCCGCGATCGTATGCCAGGAGGCGACGCAGAGCGCAGGCCTCAGCATCGTCGCGCAATGCCTGATCTGTCCGGTGCTGGATTTCGAGGAGGCCTCACCTTCTCGCGAGGAATTCGCCGAAGGTCATTTGATCGATCGCGCCACCATCGAAGCCGACCTCGCCGACTATCTGCCCGAGGGCTTGGATGCCGCCGATCCCCGCATCTCGCCCCTGCGCATGACACGACTCGCGGGTCTGCCGACCGCGATCATCCACACCGCCGAATACGACCCGATGCGCGACGAGGGCAATGCCTATGCGCGCAAGCTGCTCGCCGCGGGCGTCGCCGTCGAGCACGTCTGCCACGACGGCATGGTTCACAATTTCCACGCCATGGGCGCAATTTTGCCGCAGGCACAGCTCGTGCTGTCGCAGATCGGCGAGCAGGTCAGGCGGGCGGTAGGGAAGTGAGAGCGTGAATCAGGCGCGTGCGTCGAGCACCGCCCTGGCTGCCACGACATATTCGGGCCAACGCGCGTCCGCATAAATTTCGGCCTGCCGTGCGCAGGTGAGGTCGGGTGCATGTGCGGCTGCGATCGTACGCGCGAAGCGCTCTTCGGCGACCGTCACGTCACCAGGTTCGGCCGACGGTACGGTGGCGGCCACGGCATTCGGAGCGACGGCGAGGCCAGCCAGACCAGTGAGCAGGATGCGGCGTGACGTGTTCATGGCTGTCGTCCTTCATTGTCCGGGCTGCACTCCGGCGGGTGAGTGTGTCAGTGCGATCACGACAGCGTAACCGCACACATCCGTACAGTCCATCGCTTGCGGATAGCACTTGACCGCATGAACGATCACGTTCCATCTAGTGAACAGTTCCGCCATCACGGCAGACGCGTCGGATTGTCACGTGTCGCATCGCAGCCAATCGTCTCGCTCGGCGTTGCGCGCTTTCGCAATGGCACTGCTCTGCTTGATGATGCCAGCCCGCGCCTTCGCCGCCGATAGTGACGACGACGCTGTCGCGAAGCCGGCGGTTCCGAACATCTATCTCGATTTGCGCACGACCTACGCGACGATCCCCGCGGGCACGCTCGGGCTCGGCTTCGGCAACACATCATTGTCGGCGGCATTCGAAGCGCTGGCGGCGCGCAGAGGCGATGCGCTGCCGAACGGATTGCCGGCCGCGAAGTCGATCGCCGTCGATTTCCCGATGACCGTCGACGTCAACGATCGCGTGTCGCTCTATGGCGGGGTGTCCGGCTCCGCGACGAATTTCGGCGATGGCTGGTCGTCGTTCGACATCACGAGCTGGAACATCGGCCTGCAAGCCGATCTCTACCAGCAGAACGGCGGAAAGATCCCGACGATCACGCTGCAATCCACCCTGACGCAGTCGGTGCCGAACGACCCCGGCATGACAACGTCATTCAACAACATCCTGGAGTTCGACTACGCGCTGGGACGAGGACGAGACACGCGGATGGCTTGCCGGGGTGCAATACACCTACACCGACATTGCCAGTCCGGTCGTCCGCATCCGGCCGAACACGATCCTCTATGCCGGCGGCTACTACCAATGGCCGAGCAACTGGAAATTCACGGGACGCCTGGGCGTGCAGTCGTTCGGCGGGGCGCAGGTCGCGGGCCGGACGCTGGCGGAGCCCTTCACCCAGCCGATCCTGCGCCTCGATCTCGACCGCATGGACGACAACGACAACCGCCTGTTCGGCATCACCGCGCAGATCGCCTGGCTGCCGAAGCCGTCCTACCAGGTGACGCTGCGCACACCGCTCTACGCGGTGCGCAACTAGCCGCCTCGGTGGCGCGTCGTCTACTCCGGCACCGGCACGTCGAAGGTGTTCAGCGTGACCGAGACCATGCAATAGACGCCGACGAGATAGGACAGCTCGGCCGCGCCGTGCTCGCCGAACTCCTTCACCGCAGCCCGCCAGGTCAGTTCCGGCAGCACGCCGCCGCTGACCAAGGCGGACGCCACGTCGTAGGCGACGGCCTCCTGCTTGCTGAGATCGACCGGCCGCTGTCCGGCGACGATGGTCGCGAGCTTCTCGTCGGAGAGGCCGCGCTGCTCGGCGACCAGCACATGCGCATAGAGCTCGTAGCCGGAGCGGAAATGCGAGCCGGTGACGAGGATCGCGACCTCGCGCACCGGCGCCGGCAGCAGCGGATTCGCCGCGATCGCCTTGACCAAGTCCCACACCGGCTTGCCGAAGCGCGGCTCGCGGATCCAGGGATTCCACGGCCCGAGCAGCGCGCCGTCGTCGCGCATGTTCACAAAGCCCTTGAAGTGGTCCGTGATACCCGCTCGCATGTCGTCATAGAGCGGCTTCTGTTCAGCACTCAGGTCTTTCGGATCGAGAATGGGAAGGCGCACGGCGGGATCTCCTCGTTGAGAAGTGCTGACACTCACCTACGTTGTTGTGTGGAGCAAGTGAAGTTGCCGTGACGGCCGTGCGATTTTGCAAGTGGTGTAGAGACACCAGCACAACCATGCTATGTCCCGTAATCTCTCATTGGCGAGGCATATGATCTCGAGAAACGAGGATGGAAAGAGGTCGCAAAAACCGATGCATGGCACGAAGGCGGGAGCTATCTGCTCCACTGCACACGTCTAGCTGGGCCGCGCGCGGCCCACAGCAGGCGTCGTCCGTAATCGACGGCTTGCACATCCGTCTGTCAAAATTCCAGCGGCGCGTTGTCGACGACTTCCTTCATCACGAAGAAAGTACGGGTCTGGCGCACGCCGGGCAGCGCGATCAGCTGCTCGCCGTGGATACGGTTGAAGTCCTCCATGTCGCCGACGCGAATCTTGAGGAAATAGTCGAAGTCGCCGGCGACGAGGTGACAGTCGAGCACGAATTTCAGCCTGGTGATCGCCTGCTCGAAGATCGCAAAGCTCTCCGGCGTCGAACGGTCGAGCACGACGCCGACCATCACCAGCGTTGCCCTTTGCCACCTTCTTCGGCGCGACCATGGCGCGGACGGCGGCAATGAAGCCGTGCTCGAACAGGCGCTGGGTGCGTCGATGGCAGGTGGCGGGGCTGATGGCGACGGTTTCCGCCAGCTCGGCGTTGCTGAGCCGGCCGTTATTTTGCAGCAATCGCAACATCTTAAGGTCGATGCGATCGAGGCGAGTGGACATGGAAGAAACTTCCGCTGTTAGCATCAATCGCGAAAGGAATAGTATCCTTTGACGCCGGTTGTGCAAGATGGAGCAGGATACAGGCGCAATATTTGAAAGCACCTTTCCGCAGCGCAATGGTAGCCAATTTCCAGACACCAACGCCAATCGGGATAACCTGACGATGCTCGAAAAATTCGCGCGCTATCCGCTGACCTTCGGTCCGACCCCCATCGAGAAGCTGGAACGGCTATCAAAGCATCTCGGCGGCAATGTCGAGGTCTATGCCAAGCGCGAGGACTGCAATTCCGGCCTCGCCTATGGCGGCAACAAGCTGCGCAAGCTCGAATACATCATCCCCGACGCGATCGCCTCCAACGCCGACACGCTGGTGTCGATCGGCGGCGTGCAGTCCAACCACACCCGCATGGTCGCAGCGGTCGCCGCCAAGATCGGCATGAAGTGCCGCCTGGTGCAGGAAGCCTGGGTGCCGCATGAGGACGCCGTCTATGACCGCGTCGGCAACATCATGCTCTCGCGCATCATGGGCGCCGACGTGCGCCTGGTCGACGACGGCTTCGACATCGGCATCCGCAAGAGCTGGGAAGAGGCGATCGACGAGGTGAAGGCGGCGGGCGGCAAGCCCTACGCGATTCCCGCCGGCGCCTCCGTGCACAAGTTTGGCGGCCTCGGCTATGTCGGCTTCGCCGAAGAAGTGCGCAAGCAGGAAGCCGAGCTCGGCTTCAAGTTCGACTACATCGTGGTCTGCACCGTCACTGGCTCGACCCATGCCGGCATGCTGGTCGGCTTCGCCGCCGATGGCCGCGCGCGAAAAGTGATCGGCATCGACGCCTCCTTCACCCCGGCGCAGACCAAGGCGCAGGTGCTCTCGATCGCGCAGAACACGGCCAGGCTCGTCGAGCTCGGCAAGGATCTCGTCGCAGACGACGTCGTGCTGATCGAGGATTACGCCTATCCCGCCTACGGCGTGCCGTCGGAAGAGACCAAGGAGGCGATCCGTCTCACCGCGCGCCTCGAAGCCATGATCACCGACCCCGTCTACGAGGGCAAGTCGATGCAAGGCCTGATCGACCTTACGCAGAAGGGCTATTTCGAGAAGGGCGCGAAGATCCTCTACGCTCATCTCGGCGGCGCGCCGGCGCTGAACGGCTATGGGTATGCGTTCCGGAACGGGTAAGGTAGGCCGCACCTCGCGCCTCCACTCCGCTGTGGTCCCGGACAAGCGTAAGCGCAGATCCGGGACCCATAACCACAGGGAGGTGTTTGGCGAAGACTTGCAGCTCGGTACTCCTACCGATCGCAACCGATAAATCACGCGGCATGGATCCCGGATCTGCGCTCCGCTTCGCTGCGCTTGTCCGGGATGACGGCTGAGGTGTGGCGCAGCTACCGCGTCCTGACAATCTGCAGCAGCTCGTCGCCGTAATGCTCGAGCTTCTTGTCGCCGATGCCGGGCACATTGCGCAACTCGTCCAGCGTGGTCGGCCATGCGCGGACGATGCCGTCGATGGTGGCGTCGTGCAGCACGACATAGGCCGGCACGCCGCGCTCGCGGGCAATGTCCGAGCGCCACGCGCGCAACCGCGCGCGCAATTCAGGATCGACATCGCCCTGCGACGCGTCGGCCGCCGGCGCCAGATCACCGCGGCGGGATTTCGTGCGGCTGCCACGGCTGCGGGTGGCGGGCGCCTCCTCGCGCAGCCACACCTCGGTATCGCCGCGCAACACGCCGCGCGACTGTTCAGTCAGCTTGAGCGCCCCAAAAGCCTCGCTTTCGCTCTGCAAGTGTCCCATCGCCACGAGCTGCCGCAGCACCGTGCGCCACTGCTTCTCGTTGAGCTCGCGTCCGATGCCGAACACCGTAAGCTTGTCGTGGCCGAACTGCGTCACCTTCTCGGTGAGGCGTCCGATCAGCACGTCGATCAGGTGCATCGCGCCGAAACGCTGGCCGGTGCGATAGGCGCAGGACAGGAGTTTTTGCGCCAGCACCTTGCCGTCGCGCATTTTCGGCGGCGTCAGGCAATTGTCGCAATTGCCGCAGCTATCGCCCATCACGATCTCGCCGAAATAGGCGAGCAGCCGCCGGCGCCGGCAGTGCGCTGTTTCGGCGAGGCCGACCAGCGCATCGAGCTTGCCGATCGAGACCCGCTTGAAGTCGTCGGAACCGCTCGACTCGTCGATCATGCGGCGCTGCTGCACGATGTCGGAGAGGCCATAAGCCATCCAGGCGGCCGACGGCTTGCCGTCGCGGCCGGCGCGGCCTGTCTCCTGATAATAGGATTCGATGCTCTTGGGCAGGTCGAGATGGGCGACGAAGCGCACGTCGGGCTTGTCGATGCCCATGCCGAAGGCGACGGTCGCGACGATGACGATGCCGTCCTCGTTGAGAAAGCGATCCTGGTTGCGCGAGCGCACGCTGCTGTCGAGACCGGCGTGGTAGGGTAACGCCGCAATGCCGGCGTCGGCGAGCGCAGCCGCGACCTCCTCGACCCGTTTGCGGGACAGGCAATAGACGACGCCCGCGTCGCCCGCGTGACGCTCCCGGATGAATTCCTTCAGTTGCGACACCGCGTTGCGCTTGTCGACGATCTCGTAGCGGATGTTGGGCCGGTCGAAGCTGGAGACGAATTGCGGACTGTCCGCAAGCTTGAGCCGCTCGACGATCTCCTTGCGGGTCAACTCGTCGGCAGTCGCGGTCAGCGCGATGCGCGGCACGCCGGGAAAGCGCTCGGCGATGATGGAAAGGCCGACATATTCTGGACGGAAGTCGTGACCCCATTGCGAGACGCAATGCGCCTCGTCCCGATCGCGAACAGCGCCACCTTCGCCCGCGCCAGCAGCGACAGGCAACGCGGCGTCACCAGCCGTTCCGGCGCGACATAGAGCAGGTCGAGATCGCCCGCGATCAGGCGCCGCTCGATGTCGGAGGCTTCCTGCGGGGTCAGCGACGAGTTCAGCGCGGCGGCGTTGACCCCGGCTTCGAGCATGCCGGCGACCTGGTCGCGCATCAGCGCAATCAAGGGCGACACCACGATACCGCAGCCTTCGCGCAGCAGCGCCGGCAATTGATAGCACAGCGACTTGCCGCCGCCGGTCGGCATCAGCACCAGGCAATTGCCGCCGTCCGTGACGTGCCGGATGATCTCGCCCTGCGCGCCGCGGAACCCGGGCAGGCCGAACACCGAATGCAGCACCGACAGCGCATCGCGGCCCTGGGCCGGCGCAGGCAGCGGAGCGGTGGAGGGAGAGGACATGGGCGTGATGAGACGTTGAGATTTCGGTCAACGCCAGTCGCATGCCGCTGGGGTCATGACAAGACTATTCGCGCGGCATCGGGCCTTCGTCCCCTCTCCACAAGGGGAGAAGGAAGAAGAAGCTACGCCCCGATCCTTCGCAGCGCTTCCGCGACCGTCACGATCGGCATGTCGCGCTTCCCGGCCGCCTGCAACGCATGGCGCATCAGGTGCGGCGTGCAGCCATACGGGCTCGGCGCGTTGGCGACGTCATGACCGTAGAAGATCAGCCATCCGCCGCTCTCGACCGCCTCGTCGAAATAGCGATCGACACCCGCAATATCGATCTCGCAATCGACCAGGGGCGAGGCGCGCAGGAACTGGAGATCGATGACGTCGCGATTGACGCCGGGAAGGATGCCGCGCGCCGAGCGGAAGGTTTTGGCGAGCTGCGGTTTGCGCCAGACCGAGGCAATACCATAGGGGTAAGCGAAATTTTCCAGCGTAATCGAGGAATCGATATCGCGAAAATGGCCGCGGTTCCGATCGATCTCGCGGGCCATGGCGGGCTCGTCGAGATTGACCGCACTCTGGTGCGAGAAGGTGTGGCAGGCGATCTCGTGCCCGGCGCGGTGAAGCCGCACCACGGCGTCGTTTGACAGGCCGTGCCAATGGTCCGAGGGGCGATCGACCAGGCTACCGGCGAGATAGAACGTGCCGCGGCCGCCATGCTGCTCCAGAAGCTCGGCGCCCTCGCCTGCGGCGCTATCGGGGGCATCGTCGAAGGTGAAGCTCACCATGGGCGCATGCGCGGGCAGGCGGTGCGGCGCGGCACGGAAATGCCGGGCCAGCCGATTGCTCACGCGTCCCTGGAGTGCCGACCACACGAATCGCTTTCCCTGTTTGTGCCGCCCCGTCACTGAAGCATTCGTTCGCTGCTTGAGGCAAGCTTCACACTTGGTTAGTCCTAACGTCGAACCCGTTGTCCAGACCTAACGCACGAGCACCGACGCGTCGGCCTCGGCGCCGAGATATTGCAGCCAGTTCCGAAACAATGCCGCCGCGGCGCTGCCGGCGTCGATATCGGCACGCAAATTCAGCGCAGGCAGGTCGTTGCCGAGCGCGGGGTGGCGCTGGTGCCTTGCCTGCTTCTCGAAGCGGCCAAGCTTCTCCTCGGTCGCAACGTCAAAATAGCTCGCGGGCAGATGCGGATAATTGTCGCGCTCGCGCGCGAGATAACGGCCGATATCGCGCAGATATTCACGCTGAAGCGACAGCGCGTCATATTCCGGGTGGCCCTGGAAGAACACGAAGCGGCTGGCATATTGCCGGACGAAGACATCGACGCCGGCCTTTGCCGAACGGGTCAGCACCCGGTAGCCGGCCTGCGCGAGGTCGCCCTCGACGATCTCGTTGACACGCGAATGCGAAACCTTGAGCGGCGCAGGCGCGGCGCGCGTCAGCGGATCGCCGGTCACGGTTTCGCAGTCGAAAATGCCGTGACATTTGGCCGGAAGCCGCCGCCGTTCGATACGATCGAGATGCAGCACCGCCGCATGCGCGGCGAGGCACGACCAGATCGTCGAGCGCGTGTTGACCTTGGCCCAGTCGATCAGCTCGGTGAGATCGCGCCAGTACGGCTCCTGGTCGAGCTCGGGCGCGACCGGCTCGGCGCCGGTCACGATCAACCCGTCGAACTTGTGGCGCCTCAGCTCGGTGAGTTCCGAATATTCGCTCTCGACGTGCCACTTCGCTTCCGGCGAGCGCCTCACCGAGGGCAGCGAGAAGCAGTGGAAGCGGATGCGGCGCGGGCCCGCGGCGGCCTGGAGCAGCTTCATGAACTGCCGCTCGGTCGCCTTCAGCGCCGGATCCGGCATGTTGTTGATCAAGCCGATGGTGAGCTCAGCGCCGTGGCGCTCGCGTGCAAGATCGCCCTCTCCCGGCACCAACGCCGGGCTCGATATGCCTTGATCCCTGTCGATCAAGATCGTCATCGGTGCCGCCGCCTACTCCGCGGCCTGGAGGCGCGCGGACGGGCAGGCCTTTTCCAGCGCCTGGTCGATGTCCTCGATGATATCGGCGGAATGCTCGATACCGATCGAGAGACGAATCGTTTCCGGCAAGACGCCAGCGACCCGCTGCTGCTCCGCCGACATCTGCCGGTGCGTGGTCGATGCCGGATGGCAGGCCAGCGACTTGGCATCGCCGATATTGACCAGGCGCGTGATCAGCTTCAGCGCATCGTAGAACGACTTGCCGGCTTCCATGCCGCCCTTGATGCCAAAGGTGAACAGCGAGGAGGCGTTGCCGTCGAGATATTTCTGCACCAGCGGATAATAGGGACTGTCCGGGAAACCAGTGTAGTTGACCCAGGCGACGCGCGGGTCCTTACGCAGGAATTCGGCGACCTTGCGGGCATTCTCGCAGTGGCGCTCCATGCGCAACGCCACGGTCTCGATGCCCTGGATCAGCAGGAAGGCGTTGAACGGCGACAGCACCGAGCCCATGGTGCGCTGATAGATGCTCCGCGCGCGCTCGATATAGGCAGTGCGGCCGAAGCGCTCGGCATAGACGAGGCCGTGGTACGAGGCGTCCGGCTTGTTGTAGCCGGGGAAGCGGTCCGCGTACCTGGCCCAGGGGAAGTTGCCGGAATCGACGATGGCGCCGCCGAGCGTGGTGCCGTGGCCGCCCAGGAATTTGGTCAGCGAATGCACGGCGATGTCGGCGCCGTAATCGAACGGCTTGAGCAGGATTGGGGTTGCAACCGTATTGTCCACGATCAGCGGCACACCGTGCGCGTGCGCGATCTTTGCCAGCGCCTCGATATCGCAGACATTGCCGGCGGGATTGCCGATGGTTTCGGCGAACACGGCGCGGGTGTTCTCGTCGATCAGCTTTTCGACCGCCTCAGGCTTGTCGCTCTCGGCAAAGCGGCCGGTGATGCCCTGCCGCGGCAGGATGTGCGAGAGCAGCGTATGCGTGGTGCCGTAGAGCTGCGGCATGGAAACGATGTTGCCGCCGTGATCGGCGACGTTGACAAAGGCGAAATGCAGCGCCGCCTGCCCGGTCGCGACCGCAAGCGCGCCGACGCCGCCCTCGAGTTCGGCGATACGCTTTTCCAGCACCGCGCTGGTCGGATTGGCGATGCGGCTGTAGCGATAACCTTCGGCCTCGAGATTGAAGAGCGCCGCGCCGTGATCGGCGCTGTCGAAGGCGTAAGCCGCGGTCTGGTAGATCGGCACGGCAACCGCGTGCGTGGTGGCTTCGGGCTCGTAGCCGGCGTGAATAGCGATCGTCTCGTTGCGCATCGTGCCACCTCCGCGTGGAGCGGGCCGCACTTATTGGCCTGTATGAGGCACGTGCGTTGTCCGCCGTTCCTCTGTTAGAGGCGGGTGGTAAAGCGGACAATAATTCGTCTAGAGATCGAGGAAGTAACCCTAACGGTTGTTGGGGAATTGGCTAAAATTCGAGTCAAATTGGATTAATGAAGCTTTGCGCAGCCGGCTGAGCGGTTTCCTTCTCCCCTTTTGCAAGGGGAGAAGGTGAGGCCTTCGCAGTCTCAATCCATCTGTTCCCACAGCCGATGGGCGAGCACGCCGGCCCGCTTCTCGATCGCGGCCGCCGCATCGAGCGCGAGGTCCTCGCGATAGCGCCCGGCGATGAGCTGCACGCCGATCGGCTTGCCATCGTGCAGCGTCACCGGCACCACGGCGCCAGGCAAACCCAGCACGTTTATCGCGGAGATGAAGCGGATCTCGCCCCAGAAGATCTCGCGCACGCGTTCGGCACTGACGGTGTCTTCACGCGGGCCCGGCGTCGGCTTCACCGTGGTCGGCGCCAGCACGACCGGATATTCCTCGAAGAACAGCTGCCAGGCGCGGATGTGGCCGTTGCGCGCGGCAGTCGCCTGCATCCAGGCCTTGAGGTCGAGCACATTGGCCTTGGCCTTCATGCCGCCCCACGCCTTGTGGAAGTCTTCGGACGTCACCTTCAGCATGCCGGCCTCTTGCAACACCATCGTCTCGTTGGTGATGATGTCGCACCAGGTCTGCCAGACGCCGTTGATGTCGGGCACATCGACCTCGCTGACCCGATAGCCGGAACGCTCCAGATGATCGGCGGCCTGACGCAACGCCGTGCGCACGGACGGATCGACGTCCATGTCTTCAGGAATCTTGGCGAGCGCGACCTTGATCGGGCCGTTCGGCTTCGGTCCCACCAGCGGCGCCGGCACCCACCAGGGATCGCGCGGATCGCGCTGGCTCATCACTTCCAGCGCGAGCCTGATGTCGGCGACGTGGCGGGCGAGCGGCCCCTGCGCCGACATCAGATGCGCCAGCATCGGCCGCTCGGCGGTTGCGCTTGCGTTGAATGCCGGAATACGTCCCTGCGTCGGCTTGATGGTCGCAACGCCGTTGCAATGCGCCGGCCAGCGCAGCGAGCCGCCGATGTCGTTGCCGTGCGCGATAGTGCCGATGCCGGCGGCGACCGCCGAACCCGCGCCGCCCGAGGAGCCACCGCAGGTGATATCAGAATCCCAGGGATTGAGCGTCAGCCCGTGCAAGGGATTGTCGGTGAAGCCGCGGAAAGAGAATTCCGGGGTGTTGGTGAGGCCGATAACGACCGCGCCGGCCTTCTTCAGGTTGCGCACCACGGGCGAATCCGACGGCGCAACGAGATCCTTGTTCGCCGGCACGCCGTTGAAGTTCGGACGGCCTTCGTAATCGACATTCTCTTTGATCGTGATCGGTACGCCGTGCAGGAGGCCGAGTTCGCCGCCCTTCGCGCGCTGCTTGTCGGCCGCATGCGCCGCAGCCAGCGCCTCCTCCGAGAGATCGACGACGACGGCGTTCAGCCTCGGATTGACGGCACGCATCCGCTCGAGATGCGCCTCGACGGTCTCGACCGCGGAGATGGCGCCGGAGCGGATTGCGGCTGCGGTCTCGACCGCCGACCATTGCCAGGCCGGGCCCCTGGGACGGCGCGGTGCGGACGATTTGCGCGGAGTGGCCTTCTTGACCGGCTTCGTTGCAGCCTTCGCAAACACGCTTTTGCGAACGGTGCTCGTCTTGCCGGAGGTCTTTGCTGCTTTCTTCGCAGCACTTTTCTTCCTGGTCGCCGTTTTCTTCGCCACGTCGCGTCTCCTCAAATTGCGCCGCGGAAGTTATGGAGGTCACGCGCCCGTGTACAGGCGCGTTTCTGCATGGCGCGCCGGCGCTGCCGAAGGCGCGCGAGATACGCTCATGAACCTTTAGGTGTTTTCCCATGACCATGTATTGGCTGAACAACGGAACGCACTACCGCCAAGATTGCCGCGTCGCGACCGGGTTTTTGACGCCCCTATTTTGGACAGCGACCAATCGGAGCATTTGCCTGCAGCCGCATACCATCGCCATGTCGGCAACGATCGCCGATGGAAGGGTGTCGCGGACCGGATGGCGCCTCGCGCTCGACGAACGGGGTATGCGACGTCTTGCCGTCCGAGAATTCCTCTAGCGTCAAGACGAAATCGAAATAGGAACGCCACGGAGTGAATTCGCGGTCGAACCTCTCATAGGACGCAACGAACGATCTCTTGACGCCGAACACAAAGTCGGAATTGAGGTACTGGTCATGGAGGACACCAAGCGCAGCGACACACCTTGCGTTTCTTGTCGCAGAAATTTTCGAAGGTGCTGGAGCGATGGTAAGGATCGGATACGCCGCAAAGGTTCATCACTTCTCGCCAGCCTACAGATCAAGAACCAGGCGATCGCCTTTGCAGCCGCCACAGCATACCATCATCGATTTATTCGCGGCCTTTTCCTCGGCGCTCAACACAGAATCCCGGTGGTCCGGCTCGCCGGCGAGGACCTGCGTTTCGCATGAACCGCAAACGCCCTGCTCACACGACACCGGCACCTCGACACCGACCCGGCGGAGCGCATCGACGATGCGCTCGCCCGGCTCGACCCTGACGATGCGGCCGCTGCCGGCGAGTTCGACGTCAAAGCCACCGCTCCGCGCCGCTTCGTGCCTGGCCGAGAAATATTCGAGATGCACGCATTCCTTCGGTCGGACAGCGAAAATCCGTTCGAATGCTTGCATCATCGGCTTCGGCCCGCAGCAATAGAAATGCGTGTCCACCGGCGCACCGGCCTCGATGCTTGCGAGATCGAGTACCGAGCCGGCCTCTTCGTCGATGTGGAGATGAACATTCGGATCACCCGACAATTCATCGAGAAACGCAACTTCGGATTCGGCGCGAGCCGCGAAGTAGAGTCGATGCGTCAAGCCGAGCTGCGCGGCGCGGCGCTTCATGCTGATGATGGGCGTGACGCCGATCCCGCCCGCGATGAACACGCTGTTCCGCGCGATTTCGACCAGCGGAAAGTTGTTGCGCGGTCCTGATATCCGGATGTCGTCGCCGACTCGCAGCTTCTCGAAAATGAAGGCTGAGCCGCCCAGGCCCGCGTGCTCGCGTTTCACGCCGATCTGAATTCTGCCCGCACCGCCCTTGCCGAGTACAACCGAATATTGCCGAGTCAAGCCGTTGGGCAGGTGCACGTCGATGTGCGCGCCCGGCGACGCCCTCGGGCAAGGGCGAGCCATTGGCCGATCGCAATGTGACCAGCCATATGTCCTTCGCGACTTCGACGATTCCGGCGACGGTAACCGCGAGATGGTTGAGCGGCTCGGCCAGTGAAATCGGCTGATCGCGCTTGGCTTCCCGGTCCTCGCCTGTCATGACCTCGACATGCATGGTCTTGAGACCGCGCAGCGCGTTGTTGATGCCCCATTGCTCGTCACGGATGACGAAACGGGTGACGCGCTTCGCCAGCGCCTGCAACAGGCATGTGATTTCGAGACGAGCAAGATGCATCCCGACGCAGATATGCGGGCCGAACCCGAAGCCGATATGGTCCCGTGTGTCGCGACGCACATCGAATATCTCGGGGCTTTTCCAGGCACGTTCATCCCGGTTCGCAGAGGCATAAAGCAGCAACATCCGCGTGCCCGCTGGCAACTCGACACCGTCGAACTCTGCATCCCGCGTGAGCACGCGGGTGAAGCCGCGCACGGGCGACTCCCATCGAATGCCTTCATTGATCGCGCCCGATATGAGGCTCCAGTCGCGTCGCACCAAGTCCCATTGATCCGGAAATCTTGCGAACGCGCGCACGATGTTCCCCGTGGCAAAGATGGTGGTGTCGAGGCTCGGGCTGATATAATCACGCATCATGGCCGGACATTTGTCGCGCGGAATATCACCACGTTCCGCCGCCCTCCAGATCGCGGCGGCCCAGCCATCGGGGCGCAGCGATCCGATCGTCGCCGGGTTCCTGCAATAGGCGTGCAGCTCTTCGATCTTCGGCATGGCCGCCTGCGCACGTCCATTCATGGGTCCGAGCGCATCGAAGGTCGCGCCCGCCCATTTCAGCATGTTGCCGCGGCCTTCCTCAGGCAGACCGACAAGGCGCGAGACGATCGTGACCGGTAGATATTGCGCCAGTTCGCTCATGACCTCGAATTCGCCCAGCCGAACGAGACGCTCGACAACGGCCTCAGCCTCGTCCTTCACCGATGCTGATATATTTTGCGCAGCGCGGGAACTGTGAGCGGCTCGCGGATAATCGCGCGCATGCGCGTGTGATCAGGAGGATCGCTTGTGATGGTGTTGCCGAGGCCGGCGGTATTAAGTACATCGTTGGCAGCGACGCCCTTGGCGCTCGAAAACAGTTCGTGATTCAGCAGTGCAGCCTTCACATCGGCATGGCGACTCATGGCCCACAGATTGTGCTTAGGCAGATACACGACCGAACCGAGTTCGCGGATGGCTCGATAATGATCGTAAGGATCGAGGATCACTTCGTCGGAGTAGAGGTCAACATCGTAAGATGACGAGTGGAGCGTACCGGGCGCATTCATATTGCGCTCTCCGTCCACGGATCGACTGCGAAGTTCTCCAGATTGGCGCTAAGAGCGGATTCGAGCTCTGCAAACGACACGTCCCGGACGGATCCGGCGCCAGCGAGTTTTAGCGCATGTGCAGCCGCCTGCCCCATCGCGAAGCATGGACCCATCACGCGCACCGAGGCAAGGGCTGCCGTGTCTCCATCGATGCAGCGCCCGGCTGCGACGAGATTGTCGGCGTCGCGATGGATCATGCTGGAAAGCGGCACATAGTGCATGTGGTCTGGATCTTCAAACTCTTCCCAATAGACGCGCTCGGCGGAGTTGTGGGCCTCGACGGGCCAGGTGCAGCGAGCCACCGCGTCCTTCGGTCGCCGGCCGCCGCGCACTTCATCAAGTGTGAGATGATGATCGGCCACGTACCAGCGTGTCTGACGAATGCCTGGCTGCCCGTAGGATCGGATGCGGGCGTTGGCCATAACTTCAGGGTACTCCGATTTGAAGAATTCCATCAGCACATCGGCTTGGTCCTTGCCCGCCAAAGCCGCATCGGCGGCGGCGATCGGTTCTGTGGGATTGGGGATGTGCGTCATGTTGACGGTTGCGATATCACGGCCGGGGTATTTGAAAATGAACCCGTCCCTGCGGGGCAAACCGAATTCGCTACTGCGGCGCTGCAGAGGCTTCCTCGACCTTGAACCCGTCGATCAGGTCGGCTTTGTCAACGTCGAAGCCTTCTATGATGAACATCTGAGTTCCCCATTGTGCTTCGTCGGGTTCGCGCACCGGAAGTCCCGCGTGCCATGCGACGGTGGAATCTCCGGAAGCATCGATGAATCCGTGAGCGGAGATTTTGAGGTCGCCCCAGCGGGTCGCCACATCAAGCGTCGTGACCCGACGGTCCACCATAGAGGCGTTGCGGACCACGCCTCCGAGAACGAGTTCCACCCCGGCGTCGCGAAGCGCACGTTCGGTCCAGCGCCCCGTCAACGCTTCATCATATTGCAGCACCAGCGTATTCAGAGCGCGACGCGCATGAATAGCATTGCGCTGCCAAAGGTCCTTCAGCAGGTCGTCGACAGGACCGAATGTGAGCCGGCGTGGCCGCGGTCCATTGTCGTAGAGCCCGCAGATCGTTCCAAGCAATGTCCCGACCAACTGCCCGCCGACATTTGGCATCGCTTCAACAAGGACGGTCTTGAGACCGAGTCTTGCGGCTGTCAGTGCCGCCATCGAACCTGCAGCACCGCTGCCGACGACGCAAATGTCTGCTTGCAGTCTTGTGGCTCCAGACGCCTTGGAAACGATATGAGTTGCAGAGTTCATCGCCATTTCAGCAGCGCCTTTTCGAGCCGGCCGAGCAGCCAGGAAATCACCAGCCCTGTCGCCGACAGCAGGAGAACGCCCGCCACGAGCCGATCCGTCTGCATGAGATTTCCGGCGAGCAGGATCAGCGCGCCGATGCCATATTCGGCGCCGATCATTTCGGCAGACACCAGGAGGATCAGCGCGATCGCCGCACTGATCCGAAACCCGGCAAGGACGCCGGGAAGCGAGCCAGGCAGGATGATCTTGAACACTATAGAGCGCCAGGAAAGTCCGAAGCTTTGTCCCATGCGGATCAGGCCGCGCGGAACATTGTCCACCGCGCTGAATGTGCTGATCACGGTCGGCGAGAAGACGCCGAGGACGATAACGGCGGTCTTGGAACTCTCTCCGATGCCGAGCCATACGATCAGCAACGGCAGGATGGCGATCATTGGAATGGGATAAAGCCCGGAAACGATGGGCAGCGCGCCAGCCCGGGCGACCGAGAAAACACCCATGGCGCAGCCGACGATCAGTCCCATGATCGTGCCGATGAGCCATCCGCTCGCCACGCGCGAGAGCGAAGCGACCACCTGGCTCGTGAAATCGTCGGCGGCCGCCATCTTGAGGAGTGCGCTTCCGACCTGAACCGGGCTGGGGAGGACCAACGGTGAAAGATATCCGGACGCTGCTGCCAGCTGCCAGATCGCCATAAGGCCGATGATCGCCGCCCAGCCGATCCAGGCATTCGGCCGAGGGTCGAATCCGCCGCCACGGAATCTGACGACCGCTTCCGGACCTTCATCCTTAGAACCCGTGGAGTTGCGCTGGGACGCGTCCTGCACCAGTTTGAGTGCGCTAGACATCGGCAACCTCGCGATCCGCCATCACGGCTTCTGCCTTGATCAGCGACCAGAGTTCATTGTGCAGTCTCGCCATTTCGGCCGCGGATTCCGGAAGCACACGCTGGTCGCGCGGGATGCCGACTGGGACGATCTTCTTGAGCCGGCCGGGCCTCCGCGAAAGCACGACGACCTTGTCTCCGACCCTCAGCGCCTCATCGAGGTTGTGTGTCACCCAGATGCCGGTGGCGGATTCGCGCCGGAAAATCTCGAGCAAGTCCTCGATCAGAAGGTCACGTGTCTGGGCGTCTAGCGCGGACAGGGGTTCGTCCAACAGCAACACCGCCGGGGTGACGGCAATCGCGCGCGCAATGCCGACACGTTGCTTCATGCCGCCCGATAGTTGCCTGGGCAGGGCCTCCGCGAAGTCCGAAAGCCCGCACATCGTTAGCGCGCGGCCGACGCGCGAGGCGAGTTCGCCTGCCGGAAGCTTGTGCTCTTCGAGCGCAAGGGCCACGTTTCCCCTGACCGTGTGCGCCAGGGCAACAAAGCGAAATCCTGGAACACGTAGGTCAGCGGATTGAGCGAACCCGCGGGAGGCGCCCCGCGCAGCCTGACTTCGCCGGATGAAGGCGCGATCAGCCCTCCGATGATGCCTAAAAGGGTCGATTTCCCGCAGCCCGAGGGACCAATCAGGCAGACCACCTCCCCGCTTTTGACATCAAAGCTGACGTTCTGAAGGGCATTGGTGCCGCCATACCAATGCGAGATCGCAGCAACCGACAGATCCATGGCTCGCTTCCTCTCTCGACTTCCTCAGGGAGGATCGACGGCTATTTAAAATTTTCCTTCACGACCTCTACGAAGGACGCATCGGCAACTTTGTCGACGGTGACGCCGGCATCGACAAAACCGCGGGCCTTGTACCAGTCGAGCTGCGCGGCGACGTTGGCGATATTGTAGCTGGCCTGCTTGTTGACATAGGGCAGGCCATCCATCACCACGGCCCGCGAGGTGTTGGTGTACTTTTCAATGATTGGGAAAAGCGCTTCAGCATCCTTGCCGAAGACATGCTTGCCACCGGCGTCGAGATGATTGAATGCCGCGTCGTATTCGGCCGTTGCGCGCTTATAGGCCTTGATGAAATGCTCTACCACGCTGCGGCGCTTGTCGATCATGTCCTTGGATGCGATGACGCCGGACACCTGCCACGGTGTTTCCGCCGCAACCCAACCAAGTAGTTTAACCGCGCCTCCCGCGCTCAGCGGATTGGCAACGAAGGATGGCAGCGCCGCAGCATCGACCGCGCCAGACTTGACGGCCCCAACCATGTTGGCGACCGACTGCAGTGGAACGACCGAAACGGCCTTGTTGTCCCAGCCATATTTGTCGGTGAGCATTCCAACATTGTAGTGGAACGTCGAACCGAGCTGCGTTACCCCGAAACGCTTGCCCGGCAAGTCCCTGATGCTCCTGAGGCCTTTGTCGTAGGCCTCGTTGGAAGCAACGACACCGATGAACTGATAGCCACGCTCCTCCCAGGCTTCCCCTGCGATGATGCGCAACGTACCCTGACCGGCCAGATTATACATGCCGGCCGTGAACCCGGTGATGCCGATATCGCAAGCGCCCGCCGAAACGGCCACGGCGACGGGTTGCGCGGCATCGAAATAGGCAAGGGTGATGTCGAGCCCTTCGTCTGCGTAGTAGCCTTTCTCGACGGCAATGAAATTTGCGGCCGACGAGGTGAACCTCAACCCACAGACCTTCACGGGATCGGCTGCGTGGGCAACCGAAGCCAGAGTCGAGATCGCGCAGGCCACAAGCCCAGCAATCGTGCGGTTTCTCATGAGAGATCCTCCCGTTTCCTTTTGGTTGGTTGGAAACAGAGAAGCCTGCTCAGGCCTATTGACACAATGAAAGCTTTTGCCATCTTCTATGCCTTGAAGGCATAGCAATTAGTGACGACATGACTGCCGACAGGACGAGTGAAGATTCCGTCGAATACGGACAAGTCAGGAAAACCGCTGCCGGACAGGCGGCGCCTGAGCCTCCGCCAGATTGAGGTGTTCCGGGCGGTTATGGCGTCAGGCACCTTGAATGGCGCGGCCAAAG
Source organism: Bradyrhizobium sp. LM2.9 (assembly GCF_054056555.1). NCBI lineage: Bacteria > Pseudomonadati > Pseudomonadota > Alphaproteobacteria > Hyphomicrobiales > Nitrobacteraceae > Bradyrhizobium > Bradyrhizobium sp. LM2.9. The sequence goes on from NZ_JBSRYJ010000002.1 coordinate 5,816,497, forward strand.
TCCTGGCCACCACGCAGCCCAGCGTTTCGCGCATCGTGCAGCGTTGCGAGGACATTCTCGGTTTGACCCTGTTCAAGCGAACCAAGGGGCGGCTTGTCCCCACGGGGGAGGCCATTCGGCTGCTGGGTTTGGCAAGCAAGGTCTTCGATGAGCTGGACGAGCTAGGGAGTGCGGTTGAGCGCCTCGTCAACGGAGACGGAGGACTATTTCGAATCGGCGCCACCGGCAGCCCGGGTCGTGCGGTGGTGCCCAACGTCATCGCCCGCATGCACGAGGACCTTCCGAAGCTGCAGTTTCATATCGATGTTCTGATGTTGGAGCAGATCATCGACTACCTGCTCCTCCAAAAGGGAGAATGTGTAGTTTCTATCTTTCCAGTAGCTCACCCTTTGATCGAAAGCGTGCCAGTTCGTCCAATGCAAACTCGTTGCGCTTGTTCCGTCTGCTGATCCGTTGGCGGCTTTCGACAAACTGACGGCTACGGACCTCAAGGACAAGTTCTTGATCCTTTTTGAGCCTCGTACGCCCCACGGCTCGATCGCGGAAAAGCAGTTTAGAGAAATTGGGATCGAGCCGCACGTTGGCATACGGGTCCGCCATATCGAAACGGCGATAGGCCTTGTGCACGAAGGCGTTGGGATAGCAATCGTCGACGATGTCGCGGTCGTCGGTGAGACCGGCCGACGCTTCAGCACGATAGACATCGATGGCAGTCCGGCCCTTTCGGTGCATCTGAGCTGGAACCGTGAACAGTCGCAGTCGCAGATGTTTCGGCATTTCAGGCGACTGCTTCACCTACCCGCGCAATGAGGGACGACACCTGCCAGCACGTACTCGACATTGCCAGCCGGAATCCGCCGCCTGGACTTTCGCCGCCGGCGGTCCATCTCGATACTGACTAATTTTCTTCTTGGTTTTTGAGCGGCCCGAGACATAGGTGACATTTCGTACCGGACACATGGGTTACACTTTTCGCTTTTTTGCGAGCGGGAGGTGTGGATGCCGTGGAAAGCGAGTTCGGTTATGGAAGAACGCCTGCGCTTTGTCGCCCGCCTGTTGGACGGGGAGGCCATGACGGACGTGTGCCGGGATTTCGGCGTCTCGCGCAAGACCGGCTACAAGATGTTCGATCGCTACAAGGAGCACGGTCTTGAGGCCCTGAGCGATCGCTCGCGGCGGCCGGTGCGCTACGCCAACCAGCTGCCGGAGCAGCTCGAGAGCCTGATTGTCCGGCTCAAGGGCGAGAAGCCGCACTGGGCGCGCGCAAGATCCGGGAACTGCTGGTCCGACGGCTGGACGGCGATATCCGGGTTCCGGCCAAGAGTACCATCCATGCGGTGCTCGACCGCCATGACCTGGTCAAGCGCGCCGGCGGGCCGCGCCACCGCGCGCGCGGCACGCCGCTCTCCGCGGGCACAGGACCCAACGAGCTGTGGTGCGCCGACTTCAAGGGCGAGTTCAATACCGAACGGCCGCATGAGGCGCTGCAGATGAAATGCCCCGCCGAACTCTACCGCGCCTCACCACGCCGTTACGATGGCTTGCCCGAGTTGATCTATCCGTTCCACGATCGCGAGGTTCTCGTGACCGCTTGCGGGCGCCTTTGCCTGCATCGCAAGATCAACGTCTCGACCGTGCTGGCCGGCCAGAAACTCGGCATCAAGGAGGTCGACGACGGCATTTGGCTCGTCAGCTTCATGCACTATGATTTGGGATATTTCGACCTGGAGCAGAAAACCCTGCAACCCCTCGACAACCCGTTCGGCACGAGGTTGTCACCCATGTCTTAGGTACGACATGTTACCGATGTCTCCGGGCTGGACATTTGACGATTGGCGGAGAGAGTGGGATTCGAACCCACGGTACGGTTTCCCGCACACACGCTTTCCAAGCGTGCGCCTTAAGCCACTCGGCCATCTCTCCGGAGCGCACTCTCTTGAAGGGGCGCCGATGATTTTGCAAGGGATCGCGGGAAAATCGGGTGAAATTTCCGTAAGCTATTGTATTTCATGAATAATATCGGACGCGGCCTCAGCGTTCGGAACCCGCTACGGGCCGAACCGGCGGCGGGTTTGGTGCGACGATTCACTTGAGAATGCCCAACCACGACCGGGAGCACCATGACCATCCGTAACGCCATCATCGCGCTGAGCCTGATTTCGGCCCTTGCCGCCGCCTTCGCCGGACCGGCCGCTGCACAAATCTGCACCCGGCAAGGGGTCGACGTGAGCTGCGACGACGGACGGCGCGGGATGCTTTCGGGCGATGCCATCCTCTGGCCCGACGGCACGCGCTCGAGCTCGACACCGCACCAGAGCTTAATCATCGGCAACAAAAGCTCAGTGCTTGTCGGGCCTGGCGTGTTTGTCGGCCAGGGCAAGGGCATGGTGCCGCTGGACGATCCGAACGCGCCGAACAAGCGGCAGTGCGCGATTTTGGAGGGCGTGTCGTATTGCTATTGAAGGGTTGCAGCCACTCACCCGAAGGGAGAAGAGCTAAATCAACCGCACACCTGAGATCGCGGACTTCAGCCAGCGCAACGCCTGAGGCGGCTGTGCTTCGAGCGGCGCCACCGCGGCCTTTTCGGTCCGGCACTTCTCCAGCTCGGCGACAAAATCCGCCGACCATTGCTGGATGGTGTGGCCGCGCAGCTTCTTCATCATCGCTTCCCAGCGTATCTTGCGCTCGGTGAGCGGCATCGCGGCCGCGACCGCGATCGCGCGCGCCATGCCGTCGATGTCGTGCGGATTGACCAGGAGGGCAGTGTCGAGTTCGTTGGCCGCGCCGGCGAATTTCGACAGCACCAGCACGCCGGGATCGGCCGGATTTTGCGCGGCGACGTATTCCTTGGCGACCAGATTCATGCCGTCATGCAGCGGCGTCACCACGCCGATCTGCGCGGTGCGGTAAAGACCCGAGAGCACGGCCTGGCTAAATCCCTTGTTGAGATAGCGGATCGGTGTCCAGTCGGCCTCGCCGTGGCGCCCGTTCACGTCGGACACGAGACGCGCGACCTCGCTCTGGAGATTGCCATAGGCCTCGATGGCACCGCGCGAGGGATTTGCGATCTGCAACAGCGAGATGCTGCGCGCAAACTGCGGATGCTCGGTCCAGAGCCGGTCGAATGCGCTGATGCGGTTGACGAGGCCCTTGGAATAGTCGAGGCGGTCGACGCCGATTGCCAGCCGCTCGCCGTTGAGGCTGCGGCGCAGCCGCGACACGTCCGGATGCGAAACCGACTTCGCCGCATATTGCGCGAACTTCTCGGCATCGATGCCGATCGGAAAGACTTCGCAGCGAGTTCGGCCATACTGCGAGATCGCGACGCCGTCCTCGACAACGAGGCCAAGTTCGCCCGCCACATAGCCGAGAAAATTCTGACAATCGTCATTGGTCTGGAAGCCGAGCAGATCGTAGGCCAGCATCGCCGTGATCAGCTCGCGATGATTGGGCACACCCTGCATCACCGCGGCGACCGGCCACGGCGTGTGCAGGAAGAAGCCGATCGGGTCGTCGACGCCGAGATCGCGCAGTTCCGCGCCGAGCGCGAGGAAATGATAGTCCTGCACCCAGAACGCCGTTTGTGCTTTCCGGAAGCGCATCAAGGCGCGCGCCATGAACGTGTTGACCTCGCGATAGCTCACATAGTCATCACGCGAGACGCGGATCAGGTCGCTGCGCGAGTGCAGCGCCGGCCACAAGGCTGAGTTGGCAAAGCCTTCGTAATAGCCGCCATAATGCGCCGCCGGCAGATCCAGCGTTGCGATCGCACCCGAACCCAGTGCTTCAATCTCGGCAAACGGTTCCTTTTGATGGCCATCCCGCACGCGACCTGAGGAACCCACCCAGATTGCGCCTGAATTCTCAACGACCGGAAGCAACGCAGCCGCGAGCCCGCCCGTCATCGGCTCGTTAGGTTTGCCGCGCGCAACACGATTTGAAACGACGATTAAGTTCACAGGTCGTCCCCTCCTGTTCATTCCACCCCATTTAACTGCCGTTCATCAATATGGTTCCTGATCATCATTTCTTCGGATTGAAACCAAAATCAGGCGCGCGCGTTGGAACCAGTTTTCCTGGTGGGAACACGCCGATTTCGTTCAACAAAAACCGGTTTGGTGGCCGTGACATGCAGCACGAATAGCGCGCGCACCGGAACCATTGCGAGCGCCCAATGTGGCTCCGAGGTGTCGGCGCCTTATTCCAACCTTGTGTCGTCGAGCAGACGCGCGAGGAACGTGCGCACATCGTTCGGCGCATCGAAATGGCCGTCGACGCCGATGGCGCGGCGGCCCACCGAGAACGAGAGCCCGTTCATGTCGGGCATGATCGCGAACACGGTCTCGTCGGTGACGTCGTCGCCGATAAAGATCGGGCGGCGCCCCTTGAATGGCTCGTGCGTCATCAACTCGCGCACGCCGGTCGCCTTGGTGAAACCGGAATGCTTGATCTCGCAGACGAACTTGCCCGGCAGCACCTCGATCGGCGCATTGGGCAGGTCGGCGCGGATCAGCGAAACGGATTCATAGATCGCTTTCTCCGCATGTGGCGCGAGGCGGTAGTGCAGCGCCAGCGAATAGCCCTTGTCCTCGAGCAGAATGCCGGGACTGAGCTTGGCAACCGCCGCGAGCCGCCGCTTCAACTCCTTGTCCAGCGGCGGCGCGCTGACGGCATCGGCTTCGTTGTCCACCGAAAGCCGCATCTCCGCGCCGTGGCCGGCGACGGCGCGGAATACATCGGGCGCGAAGATCAGATCGATGTCGTTGAGCGAACGGCCGCTGACCATCGCCAGCGCGCCCGACGTGCGCTCCGTCAGCCGGTTCAGCGTTTCCGACAGGCTTGGCGGCACCCACACCTCGCGCGGCGTCGGCATCAGGTCGAGCAGCGTCCCGTCGATGTCGAGCAGAATCGCTGTCTCGTTGAGATGCGGCACGAGTGCGTGAGGCACCGGCACCGCATCGGGCGCTTCAATGTCGACCATGGTGCGCTTTTGATCCAGTTCAGCCAGTTCCGATTTCATAGTCTACTCCATAGACGCTAGCGGCCGCGCGATTTCTTCGAGCGATTTGCGTTCCGATGAGACGGCATAGCGCCATGCCACGATCGCGGCCGCGATCATCAGGAATGACCCCAGCAAATAGCCCGCGAACACGCTGGTGCGTGATCCCGTATCGATCAGCACGCCGAATAGCGCGGGGCCGATCACGCCGCCGATGCCGGTGCCGACCGCGTAGAACACCGCGATCGCCAGCGCGCGGACCTCCAGGGGGAAAGTCTCGCTGACGGTGAGATAGGCGGCGCTCGCGGCGGGCGAGGCAAAGAAGAAAATCACCATCCACGCGATAGTCTGCTCCTGTGCGCTCAGCGCGCCGATCGAAAACAGATAGCCGGACAGCGCCAGCAACAGGCCCGACGCGCCATAGGTGAACATGATCATGATGCGGCGGCCGAGCGTATCGAACAGCCGGCCGAGCAGCAACGGACCAAGGAAATTTCCGGCGGCGAAGGGGAGCAGATACCAGCCGACATGATCGGCGCTGATCCCGTAAAAATCAGTCAGCACCAGCGCGAAGGTGAAGAAGATGGCATTGTAGAAGAAGGCCTGCGCAATCATCAGCACGAGGCCGACCATCGCCCGCTGGCGATAGACCGAGAACAGCGTGTGCACGACCTCCCGGATCGGCGTGTGATCCCGCATCTTCAGCCGGATCTTGGTGAAACGCCCGTCGCTCGTATCCTGGTCGTGCCCCATCACCGAGCGCTCGATCTCGTCGACGATCTTGTGGGCCTGGTCGGGATGGCCGTGGATCATCAGCCAGCGCGGGCTCTCCGGAATCCACATCCGCATCAAGAGCACGACGAGGCCGATGGCCGCGCCGATGAGATAAGCAAGGCGCCAGCCGAGATCGGGACCGATCACAGCGGGATCGAGCAGCACGATGGCCGCCACCGCGCCCATGGCAGCACCGATCCAGAAGCTGCCATTGATGACGAGATCGGTCCAGCCGCGATAGCGCGCCGGTACCAGTTCCTGGATCGTCGAATTGATCGCGGTGTATTCGCCGCCGATGCCCGCGCCGGTGAGGAAGCGAAACAGCGCATAGCTCGCGACATTCCATGACAGAGCCGTCGCGGCCGTTGCCGAGAGATAGAGCGCAAGCGTGATGAAGAACAGCTTCTTGCGGCCGATGCGGTCGGTCAGCCAGCCGAAACCGAGCGCGCCGAGCACAGCACCCGCAAGATAGGCGGAATTGGCGACGCCGAGATCGAGATTGGAGAAACGCATCGTGGGACTCTGCTTCAGCGCGCCGGAGAGCGCGCCGGCCAGCGTCACCTCGAGGCCATCCAGAATCCAGGTGATGCCGAGCGCGAGCACGACGCGCGTGTGAAAGCCGCTCCACGGCAGCGCGTCGAGTCGCGAGGGAATGCTGGTCTCGATGATGCGATCGACCGCCGTCGCCGTGGAGACCACAGGTCCATCATTCGGCGCTGGGCTTCGCTGCAATTCCATCGCGTTGTTGCATCTGACCAATGGACGCCCCGGCACGGAGGTGGACGCGGTCGATCCGATCAAGGGGTGCGGCATTCCGCCTGCCACCTGCGACAACGTCTGCGGCGAGGGCAGGTTCCCGTGGAACGACCGTTCGCGCCGCTGGTTTTCGGTGGAGCCGCAAGGAGTTGGCGCATGGCTCATGTCAGAAGGAAGACACATTCTCGCAAAACAGCGGCGCGCAAGGGCACCAAACGCGCCTCACCGAAGCGCTGGTCACAGCGGGTGACGAAGGAGAGCGACGCGCTCGACCTCAAACACGGCGTGTTCAAGCTGACAAGCGCGAAGAAGATCGCGACTTCGCTGAAACGCTCGGCCGAGCACAGCGCGCGCCGCAAGACCGGCGCCTATCGCTCGGCGCTGTCGATGCTGACGTTCTACATCAACCGCGCTGGCAAGACGCTGCCGCAGACGCAGCGCACGCGGCTGGAGCGAGCAAAGGTGGAGCTGAAGCGGGTGTTCGGGAGGGAGTGAGCGCGGAAAGCGCGCCGCTCGCTCTGCCGTAACGAAGCCCTACGCCGCCCGGATATTCCCCATGAAGCGGTCGAGCTCGGCGCGCAGCCGGGTGCTTTCGGATGACAGCGTCTTGGCCGAGTGCAGCACCTCTTCCGAGGCCGAGCCGGTCTCGGCGGCGCCGCGGTTGACCTGACCGATGTCGGTGGCGGCGGTCTGGGTGCCCTGTGCGACGGTCTGGACGCTGCGCGCGATTTCCTGCGTCGCCGCGCCCTGCTGCTCGACCGCGCTCGCAATCGACGTCGAGATCGACGAGATCTGGCCGATGGTGGCGCCGATCTCCTTGATCGCCGCAACCGATTCGGCAGTCGCGCCCTGCATGCCCGTGATGTGCGAGGAGATCTCGTCGGTGGCCTTCGCGGTCTGGCTCGCGAGCGACTTCACTTCGCTGGCGACCACTGCAAAGCCGCGGCCGGCTTCACCGGCGCGTGCCGCCTCGATGGTGGCATTGAGCGCCAGAAGGTTGGTCTGCTCGGCAATCGCCGTGATGAGCTTGACGACCTCGCCGATCTGCTGGGCGGCGTGCGAGAGCTTGCCGATGCGACCGTCGGTCTCTTTCGCCTGCACCACGGCGGCTTCGGCAATGCGGCTGGAATCGCGCACCTGGCGGCCGATCTCTTCGACCGAGGCCGAAAGCTCTTCGGTCGCGGTCGCGACCGACTGCATGTTGCTGGAGGCCTGCTCGGAGACGTCGGCGACCTGGCTCGACAGGCTCTGCGTGGTCTCGGCGGTGCGGGTCAGCGTCGAGGCCGCCGATTCCAGCTGCACGGCGGAAGCCGAGACGTTGGAGACGATGGCGCCGACCGCGCTCTCGAAATCGTCGGCGAAGCGAATCAGCTCGGAACGGCGGCTTGCGGCCTGCTCCCTGTTCTGGACTTCGCTCGCGGCGGCGTCGCGCTCGGCCTTGGCCACGGCCTGCACCTTGAACTCCTCGACCGCGCCGGCCATCTCGCCGATCTCGTCCTTGCGGCCCAGGCCCGGCAGCACGACGTCGAAATTGCCCGAGGCAAGCTCGCGCATCGCCTTGCACATCGCGATCATCGGACGCGAAATGCCGTTGCCCAGCATCCAGGCCAACACGGCACCAATGGCGAGGCCGCCGAGCGCCATCATCAGCATCGTCCGCTCGGTGTCGCCGATGGTGGCGTTGGCGCTCTCCTCGATGCGCTGCTGATCGGCTGAGAGGTCCGACCGCAGCTCGCCCGAGAGTTTCAGGATGGCCGCCGCCGTCCTGGTCATCTCCCCGTTCGACTTGACGATGACCTTCACATTCTCGGTCAGCTTTCCGAACGAGGTGCGGTACTGCTTCAGGAGATTGCCGATCTCGGTGACGCGGTCGGTGATCTTCTGCTCGTTGGCATAGATCGAGACCAACAGGGTCTCCAGGAACTTGATGCGGGCGGTCACGCCGTCGGCGGTCTTCGGCTCCGGCTTGGCGACGAAGGCACCGACCGAGGTCGAGACCGCAAGGTATTGCGATGTGATGTCCTTGGCCGTGGTCTGAACGGATGCAAGCCCCGCCAGCGCGGCGGTGTCGGCGAGATCGTCGAACTTGAAGCGGATCTTGTTGCCGACGCTGTTGAGCTCATCGGCCGCGATCTTGTTGTTCTCGCGTGTCAACGTGATGATCTCGCTGAACACCTTCGTAAAACGCTGGAACTCGGCTTCGAGCCTGCCGACCTGCTCACGGCGCGCCGCGCCCGTGGTCGCGGCCGTCGACTTGGCGATCGCCGCCTTCAGATTTTGTTCGGCGGCCTTGGCCGCGGTCTCGTCATCCGCCGCGCCGGTCAGCGCATAGGCCCGCGCCAGCCCCTGGTAGCTGATCAGCTCGCGATCGACCGTCCGTGCAAGGTCCGCTTCCGCCACGCTGGCGCGGTAGGAGGCCACGGCGGCCTGGATCCGCTCGAAGCCGAAATAGGCGAAAGCCATGCTGATGGCGAGGATGGCGAGCACCGCCACGAAGCCAAGGATGATTTTTGCGCGAAAGCGCAGGGTGAGCAGCTTCGATGTGTTCGGCTTCGACTTGACGGGCATTCCCCCACCCCATTCCATTCGCGGAAAACCAGGCGCAGCCCGGAAGCAGCCCGCTTCCTGACTCTTCTGCACGTTACGGGGCAAAGGATAAGCGGCGGTAAATTTGTGACGCCGCAACTAGCGGTTAGGTGACGCGGGGGGTGTCTTCATATGATCACTCCCCTCGTCGGAGCGGTTGACGAAGACGCGGGGTTACCGGCCACGCGCCGCAACTCTTCGCTGAATAATGGGTCTGGCTTCGCCAGGACGACATTGGAAAAGCGACTGCCTACGCCGCCCGGATATTCCCCATGAAGCGGTCGAGTTCGGCGCGCAACCGGGTGCTTTCGGATGACAGCGTCTTGGCCGAGTGCAGCACCTCTTCCGAGGCCGAGCCGGTCTCGGCGGCGCCGCGATTGACCTGACCGATGTCGGTGGCGGCGGTCTGGGTGCCCTGTGCGACGGTCTGGACGCTGCACGCGATTTCCTGCGTCGCCGCGCCCTGCTGCTCGACCGCGCTCGCAATCGACGTCGAGATCGACGAGATCTGGCCGATGGTGGCGCCGATCTCCTTGATCGCCGCAACCGATTCGGCGGTCGCGCCCTGCATGCCCGTGATGTGCGAGGAGATCTCGTCGGTGGCCTTCGCGGTCTGGCTCGCGAGCGACTTCACTTCGCTGGCGACCACTGCAAAGCCGCGGCCGGCTTCACCGGCGCGTGCCGCCTCGATGGTGGCATTGAGCGCCAGAAGGTTGGTCTGCTCGGCAATCGCCGTGATGAGCTTGACGACCTCGCCGATCTGCTGGGCGGCGTGCGAGAGCTTGCCGATGCGACCGTCGGTCTCTTTCGCCTGCACCACGGCGGCTTCGGCAATGCGGCTGGAATCGCGCACCTGGCGGCCGATCTCTTCGACCGAGGCCGAAAGCTCTTCGGTCGCGGTCGCGACCGACTGCATGTTGCTGGAGGCCTGCTCGGAGACATCGGCGACCTGGCTCGACAGGCTCTGCGTGGTCTCGGCGGTGCGGGTCAACGTCGAGGCCGCCGATTCCAGCTGCACGGCGGAAGCCGAGACGTTGGAGACGATGGCGCCGACCGCGCTCTCGAAATCGTCGGCGAAGCGAATCAGCTCGGAACGGCGGCTTGCGGCCTGCTCCCTGTTCTGGACTTCGCTCGCGGCGGCGTCGCGCTCGGCCTTGGCCACGGCCTGCACCTTGAACTCCTCGACCGCGCCGGCCATCTCGCCGATCTCGTCCTTGCGGCCCAGGCCCGGCAGCACGACGTCGAAATTGCCAGAGGCAAGCTCGCGCATCGCCTTGCACATCGCGATCATCGGACGCGAAATGCCGGTGCCGAGCAGGAAGGCGAGGACCGCGCCGAGCAGCGTGCCGCCGATGGCCAGCATCAGCACCAGTTGCTCGGTCTTCCCGATGGTCGCTTCCGATTCGGATTCCAGCCGCTGCTGTTCGGCGACGAGGTCCGCCTTCATGGCGGTGGCGCCCTGAAGGATCGCTCCGGCCGAGCCGCTCATCTCGGTGACGAGATCGTCGACCATCTTGGCGTTGGCGATCAGCTTCTCCAGCGCTTCGCGATAGGCCCCTAACAGCGCCTTGGCGTCCTTCAGGCCGGCGACGATCTTGTCGTCCATGGAATAGACCGCGCCGAGCGAGTTCTCGACGAATTTCAGCCGCGCCAGCGCGCTGGTCGCAATCGCCTGCTCGGACGTCAGCACGAAATTGGTCGCCGCCGCGTTCGCGGTCTGGAACTGGGCGTTGACCTGCTTGGTGCCGAACTCGATCGACTGCGCCTCGGAATCGGAGGCGTTGTTGCCGATGTCGTCGAGCTTGTATTTCAGGAGGTTGGCGTTGCGCGTAAGCTGGTTCTGCACCAGCAGCGCGCTGTCACGCTTGGCCTGAAGGACCTTTGCGAAGGTCGCGGAGAAGTTGGAAAACTCCTTGGCGAGCTTGCCCAGGCTTTCCTGGCGCGCCGGCCTCTTGGCGCTTCTGGTGGCCTGGTCGATGGCGTTCTTGAGGTTGGCCTCGGTGTCCAGCGCCGCCTTGGCGTCGTCCTCCTTGCCGGTGACGACGAAATATTTGACGGCCGAGCGATAGGCGAGCAGCTCGCGGTCGATGTTGCGGGCGAGATCGGCCTCGGTGACGCTGGCGCGGTAGGACCCGACCCCGGACGAGACCCGCTCGAAACCAAAATAGGAGAAGGCCATACTGCCGGCGGAGATCACCAGCACGGCGGCAAAACCCAGAATGATCTTGGCCCGGAACCTGAGGGTCGGCATTATAGTGCGCTTCGAGGACGACGCGATACGCCCGGACATTCCTACCCCCATTTTCTATTCAGCCGCGATCCGGTGGCGCCCCGCCCCCTGACCTGGCAGCGCAAAACTAAGGCAGAATCGATAAGGGGCGGTAAATTCGGCGCGCCCCGCAGATTTTCGGCTCTACCGGCCAAGGCGGCCCGCATGGGGATATAGAGGCTGGCATCCCACGTCGGCCCGGCGCGGCGTTCCGAATCCCGTCGACTCGCCTCCCAAATCAACGCAGGCCCATCTGGATCAATGACTTTTCCATGACGAAGGCGACCAAAAATCCTAGTTGCAAAGTTCCGGGTCGCTGTCTCTAATTGGAAACAATCAAAATCAATCCCGGGAGGACTTCAACCGTGTCTACAGTCAAACTGACGGTGAACGGCAAGGCCGTTGCTGTCGACGTCGAGGACCGCACGCTGCTGGTCCAGCTGCTGCGCGAACACCTCAACCTCACCGGAACCCATGTCGGCTGCGACACCAGCCAGTGCGGCGCCTGCGTCGTCCACGTGGACGGCAAGGCGGTGAAATCCTGCACCATGCTGGCGGGCCAGGCCGACGGCGCCAGCGTCACCACCATCGAAGGCATCGCCAAAGGCGACGAACTGCACCCGATGCAGGCGGCGTTCCGCGACAATCACGGCCTGCAATGCGGCTATTGCACGCCGGGCATGATCATGTCGGCGATCGACATCGTGCATCGTCATGGTGGCGAGCTCGACGAGACCACCGTCCGTCACGAGCTCGAAGGCAATATCTGCCGCTGCACCGGCTATCACAACATCGTCAAAGCCGTGCTGGATGCGGCCGGGCGCATGAAGGTCTCGCAGGCGGCCGAGTAAGCGGCGCGCCTCGAAATAAGAACCACCGCTGCCGCTTTCGAGGGAAAGCGCGGTGAAAACAAATTCCGGTCGGGAGGACCAGACATGGGTGTTGAAGGCATTGGCGCGCGCGTCGTGCGCAAGGAAGACAAGCGTTTCATTACCGGCAAGGGCCGCTACGTCGACGACATCAAATTGCAGGGCATGACCCACGCCCATTTCATCCGCAGCCCGCACGCGCATGCCAAGGTGAAGGGGATCGATTCCTCCGCCGCCCTGAAGATGCCGGGCGTGGTCGCGGTGCTCACGGGACAAGAGATCGTCGACGACAAGGTCGGGAACCTGATCTGCGGCTGGGCCATCACCTCCAAGGACGGCAGCCCGATGAAGATGGGCGCATGGCCGGCGATGGCGCCGGAGACGGTGCGCTTCGTCGGCCAGGCCGTCGCAGTCGTGATCGCCGAGAGCAAAAACCTCGCGCGCGACGCGGCCGAAGCCGTGGTCGTGAACTACGAAGAGCTGCCCGCGGTCGCCGACGTCCACGCAGCGATCAAGGCCGGCGCGCCGCAGCTGCATCCCGAAGCCCCCGGCAACCAGGTCTATGACTGGGTGATCGGCGACGAGGGCGCCGCGGACGCCGCGTTCGCCAAGGCCGCCAACGTGGTGAAGCTCGACGTCACCAACAACCGCCTTGCGCCGAACGCGATGGAGCCGCGCGCAGCCATTGCCGATTACGATTCGGCGGAGGAGCATTTCACGCTCTACACGACGTCGCAGAACCCGCACGTCGCCCGCCTCGTGCTGTCGGCGTTCTACAACATCGCCCCTGAGCACAAGCTGCGCGTGATCGCGCCCGACGTCGGCGGCGGCTTCGGCTCGAAGATCTTCATCTATCCCGAAGAGATGGTGGCGCTGTGGGCCTCGAAGAAGGTCGGCCGTCCCGTGAAATGGACCGGCGACCGCACCGAGGCCTTCCTCACCGATGCGCATGGCCGGGACCACGTTACCCATGCCGAGATGGCGTTCGACGCCAACAACAAGATCACCGGCCTCAAGGTGAAGACCTACGCCAATTTCGGCGCCTATATGTCGCTGTTCTCGTCGTCGGTGCCGACCTATCTCTACGCGACGCTGCTGTCGGGCCAGTACAACATCCCGGCGATCCATGCCGAGGTGGTCGGGGTTTACACCAACACCACGCCGGTCGACGCCTATCGCGGCGCAGGCCGCCCCGAGGCGAGCTATCTGATCGAACGTCTGATGGAGACGGCGGCGCGGCAATTGAAGGTCGATCCGGCCGCGCTGCGCAGGTCGAACTTCATCACCCAGTTCCCGCACCAGACGCCGGTGATCATGGCCTATGACACCGGCGACTTTAACGCCTCGCTCGATGCCGCGATGAAAGCGATCGATTATGCCGGCTTCGCCGGGCGCAAGGCCAAGGCGAAGACGGAAGGCAAGCTGCGCGGCATCGGCGTGTCCTGCTACATCGAGGCTTGCGGCATCGCGCCGTCCAAGGCGGTCGGCAGCCTGGGCGCCGGCGTCGGCTTGTGGGAATCGGCCGAGGTGCGCGTCAACCCGGTCGGCACCATCGAGGTCCTGACGGGATCGCACAGCCACGGCCAGGGTCACGAGACGACGTTCTGCCAGCTCGTCGCGGAACGCCTCGGCGTTCCGATCAGCCAGGTCTCGATCGTCCATGGCGACACCGACAAGGTGCAGTTCGGCATGGGCACCTACGGCTCGCGTTCCGCGGCCGTCGGTCTTACCGCGATCCTGAAGGCCATGGAGAAGATGGAGTCCAAGGCCAAGAAGATCGCCGCGCATGCGCTGGAAGCCTCGGAGGGCGACATCGTCATCGAGAACGGCGAGTTCAAGGTGGCCGGTACCGACAAGGCGATCGCCTTCCCGATGGTCGCGCTCGCGGCCTACACCGCGCACAACCTGCCGGACGGAATGGAGCCGGGCTTGAAGGAAAGCGCCTTCTACGACCCGACCAACTTCACCTTCCCCGCCGGGGCGTACATCTGCGAGCTCGAAGTCGATCCCGGCACGGGCAAGACCACCTTCGTCAACTTCGTCGCGGCCGACGATTTCGGCCGGCTGATCAATCCGATGATCGTCGAGGGACAGGTCCATGGCGGCCTGGCCCAGGGCATCGGGCAGGCACTGCTCGAGCACGCGATCTACGATGCCAACGGCCAGCCGGTCACGGCCTCGTTCATGGATTACTCCATGCCGCGTGCCGACGATTTGCCCTCGTTCAACCTCTCCCACACCACGACGCTGTGCCCGGGCAATCCCTTGGGCATCAAGGGTTGCGGTGAGGCCGGCGCGATCGGCGCCTCCGCGGCCGTGATCAATGCGATCACGGATGCGATCGGCAAGAACAATCTGGAAATGCCCGCAACCCCTGACCGGGTGTGGCGCACGATCCACGCGGCTTAAGGGAGAGGAACGAAGATGTACCAGACCATTTATCATCGCGCGTCCTCGGTTGACGAAGCCGTCAGCCTGTTCGCCAAGAGCACCGAGGCGAAATTCCTCGCCGGCGGCCAGACGCTGCTGCCGGTCATGAAGCAGCGCCTCGCCAGCCCGTCCGACGTGATCGATCTCGGCAAGATCAAGGAGCTGCAAGGCGTCGAGCTCTCAGGCGACGTGCTGACCATCAAGGCCGGCACGACCTATTTCGACATCATGCAGAATGCCGATGTGAAGAAGGCGATCCCTGCGATTGCCTATCTCACGTCGATGCTCGGTGATCCCGCCGTGCGCTATCGCGGCACGATCGGCGGCTCGATCGCCAACAACGATCCCGCCGCGGATTATCCGGCCGCGCTGCTCGCGCTCGGCGCCACCGTGAAAACCAACAAGCGGTCGATTGCGGCGGAGGATTTCTTCCAGGGTCTGTTCACCACGGCGCTGGAAGACGGCGAGATCATCACCGCCGTGTCGTTCCCGGTTCCGGCGAAGGCAGGCTACGAAAAAATGCGGCACCCGGCCTCACGCTTCGCACTGACCGCCGTGTTCGTGGCGCAGACGAAGTCGGGCGAGATTCGGGTGGCCGCCACCGGCGCTTCGGAGAGCGGCGTGATGAGGGTTCCCGCGATCGAAGCAGCGCTGAAGGCGAACTGGTCACCTTCGGCGATCGACAACGTCAGCATTTCGGCGAGCAATTTGCTGGCCGACATCCACGGCACCGCCGAGTACCGCGCCAACTTGATCAAGGTGATGGCGCAACGCGCGGTGGCTGCGGCCGGCTGATAGCGCCTCGACGCAAATTTTCCGCGGCGCGCACTTCGGTGCGCGCCGTTTTTATTTTGGCCATGCGGCATGAAAACCGCTTGCCTCACCGGCGTGAAGGCGAGAAAAGTTAATCAGCCAATTAACTCGCCCCACAGAGGAACGCCTCGGCGCTTGCCGACCATCGGCAATACGCGCCTTGGATCCGAGGAAACAAAAACGTGCTCGATCAACCAGCCCCCGCCTCCTCCGTCCGTACCTCCGGCCCGCTGTCGGGCTTCCGCATCGTCGAATTCGCGGGCATCGGCCCCGGACCGTTCGCCTGCATGATGCTGGCCGACATGGGCGCCGACGTCGTCACCCTCGACCGCGTCGGCGCGAAGAAGAGCATGAAGTCGGTGGCGGGGCGTGGCCGCAAGGTGATCGAGCTCGATCTCAAGGACAAGGCGGCCATCGCGGAAGTGCTCGACCTGCTTGCAAACGCCGACGCGCTGGTCGAGGGCTTTCGCCCCGGCGTGATGGAGCGGCTCGGGCTCGGCCCTGACGTAGTGCTCGCGCGCAATCCAAAACTGGTCTACGGCCGCATGACCGGCTGGGGCCAGCAAGGCCCGCTCGCCAATGCCGCAGGCCACGACATCAACTACATCTCCATCACCGGCGCGCTCGCCGCAATCGGCACCAAGGAAGCGCCGGTGCCGCCGCTCAATTTGGTCGGCGATTTCGGGGGCGGCGCACTCTATCTCGTCGTCGGCGTGCTTGCGGCATTGCTGGAAGCCTCGAGGTCCGGCAAGGGCCAGGTCGTCGATGCCGCGATGTGCGACGGCGCGGCATCGCTGATGTCGTTCTTCTTCGACATGACCACGCTCGGCCGCTGGACCGAAGGCCGCAACCAGAATTTTCTCGATGGCGGCGCGCATTTCTACGGCGTCTACGAATGCGCTTGCGGCCATTTCGTCTCGATCGGCTCGATCGAGCCGCAGTTCTACGCGCTGCTGCGCGAGCATGCGGGCCTGACAGACGCCGATTTCGATGCGCAGATGGACCGCAAGGCCTGGCCCGCGCTGAAGCAGAAGTTGCAGGCGGTGTTCAAGAGCAAGACGCGTGAGGACTGGTGCAAGATCATGGAAGGCAGCGACATCTGTTTCGCGCCGGTGCTGACCATGTCGGAAGCGACCGAGCATCCGCACATGGTCGCCCGACAGGTCTTTGTCGAGCGCCACGGCGTGAAGCAGCCGGCGCCGGCGCCGCGGTTCTCGCGGACGCCGTCGGCGGTGCGCGAGCCGGAAGGGGCGGAGATCGGCGCGGTGACGAAGGCGTGGAAGGCTGAGAAATAAGGGCCGCGGTTGCGTCAAATTCCGATGTCGTCCCGGCGAAGGCCGGGACCCATAGCCATAGGATGTGGTTTGGCGAAGACTCGGAGTTACCATCTCGCGCCACAACTTCTCCCTGTGGTTATGGGTCCCGGCCTTCGCCGGAACGACATCTGTTGGGATGCGACAGCCTACGCCGCATCCACCTTCAACACCCCACGCCGGATCTGGTCTTCCTCGATCGATTCGAACAGTGCCTTGAAATTGCCCTCGCCAAAACCGTCGTCGCCCTTGCGCTGGATGAACTCGAAGAAGATCGGGCCGATCGCGTTGGCCGAGAAGATCTGCAGCAGCACCTTGGTCTGGCCGCCTTCGACGACACCCTCGCCGTCGATCAGGATGCCATTGGTCTGAAGCCGCGCAATGTCCTCGCCGTGCTTCGGCAGGCGCGCGTCGATCCGTTCGAAATAGGTCACGGGCGGCGCCGGCATGAAAGGCAGGCCGGCTTCGCGCAGGCCTTCGATGGTGCGGTAGATGTCGCGGCAGCCGCAGGCGATGTGCTGGATGCCCTCGCCGCGATAGATATTCAGATATTCCTCGATCTGGCCGGAATCGCCGGCGTCCTCGTTGATCGGAATTCGGATCTTGCCGTCGGGGCTGGTCAGCGCGCGCGAGAACAGGCCTGACGCACGGCCCTCGATGTCGAAGAAGCGGATCTGGCGGAAGTTGAAGAGCTTCTCGTAAAAGCCGGTCCAGACGTCCATGCGGCCGCGATGGACGTTGTGGGTGAGGTGATCGAGGTAGAACAGGCCGGCGCCTACCGGCTGCGGATCGGGCGCATCCAGCCATTCGAACTCGCTGTCATAGGCCGAACCCGTGGCGCCGTAGCGATCGACGAAGTAGAGGAGGCTGCCGCCGATGCCCTTGATCGCGGGGACGTCGAGCGTCTTCTGCGCGGGTGACGCGTCGGCAGGTTCGGCCCCGAGCGAAATCGCGCGGTCATAGGCCTTCTTCGCATCGACCACGCGGAACGCCATCGACGGGGCACAGGGGCCGTGTGCGGCGACAAAGTCGCAGCCGTGGCTGCCGGGCTCCTCGTTGACAAGATAATTGATGTCCCCCTGGCGATACACCGTGATCTTCCTGGTCTTGTGGCGCGCGACGGGCGCATAGCCCATCAGCTTGAACAGGGCGTGCAGCTCTTCGGGATTGGGGTGCGCATATTCGACGAACTCGAACCCGTCGGTGCCCATCGGATTGTCGGCGGTAACAGTGGCCGGCGGTGCATCGTGCGGAAACGGTCCCATGGCGCTCTCCCAAATTTGCTGCTGCCATGAACTATCCTTCACGGGGCGTGCAATGAGCGTGCAAACGGGACGCGTTTTGGCTATCATATGCACGATCTGTGCATGAAATAGAAAAATTACGCATGATTTCGGTAGACGCCTTCGACCTCAGGATCCTGGGCGCGCTCCAGGACGACGGTCGCCTCACCAACCAGGAACTGGCTGATCTCGCAGGGCTCTCGGCCTCGCAATGCTCGCGCCGGCGGATGCGGCTGGAGGAGGAGAAGGTGATATCAGGCTATCACGCCGATCTCTCCAGCGAGGCGCTCGGCTTCGGCGTGATCGCCTTCATCCAGGTGACGCTGGCGACCCACTCGCCGGATAACTCGAAACGCTTCCGTACGCTGGTCAATCGAATCGACGAGATCCAGGAGGCCTATTCGCTCACCGGCGACGCCGACTATGTGCTGAAAGCCGTGCTGCGCGATCTGAAGGGTCTCTCCAATCTCGTCAACGACGTGCTGATGCCGCACCAGAGTGTGGCGCATGTGCGCTCTTCGATCGTGCTGGACAGGTTGAAGGAAAGCACGCGTCTGCCGCTGAAAGAAATCAAGCCCGGCTGAATTCGAGGGAAATGCGGCATTCGCGGCACGCGTGCGATCTGCGATGCTCCCGGCCGTCCTGCGGAGACTCAGCCATGGCCCTCCAGCTTCGACCGAACTGCGAATATTGCGACCGCGACCTGCCGCCGAACGCGACCGATGCGCGGATCTGCTCCTATGAGTGCACGTTCTGTGCGGACTGCGTCGAGACCAAACTGTCCAATGTTTGCCCGAACTGCGGCGGCGGCTTTGCGCCGCGCCCGATAAGGCCAACGCAGGAATGGCGACCGGGCGTGTGCACGACGAAGCAGGCGCCGTCGGACAAGCGGGTGCATTTGAAGTACAGCCAGGAGGATGTCGCCGCGCATTGCGCGAGAGTCAAAGACGTACCGGCTGAGAGGCGATAGGCTCTCTTCACGCCGTCATTGCGAGGAGCCCTTGCGACGAAGCAATCCAGAATTCTCTCCGCGGAAAGATTCTGGATTGCTTCGCTACGCGTAACTGCCCAGGTCCGTTTGCTCGGTTAGGCGACGCTGAGTTTGTGGATGAGTTGTGTGGGGCATCGGGACAATGTTTCGAGCATGTTCCATCCGCGCTTTCGAGCGGTACCGATCAGGGTGCGAAGCGTGGCGAAATTGTCTGCGCCTTGTGAGGTGCGGAAGCCGGCAGAGATCTTCTGCCGCAATTTCATCATCCGAGCATCGCGCTCGGCCTCGTTGTTGGTAAACGGCACCGCCGAGTTGTGCAGAAACAGCAGCACCGCCTCTTTATGTAACTTGAGGCGCAACAGGAGATTATGGCCCGTGCGCCGTCTGATCCGCCCGCGCTTGATGTCGCGAGGCAGCGCGGGTAGCGCCTCGTGCCAGGCGATACCGGCGCGGATAATGCGGTCATAAAGTCGCTCGGCGGCGCGGATTCTGTTGGGACGCAGCGCGCCTGTCTGATCGGTTGGATGCTCTGACGCCAGATTGACCTCGTGGCACAGGCAGCGGAGCAACCCGCGCATGCGCCGGGCCCAGGCCTCGCCATCGATGTCCACCAGCGCCGTCAACTCGCGCAGGTGATGCGCATTGCACAGCGCATGCGTGACACCGGACATCTGAAAATAGGATGTCCAATGGTCGTGCACAACGATATGCGCCGCTTGCGTCAGCACCTCGCCGCGCCTGGGTGAGACGCGATAATGCACCAGCCCATTGATCCCGGCGGTGCCCGCGACATGCAGCCATTGCGGCGTGGCGCCCACCCAGAACCCGGTCTCATCCAAATGCTTGACCGGTGCCCGGCGGATTTGCTCGCAGACTGCCGCAGCGAAATCCTGCGTCCGGCTGGCAGCCCGGGCGATCATTTGTCCGATCGTGCCGGCCGAGATGGTCACGCCAAACAGATCGGAGAGGATTTGCCCGAGCCGATCTTCAGGCAGAAACTGTCCCGCCGACAGATAGGTCACCACAGCGGCCAACCGGACGCCATATTGCGCCGGCGCCCTTACCTCGGGTGGAAACGATCCTGTCGTGACCGCGCCACAGCCGCTGCATTTGCAACGATAGAGCTGATGCTCCGTGACGAGCAGCGGCGCCGGCGCCGGCAGATCGAACACCTGACGGCTGCCGACAAGTTCCAGCTGTTCACCCTCCAGCGCCATTCGGCAGCGCCCGCATCTGACAGGGCGATGCATGATCGTATGATCGACCCGTTCGGACCGCTTCAAGTGTTTGCCTGCATGGCCGGGCTGGCCGCCGGGCTTCTTCAACCCTCGCTCACGCAGGCTCTGTGTCCGGCGAGAAGCCTGGCCCGGTCCATCGCTCGAAGGCGGCTTGCTGCTATTGGAGCTGTCCAGACCAAGCCGACGCTCCAGATCGGCCACACGCACCGTCAGCAATGCGTTCTGCTGCTCCAACATCAGGTTGCGCTCCTGCAACTCCCCAATCAGGGCCAGCAGGGCGTCCACAGACAATGAGGAATTTGGCGGCGTCACCCATACCTTGACTCACAAACACATGTGGTCAGTCAAGAGAATACAAACGGCCACCTGGGCAGTTACCGCTACGCTAGCAATGACGGGTTTATGGGATGGCGCCACTTATTCCGCCGACAAAACCGTCCCCTCGACCTCGCCGAAGCCGACGCGATAGCCCTCGCCCTGGCACCAGCCGCGCATGACGAGGCTGTCGCCGTCTTCCAGGAACGACCGCTTGATGCCACCCGGCAATTCAACCGGCTCGGTGCCGTTCCAAGAGATCTCCAGAAGACTGCCGCGCTCGTTTTTCTCCGGGCCGGAGATCGTGCCGCTCCCCAGGAGATCTCCGACATTCATGGCGCAGCCGGAGGAGGCGTGGTGCATCAGTTGCTGCACCGAGGACCAGTACATGTACTTGAAGTTGGTGCGACTGATGCCGGCAGGCGCGTTGGCGCCGGCCGCGCGCAAGGAGACGTCGAGCTCGAGATCGTAGTTCTGCGGCTTCGTCTGCTTCAGATAATCCAGCGGCACCGGCTCCTGCTCCGGCCCCTTCAGGCGGAACGGCTCCAGCGCCTCGCGCGTCACCACCCACGGGCTGATTGAGGTCGCGAACGCCTTGGCGAGGAACGGGCCAAGCGGCACATATTCCCACTGCTGGATATCGCGCGCGCTCCAATCGTTGAGCAGCACGAAACCAAAAATCATCTCCTCGGCCTGTTGCTCGTTAAGCATGCCACCCATCGGCGAGGGCTGGCCGACCACGACACCCATCTCCAGCTCAAAATCGAGCCGCTTGCACGGGGCGAAGCTCGGCACCTCGACGTTCGGCGGCTTCAGCTGCCCGCGCGGGCGCTTCACCTTGGTGCCGGAGACCACGACGGTGGAAGCACGTCCGTTATAGCCGATCGGCATATGGAGCCAGTTCGGCTGCAGCGCATTGTCCTTGCCGCGGAACATGACGCCGACATTGGTGGCGTGCTCTTTCGAGGAATAAAAGTCGGTGTAACCTGAGATCGTGAACGGCAGATGCAGTTTTGCATCACGCATCGGCACCAAGGCCTGCTTGCGCAGCTCCTCATTGTCGCGCAGCTCCGGATGATCGTGACGCAAAAGCTCGCTGACCCGCGCGCGCGTCTTCGTCCAGACCTTCGGTCCCAGCGCCATGAAGGGATTGAGCGACGACGTCGAGAACACGCCAAGCGGCCCGACATCGAGGCGCGAATCCTGCTCGAGCTCCCAGAGATCAAGCACGCAATTGCCGATCGCCACGCCGACGCGCGGCGTCGGATTGGCCGCGGTCGAGAACACCCCGTAAGGCAGATTCTGGATCGAAAAATCGGAGGTGGGATCGACGTCGATGAAAGAGCGGAGGCTGGGGTCGTTGGGATGGGACACGGGATTCTCCGAACTCGAGACCGTCATGGCCGGGCTTGTCCCGGCCATCCACGATCTTTCTTCTGCGTTTCAACACGTGGATGCCCGGGACATCTAGCGCGAAGACGCGCTTCGCGCTTCTGCCCGGGCATGACGACGGAGTGGGTGGCGCGGCGCTACGGCCTGTTCGGATCGAACCGCTTCGCGAGGCCCTTCCAGCAATCCGCGTAGTCGTCCTGCAACGTCGCGGCATTCGCCGCATGCGCGGTGACGCGTTGCGGGTAGCGGGTCTCGAACATGAAGGCCATGGTGCCCGTGAGCTTCACCGGCTTCAATTCGCCGTTGCTGGCGTGCTCGAAGGCGTCGCGGTCGGGGCCGTGCGGCAGCATGCAATTGTGCAGCGAGATGCCACCCGGAACGAAACCCTTGCGGCTTGGCGTCGTAAACCCCGTATATCAACCCCATGAACTCGCTCATGATGTTCATGTGATACCAGGGCGGGCGGAAGGTGTTGTCGGCGACCAGCCAGCGCTCGGGGAAGATCACGAAGTCGATATTCGCCGTGCCCGCCGTCTCCGACGGCGAGGTCAGCACGGTGAAGATCGAGGGATCGGGATGATCGAAACCGATCGCGCCTACGGGAGAGAAGGTGCGCAGATCGTATTTGTAGGGCGCGTAATTGCCGTGCCAGGCGACCACGTCGATCGGCGAATGGGCGAGCTGGGTCTTGAACAACGAGCCGCCCCATTTCACAAAAAGCTCGGTCGGTGTGTCCTTGTCCTCGTAGTGCGCGACCGGCGTCAGGAAGTCGCGCGCATTGGCGAGGCAATTGGCGCCGATCGGCCCGCGCTCCGGCAGCGTGAAGGCGCCGCCGTAGTTTTCGCAGAGATAGCCGCGCGCCGGCCCGTTCGGAATCTCGACGCGGAATTTGACTCCGCGCGGAATCACAACGATCTCGCCGGGCTCGGCGTCGATGCGACCGAACTCGGTCACAACGCGCAGATTGCCCTGCTGCAGCACGAACATAAGCTCGCCGTCGGCATTGTAGAAGTGCTGGTCCACCATCGACTTGGTAATGAGATAGATATGCGCGGCCATGCCCGCCTGGGTGTTGACGTCTCCGGCCGTGGTCATGGTCTGCACGCCCTGAAGGAAAGTCATGTCCTCCTTCGGGATCGGCGCCGGGTCCCAGCGCAACTGCGCGATCGGCAGATCGTGTTCATGGCACGGCGCCGAACGCCACAGGCCGACATCGGCCCTCTCGAAACGGCCCGAATGTTTCACCGACGGGCGAATGCGATAGAGCCATGAGCGCTCATTGGTGCCGCGCGGCGCCGTGAAGGGAGAGCCGGACAACTGCTCGGCATAGAGGCCATAGGCGCAGCGCTGCGGCGAGTTGCGCCCGATCGGAAGGGCGCCCGGCAGCGCCTCGGTCTCAAAGCTGTTGCCGAAGCCGGACATGTAGCCCGGCGTGACCTGGGCCGAGCTGCGAATGACCTGATCGGGCGAGGTGTTGATGTTCATGACTATCCTCCTTGCAGGGCGGCCCACATCTCCTGGTCGCGCTTGTCGGTCCAGATCACGGGATCGTCGATCCCCGAGGCCTCGTCGAAGGCGCGCGATACATTGAACGGCAGGCAGTGCTCGTAGATGGCGAAGCCCTGGAATTTCGGATCCATCACCTCGCGCGTCGCGGCCATCGATTCCTTCAGCGTGCGGCCCTTGGCGACCGAGATTTCAGCGGCGCCATAGAGCGATGTGACGAAGTCGCGCGTCATCGCGATGGCTTCGCGCACCGTGGCGACCCCGTTGAGCGCATCACCGCGGCCCGGCGCGATCGCCTTGGGATTGAAGTTGCGGATCTCGTTCAGCGTCAGCGGCCATTCGCGCAAATGCGCGTCACCGCAATAACAAGCCGAGTGATACTCGATGAGGTCGCCGGAGAACATCACTTCGGCATCCGGCACCCAGGCGACGATGTCGCCGGAGGTGTGGCCGGCGCCGAGCTGCATCAGGCGCACCTCGCGCTTGCCGAGATAGATCGACATCTCGCCTTCGAAGGTCAGCGTCGGCCAGGTCAGGCCGGGAATGCTCGATGCGTCCTGGAACAGGCGCGGAAAGCGACCATACTCGGAATCCCAATCCTGCTGGCCGCGCTCCTCGATCAGCCGATGGGTCTCCTGCGAAGCGACGATGCCCTGCGCCTTGTAGGCGGAGGCGCCGAGTACGCGCACGGCGTGATAATGCGACAGCACGACATATTTGATCGGCTTGTCGGTGACAGTGCGGACGCGCTCGATCACCTTGTTGGCCATCGCCGGCGTCGACTGCGCGTCGAACACCAGGCAGCCGTCGTCACCGACGATGATTGCCGTATTCGGGTCGCCCTCCGCCGTAAAGGCGTAGAGATCGGTGCCGATCTCCGAAAAAGGTGATCTTCTTCTCGGAGAGATCGCCGGTGGACGCGAAGTTCTTCGCCATTAATTCGTTCCTTTGGACATTCGTTATTGCTGTTGTTGCTGCTGCTGCTGGCCGTCGATCATGCGCCGCTTGGCGAGCAAAATCGCGTCCCGCAGCACCTCGATATCGCCGATATGATTGGCGAGGATCAGCACCAGCGCCGCGTCGAAATCGGCGCTTTGCTCGTCGGTGAAGCCACGATGCGCCTCGACGATGGCGCGAAAGGCGTCGTCGGGCCGCGCAAAGTTGGAGCTGGTGGAAAGCGGCATGCGAGTCCTCAATTCAAGCCTTGCTCATTGAAGCCTTGGGCCCGCGACAGCGCTGCCGCGACGCCAGCGCGCGTCGGGTGGCGAAATCGCGCCGCGACATAACCGTCCGGCCTTAGGAGGTAGGCTGAGCCTGGTTCCGCATCATAGCGCTTTGCGGTGAGCCCCGCCGGATCCGCGAGCCCGTCCTCACCGCCGATACAGATGTCCTTCACACCAACAGGCGCCTCAATCGCCGCGCCATTGCTGAACGACAGCAACGTGAAATCCGTTCCGCCCTGACGAAATGCATCCGTCAAATAGGCTTGCTCGCCAGCGCGCGTCGCAACGGGGGCATCGAGCATTGAACAGCCGGGGAGCGGCCCACCACGCCACGCATCCGCATCGGGCGACAACAGCGGCGAGTCATAGCTGCACGGCACCGAGAGCCTGCCGCCATTGACCATGCGCTTGCCGAACTCGGTCTCTTTCGCCAGCGACAGCACCGCCTTGCGCAGCCGCGCCTCCTGGCGCGTGTTCGGCGCCATGAAATCGGTCGAGCGGGTGGATTCGCGGATGTTCTCGTCGGCGGCGAGACTGCGCTCGACATGATAGCTCTCGAGCAGGCTCGCGGGCGAGGTCCCGCGCAGCACGCGGTCGAGCTTCCAGGCGAGGTTTTCGGCGTCCTCAAGTCCGGAATTGGCGCCGCGCGCGCCGAACGGCGAGACTTGGTGCGCGGAGTCTCCCGCAAAAATCACACGGCCATGGAGGAAGCGGTCCATCCGCCGGCACTGGAATTTGTAGAGCGAGATCCACTCGAACTCGAACTTGTCGTGGCCGAGCATGCGCGCGATCCGCGGCCGCACGTTCTCGGGCTTCTTCTCGGTGAGAGGATCGGCGTCGCGGCTGAGCTGGAGGTCGATGCGCCAGACATCGTCGGGCTGTCGGTGCAACAGCGCCGAACGCCCCGCATGAAACGGCGGATCGAACCAGAACCAGCGCTCGGTCGGAAATTCCGCGGTCATCTTGACGTCGGCGATCAGGAACTGATCCTCGAACACCTGGCCGGCGAAGTCGGCGCCGACCATCTGCCGCAGCGAGGAGCGCGCGCCGTCGCAAGCGATGACATATTGTGCGTGCAGGTAATAGTTGCCTTCCGGCGTCTCGATGGTCAGCGCAACGGAAACGTTGCGTTGCTCCAGCGCCGTCACCTTGTTGCACCAGCGCAGATCGATGCCCGGGAGGTCCTGCACGCGATCGGCCAGGTAGGCCTCCGCGTAATATTGCTGGAGGTTGATGAAGGCAGGCCGCTTGTGACCGTCTTCCGGCAGCAGGTTGAACTGGTAGAGCTGGGACTCGCCGTGGAAGATGCGGCCGACGCTCCAGACCACGCCCTTCTCGACCATGCGGTCGCCGACGCCGAGCCGGTCCCAATATTCCAGCGAACGTTTCGAGAAGCAGATCGCGCGCGAGCCTTCGCCGATACGATCGGCGTCATCCAGGAGGACGACGCGCTGGCCGCGCTGGGCGAGGTCGATCGCCAGCGACAGCCCGACCGGGCCAGCACCAACGATCACGACCGGATGCTCGGCCGGGCCTTGGCCGGGACGATCCTGATCAAGGTGGCGGCGATAGCCGAACTGGGTTTTGGCCTGCTGGGTCTTGGCTTGCGCCATGCGCTAACCTCGGCTCTGGTCAGGAGAGGACTGATCTGCTAGATAGTCTCACGTGCAACCATTTTGAACCGGTGCCGGCCGGCCGTCAACTGGAATTCGGAGCGCTCTCCTTGGCGAGGACATCCAGCGACATCGCGCTGAAGACACGGGTGGCCGAGGAGGCTTTGCCCATTCCACAAACACGGCTCGACCTGTTCAAGTTCGCGCCGTTCCGGTTGAACCGGCTCGCGGCGGAGGTCAGTGCCGCGCTTTCGGTCGAATATCAGGAACGTCACGGCCTCGATATCCCGGCCTGGCGCGTGATCGCGACGCTCGGCTTCCGCAACGATGCCTGCAGCGCGCAGTACATTGCGCAATGCACCCGCACGCATAAATCCACCATCAGCCGCGCGGTGACCATGCTGCTGCACCAGGGGTTGATCGAGCGCGTCGAGAACGAAGCCGACCGCCGCGAATTCCGCCTGCAGCTGACAAAGAAGGGGCGCACGCTCTACGAGGAGCTGTTTCCGCAATTGCTGCGGCGGGAAGACGAGATCCTCGCCTCGCCTCACCGCGCAGGAGCGCAAGCAATTCTCAGCGCTGCTCGGCAAGATCGAACAGAGCCTCGACCTGATCCAGACCAGCGAAGAGGCCGACGCCAAGCAGGCGTATTGATCACTTCGCAAACGACCGCGACGGCGGCAAATGCAGCGCCCAGGCATCGACCTTGTCGCTGGCGCGCGGATAGATCTCCGTCACGATCGGGTCGTGGCCGGGGATGAATCGATCAGGATGGCCGGCGAGCCGCTCGATCATCTCCCAGCCCTGCGCCATGTCGCCGATGTTGTAGACGATCGGAAAAGGGCTCCGGCGCTGGAGGTTGGCGTAATAATGCGCGGCATCGGACGCCAGCACCACCGGCCCGCGCGCGGTCTCGACCCTCACCACCTGCAAGCCGTCCGAATGGCCGCCGACGCGGTGCACGGTGACGCCGGGCGCGACCTCGCCGTCGCCGGAATAGAAATTGACGCGCTCGCCATAGACATGGCGGACCATCTGCGTGACGTGCTCGACCGAGAACGGATGTCGCAGCAGTCCGTTGCACATGCAGCGGCCCGTCGCGTAAGCCATCTCGCGCTCCTGGAGATGGAAGCGCGCGTTCGGGAAGCGGTCGAGATTGCCGGCGTGATCGTAATGCAGATGTGTCACGATGATGTCGCGAATGCTCGATGTCGCGACACCAAAGCGCTCCAGCGCATCGACCGGATTGAGCGTCAGCTTGCGCGCCCGCGCGGTCGCTTCCTCGGCATTGAAGCCGGTATCGACCAGGATGTCGCGGCCGCCACCGCGGATCAGCCAGACGAAATAGTCGAGATCCTGCGCCGCGCTGTCATGCGGATCGGGCGCAAGGAAGTTCATATTGGGGGTGCGCGGCGACATCGTCGCATAGCGCAGTGCGTAGATTTCGTAGGCGTTTCCCATGCTCTTGATCTTGCTCTTTTTCTGGGTGGACCTTCAGGGGCGATCGATGGCACCAAGCCATTGTCCGCCGCAAAGGTCAAACATCGGAGGTTGCGATGGACGCCGGTCGGCAATGTGAGACCAATCACATTGTTGTCGCCATGGCTGCCCTAACATGCAGCCGTAATGGCAACCAGAATGCATCGAGTGGAATCGTGACTGCCCGTTTATTCCCCCGCAACGTGCCCATCCGTCGCGGTCAATTGTCGCGATACCGCCGAATTTGCAAGCAGTTGACGCCTCCCTTCCCCGGTTTGATAATGCACATTGCGTAAGTTAAGGTCGCCGCGGCGCAAGCTGGTAACGGCGCCTTTTTGGCTGGACCGCGCTGATTATGAAAATTCGCTTCCTTTTGCTTCTACCCTTGCTCGTGTCGCTCATTCCGACCGCTCCGTCGCTTGCGGCCGGCGATCGCTTTGCGCTGGTCATAGGCAATGCCAAATATCCGGACGCCGACGCCCCGCTGAAGGAACCGCTGAACGACGCGCGCGACGTCGCCGACGAGCTCAAGCGCGATGGCTTTTCCGTCGAGATCAATGAGAACCTGACCGGCGACGGCATGCGCCGCGCCTTCGACAAGCTGTACGGCAAGATCAAGCCGGGGACCGTGGCACTGGTGTTCTTCAGCGGATTCGGCATCCAGTCGGCGCGGCAGAGCTATTTGCTGCCGATCGATGCGCAGATCTGGACCGAATCCGACGTGCGCCGCGACGGCATCAGCCTCGAAACCGTGCTTGGCGAGCTCAACACCCGCGGCGCCGGAGTCAAGATCGCGCTCATCGATGCTTCCAGGCGCAACCCGTTCGAGCGCCGGTTCCGCAGCTTCTCGGCCGGCCTCACCCCTGTTATCGCGCCGAACGGAACGCTGGTGATGTATTCGGCGGCACTGGCCTCGGTGGTGTCGGATGCCGGCGGCGAGCACAGCCTGTTCGTCCAGGAACTCCTCAAGGAAATCCGCGTCCCCGACCTGATGGCCGAGGAGACGCTGAACCGCACCAAGATGGGCGTCACCCGCGCCTCGCGGGGCGAGCAGGTGCCCTGGATATCCTCTTCACTGGCCGAAGATTTCTCGTTCATTCCGGGGGCCGGAGGATCGCGTCCCACAACGACGACGACGCCCGCGCCTCCCGCTCCGCCGCCGGTCGTCGCCAACAACCCGCCGCCGGCTCCGCCCGCGCCACCGCCACCTGTGCTGCCGAAACCGGCCGACACGACGGCTGCTCCGTCACCGAAGCCGCAGGTCGACGCCGCCTTGCCGCCTCCCCCACCGCCGGTGAAACCGGCCGATCCCGTCACCGCTCCGAGCATGGATAGCGGGCCGAGTGCGACCGTGCTGGCGGAGGACCCCACCATCAAGGGCCTGACGGCCAAGATCGCGGCCAATCCGGACGACGTGAACGCGCTTTACCGGCGTGGCCAGGTCTATGCCAGCAAGGGCGCCTATAACCTCGCCATCAAGGATTTTGACGAGTCGCTCCGGATCAACCCGAAGGACGTCGAAGCTCTGAACAACCGCTGCTGGACGCGCACCGTGGTCGGCGACCTCCAGGGCGGGCTGAAGGATTGCAACGAGGCCCTGCGGCTGCGACCGAACTTCGTCGACGCGCTGGACAGCCGGGGGCTCGTCAATTTGAAATCGGGAGCGGCCAAGAACGCCATCGCCGATTTCGACGCGGCCCTGAGGATCAATCCGCGCCTGACTTCCTCGCTGTTCGGACGCGGGATCGCCAAGCAGCGCAACGGCTCGGCCCAGGAAGGTGCGCTGGACATCGCCAATGCCAAGGCGATGGACCCGAACATTGTTCAGGAATTCGCAAGTTACGGAGTGCGTTGATATTTTTTAAATCGAGGCCGATGTGCCTCGAACCCTCGGTGGCCCGGCGAAGACTAATCGGACGGATGCCGCAGGCCCCCTTCGGGGGGCTTATTGCAGGGATTTTGGAACCGCGCGAGCTGGCTGCTCAGGAGGGACTTGCTATGAGATTGGCTGCAAAGGGACTTACCGCAATCCTGTCCATCATCACCGTTGGCGCCGCGCTGTCGCTGACGATCCCGCTGGCATTCGCGGGCGACGACGGCAACAGCAAGAACGTCACCGATGACGAGATCGTCCGCGCGCTGGCGCCGCCGCCGAAAAAGCCGCTGACCCGCGGCCTTTCAATCGCTCCGCAGACCGATCCCGCACCGAGTGCGGCGGAGACCAAGCTGATCCAGTCCGTACGCGGCCGCTCGACTCGTTCGCTGTCGTCGACCGAGCGTGAAGAAATCGCGTCCGTGGCCAAGGACAAGCCGAACATCGATCTGGAAATCACGTTCGACTACAACTCGGCCAATATCAGCGCCAAATCGGTTGCCTCGGTACAGGCGCTCGGCCGCGCGTTGACCAGCCCCGACCTGAAAGGCTCGACCTTCGTGGTCGCCGGCCACACCGACGCCGCCGGCGGCGAGGGCTATAATCAGGAACTGTCGGAGCGCCGCGCGGATTCGATCAAGCGCTACCTGGTCGACAAGTACAGCATCTCCGCGACCGACCTCGTCACCGTCGGCTACGGCAAGAGCAAGCTGAAGGACCCAGCCCAGCCGATGGCGGAGGTCAATCGTCGCGTGCAGGTCGTCAACATGGAAAACAAGACCACCGCATCGAAGTGACCACGACGTAATCCTTTGAAGTGACAAGTCGTGATGTGGTGTAAAGTCTCGCTTCCGGAGCGCGTCCCGCAGCCTTGCGGGACGCTGCTTTATTTCAGGGGAACGCTCTCTATGGGCCGAGTGCGGATGGCCGTGAGCCAGGCCAGGACGATCCGGCGATGAATCTCTCCGAATATCTCAAGCCGGCCGGAACGGTGGTCTTCGTCGTTGCGCTCGGCGTCGGCTATTATCTGTTCGAGCACCGGCGTCGCCCCGAGGCCAAGGAAACGCCGAGCGAGGCGCTGGTCATCGTGACGAAGTCGACCAATGCCTGCTTCTCCGACCTGGTCCGGGTGACCGGCTTCTTCGTGCCGCGCCGCGAAGCCGTGGTCGTCGCCGATCAGGAGGGATCCAGGGTCACCGACCTCTTCGTCACCGAAGGCACGCTGGTCACCGACAATCAGGAGCTGGCGCGCCTGACGGCCCCGCCCCAGATCCCGGGCCAGCCGCAGCGGCCCGGCCCGCAAGGTCCGGTCTCGCTGAAGGCCTCTGCGCCGGGCCTCGTCACCGAGGTCCGCACCATCGTCGGTGCGCCGGCCTCGCCGCAGGCCGGTCCGATGTTCCGCATCGCCGTCAACAACGAGATCGAGCTCGACGCGCAGGTCCCGGCGGTGCACATGCCCAAGCTCAGCGCCGGCGCGACCGTGCGCATCAGCCGCGACGACTCGCCCGATTTGATCGGGCGAGTCAGGCTGGTGGCGCCCGAAATCGATCGCACTACCCAGCTCGGGCGCGTTCGCATCAGCGTCACCAACAATCCCTCGCTGAAAGTCGGCGTGTTCGCCCGCGCCTCGATCGATGCCAAGCGAAGCTGCGGCGTCGCGGTTCCCAAGACCGCGATCGACCATCTCACCGTGCAGGTCGTCAAAGGCAACATCGTCGAGACGCGCAAGGTACGAGTCGGACTGTCGTCCGACAGCGCCACGGAAATCCTGCAAGGCCTCGACGTCGGCGAAATCGTCGTGGCCGACGCCGGCTCTTCGCTGCATGACGGCGACCAGATCAAGACCATGTTCGCCGATGAACTCGATCGCACGCGGGTACGCTGATGGCTCTCAATATCTCGGCATGGTCGATCCGCAATCCGCTGCCGTCGGTGGTCTTTTCCGTCATCCTCCTGATCCTCGGCTGGGTGTCCTTCACCAAGCTCGCGGTGACACGGCTGCCCTCCGCCGACATCCCCGTGATCTCGGTCGCGGTATCGCAGTTTGGCGCCGCACCCGCCGAGCTTGAATCCCAGGTCACCAAGACCGTTGAAGACGCCGTCTCCGGTGTCGAAGGCGTCAGGCACATCACCTCGCAGATCACCGACGGCCTGTCGGTGACGACCATCCAGTTCGCGCTGGAGACCAACACCGACCGCGCGCTCAACGACGTCAAGGACGCGGTGACGCGCGTGCGCTCCAACCTGCCGCAGAACGTCACCGAACCGTTGATCCAGCGCGTCGACGTCATCGGCCTGCCGATCGTCACCTACGCCGCGATCTCGCCCGGCAAGACGCCGGAACAGCTCTCCTATTTCGTCGACGACGTGGTCAAGCGCGCGCTGCAGGGCGTGCGCGGCGTCGCCCAGGTCGAGCGCATCGGCGGTGTCGAGCGCGAGATCCTGGTCTCGCTCGATCCCGACCGCCTGCAGTCGATGGGGCTGACTGCCGTCAATGTCAGCCAGAGCCTGCGCGGCACCAATGTCGACGTCGCCGGCGGCCGCGCCGAGATCGGCAAGAACGACCAGGCGATCCGCACCCTCGCCGGCGCCAAGACGCTGAGCGACCTCGCAGGCACCATGATTCCGCTGTTCGGCGGCGGCGAGGTCCGGCTCGACGATCTCGGCACCGTGACCGACACCATCGCCGACCGCCGCACCTTCGCCCGCTTCAACGGCGAGCCGATCGTTGCGCTTGGCATCAAGCGCTCCAAGGGTGCCAGCGACGTGAAGGTGGCCGAGGCCGTGCAGAAGCGCATCGACTCGCTCAAGGCCACCTATCCCGACGTCGACCTGAAGGTGATCGACACTTCGGTCGAATATACCAACGGCAATTACCACGCGGCGATCTCGACGCTGTTCGAAGGCGCTATCCTCGCCGTCATCATCGTGCTGTTGTTCCTGCGCGACCTGCGCGCCACCGTCATCGCCGCGATCTCGCTGCCGTTGTCGATCTTCCCGGCGTTCTGGGCGATGGACCTGCTCGGCTTCTCGCTGAACCTCGTCAGCTTCCTCGCCATCACGCTGTCGACAGGTATTCTGGTCGACGACGCCATCGTCGAGATCGAGAACATCGTCAGGCACATGAACATGGGCAAGTCGCCCTATCGTGCCGCCCTCGAAGCCGCCGACGAGATCGGCCTCGCGGTGATTGCGATCTCGCTGACGATCATCGCGATCTTCGCACCCGCGAGTTTCATGTCGGGCATCGCCGGACAGTTCTTCAAGCAATTCGGCATCACCGTCTCGGTGCAGGTGTTCTTCTCGCTGCTCGCGGCGCGCTTCGTCACGCCGGTGCTCGCCGCCTACTTCCTCAAACATGGCAATCACCAAGAGCCGCCGCCCGGCCGCGTGCTGCGGTCCTATCACAGGATCGTGGCGTGGTCGGTGAAGCACTATTTCGTCACGGTGCTGGTCGGCTTCGGCGTCTTCGCCGCCTCGATATGGAGCATTACGCTGCTGCCGCAGGGTTTTCTGCCGGCGCAGGACAGCTCGCGCTCACTGGTTGCCCTCGAGCTGCCGCCGGGCACCCAGCTCGCCTACACCGAAAAAGTCACCGAAGACATCGTTGCGCGGCTGCGCAAGCGACCCGAGGTGAAGAGCATCTTCGTCGACGGCGGGCGCGTTCCACCGGGCACCCAGGAAGTCCGGCGCGCCGCTTTGATCATCAACTACACGCCCAAGGACAGCCGCGACATCACCCAGCGCGAGCTTGAATTCTCGATCAGCCAGGAGCTGGAGAACATTCCAGACATCCGCTTCTGGTTCCTCGACGAGAACGGCCTGCGCGCCATCTCGCTGGTCGTGACCGGCGCGGACGCCAACATCGTCAACAACGTCGCCAGCGAGCTCGCGACGCAGATGAAGCGGATTCCGACCATCTCCAACGTGATCTCGGAAACCACGCTGGAGCGGCCCGAGC
Source organism: Bradyrhizobium sp. LM2.9 (assembly GCF_054056555.1). Taxonomy (NCBI): domain Bacteria; kingdom Pseudomonadati; phylum Pseudomonadota; class Alphaproteobacteria; order Hyphomicrobiales; family Nitrobacteraceae; genus Bradyrhizobium; species Bradyrhizobium sp. LM2.9. The sequence continues at coordinate 5,850,180 of NZ_JBSRYJ010000002.1, forward strand.
TGCGCGTCGAGCCGCGCGCCGATCTCGCCGCGCGGCTCGGCGTCTCGACCGAAAGCCTGTCGCAGACCATCCGCGTCGCCACCATCGGCGACGTCGGACCCGCGCTCGCCAAATTCGACGTCGGCGATCGTCTGGTGCCGATCCGCGTGCAGCTCGAGGATGCCGCGCGCGGCAATCTCAAGACGCTCGAGCAGCTCCGCGTGCCGCTCGGCGAGCATGGCGAGAAGGGCGGCGTGCCGCTCTCCGTCATCGCCGACGTCAAGCTTGACCAGGGTCCGACCAGCATCAACCGTTACGATCGCGAGCGACAGGCGACTGTCGCGGCCGATCTCGTCGGCTCCGCCGCGCTCGGCGACGCCACCAAGAAGATCTACGACCTGCCGGTCATGAAGAGCCGGCCGAAGGGCGTGAAGGTGTCACCCTCCGGCGATGCCGAAAGCCTGAATGAACTGTCCGAAGGCTTTGCCACCGCGATCACGGCGGGTCTGATGATGGTCTACGCCGTGCTGGTGCTGCTGTTCGGCACCTTCCTGCAGCCGATCACCATTCTGTTCTCGCTGCCGCTCTCGATCGGCGGCGCGATCGCGGCCCTGCTGATCACCGGCAAGCAGCTCACGACACCGGTGTGGATCGGCATCCTGATGCTGATGGGCATCGTCACCAAGAATGCGATCATGCTGGTGGAATTCGCCATCGAGTCCATTCGCGCCGGCACACCGCGTGAAGAAGCCATGATCGACGCAGGCATGAAACGCGCACGCCCGATCGTGATGACCACGATCGCGATGGCCGCCGGCATGATGCCAAGCGCGCTTGCGGTCGGCGCCGGCGGCGAGTTCCGCTCGCCGATGGCGCTCGCGGTGATCGGCGGCCTGATCTTCTCGACCATCCTGTCGCTGGTGTTCGTGCCCGCAATGTTCATGGTGATGGACGATCTCGGCGCCCTGATCTGGCGCTTCGGCAAGCGGCTGGTTGTGCACAGCGAGGATGCGGAGGGCGCCGGCCATCACGGCGCTGCGCCGGCAGAGGCAGCGCCGGTGCCGAAGGGCATCGCGCACCCCGCAGCGGAGTAGATTCCGAAAAGGCGGGTCAGAGGCGCGCGCTGGCACAAGTCGGTCGCGCGCGTTAGCTTACGACATGGCTTTTGTGCGTATCACGATGGACCCAGCCTGCTGCACTGGCAAAGCCTGCATTCGCGGGCTGCGGTTTCCAGTCGCACGATTGCTCGGCCTGCTGGCAGTCGGCGAGACGCGCGAATCCATCCTCAATGACTACCCGTATCTGGAGCGTGAGGATATTGATGAGGCGTTGCGATACGCGGCCTCCCTCGCAGAGGACACAGCCGCCGATCTCCCTCGTACCTTCCAAGCGAAGTGAAGTCGCTCGACTTACTCGTTCCGCGCGATCGCCGTCAGCTTGGTCATGTTCCTCAGCAGGATGCGGCCGCGCTGGAGATCGAGGATCGCTTCCTTGCGCCAGGCCTGAAGCTGGCGGTTGACGCTCTCGCGCGCGGCACCGACGAAGACGCCGAGCTGCTCCTGCGAGATGTGCACCTCCGAGCCGAAATCGGCGGCGAGCGCGCAGAGGCGCCGCGCGAGGCGAACCGGCAGCGGCTGGAGCATGGACTCTTCCATGCGCTCGCTCTGCCAGCGGATGCGCTGGCACAGCAGCGCGATGATCTTGATCCCGACCTTCGGCTCGCGTTCGAGGAAAGCGAGAAAGTCTTCGCGCCGCAGCACGAACAGCTCGCTGGCTTCGCCCGCGGTCGCATCGGCGGTGCGGCTCTGGCCGTCCAGCACCGCGACCTCGCCGAACAGGTCACCCGGCCCCATGAAGTTCAGCGTCAGCCGGCTGCCGTCGGAGGAGCCGGTCTCGATACGGACCTGGCCTCGACGTACGCCGAACAGCGCGTCGCCGCCATCGCCCTTCTGGAATAGCACCTCGCCGTTCCCCAGATGCTGGGTGTGGCAGAGATTCGACAGCCGCTGGAGCTCGTCTGCGCCGAGATCGGCAAACATCGCGTTCATTTTCAGGATGACCGCAAATTCGGCCTGCTTGCTCATTTCAATGTCCTTGTGAATTTCCGTGGCCAGTGTCCCTGGCCCGTTTCCTTGGCAAATCGCTTGGAACCATCAACATCAGGGTCGCGTAAAACCGCGCCGGGGAAGTGTGTCATAAGTCACATAACTTTGCAGCACCCCACGACTATTTTTACGCGCTTGGAGCCGCTTCCCCGTCCCGGGATAAACTCAGGCGCAAAGGACGGGTGCAAATGACGGTCATCTGCCGGATTCGACGCCGATCGTCCGTCGCTGGAAAGCCGATATGAGAGCAGTGAAATTCGCCGGCGCTGCGGTGGCCGCCGTCATCATCGTGATCGCACTCCTGCTGGTGGTCGGGATCCCCTCGGGCTTCCTGACCTCGACGATTGCCTCGCGGGTGGAGAGCGCGACCGGCTATCGCCTGTCGATCGACGGCACCACCAGGATCAGCCTGTGGCCGACGCTGAACGTGACGCTGAACGACCTCACGCTTGCCGACCCCAAGGACCGCAGCGGCATCACACGCCTGACCATCGACAGCGTGCAGGCCGACATGTCGCTCTCGAGCGTTTGGTCGGGCCGCCCGAAAATCAGCGAGCTCGTCGTCACCCATCCCGTGCTCTACCAGCCGCTGCTGCGTGAGCGCCTGCCGAATGCCGGCGGCGCGTCGAAGCCGATCGCGCTCGATACGGATGGCGCCGCCATCGACCGCGTCAAAGTCACCGATGGCGAGATCGCATTCGCGCGCGTGCGCGACCGCGTCGAGACCCGCATCAGCGCCATCAATGCCGATGCGATCGTCGATCGCGACCGCAAAATCAACATCACCGGCACCGCGCGGGTCGGCGAGCACCCGACCAAGTTCGACATCAAGGCGACGACGCCGGCGCCGCCAGCCGACCGGCCGACCATTCCGGTGGATTTCGCCATCGACATGCCCGATGTGCTGAAATCTCAGCTCGCAGGTCGTGCCGAGATGCGTCTGAGCGGCGATGTCGTGATGATCAACGGCGTGAGTGGCACGCTCGGCGATGGCGCCTTCAACGGCTGGGCCTCGGTCGATATCGCGAGCAAGCCTCTGGTCAAGGTCGATCTCGACTTCCAGCGGCTCGCGATCCCGCTGGCGAAATCGCCGGAAGGCGCGTCCGGACAGCCCTGGAGCGATGCGCCGATCGACGTGTCCGGGCTCAATTATGTCGATGCGCAAATCAGGATCTCGGCGCACGAGGCCGTCATCGGCGATGCACGCCTCGCGCCGCTGGCGATCGATGCAAAGCTCGCCGGCGGCGTACTGAAGGCCGGCACCGCCAATCTCGGCGCCTATGGCGGCCAGGTCTCGGGCGAAATGATCCTGGATGCGACCAGCGGCGCGCCGAGCTTCGCCATGCATTCCGACCTCACCGGCGTGCGCGCGCTGCCGCTGCTGCAGGGCCTTGCCGAATTCGACCGGATCGACGGCAAGCTGCAGGCCAAGCTCGCGCTGCGCAGCGCCGGCACCAGCCAGCGCGCGTTGATGGCGAACATGCAGGGCACCGCTTTCGTCAATTTCCAGGACGGCGCCATCCGGGGCATCAACATCGCGCAGATGATCCGCTCGCTGACGTCGGGCACGCTGTCCGGCTGGCAGGACAACCAGAACAACAGCCAGGAGCAGAGCACCGATCTGTCGCAGCTCTCGGCGTCCTTCCGCATCGACAAGGGTCAGGCGGTGACGACCGATCTCAATCTGATCGGGCCGCTGGTGCGACTCACCGGCGCCGGCACCATCGCGCTCGACACCAAAATGATGGGCTTTCGCGTCGAGCCGAAGCTGGTGATGACGACCGAAGGCCAGGGTCGCGCCTCCGAGCCGGTCGGCTTCGGCATCCCCGTGATGATCCAGGGCAGCTGGTCGCAGCCGCGGATCTATCCTGACATGAGCGGCATGCTGGACAATCCGGACGCCGCCTACGCCAAGCTGCGCGAGATGGGCAAGGGCCTGTTCGGCCCCGACGGCGCCGGGCTCGACAATATTTTGGGCAGCCTTGGTCTTGGCGGCACGACCGCGCCGGGTGGCGGCAATGCAGCCGGCAATGCCAATCCGCAAACCCAGCAGCCGGGACAGAACAATCCGCTCGGCGGCCCCTTGGGCGAGGCGATCGGCAATCTGATCCAGCAGGGACTTTCCAGCGGTGCGGCAACCGGCACCGGCAACGGAACGGCCACCGGCCGCAGCCGCAGCCTGCCGGCAACGCCATCGACACCGGCGCCGCAGGCCTCCCCCGCGCCCCCCGCCCAGGAGGACCCGCCGACGGCACAGCAGGACAGCCAGCCGATGAACGACGTGCTGCGGCAGCTCTTCAATCGATGATGGGCGGACCAACGCTCTGGACTCCACGCCAATCCCTTACCTCGGCTTTGTCTCACCCTCCTTCATCCGAACGGATGAGACTGCGACAATTCACCACCCGTCCGGCCCAAACCGGCGTCCCCAGCGGGTAACCAAGCCTGCCGGTCCACCGGTCGTCCGGTCCAAATTATGCTAGCAAATTATGCTAGAAGGACCGCTGGGCCCGTACAGGCCGTAGCGCCGGCGTCGATGGCGGCGCGAGAGGATCGGGATGGCGGGAGCGAACGAGAAGACACGGTTTCTGCGCGAGGGCCTGTTCGCCAAATACGTCGTCTCTCTCGTCGGCCTCGTCGTGTTCGTGCTCGCCGTCAACGGGGCGATGGAGAGCTGGATCTCCTACCGCGCCACCAAGACACAGCTGACCGACGGTCTCGAGGATAAGGCGCAGGCTGCCGCGCGGCGGATCGAGCAGTCGATCTCCGAGCTCGAGCGCCAGATCAGCTGGGTGACGCGGGCGAGCCAGGACACGCTCGAGAAGCGCCGCGCCGACTACGCCCAGCTGCTGCACCAGGTCTCGGTCGTCAACCAGCTGTTCCAACTCAACGGCGAGGGCCGCGAGGTGCTGCGCGTCTCGCGCCAGTCGACCACGACCGGCAGCAATGCCGACCTCTCCCGCGACATGCGCTTCACCGACACCGTGGCCCGCGGCGTCAGCTACGCGCCGGCGTGGTTCTCCGACCGGACGCCGTTCATGTCGATCTCGGTGGCGCATTCCGGTTTCAACGCCGGCGTGACCGTGGCCGAGCTCGACCTCAGCTTTCTCTCCGAGTACCTCACCGACGCCCAGGTCGGCAAGGCGGCCTTCGCCTATGTGGTCGATCCGCGCGGCCGCGTGCTGGCGACGTCGTCGAAGGGCCCCGATGTCGGCAAGGATTTGTCGAAGCTGCCGCAGGTGGCGGCCGCGGTCGCGCCGGGCCACGAGCCCGACAATTCGGGCACCGACTTCAACGGCCATTCGGTGATGAGCGCCGCGAGCATCGTGCCGAAGCTCGGCTGGAGTGTGATGTTCGAGCAACCGACCACGCAGGCCCTGATGCCGATCCGCGACCAGCTGGTGCGTATCGCGCTGCTGATCGGCATGGGCCTGCTGGTCGCGATCCTCGCCGGCACGCTGCTCGCCCGCCGCATGATCATTCCGATCACGGCGCTGCGCGACGGCGCGCACAGGCTCGGCGAGGGCGATTTCAGCCATCGCATCGACGTGCACACCTCCGACGAGCTGGAAGACCTCGCCGGCCAGTTCAACCGCATGGCCGGTCAGCTCCAGGAGACCTATTCGGACCTGGAGACCAAGGTCGAGGAGCGCACCCGCGATCTCGCGCAGTCGATCAACGAGCTCAAGGTGCTGGAAGAGGTCGGCCGCGCGGTCGCCGCCTCGCTCGATCTCAATGCCGTGCTGCCGACGATCGCTGCGCGCGCGATCGAGATCACCCACGCCGATGCCGTGCTGATCTACGGCTACGACGCGCAGGCGCGCCGCTTCAATCTGGTCGAGGCCAACGGCATCGACAAATCCGCCGACGGCGCCCATGTCACGATCGACGAAGGCCAGAACATCCTGACCGATGCGGCCGGGAGCGGCGAGCCGATCGCGCTTGCCGATCTCAAGCAGGCTTCCGAGCAACCGCTGCGCGACGTCGCGATCGATGCCGGCTTCCACTCGGTGCTGGTGGTGCCGCTGGTGGACCAGCAGGGCACGCTCGGCTCGCTGGTGGTGCTGCGCCGCGCCAGCGGCGAGTTCGCCGCCAGCATCATCGGCCTGATGCGCACCTTCGCCAACCAGGCTGTGCTGGCGATGCGCAACGCGCGGCTGTTCACCGAGGTCGACCACAAGGGCCGCGAGCTCGCGGCTGCGCACGAAACCGTGCAACAGCAAGCGGCAAAGCTCCAGGAGCAGACCGAGCAGCTACGCAACTGGAACCGCTCGCTGGAGGAGCGCGTCGAGAAACAACTCGGCGAGATCGGCCGCATCAAGCGGCTCGAACGTTTCCTCGCCCCGCAAGTGGCGCAGCTGATCGCCTCCTCCGACGGCCACGACGCGCTGCTCGACAGCCACCGCCGCGAAGTCACCGTCGTGTTCTGCGATTTGCGCGGCTTCACATCGTTTACGGAGGCGACCGAGCCGGAAGAGGCGATGAACGTGCTGCGCGAATATCACGCGGCACTCGGCGAGCTGATCCACCGCTACGAAGGAACGCTCGACCGCTTTGCCGGCGACGGCGTGATGATTCTGTTCAATGCGCCGATTCAATTCGCCGACCACACCAAGCGCGCGGTGAAGATGGCGGTGGAGATGCGCGACGTGATTGGCCAATTGACCGAGAAATGGAAGAACCGCGGCCACTCGCTCGGCTTCGGCGTCGGCGTCGCCATGGGCTACGCCACGCTCGGCCAGATCGGCTTCGAGCAGCGGCTCGAATATGCCGCGATCGGCAGCGTCACCAATCTCTCCTCCCGCCTCTGCGACGAAGCCAAGGCCGGCCAGGTCGTCGTCAGCCGCCGCGTCTACGGCATGGTCGAGCCCTGGGTCGAAGCCCGCGCGCTCGACGATCTCGTGCTCAAAGGCTTCAATCACCCCGTGCTCGCGATGGAGATTTTGAGCTGGCGCGAGGAAGTGGAGAACGTGGTGGATGCGGCGGCCGCAAGGCGGCGGATGTGAGTTTGCTTTGAACGACAGCTGAACTTGTAAGAAATTCTTACAAGTTGCCGCCGTCCCTCCAAACAAAAAGTGCGAAAACAACCCCATGCACAGTAGACGGCCGCTGCGAGATCAATGACTTACGCGGCTGCCGATGTTGGGGGCCGGCAGTTTGACACGTCGGGCAAAACACCGGCAGGATGGCATCATCCCCACGAACCACATCCCTCCTTCTCGCGACTAACGATCGCCTCAGCGACGGGGCGAAAATTCGGCGAGATGGTGCAGGCGCACCCCTCGCATCTGCGCCTCTCGCGCATGACTGTCATCCTTGATTACGAATATGCGGCGCTGCTGCTGACGAAGCATGAATACGAGGGCACGTTCGCGACGCCGCCCGCGCCGCTTGCGACGGCCGACCGGCCGCGCTGGCTCGATGTCGGCGGCGCCAGCGCTTTCTTCGAGGTTGCCGCGCCTTACGCGAAGAAGATGTTCGCGAGCCCTCCGCGCGCCGATCTGACCGAGACCCGCGCGATCGCGTTGCAGCCGCGTGCGAGCGATCCCAATGCCGGCAAGAGCCCGCAGGACGAGCACACGCGCCAAAATCCGCCGAGCGGCTATCAGATCTACTATTATTATGTCGGCGGCGTGCGGAGCCGCGACAATTTCCGCCTGCACGATTGGGGCAAGGAGCACGCCCACAATCATCTCGGCGGCACCATGCGGCCCTGCCAGGCGGTGCCGGAGATGAGCCCGTTCTACGTCGAGTTCGAGGAATATTTCGGCGGTTACAATTTTGCCGGCGGCAACGCGCAGCTCGACTTCAAGGACATAAAGTTCGACTGGGCGTGCGGGTGGTCACACCCCGCGCTTCGGCCCGATCGCCTCGAACCCCGCCTTCTGCTCGTCGCTCAGATCAGCCTCGAAATCGTCGAGCGCGTCACTGACGCCGCTCACGGCCTGCAGCATCGTCTCCAGCCGCGCCTTCACAGTGGCAAGGCGGGCCTGCGGGGTCGGTGCTGCTTTTGACGGACAGGCGCTCAACGTCTCCATGGTGCGCAGCGTGGTGTCCTGAAGTACATCGAGACGCGCGCGGGCGATGTCGTCGAGTTTGAGCGTGGACGCGATGTCGGCCGCGGGCCATTGCTGTTGCACGAGCTGCTCGTATTGGCGCTGCACTTTCTCATCGTAGCGGGGATCGCTGTCCGCCTGGCAGGCCGATGCCGCCTGGGGATTCTTTTGCTGGATCGACGCAAGCGCGGCGCTGCGGTCCTTGGCCAGAGCATCGAGCTTTGTCTTCTGCCCGTCGTCGAGGATATCGACGAATTTTGCGAGCGGCGGTGCAACCGCGTCCGTTGCCTTGATCATGGCCGCGAGGCGCTCGCGCATCAGACCGAGCCGCTCCATGGCCGTCGCAGGGACCTGCGTTGGGCAGGCTGCACGGATCGTGTCGCGCGCCGCCTGCCAGGCGGTGGCGAGCTCGTCGAGCGCTGTGCGCTGCAATTCGTTCGGCTGCACGGCAGCGGCGATGCGGTCGGCCGGCAGGCCGCCGGTGTCGCTGGCATCGCAGAGAGCCTCCGCGGTCGGCACTCTCCGTCCGCGCCTGCCTTGCGGCGCGGTGTAGGCGGCAAGCTCTGTTACCGCATAGGGCGAAAAGATCGCGGGCATAGATGTCGCCATAGCCATAGAGCGAGAGGCTGGTCGCATCGCCGAGGATGATTGCGGTGGTGAGGTCGTCATGCGCGAACGGCCAGAACACCGGGCCAGCCCAGCCGTAGCTGCCATCGGGATGACGCCACCAGCCTTGCGGGCGCTTGCCGCCGTGCCAGCCCGACAGGGCAGCTTGCGCCGTGAGCGCCGCACGGAGGACGTAAGGATTGGCCGGCTGCCCTCGCTCAACACCGCGAGGATCTTGTGACCGCAGCGCTGCGGAGCGGTATCGGCCGCCTCGCACCGCCATGCGCGCGTGGCGCAGGCGCGACATGCCGATCACGTGGCCGACGGCGAAGCGCGCGACACCGAGCGGGCCGCCGCGCAATCCGAACTGCGCCTCGGCGCGATTTGGCAACAGCACCACCAGCATCACGAGGGTTGCGCCCGTTAGCGCCAGCCCCAGCCTGAGACCCATGCGTGATCTCGACATGACCACTGACCTGTCCACCCCGGCCCTCCTCCGGCGCCAAGCGCGCATCGCGTCGCATCACGTTGACGCGCGGGGGAACCAAATGTTCCGGAAGTACAGAGGGCAAAGCGTCGCAACGCGCAGGACAGTGCCGATGCGGTGTCACTCCGTCTTCTGCGGCACCACGAAGGTCTGGCCGGGATAGATCAAGTTGGGGTTGTGAATCTTGGCGCGGTTGGCGTTGTAGATCACGGCAAAGCGGGCGCCGTCGCCGTAGGCGAGCCGGCTGAGCGCCCAAAGGCTATCGCCGCGGGAGATCACCCGGTTGCCGCCTGCTTCCGCCGGTGCACCGCCGACGACGTCCGCCGGCGAGGCCGACGCAACGGTCGTGGCCGCGGGAGCCCGCGCCATGACCCCTGACACGCCCCTGGGTTTCGGTGCACCCATCAATCTCGGCCGGGCCGCGGGCCTGTCCGATACCGATGCCACGACATCCGACTTGTCGTCAGATTTCTCGGCCTTTGCATCTTGCCTCGCAACCGGCACAGGGCGCGCGGGCGGCGGCGCGGCTTCGGCGATCGTCACCGGCATGCTGCGGCCGGATTGCGTGACGGTGCCGTCAGGCGATTTCGCCCGCAGGGTCAGCTCATAGGAACCGGCAGGAAGCTGCGGCGGCGTCATCACGAATTGGCCCGACGCATCCGCCACCACCGTGTCGAGCGGCTTGCCGTCGCGCAGCAGCTCGACCTTGGCGCCCGGCGTCGCCCGGCCCGCGATCACTGCCGCCTCGCCGTGATCGTCGACGCGCGCGACGTCGAAACGGGGGCCGGTATCCGCAACTGCCGGCGGCGGCTTGACCGGCGCAAGATCGGCAAGCGTGGCGGTGACCTGCTTCTGGGTTTCGGCCAGCGCACCCGCCTTCGGCTCGGGGGCCGGCGCCGGAGACGCAGCTGGCGACGGCGGCGCGACGGCGGCGAGCTTTGGCTCTTCCAGCTTGAGTTCCGGCTTGGGTTCGACCTTCTGTTCGACCTTGGCCTCCGGCCTGGCGGCGACCACGGTGTCGGTCTTCGCCCCGTTCGGCAGCAGGCGGCGCAGCTCGGTGGGGCCGATCACCAGCACGGTGCCGCCCACCGCGAGCAGACAGAATGCAATGAAGGCCTTGGATGCGATCGTCATCAGAAACGAACCTTGATCAGAAACGAAGCTTGCAAATCAGCCGGGACAGCAAATTGCGCCGTTTTGGCCGCGGCAGCAAGGCGGTCGATAGGATGATGAGCCAACGCGCCAGGGATGAACCGACGCCACCCCGCCGGCGTCAAATGATCGACCGCATCGCGGCACCCGCCTGAATCCGTTCCGATTCATATTTTCCTAACCCTCGCTGGTAACCGGCTCTTGTCGGTTTTGCTGCATCTTGCATCCCACGGGAGGGCTGCATGGGCACATCGATCAGGTGGACCGCGCGCATGCGCGGGTTGCTGCGCCGTTGGCGCGGCGCGCCACTGACTTGGCTAATCGTCGGCGGTTTCGTGCTGATGGCTGCAATGGCCATCGGCACCGCGCTAACGGTCGACCGCTTCCGGCAGAATGCGATCGAGAGCGGCCGCGACAGCCTGGAAAACTCAGTCCGGCTGCTCGCCCGTCATTTCGACCGCGAGTTCGAGGACTTCGCGGTGCTCCAGAAGAGCGTCATCGCGGAACTCGAAAGCCGTAGCATCGAATCCGCTGATGTCTTCCGCAGCCAGATGGCAACACTCGCCATGCACGAGGTGCTGCGCGCAAAGACAAGTGGTTGGTCCGATGTCGCCGGCGCCAATGTGTTCGATTCCAACGGCGTTCTGATCAACTCGTCGCGGCGCTGGCCGGTCGCCAACATCTCGGTCGGTGACCGCGGCTATTTCAACCGGCTCAAGAACGACGCGTCCGCGCAGGAAGAGATCGAAGTCGTGCCCGGACGGTTCGGCGGTGGCGCCGCGATCGTGTTCGCGCGCCGCGTCTCCGGTCCGCACGGCGAGTTCTACGGCATGGTCTCGCGTGCGATCACGCCCGACCAGCTCGAATCCTTCTTCGCCTCGAGCGGGCTCGGCGAGGAATCCTCGATCGCGATGCATCATCAGAACGGCCAGCTTCTCGCGCGCGTTCCGCATGCCGACGCGATGATCGGTCAGAATTTCCGCAACGGAACGCCCGAGCAGATGGCGGTGTTCGAGCGCACGTTCGTCACCACACAGCTCGCAAGCCCGATGGACGGCAAGGACCGCATCGTCGCCTCGCGCATGCTGACCGGCGAGCCGCTGGTCGTGGTCGCGACCAAGTCGCTCGACGCGGCGCTGGCGACCTGGCGCACGCAAACCAAATTCTTCGTCACCGTCGCCGTGCTGTCGATCGGCCTGCTCGTGCTCACGCTTTATCTGATCTTCCGCCAGGTGACGCGCCGGCTCTCGGTGGAGAAGCAGCGGCTCGACACCGCGATGAACACCATGACGCAGGGCCTCCTGATGTTCGATCAGGACGAACGGCTGATCGTCTGCAATCGGCGCTACAACATCGAGATGTACGGCCTGTCGGCCGAAATCGTGAAGCCCGGCGCCCATTTCCGCGAAGTGATCCAGCATCGCCACGACACCGGCTCGTTCCACGGCGACGTCGATTCCTATTGCGACGGCATCTTGAGCAATGCCGGGCAGACGCAGAGCGCGATCGTCGAGACCGCGGAGGGCCGCCTGATCGAGATCAAGAACCAGCCCGGCGCCGCCGGCGGCTGGCTCGCGACCCATGACGACGTCACCGATCGCATCCGCGCCGACGAGCGCATCGCGCACATGGCGCATTACGACGCGCTGACCGACCTGCCTAACCGCGTGCTGATGCGCGGCCATCTGGAGCGCCGCGTCGCGGAACTCAGCCAGGGCAAGCCGTTCGCGATCCTCTATATCGACGTCGACGAGTTCAAGGGCGTCAACGATTCGCTCGGACACGAGGTCGGCGACGAGCTGCTGCGCCAGGTCGCGAACCGGCTGCGCGCCTGCGTCAGCGGCAACGACATGGTCGCACGGTTGGGCGGCGACGAATTCGCCATCGTCAAGGCCGGCACCAACGATCAGGCCGAGCTGACGGCACTCGCCGAACAGATCCTGAAGGCGCTGCGCGCGCCCGTGAACTGCAACGGCCAGGAAATCCCGACCGATGCCAGCATCGGCATCGCGATCGCCCCCGACCACGGCGACACTCTCGAGGATCTGCTCAAGCGCGCCGATCTCGCGATGTATGCGGCGAAATCCGAGGGCCGTCGAACCTTCCGTGTCTTCGCGCCCGAATACGACGCCAAGGCAGGGCAGCGCCGTCAGCTCGAGCTCGATTTGCGCCAAGCGCTCGCCCGCGGCGAGTTCGAGGTGCATTACCAGCCGCTGGTCGACCTTGCGGCCAATGTCGTCAACGGCTGCGAGGCGCTGCTGCGCTGGTGCCATCCCGAGCGCGGCATGATTTCGCCTGCGGACTTCATTCCGGTCGCCGAAGAGACCGGACTGATCGGCGAGATCGGCGAATGGGTGCTGAGGCAGGCCTGCACCGAGGCTGCTTCCTGGCCCGGCGACATCCATATCGCGGTGAACGTTTCACCGGTACAGTTCCGCTCCAGGACGCTGGCGCTCAAGGTCGCAGCTGCGCTGGCGGAGTCAGGGCTGGCGCCCGGACGGCTCGAGCTCGAGATCACCGAGACCGTGCTGATCCGCGACGATGCGGAGGCGCTGACGATCCTGCAGCAGCTGCGCGAGCTCGGCGTACGCATCGCGCTCGACGATTTCGGCACCGGCTATTCCTCGCTGAGCTATCTGCATCGTTTCCCGTTCGACAAGATCAAGATCGACCGCAGCTTCATCAGCGACATCGGCCAGTCCGAAGACTCGTCGCCGATCGTGCAGGCCGTGGTGCACATGGCCGCCGCCCGTCACATGGCGACGACCGCGGAAGGGGTCGAGACCGAGGCCCAGCGCGAGGTGCTGCGAAAGCTCGGATGCAGCCAGATGCAGGGCTGGCTGTTCAGCCCGGCCGTGCCGGCGGCGAAGTTGAGGCAGCTGTTGTCGGCGCAGGCGGTAGCGGCCTAGCTGCGCACCAGCAACCGTACCCTCCTCATTGGGGTATCTGTCGCAAAATCGGACAACGCTTGTTCGCTTCGAAATGCGGCGTTCCTGCGCCACAAATGGTCCAATCGTCACAGCCGCGTGACGGCCTGCCGACCTGTTGTCATACCCGCCGCTCGCCCACCGTGCGTTCGCGCAAGTGCGCGCCGGCTTGGAGCAGGATCAGACAAAGAATCGCGGCTTCAGGAAATACGCCGGGCCTTCGCGGCGCATAGAACACGCGCCGACCCGTACGAATACGGACGATTGGTCGGAATCCTGAGGCGATCAGGAGGAGCCACGCCATGATCGGAAGCAGCGCACTCATGCGCAATCCCCCGCACAAAAGTTTGCCACCCGCGCCGGACGTGCAACCGGACTTGCAACCAGATCTGCAACCAGACGACAATTCGGCGCGCGAGCGGCGCGCCGCCAATCTGGAGATGGCGCGCGTCCTCAAGACGCAGCCGCTTCGCATGGCCTCCGATTCCCAAAGCGGCGCCATCGCCTATTGGAAACACGAGGCGCTGCACGACATTGTCGAGCCGATGGCCGATCACGTCATCATGGCTTATCCCGCCGGCTCGCAGGCGCTGGAACGGCGCACGGGAAAAACGGTTGCAATTGCGACGGCGCGTGCCGGTGTCGTGACGATCATTCCGGCCGGCTCGACGTCCCGTTGGGACATCCACCGGCCCTTGCATGTCGTTCAGCTCTATCTTCCGCAACGGACGCTTCTGCGCATCGCCGATGAAGCCAACACGGCAAGCCCTGACGATCTGCTGGAAAGAACCGGGCATCCCGACGCCATCACGTCCCGATTGCTCCTGAGCGCGGCCGACTCGCTCGAAGGCAGCGCCACACTGGACACGCTGTTCAGGCAGCAATTGACGGATCTTCTCGCGACGCGCCTGTTGGCCGCCCATGCCGGCGTGCCGGCCACGCTGCAGCCGATTATCGGCGGCCTTTCGCCGGCGGTCCTGCGCCGGGCGATCGAACGCCTGCGTTCGGACAGCGATGCGGATGTTTCGCTCTCGGCGCTTGCATGCGACGCAGGCCTGTCGCGTTTCCATTTCTGCCGATCCTTCAAGGAGAGCACCGGGCTCTCGCCGCATGCCTGGCTGCGCCAGCACCGGCTCGAGCAGGCCATGAACATGCTGCGGAAGAGCGACGAATCGGTCGTCTCGGTCGCCGCTGCACTCGGTTATTCCTCGCAGACCGCCTTCGCCGCGGCATTCAAGAAGCTGACGGGCGAAACGCCGAGCGATTGGCGCAGGCGCGTGCGTTAGCAGCAATCCCTCGATAGGGACGGCAATCGCGCTGGGGCAGCGGCAAGTCGGGTGGGGTACATCATGACCATGTCCAGACCAATCGAGGGAGACCAAAGATGACCTGGAAAAACTTCGTCACCCGCCAGCTGATCGCATCACGCCGCCGAAGCCTCGCGACCGCGACCTTGTACGGACTCTCGCTGGCCGTTCGCTTCACGTCGGCGACGGGCGAGGAGGTGGAAATTCCGGCATACTCCATACATCCGACGCATCCGCTGGTTTCCATCATGACCCGAAATGGCGCCGGCCTAACCTATCAGGACTGGGGTGCAATGGAGCCTCAGCCGCTCGTCCTTCGCTACAGCTTGCCGCCGCGTTCGCCGCTGCAACGCTGCATGGCGCCTTAAGACCAGCCATCGACTTCACCTCTTCGTGCCGCTGCCGGACGCTGCCCTCAACGCAGCAACGCGGTCGCGCGCGGACTTTCGAAAAGCGAAACAACAAGGAGCAAATCCATGCGAATCATTATCATCGGTGCCGGCTTCGCCGGCATGTACGCCGCCCTTTCCGCAGCGCGTCAGCGCGAGATCCAGGGCGTCTCGCCAGAGCAGCTCGAGATCGCACTGGTTGCCCCCACGCCCACGCTCGTGGTTCGCCCGCGGCTCTATGAAGCGAAGCCCGAGACCCTGACGGCGCCCCTGCTCGATGTGCTCGAGTCGATCGACGTCGCCTATGTGCAAGGCAGCGCCGAGACCATCAACACCGAAGCTCGAACGGTGGAGATCGCCACCGCCAAGGGCGCCACCAAGACGCTCTCCTACGATCGCCTTGTCGTGGCCACCGGCAGCCGGCTGTTCCGTCCGAACATTCCGGGCCTCGCCGAGCACGGCTTCAGCGTCGATACGCTCGACGACGCGGTCGCGCTCGACAAGCATCTGCACGGTCTCGCGAAGCGGCCCGCCGTGAACGGACGCGAGACGGTGATGGTCGCCGGCGGCGGCTTCACCGGGATCGAGGCGGCCACGGAGATGCCGGCGCGGTTGCGCGATATCTTCGGCAAGGATGCCAAGCCCCGCATCATCATCGTCGAGCGCAATATTGCGATCGCGCCTGACATGGGCGAGGGCGCTCGCCCCATCATCGAGGAAGCCCTGCGCAAGGTCGGCGTGGAGACACGGCTCGGCGCCGGTGTGGCCTCGCTCGATCAATCCGGCGTGACGCTGTCGAATGGCGAGCACATCGAAACCGAGACCGTGATCTGGGCGGCGGGCATTCGCGCCGCGCCACTGACCGCGCAGATACCTGCCGGGCGCGACAATTTCGGCCGTCTGCTGGTGGACCGCGATCTGCGCGTGCCCGGTGTCGCGGGCGTCTTCGCCACCGGCGATGCTGCGCGCGCCGCCTGCGACGACGAGGGCAATCACGCGCTGATGTCGTGTCAGCACGCCACGCGGATGGGCGCCTTTGCCGGCAACAACGCCGCGGCAGAGCTGCTGGGCGTGCCGACCAGGCCCTATCACCAGAAGGCCTATGTGACCTGCCTCGACCTCGGCGAAGCCGGCGCGCTGTTCACGCGTGGATGGGAGCGCGAGGTCGAGATGGTCGGCGAGACCGCCAAGAAGACCAAGCAGGAGATCAACACTGTCTGGATCTACCCGCCGAAGGCCGAGCGCGCCGCCGCGCTCGCTTCTGCGGATCCGGAGCGCGTGACTGAGCTCTAGACGCACCAAGCGATGACGGCTGCACGTTCCTGGCCGTGCGGCCTGCTCAACCAAGACCAGCCGGAAACTCAACCCTTGAAACAGGAGACCAACATGAACCTGCACAACACCTCATATCCCGTGTCATCGGGGCCCGAAGAGCTCGTTCCCTCGCGCTACGCGCTGAAGATCGGCGAGATCGACGTGCTGGTGGTCAGCGATGGCGTGCTGCCGCTGCCAACCACGATGTTGGCCCACAACGCCGACCCGGCCGTCCGGGCGACCTGGCTACACGACATGTTCCTGCCGCAGGACGCTTTCGACTGGGCGCTGAACGCGGTGATGGTCCGCAGCGGCGGCAAGACCATCCTCATCGACGCCGGACTGGGGTCGGACCCGAACTTGAACTTGCCGCGCGCCGGGCAGTTGATCAAGCGACTGGCGGCCGCCGGCATCGATCTTTCGTCGGTGACCGATCTGGTGTTGACCCATTTGCACATGGACCACATCGGCGGGCTGCTGGTCAACGGGGTGAAGGAGCAACTGCGTAAAGACCTGCGGATCCACGTCGCGGCTGCCGAGGTCAAATTCTGGGAAGCGCCAGATTTTTCCCGCACTGCCATGCCGGAAGGATTCCCGGACGCGCTTCGAGCGACCGCCAAGCGGTTCGTGAAGGAGTTCGGCCCTCGGCTGCGGCTGTTCGATGACGAGCACGAGGTTGCGCCCGGCGTCATCGCCCGTCGCACCGGCGGTCACACCCCCGGACACAGCGTGGTTCGCATGGCGTCCGGCGATGATGCGCTGACATTCGCCGGCGACGCCGTGTTTGCCGTCGGGTTCGAACAACCGGACTGGCACAACGGTTTCGAACACGATCCCGAGGATGCCGCGCGCGTACGCATCAATCTCTTGCGAGAGCTCGCCAAGACCGGCGAGATGCTGGTGGCCACGCACCTGCCGTTCCCGTCCGTGGGCCGGGTCGCGGTGGACGGCGACGCCTTTCGTTGGGTTCCGGCGTTCTGGGACTACTGAACGCTTGCCGGATTAGCATCAACGCAGGGCGCGGACTCATATCATCGATGAGTTCGCGCCCTTGAAAATAGGATCAAACGTCGGACCTCGCGGTTATCGCTCCGCTGAGATGGCTGGAACCCGATCGGCGGGCGTCAGTCGGCATTGCGTCACGCGCAGCGCAGGCGGCTCCCCGTCTGCGCTCCTGCGTGCGCGCGAGATCGAGCGAGGCGATATGGCAATCGCGACTTTCAGGATCATCACGCTCGTAGCGGTTGCCGCCTTGATTGGGCCTTACGTGGAAGCCCGCGACGACGGTCGCTACGCAAACTCTCCCCTCAAGGGCTGGTTCGAGGGCCTGCACAGCAAGGGCGGCGGCGCCTGCTGTGCCGACGCCGACGGCACCGCCCTCGACGACGTCGATTGGGACACGCAAAACGGACATTATCGCGTCAGGCTAATGGGCGATTGGATCGAGGTGCCCGACGACGCCGTGATCACCGAGCCGAACCGTGCCGGCCGCACCATGGTCTGGCCGTATTATATCAACGGACGCGCCAAGATCCGCTGCTTCATGCCCGGCAGCATGATTTGAGGGTTCAGGAAATTTCGCAGGATGCGGGCCTACTTCGCCTGCTTGGCCGCCCGGATCTCGGCGAACTCCGCGTCGGGATGGGTGACGATGGTGGCGAACATGATGCCGCTGATGATGAGCGACCAGGCGGTGTCCCAATAAATCCAAAACACGTGCCAGCCTCCGTTTCGATCTCCTCGGCCCGCGGGATCAGGACAACGGAAAGGCGAGGCTGCTGTTCCAAATGCAAGTGCGGCGCGGGCGAGGCGCTATTCTGGTTTGGTCGGCACCGAGTTGCGATCGGTTTGACCGGTGTGGCGCTTTGCCACGACATCCTCATCGCGCTCGCCTTGATGCGGGCGCGGCGGCGGGCTCGGGCTGGCCGGCTTCGCCGCCATGCTTGCCGCCCATGTCGGGCTTACCTTCGAGATCGTTTTCGCGGGGCATGCCCGTTCAATGCGCTGGCGCGGCATTGGTTCGTTTCCGCCTGTGAACGAGTTCATAGGATTGCCGCGGTTTGCAGTGCACGATCGCAAGGCGCGCCCCAGGGGCATTCATTTGAGGGACGGATTCGGCTTGATGCGGAAACCACTCATCGTCCGGACGATCCTGACCTGCGCGCTGCTCGCGGTCACCGTGTGGACCGTGCTCGGGTCGCCCAAACCTCCGCCCGGCCGGCATCTGCCCTCCCGCACAGCGGCAGTGCGGTAGACCTCCCCACCGATACCATTTCGGCATCGATCAATCCCAATTGGAATTTGGTGCGGCGGGGCGGCTGCCGCTATCCTCGCGACAAAACGACACTGCCGCACCGGCTTTCAGGAGGACCCCATGTTGAGACCGACCCGACGCGTCGCATCCCGCGCGCCCCGCACTGCGATCGCCACCACCCTCGCTTTCCTCACCCTCATTTCTGGAGTCCGCGCCGGCATGGCCGAGACCTTCGCCTATGTCGGCAATGCCGACAGCAACGACATCAGCGTGTTCAAGATGGCTGAGAGCGGCGAGATGGTTCCCGTGCAGACGGCCGCCTTCAGCGGCGTCGAAAAGCCCGGCTCCTCGACGCCGCTCGCGATCACACCCGACCACCGCGTGCTGATTGCGGGCGTCCGCTCGCAGCCGTTCGTTGCGGTGAGCTTTGCAATCGATCCCAAGACGGGTCAGCTCAGCCATATCGGCAACGGGCCGCTCGCCGACAGCATGGCCAATATCGCCCTCGACCGCAGCGGCAAGTTCCTGTTCAGCGCCTCCTATGGCGGCAACAAGGTCGCGCTGAATCCGCTCAACGCCAATGGCGTCGCGGGCGAGCCGAAGCAGGTGATCCCGACCGGGCTGAATGCGCACGCCTTCCTGCCCTCGCCCGACAACCGCTTCGTGTTCGCGACCAATCTCGGCTCCGACCAGGTGCTGGCCTTCGCGTTCGATGCCACGACCGGTACGCTCACACCGAGCGATCCGCCGGCCCACAAGGTGCCGGAGAAATCGGGACCGCGACATTTCGTATTCCACCCCAACGGCAAGTTCGTCTATCTCATCCACGAGCTGAACGGCGACGTCGCGGCGTTCGCGTACGAAGCCAAGAGCGGCGCATGGGACGAGATCCAGCGCACCACCGCGCTGCCGGAGGGGTTTTCGGGAAAGCCCTGGGCGGCAGACATTCACATCACCCCCGACGGCCGTTTCCTCTACGCTTCCGATCGCACCACCAACACGCTCACCGCCTACAAGGTCGATGCAACAAGCGGCAAGCTGTCCACAATCGGCAGCGTGCCGACCGAGAAGCAGCCGCGCGGCTTCCACATCGATCCCTCGGGGCGCTACCTCGCCGCCGTCGGCGAACTCTCCGACAGCATGACGGTCTATGCCATCGACCAGAGCGGCGGCGCGCTGACCAAGCTGAAATCCTACGCCACCGGCAAGAAGCCGAACTGGGTGGAGTTCTTGAGCCTGCCGTGAGATTGCTCACCTTTGGAGGCTGCGGGATGAGTTCGGCCTGCATGGTTCGAGACGTCCGCTTTGGCGGGCTCCTCACCATGAGGGTCTGATATCTCGCCGCGAAGCACGACCTCATCCTGAGGGCCCGCCGCAGGCGGGCGTCTCGAAGGATGGCCGCAGGGATGGGGGGAAGACAGCGAACCTTGGCGTCGGTCCCGAAGACCAATTCAACGGGCGGCGTCGCGCCGCCCGTGCTGCTGCGGCATTCTCATCCGGCCGGCCCATGGTCTGCCGCGGTTGCTTCTGTTATCGATGAGGCCATCAAGGCCCCAACCGGAATGACCGATGCGTTCATTGCCTGCGCGTTCTTTTTCCCAGCATTTCGTTGCGCTCACCGGACTGCTGTTGCTGTCCGCCCAGCCCGCGCCCGCCGCCGATGACGAGGCGCCCAAGGGACCGGCAGTCACGGTGCTGAAGGTCGCAAAATCCTGTTTCTCCGACATCGTCGAGGCCACCGGCACGATCGTCGCGCGCGAGGAAAGCTCCGTGCGGCCCGAGCGGCCCGGCCTGAAGGTGACGGAAGTGCTGGCGGAAGCCGGCGAGACCACTACCGCAGGCCAAGTGCTGGCGCGGCTGGCGCTGCCCGAGGGTGGCACGCTTCAGGTCACCGCCCCCGTGGCGGGCGTGATTGCGACGTCGACCGCGCAGATCGGCAACCTCGCCTCAGCCAAGGGCGAGGCGCTGTTCACCATCGTGGCGCGCAGCGAATACGATCTCGTCGGCCTCGTCGCGACCACCGATATGCGCAAGCTCGCGGTCAACCAGCAGGCGACCGTGCGCATCGCCGGCGCCGGAGATATCGACGGCAAGGTGCGCCGCATCGGCCCGACCGTCGAGCCGAACATCCAGCAGGGCATCGTCTATATCGGCATCTCCTCGCAGAAACGGCTGTTGCTGAATGCGAGCGGGCGCGCGCTGATCAAGTCCGGCCAGAGCTGCAACGTCGCGGTGCCGCTGACCTCGGTGCAGTACTCCTCCGCCGGTACCGTCGTGCAGGTG
This sequence comes from Bradyrhizobium sp. LM2.9, assembly GCF_054056555.1. Taxonomy (NCBI): domain Bacteria; kingdom Pseudomonadati; phylum Pseudomonadota; class Alphaproteobacteria; order Hyphomicrobiales; family Nitrobacteraceae; genus Bradyrhizobium; species Bradyrhizobium sp. LM2.9. Next base: position 5,871,039 of record NZ_JBSRYJ010000002.1, read on the forward strand.
ATTCGCCGCAACCGCGTCGAGACCAAGCGCGTCGAGGTCGGGCTGATGTCGGGCGGCAATATCGAGGTCCGCGACGGCCTCAACGAAGGCGATGTCGTCGTCGCCCGCGCCGGTGCGCTGTTGCGCGAAGGCGATGCCGTGCGCCCGGTGATGGCCGCGGAAGCTGCGAAGTAGGATTGCTATAGTCCCGGACGCGCTGCAGCGTGTAATGCTGCTGCGCAGAGCCGGGACCCATCTCTCGTCCAGGCGATTAAAAAACCAGGCCCCGGCTCAGCGTCGCATCATTGCATGATGCGCCGCGTCCGGGGCACGAGAATTGGCAGAACCTAAGAAAAACTAGCCGCCGGCTTCGCCGAAATGGATATCTTCGAGCAGCGAGGAAGAGACCGACGGGACCTGGTCGCCTTCGCTCGCACGGGAGATGGCAACGCGGGTCTTGTTGAAGACGCTCTCGGCGCTGCCCTGCGCATTGAGATTGGTGAGGAACTCGCTGACCAGCACGCTGTGCTCGCCCTTGCCGTCGTCGACGACCTTGCCGGGCGAAGCCGAGGAAAGAATCAGCGCATTGTCGGGCGCGGTGATCGGCGCGAGGCCGTGGCTGTAGGAGCGGAAGCGGCGCTCATAGGGATTGCGGCGGGAAGCGTCGACCACGACGAGCTTGGCCTTGGCGCCCTGCTCCTTCATCATGTCGAGCACGCCGTCGATGGAAACGCCCTGGCGGCGGACGTCGCTTTCCTTCCAGATCACGGCGTCGACCGGCAACATGTAGCTTTGGCGGCCGGCCTCTACGCCGTAGCCGCCGAAGAACAGCATGACGACGGTGTCGCGCTTGATCCGGGACTTCAGGCGATTGACGGCGCGGACCATGTCGTCCCTGGTTGCGTCTTCCACCATGTCGACGTCAAAGCCGCTCTTGCGCAGCGACGAGGACAGCGCGCGGGCGTCGTTGATCGACTGCGTCAGCGGCGCGCTGGCGTCCGGGTAATGTCCATTGCCGATGACAAGCGCGAGACGCGAGGTCTGGCCGATCGAGCCGGTGACCTGGTCGGTCGAGATGGCCTTGGCGGCATCGAGCGTACGCATATTGAGGGCAGCATGGGCGCCGATCACGAGCGACACCGTGCCGATGAGGGCTGCGGCGACGGCGATCGTGCGTCGGGAAAGGTCGAGCTGCGTTACATTCATCTCGGTTCGTTCCTGTGCCAAAGACCAGCCAAGCACGCGCACACTGTTTGAGTAGCGCGATAGCGTCTTTAGGTTTGAGGGGTTGGCCGGGGTGTGCCCCCGAATTGCGCGCAATTTGCGGCGCCGCACCAAACAGACCTTTAACCGGATATTGCCTCCCCGGCAATAGATTGCGCAAAACTTGAGCTAAACCGCTGAAGATATTAGTTAATTTCCATCGCCCAATGTGTGATTTTTTTGCGTCCCCGTAGCCTTCCGGAGCTTGATTATGCAGACTTCGTGCCGGCTCTTTCTGTGACCGCTATCACATTTGTATTTCCTGCGAATCCGGGTAGCTTTTTCAACGAGTTGCAGGGGGTGGTGCGCGGCTGGGAGCGTGCCGGCCGGCCCCCGGCCAAATTCCGGCGACCAGGTATTTCATGAGCTTTCAATATTTTGCCGGCGCCGCCTGCCGGGCGCTGACAGCGCGGAAGGACGGCCCCTCGCTTTATGACGTCTGCGATCCCGTATTGTCTGTTGCGGCCAGCGGCGATCCGCATCTGGCCAAGTTCTACAGGACCGCGCTCGGCAATCCCGCATTGCGGGTGCTGCTGCGACGCGCGGGCGTGCCCGAGCTGCGCGACGAAGCGAAACTGGCCCGGCTGCGCGAGGCGCTGGTCCGCGCCCGCGACGAGGCCGAGCCCGATTGGGCGGCGGTCGGCCAGCCCGTCGCCGATCTCGTCGACAGCATCGCGCTGGATCATCCCAAGCCGCCGCCGGCCATGTTCACGGGCGCTATGCCGCAACAATCGCAGATCGACGGCGTGATCCGCGACTGCGCGCAGCATCTGCTCGGCTCGTACCGCAAAAATGGCTTTCTGCCGACCTACGCCGCGTTCAACCTAATCGGCGATCCTGATTTCCGCGGGCGCGAGCTGACCATGGCGCTCACGGGCCTCAACGCGCGCGGCTACAAGAACTCCTCGCTGCTGTTCAATCTCGCCCGCGTCTTCATTGCGCGCTCGCCGGCGCGCGCGGTCGTCAATCCGCCTTGGACCGGCATCGCCGAGCCGATGTGGGAGCCCGTGCAGATCCGCCACCGCTCGGCTTATTACGACGCGTTCTTTATCGAGGCGCTGTTGAGTTACGTCGAGACCGGGCTCGCCTCGTCCGCCGACAAGATGGCGGCTGAGAGCGCGATCGCCGACATGGTGGATTTTTGCGTCAACATCAGCCGCGAGGAAGTCGAGGGCCTCGATGGCGCACGGTTCAACGTCATCACCGCGCTGGCGCCCGCGCCGCATCCGCGCTTTTCGCGCTACTTCGCCCAGATCAAGCAGGACCTCGGTTTCGGCGTCTACGTGCCGGATTGCGACACCACGGCCTGCTCGATCTCCGCGGCGACGCAGGCCGGCTGCACCGATCCGATCCTCGACCAGCCGCTGCTGGATTTCTACGCCGGCTACCAGGTGCGCGCGGGCGTCAACGAGCCGCGTGTGACCGTGCCGATCAACGACAATATCGACTATGAGGGCGGGGTCGCGACCTGGATCGACAATCTCCGGGGCGAGCGGCCCTACGGCAACGATCTCGATCCGACGCTCAATCTCGACATTCTCGAGGTCAGCTTTCGCAACCTCGCGCGCTGGAAAGTATTGGAGACGCCGGCGCGGCTCGCCACCGTGCATCGCATCATCGGCTTTCAGAAGCGGCTTGCCGCGAGCGGCGCCTTCGCCAATCCGCGCTCACACATCTATTACCTGCCGGAGCTCTACAGTGCCTATTTCGGCCGCTGCTACGCAGCCTTCCTGGCGCTGCCGCTGGCGGCGCAGGCCGCGGTCGATCCCGATGGCGATTTCGATTTCATCCGTCACCGCGTGCTCTCCTACGTCCAGGGCGAGCTGATGGCCGCCGAGATGAACGTGTTCGACGCGGCGCTGGCGCTGATCGCGCTCGGCCATCTCGGCGCCGACCCGCGCGCCTTTGCGCCGGCGCTGAACGTGATCGTCGCGAGCTTGGGCGAAGGCGGCCGCCGCGGCCCGTTTCGCGCCTATGAGTGGAACAAGATGAAGACGCCGACGCGGATTTTGGTCGGGGGGCCTGAGGTGACGTCGGCGTTCGTGCTGATGGGGCTGGCGGTGGCCAAGCGGGCGATGGCGGGACGAGGGTGAGATGGTCCCGTGCCCCGGACGCAATGACAGGAAGTTGAAAGCCCATCTGCCTGGCAAACGCTGGCCGGGCGGACAAAAGCCGACCACAATCGCGAGGTCTATCGCAATTTTCATCACACGCGGACCGGCATGTTGCGAAAATTTCTGATTGCGCTGTCACTGCTCGCCTTATCCTTGCCCGGCTTGCCGTCGCCGGCTGAGGCCGCCGACATCACCGGCACCGCAAAAGTCCGCGCCGGCGACGCAGTCGTGATCGGCAACACGCGGATCCGGCTCGGCGGCATCGACGCGCCCGCGGTCGACCAGCTCTGCCTCAACACCAAGGGCGAGCGCTGGACCTGCGGCATCGCGGCCCGCGACGAGCTCGCCAAATACACCGAGGGCAAGAGCTGGGTCTGCCATGCGCGGTCGATCGACCGGCGCGGCCGCACCGTGGCGCGCTGCGATGTCGGCGGCGAAGACATCCAGAAATGGCTGGTTCGCACCGGCTGGGCGCTGGCCTATACCCGCGTCTCTCGCGACTACGAACATGATGAGGCTGGCGCGCGAGAGGCAAAGGCCGGGATGTGGCAGGGCGCCTTCATCGCGCCCTGGGACTGGCGCGTGCGCAACAAGAAGACGACGATATTGGGCGCCACCAAGCCGCCCGAGGGCGCGCATGCGATCCTGCTCGCTTCGGCCTCGGGGCCGGTCGCGCCCTCCCCGGACTGCACCATCAAGGGCAACGTCAACACCGGCGGCGAGTGCATCTATCACCAGCCGACCAGCCGCTGGTATGCGCAGATCAAGATGAAGATCAGCAAGGGCACGCGCTGGTTCTGCTCGGTGGAAGAGGCGGAAGCCGCCGGCTGCCGCGAGACCAAGAGATAGAGCATGGTCCGGAAAAGTGTGAGGCGGCTTTCCGACAAGACCATGCTCAGAACAAAAGACCACTCCAGACCTGCGTTTTACGTGCTTTTCTTGGGCTTCTGCGGCGCGTAAAAGAAGAAAACAACCTCCAGACCGTCTTCACGACACAAGGAAGTATAGCAATGACCGTTCGCGCGGGCCGGGAATTTCTGGCCATCCCCGGGCCCACCAATATGCCCGACGAGGTGCTGCGGGCGATGCATCGTCCGGCGATCGACATCTACTCTAAACAGATGACCGATCTGACCGAGAGCCTGCTCGGCGACATCTCAAAACTGTTTGCGACCAAGGGCAAGTCCTACATCTACATCGCCAATGGTCACGGCGCCTGGGAAGCGGCGCTGAGCAACGTGCTGTCGCGCGGCGAAAAAGTGCTGGTGCTGGAGAGCGGGCGGTTCGCGATCGGCTGGGGCCATGCGGCTTCCCTGATGGGCGCCGAGGCCGAGGTGCTCAAGGGCGACTGGCGCCGCGCGGTACGGCCGCACGAGGTCGAGGAGCGCCTGCGCCGCGACAAGGAGCATGCGATCAAGGCCGTCGTCGTCGTCCAGGTGGACACGGCCTCGGGCGTGCAGAACGACATCGAGGCGATCGGCAAGGCGATCAAGGCGAGCGGCCATCCGGCGCTGTACATGGTCGACACCGTAGCGTCGCTCGGCTGCATGCCGTTCGAGATGGACAAATGGGGCATCGACGTCGCGATGTCGGGCTCGCAGAAGGGCTTGATGACACCGCCCGGCCTCGGCTTCGTCGCCGCCAATGCGCGCGCGCTCGAGGTGCACAAGAAGGCCAACATGGCGACGCCCTATTGGAGCTGGAGCGAGCGCGAAGGCACTGAGCACTATCGCAAATATGCCGGCACCGCGCCGGTGCATCTGCTGTTCGCACTGCGCCAGGCAATCGACCTCCTGCACGAGGAAGGGCTGGAGAACGCCTTCCGCCGCCACAGCCTGCTCGGCGAAGCCGCGCGCCGCGCCGTCGGCGCATGGTCGGAAGGCCAGGTGCTCGGCTTCAATATCGCCGATGCCAGCGAGCGTTCCAACACCGTGACCACGGTGACCGTGAGCAACGGCCATGATCCGGCAGTGCTGCAAAGCTATTGCAAGGAAAAATGCGGTGTCGTGCTCGGCAACGGCATCGGCGACCTCACCGGCAAAGCCTTCCGCATCGCCCATATGGGCCATGTCAATGCCCCGATGCTGCTCGGCACGCTGGGAGTGATCGAGATCGGTCTCAACGCGCTGAAGATCCCGCACGGCAAGGGCGGGCTCGAAGCGGCGGTCGCGTATCTTGGCGATGAGGTGGCGGTGTAGGCCAGCTTCGCGTCTCTCCCTTCTCCCCTTGTGAGGGCTTTGCGGAGAGGTCACTGCGAGCGCTTGGGGTCTGTAGCGGGCTTTTTTTGATGTGAGCCTGCTGCGGTGAACCGTATTGTGCTCATTTCATCCTCCATTATCCCCTGCTTTTCAAGCGCAGGCGGACTGCTGGCGTGGTGCGGCCAAGGCGCCGGCCGCGCGACGCAGATTGTAGGCGCAACAGGCGAGCACGATGAGTACCTGGTTGCGGACGAAGTTGAAGAACCGCATTCGTCGCAGGCATAGTTCTCTTTGAATACGGCGTATGGACGTTCGACGGCTGAGCGCACCTTGGCGATCAGCTTGTTACGCTTCTTCTGCCGCGGCGGCAGCTCGGGATGATGTTTGTTGGGGCGACGCAGCAAGCGGTCCTTGATGCCGGCTTCGGTCAGGCGCGCGTGGCGGGCATGCGTATAATAGGCCTGATCGCCATAGACCGCTTTCTCATCGCCGCAGAATAAACGATCTGCCGGCTCGGTGTCGGTGACCGAAGCGTCCGTCATGTGGATGCGGCGAATGATCGTATGGCCTGCATCCACTCCCGTGTGGATCTTATAGCCGAATACGCTCTTCTTGCCTTTCTGGCCCCAGCGCGCATCACGATCCGCAGATGGTTTGGGCAGTTCTCCCTGCGCATCCTTGCGAGCCTTGCCGGGCGGTTTGGCCCGAGCCGGGATCAACGAGGCGTCGACCAGGGTGCCCTGCTTAAGGATCAGCTTCTTGTCCTCCAATTGCCGATTGATCTCCGCGAAGATCTTCTCGATCAGCCCGTCACTGGCGAGTTCCTGCCGAAACCGCCACAACGTGGTGTGATCCGGCGTCCGATCGTGCAGGCTCAGGCCGACAAAGCGACGGAACGACAACCGATCCGCGATCGCGGCTTCGAGCGCTGGATCGGACAGATTGTGCCATATCCCGGCCAGTAAGCCCCGAAGCAAAACTTCCGCCGGATAACTGCTGTTGCCGGCACCGTCACTGCCCCGCTTGCCCAGCAAGGCTCGCAACGGCGCCCAATCCACAACGGCCTCAACCTCATCCAGAATGCTGCTTCGCGGCGCCTGAACCAGGCCATCCGCCAAGCTCATCTGACCTACATTGCGCTCAACCATGGCTCTCCTCGCCAGAATCAGAGAATCACGCTCCCTCAATTGCGCAAAGCCCTCACAAGGGGAGAAGGGAAGAGGGGCACCTCAATTCGTCCACGCCGCCTTTCCCTTGTCGTGCATCGTTGCCACTACGTCGCGTACCAGATCGAACACACCGTCCGCTTCCGGCGGTGCGTTCGGCGAGCGGCCGAGCCGGACGATCACGCGTCGTTCCGAGGGAATAATGATCGTGTACTGCCCGATCGTGCCCTTGGCGAAGAAGGCATCGCGCGGCCAGCCGTGTATGGCGCGAAACTTTCCGCCAAAGCTGTCGCCCTGGTTGGTCCAGAAGCCGGCACCGATGCCGACCCAGGCATTCGGCGTGGCCGCCGCGGAATAATTCACCCAACCCTCGGGGAGGATGCGCTTGCCGCCGGCGACGCCGTCGTTGAGATAGAGCTGGCCGAAGCGCGCCCAGTCGCGCGCGGATGCCAGCATCTCGCCGGAGCCCTCGATCGTGCCGGCTCCGTCGAGCTGGAGCGTGACGTTGTTCATGCCGAGCGGCGCAAACAATTCGCGGCGCGCGAAGGCAAGCGCATCCGCGGGCTTGCCGCCGGCGGCGTTACGGATCAGATGCGCGAGAATGAGGAAGTTGCCGTCATGGTAATTCCACGCCGTGCCCGGTGCGGTCGCAAGCGGCGCGTGCTCGGCAAAGCTGGCCATATCGTCCTCTGCGTATTTCATGGCGTTGACCGGCTCGAGCGCGGAGCCGAGCGAGGCCTGCAACGAACTACCGAGCGCAATGCCGGCGGTGTGACGCAGCAACTGATCGACGGTGATGACATGGCGCGGATCATCCGGATTTTGCCAGGCGGCGATTGGCGCCGGCCCGTCGAGCTTCAACTTGCCCTGGCGCACGAGGATGCCCGTCAGCGCCGACATCACCGACTTCGTCATGGAGAAGCCGAGCAGCTGCGTCTCCGGCCCGACACCATCAGCATAGCGCTCGGCAACGATGCGCCCGGCCTTCATGACGACGATCGCGCGGGTGCGGCGATAAGGCGGTTGCGCGGGTTCGGCGAAAGCGCGGTCGAGCGCGGCTGACAGCTCCTCGCTTTGCGGCGGCACGAGTCCCGGACCTGCGATTTCGGGCAGCAAGGCGGGCTGCTTGTCATTCGACGGCAGCGCGACGTCGGCGATTCCCTGGCCGTGCTCGAGCGTGCAGCCGAGCCTCTCGCGATAGACGGCATGACTGCGGCCGATGCCGAACAGGCTCACGGTGACATCCCTGCGCGCGCGATCGACCTGAACATCCATCGCCCAGGTCAACAGACCCGCGCCTGGTATCGCGTCGGTGGTCTCGGCGAGGTCGCGCATGGGATCGAGGCCGGAGACGAACGTCTCCGAGCAGAGCGTGTCGGCGATGAAGCCGGTGGCAACCTTCGGCACGTCGCGGGCCCGCGCCGCGCCGAGGGCGAGGCCGGCAAGGGCGATGGCGGTGGTAGCGAGGATGATCTTGCGGCGGCGGGTCACGGGCTTTCTCCGGCTTCGGGGCGGGTGGCGGAGAAGGAGCCGGATGCGGGCGAAGCGTGCTCGCCGGATTTGAAATACGACGTCGTCGAAACTGACCGGGGCTAGCCGAGTTTGTAATTCTGATGTGATTTCAGTGAGCTAATAGTCTAGACGGCTTCCGCCTTGAGCCGCCGATACTCCGTCGGGGTCACGCCTGTGACCGCCTTGAAGGCGCGGTTGAACGGGCCGAGCGACTGGAAGCCGGCGTCCATCGCGATGGTGATGACGGGAACCTCGGCCTGGGTGCGATCGGCGAGCGCGGCCTTGGCCTCCTCGATCCGGTGATTGTTCAGAAACACATTGAAATTGCGATAGCCGAGCCGCTGGTTGATCAGCCGGCGCAGCCGGTATTCCGGAATTTTCAGCCGGCCCGCCAGCACGCCGATGGTGATGTTTTCCTGACGATAGATCCGCTCGCCCGCCATCAGCCGCATCAAGGCGTCGATGAGCTTTTGATCGGCGGCGCCATCGGCCGCAGGCTGAATGAAAACAACTGCCGGTGCGGGCTCCGCAACGGCCGGAAACAGATCCGCCCCGTCAACGCGCAACATGGCATAGACGATCGCCGCGACGGTGCAGGTGAGCCCGCCGGCATTGATGGTTTCGGCGAGATCGCCGACGTGGTGCCCGGCGACGGCGATCTGGAGCACCGCGTTCAACCCGCCATAGAGCGCGGTTGCGCAGACGATGAAGACGCGAACGCTGCGGCGGCGCTCGACCAGGTCAGCCGGCCAGGAGGCGATCGTCTGCCCGATCGCAAGCGCAATGAAGCCGAGCACGATCAGATTGACCACCGTCACGGAGAACCGCACATGGCCGCTGGGTGCAATCCAGACGCAGCCCGCGAAGCTGAAGGCCGCCACCAGCGCCCAGACCGATCCGTGCCACCAGCGGAGGTGAAACTCGTCGTCGAACAGGGAACGTGTGAACAGCCAGAACACCACCATGGTGCCGGTCGACAATGCGACCAGCGGTGCATGCCAGAGCTGGATCCGCGACGTGACATCCAACGAATAGCTCACAGCATGCGCGGCCGCGCCCAATGCGAAGGCCGCGCCGAGGCGGGCAGCCAACACATTGCGGAAGTCCTGCAGCAGTGACGCCGCCAGCACCAGCAGCAGCGCGACGCTGGCGGCGCGAAAGGCGAGCTCGGTTGCGGCAAGTGTCATCGGGCGGTGCGATCAGTCACGATTGAAATCAGCCGAACATCCTTCGTTGGGCTCCTTTTTTCAAGGACCATCCTCAGGCCAAGGCTAGCGCGCCCACCGCTGTCATCGTCTGGCTTGACCGGGCGTCCAGTAATCCGAGACAGTTTTGAATCGATAGGCCTCGGCGTATTGGATCGTCCGCCTTCGCGGACGACGACAGCGGAGTATGCGGCCGGGCTTTGGGGCGACGGCCGCACGAAATCCTGCTACAATTTAGCTCGAAAAAGCCAAAAGGAGTCCACCATGAGCTGGCAACCCTCGAACGATCCCGTGCTTGGCGATCCCATGTCCTGCGACGCGCTCGATCTCGTCATCGTGCCGCGCACGCGCGATCTCGGCGATGGCTTCGCGGTGCGCCGGGCGCTGCCGCATGGCAAGCGGCAGATGGTCGGGCCCTTCATCTTCTTCGACCATTTTCGGGCCGGTGCAATTTGTCTCGGGCAAGGGCATGGACGTGCGGCCACATCCGCATATCGGGCTCGCCACCGTGACCTATCTGTTCGACGGCGCCATCATGCATCGCGACAGCGAGGGCAACATCCAGGAAATCCAGCCCGGCGCGATGAATTTGATGACGGCCGGGCGCGGCATCGCGCATTCCGAACGCACGCCGGATGTGCAGCGCGCGTCGGGCCAGAAGATGCTGGGCCTGCAAAGCTGGATCGCGCTGCCGGCGGGCTCCGAAGAGATCGCGCCGTCGTTCCAGCATTATGGGGCCGGCGATCTGCCGATGATTTCCGAGCGCGACTTCACCGCGAAGGTGATCGCGGGCTCAGCCTTCGGCACCACCTCGCCTGTTACGATGGTATCGCCCTGGTTCTACACCGAGGTCACGGCGGTCGCGGGCGCGATCGTACCGCTCGACCCCGATCACGAAGAGCGCGCGATCTACGTGGTCGACGGCGAGATCGAGATCGCGAACGAGCGCTATGAGGGGCCGCGACTGCTGATCTTCCGGCCCGGCGACCGCATCACGGTGAAGGCGCTCAAGGCCACGCGGATGATGTTTCTCGGCGGAGATGCGCTGGAGGGCCCGCGCCACATCTGGTGGAATTTCGTCTCCTCCAGCAAGGAGCGGATCGAGCAGGCCAAGCAGGACTGGAAAACCGGCCGCTTCGCGGGGGTTCCTCAGGAACATGAGTTCATTCCGCTGCCGGAATAGGCTAATCCGGTTTCCGGTCGCGCTATCAGGCGCGGCCGGATTCCTGTCGCAAGGCCTTGCTCCGAAAGTTCTGCCGATGACCACCATGCTCTCCAGCGACCTGCCCCTCCCCAAGATCGGACGCGGCAAGGTGCGCGATATCTACGCCATCGACGACGATCGCCTGCTGCTCGTCACCACCGACCGCATCAGCGCCTTCGACGTCGTGATGGGTGAGACCATCCCGATGAAGGGCGCGGTGCTGACGCAAGTGAGCGCGTTCTGGTTCAATGAGCTCGAAGGCGTGGTGCCCCATCACATGATCAGCGCCGACACCGACGAGATCATTGCAGCCATTCCGGCGTTGAAGCCGCATCGCGCCGAGATTCTCGGCCGCGCGATGCTCTGCCGCCGCACCACCGTGTTTCCGATCGAATGCGTGATCCGCGGCTATCTCTCGGGATCGGCCTGGAAGGAATATGCCGGCTCCGGCACGCTGGCCGGCGAGAAGCTGAAAGCAGGCCTGGTCGAGAGCGAAAAGCTGGAGCCAGCGATCTTCAGCCCCGCGACCAAGGCCGAGACCGGCCACGACGAGAATATCACCATCGCGAAGATGCGTGAGGTCGTGGGCGACGAGACGGCCTACACGCTCGAGAGCATGACGCGCGCGATCTACACGCTCGGCGAGGAGCTCGCCCGCGAGCAGGGCATCATCATCGCCGACACCAAGTTCGAGTTCGGCCGCGACAAGGACGGCCGCATCATCCTGATCGACGAAGTCATGACGCCGGACTCCTCGCGCTTTTGGGCGGTCGACGCCTACAAGCCCGGCCAGCCGCAGGCGAGCTTCGACAAGCAGCCGCTGCGCGACTATCTCGACATCGAACGCCGCGCCGGCCGCTGGAACGGCGACGCCCCGCCGCCGCCACTGCCGGCGAGCGTGGTGGAGGCGACCAGCAAGCGGTATCTGGAAGCGTATCGGCGGGTGACGGGGACGGAGCTGAAGATTTAGCGCAGGCGTTATCGTCGTCCTGGACCAGCGAACGAAGTGAGCGCCGATCCAGGACCCATTACCACAGGGAGCGGTTTGGCGAAGGCTCGTGGTCGTCAGCTCGCGTCACGACTCCTCCCTGGGGTCATGGGTCCTGGCTTTTGCCAGGACGACACCGAATTTGCGGAGATAATTTGCGGAGATTGAGCAAACAACCTCGCCGCGAAACTGTCCGGTACTTCATACTTTCAAGAATCCTGTTGCGCTAAGCCTGTAGTCGTCTACGTCTCAGACGAGATTTTTTCAGGGGCGAGCGCCACGGCGTGACCGATCCAGCAATTACCCTCCGTCCGGCTCCGCGATTAGAACCGGCCCTCAAGCGCGCGCTGAATGATATATTGGGCGGGAGCGCCGCCAGCGTCCTGACCGTCACGTTCGGCCTGTCCTACGCGCTGCTGATCTTCGCGGGGCCGTTGTCGCCCTATCTGTCCTACGGCATCACGGCGACTTTCGTCAGCTCCGCGGTGCTTGCGGCCGTCATCGGGCTCGGCAGCTCCCTGCCCTTCGCGATTGCAGCTCCTGACAGCTCGACCGCCGCGGTGACGGGTATCCTGGCCGCCTCGGTGGTCGAGCGCATCGAGACGGCGAACCTGTCGGAGCCGCTGCTCTCGGCGGTCCTGATCACCCTCGGCCTGTCGACGATGCTGACAGGATTGGTGCTGTGTGGACTGGGCCTGACCCGGCTTGGCCGCGCCATCCGCTACGTGCCTTATCCGGTGGTCGGCGGCTTTCTCGGCGCTACCGGCCTTCTCATCGTCATGGGTGCGGTCCGGGTGATCACCGACCACCCGCTGCAATTCGCGACACTGTCGCACTTCGCCGACCGCACCATCTTGCTGGAACTCGGTGCCGCCTGCGCGATGGCGCTGGTGCTGTATCTCACCTGGCACCGCTCGCGCAGCCCGTTCGGGTTGCCGATCATCCTAGTCGGCGGCGTGCTCACCGCGCATCTGGCGTTCTGGATCACCGGCGTTTCCGTCGATGACGCCCGCACGTTGGGCTGGACCTTTCAGCCCCCGCCGCAAGCGGCCTTCATGCTGCCCTGGCATAGCGACGATCTCGCCCGCTATCCCTGGTTTGCCATACCGGACCTGCTTGGCAATGTCGTCGCCGTCATCTTCGTCACGGCCTCGAGCACGCTGTTCAACACCACCGGCATCGAGGTGGCCACGCATCGCGAAGCCAATCTGGAGTGTGAGCTGAACGTCACCGGCGCCGCCAATATCCTGACCGGCATGCTGGGCGGCTATCCCGGCTGCAGCTCGACCAGCCGCTCAATGCTTAATTTCAGCAGCGGCGGCCGCGGGCGCCTGTCAGGCCTCACCGTCGCGGCGCTGTCGCTGCTGATGCTCGCTGTGGCGCCCGAGCTGCTTGGCTTCATCCCCAAATTCGTGCTCGGCGGCCTGTTGCTCTATCTCGGCGCGGACCAGCTGCACAAATGGATCATCGAGTCGCGCAAGCGGCTTTCGAAGCTGGAATATCTGTCGCTGATCGCCATCATCGCGATCATCGTGGCCTGGGGTTTCGTGCCGGGCATCCTGATCGGTGTGATCATCGGCTGCGCGACGTTTGCGTTCAGCGCCGCGCGGGTCGAGTCGATCAAATACAGTTTCGACGGCTCGGAATATCGCTCCTCGCTCGATCGATCGCGCGACGACCAGAATGTGCTGCTGGCCCATGGCGGCAAGATCCAGGGGCTGAACCTGCAAAGCTATCTGTTCTTTCGGCTCCGCCAACCGGCTCTACCAGCACGTCAAGCGGCTGCTTCAGGAACGCCCCGAATGCCGCTATCTGCTGTTCGACTTCAAGCTCGTCACCGGCGTCGATTCATCGGCCGCCTATAGCTTTGCCCAGATCAAGCGCAGCGCTGGCGAACTCGGCGTCGAGCTGATCCTGGTGCATCTGTCGGCTGCGGCCGAGAAGGTGCTGCGCTCCAGCGACTTCGTCGGCGAGGGCGTCACCATCTTCCCCGAGCTCGATCACGCGCTGGAATGGTGCGAGAACGAGCTCATCTCGCAGCATCAGGAGCTGGCGCAGGAAGAAGCCAGCCTGCGCGACTGGTTCACGCGAATGCTCGGCAGCGAGGACGGCGCCGATGAGCTGATCCGCCGCTGTCAGCGCATCGAGGTCGAAGCCGGCGAAATCATCGTGCAAGCCGGCGACCCCGCCGATTCCATGCATTTCATCCTCGAGGGCCGCGTCGGCATCATGATTCCGGCCGACGACGACCGCACCACGCGCGTGCGCAGCCTCGGCCGCTACACCACGATCGGCGAGATGGGGCTGGTGTCACAGACACCGCGCAGCGCCACCATCCAGGCCGAGGTCGACAGCGTGCTCTACGTGCTCAACACGCACCAGTTCGACGCGATCAAAGTCGAGGACCCCGCGCTCAGCCACAAGCTGCTGACCTATTTCGTGTCGGTCATGGCCGAGCGGCTAACGTTCGCGAACCGGACGATCGCGGTGCTGAGGCGTTGATTGGCCTGCAGCTTCGTCATTGCGAGGAGCTCTGGCGACGAAGCAATCCAGACTGTCTCCGTGGAAAGATTCTGGATTGCTTCGCTTCGCGTAACTGCCCAGGTCCGTTTGCTCGGTTAGGCGACGCTGAGTTTGTGGATGAGTTGTGTGGGGCATCGGGACAATGTTTCGAGCATGTTCCATCCGCGCTTTCGAGCGGTACCGATCAGGGTGCGAAGCGTGGCGAAATTGTCTGCGCCTTGTGAGGTGCGGAAGCCGGCAGAGATCTTCTGCCGCAATTTCATCATCCGAGCATCGCGCTCGGCCTCGTTGTTGGTAAACGGCACTGCCGAGTTGTGCAGAAACAGCAGCACCGCCTCTTTATGTAACTTGAGGCGCAACAGGAGATTATGGCCCGTGCGCCGTCTGATCCGCCCGCGCTTGATGTCGCGAGGCAGCGCGGGTAGCGCCTCGTGCCAGGCGATACCGGCGCGGATAATGCGGTCATAAAGTCGCTCGGCGGCGCGGATTCTGCTGGGACGCAGCGCGCCTGTCTGATCGGTTGGATGCTCTGACGCCAGATTGACCTCGTGGCACAGGCAGCGGAGCAACCCGCGCATGCGCCGGGCCCAGGCCTCGCCATCGATGTCCACCAGCGCCGTCAACTCGCGCAGGTGATGCGCATTGCACAGCGCATGCGTGACACCGGACATCTGAAAATAGGATGTCCAATGGTCGTGCACAACGATATGCGCCGCTTGCGTCAGCACCTCGCCGCGCCTGGGTGAGACGCGATAATGCACCAGCCCATTGATCCCGGCGGTGCCCGCGACATGCAGCCATTGCGGCGTGGCGCCCACCCAGAACCCGGTCTCATCCAAATGCTTGACCGGTGCCCGGCGGATTTGCTCGCAGACTGCCGCAGCGAAATCCTGCGTCCGGCTGGCAGCCCGGGCGATCATTTGTCCGATCGTGCCGGCCGAGATGGTCACGCCAAACAGATCGGAGAGGATTTGCCCGAGCCGATCTTCAGGCAGAAACTGTCCCGCCGACAGATAGGTCACCACAGCGGCCAACCGGACGCCATATTGCGCTGGCGCCCTTACCTCGGGTGGAAACGATCCTGTCGTGACCGCGCCACAGCCGCTGCATTTGCAACGATAGAGCTGATGCTCCGTGACGAGCAGCGGCGCCGGCGCCGGCAGATCGAACACCTGACGGCTGCCGACAAGTTCCAGCAGTTCACCCTCCAGCGCCATTCGGCAGCGCCCGCATCTGACAGGGCGATGCATGATCGTATGATCGACCCGTTCGGACCGCTTCAAGTGTTTGCCTGCATGGCCGGGCTGGCCGCCGGGCTTCTTCAACCCTCGCTCACGCAGGCTCTGTGTCCGGCGAGAAGCCTGGCCCGGTCCATCGCTCGAAGGCGGCTTGCTGCTATTGGAGCTATCCAGACCAAGCCGACGCTCCAGATCGGCCACACGCACCGTCAGCAATGCGTTCTGCTGCTCCAACATCAGGTTGCGCTCCTGCAACTCCCCAATCAGGGCCAGCAGGGCGTCCACAGACAATGAGGAATTTGGCGGCGTCACCCATACCTTGACTCACAAACACATGTGGTCAGTCAAGAGAATACAAACGGCCACCTGGGCAGTTACCGCTACGCTAGCAATGACGTGGAGGGATAACGGCGGGCCTATACCCCCGCCATCATCACGTATTTGATCTCGACATATTCTTCCATGCCGTGATGCGAGCCTTCGCGCCCCAAGCCGCTTTCCTTGACGCCGCCGAAGGGTGCGACTTCGGTGGTGATCAGACCGGTGTTGACGCCAACCATGCCCGACTCCAGCGCTTCGGCGACGCGCCAGACGCGGCCGAGATCGCGGGAGTAGAAGTACGAAGCCAAGCCAAACGGCGAGGCGTTGCACATCGCGATCACATCGGCCTCTTCCTTGAAGCGGATCACCGGCGCGAGCGGGCCGAAAGTTTCCTCCTGTGCCACCAGCGAGTCCGGCTTGACGTCGGAGAGCACCGTCGGCTCGAAGAACGAGCGTCCGAGCTCGCTGCGCTTCCCGCCGGTGACGATTTTGGCGCCGCGCTTCACGGCGTCGGCGATGTGGCGCTCGACCTTGTCCACCGCTTTCAAATTGATCAGCGGGCCCTGCGTGATGCCGGTTTCCGTCCCATCGCCGATCTTCATCGCAGAAACTTTTTTCGACAGCTTCTGCACGAACTCGTCGTAGATCTTGTCCTGGGCATAAAGCCGGTTGGCGCAGACGCAGGTCTGGCCCATGTTGCGGTATTTCGAGACGATCGCGCCTTCGACCGCCGCATCGATATCGGCGTCGTCGAACACCACGAACGGCGCGTTGCCGCCGAGCTCGAGGCCCAGCCGCTTCACGCCGACGGAGGCCTGCTGGTACAGAATCTTGCCGACCGCGGTCGATCCGGTGAAGCCGACGAAACGCACGGCCGGATGCTCGCACAGCACCTTGCCGATCGGCGCTGCATCGCCGGTGACGATGTTGAACACGCCCTTGGGCACGCCGGCTTTCTCCGCGAGCACGGCAAGCGCCAACGCCGACAGCGGCGTTTCATTGGCGGGCTTCAGCACCACGGTGCAGCCGGCCGCAAGCGCCGGCGAAACTTTGCGCGTGATCATCGAGTTCGGGAAATTCCACGGCGTGATCGCGCCGCAGACGCCGATCGGCTGCTTGATCGCGAGCAACCGCGCATCCGGCCGCTGTGTCGGAATGGTCTCGCCGTAGACGCGGCGGGCTTCCTCGGCGAAGAACTCGACATAAGCGCCGCCGATGTCGACCTCGCCGAGAGCTTCGCTGAGCGGCTTGCCCTGCTCGGAGGTGAGGATCAGTGCGAGGTCCTCGCGATTGGCGATAATCAGATCGAACCATTTGCGCAAAATATTGGAGCGTTGCTTGGCGGTGTGCTTGGCCCAGGCCGGAAACGCGCGCTCCGCGGCTTCTACCGCCTTGGTGGCATCATCCGCCGAAAGCTGCGGAACCTTTGCGAGCTCGACGCCGGTCGCGGGATTGTTGACGGCGAAGACCGGCGAGCCGACCCAGGCGCCGTCGATGTAGCAGGCCTCCTTCAGCAGCGACGGGTCCTTCAACCTGTCGCGCAGATTGGACGTGGCGTGCTGAGCGCGTGCGGCGGCGGTCGGGGTCATGGCGTTACTCCCAGAGGCTTTTCAGGTTCGCCCGCAATATAGGGACAAGCGGCGCGCAATGCACCGTCCCGCAACGCACATCTGCTGGGAGCTAGGCTCGGAGCAAGGGGATTTACGCCGCGCCGCTCATATAGGTCTCGCGCCGTCCGATCATGCGTTCGGCGGCGGCCCTGGCGTCGGCCTTCGAGGAAGTCGCGCACGTCCGGTATTCGAGAGCGGGGGCGTCGGAGGTATCGCGGCGGCCGAACCAGGATTTCGAGCCGACCGGCAGCAGCGCAAGCGCCTGCGCCAGATTGTCGACCGCGCCGAATGAATAGAGCGCACCGGTGCCCGCGGTGCGGACTTCGTAGATACCGGGTGCGATCGGCGCTTCGAGATTGTCGCCCCGTCCGGGACGGGGATAGCGCTTCCATTCGCTCCAGGTCGAAATCATCTGAGGTCCCCTCGCGGCCGGTGGACGGCCGCCAAATTTGCATCAAATCTTAACGTCGGCCGCAGATCGGGCCGAGAGTTGAACGCCGCAACGCACAAAATGTTTCAAGTGCTTCAAACACTCAAAACATTTTGCCCGTGCGTATCCACGCTCACGGCTGGTTGCGGCGATCCACCGCAGATTGTGACGGAGTGTTGCAGTTCAGCCGCCTTGTCGTCCTGCGCGGCCCTTGTCGTCCTGCGCGGGGCGTGGACCGTCAAGTCACGACATCGCGACCGGCGCAGATCCATGGATGTGCTTGCCGCGCGGAGCACGCGGGAGGACAATCGATCGCTTCCAAAAATAATCAAACCGGAGGAAACGCGGATGCAAAGCAAAGACCAGATCGACGAGATTCTGCGCCAGAAGAGCGAGGCCAAGGAGATTCCCGGCGTCGTCGCCATCGCCGCCAGCGGTACCGACGTGCTTTATCAGGGCGCGTTCGGCAAACGCGATCTGTCCAAGCCGGATGCGATGACCGCCGACAGCGTGTTCTGGATCGCATCGATGACGAAGGCGGTGACATCAGCGGGCGCGATGCAACTGGTCGAGCAAGGCAAGCTGTCGCTGGACGCGCCGATCGGCGAGGTGCTGCCCGATCTCGCCAAGCCGCAGGTGCTCGAAGGTTTCGATGCCAAGGGCGAAGCCAAGCTGCGGCCGGCCAAGGGGCCGATCACGCTGCGCCAGCTCATGACCCACACCGCCGGCTTCTGCTACAACATGTGGAACGGCGATCTCGCGGTCTATCTGGACAAGACCGGCATCCCAGCCATCACCAGCTGCCAGAACGCGGCGTTGAAGACGCCGATCATGACCGATCCCGGCACGCGCTGGGAATACGGCACCAACATCGATTTCGTCGGCAAGGCGGTGGAAGCCGTCAGCGGCAAGCGGCTCGATGCTTATCTGCGCGACAATCTGTTCGCACCGCTCGGCATGAGCGATACCGCCTTCAAGATCACCGACGACATGCGCAAGCGCCTGGTCGGGATGCATGCGCGCGGCGAGGACGGCCAACTCGCCGCGATCCCGTTCGAGCTCGAGCAGGAGCCGGAATTCCACATGGGTGGCGGCGGCCTCTATTCGACCGCGGCCGACTACATCAAGTTCACCCAGATGATCTTGAACAAGGGCCGCGGCAACGGCAATCAGGTGCTGAAAGCCGAGACTATCGCGACGATGGGGCAGAACCACATCGGCGATCTCGCCATGGGCAAGATGACCACGGCGGCGCCGATGTACACCAACGACGTCGATCTCTATCCGGAGCAGGTGAAGAAGTGGGGCCTCAGCTTCATGATCAACACCGACAAGACCGCTGAGGGGCGCAGCGCGGGCAGCCTCGCCTGGGCGGGCCTCGCCAACACCTATTACTGGATCGACCCGGCGCGCGACGTCACCGGCGTGATCCTGATGCAGTTGCTACCATTTGCCGATGGAAAATGCCTGGAGGCTTTTGCCGGCTTCGAGCGCGGCGTCTATGCCGGGCTCGATGCCGGCAGTGGGCAGAAGGCGGCGTAAGACACCGCTTAGCTCTCACGACGCATCATGGCCGGGCTTGTCGTCCCGGCCATCCGCGCACCTGGCTGGAGGACATTATTTTGATTCTGGCAGACAAAGCCGACAGTTACGTTTGCGGCATCTCCGACACGCCGCTGCTCGGCGACACCATCGGGCGCAGCCTCGATCAGGCCGCGCAGCGCTGGAGCGATCGCGAGGCGCTGGTCTCGCCCAGTCACGGCGTGAGATGGACATGGAAGGAGTTTGCCGCGCGGGTCGACGCGCTCGCCGCCGGTTTTCTCGCGCTTGGCCTCGAGCGCGGCGCACGGATCGGAATCTGGTCGCTGAACCGGCCGGAATGGACGCTGACCCAGTTCGCCGCCGCCAAGGCTGGCCTCATCCTGGTGACGATCAATCCGGCCTACCGGCTGAGCGAGCTGGAATTCGCGCTTCACAAGGTCGGATGTAGCGCCATCGTCACCGCGACGGCGTTCAAGACCAGCAACTACATGGACCTGCTCAACACACTGTTGCCAGAGCTTGCGAGCGCCAAGCCCGGGCAGTTGCAGGCGGCGCGGCTGCCGGCCCTGCGCATCGTGATCCAGATCGGCGGCCCCGCCTGCCCGGGCGCGATCCCGTTCGACGAGGTCGCCGGCATGGGCGGGACCGTGCATCGGGAGCAGCTCGCCGCGCTTGGTGTCTCCCTGCAGTTCGACGATCCCGTCAACATCCAGTTCACCAGCGGCACCACGGGATCGCCCAAGGGGGTGACGCTGACCCACCACAACATTCTCAACAACGGCTATTTCGTCGGCCGCGCCATGCGCCTGACCGAAACGGACCGCATCTGCATTCCGGTGCCGCTCTATCATTGCTTCGGCATGGTGATGGGCAACCTCGCCTCCGTCACGCTCGGCGCAACGATGGTCTACCCTGGCGAAGGGTTTGATCCGCTCGCGACGCTGCGCACGATCGAGCAGGAAAAATGTACCGCGCTATACGGTGTGCCGACGATGTTCATCGCCGAACTCGACCATGGCGAATTCTCAAACTTCAATCTGACATCGCTGCGCACCGGCATCATGGCCGGTGCACCCTGCCCGATCGAGGTGATGAAGCGCGTCAATAGCGAGATGAACATGGGCGAGGTCACAATCGCCTATGGCATGACCGAGACAAGCCCGGTCAGCTTCCAGAGTGCCGTCGACGATCCGCTCGAGCGCCGCGTCTCGACGGTCGGACGAATCCATCCGCATGTCGAAGTTAAGGTCATCGATCTCGACGGCAAGATCGTCAAGCGCGGCGAACGGGGCGAGCTCTGCACCCGCGGCTACAGCGTGATGCTGGGCTACTGGGAGGAGACGGAGAAGACCGCGGATGTGCTCGACGCCAACGGCTGGATGCACACCGGCGACATCGCCGTCATCGATGACGCCGACTATTGCAACATCGTGGGCCGTATCAAGGACCTGGTGATCCGCGGCGGCGAGAATCTCTATCCACGCGAGATCGAGGAGTTTCTCTATCGCCATCCCAAGATTCAGGACGTGCAGATCTTTGGCGTTGCGGATGCCCGCTACGGCGAGGAGCTCTGCGCCTGGGTCCGCGTCAGGTCCGGCGAGAAGTTGACGATGGAAGAGGTGCGCGCTTTCTGCGACGGTCAGATCGCCCACAACAAGATTCCGCGATACGTGGAATTCGTCGACGAGTTCCCGATGACGGTGACCGGAAAGATCCAGAAATTCCTGATGCGCGACGACGTGGAAAAGCGGCTGGGATTGAAGGCTGCGAAGACTGCGTGATTTCCCTGTCGTCATTGCAAGCGTAGCGAAGCAATCCAGAATCTTTCTTCGGGGACAGCCTGGATTGCTTCACTCGCAATGACGGGCAAAGCGTCCGCGCTACGCCGTCAGCCCGCGCTGCCCGGCGAGCTCCTTCAGCGACACCTGCGGCCGCGCGCCGATGTGCTGGATCACTTCGGCGGCCGCGAGCGCGCCGAGCGCGCCGCACTGCTTGTGCGAGAGATCGCGCGAGAGGCCATACAGGAAGCCGGCGGCGAACAGGTCGCCGGCGCCGGTGGTGTCCACGAGTTGCGCGATCGGAGACGCCGGCGCTGCGACGGCCTCGGTTGGCGTCACCACCACGCAGCCTTTGTCGCTGCGCGTGACCACGCCAAGCTTGACGTCGTTGCGCAATTGCTTGAGCGCGGTGTCGAAGTCGGACGTTTCGTAGAGCGAGTGCAGCTCAGACTCGTTGGCAAAGACGATGTCGGCGGTGCCGTTGCGCATCAGGCCCAGAAATTCGTCGCGATAGCGACTGACGCAGAAGGAATCCGACAGCGTGAGCGCGACCTTGCGGCCGGCCTCGTGCGCAATCTTGGCCGCCTTGACGAAGGCCTCCTTGGCCCCCGGCGGATCCCAGAGATAACCCTCGAGATAGACGATGCCGGCGCTGGCGATCTCGGCCGGGTCGATGTCGGCCGGCGACAAATCCTGCGCCGCGCCGAGATAGGTGTTCATGGTGCGCTCGCCGTCGCCCGTGACCAGGATGTAGGAGCAGCCGGTGGCGGGGCCGTCCTTCGCGGCGGGCGTGTTGAAGGCGACGCCGGCAGCGCGGATGTCGTGGACGTAGAGCTTGCCGATCTGGTCGTCCTTGACCTTGCCGACATAGGCGGCGCGCGCGCCCAGGCTGCCGATGCCGACGATGGTGTTGGCGGCCGAGCCGCCCGAAACTTCCGTCGCCGGGCCCATGTCGTTGTAGATGGCGGCGGCCCGCGCCTCGTCGATCAGGGACATGCTGCCCTTGGTCATGCCGTGCTTGCCTAAAAAGGCTTCATCGGTCTTGACCAGCACGTCGAACAGCGCGTTGCCGATGCCGAGAACGTCATATTTCACGTCAGCCATTCACCTTGATCCTGTTTGGCGGATTGCGATACCTGCGGAAATCCGCTTCCTGTCGGTCTGAAATCTGGCTCGCGGCCTATCACGACCGGGCCCGCGCGAGCAAGCAACGGTATTATAACAGCTCCGATGATCCGCTCCTTCCTGACTGTCTCGACGGGAACGCTGGCCTCGCGACTGCTCGGCTTCGCCCGGGGATTCCCTGATCGCGGCGCTGCTCGGCACCGGCGCGGTGGCGGACGCGTTTCTGGCGGCGTTCCAGCTCGTCAACGTGGTGCGGCGCCTGCTCAGCGAGGGGGCCCTGAATGCGGCGCTGATCCCGGCATGGCTGCGCGTTCGTGACCGCGATGGCGAGGCCGCTGCGGCGGCGTTTGCGGGACGCGTACTCGGAACGGTCAGCGCGGGCCTGATCGCGATATCGATCGCGATCGCGGTTCTCATGCCGCTGATCATCATGATCATCGCGCCGGGCTTCGTCGGCAGCGCGACGCTCGATCTCGCCGTCCAGAACGCGCGGCTGATGCTGCCTTATCTCGCCTTCGCGGGACCCGTCACGGTGCTGATGGGTCTGCTCAACGCGCAGGGGCGGTTTGCCCTCACCGCGTTCTCGCCGCTGCTGTTCAACATTGCCCTGATCGCCGCGATCGCAGCACTCCTGCTGTGGCACACCGACGCGACCTTCGCCGCGCGGATGCTGGCGGCCATCGTCGGCATCGCCGGCCTGCTACAACTCCTGATGCTGCTGTCGCAGCGAAGTGCACGCCTGGCGACACCGCTGCGTGCAAGCTTCGGCAAGGAAATGCGTGGCTTCTTCGCTAAGGCCATTCCCGGCATGATCGCAGGCTCGGGGCCGCAATGGCTGATGGTTGCCGGCGCGGTCATCGCTTCGGCCACGCCCGCCGCGGTCTCCTGGCTCTATTTCGCCAACCGCCTGATCGAGCTGCCGCTCGGTATTGTCGGCGTCGCCGTGGGCACGGTGCTGGTGCCGGAGCTGACGCGCGCAGTGAGCAGCGGCGACCGTGATGCGGTCGCGCACGCGGAATCGCGCGCGCTCGAACTCGCGACCGGGCTGGCGCTGCCGGCCACGCTGGGCCTGATCGTGCTGGCCGATCCGATCGTGCGGATGCTGTTCGAACATGGCGCCTTCGGTGCGGAGGACAGCGCGGCCACGGCGCGCGCACTGATGTGGCTGGCGCCCGGGCCTGCCGGCGCATGTGCTGATCAAGGCGCTGTCGCCGGCGTTCTATGCCCGCAGCGACACGACGACGCCGCTGCTTGCAACGGCCAAAGGCTTTGTGGTCGCGATCGCGCTTGCCGTCGTGCTCGGGCACTTCTGCGGTGCGACGGGAATCGCCGCGAGCATTGCGGCCGGCGCCTGGAGCTGCGCGATCTCCCTGCTCCGGAAAGGCACGGGCGAATTCGGCTTCTCGGTCGATGCCGCCGCTCGCAAGCGGCTGCCCCGGATCGTGCTCGCCGCAGCCGCCATGGGCGCCCTGCTCTGGCTGACTGTGGGTCTTGTGCCTGCCGAAGCCCATCGCCTGATCCGCTTCATTGTGCTGGGCCTGCAGATCGCGGCGGGGATCACCGTCTATGGCATGCTCCTGCAAGTCCTCGGCGTCGCTTCCTGGCGCGAGGCAGTTAACGCGCTGAGGAAGCCTGCCCCCAAGGCTCCTGACGCGCAGGCTCCTGGCGCGTAGGCTCTCGAATTACACTTGACGACGCTGCGCCGCTGTTGGAAACGACGGCCAATGACCTTCAGGAAGGCTTGCCAGGAAGACTAACCATGCCATTCGTTGAACGGGTTTTTTCGGGCGTCCAGCCGACGGGCAATCTGCACCTCGGCAATTATCTCGGCGCGATCGTCAACTTCGTGAAGATGCAGGAAACCCACAACTGCATCTATTGCGTCGTCGACATGCACGCGATCACGCAGGGCGTGGACGTCTGGGGTGGACCGGTCGAGCTCGCGCGCAACACCCGCGAGGTGACCGCGGCGTTCATCGCCAGCGGTATCGATCCGAGCAAGCACATCGTGTTCAACCAGAGCCAGGTCTCGGGCCATGCCGAGCTCGCCTGGATCTTCAACTGCGTCGCGCGCATGGGCTGGCTGGGCCGCATGACCCAGTTCAAGGAAAAAGCCGGCAAGGATCGCGAGAATGCGTCCGTCGGGCTGTTCGACTATCCCGTGCTGATGGCGGCCGACATTCTGCTCTACCGCGCCACCCATGTTCCGGTCGGCGAGGACCAGAAGCAGCATCTCGAACTGTCGCGCGACATCGCTCAAAAATTCAACAACGACTTCGCCGACTCGATCCGCAGCCAGGGCGCCAATGACGGCCTGTTCTTCCCGCTGCCGGAACCCTTGATCACGGGTCCGGCGACGCGCGTGATGAGCTTGCGCGACGGCACCAAGAAGATGTCGAAGTCGGACGCGTCCGATAATTCGCGCATCAATTTGACCGACGACGCCGACACCATCGCGCAGAAGGTGCGCAAGGCCAAGACCGACCCGGAGCCGCTGCCGACCGAGGAGAAGGGACTGGAAGCGCGCCCCGAGGCCGACAATCTCGTCGGTATCTTCGCCGCCCTCTCCGGCCGTTCCAAGGCCGAGGTGCTCAGGGATTTCGGCGGCGGTCAGTTCTCCAGCTTCAAGAACGCGCTGGTGGATTTGTGCGTCACGAAACTCGCGCCGATCGCCGGCGAGATGAAGCGCCTCGTCGCCGACCCCGCCCATATCGAGGCGATCCTGAACGACGGCGCCGACCGGGCGCGCGCGATCGCCGATGAGACCATGAAGCTCTCGAAGGACATCGTCGGCTTCATCCGCCGGCCTTGATTCCCGCATTCAGGAAACGCGGCCGACGCCACGGCGCCGGCCGCTTCTCCTCTCCCCAAGCGGGACGGAGTGTGGCAGCATGTCGACCGTGCACATTCCGGGACATGCATGACCAGCAAGCGACTTTGCTTCCAGCCGGGTCACAAGCCCAAATGCCTCGTCATCGTCGACGACACCGCCGAGTGGGATCGCGCGGTTTATTATGCCAGCCGCTGGGCGATCCGCGCCGGCGGCGGCGTGGTGATGCTGCGCATCATCGAGCCCGACCAGCAGAGCCAGGAATGGCTGGGGGTCGCCGACATCATGCGCGCCGAAGCGCATGAGGCGGCGGAAGCCGCGCTCGACCGTGCCGCCGGCCGCGCCAACGGCATCGCCGCAATCACGCCGGAACGGGTGATCCGCGAAGGCGCCGCGATGGAGCAGCTGATGGCGGTGATCGACGAGGACCCCGACATCGCCATGCTGGTGCTCGCCGCGAACCCGGGCGCGGAGGGACCGGGGCCGTTGGTCGCGCTGCTCGCGCACGCGCTGGGCACGTTCCCGGTGCCGGTGACGGTCATTTCGGGCGCGCTGAGCGACCAAAGCGTGGATTCGCTGTCGTAGGCTGCTGCTCTTCACCTCGCATCGCTTGCCTTGGGAGGGAGAAGCGGGCGCCCTAACCCGCTGATATAACAGGTAAACGGCCAGCTCACCCCTTGACCGTGCGTTCGCCGTCGCCATCTGCTAGTGGATAGAGCACGCGCCGGCCTTGAACCGGCGACGTCTGGAGAAAACCATGTTCATTCAAACCGAAGCCACCCCCAATCCCGCCACGCTGAAGTTCATTCCCGGCCGCGTCGTGGTCGACGGCGGTCCGATGGAATTTGCGAACCGCGAAGCGGCCGCACGCTCGCCGCTCGCCGAAAAGCTGTTCGACGTGCCCGGCGTCACAGGTGTGTTCTATGGATCGGACTTCATCACCGTGACCAAGGCGAACGGTGAATGGCAGCAGCTCAAGCCCGCGATCCTCGGCGCCATCATGGAGCACTACATGTCCGGCGCGCCGCTGCTCGCCGACGGTGCGGCCGCGAACAATGTCGATATCGATGGCGAGGACGAATTCTTCGACGAGGCCGATGCCGAGACGGTCGACGTGATCAAGGATCTGATCGAGACCCGCGTGCGGCCGGCGGTCGCCAATGACGGCGGCGACATCACTTTCCGCGGCTTCAAGGACGGTATCGTCTATCTCAACATGAAGGGCTCCTGCGCCGGCTGCCCGTCATCGACCGCGACGCTCCAGCACGGCATCCAGAACCTGCTCAAGCATTTCGTGCCCGACGTGGTCGAAGTCCGGCCGATGTAGGCGAGATGGTGGGCACGGCGCAAGTGCGCCTTTGCCCACCCTGCGAGGTCTGACCGGGCACGCGGCATTCACGTTCTTGGAGCGCAAAGGCGTGGATGGCCGGGACAAGCCCGGCCACGACGGCAAGAACATCGGGCATCATGCGATTGCCAATGCTATGGTCGCCTTATGCTGATCCTTGCCATCGATACCGCGCTGGAAGCGTGCGCGGCCGCCGTGCTCGACACCGACGCCGGCCAGCTCCTTGCGCAGGAGCAGCTTCTGATGAAGCGCGGCCACGCCGAAGCGCTGATGCCGATGATCGCGCGCGTGATGCTATCAGCCAATCTCGCCTTCACCTCGCTCGATCGCATCGCGGTCACCATGGGCCCCGGAAGTTTCACCGGGCTGCGCGTCGGCATCTCGGCGGCCCGCGGCCTCGCGCTTGCGGCGAAGCGTCCCGCCGTAGGCCTGACTACCTTGTCGGCCTATGCCGCCACCGTGGTCGGCCAGAGCGGAACGGCGCCGGTGATCTCGGCGATCGATGCCCGGCACGATCACGTCTACTTCCAGATCGTGGCCGGCGACGGCAGCCAGCTGGTACGGCCGGGCGTCGCGTCCGTCGACGAGGTGATCGCGACCTCGCAATTCGGCGCACCGCATCTGGTCGGCAATGCCGCAAAGATCCTCGCGGAGCGCTGGCCGAAAGATATCCCGCAGCCGGTCGCGGTCGACGCGCAGCCCGCGCCTGACATCGGCTGGGTCGCGTGGCTTGGCGCCGCGGCCGATCCCGAGACAAATCCGGCGCGGCCGTTCTATCTGCGCGCGCCCGATGCAAAGCCGGCCGCACACCTGCCGTTTGCAGCACAAGCTGCAAGCTCATGATGAGATGGTTGTCGGAATGGTGGCGCGGCGGCACGGCCGTTGTCGAGCCGGCTGTCGCGCGCGACGTCGCACGGCTCGCGCAGCTTCACGGCGCCTCCTTCGCGCGCGGCTGGGGCGAAGGCGAGTTCGAGAGCATGCTCAGTGAGCGCAACACGCTGGTGCACCGGTTGCGCCTCGGCCGCAGCACGATCGGCTTTGCGGTGTCGCGGATCGGCGCGGACGAAGCGGAAATCCTCTCGATCGCGGTCGACCAGGCCCATCGCGGCCGCGGTCTCTCCCGCACGCTGCTGATGACCCATCTCGGCCACCTGGCCGGACGTGGCGTGCGCACGATATTTCTCGAGGTCGAGGAAAATAACCAGCCGGCGCGGCGGCTCTATGACCGAACCGGATTCATGGTGGTCGGACGCCGCGAACGCTACTATAAGCAGCCGAACGGGGAACAATTGAACGCACTTCTGATGCGACGTGACTTGTCGTAACATTGGTGGCAGAAAGCGCCCCGCTAGGCAGACAAATCTATGACCGCACTGAAACCTTCTTCCGAATCAAAGGCGTCCGGCATCGAGGCGCGCTGTGCCGCAACGGGCATGCGCATGACCGAGCAGCGCCGTGTCATCGCCCGCGTGCTCGCGGAGGCGGTCGATCATCCCGACGTCGAGGAATTATACCGTCGCTGTGTCGCGGTCGACGACAAGATCTCGATCTCGACCGTGTATCGCACCGTCAAATTGTTCGAGGATGCGGGCATCATCGAGCGCCATGATTTCCGCGAAGGCCGCGCGCGCTACGAGCAGATGCGCGACAGCCATCACGACCACCTCATCAACCTGCGCGACGGCAAGGTGATCGAGTTCACCTCCGAGGAAATCGAGAAGCTCCAGGCGGAGATCGCCCGCAAGCTCGGTTACAAGCTGGTCGATCATCGGCTCGAACTCTATTGCGTCCCGCTCGACGACGACAAACCCACAAGTTAAGTGCCGATCGATCTCGTCATCTTCGATTGCGACGGCGTGCTCGTGGACAGCGAGGTGATCTCCTGTCGCGCGCATGCGGATGTGCTGTCCAGGCACGGTTATCCAATTACCTCGGATCAGGTATTCGAGCGCTTTCTCGGCCGCTCGACGCGGCAAGCCAATCTCGAGATCGAGACCGAGCTCGGCCGCAAGCTGCCCGAAGCCTATCACGGCGACCTGCAGGACGAGCTGTTCCGCGCGTTCGAAGCCGACCTTGAGGCGATCCGCGGCATTCGCGACGTGCTTGACGTCATCAACCAGCGCGTCTGCGTCGCCTCGAGCGGCTCGCATCAGCGCATGCGCGTGAGCCTGGGAAGCACGGGCCTCCACGAGCGCCTCGCGCCAAATATCTTCTCGGCTTCCCAGGTGAAGAACGGCAAGCCGGCACCGGACCTGTTCCTGTTCGCAGCGAACGAGATGGGCGTGCCGCCCGAGCGCTGCGTCGTGATCGAGGACAGCCTGGCCGGAATTGCCGGCGCGCGGGCGGCCGGGATGACGGTGTTCGGCTTTCACGGCGGGAGCCATTGCCGCGAGGGCCATGCCGAAACATTGCATCGGGCCGGCGCCGACCTGCTCTTTGCCGACATGCATCAGCTGCCGGAGCTGATCCGGCGGGTCGCGGCGGACGCCTTGACGGGTTGATTTCGGCCATCTGGCGTCAGTCCCGAGGGACGCGTCCAGCGCGTGAACCGGGAATCCGGAGGTTTTAGGTGGAGATTCGGGGCTTGCTTGGCTTGCGGCGCCCCGAAATGCCTTTGATGGACCCATTCGCTGGATTTTCGCCGCTCCAGCCTATATTTGAGGGCTGTCCTCCACCTCAACTCCGGGTTCCATGACGCCGCCGCGCAAGCTGCACATCAAATCATATGGCTGCCAGATGAACGTCTACGATGCCCAGCGCATGGTGGACACGCTGGCCCCGGAAGGATTCGTGGAGACGGCCAGCGCTGATGACGCCGACCTCGTCATCCTCAACACCTGCCATATCCGCGAGAAGGCCTCGGAGAAGGTCTATTCGGAGCTCGGCCGGCTGCGCGTCGCCAAGGACGAGGCTGCGCGCGCGGGCCGCACCATGCAGATCGCGGTCGCGGGCTGCGTGGCGCAGGCCGAGGGCGAGGAGATCGTGCGCCGTGCACCCACGGTCGACGTCGTGGTCGGCCCGCAGAGCTATCATCATTTGCCGCAGCTGTTGAAGCGCGCCGGCAATGAAGGCCGTGCGATCGAGACCGAATTTCCGGCCGCGAACAAGTTCGGCTTCCTTGCCCAGCCCAAGCCCGACGCGATCCGCGCCCGCGGCATTTCCGCCTTCGTCACGGTCCAGGAAGGCTGCGACAAGTTCTGCACCTTCTGCGTCGTGCCGTACACGCGAGGTTCGGAAGTCTCGCGGCCGGTGGCAAAGATCGTCGACGACGTGAAGCGGCTCGCCGACAACGGCGTGCGCGAGCTCACGCTGATCGGCCAGAACGTCAACGCCTATCATGGCGAGGGGCCGGACGGAAAAAGCTGGCCGCTCGGCAGACTGCTGGAGCACCTCGCGGCGCTGCCGGGCGTCGCGCGGCTGCGCTATTCGACCAGCCATCCCCGCGATGTCGATGACAGTTTGATTGCAGCCCATCGCGATCTCGGCGAGCTGATGCCGTTCGTGCACCTGCCGGTCCAGTCGGGCTCGGACCGGATTTTGGCGGCCATGAACCGGAAACATACCGCCGATGATTATCGGCGTGTTGTCGACCGTTTCCGGTCCGCGCGCCAAGACATTGCTTTTTCATCGGATTTTATCGTCGGCTTCCCCGGCGAGAGCGAGCAAGATTTTCTCGCGACACTCGCGCTTGTCGCGCAAATCGGCTACGCTGCGGCATATTCGTTCAAATACTCCGCCCGGCCGGGAACGCCGGCCGCGGACATGCAGGAGACGGTGTCCCCAGCCGAGATGGACCAGCGATTGGAGCGGCTCCAGGAACTGATCGACAGCCAGCAATCGGCCTTCAACAAGGCTGCGATTGGCTCAACGGTCGACGTGCTGTTCGAACGCCCGGCCCGCAAGGACGGCCAGATCGTCGGCCGCACCGCGTTCCTCCAGCCCGCGCACGTGATGGCCTCGCCCGACATCATCGGACAAATCCTGCCGGTCCGGATCGACAGTCTCGAACGCTACAGCTTTCTCGGCGAGCTCGTGACGCCGCGCAACGCGCGCGAGCCCGCTTTATCGCAAGCCAGTGGAGCCTGAACCCTTGCCCAAAAGCGCATCGGATTCGTCTTCTTCTATCGCTCCCAGCCGCAAATTTGACCGCGACATGCAGGTTCCACCCGAGACCCAGGTCGTCATCGATTTCGACGACAATCGCGCCGCATCCGCGCTGGTCGGCCCCTACGGCCAGCATCTGGCGCAAATCGAGCGGCGGCTCGGCGTCGTCGTCGATTCCAAGGGCAACCACATCACCATCGGCGGCTCACGCGACGGCTGCGATGCCGCGCGCCGCGTGCTGGAGACACTCTACGCACAGGCCGTGAAGGGACAGGATCTCGACCAGGGCGAGGTCGAGGGCGCGATCCGCGCCGTGATCGCACAGGGTTCGCTGTTCGAGTTCGACGCCAAGTCGGCCAAATCCACCTTCGACAGCATCAATTTGCGCAAGCGCCCGGTGCGCGCGCGCACGGCGGCACAGGATTCCTACATTCGCGCGCTGAAGCGCCACGAGCTGGTGTTCGGCATCGGACCCGCAGGCACCGGCAAGACCTGGCTCGCGGTCGCGCATGCCGCGCAACTGTTCGAGCGCAAGGAAGTCGACAAGATCATCCTGTCACGCCCGGCGGTGGAAGCCGGCGAGCGGCTCGGCTTCTTGCCCGGCGATCTCCGCGAGAAGGTCGATCCTTATCTGCGCCCGATCTACGATGCGCTCTACGACCTCATGGATGCGCGCATCGTCGAGCGCGCGCTGCAGACCGGCGAAATCGAGATCGCGCCGCTCGCCTTCATGCGCGGCCGCACGCTGACCAACGCGGCCATCATCCTGGACGAGGCGCAGAACACCACGTCGATGCAGATGAAGATGTTTTTGACGCGTCTCGGCGAGAACAGCCGCATGATCGTGACAGGCGATCCCTCGCAGATCGATCTGCCGAACGGCCAGACCTCGGGCCTCGCCGAGGCGACGCGCTTGCTGAGCGGCGTCGAAGGCATTGCGCAAGTTCATTTCAAGGCCGAGGACGTGATCCGCCACGAGCTCGTGGCGCGGATCGTTTCTGCCTACGAAGGCTTGCCGCAACGGCCGGCCGCCGGCAACAAATCCTGACGGGACAACAGCCGGACCATAGCGGGCACAGACACGGCGCCCCTTCGTTCCGAACAAAGACAATGTCACACCCCAACCTTCCCAATACCGAGGTCCTCGTCGTCGCCGATTGCTGGCAGAGCGAGCCCGATTCCGAAGCCGTGATCCAGCGCGCCGTGGCGGCCGCCGCCGAGAATGTCGACGAAGACGTTGCGGAGGCGGAAGTGGCGGTGATGCTGACCGATGATGTTGGCATCCGCACGCTGAACAGCAACTGGCGCGGCATCGACAAGCCGACCAACGTGCTGTCGTTTCCCGCGCTTCAGCCGGAAGGCGAATGGAAACCGGGCGATGCGCCGCGCATGCTCGGCGACATCGCAATCGCCTACGAGACCATGCGGCGTGAGGCGGACGAGGAACAGAAACCGTTCGATCATCATTTGAGCCATCTCGCCGTGCATGGCTTCCTGCACCTGGTCGGCTACGACCACGAAAACGAGGACGACGCGGAAGAAATGGAAGCGCTGGAGCGGGAGATCCTGGCTCATCTCGGCATTCCCGACCCCTACGCAGACCGCCCGGGGACGCATTGAGATGCCGGATTCCGACCCAATTCACGACAATCCGCGCAACACGGCCAATTTGCCGGCCGTGGTGACATCAGGCGAGGTGATGCGCCCGAGCGCAGAGGGCTGGCTGCTGCGCGCCATCCGGACCTTGTTCGGCTGGAAGGCGGGTTCGGTGCGCGACGACCTTCAGGTCGTGCTCGACGCCACGACGCCCGACGACACCGGCTTCTCGACCGTCGAGCGCACCATGCTGCGCAACATCCTCGGCCTGCACGAGCGCCGCATCGCCGACGTCATGGTGCATCGCGCCGACATCATCGCGGTGAAGCGCGACATCCCGCTCGGCGAGTTGATGGACCGCTTCGAGAGCGCCGGCCATTCGCGCCTCGTGGTCTACAACGAGACGCTCGACGATCCCGTCGGCATCGTCCACATCCGCGATTTACTCGCCTTCATGACCGCGCGCGCGCGCGTGTCGGGGGTCACCAAAACCAAGCGCAAGAAACCGCTGCCGGCCGGGCTCGATCTGCGTACGGTCGATCTCGCGCTGCCGCTCGAAGAAGCGCGCATCATCCGCAAGCTGCTCTACGTGCCGCCGTCGATGCGGGCGATCGACCTGCTCGCGCAGATGCAGGCCACCCGCATCCATCTGGCGCTGGTGGTCGACGAATATGGCGGCAGCGACGGGCTGGTCTCGCTCGAGGACATCGTCGAGCAGATCGTCGGCGAGATCGACGACGAGCATGACAGCGACGAGCCGCCCTCGATCGTGCGGCTGCCCGACAACGCCTTCATCGCCGATGCCCGCGCCAGCCTCGACGACGTCCGCACCGTGATCGGCCAGGACTTCGTCACCGGGGAGGCCGGCGAGGAAGTGGAGACGCTGGGCGGCTATCTCGTCAGCTTCGTCGGGCGCCTGCCGGTGCGCGGCGAGGTGATCTCGGGCCCCGGCCATTACGAGATCGAGGTGCTCGATGCCGACCCGCGCCGCGTCAAGCGATTGCGGATTTCGACGCGGAAGGAGCGTCCCGCGCCGCGGACCCAGCGCGAGAGCCGGCGCCGCGAGACTGCGCCGGATGGCAGCCAGCCGACGGCCAGCGACACGCCCACCCCGCCGCCAAGCGACGGGACCGGTCCGCAGTGAGCCCGTTCCAGCGACTTCGCCAGATCGCGCTTGCCATTATCCTCACCTGGGGATGGAAGCGCGCGCTCGTCGCGATGGCGGCCGGGGCGCTCTCGGTGCTGGCGCTGGCGCCGTTCAACGCCTTCCCGGTGCTGTTCATCACGTTCCCGGTGCTGGTCTGGCTGATCGACGGCGCCGGCGCCGGACGATATGGCGGCGTCCCCGCCGCCGCGCTGACCGGCTATTGGTTCGGACTGGGCTATTTCGTCCCCGGCCTTTATTGGATCGGCTACGCCTTCTTCGTCGACGCCGATGTGTTCGCCTGGCTGACCCCGTTCGCCGTGCTGGGCCTGCCGGCCTATCTTTCCATCTTCACGGCGATGGGCTTTGCGCTCGCCCGCCTGCTCTGGACCAAGAACGCCACGCGCGTGCTTGCGCTTGCGGCAAGCCTCACCATCACCGAATGGCTACGCGGTCACGCGCTGACCGGCTTTCCCTGGAACGCGTTCGGCTACGCGCTGTCCGAGCCGCTGCCGCTGGCACAAACGGCCTCGCTGATCGGCCTGTGGGGCATGACGTTCCTGGCGGTTGCGATCTTCGCGAGCCCAGCAACGCTGATCGACCGCACGCCCGATCGCCGCCTGGCGTGGCGCGTGCCGGCCGCGGCCGTGGTGCTCCTGCTTGTCATGAGCATCTTCGGCGCGATTCGCCTGTCGGTGTATCCGACCACGATGGTCGCGGGCATCAAGCTGCGCCTGATGCAGCCGGATCTCCAGCAAGACGCGAAATTCAACTACGCCGCCAAGGCGGAGGTGATGAAGAAATATCTGGCCTTGTCGGATCGCGCCTCCGGACCGCAATCGACCGGCGTACGCGATGCCACCATCCTGATCTGGCCGGAATCTGCGTTTCCGTTCTTCCTGACCCGCGAAGCCGATGCGATGGCGCAAATTGCCGAGCTTCTGCCCAGGGGCACGGTACTGATCACGGGCTCGGTCCGCGCGCCCGACCTGCCGCGAGGCACGCCGATCACCCGCGCCTATAATTCGATCTACGTGATCGACCACGACGCCAGCGTGCTCGCGGTGTACGACAAGCTGCATCTGGTGCCGTTCGGCGAATTTCTTCCGTACCAAGGTCTGATGGAGAAGCTCGGTTTTGAGCAACTCACGCGTGTGCGCGGCGGCTTCATTCCAGGCACCGTGCGCCATGCGCTGCCGGTCCCCGGCGCGCCGCCCGCGCTGCCGCTGATCTGCTACGAAGCAATCTTTCCCGGCGAGGTGGCTGGACGCAATGAGCGTCCGGGCTGGATCGTGAATCTCACCAATGACGGCTGGTTCGGTATCTCGACCGGCCCCTATCAACACCTGGAGCAGGCGCGGATGCGCGCGATCGAGCTCGGATTGCCGCTGGTCCGCTCCGCGAATACCGGCGTCTCCGCGGTCGTCGATCCGGTGGGACGCACCGTCGCCAGTCTCGGTCTCGGAATCGAAGGCATATTGGACGCAAACCTGCCCGCCGCGATCCCGCCGACGGTCTATGCGCGGGTGGGCGATATGCCCGCGGCCATGCTCGTCGCGCTGGCCATATTTCTGGCGGTCCGCCGACGTGTTGCCAAACGGCACCCTTGATCACGCCGTCGCGGCCGATGCGGCCGGAAACTTTTGACAACCGTAGTCCCACGGTTGACAGACTGCACGCGGCCTCCTCATTCTGCACCATCTGCAAAAGACAGTGGGCATTGCTAAATTTCTCCGCAATGTTTCTCAATAACAGGGTTTGATTTTGACGTTGCTGACACCTGAGGCATTCCTGATTGCGCCGAAGGTGATGTTTGGAGGGCTGAGGAAATGTCGAAAGCGCCCAACCCTGTTGACAAATATGTCGGCAGTCGCGTGCGGATGCGCCGCATCATGTTGGGCATGAGCCAGGAAAAGCTCGGTGAAGCTTTGGGGCTGACTTTCCAGCAGGTCCAGAAATACGAGAAGGGCACCAACCGGGTCGGCGCGAGCCGCATCCAGCAAATTGCCGAGATTCTCCAGGTGCCGGTGTCGTTCCTGTTCGAGGGCGGTCCGAGCGGCGTGCCGGGTCCGGATGGCTTCAGCGAAGGCGCATCGCCGTCTTACGTCTCGGACTTCCTCGCGACTTCCGAAGGACTCGCTTTGACCAAGGCGTTCACCCGAATCACCGATTCGAAGATGCGCCGCTCGATCGTCGATCTCGTCGAGCAGATCGCGGCTCGCGAAGGCCCTGACAAGCGCTGACGCGCCGTCTCAATCGGATTTGAGACTGCGTCAAATCTGGCCTATGTCGTCATTTGCGGCCGCGCTTTGATGCGCGTCCTTCCCGATGATGAGATTCAAAGGCACAGATGCGCCCATGACCAGCTCCAATTGGTTCGATTCCCAAACTATTCTCGATGGCATCCGCCGCTGGGTGGAGGTCGAGACGCCAACGGAAGCGCCTGAACAGGTCAACAAGCTGATCTCCATGGTCGCGGAGCAATACCGCGATCTCCCTGTTACGCTCGAGCGCGTCGCCGGCGTCGATGGCTGCGGTGATCATCTCGTGGCGCGCTCGACCTGGGGCCAGGACCGGCCGGGCATCCTGGTGCTGAGCCACCTCGATACCGTTCACCCCATGGGGTTCATCGAGCGCCTGCCGTTCAAGGTCGAAGGCGACAGCGCGTTCGGTCCCGGCATCTACGACATGAAGGGCGGCGCCTACATTGCCCATCAGGCCTTTCGCGCGCTTTGCGCCACGGCCGATCGCTCGCCGCTCGGCATCACCCACATGTTCACTTCCGACGAGGAGATCGGCAGCCCCACCTCTCGTGCACTGATCGAGACGGAAGGGCGCAAGGCCAAATACGTGCTGGTGACGGAGCCGGCGCGCGACGGCGGCAAGATCGTCACCGGCCGCAAGGGCGTCGGACGATTCGAAGTCTTTATCAAGGGTGTGCCCGCACATGCCGGCACGCGGCCCCAGGACGGCCGCAGCGCGATCCGCGAGCTTGCCAACGTCATCCTGGCGCTGGAAGCGATGAACGATCTGGCGCGCGGCGTCACCGTCAATGTCGGCGTGGTGCGCGGCGGCACGCGGCCCAACGTGACGCCGGAAGAAGCCCATGCCGAAATCGATCTGCGCGTGCTGAGCTTCAAGGACGCGGACGAATTCGTCGGCAAGATCCTCGCCCTGACATCGAAGACGGATGGCGTCACCGTCAAGGTCACGGGCGGGCTCAATCGTCCGCCTTACGAGAAGAGCAATGCAGGCGCATCGCTGTACGAACATGCGAAGACTGTCGCCACGGAGATCGGCTTCGAGCTGGTCGACGCTCACACCGGCGGCGGCTCGGACGGCAATTTCACCGCCGCCCACACCGCAACGCTCGACGGGCTCGGCGTCGACGGCAAGGGCGCGCACACCCATTATGAGCAGCTCTATGTCTCATCGCTCGAACCGCGCGCGCGGCTGCTCCATCGCCTGTACCAGACGCTGCGATGAGCGAACGCAAATCAGATCCCGGTCGCGATGACAGCGAGCGTGCGTTCTTCGGACGCCGCAAGGGCCACAAGCTCAGGCAGCACCAGGCCGAGCTGATCGGTCATCTGCTGCCGCGTCTTGCGCTCGCCATCGACAGTGAAGCACCGGCGGATGCCCGCGAGATATTCACCCCCGCGGCCGACGACGTGCGGCTCGAGATCGGCTTCGGCGGCGGCGAGCATCTTGCGGCGGAAGCGCAAAACTTCGTCACAACCGGCTTCATCGGCTGCGAGCCCTATGTCAACGGCATGGCGAAGATCCTCGCGCAGATCGAGGCAGCCAGCATCGGCAACATCCGTCTGTTCGCAGGCGATGCCGCCGAGCTCCTGGCCTGGCTGCCGAAGGCTTCGCTGTCGCGGATCGACCTGATCCATCCCGATCCCTGGCCGAAACGGCGGCACTGGAAGCGGCGCTTCGTCCAGGACCGGACCATCGCGGCGATGGCGCGCGTGCTGAAAGCCGGCGGCGAATTCCGTTTTGTCTGCGACATCGACGATTACTGCGCCTGGACGCTGTCGCATCTGGTGCGCTCGCAGGACTTTGTCTGGCTCGCGGAGCGCGCCGATGATTTTCGCCTGCCGTGGGACGGCTACACGATGACGCGCTATGGCCGAAAGGCGACGCGCGAAGGCCGCAAGGCGGCGTATCTGCGATTCAGGCGGGTTTAGATCGTCTGCCGATTGCGCCAGAAATTGACGACGCGCTCGGCGGTCGTCGGCATCAAGCGCGTGAAATTCGCGCGCGCCGCCTCGAGGTCGGCATCCGCCGGCGTGCGGTGCGGTCCGTACCACAGCAGGATGAGCGCGCGCACAGTCGGCCAGCCGAGATTCAGCACGCGTCCCAGCACCAGAATTGGATCGTACCGATCACCCGCGACCAAGCGCTCGAGGATCGAGAGGCGAACGCCGGACAGCGCCGAAAGCGAGGCGATCGACTCCTCATATTTGTGAGCCTTGGCGAAGCCAAGCAGCGCGCTCTCGCCAAGATGGCCCTCGCGATGCAAGGCCAGCACCGTGCGCTGTGCCCCCGAGAAATCGCGACGCAGGCCCGGCGGCAGCGTGGCCTCCTCGATCGCCGCCATGGCGCGCTTGATCTCGACCTGACGCACGGGATTGACCACGCTCGAGAGGCGGCGGCGGATGACGTCGAGCGTGCCGTCGAGAAGCTGTTTCAGGTTCTCGCCTGAAAGATCGCTGCGCTGGCCGATCTTGAGCGTCAGCACGCCGTCCTGCGCGGCACGCTTGATCAGCTCGGAATAGCTGCCGGGCGAGAACACCGCGCCGGCATTGCCCGCGGCGCGGCGCACCACATCGCGATCGCCGCGCTCGACCAGCACGTCGGTGACGACAGCCGACAGTGTGGGGCGCTCGGTCATCGCCAGCAGATGGCCCTGGCCCTTCAGCCGCGCGATCTCGACGAGGGCGGCTTCGTCGAGCACGGGCGAACGGCGCAACACCGGGCCCGCCACCGTGATCTCGTTTTCGCGCGCGAGCTGGCTCACCAGATGCCGTGGCGCATTGGTCAGCAGCGAGAAGCGTTCGGCGAGATCGACGCGCGAGGCGAGTTCGGCGTGCGGGACGAGATCGATCAGCAGATTGTCGAAGAGATCGACGACATCGGGACGGAGATTCTCAGCATCCTGAAAGAACAATTGGGAGATGGCGCGCGCGATCTCGCCGCGACGCCGCGGGTCGCCGCGTTTGACGATATCGTCCAGTCCGGGAATAAGAGACGTGGCAACGGTCATGAAAACGCAACTCGTATAGGGCACGCCGCTAGGGCACGCCGCGGGCGCGCCCTTGGCCCAAGCCGCCCCACAATCAGGGAATTTAGGCCTCCTAGATGAAGGAAGCGTTGCGCGGGGGGCCGCAGCCCGGTCGCAAAAAGCCTCGCCTGCCCTGCGATGGGCCTTGTCCGGGAAGACGGAAAGGGCTATATCAGCGCCAATTCATCTTCTCATACGATCCGCGTAATGAGAGTGGGCCCGAAAGGACCCGCTCTTTTTTATTACCTGAACGCGGCTTGGCGGAAGGTGTGCGGCCCGGCGATCTGTCGGGAGAATTCCGAACGGGCTTTGAAATCTTAAACCAAGCCTTAACCATATCGAGCGCCTTGACCCCTGACATGACCGAGCCGAACTCTGGTTCCACGGATGCCGAACTGCTGGCCGAGCCGAGGCTCGTGGTCGAGCCGGGCGTGGCGGCACGGGTGTCCGCGGTCGCGGGGCCGGTGCTCGAAGGCATGGGCTACCGCCTGGTGCGGATCCGCATTTCCGGGGAATCCGGCTGCACCGTGCAGGTCATGGCCGAGCGGCCGGACGGCTCGATGCAGATCGAGGATTGCGAGGCGATCTCGCGGGCGCTGTCGCCGGTGCTCGACGTCGCCGACCTCGTCGATCGCGCCTATCGGCTGGAAATCTCTTCCCCGGGAATCGACCGCCCGCTGGTTCGCCGCTCCGA
This sequence comes from Bradyrhizobium sp. LM2.9, assembly GCF_054056555.1. Classification (NCBI taxonomy): domain Bacteria; kingdom Pseudomonadati; phylum Pseudomonadota; class Alphaproteobacteria; order Hyphomicrobiales; family Nitrobacteraceae; genus Bradyrhizobium; species Bradyrhizobium sp. LM2.9. Next base: position 5,910,241 of record NZ_JBSRYJ010000002.1, read on the forward strand.
CTTCGAGCGTTATGCGGGGCATCTGGTGAAGGTCGAGATGGCGGTCGCCCATGAGGGGCGGAAGCGGTTCCGCGGCACGATCGGTCCCGTCGAAGGCGATCGCGTGCATCTGCATCGCGACGACGTCAAGGCGAATGAGGCTGCCGACGTTCTCCTGACGATGGAGGGGATATCGCCGAGGCACGGCTGGTGCTGACCGACGAGCTGATCGCGGAATCCATGCGCCGCGGCAAGGCCCAGGCACGCGAGATGCGCCGCAATCTGGGCCTGGAGCCGCCGGCTGCACCGCACGCCGGCATCAGCGAAAAAACGACCAAGAACACGAAGCCGACAAAGAAGCCGGCGCCGACCACTACAAAGAAGCCGGCCCCGACCAATACCAAGAAACATCGCCTGGCCGCCGAACGCGCGCGACGGGGCGAGATCGATCCTGACGAAGGAGACTAGCCATGGCAGTCAGCGCCAATCGACTTGAATTGCTCCAGATCGCCGACGCCGTTGCACGCGAGAAATCGATCGACCGCGGCATCGTGATCGCGGCGATGGAGGACGCCATCGCCAAGGCGGCACGGGCACGTTACGGCAGCGAGACTGATGTTCACGCCGAGATCGACCCGAAGAAGGGCGAGCTGCGGCTGTCGCGCCACATGCTGGTGGTCGAGACGGTCGAAAACCATTCCAACCAGATCTCGCTGGTGGATGCGCAGCGCGCCAATCCCGGTGCCCAGGTCGGCGACACTATCGCAGACACGCTGCCGCCGCTGGAATATGGCCGCATCGCCGCGCAGTCGGCCAAGCAGGTGATCGTGCAGAAGGTGCGCGAAGCCGAGCGCGACCGGCAATATCAGGAATTCAAGGACCGCATCGGCGACATCGTCAACGGCGTCGTCAAGCGCGTCGAATATGGCAGCGTGATCGTCGATCTCGGCCGCGGCGAGGCCATCATCCGCCGCGACGAGATGCTGCCGCGCGAAGTGTTCCGCAACGGTGACCGCGTCCGCGCCTACATCTTCGACGTCCGCCGCGAGACCCGCGGCCCGCAGATTTTCCTCTCCCGCACCCATCCGCAGTTCATGGCAAAACTGTTCGCGCAGGAAGTACCCGAGATCTATGACGGCATCGTCGAGATCAAGGCGGTTGCCCGAGATCCCGGCTCGCGCGCGAAAATCGGCGTGATTTCCCGCGATTCCTCGGTCGATCCGGTCGGCGCCTGCGTCGGTATGCGCGGTTCGCGCGTGCAGGCGGTGGTGAACGAATTGCAGGGCGAGAAGATCGACATCATCCCCTGGTCGCCCGACATCGCGACCTTCGTGGTCAACGCGCTGGCGCCGGCCGAAGTCTCCAAGGTCGTCATCGACGAAGACCGCGAGCGCATCGAGGTCGTCGTGCCCGACACCAACAACCAGCTCTCGCTGGCGATCGGTCGCCGCGGCCAGAACGTGCGTCTGGCCTCGCAGCTCACCGGCTGGGACATCGACATCCTGACCGAGCAGGAGGAATCGGAGCGCCGCCAGGCCGACTTCGAGAACTCCACCCGCGTCTTCATGGAATCGCTCAATGTCGACGAAGTGGTCGGTCAATTGCTGGCGTCCGAAGGCTTCACCTCGGTCGAGGAACTCGCGATGGTGGACCTCAAGGAGCTCGCCGGCATCGAGGGCTTCGACGAGGAGACCGCGCAGGAACTCCAGAACCGCGCTCGTGAATATCTCGAACAGCTGGAAGCCGAGATTGAGGCCAGGCGCAAGGAGCTCGGCGTCGAGGACGCCGTCAAGGACGTGCCCGGCGTCACCTCGAAGATGCTGGTGAAATTCGGCGAGAACGACATCAAGACGGTCGACGACCTCGCCGGCTGCGCCACTGACGATCTGGTCGGCTGGACCGAGCGCAAGGAAGGCGGCGAGCAGACCAAATATCCGGGCGCGCTCGACGGCCTCGAGATCTCCCGTGACGATGCCGAAGCGATGATCATGCAGGCCCGCGTCAAGGCCGGCTGGATCACCGAGGCCGATCTCGCCAAGCCGGCCGAGGAGGCCGAGGCGGCCGAAGATCAGCCGGCTTAGGGCGAAGGAGGATGTCACCCGGATGCTCGCCGATACTGACCCCGAACTCGACCATGGACCGCGGACTGAAAAGTCCGCGACCATGCGGATGTGCGCGGTCAGCCGCGAGGTCCGGCCGATCGACGAGCTGATCCGCTTCGTCGTCTCGCCCCAAGGGGACATAGTTCCCGATCTCAAGCGCAAGCTGCCCGGCCGAGGCATGTGGGTCACCGCCTCGCGCGAGGTGGTTGCGGAAGCCGTGCGGCGTCACCACTTTACCAAAGCCTTCAAGCGCCAGCTGCGCATCCCTCAGACGCTTCCCGCCGACATCGAGGCGCTTCTGGTTCGGGGCGTGACCGAAGCCCTCGGGATTGCCGCCAAGGCGGGCCAGATTGTGGCCGGCTTCGGCAAGGTCGAAAGCGCGCTTCGGGGAGGTACGGCCGAGGTCCTGATCCATGCCAGCGACGGGGCCGCGGACGGAATCCGCAAATTGGACATGCTGGCGCGTCAAAATGACGGAAATCGCGGCTCCAAGCCGCAGATTCCCGTCGTCACCGCGCTGAAATCAATAGAATTGGATTTGGCACTTACCCGGTCAAATGTGATACATGCTGCCCTGCTCGCGGGCCCGGCGAGCAAGTCATTCCTGTCACGTAGCCAGATGCTGGTCCGATACCGGATGGCGCACGTTGACAAGACTGCCGAAATGCCCGGCCAGGATTTCTGAGAGACAACGACCACCCGATAGCACGGTGCGGCAACGCACAACGACAACAAGATCAGGATTAGGACTGCTTAATGGTTGATACCAAGACCCCTGGCGACAAGAAGCTGAGCGTTCCGAGCAAAACGCTATCGCTCAAGCCGCGCGTCGAAACGGGCACCGTGCGCCAGAGCTTCAGCCATGGCCGTAGCAAGCAGGTCGTGGTCGAGAAGCGCGGCAAGCGCCGTGTCGACGGCACCCCCGAGCCGCAGGTGGCCGAAGTGGCGAAGCCCGCGCCGGCCGCGCCGGCGCCTGCTCCCGCACGCCCGGCTCCGCCGCGCAACACCGGCTCCGGCGTGGTGCTGCGCACGCTGACCGAGGACGAGCGTTCCGCCCGCGCCAGCGCGCTGGCCGATGCCAAGGTGCGCGAAGTCGAAGAGCGTCGTAGTGCCGAGGAAGAGGCTCAGCGCCGCGCTGTCCGCGAAACCGCCGAACGCGCCGACCGCGAGGCCGCCGAAGCCCGCCGCAAGGCCGAAGACGAGCGTCACCGCCACGAAGAGGAAGCCAAGCGGAAGGCCGAAACCGAGGCCAAGAAGCGTTTTGGCGAAGGCGAGCAGCCGCAATCTGCGGCGCGCCCTGCAACCGCGACCTCTGCCGCTACTGCACCGCGGTCCGGAGCGCCCACGGCGCGCCCGGGAACGAGCACCACGGCACGCCCGGGAACAACGACCGCGCGGCCCGGAACGACCACGCGGCCGGGAAGCCCGGTGGGTCGCGCCCCCGCTGTCGCAGCCGGACCGGACGAGGACGAGGGTCCGCGCCAGATCCGTCGCGGTCCCGGCGGCGCTGCGCGGCCTGTGGTAGCCCCCAAGCCCACCCAGAAGCCCGGCCCGCAGAAGGAGCGCGGCCGCCTGACGGTCGTCACCGCCTTCAATGCCGACGATGTGCGCGAGCGCTCGATCGCCTCGTTCCGCCGCCGCACCCAGCGCCTGAAGGGCCATGCCGCGAACGAGCCGAAGGAAAAGCTCATCCGCGAGGTGATCATTCCGGAAGCGATCACGATCCAGGAACTCGCCAACCGCATGGCCGAGCGCGCGGTCGACGTCATCCGCATGCTGATGAAGCAGGGCGCGATGCACAAGATCACCGACGTGATCGACGCCGACACCGCGCAGCTGATCGCCGAAGAGCTCGGTCACACCGTCAAGCGCGTTGCCGCGTCCGACGTTGAAGAAGGCCTGTTCGACGCCATCGACGATCCCACCGATACCGAGCCGCGCTCGCCGGTGGTGACCGTGATGGGCCACGTCGACCACGGCAAGACCTCGCTGCTCGATGCGCTCCGTCATGCCAACGTTGTCTCCGGCGAAGCCGGCGGCATCACCCAGCATATCGGCGCCTATCAGGTGGTGTCGCCCGAGAGCGGCAAGAAGATCACCTTCATCGACACGCCCGGCCACGCCGCGTTCACCGCGATGCGCGCCCGCGGCGCCAAGGTCACCGACATCGTCGTGCTGGTGGTTGCGGCCGATGACGGCGTGATGCCGCAGACGATCGAAGCCATCAACCACGCCAAGGCGGCGCGGGTGCCGATCATCGTTGCCATCAACAAGATCGACAAGCCCGACGCCAAGCCCGAGCGCGTGCGCACCGAGCTGCTGCAGCACGAGGTGCAGGTGGAATCCTTCGGCGGCGAAGTCGTCGACGTCGAAGTGTCCGCGAAGAACAAGACCAATCTCGACAAGCTGCTCGAGATGATCGCGCTCCAGGCCGACATCCTCGACCTGAAGACCAATCCGGAGCGCCCGGCCGAAGGCACCGTGATCGAAGCCAAGCTCGACCGCGGCCGTGGTCCGGTCGCGACCGTGCTGGTCCAGCGCGGCACGCTCCGTGTCGGTGACATCATCGTCGCCGGCGCCGAGATGGGGCCGCGTCCGTGCGCTGATCTCCGATCAGGGTGAGACGGTTCAGGAAGCCGGTCCCTCGGTACCGGTCGAAGTGCTCGGCTTCAACGGTCCGCCGGAAGCCGGCGATCGTCTCGCCGTGGTCGAGAACGAAGCCCGCGCCCGTCAGGTCACGAGCTACCGCGCGCACCAGAAGCGCGAGAACGCGGCTGCCTCGATCTCCGGCATGCGCGGCTCGCTCGAGCAGATGATGTCGCAGTTGAAGACGGCGGGCCGCAAGGAATTCCCGCTGATCATCAAGGCCGACGTGCAGGGCTCGCTGGAAGCGATCCTCGGCTCGCTGGAGAAGCTCGGCACCGACGAAGTCGCCGCGCGTATCCTGCATGCCGGTGTCGGCGGCATCTCGGAATCGGACGTGACGCTCGCGGAAGGTTTTAACGCCGCGATCATCGGCTTCTCGGTTCGTGCGAACAAGGAGGCCGCTGCGGCCGCCAAGCGCAACGGCATCGAGATCCGCTACTACAACATCATCTACGACCTCGTGGACGACGTGAAGAAGGCCATGAGCGGCCTGCTCGCACCGACCTTGCGCGAAACCATGCTCGGCAATGCCGCGATCCTGGAGATCTTCAACATCTCCAAGATCGGCAAGGTCGCCGGCTGCCGCGTTACCGACGGCACCGTGGAACGCGGCGCCAACGTGCGCCTGATCCGCGACAACGTCGTCGTGCACGAAGGCAAGCTGTCGACGCTGAAGCGCTTCAAGGACGAAGTGAAGGAAGTCCAGTCCGGTCAGGAATGCGGCATGGCCTTCGAGAACTATCACGACATGCGCGCCGGTGACGTGATCGAGTGTTACCGCGTGGAGACGATCCAGCGCTCCCTGTAAGTCCAAATCTTACCGAAGCGCCTGGATCTTTTTGAGCTGAAATTGCGGGAGTGAGATGGCCGGATTTATTCCGGCCATCTCACCGCATTCGTTTCAACAGGACAAATGACAATGCTCGTGTCCCATACACGCGCATGACGAGGTAATTTTCGACCATGCCCAGCCATCATCAGAAAAAAAGTTCCGCACCCGGCGGCTCGCAGCGTCAGTTGCGTGTCGGGGAGCAGGTTCGCCATGCGGTGGCCGAGATTTTGGCGCAAGGCAATGTGCATGATGAGGACCTCGAAGGTCACATCATCACCGTGCCGGAGGTACGGATGTCGCCCGACCTGAAGCTTGCAACAGTCTATGTGATGCCGCTCGGTGGGCGCGACACCGAGGTCATTATCGCTGCGCTCGAGCGCAACAAGAAGTTCCTGCGCGGCGAAGTCGCGCGGCGCGTTAACCTGAAATTTGCACCTGACCTTCGCTTCCGCGTCGATGAACGATTCGACGAAGCGGAACGGATCGAGAAACTTTTGCGAACACCTGCGGTGCAGAAGGACCTGGAACAGGATCCGAAATCGGATCGGGAAGAAGAGCAATGACGATGGACCCGGCTCACGGCACGATCGGCGGCGAAGAGCCCGATCAGCGCGACGTGCAGAAAAATAATTTTGCGGACATGGACGGCAATTCCCAGCCGCATCAGGAGCCGCGCCGCGTCAACAACGATCCGCGCGCCAACAAGCAGAAGGGCAACCAGCCGCGCCGTGACCGCCGCGACGTCCACGGCTGGGTCGTGCTCGACAAGCCGATCGGCATGACCTCGACGCAGGCCGTTGCCGTGCTCAAGCGCCTGTTCAACGCCAAACGCGCCGGTCATGCCGGCACGCTGGATCCGCTCGCCTCCGGCGGCCTGCCGATCGCGCTCGGCGAGGCCACCAAGACCGTCCCCTTCGTCATGGACGGCCGCAAGCGCTACCAGTTCACCGTGTGCTGGGGCGAGGAGCGCGATACCGACGATATCGAGGGCCGGGCTACCGCAACCTCCGCCCAGCGCCCGACCCGGGAGGCCATCGAGGCCCTGCTGCCCCGTTTCACAGGGGTGATCGAGCAGATCCCGCCGCGCTATTCCGCGATCAAGATCAAGGGCGAGCGTGCCTACGACCTCGCCCGCGACGGCGAGATCGTGGAACTGGCCCCGCGTCCGGTCGAGATTCACCGTTTAAGCCTTGTAAATCAACCAGGTAGTGACCACGCCGTGTTCGAGGCCGAGTGCGGCAAGGGCACCTATGTCCGCGCGCTGGCCCGCGATATGGGCCGGATTCTCGGCACTTACGGCCATATCTGCGCGCTGCGGCGGACCCTGGTCGGCCCATTTGGCGAGAACGACATGATTCCGCTGGATCAGTTGGAGGCTTTGTGCGATAGAGCCGCGTCCGGCGAGGGGAGCCTCGCCGACGCGCTTATGCCCGTTGAGACCGCGCTGGACGACATCCCGGCACTGGCCGTCACTCGGGCTGATGCGGCAAGGCTCCATCGGGGCCAGGCCGTTTTGTTGCGCGGACGGGATGCGCCCACTTCGAGCGGCACAGTCTATGTCACGGTGGCAGGCCGGCTTCTCGCGCTTGCCGAAGTTGGCAATGGCGAAATCATCCCCAAGCGTGTGTTCAACCTGACCGGCCTGACTGCCAGCGCCGTTCGCAACGAGAGAAATTGACGATGTCGATTGCCGCAGAACGCAAAGCGGAAGTCATCAAGACGAATGCCAACAAAGCCGGCGATACCGGCTCGCCAGAGGTTCAGGTCGCGATCCTTTCGGAACGCATCGCCAACCTCACGAGCCATTTCAAGACCCACGTGAAGGACAACCATTCGCGTCGCGGCCTCTTGAAGCTGGTGTCGACCCGCCGCTCGCTCCTCGACTATGTGAAGAAGAAGGACGAGGCCCGCTACAAGGCGCTGCTCGAGAAGCACAACATTCGTCGTTAAGAGTTCTTTCGCGCGCCCAACGGCGCGCGTTTTCGCGCGTGGTTTCGAACGAAAGCGCTTGTTTAAAGGTTTTTGATCGAGGCTGCGTGCGCGTCGGGTACGGGCCGTTGACGGTTCGCATCCGGGGCATGATGGGCGAAGACCCAAGGTTTGGTGTTCGCGTTCGTGCCGACTGACAGTCCAGCAGCAATCCGGCGGCTGGGCACAACGGGCAAGGCGCCCGTATGACCCGAAAGGATGGACGCCATCCGAAATCCAAAAACCATGGCAGGATCGCAGGACGCTGATCGCCCGCTTCGATCAACGTCCCGCAATCTTGCGCATGGTTTTTGTTTTTCGAGCCGTCCTTCTTTCGAGAACCCATGAAAGAAGACATCTATGTTCAATAAGCATTCGGTCGAGATCGACTGGGGCGGACGCCCTCTCAAGCTTGAAACCGGCAAGATCGCCCGCCAGGCCGACGGCGCCGTCGTCGCGACCTACGGCGAGACCGTGGTGCTCGCCACCGTCGTCGCGGCAAAGACCCCGCGCGAAGGTGTCGACTTCCTGCCGCTGACCGTCGACTATCAGGAGAAGACCTACGCAGCCGGCCGCATTCCCGGCGGCTATTTCAAGCGCGAGGGCCGTCCGACCGAGAAGGAGACGCTGGTCTCCCGCCTGATCGACCGTCCGATCCGTCCGCTGTTCGTCGACGGCTGGCGCAACGAGACCCAGGTGATCGTCACCGTGCTCTCGCACGACATGGAGAACGATCCCGACATCGTGGCGCTGGTGGCATCGTCGGCCGCGCTGACCCTGTCGGGCGCTCCGTTCAAGGGCCCGATCGGCGCCGCGCGCGTCGGTTTCGCCAATGACGAGTTCATCCTCAACCCGACCCTCGACGAGATGGTCGACACCCAGCTCGACCTTGTCGTCGCCGGCACTGCCGACGCCGTGCTGATGGTGGAATCGGAAGCCAAGGAACTGAACGAAGACATCATGCTCGGCGCCGTGATGTTCGGTCACCGCCACATCCAGCCGGTGATCAACGCGATCATCGAGCTCGCCGAGAAGGCCGCGAAGGAGCCGCGCGAGGTCACTGCGATCGACAATTCGGCGCTCGAAAAGGAAATGCTCGGCATGGTCGAGCAGGAATTGCGCACCGCCTACGCCATTCCGATCAAGCAGGATCGCTACGCCGCGGTCGGCAAGGTCAAGGAAAAGGTGATCGCCCACTACTTCCCCGAAGGGCAGGAGCCGAAATACGACAAGCTGCGCATCGGCGGCGTGTTCAAGAAGCTCGAAGCCAAGATCGTTCGCTGGAACATCCTCGACACCGGCAAGCGCATCGACGGCCGGGACTCCAAGACCGTGCGCAACATCATCGCCGAAGTCGGCGTGCTGCCCCGCGCCCACGGCTCGGCGCTGTTCACCCGCGGCGAGACCCAGGCGCTGGTCGTGACCACGCTCGGCACCGGCGAGGACGAGCAGTACATCGACGCACTGTCGGGAACGTACAAAGAGACGTTCCTGCTGCACTACAACTTCCCTCCCTACTCGGTCGGTGAAACCGGTCGCCTCGGCGGCACCAAGCGCCGCGAGATCGGCCACGGCAAGCTTGCCTGGCGCGCGATCCACCCCGTGCTGCCGCCGCACCACGAGTTCCCCTACACCACGCGCGTGGTGTCGGAGATCACCGAATCCAACGGCTCGTCGTCGATGGCTTCGGTCTGCGGCGCCTCGCTCGCGCTGATGGACGCAGGCGTGCCGCTGAAGCGGCCGACCGCGGGCATCGCGATGGGCCTGATCCTCGAAGACAAGCGCTACGCGGTTCTCTCCGACATCCTCGGTGACGAGGACCATCTCGGCGACATGGACTTCAAGGTCGCCGGCACCGAGCAGGGCATCACCTCGCTCCAGATGGACATCAAGATCGAAGGCATCACCGAAGAGATCATGAAGGTCGCGCTCGGTCAGGCCAAGGATGGTCGTATCCACATCCTCGGCGAGATGTCCAAGGCGCTTACCAACGCCCGTGCCGAGCTCGGCGAATATGCGCCGCGCATCGAGACCTTCAAGATTGCCACCGACAAGATCCGTGAAGTGATCGGCACCGGCGGCAAGGTGATCCGCGAGATCGTCGAGAAGACCGGCGCCAAGGTCAACATCGAGGACGACGGCACCGTGAAGGTCGCCTCCAGCGACGGCGAGGCGATGAAGGCCGCGATCAAGTGGATCAAGTCGATCGCGTCCGATCCGGAAGTCGGCCAGATCTATGACGGCACCGTCGTCAAGGTGATGGAGTTCGGCGCCTTCGTGAACTTCTTTGGTTCCAAGGACGGTCTCGTCCACATCAGCCAGCTCGCTTCGGCGCGCGTGCAGAAGACCTCCGACGTCGTCAAGGAAGGCGACAAGGTCAAGGTCAAGCTGCTCGGCTTCGATGACCGCGGCAAGACCCGCCTGTCGATGAAGGTGGTCGACCAGGAGACCGGCGAAGACCTCGAAGGCAAGGGCGGCGGCGAGGGCGAGAAGGCCCCGCGCGAAGCAGCCGGCGAGTAATCGCTCCGCTGCATCAGAAACACGAAGGGCGGCCTTTCGGCCGCCCTTTTTGTTTGTCGCTTGCTGAGCTTTGGGATCAAGCCGCGAGCTCGAACCGGTCGAGGTTCATCACCTTGGTCCATGCTTTCGCGAAGTCCTTGACGAACTGCTCCTTGGAATCCGACGTGGCATAGACCTCGGCGTAGGCGCGGAGCTGCGAGTGCGCGCCGAAGATCAGATCGACGCGCGTGCCGGTCCACTTCACCGCGTTGGTCTTGCGATCGCGGGCCTCATAGCTGCCGTCAGTACCGGCCGGCGTCCACTGCGTGCTCATGTCGAGCAGGTTGACGAAGAAGTCGTTGCTCAGCGTTCCCACCTTCGAGGTGAGGACGCCGTTCTTCGAACCGTTCGCATTGGCACCGAGCACGCGCAGACCGCCGATGAGCGCCGTCATCTCCGGGCCGGTAAGCCGGAGCAGCTGCGCACGATCGACCAGAGCCTCCTCGGGCATCATGAACTGCTGCCGCTTGCCGGTGTAGTTGCGGAAGCCATCGGCCCGCGGCTCCAGCGGAGCGAAGGAGGCAGCGTCGGTCTGCTCCTGCGAGGCATCCATGCGGCCCGGCGTGAAGCCGACCTTGATGCCGACGCCGGCATCCTTCGCGGCCTTCTCGACCGCGGCGGTGCCGCCGAGCACGATGAGGTCCGCCAGCGAGACCTTCTTCGCACCGGATGACGCATTGAAGTCCTTCTGGATTGCTTCGAGCTTGCCCAGGACCTTCGAGAGCTGAGCCGGCTCGTTCACCTCCCAGTCCTTCTGCGGGGCGAGGCGGATGCGTGCGCCGTTGGCGCCACCGCGCTTGTCCGAGCCGCGGAACGTCGAGGCCGACGCCCAGGCCGTCGAGACCAGCTCCGGCACCGACAGACCCGAGGCCAGGATCTTCGTCTTCAGCGAGGCGATATCCTGCTCGCTGGCCAGCTCGTGATTCACGGCCGGGATCGGATCCTGCCAGATCAGCGTCTCCTTCGGCACCAGCGGGCCGAGATAGCGCACGACCGGACCCATGTCGCGATGGGTGAGCTTGAACCAGGCGCGGGCGAAGGCGTCGGCGAACTGATCGGGATTCTCCAGGAAGCGCCGCGAGATTTTCTCATAGGCGGGATCGAGACGCAGCGAGAGATCGGTGGTCAGCATGGTCGGCCGATGCTTCTTGGACTTGTCGAAAGCGTCCGGAATGATCGCCTCCGCGCCCTTGGCCGTCCACTGCTGCGCACCCGCCGGGCTCTTCGTCAGTTCCCATTCGTACTTGAACAGGTTCTCGAAGAAGTTGTTGCTCCACTTCGTCGGCGTCGTCGTCCATGTCACCTCGAGACCGCTGGTGATGGAATCACCGCCGATGCCCGAAGCGTGCTTGCTCTTCCAGCCGAGGCCCTGATCCTCGAGCGCGCCCGCTTCCGGCTCCGGTCCGACCAGAGACGGATCGCCAGCACCATGGGTCTTGCCGAAGGTATGGCCACCGGCGATCAGCGCGACGGTTTCCTCGTCATTCATCGCCATGCGGAAGAAGGTCTCGCGGATGTCCTTGGCCGCGGCGATCGGATCCGGCTTGCCGTTCGGGCCTTCCGGATTGACGTAGATGAGGCCCATCTGCACCGCGCCGAGCGGCTCGGCGAGCTGGCGTTCGCCGCTGTAGCGCTCATCGCCCAGCCAGGTGCCTTCGGGGCCCCAATAGAGCTCCTCCGGCTCCCACACGTCGGCGCGGCCACCGGCGAAGCCGAAGGTCTTGAAGCCCATCGATTCCAGCGCGACGTTGCCGGCCAGCACCATCAAATCGGCCCAGGAAATCTTGCGGCCGTACTTCTGCTTGATCGGCCAGAGCAGACGGCGCGCCTTGTCGAGGTTGGCGTTGTCGGGCCAGCTGTTGAGCGGCGCGAAACGCTGCTGACCGGCGCCGGCGCCACCGCGGCCGTCCGTGGTGCGGTAGGTGCCCGCGCTGTGCCAGGCCATGCGGATCATGAGACCGCCATAGTGACCGAAGTCGGCGGGCCACCATTCCTGCGATTCCGTCATCAAAGCGGTCAGATCCTTGATGACCGCGTTCAGGTCGAGCGTCTTGAATTCCTTGGCGTAGTCGAATTCCTTGCCCATCGGATCGGACAGGCCGGAATTCTTGTGCAGCATCTCGATGCTGAGCTGAGTTGGCCACCAATCGCGGTTCGTTGGCACGCGTTTTCCACCCGAAAACGGGCACTTCGAATTGTCGTCCATGAATACCTCCTCTGGTGGCGTCGAACTCGCGCCCTTGACCAGGTGGTAACACTCTAAGCTTCGCGTTCGATCAGGGGAAGTTGACTTTAATGATCACTGCGATAAGATTTTCTGATGATCAACTTGACGATGCGGCAGCTCCGATATTTCGATGCGCTGGCGCGCCACGGCCATTTCGGCCGCGCGGCTGAATCCTGTTCCATCTCGCAACCGGCCTTGTCGATGCAGATCAAGGAGATGGAGGAGGCGCTCGGCGGCCTGCTGCTGGAGCGCAGCGCGCGACAGGTGGCGCTGACCCGGTTTGGCGAGGAACTCGCGCAGCGCGTCCGCGACATTTTGCGCTCGGTCGACGAACTCGGCGATTTCGCCCGCGCCTCGCAGGACCGGTTCTCGGGACGGCTGCGCATCGGCATGATCCCGACGATCGCGCCTTATCTGCTGCCCACGATCACCAAGAATCTCACGCGCATGCATCCGGAGCTCGACATCCGCGTGCGCGAGACGATGACGCCGCGGCTGATCCAGGAACTGGTGGAAGGCCGACTCGACACCGCCATCGTCGCGCTGCCGGTGTCCGAGCCCTCGCTCACCGAGGTCGCCCTGTTCGCGGAGAAATTCCTGCTGGTGCGGCCGGGAGCGGATGAGGGGACGCCGGCACCATCGCGGGAGATGATGCGCGAGATGCGGCTGTTGCTGCTCGAAGAGGGGCACTGCTTCCGCGATCAGGCGCTGTCGTTCTGCAACATGCAATCGGCGCCGCCGCGCGAGATGCTGGATGCCAATTCGCTGTCGACGCTGGTCCAGATGGTCAGCGCCGGCATCGGCGTCACCTTGATCCCGGAGATGGCGGTGTCGGTGGAGACGCGATCGGCGTCGGTCTCGCTCACGCGCTTCCGCGACCCGCAGCCGTCGCGCACCATCGGCATGGTCTGGCGCAAGACCAGCCCGCTCGCGCGCCAACTGCTTCAGATCTCCGAGGTGGTGTGCCTGTCGGCCGGCAAGGTGCGCGCACGGCCATCCGCGCGCAGCCAGCCGGCCTGAGTCCCCGATGTCCCACCCCATCATCCGCCCGGCCCGCGCGGACGAATACGACGAGATCGGCCGCGTCTGGATGGAGAGCTGGGTCTCGACCGGACTCGGCGAGACGAGCAACTTCCTGCTCGCGAACCTGCGTGCGCGCATCCGGCGCGAGATCGAGGGTGGCTGGAGCCTGTTCGCCGCCGACGACAACGGCACGATCGCCGCGATGCTGGCGCTGCATCTGCCAAAACTCTATCTCGACATGCTGTTCGTCGCGCCCGCCTATCAGGGCCAATCGCTCGGCCGCCAATTGCTCGCCTTCACGCGCACGCAAATGCCGGACGAGATGTATCTGCGCTGCGTCCGCGAAAACGAAAAAGCCTGGCGCTGGTACGAACGCGAAGGCTTTGTGTTCGAGAAGCAAGAGATCGAGCCGTCGAACGGGTTCATGATGAAGTATTATCGGTGGCGGCGGCAGCGGCCCGCTGGATAGACAGCGAGCTCTGGGTGCAGCTTGCGGGCAGCGCGACGCAGGTCTTCGACGTGCTGGAAGCCGCGCTCGCCAACGGGCCGTGGATTCTCGATGAATTTTCGGCCGCCGACATCACGATCGGATCGGGCTTGAACTTTGCGGTGCGCCTGTTCAAGACAGTGCCGTCGCGCCCGGCCTTCGACGCGTGTCTCGCGCGCCGCATGGCGCGGCCGGCGTTCCAGCGCGCGGAGACGATCGCGGCGGGTTAATCAGGCATTGAAAGGTCGTCCGGCTTCGGCATCAGGACGATGTTGTAGCCGGAATCGACATAGTGGATCTCGCCGGTCACGCCGCCGGAGAGATCCGACAACAGATACAACGCCGAGCCGCCGAGCTCGTCGAGCGTCACGCCGCGGCGAAGCGGCGAATGTTTTTGCATGAAGGCGAACATCGCGCGCGCCTCGCCGATGCCCGAGCCGGCAAGCGTGCGGATGGGGCCTGCGGAAATCGCGTTGACGCGGATGCCGCGCGGCCCGAAGTCGGAGGCGAGATAGCGCACCGAGGCTTCCAACGCCGCCTTGGCCACGCCCATCACATTGTAATTCGGCATCGCGCGCATCGAGGCACCGAAGGTCAGCGTGATCATGCTGCCGCCCTCAGTCATCAGCTCGGCGGCGCGTTTTGCAATCTCTGTAAACGAGAAGCAGGAGATCACCATGGTGCGCGAAAAATTCTCGCGGCTGGTGTCGGCGTAGCGGCCCTTGAGCTCGTTCTTGTCGGCGAAGCCGATCGCGTGGATCACGAAATCCAGCCGGCCCCACTTTTCGCGCAAGGCCGTGAATGTGGCGTCGACGCTGGCAATGTCCTCGACGTCGCAGGGCAGCACCATGTCGACGCCAAGCTGCTCCGCCAGCGGCTTGACACGCTTGCCCAGGGCCTCGCCCTGGAAGGTGAAGGCAAGCTCGGCGCCGTGGGCATGCAGCGTCTTCGCCATGCCCCAGGCGATCGAATGATCATTGGCAATGCCCATGATCAGACCGCGCTTGCCTTTCATCAATTCCTGCATCGTTTCGATCGCTTTCCACTTTCGTCATGCCCGGGCTCGTCCCGGGCATCCACGCCCTTCGAAGCCGGCGGCCAAGACGTGGATGGCCGGGACAAGCCCGGCCATGACGAGAAAATTACCAGCGCGTCCGCAAGGACCTCACGCATCCAGCCGGCTGAACACCAGCGTGGCGTTGGTGCCGCCGAAGCCGAAGGAATTCGACAGCACGGTGTCGATCTTGACGTTGTCGATACGCTTGCGCACGATCGGCATGTCGGCGAATGCGGGATCGAGCTCCACAATGTGCGCGCTCTCGCAAATGAAGCCGTTGTTCATCATCAGCAGCGAATAGATCGCCTCCTGCACGCCGGTTGCGCCCAGGGAGTGGCCGGTCAGTGCCTTGGTCGCCGAGATCGGCGGGCACTTCTCGCCACTTCCGAACACCCTGCGGAGCGCGTCGATCTCCGGCGGATCGCCGGCCGGCGTCGAGGTCGCGTGCGGATTGATGTAGTCGACCTTGGTCTTCACGGTCGACATCGCCATGCGCATGCAGCGCTCGGCGCCTTCACCTGACGGTGCGACCATGTCGTAGCCGTCGGACGTCGCGCCGTAGCCGACGATCTCGCCGTAGATGCGAGCGCCGCGCGCCTTGGCATGCTCGAGCTCTTCCAGCACCAGCACGCCAGCGCCGCCGGCAATCACGAAGCCGTCGCGGTTGACGTCGTAGGGACGCGAGGCCGTGGCGGGCGTGTCGTTGTACTTCGAGGACATCGCGCCCATGGCGTCGAACAGCACCGACAGCGACCAGTCCAGCTCCTCGCAGCCGCCGGCGAAGACGACGTCCTGCTTGCCGATCTGGATCGTCTCATAGGCATTGCCGACACAATGATTCGACGTGGCGCAGGCCGACGAAATCGAATAGTTCACGCCCTTGATCTTGAACCAGGTCGCAAGCGTCGCGGAGGCCGTGGAGGACATCGCCTTCGGTACTGCAAACGGTCCGACGCGCTTCGGCCCCTTGGTGCGGGTGGTATCGGCGGCCTCGACGATGGTGCGAGCGGACGGACCGCCGGAGCCCATGATGATGCCGGTGCGGATGTTGGACACTTCGTCAGGCGACAGGCCGGAATCCTGGATCGCCTGCTCCATCGCGACGTGATTCCACGCCGCGCCCTGACCGAGGAAACGCATGGCGCGGCGGTCGACCACCGTCGAAGGATCGAGCGTCGGCGCACCTTGCACCTGCGAACGGAAGCCGAGCTCCGCATATTTCTCAGCCCGCGAAATGCCCGACTTCGCCTCGTGAAGGCTTGCAAGCACTTCCTGGGTGTTGTTTCCGATGGAGGAGACAATGCCCATCCCGGTGACCACAACCCGCCTCATGACAGCCTCGCTTCAATCGTTGTCTTCGTGGTGATGCGCTCAGCCCAGGCTCGTGCCCTGCTTGAACAGGCCGACCTTCAGATCCTTCGCGCGATAGATAATCTGGTCATCGACCGAAAGCCATCCGTCGGCGATACCCAGCACCAGCTTTGAACGCATCACGCGCTTGATATCGATGTTGTACACAACCTTGCGGGCGTCCGGCAGCACCTGGCCGCTGAACTTCAGCTCGTTCAGGCCGAGCGCGCGGCCGCGACCTTCACCACCACTCCACCCCAGATAAAAGCCGACCAGTTGCCACAGCGCGTCGAGGCCGAGGCAGCCGGGCATCACCGGATCGTTCTTGAAGTGGCACCCGAAAAACCAGAGATCGGGCTTCACGTCGAGCTCGGCACGCACCACGCCCTTACCGAATTCGCCGCCGGTCTCGCTGATGTCCGTAATACGGTCGAACATGAGCATCGGCGGCAGCGGCAGTTGGGCATTGCCCGGGCCGAACATCTCGCCGCGGGCACATGCCAGCAGATCTTCATATTCGTAGCCGTTGCGCCTGTTCAGCATGCGGAAGCCTCTGTGTTCTAACCCGATTGAGCGGCGTTTCCGGCAAAAATGGGCCCAGTCCTGCTCGAAAAGCAACGTCCGTTGCCATCGTCAGACGAGAATACGAAGGACCGGATGGATTGCGAGCGGCCCTCAATGCCTGGGCTGCGCCAAAATCGGTTAAGCGGAACCGCGGGCTCTCTAACACAGGCCATTTCGGGTGGCAAAGCGCTCTCATGAAGGTAAAATGACGGGGGCTCGGCCCGGTTCCTTGCCTGATTAGAACCACTCTAGTTGCGAGAAACTTGCATCTGCATCTATCTCTCCATATATGTTGGGGAAGATAGTGTTCACGCGTGCCCGAAGCTGGAAATGAGCGAAAATAACGCGCCCCATCACGACGAAGAGGCCCATGCGGCGGCTCTTATGTCCGGCCGCCAGCCGGCTTTGACCGGCTGCCCGTGGCACGACGTCAACGAAATGCTCCAATCCGCCGGGCTTCGTCCGACGCGCCAGCGCATGGCGCTGGGCTGGCTCCTGTTCGGCAAGGGTGCACGCCACCTCACGGCTGAAATGCTTTACGAGGAAGCGACGCTGGCCAAGGTGCCGGTCTCGCTGGCGACCGTCTACAACACGCTGAACCAGCTCACCGATGCCGGTCTGCTCCGTCAGGTCAGCGTCGACGGCACCAAGACCTATTTCGACACCAACGTCACGACCCACCATCACTACTACCTCGAGAACAGCCATGAGCTGGTCGACATCGAGGATCCGCATCTGGCGCTGTCCAAGATGCCGGAGGTGCCCGCGGGTTACGAGATCGCCCGCATCGACATGGTCGTGCGGCTGCGCAAGAAGCGCTGAGATCAAATCCTAAACTGCTGATTTAGTCGTCGTGGCCGGGCCTGTCCCGGCCATCCACGTTTTTGGGCCAGATGCAAAGTCCGTTGATGCCTACGAGGCAAGGAATTGGAGGCAAGGGATTGCCCCTAAACCTCAGTTCACCTGCTCGTCCGAGTAGACGCCCCAGAGGCGCTCCTGCTGGATCCAGCCGTCAAAGCCGTTGCCGAGGACGTGGCACCAGTTTGCGCTGCACCTCTTGACCTGTGTGACGACACCAACCTGAAGCTTGGCTGCAACCGCACTGTCGGGATCGGCGCGATCGTAGATCGGTGCGAGGTCGTCCTTGTGCTTCATGGTGACGACAGCGGTGCGGCGGCCCGACAGCAGCGAGTGATAGACCCAGCCCTCGGCACCCTCGGAATCGCGCACCCGGCGCCAGTTCTCGAACTCCGCGGTGATTTCGACCGGCAGGCCGGAGCGGGTATAGACCCAGGCGACGTCATTGTCCTTGGTGGGACCGGCGCGGACGTTGACGTGATCCGATTTGAGGCTGACGTAGCGCGGCACCGGGAGGCCCGAGGCTGTCTGGGGTGTGTTGTCCTTCGCCGAATGCCCGGGGCTGACCGAAGCGCTCAACCAGGTGCAAACGAGCGCCATCACCGAACAAAAACGCCCCAACGCCATCAACCCGTCTCCTGTCGAAGGTCCGGCCGAGCCGGGCCCTCACCCACAATTCCAATACCGTGCCGCACCAGCCCCGACCCGCCCCACGCGGGTGTTCCCGAGCCCTTTGCCCGTGGTTCTTGTCTTGGCCCGGCCTTCTGCTAGAGAGGACGGACGTCTGAACAACCAGTTTGCCCCGATTTTCCGGCCGGAAATGTCGGGAGAGCTTGAAGGAAACGCCGGGGACGACACGGCAAAGGCAGTGTCGAACAACCGGGTTAATGAGGCCTCAACGGCCGGCCTTTGGTGACAGAGGCGGCCCGCGACGCCTCATGAGGGCAGAACATGTCTGTGAAGAAAAAGCCCCTCGTGGTGGTGACGCGCAAGCTTCCGGACTCGATCGAGACCCGGATGCGCGAACTGTTCGACGCGCGGATCAATCTCGACGACGCCCCGATGTCGGCCGACCAGATCGCGGAAGCCGCGCGCACCGCCGACGTGCTGGTTCCGACCGTTACCGATCACATCTCTGCCGACATCGTCAATCAGCCCGACTGCAAGCTGAAACTGATCGCGAATTTCGGCAACGGCGTCGACAACATCGACGTCGAGGCCGCGCACGCCCGCGGCATCACCGTCACCAACACACCAAAAGTCCTGACCGAAGACACCGCCGACATGACCATGGCGCTGATCCTCGCCGTGCCGCGGCGGATGATCGAAGGCGCCTCGATCCTGACGGAAGGAAAACCCTGGCCCGGCTGGTCGCCGACCTGGATGCTCGGTCATCGCATCGGGGGAAAGCGCCTCGGCATCATCGGCATGGGCCGCATCGGCCAGGCGGTCGCGCGCCGCGCCCGCGCCTTCGGCTTGCAGATCCACTATCACAACCGCCGGCCCGTGGCGCCGAAGATCGCCGAAGAGCTGGGCGCGACCTATTGGGAAAGCCTCGACCAGATGCTGGCGCGGATGGACATCATCTCGGTGAACTGTCCGCACACGCCGGCGACCTACCATCTGCTCTCGGCGCGCCGGCTGAAGCTGATCCGCAAGGACGCCTACATCGTCAACACCGCGCGCGGCGGGGTCACCGACGAGGACACGCTGATCAAGCTGATCGAAGGCGGCGAGATCGGCGGCGCGGGCCTCGACGTCTACGAGCACGAGCCCGCGGTCAACCCGAAGCTGGTGCGGCTCGCCAAGGCCGGCAAGGTGACGCTGCTGCCGCATATGGGTTCGGCCACCATCGAAGGCCGCGTCGAGATGGGCGAGAAGGTGATCATCAACATCCGCACCTTCCTCGACGCCCACAAGCCGCCGGATCGCGTGCTGCCAAGCATGCTCTGAGGGTTCAGTGTCTCAGCGCGTTTCGCGCTTGCGCCAGTCTGCTGTGAAATCGATGAAGGCGCGCGCAGCGCCGGCGGCGTTTGGCGCCGGCTTGGATAATAGAGAAACGGTCCGGGAAACGGTTCGCACCAATCCTGGAGCAGGCTGACC
The DNA here is from genome assembly GCF_054056555.1 of Bradyrhizobium sp. LM2.9. Lineage (NCBI taxonomy): Bacteria > Pseudomonadati > Pseudomonadota > Alphaproteobacteria > Hyphomicrobiales > Nitrobacteraceae > Bradyrhizobium > Bradyrhizobium sp. LM2.9. The sequence goes on from NZ_JBSRYJ010000002.1 coordinate 5,929,996, forward strand.
AGCGCGCCGGATTTCACGGCGTCATGGACGTAGCCATCGAGCGTCGCCCACACACCTACGCCGTCGAGCGTAGCGCGCATCGCGAGGCCCATATTGGTCGAGATCAGCTTGGCCGGCGGATCTACCTTCACCAACTGACCGGCCTTCTCGAACTCCAGATCATGCATGACGCCGCTCGAGTAGCGGGCGCGGATGCAATCATGATCGAGCAGGTCCTTCGGATGCCCGGGCATGCCGCGGCGCGCGACGTAATCGGGCGATGCGACGACGACATAGCTCTGCGGGCCGCTCAGCGGGATCGCCACCATGTCCTGCGCGAGATGCTCGCCGTAGCGCACGCCGGCGTCGAAGCCGGCGCTGACGATGTCGACGAACCCGCTTTCGGAAACGACGTCGAGATCGACCTGCGGATACGCCCCCAGGAACGGCCCGACCATCGGCGCCAGCACGAGGTCGACCGCCGGGGGCGGTGCGTTGATGCGCAGGCGGCCCGAGGCCACCTCGCGCAGGCCCCGCACCTGATCGAGGGCGTCGCCGACATCGCGCAAGGCGGGCGCCACGCGCGATAGCAGCAGCTCGCCCGCCTCGGTCAGGGCGACGCTGCGGGTGGTGCGGTTCATCAGGCGGACGCCGAGGCGCTCCTCCAGGTCCCGAAGCCGCTGGCTAAGGCTCGATACCGACACGCGAATTTCGACCGCCGCGCGCCGGAAATTGCGGGTGCGGGCGACCGCTACGAAGACGTCGAGATCACGCAGGTCGGGCTCGGCCATTGTTCGCCAGAATGAACAAGCTATTCTCGATTGTCCAGCTTATCGGCGCAATCGATCAAGCGCATATCAGGCCTCGTCACCCGGCGCGGTCAGCGCCTTTTCGAGGAGAGCCGTCATGGAACAGCGCAAACTCGGTTCAACCCAGGCCCCACCGTCTCCGCCCTCGGTCTCGGCTGCATGGGCATGTCCGAGGTCTACGGCCCGGCCGATCGCGGAGAGAGCATCGCCACGATCCACGCGGCGCTCGATGCCGGCATCACGCTGCTGGATACCGGCGACTTCTACGCCATGGGCCACAATGAAATGCTGGTCCGCGAGGCGCTGAAAGACGTTCCACGCGAGAAAGTGCAGATCAGCGTCAAGTTCGGCGCATTGCGCGGCCCCGCGGGCGAATTCGCTGGGATCGACTCGCGGCCGGCCGCAACGAAGAACTTCCTTGCCTATTCGCTGCAGCGGCTCGGCACCGACTACATCGACGTCTACCGTCCGGCGCGGCTCGATCCCAACATCCCGATCGAGGAGACCATCGGCGGCATCGCCGAGCTCGTGAAGGCCGGCTACATCAAACATATCGGCCTGTCCGAGGTTGGCTCCGACACCATCCGCCGTGCACATGCCGTGCACCCGATCGCCGATCTCCAGATCGAATATTCGCTGATCGAACGCGGCATCGAGCGCGACATCCTGACGACCTGCCGCGAGCTCGGCATCGGAATCACCGCCTACGGCGTGCTGGCGCGCGGCCTGATTAGCGGCCATTGGTCGAAGGATTCCGGCAAGACCGGCAAGGACTACCGGCTGATGAGCCCGCGCTTCCAGGGCGCGAACCTCGATGCCAATCTCGCGCTGGCCGAGCAGCTGCGCGCCATCGCCGGCGAGATCGGTGCGACGCCGGCGCAGGTCGCGATCGCCTGGGTGGCGGCGCAAGGCAAGCAGATCGTGCCGCTGGTCGGCGCCCGCACCCGCAACCGTCTCAGCGAAGCACTCGGCGCGGCCAAGGTCACGCTGACGCCGGGTCATCTCGCGGTGCTGGCAAAGGCCTTTCCGCCCGATGTCGCCGCCGGTACGCGTTACGCGGCCGAGCAGATGGCGCACCTCGACAGCGAGAAGCCGGCCACGATTTAACGGCTGCGATCAGGTGCGATGGGTGCTGAGGTCAGTGATCACAGGCCCATCGCCATTGAGCGGATTGGCCGGATCGCGCCCATAGCGCAACGTCTCGAAGCGCATCGCGCGCGCATCGATCATCAGGAGGCGGCCGACCAGGCCGTCGCCAAAGCCGACGATCTCGCGGATCGCCTCCAGCGCCATCATCGATCCCATCACGCCCGCAAGCGCGCCCATCACGCCGGCTTCGGCGCAGGCCGGCACCGTACCCGGCGGGGGCGCCTCCGGAAACAGACAGCGATAGGTCGGGTTGAACTCGCCGTCGTCGTTTTTCTCATGCGCGCGGATGGTGGTGAGCGAGCCGTCGAAGGTCCCGAGCGCGGCGGTGATCAGCGGTCTCTTCGCGAAGAAGCAGGCGTCCGAGGCCAGATAGCGCGTCGAGAAATTATCGGAGCCGTCGAGCACGAGGTCGTAGTCGCCGATCAGGCCGAGCGCGTTGTCCGCGTTGAGCCAGGTGGCGTGGCCGACGAAGCGGACGTGCGGATTGAGCGCGGTGATTCGCTCGGCCGCGCTCTCGACCTTGTGCCGGCCGATATCGGGCGTGGTGTGAATGACCTGGCGCTGGAGGTTGGAGAGCGACACCACATCGTCGTCGACCACGCCGAGCGTGCCGATCCCTGCCGCAGCCAGATACATCAGGGCCGGTGCACCGAGCCCGCCGGCGCCGATCACCAGCACGGAGGCCCGCTTCAGCGCAGCCTGGCCGGGACCGCCGACATCGCGCAGCACGATATGGCGGGCATAACGTTCGAGTTCGTCCGGGCTCAGCATCGTCGTCCTTCGTTCTCTCAACCCTCATGGTGAGGAGCGCGGAACGCGCGTCTCGAACCATGAAGGCCCCGCTGCGGCTGCATGGCCTTTATCCTTCGAGACGCCGCTTACGCGGCCCCTCAGGATGAGGAGCTAGACCTCTCCTGCCGGTCTGAACCGCCGCAACATTGTTCGCGACCAACGAGATGTGCTTCAATGGCATTGCGTTCAATGGGCTGGCTGGATTTGTCATGAGATCGATGCTTGCGGCAACACTGATGTTTGCGGCTGCGACAGGCGCGAACGCCCAGATGACGACGCCGCAGATCCCCGGCACCAGGCCGAAGCCGGTCCAGACCATTCCGATCCGCCCGCCCGCGCTGCAGACGCCGTCGGAGACGGCGGATGCCATGGCGCAGGCGGAGCGGCTGTCGCTGCAGTCCGACCTCGCCTGGGTCGGCCAGTACAACGGCGCCATCACCGGCGACATCAGCGCGCGCATGGTCGATGCCATCAAGGAATACCAGAAGCTCAAGGGCAGCAAGCCGACCGGCGCGCTCAATCCGCAGGAGCGCGCGGCGCTCGCCGAAGCCGCGCGCCGGAAGCAGGACAACGTCGGCTGGAAGATCGTGACCGAGATGACCAGCGGCGCGCGGCTCGGCATTCCCTCGAAACTGGTGCCGCAGCAGGCGACCGACGCCAACGGCTCGAAATGGACCTCGCCGACCGGCACGGTGCAGGTGCTGCTCGGCCGCCGCAAGGAGGCGAACCCGACCACAGCCAAGCTTGCCGAAGCGGAGAAGAAGGAGCCGGGTCGCAAGGTCGACTACACCGTGGTGAAGCCCGACTTCTTCGTGCTGTCTGGTTTGCAGGGCCTGAAGAAATTCTATTTGCGCGGCACCTCCAGGGGCGACGAGGTCCGCATCATGACGATCCTCTACGATCAGGCGACCGAGAACACGGTCGAGCCGGTCGTGATCGCGATGTCGAGCGCGTTCAATGCATTCCCGTCGGGACCACAGGCCGGGCCGCCGCCGCGCAAGACCGTCGAATATGGCACCGGCATCGTCGTCAGCACCGATGGCGCGATCATTACCGACCGCCTCGTCACTGATAGCTGCCTCGCGATCACGATCGCGGGCTATGGCGGCGCCGACCGTCTCGCTGAGGACAAGGAACACGATCTCGCGCTGCTGCACATCTATGGCACGCGCGGCCTGAAGCCGTTCAGCCTCTCCGCCGGCGCGGCGAAGACGAGTGTCGATATCATCGGTATCGCTGATCCACAGAGCCAGGGCGGAGCGGCCGGTGCGTCGAGCCTCAAGGCCGCGTTGGCATCTGTCGGTGGCGGCGATTCCGCGCTCTCACCGCCGCCGGCGGTTGGATTTTCCGGCAGCGTCGCCATCGACGGCGACGGCAAGTTCGCCGGCATCGCGCTGTTGAAATCTGCGATAGTTGCGGGCCCCGCGACATCGGTGCCGGCGTCGCAGGCGGTGATGATCTCCGCGGAAACGGTGCGCGATTTTCTGAAGGCGAACGGCGTTACTGGGAATGGCACGTCGACGGATGCGAAGGCCGCGGTCGTGCGCGTGATATGCGTGCGGAAGTAAGCGAGCGCTGCGCTCCCGCTCCCGCAAGCGGGAGAGGTGACCGAGCCCTCGGCCAGCGCGCCATCAAATCAGCTCAGCCTGAATCTGATCCCGCTCTTCGCGAGACCACCCGAGATCCCCCACCGGCGTGCCGTCCGCGCGCCAGCAGGCGGCGCCGGTCATGGTGCCGTCGTCGTGGAAGGCGATGCCATTCATGCCGCCGGCCACCGTCGCAACTGGCTGGACCTTGTGGCCGAGGCTTTCAAGCTTCGCGCGCACGGCTTCCGGCACCTTCTGCTCGACCTCGAGCGCATTGCCCTCGGTCCAGACGCGGGGCGCCTCGACCGCCTCCTGCAGGCTCATGCCGTGGTCGATCAGATTGACCAGCGCCTGCATCGCGCTCGGAAAGATGCGTTTTCCCCCGGGCAGACCCAACGCGTAACGCAACTTGCCCTCGCGCAGCGCCATCATCGGCGACATCGAGGTCGTCACCCGCTTACCCGGCGCCAGCGACAGGGCGTGGCCTGGCCGCGGATCGAACAGATTCATGTAGTTGTTGGCGATGGCGCCGAGGCCCGGGATCATGATCTTGGCACCGAACAGATTGTTGATGGTCTGCGTGGTCGCAACCACGTTGCCGAAGGCATCCGCCGCGGTCATGTGCGTGGTGTGAGCGCCTTCAAGCTGCGACACGCCGGCGCCCCAGGTCTGCGCCCGCGCCGGATCGATCGCACCGCGGCGCTCCTCGGCGTACGCCTTCGAGGTCAACTTCTCCACGGGCACCCCAACATAATCAGGATCGCCGCTGGCCGCGGCGCGATCGGCGAAGGCGATCTTCAGGACTTCCGCGAGATAGTGGATCGTCTCCGGCGTGCCGAAGCCAAGGCTGCCGATGTCGTAACCTTCCAGAATGTTCAGCATCTGCGCGATATGCACGCCGGAGGCCGCGGGCGGCGGCGGGCCAAAGATGGTCCAGCCGCGATAATCGGCGCGGATCGGCTGCCGCTCGACGGTCTTGTAGCTGGTGAGATCGTTGCGCCGGATGAAGCCGCCGGCCTTTTCCATGTAGTCGATCAGGATGTCGCCGAGCGGCCCCTCGTAGAGCGCGGTCTCGCCGTGATCGGCGATGTAGCGGAGCGTCTCGGCATATTCTGATTGCACCACGCGCTCACCGACCTTCAACGGCTCTCCACCAGGCAGGTAAATCGCCGCGATCGGCTTGTCCTTGCGTATCTCGGCTGCGCTCTCGCTGACGCATTCATGCAGATAGGGCGTCGCCGCATAGCCGCGCGCGGCGTGCTTGATCGCGGGCTGCATGACGTCGGCAAGACTCATCGTGCCGAACCGGCGCAGCGTCTCGCACCAGGCTTTCAGCGAGCCCGGCGTAGCGACCGCCTTTGGGCCGTTGAGGTTTTCATTACCGACGGTGTCGAACACGTCATGCGCCGAGCCCGGCATGGAGGTGTAGCTGGTGTCGCGCACCGCCGCCGGCACGGTGCTCTGGCCGTCGATGAAGCGGTGGCTGCCGTCGGCCAGCCGGATGTGCGCCATGCCACCGCCGATGATGCCGACCATCATCGGCTCGACCACGGTCAGCGTGAACAGGGTCGCGATTGCGGCGTCGATGGCGTTGCCGCCCGCGGCCAGCATCTCCGCGCCGGCGCTGGAGGCCAGTGGATGGTTGCTGACCACCATGCCGCGGCTCGATACCGCAGGCATCTTCTCGCACTCAAAATTCGTCGCCGTCCGGTCGCGCCAGTTTCCGCTCATGCCGCTTGTCCTTTTATTCATGGCGGCAAGCACAGCACACGTACCACTACTGGTCCAGTAATCGTACGGATTCGCTGGCATTCCCGATTCCGCCATCATCGTTACTGCTGATTCGGACCTCCGCGATCCCCTTTGGATCGGGCCGGCACGTCCTGAGCGAGAAGAGCTCAGCATCGAGATCGATGCACGTTCGCGTGGCGTTTCCCTGACCCAAGCACTCCAAAGGATTGATCTTCAATGCACACGATCGTACTGGCCACCCAAAAGGGTGGCAGCGGCAAGAGCACGCTCGCCATTGGCCTCGCGCTCGCAGCCAAGCAGGCCGGCTTCACCGTCCGCCTGATCGAGACCGACCCGCAGGGCACTTTGTCCAACTGGCAGCGCCGCCGCACTGCCGATGATCTCGTCGTCGAGCCGATCTATCACGCCGCCGACATCGAGCCGCGTCTGAAGATGCTGGCCGACAGCGGCCTCCAGCTCGCAATCGTCGACACCGCGGCCGGCCTCAGCGCCGCGACTACCGCCGCGATCCGCCATTCCGACCTCTGCCTGATCCCGGCCCGCCCGAGCGTCGCCGATATCGAGGCGACCGCCTCGACGCTGAGCGTCGCGCGCGCCTGGAAACGGCCTTACAGTTTCGTGCTGAACCAGACCCCGATCCGCGGGCAGCGCATCGACAACGCGGCCAACACGCTCGCCGAGGAAGCCGCCCTCGATCTCACCGAGGTGCTCGCACGCCCGCTGATCGTGATGCGCAATGATCATCAGGACTCGCTCGCCAGCGGCCTTGCGGTCAGCGAATTCGCGCCGAACGGCAAATCATCAGACGAGATCCGCGGCCTCTGGGATTGGATCGAGACCCGGCTCGAGCTCGCCGCCACGACCAATGTTCTGATCGACCAGTTCATCTCGACCGCGGACGGCATGCTGCACCCGGCTTCAGAGCTTGCGGCCGACGAATCCACGGCACTGACGTCCTGAGCGGGGCGATTGCTCAGACGCCAGCCGGCCCTTCGCCATCCGGAAGGCCCCAGCGACGAAGCAATCCGGCCACCAACCCGGCCGGATTGCTTCGCTTCGCGCTTTTGAAAGGACTCCATCAACCGTCATTGCGAGCGCCGCGAAGCAATCCAGAGTCCCTCCGCGGAAAGATTCTGGATTGCTTCGTCGCAAGGGCTCCTCGCAATGACGCTCACTTCTGACATTTCGGACACCAGAAGGTCGAGCGGCCGTTCTGCGTAAAACGCTTCACCGTGCCGCCGCAGCGCGGCGTCCTGCATTTCTCGTCTTCGCGATCGTAGACCTTGAACGAATGCTGGAAATAGCCGAGCTCGCCCGAGGTCTGGCGATGGTCGCGCAGTGACGATCCGCCGGCCTTGATGGCGTCGTTCAGCACGGTGTGGATCGCGCCTACCAATCTCTTTGCATGGTCGGTCGGCTCGTCCTTTTTGGTGGCGAGCGTTGCAGCAATCCGGCGTGGCGACAGATGCGAGCGATGCAGGGCTTCGCAGACATAAATGTTGCCGAGCCCCGCGACTACGCGCTGGTCGAGCAGCGCCACCTTCAAGTTGGTCTTTTTCCCCGCGCAGGACTGCGCCAGCATCGCCGCGTCGAATTCGTTGCCGAGCGGCTCAGGACCGAGCCCACGGAGCAGCGGCTCCTCGTCCAGCGCGCTGCGCGCGATCACTTTCATGTAACCGAAGCGGCGCGGGTCGTTGAAGATGATGTCGGCACCCGAGGACATCCGAAACAGCACGTGGTCGTGCGTGGAGTCCTTGGCCCGCGGATAGTGAAACTCGCCGGGCGCAGCCTCGTTGTCCCGCTTGATGACGCGAAACGAGCCCGACATGCCCAGATGCATCAGCAGCACGTCGCCGGAGGCGAGATCGGCCATGAGATATTTTGCACGGCGCCCGAGCCCGGTGACGACCTGCCCCTTCAGCCGGGCCACGAAATCCGGCTGGAACGGAAAGCGCAGATCGGGCCTGCGGGCCTCCGCAACGAGGATTTTTGCACCTTCCATGACGGGCTGAAGGCCGCGGCGGACGGTCTCGACTTCGGGCAATTCAGGCATGGTCAGGCATTCACCTTATCAGGGCGCTGTGATAGCGCCATTGCGGCGGGCGCGCTATGGTCCGCCTCGTGGAGTAGAGTAATGGATCGGCCGGGCGAAACCACGCATTTTGGCTTCAGGGACGTTCCCCTGGGGGACAAGCAGACGCTGGTGAACGATGTGTTTCACAGCGTGGCGTCGCGCTATGATTTGATGAACGATTTGATGTCCGGTGGCCTGCACCGGGTCTGGAAGGACATCATGATCAACGCGCTCAACCCGCCCAAGGGCGATCGGCCGTTCGCGCTGCTCGACGTTGCCGGCGGCACCGGCGACATCTCGTTCCGCGCCGCCAAGGCCGCAGGCCCCGGCTTCCATGCCACCGTCTGCGACATCAGTACCGGGATGCTGGAGGTAGGCCGCGAGCGCGCCGCGAAACGGCATCTCGAGACCCAGGTCGATTTCGTCGAAGGCAATGCCGAGGCGCTCGCCTTCGCCGACCGCAGCTTCCACGCATATACGATCGCTTTCGGCATTCGCAACGTGCCGCGGATCGATCTCGCGCTGGCCGAAGCCTATCGCGTGCTCAAGCCAGGCAGCCGCTTCCTCTGCCTGGAATTCTCCACCGTCGAGATGCCCGGGCTCGATCGCCTTTACGACCTGTTCTCGTTCAAGGTGATCCCGCCGCTCGGCCGCATGATCACGGGTGACGCCGAGTCCTACCAATATCTGGTCGAGTCGATCCGCAAGTTTCCGAAACCCAACGCCTTCGCCGACATGATCCGCGACGCCGGCTTCGCCCGCGTGAATTGGCAGACATTGTCCGGCGGCATCGTCGCGCTGCATTCGGGCTGGCGTTTGTGATTTCTGCCGTCACCCACATTGCGCGCCTGATCCGCGCCGCGTTCGTCTTTGCGCGCGAGGGCGTGTTCGGCTCAGTCGATCCGAGCCTGGTGCCACCGCCCGGGCAGCTCGCGCTGAAAGTTGCACGCCTCATCGAGCGGCGCGGCCCGAAGCACGGCCCGCGGCTGACCCGCGCGCTAACCCGGATGGGCCCGGCCTATCTCAAGCTCGGACAATTTTTGGCAACACGCCCCGACGTCGTCGGCGTCGTCATGGCGCTCGACCTCGAAAGCCTGCAGGATCGCCTGCCGCCGTTCTCGCAAGCCGAAGCGGAAGCTGCGATCGCAACCTCGCTGGAGCGGCCGCTGACGGATGTGTTCGCGAGCCTCAGTCCGCCGGTCGCGGCCGCCTCGATCGCGCAGGTTCATCGCGGCGAAGTTTTGCGCGACGGCGTCCGCAAGGCCGTCGCAGTGAAGGTGCTGCGACCCAACGTGGCCGCCCGCTTCCGCCGCGATCTCTCCGACTTCTTCTTCGTCGCGCACAAGGCCGAAGCCTATTCGTCCGAGGCGCGGCGCCTGCGCCTGATTGAGGTCATCAACACCATGTCGCGCTCGGTCGCGATGGAGATGGATCTGCGGCTCGAGGCTGCCGCGCTGTCGGAAATGGCGGAGAACACGCGCGACGATCCTGATTTCCGTGTGCCGACCGTTGACTGGGACCGCACCACGCACAACGTGCTGACGATGGAGTGGATCGACGGCATTGCGTTGAACGACCACAAACGCCTCAAAGAAGCGCAGGTCGACCTGCCCGATCTCGGCCGCAAGGTGATCCAGAGTTTCCTGCGCCACGCGTTGCGCGACGGCTTCTTCCACGCCGACATGCATCCGGGCAATCTGTTCCTGGATGACGCCGGCCGTCTCGTCGCGGTCGATTTCGGCATCATGGGCCGGCTCGGCATGAAGGAGCGGCGCTTCCTCGCCGAAATCCTGCTCGGCTTCATCACCCGCGACTATCGCCGCGTCGCCGAGGTGCATTTCGAAGCGGGCTACGTGCCCGCGCATCACTCGGTCGAGAATTTTGCGCAAGCGATCCGCGCCATTGGCGAGCCGATTCACAATCGCACCGCCGAAGAGATCTCGATGGCGCGGCTGCTGACGCTGCTGCTCGAAGTCACCGGCATGTTCGACATGAAGACGCGGCCCGAGCTGATCTTGCTTCAGAAGACCATGGTGGTGGTCGAGGGTGTGGCGCGCGGCTTCAATCCCAAGCTCGACATCTGGAAAGTCGCCGACCCCGTGGTGCGCGAATGGATCGAGCGCAATCTCGGGCCGATCGGCCGGGTCCAGGGCGCACTTTCCGGCACCGGCGATCTCGCCCGCATCCTGGTGCGTCTGCCTGACATCGCCGCGCGCTCGGTCGCGGTGCTCGAACAGTTGGAGACCATGACGCGGGAAGGCATCCGGCTGTCCGCCGGAGAGCATCGCGGCGATGGGCCGCAGCGAGGGCCGCAAGAACCGCTGGCGCACCGTGGCGCTCTGGATCATCGCGGCGACCTTCATCGGCATCCTGATCGCCGTCCGGAATCTATGATTGCAGTGCAATCATACGACTGATAGCATCGCTATCATTTTCCGCCGGAGAGTGCCATGGCAAGCCTGACCATCCGCAAGCTCGACGAGAACGTCAAAACCTTCCTCCGCCTGCGCTCGGCCAGGAACCGCAGGTCGGTCGAGGAAGAGGTCCGGGTCATCCTCGGGGAGCTGATCGAGGGGCGCGAGGAGCCGCTGACGCCGTTCACGGCGCCGCCCGCGGCCTCCGCCACCCCCATCCCCCAGCGCCCCGGTGCCCTTCCCGAGGCCGGCGTTACCCTGATCATCGGCGGCGGGATCGCGGCCTACAAATCGCTCGACCTGATCCGAAGGCTCAAGGAGCGGCGGATCGAGGTGCGCTGCGTGCTGACCAAGGCGGCGCAGCAATTCGTCACGCCGCTGGCCGTGAGTGCGCTCTCGCATGAGCGCGTCTACACCGACCTGTTCGATCCCCAGAGCGAGTTCGACGCCGGTCATATCCGCCTCGCGCGCGAGTGCGACCTGATCGTGGTGGCGCCCGCCACCGCCGATTTGATGGCCAAGATGGCGAACGGCCACGCCGACGACCTCGCCAGCGCCATCCTGCTCGCGACCAACCGCAAGGTGCTGCTGGCACCGGCGATGAATCCGCTGATGTGGAATAACGCGGCGACGCGGCGCAATGTCGCGCAGCTCCAGCGCGACGGCGTGGTGCTGATCGGGCCGAATTCCGGCGAGATGGCCGAAGCCGGCGAGGCCGGGATCGGCCGCATGTCCGAGGCAATTGAGATCGCGACCGCCGCCGAGCGCCTGCTGCGGCCGCCGGTGCCGCGACCGCTCGCCGGCAAGCGCGTGCTGATCACGGCAGGTCCGACTCACGAGCCGATCGACCCGGTGCGCTACATCGCCAACCGCTCCTCCGGCAAGCAGGGCTTTGCCATCGCCGCCGCCGCACAGGCCGCAGGCGCCGAGGTGATTTTGGTGAGCGGACCGGTCGATCTCGGCGATCCCCGGGGCGTGACGGTCAAGCACGTGGAATCGGCGCGGCAGATGCTGGAGCAGGTGCAGGCCGCGCTTCCCGCCGACATTGCGATCTTCGCCGCGGCAGTCGCCGACTGGCGGGTCGCCAATGAAGGCGGGCAGAAGCTGAAGAAGAGTTCGGCCGGCATGCCGCCGCTCCAGCTGGTCGAGAACCCCGACATCCTCGCGACAATCTCCAAGCTGACCGACAAGCGTCCGCCACTGGTGATCGGCTTTGCTGCCGAGACCGAGCACCTCATCGACAACGCCAAGTCGAAGCTTGCCCGCAAGGGCTGCGACTGGATCGTCGCCAACGACGTCTCCCCCGCCACCGGCGTGATGGGCGGAGACCGCAACACCGTTCACCTCATCAGCCGCAAGAACGATGAGAAGGATGGCGAGATTGCAGTTGATTCCTGGCCGGCGATGACCAAGGAACAGGTCGCCATCGAACTGGTCGCGCATGTCGCAAAGAGCGTGACCGGCAAATCCCGGGAGCCGGCATCTTGAGCACGAAAGTCACGGTCGAACTGCAACGCCTGCCCCATGCGGAGAGCCTGCCGCTGCCGGCCTATCAGACCAACGATGCCGCCGGTCTCGACCTGATGGCAGCGCTGTCGGACAGCGAGCCGATGACGCTCGCGGCCGGCCAATACGCGCTGGTGCCGACGGGCCTCGCGATCGCACTGCCGGCCGGGTACGAGGCGCAGGTGCGGCCGCGCTCGGGGCTTGCAGCCAAGCACGGCGTCACCGTGCTGAACTCGCCGGGCACGATCGACGCGGACTATCGCGGCGAGATCAAGGTGATCCTGATCAATCACGGCCAGGCCGCCTTCGTGATCAAGCGCGGCGAGCGCATCGCGCAGATGGTGATCGCGCCAATGGTGCAGGCCGCGCTGGTTCCCGTGGCCGAATTGTCGTCCACCGACCGCGGTGCCGGCGGCTTCGGCTCGACCGGCCGCTAACGCGCGGCGCATCCAGCCGAATTATCCCGAAGATTTACGTGGCTGGAACAGCGCGGCCGGCATTTTTGTGGGGCCGGCTTTGCGTTCACGATCTGGACTCTTACCGGTGGAGTCACGGTGAGGGTATTGTCGTTTGATTCGCGCGCGACGGGGGTCGCCGCGTGCAAATTCGTGCGGTTCTTGGGGCAACTATGTCAGGCGTGATCGTGTCGATGCGTCGGACGCTGCTGTCGTGCACATCGCTGGTGCGCAACGGCGTCTTGGGAAGCGCTCTCGCGGCGCTGCTGCCGGCTGCGCCGGCTGAGGCCGCCGATCTCGTCGACACACTCTCAACATTGCTGGATTTCAACCGGCAGGAACTCGCGGTGCTGGCCACTGCGCTGGCTTTGCTAGGCTTCTCGGTGGTCGCCGCGATTCTCCTGATGCGCACGCGTGTGCGCACGGCGAGGAACGAGGCGCGGCTGCGCGCCCGAATCGGGGAACTCCAGCTCCAGGCCGACCGCTTCGGCGCGCTGTTGTTCGCCGAGCCGCAAATTTTGATCTCCTGGCCGGCCGGCGACAATCGCGCCCAGATTTCCGGCGACATCTCCATGGTGTTGCCGCGCGACTCCTCCCCGCAGCGCCTGCTCGCATTTGGAACCTGGTTGCCGCCGGAGCCGGCGCTCCAGATGGATCACGCGGTCGACGCGCTGCGGGACCGTGGCGACGGGTTCCAGCTGACGCTGACCACCGCGCATGGCCACACGCTCGAGGCCATCGGCCGCGCCATCGGCGGCCAGGCCATCGTCAGGATTCGCGAACTATCAGGGCTGCGCCGCGATCTGGCCGAGACCAATTTGCGCTACAAGGCGCTGTCGGACGAAACCGAGATGCTGCGCGGCTTCGCCGCCGCCGCACCCTGGCCGATCTGGGCCAAGAGTGAGAACGGCGCGCTGACCTACGCCAACCCCGCCTATGTCCGTGCGACCGAAGCGGCCACCATCGCCGACGCCCAGGCGCGCAAGCTCGAACTGCTCGACAGCGCCGACCGCACGGCGATGGAGCGGGGACTGAAGGAGGCGGCCAATTTCACCTCGCGGCTGCCGATCGTGATCAGCGGCGAGCGGCGCATCTATGACGTCCGCGCCGTCAATGTCGGCCGGGGCAATGTCGGCGTTGCCATCGATGCCAGCGAGGCGGATGCGCTGAGCTCGGCGCTGGTGCGGATGGCGGAGGCGCATCGCCGCACGCTCGACCAACTTTCCTCCGGCGTTGCCGTGTTCGACGGCCAGCGCCGGCTCGCTTTCTACAACGATTCCTACCGCCGGCTGTGGGACCTCGACCGCACCTTCCTCGACGCCAACCCCGATGATTCCAGCGTGCTCGACCAACTCCGCGCCGGGCGCAAGCTGCCGGAGCAGCCGGACTTCCGCGCCTGGAAGGTCAAGCTGCACGAGGCCTATCGCGCGGTCGAGACCGCCAAGGACACCTGGTACCTGCCCGACGGCCGCGCGCTCTCCGTCGTCACCACGCCCAATCCGGAAGGCGGCGTCACCTATCTGTTCGACGACGTCACCGAGAGCCTCGAGCTCGCCCGCCGCTTCGACGGCATGATCCGCGTCCAGCGCGAGACGCTGGACAGCCTCGCCGAGGGCGTCGCGGTGTTCGGCAGCAACGGCAGGGCGCAGCTGTTCAACCCGGCCTTCGTCCGGATGTGGAAGCTGTCGAGCGACGCCATGCGCGACGAGCCGCACATCCAGACCGTCGAAGGCTGGTGCCATCAGCTGTTCGACGACGCCATCGTCTGGCGGCAGATCCGCGAGGCCGTCACCTCGATCGAGAGCCGCGCCGACGTTCCACTGAAGCTGGAGCGCAAGGACGGCAGCGTGCTCGACGGCATGATCCGGCCGCTGCACGACGGCGCGACCATGCTGACGTTCCAGGACATCACCGACACCGAGAATGTCGAGCGCGCGCTGCGCGAGCGCAACGAGGCGCTGGAGGCCGCCGACCAGATGAAGGTGGATTTCGTCCACCACGTCTCCTACGAGCTGCGCTCGCCGCTTACCACCATCATCGGCTTCGCGCATTTCCTCAGCGATCCCTCGACCGGGCCGCTGACGCCGAAGCAGGCCGAATATCTCGACTACGTCACCAAATCGACCAATGCCCTGCTGGCGCTGACCAACAACATCCTGGATCTCGCCACCATCGACGCCGGCGCCATGAAGCTGGAACTCGGCCCGGTCGACGTCAGCAAGACCATCGAGCTCGCCGCCGAGGGTATTCAGGACCGGCTCGCCACCGACCGCATCCGTCTCAAGGTCGAGATCGCGCCCGACGTCGGCAGCTTCACCGGCGACGAGAAGCGCGTGGTGCAGGTGCTCTATAACCTCCTCGCCAACGCCGTCGGGTTTTCTCCACAGGATTCCGCCGTCGGCATCAGCGCCCGCCGCACCGAACGCAGCGTGGTCTTCACTGTGACAGATTCCGGGCCTGGAATACCTGCCGACATGAAGGACAAGGTGTTCAACTGGTTTGAAAGCCGATCGCAGGGCTCGCGTCACCGCGGCGCCGGGCTTGGCCTGTCGCTGGTGCGCTCCTTCGTCGAGCTGCACGGCGGCAAGATCCGGGTAGATTCGATCGTGGGCAGAGGCACGGTCGTAATCTGCGACTTCCCGACCGAGCAGGCGGCGCATCGCGACGCTGCCGAATGACTGAACCAACCACATTCTCCGTCGCGCTTCACAACGAGACGGCGACTGCGCACCTGATGGCCGACCTCGCGCTGCTGGTCGGCTCCGGCGACGTCATCACGCTCACCGGCGATCTCGGTGCCGGCAAGACCGCGGCGGCGCGGGCCATGATCCGCTATCTCGCCGGCGACGAGGCGCTGGACGTGCCGAGCCCGACCTTCACGCTGGTGCAGGGCTACGAGCTGCCGCCATTCCCGGTGATGCATGCCGACCTCTACCGCGTCGAGGACGAGAGCGAGCTCGAAGAGATCGGGCTGTCGCCGCTGCCGGAAGCGACCCTCGTCCTGATCGAATGGCCGGAGCGCGCCCCGTCGGCGATGCCTCAAGACCGCATCGACATCGCGCTGACGCACCGGCCGGCGCTGGGCTCGAGCGCACGCGCCGCCGACATTACCGGCTATGGTAAGGCCGCCGCCACCGTCGCGCGACTGAAGGCGCTACGCGAATTCCTCGATGCATCCGGCTACATGGATGCGACGCGCAAGCGCATGCCGGGCGACGCCTCGACGCGCTCCTATGCACGGCTGCTGCGCGACGACGCGATCGTCATCCTCATGAACTCACCGCAGCGCCCGGATGGCGCTACGATCTACAACGGAAAATCCTACAGCGCCGCGGTGCACCTCGCCGAAAATATAAAACCCTTCGTTGCCATCGGCGAAGGTCTGCGCGCACATGGCATCTCGGCACCTGCGATCCATCATTCGGACCTCGACCAGGGATTCCTGATCAGCGAAGACTTTGGCAGCGAAGGCGTGATCGAGGGCGATCCGCCGCGCCCGATCGCCGAGCGCTACGAAGCCGCGGCCGATTTGCTGGCCGTGCTGCACGGCGAGACGCTGCCGGAAAAATTGCCGCTCGATGGACAGACCTACGCCATTCCTGTCTTCGATACCGAGGCGCTGCTGATTGAAATCGGGTTGATGCCGGAATGGTACCTGCCCGATCGCAACGCACCGCTGGACGACGCGAAGCGCACCGAATTTTTCGCGATCTGGCGCGAGTTGCTGAAGAAGCCGCTGGCGGCGCCGAAGACGTGGATCATCCGCGACTATCACTCGCCGAACCTGATCTGGCTCGGGAATCGCACCGGCATCGAACGCGTCGGCGTGATCGATTTCCAGGACACCGTGCTGGGGCCGCAATCCTACGACGTGGTGTCGCTGCTCCAGGACGCCCGCATCGACGTGCCCGAGACGATCGAGCTGACGCTGCTGTCGCGCTACATCAAGGCGCGCCGCGCGAACGACGCAAACTTCGACGCGGCCGGCTTCGCCGAGCTCTACGCCATCATGTCGGCGCAGCGGAACACGCGTCTGCTCGGCACCTTCGCCCGCCTCAACCGCCGCGACGGCAAGCCGCATTATCTGCGTCACCAACCGCGGATCTGGACCTATCTCCAGCGCTCCCTGGCGCATCCCGCGCTCGCCCATCTGCGCGACTGGTATTTCGCCAACGTCCCACCGCCCCAACGGCCGGTCCAAGGCTGACAAGGCCGACAAGGCCGATTAGGGGCCCGATTTACCGGCTGTTAGCCAAGATACCGGTAATCTGGCGGTGGGGCAGCCGGATAGTTGCGGGGCCGGAGCAGGGCAGATGGCGGTGAAGACGGACCAGCGCGGCAACAGCCGGGTTGTTTTCGAGCGCGGGATCGCGGCCCAGATGATGGGTATCGACGGCACCTGGCGGCGCGACTGCAGCATGGAGGACGTCTCCGAGAGCGGCGCCAAGCTGACCATCGACGGCTCGGTCGAAGGCCTGCATCTGAAGGAGTTTTTTCTGCTGCTGTCGTCTACCGGACTTGCGTACCGGCGCTGTGAGCTCGCCTGGGTCAATGGCGACCAGATCGGCGTCAATTTTCTCAAGCTTGGCGACAAGAAGAAAAAGGCGCGTTCCACATCCGTCCGGGCGTAACGGCAACACTCGTCGTACAAGCGTCACGGCAGGTGGTTAAGGCGATTAAGACGCGGTGCGGTCGGTCAAGCCTCGTGTTAGGATTGCTGCGAACGCGAAATCAATAGGTCTGAGAAAGCGAAGGATGTCCGTCAAGCCGACCAAAGCCATGGTGCTCGCCGCAGGGTTCGGCCTGCGCATGCGTCCGTTGACGGATAAGATGCCGAAGCCGCTGGTGCCGGTGGCCGGCCAGCCGCTGCTCGACCACGTGCTCGACAAGCTCGGCCAGGCCGGCGTGAGCGAGGCGGTGGTCAACGTGCACTATCTGCCGGACCAGATCATCAATCACACCGCATCCCGCCAGCATCCGCGCGTGACCATCTCGGACGAGCGCGACCAGGTGCTCGGCACCGGCGGCGGCGTGGTCAGGGCGTTGCCGTTGCTCGGCGATGCGCCGTTCTTCCATGTCAATTCCGATACGCTGTGGATCGACGGCGTGCGCTCCAATCTGGCGCGGCTTGCCGAAAACTTCGATCCCGCGCGAATGGACACCCTGCTGCTGATGGCACCGACGGCGACCAGCATTGGCTATAGCGGCCGCGGCGATTACGGCATGCTGGCCGACGGCGCCCTGCGCAAGCGCAAGGAAAAGGAGGTCGTTCCGTTCGTCTATGCCGGCGCGGCGATCTTGTCGCCCTCGATCTTCGCCGATGCTCCGACGGGCGAGTTCTCGCTGACCAAAATGTTTGACCGCGCCAACGAGCAGGAGCGGCTGTTCGGCCTCCGCCTCGACGGCGTCTGGATGCATGTCGGCACGCCCGACGCCGTGCATGCCGCGGAAGAGGCGTTTCTGGAGAGCGTGGCGTAGGGTCTCTCTTGTCCCGGACGCGGTGCGGCGCGAAGTGTCGCTCCGCAGAGCCGGGACCCACAGCCACAGCCGTGATGACGTAGCCTGGGCCCCGGCTCAGCGGCGCATCACTGCGTGCTGCGCCGCGTCCGGGGCACGCGAGCGGCGAAGCCGTCAAACAGCGGGGAAGACCTCGTCTGCACCCATGACCATTTGAGTCCATCTCCCTATATTGGCGCCTGATTCCCGAATCAGGCAGCTCATGCGCGTTTTCAGCGTTCCAGTCTCAGTTCCCTTCCTGCGCACCATAGTCTCAAGCCTGCTCGACGGCCGGCTGGTCGACGGCTTTGAGGCGCGCAAGGAACCTGCACGGCTGGCGGACGCCACGTTGTACCTGCCGACAAGGCGCGCCATGCGAATCGTCCGCGAGATCTTCCTCGACGAGATGAAGGCCGACGCTGTCGTGCTGCCGCGCATCGTCGCGCTTGGCGACATCGATGAGGATGAACTCGCTTTCGCCGATGAAGGCGAACAGTTTTCCGGCGCAACGCCGCTCGACATTCCGCCGCGGCTCGGCGAGCTCGAACGGCGACTGACACTGGCGCAGCTCGTTGCGGCCTGGGCCAAGGGCCCGGTGCTGTCTCCGCTGGTCGTCGGCGGCCCCGCTTCGACGCTGGCGCTGGCCTCTGATCTCGCGCGGCTGATCGACGACATGGTCACGCGCGGCGTCGACTGGAGCGCGCTCGATGGCCTCGTGCCTGACCTGCTCGACCGGTACTGGCAGCACTCGCTCGAATTTTTGCGCATCGCGCGCATCGCCTGGCCCGGTCATCTCGCCGAAATCAAACGCATCGAGCCCGCTGCCCGCCGCGACCTCCTGATCGATGCCGAAGCCAAGCGGCTGACCGCGCATCACCATGGCCCCGTGATCGCGGCCGGTTCGACCGGCTCGATGCCGGCCACAGCAAGATTTCTCCACGCCGTCGCCTCGCTGCCGCATGGCGCCGTGGTGCTGCCCGGCCTCGACACCGATCTCGACGACGATGCCTGGCGCAGCATCGGCGGCGTACGCGACTCGCTCGGCAAGTTCGCGGAGCATCCGGTCTCGAACCATCCGCAATATGCCATGCACGCGCTGCTGGATCGCTTTGACATCAAGCGCAGCGACGTCGATATCCTCCAGCCTCCGGCGGAAGGCGGCCGCGATCTGCTCGCCTCCGAATCGATGCGGCCATCGGCCAGGACCGAGATTTGGCACGACCGCCTGAAGCAGCCGGATGTGGCCGCGAAGATCACCGGTGCCATGAACAATCTCGCAGTGGTCGAAGCCCCCAATCCCGAGATGGAAGCCCTCGCCATCGCGATTGCGATGCGTGAGGCGCGGCATCTCGACAAATCCGCCGCGCTTGTCACGCCCGACCGCGCACTGGCGCGACGGGTGATGGCCGCGCTGACCCGGTGGGATCTCGCATTCGATGATTCCGGCGGCGACGTCTTGATGGAGACGTCCGCCGGCGTCTTTGCGCGGCTCACAGCGGAGGCTGCGACCAAGGGATTGGAGCCGCCGACGCTGTTGGCGATGCTGAAGCATCCGCTGTGCCGGCTCGGCCGTGCACCCGGCGCGTGGAGGGCGGCGATCGAGGGCCTGGAGCTTGCGGTCTTGCGCGGCACGCGCCCGCCTGCAGGCACCGCCGGCCTGCTGCGTGAATTCAATCGCTTCCGCGAGGAGCTGGCAAAGCTGTGGCGCAGCGAGGTCTCCGCGCTGCATAAGGCCGAGCCGCGCGCGCGTCTCAAAGCGGAAGACCTCGATCGCATCCAGGCGCTGATCGATGCCCTGAGGATAGCATTGGCGCCAATCGAGATCCTGGCGCCATCGAAGTCGTTTGACTTTGCCGAACTCGCGCATCGGCATCGCGAGATCATGATCGAGCTGTCGCGCGACGAGCAGGGCATTTCCCTGGCCTTCGAGGAGCGCGAAGGCCTCGCGCTCGCGAGCGCCTTCGACGATCTCCTGCGCGGCGGCACGACCAGCGGACTGATGGTGACGCTGCACGACTACGCAGACGTCTTCCAGACCGCATTTGGCGATCGCGCGGTGCGGCGGCGAGACAAGCCCGGCGCGCGGCTCCAGATCTACGGCCCGCTTGAATCGCGCCTGATGCAGGCCGACCGAATCATCGTCGGCGGGCTGATCGAGGGCGTCTGGCCGCCGGCGCCGCGCATCGATCCCTGGCTCAGCCGACCGATGCGGCACCAGCTCGGCCTCGATCTGCCTGAGCGCCGTATCGGCCTCTCCGCCCATGATTTTGCGCAACTGCTCGGCGGCGACGAGGTCATCCTCACCCACTCCGCAAAGGCCGGCGGCGCGCCCGCGGTGGCTTCGCGCTTCCTGCATCGGTTAGAGGCGGTCGCGGGCGACGCGCACTGGAAGACAGCAATTCGCGCGGGCGAGAAATATGTGCAATTCGCAACCGCGCTGGACCAGCCCGACGAGGTCACGCCGATCAAACAGCCCGAGCCGCGACCGCCGCGCGCGACCCGGCCGCTCAGGATGTCTGTGACTGCGATCGAGGACTGGCTGCGCGATCCCTATACCATTTACGCAAAACACATTCTGCGACTGGACGCGCTCGATCCCGTCGACATGCCGCTGTCCGCCGCCGACCGCGGCTCGGCGATCCACGATGCGCTCGGCGAATTCACGGAAAGCTACGCGACACGCCTGCCTGACGATCCCGCGCGCGTGCTGCGCGCGATCGGTGAAAAGTACTTTGCACCGCTGATGGAACGTCCCGAGGCGCGCGCGCTGTGGTGGCCGCGTTTCCAGCGCATCGCGCGCTGGTTCGGCGAATGGGAGACGGCGCGTCGCGATGTGATCGAGGCCATCACAGCGGAGACCCGTGGCGAGATTTCGATTCCGCTCGACAGTACGCGCAGCTTCAGGCTGTCCGCGCGCGCCGACCGCATCGAGCGGCGCCAGGGCGGAGGCTATGCCATCCTCGATTACAAGACCGGCCAGCCGCCGACCGGCAAGCAGGTCCGGATGGGCCTGTCGCCGCAGCTCACGCTGGAAGCCGCGATCCTGCGCGAGGGCGGTTTTCCCGATATCGATGCCGGCGCATCCGTGAGCCAGCTCGTCTATGTGCGCCTGAGCGGCAACAATCCGCCGGGCGAAGAACGCATCCTCGAGCTCAAATATAAGCAAGGCGACGAGCCGCAGCCGCCTGATACGGCTGCCGCCGAGGCACGGGCCAAGCTTGAGGCGCTGATCCGCGCCTTCGAGGACGAGAGCCAGCCCTACACCTCGCTGAACCTGCCGATGTGGACCAACCGCTACGGCACTTATGACGACCTTGCCCGGATCAAGGAATGGTCCGCGGCCGGCGGATTGGGGATCGAGGAATGGTGAAGTTGCCGCGTCCCATTCCCGATGAGGTGCGCGCGCGGCAGGCACGCGCGTCCGATCCGACTGCGTCGGCGTTCGTGTCGGCCAATGCCGGCTCTGGCAAGACGCATGTGCTGGTGCAGCGGGTGATCCGCCTGCTGCTCTCTGGCGTGCCACCGGAAAAGATCCTCTGCATCACCTTCACCAAGGCGGCTGCCGCCAACATGGCCGAGCGCGTGTTCACCACGCTCGGGCATTGGGTGACGCTCGACGACACGGCACTCGACGCGGCGATCAAGGCGGTCGGCATCCCGCATCCCAATTCAAAGTTGCGCCGCGAAGCGCGAAAACTGTTCGCCTGTGCGCTGGAGACGCCCGGCGGACTGAAGGTGCAGACCATCCACGCGCTGTGTACCCGCCTGCTCCAGCAGTTTCCGTTCGAGGCCAACGTGCCCGCGCGCTTCGCGGTGATCGACGATCGCGACCAGACCGACATGATGGAGCGCGCCAATCTGAAGGTACTGCTGGAGGCCGCGCGCGATCCTGACAGCGTCACCGGCCGCGCGCTGCTGACTGCGATGGCGAGCGCCGCCGATGTCACCTTCAAGGAGGTCGTGCGCGAGGCTTGTCTGAGCCGCGACCATTTCATGGCCTGGACCGACGAGGCCGGCAACGCTGAGCTGGCAGCCGCGCAGATGGCAGCGGCGCTGGGCGTGGACGCCAGCGATCGCATCGAGGACGTCGAAACGGAGATTCTCGACGGTCCGTTCCTGCCGCGATCGCGCTGGGATGACATCGCTTTTGCACTGGAGGACGGCAGCAAATCCGACAACGACCAGTCCGGTCGGCTCCGCGAAGCAAAAGTCTTTTCCGGCGGCGCACAGGTCGATGCCTATCTCGGCGTCTTCCTCACCGACGAAAAACTGCCGCGCAAGGCGGTGCTGACCAAGAAGTTTTGCGATCACAACCCGTCCGTCGCCCGCCTGTTCGAGAGCGAGGCGCAGCGCCTCAGCGGATTGGTCGAGAAGCGCCGCGCGGTGACCATGCGCGACCGCACCGCGGCCCTGCTGCATATCGCGACTGCTGCCGCCGCAAACTATCGGCGCGAGAAGCAGGAGCGCGGGCTGCTCGACTACGACGACCTTATCGACAAGACACTGGCGATGCTCAACCGCGTTTCTTCGGGTTGGGTGCATTACAAGCTCGACCGCGGCGTCGATCACGTGCTGATCGACGAAGCCCAGGACACCAGCCCGCGGCAATGGGAGATCGTCGCGCACATCATCTCGGAATTCACGGCCGGAGAAGGCGCGCGCGAGGGGCTGAACCGCACCGTCTTCGCTGTCGGCGACGAGAAGCAATCGATCTTCTCGTTCCAGGGCGCGGAACCGCGAGAATTCGATCGGCGCCGATATGATCTCAGAAGAAAGTTTGAGGCTGCTAACCTTAAATTCGATCCGGTCTCGTTCAACTACTCCTTCCGATCGGGCGCGGCTATTTTGCATTCGGTCGATCAGGTTTTTCGCGAGGAGACTATCTATCGCAGCATTCACGCGGAGAAGGCCTATCCCGTGCACAATGCGCTCGCCGATGCCGGCCCGAGTGTAATCGAACTCTGGGATCTCGCGATTGCCGACGAACGGCAGGAGATCGAGGGCTGGCGCGCGCCGTTCGACGGCGTCGCCGCCACCAGCCCCGAGGTCAAGCTTGCGCGTCGCATCCAGACCGAGATCAAGCGGCTGGTCGAGAGCGGCACGCTGACGGGACACGAAGGCGAGCGGCGGCCCCTGCGCTATGGCGACATGCTGATCCTGGTGCGGCGGCGCGGCAATGCGTTCGACGCCGTGATCCAGGCCCTGAAGCATGCCAACGTTCCTGTCGCGGGCGCCGATCGACTGAAGCTCACCGAGCACATCGGAATCATCGATCTGATGAACCTCGCCGATGCGCTGCTGCTGCCGCAGGACGATCTCGCGCTCGCGGTGGCGCTGAAGAGCCCGCTGTTCGGCCTCGATGACGACGATCTGTTTCAGCTTGCCTGGGATCGCAAGGGATCGCTGCGACGCGCGCTCGGTGAGCATGCGTCCACAAGCGACAAATTCTCGACGGTGCTGCGGCGACTGGAAGCCTGCGAGGTCCGGTCGCGCGAAGAGACGCCGTTCGCCTTCTATGCCTGGCTGCTCGGCGGCGACGGCGGACGCGCGCGCATCCTGCGCCGGCTCGGTCACGAGGCCAACGACGCGCTCGACGAATTTCTGGAGCTGGCGCTGAACTACGAGCGCAAGGCGCCGGCCTCGCTGCAGGGTTTCATGGCCTGGCTGCGCTCGGCCGACACTGAGGTGAAGCGCGACATGGAGATCTCGCGCGACGAGGTACGGGTGATGACCGTGCACGGCGCCAAGGGACTGGAAGCTTCCGTCGTGTTCATGGTCGACACCACATCGTCGCCTGCGGACTCGCAGCGGGTCCGATTGATCCACATGCCGCGCGGCAATGGCGGCGAGGTCGTGGTGTGGGCCGGCCGCAAGGCGGACGATCCCAAGCCCGTCGCCGACGCACGCAAGGCGATGATCGAGGAGACCGAGGACGAATACCGCCGCCTGCTCTACGTCGCGATGACGCGCGCTGCCGACCGGCTGATCGTCGGCGGCTGCTTGCCCGGCAACATGAAGACGGTTCGCAAGCTGAGCTGGTACGACCTGGTCGACACCGGGCTCGCCGGCTCGAGCCTGGACAAGCAGACAATCGAGACGCCGCTCGGCAAGGTGACACGGTTCGCGCGGCCCGGGGATGCCGAGGCACTGGGCGCGCCGGCGACGTCCGTGGACCAGACGACCGCGCTCCCGGACTGGCTGCGGACGCCGGCGCCGCGCGAGACCGTCGATGACGATCCGGTTCGCCCCTCCGGCCAGTCCGCCGAGGAAGGCCGCGCGGTGCGGTCAAGTGAATCGGTGCAGTCCCGCGCGCTCGCGCTGCAACGCGGCACGCTGGTGCACCGGCTGCTGCAATCACTCCCCGACATCGCCAGCGATCGCCGGCGCGAGGCCGCGCTCGGCTTCATGGCGCGCAATGCCTCGGACTGGGCGGAGGCTGACCGCGCCGCGCTGGCCGACAAGGTGCTCGCCCTCATCACTGAACCGCGCTTCGCGCCGGTCTTTGCCGCGGGCAGCCGGGCGGAGGTCGCCATCGTCGGCAGGCTGGAGCGGCTAGGCCGCACCCCGGCGCTGGTGTCGGGGCAGATCGACCGGCTGGTCGTTCGTCCGGATGAGGTTTTGATCGTCGATTTCAAGACCAACCAGGCGGCGCCCATCAGCGCCGCTGAGGCGCCCGCGACCTATGTCCGGCAGCTTGCGCTGTATCGGGCGGTGCTATCGCGGCTTTATCCCCAAAAGCCTGTTCGAGCCGTCCTGCTCTGGACCGAGGCCCTTGAATATATGGAGATTTCAGCCCCCGCGCTGGACGCGGCGCTGGCATCCCTTCATCTCCGTGTGAGCGTCCTTGACCCGGCAAGGAGCCGTTCATAGGTTGACGCCATGATCTCGGGTGCGATTCCCGTCGCGTCCTTCTCTCAGGTACGAGGTATTCCCATGGCCGTTGGCAAAGTTTCTGACACCGATTTCGAAGCCGAAGTGCTCAAGGCGGACGGTCCGGTGGTTGTCGATTTCTGGGCCGAATGGTGCGGTCCCTGCCGCATGATCGCACCCGCGCTCGACGAGATCTCCGGAGCGATGGGCGACAAGGTCAAGATCGTGAAGCTCAACGTCGACGAGAGCCCGAAGACCGCATCGAAGTATGGCGTGATGTCGATCCCGACCCTGATGATCTTCAAGGGCGGCGAGATGGCTTCCCGCCAAGTCGGCGCCGCGCCCAAGGCAAAGCTGCAGCAGTGGATCACCTCCGCGGTCTGATCCGCCGCGCACGAGATTATTTTTTGGAAACGGCCGGCGAAAGTCGGCCGTTTTGCGTTGATGGGACATGTCCAGCGTATGACGAGTCCCAGCCCCTTGCCTGCAGCACCTGCAAAGCGCGCACGAAAATCGACATCTCTCGTTGCGATGGAGGCGAGGTCCGTCGATGCGATCCCGCGCGGCAAGGAGTGGCAATACGAGCCGAAATGGGATGGCTTCCGCTGCCTGCTGTCGCGCAACGGCGGCAGCATTGATTTGCGCTCGAAATCCGGCGAGGACCTCGCGCGCTACTTCCCCGAGATCGTCGCCGCGGCACTGAAGCTGAAGGCGGATTGCTTCACGCTCGACGGCGAGATTGTCATGCCGCACGGCAAAAGCTTCTCTTTCGACGCGCTGCTGCAGCGCATTCACCCCGCTTCAAGCCGCGTGAACAAGCTCTCTCAGGACACGCCGGCACTTTATCTCGTCTTCGATCTGCTTGCGACGGCTGGCGAGAAGCAGCTTGCCAAAGAGCCGCTCGGCGAGCGGCGGCCGGCGCTGGAAGCGTTTGCGAAAGCCAACCTGAAAGCCAGCATCTTCCGCCTCTCACCGGCGGCGACAAGCTACGCCACCGCGCAAAAATGGCTGGCGCAATCCGGCGGCGGCTCGGACGGCGTCATCGCCAAGCGCATCGACCTGCCGTACCAGGCGGGAAATCGCGACGGCATGCAGAAGATCAAGAAATTCCGCAGCGCCGATTGTGTCGTCGGCGGCTTCCGCTATGCCACCAACAAGCTCGCCGGCCGGAGCGTGGTCGGCTCGCTGCTGCTCGGACTCTACGATGACGAAGGTCTCCTTCACCATGTCGGCTTCACCTCGGCGATCAAGGCGACAGAAAGGCCTGCTCTGACCGATCGGCTGGAAGCGCTGATCGGCGAGCCGGGCTTCACCGGCAACGCGCCGGGCGGGCCGAGCCGCTGGTCCACGGAGCGCTCGGCAAAATGGTGTCCGCTCAAGCCGAAGCTCGTGATCGAGGTCTGCTACGACCATTTCAGCGGCGAGCGCTTTCGCCACGGCACCTCGATCCTGCGCTGGCGCCCCGACAAGGCACCGCGGCAATGCAGCTTCGAGCAGCTGAAGCAGAAGGTGGCGGATCCGATGAAGTTGCTTGGATGACGATCGCTCTCGTGCCCCGGACGCAGCGCAGCGCTTCTTCAGCGGTGCGCTGCAGAGCCGGGGCCCACCGCCTGCTGGGTCCCGGCTCTGCGTTGCGTCATTTCATGCCGCGCCGCGTCCGGGACACGAGCGGGGCTATCTAATCCATCCCGTCGCCAGCGCGTTCGCCAACTCCGGCTGGCCGTTGCGACGCGCCAGCGCGGCCATCGTGTCGTGATCGTACGCGACGTGACGAAACGTCATCTGCCAGGCGCCATCGATGCGCTCGGCTATCGCATAGCGCGCATGCGGTGTGCCGGCTTCGACGACATGCGGGAACGGATGCTTGTCGCGATAACCGGGACTGCCGACGCTGCCGGGATTGACGATCAGCCTTCCGTTGCGAAGCCGTACGGCGCGGGCAAGATGGGTGTGGGCGCAAAGGATCAATGATTGCGCGATGCCTTGCGCAAACTGCTCGATGCGATCGAGCGGCGACAGCGCCACCGCGCCGTCGGGATGCACGGTATCGAGCCAGTAGACCTCGTCATTGCCGGGCGTCGCGTGGCAGAGGAAAACCTCATCGCGAAAGACGCGCGACATCGGCTGGGCGCGCAGCCAGTCGAGTTGCGAGCCATCCAGCTGCGCATGGGCGGGGCGATCCCATGAACCCATCTTCTCCGGGGGGCGGTCGAGCAGATAGCGGTCGTGATTGCCGAGCACGTGCACGGCCTCGAGCTTCATCAGGATCTCGATCGTGCGGCGCGCGTCGAGCGGGCCGCTCAGCATGTCGCCGAGATTGACGATGTCGGAGATGCCCTGCGCGCGAATGTCGGCGAGCACTGCTTCCAGCGCGAGATAGTTTCCGTGGACGTCGGCAATCGCGGCAAAACGCATGTTGGTCATCGCTGCCCTTATGCAGGAGGCGTGCCGTTGAGCCCGAGCACGTGACCGGCGAGATAGAGCGAGCCGGTGATCAGGATGCGCGGCGGCACTTCGTAGGCGAGCTTCGCCAATGCGCGCAGTGCGGCCTCGATGCCCGGCACGGGCTCGACGCGCATGCCGAGGCTGCGCGCGGCATCCGCGAGGATGTCGACCGGCATCGCGTTGTCGGTGTCGGGAATCGGCACCGCGATGATATGACGGGTCAGACCGGCGAAATTGGCCAGAAACGCTCGCGCGTCCTTGTTGGCCATCATTCCGGCGATGACGACCAGCGGCCGCGACACCCGCTCCTCGAGATCGCCGAGCGCCGCCGCCGCGACGCGGCCGCCCTCGGCATTGTGCCCGCCATCGAGCCAGATCTCCGATCCCTGCGGCCCCCAGGAGAGCAACTCGCCGGACGTAATGCGCTGCATACGTGCCGGCCATTCGGCGCCGACGATGCCGGCCTCAAACGCCGCCTGGTTGATCTTGAAGGCGTTGGTGGCCCGCAGCGTCGCAATCGCGAGGCCGGCATTGTCGAACTGGTGGCGGCCGAACAGGCGCGGCGCCGTGAGATCCATCAAACCGCGATCGTCGGAATAGACTAGCCGCCCGTGCTCGACATTGACGTGCCAGCTCTCGCCTGCGGCAAACAGCGGCGCGCGCATGCGCTTGGCCTGGGCCTCGATCACCGCCATCACCTCGCCCGACTGCTCGGCGCAGATCACCGGCACGCCCCGCTTGATGATCGCGGCCTTCTCGCCGGCGATCGAGGTCAAGGTGTCACCGAGGAAATCCATGTGGTCCATGCTGACAGGCGTGATCACGCAGGCCGCTGGTGTATCGATAACGTTGGTCGAATCGAGCCGGCCGCCGAGGCCGACTTCGAGCAGCACGACATCGGCCGGATTCTGCGCGAACAGAAGAAACGCAGCCGCAGTCTTGAGCTCGAACACGGTGGCGGCTTCGCCGGCATTGACCCGCTCGACCTCTTCCAGCGCCGCGCGCAATTCGTCGTCACCGACCAGCACGCCACCGCCAACGCGGCCGAGCCGGAAACATTCGTTGATGCGAACGAGATAGGGCGAGGTGTAGGCGTGGACGCGGAGGCCCGCGGCCTCCAGCGTCGCGCGCAGATAAGCGAGCGTCGAGCCCTTGCCGTTGGTGCCGGCGATATGGATCACCGGCGGCAGCTTGCTTTCAGGGTGACCGAGCCGCTCGAGCAGGCGGTGCATCCGCTCCAGCCCGAGATCGATGCGCTTCTGATGCAGGACCGACAGCCGCGCGATCAAGTCGCCCAGCGATGGCTTTGCGCTGTCGGAGGAAGTGTTCACGCGTGCGGCGCGGCCGGCGCCGTCTCGGGAGCCGATACGATCTGCGCCGGGCTGACGACCGGCTGCACCGGTTTCGAGGCGCTCTCCAGCGCCGGCGCCCTAGTCAACAGCCGGCAGAGCCGCGCCAGGGTCGGGCGCAATTCGTGGCGGTGCACGACCATGTCGACCATGCCGTGCTCCTTGAGGTATTCGGCGCGCTGAAAACCCTCGGGGAGCTTTTCGCGAATGGTCTGCTCGATCACGCGCGCGCCGGCAAAACCGATCAGCGCACCGGGCTCGGCGATCTGCACGTCGCCGAGCATCGCATAGGACGCGGTGACGCCGCCGGTGGTCGGGTTGGTCAGCACGACGATGTAGGGCTGTTTTGCCTCACGCAGCATCTGCACCGCGACGGTGGTACGCGGCATCTGCATCAGCGACAGGATGCCTTCCTGCATGCGCGCGCCACCACTGGCGGCGAACACGATGAACGGCGACTTCTTCTCGACCGCAAGCTCGAGCCCGCGCACGATGGCTTCGCCCGCGGCCATGCCGAGCGAGCCGCCCATGAAATCGAAATCCTGCACAGCGACGACGACGGCGGCACCTTCGAGCTTGCCGTACCCGACCTTGATCGCGTCGTTCAGATTGGTCCGCGCGCGTGCATCCTTGATGCGATCGACGTATTTCTTCTCGTCGCGGAATTTGAGCGGATCGGGCGTGACGTCAGGCAGCGCGACGTCGTACCAGGTCTCGTTGTCGAAAATCGACTTCAGACGCGCGACCGAGTTCATGCGCATGTGATAGTTCGAACCGGGGATGACGAACTGGTTGGCCTCGACGTCCTTGTAGAACACGAGCTGTCCGGAATCCGGGCACTTGATCCACAGATTCTCCGGCGTCTCCCGCCGCAGCATGTTGCGGATCTTCGGCCGGACCACATTGGTAAGCCAGTTCATGGTTTGCTCCGATGTGCGACCCGCCTTGCGGATCGCCTGAAGGGATATATGGCGGCCGGGCCCCGGCCCGGCAAGCCGCCGTGTCGCCCGCCCGAGAAGCGGAATTGTGGCCTATTCCGCCGCCTGTTGCGCGCCCTTGACGCCCTGGGCCAGGGCCGCCGTCAACTCGGCGACGGCGTTAACGGTTTTGCCGGTGGCGCGCCCGTCCGCATCGAGGCTGTTCTTGAGGGCGTCGATCAGCGCGGTGCCGACCACGGCGCCATTGGCATGGGACGCAATGGCGCGGGCGTTCTCCGGCGTGCGGATGCCGAAGCCGACGCAGACCGGCAGCTTGGTGTGCCGCTTGATACGGGTAACCGCCTCGCTCACGGAGGACGCGTCAGCCGCCGCCGCGCCTGTGATGCCGGTGATCGCGACGTAATAGACAAAGCCCGAGGTGTTGGCGAGCACCGCCGGCAGACGCTTGTCGTCGGTGGTCGGCGTCGCCAGGCGGATGAAGTTGAGGCCGGCCTTCATCGCGGGCAGGCAGAGCTCGTCGTCCTCCTCCGGCGGCAAGTCGACGATGATGAGGCCGTCGATGCCGGCGGCTTTCGCATCACCTAAGAATTTGTCGACGCCATAGATGTAGATCGGGTTGTAATAGCCCATCAGCACGATCGGCGTGGCGTTGTCGTCCTTGCGGAAGCCGCGCACGAGATCGAGCGTCTTCTTCAGCGTCATGCCGACCTTGAGCGCGCGAAGGCCGGCGGCCTGGATCGACGGGCCGTCGGCCATTGGATCGGTAAAGGGCATGCCGAGCTCGATCACATCGGCGCCCGCCTTCGGCAGCGCCTTGATGATCTCGAGCGAGGTCGCCGGATCGGGATCGCCGGCCATCACGAAGGTGACGAAGGCCGCGCGGCCGGCTTTTTTCAACTCGGCGAAACGGGTGTCGATACGCGTGGTCACTTGCTCTTGCCCCTCAGGATGTCGCCGACCTGCGGGACGTCCTTGTCGCCGCGGCCGGAGAGGTTGACGACCATCAGGTGATCTTTTGCCCGCTTCGGCGCGAGCTCCATCACCTTGGCGATGGCATGCGCCGGCTCGAGCGCGGGGATGATGCCTTCCAGCTTTGACAACAACTGGAACGCTGCGAGCGCCTCGTCGTCGGTCGCGGAGAGATAGTTCACGCGGCCGATCTCGTGCAGCCAGGAATGCTCGGGGCCGATGCCGGGATAATCGAGGCCGGCCGAGATCGAATGCGCGTCCTGGATCTGGCCGTCGGCATCCATCAGGAGATAGGTGCGGTTGCCGTGCAGCACGCCGGGACGGCCGCCCCGCGATTGAGGCGGCATGCAGTTGCGTCAGCCCGTGGCCGGCGGCTTCGACGCCGAAGATTTGGACGGTGGAATCGTCGAGGAAGGGATGAAACAGGCCCATCGCGTTGGAGCCGCCGCCGATGCAGGCGACCAGCGAATCCGGCAGGCGGCCTTCGATCTCCTGCATCTGCGCCTTGGTCTCGTTGCCGATGATCGACTGGAAGTCGCGCACCAGCGTCGGATAGGGATGCGGACCGGCGACAGTGCCGATGCAGTAGAAGGTATCGTGCACGTTGGTGACCCAGTCGCGCAGCGCCTCGTTCATGGCGTCCTTCAGCGTGCGCGTGCCCGACTGCACCGGGATCACCTTGGCGCCCAGCATTTCCATGCGGATGACATTGGGTTGCTGCCGCTCGACGTCGACGGCGCCCATATAGACGACGCAGTCGAGACCGAAGCGCGCGCACAGCGTCGCAGTGGCGACACCGTGCTGGCCGGCGCCGGTCTCGGCGATGATGCGCTTCTTGCCCATGCGCCGCGCCAGCATGATCTGGCCGAGCACGTTGTTCACCTTGTGGGAGCCGGTGTGGTTGAGCTCTTCACGCTTGAGGTAGATTTTTGCGCCGCCGAGATGTTCGGTCAGGCGCTCGGCGAAATAAAGCGGCGAGGGCCGGCCGACATAATTCTTGAGATAGCCGTTCATCTCGGACTGGAAGGCCGGATCGGCCTTGGCCTCGGTGTAGGCCTTCTCCAGATCGAGGATCAGCGGCATCAGGGTTTCGGCGACGAAGCGTCCGCCGAAAATGCCGAAATGGCCGCGCTCGTCGGGCCCGCTGCGATAGGAATTGGGTTTTACGCTATTCATCGGACGCTCAACTTTTGACTTGCATCTTGGCTTGCGCGCGCAGCGCGAATGAAGGCTTTGATCATCTCGGGGTCCTTCACGCCCGGTGCGCTCTCGACACCGGAGGAGACGTCGACACCGCCGGCGCGGGTGACGCGAAGGGCTTCGGCGACGTTCCCTGGATGTAGCCCGCCCGAAACCATATACGGCAGCGCGAGCTCAAGGTTTTCGAGCAGGCGCCAATCGAACGGCGCACCCAGGCCACCGGGCCGGGTCGCGTCTTTCGGAGCGCGTGCGTCGAATAGGATGCGATCGGCGACCGCGAGGTAGCCAGGCAGCACGGCGAGATCGGCTGATGTTGCGACCGGCACGACCTTCATCACCGGGCGACCGAACCGCTGCTTGATGTCGCGCAGCCGCGCCACGCTCTCCTTGCCGTGAAGCTGGAAAATGTCCGGCGACAGCGCGTCCATGATGTTGTCGAGCGTGGCATCGTCGGCGTCGACGGTGAGCGCGAGCTTGAGCGCGCGCCGTTTCACCTGCCGGCCGAGGTCCCGCCCCGCCTCCAGCGACAAATGCCGCGGCGACGGCGGGAAGAACACGAACCCCACCATGTCGGCACCCGCGTCGAGCGCCGTTTCGAGCGTCTCGGGCGTGGACAGGCCGCAGATTTTGACGAGCAGGGACATGTTTTCCAAGGATATGGGCTCAAAGCAAATGGAGGCCGCGGGCCGGCGGCCGGAAAACAGGGTTGTCGGTTGCGGCCGCTTCTACAACCTCGCGCGCTGCTTGTCTCGCCCGACCGGCCCGTAAAGGCCCACCCCGAAGGGAACGGGGAGGCGCTGGGACTCGGGCCTTGCTGCGGCCGCCTGGGCTCGCAGATCGGCCAGTTCGCCCCGTGCGGCCCGGGCCTCCGCCTCATTCCGGCGCGCCGCACGCCGCCAGTGCCGCTGGCCGAACCAGACGGCACAGCCGCCTGCGAAGACCCCGAGCGCAGCCACCACGATCAGAAGCAGGAACAGCGGCAGCGTGACCGAGAATGACGGATCGTTGGAAACGAAGGGATCGAACGAGACCGTGACGAATTGCCGGTTGGCGACGGCAAAGACCATCAGGATCAGGCCCAGCGGAATCACGATCAGCGCGGTCAGGAACTTTCGCATCTCGCTTCGCTCGCCTTGAATCAAGCTTGCGGCCCCATCGCTCGCGACCGCGGGAAACCCTGACGTCGGCCTCAGTCTGGCGCGCCTGGATCCGGATGGTCGCGATTCAACCGTTCGCGCATTTCCTTGCCGGTCTTGAAGAACGGAACGCTCTTCTGGTCGACGGGCACATGGGCGCCGGTGCGCGGATTGCGCCCTGCGCGTGCAGGGCGATGCTTGACCGAGAAGGCACCGAAGCCGCGCAACTCGACGCGGTCACCGCGCGCGAGAGCCGCTACGATCTCTTCGAGAATCGCATTCACAATGTTCTCGACATCCCGCTGGTACAGATGCGGGTTGTGCTCGGCGATACGCTGAACAAGTTCGGATTTGATCATTGAGAGATAGGACCCGGGAGCGTGCGGATGACCATTTCCGTGAAAATACCGTGATCTGTCAAGACGCTAAATGAAGATTGAGCGTCGTGAAAATGCGTGACAAATGCCGAAAAAGCGGGCTGGCCCGGCACGCGTCGAACGGGAAAAGCTTCTGGGGCTCGCCCGGCGCCGGTCAGTTCGACGCCGCCGGCTGCCACAAGGCCAGCATTCCATCCATTCCGATCCGATCGACCGCCTGTGCGACGCCGGTTTGTCCGATTTGATGCGCAATCGAGCCTAAACCCAGCGCTTCCAGCGTCACTGCGGCCGCAGTCTTGAGGAACGGCAGATCGCCGAAGCGCGGCTGCAACTTGTAATCGCGCACGGAGAGCCCCTTCTTGACGCCCTTCTGCTCGACCAGCCAGGTCACGGCGGTCTTCTCGTCGCCGATCTGGTCGATCAGCTTGAGATCGATCGCCTGGCGTCCGGTGAAGACACGGCCATCAACCACTTTCTCGAGCTGCGTGTCATCCATGCCACGCCGTTCCTTCACCAGGCCCTTGAACCAGGCATAGGAGTCCTTCACCAGCGCATCGAGCGCAGCCCGTGCCTCGGGGCTGGTCGGCTCAAAACCGTTGGGCGCGGCCTTCAGCGGCGTGGATTTCACCTCCTCGACCTTGACGCCGACGGTTTTCAGCAGCTCCGAGAAGTTTGGAAACTGGAACAGCACGCCGATCGAGCCGACCAGCGAGCTCTGCTGGGCGATGATGTGGTCGCTGGCGATTGCGGTGATGTAGCCGCCGGACGCCGCAAGCCCTTCGACCACGACGACGAGAGGCTTCTTCGCCTTCAGACTCACAAGCGAATCATAGAGCTGCTCGGAGCCGGCGGTGGTGCCGCCCGGCGAGTTGATGTGGACGATGACGGCGGCAGCCTGCGAATTCTCCAGTCGCTCCAGCGCCTGCGTGCGATCGGAATCGCTGCGGATCAGGCCCTCGATCTGGACCCGCGCGATCGAGCCGGCGGACGCGAACGTGCCGCGCGCACCCGGCGTCGCCACCAGCGCGAAGCCTGCAATCGCCGCGATCGCGATCAGCGCAGCCATCACGCGCCAGAACGTCAGCTTGCGGCGGATCCTGCGGCGATCGACGATGATGTCCGAATCGAGCGACATCGGAATATCTCCAAAATGAAGGGCCAAGCGCGTTGTGCCGTCACAGCGTGACCATTGGCTTATCTGGATACATCAATTGCGGCGCAATTTGAAGAAAACAAGGCCTGGCTCGGCGGAGGCCGCGTAGCCGGGCGCACACAAAAAAGCCCCGGCTTGCGCCGGGGCTTTGATGCAGCGAAACGTACGTTTCGCTTACTTGGTGTCGCGGTTCTTGAGCGCGGTGCCGAGGATGTCGCCGAGCGTCGCTCCCGAATCGGAGGAGCCGTATTGCGCGATGGCTTCCTTCTCTTCGGCGACTTCGAGCGCCTTGATCGACACCTGGACCTTGCGGGCCTTCTTGTCGAACTGGATCACGCGGGCATCGACCTTCTCGCCGACGGCGAAACGTTCGGTGCGCTGATCGTTGCGGTCACGGGCGAGCTCCGAGCGCTTCACGAAAGTGGCGAAGTCGGTACCGATGATCTTCACCTCGATGCCGCCCCTCCTTCACTTCGAGCACTTCGCAGGTCACGACCGCGCCCTTCTTGACATCGCCCGGCTCGGCGAAGGGGTCGCCTTCGAGCTGCTTGATGCCTAGCGAGATACGCTCCTTCTCGACGTCCACATCGAGCACCACGGCCTTCACCATGTCGCCCTTCTTGTAGTTGTCGATCACCTGCTCGCCCGGAACCTTCCAGTCGAGGTCGGAGAGATGGACCATGCCGTCGACGTCGCCCTCGAGGCCCAGGAACAGACCGAACTCGGTCTTGTTCTTGACCTCGCCCTCGACCGTCGAACCGGTCGGGTGACCTTCGACGAAGACCTCCCACGGGTTGCGCATGGTCTGCTTGAGGCCGAGCGAGATGCGGCGCTTGACGGAATCGACTTCCAGCACCTGCACTTCGACTTCCTGCGAGGTCGAAACGATCTTGCCGGGGTGCATGTTCTTCTTGGTCCACGACATCTCGGAGACGTGGATCAGGCCTTCGATGCCCGGCTCGAGCTCGACGAACGCACCGTAGTCGGTGATGTTGGTGACGCGGCCGGTGAAGCGGGACCCCAGCGGGTACTTGGCTTCGATGCCCTGCCACGGATCGTCCAGCAGCTGCTTCATGCCCAGCGAGATGCGGTGCGTCTCGTGGTTGATCTTGATGATCTTGACCTTCACGGTCTGGCCGATCGAGAGCACCTCGGTCGGATGATTGACGCGGCGCCACGCGATATCGGTGACGTGCAGCAGACCGTCGATGCCGCCGAGATCAACGAACGCACCGTAATCGGTGATGTTCTTGACCACGCCGTCGATGACCTGACCCTCTTCGAGGTTCTGCACCAGCTCCTGGCGCTGCTCGGCGCGGGTCTCTTCGAGAACCGTGCGGCGGGACACGACGATGTTGCCGCGGCGGCGGTCCATCTTGAGGATCTGGAAAGGCTGCGAGTTGTTCATCAGCGGCGCAACGTCGCGGATCGGACGGATATCGACCTGCGAACGCGGCAGGAAGGCCACGGCACCGTCGAGGTCGACGGTGAAGCCGCCCTTGACCTGGTTGAAGATGACGCCGTTGACCTTCTCGTTGTTCTGGAAAGCCTTCTCGAGCTTGCCCCAGCTCTCTTCGCGGCGCGCCTTGTCGCGCGACAGCACGGCTTCGCCGAGGGCGTTCTCGATGCGATCGAGGAACACTTCCACCTCGTCGCCGACCTTGAGTTCGCTCTCACGGCCGGGGCCGGAAAATTCGCGCAGGGCGACGCGGCCCTCGGTCTTCAGGCCGACGTCAATGACGGCCATGTCCTTTTCGATTGCAACAACCTTGCCCTTGATGACTGAGCTTTCCTGCAGGTTGCCACCTGCGAAGGACTCGTCGAGCATCGCGGCGAAATCGTCGCGCGACGGGCTATAGGTATCAGCAGAAGTCGAAGCCATTTGTTCTCCAGTTGCGGATGTCGTGCCGGCCGTTGGGTTCATGGGCGCATCGTACGCGCAGTGTCGGAAGGTCCGCAGAACCTTCGAGCGACCGCTCGTTGCCCCGGCCTGGCACCGGAACAGCGGAAGCGGGCCGGCTGAGGCCCGCGCATTCGATACGTGGAAATCTTTGTCCGGAGCCTGATCGCGTCGGTCCCGAACAGGGACCGAAGTATCGACCTCAAAGAGCGGGAGCGGGCGCTTCCTCCAATGACGGCAGCGGCTTAACCCCGCGACCGGCCCGCTCGGACGGCCTCGATAATGTCGATGGCGGCCCGGACGCCGCCTTCTATATCCAGTTGGGAGTTATCTAGCAAGTAAGCATCCGCGGCCGGTTTTAACGGCGCAATCGGCCGGTTCTTGTCGCGCTCGTCGCGCTGGATGATGTCGGCGAGCACGGCCGCCTCGTCGGCCTCCTCGCCCCGCGCCTTGGCCTCCATGGTCCGGCGGCGGGCGCGCACCATGGGGTCGGCGACGACGAAGATCTTCACGTCGGCATGGGGGCAGATCACGGTTCCAATATCCCGCCCATCGAGCACGGCGCCGGGCGGATCGGCAGCGAATTGCCGCTGAAAACCGACCAGGGCCTCGCGGACTTTGGGGATCGCCGAGACGATGGAAGCGCCCTCGCCGGCCTTCTGGGTCTTCAGGGCGGGATTGCCGAACTTTTCGGGATCGAGTTCCAACGCTGCCGCGACTGCCGCCGTCTCGTCCCTGAGATCATGCCCGGACTGCATCAGCGAATAGGCTACCGCGCGATAGATCACGCCGGTATCGAGGTGACGGTAGCCGTAATGGTGGGCAAGACGCTTGCCGAGCGTGCCCTTGCCCGACGCCGCGGGCCCGTCGATGGCGATGATCATGAAAATTCGGCCCCAAGCGAACGCATCATCGGAATGAAATCCGGGAAACTGGTGGCGATGAAGGCGGTGTCGTCGATGGTCACGGGCTGGTCGGACGCGCAGCCCATCACCAGCGCGGACATGGCGATGCGATGATCCATGTGGGTGGCGACGAGGCCGCCGCCGGGGACATGGCCGCGGCCTTCGACGATCAGGTCGTCGCCGGAGACCTCGACCTTCACGCCGTTGACGCGGAGCATGGCGGCGGTGGCTTCGAGACGATCGGATTCCTTGACGCGCAGCTCCTGGAGGCCGCGCATGATGGTCGTGCCCTCGGCGAAGGCGGCCGCCACCGCCAGCACCAGATATTCGTCGATCATCGCGGGCGCGCGCTCCGGCGGCACCACAACACCACGCAGTTTCGAAGCGCGCACGCGCAGCTTCGCCATCGGCTCGCCGGCGTCGCCACGCACCCCGCTCTCCTCGATCGAGGCACCCATCTCGCGCAGCGTCGTGAACAGGCCCGTCCGCAGCGGATTGGTCATGACGTCGGACAGGACGACATCGGAGCCTTCGACGATCAGCGCAGCAACAATGGGAAACGCCGCCGATGAGGGATCGGCGGGCACGACGACATTGGCGCCATGCAGCTCAGGTTGACCGACGAGCGTGATACGGCGGCCGTGCTGGCCCTCCTGCGCGGAGGTGATGTCGGCGCCAAAGTGCTTCAGCATCAGCTCGGTATGGTCGCGGCTGGCCTCGGTCTCGATGACCGTGGTGGTGCCCGGCGCGGCCAGGCCCGCGAGCAGCACGGCGGATTTGATCTGGGCCGAGGCGACCGGGGTCTTGTAGCTGATCGGCAGCGGATCGCGCGCGCCCTGGACGGTCAGCGGCAGACGGCCGCCCTCGCCACCGGAGACGACCTTCGCGCCCATCTTTTCCAATGGGTCCAGGATCCGGCGCATGGGCCGGCTGCGCAGCGAGGCATCGCCGTCGAACACCGCCGAGATCGGGCAGCCGGCGACGGCGCCCATGACCAGCCGGCAGCCGGTGCCGGAGTTGCCGAAATCCAGCGGCGCCTTGGGCTCGGCGAAGCCGGCAACACCCACGCCGTTCACCGTCCAGGTGAAATCACCTATGCGCTCGACCCGGGCGCCGAGCGCTTCCATGGCTTTTGCGGTGTTGAGGACGTCCTCGCCCTCAAGGAGGCCCGAGATCCTGGTCTCTCCAACCGCGAGCGCGCCCAGGATGAGGGCACGGTGGGAGATCGACTTGTCCCCAGGCACCCGTACTTTTCCGGTCAGGGGGCCGCTGGCGCGCGACTGAAGCGGCGTCGGCTTGTCGGAATGGGTCAAGATTGTGTCCTTGGATGTGCCCTCTGGGCTCGCGGGCAGGTACCACATGGTCTCTCCGCCGTCACGGGCATGTCGTTCTCCCGTAATGCGCTATTGACAGCGGGCCGCCAACTAGCCAAGTGAAACACCGCTTTTCAGACATTTCCAGGATTCCTCTGCCGTGGCCAAGTCCGAACTCGGAACCAAACGTATTTGCCCAACCACGGGCAAGAAGTTCTATGACCTCAACAAGAGTCCGGTGATCTCGCCGTACACCGGTGAGGTCGTGCCGATCGCGCCCGTGGCGCCGGCTCGCGCGCCTCGCGGCGCCGAAGCCCGCCACGCGGCAGCAGCCGCCGACACCAAGCCGGAGCCGGCGGAAGTCGAGGAAGTCTCGCTCGAGGAGGCCGATGCCGAGGAGAACACCGGCAAGGTCAAGGCCGTCGTGCCCGAATCCGAGGACGACATCGAGGCCGACGAGACCATCGACGACGACGATGACGATGATTCGACCTTTATCGCCGACGACGAAGAGGGCGATGAGGACGTCACCGACATCATTGGTGATGTCACCGGTGATGAAGAGACTTGAGATAATCCCAGAACTGTGGTTCTGGGTCTTTCCCGACGCGTCGCCCACGGCGCGTCGGACGGTTAAGGGGCCATAGCTCAGCTGGGAGAGCGCTTGCATGGCATGCAAGAGGTCGGCGGTTCGATCCCGCCTGGCTCCACCACGCTTCGCCCTTCGGGCTACGCGTGGCGCAGCCGCGCACAGCCCGAAGGGCGAAGCGTGGTGTCCGGCGAAGCCCGAAGGGCGAAGACGGACTGGTGACATTCCCACGCAACGGCTGCCCAGGCGATAATCGTCAATGTGGTACGTCTACATCCTCCGCAGCATCGAATTTCCCGAGCAGGAATACGTTGGGGCCACGGAAAATCTGAAGCGGCGGATTCCAGAGCACAATGCTGGCAAATCCACCCACACCGCCAAGTTTAAGCCTTGGAAGCTGATCTGGTACTGCGCCTTCCCTGACAAGTACAAAGCGCTCGCTTTTGAAGCGTACCTAAAGTCTCACTCCGGCCGAGCATTCACGAAGAAGCGGCTGTCCTAAGCACGTAAACCTAACCCTACTCCCCGATCACCGCATTCAACCTATCGCGCAGCGCGACGATCTCGTCCTTCATCGTGACCAGTTCCGAGACCGAGCAGTCCGACGCTGCCAGGATCGATTGCGGCACGGAGCGCGCCTTGTCCTTCAAGGCGTGGCCCTGCGCCGTTAGCGCGATCAGGACCTGACGTTCGTCCTCGCGCGAGCGCGTGCGCTTGACGAGGTGGGCGGCTTCGAGTCGCTTGAGCAGCGGCGTCAGCGTGCCCGAATCCAGGAACAGCTTTTCGCCGATGTCCTTCACCGGCACGTCGTCGCGCTCCCACAGCACCAGCATGACCAGATATTGCGGATAGGTCAGGCCGAGCCGGTCCAGCAGCGGCTTGTAGACGCGGTTGAAGGCATGCGCGGCCGAATAGACCGCGAAGCAGATCTGGTTGTCGAGGCGCAGCGGCTGGTCCGCTGCCGATGATTTCCGGGGCATAGAGAATCTCACGAGCTTGCTCCATTCTGGGGCCGGCCGGCGGCACATTCAATTGCGAACAATTAAATGTGAGGCTCCGTAATTTCAATTGCACGCAATCTAATTGTCTACGATAAAGATTGCGCCAGCGAAAACCCAGGGAGACCAAAATGTCCGTGAACGTCCTCTACAAGACCAGCGCAAAAGCCACCGGCGGCCGCGACGGCCATGCTGCGACCCTCGACGGCGCGCTCGACGTCAAGCTCACCACGCCGAAGGAGCTCGGCGGCGGCGGCGGCGACGGCAACAATCCCGAGCAGTTGTTTGCGGCAGGCTATGCCGCCTGCTTCATCGGCGCGATGAAATTCGTGTCCTCGCAGGGCGGGCCGAAGGTTCCGGCTGACGCCTCCGTGACCTCGACCGTCGGCATTGGCCCGCGCGCGGCCGGCGGCTTCGGTCTCGACATCGACCTTGCCGTATCGCTGCCGGGCCTTGCCCGTGCCGAAGCCGAGGCACTGGTCGAGAAGGCTCACAAGGTGTGCCCCTATTCCAACGCGACGCGCGGCAATGTCGACGTCCGCCTGACGGTCGTCTGATCGCAGGGGGGATTGGCTGGCCCGGATTCTCCTCGGGCCGGCCGGTTCCGTTTGATTTGCCATTCTGCGGGATGGCGCAGCCGGGGCGCATGCGGCCCTCCGCAACAAGCCATTGCTGGCTCAGACGAACCTCGCTAGGCCTGTGATCAATATGGACACAGGGGAAGCGAAGGCATGACTGAAGCCGCCAGTTCCGGAGCTGCCACGGGCGCAATGAGCGGCCTGCGCGTCATCGATCTCACGCGCGTGCTCGGCGGTCCCTATTGCACCCAGATCCTCGCCGACCACGGAGCCGACGTGATCAAGGTCGAGCCGCCCGCAGGCGACGAGGTGCGCGACTGGGGCCCTCCCTTCCACGAGGAAGACGCCGCCTATTTCATCGGCATCAACCGCAACAAGCGCTCGATCGGCCTCGACCTCGCCTCCGAGGGCGGCCGCCTCGTGCTGCTCAAGATGCTGGAAAGCGCCGACGTCCTGATCGAAAACTTCAAGCCGGGCACGCTGGAGAAATGGGGCATCGGCAGCGAGGTGCTGCGCGAGAAATTCCCGCGCCTGGTGCATTGCCGGATCTGCGGCTTCGGTGCCGACGGCCCGCGCGGCGGCAATCCCGGCTATGACGCCATCATCCAGGCCATGACCGGCATGATCGCGGCGACCGGCTCGCCCGAGAGCGGACCGATGCGGATCGGCGTGCCGCTGGTCGACATCGGCACCGGCCTCTATGCGGCGATCGGCATCCTGATGGCGCTGTCGGAGCGGCAGCGCTCGGGCCAGGGCCAGTTCCTGGAGACGACGCTGTACGAGACCGGCCTCGCCATCATGCATCCGCACACCGCGAATTATTTCATGCATGGCAAGCCGCCGTCGCTGACCGGCAACGAGCATCCCAACCTCGTGCCTTACGCGATCTTCCCGACCAAGACCGACGACATCTTCATCGGCGTCGGCAATGACGGCACCTTCCGCAAGCTCGCCAAGGAGATCGGCAAGCCCGAGCTCGGCACCGATCCGCGCTTTGCCCGCAACAAGGACCGCATCGCCAATCGGGAAGCGCTGCGCGCCGAGCTTGCCGCCGTGTTCAGCCAGCACGAGGCCGAGCCACTGTGCAATCGCCTGCTTGCCGCGGGCCTTCCCGCGGGCCCCGTGCAGAAGATCGACCAGGCGCTGACCAACCCGCATACGATCGCCCGCGGCGATATCATCGAGAAGGACTGGTACAAGGGCGTGGCGTCGCCGATCCGGCTTGATCGCAGCAAACCGAGCCTGCGCCGCCTGCCGCCGAAATTCAGCCAGCACTCGGCCGAGGTGCTGGGCGAGTTCGGCTACTCCAAGCCCGAGATCGACGCGATGGTCGAGCAGGGCACGGTCTGCGGCCCCGAGCGCAAGCGCTGAGGCGTGACGCTATTGAACTGACAACGCGCCGCAAGGAAGGTGCGCTCCCTCGCCCGCTTGCGGGAGAGGGTTGGGGAGAGGGTGCCTCCGCAGTGAGACTCAAGAGGAGAGAGCCCTCACCCGGCGCGTTGCGCCAACCTCTCCCGCAAGCGGGAGAGCTTGGAGCCCGCGGGCCGCGCGTCTGCCTCGCGCTATTCTGCTGACGACGCAGCGACCCAACCCATCACTCCCGAATGCTGCACCGCGAACGAAGAAACCTGCCCGCTCCGCATTCGCCTATTTGCCTGCTTCCCTTTTCCAGCGCTTGCCGCTTTCGTTTCGGCCGCTTACACAGTCATGTGAACGTCATATGGCGCTGCTAGCGCAAGCGATCATTTTTGACGGCCCAAGGGAGGTTTACTTGATGGCTCTTCGATACTTTGGAGCGGCTGCCGCTGTTGCACTCACGGTTGGAATGTCGGCCTCGCCGGCCTTGGCCGTGACCGAAATCCAGTGGTGGCACGCGATGACCGGCGCCAACAACGACGTCATCGTCAAGCTCGCCACCGACTTCAACGCGGCGCAGAGCGACTACAAGGTGATCCCGACCTACAAGGGCAACTACGCCGATACGATGAACGCCGGCATCGCGGCCTTCCGCGCCGGCAACGCGCCCCACATCATGCAGGTCTTCGAAGTCGGCACCGCGACCATGATGGCGGCGACCGGCGCCGTGAAGCCCGTCTACAAGCTGATGGCCGAGGCCGGCGAGAAATTCGATCCCAAGGCCTATCTGCCCGCGATCAGCGGCTATTACTCGACCTCCAAGGGCGAGATGCTGTCGTTCCCCTTCAACTCGTCGTCGACCGTCATGTGGGTGAACCTCGACGAGCTCAAGAAGGTCGGCGTCGAGATCCCGAAGACCTGGCCCGAGACGTTCGCAGCCGCCAAGAAGCTCCACGACAACGGCCATCCGACCTGCGGCTTCTCCAACTCCTGGGTCACTTGGGTCAATCTCGAACAGCTCTCGGCCTGGCACAACGTGCCGCTCTCCAGCAAAGCCAACGGCCTCGACGGCTTCGACACCAAGCTCGAGTTCAACGGTCCGCTCCAGGTCAAGCATCTCGAGAAGCTGGTCGAGCTGCAAAAAGACAAGACTTACGACTACGCCGGTCGCACCAACACAGGCGAAGGCCGCTTCACTTCGGGTGAGTGCGCGATCTACCTGACCTCGTCGGCCTTCTTCGGCAACGTCAAGGCGCAGGCCAAGTTCAACTTCACCGCGGCGCCGATGCCGTATTATCCGGACGTCAAGGGCGCGCCGCAGAACTCGATCATCGGCGGCGCCTCGCTCTGGGTCATGGGCGGCAAGTCGGCCGACGAGTACAAGGGCATTGCGAAGTTCATGACATTCCTCTCTGACACCGACCGCCAGATCTACATCCACAAGGCCTCGGGCTATCTGCCGATCACCAAGGCGGCCTACGCCAAGGCGAAGGAAGAAGGTTTCTACAAGGACCAGCCCTACCTCGAGACCCCGCTGCTCGAGCTGACCAACAAGGAGCCGACCGAGAATTCGCGCGGTCTGCGCCTCGGCAACATGGTTCAGCTGCGTGACGTCTGGTCGGAAGAGATCGAGCAGGCGCTGGCTGGCAAGAAGACCGCCAAGCAGGCGCTCGATGCCGCCGTCGAGCGCGGCAACACGATGCTGCGTCAGTTCGAAAAGACCGCCGTCAAGTGAGGCGATGAGCGGCAGGTCGCGACCCGGCCTGCCGCTCAGCTGACATCATGCAGAAGCAAGCCATTTTCCAATCAAGGCTATTGCCCTACGCGCTGGTTGCGCCGCAGCTTGCGATCGTCCTGATCTTTTTCTACTGGCCGGCTGCGCAGGCTGTCATTCAGTCCTTCCTGCTCCAGGACGCCTTCGGTCTCTCGACCAGCTTCGTCTGGTTCGACAATTATCTCGATCTCTTCAGTGACGCCGCCTATTTCGAGGCGATCGTCCGGACCTTCTTCTTCTCGTTCGCGATCGCGGTCTCTTCGCTCTCCGTGGCCCTGCTGCTGGCGGTCATGGCGGACAAGCCGATGCGCGGCGGCTCGCTGTATCGCACGCTGCTGATCTGGCCCTACGCCGTCGCGCCGCCCGTCGTCGGCGTGCTCTGGATCTTCATGCTGCATCCCTCGCTCGGCGTGCTCTCGCGCTATCTGCGCGAAGCCGGCATCGACTGGAATCCGCTGCTCGACGGCGACCAGGCCGCGGCGCTGATCATCCTTGCCGCCGCGTGGAAGCAGATCTCATATAATTTCCTGTTCTTTCTCGCCGGCCTGCAAGCGATTCCGAAGAGCGTGTTCGAGGCAGCCGCGATCGACGGCGCGCGTCCGATGCGGCGCTTCTGGACCGTGACCTTCCCGCTGTTGTCGCCCACGATCTTCTTCCTGCTGGTCGTCAACATCGTCTACGCCTTCTTCGACACGTTCGGCATCATCGACACCATGACCCGCGGCGGTCCGGGAACGTCGACGGTGACGCTGGTCTACAAGGTCTATTCCGACGGCCTGCTCGGCGGCAATCTCGGCAGCTCCGCGGCGCAATCGGTGATCCTGATGGTCATGGTGATCGT
Organism: Bradyrhizobium sp. LM2.9; assembly: GCF_054056555.1. NCBI lineage: Bacteria > Pseudomonadati > Pseudomonadota > Alphaproteobacteria > Hyphomicrobiales > Nitrobacteraceae > Bradyrhizobium > Bradyrhizobium sp. LM2.9. The sequence goes on from NZ_JBSRYJ010000002.1 coordinate 5,974,699, forward strand.
GCTGACCGGAATCCAGTTTCGCTTCGTCGAACGCAAGGTGACCTACTGATGGTCGAGGAAGAGGGCTTTCGGCGCTACGTCGCTCACGCCATTTTGTGGATCGGGATCGCGATCGTCGCCTTCCCGGTCTACATCGCGTTCGTCGCCTCGACCCAGGACAACGCGCTGATCGCGAACGGGCAGATGTCGCTGCTGCCGGGCGGCCATTTCTTCGAGGTCTACTACCAGACCATCTTTGTCGGCACGAGCGGCTCGACCCGCGAGCCCGTCGGCAACATGATGCTGAACTCGCTGGTGATGGCGCTGCTGATCGCGGTCGGCAAGATCGCGATCTCGATCATCTCGGCCTATGCGATCGTGTATTTCCGCTTTCCGTTCCGGATGCCGATCTTCTGGATCATCTTCATCACCCTGATGCTGCCGGTCGAGGTGCGGATCTATCCGACCTACAAGATCGTCGCGGACCTCCACATGCTCGACAGCTATGCCGGCCTGGCGCTGCCGCTGATCGCCTCAGCCACCGCGACGCTGCTGTTTCGCCAGTTCTTCATGACCGTGCCGGACGAGCTGCTGGAGGCGTCGCGCATCGACGGCGCCGGTCCCCTGCGCTTCTTCTGGGATACGCTGCTGCCCCTGTCGCGCACCAACATGGCGGCGCTGTTCGTGATCCTCTTCATCCTCGGCTGGAATCAGTATCTCTGGCCGCTGCTGATCACCACGCGCGACGACATGCAGACCATCCAGGTCGGCATCCGCAAGATGATCACCACCACCGACGCGCTGACCGAATGGCCGATCGTGATGGCGACAGCCGTGCTGGCGATGCTGCCGCCGGTGTTCGTCGTCGTCGCCATGCAGAAATTGTTCGTGCGCGGACTCGTGGAGACGGAAAAGTAAATCCCATGGCTAACGTTACCCTGCGCAACGTCCGCAAGACCTATCCCGGCGGCATCGAGGCCATCAAGGGCGTCAACGTCGATGTCGGCGACGGACAGTTCTGCGTGCTGGTCGGTCCCTCCGGCTGCGGCAAGTCGACATTGCTGCGCATGGTCGCGGGCCTCGAAACCGTCACCGGCGGCGAGATCGACATCGGCGGCCGAATCGTCAACCAGGTCGAGCCCGCCGATCGCGACATCGCGATGGTGTTCCAGAACTACGCGCTCTATCCGCATATGAGCGTCTTCAACAACATGGCTTACGGCCTGCGCAACCGCGGCATGAAGGAGGCCGAGGTCAAGACCCGCGTCGAGGAAGCCGCGCGCGTGCTCGAACTGTCGCCGATGCTGGAGCGCAAGCCGCGCCAGCTCTCCGGTGGTCAGCGCCAGCGCGTCGCCATGGGCCGCGCCATCGTGCGCCAGCCGAAGGTGTTCTTGTTTGACGAGCCGCTGTCGAACCTCGATGCAAAGCTGCGCATCGCGATGCGCGTCGAGATCCGCAAATTGCAGCGCCGGCTCAACACCACGTCGATCTACGTCACCCACGATCAGCTGGAGGCGATGACGCTCGCCGACGTCCTCGTGGTGATGAACGGCGGCCAGGTCGAGCAGGTCGGCAATCCCCTGGCGATCTACGAGAAGCCGGCGACGACCTTCGTCGCCTCCTTCATCGGGGCACCGCCGATGAATCTGATGTCGATTCGCGCCGAGGAGATCAAATCGCAGCTCGGCAGCACCGAGGCCGGCATCCTCGGCATCCGTCCGGAAGATTTTGTCATCACCGACCAGACCCCGGCCGGCGGCATCGCGCTGCCGCTCACCGTGGAAGCGATCGAGCGCGTCGGCGCGGAAACCTTTGTCTACGGCACGCGGGAGCAGGACGAGCAGCGCGTAGCAGCCACCCCCGGCGAGCTGCCGCCCGGCGAGGTCATCGTCCGCATTCCCGGCTCCGAGGCACCGCCGATCGGTGAGAGGATCCGCGTCGCAGCAATGCGGGCGAAGCTGCATCTTTTCAGCGGCGACGGGCGGTCCCGGATCGAAGCCTAACCGGTTCCGCCGGTCCGTCGATTAAAAACGCGAAAACAACCCCATGCACAGTAGCCGGGGGTCTGTTTTCGTTGAGATAAATCGGCCCGCAAATTCGTCGTGCCGGCCTTGTCGCGGGCATCCACGGTCTCAGTGGCGCGGGCAAGATCGTGGATGGCCGGAACGCAGGCGAGCGGAAGCTCCTGGCCTCCGGCCATTCCAGCTACGTCCTTGAACCGACACGGGGATATGACCATATTGCTGCTCAAGGGGTGCCTTGACGGGCCCTGATGCACCAAAGTCGCTTCGAGAGGACTTTGTAAACTATGTCTCGTGTTCCCACGCTTTCCAGTCCGTTCCTTCTGGGCTTCGACGAGATCGAGCGCGTGCTTGATCGCGTCGTCAAAGGCGCCGACGGCTATCCTCCCTACAATATCGAGAGGTGTGACCGGTCGGACGGCCAGCCCGAGCGTTTGCGAATCACGCTGGCGGTCGCCGGATTCACCCGCGACCAACTCGATGTAACCATTGAGGAAAACCAGCTCGTCATTCGCGGGCGGCAGCAGGACGACAAGTCCCGGCAATACATCCATCGCGGCATCGCCGCGCGCCATTTCCAGCGCACCTTCGTGCTGGCGGAGGGGATGCTGGTGCTGGGTGCGGATCTGAAAAACGGGCTGTTGTCGGTCGAACTTGCCCGGCCTGAACCGGAGAGGATCGTTAAGACAATCGCTATCAATGAGCACGAATAATGGAACGAGTAGCGGACTCGACCGCTTAGTTTCGAGAGAGGAGTCGAGACCATGAGTGAAGGTCATGTTGCGTTCGAATACGAAGCCAAGAATGTCTCTCCCGAGACGCTGGCAACCCTCGGCGAAGGCCATATCGCCTATGTGAAGCAGATCCGCTCGGAGGATGTGCCGGGCCTGTTTCCCGAAGCGCCGAAGATCGCGCCGGGCCTCAAGCTCTTCGCGCTCCACGCCGCCGACGGCACGCCGATCATGCTGACCGACAGCCGCGAAGCCGCGATCGCGAACGCCTGGAGCAACGAACTGCAAGCGGTGAGCGTGCACTGAGCACGCGCGCGTCGCACGAATAGAGTTTCAAGCGGGCATGCCTTCAAGCGAAGGCATGCCCGTTTTGCTTTGGCGGTCAAATTCGGATATGCTAAATTCTGGTTGTTTAGACTAGAGGCGATGAGCATGACCACCGCAAAGCGTCCCTCTTTCAAGAATGGCTCCAGATCGCGCCGATGGAGCCTTCAAGATGCAAAAACTCACCTGAGTCAGATTGTCAGGGAGGCGCAGCGCACAGGACCACAACGGGTTACACTGCACGGCAAAGATGCGGCGGTTATCGTTGCCGCAGAGGAATTCGATCGCCTTCAGCGACCCGTGAGCGGCCGCGATATTGTGACGGCCTTTGCGAAGTCCCCGCTAGCCGACGTGGAATTCGAGCGCCTGACGGTCAAGTCCAGCGTTCGGGATGTCGAGCTTTGAGGGGCTGGCTGCTCGATACCAACGTCGTGTCGGAACTACGTAGGCCCCAGCCCAATCCTGACGTCATGGATTTCGTCGCGAGCCAAAGTGGAGAGGAACTCTACGTTAGCGACGTAACGATCGCGGAGATCGTCTACGGCATCGAACAATTGTCCGATGCTACCAGGCGCGCCGATCTTCGATCGTGGTTGGAAAACACAGTGCGACCATTGTTTGCGAGACGGATCCTTGCCATCACCGAAGACGCGATCGTGCGGTGGAAGGCGATGATCGTTGAGGGTCGCAAGCGCGGCCACACATTCGGCCAACCGGATCTGTTCATTGCAGCCATCGCAGCCCTGCAAGATCTCGCCGTAGTCACACGGGACATCGACGAATTCATCGAAGCACGCGTGCCGGTGTTTAACCCCTGGACGCAGAAGTTCTATCGCCACGGCAACGAGACGCTGATGCGGCCGCCAGTGACGCTCGAAGCAATCTCTACCCTATAGCGGAAGGAAGTTGACTTACGCCGCAGTCGCCAACGCTTGGAGCAAGGAGCTGCAAGCGGTGAGCGTGCACTGAGCGCACGCACGTCGCACGATTAGGATCTCAAGCGGGGCATGCCTTCGCACGAAAGCGTGCCCGCTTTGCTTCCGCATACTGCGTGCTATCAGCCGGAAGGCGACGCCGGGATGCTCAAATCCGGGTCATGCTCAGTTCTAGATTTGCCTGATAATCGATATCACCATGCAAAATAGCATCACGGCTCCCCACCCAAGTGCGACCCAGTAGAAACACACGCAGGCGCCGAAAACTGTCTCGTTACTTGTACGGGTTACATAGCCGTTACGGCTCCAAACTTTTCCCTTGGTACTCGCAAGCCGCAATTGCCAAACTACGCTGGCCAACCATCCAAACATGCCGGCGAGTACGGGAAATGTAATCAAGGGCCAGCCCCCTCGCGAAGTTTACGGAGGCACGCCCCCGTCGCAGTACCTGAAAGCTCTCCCTTAGAAAGCGTCGGCAAATCTGGTCGAGCAAAGGAGCGAGCGAAGTCTCGATATATGAACGATTGGCTCTAACCTGTTAAGCCGCAGTCGCGGGCGGCAGTGCCAGCACGGAATAGATCGCCTGGGCGTCGCGCGAAGCGCGGAGCTTTTTGGCGATGTCCTGGTCGCGCAGCAGGCGGGCAATGCGGGCGAGCGCCTTCAGATGGTCGGCGCCGGCGCCTTCGGGGGCGAGCAGCAGGAAGACGAGATCGACCGGCTGGCCGTCCATCGATTCGAAATCGATCGGGCGATCGAGGCGAGCGAACAGGCCGAAGATCTTTTCCAGCTTGGGCAGCTTGCCGTGGGGAATGGCGACGCCGTAGCCAACCGCCGTGGTGCCGAGCTTCTCGCGTTGCAGCAGCACCTCGAACACGGAGCGCTCGTTCTGCCCGGTCAGCTCGGCCGCCCTGGCGGCGAGTTCCTGGAGCGCTTGCTTCTTGCTGTTGACCTTCAATGCCGGGAGAATCGCCTCGGGCGCGACCAGATCGGTAATCGGCATGGAAGGTTTCCGAGGTGAATTAAACCGTCAGGTTCCGAATTGGCCAGCTTGGTGAGAAACCACGCCGGGCCGGCGTCAAGAAGGTGATGCAGGAGGGGAACTTAGCCCGGTCCTGATGTGGGGCGCTTCTACTCCAACGCAATCCCGGTGCCAACTGCTGCGTGCGGCTTTGCCCCCGTCATTGTTAAGGCTGCGGATGGTACGGGCCCCGGTTCCGGCCCTAACCACCTGATTTGGCCCCCGGCGGGTCGATCCAGCCCACATTGCCGTCGGCCCGGCGGTAAATGATATTCACCCGGCCGCTGGAGCCGTGCTGGAAAACCAGGCAGGGCGCACCGCTGAGGTCGAGCTCCATGACGGCCTCGCTCACCGAAAGCTGCTTCAGGGAGGTGGTGGCTTCGGCGATGATCACGGGGCTGTAGCCGGTGACCTCGTCTTCGTCCTCACCCTCGCCCGGCGCTTCCAGCACGTAGCTCGTGGCATCCATGGCGGCGAGAGCGGCGGAGGCGACATGGGCCTTGCGGGCCGAGCGGTCCTTGAGCCGGCTCTTGTAGCGCTTGAGGCGCTTCTCGATCATCAGGAGCGCCAGGTCGGCACTGGCATAGGCATCGGGCGCGTTCGAATCGGCCTCCAGCGTAATTCCGGAATCGAGGTGCAGCGCGCAGTCGGTGCGGAAGCCGAAGCCGTCCTTGCTGAGCGTGATGTGCCCGGAATAGTTGCCGTCGAAATATTTACGCAGGACCTCTTCAGTCCGGTCGGTGACGCGGCCGCGCAGGGCCTCGCCGACGCTGACGCTCTTTCCCGAAATCCGAAGAGTCATGTGATACCTCGCTTGGTTTGACTGCCTAGCTTGGATCGGCCGCGAAGGGGGGATGAGAGTAGCGCGATTTCGCGCCAGCGCAATCAGGCCGGAACGGTGCTGCGGGAGCGATCGGACATTGCGGTGGAGAGGACGTTACCAAGAGCGCTCTGCTTGTCGCGGCGGCGTTGCACCGAGGAAGGAATGCGCATGGCTTCGCGGTACTTCGCGACCGTGCGGCGGGCAATATCAATGCCCGAGCCGCGCAAGCGTTCCACGATAGTATCGTCGGACAGGATCGCGGACGGCGCCTCCGAATCGATCAGCTGCTTGATGTGGTGACGCACGGCTTCCGCCGAATGCGCCTCGCCGCCGTCAGCCGAAGCGATCGAAGCCGTGAAGAAATATTTCAGCTCGAACGTGCCGCGATTGGTCGCCATGTATTTGTTGGCGGTGACGCGCGACACCGTCGATTCATGCATCTGGATGGCGTCGGCGACGGCCTTCAGATTCAGCGGCCGCAGGTGCGCCACGCCATGGGTGAAGAAGCCGTCCTGCTGGCGCACGATCTCGGTCGCGACCTTCAGGATGGTGCGGGCGCGCTGGTCGAGCGCGCGCACCAGCCAGGTCGCATTCTGGAGCGCGTCGGTGAAATAGGACTTGTCGCCGTCCTTGCCGATCTTCTTGGAGAGCTGCGAATAGTAGGTCTGGTTGACCAGCACGCGCGGCAAGGTGTCGCTGTTGAGCTCAACGTGCCAGCCGCCGTCGGGACCGGGGCGGACATAGACGTCAGGCACCATGGTCTGGAGCCGGGCCGAGCCGAACTTCATGCCGGGCTTGGGATTGAGCCGGCGAATCTCGCCGATCATGTCGGCGATGTCCTCATCGTCGACGCCGCAGAGCTTGCGCAAGGCTCCGACGTCGCGCTTGGCGAGGAGATCGAGATGCTCGACCAGGGCCTGCATCGCGGGATCGTAGCGGTCGAGCTCGCGGAGCTGGATCGCCAGGCATTCACTCAAATTGCGCGCGCAGACGCCGGGCGGATCGAATTTTTGCAGCACGGCAAGAACGTTCTCGACGTCTTGTTGCGATGCGCCAAGCCCCTCGGCGGCCTGGCCGAGATCCGGCGGCAGATAGCCGGCCTCGTCGACGAGGTCGATCAGGTACTGGCCGATCATGCGCTGCGCGGCCCCGGTGAAAGCAACCGATAGCTGCTCGGCGAGGTGGTCGCCGAGCGTGGTCTCCGCGGCGACGAAGGCTTCGAGATTGTAGGCCTCGTCACCGGAGGCACCGCCGCCCCATTCGGTATAGGTGGTCGGCGCCGCATCCTGGGCGTTGCGTGCGGCAGCCTCGGCCGGTTCCTCGGAGAAGACGTTGTCGAGGCCGGTGTCCATGGTCTGCTCGATCTCGGCGCGGGTGCCGAGATCCTTGCTCATCCATTCTTCCTGGCCGGGTTCGAAGGCCTCGCCCGGACCGCCGCCCGGCTCGTCATTGTGGCCGCCGTCGCTATCGTTGAACTGGCCGGTCTCGGCCGGGGCTTCGCCCGCCGGGGGCTCGTCATTGGCCCGCTCCAGCAGCGGATTACGCTCGAGTTCCTCTTCCACGAACGTCGTGAGATCGAGATTGGACAATTGCAGCAGCTTGATCGCCTGCATCAACTGCGGCGTCATGACCAGCGACTGCGATTGCCGGAACTCTAATCTCTGCGTAAGCGCCATGAAGCAAGAACCGATCCCAAAAGTTGGTCCGATTTTTGCTTATCCTAGTCCGAGCCCGATGTACACGTCTTGACGAAATGGAAAATCGGGCTAGAGGCGGAACTCCTCGCCAAGGTAAAGACGGCGTACGTCCGGATCGGCGACGATCTCATCCGGGCTCCCCTCGGTCAGGATTTCACCGGCATAGACGATGTAGGCGCGATCGGTGAGGCCGAGCGTCTCGCGCACATTGTGGTCGGTGATCAGCACGCCGATGCCGCGGTTGGTGAGATGGCGGACGAGGTCCTGGATGTCGCCGACCGCGATCGGATCGATGCCGGCAAAGGGCTCGTCGAGCAGCATGTAGTTCGGACGCGTCGCCAGCGCTCGCGCGATCTCGACGCGGCGCCGCTCACCGCCGGACAGCGCGATCGACGGCGATTTACGCAGGCGCGTGATGTTGAATTCGTCGAGCAGCGAGTCGAGCTGCTGCTCGCGCTTCTTGCGCGAGGGCTCGACCACTTCAAGCACGGCGCGGATGTTCTGCTCGACGGTGAGGCCGCGAAAGATCGAGGCTTCCTGCGGCAGATAGCCGATGCCCAGTCGCGCACGCTGATACATCGGCAGCTTGGTGACGTCGTGGCCGTCGAGCTCGATCGCGCCGCGGTCGGCCTTGATCAGGCCGGTGATCATGTAGAACACGGTGGTCTTGCCGGCGCCGTTCGGACCGAGCAGGCCGACCGCTTCGCCGCGGCGCACATAGATGCTGACGCCGCGCACGACCTGGCGGCTGCCAAAACTCTTTTCCACGCTATGCACAGCCAGGAAGCCCGGCCGCTTCAACAGCTGAGGCCCGCCGGAACCATTGGGCCTGGCGGCGGCGGCCCTGACGGGATGAACCGCCTGCGCGCGCGGCTCGGCTTGATAGGTGGCCTGGAAGTCAGCCTGGAACTGGTCGGGCGCATGCATCGGCTGGTCACGCGCAATCGGCGGCGCATCCCGTACCGGGCTGGCCACGAGACCGCCGATACTGTCACCGAGCGCGGTGATGTCCTGGCGCGCAAATCCTGGCCGGCCGCGCTTGGCGGGGCGCCGACGGAACATGCTGAAGAGATCGACCATCCCCGCCTTCTAGCCTTTCGCGACGATCCTGCGCGGAACTCGCGCGATCTGCCGCGCCGGCTTTGCGATTCGCCGACACAGCATGAGTTAAGGGTGTCCCGTGCCCAGTGAAACACCCCCGATAAGCGGCGAACCCGCTTCGAAAGCCCTTCGCACCAGATACAGTCTCGCCGGACAAGCTTCAACCTCGGATCAGCAGTGCTCGGCCCAAACGCTTGAAATCATTCTTCAAATTTACTTTGGTTTACTGGCGCCAGGCAGTTGCAAAGGCCCCGCGCCGGGCTTGCCCGATCCTCCGGATCCGCAATCATTGCCGCCGCCTTGTGGCAGCAGCGCCTGCACCCGGCCGGTGTCGGATTCCACACGCGACACGCCGGTGGTCATGTCGACCGCCAGCCGGTCGCCGCGCAGCACGTTCTTGCACTGCGTCAAGACGACGCCGCCGAGCATGGTGATCTGATTGGTCCTGGTGTCGAACACGGCGGTCTCGCCTGTCACCACCTGGTCCTTCTGGGTGACGACGACATTGCCGCGCGCCTCCAGCCGCTTGATCGAGGAGCTGCCGCCCGGTCCCGGCGTCGCCCGACTGCATCGGAGCGCCCTTTGTCGCCTTCGCCGCAGGCTGCGGTGTGGCCGGCTTGTCGCCGCCCGAATCGTAAAACACCACCAGCGTCTTCGAGGTCATGGTGGTGTCGCCCTGGATGACCTTCACATTGCCGGAGAAGGTCGCCTCCTTCTTCTTGTCGCGCATCTCGAGCGAGGCCGCTTCGATCTGGATCGGTTGATCGCGGTTCTGCGAGAAGCCCTGCATCGCGTTGGGCACGCCTTGCATCGTGCTCTGCGCGATTGCCGCACCCGTTGCGAGCAGTGCGACGCCGACGGCGAGCGCGGCCGCACCAGTGATGACGCGCCGCTTGTCTTTGTTGCGCGGAAAAAACCTGATCATGAAAATCACTTTGAATTGGCAGACTTGTTCTGGGGCGTGCGTGTCTTCACCGGCGGCGCAGGCTCGGATGGCACAGGCTGAGCGGCGGCAGGATCGTCCAGCTTGTCGAGATGCATCACCACATTGCCATCGAAGCGGATGACATCGCCGCCTTCCGTGATCCGCAGCCGATCGGCGGTCAGCGTGCCGTTGGTCAGCTTGACGTCGACATGCTCATCCGACGAGACCGTGCCCTTGCCCATATCGACAAAGGCCGAGTTCAGCCGCGCCTCGTAGCCGGTCGAGGTGCGCAGGAAGATGTCCTTGTGCAGGTCGAGCTGCTGCTGCTTGTTGTCGAACCGTCCGGTGCGGGCATCGAGGAAAAGGGTCGATTGGTCTTCCATCAACACTTTCGCGCGCAAATCATGGAGATCGACATGGTCGGGATCGGTGATGTCCTGTGTCGCGGTCTTGGCCCAGAGCTCGTAGGGCCGCTGGTCCGGGGTGAAGCCGGACATATGCGGCGATTCCATCGTGATCTTGGTGCCTGTCACCACGAGGTTTCCGGAGTCGAGCTTCACCGGGATCTTGAAGGGATTGAGGAAGGTTGACACGGCCACGATCACAGCCATGGCCACGGCCACCGTCGTCGGCACCGCGATGCGCAGAATCCGCACCAGGCGGCTGTGGCGAGCCGCGCCGGCGAACTTCGCCGCAAGCGCGGCGTCATAGGTGGGATTATGGGCCAAATTCACCTGGGCTCCTGAGGTGTCGCTCGCCTTGTCCGGTTGACGGGCGCCCCATTGTAGCCGGCAACGCCAAAATATGCAGCCGGCGACAGGCCGTCAGGAAAGTGACCGAAACGGGGCGACCGCCCAAGCGAGCCGCCACGCGAAGCTCTAGGAGTGCGCAAAGATGTCCTCTTCGGCCCAGCCCTGGAGGTCGAGCAGGGCGCGGGTCGGCAGGAAGTCGAAACAGGCTTTTGCCAGCGCGGTGCGGCCTTCCCGCGCCAGCATGGCATCGAGCCGCTCGCGCAAGCCGTGCAGATGCAGCACGTCGGAGGCGGCGTAGGCGAGCTGCGGCTCGGTCAGGCTGTCGGAACCCCAATCGCTCGATTGCTGCTGCTTGGAGAGATCGACATTGAGCACCTCGCGCACGAGGTCTTTGAGGCCATGGCGGTCGGTATAGGTGCGGATCAGGCGGGAGGCGATCTTGGTGCAGTAGATCGGCCCGGTCATGACGCCAAACGTCTGGTAGAGCACCGCGACGTCGAACCGCGCAAAGTGGAAGATCTTCGTGATCGCGGGATTGGCCAGCAGGGCCTTCAGGTTCGGCGCGTCGGTATGCCCCTTGGGGATCTGCACCACGTCTGCGCTGCCGTCGCCGGGCGAGAGCTGCACCACGCAGAGCCGGTCGCGGTGCGGGTTCAAGCCCATGGTCTCGGTGTCGATCGCCACCGCTCCGGTGTAGCGGGACAGATCGGGCAGGTCTCCGCGGTGCAGGCGTACGGTCATGGCGTTTCAAACCTCAATCGAATCGGTGCGCTTGGCAGGCTAATACCCGGGACAGACGCTGGCGAGGGCCGGCCGCGATGTATCCGCTGGCAGCCGTCGGCGCAAGCAGCAGGCGCGGCTGGTCATACAGAGCTGCGGCGCTACTCGTCATTATCGTTTGTCATTGTCTTTTGGCAGCGCCGGCAAAACCGGATCAAGGCCGGACGTAAACGGTCTCGTAGGCGCCGGTGTATTGCTCGCGCCAGCCTCGGCGCTCCACGAGAAAGTGCCGCAGCTGGTCGTGCGCCTTGACCCATAGCACGGCGTCGATCCGGTATTTGTCGAGCACCATGTCCCACGCAGCTTCGTTGACCTCCCAGCTCACCAGCTTGAAATAGTCGCGCAGCAGATCATCCGGATAGGCCGTTGCGGCGCGGCCATCGACGAACAGGGGGACAGTTCCGTGCGTCGCGAAAATCAGGTAACCGCCGACGTTCCAATTGTTCAGCACCCGCTGACCTGCGAGATGCTTTTGCAGATAGCCGGCATCTTCGGTCGACAGCATCTGCGGAAGTGCGAGCGCCGGCGCAACGCGTAAGTAGACCATCGGCAGGGTGCACAGACCGACGATGCCGGCAGCCAGCAACGGTCCACGCGCATCGAGACCCGTGAGACGTTCCGGCAGCAAGCGGCTGAGGTGAAGCGCCATCGGCGCGGTCGAGAAGATGAAGAAGAAGGCGATGTACCTGAACTGATACAGCCCCAGAATCAGGAACAGCCAGGACATCAATCTCGGTTCGAGCGGGATCGGCCTGGAGTTTCTGTAGCGCAGCTCGAGCGCGACGAAGGCCAGCATGTACAGGATGCCGGGAATGCTGCCGGGCACTTCCATGTTGTGATAGTAGGACAGCCATTCGCCGATATTGCCCTGGACGAAGTGCCCCATCGTCGCGGCGGCACCGGCGTAGATATTCCAGCCGAGCGGGTTGACGAATGTCGCGGCAAGACACCCGATTCCAGTGAGCGCAAGGATCCTGAGCTCGGCCCAGGCCGCTCTGAGCAAGGCGGCGCCGAAGAAAACGCCGATCACGAAGAAGCCGAGCAGAAAGCCGCCGTGCAGATTGGCCCAGAGCGCCATCAACACGGGAAGCACGAACCATCGCGTTCGTCTCAGGCACTCGCGGTAGAAGACGACGCAGAACAACATCGTGCATGTATTCGGCGAGACCGCGAGATACATGTTCGGCGAAGCTTCGTAGGCGGGATAGAGCAGGCAGGCAAAGAAGACCGAGACGCAAACCGCGATCGCCGATGCGCCGTAGCCAAGAGAGATCGCAGTCAGGGTGCCGACGATCGCCGCGCCACAGGCCACCGTCAGCACGACGAGGCCGCCAAACCCCGCATATTGAAGCGTCGCACTGGCAAGCGCGTCCCAGAGCCAGGACAGATTGAACCATGGCTTGTCGCCGTGGGTGAACGACCAGGAGTCCTGGGGCGGGATAGCGTTGCTGTCTCGGATGAGATCTCCGGCCGCCAGATGCCAGCCCAGATCGTAGTGACCGAGCAGAAGCGGCGCGTTCAAGACGTAGAACAGGCAAATGAACGAGATCAGGAACAGATAGATTCCCGATCTCAGAAGAAACGGGCTGATCGTGTTCGCAACCTTGTCGAATGCCGACGCGCGCCAGACCTGGTGCTGATCCACCGCTTCCCTCACGACAAAGCGAGCCCGACGGCTCTGCGTGCTCGCCGACCGCCGGTTGCGAGCCTGACCGCTGACTTAGGCCAAGTTGTCTAAAGTGGAGTAAATTCGGATGGCGCAATCGGGGTATTGGGGAACGAAATTTGGTGCGGCGGCAGGTTTCCGAGGTCTCCAACCAGCTGTTTTGCTTGAAAAATACTTTCCGCCAATAAGTTATTGGCGGCGAAACGGAGAGATCTGGCATGGCTGTGAGCGCTGATTTGGGAGAGACGCTCGAGAGCGTGGTGAACGAGCCCGTGTCGTCCGGACGATACCATTCCAAGAGCGAGGTGCTGCGCGAGGGAGTACGCCTCGTACAGGAAAGAGAGACGAGGCTGGCCGCCCTGGACGCCTCGATTGCACGCGGACTCATGGATGCCGATGCCGGCCGGACCAAGCCGGGTTCTGACGTGTTCGATCGGCTCGAAGCCAAATTGGCGGCGCAAGCGGACCGCAAGTGATCCTCACCGTCGCCGCTGAGACAGAGGCCGATCTCGAACAGATCGTGGCCTATGTCGCGGAGCAAAGCGGCATTAGGTAGCAAACTCACCTACTGCTAAAAGCGAGATATCAGCGCTGTTTAAATGACAGTCGGAGGCGACATCGATATCGGCGCTGTTCAGCCGCTTGCGCAACTACGAATCCCATGGTATGTTCCAAAATGAAAAGGAGCCGCACTTGCGATGCGACTCCTTCAAACCGAGCTTCGTAGATGTTGGTAATTCCGCCAGCGTCGAGACGAGGGCGGGAGTCCCAGCACCGACTAAAAGGCGCGGCCGTGGAACAGCCTCCTTTTACATCGGTCTGGGATTCCCGTCAACCCTTTGTTTTGCCACGGGCAAATGACCGACGAGACCGATCTGGACGATCCGATCCTTGCCATGATGGAGCGCAAGCATGCGTTCCACTTGCAAGCCGCTGCCAAGTTGGCGCGAGACATAGCCGAATACAAACGTATTCGTGCCGAAAACTCGGATGAGAATTTAATCGGCCCGGCGCCAGCCGCCACCGTGGCAAAGCCTCCTCCGGTAGTCACCCATCCGCCGATCCAGGATCAGCCCGCGAACCCCGACCCGACGTCCCCTGTCGCGGAGGTCGCCCCCCCCAAGCAGGCGTCGGTGCCGGTTTGGCGCTACGAAACATTCGACGGCACGTTTTCAGGTTTGGTAAGGCGCTACCGGATCGAAGCTGGCTCGCCCTACTTCAAATTGCACTGGAAAGTCCGGAAGGATTATGACGTGACGATCAATAAACTCATGCTGCAAATTGGGCATGAGCGCATTGCTGATCTCAGCTCGTCAAGTCGGATCCAGAGCCTCTACGAAGGCTGGAAGGAGGGCGGCAAGGTTTCTACGGCTCACAGCTACGTCGCGAAGGTCCGGCTGTTGGCCAGCTTCGGGATGACCGCACTCAATGATGACGCTTGCGCGAAGCTAAGCATCCTCTTGAGCAAAATGACTTTCGAACTTCCCCCAAAGCGGACTGAACGCCTCACGTCTGAGCAAGCAATCGCAATCCGCGTCAAGGCTCACGAAATGGGCCGATCTTCGCTCGCGCTTGCCCAAGCGCTCCAATTCGATCTCAAGCTTAAGCAAGTTGAAGTCATTGGCGAGTGGGTTCCGGTCGATGAATCAGCCGACGCTCAGGCTGACGAATTGATTTGGAACAATGAGAAATGGGTTCGCGGCCTGCGTTGGTCCGCAATCCAAGATGGGTTTATGCAATGGCCCATCGATTGGCGCCAGCCGGAAGGCGACAAGCACTCCGTGGAGATCAAGACGCTGCCGATGGTCAAAGAGGAGCTAGAGCTTCTCAATTCTAGCTCTCGGACGGGAGCCATGGTGATTTGCGAATGGACCGGCAAGCCGTGGAAGCACAACGAATTCCGGCGCTGGTGGCGCAAGGTCGCCGATGCAGCTGGCGTTCCGAAGGAGGTTCGGAACATGGACAACCGCGCCGAACCGATCGTTACGGGTCGGGTCGAGGAATCAATTGCGAGGGCATCCAAGGAATACTTGCAGTGACTCTCAAACGAAATCCGGAGCCTTTCGGCTCCGGTGGTCTCATCAACCAAGTGTGGCACCCCGTTGAGCCGGGGTCGAAAGGCAGGTGGTACATGAGAAGATAGGCCCTCACACTCACCTTAGGGGCTATCGGTCACGTTCCAGCGTGATCGATAGTCTCTAGGACGGGCAGGGGCTAGTGCCGCTTGCTGGATTTCCAACCGTGCGAGCTTGGGTCCAATCCCCAACCGGTCCACCGTCACTTCTTATCAGAATCACTCGTTTCTGTCGAGCGCGGCACTTTGATGCCGCTTTCCTTCCAATCCTCAAAGAATGAAACGCCGTTTTCCTCCAAGGCAACTCGCATTGCCGTTAGATTATTCCGGGTCGGCTCCCGCCGCCCGGCTTCGAAGTCCCGAACCCGTCGAAACGCCGACGTTCGCGGCTTTTGCAAGCGCGTCTTGAGGCCAGTTTAGCCATGCTCGCGCGGCTCGACATTGCTCCGGGGTCATTGCCTGAATATGGCGACGTAAAAGAGCCGCTGATCGCTCTTGTCCAATGCCCGTTGCTCTAACGCGATATCCCGGCTGGTAAGCGGCTCTGAGGCCTGCCGAAGGATGCTCAGGCAGATGCGAGACATTTGGCCTCGGTTGCTCCAATCCTTCGGCGGCCGGAACGCCTTCGGCTTGATGGTCTCAACCTTAAAATCGGGGTCAAACTGGACAATGGTGGCGTCTAGGCTTTCGAGGTCTAGAACCATTTTTCCGAAGGGCCTCATGGGTCCGCTCGATATCCCGGGCCAGTTCGGCCCGACGTTTTACCAGCCCGCCTAAAACAATCTCGCTCATGGCTAATTCCCCGTTAAATGTGGGGAGATTCTAGGCTTACGGGCAGGATTGCCGCCAGCCGTGGCAAGGTGAGTTTGCTACCTAATGCCGGAGCAAAGTCCTCCGAGCGCCCTCAAGCTCGTTCGCATGCTACGAGAAAATGTGAGTCCTTGTTGGACGCCCCACGCGCCTATCCGTTGGTGCCGCACTTCGAGCAATTTGGCGTGCGCAGGCGTCCGTTCGGTCAATTTCTGATTTTTGATCGCGTAGGGTGACGACACAGGAGAGGTCATTCATATCCTCCACGGCGCGCGAGACTATGAGTCGTTGCTGTTTCCCGAGGAGTAGTTCGCGACCGTCCCTCGACCAACGTCGGGCAAGCAATTTCGATCGCTTAGGGAAAGGGTGGTGCCCAGGAAAGGACTCGAACCTTCACGGCCGTTAAGCCACTGGCACCTGAAGCCAGCGCGTCTACCAATTCCACCACCTGGGCATGCCGTTTAGGGCACGGAGGCGGTTACTACGGTTCGGTGACGCGGTTGTCAATTCATGCTTGAACCCCGCTTCCGGATGCGGATTGCGCATCGCAAACCGGCCCGATACAAGCCTGATAACACGCACTCTTCCTGCAGGAATGGACCTCCATGGCATCGAATCTGGAAACTCTCGTCACGGTTTTCGGCGGATCGGGGTTTTTGGGCCGGAATGTCGTCCGCGCGCTGTGCCGGCGCGACTACCGGATCCGGGTCGCGGTGCGGCGGCCGGAGCTGGCCGGGTACCTCCAGCCCTCCGGTAAAGTCGGGCAGGTTCACACCGTGCAGGCCAACTTGCGCTATCCGGCCTCGGTCGAGGCGGCGCTGCGTGATTCGCATATCGTGATCAATCTGGTCGGCATCCTCGCCGAAGGCGGCGCGCAGAGTTTTGATGCCGTCCAGGCCAAGGGCGCCGAGACCGTCGCCAAGGCGGCCGCGGCCGCGGGGGCACGCCTGATCCATGTCTCGGCGATCGGCGCCGACGCTGAATCGCCCTCGCGCTACGCCCAGGCCAAGGCGGCCGGCGAAGCCGCGGTCTTGGCCGCGGTGCCGTCGGCGACGATATCTTCCGTCCCTCCGTGATGTTCGGCCCCGAGGACCAGTTCACCAACCGCTTCGCGGCACTGGCCCGGATGTCGCCGGTGCTGCCGCTGATCGGCGGGAGTACCCGGATGCAGCCGGTCTATGTCGGCGACGTCGCCACAGGGATCGCGGATGCCGTCGACGGCAAGGCCAAGGCGGGCGCGACCTACGAACTCGGCGGGCCGGACGTGCTGACCATGCGCGAGATCATCGAGGCCATCCTCAAGATCGCCGATCGCAAGCCGATGCTGGTGCCGCTGCCGTTCGGGCTGGCCCGCTTCCAGGCCAATTTCCTGCAATTCGCGCCCGGCGCGTTGAAGCTGACGCCGGACCAGGTCACGCTGCTCGCGCGCGACAATGTCGTGTCGGATGCGGCGAAGGCCGCCGGCCTGACGCTGGAAGGCCTTGGTATCACCGCCGACTCGCTCGAGGCGATCGCCCCGCAATATCTCTGGCGTTTCCGCGCCGCCGGGCAATTCCAGCGCAAGAGCGCGTAACCATCCGCCGTCATGGCCGCGCTTGTCCCGGCCATCCACGTCTTTCCTTGATGGTCGCCAAGAACGTGGATGCCCGGCACAAGGCCGGGCACGACGAGATTCAACGTCCAGGCTGCAGTTGTTTGAAGTTCGGGCTTACCGCCCCATGGCCAGCGCGATCAGGCCGAGCGTGCCGACGATCACGCGCCACCAGGCGAACACCACGAAACCGTGGCGGGTGACGTATTCCAGGAACGTCTTCACCACGATGATCGCGGTGACGAACGACACCACGAAGCCGATCGCGACGATGCCCATGTGGTCCATCGTCATCTCGGAGCGGTTCTTGTAGAAATCGTAGGCGAACGCGCCGATCATGGTGGGGATGGCGAGGAAGAACGAAAACTCCGCCGCGGCACGCTTGTCGGCCCCCAAAAACATTGCCGCGACGATGCTGGCGCCGGAGCGCGACACGCCCGGGATCATCGCGATGCACTGCGCGATGCCGATATAGAGATACATCAGCAGCGGAAACCGGGTGGCGTCATGCTCGCGCGCCTTGAGATCGAGCTTGTCGACCCAGAGCAGGATGGCGCCGCCGACGATCAGCGAGAAGCACACCACCCACGGATTGAACAGCATGCTCTTGATGTATTTGCCGGCGACGAGACCGACGACGACAGCGGGCAGGAACGCCACCAGCACGCCGATCACGAAGCGGCGCGCATAGGCGTCGCCCGTGAACATGCCGATCGCGACGTCCCACAATTTCTTGAAGTACAGCACGACGATCGCGAGGATCGCGCCGAGCTGGATCAGAACCGTAAACGAATCCCAGAACGCGCCCTCGCCGAGATGGAAGAAGCGCTCCGCAAGCAGCAGGTGACCGGTCGAGGACACGGGAAGGAACTCGGTCACACCCTCGATGATGCCGAGGATCACTGCCCGTATTGCGTCTGACATATTTACGGTCCATTTCCGCTGGAAAAGCGGGGCTCTTCTCGCCCATCCGCCCCATTGCTGCAATCGCAAAATGCGGCGTCACGCCCTTGCTTCGCGGTTTTGAATGACTAGTGTGGCGCCGCACAAACATTGATGGATTCTTAAGCACCATCAAATAGTCAAAGGCTTCATGTTCACGCTGTTTCATCATCCGTTCTGTCCGCATTCGCGCTTCATCCGCCTGATCGCGGGGGAATACGGGCTTGAGCTGAAGCTGGTTGAAGAGCGCAGCTGGGAGCGGCGCGAGGCATTTCTGCTGCTCAATGCGGCGGGCACGACGCCCGTCCTGGTGGACGACGAGCAGCCGCCCATCCCGGGCGCGGCGATCGTCGCGGAATATGTCGACGAGGCCTATGGCGCCGAGATGGGGCTCAAGCGCCTGATGCCGGACACGATCGGCGAGCGCGTCGAGGTGCGCCGGCTGATGGCCTGGTTCAACGAAAAATTCTTCGAGGAGGTCTCCCACCCGCTCGTCACCGAGCGCATCTACAAGCGCTTCATGAGCGAGGACAATGGCGGCGGCCCGCCTTCGGCCGACGTGATGCGCGCCGCGAAGGCAAATGTGCGCTATCATCTGGCCTATATCGGCTGGCTGGCGCAGACGCGTAATTTCCTCGCCGGCGACCGGCTCAGTTACGCGGATCTCGCCGCCGCGGCGCACCTCTCGGCGATCGACTATCTGGGCGACGTGCCATGGAGCGAGGACGACGCAGCAAAGGCGTGGTACGCGCGGGTGAAATCCCGCCCGTCGTTCCGTCCGCTGCTGAGCGAATGGCTGGCGGGCGTACCGGCGTCGCGGACCTACGTGGACCTCGACTTCTGAACTCCGGTCCGACCGAACTGAAGACGGCGCTTGCAAACGAGGCACGCGCGCTCGGATTCGACTGCATCGGCGTCACAGAGCCCGGCACGATCGAAAGCGCCGGAAAACATTTTCTGGAATTCATCGCATCCGGCGGCCATGGCGACATGGACTGGCTCGCCGCGCAACCGGAGCGCCGGGTCGATCCGCGCGGGCTGTGGCAGGACGTGCGCAGCGTCATCATGCTCGGCGTCAATTACGGCCCTGACCAGGATCCGCTCGCGATCCTCGAACAACGCACGCGCGCGGCGATCTCGGTCTATGCGCAGGGCGACGACTATCACGACCTCATCAAGAAGCGCCTGAAGGCGCTGGCGCGATGGCTGGTTGCGACCGCACCGTCCGACGTGAAAGTGTTCGTCGACACGGCCGCCGTGATGGAGAAGCCGCTGGCGCAAGCTGCGCATCTCGGCTGGCAGGGCAAGCACACCAATCTGGTCTCGCGCGAATTCGGCTCGTGGCTGTTTCTCGGCGCGATCTACACCACGCTGGAGCTGCCGCGCGACGACGCCGAGATCGATCATTGCGGCTCGTGCCAGGCGTGTCTCGACATCTGCCCGACCGCGGCCTTCCCCGCGCCCTACAAGCTCGATGCGCGGCGCTGCATCTCGTACCTCACCATCGAGAACAAGGGACCGATCCCCGCGCGAGTTTCGCAAGGCGATCGGCAACCGCATCTATGGCTGCGACGATTGCCTCGCGGCGTGCCCCTGGAACAAGTTCGCGCGGGAGGGTCGCGAGGCCAAGCTCGCGGCGCGTGACGAATTGCGCGCGCCAGGTCTCGCCGAACTCGCCCGGCTCGACGACGCTTCGTTTCGCGCGCTGTTCACGAAGTCGCCGGTCAAGCGCATCGGCCGCGATCGTTTTTTGCGGAACGTGCTGATCGCGATCGGCAACTCCGGCGATCCGGCACTGGCGGACGAGGCGCGGCGATTGCTGGATGATGCGAGCCCGCTGGTGCGGGGGGCTGCGGTGTGGGCGCTGGGGCAGTTGTTGTCAGATGCAGGGTTCGCTGCAATGAGGGCAGCTGCAATCGCGGGCGAGCGCGATGACAGCGTACGCGAGGAGTGGCGGGCCGCTTCCTGATCCTCATCCAGAGGAGCGCGCTCTTCGCGCGTCTCGAAGGATAGAGGCCGAGCTGAAAGAGCCGGGCCTTCATGGTTCGAGACGGCGCTTCGCGCCTCCTCACCATGAGGATTGGGGACCTTGATTTCCCCGCGCGTTCCTTCAATCTCGCGCGCCATGACAAGCATGCCTTTCTTCACTCGCGACGGCGACACATTCCATCCGACGGAAGTCGCCAATGGTCCGTGGGATCCGAAATCGCTGCACGGACGCGTCATCATCGGCCTGCTCGGCTTCGCCATCGAGGAGCGGCATTCCGGCCCTGAATTCGTGCCGGCGCGGCTGACCGTCGACATGTTTCGGCTGCCGACCATCGACAAGCCGATCGAGGTGACGACGCGTCTCGTGCGCGACGGAATGCGCATCCGCGTCGTGGAAGCGGAATTCTTGTCCGGCGGTGTCGGCATGGCGCGCGCTTCGTGTCAGCTGTTGCGGCGAACGCAGAATCCGGAAGGCAATGTCTGGTCGCCGCCGAACTGGGACGTGCCGAAGCCCGCCGACATTCCCAAGCCCACCGATCCCAGGCTCGGCATGAACGGCAAATGGGCGACGCGGCCGATCGTCGGCCATATGGGCTCGCTCGGGCCACGAAAACTCTGGATGAGCGAGGTGCGCGAACTGGTGGCGGGCGTGCCGATGACGCCGTTCGTCCACGTCGCCACCGGCGCCGATTTCGCCAGCCCGTTCGCGAACGCCGGCGACAAGGGGCTCCGCTACATCAACAGCGATGTCACGATCTATCTGCACCGCTTGCCGGTGACGAACTGGATCGGCTTCGACGTGGTCAACCACCAGGCCACCGACGGCGTGGCAATCGGCGAATGCTGGCTCTATGACGAAGCGGGCCCGATCGGCACCGCCACGGTCGCAGCGCTGGCGCAGCGCAAGCCGATTGCGAAGCCACCGCCGCCGTAACCGTCACGACAAATGCCGCTTCATCTCCGGCCGCGCCTTGAGCTCAGCGCCCTGCCTGGCGACGATCTTGGCGATGCGCTCGGGCGCAAACTTCAGATCGACAAACGCCGGCGCGGTGTTGGCGACCTCGTGATAGCTGACGATCTTGCCGTCGCGTAGCGTCATGATCGCGACGCCCTCGAACATCGCCCGCGCGCCATTCGCCTCGGGCAGGGTCGAGCGGTAGCTGAACGTGTAGCGCGCATAGAGCGTGGTGCCGTCGGACACGGGATCGTGCATGTCCCAGCGGAAATCGGTGGCCGTGCGATAAAACCAGTCGTCGATCATCGCGGCGATGTTCTCGCAGCCGGTAAAGGCGCCGTAGAACACGTCGTGATAGACGCCGTCCCCGGTGAACAGGTCGGCGAAGGCTTTCCCGATGCGTTGTTCGACGGCGTCGCAGAAGGCGCGCAGCATGGCGGTCGTGGTCATTGGCTTGTCTCCCACTCTCTTCGTCATGCCCCGCGAAGGCGGGCATCCAGTACGCCGCAACTTCTCGGTTCAATCACTACAGTCTCTGGAATACTGGATCGTCCGCCCCAGTGCGCAATTGCGCACAAGGCGGACGATGACACTGAGCACTATACCTTCACCCGATCTCGGCCACCGCGGCAAGAATGCGCGCGATGTCTTGCGGGCGGGAGAGACGGTGATCGCCGTCCTGGATCATGGTCAGCACGACGTCGTCGGCCGGCAGGCGATGTGTCAGCGCGAACGCGTGCTGCCAGGGTACATCAGGATCCTGCGCGCCTTGCAGGATGCGGACAGGACAGCCGAGATCGATGGCGCTGCCGAGCACGAGGTGGTTGCGCCCCTCCTCGATCAGTTTCCGCGTGATCGGATAGGGCGAGCCATCGCCATAGTCCGACGGCCGCAGCCAGACACCCTTGGTCTCGATTTCTTTCTTCACCGCGGCCGGAAAGTTCTTCCACATCAGCTCCTCGGTGAAGTCGGGCGCCGGCGCGATCAGCACCAGGCCCGCCAGCGACGCCTTGGCGTGCTGTTTCTCTTGACGCTTCTTGATTTCGCGCGCGAGCAGCAGCGCCATCCAGCCGCCCATGGACGAGCCGATCAGGACTTGCGGGCCGTCGCAGAACCGTTCGAACACCGCCACGCTATCCTCGAGCCAGCTCCCGATGGTTCCATCGGCGAAGTCGCCGCCGGATTCGCCGTGGCCGGAATAGTCGAACCGGACCACGGCACGGCCGCGATCCCTGGCCCATTCGTCCAGCGCCACGGCCTTGCTGCCCTGCATGTCCGACTTGAACCCGCCGAGCCAAACCAGTCCCGGTCCTTGTTCAGGTCCTTGCTCAGGTCCTTGCCCGCGCCGACTGCGCACCGCGATCCGGCGTGCGGACGGGCCCTCGCCCACATCGATGAAGTCGAGCATGGCATCGGGAATTGCGTGATTCATGGAACGTTTACTCTGACTGCGCGGTTTGAGTTGTCCGGACCTGTTCCGCAGCGCAGCCGGACATCGGCATTGGCCCTTTGGGACGCTTGCGGAACAGAAGCAAGGTGTCTATGTCGGTCTTCGTGCCCCGGCGTGGCCAAAATGCCTCGCAGTTGAGGCTTTTTCGACCGCCGCACGAGCGAATTGCTTGCCGGCAACCGTATCTTCCTGCAAAATAGCCGCCTCTTTTCATAACTTTGGAGAACCACCCATTCGCCGTCCCAATAAAGCCCCACCCACTGCCGCCAAAGACGGGCCGCGCATCAATGACGATATTCGCAATGCGCAGATCCAGCTGATCGATCAGACCGGTGACAACAAGGGCACCATCGAGACCGTCGCGGCTATCCGCCTGGCCCAGGAGGCCGGCATGGATCTGGTCGAGATCTCGCCGAACGTCAGCCCTCCCGTCTGCAAGATCATGGACTACGGGAAGTATAAGTATTCCGCGCAGAAAAAAGCTGCCGAAGCCCGCAAGCGGCAGAAGATCGTCGAGATCAAGGAGATCAAGCTCCGCCCGATGATCGACGACCACGATTACGAAGTTAAGATGCGCGCGATGCAGCGGTTCTTCGAAGAGGGCGACAAGGTCAAGATCACTCTGCGCTATCGCGGCCGCGAAATGGCGCACCAGGAGATCGGCACCAAGCTGCTCGACAAGATCAAGACCGACGTCGCCGAGCTCGCCAAGGTGGAGCAGGACGCGCGGTTCGAGGGCCGTCAGGTCGTCATGGTGCTGGCGCCGCGCTGACGCTGACACCGATACTTTGAATTAGCGAATTCAACGGCCCGTCCGGATTTCCGGCGGGCCGTTTTGTTTTCTTGCCTCCCCCGCGAGCGGGAGAGGGAGCGCACCGTCTTCTTGGGCGACAGTTACGTCCTTGTCGCCTGCCAGATGCCGCTGCAGCGGTCGCCGGAAATGATGCCGTGCCAGGAGCCGGTTCCGGCCCACCTCGCGAGCCGGCCGCCGCCGCTGGCATGGGACGCCCCGACGGAGACCTCGACCGCGACGGCACCGCTGCGATTGACCCTGCCGGAGACCCGGCCACCGCCGGCGGACGACACCCGGCTGCCGGCGACGGTGAAGGGGACGCTGTAGCCAGAGCTGCAATTGCCGCGGGTGGTGGCGAAAGTGACGTTCCAGACGCCGTCATAGCCGCGCGCGTCGGCGGTCGAGGGAAGCGCAGCCGTGGCGAGCACGGCCAACAGCGCCAGGCGGCGCGGACGGGCGAACTCGGTCAAAAACGAAAGCGATTGGGAAAGATGGGCCATTTGGGTCCTGCTCCGGGCGACACGGCTGGGACATGAAGATAGCAATTCCGGACAGTCGCCGGCTAGATTCCAGCGGTTCATCGTTGCCAATTCGCCCGTCCTCTGTCATAAGCCCAGCCTTCATCGCCCGGCTGATTAAGGGCTGCCGCGGCGGTGTCCGTGCGGGTTTCGCGCTAGTTCGCAAAAAACCTGAGCACAATCAACGCTCTAACGAGCATTTTAGACGGCCAGCCGCCTTCACGGGCGGCATTCTGTTGTGGCCATAGGAGAGCAAAATGCCCAAGCTGAAGACCAAATCGGGCGCCAAAAAGCGCTTCAAGGTGACTGCCACCGGCAAAAGTGATGTTCGCCCATCGCGGCAAACGTCACGGCATGATCAAGCGGACGAAGAAGCAGATCCGTCAGCTTCGCGGCACCAGCGTGCTGTTCAAGACCGATGGCGACAACGTCAAGAAGTACTTCTTGCCGAACGCCTGATCGCGTCCACGATCATTGCCACCAGCGCCGCAACTTTCGCGGCGATCCGAACATCAAGTCATCTCTGAAGGATTTTTGTCATGGCTCGCGTCAAACGCGGTGTGACCGCCCACGCCAAGCATAAGAAAGTCTACAAGGCCGCCAAGGGTTTCCGCGGCCGCCGCAAGAACACCATCCGCACTGCCAAGCCGGCCGTCGACAAGGCCCTGCAGTACGCCTTCCGTGACCGCAAGCGCAAGAAGCGGACGTTCCGTGCGCTCTGGATCCAGCGCATCAACGCTGCTGTGCGTCCGTTCGGCCTGACCTACAGCCGGTTCATCGACGGCATGGCCAAGTCCGGGATCACGGTGGACCGCAAGGTGCTGTCGGATCTCGCGATCAACGAGCCCGCGTCGTTCCAGGCGATCGCCGAGAAGGCCAAAGCTGCGCTCGCGGCCTAAGAGGCCGCGCTAGCGGGCTTTCGAGCCCGCAGCCTTCAGCGCGCGTTGCGAGTAACGCTGGGCGACCTCCGCCCGGCAGAATGCCGTAAACGACAGATACATGGTGCCGGATTTATTCCGGTACTTTCGGTCGCAAACACCCATCTCGCGTTGGTAGGCCTGTTTCCGCACCATGTTGAGGCCGGGCATGAAATCCGCCTCGCATTTCTTCTCGACGGCGGCACCGAGCTGGACATCGCCGCTCGCTGTCAACTGGCAATCCTGAAACACCTTCATCGCGCTTTTGCAGCCCTTCTGGGCACCGATGGTGTCGACGACCTCGTCCAGCGTCATGGATTTCTCCATGCAGACCATGGCGCGCGCCGGGGTGCCGGCAACAGAGAGCGCGACGGCCAGAACAGCCAGACCGGATCTTGAGAGCATCGCGAAAGCCTCCTCGTATCCCCTTGGTGCCAAGCCCCCGCGCGAGGTTCAACCCAGCCGTTCGTCAGCCCGAAATGACCGGCTTTTCGCTTGACGTTACGGCCTTCGGGCGGCGACAACCCAGCCGAATTTGGCAGCAGGGATTTGACCGTGTCCGACCTCGCAACGCTCGAAACATCCATCCTCGACCAGATCGCCGACGCCGGAGACGAGGCCGCCCTCGAGGCGGTGCGCGTCGCAGCCCTCGGCAAGAAAGGTTCGATCTCGGCGCTTCTTGCCACGCTCGGAAAAATGTCGCCGGACGAGCGCAAGACGCAAGGCGCCGCGATCAACCAGGCCAAGGACAAGGTCACCGAGGCCCTCGCCGCGCGGCGCGACGTTTTGAAATCGGCGGCGCTCGACGCGCGGCTCGCTTCGGAAACCATCGACGTCACCCTGCCGCTGCGCGATGCACCGACTGAAGCCGGCCGCATTCATCCGCTGAGCCAGGTCTGGGACGAGCTGACCACGATCTTCGCCGACATGGGATTCTCGGTCGCCGAAGGTCCTGATATCGAGACCGACGACTACAACTTCACCAAGCTGAATTTTCCCGAAGGCCATCCCGCGCGCGAGATGCACGACACGTTCTTCTTCCATCCGAAGGAGGATGGCTCGCGCATGCTGTTGCGCACACACACCTCGCCGGTGCAGGTGCGCACCATGCTGAGTGAGAAGCCGCCGATCCGCGTGATCTGCCCGGGCCGCACCTATCGCATCGATTCGGATGCGACCCACACGCCGCAATTCCACCAGGTCGAAGGCCTTGTCATCGACAAGCACTCGCATCTCGGCCACCTCAAATGGATCCTGCACGAGTTCTGCAAGGCGTTCTTCGAGGTCGATCACATCAACATGCGCTTCCGGCCCTCGTTCTTCCCGTTCACCGAGCCGTCGCTGGAAGTCGACATCCAGTGCCGCCGCGACAAGGGCGAGATCCGCTTCGGCGAGGGCGAAGACTGGCTGGAGATTCTCGGCTGCGGCATGGTGCATCCGAACGTGCTGCGCGCCTGCGGCATCGATCCCGACGAGTACCAGGGCTTCGCCTGGGGCATGGGCATCGACCGCATCGCCATGCTGAAATACGGCATCGCCGATCTGCGCCAGCTGTTCGACAACGACGTCCGCTGGCTGTCCCATTACGGCTTCAAGCCACTGGAAGTGCCGACCCTCGCGGGAGGGCTGAGCTCGTGATGTTCGTGCTCGGACACACCAAGACTCTCTCCGTTCCCTCCCCCCTTGTGGGGGAGGGGCAGGGAGGGGGGTAGCCGCGGATGCCGCACGCAGTTGTAAGCGAGCGTCAGCGCAGCCGGGCGAAGCAACTTCGCCGAGCGATGACGCGCGCCGAAACACTGCTGTGGCGTTACTTGAAGGCCAACCGTATGGATGGTGTCGGCATCCGACGTCAGACTCCGATCGGGAACTACATCGCCGATTTCGTTTGTTTCTCCTCGAAAATCATCATCGAGCTCGATGGGGAATCTCACAATTTCGAGGAACGTCAAAAGGCAGATCATCGTCGCGACGCGTTCTTCGCTGCCGAAGGATTTCAGGTTCTGCGCTTCACCAATGAACAGGTGATGACGAATTTGGAGGGAGTCGTACAGGTAATTCGCCAGGCAGCTTCTGCCGGAGCCCGCGGCTTACCCCCCTCCCTGACCCTCCCCCACAAGGGGGGAGGGAACATTGACACCGACCAAAGCAACTCAGTGAACACCGACAAAAGCCGAGGCACACAGCCATGAAATTCACCCTCTCCTGGCTGAAGGATCATCTCGACACCGACGAGCCGCTGGAAAAGCTCGCCGAGAAGCTCACCATGATCGGGCTCGAGGTCGAGAACATCGAGGACAAGGCGAAGGCGCTGAAGCCTTTCACCATCGCCAAGGTGATATCCGCCGAGCAGCATCCGAATGCGGATCGGCTGCGCGTCTGCATGGTCGAGACCGGTGACGGTGGCGCGCCCGTGCAGGTCGTGTGCGGCGCGCCGAATGCGCGGACGGGTCTCGTCAGTGTGTTCTCGCCGCCCGGGACCTACATTCCCGGCAAGGACATCACGCTCGGCGTCGGCACCATCCGCGGTGTCGAAAGCCGCGGCATGCTGTGCTCGGCGGCCGAGCTGCAGATCTCCAACGACCATGACGGCATCATGGAACTGCCGGCCGATGCGCCGATCGGCGCTGCTTACGCCGCATGGGCCGGCCTCGGCGATCCCGTGGTCGAGATCAATCTGACGCCGAACCGGCAGGACTGCACCGGCGTGCACGGCATCGCGCGCGATCTTGCCGCCGCAGACATGGGCAAGTTCAAAGACCCCACCATCAAGCCGATCAAGGGCGAATTCCCGTGTCCGGTGACGGTCACGGTCGAAGACGCCGCACTGTGCCCGGGCTTTGCGCTTCGTCTCGTGCGCGGCGTCAAGAACGGCCCGTCGCCGGAATGGCTGCAGAAGCAGCTGACCGCGATTGGCCTGCGTCCGATCAACGCGCTGGTCGATATCACCAACTTCATGACTTACGACCGCGCACGGCCGCTGCACGTGTTCGACGCGAGGAAAGTGAAGGGCAATCTCGTGGTGCGCCGCGCCCGTGACGGCGAGACGCTGCTCGCGCTCGACGGCCGCAGCTACAATCTCGATCCCGCGATTTGCGTGATCGCGGACGAGCACGGCGTCGAATCGCTCGCCGGCATCATGGGCGGCGAGGCCTCGGGCTGCGACGAGACCACCACCGACGTGCTGATCGAATCGGCGCTGTGGAACGAGATCAACATCGCCCAGACCGGCCGCAAGCTCGGCATCAATTCGGATGCGCGCTACCGCTTCGAGCGCGGTGTCGACCCGGCCTTCATGGTCCCCGGGCTGGAGCTCGCGACCAGGCTGGTGATGGAGATGTGCGGCGGCACGCCGTCGGAGAACGTCGTGGTCGGCAAGACCTTCGGCGATGACCGCGTGATCGATTTTCCGGTCACCGAGGTGAAGCGGCTCTCGGGCATCGAGGTGCCCATGCCGGAGATGAAGCGCATCCTGACCCATCTCGGCTTCATGATGGCGGGCCCGGGCCCCGTCGTGAAGGTCGCGGTGCCGTCGTGGCGCTCCGACGTGCACGGCAAGGCCGACATCGTCGAGGAAGTCGTCCGCATCTTCGGCGTCGACAAGGTGCCGATGACGCCGTTCGAGCGCGGCGAGGACGCACGCAAGTCCGTGCTGACCACGCTCCAGCTCCGCACCCGCCGCGCGCGGCGCGCGCTGGCGAGCCGCGGCATCATCGAAGCGGTGACCTGGTCCTTCATCACCAAGTCTGCGGCAAAACTGTTCGGCGGCGGCCAGCGCGAACTCGAAGTCGCCAACCCGATCGCGGCGGACCTCTCCGACATGCGCCCGACGCTGTTGGCGGGCCTGATCGCGGCGGCGCAGGCCAATGCCGATCGCGGCTTTGGCGATGTCGCGCTGTTCGAGGTCGGGCAGGTGTTCAAGGGCGATCGCCCGCAGGATCAATTCACGGCGGCAAGCGGTGTCCGCCGCGGCTTTGCGTCGTCGCAAGGCCTGGGACGGCATTGGTCGGGTTCGGCGCAGGCTGAATTGTTCGACGCCAAGGCCGATGCGCTTGCGGTGCTGGCTGCTGCCGGCGCGCCGATGCAGGCACTTCAAATCGTCGCGGGCGGCCCGTCCTGGCTGCATCCCGGGCGCTCCGGCACGATCCAGATCGGGCCGCAGAACGTGCTGGGTTATTTCGGCGAGATGCATCCGCGCGCGCTCGAGGCGCTCGGTGCCGGCGGCCCGCTGATGGTGTTCGAGGTGATCCTCGACCGCGTCCCCGAGGCGAAGAAGAAGCCGACCCGCGCCAAGCCCGCCATCGAGCTGTCGGCCTTCCAGCCTGTTACGCGCGATTTTGCCTTCATCATCGACCGCACCGTAAAGGGCGGCGACATCGTGCGCGCGGCCCAGAGCATCGACAAGAAGCTGATCACCGGCGTGAACGTGTTCGACGTCTACGAAGGCAAGGGCATCGACGACGGCAAGAAGTCGATCGCGATCGCGGTGACGATCCAGCCACGCGAGAAGACGCTGACCGACCAGGAGATCGAGGCCGTCGCCGCGAAAATCGTGGCGGAGGTGACGAAGAAGACCGGCGGCACTTTGCGAGCATGACGCCGGAAAGTGTGAAGCGGTATTCGGACAACGTCATGCTCCAGCAGCGAAGAGCATGAGTCTCACTGACTTTCTCCCGAAGGACGTCAGCCTCACCATTGCGATGGCGCTCTGCGCCGTCGCTTTCGTTTCGGGCACCGCGCGCGGCTTCTCCGGCTTCGGCTCGGCGCTGATCTTCATGCCGCTGGCGAGCAGCATCGCGACGCCGCGGCTCGTTGCCGCGCTGCTCCTCGTGATCGATTTCATCGCGGCCGCGCCGCTGCTGCCTGACGCCTGGCGCAAGGCGGATCGCAAGGCCACCGCTCGGTGATCGTGCTCGGCGCGCTGGTCGGCGTACCCGTCGGCACCTATTTCCTCAGCGTGCTCGAGCCCGTCACGACGCGCTGGATCATCTCCTGCTTCGTCGCCGCGCTGTTGCTTCTGCTGCTGTCGGGCTGGCGCTATCGCGGCAAGGACCACGCCTGGCTCTCGGTCGGCATCGGCAGCCTCTCCGGGTTCTGCAGCGGCCTCGCACAGACCGGCGGCCCGCCGATCGTCGGCTACTGGCTCGGCCGCCCGGTCGCATCGATCGTCGCGCGCGCCAACATCTTGCTGTTTTTTGGCGCGTCGGATTTTTTCTCGATGGTCAGCTATGCGACCACAGGACTGATCTCGCGCGAATCGCTCGTGCTCTCGCTGATCGTCGGCCCGGTCTATGCGATCGGCGTCGCCTTCGGCGCCTCGCTGTTCGGTCGCGCCAGCGAGAAAATGTTCCGCGCGATTTGCTACGGGCTGATCGCGATAGCGGTGATCGCCGGGCTGCCCGTGTTAGACGGCATACTGCGCTAGTTGCCCTGCCGTCGCGGCGCACGCCGCCTCTTCGTCGACTGCGTCGGGACATCGCTCGGCTCATCCTTCAGCGCACCGATCTTGCGTAGTGCCGCGTCCGCGGCGCGCTCGCCGCTTTCCCAGGCGCCGTCGACGGTGCCCCAGAGGGACTCGTGCGTGGCTTCGCCGGCGAGGAACAGGTTGCCGATCGGCTCGGCCAAAATCTTTCGCGAGAGCTGACCGCCGGGCGAGGCCGCCGACATCGCACCCATCACGAAAGGCGAGGCGTTCCAGCGCGTCGCGCTGGCTTTCTGCACGGCGGCCGCGACTTCGCTGCCGAACAGTTTTGTGATCCATTCCCTGGCGAAGGCCGTCATCGCCTTCTCGCCCTGCTCGGAGAGATCGCGGCCGAACGAGCCGCCGACATCGATCGAGCACAGCGAGGAGCCGCCGATATTGGCGAACATCAGCGCCGTGCGCGTCGAGTTGCTCTGTTCGATCAGGATGTCGTCGCGCGACAGGCCCAACGGGTTACCCGGCAGTTGCAGCACGATATGATCGTAGCTTCCGAGAGTGAGCTTCGAGGCGGCGTCGAGCGTGCGCTTGGGAATGTCAGGCCCAAACTTGATCGCACCCGAGGTCAGCACATTGGTCGAGACCGTGATGATGGCGGCGCGTGCGGCAATCCTGCCGGCCTGCGTCTCCACACTGACGTCGCGATTGCTCCAGACGATGCGGCTCGCCGGCGTCGACAGCGCGACCGGCGCCTGCTCACCGAGCCTGGCGATCAGAGTTCCCAGGCCCTGGCGGCAGGCGATCGCGGCGTTGCGATCCTGCGCGCGCGCCTTGTCGATCGCCGAAAGCTCCCTCAGGTCCTTGCCGGCGAAGCTCGCGCCCAGCATGAACTCGGCCGCGCCGGCCCAGTCGCCGAGATCCTTCGGCAGCGCCGATGCGCAAGCCGTATCGAGCTTGCCGCGCCCGGCCTCGTCGATGGCGCGGTTGGCGCGCACCAGCGCCGCCAGGAATTCCTCGGTCTCGCCGGCGCGCGCATTGCGGCGGCCGATGCGCATCTTCTGGCCCGATGGCGCCGGCAGCACGTCGAGCCCTGCACTGCGCGCCAGCCGGATCATCGGATTGGTGTCGGGATTGTGCATCCAGCGCGCGCCGCGATCGAACGGCGTGTCGAAGGTCGTCGTGTCGGTGATGCAGCGCCCGCCGATCTTGCCTGCAGCTTCCACCACCACGACCTTGCGATTGGCCGCCATGATGCGCCGCGCTGCGGCAATTCCGGCCGCGCCCGCGCCGATCACGACAATGTCAGCCTCGCGCGGCAGGGTCGCCGCGGTTGCGCGCAGGACCGGCATCGCGGCAAGGCCCGCCGACGCCGATAGGAAGCTGCGGCGCGTGATTGTCATGTCATGGTTTCCGGAGACTTGCGGCAAACGGGAACAGCTAGCGAACCTTGCCGCATCCGATGTTGCACGGCAACTATCATGGTGAATCAATCGTGCTTGACCTCACAGAGCTATGAACCGAATTGCAAGACGTTTCGACCATGATAGAGAAGAGAAAAAGGCGGCCGGAAAAGGCCGTGGGGAGAGTTCGACATGGGGACGGTCCTAGACTCAGCCGGCAAGCTTATTGCCGCGTACCTCTCGAAGGAGGTGCCGGGCTATGAGCCGTTCACGCCGAGCGACCCGGAGCATCTGCGCGGCGTCATCGAGCCCGGCGACGTGCTGCTGGTCGAGGGCAACAACCGCATTTCCGGCATCATCAAATATCTGACGCAGTCGACCTGGTCGCATGCCGCACTCTATGTCGGCCCGATCGAGGGCGCCGAGGAACCCGACGGCGAGCCCCACGTGCTGATCGAGGCCAATATCGGCGAGGGCGTCACCTCCGCGCCGCTTTCGAAATATTTCCCCTATCACACCCGGGTCTGCCGCCCGGTCGGGCTGTCCTATGAGGACCGCACCACGGTCTGCCGCTATGCGATCAACCGCATCGGCTTCGGCTACGACACCAAGAACATCGTCGACCTGATGCGCTTTCTGTTTCCGCTGCCGATCCCGCAGCGCTGGCGGCGCCGCATGATCTCGATCGGCTCGGGCGATCCCACCAAGATCATCTGCTCGGCGCTGATCGCGCAGGCCTTCGACGCCGTGCGCTATCCGATCCTGCCCAAGATCACCAAGGCCGGCAGCCGCGCTGCCCGCCGCGAGATCCTGCATATTCGCGATTCCTCGCTCTACATGCCCCGCGACTTCGACATCTCGCCCTATTTCGAAGTCGTCAAACCCACCATCGTGCACGGTTTCGACTACACCGCCCTGCACTGGGCCGACAAGCAGAAGCCGCTCGAGGAGGTAGCCGGCACCTTCAGTGTCTTTCCAGAAACGCTCAGTGCGCCGCCGCTCGTTCCTGAAGCGATTGACAAAGAGGCGCCGAATCAAATTCCGGCTGAGCAAGTGATGCCTGAGGCGGTTGCGGAGATGAGCGTCGCCTTCTCCGATCATTTTGTGCTGCTGAACGAGCTCGCAAGGTACCGCGCACGGGGACGGGCGCAGGAGATGGCGGCGTAGAAACGTCCGCCGTCGTGCCCGGCGATTGGGGTGGTGCTCGCCTCCCTCAACGCCGTCATTGCGAGCGAAGCGGCGAAGCGAAGCAATCCAGACTGTCACCGCGGTGGGATTCTGGATTGCTTCGCTTCGCGTAACTGCCCAGGTCCGTTTGCTCGGTTAGGCGACGCTGAGTTTGTGGATGAGTTGTGTGGGGCATCGGGACAATGTTTCGAGCATGTTCCATCCGCGCTTTCGAGCGGTACCGATCAGGGTGCGAAGCGTGGCGAAATTGTCTGCGCCTTGTGAGGTGCGGAAGCCGGCAGAGATCTTCTGCCGCAATTTCATCATCCGAGCATCGCGCTCGGCCTCGTTGTTGGTAAACGGCACCGCCGAGTTGTGCAGAAACAGCAGCACCGCCTCTTTATGTAACTTGAGGCGCAACAGGAGATTATGGCCCGTGCGCCGTCTGATCCGCCCGCGCTTGATGTCGCGAGGCAGCGCGGGTAGCGCCTCGTGCCAGGCGATACCGGCGCGGATAATGCGGTCATAAAGTCGCTCGGCGGCGCGGATTCTGTTGGGACGCAGCGCGCCTGTCTGATCGGTTGGATGCTCTGACGCCAGATTGACCTCGTGGCACAGGCAGCGGAGCAACCCGCGCATGCGCCGGGCCCAGGCCTCGCCATCGATGTCCACCAGCGCCGTCAACTCGCGCAGGTGATGCGCATTGCACAGCGCATGCGTGACACCGGACATCTGAAAATAGGATGTCCAATGGTCGTGCACAACGATATGCGCCGCTTGCGTCAGCACCTCGCCGCGCCTGGGTGAGACGCGATAATGCACCAGCCCATTGATCCCGGCGGTGCCCGCGACATGCAGCCATTGCGGCGTGGCGCCCACCCAGAACCCGGTCTCATCCAAATGCTTGACCGGTGCCCGGCGGATTTGCTCGCAGACTGCCGCAGCGAAATCCTGCGTCCGGCTGGCAGCCCGGGCGATCATTTGTCCGATCGTGCCGGCCGAGATGGTCACGCCAAACAGATCGGAGAGGATTTGCCCGAGCCGATCTTCAGGCAGAAACTGTCCCGCCGACAGATAGGTCACCACAGCGGCCAACCGGACGCCATATTGCGCCGGCGCCCTTACCTCGGGTGGAAACGATCCTGTCGTGACCGCGCCACAGCCGCTGCATTTGCAACGATAGAGCTGATGCTCCGTGACGAGCAGCGGCGCCGGCGCCGGCAGATCGAACACCTGACGGCTGCCGACAAGTTCCAGCTGTTCACCCTCCAGCGCCATTCGGCAGCGCCCGCATCTGACAGGGCGATGCATGATCGTATGATCGACCCGTTCGGACCGCTTCAAGTGTTTGCCTGCATGGCCGGGCTGGCCGCCGGGCTTCTTCAACCCTCGCTCACGCAGGCTCTGTGTCCGGCGAGAAGCCTGGCCCGGTCCATCGCTCGAAGGCGGCTTGCTGCTATTGGAGCTGTCCAGACCAAGCCGACGCTCCAGATCGGCCACACGCACCGTCAGCAATGCGTTCTGCTGCTCCAACATCAGGTTGCGCTCCTGCAACTCCCCAATCAGGGCCAGCAGGGCGTCCACAGACAATGAGGAATTTGGCGGCGTCACCCATACCCTGACTCACAAACACATGTGGTCAGTCAAGAGAATACAAACGGCCACCTGGGCAGTTACCGCTGCGCTCGCAATGACGGTGGAAACCTAGCGCTCCGCCCGCCCGATCACCGCCATCAGCTCCGCGATCTTCTCGCGCTGGTCGGCCTTGTCGCCGCTCGCGATCGCATGCTCGACGCAATGGGCGACGTGGTCCTTCAAAACCTCTTCCTCGACCCGGCGCAGCGCGGCTCGCACCGCTGAGATCTGCGTGACGATGTCGATGCAGTAGCGGTCCTCCTCGACCATTTTCGAGAGGCCGCGAACCTGACCCTCGATCCGGCCGAGACGTTTTCCGACGGATGCCTTGATGTCCTTGCGCATGGTGGCTATATACCCCCCCAGGGTATAAGTTGCAAGGCCGGAGCATGGCAATGAACGACGCCGAACACGGACACCACCACAAGCCGGAAACACATTCCGGATGCAGCTGTTCCAGCAAAGCGGCACCGGCCGCCAAGCCCGCCGCTTCCTCCTGCTGCGGCGATCACGCCCACGACCACGGCGCCGCCGCGACAAGAGTCCACGATCCCGTCTGCGGCATGACGGTCGATCCCGCGACCTCAAAGCACCGGTTCGCCCATCACGGCGAGACTTTCCATTTCTGCTCGGCCGGCTGCCGCACCAAATTCGCCGCCGATCCCGCAAAATATCTTGCCAAGAGGAACGAAGAGCAGAAGACACCCGAGCCCGAGATGCCCGCGGGCACGATCTACACCTGCCCGATGCATCCGGACGTACGCCAGGTCGGACCGGGGAGCTGCCCGATCTGCGGCATGGCGCTGGAGCCGGAGATCGCGAGCCTCGACAGCGGTCCCAACCCCGAGCTCGGCGACATGACGCGGCGGTTCTGGATCGGCGGTGCGCTGGCGCTGCCGGCGGTGGTGCTGGAGATGGGCGGCCATCTCGCGGGCCCGCATAACTGGATCGATCCGACGCTGTCGAACTGGATCCAGCTCGTTTTCGCCACGCCCGTCGTGCTGTGGGCGGGCTGGCCGTTCTTCCTGCGCGGCTGGCAGTCGCTGCTAACGCGCAACCTCAACATGTTCACGCTGATCGCGATGGGCACGGGCGTCGCCTATGTCTACAGCCTGATCGGCACCATCGCGCCGCAGATCTTCCCCGCGACCTTCCGCGGCCATGGCGGCGCGGTCGCCGTCTATTTCGAAGCGGCTGCTGTGATCACCGTGCTGGTGCTGCTCGGCCAGGTGCTGGAGCTGCGCGCCCGCGACGCGACGTCAGGCGCGATCAAGGCGCTGTTGCAGCTCGCCCCGAAGACCGCGCGCCGCGTCGATCCCGACGGCGGCGAACACGAGGTCGAGATCGATACGCTCCATGCCGGCGATCGTCTCCGCGTTCGTCCCGGCGAGAAGGTGCCCGTCGACGGCACCATCCTCGAGGGCCGCTC
This sequence comes from Bradyrhizobium sp. LM2.9, assembly GCF_054056555.1. Classification (NCBI taxonomy): domain Bacteria; kingdom Pseudomonadati; phylum Pseudomonadota; class Alphaproteobacteria; order Hyphomicrobiales; family Nitrobacteraceae; genus Bradyrhizobium; species Bradyrhizobium sp. LM2.9. The sequence continues at coordinate 6,010,537 of NZ_JBSRYJ010000002.1, forward strand.
TTCGCTCGACGAGTCGCTCGTGACGGGGGAATCCATGCCGGTCACCAAGGAGAGCGGCGCAAAAGTCATCGCCGGTACGTTGAACCAGTCGGGCAGCTTCATCATGCGCGCCGAAAAGGTCGGGCGCGAGACGCTGCTGTCGCAGATCGTGCAGATGGTTGCCGACGCACAACGCTCGCGCGCGCCGATCCAGCGGCTGGCCGACCAGGTCGCGGGCTGGTTCGTGCCAACGGTGATCGCCGTCGCGCTCGCAGCCTTCGCTGCCTGGGCCTGGTTCGGGCCGGAGCCGCGGCTTGCCTTCGGGCTCGTTGCCGCCGTCAGCGTGCTGATCATCGCCTGCCCCTGCGCGCTCGGGCTCGCGACCCCGATGTCGATCATGGTCGGCGTCGGACGCGGTGCGCAAGCGGGCGTGCTGATCAAGAACGCCGAGGCGCTGGAGCGGATGGAGAAGATCGACACATTGGTGGTCGACAAGACCGGCACGCTGACCGAGGGCAAGCCGAAGCTGGTCGCGATCGTGGCGGCCGCCGGTTTTGCGGAAGATGACATCCTGCGCCTTGCGGCCAGCGTCGAGCGCGCCAGCGAGCATCCCTTGGCCGACGCGATCATGCGCGCGGCGAAGGACAAGCAGCTCGCACTGGGCCAGGTCGAGCAATTCGATTCGCCGACGGGCAAGGGCGCGACCGGCAAGGTCGACGGCAAGACCATCGTGCTCGGCAATGCCAAATATCTGACGTCGATCGGCATCGACACCAAAGCGCTTGATACCGAGGCCGAACGGCTGCGCGGCGACGGAGCAACCGTGATCAACATGGCCGTCGATGGGCGGCTTGCCGGCCTGTTCGCGATCGCCGATCCGGTCAAGGCTACCACCCCGGAGGCGCTGAAGGCATTGGCGGCCGAAGGCATCAAGGTCATCATGCTGACCGGCGACAACCGCACAACGGCGGAAGCGGTGGCACGCCGGCTCGGCATTGCCGAGGTCGAGGCCGAGGTGCTGCCGGATCAGAAGAGCGCGGTGGTGACAAAGTTGCAAAAGGCCGGCCACCGCGTCGCGATGGCCGGTGACGGCGTCAACGACGCGCCGGCGTTGGCCGCCGCCGAAGTCGGCATTGCCATGGGCACCGGCACTGACGTGGCCATGGAGAGCGCTGGCGTCACCCTGCTCAAAGGCGATCTCACCGGCATCGTCCGTGCACGAAAGTTGTCGCAGGCGACCATGAGCAACATCCGGCAAAACCTGTTCTTTGCGTTCATCTACAACGCCGCGGGCATTCCGATCGCGGCCGGCATCCTCTATCCGGCGTTCGGCGTGTTGCTGTCGCCGATCATCGCCGCGGCCGCGATGGCGCTGTCCTCGGTGAGCGTCGTTGGAAATGCGTTGCGGCTGAGGGCAACGCAGCTGTGAGCCTCGCCAAATCCGTGTAAAACGGCATCGAGCGGCGCGAGGGGGCATTTTCATGCAGCGAATTACGATCACGATCGAGGACGATCTGCTGGCGGAGATCGACGCGGCGGCGGAAGCGCGCGGCTATCAGAACCGGTCCGAGATGATTCGCGATCTCGCCCGCGCCGGCCTGCAACAAAGCAGCGAAAACACCGCACAGACCGGCCCCTGCGTCGCAGGCCTCGTCTATGTCTACGACCACGCCGCCCGCGATCTCTCAAAACGCCTGGTGCAGGAATTCCACGGCCATCACGACCTCGCGCTGGCGACGCTGCATGTCCATCTCGACGACAACAATTGCATGGAGATGACGGCGCTTCGCGGCGATGCCGGCGAGGTCCGACATTTCGCCGACCACATCATCGCCGAACGCGGCGTCCGCTACGGCCGCGTGGTGATGATCCCGACGGGTGAAGGCAAGCAGGCGAAAGCGCGCAAGCACGGACACCGGCATGAGTAGGAGCTATCCTCTCGTGCCCCGGACGCAGCGCAGCACAGAGTGATGCGCTGCTGAGCCGGAGCCCATCTCACCGCTAGCGCAAGCTCCTGGGTCCCGGCTCTGCGTCGCGTCATTTCATGCCGCGCCGCGTCCGGGACACTCTTCATGGTGTTCAACCTCTGCCAGGCCTTCGGCTTCTACGGCTTCGCCAATCCGATCGCGCCGCTGCTGGCTTCGAGCTTCGCCGACAGGTTCGAACGGCGATGGATCATCGCGGGGGCGTGCGCCGCCATCATCATCTTCGGCATGGCGTTCGCCCCGCTGACCGAGCCTTCGCTGCTGATCATCTGCGGCGTGCTGCTGACAGCCTGCAACACGACGATGTCCTACGCCTACCACGCCTATCAGACGAGGTGTTCCCGACCCGGGTCCGGGCGCGTGCCTCCGGCCTCGTCTATTCGATTGAGCCGGCTGAGCGCGACGTTCTCCGGCTTCATCGTCGCCTACATGCTGAAGGAAGCCGGCGTCACCGGCGTGTTCGGCCTGATCACCGCGGCGATGCTGATCGTGGTGATCGCCATGACGCTGTTCGGCCCGAACGTGCGCGGCAAGCCGCTTGATGCGGTGTGAGCCTCTCCCCGCAAGACCGGTCCGCAAGAACGGGGAGAGGGAGAGAAGAGTTCACACCGCCAGCAAATTCTGCAACGCCGCACCGTCGGGGACGCCGAGACCGCAACAGGGATCCCAGCCGGGGCCGGCCTTGTACATGCCGTGCAGGTCGCCGGTGATGTCGTTGTTGCCGGCCGTGATGTCGCGGAACACGCCTTGCGCGTGCGAGGCGTAAATCAGCGGATTGATAAAGCCGACGGTCTTGCCGAATTTCTTCATCGTCGCCTCGTTGATGCGGGCGATCAATCCGGCCATCAGCGGCGCCACCGCGCTGGTGCCGCCGATCGTGGTGCCGACGCCGTTGAGGAAGATCTGATAGCCGGTCGCGGGATCGGCATCGCCAGCGACGTCAGGGACGCCGCGTCCGCTCCGATGCGCCGGCGATTTCGGCACGTGCGCGTGGGCCTGATATTTCGGCTGCGCGAACATGACGCTGACGCCGCCACCGCCCGCGCCGCCCCGCGGCCCGCCATTCCAGACCACCTCGTTGATGTGGCCGTTCGGCGCCTTGAGATTGGTGCCGCCGCAGGCGAGCGCGAAGGGACTCGAGGCCGGGAAGTCTGCGTGGGGCTTGCCGTCCCAATCCTGGCCCATGTCGGCCGAGCCGTTGTCGCCGGAGGCGACGCAGACGGTGACGCCCATCGCCGCGGCATCGCGGATCGCCTCGTTGAGGCCGTCGACGAATTGCTGCGAGCCCTCCTGGTCTTCCGGTCCGCCCCAGCTGATCGAGATCACCGAGGGCTTTCGCGCAGTGTCATGAACAGCGGCCTTCACCGCATCGATGAAGCCGTTGGTGGTGTTGGGGGCGAAATAGACCACGATCTTGGCGCCCGGCGCGATCGCGCCGGCGACCTCGATGTCGAGCACGACCTCGCCGTCGGCCTCGGAATGGCCGGGCTTGTTGGCGCCGCCGTCGACGCTCACGGGCGCGATCTTCGGCATCGGGATGCCCGCCTTCTTGAAGAAGGCGCGCAGGTCGGAGGACTTGTAGCCGGCCCCCGTGGGATGACCCTTCTGATCGATGTCGTTGAGCTCGATGATGGCGATGCACTGATCGGCGCCGGTCTCGCCGCCGGGGAAATTGTAGAGCTGGGCGATCTGCTCCACCGAGAAACTGCCGCCCTGTGCCGCCCTCGCGCTCGCGCCCTTGTTCGGCAACTTGCGCCGGAAATGCGGCTGCGCCACCGGCCGGTTGTCGAGCCCGTGCACGCCGACCACGATCCCCTCAAGCTCGGCCGGGATCTGCACGTTGCCCTTGCGCATGCGATAGGTCGCGCCGTCGTGCTTCACTTTGTTGAGCTTGACGCCGAAGGCCGCGCTCATCGCCTTCACCGTGCCGGTCAGCTTTACCGTACGAGACGCCAGATGCACGCTCTTGACGTTGAGATCGTGATGGTGCGCGAAATCGTCGATCTTGGCGACATCGGCGGGGTCGGCTCCCATCTCTGCACCGAACTCGGCACGCGAGAGATATTTTCGCTCGCGCGGCGGTTGCGCACCCAACGCCATCACCTGCTCGTCGTCCGAGCGCCTGGCACGCAGGCGGACGCTGACCTCGATTTCCTGCTTGGGATCGGCCGCACCGACGTGCTTGGCGCCCTTCGGCAACTTCCGTGCGCTGTTCTCCAACGCGACACGCTTGGTCAGGCTTGCCATGACTTCCTCCGTTTGTGATTGGAAGGCGGATTGTCGCACCTCAACTATAAGTGTAATCTCAAGGTCGGATTGGTTCAGGTATTGAGCGATATTTTTTTCAAAAGGCCTCTTGTTTGGCAGGGCAGAACCTCGACAGCCTCCCATCGGCGCTGAATCGGTCAGCGGTCACGACCCTTCGACGCTAAGGATTACGATTTAAGATTGCAGGAACCGGGTCACCGGGCCGGCAACAGAAGACGTTTGTCAAAAATCGATTGGCGGAGACAATGCGATGCTGGCTGACCGTAAATGGGTTGAGCGAAATCTTGGTTTCGATCCGATCACGACGCCGCCGCCGCGCGAGACCTTCACGGTCAAACGCGTGGCGGATGCCGCGGTGAAGAAGACAGCGAACGAACATCGACGTCTGGCGCCAGATCATCACCGAAGTGCAGCCGACGCTCGTCATCACGACAGGCACGGCCGGCGGCATCGGCAAGGAATTCGAGGTCGGCGACGTCGTCGTCTCACCGATCGTGCGTTTCGACTGCCTGTCGAAGTTCAAGAAGCAGCCCTTCGCGCAGGAGCACTTTTCCAGCAGGTCCGCCGTGACGACTTCTTCGGCTTCGACACCTCGGACGACCACTTCCATCTCCAGGGGATCGGCGACGTCTCCGACCCGCAGATCAAGGCCGAGGCACCTTGAAGCAGCAGGAGCAGGTCGCCGCCCAGATCTACAAGGGTTTTGGTCGATGGAGCACGGTCTGTAGCGGGATCACCTGCTGGGCCAGTATCGCGGCGGAGCCTTAAGCCGCTGCAGTCGGATTACGTCGTAGAAGCCCCTCATGGTGAGGAGCGCGAAGCGCGTCCCGAACCATGAAGGCCCCGCCGCTAGCTTCGGGCCTCTATCCTTCGAGACGCTTGCTACGCAAGCTCCTCAGGATGAGGGCGAGGGTTCCTATGACGCGGTCAGAGTCAGTCGGCCTCCCTTGCCGAACGAGCCTCCTGTGTCTACCTCTCGCGGGTGGTTTCGCGAGAGGTACTCCCATGCTAGATGCCGCCGTAAAGGCGCTGTCGCAAATGATGTCGCCGGCGATGCGCTCGATCCTGTGGCGGTCGATCGGCGTCGCGCTGGTGCTGATCATCGTACTCGCGATCGGCTTGCAGCGGCTGCTGAGCTGGTTTGCGACCTATGGCGAGGTCTGGCTGGAAGGCCTGCTCGGTCCGGGCTGGCACTCATCGCTCGAGGTACTGTCCTGGATCGTCTCGATCGCTGCCGGCCTCGGCGTTGTGTTCGGCGGCCTATTCCTGATGCCCGCGATCACCTCGCTGGTGGCGAGCCTGTTCGTCGACGACGTCGCCGACATCATCGAGCGCGAGCACTATCCGGCCGAGCGGCCGGGTTCGGCGCTGCCGTTCAGCCAGGCGATCTACGAGGGCGTCAAGACCGCACTGCTGACGATCCTTGTCTATCTGATCGCGTTGCCGCTGGTGCTTTTCGCCGGCGCCGGTTTCCTGGTCTTCTTCCTCGCCGCCGCCTGGCTGCTCGGCCGCGAATATTTCGAGCTCGCCGCGATGCGCTTCCGCTCGCCGGAGGAAGCCAAGGCGATGCGGCGCGACAACGCCGCCACCATCTTCACCGCAGGCCTGTTCATCGCGGCCTTCGTCTCGATCCCGATCGTCAATCTGGCGACGCCGATCTTCGGCATGGCCTTCATGGTCCACATGCACAAGCGGCTATCAGGCCCGCGGCCCGAGCTGATCGAGCCGGCGCGGCAGATGCGGTGACGAGACGCTCCCTCTCCCGCTTGCGGGAGAGGGTCGGGGAGAGGGTGTCTCCGCAATGGGATAATCCCCCAGAGGAGAGAAGGAATGGATTTGCTCGCGGACGCGCAGCCACGTCCCCATCAGCGCCACGCCGATCTCGGCACCGCCAAGCCGCATGCGCTGGGTATAGGCGGCAAACGCTGCCGCTAATCATCACGCTGCTGTCCAATTCCGATCCGAGCCGCGCCACCTTCGAGCGCATTGCGCCGGCGACCGGCGCGCAGGTCGCGCTGCTGCCGCCGGACAACGCAACCGGTAATTCCACCAAAGTTCATAGTCGGCAGGATCGATCTGGATCAGGAGATCGCCGGCCTTGACGCGCTGGAAGTCGGTGACCCCGACCGTCAGCACTTCGCCGGAGACGCGGCTCGCAAGCCGCGTCAGCTCGGCGCGCACATAGGCGTCGTTGGTGGTCTGGACCACTGCGTTGCCGACCCATTCGTCGAAGCGCTGCGTTGCCAGCGCGACGAAGCCGAGTGCGACGATCACCGCGAACATCGGGATCGCGAGCCGGCTCCACAGCGAGCTCGCCGGTGGTTGCGTGGGCTTGGGTGGTGGGGTCGGTGCCGCGGCGGCAGGCGATGACGGTGCGATCTGGCCTTGCTGACTCACGACTTCACCCCAACCGCCTTATGACCGCGTAATTCTCGCTCAGACCGTCTTTTCCGGCCATCGGCAGAGATCGTTGATCAGGCACACCTCGCAGCGCGGCTTGCGCGCGAGGCAAGTATAGCGACCGTGCAGGATCAGCCAATGATGGGCGTGGAGCATGAATTCGGCCGGGATCAGCTTTTCGAGACCAAGCTCAACCTCCAGCGGCGTCTTGCCGGGCGCAAGTTCCGTCCGATTACCGACGCGGAAGACATGCGTATCGACCGCCATGGTGTGCTCGCCGAAGGCCATGTTGAGCACGACGTTGGCAGTTTTCCGCCCGGCTCCCGGCAGCGACTCGATCTCGGCCCGCGTGCACGGCACCTCGCCGCCGAACTCGCTGAGCACCTTTGCCGACAGCGCGATGACGTTCCTGGCCTTGGTGCGGTAGAGGCCGATAGTCTTGATGTACTCGCGCAGGCGTTCTTCGCCGAGATCGAGCATCTTCTGCGGCGTGTCGGCGATCTCGAACAATGCACGCGTTGCCTTGTTGACGCCGGCATCGGTTGCCTGCGCCGACAGCACCACTGCGACCAGCAGCGTGAACGGATTGACGTGCTCGAGCTCGCCTTTCGGCTCCGGGTTGGCTTTGCGGAAACGGCTGAAAACCTCGTGGACCTCAGCCGGCGTCCAGGGTTTTGTCGCCTTGAGCGACTTTTTTGCGGGGGCCTTTGGCTTCGCGACGACCGCTTTCGCCTTTTTCTTCGGCACGGGCGCTTTGCGCGGGGCCGGCTTGCGGGTGATTTTCGCCATGATCGGGATATACTGAGGGACGATGAGCACAGGCAACGAAATTGAGCGCGAACGATCTGAAAGCGAGGCCGAGCCTCAGATCTTTTCCGCGCGGCTGACGCCACACCGCTCGCTGAACCGCACCGGCTTCCTTGCCGTGATGCTGTTTCTGAGCGCTGTCAGCTTCGTCACCGGCCTCGCCTTCCTGATGATGGGCGCGTGGCCGGTGTTTGGCTTCTTCGGCCTGGACGTGCTGGTGATCTGGTGGGCCTTCAAGGCCAATTTCCGCGCGGCGCGGGCCAGCGAGGAGATCGTGGTCACGCCATCTGAATTGCGCGTGCGGCGCGTCAGCCAACGCGGCCAGGTCCTCGAGTGGACGTTCAATCCGCTCTGGGTCCGGCTCGACATGGAAATCGACGAGGATTTTGGCATCGAGCATCTCTATCTGATCTCGCGAGGCCACCAGATCCAGATCGCCCGATTCCTGGGGCCGGACGAGAAGGCAAGCTTTTACAAAGGCTTGGTTGAGGCATTAAATGCCGCCAAGCGCGGCCCGACCTACAATCCGGTCACCTGATTTGCGGATCGGAAATCGGGTGGTTTCGCACCCCGCGCGCTCCTACATTTGTGGTCATGATGACGCTCGCGATACATGACCAACGCCTGGCCGGGCCGGGCTCCCAGAACGCCGCGATGCGCGACTATGATTCCGTGCGCCGGGCGATCGCCTTCATCTCCGAAAACTGGCGCGCACAGCCGACCATCGAGGCGATGGCGGATGCGGCCGGCGTCACGCCGGACGAGCTGCACCATTTGTTCCGCCGCTGGGCCTCGATCACGCCGAAGGCTTTTATGCAGGCGCTCACCCTCGATCACGCCAAGGGCCTGCTGCGCGATTCCGCGAGCATCCTCGACGCGGCGCTCGATTCGGGTCTGTCGGGTCCGGGCCGGCTGCACGATCTCTTCGTCACCCATGAGGCGATGTCGCCGGGCGAATGGAAGAACGGCGGCGCGGGGCTCATCTTGCGCTACGGTTTCCATCACTCGCCGTTCGGCACCGCGATCGTGATCGCGACCGACCGCGGCCTGTCCGGCCTCGCCTTCGCCGATCACGGCGAAGAGAAGGTCGCGCTCGCCGATATGACCCGGCGCTGGCGGAACGCGACCTATGTCGAGGATCACGAAGGCACCGCGCCGCTGGCGCAGCGCATCTTCGACACAAAACTGTGGCGGCCGGACCAGCCGCTGCGCGTGGTGATGATCGGCACCGATTTCGAGGTACGGGTGTGGGAGACGCTGCTGAAAATCCCGATGGGCCGCGCGGTGTCTTATTCGGACATCGCCTGCAACATCAACAGCCCGAAGGCCTCACGCGCCGTTGGCGCTGCGGTCGGCAAGAACCCCGTCTCCTTTGTCGTGCCCTGCCACCGCGCACTCGGCAAGAGCGGCACGCTCACCGGCTACCACTGGGGCATCACCCGCAAGCAGGCGATGCTAGGCTGGGAAGCCGGGCAGTTGGGGATGCAGTAGATCATTTGCAAACTGCCTCCACATCGTCGTCCTGACGAAAGCCAGGACCCATTACCCCAGGGAGGTGTTGTAGCGCGAAATGCTAACCACGAATCTTTGCAACTATGACGGCCGGTGGCTATGGGTCCTGGCTTTCGCCAGGACGACACCGATTGTGCGGTGCCGACCTCGTCCCACCTCACGCAATCTGGCTCACCCCGCCAGATCCAGCTTGGACGCCACGGTCGAATCTGCATTGAGCCGATAGATAATCGGCACACCCGTCGCGAGCTCCCGCTTCAAAATGCCTTCGGGCGAAAGCTTTTCCAACACCATGATGAGCGCGCGCAGCGAATTGCCGTGAGCGGCAACCAAAGTGCGCTTGCCGTTGAGCACACCGGGCAGAATCTCCTGCACATAGTAGGGCAGCGCACGCGCGAGGGTGTCCTTCAGGCTTTCGCCACCGGGCGGCGGCACGTCGTAGGAGCGGCGCCAGATCAGCACCTGGTCCTCGCCCCACTTCTTGCGCGCGTCGTCCTTGTTGAGGCCGGAGAGATCGCCATAGTCGCGCTCGTTCAGCGCGAGGTCCTTCGCCGTCGGCAGGCCCTTCTGGTCGAGCTCGCCGAGAATGAGATCGAGCGTGTGCTGTGCGCGCGTCAACACCGAGGTGTAGGCGACATCGAACACGAGGCCCTGCGCCTTCAGCTTGCGGCCGGCTTCGGTTGCCTCCTTCACGCCGAGTTCGCTGAGGTCGGGATCCTTCCAGCCCGTGAACAGGTTCTTCAGATTCCATTCGCTCTGGCCGTGCCGCACCAGCACGAGAAGACGTTCGCTCATTGACTGCTTTCCGTTCCGGTTATTGTTTTGAGCATGATCTTATCGGAAAAACCGCTCCGCACTTTTCCGGATCATGCTCTCGTTCGTTCAGATGTCAGACAGGCCGAGCACGTCGGCCATGGAGTAGTGCCCCGGCTTCTTGCCGTGTGCCCAGAGCGCCGCCTTCAGCGCGCCGTGGGCGAACAGCATGCGATCCTCGGCGTGATGCGACAGCGTCAGACGTTCGAACGGGCCGAGGAAGCTCACGCTGTGATCGCCGGCTGCGGTGCCGCCGCGCAACGACGCAAAACCGATGTCGCCGGGCCGGCGCGCACCGGTGATGCCGTCGCGGCCCCGGTCTGCATGCTCGTCGAGCGCGACGCCGCGGCCGGCTGCAGCGGCCTGGCCCAGCATCAGCGCCGTGCCCGAGGGCGCATCGATCTTCATGCGGTGGTGGGTTTCGACGATCTCGATATCGAAGTTCTCGTCGAGCGCCTTGGCGACGCGCTTGACCACGGCGGCGAGCAGATTGACGCCCAGGCTCATATTGCCGGACTGCACCACGACGGCGCGGTTGGTGACGCTCTGGATCACGGCATTGTCGGAGCCGGAAAGACCCGTCGTGCCGACGACGTGGACGAGGCCGCGCTCGGCGGCGATTGCGACATTGGCGAGGGTCGCCGCGGGCACGGTGAAATCCAGAATGCCGTCGGCGTCCTTCGACAACGCCCAGAGGTCGCCGGAGAGTTTGATGCCGTTGGCGGGCAGGCCTGCGAGCACGCCGGCATCCTTGCCGAGCAGCTCCGAGCCCGGCGCCTCCAGCGCTCCGGCCAGCACCGCGCCTTTGCTTTCTGCAATCGCCCGCGTCAGCGCCCGGCCCATCCGGCCGCCGGCTCCAGCAACAATCAAGCGCATGTCGGACATGGTGTGATCCTCTCACGGCCGTTGTAGCGGCGGGATGCAGTTCCGGCAACCAAGGGGAGATCACGGGCGCAGGCGCGCCCCTACCTTCCCCTGGAGGGCAAGTTGCTTGCGGCCATCCTTCGAGACGCCCGCCTACGGCGGGCCCTCAGGATGAGGTCGGAATACGTGGCAACAAATTCCACGGGGGCCGGTGCTGCTTAGCCTCATCCTGAGGAGACCGCAAAGCGGTCGTCTCGAAGGACGAAGCGCGCACGCAGACCGCGCCAGGACGCCATATGCGATAGCCCTTCCCGGAAGGGAGGGCGAGACGGGATCACGCTCAACCGTCTGACGGCTGCGGGCCGTCATGGCCCTCGATGATGATGAGGTCGGCGATGGAGTGCGGCTGGCGCACCTTGATGTTGGCCTGGTATTCCGGCGAGTTGTAACAGGCGATCGCGGTCTCGTAGTCCGGGAATTCAATCACGACGTTGCGGGTGCGGCTGGCGCCTTCGACGGTGGTGAACTTGCCGCCGCGGACGGCGAAGCGGCCACCCCATTTCTTGAAGATCGGACCGTTGGCGACGGCATAGGGCTTGTAGCCCTCGTCATTGCTCACATCGACGCGTCCGATCCAGTAGCCCTTTGCCATTGTTCTTCTCCCTTTGTTGATAGTCTCTATTTGAGCATGATCTGATCGGAAAACCGCTGCACACTTTTTCGGATCATGCTCCGAGCGCCTGCGCGATCTCATCCTGGATGGTTTCTGCAACCGCCTTGGGATCGGTGGCTTCCACCACCGGCCGTCCGACGACGAGATAGTCCGCACCGGCCGCTATCGCGCGTCCCGGCGTCATGATGCGCTTCTGGTCGCCGGCCGCCGCGCCCGCCGGACGGATGCCGGGGGTGACGAGCCTCATCTGGTGGCCGACGATCTTGCGCAGGCTACCAACTTCCTCGGGCGACGACACCAGCCCGTCGACGCCGAGCACCTGCGCCTGATGCGCACGCGCTTCGACCAACTCGGAGACACCGAGCCGGAAGCCTGCCGCATGCAGATCGTCCTCGTTGTAGGAGGTCAGCACCGTGACGGCGAGGATCTTCAGGTCGGAGCTGCCGCGGCCTTCGACGGCACCCTTCATCGTCTGCGGATAGGCGTGCACTGTGAGGAAGGTCGCCCCCAGCCTGGTGATGCTTTCGACGCCCTGCGTCACGGTGTTGCCGATGTCGTGCAGCTTGAGATCGAGAAAGACCTTCTTGCCCTTGTCGGCGAGCTTGCCGACCAGCGGCAAGCCGCCGGCATAAGCGAGCCGATAACCGATCTTGTAGAAGGTGACGCTGTCGCCGAGCCGGTTGATCATCGCTTCCGCGGCATCAACGCTGGGCAGATCAAGCGCGACGATCAGGCGGTCTTTCGGGGCGATCTCGGCTGGCGTCATGTCACCTCACATCATGCGTTGGGAAAAATCGATCAACTGCCGCACCAGTTCCTTCAACGCGGCGATATCGCCCTCGTGCTTCAGCCTGTCCATATCGTCATAGGCCTGATCGGCAAAGGCGAGCGTGAGCTGGCTGGCAATCACATTGGCATGGCAGGAGGTCAGGATCAGCCGCAACGCCTGCAGCGCGCGGGCGGCACCGAGCCGGCTCTGCGAGGCACCGGCGAGCGCGAAGGCGCGATTGCGGAACACGTCGCCGCGCGCCTCGTGCAATTCATGCACGCGGCTGACCCAGTCGATCGCGTTCTTCAGCAGCGGCGGCACCGAGGCATTGTATTCGGGCGAGACGATCAGCACGCCATGATGCGCGCCGATCATGCGCTTGAGATTGATCGCGTGCCTGGGCAAACCGGACTTGGCCTGAAGATCGCCGTCATAGATCGGCAACGGAAAATCGGCGAGCGAGATGCGGGTGATCTCGACACCGGCCTGGACGAATTCATAGGCGGCGACCGCCGCCAGCTTCGCATTGTGCGAGCCGGTGCGCAGCGAGCCGGGAATGATCAGGATTTTGGGTGCGGACATCCGCTTCCATGCGTTCGGCGAAACGAGCCCGCCGCGCAAAGAGGAATGCCGGCGGAATTAGTCCTTGCGATACACCCAGACGCGGGCCGGCGGAAGGTTCATCCAGATCCGCTCCGAGGCCTCTGTGGACACGCCGGGCAGCGATTTCGGAATCGGCGGCACCACCGCATAGGTGAACTGCACGAAGGGCGCACCGGGCGCCAGCGCCGTGAAGGCATCGCGGATAAGCCGCAGCCGCGTCAGCATCGGTTTTGTGACCAGCGGCAGGCCAGACACCACCGCGGAGGCCGGCGCACTCAAGACGTTCCAGAGCGTGTCACGCAGGCGATAGGCGTCGCCCTGCACCACCTTGGCCTGCGGATAGCGGTCGCGCAGCAGGGCGCAGAATCCGGGATTGTATTCGACCAGAACGAGACGCTTTTGATCGACGCCGCGCTCGACCAAGGCCGAGGTGATGGCACCCGTGCCGGGTCCGAGCTCGACCACCGGCGCGTCCGAATTGACATCGACGTAATGAGCCATGGTCCGGGCCAGCAGCTTGCCCGACGGCATCACCGCGCCCATGTGGAGGGGCTTTTCAATCCATGACCGGAGAAAACGCACCTCGTCATCGAGACGGGGCTTCTTCAACGCACGCGCGGACGATGGCAATGGCATGTCGGGACCGGACGGGACCGCGTGACCGCGGCGTGTCAGAAAATGGTCACAAAGAGGTATAGGCCGAAGGCGGTACGGTCAAGCCGGGTCAATTCGCCCGATTACCGAAGAAGTCCTTGACCTTGGTGAAGAAGCCCTCGGATTCCGGCTGGGTGTTGCCGGAGGAAAGCTTTTCGAATTCGGCCAGCAATTCCTGCTGCTTCTTGGTGAGATTTTGCGGAGTCTCGACCACGACCTGAACATACATGTCGCCCATCTGGCGCGAGCGCAGCACCGGCATGCCTTTTGATGCAATGCGGAATCGGCGGCTGGACTGGGTGCCGGCGGGGACCTTCACCTTGGTCTTGCCTTTCTCGATGGTCGGCACCTCGAATTCGCCGCCAAGCGCGGCCGTCACCATCGAGATCGGCACACGACAATGCAGATCGGCGCCGTCGCGCTGGAAGAACTGGTGCTGGGACAGCGACAGGAAGATGTAGAGGTCGCCGGGCGGGCCGCCGCGGACCCCGGCCTCGCCCTCGCCGGCGAGCCTGATCCTGGTGCCGTCCTCGACGCCCGGAGGAATGTTGACCGACAGATTCCGCTCGCGGGTGACGCGCCCCTGACCCGAGCAGGACGGGCAGGCGTCCTCGATCATCTGGCCGCGGCCCTGGCACCCCGGACAGGTCCGCTCCAGCGTGAAGAAGCCCTGCGACTGCCGTACGCGTCCGGCGCCGCCGCAGGTCGAGCAGGTCTTCGGCTTGGTGCCGGCCTTGGCGCCGATGCCCGAACAGGCCTCGCAGGTGACCGAGACCGGGATCTCGATCTGCGCGGTCTTGCCGCCAAAAGCTTCCTCGAGCGTGATTTCCATGTTGTAGCGCAGGTCGGCGCCGCGCTCGCGGCCGCCGCGGCCACCGCCGCGCTGTCCGGCCATGCCGAACAAATCTTCGAAAATGTCGGAGAAGGAGGAGGCGAATCCCGCGCCGAAACCGGCGCCGCCGCCCTGTTCGAAGGCGGCATGACCGTAACGGTCATAGGCTGCGCGCTTGTCCTTATCTTTCAGGACCTCGTAGGCCTCGTTGATCTCCTTGAACTTGACTTCGCTGGTGTTGTCCCCGGGATTGCGGTCGGGGTGAAACTTCATCGCCAGCTTGCGGAACGACGATTTCAGGACGGAATCGTCGGCACCGCGTTCGACTTCGAGGGTTTCGTAGTAGCAGCGCTTGGTGGACGTGGACATGATGAGCTCGGTCTATCCAATCGCGATTCAAATCGGAGCGAAACGACGTCGCCACGCGACGATATAAGCGCTCCTCCGCCTTACGGCAGAGGGCAGCATGGCGGCATTCAGCATAGCGGCTGGGAATTGATCGATCGTGACGGGGCCGATTTTAACAGAGTCTTGGCCCGCCCGGCACGGCACGCTGGCCTCCCCCGCGAGGGAGGAGGCCGTTGGCGCGTGTGGGGTCCAAGTCGTCCGCATCATCACCCTCGCGGGGTTCAGGCGGACTTCTTGTTGTTCTTGTCGTCGTCGACTTCGGTGAATTCCGCGTCGACGACGTCGTCCTTGGCCGCATCCTTCTTGGCGTCGGCCTCGGCCTGCTGCGTGTAAATGGCCTCGCCGAGCTTCATCGAAGCCTGGGCCAGCGTTTGGGTCTTGGCCTTGATCGCTTCGGCATCGTCGCCCTTCAGCGCTTCCTTGAGGTCGCTGACGGCATCCTCGATGGAACGGCGATCGGTCTCTGCGATCTTCGAACCGTGCTCGGCCAGCGCCTTCTCGGTCGAATGCACCAGTCCGTCCGCATCGTTCTTGGCCATGACGGCCTCGCGGCGCTTCTTGTCGGCCTCGGCATTGGCCTCGGCGTCCTTGACCATCTTCTCGATGTCGGCTTCCGACAGACCGCCGGAAGCCTGGATGCGAATCTGCTGCTCCTTGGAAGTCGCCTTGTCCTTGGCCGACACGTTGACGATGCCGTTGGCGTCGATGTCGAAGGTCACTTCGATCTGCGGCATGCCGCGCGGGGCCGGCGGAATGCCCATCAGGTCGAACTGGCCGAGCATCTTGTTGTCGGCCGCCATTTCACGCTCGCCCTGGAAGACGCGGATCGTAACCGCGTTCTGGCTGTCCTCGGCGGTCGAGAACACCTGGCTCTTCTTGGTCGGGATCGTGGTGTTGCGGTCGATGATGCGGGTGAACACGCCGCCCAGCGTCTCGATGCCCAGCGACAGCGGGGTCACGTCGAGCAGCAGCACGTCCTTGACGTCGCCCTGAAGCACGCCGGCCTGGATCGCGGCGCCGATCGCCACGACTTCGTCCGGGTTGACGCCCTTGTGCGGCTCCTTGCCGAACAGCTGCTTCACGACTTCCTGGACCTTCGGCATGCGCGACATGCCACCGACCAGCACCACTTCGCCGATCTCGGCGGCGGTGAGGCCGGCATCTTTCAGCGCCTTGCGGCAGGGCTCGACCGTCTTCTGGACGAGGTCGTCAACCAGCGCTTCGAACTTGGCGCGGGTGAGCCTCATCGTCAGATGCTTCGGGCCGGTCTGGTCCGCGGTGATGAAGGGCAGGTTGATCTCGGTCTGCGTCGTCGACGACAGCTCGATCTTGGCCTTTTCAGCGGCTTCCTTCAGGCGCTGCAACGCGAGCTTGTCGTTGCGCAGGTTGATGCCCTGCTCCTTCTGGAACTCGTCAGCGAGATAGCCGACCAGGCGCATGTCGAAGTCTTCGCCGCCGAGGAAGGTGTCGCCGTTGGTCGACTTCACCTCGAACACGCCGTCGCCGATTTCGAGAATCGAGACGTCGAACGTGCCGCCGCCGAGGTCGTACACGGCGATCGTACCGGCCTTGGTCTTGTCCAGACCATAAGCGAGCGCAGCCGCGGTCGGCTCGTTGATGATGCGCAGCACTTCAAGGCCCGCGATCTTGCCGGCGTCCTTGGTCGCTTGGCGCTGGGCGTCGTTGAAGTAGGCGGGAACGGTGATGACGGCCTGATCGACCTTCTGGCCGAGATGAGCTTCCGCGGTCTCCTTCATCTTCTGCAAGATGAAGGCAGAGACCTGCGAGGGCGAGTAGGTCTGGCCGTCGGCCTCGACCCAGGCGTCGCCGTTGGAAGCCTTCACGATCTTGTACGGAACGAGCTTCTTGTCCTTCTCGACCATCGGGTCGTCGTAGCGGCGGCCGATCAGGCGCTTCACTGCGAAGAAGGTGCGCTCGGGATTGGTGACGGCCTGGCGCTTGGCAGGCTGGCCGACGAGGCGCTCACCGTCGTCGGTCACGGCGACGATCGAAGGCGTCGTGCGCATGCCTTCGGAATTCTCGATGACTTTGGCGTTCTTGCCATCCATTACGGCGACGCACGAATTCGTGGTACCGAGGTCGATCCCGATGACCTTTCCCATGGTCCTGATATCCTTGTTTTTGCGGCAGGCTGGCTGGGCCCAGAAGGCACCCGAACCGAAACCCCCTAAGATCAAACATTCGCGATATTGCGATGGTTGACGCTCATATAGGAGGGGGGGAGGGGCCCGCAAGGAGAGAACGCAAGTTTCGGCCGTGAAAACATCGGGTTTGGGAGCATCATATCCGGGCTGAACCGCCCTTGCGGGTGAGGAATTATTAACAGGTTCAGATATCAGCCAGCCCCCGCCACCATGATCCGCGTGCCCTGTTACCGGCGAGGCAAACCCGCTAAAAGGCGGGCGCCGGAGAGCCGCCATCGAGGCTGCGCCGCGCGACAAAGCGGCCCGGTGGCCGACCATCGAACGGCCTCAATGTGAACCAATCAGAGTGCCCATGAAGCTGACCCGCCCCCTCGCTGCGCTCGCCCTCCTCGTCGCCTCCGCACTTCCGGCTCTGGCTGCCGACGCCGTTTTCCCGCCTGGCTTGCGCCTCGGCATGGTGCCGTTGGTCGGCCTCAGCACGGCCAAGACGTTTCCGGGCTTCCAGAGCGAGGACGGCAACGTCAAGGTGCTGATCACCGAGCTGCCGCCGGCGGCTTATGGCGAGGTCGTGAGCGCCTTCAATTCCAATCCGGCCGGAACCAACGGCGTCAAGCAGGACAAGATCGAGACGCCTGCGGGCCTGGCCTATTTCACCACCGAGAGCGGCAAGGCCGGCGAAACCCCCGTGAGGCGCTATTCGATGATCGTGCCGGGCGCCGGCTTCTCCGGCTATGTCGCGGTGCAGATTCCGGAGAATGCGATCAAGATCTACACCGACGAGGCGGTGCGGCAGATGTTTGCGAGCGTCGCCACCCGCAAGCAGGTCTCGGCCGACGAGCAGCTCGCGCTGATGCCGTTCAAGATCACCGATCTCGCCGAATTCAAGGACGTCCGCACGCTGGCGCCGGGCTCGAGCATCATCCTGGCCGACGGCGACGAGAGCACAGGCTATGAATCGAAGCCGTTCATGATCCTCGGCGTGATCGGCGCCACCCCGCAGCAGGCCGACGACCGCGCCCGCTTCGCCCAGGAGGCGGCGCTGCAGATTCCTGGCGTGCGCGAGTCGCGCGTCACCATGTCCGAGCCGCTTCGCATCAACGGCCAGCAGGGTTTCGAGACCCGGATCGACGGTATCAGCGGCAAGGACAAGACGGCGGTGACCGTGGTGCAGTGGATCCGCTTCAGCAGCGGTGGCGCTTCGCTGCGCATCATCGCCAGCGCCCCGCGCGACCAGTGGCCGGCCGCCTTCACCCGCTTCCGCGCGGTACGCGACGGCATCCAGCCGAAGGGCTGAAAGGCCCATGCGCTGACCACATCCGGCTGCATTTTCGGGCTTCTGTTCGTACACGAGCGGAACTAGGCTCTCCTCCGTTCAATCTGGAGGGAGGCGGACCATGCTGGATCGGCGAAACATCTTGACGGCGCTTGCAACGACGGCGCTCGCGACCCTCGTGCCAAGCGCGCTCTTAGCAGCGGCATCGATCAAGCCGGACGATGCATCCGCGCTGCTCGTGATCGACGTGCAGAACTGCTTCCTGCCCGGCGGCAGCCTCGCCGTAAAGGAAGGCGAGCAGGTGGTGCCGGTCATCAACAAGATGGCCAAAGCGTTTTCGAACGTGGTGATGACACAGGACTGGCACACGCAAGGCCATGTTTCGTTTGCGTCGGCACACTCCGGCAAGAAGCCGTTCGAGACTGTCGATCTTCCCTACGGCAAGCAGGTGCTGTGGCCGGACCATTGCGTGCAGGGCACCGACGGCGCCGCGCTGTCGAAGGACCTTGCGATCCCGCACGCCGAACTCATCATCCGCAAGGGTTTTCACAAGGACGTCGACAGCTATTCGGCCTTCCTCGAAGCCGACGGCAAGACCTCGACCGGCCTTGCCGGCTATCTGAAGGCGCGCAAGATTAAGCGCGTCTTCGTCGCGGGGCTGGCGACGGATTTCTGCGTCGCCTGGACCGCGCTCGACGCCCGCAAGGCGGGCTTCGAGGTCTATGTGGTGGAAGACGCCTGCCGCGGCATCGACAATCAGGGTTCGCTGGCAAAAGCCTGGGCCGACATGGCCAAGGCCGGCGTGAAGCGGATTCAGTCTGCGGATATCGCGGCGAGCGCGTAGGCGACGCCAAGAGCTGCAAGACCCTCATCCCGAGGAGCGCGCTTCTCCGCGCGCGTCTCCTCAACATGGGGATTGAGAGCTAAACCGGCTCGTTGCTATTGGCGGCGGGCGCGGCCTTCGCGCCGCCCTTGGCGACACCGACCAAAGCGGGGCGCAGCACGCGCTCGCCGATGGTATAGCCGGCCTGCATCACCTGCACGACGGTGCCCGCGGGCACCGACGCATCGGGAACCTCAAACATCGCCTGCTGGAAGTTCGGGTCGAACTTCTGCCCCGAGGGGTCGAACTTCTTCACGCCGTGTTTTTCCAGCGCGTTGAGCAGCGAGCGCTCGGTCAGCTCGACGCCCTCGATCAGCGAAGCCAGGCCGGGATCGGCCGCCGCACGGGCATCGGCCGGAACGGCATCGAGCGCGCGCTGGAGGTTGTCGGCGATATCGAGCACGTCACGGGCAAAGCCGGTGACGCCGTAGAGCTTGGAGTCAGCGACCTCCTTGGCGGTGCGCTTGCGCAAATTTTCCATCTCGGCCAGCGTCCGCAGCATGCGGTCGCGCGCCTCGGCGGCTTCCTTCTGCAAAAGCTCGACCGAGCCGGGCTCGGGATCATCCGGCATGATGTAGGGTTTTGACACCACGGGCTCGGGCGTCGCAGCGGCCGCGTCTTCGGGTTGCCGGTCTCGATCGGTCATCGGCTCTCTTCTCAAACGTCTCAGGGATTTTCTCGCCCGGATATCGTGCTTCGGGCGGCGAAAATCAAGCGCCCGTGATCGGCCCAGGCGCCGGTCAGCCCCCCAGGAGGCGACTGACGATGCGGGCGGCGTAGTCCACGGTCGGGATCACACGGGCATAATTCAGCCGTGTCGGCCCGATTACGCCCAGAACGCCGACAATATGGCCGGCGGCATCCCGATAGGGCGAGATGATGGTGGAAGAGCCCGACAGCGAGAACAGCTTGTTCTCACTGCCGATGAAGATCCGCACGCCTTCCGCGGTCTCGGGCCCGGCCGAGCAGGTCGATCACGCCGCGCTTGGTTTCGAGATCGTCGAACAGCAGCCGAACGCGCTCCAGATCCTCAAGCGCATGCAAATCTTCGAGCAAATTGGCGTGGCCGCGGACGATGAGCTGGCGGTCCTCGCTCTCGCCACCGGACCAGCTGGCGATACCGGCGGAAATCACCTTTTGCGTGAGCTGATCGAGCTCGGCGCGGGCCTCTCCAAGTGCGGTCTCGAGCTCGAGCCGCGCCTCGGCCAGGGTCCGGCCGCGGATCCGCGCGTTGAGGAAATTGCCGGCCTCGGTGAGTGCCGAGGAGGGAACCCCGAGCGGCAGCACCAGCACGCGGTTTTCAACCTGGCCATCCTCGCCGACCAGGATCACCAGCGCCTTCTCCGGTTCCAGGCGGACGAATTCGATGTGTTTGAGCCGCGCATTGGATTTTGGCGTCAGCACTACCGCGGCGGCGCGCGTGAGGCCGGAGAGCCGCGTCAGCGCCTCCTCCAGCGCGGCCTCGACTGATTGCGCCTGCCCGACGGAGGTGAGCTGGCTCTGGATCGCCTGCCGCTCGGCCTCGGTGAGGTCGCCGACCTGCATCAGGGCATCGACGAAGAAGCGCAGGCCGAGTTCCGTCGGCAGCCGGCCGGCGGAGGTATGCGGGGCATAGATCAGGCCGAGCTGTTCCAGATCGGCCATGACGTTGCGGACCGAGGCCGGCGACAGCGGCATGGCGATCAGGCGCGAAATATTGCGCGAGCCCACGGGCTCCCCGGTCGCGAGATAGCTTTCGACAATTTGACGAAAGATGTCGCGGGAACGCTCGTTGAGCTGGGCGAGACCCGCGCGCGGCGCGATCAGATGGATCGGATCGTGATGGGCCACAGACGGTAACTCCTCTCGGATGCACGTAATTTGTCTATCCCGGGCGCTTCTGACAAGCGTGGCGTTCGCGGATCGAAAATCGGGGGTGAATAAGGTCTCGATCTTCCCCCTTGCCGCCCACCCTCACCCCACCTACAAGCACCGCGAACAGCCCTTTTCCGAGAGTTTTGGAGGATTTCCCATGCGGCCAAGCCGCCGTGCGCCCGACGAATTGCGCCCCGTGACGCTGGAGCGCGGCGTGGTCAAATATGCGGAAGGCTCCTGCCTGGTGAAATTCGGCGACACCCACGTGCTGGTCACCGCCACACTGGAAGACCGCCTGCCGCCATGGCTGAAGGGCCAGGGCCGCGGCTGGGTCACCGCCGAATACGGCATGCTGCCGCGCGCGACCTCGGAACGCACCCGCCGCGAGGCCTCGGCTGGAAAGCAGAGCGGCCGCACCGTCGAAATTCAGCGCCTGATCGGCCGTTCGCTTCGCACCATCATCAATCTCGAAGCGATGGGTGAGCGCCAGATCACGGTCGATTGCGACGTGCTCCAGGCCGATGGCGGCACCCGCACCGCCTCGATCACCGGTGCCTGGGTCGCGCTCGCCGATTGCGTCAACTGGATGAAGGCGCGCAACATGGTCAAGGCCAACGTGTTGCGCGACAACGTCGCCGCGATCTCCTGCGGCATCTACAAAGGCACGCCCGTGCTCGACCTCGACTATGCTGAGGATTCGGAAGCCGACACCGACGCCAATTTCGTCATGACGGGCGATGGCCGCATCATCGAAGTCCAGGGCACTGCGGAACGCGAGCCGTTCACGGAAGCCGAGTTGCTGGCGCTGATGGCGCTGGCGCGCAAGGGCGTCGCGCGTCTCGTGGACTTGCAGAAACTGGCGGTAGCGTAGTCAATAGGCCGATGCATCGCCGAATCACCGGAAAGCTCGTCATCGCGACCCACAATCCCGGCAAGCTCGCCGAGATGAAGGAGCTGCTCGCGCCTTACGGCATCGAGGCGGTGTCGGCCGGCGAGCTCGGCCTCCCCGAGCCGGAAGAAACCGGCAACGATTTCCGCAGCAATGCCGCGATCAAGGCGATCGCGGCAGCCCAAGCGACGAAGCTTCCGTCTTTCGCCGATGATTCCGGCATCGTGGTCGACGCGCTCGATGGCGCGCCGGGCATCTACTCAGCGCGCTGGGCCGGTCCGAGCAAGGATTTTGCCGCGGCGATGGCGCAGATCGAACGGCTGTTGCAGGAGCGCGGCGCGACCACGCCCGACAAGCGCAAGGCGCACTTCGTTTCCGCGCTCTGCGTCGCATGGCCTGACGATCATCTCGAAGAGGTCGAGGCGCGCGTCGACGGCACGCTGGTGTGGCCGCCGCGCGGCACCGCCGGCTTCGGCTACGACCCGATGTTTTTGCCCGACGGCCACAGCCGCACTTTCGGCGAGATGGAGAGCATCGAGAAGCACGGCCTGCCGCCGCTCGGTCTTGGTCTGTCGCATCGTGCCCGCGCCTTCGTGAAACTGGCGGAGATCTGCCTTGAACCGCGCTAAGGAAGCCTTCGGCGTCTACGTGCACTGGCCGTTCTGCCTGTCGAAGTGCCCCTATTGCGACTTCAACAGCCATGTCCGCCACGTTTGCGATCGACGAAGCGCGTTTTGCGGCAGCATTCGCGCGCGAGATCGAAACGACCGCGCAACGTTCGCCCGGTCGCGAGGTCACCTCGATCTTTCTCGGCGGTGGCACGCCATCGCTGATGCAGCCTGCGACTGTCGGCGCTGTGCTCGACGCCATCGGCAAGCACTGGGCTGTGGCGAAAGACGTCGAAGTCACGCTGGAGGCAAACCCGACCAGCGTCGAAGCCACGCGCTTTGCCGGTTATCGCGCCGCCGGCGTCAACCGCGTCTCGCTCGGCGTGCAGGCGCTCGACGATGCCTCACTGAAAGCACTGGGCCGCATGCACAGCGCGCGCGAGGCACTCGATGCCGTCGCCATCGCGCGCCGCTCGTTCAATCGTTATTCGTTCGACCTGATCTACGCCCGTCCCGACCAGACGCCGGCGATGTGGGCCGACGAACTGCGTCTCGCGATCGATGAAGCGGCCGAGCACCTGTCGCTCTATCAATTGACGATCGAAGAAGGCACGCCGTTCTTTGGCCTGCATCAGGCCGGCAAGCTGAAGACGCCGGATGAAGCGGTCGCACGCGCGCTTTACGACGTCACCCAGGAGACCTGCGACAAGCTCGGCCTGCCCGCCTACGAGATCTCAAATCATGCGCGGCCGGGCGCCGAGTGCCGGCACAATCTGGTCTACTGGCGCGGCGAGGAATATGCCGGCGTCGGCCCCGGCGCCCATGGCCGGCTCGACATCGACGGTATCAGGCACGCCACCGCCACCGAGAAGCGCCCCGAAGCCTGGCTGATGCGGGTCGAGACCAACGGCGACGGCATTGTCACCGACGATCTCCTCAACAGCGAAGAGCGCTCCGACGAATTCCTGCTGATGGGATTGCGCCTTGCAGAAGGCATCGACCCCGAGCGCTACAGGGCTCTCTCCGGCCGCTCGCTCGATCCCAAGCGCATCACGCTGCTGCGCGAAGAAGGCGCGATCACGGTGGATGCAACGGGGCGTCTGCGCGTCACCAGCAGCGGATTCCCGGTGCTGGACGCGGTGGTTGCGGATCTGGCGGCGTAACGAGTTCTACGAAAGCAACTACGCCCCAAAACTCTTCGGCGAGCCCGCGACGGCCACGCCGCCGCCGGTCGTCACCTTCATCACCGCAAGCCCGCGCTCGTTCGTCCCATCGGCGCGGAAGCGGAACAGGCCGTCGATGCCGGCAAAGCCGGAGGGATTGGTGAGCACGTCCGACGAGAAGCGCGTCGTGCCTTGTGTGCGCGCCAGCGCGGCGACGAGGGCGACCGCGTCATAGGCGAGCGTTGCGGTACGCACCGGCTCGGCGCCGTATTTGGTGCGATAGCGGCCGGAGAAGGCGCGGAAGCCGGCCGGGTCCGGCGCGGCGTAGAGGCCGCCTTGCAAGCTTGGGCTGGCATAGACGCGCGGACCGTCCCACAGGCCGGTGCCGAGCAGCTGGATATTGCGCAAATTTGCACCCGCCGCGGTCATCGCATCGGCGACTGCGACCACGGCGTCGCCGTCATCGGCGATGAACAACGCATCGGCGCTGCCGAGCTGCTGCGCCACGGTCCGGGCCGGCGTCGCGCGATCGGCGCCGTATTTCTCGAACGCGACGATGCGCCCGCCGCGGCGCGGCACTGCCGCCTTCACCGCGGCCTCGACCACATTGCCATAGGCATTGTCTGGCACGAGTACGGCGACGGCGCGCTTTCCGATGCCGGCAGAATATTCGACGATGCGGTTGACGTCGGATTCCGGCAGGAAACTGAGCAGATAAACGCCGCGGCCGGCGATGCTGGAGTCGGTCGAGAACGCAATCACCGAGATGCCGCGCGTGCGCGCGATCTGGGCCACCGCAGGCACCGACTGCGCGAACAGCGGACCCAGGATGATCTCGGCGCCTTCGTCGACCGCCTGCTGCGCGCTCGCCTGCGCGCCCTGCGGGCTGCCATTGTCGTCCTTGATCAGGAGCTGGATGTTGGGATTCTGGAACTCGGCCAGCGCCATCTCGGCGGCGTTGCGCATCGACTGCGCGGCAAGACCCGCATTGCCGGCCGCCGAGAGCGGCAGGATCACGGCGACCTTCACCCCGCCGGTGCCGGCGGTCGTTGCCTGTTGCGGCGGGCCTGCCGGCTGGGCAGGAGGCGGGGAGGAACTGCTGAACGGACTGGAGAACTGGCTCAGGCTCTGCTGGACGCCGGCGCAGGCCGACAGCAGCGGCGTGCCGAGCAACAGGCCGAGCGCGCTCCGCCGGGTCGCCCCTGATATCAGGGGCCCCCGAACGGGAGACTCCTCCGAAAAGGAAGATCTGGGATCACGCGGGCCCGTCATAGCAGCTTCTCTTCTGACCGACCGTCGCCAGCCGGTCACGACATTGTTTCCACGACACAAGCCCTGGATTCAGGCATATTGTCGGCAAATAGTTAACTCAAACAAAAGGATAATGACCGCTTAACGCGGCTCAACCTTAAAGTCCTGGCTAGCTGTCCACCGCCGCCATCCAGCATCAAGGCGGCGTTTCCGCCATGAATATGGCGCTGACGCTTCATTCCCTCTGGAATGTGATGCCGGATGGATCACATTCCCGTCCTTCCTCGCCCCTCACCCAAGCGATCTTTTTCCGAGGACCGGTTCCCAGCCCCGGGGATCATGCCTAAGTTCGATTCATTATGCGCGCAAAGCCATCCCCGATAAATACACCTGAGACTGCGGATCCCGCCTCGCGCGGTTTCTCCATCGACGCCCATCGTCTTGCGGCGCCGAAGGCCGCGCCGGGTCTGCATTTGGTCGCGACCCCCATCGGCAATCTCGGCGACATCACGCTCCGGGCGCTGCAGACCCTCGCCGGGGTCGATGTCATCGCCTGCGAGGACACCCGCATCACGCGGCGTCTGACGGAGCGCTACGCCATTGCGGCGCAGCTCAAGCAATATCACGAGCACAACGCCGAAGCGGCCCGTCCAAAAATCCTGGAGGCGCTGAGGCAGGGCGGCTCGATCGCGCTGGTGTCGGACGCCGGCACGCCGCTGATCTCGGATCCCGGCTTCAAGCTGGTGCGCGAGGTCTGCGCCGCCGGCCACGCAGTCTACGCGCTGCCCGGTCCGTCCTCGGTGCTGGCGGCGTTGTCGGTCGCCGCGCTGCCGACCGACCGCTTCTTCTTCGAGGGTTTCTTGCCGTCGAAATCGGCCGCGCGACGATCGCGCCTGGCCGAACTCGCGCGCATCGATGCGACGCTGGTGATGTTCGACTCCGGCAACCGCGTGCAGGACACGCTCGCGGAGCTCGCCGAGATCATGGGGACCCGCGAAGCCGCGATCTGCCGCGAGCTGACCAAACTGCACGAGGAGATTTCGCGCGCGACGCTGCAGGAGCTGGCGCGCGACGCCGACACGCTGGAGACGCGCGGCGAATTCGTCCTGGTGATCGCTCCGCCTGCGCCGGATGCCGAGATGCTGACATCGGATGCGCTCGACGACGTCCTGCGCGAGCAGCTTGCCGCGCACAGCGTCAAGGACGCGGTGGCGCACGCGGTCGCGCTCTCGGGCCGGCCGCGCCGCGAGGTTTATGCCCGCGCGCTCGCGCTTGCCAAAGACCTGCGGGGCAGCGATGGCGAAGAATGAGGTCCCGGCGGAACCGAAGGTCGCCTCGCCCGAGCGCGTCGCCGCGTTCCGCACCGGCATCTCCGCGGAAAGCCGCGCCGCAGCCTATCTGATGGCCAAGGGCTACCGCATCCTCGCCAAACGCTACCGCACACCGCATGGCGAGATCGATATCGTGGCGCGCCGCCGCGATTTGATCGCCTTCGTCGAGGTCAAGGCGCGCGCGACGCTGGACGACGCCGCCTTCGCCGTGACGCCGCGCCAGCAGCAGCGCATCATCAATGCCGCGCAAGGCTGGCTTGTCGCGCATCCCGAGCATGCGGAATTTGAAATGCGATTCGATGCCATGCTGATTGCGCCGCGGTCACTTCCACGCCATGTGTTGGCGGCATTCGACGCCTCGGGACCTGAAAGGCAGACCATGAAACTGAACGTCGCCGTCCAGATGGATCCCATCGCCCGCATCAACATCAAGGGCGATTCCACCTTTGCGCTGCTGCTGGAGGCGCAGAAGCGCGGCCACGGCCTGTCCTATTACACGCCCGACAAGCTCTCGATGGTCGGCGAGGAGATCGTCGCTCCCGTCCAGCTGCTCACCGTGCGCGACGAGCCCGGCAATCACTTCACCCTGGGCGAGCCCCGGCGCGAGGCGCTCAACGGCTTCGACGTGGTGCTGCTGCGCCAGGACCCGCCGTTCGACCTCGCCTACATCACCTCAACCCACCTTCTCGAACGCATCCATCCGAAGACACTCGTCGTCAACGATCCCGCCTCGGTGCGCAATGCGCCGGAAAAGCTGCTCGTGATGAACTTTCCGCAGCTGATGCCGCCGACGCTGATCTCGCGCGACCTGGACGAGATCAACGCTTTTCGCGACAAGAACGGCGCCGTCGTCATGAAGCCGCTGCACGGCCACGGCGGCGCGGCGGTATTCCGCGTGATGCCCCAGGACATGAATTTCGGGTCGCTGTTCGACATGTTCTCGGTGACCTTCAGGGAGCCCTGGGTGATCCAGCAGTTCATCCCCGAGGTGAAGCACGGCGACAAGCGCATCATCCTGATCAACGGCGAGTTCGCCGGCGCGGTGAACCGCGTCCCGGCCGCAGACGACCTCCGCTCGAACATGGTGCGCGGAGGCGCAGCGCAGGAGACCGAGCTCACGCCGCGCGAGCGCGAGATCTGCGCCACCGTCGGGCCGGCGCTGCGCGAGCGCGGGCTGTTGTTCGTCGGCATCGACGTCATCAACGGCAACCTCACCGAGATCAACGTGACCTCGCCAACCGGCATTCGCGCGATTGCAAATCTCGGCGGCCCCGACGTTGCGGCAAAACTCTGGGACGTCATCGAGCAGAAGCGGGCGAAGTAGGCACGGGTGCGTAGCCTGGAGTGAAGAAAAATCCGGGCTACGCACCGCGCACGCTGCTCCGCGCGCACACCACTAACCACCCATTCACCATGACGCCGCGCGCATCATTCGAACGCGTGGGCCGCTGCGTGAAACTACGGAGCTAGTGGCCGACCGGCTAACGCGACGTTCACCATCTGCCGAAAGACCGCAGCGCCGCCCGCGCTCACATTCGGCCTCGCAACACCCCTTATACTTTTACTGCCTACTCATCGACGTCGGGGAACCCGCCAGGTGCGGTTCGAGTGCCCCGCGTAAGAGTAGAGGCGTATGAACACCGCACGCATTGTCGTTCTCGTCATCGCGCTGGGCGCCGGCGGCGTCGCTGCGTATCTGGCGAGCGGCTATGAGAACAGGCCCGCGCCCGCTCTCCCCGTCGCCGAGAAGCTGCCGACGGTCGAGGTCCTGGTCGCCAAGAACGACATCCAACTCGGCCAGGCCGTGAAGCCCGATGACCTGCAATGGCAGGTCTGGCCGGCGGCGACCGCGAGCAGCGCCTTCATCCGGCGCGACAACAGGCCCGAGGCGCAGACCCAGATCGCAGGTTCGATCGCGCGCGTGCCGTTGATGCAAGGCGAGCCGATCCGCGAGCAGAAGCTGGTCAAGGCCGAAGGCTCCGGCTTCATGGCCGCGATCCTGCCGTCGGGCATGCGCGCCGTCTCCACCGAACTCTCAGCCGAGACCGGCGCCGGCGGCTTCATCCTGCCGAATGACCGCGTCGACGTCGTGCTGACCCGCCGCCTGAAGAATCCCGACGGCGCGAACAACAGCAACGGCCCGACCGGCGGTAACGACCTCGTCCTGTCCGAGGTCATCCTGACCAATATCCGCGTGCTCGCGATCGACCAGGCGCCGAAGGAAAAGGACGGCCAGAACGCCGTCGTCGGCAAGACCGTCACGCTCGAGCTCAGGCCCGACCAGGTCGCCACGCTATCGGCCGCGCGTCAGAGCGGCACGCTGTCGCTCGCGCTGCGCAGCATCGTCGATGCCAACTCGGTCGACGGCACGCCCGAGGACCAGGCGATCAAGCGTCCCGGCGGGATCAACGTCATTCGCTACGGCGTGCAGGCGCGGCAACTGACGTCACAGAAGTGATGGGGACATGATGAACTACGGGGATGATCGGACCGGCATGCGCATTCGGGGGAATCGCGCGCGCTCGTTCTGGACGGGGACGATGCTGATCCTGGGGCTCTTCGCAGCCCCCGATATCGTCAGCGCCGCAGATGCGCCGGTCGGCGACCAGGCGCCGATGCAGGCACCGGATCTCGATGTGGCATCGGTCGCGACGATCGCGCCGGCGAGGACGCGCTTCCTGTCGCTCGGCGTCGGCAAATCCGCCGTCATCGACCTGCCGCGCGAGGTCAAGGACGTGCTGGTGGCCGATCCCAAGATCGCCAATGCGGTGATCCGCTCGGCCCAACGCGCCTATATCATCGGCGCACAGGTCGGCCAGACCAACGTCGTGTTCTTCGGCGCCGACGGCCAGCAGGTCGCCGCCTATGACATCGCGGTGAAGCGCGACCTCAACGGCATGCGTGCGGCGCTGCGTCAGTCGCTGCCGGGCGTGCAGATCGAAGGCGTCGGCGACAGCGTGATGCTGACCGGCTCGGTGTCGAGCCCGGTCGAGGCCCAGCAGGCCGGCGACGTCGCCGCGAAGCTGGTCGGCAACTCTGAGAAGGTCGTCAACAACATCGTCGTGCGCGGCCGCGACCAGGTGATGCTCAAGGTCGTCGTCGGCGAAGTGCGCCGCGATATCGTCAAGCAGCTGGGCGTCGATCTCAGCGCCAGCCTGAACGCCGGCACCGCGGTCGTCAACTTCAACAATTCCAACCCGTTCTCGGTCAGCGGCGGACCGATCGTCAGCAACAACGGATTAGGCGTTGCCGGCCTCACCAAGGGCGTCGCGACCGTCAGCGCCACGATGCGCGCGATGGAAAGCGCCGGTGTCATGCGCACGCTCGCCGAACCGAGCCTGACCGCGATCTCCGGCGAATCCGCCACCTTCATCGCCGGCGGCGAATTCCCGATTCCGTCAGGCTATGCCTGCGATCCGGTCACCCACGTCTGTACCACCCAGATCACCTACAAGAAGTTCGGCATCTCCCTGAACTTCACCCCGGTCGTGCTCAGCGAGGGCCGAATCAGCCTGCGCGTGATGACTGAGGTGTCCGAGCTGTCGAGCCAGAGCGCCATCACGGTCACCCAGGCGCTGTCCTCGTCCTCGACCAACTCGATCACCATCCCCTCGATCCAGACCCGACGCGCCGAAACGACGCTGGAAATTCCCTCGGGCGGCTCGATGGCGATGGCCGGCCTGATCCAGCAGCAGACCAAACAGGCGATCAACGGCCTGCCCGGCGTCGACCAGGTGCCGATCCTCGGCGCGCTGTTCCGCAGCCAGGACTTCGTCAACAACGAGACCGAGCTGATGGTGATCGTGACGCCCTATGTGGTGCGCGCGGTGGCCCAGAAGGAATTGTCGCGGCCCGACGACGGCTTCGCGCCGGCGTCTGACGCCCAGACGGCGCTGCTCGGCCGCATGAACCGCCTCTATGGCATCGCGCGCCGCGTCGATCCGATCGCGGGCACGCCCGACGATTTCGGTTTCATCATCGACTGATGACGAACGGACGGCTTGGGGAACGGGGCGAGGGACGGGCAAGAGGGGATGAAGCGATGACGAAAACCATGGCCGATCGACGTCGCAAGTTGAGCGTCGCGCTGGCACTGACGGGACTCTCCGTCATGCTGGGCGCCTGCAACACCACCGGCGAGACCGTCACCCAGACGGTGCCGACCGACTATCGCCAGCGTCACCCGATCGTGGTGCAGGAAGCCAAGAAGTCGATCGTGATCTTCGTCGGCAAGGCTCGCGGCGGTCTCTCGGCCGCACAGCGCTCGGACGTCGCTGGTGTTGCCAGTGACTGGGGCCGCGAAGGCACGGGCTCGGTTGTCGTCGACGTCCCCGTCGACGCCGCGAATTCGCGCGCGGCGGCGGCGACCTATCACGAAATTCGTTCCGTGCTCGCATCCGGCGGCGTACCCTCCCGTGCGATCGTCCAGCATCCTTATCGGCCCGAGGATCCCGGACTGCTGCCCACCATCCGCCTGAGCTATTCGCGGATCGCCGCGGTCGCCGGCCCCTGCGGGCTGTGGCCCGAAGACGTTGGCCCCAACATTCTCGATCCCGGCTACAACGAGAACCGGCCCTACTTCAATCTGGGCTGCGCCACCCAGCGCAATCTCGCGGCGATGATCGACAATCCGGCCGACCTCGAGCAGCCGCGGTCCGAGACGCCGGTCTATACCGCACGGCGCGACATCGCCTTCGAGCGCTATCGCAAGGGCACGCCGATCGCGACCGCCAATCCAGAGGCCGACAAGGCCAAACTCAGCGACACAGGCAGATGACAAGCGTCCACGACGAAGAAGCGGACGATCCGCAGCATCCCGAGGAACACATTGCGCCGGTTCCTCGCATCTCCGTGCAGGCCTTTTGCGAGACCGCGCAGACGCTCGCCGCGATGACCGCGGCCGGGCAGGATCGCCGTCTTGCCAAGGCACATCTCACCGCCAAGGACGGTGGCCTCGCCGCGGCCATCGAAGTCTATGAAACGATGCCGACGCCGAACGTCATCGTGATCGAATCCGACGGCACGCGTGACATCCTCGAAGGGCTCGACGACCTCGCCGGCGTCTGCGATCCCGGCACCCGTGTGGTCGTGATCGGCAATCCCAACGACACCGCGCCCTATCGCGAGCTGGTGCGCCGCGGCGTCAACGACTATGTGGTGGGACCGGTCGAAACGCTCGACGTCGTCCGCTCGATCTGCAGCCTGTTCTCGGCGTCCGAAACCATCATCACCGGCCGCGTCATCGCGGTGGTCGGCGCCAAGGGTGGCGTCGGCGCCTCCACCGTCGCGCACAATGTGGCCTGGACCATCGCCCGCGACCTCGCGCTCGACTCCGTCGTGATCGATCTCGACCTTGCCTTCGGGCACCGCGGGTCTCGACTACAACCAGGACCCGATGCAGGGCATCGCCAATGCGGTGCTGTCGCAGGACCGGCCGGACACGGCGCTGATGGAGCGCCTGCTCGCCAAATGCACCGAGCGGCTCAGCCTGCTCGCCGCGCCCGTAACGCTCGACCGCGTCTACGATTTCGGCGCGGAGGCCTTCGACGCGGTGTTCGACACGCTGCGCATGACCACGCCGTGCATCGTGCTCGACGTTCCCCATCAATGGTCGGGCTGGACGCGGCGCGCGCTGGTCAACGCGGACGACATCGTGATCGTGGCCGAGCCCGATCTTGCGAACCTGCGCAACACCAAGAACATGCTGAACGTGTTGAAGGCGGCGCGGCCGAACGACCGGCCGCCGCTCTACTGCATCAACCAGGTCGGCATGCCGAAGCGGGCGGAGATCGAGATCAAGGCATTCGCCAAAACCATGGAGAGCCAGCCGATCGCGGTGATCCCGTTCGATTCGAAGCTGTTCTCCACCGCGGCCAACAACGGCCAGATGATTGCGGAGGTCTCCAAAAGCCATCGCACCACCGAGCTGTTCCAGAACATGGCGAACCGCCTCGCCGGGCGCGGCGAGGTGAAGAAGCCGAAGCGCTCGCTGCTCGGACCGCTCCTGAAGAAGCTGAAGGGCAGGTCGGGGCGCG
This sequence comes from Bradyrhizobium sp. LM2.9, assembly GCF_054056555.1. Taxonomy (NCBI): domain Bacteria; kingdom Pseudomonadati; phylum Pseudomonadota; class Alphaproteobacteria; order Hyphomicrobiales; family Nitrobacteraceae; genus Bradyrhizobium; species Bradyrhizobium sp. LM2.9. Next base: position 6,042,556 of record NZ_JBSRYJ010000002.1, read on the forward strand.
GGTCGGCCCCGCATCGCAAGGCGTCGTAAGCGCAAGCGCGCTTTCGCGCGAAGTGGATACCGGTTCGCGTCAAGCAAACGCGTCAAGACCAGGCAGTCGGCGGCTTACTTGTCCGCCCGCTGCTGCTTCTTCGCCAGCAACTGCCGCAGCGCCGTGACCTTTTCCGCCGCCTGATCCGGCGGCAGATCGGCCTTCACGATGGTTTCGGCTTCGGCCTGCTTTCCTTCCAGCCCCAACACCAGCGCGAGGTTGGCGCGCACGCGGGAATCGGCGGGGTTGCGCGAATTCGCGCGGCGCAGCGTTTCCTCGGCCCGCGCAAGGTTGTTCTGGAGCATGTAGGACAGTCCGAGATTGGACAGCACCGACGGCTCTTCGGGCACGATCTTCAAGGCGGTGGCGTAATATTGCTGCGCCTCCTCGCTGCGGCCGAGCTGATCGAGCGCGGCGCCCTGCGCCGACAGGATGCGCCAGTCTGGATCTTCAGGCGAATGCGCGCGACCGAGGACGTCGAACGCCTGCTGGAAATTGCCGCTGTCGGCGAGCGCGCGGCCATAGCCGGCGAGCACCGCCTTGTTGGTGGAATGCGCGAGCACGGCCTGCTCCAGCACCGCAAGCGCCTGCGCGCGCTGGCCGGTCTGGCGCAGCGCCTTGCCGTATTCGAGTGCGACGTTGGGATCGCCAGGCTTGGCGCGATAGCGCTCACGCAGCGCGTCCATGTCCGGCTTCACGTCCGGCTTGGCGTCGAGCCTGCCGGCCGTTTCCGACTTTCCGCCGAGGGCGCCGGTGATGTCCTCGATGCCTGTGGTCTGACAGCCGCCGAGGGCCAGGATCAGAAGCGCGGAAAACAGAAATCTCGCTGGAGGAGAGGCAATGGACAAACGCTTGGACATACTCTGATCACTCGGCGACTGATCAGAGATGCTTACCGATTAACGCTAAAGTCCCGTTAAGGAAGCGCGCTTCTGTCTATTGTTTGAGCATGATCTTTTCGGAAAACCGCTTCACACTTTTCCGGATCATGCTCGCCTAGGGTCTGTTGGGATTCATCTGGAGTTTATCGCGGCCGCGGCCAGATAGATCATTGAAGTGAAGCTCTGGTCGGTCTTGTCGGCGCGCATTGCGATGCGCTTGAATTCCTTGAGCTTGCCGAAGAAGTTCTCGATGAGATGCCGCCATTTGTACATCTCCTTGTCGATGGCGAGAGGCTGTGCACGGCGCGGATGCTGGGAGATGACGACTTTGGCGCCACGCGCTTCGAGTTCGGCGATGATGGCGTTGCTATCGAAGGCCTTATCAGCGATCAGCGCGTTGAAGGCCAATCCCTCGATGAGCGGCGGCACGCCCACCGTATCGAAACGCTGTCCCGGCAGGAGCACGAAGCGCACGAGATTGCCGAGCGCATCGGTGAGCGCCAGAATTTTGGTGGTCATGCCGCCTTTCGAGCGGCCGATCGCCTGGCTTTGCGTCCCCCTTTTGCGCCCTGACCGTGGCGGTGGACCTTGACGATGGTGGCGTCGACCATGGCGTATTCCATGTCGGGATCGTCGGAGATGGCCTCGAACAGCCGCTTCCAGACATCCGCCTTCACCCAGTCGCGAAAGCGCGTGAATGTGCTATTCCAGTGGCCGAACATCGCCGGCAGATCCCGCCAGGGACTGCCGGTTCGGGCGATCCACAGAACGGCCTCGACAAACAGTCGGTTGTCCTTGCCGCTGCGGCCCGGATCTCCCGGCTTGCCAAGACAATGCGGCTCCATCTTCGCCCATTGGGCGTCAGTCAAAACGAATCGGTCCATCCCAAGCTTGAATCACAACCAAGCCCCGATGAGAATCCTGAATCCCAACAGACCCTAGTCCGTGAATTCAGCGCCGAACTCGCAGCCGATGCGCCAGCGCAGGCGGCACTGACGGGAATAGTCGGGCGCGAAGATGATGGTGAATTGCGGCGGCACTTCCAGAAACTCGGCCACCACTTTCACGCCGCCATCCGAAATATCCGTGATCGTGCAATCCCTCGGCAGCGAGCCCGAGCCAAAGTGAATCTTGGCGAGCCGAGTGCAGCCCCGACGTTCGCTTCTCCGGCGATTTGCAAGCATTTGAATTGTTCACCCGTTAGACCACGGCCCATCCCGCAGCCTTAGGAGTAGCGGACATTCGTTGGAATGTGCTGAGGACAGCCGTGCGCATTCGAGGCGTAGTGTCCTGGTCGTGTTTACAATTGGTTAGGGCCTTCGAGCTCCCCTCAACATGTTCCCGTATTGTTCTTGCAAGAACCGCCCCGCTCTGCTACCCCTAATTGTGCAAGAGGGCAGGCTGGTTCGAGCATGGTTCAGCGGGTTTCTACCGTCGCCTTTGAGGGGATCGAGGCCCGCGCGGTCGACGTGCAGGTGCAGGTCGCGCCGGGTCTGCCGGCCTTCGCGATCGTAGGTCTCCCGGACAAGGCGGTGTCGGAGGCCCGCGAGCGGGTCCGCTCGGCGCTGATCGCCTCGGGCCTGGCGCTGCCGGCGCGGCGGATCACCGTCAATCTCGCGCCCGCCGATCTGCCCAAGGAGGGCAGCCATTACGACCTGCCGATCGCGCTCGGGCTGATGGGAGCGATCGGCGCGATTCCCCCGGATGCGCTGACCGGCTTCACCGTTCTGGGCGAGCTCGGCCTCGACGGATCGATCGCGCCGGTGGCCGGTGTTCTTCCCGCCGCGATCGGCGCCAATGTGCGCGAGGAGGGACTGATCTGTCCGGCGGCTTGCGGCTCCGAAGCGGCGTGGGCGAGCCCGGACATCCAGATCATCGCCGCAAGTTCACTCATTCAGATCGCCAACCACTTCAAAGGGGACGCAGGTGCTGTCGCGGCCGGTGCCGAAGGTGCACGAAGCCGCCGCCTCGCTGCTCGACCTGCGCGACATCAAGGGCCAGGAGAGCGCCAAGCGGGCGCTGGAGATCGCGGCCGCCGGCGGGCATCATCTGCTCATGATCGGCGCCCCTGGCGCCGGCAAATCGATGCTCGCGGCGCGCCTGCCCTCGATCCTGCCACCGCTCTCACCCGGCGAACTGCTGGAGGTCTCGATGATCGCCTCCGTCGCCGGCGAGATCGAGGGCGGCGCGCTGACGGCGCGGCGGCCGTTCCGCTCGCCGCATCATTCCGCCAGCATGGCCGCGCTCACCGGTGGCGGCATGCGCGCAAGGCCCGGCGAGATCTCGCTCGCGCATCAGGGCGTGCTGTTCCTCGACGAGCTGCCCGAATTCGATCCGCGCGTGCTGGATTCGCTGCGGCAGCCGCTGGAGAACGGCGAGGTCTCGGTGTCGCGCGCCAATCACCGCGTCACCTACCCTGCGCGCTTCATGCTGATCGCGGCGATGAATCCCTGCCGCTGCGGCAATGCGTTCGAGCCCGGCTATGCCTGCAAGCGCGGCCGCATCGATCGCTGCACGGGCGACTACCAGGCCCGCATCTCGGGACCGCTGATGGACCGGATCGACCTGCGCATCGAGGTTCCCGCAGTGACCGCGGCCGATTTGATCCTGCCGCCGCCCGCGGAGGGTTCGGCCGAGGTCGCCGCGCGCGTGGCGGCGGCGCGCGACATCCAGCTCGCGCGCTACGCGGACGCGGGGCTGCCGAAGGTCCGCACCAATGCCGAAGCGCCGGCCTCGGTGCTGGAGGAGATCGCCAAGCCGGATGCGCAAGGCCAAAAACTGCTGCGTGACGCCGCCGAGACCATGCGGCTGTCGGCGCGCGGCTATCACCGCGTGCTGCGGGTGGCGCGCACGCTCGCCGACCTCGACGGCGCCGACAAGATCGGCCGGCTGCACCTCGCCGAGGCGCTGTCCTACCGCGCACTCGCGGAGGATGTGCGCCAGATGGCGTGATGTGAACGCGCATCAACCCGGCGGTAACGAGTTTCCTTTACGCTCTGCAAACCATAAGGCCCATCAGTTCCCGCCACGAGTTTCCCAGGGCCCGGCGAGTAGCGTGTCATGTTGCGTTTCAAGATCCTGGCCTCGGTCGTTCCCCTGCTCGCGGCTGCGGTGTTTGCCCGCAGCGAGATCGGATCGGTCTCGCATCCCTGCATCGCCTTGGGCGAAACCTCGGTCGAGCTAACGTCGCTGTTCTGGACCGCCGGCTTGCACGTCGCCTTCACCGATGATCCCGCCCTGGCCACGGTGCGGGTTCAGATCACCGAGGATGCGGATGCGGCAGACTTCGCCGTCGTCGACGACGGCCTCGGTTCGGAATCGGAGACCTGCCAGGCCAATCCTTCGACCCGCCTGATCTCGATTGCGGCGCAGCCCGTCGATGGCGGCCAGGTGATCTATCTCTCCACCGAGGGGCCGGCGGATTATAGCGTCTATGTGCGCTCGAAGACGTTCTCGCAGCGCGAGGCGGCGGCGCTGATCGTCGGCGCCCGCAGCGGCCACCGCCATCTCCAGGCCGCTTCGCTTTGAGCCGCCTCGCTCTGAGCCGTTAACGCTTCGTCAACCCTGTTTGGAGGCGGCCGCAAGACCTCAAACTGTTCGCAAGGTCGGCGGGACATCGTCGTTTACAGCGAGCACAGGGTTTTAAGAAAACAGTCAGGTCGGTGGCGATGGGTCGGACGTTCCGGATCAAGGTGCGCATGCGCCGCTTCAGGCGGCAGTACCCCAAAATCGCCTTCGCGATCCGCTCCTTCATGATCTTCTCGGCGACCTTCGGTGGCGCCTATGGCTTTGTCTCCGGCAGCCGGTCGGAGAATTCCGGCTACGATCCCAACGCGTTTGCGATCGGCGCCAGCTTCCTGTTCGCGCTCTCCTGCCTCGGCCTTGCCACGCTCAGCATGCGCCTGCGCTTCGTCAACAAGCGGATGCGTGCGCTGGCCGCCCACAACGAAGCGCTGATCGACCGCAATTGGGAGCTGAAGGAAGCGGAAGAACGCGCCCGCAGCCTGTTCGAACAGCAGGGCGATCTGATCGTGCTGCGCGACACAAGCGGCCGCATCACCTTCGCCAATGAAGCCTATTGCGCGCTCGCGGTGCAGGCGCGCGGCGCGCTGGTCGGCACGCGCTTTGATTTCGACGTGCTGGAGCAGGGTGACAGCGCCCGCGAGAGCAACGGCACGCGCATTCACGACCAGAAGATCGCAACCCCCCTCGGCGCGCGCTGGATTGCCTGGCGCGAAGGCTATGTCCGCCTCGACGCCGGCCAGCCCGCCGAATTGCAGAGTGTCGGACGCGATGTCACCGACCGCACCGAGACGGAGCGTGCGCTGTCCGACGCCCGCGACCAGGCCGACGCCGCCAACCGCGCCAAATCGCGCTTCCTCGCCATGGCCTCGCACGAGATCCGCACGCCGCTCAACGGCATCATCGGCATGGGCGGCCTGCTGCTCGACACCACGCTGACGCCGGAGCAGACGACCTACGCCAAGGCCGTGAAGACCTCCGGCGAAGCGCTGATGGCGCTGATCGAGGAGTTGCTCGACTATTCCAAGATCGAAGCCGGCAAGCTCGATCTCGAGCAGCGTCCCTTCGCGCTGTCGGCCCTGATCGAGGACATCACCGAGCTGCTCGCGCCGCGCGCGCAGGCAAAGAGCCTCGAGATCGCCGCCTATGTCGACGAGCGCCTGCCGCTCGAACTGGTCGGCGACGCCGCGCGGCTGCGCCAGGTTCTGCTCAACCTTGCCGGCAATGCCATCAAGTTCACTGCGAGTGGTGGCGTTGCGCTGATCGTCGAGCCCGGCATCTGGCCGAACGAGATCAGCTTCCTGGTGCGCGACACCGGCGTCGGCATCGCACCGGAGGCACAACAGCGCATCTTCCGCGAATTCGAGCAAGCCGACGAGCGCATCGCGCGCACCTATGGCGGCACCGGCCTCGGCCTCGCCATCAGCGAGCGCATCGTCAAGCGCATGGGCGGCCGCATCACGCTCACGAGCGAGCCGGGCAAGGGCTCGACCTTCGAGGTCGCGATTCCGCTCGCGCCATCACACGCCGGCGCAGAACCGAAGGCGTTCTTGAGCCCTGATCTTGCCGGCAAGTCGATCCTGCTGATCGCCGACGGTATCGAGGCCTCGCTGATCGCGCGGCGGCTGGAGCGCTGGGGTGGCCAGACCTGTATGGTGACCGACGCGGCGGTGGCGGACGCGCTGCTGCCGGAACGCTCATGGCATTCGGTGCTGATCGATCGTGCGCTTGGCGCCGCCATCACTGACCGCCTCGGCGAAGCCGCACGCAGGCATGCGATGCAACGCCTCGTACTGCTGACATCGGGCTCGCGCCACGAGAAAGTTTCGCCGGCCTTCACCGGCTTCCTGGTCAAGCCGCTTCGCGCGGCCTCACTCGCTGCACGCCTCGCGCTGACCCCGGAGGTCGCCTCGCCCGATCTCGCGCCGGAGCCACCGGCCCAATCCACCGGCGCGGTACCGGCGAAAGGCCTGTCGATTCTCGTCGCCGAGGACAACGAGATCAACGCGCTGTTGATGCGCTCGCTGCTGACGAAACTCGGCCACCGCGTCGTCATCGCCGTCCATGGCGAGGCCGCGCTGGAATCCTGGCTCGGCGCGTCATCGGCCGGTACGCCCTATGATCTCGTGCTGATGGACATCCAGATGCCGCAGCTCGACGGCATCGAAACGACCAAGCGCATCCGTGCGCATGAGGCGGCCAAAGGCGGCCACCACACGCCGATCCTCGCACTCACCGCCAACACGCTGGTGGAAGATCGCTACGCCTGTTTCGAGGCGGGCATGAACGGGTTTCTGATCAAGCCGCTCGATCGCGAGAAGCTGGAAGAGGCGCTGGCGGGGCTGGCGGCGGCGCGGCATCTGGCGATCTGACCTGGAATTTCATGGGAACCTGATCGGCCGGCAATCGATAATTGAAATCGACCGCGTCGCGCGTCACCATTCTCCGGGGCATTTGCAACGGAGGATGTCGCGCATGAACGTGCTTTGCCGCCTCGCCGTCATATCCCTTCTCTGTGGTTCCACCCAAGCCAACGCGGCCGACACGCCGGACTTGATCGCCTCGCTCAAGCAAGGCGGCTACGTGCTGGTGTTTCGGCACACCGCCACCGACGACAGCCAAAAGGATGTCTACCCTTTCAAATTCGACGACATGAGCGCCCAGCGTCAGCTCAGTGGAAAGGGCCGGGACATGGCGCGCCAGATCGGGACGTCGATCAGGGAACTCGCGATCCCGATCGGCGATGTCTACACCAGTAGGCTGAACCGCGCGATCGAGGCGGGCAAGCTGATCTCCGGCCGCGAGGTCAAGCCGGTCGAAGCATTGACGGACAGCAGCAACGCCAGCGCATCGGGAATGGCAAACCCGACCGGTGCAAATGCAAAGGCCGGACAGGGGGGGGGGGCGCCGTACGCCAGCTCGTCGATGCGGCTCCGCAGGCCGGCACCAACACGTTCCTCGTTACGCACAAGACCAACATCGCCGATGCCTTCGGCAAGGACGCCGGCGACGTGCAGGAAGGCGAAGCCTTCGCCTACCGGGCAAGTACCACCGGTGCGGCGGCTTTCGTGGGGCGCATCAAGCCTGCCGATTGGAGCGCGAAGGCAGGCAAGTGACGGCTGGAGCAAGAGCGACATACCGGCCGGAGCACCATGTGGGCGGCCGGGCGAGGCATTATCCTCGAGATTCTGTGATTAGACGCTGCCCGCGATGTTTCCCAGGCCACTCAAACGCGTCGTTGGAGGCCGGCACCTTGACCGCTCAGCGATCGTCCCAATCGCCACACGGGCACCGCAAGGACAGATCCCCAAAGGATGCTGTTTCCAAGAACAGCTCCCCATTGTAGCGCGGCCGATAATCCCTTGGTCTGGACGTGAGAGACGGGCCAAAAGAGCGTGTCTGTCAGTGCCCTGGCCAGACTTTCGGCTTGGCTGATATTGCCAGCCGAGTCGAAGCGTCCCATCGCCAGGGAATGACTGATGAGAAGAGTGCTCAACGCCAACAAGAGATGAGCCGTTGCCAGAAATGCGGCGGTCGGGAGATATCTTGGACGCTTCATTCCGACTTCCAACGCCATGATTGATCGCGCTGCAGGACGAAGCTACAGCCGTCTGAGCGCCACGCTCGCCACCGTGTGGTCGGCGCCCTTCTTCAGGATCAGCGTCGCGCGGGGGCGGGTCGGCAGGATATTGTCCTCGAGATTGGCGAGGTTGGTACGCTCCCAGATCGCGATCGCGGTGGCGGTGGCTTCCTCGTCCGACAACAGCGCGTAGCGGTTGAAGTAGGATTTCGGATTGGTGAACGCGGTGTCGCGCAGCGACAGGAAGCGCCGGATGTACCACTGCCGCAACGCCGCCTCGTCGGCATCGATATAGACCGAGAAATCGAAGAAGTCGGAGACCACGGTGCACGGCTTTGCCGTCGCGCGGCAGCTTGCCTGTTTGCAGCACGTTGACGCCCTCGACGATCAGGATGTCGGGCTGGTCGATCTCGGCCCACTCGTTCGGCACGATGTCGTAAGTCAAATGCGAATAGACCGGCGCGCGCACATGGCGGCGGCCGGCCTTGATGTCGGAGAGAAAGCTGAGCAGCAGCGGCAGGTCGTAGCTCTCCGGAAAACCCTTCTTCTGCATGATGCCCTGCCGCTCCAGCACGGCGTTGGGATACAGAAATCCGTCGGTGGTGATCAGCTCGACCTTGGGACGCGGCGACCAGCGCGCCAGCAGCGCCTGAAGCACGCGGGCCGTGGTGGATTTTCCAACCGCCACCGAACCGGCGACGCCGATGATGTAGGGCACCTTGCGGTCGCGGATGTTGAGGAACTGGCGCTCCGCGTAATAGAGCCGCTGCATGGCATCGACATAGATCGACAGCAGGCGCGACAGTGGCAGGTAGATGTCCTCGACTTCCTGGAAATCGAGCCGGTCGTGCAGCGAGCGCAGGCGATCGAACTCGCCCGGCTCCAGGGTCATCGGCGTGTCGTCGCGCAGCCGCGCCCATTGCTCGCGCGTATAGACGCGGTACGGATTATACTGCTGCTCGGGTGCGCGGATATCCATGACGCGATCTTTCCACCTCGGCTAGTTGCCGCCCTTGCGCGACGCCTTCTCTTCCAACCCTGACATCGAAGTCCGCTTGTCCAATGCGGCTTCGACCTCTTCCAGCTTTACGCCGCGGACCTTGAGCAGCACAAGGAAATGGTAGAGCAGATCGGCGCCTTCCGCGATCAGATGCGCGCGATCGTTTTCGACTGCTGCGATTACGGTTTCGACTGCTTCCTCACCGAACTTCTTGGCGCAATGTTCGGCGCCCTTGTCGAGAAGCTTGCGGGTATAGGACGTCTCGCCATCCGCTGCCGCGCGGGCGTCGATGGTCTCGGCCAGATCGTGGATCGTGAAACGCGGCATACAAAATACTCGGAAAACGCGCCTTGGCCGATTGCCCTGGCCGGTTATCTGACGGGACAAGCCGGTCCCGCCAATCGTGTAGCATTTTTATGGACGGGAGTCGTCAGGCATCGAGGCGCATGGCCAGCCCGCGCCGGGCCATGTGCTCCTTGGCTTCGCGGATGGTGAATTCCCCGAAGTGGAAGATCGAGGCAGCCAGCACGGCGGTGGCGTGGCCGTTGCGAATACCGTCGACGAGGTGGTCGAGATTGCCGACACCGCCCGAGGCGATCACGGGAACGGGAATGCTGTCGGCAATCGCGCGGGTCAGCGGGATGTCGAAACCCTGCCTTGTGCCGTCGCGGTCCATCGAGGTGAGCAGGATTTCACCAGCGCCGAGCGAGACCACCTCCTGGGCATATTCGATGGCGTCGATGCCGGTCGAGTTGCGGCCGCCATGGGTGAAGATCTCCCAGCGCTCTCCGCCACCGGCGCGCTTGACCCGCTTGGCGTCGATCGCGACCACCACGCACTGCCCGCCGAATTTCTCGGCGGCTTCCTTGACGAACTCACGCCGCGACACCGCGGCGCTGTTGATCGAGACCTTGTCGGCGCCGGCACGCAGAAGCGTCTTGATATCGTTGACCTCACGCACGCCGCCGCCGACGGTCACGGGCATGAAACAGGCTTCAGCGGTGCGCCGGACCACGTCCAGCATGATGCCGCGGTTCTCATGGGTCGCGGTGATGTCGAGAAAAGTGAGCTCGTCGGCGCCGGCGGCGTCATAGGCGATCGCCGCTTCGACGGGGTCGCCGGCATCGCGCAGGTCAACGAAGTTGACGCCCTTGACGACGCGGCCGTCCTTGACGTCGAGGCAGGGGATCACGCGCACCTTGAACATGTGTCAGCTCCTAGGCGGCGCGCGCGTCGCGGATCAATGTGAGGGCGGCTGCCGGTTCGAGGCGGCCATCGTAAAGCGCGCGGCCGGCAATCGCACCGGCGAGCTTTTTCGCGCGCGGCGTCAGCATCGCCTTGACGTCCTCGATCGAGGCGAAGCCGCCGGAGGCGATCACGGGGATGGAGATCGCATCTGCGAGCGCAATGGTGGCATCGAGATTCAGGCCCTTGAGCAGGCCGTCGCGCGCGATGTCGGTGAAGATGATCGCGGCGACGCCGGCATCCTCGAAACGCTGCGCGATCTCCAGCACCGTCACCTGCGAGGTCTCGGCCCAGCCTTCGACCGCGACCTTGCCGTCACGTGCATCGAGGCCGACCGCGACGCGGCCGGGGAATTTTTTTGCGGCAGCCTTCACCAATTCAGGATCGCGCACCGCGGCGGTGCCGATGATGACCCGGGTGATGCCCTTTTCGAGCCAGGCTTCGACAGTCGCGAGATCGCGAATGCCGCCACCGAGCTGCACCGGAATCCTGATCGTCTTCAGCATCGCCTCGACCGCCTCGGCATTCACCGGCTTGCCGGCAAACGCACCGTCGAGATCGACAACGTGGAGATACTCAAAGCCTTGCGCAACAAAGCTCTCGGCCTGCGCGGCGGGATTGAGGTTGAATACGGTCGCACGCGCCATGTCGCCTTGCTCGAGGCGCACGCATTGGCCGTTCTTGAGGTCGATCGCGGGGAAGAGAATCACGGTTTCCATCGCAAGAAGTTCGAGATCAGGGCCAGACCAAAGCGCTGGCTCTTCTCGGGGTGAAACTGGGTGCCGATGGCCGTATCCTTTGCGACGATCGCGGTGACAGGCCCGCCGTAATCGGCGCGCGCGAGCACGTCCGCCTCGTTGGCGGCATTGAGGTGATAGGAGTGCACGAAATAGGCGTGCTGGCCTTTGGGCCCGAGCGGCAGCTTGTTCAGCACCGGATGCTCGCGCAGCACATTGAGCGTGTTCCAGCCCATGTGCGGGATCTTCAGGCTTTCGTCGCGCGGCGTGATCTTCTCGACGTCGCCGCCGACCCAGTTCAGCCCTGGCGTGATGACATGTTCCTTGCCGCGGGTGGCGAACAGCTGCATGCCGACGCAGATGCCGAGCATCGGCCGCGCCTTGACACGCACTGCCTCGGTGATCGCCTCGACCATGCCGTTGACCGCATCGAGCCCGCGCCGGCAATCGGCGAAGGCGCCGACGCCCGGCAGCACCAGACGATCGGCGCTGTAGGCCTGGTCCGGATCGCTGGTGACGAAGACCTTTTGCGGGTTCTCCATGCTGCGCGCAGCGCGCTCGAACGCCTTGGCGGCGGAATGCAAATTGCCGGAACCGTAATCGATGATGGCGACACTCATCTTGACCCTCCCGGTTCCGGAAACAAACCAATGATGCCGCCCGCCGGCATCGGCGGCGGGCTTGAGAATTGCTGCCCCGGCACGTTGCGGGTCGGCGGCGGGCCACCGCGATCGACGGCCCATTGATCGTTGACGATGCCGCGCTGCTTCTGGCTCCAGCGCTCGAAGAAGCGGCGCTCGGCGGTGTCCTCGTCGTCGGAAATCACCACGTCGAGCTGCCGCCATTTACCGCGCGACAGCGTCCAGCGGCGCAGGCTGGAGGCCTCGAAACCCATCAGCAGCGCGACGATGATGTCGGCGAAGAAGATCGAGCTGCGTCCGATTCCGAGGCTGGACAGCCCGGCGTTGAACGCGGCAACGAAGATCACCCAGCCGATCAGCGCCAGCCACAGCCGATTCCACAGCAGCCAGAGCGGGCCGAAAATCATCGCCCAGAAATGGAAGCCGTCGCGTACGAAGACGAACTTGTCGGTCGCGCGCAGATCGGCTCCGGCAGGAGAGGGAGCATGAACTGTGTAGACAGGCATGGTGATGCCCCGTTCTCTAATTTCAGTGATACCGCAAGCGGCGCGTGCCGCCGGCCCGAGATGTCAGCCGCCGAGCGAGCCCTTGGTGGACGGGATTTCGCCCACCGTCTTCGGGTCGATCGCAACCGCCGTCCGCAGCGCGCGCGCCAGACCCTTGAAGCAGGATTCGGCGATATGGTGGCTGTTATCGCCATATAGGGGGTCTCGACGTGGAGAGTCACGCCGGCGTTCATGGCGAAGGCCTGGAACCACTCGCGCACCAGCTCGGTGTCGAACTCGCCGATCTTGTCGCGGGGAAAGTCGACCTTGAACACCAGGACCGGGCGGCCCGAGATGTCGATGACCACGCGCGACAGCGTCTCGTCCATGGGCATATGCACGCCGGCATAGCGGGTGATGCCCGCCATGTTGCCGAGCGCCTGCTTGATGGCCTGGCCGAGCGCGATGCCGGTGTCTTCGGTGGTATGGTGATAATCAATGTGCAGATCGCCCACCGCCTTGACCGTGAGGTCGATGCGGGAATGGCGGGCGAGGAGATCGAGCATATGGTCGAAAAAGCCGATGCCGGTCGCGATATTGGATACGCCGGTGCCATCGAGGTTCACTGATACCTCGATGTCGGTTTCCTTGGTCTTGCGCTTGATCGTCGCGGTGCGCATGGAAAATCGGTTTCCATTCTGGTTTTGAGCCGAAAACGCCGGGTCTTTTAACAGCCAAATGACACCTTCGCTACTGCGGGAACGGCTGGCCGGGCTGCTACTTCTGCCTATGGTGAGCGAAATCGGGCCCGGAGCGGCCCGTTGTGCCGCGGCTCCTGACCGCCTAAATCAGCCCGGACAACGAGGTTCATTCATGCAGGACTCCCCAAACAGCTCGCCGGGCTGGCACGGCACCACGATTTTGACCGTCCGCAAGGGCGGCACGGTGGTGGTCGGTGGCGATGGCCAGGTCTCGATCGGCCAGACCGTGATCAAGTCCAATGCCAAAAAGGTCCGAAAGATCGGCAAGGGCGACGTCATCGGCGGCTTTGCCGGCGCCACCGCCGACGCCTTCACGCTCTTTGAGCGCCTGGAAGCCAAACTCGAGCAATATCCCGGGCAATTGACCCGGGCCGCCGTCGAACTCGCCAAGGACTGGCGTACCGACCGTTATTTGCGGCGGCTGGAGGCCATGATGATCGTGGCCGACAAGGACGTCTCTTTGGTCCTGACCGGCACCGGCGATGTGCTGGAGCCGGAGGCCGGCGTGATGGCGATCGGCTCCGGCGGCAATTACGCGCTGGCGGCGGCCCGAGCCCTGCTCGACACCGACAAGGACGCCGAGACCATCGTCCGCCGTTCCCTCGACATCGCCGCCGACATCTGCGTCTACACCAACCGCAACGTCACCATCGAAGCCCTGTCGGCCGGCTAGGGTCCAGGTTTCGACGTCAAAACTAAGCTCCGTGTCATTGCGAGCGAAGCGGTGAAGCGAAGCAATGCCTTACTTCCGATGATCCTCCGTTGCTGATGATGCGCAATTCATGACGCTCGCGATTTCCGAGAAAGCCAAGACGGCGATCCCGCCGACCTACTGGGTCGGCATCGCGCTGCTATTGCTGGCGCTGCAGGCCTCGATCCTGTTTGCGATGGGGCGGGTGCCGATCTGCACCTGCGGCTATGTCAAGCTATGGCATGGCGTGGTGAACAGCTCGGAGAATTCGCAGCACATCGCCGACTGGTACACCTTCTCGCATGTCCTGCACGGCTTCCTGTTCTACGGATTGACCTGGCTGCTGTTCGTGCGCCTGCCGTCGCCGGGACTCTCATGGCCCGCCCGGCTGATCATCGCGATGCTGATCGAAGGTACCTGGGAAATCGTCGAGAATTCGCCGTTCATCATCGAGCGCTACCGCGCTGGCACGATCTCGCTGGATTATTTCGGCGACAGCATCGTCAATTCGATCTCGGACACGCTGTCCATGATGCTGGGCTTCCTCGCCGCGCGCCTGCTGCCTGTCCCAGTGACCGTCCTGCTAGGAGTCGCCTTCGAAATCATGCTCGCGCTGCATATTCGCGACAATCTGACGCTCAATATCCTGATGCTGATCCATCCGATCGAGGCCGTGAAACAATGGCAATCGGGTCCGCCGATCATCTGACGACGAAAAAGCGGCTTGTCCCGCCCCGCATCTGACCCTAGCTAAGGTCCCATGACAGACTTTTCTCCCCGTGAAATCGTTTCTGAACTCGACCGTTTCATCGTCGGCCAGGCCGATGCCAAGCGAGCCGTCTCGATCGCGCTGCGTAACCGCTGGCGGCGGCAGCAACTGGAAGGCTCCTTGCGCGAAGAGGTACTGCCGAAAAACATCTTGATGATCGGCCCGACCGGTGTCGGCAAGACCGAGATCGCGCGGCGGCTCGCCAAGCTGGCGAACGCGCCGTTCCTGAAGGTCGAGGCGACGAAATTCACCGAGGTCGGCTATGTCGGCCGCGACGTCGAGCAGATCGTGCGCGACCTCGTCGAGGTCGCGATTGCCCAGGTCCGTGAGCGCAAGCGCAAAGACGTGCAGGCACGCGCGCAACTTGCCGCCGAGGAGCGCGTGCTCGACGCGCTGGTCGGCGCCAATGCCAGCGCGGCAACGCGGGACTCTTTCCGCAAAAAGCTGCGGGCAGGCGAGCTCAACGACAAGGAAATCGAGATCGAGACGCAAGGCGGCGGCTTTCCGATGTTCGAGATCCCGGGCATGCCCGGCGCCCAAATGGGCGCGGTTTCGATCGGCGACATTTTCGGCAAGCTCGGGGGACGCAGCAAGACGCGGCGGCTGACGGTGGGGAGCTCGCACGAGATCCTCGTCAACGAGGAGTCCGACAAGCTGCTAGACAGCGATCAGTTGACGCAGGAGGCGATCAGCGCGGTCGAGAATAACGGCATCGTGTTTCTCGACGAGATCGACAAGATCTGCGCACGCGAAGGCCGCGCTGGCGGCGACGTGTCGCGCGAGGGCGTGCAGCGCGATCTGTTGCCTTTGATCGAGGGCACGACCGTTTCGACCAAGCACGGCGCGGTGAAGACCGACCACATCCTGTTCATCGCCTCCGGCGCCTTCCACGTCGCAAAACCGTCCGACCTCCTGCCGGAACTGCAGGGCCGCCTGCCGATCCGCGTCGAGCTGCAGGCACTGACCCGCGACGACATGCGCCGCATCCTGACCGAGCCCGAGGCTTCGCTGATCAAGCAATATGTCGCGCTGATGCAGACCGAGGGCGTCACGCTCGACATCACCGACGACGCCATCGACGCGCTCGCGGACGTCGCGGTGGCGGTGAATTCCACCGTCGAGAACATCGGCGCGCGGCGGCTCCAGACCGTCATGGAGCGGGTGCTGGACGAGATCTCCTTCACCGCTCCCGACCGCAACGGCGAGACCGTCAAGATCGACGCGGATTTCGTGCAGAAGCACGTCGGCGACCTCGCCAAGAACGCGGATCTGAGCCGGTTCATTTTGTAATTTCGGGCGGTCGCGCTATCAGTTACCGCGTGACCGCACGCATCATGCAAAACCCCTGGCGCCTTCTGCTCGCGATCAACGCTGCGGTCGTCGTCGGCGTCTTCGTTCACAAGATCCAGCTGCCGCCTTACGTCCCCTACATCCACCTTCTGGTCGATTACCATTTCGGCTTCGTCAAGCGCGCGCTGATCGGGGCGGTCGTCGCGCTGTTCACGGACAAGGTGCCGATATGGCTGGTCTTCGCGCTTGGCGGCGTGACGTGGCTGGTGACGCTCGCCCTTTATGCAAGACTGTTTCAGAAGACGTTCGGCTTCACCGCAAAGACGCTGCCGCTGTTCGTCTTCATCGCGGGCTCGCCGTTCTTCCTCAAGAACTTCATGCACACGCTTGGCCACTTCGACATCTATGGCTGCGCGCTGGCGATCATCCTGCTGCTGGTGCCGGCGGGCTCACTGCTGTTCGTGGCTTTGGCCGCGCTGTTCTCGATCATCCTTGTGCTGGTCCACCACATCCATCTCTTGATGTATGTGCCGACCATCATCACCATCGTGGTGATCAGGCACTATCTGACGCACGGCTGCGATCGCACCAACGTCGCGTTCGGCATCATTGCGCTGCTTGTCGTCTCCGCGCTGTTCTTGGCCGCGCAGTTTTTGGGAACGATGCCGATCCCGGAAGCGGATTTCGTGGCGTATCTGAAAACCCGGATGGCCGATCCGTCGCGGACCGAGCTGCTGCAATTCGCCTACATCTGGTACCAGCCGCTGGCGCAGGAGATTTCCGACACCTGGGGCCGCCTGCCCCACAACATCCTGGGCGTGCCCGTATTCGCGCTGCTGATCTGGCTGCATACGCCGCTGTGGCGCTATTTTGCGAACCTGATCGCTGCACTTGCAAAAGACACGCACCGCCGTCTCGTGGTCGCTGCGCTCGCCGGCGTCAGCCTCGCCTATCTCGTGATGTTCGCGATGGTGTTCGACTATTCGCGCTGGATCTCGAACTGGGGGGTCTGCATGTTCCTGATCCTGCACGCGGTGAAGATGCTGCCCGCCGCGCGCGAGACGCCGCCGATTCCGTCAGAAGATCAAAAGACCAATATTTTCGGCCTGATCATCACGCTGATCCCCCGCGTCGGGATCGTGCGGCCATTCTAAAATCTCGCCCGGCGAATCCGCACGTAGAGCGCGCCCTCGCCGCCATGGCCGATACCGGCTTCCTCAAAGCCGACCACAAAAGCCCGGAATTCCGGCAGGCTCAGCCATTCCGGCACCTGGCGGCGCAGCACGCCGCTTTCGCCGCCGCTTCGCCCCTTGCCGGTGATGACGAGCACGAAGGTCAGGCCGTCATGGTGGGCGCGGTGCAGGAATCCGGTCAGCGCGCGATGGGCGCGCAGCTGGGTCATGCCGTGCAGATCGAGGCGGGCCTCGATCTCGCTGCGCCCGCGCGAGAGTTTCGTTCGCTCACGCTTCCCAAGCGGCGCCAGCGGCGGAATGGCCGGTTTTGCGACGCGCGGCGCCGGGACGGCAGCGATCGGACGCGGCGATGGCGCAGGCCGCGCGGCAGGCGCGGCGGGTGAAGGCTCCGTGCGCGGCGCAGCTTGCGCCTTCGCCGCGCGATGCTTCCTCAGCGGCTTGACCTGCTTTGCGATCGTATCCCACAGCTCGCGTTCTTCCTCACTCAGCGCGCGACGGCGCGGCGAGGGACGAGGCTCCGGCACGGGCGGACGGGACGATCGCTTCATTGTTGCCGATGGGAACGATTTTTCACCGGCCGCCGCGGCTCGCGAACGGGCTCTATCACCGGGCGCGGCGCCGGCAGCGGGACCGGATTGGCGACGGCGACCGTCTCACCTTTGCCTTGTGTCACGGCTGCGGCCGGAGCCGGCGCCTTGGTCGGATCCTTGGTCGAATCCTTCGCAGGCTCGGTTTGCGGAAACAGCTTTGCGATCTTCTCCGAGGGCCGTGGGTCCGGCACCGGCAGCCGCGCGCCGCGCACTGTGGGATCGAGGCTCTTCGGCACCAGCATCACGAAATGCATGGCATGGCGCAGCCGCCCGGAGACCCGGCCGGCCTCCTGGCCTGCGCCGAAATAGAGATCGGCACGCGCGGGTCCGATGATGGCCGAGCCGGTGTCCTGCGCGATCATCAAGCGATGGAACGGCGTCTTCGCGCGTTCGGAATCGATCGGCAGCTCACCCTCGATGAAGAACGGGGTACCGTAGACGTGCAGCGATTTGTCGACCGCGATCGAGCGGCCGGCCGTCAGCGGAATACCTTGCGCGCCGACCGCCTCGTCCTTGTCGGACAGATTGACCTCGCGGAAGAAGATGTAGGAACGGTTCTGGCGCCGCAGCTCCTTGGCGCCGTCCGGGGTCTGCGCCATCCACTCCCTGATCTTCTGCATCGACATCTCTTCCTTCGGAATGATGCCGCGCTCGATCAGGATGCGACCGACCGCCGTATAGGGATAGCCGTTATAGGCGTCGTAGTTGAGCCGGACCGTGCCGCCGTCGTCGAACTTGATCCGCGCCGAGCCCTGGATCTGGGCGAACAGCAGATCGGTCGGGTCCTTCAGCCATGCAATCTCGAGTCCGCGGCCTGCGATCTTGCCGTCCTCGATCTCGGCGCGGTCGTAATACGGCACGAGCTTGCGGCGGCCGATCTTCCGATACACCGGGCCCTTGTTGGGCAGGCTGACCGAATCCTGCTTGTAGCCGCGCACGAACAGGTTCGAGGGTCGGCGATAGACCGGGACGTTGTAGACATCGGTCTGCGTGCGCGATCCCTCCAGCACCGGCTCGTAATAGCCGGTGACGAAACCATCGGGCTCCCCGAGGCGGGAGATGCGCAACGGCGCGAAATTCTCCTCGAAGAAGGTTTTGGCTTTCGCGTCGTCAGCAAGCTCAAGTGATTTCGCTGCCCGACAGGGTTCGCTCAGCGAGGCCCCCAAAGCCTTCGGTTCGGGAGCGCCGGTCTGCGCGCTGATCGGACGGCAGCTCGCGCGAAACGTCTTATAGGCGGCGAGATGAGCGTCGTCGCTCCAGCCCTTTACGTCGGCCCAGGCCAGCGGCAGATATTGCGCGCCAGGGATTTCGAATGGCAGGGGAAGCTGCGGATACGGCAAGGCCCGCGGCGGCGCGGCGGGCAATTCCGGGAGATGATGGTGATGGCTGCGATAGTGGCGCCGCGCCGCCTCGGCGCCGAGCGAAAACGACGATAGCGCGACGACAGCTGCGCAAAGCGCCGTCGCGCTGGTCTTCAGGAAAGCCTTAATTCGCGCTTCCGGTGCCAACCAGCTTCCAGTTCGGATCGCGAGAGGTGATGTCGCGGGCGAAAGTCCAGATGTCGGTGATGTCGGCGACGGTATCGGCGCTGCCGTCGACGATGTTGCCGGCCTTGTCCCGGGTCGCCGAGATCATCTGCGAGACGAAGCGGATCGTGAGCTGGGCGGTACGGTCGCGCAGCTCGGCGCCGACGAGCTCGGCCTTGTCGATCGAGACGAAGCGCGTCTCGGTCTTCTGCTCGTTCTTCTCGCGCTCCTTGATGGCGGCATCGAAGCTGTCATAGACCTCCGACGATAACAGGTCGCGCAGCGCGCGGCGGTCGCCATTGGCAAAGGCCAGCACGATCATCTCATAGGCGCCACGGGCGCCGGAGATGAAATGGCGTGGATCGAAGGTGGAATCCTTTTCGACGATGCCGTCCAGGCCCTGCGCCAGCACGGTGCCCGGCTCGGTCAGGCCCTTCCAGCGGTCTGAGGGCGGGGCCGGCTCGGCCGTCGGCGCCAACGGGGCCTGGTCGATGACCTTGCCCGGCATGGTCACGACGTTCTTGTCCTGGGCACCCTGGAGCGCGTTACGGTCGAACGGCGGCCGTTCGTTGCCCGTGCGCTGCCCCAGCACACTGCGCAGCCTCAGAAAGATGAAGACCGCCAGCGCCAGGAAGATGATGGTGTAGATGTCCACGTCGTATTCGCTTTCTAGTCTTCTGTAGATAAGGAGCCGTCCCGAAGGGGTCGTTGCCGGGAAAATCGATCCGGCCAGTAGACCGTTCCACACGGAAACGGCAAGTCTACGTCACCATTTTAGGTCCGCGCGTCAGGTCCGTGGGATGTAGGCACGAAACCTGGCCCGGCCAATGGCGCCTTTTGGCACAGCACCGAGTGTAGCGCGTTTTATGCTTAAGGGGAAACCCGATCCTGCCCGGAAATCGCGCATCTTCAATCGTTTAAGGCGCGACTTGGCTGGATCGGCGGGGGTGAACGACACCGCTGTCGGCGCGGCCTGAATTCCCCATCCGGGACCGTTCGTCCTTGTGGAACGAGGTAGCCCTATGTTAGCCAACCGCCGCGAAATTCAGCCCAATCGGGTAAGGAGACACTCTTATGACCAACGGTAACGGCACCCCTCCCGAAGCGGCCCAGGCTCCCCAGCTCAACGTGCTGGCGCAATATACCAAGGATCTCTCGTTCGAAAATCCGAACGCGCCCAGCTCGCTCCAGCAGCAGAGCCAGCCGCCCCAGATCAACATCCAGATCAATGTCAGCGCCAACAACCTCAGCGAACAGGAGTTCGAGGTGACCCTGTCGGTCGAGGGCAAGGCCGAGACCGCCGGCAAGATCATGTTTTCGTTCGAACTCGCCTATGCCGGCGTGTTCCGGATCTCCAATGTGCCGAAGGACAATCTGCATCCGCTGGTCATGATCGAATGCCCGCGCCTGCTGTTCCCGTTCGCCCGTGAGATCATCGCGACCGCCGTGCGCGACGGCGGGTTCCCGCCCCTGATGCTGGATCCGGTCGACTTCGTCGGTCTCTATCGTCAGAACATGGAGCGGCAAATGGCCGCTCCGCCGGCCGGTCAGGCCTAACCGGCCGAAGCGGCGGCTGGAGCGGGCAAGAACTCGTTCCAGATCGCCTTGTCGCCGAGGGTCGCGATGAAGGCCCGGTGGGCCTCGCGCTCGGCGTCTGAAATCCGCGGCGTGAGCGGCACCGGCCGCTGCCGCCGCGGCGCATCGGCAGCCCCATTGACGCGCATCTCCTCGGCTTCCGAAGCCAGGAGCAGCTGCGATTGCCGGGCCCCGACCAGATCGACATAAACTTCCGCAAGCAACTCGGCGTCGAGCAACGCGCCGTGCTTGGTTCGGCGTGAATTGTCGATCGCATAGCGCGAGCAGAGATCGTCGAGCCGGTTCGACACGCCGGGATGCTTGCGCCGCGCCAGCAGCAGCGTATCGACCAGCCGCTCACGCGGGATCGCCGCGCGCTTGATCCGGTCCAACTCGGCGTTGATGAAACTGATGTCGAACGAGGCGTTGTGGATCACCAGCGGCGCGTCGCCGATGAACTCCAGAAACTCGTCGACGACCTCGTGAAACAGCTGCTTCGTCGTCAGAAACTCGGCCGACAGCCCGTGCACGGCAAAGGCTTCCGCCGGCATGTCCCTTTCGGGATTGATGTAGACGTGGAAACTCTGCCCCGTCGGCATGCGATTGAACATCTCGACGCAGCCGATTTCGACCAGGCGATCTCCACGCAGCGGATCGAGGCCGGTGGTTTCGGTGTCGAGAACGATTTCGCGCATGATTCAGGAAGCCGTGTAAGGCGGCGAATCAGGCTCGCCGCTGCGGCATCTTAACGACCTCGGCGAGGATGTGCGCGATTTGGGCGCGCACCGGTTCGAGTCCGTGTGAGGTATCCACCACGAAATCGGCACGCTTGCGCTTTTCCGCGTCGGGCGTCTGCTTGGCGATAATGGCGTCGAGCTTGGCCTCGTCCATCGTGCCGCGCGCCAGTACCCGCTCGCGCTGGAGTTCCGGAGACGTCGTCACGACGACCACGGCATCGACCCGCGTCTCGCCGCCCGTCTCGAACAGCAGCGGAATGTCCAGCACCACGACCGGCGCGTCAGCGGCGTCGGCGAAGAATTTGTTTCGGGAAGCGCCGAGCATCGGATGGACGATCTTCTCGAGCTGCTTGATGGCGGCGGGATCGTGCACCACACGCGCCGACAGTTTCGGCCGATCGACCTTGCCGTTCGCGGTGGTGCCGGGGAAGGCGGCCTCGATCGCGGGCGCAGCTTCGCCCTCATAGAGCTGATGCACGGCCGCATCGGCATCGTAGACAGGGACGCCGGCCTCCTCGAATAATTTCGCGGTGGTGGATTTGCCCATCCCGATCGAGCCGGTCAGTCCCAGGATTCGCATCAGTGCCCAGCCATATCTGCCATTCACATCGCAACTAGCCGCTCGCGCCGCAGGAACGCAAGCAGCGGCAGCAGCGGCAGGCCGAGAATGGTGAAGTGGTCGCCCTCGATACGCTCGAACAAATGGATACCCAGGCTTTCGAGCTGGTAGCCGCCGACGCTGGTGGCGACTGCATCGCCGGCGACGTCGAGATAGGCCGAAAGCTCAGCCTTGGTCATTTGCCGCATGGACAGGCGGGCGACCGAGACGTCCTCGAAGATGATCTCGCCATCGCGTGCTATCGCCACGGCGGAATTCAACTCGTGGCACTTGCCGGAGAGATCGCGCAATTGCGCCAGCGCCTGGGAGCGGCCCGCAGGCTTGTTGAACAGGCGATCGCCAAGGGCCAGCGTTTGATCCGCACCGATGACGATGCTTCCTGCATGATTGGCCGAGACTGCCGTGGCCTTTTCGCGCGCCAGCAGCAGGGCGATCTCGCCCGGACTCGAAAGCCCCGAGGCAGCCTGGATACCGCGCTCGTCGATATCAGCCGTGATGGCCTTGAACTCGAGCCCGGCATTGGCCAGCAGCATCTTTCGCGCGCTGCTCTGCGAGGCCAGGATCAACGAAGATTTGCCGAGCCACAGACCCATCGCAAGATTAATCCCAAGACTATTGAGAAGGCCGGTTACGCTGGCGATCGCTATAGAGCTTCATGATCGCCGCGGCAGTTTCCTCAATCGAGCGCCGCGTGACGTCGAGCAGCGGCCAATCGTGCTTGGCGCTCAGCTTGCGGGCGAATGCGACCTCCTCCGCGACTGACTGCCTGTCGATATAGGTGTCGCTGCTGGAATCGGCGCCCATCGAAAGCAGGCGGTTCTGGCGCACCTGAATCAAGCGTTCCGGCGTCGCATGCAAGCTCACGACCAGCGGTCGCGTTAACGTTTCCAATTGCAAGGGAACCGGAATGCCCGGAACCAGCGGCACGTTGGCAGTGCGGATGCCGCGATTGGCAAGGTAGATCGACGTCGGAGTCTTGGAGGTGCGGGAGACACCGACAAGCACCACGTCCGCATCGTCGAGCCCTTCGACATGCTGACCGTCATCATGGATCATGGTGTAGTTCAGCGCGTCAATGCGCTTGAAGTATTCGGCATTGAGCACGTGCTGGGCGCCGACCCGGCCGGTCGTGGCAGCTCCGAGATACGCCTCGAACAATTGCATCACCGGGCCGATGATCGACAGGCTCGGAACATTGATCCCCTTGCACTTGTCCTCGAGCCTGGAAACCAGGTCCTTCTCGAGCAGCGTGAACAGCACGATTCCCGGCGCTTCCTCGATCTCGTCGAGTACACGATCGAGCTGTTTCTGGCTGCGCACCAGCGGATAGACATGCTCGACCGGGGTAACGTTGGCGTACTGGGCGGCAACGGCGCGTGCGACCGTGATCAGCGTCTCACCGGTGGAGTCGGAGACGAGGTGCAGATGGAAATAATTGTTCGAGGTCGGCACAAAAGCTCTTTGTATGAAGGCGGTGTGGTTTGTGGATTTCTGTGGAGCTTAACCGCTCGGAAACGGATGTGCGACAGCAGGGGCGGGATAACCGCCAACTTTCTTCACACCACTGCCCCTGAGAACAAGTTCGACGCCCTGCCGAAAGGGAAACGGGATTACGCCGATAACCCCCTTGATAAGCTGCCGACAGAAACGCGCAAGCCTTTGAAGCTGGTCGACTTATCGAAAGCGACCAGAGCGATCGGGTATATGTTGATGGATGTGAATAAGCGCGTGGCAACGGGCGGACTGAATTGTGTGAGTCCAATTCACCGTCACATAGACTCAAACCTTAAGAATCTAAGATTCTTATTGGAGAAGGGCGCTACGGACGGATAAGTGTGCAGGCAAGACCTTAACGGGTTCTTACTATCCCCAGTTCCCTTGCCTCGGCAGAAATCCGGACGCAGAAAAATGTTCGAAGACGTCTATCTCTGGATCAAGGCACTGCATGTGATCGCCGTCATCTCGTGGATGGCGGGCATGCTCTACCTGCCAAGGCTGTTCGTTTATCATTGCGAAGCCGAGGTCGGCTCGAAGCAGTCGGAAACGTTCAAGATCATGGAACGGCGCCTGTTCAAGGCGATCATCAATCCCGCCATGATCGTCACCTGGCTCGCCGGGCTCTATCTCGCCTGGGCCGGCCATTGGTTCACCTTCGGCTGGCTGCACGTAAAACTGGCGCTGGTCCTGGCGATGTCCGCGGTCCACGGCTTTTTTTCGCGATGGTTGAAGGATTTCGCCGCGGACCGGCGCCCACGAAGCCAGAAATTCTACCGAATTATCAATGAGGTACCAACCGCCTTGATGATTTTGATCGTCATCATGGTGATCGTGAAGCCGTTCTAGGCAAGGATCGCGAACGATCGCTCAGTGCTTCGGCTTGCGGAGTGTGAGCCGATTTTCTATATTAGTGATATCCCACCCAACGCAGGCGGATGTGGTCGTGTCTGAGCTTTCCAAAAGCCGGACACCCCATCAGGTTTGAAGCCTCACCGGCGCTCTCCTTGCCAGACCTGCGGACCTTACATTCTCGCGTCCGCATTTCAGAGCCTCCTCGCACCCCCTCCCCAGGTTACCCCACAGGACCACCCCAATGCGGGAAATTAAACTCCAGGACCTCAAGTCGAAGACGCCGGCCGAGCTTGTCTCGTTTGCGGAAGAGAACGGGGTCGAGAATGCCAGCACCATGCGCAAGCAGGAGCTGCTGTTTGCCATCCTCAAGCAGCTTGCGATCGCGGAGACCGACATCGTCGGCGAAGGCGTCGTCGAGGTTCTCTCCGACGGCTTCGGCTTCCTGCGCTCGCCCGATGCGAATTATCTACCGGGCCCGGACGACATCTACGTTTCGCCCTCGCAGATCCGCCGTTTTGGCCTGCGCACCGGCGACACCATCGAAGGGCACATCCGCAGCCCGAAAGAGGGCGAGCGCTACTTTGCGCTGCTGAAGGTCAACACGCTCAATTTCGAGGACCCGGAAAAGGCCAAGCACAAGGTCAATTTCGACAACCTCACGCCGCTGTTTCCGAATCAGCGTTTCCGCATGGAAATCGAGGATCCGACGCGGAAAGACCTATCTGCAAGGGTGATCGACATCGTCGCGCCGATCGGCAAGGGCCAGCGCGCGCTGATCGTCGCGCCGCCGCGCACCGGTAAAACCGTGCTGATGCAGAACATCGCGCATTCGATCGCGCATAATCATCCTGAGTGCTATCTGATCGTGCTCTTGATCGACGAACGTCCGGAAGAAGTCACGGACATGCAGCGCTCGGTGAAGGGCGAGGTCGTCTCCTCGACCTTCGACGAGCCGGCGGTGCGCCACGTCCAGGTCGCCGAGATGGTGATCGAGAAGGCCAAGCGCCTGGTCGAGCATGGCCGCGATGTCGTGATCCTGCTCGATTCGATCACGCGCCTCGGGCGCGCCTACAACACCGTGGTGCCGTCATCCGGCAAGGTGCTGACCGGCGGTGTCGACGCCAACGCGCTGCAACGCCCCAAGCGCTTCTTCGGTGCCGCCCGCAACATCGAGGAGGGCGGCTCGCTGACGATCATCGCGACCGCGCTGGTCGATACCGGCAGCCGCATGGACGAAGTCATCTTCGAAGAGTTCAAGGGCACCGGTAACTCGGAACTGATCCTCGACCGCAAGGTCTCGGACAAGCGGACCTTCCCGGCGATCGACATTTCCCGCTCCGGCACCCGCAAGGAAGAGTTGATCACCGATCCACTGGTCCTGAAGAAGATGTACGTGCTCCGGCGCATCCTGAACCCGATGGGTACGATGGACGGCATCGACTTCCTGCTCGACAAGCTGCGCTCGACCAAGAGCAATTCCGAGTTCTTCGACTCGATGAACACCTGAGCCAGGTGCAGCGTGGAATCAGAGGGCGCCTCCGGGCGCCCTTTTCTTTTGTGCGGCTTTGTTGCAGCGAAGGTGCAGCATGGTTGGGCATTTTCGGCTTAACCCGATTTTATCATAAGTCTTTGATATTATTTTAGTAATCATAGAATTCTGGAATGCCACTTTAATCGGCGGCGAGCAATTTTACAGCAAACCTCGTCCCGGACATATTGCATCGCAATATGGATTTTGCTGCGGGAATTGGTGCAGCAAAACCACCCGATGCGTCGCCCGAAACTGACGTTTGCCTTTTCCCCATCAGCCGGACAAATAGGCCATGCATCCGCGAGACCAGACCATCTTTGCATTGTCGTCCGGCCGCCCGCCGAGCGCGCTCGCGGTGGTGCGCGTCTCCGGGCCCGGCGCCAGCCTGGCGCTGACAACGTTGGCAGGTAAACTGACAAAGCCGCGGCAGGCCAGCCGCCGGTTGCTTCGTGACGGCGCGGGCCAGCCGATCGACGACGCGGTGGTGCTGTGGTTTTCGGGGCCGGCCAGCGCGACCGGCGAGGACGTCGCCGAATTTCACGTCCATGGCGGCCGCGCGGTGCTGGCCGCACTCCTCGCCGCTATTTCCGTAATTCCGAACATGCGCGCCTCAGAGCCCGGCGAGTTCACGCGGCGCGCGTTCGAGAACGGCAAGCTCGATCTGACCGAGGCGGAGGGCCTCGACGATCTCATTCATGCCGACACCGACCGCCAGCGCCGCCAGGCGCTACGGCAGCTGCGGGGCCTGCTCGGCAATCGCGCGCGCGACTGGCGTGAGCGCATCATCGAGGCCTCGGCCTTGATCGAGGCCGGCATCGATTTCTCCGACGAGGGCGATGTGCCCGCCGAGTTGAGGGCGCCTGCGGTCAAGGCGATCAGGGCCCTGCACGGCGAAGTCGCAGAAGTCCTTGCGGCACAGGGACAAGCTGAACGTCTGCGCGACGGTCTGGTGGTTGCGATTGCGGGCGAGCCGAATGTCGGCAAGTCGACACTCATCAACCAGCTCGCGCGCCGCGACGTCGCGATCGTCTCGCCGCATGCCGGCACGACACGTGATGTGATTGAAGTGCAGCTCGATCTCGACGGCTATCCCGTCACGGTGATCGACACCGCCGGCATTCGCGAGACCGATGATCCGGTCGAGCAGGAGGGTGTCCGCCGGGCGCAAGCGCGGGCCGAAGACGCCGACCTCGTGTTGTGGCTGGTGGAGGGTGGCAGCGCTGTCGATCCGGACGCGATGGGGTCGCTGGGGAAGTCCGGCAGCGGGAGCAGTCCCTCCAGCGGCTCGGTCTGGATCGTGCGCAACAAGATCGATCTCAGCGGGGTCAAGGACGCCAGGCCGCGCGGCGAGTTCGGAATCTCAGCGAGCCGAGGCGACGGCATTCCCGAGCTGGTCGATGCCCTCGTGAAATTCGCCGCGGACTTCTTCGGAACGACCGAGGGCGTCTTAGTGACCCGGGCCCGCCAGCGGGATCTGTTAGGTCGGGCATCGGACAGCTTGCGCCGGAGTCTGGAGCTTATAGAAGAGGGCGAGGAGCTTGCCGCCGAAGAACTGCGTGCTGCCGCCTATGCCTTGGGCCGGCTGTTGGGTCGGGTGGACGTCGAGGATGTCCTCGGGGCGATTTTCCAGAAGTTCTGTATCGGAAAGTAGCGCTAGTTCTTCATTGTAGGACTAGCTCTTATTCCACTTCTTGCTGTTTCACGTGAAACATGCCGGCGCGGTTCCTTTGTTGTTTCACATGAAATAGTTCCTTTTTTATTGCACCGAAACCAGCAGGTAATACAAGGTCATGGCTACGGTGCATGGGGTTGTTTTTACGAAAGTGCTTTGCCGAGACGGGATCCTGTTTCACGTGAAACCACCGCCTCAACCAGTTTGCACTTCCGGCTTGTGCGCCACTGAGCTAAAAGTCCGCCTATGCGAACAGAGCGAGAGAGCTTCGACGTCATCGTGATTGGCGGCGGTCATGCCGGCTGTGAGGCCGCGGCTGCTTCTGCCCGCATGGGCGCAGCGACCGCTCTGGTGACGCATCGATTCTCCACGGTCGGTGCGATGTCCTGCAATCCCGCCATCGGCGGTCTCGGCAAGGGTCATCTGGTTCGTGAGGTCGATGCACTCGATGGTCTGATGGGTCGGGTCGGCGATGCCGGCGGAATCCAGTTCCGTGTTCTCAACCGTCGCAAGGGGCCGGCTGTCCGTGGACCGCGCGCGCAGGCCGACCGAAAGCTCTATGCCGCCGCGATGCAGACGGCGATCCGGGAGACCGAGGGTCTTTCCGTTGTCGAGGGCGAGGCGGACGAGCTGATCGTGATCGAGGGCCGCGTGACCGGCTTGCGTCTAGCGGATGGGCGCGAACTTCGGGCAGGGGCCGTGGTGGTCACCACCGGCACCTTCCTCCGCGGCCTGATCCATCTCGGTGAGAAGAACTGGCCGGCCGGCCGGGTTGGCGAGGCTCCTGCGATGGGCCTTTCGACCTCCTTCGAGCGAGCCGGGTTCACCCTTGGACGGCTCAAGACGGGGACTCCGCCGCGTCTGGATGGCACGACGATCGACTGGTCTGCCGTCGAGATGCAGCCGGGCGACGAGCCTCCGGAGCCGTTTTCGGTGATGACCGAGCGGATCACGACGCCGCAGATCCAGTGCGGGATCACCCGGACCACACCCGCGACCCACGAGGTGATCCGGGCCAATGTCCATCGCTCCCCGATGTACTCCGGCCAGATCAAGAGCTCCGGACCGCGCTATTGCCCCTCGATCGAGGACAAGATCGTTCGCTTCGGCGATCGCGACGGTCACCAGATATTCCTGGAGCCTGAAGGGCTCGACGACAGCACTGTCTATCCCAACGGCATCTCGACTTCGCTGCCGGGGGAGGTCCAGCTCGCCATCCTCGCAACCATTCCCGGCCTGGAGCGGGTGAAGATGGTCCGGCCGGGCTATGCCATCGAATACGACCACGTCGATCCCCGGGAGCTGGATCCGACCCTCCAGACCAAGCGACTTCGCGGTCTATTCCTGGCCGGGCAGATCAACGGCACGACCGGCTACGAGGAAGCCGCCGGCCAGGGCATCGTGGCTGGGCTGAATGCGGCGCTGGCCGCCAGCGGCGCCGAACTGACGGTGTTCGATCGTGCCGATGGCTATCTCGGTGTGATGATCGACGACCTCGTCACCCGCGGCATCAGCGAGCCCTATCGGATGTTCACCTCAAGGGCCGAGTACCGGCTGACGCTGCGCGCCGACAATGCCGATCAGCGTTTGACCGAGAAGGGCATCGCCTTGGGATGCGTTGGCAGTGCCCGGACGCTGCATCATCGGGCCAAGATGGACGCTCTGAATGCGGCACGAGTGCTATCGAAGTCACTGACGATCACCCCAAACGAAGCCATCAAGCACGGGCTGTCCCTGAACCGGGATGGCCAGCGTCGATCGGCCTTCGAGCTGATGGCGTATGCCGACATCGGCTGGAGCCAGGTCCGCGCGATCTGGCCGCCGCTCTCTGCCATTGATCCCGTCATTGCGACCCATCTCGAGATCGATGCCAAGTACGATGTCTATCTGGAGCGCCAGAGCGCGGACGTCGAAGCCTTCAGGCGGGATGAGGGGATGGTGCTGTCGGACGTCGATTACCAGCAGGTCCCCGGTCTTTCCAATGAGGTCCGGGCCAAGCTGGAGAAGGCGCGGCCGTTCACCGTCGGCCAGGCCGGCCGGATCGACGGCATGACTCCGGCGGCGCTCGGCATCCTCGCCGCCTATCTTCGCCGTGAGGCGCGGAAGGCTTCCAAAGCAATCGCATAGGCGTTTCACGTGAAACAACGCGGGCCGGGCGGCGGTAGATCGTCATCAGGAAAACCCTCGGCGGGCGAGGGCACTGGTCTTCGCTCCGAACCGGCGCCGATCACGCCGAAGCTCGACAAGGCCAGCGCCAACGATCAGTCGCTGGACTCCATCGTCGCTGCCGACAAGATCGCGGCGCTCAAGCTCGCGCCCGTTTCACATGAAACGGAAGCCCGGCTCGATCGCTACATCGCACTGCTCCGGGAATGGCAAGCCAAGACCAACCTCGTCGCGCCCTCGACCTTGCCGCATCTCTGGACCCGGCACATCGCCGACTCGCTTCAGCTCGTGGCGCTCGCGCCGTCGGCCAAACGCTGGGCCGACCTCGGCAGCGGCGGCGGTTTTCCTGGGGTCGTCCTCGCCTGCGCCATGGCGGGGACCGCCGAGGCGAGCGTCCATCTGGTCGAGCGAACCGCCAAGAAGGCGGCCTTCCTGCGCGAAGCTATTCGCGTCACGACATCTCCGGGAGTCGTACATCTCGCCGAGATCGGGGATAATGTGGATAGAATCACCGGCCCGGTCGATTGCGTCACCGCGCGTGCGCTGGCTCCGCTACACCAGCTCATCGGCTTTGCGGAGCCGCTGATGCGCCAGGGCGCAAAAGCGTTGTTTCTCAAGGGTCAAGATGTAGAGTCTGAATTGACCAAAGCCACTAAATATTGGAATATTCAGCCGCAGCTCCACCAAAGCCGGACAGGTGACGGTTGGATCGTCGAGCTGGCTTCCGCCGAACGGCGCAGGTGAGGCGTTCAGGGGTCGAGTGGGGAATTTGCGATGAGCGTGATTGACGAACCGCAGCAGGAACAGACCGCCGCCGTCCCCCAGGGCCATCCGCGCATCCTGGCGCTGGCGAATCAGAAGGGCGGCGTGGGAAAGACAACCACGGCGATCAATCTCGGCACGGCGCTCGCGGCGATTGGCGAACGCGTCCTGATCGTCGATCTCGATCCGCAGGGCAACGCCTCGACCGGCCTCGGCATCGATCGCCGCAACCGCTCCTGCTCGACCTATGACGTTCTGGTGGGCGAGGCGAGCCTGCGAGAAGCGGTGGTGTCGACTGCCGTGCCGCGGCTGCATATCGCGCCCTCGACCATGGATCTCTCCGGCCTCGAGCTCGAGCTCGGCACCACGCCCGGTCGTGCCTACAAGCTGCGTGACGCGATCAGCACGCTCAACAACAACGTCTCGCCCGACGCCGATTACACCTACGTGCTGATCGACTGTCCACCCTCGCTCAACTTGATCACCGTGAACGCGATGGCGGCTTCCGACGCGATCCTGGTGCCGCTGCAGTGCGAGTTCTTCGCGCTCGAAGGTCTGTCGCAATTGCTGCAGACGGTGGAGCAGGTGCGCTCGACGCTCAATCCGAACCTGTCGATCCACGGCATCGTGCTGACCATGTTCGACTCGCGCAACAACCTCTCGAACCAGGTCGTTGCCGACGTCCGGCAGTTCATGGGCGAAAAGGTCTACAAGACCATGATCCCGCGCAACGTGCGCATCTCGGAGGCGCCGTCCTATGGCAAGCCGGTGCTGGTCTACGATCTCAAATGCGTCGGCAGCGAAGCTTACTTGCGGCTCGCCACCGAAGTGATCCAGCGCGAGCGCGAGCTGCGGACGACGCATTGAGGTGCGCTAATTCGTAGGATGGGTAGAGCGCAGCGAAACCCATCATCGAACGCGCCAACAGCGATGGGTTTCGCTTCGCTCTACCCATCCTACAAGTTTCGAGAATTCAGTTCTGGAGTGCGCTCAAGTGAATCCAAGGGAGCTGACGATGGCCGACGAAGCGCGTTCGCGATTGGGCCGGGGTCTTGCGAGTCTGATCGGGGACGTCGGCGGCG
Source organism: Bradyrhizobium sp. LM2.9 (assembly GCF_054056555.1). Lineage (NCBI taxonomy): Bacteria > Pseudomonadati > Pseudomonadota > Alphaproteobacteria > Hyphomicrobiales > Nitrobacteraceae > Bradyrhizobium > Bradyrhizobium sp. LM2.9. The sequence continues at coordinate 6,073,990 of NZ_JBSRYJ010000002.1, forward strand.
AGGCTCAGCATGTCGACCGCCCGCGCGCGCAGCGCAAGGTGCCGATCGAATTCATCAAACCCAATCCGCGCAACCCGCGCCGCGCTTTTTCGGAGGCCGAGCTCAAGGAGCTCTCTGACTCCATCAAGCAGCATGGCGTGATCCAGCCGATCGTGGTGCGTCCGGTGAAGGGCGGGCAGGACCGCTTCGAGATCATCGCGGGCGAACGGCGTTGGCGTGCCTCGCAGATGGCCGGCCTGCACGAAGTGCCGATCGTCCCCGTCGACATCAGCGACAGCGATGCGCTGGAGTTCGCGATCGTCGAGAACGTGCAGCGCGAAGACCTCAACCCGATGGAAGAAGCGCTCGGGTATCACGCGCTCGCCAACGAGTTCAAACGCAGCCAGGACGACATCGCCAAAGTCGTCGGCAAGAGCCGCAGCCACATCGCCAACATGATGCGGCTGACGAAGCTGCCCGACCAGGTGCAAGCCTTGATCACGAGCGGCGAGCTGACCGCAGGTCACGCCCGTGCGCTGATCGGCGTGCCCGATCCGCTCGCGGCTGCCAAGCGCATCGTCGAAGAGGGCCTCAACGTCCGCCAGACCGAAGCGCTGGCGCATGAAGAGGGCGTGCCGGAACGCAAGCCGCAGAAGGCGCGCACGGGGGCGAAGGAAAAGGACCCCGACACGGTCGACCTGGAGAAGCGCGTCAGCGACGCGCTCGGCCTCAAGGTCACGGTGAGCCACCGCGACCCCGGCGGCTCGGTCCAGATCAATTATCGCAATCTCGACCAGCTCGACGAGGTAATGCGGCGGCTGGCGAAGGGCGCGCTGTAGGCCGTCATTCGTACTCTCTTACCCTCACCCTGAGGAGCTGCGAAGCAGCGTCTCGAAGGGCAAGGGCCCGGGCCTTCATCCTTCGAGACGCGCGCAAGAGCGCGCTCCTCAGGATGAGGAATTAACGCCCATCCACACGTCATTGCGAGCGCAGCAAAGCAATCCAGAATCTTTCTGCGGAGAGACTCTGGATTGCTTCGTCGCTTGCGCTCCTCGCAATGACGAGGGGAGAGAGAGACACTCTCGCAATGACGCGCGGAGAGAACGGAAGTTCAGCCCCGCCGCTTCGCGTTCGCGGCGATCGACATCAGCGTGCGCTGGGCGATGGCGGCGGCGAGGGTGGATTGCTTGCGGGTGTCGAGCGCAGCGGTCGCGAGCTGCTCGATGATGGCGGCGAGCCGCGCCACGCTGAAATTGCGCAGCGCGGTTTCGACCGCGGGCTTTCGTGAAAAATGCAGGCGCGGATAGCCGCTGTCGAGCACCGCGGAAGCGGGCGTGCCGTCGGCGATTGCGAGCGCCGATTTGTGCAGCCACGCCGCCTGACGCAGCGCCGCAGAGATGATCACGCCGGGATAGGTGCCGGCGATCATGGCTTTGGCGAACTCGTTCTCGACGATCTCGGGCCGGCCGGCGAAGGCGCCGTCGACGATCGGATCGAGTTTCAGCTCCGACGCATCGGCGACGACGGCCATCACGTCGTCCAGCGTGATCTCGCCCTTGCCATGGGCATAGAGCGTGAGCTTGCGCAGCTCGTTGCGCGAGGCCTGGCGGTCGCCGCCGAGGAACGACATCAGCGCCGCGCGGGCGTCCTGCGCGATGCGCAGATTGGCGATGCGGAGCTCGTCTTCCATCAACTTGGCTAGGTCGCGCTCGGTGTCGGGATAGCAGGCCATCGCGACGGCCGTCTTGGCACGCTCGCAGGCCTTGCGCAGTGGCGATTCCGGGCGCAGCTCGCCGGCCTCGATCACGATGCGGCAATCCTTCACGCCCATCTCCGCCAGCGTATCGATGCCGCTGGCAAAGCTTCGCGAGCCGGCGCGGATGCGGATGGCGCGGCGGCCGCCGAACAGCGGCACCGTCATCGCTTCGTCCACGAGCCGCGACGGCTCGGCGGAGAGCTCGTCGCCATCGAGCTTGACCAGCGAGAAGGGATCGTTGGGATCGTCGACAGCCGAGGCGATCAGCGCATCGGCGCGTTCGCGCACGAGGCCGGCATCGGGACCATAGAGCAGGATGATCGGACGGCCCGCATCGGGGCGGGCGAGAAAGGCGTCGATCTCTTTTCCGCGCAGCGCGACCATGTTGCCTGAGGTTCGTCGTTCCGGGTGCCCCGGAATGACGGGATGAATTAAGTGCCCGCGGTGAAGAACGAGGCGAGGCGCGTCGTGATGTTCTCGGCGATCTCGTTGGCGGCGCGATCCTCGGCATCACGTACCGCGCGGTTGCGGCTGAAGCGCTGATAGGAGCCGGGCATGTCGTAGGACACGCGCGAGAACGTGGTGCCGGTCATCACCGACTTCCCGCTGACGACCTCGATCAAATTGTACTGGGCGTCGAGGCCGTAGTTTTCGCTGCTCGGCAGGCCCGGTATTGGCATCGACGATCAGCGACGACTTGCTGCTTGAGAAGCGGATCTCAAGGCGGTGGGTCGGCGGCATGCCGGTGGCGGTGCCATAGAGCTTAAAGGCCAGCGCGTTGCGGACCTCGACGCCGACGCGGGCCTCGCGGGAGGCATTCGCTTTGGCGATCGGGGGCAGATCGACCCCCATCAGCTTCTCGCGCAGGCCGGGGGTGCCGTCGGTGCGCTCGGCGTACATCGGCTGGAAGCAGCCGGCCGTCAGGGCCGCCAGGGCGGCAACCGCCAGCAAGCGGGCTGCGATGCGGATCCTAGCCGACAACATTCACGATCCTCTTGGGGACGATAATCACCTTGCGGACGGGCTTGCCGTCCAGAGCCAGTTTTACCGCATCGAGGGCCAAAACGGCAGCCTCGATTTCCGGATTCTCGGCCGCTGTTGCAACTGTGACCTCGCCCCGCTTCTTGCCGTTGACCTGGACCACCAGGGTCACGCTGTCTTCAATCAGCAAATCGCGTTCGATTTGGGGCCAATTGGCCTCGGAAACCAGCCCGCTGTGGCCCAGAATCTGCCAACACTCCTCGGCCAGGTGCGGCATCATCGGGGAGAACAGCTGGACCAGGATCTGGCTGGCCTCCCGGATCGCCCAGACGAGGTCGGGGGTGGGCTGGCCGGGGCGCTGCAATACTTCCGAAAACGTATTGGCGAATTCGCGGATATGGGCGAGGCAGACGTTGAAGTGCAGCCGCTCGATTCCGGTGGTGACCTTGTCCAGCGCGCCATGGGCGGCCTTGCGCAAGGCGGTGGCGTCCGGGCCGAAGCTGGCCGGGCGAGCCGCCGGCGCGGTCTTGCCCAGTTCCATGGAGTCGTTCACCAGCCGCCACAGCCGCTGCAGGAAGCGCGAGGCGCCCTGGACGCGCTCGTCGCTCCAGATCACGTCGCGGTCGGGCGGGGAGTCCGACAGCATGAACCAGCGGGCGACGTCGGCGCCGTAGCTCTCGATGATGTCGTCGGGGTCGACCGTGTTCTTCTTCGACTTCGACATCTTCTCGATCGGGCCGATCTGGATGTCTTCGCCTGACGTCAGCAGCGTCGCGCGGCGGCCGTTGGCGCCGGTCTCGACCTTGACCTCGACCGGTTGCACATAGGTGCCGTCGGCCTTCTGATAGGTCTCGTGCACCACCATGCCCTGCGTGAACATGCCGGCGAACGGCTCGTCCAGCGCAATGTGCCCGGTCGCCTTCATCGCACGCGTGAAGAAGCGGCTGTAGAGCAGATGCAGGATCGCGTGCTCGACGCCGCCGATATATTGGTCGACCGGCAGCATCCGGTTGGCGACCTCTGGCGTCGTCGGCGCGTTCTCGTTCCAGGGATCGGTGAAGCGCGCAAAGTACCAGGACGAATCCACGAAAGTGTCCATGGTGTCGGTTTCGCGTTGCGCCTTGCCGCCGCATTGCGGGCAGGTCACGTGCTTCCAGGTCGGATGATGATCGAGCGCGTTGCCGGGTTTGTCGAAGGTCGCATCATCAGGCAGTATGACGGGCAGGTCGGCGTCCGGCACCGGCACCACATCGCATTTGGGGCAGTGGATGATCGGAATCGGGCAGCCCCAGTAGCGCTGGCGCGAAATGCCCCAGTCACGCAGGCGGAAGTTCACTTGGCGCTCGCCGACCGGCGCGTTGCCGCGCAGCTCGGTTTCGAGACGCTTCGCCACGTCGTCCTTGGCCTGATCGATGGTCATGCCGTCGAGGAAGCGCGAATTGATCATGCGGCCGTCACCATCATAGGCGGTGTCGGTGATGACGAACGATTTCGGATCCTGGTCCTCGGGGCACACCACCGGAATGTTGCCGAGACTGTACTTGTTGACGAAGTCGAGATCGCGCTGGTCATGCGCGGGGCAGCCGAAGATGGCGCCGGTGCCGTATTCCATCAGCACGAAGTTGGCGACATAGACCGGCAGCTTCCAGGAGGGATCGAACGGGTGGACCGCACGGATGCCGGTGTCAAAGCCCTGCTTCTCAGCGGTGTCGATGACTTCCTGCGCGGTGCCGATCTTCTTGATCTCGGCAATGAACTCGGCAAGTTTCGGATTCTTCGCCGCGGCGGCCTGCGCCAGCGGATGATCGGCCGAGATCGCCATGAATTTTGCGCCGAACAACGTGTCCGGGCGCGTCGTGAAAATCTTCAGCTCGCTCTCGCCGGCCGGCGTCGTCGCCGCATCGAGCGCGAAGCGGATCAACAGGCCTTCCGACCGGCCGATCCAGTTGCGCTGCATCAGCCGCACCTTGTCGGGCCAGCGGTCCAGCGTATCCAGTGCCGACAGCAGCTCCTGCGAGTACTTCGTGATCTTGAAGACCCACTGGCTCATTTCCCGTTGTTCGACAACGGCACCCGAACGCCAGCCTTTGCCGTCGATCACCTGCTCGTTGGCGAGCACGGTCATGTCGACGGGGTCCCAGTTCACCTTGCGCTTTTCGCGCTCGGCGAGGCCTTCGCGCAGGAAGGTCCAGAAACATCTTCTGCTGGTGCTTGTAGTAGCTGGGATCGCAGGTCGCGATCTCGCGGCTCCAGTCCAGCGACAGCCCGATCGAGCGGAGCTGCTTCTTCATCGCGGCGATGTTGTCGTAAGTCCAGGCCTTCGGCGCGACCTTGCGCTCGATGGCGGCGTTCTCGGCCGGCAGGCCGAAGGCGTCCCAGCCCATCGGATGCAGCACGTTGAAACCCTTGGCGCGCATGAAGCGGGCCAGCACGTCGCCGAGGGTGTAATTGCGGACATGGCCGATATGGATGCGCCCCGACGGGTAGGGGAACATCTCCAGCACATAGTATTTCGGCCGCGCATCGTCGTTCTTGGAGACGAAGATCGCCTGCTGGTCCCAGGCGGCTTGCCAGCGCGGTTCGGAGTCGCGGGCGTTATAGCGTTCGGAGGTCATGGAATCGTTGGGTTTTCGTGGGTTCGGCCGTCTAAAGACGGCGGACTAGGCCATAGAAGTCCTCAAGGGGTCAATGGGTTGCCGCAATTTGGGAACCTTCGGCGCTGCACCGCATAACTACTGAGGCCGCGTTGGGGTGTGATTAAGGGGTCGATGCGAGTTTGCGGCCGACCAGAACTCTCAAGACTTGTGATGGACGCCAGCTTCGACGATCCCGATTACGACTATGCCGCGTCCATTGCCGGACGGGCGATGCGGAGCATGGCCGAACAGCGGATCCCCGCAACGCCGACCAATTTCGCCGTCTGGTTCCAATATTTCGCGGGAACCCATGACGATCTGCGCAACGCGATCGATCTCCTGATTGATCACAATCGGCCCTTCGACGTCAGGACCAATCAGGATCTGTTCGAGACCTACGTCGCGCCCCGGGTGAGCGCCGTCGTTGTCGACACGTCCGAGCGGCTGCATAGCCTGATGGGTGCGGCGAAGGATTTTCTCGCGACTGCGATTGCCGACAATCACTCCCAGATGCAAGCGATCAACGAGGTCGCCGACCAGGGCAACGCCGGGTGTCGACCCCAAAGCACTGGTTGCCCAGCTCATGAACGAGTTGGGCCGCGCGGCCACCCGCGCGACTCGGCTCGAGGCGGGCTTTGCGGAAAAGACCCGCGAGCTCGACGTGATCCGCGACTCTCTCTCCAAATCCGAGGAGCGTGCCCGGACCGATACGCTCACTGGCCTTGCCAACCGGCGGGCGCTCGATGAATTCCTGCGCAAGGCGCAGGCGACTGCGGACTGGGGTGAGCCGCTCAGCGTGCTGATGCTCGACATCGACCACTTCAAGACCTTCAACGACAGTTTCGGCCACGGCGTCGGCGACCAGGTGCTGCGCCTGATGGCAAAGGTGTTGCGCGAAAAGGTCCGCGAGCAGGATCTATCGGCGCGCTACGGCGGCGAGGAGCTGATCGCGGTGCTGCCGGATGCCGATCTGGCCGCCTGCGCCGAGGTCGCCGAGCGAATCAGGCGAGCAATCGCGGAATCCAGGATCACCCGTCGCTCGACCGGCGAGGTCCTGCCTGACATCACGGTTTCGATCGGCGTGGCGCAGTATCGGATCGGCGAGGCGACCGCCGACCTCATCGAGCGCTGCGACCGCGCGCTCTATCGCGCCAAGAACGGCGGCCGCAATCGTGTGGTGACGGAGATCGAGCTCGATCGCGCCGCGGCCGCGGGTTAGCCCTCAACCGGCCATCATCATTTCCGCAGCGCCGTTGTCGATCACCGTGATGCCGTGCTCGACGACGTTGTTGCGGCCGCGGTGTTTGGCGGCGTAGAGCGCGGCGTCGGCGGCTTCGATCAAATCGCCGGGGCGCAGACTCTCGTTTGGCTTGGCCGCGGCAACACCGATCGAGACGGTGACGATCATATGGGCGGAAGTGATGTGCGGCAGGCACAGCTTCAATACGGCCGCGCGGGCCTGCTCGCCGATTTCGACGGCGCGCGCCGCGTCGGTGTTCGGCAGCAACAGGCAGAATTCCTCGCCGCCATAGCGGGCCGCGAAGCCCATCGTGTCGGCGGCGATGCCGGACAGCGACTCGCCGAGCCTGGTCAGGCAAGAATCGCCTTCGAGATGACCATAGGTGTCGTTGAACAGTTTGAAATGGTCGACGTCGATCATCAAAAGCGCGAGCTCGCTGCCATATTGCTGCGCGCGCATCCATTCGAAGTCGAGCCGGCTCTGGAAGCCGCGGCGGTTGGCGAGCCCCGACAACATGTCGATCGAGGCCATCACCGTGAGCCGGTCGTTGCTCGCCATCAGCTCGCGTTCGCGCTGGCTCAGCTGCGCGGCCATCGCGTTGAGCGCGCGGGCCAGCGGCACGAACTCGGCCGGCAGACGATTGCGCGCAGCGCGCGCCGACAGATCGCCCTCGCCAAGGCGCTTGGCCATATCGGCCAGCATCTCGATCGGCTTGATCACCAGCTTTTCGGCGGCGATCAGCGCGCCGAGCAGGACGAACACGACGACGAAAGCGAGCTGGAGATAAGCGGTGCGGATGTCGCGGCTCACGGCCGCAGACACCTTGTCCTCGTCGATGCTGGCGATCAGGCGGGCATTGGTGCCGGCGATGCGGATATAACTGACCGCGCGGCGGGAGCCGTCGGCGGCGAGGAAAGACAATGCGCCCTCGTCCTGGTCCGACCGCAGCGCCTTGTCGGCGATCGCGGACATCAGCGGCATGTTGTCGAGCGGACGACCGACCGCGCTGTGCTGGTCGGCCGGTGCCGCCAGCACGGTGCCGGCGCTGTCGACCAGGACGGCGGTGATGCCGGCGCGGCCCCCCAGATTGCTCATGACCTTCGACATCCAGTCGAGGTTGACGGTGGCAAGCACGACGGCATCGGCTACGCCGCTGAAGGCGGACACCGGGTAAACCGCCATCACGGTCGGCGCCAGCACCGGCCGCGACAGGATGAAGTCGCTCAGCACGAAGCGGCCGGTTTCCTGTGCCTGCTGGAAGTACGGCCGGTCACTGAGATCGAGGCCGACATACATGTTGTTGGTGGCGCACTGAATGCGCCCGTCCTGGCCGGCGATCAGAAGCGTACGGATCCAGGGAAGATTCGACGGCAGGCTCGCGCGCAGCACGTCACAGCTCTTGCTGATGCCGCCGGCGGAGGCGCGGATGAAGGCTTCAGATTTCAGGATGGTCTCGACTGACGAGATCACCTCGCGCTGGGCGTCGGCGCTGTGCCTTGCGACGCTGGTGAATTCAGCTGCGGCCTGCGCGATCTGCTTCGTGCGCGTGTTTTCGAGCGAACGGATGCGCTCGAACATCAAGGGCGCCACCAGAATTACCGCGAGCAACGCAAGCCGCGCCCGGATTCCGAGAACCTGCTTGAGTTTCGCTCGTTTGCGGTTGAAACTGACGTTTGCCATCTTCGCTGCCCACCCGCGGCCAAGGTAAAGCGAAGGGTTCAAAAACTCTTTCTTGAACTCGGTAAAATTAGAACTAGCTCCGCAACAACCAGAACCCATGCGACATCATGACTGAAGCCAACGCCGCGCCGGTAACCGGCGATTCACCAAACGCGCTCGCCGCGGTCGAAGCCGAAATCGCGCGCGCCTGCGCGGATGCGCGGCGCGAACGTGCCTCCGTGACGCTGATCGCGGTCTCGAAAACTTTCGCAGCAGATGCAATTACCCCGGTCATCGATGCCGGACAGCGCGTATTCGGTGAGAATCGCGTGCAGGAGGCCAAGGGCAAGTGGCCCGCGTTAATTTCTGTTTACTCCGATATTGCGTTGCATCTGATCGGGCCGCTGCAATCCAACAAGGCGAAAGAGGCCGTGGCGCTGTTCGATGCCATCCATTCGGTCGACCGTCCGAGCATTTGCCAAGCGTTAGCCAAGGAAATCGAATCTCAGGACAAGCACCCGGAGCTGTTCGTCCAGATCAATATCGGCGAGGAGCCGCAGAAGGCCGGCATTGCCCCCGGGGAGGCCGACGCCTTCATCGCGAGCTGCCGCGACACCTACGGGCTGAGGATCTCCGGGTTGATGTGCATCCCAAGCCGGTGGACGAGCCGCCGGCGGCGCATTTCGCGCTGACCGCCAAGATCGCCGCGCGCAATGGATTGAACAAGCTCTCGATGGGCATGAGCGCGGATTTTGCGACCGCCATCATGCTCGGCGCCACGCATGTGCGTGTGGGAAGCGCGATCTTCGGGCACCGCTGAATTATAGCCGCGACGACGGCGGAGCGCGTAGCGCCTATGCGAACCCCACCGACACCTTCCCCAGCACCCCAAAATCCACCGCAAAATGATCGCCGGCCTGGATCGGCAGCGGCGGATGGCACGTGCCCGTGGTCACCACCTCCCCTGCCCGCAAGGTGAGGCCGAGGCCACGCAGCTCGTTGGCCAGCCAGACCAGGGCGATTCGGGGATCGCCGAGCACGTTCTTGCCGTGGCCGAGATAGCGCTCGCCGCGTAGCGTGATCTGCGGCCGCTCCTCGACGAGATCCATGGCGCGCCAGTTCGAAGTGGTCGCCGCACCCAGCACGAACAGATGCGCGCAGGCATTGTCGGCGATGAGCTGCGCCTCGCCGGCGCCTGCGAAATCGGCAAAGCGCGAATCGGGAATCTCGATTGCAGGATGCAAGCCGTCCACGGCGGCCAGCACCTCGTCGACGGTGTACGCCGCCGCGCGCGGCGGCAGATCGCGTCCCATGCGGAAAGCGAACTCAGGCTCGCCGACGCGCATCGCGTTGCCCTTCATCGCAGCCGTGCCGTCATCGGCGATCACGGTGTCGCTCATGATGCGGCCGGCCAGCGGTCCCGCGACATTGATGTGCTTTTGTCCGGACTCGCTCGTTGCTGCGATCTTCCAGCCGAACAATGTCCCGCTGAGCGCAGCCTGCACGGCGTAGCCCTCAGCGCGGCTCTGTGGCCGCAACCGTGGCTCCAGCGCGTCAAGCTTGGTGCCGTCGCGCCAATGTTGAACGAGGACGCGCGATGCGGCGGCGATCTGATCCCTGTCGAGCATGTATCCTCACCCGATGATGATTTTTGTTTTTGGTCCCAGCCGCCGCAGCAATTGTCGCATCGCCGCTTTGGTCATCGCGACGCAGCCTGCGGTCGGGCCGAAATTGTCGCGGGCCAGATGCAAGAACACCGCGCTGCCGCGGCCGGCGATGCGCGGCCTCGTGTTGTGGTCGATTTCGATGATGAAGTCATAGAGATGGTCGGTCCGCTTGAGCCGGTCACCGCCCTGCCCCTCGCCGAGCCGGATTCCCTGATTGTAATGACGGTCCCCGGGATCCTCGCACCAGGCGTCCGTGTCGCCGATGCTCCTCGCCGGCAAGAAAGTCTGCGGGCGGCTGTGCCGGTCGCCCCGCCACCACAAGCGACTGGGACGGAAGCTGCCCCTCGGGGTGCCGCCATCGCCCTCGCGCTTGTTGGCCAGAATGCCGCCCCGCCCGAGCGCAACCGGAATCGTCAGCGCCCCCGCGGTCAGCCAGCCCCGGCATGGATTCCCCGCCGCAGGCTTAATGCGGATCGCGGACAATGGTCCGGCGCCTCGGTTCATGGTGTAACTAGCTGAAGCAGCTTTGTTTTTCATGTGAACGTGCAATGTCGAATTCATTACAGGACATTCATCGAAGCGCCCTGCTATTCTGGGTTAGAGTGGTTCTGGCTTGTGAATCGGTAACAGCCCACTACTTCAACACGAACAACAATAATAACAGCGACCCCTAAACTTCCCTCTCGGCTGGGTGCAGCATGGATGCGCGCCGCGCCGGACCCCAAAAGGATGACCCCCTATGGCCAATGCCCGCAAGATCCTGATCGTGGATGACGATACCGATCTGCGCGATACGTTGGTGGAGCAATTATCGCTGCACGAGGAATTTGAAGCCTCCGCCGTCGATACCGGCGCCAAGGGCGCGAGCGCCGCGAAGGCCAATGCTCCCGATCTCGTCCTGATGGATGTTGGCTTGCCCGACACCGATGGCCGTGAAGTGGTCCGTTCCTTACGCAAGGGCGGGTTCAAGGCTCCGATCATCATGCTCACCGGGCATGACACCGATTCCGACACGATTTTGGGGCTGGAATCCGGCGCCAACGACTATGTCGCAAAACCCTTCCGCTTCGCGGTTCTGTTGGCTCGTATCCGCGCCCAGCTCCGCCAGCACGAAGCCAGCGAGGACGCGGTGTTCTCGGTCGGCCCCTATTCTTTCCGGCCCGGCTCCAAGATGCTGACCGCCGCCAATGCGCGCAAGGTCCGGCTGACGGAGAAGGAAACCGCCATCCTCCGCTTCCTCTACCGGGCCGGCCAGATGCCGGTCTCGCGCGAGACCCTGCTCCAGGAGGTCTGGGGCTACAATTCCGGCGTCACCACCCACACGCTGGAAACCCACATCTACCGCCTTCGCCAGAAGATCGAGAAGGACGCCGCCAACCCCGAGATCCTGGTCACGGAAGCCGGTGGCTACAAGCTGGTGCCGTGATACGCTTCAGGGGCGTGCGAATCGTTTTAGATCGCGTGCCTTTGAGCCTCGGACCTGAATGTCAATCGACGACGATGTAGCGCTTCTCGAGCGTGTCCCGACACTGCGCCTGTTGGGAGACGCTTCGTTGCGCATGCTGGCGATCGGCTCCGAGCAGCGTGACTTCGTCCGCGGCGACGTCCTGTTCAATCTCGGCGACGATGCCGATGCCGGCTTCGTGGTCCAGCGCGGCGCCTTCCGGGTCGACGACGGTGCCGGCGCTGAAATGATCGCAGGTCCCGGTGCTCTGATCGGAGAGCTGGCGCTGGTGGTACCGATGAAGCGGCCGTCGAGCGCGATCGCACTGGAGCACGCCACCGTCATCCGCGTCGCGCGCAGCCTGTTTCAGCGCGTGCTCGAAAGCGACCCTGCCGCCGCCGTCCGCCTTCGCGACGAATTCGCGGTTCGCTCCAGCCAGATCGCCAGCGATATCCTGATGGCGGGCGCGAAGCTGACGTCGTAGTCCTGAGAAGCATCCGTAGCCCGGATTTCGCTGCGCTCCATCAGGGCTGCAAGATCACACCTCCAGCGTCACCGTGACCGGCACATGGTCCGACGGCCGCTCCCAGCTCCGCGCATCGCGAAGAATCTTGAAATCGCTGACCGTATCCTTCAGCGCGCGCGAGACCCAGATGTGGTCGAGCCTGCGGCCACGGTCGCCGACGGTCCAGTCCGCGGAGCGGTAGCTCCACCACGTATAGACCTTCTCCGACATCGGAATGCGCTCGCGCGCGACGTCGACCCACTCGCCGGCGGCTAGCGCGGCTTGCAGCTTCTCGGTTTCGACAGGCGTATGCGAGACCACTTTCAGAAGCTGCTTGTGCGACCAGACGTCGTTCTCATGCGGCGCGACGTTGAGATCGCCGACCAGGATGTGGCGATCCTCGCCGCGCGGGTGCAGCGGCTCGCACGCCTTCATCTCGTCGAGGAAGCGGAGCTTGTGGTCGAATTTCTCGTTCAGCGCGGGATCGGGAATGTCACCGCCGGCGGGCACGTAGAAATTATGCACCACCAGGGGCTTTGCGATCCCGGCCTTCTCTCCGAACGACACCGAGATGTGGCGTGAATCCACCTTGTCGCAGAAGGTGCGGATGTCCTTCGACTCGAACGGAATCCTCGAGACGATGGCGACGCCGTGATAGCCCTTCTGCCCGTTCAGCGCGACGTGCTCATAGCCGAGCCGCTTGAAGCGCTTCAACGGAAAAGCGTCATCGATGCACTTGGTTTCCTGGAGACACAGCACGTCCGGTCGCGCGCTCTTGAGAAATTTCGCGACCAGATCGATGCGCAGCCGCACCGAATTGATGTTCCAGGTTGTCAGGGAAAAACGCATGAGATTGATCTAACAAACTCCATACGTCCCTGACCGGGCTTGACCCGGCCATCCACGCCTTTTTGTAGGTCCAGAACGTGGATGCCCGGGACAAGCCCGGGCATAACGATCGTCGGAGCAGCGAGTAGGTCTCAGCCCGGCGCGGGGCCGTAATTGGTAAAATCGATCTTGAACATGCCGGGATCGAGCTTCTTGCTCGTGTCGAGATTGTAGACCGCGATCGTGGTGTCGTAGCCCTGCGGGTCGGTGACGGTCCATTGCTTGAGCTGGCCGTCCTTGGCGCCGAACATCAGCATCAGGCGGCTGGTGCCGACCAGCGCCTGCTTCTCCTCGATGGTGACGCTGACGAAGACGTCGTCGGCCGAGACGTTGACGACGTTGGTGTCCTTCATCAGATCGATGCGGTCGGACAGCAGGAATCGCAGCGGCGTCTGCGACAGCGGATAGACGTCCTGCGTCGCGAGCTTGCGGTCGCGCACCACCAGCGACGATCCGTCGGCGACGATGTCGATCGGGCTCGGCGCGTCATATTCGAAGCGCACCTTGCCCGGCTTCTGGATGTAGAAGTCGCCTTGCGTCTTGCTGCCGTCGGGACCGACCTGAACGAAATTCCCAACCAGCGTCGACAACGACGACAGGTAGGCGCTGACCTTGGCGGCCTGGGCCTTCTGATTGGCATCGAAGGTCTGGAAGATGCTGCTCGGCACGTTGCGGCGCGGATCCGGAATCACCGGATTCGGCGGTGTCTGAGTCGCGCCGGTGATCGACGGGCCCCCGGCAGTGGCACCGCCATCGCGGCCCTTCGGCGCGGGCTTCGGCACGGGAACGGTCTGCGCGAACGACGTCGCGGTCACCATCGCGGCGGTGACGAGAAGCACGCCGGCCATGCGCGCGCTTCGCGCAGCGACGATGGCAGCGAATCGAATGTCCGGATGTCTGATCAACGCGTCGTCCTGTGTGGCTGGGCGCCCTTTTAGCGTGATTTCGGCCAAAAGCAGATAACGTTTTTGCGTGAAATGGTCGTCTGAGGCGGCTCGCCTCACATATGGCTGTCTTCTTCCTCGACCAGAATCTCGCGCTTGCCGGCGTGGTTGGCGGGTCCGACGATGCCTTCCAGTTCCATGCGCTCCATCAGCGATGCGGCCCGGTTATAGCCGATTTGCAGGCGGCGCTGGATGTAGCTGGTCGAGGCCTTGCGGTCGCGTTTGACGATGGCAACGGCCTGCGAGAACAGATCGCCGCCGCCGTCCGCACCCATGCCGGAGGCGTCGAACACCGCGCCATCCTCGTCCTCGGTGGGCTCTTCGGCGGTAACGGCTTCGAGATATTCCGGCTGGCCCTGCGTCTTGAGGTGGCGCACCACCTTCTCGACTTCCTCGTCCGACGCGAAAGGTCCGTGCACGCGGCTGATGCGACCGCCGCCGGCCATGTAGAGCATGTCGCCCTGGCCGAGCAGCTGCTCGGCGCCCATCTCGCCCAAAATGGTGCGGCTGTCGATCTTGGACGTCACCTGGAAGGCGATGCGGGTCGGGAAGTTCGCCTTGATGGTGCCGGTGATGACGTCGACCGACGGCCGCTGCGTCGCGAGGATCACGTGCAGGCCGGCGGCGCGCGCCATCTGCGCGAGGCGCTGCACCGCGCCTTCGATGTCCTTGCCGGCAACCATCATCAGATCGGCCATTTCGTCGACGATGATGACGATGTAGGGCAACGGGTCGAGCGAGAGTTTCTCTTCCTCGTAGATCGCCTTGCCGGTCTCCTTGTCGAAGCCGGTGTGCACCGTGCGGGTGGGCTCTTCGCCCTTGGCCTTCAATTCGAGCAGGCGCGTGTTGTAGCCGTCGATGTTGCGCACACCGAGCTTGGCCATGTTCTTGTAGCGCTCTTCCATCTCGCGCACGGCCCATTTCAGCGCGACCACCGCCTTCTTCGGGTCGGTCACGACCGGCGTGAGCAGGTGTGGAATGCCGTCATAGACGGAGAGTTCGAGCATCTTCGGATCGACCATGATCAGTCGGCACTGGTCCGGGCGCAGCCGATAGACCAGGCTGAGGATCATGGTGTTGATGGCGACCGACTTGCCCGAGCCGGTGGTGCCGGCGATCAGCATGTGCGGCGTGCGTGCGAGGTCGATGATGACGGGGTCGCCGCCAATGGTCTTGCCGAGGCAGAGCGGCAGCTTCGCGACCGTGTCGATGGTTTCCTTGGCCACCAGCAGCTCGCGCAAATAGACTTTTTCGCGATGCGCGTTCGGCAGCTCGATACCGATGGCATTGCGGCCCGGCACGACGGCGACACGCGCCGACAGCGCACTCATCGAACGGGCGATGTCGTCGGCCAAGCCGATCACGCGCGACGACTTGATGCCCGGCGCCGGCTCCAGTTCGTACAGCGTGACGACGGGACCCGGATTGGCTTTCGCGATGTCGCCGCGCACGCCGAAATCCTGCAGCACGCCTTCGAGTGCGCGCGAATTGGCTTCCAGCTCGGCCTTGCTGAGAGGCTGGCGATCGCCGGCCTTGGGGGCGGCCAGTACGGACACGGACGGAAGCTCGAACTTGTCGGAGGATTTCCTGGAAGCGGCCTTCGGCGCAGCCTTTTTGCGCGGGGCGCGCGCGGCCGGCTCCTCCTCTTCTTCCTCCTCGTCCTCTTCTTCGTGATCGTCGTCGTGGTGCTCGTCTTCGGACTGCGGCGAGATCGACGGTGCGGCGCGGCCGCCACCGAGATTCGGCTCATGGCGGCTGAACGCAACGGCCTTGGTCTTCGGTCCGCTCGAGACCAGCGAGCGGTAGGCGGCGCCGAGCAGCCAAATCAGCCGTGCCTTCGTGCTCATCAGTGCGTGGAACAGCCAGCCCAGCGACACCGAACCGCGATCGCTGTCCTCGTCCTGGTCGAGCGGCTTGTCGTCATCCTCGATCTCCGCGAGCTCGTCGTCATGCTCGCGCGCGCCGAGGCCGCAGGCGATCAGGAAGGTCGCCGCCATCGCGGCGAACAGGATCGTGCCCAGCACCATGCGATAGATCGTGCCCGGCGGTCCGAAAATCACCGCGGGCGCGCGCACCAGGGCATCGCCGACCACGCCGCCGAGGCCGGTCGGCAGCGGCCAGGCGCCGCCATGCGGCCAGCAGCTGACGAAGCCTGCCGCGATCACCGTGCAGAGAATCCAGGAGCCGAGCCGCAGCGCCTCGCGGGGGTCGAACGGACGATGGGTCAGCATGCGCCAGCCCCAGACCGCGACGGTCAGGACCAGCATGATCGCGCCGAGCCCGAGGATCTGCATCGCAAGGTCGGCGCCGATCGCGCCGGCATAGCCGAGAATGTTGCGGATCGGCCGCGAGGTCGCGTGGCTGAGGCTCGGATCCTGCACCGACCAGGTCATCAGCGCCGCCGAGGCGACGCCCGACAAGGTGATCAGGCCGAGACCGCTGAGCTCGCGCACACGCCGCGCCAGCCCCTCGCGGATCGACGGCGGCAGATGGCCGACCAAGGGAATGACACGTTCGATTGCCGACATGCTCATGGGCTCCGCCTAACCCAGAGTCTCGACCAGACGGTGCAGAGCCTGCGCCGTGGTCTCGCCATCCTGCACCAGCGCAAGGCGAATGTAGCCTGCACCGGGATTGAAGCCGTCGGGCTGGAGCCGCGCCAGATAGCTGCCGGGCACCACGCGCACGCCTGCTTCCGTGAAGAGTTTTAGACACACAGACACGTCGTCGCCGATTTCGGACGTGTTGAGCCAGACGCAGAAGCCGGCATCGGGCCTGCGATAATCGTAACGATTGCCGATGATCTGGTCGGCGAGATCGAACTTGATCCGGTAAAGCCTGCGATTCTCCTCGACATGCGCCTCGTCGCTGTAAGCAACTGTCGCGACATGCTGGAGCGGAACCGGCACCTGCGGTGCCGCAATGTTGCGCAGCTCGAGGAACATGCCGATGAACTTTTTGTCGCCGGCGGCAAAACCGACGCGCATGCCCGGCAGGTTGGAGCGCTTCGACAGCGACTGGAACGCGACCACGCGGGTGAAGTCGGGGCCGGCGCATTCCAGCGCACTGCCCGGCGCCTCGCGGGTGTAGATTTCCGAATAGCACTCGTCGCTGAGGATCACGAAGCCGTAGCGATCGGCGAGGCTCTTCAGGCGCGTGAAATAATCGCGCGACGCGACCGAGCCCTGCGGATTGGCGGGTGACGCCAGATAGAACGCCACCGTGCGCGCCAGCGTCGCCTCGTCGATCGCGTCGAGATCGGGCAGAAAACCGTTCTCGACCGTGGTCGGCAGAAAGATTGGCTCGCAAGCGGCGGCGCCGGCGCCCGCGCCATAGACCGGATAGAACGGGTTCGGCATCAGGATGGCGGGTTTGCCGGGACGCGGGCCGACATAGCGCGCGGCCGCGATCGCGGCGAGGAACAGCCCCTCGCGGCTGCCATTGAGGACGAGAATCTCGCTCTCGGGGTCGAGCGGCCGCGGCAGCTTGAAGCGCGACGACAGCCAGGCGCCCGCCGCCTTGCGGAACGGGTCGGTGCCCTTGTTCGCGGGGTAACGGCCGAAATCGGCGATGTGCTTGGCCAGCACCGGGCCGACGAAGTCCGGCACCGGATGCTGCGGTTCGCCGACCGCAAGCGAAATCAAGGGCTTGCCGGGTTGATGCGGCGCCAGCAGCTCGTTCAGCCGAACGAAGGGCGAGCGTTCGGTATCTGAGCTTCCACCGGCCTGCGGCGCGCGGGATGAAGCGGTCATAGCCATTCTGGGCGCCAGCACTCTTGGAACTGCCGGTCGCATGGATACGCCGGCGGGAAGCGGTTCAGTTCACCATAGATAGGGCGAGGTTAAGAGGCGATTAACCATCGGTCGCCGCCCCCGTCCAGAGCAGGAATAATGCGGCCGGATAATAACGGGATATGCAATGGCCTCGCAGGCGCGGACCGCGGCAAGCAACCCAAGCAACCGATGCGCCGGACCTCTCAGCGACCCCGGCGGCGCCTAATGACCCGGCAGCTTCTCGAATGTCGCCATGCCCGCGGGGATCGCGTGAAACTCCTGCTTGTCGCAGATGTAGATCGCCATCTGCGGATGGAACTGTTTTGGCTCGTCCAGCGTACCGACCTTCACGATCGTCGCCGGCAGTCCCGGCACTTTCGTCACCAGATGCGTGCCGCATTCGGCGCAGAATTCGCGCGTGACGGCGCGCTCGAGGTCCTTGCGCGTGAACTGCTTGGGCTGCCCGGCGATGTAGCTGAAGCCGGCCGCCGGCATCGCGATGAAGGTGTTGGGCGCGCCGCCCGAGATGTACTGGCACTCGCGGCAATGACACTGGGCCTGCATCATCGGGTCGCCCTCGGCGACATAGCGCACTTCGCCGCAATAGCATCTGCCTTCCAAACGCATGACGACCTCCCGATTGTTGTTTCTTGTGGTTGATATTTCTGCGCCGGCTGCCTGGAATGGCAATCTTTTTCTTTCGCCTGGACGGACCAAGACAGACCGCCTGCAGCCGGTTCGTGCACTATCTCTTGGCAAGTCCGCAGCCGTTGAATCCCCGGCCGCGCCAGCACCCGCTGCTCATGCACTCGGCTTCCAGCCGTGGACAAGCGGTTGAAGCGCAATCCGCGCGGCCGCCCATACTGACGCATGCCGTGGCGCACCTGCTTCGCATGAACGAACAGCTCATGCCACTTCCGGTCTGCCGCGGTTGCCCTGCTCCGGCCTGATCTGGCGGCAGCACGGCCGTCTTGTCCTCGCGCTTGGGCGCCCGCTTCGAATCAGGTTGGCCCGGACTTGCAGCGGGGCTCTGTGTCGTCAGCTTGGAGAGTTCCATCCGACACGGTCGGCTGGTCTCGGTGCGGACGCCGGCGCCGGTGGTTCCTTTCAGCTCGAGTGCGAGCTTGTACTGATAGGGCGCGCCGGCGGTGCGGCGCAGCGGATCATTCTCGCCAATCAGCCCGCTGACGGTGACCGTCGCGCTGCCGTCCGCTTCGATCTTCCCGTCATAGATTGTCGCACCGGGCTTGCCCTCTTCCCCGGAGAGAGTGTGCAGCACGCCATCCTTGACGCGCAGCGCATACTGGAAATAGGCCTCGGGAAATGGAGGCTTGTTGTCGCAAGTCTCCTTCGCGATCCAGGTTCCATCGAACGCGGTTACGCGCTTGGCGGCGTCCGCTGGTTTCGCCAAGGTCTCAATGCGTGATTTCGCCAGATCTGCGAAGGCGCAGGCCGGGAATCGTACGAGGTGATCCTTGAATGCCGCGAGCGTTCCCAGCGCTTCCGCGCTGCGCCAATGGTCTCCGGCCTCCGCGCAGGGATCGACCTGGGGCGTCGCAGGCGACAACGCCGCCGTCTCGGGCTTGCCGTTCAGGTAGAACTCGCCGAAGAACGACAGCGACAGCTCCGGCACTTGCGAGCCTTTGGAGCGCTGGTAGACGCCGGCGCTGATCGTCTGAAATACCGTGTTGACGTTGCCCTTGTCGCCGATGTGCTCCAGGAACGCGCTGGTATACGGGCTGTTGCGGCCGCTGCCGTCGTCGGCGGTCCGGCCGGCCTGTGTTGCATAGGAAATGATGGTGCCCTCGGGACTTTCCATCTTGGCGAGGCCGCGTGAGACGGTGACGCCGCGGCCCTGTCCGACGTTTCGCCGCAACTCGTCGGCAAATGGATTGTCGCGGCAGGCGTCGAGCACGAGGATGCGCAGGTTCTTGGCCTGCTGCAGATCCGCCAGGATCTCGTCTGCACGCACCAGGCGGCGCAGATCGACCTCGTCGCGAACGACGGCATCGACAGGCACCAGATAGTTGACGCCGGCGAACTGAAGGGCGTGCCCGCTGTAATAGAACAGGGCCACGTCGGCGCCGCGGGCCTCGCGCGCGAAGCGAAGAACGGTCTCCTGCATAGCGGCCTGATCGAGATCGGTCGCGATGAGAGGATCGAATCCCGATCGCTTCAGGGCCGCTCCAACGTCGGCGGCATCATTGATCGGATTGGGCAGCGCGGGAACGTTCCTGTAGGCGCTGTTTCCGATCACCAGCGCGACCCGCTTATCGGCCTGGGCTTCCAAAACGGACAGGACGAGCAGCCATGAACACAATGCAAGGCGAATGAACAGGCGCATGAGATAAGCCCCAATCCGCCCATGATATTCCTCAACGCCGATACAAAGCAATTTGTGCGGGCCTCCGCGAGGACAAAAAGAAAGGGGCTCCAACTTGCGCTGGAGCCCCTCAACGGTCGGGACATTGCCGGGTATGTGCCCCGAACCGTAGTTGTGGGCGCGGCCCCCGAGGAGGCCGCGCCCGGGAGGAGACTTACATGTTGTAAGCGCGCTCGGTGTGCTCGGTGATGTCGAGGCCTTCCCGCTCGCTCTCGACATTGGCGCGCAGGCCAACGATCACATCGACGACCTTGTAGAGGATCGCCGAACCGATGCCCGACCACACCAGCGTGGTGCCGACGGCCTTGAGCTGGGCGATCATCTGCACTGCGAAGTCGTAGTCGGCCACCTTCGGCGGGATCGCGGTGTAGTCCATGATCCCGGCGCCGCCGAGAGCAGGATTGACCAGGATGCCGGTGCCGAGGGCGCCGACGATGCCGCCGACGCAGTGCACGCCGAACACGTCGAGCGAGTCATCGTAGCCGAGCGCGTTCTTTACGACGGTGCAGAAGAACAGGCAGACCACGCCGACCACGAGGCCGAGGACGATCGCACCCATCACGCCGGAGAAGCCGGCGGCAGGCGTGACGGCCACGAGACCCGCGACAGCGCCGGAGATGACGCCGAGCACCGACGGGTGACCCTTGATGATCCACTCCGCGAACATCCACGACAGCGCGGCGGCTGCAGTAGCGACGAAGGAGTTGGTCATGGCGAGGGCTGCGCCGCCGTTGGCTTCGAGGTTGGAGCCGGCGTTGAAGCCGAACCAGCCGACCCAGAGCAGCGAGGCGCCGATCATCGACATGGTCAGCGAGTGCGGGGCCATCAGCTCCTTGCCGTAACCGACGCGCTTGCCGATCAGCAGAGCGCCGACGAGCCCTGCGATGCCGGCGTTGATGTGCACCACGGTGCCGCCTGCGAAGTCGATCGCGCCCGCCTTGAAGATCCAGCCGGCGTCGGCGTTGATCTCGTCGAGCTTGGCCTGCGCCGCGGTCTTGGCCGCCGCGTCAGTGGCAGCAGCGAGCGCCTTGGCTGCGTCCTGGATCATGTCCGGGCCGGGCCAGTACCAGACCATGTGTGCGATCGGGAAGTAGATCAGCGTCACCCAGAGCGGGATGAAGAGCGCGATTGCAGCGAACCTCATGCGCTCGGCGAAGGCGCCGACGATCAGGGCGGGCGTGATCGCCGCGAAGGTCATCTGGAAGCACATATAGATGAGCTCCGAGATGTTGGCGTCGACCGAGAAGGTCGCAGCCTTCGAATCGGTGGTGACGCCCATCATGAAGGCCTTGGAGAAGCCGCCGATGAAGTCGGAGCCGCCGGTGAAGGTGAGGCTGTAGCCGTACACAGCCCAGATCACGGTGACGACGCAGACGGTGTAGAACACCTGCATCAGGACGGAGAGCATGTTCTTGGAGCGGACGAGGCCGCCGTAGAACAGCGCGAGGCCGGGGATCGTCATCAACAGCACGAGCACTGTCGATGTCAGCATCCAGGCGTTGTCTCCCTTGTTGACCGTTGGCTCGGCATAGGCTGCGGTCGCAGCGAACATGCCGACTGCGAGAGCCGCCAATCCCGCGCCGTAGGGACGCTTAAACGTCATTGTATTCACTCCTGATTGGTAAAGGTTGAGCGCGAAATCAGAGGGCCGCTGCATCGGCCTCGCCGGTGCGGATCCGAACCGCATGGTCGAGATTGATGACGAAGATCTTGCCGTCGCCGATCTGTCCGGTTTTCGCGGCGGACGTGATGGCATCGATGGTCTTGTCGACCTGGTCGGAGGCGACAGCGACCTCGATCTTGATCTTGGGCAGGAAGCTCACGGCATATTCGGCGCCGCGATAGATTTCCGTATGGCCCTTCTGGCGGCCATACCCCTTGACTTCCGTCACCGTGAGACCGTGAACGCCGATGGCGGTCAGGGCGTCACGGACTTCTTCCAGCTTGAATGGCTTGATAATCGCCATAACAATTTTCATGGGTCCTATCCCCGCTTGGCCCGGTCCGGACATGGCCGGGCGTTTCTCGACTGGTTCGCCACGAGGGAGAAAGTTCACTACGCGGGCACAGCCAGGACCCATAGAATCAAATGCCGTGCCAGATCGGGCGCGTTGGCTAACGGACTATGAAAACGGGTGTTTTCGCGTTTGGCGCGTATCGCGCTGCAGTGCGCTATTACGTCGCGCTCAATACCTGATCATGCCTGATTAAAATAAAGGCACGACAGGCTGCCGACACAATGGTGCTCACGCGTCGGGCAGCAGAAAGGTAATTTAGTAAGGCGGGCGCCTGTTGCAGGGCTTCTCGTGCTGCGAAATATCGGGCCCCTCGCACTTGTGCTCACGGGAAACGCAACCGGCCAACCAGCTTGGGCGGGTCGAGGCTTGCCGGACGGTAGCCGGCAGAGACCATCAGGCAGCGTCGCGCTCTGCAAAAACCCTATCGATCAGTCCCCAGTCGACCCCTTGCTGTGCGGTCATGAAGTGGTCGCGGTCCAAGGTTCGTTCCACGTCCTGCTCAGGGCGCCCGCAATGCTGCGCATAGAGCCGGATGATGCGCCGCTTGGTTTCCTGCATTTCGTTGGCATGGATCAGGATGTCGGACGCCTGGCCCTGAAAGCCGCCGAGCGGCTGATGCACGTGAAGGCTCGCATTGGGCAGCGCGGCGCGGTGACCGGGTTCGCCAGCCATCAGCAGGAACGAGCCCATGGAGCGCGCGGTGCCCATGCACAGCGTGTGGACCGGCGCCTTGATGAACTGCATGGTGTCGTACATCGCGAGGCCGCTGGTGACCACGCCGCCATAGGAATTGATGTAGAGATTGATCGGCCTGTTCGGATTCTCCGCCTCCAGAAACAAGAGCTGCGCGCAGACCAGTCCGGACATCGCGTCATTGACCTCGCCGTTGAGGAAGATGATGCGCTCGCGCAGGAGCCGCGAATAGATGTCGAAGGATCGCTCGCCGCGGGCGGATTGTTCGACGACCATAGGGACGAGCTGAAGCATGTCGCGCATCGGCGACCTCCATTTCTGCAGGTGATGAAGGGGTGTTGGTGTTAGGCGGCCGCGCGCATCAGGCAGCTATTGCTGTTGGCCGGCTGCGGCAGCTTCATACGGATATCGCAGGCTTGCTGGATGATGCGGAAGCGGGTGCCGCCGTCCTCGTTCGGTTCGATCCGGAAGATGACGTGGCTTTCGCGAAACGGCGGTTCGGAATCGCGAAGCCGGTAGCGCACCTCCTGGCCCGGGATCGATGATTCAGGCTCGGTGCCCGCAAGATCGCAATCCGGCAGCCAGCGCTCGCGCAAAGCCGGAATGGTCACCGCGCGCCAAACCTTGGCCGGCGGCGCATCGAATTCATATTCGAGCACGAGCGCTGCGTCGGAGGGATCAGGCTTCACGGCGTCACTCATTGATCCATATCCTTCAAGAGATCGGCGAGGGCATCCATGCGTTTCGGCCAATAGGCGCGGTAGCGCGCAAGCCAGGCCCCGATAGCGACGATTCCTTCGGGATCGACTTCGTAATTCACAAAGCGGCCCTGGCGCTGTTCGCGCACCAAGCCTGCCCCGCGCAGCACCGCAAGATGCTGTGACATCGCCGGTTGGCTGATCTCCAATCCATCGCGCAAAGCGCTCGCATTCAGGCTTCCGCCGGCAAGCTTCTCAAAGACCTTGCGGCGGGTCGGGTCGGCCAGCGCCTTGAAGATATCGGCTTCGATCATGGCAACACATAAGCATACGCTTATGTGTTGCGCAAGCCCCCGATTACTGCAGCGCCTCGCCGTGCTGCGAAATGTCCAGTCCTTCGAGCTCGTGCTCGCGGGATACGCGCAAGGGCACGAACAGGCTGACCAGCTTGAGCAGGACAAAGCTCACACCCGCCGACCAGACGAAGGTGACGGCGACCCCACCGAGCTGGATCAGCAGCTGTTGCGGATGGCCTTCAAGCAGGCCGGCGGTGCCGCCGATCGCGCTGGTTGCGAACACGCCGGCCAGCAGGGTGCCGGTCATCCCGCCGATGCCGTGGACGCCGAACACGTCGAGCGATATCGTCATAGTCGAAGCGGTGCTTCAGCCAGGTGCAGGCCCAGTAGCAGACGAGGCCTGCGATCACGCCGATGACGATACCGTGCCAGGGCGCCACGAATCCCGAGGCCGGCGTGATGGTGCCGAGGCCGGCCACCGCGCCTGAGATCATGCCGAGCACGGAAGGCTTGCGCCGCGTCGACCATTCGATCGCGGCCCAGGTCAGCGCGCCGGAGCAGGCTGCGAGATGGGTCGCGATGATCGCCAGCACCGCGCGCGAATTGGCCGCGCCTGCCGAGCCGCCGTTGAAGCCGAACCAGCCGACCCACAACAGGCCGGTGCCCATCACCGCAAGCGACAGATCGAACGGCGAAAGATTTTCAGTGCCGTAGCCATGACGGCGTCCCATCACCTTCGCGGCGACGAGGCCAGCGGTGCCGGCCGACAGATGCACCACGAGGCCGCCGGCGAAATCCAGCACGCCCATGCCGGCGAGGAAGCCGCCGCCCCACACCCAATGCGCCAGCGGAATGTAGACGAAGATGAACCAGGCGACGGAGAACAGCAGATAGGCGGAGAACCGCATCCGGTCGGCGACCGCGCCCGCGACCAGCGCCACCGTGATGATCGCAAACGTCATCTGGTACAGCATGAACAGCGCTTCCGGGATCGTCTTCGCCGCCGGGTTGACGCTGTCCATGGTCATGCCGGCGAGGAACCAGCGGTCGAGCGTGCCGATCCACGGGCCGTCGCCGACGAAGCACAGCGAATAGCCGAACGCGACCCAGAGAATGGAGATGATCGTCACCGCGGCGAGGCTTTGCGCCATGGTGGCGAGCACGTTCTTCTTGCGCACCATGCCGGAATAGAACAGCGCGAGCCCCGGGATCGTCATCATCAGCACCAGCGCGGTGGCGACGATCATCCAGGCGGTGTCGGCGGTGTTGATCTCGGAGCCTGCGGCGCGCGCCGGCGAAGCCATGATCGACACAAACCCGATCGGCGCGGCCATAGCAGCCGCGCGGCGCAACAATCCCGCCATGTCGATTTCCCCCAGCATAGTGATTGCGTCGCACGCTGTGGCGTCGTTGCCCGGTGCGATCTAGATAAGAGTTAGTCCCTGTCTCACCGCACTCCACCCTCATCCTGAGGAGCCCGCGACAAGCGGGCGTCTCGAAGGACGGCCGCGGGCGAGTGCCGGGCCTTCATGGTTCGCCCGGCGATGCAAAGCATCGTCCGGAAACGCGTTCCGCGCTCCTCACCCTGAGGGTCTTCAGAGCGCGTCGGTGTCGGTTTCGCCGGTGCGGATGCGGATCGCGTGATCGATCGGCGTGACGAAGATCTTGCCGTCGCCGATCTGGCCGGTGCGCGCCGTCGCGGTGATCACGGCGACGGCCTTCTCGGCGATATCGGAGGCCACCGCGATCTCGATCCGGAGCTTGGGCAGGAAGTTCACGACATATTCGGCGCCGCGATAGATTTCGGTGTGGCCCTTCTGACGGCCATAGCCCTTCACCTCGGTCACGGTCATGCCGTGGACGCCGATCGCCGTCAGGGCCTGACGGACCTCATCGAGCTTGAAGGGTTTGATGATCGCGACGACGAGTTTCATGGTCAGGCCTATTCCCCGGGGATGCGCCGCGCCGTATGTCCCCGGCGCTGCGTCAATCTGGCATCTTTCCGGGCAAATGGCATAAAAAACTTGCAGATTGAAGCGGAAAAACGTGGAGCCATGTGAACGGCCGCCTCTGTACAGGGCAGCCGTTCATCCTCCACAATGCGTTTTTGGCATGGATGCGGTGAACCCAAGCGTCCCGGCCGGTACATAAGTATGTTTGAGGGGGGACGCATCATGGCGAATTGGTTCTACGCATCCGAGGGCAAGCAGCAGGGGCCCTATCCGGAAGGGCAATTCCGCGACCTGGCCGCGCAAGGAATCGTGCGCCCGGATACGCTGGTGTGGTCGGAGGGCATGGCCGGCTGGCAGAAGGCCGCCGAAATCCCCGGCCTGATCGGCGGCGGCGGCGGTGCGCCCCCGATGATGCCGGCCGGTGGACCGCCGATGATGGGCTCCGGCGGTTATGCTGGCGGTGGCGGCGGCGGATCGCTGACGGTCGATTTCGGCATCCTCGACTTCACCTGGCGCAGCATCGTGATGCTGATCGGCATGTGCTTCATCATCCCGGTGCCGTGGGTGTTCGTCTGGTACACAAAATGGATCGTGTCCTGCGTGCAGGTCCCCGGACGGCCCAATCTCAGCTTCACCGGCAATGCGATGGCGCTGGTGCCCTGGTATTTCGGATTCATCGTTCTGGCGATCGTGATCGGCTACATCGGCGTCCCGTTGCTGAGCAATTTGATATTCATCGCCCAGATCGTTCTCTACTGGCTCCTGATCAAATGGATGGTCGCGAACCTCGCCTCCAACGGGCAGCCGCTCGGCCTGAGCTTCACCGGCACGGTCTGGGCCTATGTCGGCTGGAGCCTGCTGTTTGCAATCTCCATCATCACCATCATCGGCTGGGCCTGGGTCGCCGCGGCTCAGATGCGCTGGTTCTGCCGCAGCATCGAAGGCACGCGGCGCGAGATCGTCTTCAACGGCAGCGGTCTCGGGATTCTCTGGCGGGGCATCGTGGCCGCATTCCTGTGCGGCTTCATCATCCCGATCCCCTGGGTGTATCGCTGGATCATGAACTGGTTCGCCTCGGAGACTGTCCTGGCTCCGCGAGGATCGCTCCGGGCATGACGTCGAGAGCCATAGGCGCGATCAATCGCGCTTATGCCTCTGGGGTTTTCCGTTCGCGCACGGAGCCTTCCTGCGCGACGGAGGCGACCAGCGTGCCATCGGCCTTGAAGATCGAGCCGCGGGTCAAGCCGCGGCCGCCTCGCGCGTTCGGCGAGTCCTGTGCGTAGAGCAGCCATTCGTCCGCGCGGAACGGACGGTGAAACCACATCGCGTGGTCGAGGCTCGCGGGCATCATGCGCTTGTCGAACAGGGTACGGCCGTAGCGTGCCATGATCGCGTCGAGCAGCGAAAAGTCCGACGCATAGGCCAGCGCGCACATGTGCAGCGCCGGATCGTCCGGCAGCGTCGCTGCGGTCTTGATCCAGACATGGATGCGGCCGTCCTCGATCTTCTGTCCGAAATAGCGGCCGAGCTCGACCGGGCGCAGCTCGATCGGACGGTCGGATTCATAGTAGCGGCGGATGAACTCCGGCATCTCCTTGAACATCGGCTGCTTCGCCACCTCCTCCGCGGTCAGCTTTTCCGGTGGCGGCACATCGGGCATCTTGTCCTGGTGATCGAAGGCGCTCTCCTCCTCGGCATGGAACGACACCATGACCGAGAAGATCGCGTTGCCGTGCTGGATCGCGGTGACGCGGCGCGTCGAGTAGCTCTTGCCGTCGCGCAGGCGCTCGACCTGGTAGATGATCGGGATCTGCGGATCGCCCGGCAGGATGAAATAGCAGTGCAGCGAATGCGGCAGCCGGCCCTCCACGGTCCGGCAGGCCGCGACCATCGCCTGTCCGATCACCTGGCCGCCGAACACCCGCTGCCAGCTGGTCTTGGGGCTGTTGCCGCGGAACAAGTTCACCTCGAGCTGTTCGAGGTCGAGGATCGAAATGAGGTCGATCAGGCTTTTGGACATGGTGGTGCTTTCAAAATGCCTCGTCATTCCGAGTTGGTGCTTGTGCGCGCCCCGGAATGACAGCTCGGGCCGTTCCGCCCTTGTTTCACCGCACTGTTTCGCCCACCTCAAGTCTGCTAGCAAGACCAGGATTTGGCCGGGAATTGGGTATGTCAGGACAGGGTAGCATTGTCATCGGTGGCGGCGCGTTTGCGGGCCTTGCGCTGGCCCTGGCGCTGCGCCAGGGGCTCGGCCCCGAGATCCCCGTCATCGTCGCCGACCCCGCGCTCTCCACACGTCCGAGCCGAGACCCGCGCGCGACCGCGATCGTGGCGGCCTGCCGCCGCCTGTTCGAGACGATCGGCGCCTGGGACGACGTCAGGGGCGAGGCGCAGCCGATCCTCGACATGGTCGTTACCGATTCAAAACTGGAAGACGCCACCCGTCCGGCGTTCCTCAACTTTGCCGGCGACGTCGCGCCGGGCGAGCCGTTCGCGCATATGGTCGAGAACCGCCGCCTGATCGATGCGCTGGTGGTGCGCGCCGAGGCCGAGGGCATCGATCTCCGCGCGACCACCGTGTCGTCTTACGACGCGCGTTCCGAGGGCATCGACGTGACGCTCGGTGACGGCAGTGTCATTGCGGCGAGCCTCCTGGTTGCGGCCGACGGTGCGAAGTCGAAACTGCGCGAGCGCGCCGGCATCGCCACCCATGGCTGGGAATATGACCAGTCCGGCATCGTCGTCACCGTCGGGCATGAGCGCGATCACGAGGGCCGCGCCGAAGAGCACTTTCTGCCCGCGGGTCCGTTCGCGATTCTGCCGCTTTCCGGCAAGCGCTCCTCGCTGGTGTGGACCGAGCGCCGCAGCGAAGCCGCGCGCATCATTGCCTTGAGCGACGAGGAATTTCACGGCGAGCTCGAGCGACGCTTCGGCCTGCAGCTCGGTGAGGTGAAGGCGCTCGACAAGCCGCGTGCGTTCCCGCTGTCCTATTTCGTCGCGCGCTCCTTCATCGCCCAGCGTCTCGCGCTGGTCGGAGATTCCGCGCACGTCATCCACCCGATCGCGGGCCAGGGTCTCAACATGGGGCTGAAGGACGTCGCTGCGCTGGCCGAGGTCGTGGTCGATGCCGCGCGGCTCGGCATGGATATCGGCGGCGCCGACGTGCTCGAACGTTACCAGCGCTGGCGGCGCTTCGACACCATGGCGATGGGCGTTGCCACCAACTCGCTGAACTTCCTGTTCTCCAACCAGTCGACGCTGCTGCGCACGGTGCGCGACATCGGCCTCGGCCTCGTCGACCGCGCCCCGCCGCTGAAGAACCTCTTCATCCGCCAGGCCGCGGGTTTGACCGGTGAGATACCGCGGTTGTTGAAGGGCGAGGCGTTGTAGGATTTTCGTAGCTCCATCCGGCTACAAAACCCTCAATCGATCTTCCGCGCCTCTTCCGGCAGCATGATCGGGATGCCGTCGCGGATTGGATAAGCGAGCTTGGCGCTGCGCGAGATCAGCTCCTGCTTTGCAGAATCGAACTCCAGCGGGCCCTTGGTCAGCGGGCAGACCAGAATCTCCAGCAATTTGGGATCGACGCTGGGTTCGGGGCGTTCGGTGGGCGCGTTCATTTTTGTCTCCGACGATCGGTTGCCTCTAGCACAGAAAACCGCGGCCGCCCATTACGGTCCGCTAGGCCGATACCATCCGCAGGATCTCGTCGAGCAGGCCCTGGCGTCGTGCCGCCGGCATCGGCGTGCCCGACAAGGCAAAACCGAGAAAGGTCCAGTACAGAACCTGCGCCCGCGCCTGCGCTGTCGCGGGCGCAAGCCCCCGCTTCGAGAGCAGCGTCTCGATATAGTCCAGTCTGCGCCGGTCGATTGCGCGCACCGCCGATTGTGCCGCCGCATCGAAGGCCGCCCAGTTCCGCACCGCGCGCTCGAGGTCGAGCCGCGCGCCAAACGTCCTGCGCAGCAGCGCTTTCAGCGGCTCGTCACTGGCGGCTTCGACATCGGCGATGATCTGCTCGGCCGCGATCTCGCGCCAGCGCTTCAGGACAGTGGCGTGGAACGCGCCGAGATCGGCGAAATGCCAGTAGAAGCTGCCGCGCGAGACGCCCATGGCCTTGGCAAGCGGATCTGCCTTCAGGGCCGTGAAGCCGCTTTTAGCCAGCGCCTTCAGTCCCTCCTTGATCCAGTCGTCGGCAGAGAGCTGTTCGGTCATGTCGGGTTCCCCGGAGTTCGACCATACACTAGTGTATTGACAGGCAGCAGGCCAGCACTTATCTATCCATACATAGCTGTATGGATGAAGCCTTAGGGAGCCCCTGACCATGCGTGACCTCTTGCTCCAGTGCGCCGGCGTCCTGACCATTGTCGTCGCGCTCATCCATGGCATCCTCGGCGAGGCCAGGGTCTTTGCCCGCGCCCGCATCGAGCCGGAACGGCTCCGGACCCTGATCCGCCTGGTCTGGCAGGCCTCGACCGTCGCCTGGATCGGCGGCGGTGTGCTCCTGATCGCGGCGCCCTGGATGGAATCGGAGCCGGCGCGCCACTGGATCGTCGTCACCATGGCCGGTGTGTTCGGCTTCTCTGCCTTCGCCAACGCATGGGCCACGCGCGGCCGGCATTTCGGCTGGATGGCGCTCAGCACCGTCGTCGTCATCGCGGTTGCCGGCTACTGAGTACCAAAACGAGAAGTCACGCGTTACAGCGGAGAGCGGCGCCATGGAAAATCGTGTTCGCCTGACCATTGACGACGGTGTGGTTCATGTCCGGCTGAATCGTCCGGACAAGATGAACGCGCTCGATCCGGCGATGTTCGAGGCGATCATCGAGGCAGGTAGCAAACTTGCAAAACGCAGCGACGTTCACGCTGTCGTCCTCTCCGGCGAAGGCCGCGCCTTCTGCGCGGGGCTCGATCTGGACCGGCTTCTGGCCACGACGACCGGCGAGTCGTTGATCCCCTCGGTCGATCTGACGCGCCGAACCCACGGTCTGGCGAACTATGCCCAGCACCTCGTGTGGCTCTGGCGCGAGCTGCCCGTGCCTGTGCTGGCCGCAGTCCACGGCGTCGCCTTCGGCGGCGGCTTCCAGCTCGCGCTCGGCGCCGACCTCCGCTATCTCGCGCCTGACACGAAGCTCGCAATCATCGAGGCCAAATGGGGGTTGGTGCCGGATATGGGTGGCACGCAACTCATGCGCCGCCTCGCGCGCGAGGATGTCGTGCGCGAATTGACCTACACCGGCCGGGTGTTCTCGGCGCAGGATGCGCTTGCCTATGGCTTTGCCACGAAGCTCGCCGACGATCCCGTGAGGGCTGCGCTGGCAATCGCGCACGAGATTGCGGGCCGGAGCCCGGATGCGGTGCGCGCCGCCAAGCGGCTGCTCAATCTGGCCGCGACCTGCGACGTGGCCACGGGTCTCGCTGCCGAAACGGCCGAGCAGGCGGCACTGCTCGGTTCCGCCAATCACGTCGAGGCGGTCAGAAGCAATCTCGAAAACCGCACGCCGCGATGGTGTCACCCATGAGCGCAACACGAACGAACTTTGAAGCATGGCCCTGACACTCGTCACCGGCGTAACCGGCCATCTTGGCCGGGATATCGTCGATCGCCTCATTCGGGACGGACATCGGATCCGGGTTTTCGCGCGATCGCCTGCCGTGCGACCGGACGTCGAATGGGCAACCGGCGATCTCGCCACCGGCGTTGGGCTGCGCGAAGCGCTGCATGGTGTCGATACGGTCATCAACGCGGCGACCTGCTCGCCGATCGCGCGGCGCGGCGGTGTGCGGCCCGTGGACTTCTTCAGATCGCCCTCCGCCGTGGATGTCGAGGGAACGGAGCGGTTGCTGTCGCTATGCCGGGAGGCGTCGGTGCGGCACTTCCTTCACGTCTCGATCGTCGGCCTCGAAGAGGCGACCCTGCCGTATGCGCGGGTCAAGCTGGCCGGCGAGCGGCTGGTGCGTGCGTCGGCCCTGTCCTGGTCCGTGGTTCGCGCAATGCCGTTCTACTATCTGCTCGACAAGTTCCTCTCGGGCCTCGCCTGGCTTCCGCTCTGGCCGGTGCCGACCACGACGTTCGATCCCGTCGACGCTTCCGATGTGGCCGCTCATGTCGTGACTTGCGCGTTCGACGGGCTGCGCGGCGAGCGCACGGAGATCGGCGGCCCCGAAGCGCTCGATCTCGTTACCTTCGCCCGCCAATATCAGGATGCGAGGAAATTGCATCGAAGGATCCTGCCGATCGGCCTTTCGGATGCGAAGGCCCGGGGCATGGGTATTGTCGTCAGCCGCGGCGTGCGTGGACGTCTCTCGTGGTCGGATTGGCTGCGCGCAAACCGTGAGACGTAAGGCCGCAGTAGTCCGGCAAATGCGTGCTGCATACGGAGAGAACTGATCTTTTTCGGATCGTTAGAATAACTCTAAAGCCTGCCGGCGCTGAACCGGATTGACTTCATCATGTGCTTTGCTTCCTTCGGTCCCGCTTCGCCCCAGGCGCAGCGCCCACGACAGAGGAGGAGACGTTCGTGAAGGTCATTCGTGTTGTTGCCATTGCATTGACGATCGGGATTGGCGCGGGATCGGCGGCCATGGCTGACGGTTTCAAGGACTGCACCAAGCTCGACAAGGCGTCGTGGAAGCCGGCGAGCGAAGCCGAAGCCAAGGCCAAGGCGCTGGGCTACGAGGTGCGACGCTCCAAGATCGAAGGCTCCTGCTACGAGGTCTACGGCGTCAAGGAAGGCAAGCTTTACGAACTGTTCTACAGCCCCGAAGATCTCAGCCTCAAGCACACGATTGCGAAGTAGACCGCGCGAGATAGTCTGCGCGCAAATGGTCTGCGCAAAGTCACGCCTGAGGGTGGCCCTCGCTTGATTGAAGAACCGGTACCGGAAGCGCGCGGGGTGTCCAACCGGAGCCCCGCGGATCGAACCGCTTCGCGGACAGTCACGATCTGGGATCTCCCGCTGCGCCTCTGGCACTGGGCGCTCGCGGCTTGCGTTCTGGCCGCCTGGTTCACGCCCACCGTCTATGACGGACTTCACCGCATCGTCGGCTATGCGGTGCTCGGGCTTCTCGCCTTCCGTCTGGTCTGGGGTTTTTGGGGAAGCCGCTATTCGCGCTTCCGCATGGTCGGCGTCCGGCTTCGGGCCGCGCCGCGCTATCTCTGGAATCTGCGCCGCGGCGTCACCGGCCGCTATATCGGGCTCAATCCCGCCGGCACGTTGATGCTGGTGGCGCTGCTGGCCTCACTCGCGGTCTCGACGATATCAGGCGCGATGTCGGTGACCGTGACCTTCTTCGGCGTCTGGTGGGTCGAGGACACCCATCATTATTCATCGGACGCGGTCATCGTCCTGGTCGTGCTGCACGTCTTGGGCGTGCTGCTGATGGGCTTTCTTCAGCGCGAGAACCTGATCCGCGCGATGATCACCGGACGCAAGCGCATTCGCGGTCACCTCTAAATGTCCGTTGCGGATCTCGGCACAGGTTGTTCGCGGTCTGATGGCGCTACATCCTCCGCGCAAATGCTCGGCAAATCGAATTGCATAGATAGCGTTAACCTGCCGCTAAGCATGCAATCAGGAGTTGCACCAAATTAACGCGAAGAACGTTTAGCCCATCCACCATCGGCGATATCGGACGACGGAGGCGATTTCGATGTTCCGCGTTTTTACCTGCCTCACGGCAGAGCATGATTGGCGCCTTGTCATGCTCGCCGGTCTGGTTTGCTTCGCCGCAAGTATTGTAGCCGTCAGCATTTTTCATCGGGCGATCGCGTCGCGAGCTTGGACCCGGCTGATGTGGATTGCGATCGCCGGCGCCGCCATCGGTTATGGAATCTGGGCAACGCATTTTGTTGCAATGCTCGCCTACGAGCCCGGAGTCTCAACCGGTTACGGCATCGCTCTGACAGCTCTGTCGCTCGCCGCGGCGATGATCCTGACGTCATGCGGTTTTGGCGTTGCCGTCAGCAATTCCGGCCCGTGGCGCGCGGCTGCCGGCGGCGGAATTATCGGCGCCGGTATTGCGAGCATGCACTATCTCGGCATGTGGGCCCTCGAAGTGCCTGGTCGCGTGAGCTGGTCGCCGGAGCTGGTGCTCGTCTCCATCGCCCTCGGCATGGTCCTGGGCTACGCCGCCCTTGCGGTTGCGCTGGGCCGCAAGAACAAGTGGGGGACCTTCGTCGCGGCGCTGCTGCTGACTCTCGCCATCGTGTCGCATCATTTCACGGCTATGGGGGCCGTGCAGATCATCCCAGACCCGACGCTGGCAAGCGATACCTTGTCGCTTTCTCCCGGCTTCCTCGCCGTGGCAATTGCGGGTGTGGCTCTGTCAGTACTCGGGATGAGCTTTATCGGCGTGCTGGCGGATCGCCGCCTTGCGACCAGAACCAGCAGATTCGAGGAAATCATCAGTGAGCTTTCGCTCGCCAGGCATCAGGTAGAAGATTCGCAAAAGCAAATCCAGGACCAGAAAATCAGGCTGGACACGGCCATCAACAACATGGTCGAGGGCCTTTGCATGTTCGATGCGGAGAAGCGG
The DNA here is from genome assembly GCF_054056555.1 of Bradyrhizobium sp. LM2.9. NCBI lineage: Bacteria > Pseudomonadati > Pseudomonadota > Alphaproteobacteria > Hyphomicrobiales > Nitrobacteraceae > Bradyrhizobium > Bradyrhizobium sp. LM2.9. Next base: position 6,108,037 of record NZ_JBSRYJ010000002.1, read on the forward strand.
CTTGTCGTCTGCAACGAGCGTTATGCCCTGCTCTATCGGCTGCCGCCGGAGCTACTGAGGGCGGGAACATCGCACACCGACATCATCAGGCATCGCATCGTGAATGGAATCCTCAAGGGCGACCCCAGCGAGGACGCTGCCGAGCAATTCATCTCGAAGCTGGCCGCGTTGCCTTTCGATGCTGTCTCGAGCAGAATCGATGAGTTTGCGGATGGTCGGCTGATCTGCGTGACGCGACAGCCAATGGCCGGTGGCGGATGGGTGGCTACGCATCTCGACGTCACCGAGCAACGCCGGTCCGAGGCGAAGATCACTCATATGGCGCAACACGATGCGCTGACCGATCTGCCAAATCGCGTGCTGCTCAGAGAGCGGATGGAGCATGCCATTGCGGTTACGCGCAACGGCGGCGTCGATCTAGCCGTGCTCATACTTGACCTCGATCGCTTCAAGGAAGTCAACGACACCCTTGGACATCCGACGGGCGATTCCCTGCTGCGCGCCGTTGCTGCGCGTCTGCGCGAACGCACCACGGAAACTGCGTTGATCGCTCGACTGGGCGGCGACGAGTTCGCGGTGATCGACTACGTGACCAGCCCAGCCGTGGAAGCCGCCGCCCTCGCCGAGAACATCAGAAAAGCGCTTTGCGAACCGTTCGATCTCGGCGATCACCGGGTCACGGTGGGCACCAGCATCGGCATTGCCATCGCGCCGCGTGATGGCAACGATTCCGACGTGATCATGAAGAGTGCGGATCTTGCTCTCTACTCCGCCAAGAGTGGCGGACGTGGTGCATTCCGCTTCTTCGAGCCGGAACTCGACGAGCTCATGCATGCGCGACGCAACCTGGAGCGCGACATGCGGGCTGCGATTGCCGGCCATCAATTCGAGCTCCACTACCAGCCGTTCGTCAGCTCCGCGACCGGCAAAATCAGCGGCTTCGAGGCCTTGCTACGCTGGCATCACCCACAGCACGGTCTGGTCATGCCGAACGAATTCATCCCGCTTGCGGAGGAGACCGGCTTGATCGTGCCGCTGGGAGAATGGGTCCTGAGAACCGCCTGTGCGGAAGCGGCCAAATGGCCTGCGCATGTCAGGATCGGGATCAATCTGTCTCCCGCTCAATTCAGGAGCAAGGAGCTTGTTCCGGTCGTTATCGGCGCGCTGGCGAGTTCGGGAGTCGCGTCGCACCGACTCGAGCTCGAGGTCACCGAGACGGCGATCATGCATGACAGCGAAGCTGTTTTTGCAGTGCTCGGCCAATTGCGCGAACTCGGCGTGCGGATCGCCCTGGACGATTTCGGCACCGGCTATTCATCACTGAGCTTTCTGCAAAGATTCCCGTTCGACAAGATCAAGATCGACCGCAGTTTCGTCAACGAACTATCCAGCGCGAGGGCAGAGGCGCACCATCTCGCGCGAGCAGTGGTTCGTTTCGCAATCAGCCTCGGTAAGGTGACGACCGCCGAGGGCGTCGAAACGAAGGAGCAGCTGGATATCCTCCGTGAGGAGGGGTGCGTCGAGACGCAAGGCTACTATTTCAGTCGGCCGATGCCTGCATCCGACATCGCCAGAATGCTGCGAGGTGCCGGAGCGGCCGTCCGCGCTGCCTGAGCGTCCAGGCCCTCACTGCAACGGCGGATCGCCGCTGGTGCGCTTCTTGGCGAGATCCATCTCGGTGACGGCGATCAGGATTTCGGCGCGGGTCTTCAAGTCAGGCGCTTCCAGCATCGCTTGCTTCTCGGCCACGCCATAGGGCGACATCATCGCCAGTGCGTTGACGAGCGCCTCATTGGGAGCGGTCTCGACGCCCTCCCAATCGACCTTGAGGTTGTTGGCCTTCAAAAAGTCCGCCAGCACCGTCAGCAGCGCCTCGCGATCGACCTCGTCCTCGCCCATGCGCGGCGTGAAATCGTCGACGAAGGCGAAGAAGTCGACCTTGCACTGCCGGTAGGCGGTAAGCACTTCGAGCTCCTCGAGCACCCTGAAGCGCGAGACGCCGGTCAGCTCGAGAATGTAGCGGCCGTCGCCGGATTCGGCGAGCTGGGTGATGCGGCCGACACAGCCGACGCTGAACAGCGCCGGCCTGTCGGAGTTCTTCCGCGAGTGCGCGATGTCGGGCTGGATCATCCCGATCAGGCGATGGCCGTCGCGGAAGGCGTCGTCGATCATCGCGAGGTAGCGCGGTTCGAAGATGTTGAGCGGCATCTGCCCGCGCGGCAGCAGCAGCGCGCCCGGCAGCGGAAACACCGGAAGGATCTCCGGAAGGTCGGCGGGCCCGCGATATTCGATATTGATCGGCATCTGCCCGGTCCCCTGGCCTTGCCTGCTCGTCTTAGGAAAACAGGATGATCGACAAGCGCTTGCGTCCCTCGACGGTTGCATCATCCGTGCCGCCCCAGGCCTCGAAGAACTGCACCAGCTGCTTGCGGGCGCCGTCGTCGTTCCATTTGCGGTCGCGCTTGATGATCGCGAGTAGTTGCTCGGTGGCGGCGGCGCGGTTGCCTTGCGCGTTGAGCGCGGTCGCGAGGTCAAATCGAGCCTGATGATCGAGCGGGTTTGCGGCGACTTTCTGTTCCAGCTCGGCGACCGGCCCGAGCGATTGCGCCTGCTCGGCGAGATCGATCGCGGTCTGCACGGCTTTCACCGCGGGGTCGTTGCGCTTGGATTCCGGCACCATGGCCAGCGTCTGCTTGGCCTGCTCCATCGCGCCGGAGGTGGCGTAGCATTTCGCAAGTCCGGCAAGGGCCGCGATGTTGGTCGATTCGTGCTCCAGCACTTCCGCGTAGATCTGGGCGGCCGCAGCGGCATCGCCCTCGGCGAGCACGGCCTCGGCCTCTTGGAGGATTTCCGCGACATTCGGCTCACCCGGGGCGGTCACGCCCTTGGTCAGCTTCTCGATGAAGGCGTTGAGCTGGCTCTCCGGCACCGCGCCCATGAAGCCGTCGGCCGGCTGGCCGTTGACGAAGGCGATCACCGCCGGAATCGACTGGATGCCCATCTGGCCCGGGATCGCCGGGTGCTGGTCGATGTTCATCTTGACCAGCTTGACCTTGCCCTTGGCGGCCTTGACGGCCTTTTCCAGCAAGGGCGTAAGCTGCTTGCAGGGGCCGCACCATTCCGCCCAGAAGTCGATCAGCACCGGCTGGTGCTTCGATTCCTCGATGACGTCCTTCACGAAGGTCTGGGTGGTCGTGTCCTTGATCAGATCGGTCGCAGCCGGGCCCGCCGCTCCGTTACCCTGTTCGATGATCGTCACGGGATCCCCTCGTCTGTATCTGGAATGGCGGGTCTTTAGCACGCCGCCAATTCATATGCTTCGCTGTCCGCCCTAAAATTGGGCCGGGGCGGCCGAATTTCAATCCGTGCGCGACGATTCGGCGGTTGCGGGGCGTTTTTGGCCGATTTGGCCGGGTTTGGGTCCATATGGGCCGTCCAATGCGAATCTATGCCGCGCGTAGCTGTTGCATTCGGCGTCCGGTTTTGGCATACGACAGCCGTTGCCGGGCGCGTCACGCGGCCGACACAGGATGCGGGTGTAGCTCAGTGGTAGAGCACGACCTTGCCAAGGTCGGGGTCGAGGGTTCGAGCCCCTTCGCCCGCTCCAATTTTTCCCAAAGCATCCAGCCGAGCCGGACGGGGTCGTGGTTTCCCACGCCGGTGGCGGCTGTATTGGGTCTGTAATGTCGGTTCTAATCGTTGGCAGAGCGTTGGCATCGCGCTTTGACAAGGACCGGTAAGTCGTCTGCCCGCTGCAGCGCAAATCGAAGACTGCCTACTTTGCCTCGATTGCTTGCGCCGGTATTGCTTCGACGGCAACCGCATCTCTCATAAACGGTGGCAGCCCATCCTTATCGTACTGAGCCATCGCGCTTAAGCGGTTCTCTTCGGCTTTCGCGATTAGCTCGCGAGCCTGCGCCTCCTGCTCGGGCGTAAGAGGCGTGTTGAATACCTTACCGTACCTTTCCTGCATAACACGGTCTACGCCGCTGAAGGAAAAATCGCTCTCCCAGCCGTGCACGATCGCGTAACGAACGATTGCCGTGCACTTGGCGGGAAGCTCTCGCTGCTTTCGAAATTGGCTGTACAGCCACAAGACAACATCAGTCACTTGAATGCCTGCACTTTTGTCGTCGGCCTTAACCTCAAACTCGCTGCCGACCACCTTCTGCAAGCTGAAAGTCTCTCCGGCCCAACGTATCTGATCGGGCGCAGCGGTTGTGAAAAGCTCATGGAATGCCGCCAATGATTTCGCGAATTCGGTCTGCTGGTCGTGCGTGATCCGTGCAACGCGCTTTTTGTAGAGCTTCGAGAAATGGTCGAGGCCATCTAGCAGATTGGCGAAGGCCACGAGATTCGGGAAGTGCGCTTGCCGCGACAACTTTCTGTCGGTGTGAATTTGGATCGCCTTCGGGTGAAGGCGCGCCCACTCTAATCCCTCCCCGAGAACTTCGCGGGATTTCTGATCAGGAACCTCTAGAAGATTTCCGTGCAGCCGAGCACAAATCCCCGGCAAAACCTCGTAGGCCTTAGCTTCATTAGGTTCGAGTATGCATTGCCAAAATAGCCGTGCCGTTTCTTCATCTATGGTCAATGCTAGCTTGAAAGCGAGCAGCAGACGAAGTGGGCGCAAGTTGTAATGGTGCCAAGCTACGCCTGCATTCTCTCCAGAGTCGAAAAGCGAATCGTACAGCTTGGTTACAAGAAGATACTTCTTTTCTACACGGGAGATGAAGAAATGAGCTTGAGCCTTCTTAAGCAGAGCAAGAAATTCATCAGCGATCTTTTCGATCCGTCCAACTCCAAGTTCTTTGCCGTGTAAACTGTCAACGCCCAGCGAGGCAGTGAGCTTCAGAGCAGCTTCGCTATGTCCGTCGTCGAAGTTGCCTTTCGTTATCAGTGCCGCTGTGAAGAAGTCCGGCTGTGCTTCGTCGAAGAGATTGTGGCCTGTGTTACCGGTTTCGTCGACATACGCGTACAATGGAATTTTTGACTGGCCCATGAAGTGTCGCCACCGTGTGATTTCTATCTGAAATTGTGCGACTTTACCGTTAGGGTGTAAATGCGCAAAATTTGACAAGTACGTATTGCGCGGCCCAAAGCCCATCTAAAGGGCGCGTGTTCATGAAAACCTAGTCGAACTGTGCGGCTATGCGTGCCGCACGCACCCAATCATCGGAGTTTTCTGACTGGAAGGCAGAGGCCCTGAAGGCTTGAATGACAGCCTCAAGCCGGAATGCCATGTCTCCCGACCTATGCTTCCGGCTTAATTCGAGGCGACCTGTAGGTAAGGCTCGTCGACGACCATTGTGCTGATTCCTAGCTCGGCTAGTCGTCCGAAAAGCTTGTTGTGCGGTGTATCGTAGGCTGGGCCAAAAGCTGTTCCTAGACTAATTCGCTGGTTGTTTTGACCTTGCGTCTCAATCCCCACTAGACGGACAAGAAATTTCTGCTCATATGCATTTGGGGGCAGAAGCGATGGAAATCTATTTTCTCCGGCTATCATTGAAGGCGGTTGCCAACCTTTTTGCTGAGACAAGACCTGATGGCAGCCCACTCTCACGAGAAGAATGGCTTCGGAAGTTTCTCGGGGAAGAGCAAAGGTTTGTGCACTCGAACAACGATTTTGTGTTCGTCCCTGAGGCCAACGCTTCTCCGAACTATCCGAATGTTGTGTTCGGTTGGATTGCTCGTGAGAAAATGTTGCGCGAGCGAACGCCGCCTAGCGAAGGGTTAGAGCCCACCGAACACGGCTCCTGGCAAGCTGCTTTCGCGATGATCGATGTCTCGCCCCACGACGACGGTCAAAAGATCGCAATGGAGCACAATACTGCCGTAGGTATGCCCATTGCCATCTGGAAATCGCTCTTGAAGTCGATGAATGCGGCGACGGAAGCGCCCTACCATGGCGAGGTCTACCCGATCGTGGAGGAGGGGTCGTTTTGGAATTTCGCCCAAGCTCATAAAAATCGGATTCGAAGCATCACGCTCGACGTTGCTGCGCCAAATATGTTCGATGATGTGAATGACTTCCAGAATGAGATGCGTTCACTACGTGACAAGGAAAACGTGTCGAGAGTTAAGACGACCCTCGAGAGTGACACCATTCTCAACACGACTGAGCGTCTGACGCAGATTGTCGACTATACCGAACGAGGGGCAGGTACTTTGTCGGCCACGTCTGAGGATGGTTCGACTTATAGCTCGGAGAAGCACGACAAGCATGTCAACCTGCCGGTAGAGCCACATAGTAAAAACCAAAGCGAATTCCTTCGACAGATACTCACTCTGCTTGATAGGATATTCTAATGACCAAGACGCTTGGATACAGCTTGCTAGCAATCTTTGCAGCTATGTCAGTCGCTATTTCTGCGGCGCGTCCGGAGTGGATTAGCGACGAAAACCCGTTTTTGAAGAATTTTGTGAATCATGAGTTGCTTGCATTGTTGGGCGTCATTCTGGCCATAACGCTGGCGTCGATCGCAAGCGTGCACCTAGAATTCAACAAAATCGAAGAACGTTACAAGCGACGATTCTTGGCCAAGTCTCGTACAAATCTGCGCAAGAACGCGTACTGGTTGATTTCGCTATTCGCAGTTGCCGTTGCGTTGGTCGCGGTAAAGCCGGTGCTGTGTGGAGGCGCAGTCGCACAAGCCTTAGCCAATATGGGTGGACTGCTCATTCTGCTTTGGCACGTCTTGATTTTGATAACCCTCACGCAGCTGGTCTTCTCGATCGAACCGGACCTCGAGCCACCGGCAGCTTGATGAATTCGCGGTTAGTGCCGCCTAAGTTCGTTGCTTGGCCTCGACCTCAACCTGGCCTGAAATCAAGCGACCCTCCGCGATTCCCATCGCGCTGGCGCGCGAGATGGCGTCAAAAGGCCGTTATGATGCGGTGTTTGACGGAGGGCCTTGTCCCGCCGCCGCATTTGCTGCTTGCGCGACGCTTCAAATGTCTAGCCGGTGTCATGGGGAGCGATCGGTCTCGCAATGATAAATGGTTTTCTGCTCGGCGTTTACTTGCCGGATCATCGCACAGGCAATGCGAAAAAGTAGCGCCCAATCCGATTGAGCGCTCATTTGTCAGGCCGCGAGTGGGAAGGATTGCCCCGAAAACTCGGCAAAGGCCTTCGCTGCGGCAACCAATTGATCGTGGCTGATGCCATACATCTCAGCGAACGCAATTTGCGATTCAGGTTCAACATCGCCAAAAAACGACGACATCGGACCGCAGGCTGTCTTCGCCGAAGAGGGATCCAGCAGATACCGGACAAGCTCCTGCGCGTCTAGCTTTTGGCTATACGGCGCATTTACAGTCGCCAGGACTAGAATAGGGCTCTTCATCTGCGTCACTATCTGGATGCCCGGTCAATATAGGATTGAATGGAGCATCTACACTCCCTCCGACAACCGTCACGATCAATTTGTTTGCTATTTGTTCTGCTGCAGCGGTAGATTGCGGCGAATCTTGGGGGTGGGTTCAATCGGTCTCACATGACAATTCTGGTCACCGGCAGCGCGGGCCATCTCGGCGAGGCCCTTCTCCGCACGCTCCGCGGACGCGGTTCAACTGTGCTTGGGATCGATTTGAAGGCATCGCCCTTCACCGATGCCGTCGGCTCGATCGTCGATTCTGATTTCGTGCGAGGCCAGATGGCCGGCGTTACCGCCGTGATCCACACAGCGACGCTGCACAAGCCGCATGTGGCGACGCACTCCAAGCAGGATTTCATCGACACCAACGTCACCGGCACGCTCAATCTGCTCGAAGCGGCGGTGTCCGCTGGCGTGCGCAGCTTCGTCTTCACCAGCACAACCAGCGCGTTCGGCTCGCAGCTTCGGCCCGACGCCGGCCAAGCCGCGGTGTGGGTCACCGAGGACCTGCCGGCGGTGCCCAAGAACATCTACGGCACGACCAAGCTGATGGCCGAAACTCTCTGCGAGCTGTTCTGTCGCGAGCGCGGCCTGCCGGTCCTGATCTTGAGAACCTCGCGCTTCTTCCCCGAAGACGATGACGATCCTGCAATGCGATCAGCTTACGCGCCGGAGAACGCGCAGGCCAACGAGCTGCTCTATCGCCGGCTGGATATCGCGGACGCGGTGAACGCCCATCTGCTCGCCGCCGAGCGGGCGCCGAAGATCGGGTTTGCCCGCTACATCGTGTCGGCCACCAGCCCGTTCGAGCAGCGCCATCTGGCAGCACTTGCGCGCGATGCGGCCACTGTCGTGCGCGAGCTCTATCCGGATTGTGCGGAGCTCTATGCGGCGCGCGGCTGGCGGCTGTTCCCCGCGATCGACCGGGTCTATGTCAACGACCGTGCGCGGCGCGAGCTGGGCTGGCGGCCCGAATTCGACTTCGCCCATGTCCTGAACTGCCTTCGCGATGGCCGCGATTTTCGCAGCACGCTGGCGCGCGATGTGGGGTCGAAAGGCTATCACGAGACGATTTTCGGCGATGGTCCCTACCCCGCCGCCCCGTAGTCGCCGCTTTTGCCAATTTGCCCGATGCATCAAATGCCTGTCCGGAGTCACCGGGAGCAAAATGGCCTCCGCCGTTCTACTGTGCATGGGGTTGTTTTCGCGTTTTTTGTTCCCGACCGTCGTGCTGCCTGCAAATTGGCCATGCGCTGCCTCGATTCCGCGTTGCAGCGAGACCGTTGCCGCTGTCGTGCTCGGGCCGAGAACATCCGTCTCAATTTTTATCGAGGGCAATTGCGGCGCATGCGGCGCGCTTCTCACTGCTCGCAGATGTGCTAACCTTTTTGCGTCTGTCCTCTCGACAGACTCAAAACTTCGCCTCTCGACTAGCCATAATAAAATAACGTGCAGCCCTGACGGCTGCCTTAGGGAGTGACGCGATGACATCGATGTTCCATCGATCCGTGTTGGCGCTTGCGGCCGTGGCCCTTCTTGCGGGGACCAGCGCTGGCTACGCGCAGGACAAGAACAAGCCGCTGAAGAAATACGAATCCGGCACCAAGGAGTTCTGGACCCATCCGCCGGATGACTGGTTCCTCGGCGACGAGACCGAGGCGCAGAAGGGCCTGGCGCCGCCGTCGGGTCCGCCGACCGGCGCGTCGGAGGCCGAACTCGCCAATATCGTCAAGAAGGTCAAGCTGCCGGCGGGCTTCAAGATGGAGGTCTACGCGTCCGGTGTGCTGGCCGCGCGGCAGATGGCCTGGGGTGACAAGGGCACGCTGTTCGTCGGCTCGTTCGGCCTCGGCAACGTCTATGCCATCAAGGACAACAACGGCAAGAAGGAGGTCAAGACCATCCTGAAGGGGCTGAACATGCCCACCGGTCTGGCCTTCAAGGACGGCGCGCTTTACGTCATCGCGGTCGACAAGCTGATCCGCTACGACGATGCCGAAGCCAAGATGGATAATCTCGGCGAGGGCAAGGTCGTCTATGACGATATGCCGTCCTATGCCGCGCACGGCTGGAAATACATCGCGGTCGACAAGGAAGGCTGGTTCTACATTCCGTTCGGACCGCCCTTCAACATCGGCGTGCCCCCAACCAGCGTCGCGCAAATCCGCCGCGTCGATCCCAAGACCGGCAATGCCGAAGTCTATGCGCTCGGCGTCCGCAACTCGGTCGGCGGCGACGTCGATCCGCGTACCGGCAAGTACTGGTTCACCGAGAACGCGCGTGACTGGGTCAGCGATGATCTACCCAGCGACAAGCTGAACATGATCTCGAAGATGGGCGAGCACTTTGGCTATCCCTATTGCCATCAGGGTGACCTGCCCGATCCGAAGTTCGCGATGGGCCACAAATGCTCCGAGTTCACGCCGCCGGTGCTGAACCTCGGCGCTCACGTCGCTCCGCTCGGCATGAAGTTCTATACAGGCGATCAATTTCCGCCTGAGTACAAGAACAACATCCTGATCGCCGAGCACGGCTCCTGGAATCGTCACAAGTACCAGGGCGGCCGCATCATGCGCGTGATCGTCGGACCCGACGGCAAGAATGCCAAGCAGGAGGTGTTTGCTTCCGGCTGGATCGAGGGCGACCAGGGCTATCTCGGCCGTCCCGACGACATCATCCTCGCCAAGGACGGCTCGATCCTCGTCGCCGACGATTGGGCCGGCGCGATCTACCGCATCAGCTACAGCAAGAAGTAGCGTACAAGGACGCGAGGCTGCGGGGCCGAGGGGCACCGCAGCCTTTCTCGTTTTCAATTTCGCACGCTGTGGTTCCGAATCTGCGCGCCGCTTGCGTACAAGTCTGGAACCCAAAACCACGAACGAGGGTTATCGAGTCCGGGTTCGTCCTCAGGCGCGCTCCGGGAATGACGAACTCGTCAAAGCGGAATTTTCAATCATGCGCCGGCAGGTCATCTCGCTCGCTATCAACGCGCTCGCGCTCACAGCGCTCGCATTCGTCCCGGCCCAGGCCGCCGACAACGCCGCGATCAAGGAGAAGGCCGCCGTCTGCTCCGGCTGTCACGGCGAGAACGGCATCTCGCAGACCGAGAATATCCCCTCGCTCGCCGGCCAGCCCGATCAATTTCTGCAATGGCAGCTCGTGTTCTTCCGCGCTGGTTCGCGCAAGAACGACCAGATGCAGCCCATCGCGGAGGAAATCACCAACGAGGACGTCCGCAATTTCGGTGCTTATTTCTCGCAAATGACGCCGCCAAAGGGCGAGGAAGACAAAGACCCGGACCTGTCGAAAAAGGGCGCGCAAGTTGCCGTCGGCCGCCGCTGCGCCTCATGCCACACGGATAGCTTTGCCGGCACCAAGGCCGTCGCGCGACTCGCGGGTCAGCGCGAGGAATATCTGGTCAAGGCGCTGCGCGACTACAAGACCAACCAGCGCGTCGGCGGCGGCGGTGCCGCGATGGCCGATGTCGCCTATCACATGAGCGACGAGGAGATCACGGCCGTCTCGCACTATCTCGCGTATTTCAAGTAGCGGAAGGTGCGGTCAGCCCGCCCGCTGCTTCTCATACGCCTTCAAATGCGTGTACGCGATGCGCAGCTTCGGCACCGGCACCTTGGCGGCATCGGCGCGCGCGATGAGGTCGCCGATGACGTGATCGGCCTCGACCGGCAGGCCGGCCTTGACGTCCCGGAACATCGACGCCGTCATCGGCGAACCCTCGGTGGTGAGGTTACCCTTCACGCGCTCGAAGAACGGACCGCCCGGCGTGTAGCCTGAGGCGGTGGCGATCGCGCTGGTCTCGTCCAGCATGCCGAGCAAAAAGTCCCTGCCGCCGGGGGCGGCGAGAATGTTGCCGACGGAGGTGCGCATCAGGCTGGTGGACGCCGCCAGCGAGGAGAGGAACACCCACTTCTCCCACATGTCCTGCATGATGTTCTGGCTGGCCGTGGCACCATTGATGCCGCCCTTGAAGGCCTCGTCGATCGCCTTGACGCGATCCGACGGCTTTCCGTCGCGCTCGCCGTAATTGATCGACTGCATCGGCTGGAGCTGCACCACCTCGCGCTTCTCGTTGAGCGTCGCGGCGATGGCGCAGAGGCCGCCGAGCACGCGCTCTTTGCCGAACTTGCCGTCGAGGATATCGAGATGCTTCATGCCGTTGAGCATCGGAATGATCGCCGTGTCGGGCCCGACCGCCGCCGCGAACGACTTGATGGCGTCGTCGAGATCGAACGCCTTGCAGCTCAACAGCACCACGTCGAACTTATCGTTGAGCTTGTCGGCCTCGACCCGCGGCGGATCCTTCAGCGTGATGTCGCCATTCGGGCTCTTGATGACGAGGCCGGCGCTCGCGAGCTCGCTGGCGCGCCGCGGCCGGACCAGGAAGGTGACGTCGCGGCCGGCCTGCAACAGCCTGCCACCAAAATAGCCGCCGATGGCGCCGGCACCGACCACGAGGATACGCATGGGATTGTCCTTGTTGCTCTTGCGGTTGTTCTTACTGTTGTTGGCGATCCATTTATAGTCGTCATTGCGAGCGAAGCGAAGCAATCCAGAATGCTGCCGCGATCACATTCTGTCGCTGGAGAATGAGCGGGCTACTTTCCCGACACCATCTCCTCGACCTCGCGCAGCTGCTCCTTGCCGAAGAACATCTCGTCGCCGACGAAGAAGGTCGGCGAGCCGAACGCGCCGCGCGCGACGGCCTCCTCGGTGTTCTTGATCAGCCTGCCCTTCATTTCGGGCTCTTGCGCGCGGGCGAACAGCTTTTGGGCGTCGAGACCGGAAGACGCCAGCGCCTTCGCCGCGATTTCAGGATCGTCCATTTTCTTCGGCTGGCGCCACATGTGATGGAAGGCGGCCTCGACATAGGTCTCGAACACGCCTTCGAGCTGCGCCGCGATCGCTGCGCGCATCAGGTTCAACGTGTTGACGGGGAAGAAGGGATTCATGACATAGGGTTGAACCTGGAAGCGCTTGACGAAGCGCTCGGTCTCGACCGTGTGGAATTCGCGCTTGTTCTTGATGCCGGCGAGCGTCTCGGCCGGCGACTTGTTATTGGTCGACTTGAAGATGCCACCGAGCAGGATCGGCACGTACTCGAACTTGACACCGATGCGCTGCTCGATCGCCGGAATCGCGAGATGACTGAGATAGGCGTTCGGACTGCCGAAATCGAACAGGAATTGCGGGGCTGTGCGGGTCAAAATCGTTCTCCCTGACGTCGGTTTTTCACATTGTGGCGCAGCGCGCGCCACGGGTCCACCGTTTAATGACGGTCGTAATCTCTTGATGATGTCGTCAGATCAGACGCCGGATCGTTCGCTTGCGCCACACCAGAAGGTAATAGCCCATCTGCAAAAGGAACATGGCGCAAAACACGATCGGATAGGCGGCCCACACACCCTGTAGGCCGATCGTGCGGCTCAGGATCACCGCAGATGGCAGCTCGATTGCGACGATGGCGACGATCGAGAGCAGCATCGGCGTCAGCGCCACGCCGGCAGCGCGCATCGCGCCTGAAAACACCGTCGCAAGGCCAAACGGCACCGAGCTCCACAACGCAATCTGGAGCAAGCTCTTCGCGAGATCGAGCACGATGTCGTCAGTGATGAAGACACCGAGCACAGCGCGCGGCGCGAGATAGATCAGCGCCACCAGCCCGCCCGTCAGGACGATGTTGAACATGAGGCCGGTGCGTACGATGCCATCGAGCCGCGTTCTGTCGCCGCGGCCAACCGCCTGCGCGCCGAGGATCGAGACCGCGATCGAAATCGATATCGCCGTGAACTGCGTATAGCCCATCACCTGGTTGACCGCGCCATAGGCGGCGGTGGCGTCGGACCCATAGGTGTTGACGAGGCCGAGCAGCACCAGCTCGGCGATCGCCATCACCACCATGCCGATCGCGCTCGGCAGTCCGATGCCGAGGATTTGTCCCAGCACCACACGATTGAGCCGGAGATGACGCAGCAGTGCAGCGTCCGGTGCCAATGCATGTTTCCTCCGCAGCAAATAGGCGGCCAGCGCGATCAGCGTCAGCGCGTTGGCGATCGCCGCCGCCCAGGCCGGGCTGGTGATTCCGACCGCCGGCAATCCGAGCGATCCGTGGATCAGCATCGGCGTCAGGATCAAGCCGATCGCGGTCGACAACGCCAGCGCCAGCAGCGGCGTCAGCGCATCGCCGACGCCGCGGATCATCGCTGTCATCAGCAGGAAGACGAAGCCGAGCGGCATGGTGAACAGCATGACACGGGCATACGCGCTGGCCTGGTCGAGAATGTCCGCGGGGGTCGCAAGCGTCATCATCAATTGCCGGCTGAAGATCCCGCCGATCAGCGCAATCGAAATCGACAGCAACAGGCCGACCGCGAGCGTGGTGCCCACGACAATCTTGATCCGACCCTGCTCGCTCGCGCCATGGGCCTGGCCGATCAGGACCGTGGCGCCGGTGCTCAGCCCCATGACGAAACCGAACAGGAAGAATATTACCGGGAAGAACACCGACACCGACGCGAGCGCGTCAACGCCGATCATCTGGCCGAGATAGACGTTGCTGACGGTGCCGAACAGCGATTGCAGCGCATTGCTCAGCATCAACGGTGCGAGGAAGCGGAGGAACGTCGTCCAGAGCGGCTTGGAGGCGGACATGGATGTGTCTTTCATCAGGGCATGCGAAGCCGTTGCCGCGCAATGCGCGGCTCGACCATCGATGGGTTTGTGAGTAAAGGCGCGCCTAGGCGCGGTCGCTATAGGCGAGCTTGACGATGTGATCGCGGATGTCAGTGGGCCAATCTGCGATCAGTCCGGTGAAGCGCCGCCGGTCATCCGCGAACAGCGCGCGCGAAGCTTCCTCGAACTGCGGCAGATTGCCGGCCATGGTCGACATGAAGTGATAGGCCGCATCGCGCGCCTGACGCTCGCGGTCCTTGTCGCCGCTCGCGCGGCGCGCTTCGTCGACGAGCTTTCGCAGCGCGACCGAGGCGCCGCCGGCTTGCGCGTTGAGCCACTCCCAGTGCCGCGGCAGCAACGTGATCTCCCGCGCGACCACGCCGAGCTTCGGCCGGCCGCGGCCACGCGGTTCGCTCGACGGTATCGTCTCCTCAACTGGAGGCGGGACCAGCTTTGTCAGCCGCGCCAACACCTCGCGATCCCCGCCGCGCAGATCGAAGTCGATTGATCGGCCCGTGTCGTCCTCGAAGATGATGATTGGCTCGTCCGGCAATGGGGCGATCCGCTTGACGACCAGCGCGACCTCTCCTGCCGGTCCCGACGCCAGTCGGCGCGGGCCTTGGAATGCGGTGAAAGTCCTCTGCATCGAAATCACTGCCAAATTGACGACGTTGGACCGTTTAATATCCGGGTAAATTTTCGGCGTCAATATACCCGGGTGAAAATATCCGACGGGATGGCTCGACATTGCGTTCCCGGGCTGGCACGTACGCGGCCGACCGACCACGCCTAGCCCGGGGACCACGCGATGCTGACCGTTCACCACCTCAACAATTCCCGTTCGCAGCGGGTGCTGTGGCTGCTCGAGGAGTTGGGCGTGCCTTACGAGATCGTGCGCTATCAGCGCCAGCCCGACATGCGCGCGCCGAAGGAGCTGCGCGCCATCCATCCGCTCGGCAAGTCGCCCGTCATCACCGACAACGGCAACACCGTCGCCGAATCAGGCGCGATCATCGAATATCTCATCGCCACCTACGGCAACGGCCGGCTGGTCCCGTCGCTGAACACGCCCGAGCGGCTGCGCTTCACGTATTGGCTGCATTATGCGGAAGGCTCGGCGATGCAACCGCTGCTGCTCAAGCTGTTGTTCACGCTGATGCCGAAGCGCGCGCCGGCGTTGCTGCGCCCCCTGGTGCGCAAGGTCTCGAACCAGGCGCTCACGGCGCTCGTCAATCCGCAGCTCAAGCAGCACATGGATTACTGGGAAGGCGAACTCGGCAAGAGCGAGTGGTTCGCCGGCAGCGAGTTCACCGCGGCCGACATCCAGATGAGCTTTCCGCTCGAGGCAGCCCAGGCGCGTGGCGGGCTCGAGCTCGGCCATCCCAAGGCGATGGCGTTTCTGGAGCGCATTCACGCGCGGCCGGCGTACAACCGTGCGCTTGAGAAGGGCGGGCCGTATCAGGTGGGGCGGTAAGTTGCCTCACCGCCCCCGGACGACGGTGCCTGTTAGTCCGCGTGCAATATCCGCCCGCGGGTCTCCGGCAGCGCGAAGGCGGCGATGAAGAACAGCGCGTAGGCCACCACTGCAAACATCGCGATCGCGTTCGCGAGTGACGTCGTCGCCGAGAGCGAGCCGACGAGGAACGGAAACAGCGCGCCGATGCCGCGGCCGAAATTGTAGCAAAAACCCTGGCCCGAGCCGCGCAGCCGCGTTGGATAAAGTTCGGTCAGGAACGCGCCGATCCCCGAGAAATAGCCCGAGGCGAAGAAGCCGAGCGGGAAGCCGAGCACCCACAGGATTTCATTGGTCAGCGGCAGCTGCGTATAGAGCAGCACCACAGCCATCGCGCCGATCGAGAAGATCAGGAACAGATTGCGCCGTCCGATCCGGTCGGCGAGCCAGGCGCCAACGAGATAGCCGATGAAGGATCCGACGATCAGCGTCGATAGGTAGCCGGTCGAGCCGACGATCGAGAGGTGCCGCTCCTTGGTCAGGAATTGCGGCACCCAGAACGTAACGGCGTAATAGCCGCCCTGGCAGCCCGTCGCCATCAGCGACGCCAGGATCGTGGTTTTCAGGATCGGGCCGGAGAAGATTTCCCAGAGCGCCGGACGATTGCCACTCGCGGCCTGTTTGGCGCGGGCTTCGGCCGCGACCTCGGGCTCGGTGACGGAGCGGCGGATGTAGAACACCAGCAGCGCCGGCAGCGCGCCGATCACGAACATCCAGCGCCATGCCGTCTCCGGCGGCAAAGCCGAGAACAGGATCGCCTGCGACAGCACCGCGAGGCCCCAGCCGACCGCCCAGCCCGATTGCACCGAGCCGACCGCGCGCCCGCGATATTGCGGCCGGATCGCTTCACCCATCAGCACGGCGCCCGCCGCCCACTCGCCGCCGAAGCCGAGGCCCAGCACCGCGCGCGCGATCAGGAGCTGTTCGAAATTCTGCACGACCGCGCAGACCAGCGAGAACACCGAGAACCAGATGATAGTGATCTGGAGCGTCCTCACCCGGCCGATATGGTCGGAGAGATAACCGCCGAGCCAGCCGCCGATGGCGGACGCCAGCAGCGTCACGGTGCCGGCGAGGCCGGCCGATCCCGCATCGACCTTCCACAGCGCGATGATGGTGCCGATCACCAGCGGGTAGATCATGAAGTCCATGCCGTCCAGCGCCCAGCCTGCCGCGCAAGCCCAGAATGTCCGGCGCTCCGGTGCGTTCATGTCGCGATAGAAGGCAAGAAGGCTGGTGTCTTCGATCTCGGCGCGTTCGATGCGCTCGGTCGGATCGGTCGTGGTCATGAGCGTCTCCCCGGCAATTCCCTTATGCGGGCGGTGGTAGCACGCGCGGTGGCTTGCGCAAGCACGAGCAGGCCTTCGCGCTATGCGGGACAGAGCTACTGCCCCGCGGCTTCCGCGCCTCGCGTGCGTGGATCGGGTGCGCCAAGCGGCCCGTTGGCGGTCACCGCGATCGAGTTCGCCGATGTCTGCCCCATCGGCTCGACGATGAGGTGGTCCATCGCCTTCAGCTCGAGCAGGACATTGTCGGGAAAGCCGCTCTCGATCCGCACCTCGTCGGGCAGCCATTGGTGATGCAGCCGCGGCGCGGCCACGGCGGCCGCAACGTCCATCTTGTAGTCGAGGACGTTGACGATCACCTGGAGCACGGTCGAGATGATGCGGCTGCCACCGGGCGAGCCCGTCACCAGCACCGGCTTGCCGTCCTTCAGCACGATAGTCGGCGACATCGAGGACAGCGGCCGCTTGCCGGGCCCGGGCAAATTGGGCTCGAAGCCGACGAGGCCGTAGGCATTGGAAGCGCCGACAGCTGCGGTGAAATCGTCGAGCTCGTTGTTGAGCAGCACGCCGGTGCCATCGGCGACGAGGCCAAGACCGTAGCTGAAGTTCAGTGTATAGGTGTTGCTGACGGCGTTGCCGCTGCCGTCGACGACGGAAAAATGCGTGGTGTTGCTGCCCTCGTGCGGCGAGGTGGCGGTGGAAACGAGCTGCTTCGACGGCGTGGCGCGATCGGCGGAGATGGTTGCCCGCAGCTTGGCGGCGTAGTCCTTGGCGATGAGCGTCCCGATCGGTGCGTTGACGAAGGCGGGATCGCCGAGATAGCGCGCACGGTCCGCATAAGCGCGCTTCATGGCCTCGATCAGCAGATGCAGCGAGGCCGGAGATCCTTGCTTCAAATCGGCGAGCTGGAAGCCTTCGAGGATGTTGAGCGTCTCCACCAGCACCACGCCGCCGGACGACGGCAACGGCATCGACACGATGTCATAGCCGCGATAGGTGCCGCGCACCGGTGCGCGGATCACCGCCTGATAGGATTTCAAATCGGCCGGCGTCATGATGCCGCCGGCGTCGCTCACGGCCTTGGCGAGCTTTTCCGCGACCGGACCCTCATAGAAACCGCGCGCACCCTGTGCGGCGACGGCCGACAGGGTTTCGGCGAGATCGCTCTGCACCAGCCTGTCGCCTTCGCCGAGTGGCGTGCCATCAGGTCGCGAGAAGATTTTGGCTGACGTGGGCCAGCGCGCCAGGCGCCGGTGCCAGCCCGGCAGTGTGTCGGCAATGTCGTCGCTGACGACGAAGCCGTCGCGGGCGATCGCGATCGCGGGCTCGAGCAATTGCGCCAGCGTGAACTGGCCCGAGCCATATTTTTCCAGGGCCAGCGCAAGTCCCGCGACGGTGCCGGGCACGCCGACGCCGAGCGCGGAATCCCGCGACTTCGCCGCATCGGGCTTGCCGTCGGCGCCGAGGAAGATCTGCGGCGTGGTCGCAGCCGGCGCAGTCTCTCGATAGTCGATGGTGATGTCTTCGTTGCGCTCGGCGGAATGAATCACCATGAAGCCGCCGCCGCCGATATTGCCGGCGCGCGGATAGGTCACCGCCATGGCAAAGCCGGTCGCGACCGCGGCATCGACGGCATTGCCGCCGCGCCGCAGGATGTCCGCGCCGACCTGCGCCGAGATTTTCTCCTGCGCCACCACCATCCCATGCTCGGCGGGAACGGCGTGCACCGTGTCGAGCGCGGGCGGCACATAAGCTCGCCGCGCATCCTGCGCGGTCGCGGTTGGAAGGCTGAACGCCAGAGTGGCAACGAAGGCGAAAAATGCTCGCCGTGTCGAAAAAGACGACATCATCAAATTTCCGCAGCGGCCTTCGGCCAGTTCACACGCGCCGCCGCAATGCTATACGGTTTGACCCAAGAGAAGCAAAACTGTTCGTGATGAGGTCTGGACGATGACGACGATTACCTCGGATGCGCGCGTCAAGGCGGAGCGGACCTTTCCGCCGCGCGCCGCCGTCGTCAGCTGGATCTTCTTCGATTGGGCCGCGCAGCCTTATTTCACGCTGATCACGACCTTCGTGTTCGCACCCTATTTTGCCACCGCCATTGCGCCGAATCCCGCTACCGGCCAATCGCTGTGGGGCTTTGCGATGGCTGCCGCGGGCCTCGCGATTGCGCTGATGTCGCCGCTGCTAGGCGCCATTGCCGATGCTTCGGGCCGCAGGAAGCCATGGATCGCTGGCTTCGGCGCGGTGCTGGTGCTGGCATCCTGCACGCTGTGGATCGGAAAGCCCGGCGATCCCTCCATCATTCCGCCGCTGCTCACCGCGGTCGCGCTCGCCAGCGTCGGCGCGGAATTCGCCACCCTCTTCAACAACGCGATGATGCCAACCCTGGTGCCGCCGGAGCGGCTCGGCCGGCTCTCCGGCACCGGCTGGGCGACAGGTTATATCGGCGGCATCGTCAGCCTGATCATCGTGCTCGGTTTGCTCGCCGCCAATCCCGAGACCGGCCGCACGCTGCTCGGGCTCACGCCTTTGTTCGGGCTCGATCCCGCCAGCCATCAGGGCGACCGCGCCGCCGGACCGTTGACCGGACTTTGGTTCATCATTTTCGTGACGCCGATGTTCCTGTTTACGCCGGACTATCCGGCGAAGCGCCCGGTGCGCGAGGCGCTGCACGAAGGCCTGTCGGAGCTGAAGCAATCGATCAAGGGACTGCCGCAGCGGAAATCGCTCGCGGCGTTTCTGCTCGCCAACATGATCTACACCGACGGTCTGGTGTCGCTGTTTGCCTTCGGCGGCATTTATGCCGCGGGCACGTTCGGCTGGCACACGATCCAGATCGGCACCTTCGGCATCATGCTCGCGATCGCTGGCGCGTTTGGCGCATGGCTTGGCGGCAGGCTGGACGATAGTATCGGGCCGAAGCGCGTGATCGCCGGCAGCATGCTGGTCCTGCTGCTGGCGGTGGCGGCGATCCTGCTGGTCGACAAGGATTCGATCTTCTTCATCAAGGTCGCACCGCCCGCGCCTGGCGGTGCATTGTTCGCCGCGGCGGCCGAACGCGCTTATCTGGTGCTGGGCTGCCTGATCGGTGCAGCCGGTGGTCCGCTGCAAGCCGCCTCACGCACGCTCCTGATCCGCCTCGCGCCGAAGGACCGCATCGCGCAGTATTTCGGTCTGTTCGCACTGACGGGGAAAGTGACGTCCTTCATCGGCCCGCTCCTGATCGGCGTGATCACCGCGGTGACGGCGAGCCAGAAGGCCGGCATGGCTGTGCTGGTGGTGTTCTTCGTCGCGGGGCTGGGACTGTTGATGCGGGTGCGAGAGTAGTTTCGTAGCCCGGATTCGCTTCGCTCCATCCGGGCTACCGCCAATCAATCAGTGCCTGAAGTGCCGTGTCCCCGTGAACACCATGGCGATCCCGTGCTCGTCGGCGGCCTTGATCACTTCGTCGTCGCGCATGGAGCCGCCGGGCTGCACCACGGCGGTGGCGCCGGCCTCGATGCAGGCGAGCATGCCGTCGGCGAACGGGAAGAACGCATCCGACGCCACCACCGAGCCCTTGGTGAGCGGCTCGGCGAGCTTCAGCTCGCTCGCCGCATCCTGGGCCTTGCGCGCCGCGATCCGCGCTGAATCCACGCGGCTCATCTGGCCGGCGCCGATGCCGACGGTGGCGAGATCCTTGGCGTAGATGATGGTGTTGGACTTGACGTGCTTCGCCACCCGGAACGCGAACTTCAGGTCGCGCATCTCCGCATCATCAGGCGCACGCTTGGTCACGACCTTGAAAATCATGTCGTCGACCACCGCATTGTCGCGGCTCTGCACGAGAAGGCCGCCTGCCACCGTCTTGGCGGTGAGGCCGGGCGCGCGCGGATCGGGCAGGCTGCCGGCGAGCAGAAGGCGAAGGTTCTTGCGCGCGCCGATAATGGCGATCGCCTCTTCGCTGGCGTCAGGCGCGATGATCACCTCGGTGAAGATCTTTGTGATCTCCCGCGCGGTATCGGCGTCGAGTGCGCGGTTCATCGCGATGATGCCGCCGAAGGCCGAGGTGGAGTCGCAAGCCAGCGCCTTGCGATAGGCACTGACGAGATCGGAGCCCTCAGCGACGCCACAGGGGTTGGCATGCTTGACGATGACGCACGCCGCGGTGCGCCTGGCGTCGAACTCGCCGATGCATTCATAGGCCGCATCGGTGTCGTTGATGTTGTTGTAGGAGAGCTCCTTGCCCTGGAGCTGCCGCGCGGTCGAGACGCCCGGCCGCTTGTCGGGCGTCGCATAGAACGCCGCGGTCTGGTGCGGGTTCTCGCCATAGCGCAGCGACTGGATCAGTCTGCCGCCGAAGGCACGGAAATCGGGTGCGTCGATTTCGAGCTGACGTGCGAACCAATTCGAGATCGCGGCATCATACGCGCCCGTGCGCGCGTAAGCCTTTGCAGCAAGACGCCGGCGTAGCTTCAGCGTGGTTGCGCCTTTGTTGGCGGCGAGCTCGTCGAGCACGGCCTTGTAGTCCTCCGCCTCGACCACGACGGCGACGTCGTCATGGTTCTTCGCGGCGGCGCGGATCATCGCGGGGCCGCCGATATCGATGTTCTCGATGCAATCCTCAAAGCCCGCGCCTTTGTCGACGGTCGCCTCGAACGGATAGAGATTGACGACCAGGAGATCGATCGGTGCGATGCCGTGCGCCTTCATCGCTTCCGCGTGGTCCTTGTTGTCGCGGATCGCGAGCAGGCCGCCATGCACCTTCGGATGCAGCGTCTTGACGCGGCCATCCATCATCTCGGGGAAGCCGGTCAGCTCGGAGACGTCCTTCACCTTGAGGCCGGCCGCGGCGATCGCCTTGGCGGTGCCGCCGGTCGAGACCAGCTCGACATCATGCGCGGCAAGCGCCTTTGCGAAGTCGATCAGGCCGGTCTTGTCGGAAACGGAAAGAAGGGCGCGGGTGACGCGGCGGGGCTGGTCAGTCATGAGCAAGATCCTCTGTCTGAAGGAGTAATGCCCAGGCGCGCGGCAGCTATGTCCCACGCTTCCCGATGGTGCTCCATCCAAGGTCGCCAGTCGCGCGAGCGAGGGCTCGATAGCAGTTTTCGGTCGCTTTCACAACGATCAGATGGGGCCGGATCGCAGGCGTTTACAGCGGAAGTTCCGGCTCCCGCCGCGCGTTTCTGCGGGCATTCGTGATCGCCGGCGAGGCGGTGGAGCGCACGAAACTCCAGCGGATCGAGGGCGCCTGCCGCGCATCCTGGCGGATCACGATCTGCGCGGTGCGGCGCGGGCCGTCATTGCCGGCCAGGAACACGCTGTCCTCGAGATCGACCTTGTCGTCCAATGCCTCGAAGGTCCAGACGTCGCGGTTCGGCAGCACCAGCATGACGCCGCGGGCATCGGACAGCCGGCTCGCCTTCACCGCCGCGTGCAGATGGAAGCGCAGCGCGAAATCGGCATCCGCGCCCTTGAAGCGTCCGCCCTGCGGCGGCGATAGCGTGTCCTCCCCGTCGATGCGCGCGCCGTCATTGGCGATCATCAGCACGCGGCGGTGGATCGCGCCGAACTTGGCGAGATAGCCATCATGCGACGTCGTCAGCAGCGTGCCGTTCTGCACGATTTCGCGATAGCTCTCGACCTCGACGGGGCCGCGGGTGACGGGCGCGCCATGCAAGAGCCGCTTCATCGCCGACATCTCCACGAACTGGCATGATGAGGTGTCGTGATAGGTCAGCGTCGAATGCGCTGCCGTGCCGCGTGCGAACGGCCGCCAATTGTCGCGGCCCGTGGTCGGCATGCCGCAATTGGTGACGATGCGGCTGATGCCGGAGGACAGTTCGAACGACAGGCAGCCGGCATGGGCGTCATGGCTGACGCCGGCCGCCGGCGGCGGGCCGGTGTCGATGATCACGGTGGTCTGGCCGGCATCGAGGCGCTGGAAACCGGTATGCGGCATGTTCGCCATCGGCGCGCCGTGGGTGTCGTCATAGGCAAGCAGCGTCGCGAGCAGGTCCGAGGGTGTCGCGCTCATGCCGTTGAACAGTGCGAAATTGCCGTCGCCGTGGCGGAAGAAGCGCAGCATCGGCATCATGCGGTCGATCGCGTTGAGCAGCGCCGGCGGCGGCGCGATGTTGCGTGCGGCAAAGGTCTGCCGCAGCGGCAACAGGTCGATCAAGAGCTCGATCAGCGCGCCCGGGTTGCGCGAGATATGTCCGCCGTCGGGCAGGATCTGCCGCTGCAATTCATCCGAGAGCTTCTTCGAGACGCTGCGGATGTGACTTGCCTGGTTGGCGAGGCACAGCGCCGCATAGCACAGCGCGATCAGCACCTGGAGTTTTGGCACCCCGTCGGGGATGTTGACCATGGTGTAGCGCAGGAAGCGGATCTCGCGCGCCAGCGCGCGCAAATAGCGGCGGTAGAATTTGTTGTCGGTGTCGTTGAGCACCAGCGGCGCCTGCGACAGCAGCGAGATCACGCGTCGCGCCAGCACGTCCGCGCGTCGCGCGACGGCACGGCGCTTGCCGCCGGGGTTGGCGATCCAGTCCTCGATCAGCGCGCGCGCATTCGCGCGTGTCAACGCGGTGTCGGCGGCGCGCAAATGGCGCAACCAGCCGAAGCCGAGCAGCGCGACCTCCCAATCCTCCGACGGCGGCTCGAGATCGAAGATCGAGCGGCCGTGGCAATTGACGATCTTGCCGGCGAAGACGAAGCGGCCGGCATAGATCTCGGCGGCGCGGGTCGCATCCGCGGTGCGCAGATCATGCGGCGCGATGATCAGCCGGTCGGAGCGGCCGGGCCAGACCCGCGACAGGGCGACGGAACCACCGCTCGCGCGCGCGAGCACATTCCGCGCGAAGCGGTTCATCACCAGCGTCGAGATACGTCTGCGTTGAGCGACCGACACACCTTGCCTTGATGGGGAGAGGATTCCGACGAATCCTTCTTAATCCCAAAATCCGGCGGCCGACACCACCTTGAACGACGCGAATCAGCGCCGTGGTCGCAAAATCCACTGCAAAATCAGGATTTAACGAGCCGAGCCGCAAAAAATCCGTCGAGCCCGCCGAGCTTGGGATCGGCGTTCGGCAGATGGCTGGGCAGGGTGCGCAAGTCGCCCTCGGCGGTGATGATCTCGTCGAGCCCCGACACCTCGGACGCATCGACCGGGACGCGGCGAATCGCAGGCTCTGCGGCCAGTAGCGTGGCGATCGCATGCTCGCCCTCTTCGGGTTCCAGCGAGCAGGTGCAGTAGACCAGCGTTCCGCCGGGCTTGAGCAGTGAGACCGATTTTTGCAGCAGCCGCTGCTGGAGCGTGGTCATCGCGGCGATGTCGGATTCCTGCCGGAGCCAGGATACGTCGGGGTGGCGGCGGATCGTGCCGGTCGAGGTGCAGGGCGCATCGATGAGGATGCCGTCGAAGCCATCGGCTGGGCCGGCCCATTCCACGGCGTCAGCGACGACGGTTTCGGCCTGGAGCGACAACCGCGTCAGATTCTCGCGCAGCCGCGCCACCCGGGCGGGCGAGCGGTCGATGGCCGTGACATGCGCGCCGGCCTGCGCCAGCTGCGCGGTCTTGCCGCCGGGAGCGGCGCAGAGATCGGCGATGGATTTGCCGGCAATGTCGCCGAACAGCCGGGCCGGCAGCGCGGCGGCGGCGTCCTGCACCCACCATTGTCCTTCGGCGAAGCCGGGAAGCATGGTCACCGCGCCGTGCAGCACCGTACGCACCGATCCGGTCGGCAGAACCTCACCATGTAGCCGGCTCGCCCATTGCGCGGCGTCCGACTTCACGGTCAGATCCAGCGAAGGGTCGTGGCTGAGCGCGAGCGCCATGTCCCTTGCGACCGTCTCGCCGTAATGCGCGCTCCAGCGCGCGAGCATCCAAGGCGGCAAATCCAGCGACTGCGCGGCAACCTCTTCCACCAGCGCCTTGCCCTCGCGGGCGCAACGGCGCAGCACGGCGTTGACGAGGCCGGCATAGCGGGCGGCCCGGCGGTCGGACTGCACGAGGCGAACGGAGAGATCGACGGCGGCGTGATCGGGCACGTCCATCCAGAGGATCTGGGCGGCGCCGATCAGCAGCGCGCTCTGCGCGCGCGGCGCATCGGAGGGGATGCCCTTGTCGAGCAGGCGGGACATCACGTGGCCGAGCGTGCCGAGCCGGCGCAGCACGGTGGCGACCAGGCGCCGCATCAGCGCGCGATCGCGGTCGGGAAGCGTCTTCAGTCCGGGATGGGCGCCGCTGCCGTCGAGCTGCTCGTCAAGTGTGCGGTGCTTCTGCAGCACGCCGTCGACGATGTCGGCAGCAATCCGCCGCGCGGCAAGACCAGGCACTTCGGATGGAGGGGCAAAACGTTGAGATGGCATGCGGAAGCAAGGTTCTCAGCAAGCGGCAGTTCCGCCGCAATGGGCGCATGCCTTGAGGACGCGATCTCTGGCACGCGAATATGCCAAATGTAAGAATCGCTTCCGGGTTTTTCGACCCTTTCGGAGCAATTTCAGGAATGCGTTATTGGGCGTCGCGCCGCGGATCGTCCTGCGCTAGAAATCCGACGATGAGTGACCGGCCTCCCGCTTCCGACCGCAAGCCGCTATCGCCGGCCGCCCAGCGTGCGCTGGCCGAAGCCGAAGCGCGCCGGCAGGCTGCGGCGGTGGCGCATGCCGAAGCTGCGCCGAAAGAGGTGCAGGGGCCAAAGGGACCCGAGCCCACCCGGTACGGTGATTGGGAACGCAAAGGCATCGCCTCGGACTTTTGAGGCGCGTTTCACGCACACTTGCCGGTGCAGCCGACTCAGCCCTAGCGTGCGCGAATGCCGCGCTTCGATCCCAGCCATCAGTATCGACCCTCATTCCGCGGCTCGCCGTTCGGCCGTCGTTTCTCCGGATTGTTGCCGTGGATGTTCGTGGTCGGCGTCGCGCTGGCGGCTGTGCTCATCTTCAGGCACGGGACGAACTGGACGGTCCCGCACCCGGATGGCGGCGGCACGCGGGACGCCGAGATCGTGCTCCAGCAGGGCGGCCATCCCGATCGTCGCGAATCGGTCGACGTCGTTCGCACCATTGACGGTGACACCTTTCTCGCGCGTTTTCGTCAGCGCGACGGCCGCGATCTCGTCGTGCGCGTTCGCTTGCGCGGCATCGACGCACCCGAGATGAAAGCATCCTGCCAGGGGGAACTGGACAAGGCCGAAGCCGCGGCCCGCGCATTGCGCGATCTGCTCGGCCAGGGCGGCGTGACGATCACCAACCTTGGCCCTGACAAATATGGTCGGGTTCTCGCCGACGTCGCGACCAGGCGAACCACCAACGTTTCGGCGGCGTTGCTCGCCGGCGGTTACGCACGGAGCTACAATGGCGGCCATCGCGACGGCTGGTGCGCGCGCGGCTGGCGCTTTTGGTAACAAAAAAGCCGCGTCAACGGACGCGGCTCTTGTTGTCGGGATCTCGTCCCGGGGATCAGCGTGTCACGACCACCGTGGTGCCGACCGAGACGCGGCTGTAGAGATCGGTGATGTCGTCGTTGAGCATGCGGATGCAGCCATAGGAGACGAAGCCGCCGACCGAGCCCGGCACGTTGGTGCCGTGGATCGCGTATTCCCCGCCGGACAGCGTCATCGCCGCGACGCCCATCGGATTGCGCGGCGAGCCGCCCGGAATGACGTCAGGGATGCTCGGCTTGTCGCGCTTCACCTCGGCAGGCGGCGACCAGGCCGGATTGCGGTACTTGCCGTCGATGCGGGTGGTGCCGGCCCACTGCTTGCCGGACTTGCCGACGCCCACCGGATAGCGCACGGCGTGGCCGTTATCGAGGACGAGATAGAGCCGACGCTCGTTGGTTTTGACCACGATGGTGCCCGGCGAATAGTCGGCCAGGTGCGTCCCCACCATTTCCGGCCGGGCCTGCGCCGCGGTCGACATCACGACCACCGCTCCGATGGTGGCAGCCAGCGCCACTGCAATCCTGATCGACATCGATTTTCCCCTTGACCCGAACCAATCGTCCAAAATGACGCACAACCGGCAATCGCCGACCCGCCAAGTTCTCGTTAGGGGGCATTCTTAACCGCGCCTGTTAACCGGATGGTTTCCACGCACGGCCGCCAAGGGCCAGCCAGCAGGGGGAACAAAGGAAATGTTCGAAACAAAGTAAATGACTTGAAAACAACACTCAGCCGGAAAGATGCGGGCGCGCGGGCACGCGCCCCGACGAACGCGTGAGCGTGTGAACCGCTGTTGTTTGGGGGCGCTAACGCGGAGATGCGGTCTCGTGTCCCGGACGCGGCGCAGCGCGAAGCGGTGCGACGCAGAGCCGGGACCCAGAAAGCCACAGAGTCCGCTGTTGCATGGACCCCGGCTCTGCAGCGCACCGCTGACTGGACGATGCTTCGCATCGCCAGGGCTGCGCTGTGTCCGGGGCACGAGAGACCCTGGCTCAGACCGACTTCTTGTTCTGCCGGTTCTTGACGAGATCGTCGACCACCGCGGGATCGGCCAAGGTCGAGGTGTCGCCGAGGCTGCCGGGCTCGTCCTCGGCGATCTTGCGCAGGATGCGGCGCATGATCTTGCCGGAGCGGGTCTTGGGTAGGCCGGGCGCGAACTGGATCTGGTCGGGCGAGGCGATCGGGCCGATCTCCTTGCGCACCCAGGTGACAAGCTCCTTGCGCAAATCGTCGGTCGGCTCGACGCCGGCCATCAGGGTCACATAGGCGTAGATGCCCTGGCCCTTGATGTCGTGCGGGAAGCCGACGACGGCGGCCTCCGACACCTTCTCATGCGCGACCAACGCGCTCTCGACTTCGGCCGTGCCCATGCGATGGCCGGAGACGTTGATGACGTCATCGACGCGGCCGGTGATCCAGTAATAACCGTCAGCATCGCGTCGGCAGCCGTCGCCGGTGAAGTACTTGCCCTTGTAGGTCGAGAAATAGGTCTGCTCGAAGCGGGCGTGGTCGCCATAGACCGTGCGCATCTGGCCCGGCCATGATCGCGTCAGGCACAGATTGCCTGACGTCTCGCCGTCCAGCACCTTGCCGTCGGCGTCGACGATCTCAGGCACCACGCCGAAGAACGGCTGCGTCGCAGAGCCCGGCTTCAGCTTGGTCGCGCCCGGCAGCGGTGTGATCAAAATGCCGCCGGTCTCGGTCTGCCACCAGGTGTCGACGATCGGGCAGCGGTCGTCACCGACGACGCGGTGATACCACTCCCAGGCTTCCGGATTGATTGGCTCACCGACCGAGCCCAGCAGGCGCAAGCTGGCGCGCGAGGTCTTCTTCACGGGCTCGTCGCCGAACTGCATCAGCGCGCGGATCGCGGTCGGCGCGGTGTAGAAGATGTTGACCTTGTGCTTGTCGATGACGTTCCAGAACCGCGAATTATCCGGGTAATTCGGCACGCCTTCGAACATCAGCGTGGTCGCGCCGTTGGCGAGCGGTCCGTACAGAATGTAGCTGTGGCCGGTGACCCAGCCCACGTCGGCGGTGCACCAGTAGATGTCGCCGTCGTGATAATCGAAGACGTATTGATGCGTCATCGCGGCGAACAGGAGATAGCCGGCGGAGGTGTGCAGCACGCCCTTCGGCTGGCCGGTCGAGCCTGAGGTGTAGAGGATGAACAGCGGATCTTCGGCGTGCATGTGCTCGACCCGGCATTCCGTCGTCACCATCGCGGCAGCCTCGTGATACCAGAGGTCGCGCGTCGGGTTCATGTCGACCTTGCCGCCGGTGCGCTTGACCACGACGACCCAGTCGACGCCGTCTGCCTTGGCGAGCGCCGCGTCCACATTGGCCTTCAGCGGCACCCTCTTGCCGCCGCGCAGGCCTTCGTCCGCGGTGATGATCACCTTGGACTGGCAGTCGTTGATGCGCTGGGCGAGGCTGTCGGGCGAGAAGCCGGCGAACACCACGGAGTGAACCGCGCCGATCCGCGCGCAGGCCAGCATCGCGTAGGCCGCTTCCGGAATCATCGGCAGGTAGATGGTGACGCGATCGCCCTTCATGACGTTGCGGGTGCGCAGGATGTTGGCCATCCGGCAGACCTCGTCGTGCAGCTCCTTGTAGGTGATGTGCTTGGACTGCGAGGGATCGTCGCCTTCCCAGATGATCGCGGTCTGGTTGGCGCGGGTGTGGAGATGCCGGTCGATGCAGTTATGGGCGACGTTGAGGACGCCGTCCTCGAACCATTTGATCGAGATGTTGCCGGGCGCGAAGGAGACGTTCTCGATCTTCGTCGGCGCGTGCATCCAGTCGACGCGCTTGGCCTGCTCGGCCCAGAAGGCGTTCGGGTCCGAGATCGAGCGGGCGTACATGTCCTTGTACTTGGCCTGGTCGATCCAGGCGCGCTTCGCCCATTCCGCGGGGACGTCGTAGATCTTCTTGGACATGTTTCCCTCCCTCCACATACGGCAAGCCGAGCACGGGCCACTGGCGAGCCGGCTTGATCGTTGAGCTGATTATGCGTCGGGCTAACCGGACCCGACAAGGTGCACAAGCTGGACCTTCGGCGAGCGCCCGGCCAGGCGAAGGATCAAGGCCATCGGGCCGGACTGTCGCAGATCTGGAACAGGCCGGGGCGGCTTTCGGGCCTTTGCCCAAACCCTCGGAACAGGCCGCCGCAGAGCCCCATGCATTCGCCAGAGGTATTTAGAAACCGCACCTCACTGATTCGGGACTCGCAATGCCGTTCGGAACACCCTAAGTGGCTAACCCGGGTCCAACGAGACCCTTGGAACAAAGATCAGAACAGCGGCATTGACCGATAACAGACAGGGCTAAGGCTTAAGACTATGATGGATCAGCAGAATTTCGGGACGATACGGCCCGCTTCAGCCGATCCTGCAGCCGTTGCGCTGGCCAAAGCACTCGGACAATGGCCGAAACCGGCAGGTTCCGCCCGTCTTAGCCCGAAAAAAGCGTTCGACACGGCGCCTGCTGCAACGGTCGAGGCGCTCGCCAAGGAACTGGGCCTGCGGCTCGGCGACCAGAACGAGCTGAAGATCCGGCGCATCAAGCGCGGCAAGGGCTATTCCTTCGTCCGTCCCAATGGCGCGCATATCCGCGATGCCCGCACCATCCGCCGGCTGCATTCCATGGCGGTGCCGCCGGCCTATCGCGAGGTGCGCTACTCGGCCGATCCGAGCTCGCATCTCCAGGCGGTGGGACGCGATGCCGCGGGCCGGCTGCAATATCGCTATCACGCCGATTGGGAGAAGGTCCGCGAGCAACGCAAGGCGCATCGGCTGGAGAAACTCGTCGGCGCGCTGCCAAAGATCCGGCGCAAGGTTTCGGCGTTCCTGTCGGGCGAGGAGCCGACGCGCGAGTTCGCGCTCTCGGCCGTGATCGAACTGATTGCGCGCACCGCGATCCGCCCCGGCAATGAATCCTATGCCCGCCTCAACGGCACCCGTGGCGCCACCACGCTGCTGAAGTCCAATGTCTCGCTGGAAGACGACAGCTTGGTGCTGACCTTCAAGGCCAAGGGCGGCAAGGCGGTGCGCAAAGAGTGCGATGCGGCCAAGCTGGTGCGTGCCATCGGCATTTTGCAGGGCGTTCCTGGCAAGCGCATGTTCCAGTATCGCGATGCCTACGGCGTCGTGCGTGCGGTGAACACCACGCAGGTGAACGCGTTTCTGCGCGAGATCGCCGGCATCAAGATCTCGCTGAAGGATTTTCGCACGCTGATGGCATCGGCCGTCGTCGTGGAATCGTTGTCGCGGATCACCCCGGCGACCAGCCAGCACGGCCGCAAGAAGCAGGTGCTGGAAGCGATCCGCGCCGCCGCCGACCAGCTCTCCAATACGCCGGCGATCTGCCGCAAGAGTTATGTCCACGACACCATCGTCACCGCGTTCGAGGACGGCATCCTCGAACGCTTCGCCGCGACCATGAAGGGCCAGCGCTCGCAGGCCAGGCGCGAGCAACTTTTGCAGCAGGTGGTGGCGACGGCGGCGGTCTGACCTTCTCCCGTCGCTACGCCTTATTGGAAACACCCCTGTCGGGACCGGGATCGCCGCCTGCGGCCGCGGTCGTGAGCCGTTCCAGATAATGCGTCCATCCCGTCGCGTGGGCGGCAGCCTGTTCCTCGGTCGGCAGTCCGCTATGGGTCATGCGCAGCAGCGTGCCGCCGTCGCGTTCGATCAGGTCGATCTCGATCAGGCTCGAGCCGGGCGGCACTTCCTGGCCGCTCTCCCATCCAAAAGTGTAGGCGAGACGATGCACCGGCACGACTTCGCGGAACGCGCCGCGGGCGACGCCGCTGCGCGGGCCGATGCCTTTGAGCAGATACAGCCCGCCGGGATGCGGCTCAGTGGTCGCGTCGGAGCCCATCCAGCTCAAAATCTTCTCGGGGTCGGTCAGGTAAGCGAAAACGGTGGCGCGTGGGGCTGCGATCTGGGTCTCGCGTCGCACTATGAAGGGTTCGGTCATCGGCTATCATCCCTGGGCTGACACTGGGACATGGCGGCGCTCGCGCGGCCCGTCAAGGATTGCCCGTGACAAAGGACGGCCTGCCTTCGTCATGATCGGACCATGCACCTCTCGCCGACGCTCGCCTGGCTTGTCGATGCCGCCGCCGATAGCGCCGGGGCCGACCGCCTGCTCATGGAACTCGGCGCACATCTAGTCGCCGACGGCGTGCCGCTCGCGGCGGGCAGCCTGACGCTGGAGGTGCCACATCCGCTGATCGCGAAGCGGACCTGGTTGTGGCGCGCGGAGAGCGGCCGGGTGATCGAAGCGCTTGGCTTCGCACCTGGCGGCCTCGCGCCCGACACGCCCAACGATGCCGGCCGCCGCTGGCTGCGCGACATCGCGGACGGTGAGGTGCACGAAGACGCGGTCGGACCGCCCGATGGGCCTTTGCTCGGCTGGATCGGGCCGCGTCCGTTCACCGCGGACGAGATCGAGCAATTGCGCCAGGCTGCGCGCTTTGCTGCGACGCCCCTTGCGGTGCTTGCCGTGCGTGCAACGTTGCGCGCGACGTTGGATGCCTATCTCGGCAAGCGCAGTGCGGAGCGGGTACTGGCGTCACCCCTGCGGCGCGATCTCGGCGAGACCATACAGGCCGCGCTGCTCTATGCCGATCTGCGCAACTTCACGCTCCTGTCGGAAACCACGCCGCCTGCCGATGTCATCGCGGCGCTCGATGCCTGGTTCGATCGCATTGCCGGCGCGGTTCACGCCTTCGGCGGCGAGGTGCTGAAATTCATCGGCGACGGTGTGCTCGCGATCTTTCCGGTGGTCGAGGCGTCTCCGCGCCACGCGTGCGATGCGGCTCTGCGTGCCGCGAGCGCAGCCGAAGCCGGGATGGCGTATCTCAACGCGGAGCGCCGTGCCCAAGGTCTGCCGCCGCTCGCGTTCGGCGCGGCGCTGCATCTCGGCGGGATGCTGTGGCGCAATATCGGCGCCGCCAACCGGCTCGATTTCACGGCGATCGGTCCCGCCGTCAATCTCGCCAGCCGCCTCGAAGGATTGTGTAAGCCGCTCGGCAGGACGGTTCTGGTGTCCGGCGCGCTCGCCGCGGAGACGGACATGCCTCTGATCGCGCTCGGGCCGCATTCGCTACGCGGCATCGCTGCGCCATGCGAGGTGTTTGCGTTGCCGGAGACGCAAGCTCGGATATCGTAGCGCTGATGGAGCAAAGCGAATCCCGGATCGGACTACACACCTGCAATTGCAGCAACTACATCCCACCCATCTTGCAGACGAGCTTCCATTCCTCGGGCGTCACCGGCTGCACCGAGAGGCGCGAATACTTCACCAGCGCCATGTCGGCGAGTTTCTTCTCGGCCTTGATCGTGGCCATCGTTACCGGCGTCTTCAAGGGTTTGTCGGCCTTGATGTCGACGCAGACGAATTTTGCGGTCTTGTCGGTCGGATCGGGATAGGCTTCCTTGATGATCTCCGCGATGCCGACGATCTCCTTGCCCTCGTTGGAATGATAGAAGAACGCCTTGTCGCCCTTCTTCATGTTCACGAGGTTTATGCGCGCGGTGTAATTGCGCACGCCGGTCCAGGCTTCGCCCTTGGCGCCCTTCGCCACCTGCTGGTCCCAGGACCACACCGACGGTTCGGATTTCACCAGCCAGTAGTTCATCGCAAACTCACCTCATTGTTGTTGGACCGGGATCCCTGCGGTTCGCCGCTAGGCTAAACCAGCGCGCACAGGTCGTTAAGTGCAACCTGCGACGCGGTAGAGGCCGCCGTCATTCCTCGGCCTTGAACGGCCTTGTCAGCAGCCCTTCGATCGCGGCGTCAATCGTCAACCGGCCATCCAGGATGGCAGCCACTGCCTGGGAGACCGGCATGTCGACGTGCCGCGCGGCCGCGAGCTCGACCAGCACCGGCGCAGTGAATGCACCTTCCGCAAGCTTGCCCGCCGGCGCCGCCTCTCCGCGACCGAGCGCGATCCCGAGAGCGAAATTGCGCGATTGCGCGGTCGAACAGCTCAGGAGCAGGTCGCCGAGACCGGAGAGGCCGGAGAGCGTTTCCGTGCGCGCGCCACAGGCGCGGCCGAGCCGTGCCAGCTCGCTGAAGCCGCGCGTGGTCAGTGCGGCGAGCGCGGAGGCGCCGAGCTTGCGGCCGACCACGATGCCGGCGGCAATCGCCAGCACGTTCTTGGCCGCGCCGCCGATCTCGACGCCGCGGACATCCGTTGTGTGATAGGGCCGGAAGGTTGCCGAGCCCAGCGCCTGCACGAGGCTGCTGGCCAGCGCTTCTTCCACCGCCGCCAGCGTTACCGCAGTCGGCAGGCCACGCGCGACGTCGTCGGCAAAGCTTGGGCCCGACAGGATCGCCGGCTGCGCATGAGGCGCGGCCTCCGCGATCACGTCGGTCATGAATTTGTGCGTGCCGTGCTCGATGCCCTTGGCGCAGGCGACGATCGGCACCGGCTTTGCGAGGTGCGCCGCCAGCATGTTGACCGCGCCGCGCAGATGCTGCGCCGGCGTTGCGATCAGCAGCATGTCCGCGCGCGCCGCCATGGTGAGATCGCTCGTGACGATGATCTCCCGCGCGATCGGCACGCCGGGCAGCCGCGGATTGTCGCGGGTCGATGCGATTCGCGTCGCATGCTCGGGGTTGCGAGCCCAGAGCGTCACGTTTCGTCCGGCTCGCGCCGCCACAGTCGCGAGCGCCGTGCCCCAGGCGCCTGCACCGATCACCGCGACGGATCGGAACGCTGTCATTGCTTAGTATCCCGCCCGCGTTTTGCCGTACCCGGCCGGTGCCGTCGCGTTCGCATCGAGCGACCAGCGCGCGCGGGGCTGCGCTTCCATCGTGTCGGTCATGCCGAGCGCGAGACGTTCGGCGCCGGCCCAGGCGATCATCGCGCCGTTGTCGGTGCAGAGTGCGGGCGGTGGCATGATCAGTTGCGTTCCGGCTTTCCTCGCAACGTCATGGAGAGCGCCGCGGATCGCCTGGTTGGCGGCGACACCCCCGGCCGCCACCAGCGCACGCGGCGCGCCGAACTGCTCGCGGAAAAATTTGAGACCGACGCTCAACCGGTCCGCGGTGGCGTCGAGCACGGCAGCCTGAAAACTCGCGCAGAGATCGCTGACGTCCTGCGGCGTGATCTCAGTCAGCCGGCTCGCTTCGTTCCGCACCGCCGTCTTCAATCCCGACAACGAGAAATTGGCGTCGGGGCGTCCCTGCATCGGCCGCGGAAACGCAAATCGCCCCGGATCGCCGCCTGTTGCCGCGCGTTCGACCTGCGGGCCGCCCGGATAGGGCAGGCCCAGCATCTTCGCGACCTTGTCGAAGGCCTCGCCGATCGCGTCGTCCACGGTGGTGCCGAGCCGCACATACTCGCCAACGCCGGTGACCGCAACGATCTGGGTATGGCCGCCCGAGGCGAGAAACAGGCAATAGGGAAATTCGAGTGCATCGGTGAGGCGCGGCGTCAGCGCATGCGCTTCGAGGTGGTTCACCGCCACCAGCGGCGTGTCGTGCACCATCGCGATCGCCTTCGCGGTGGTGAGACCGACGATAACGCCGCCGATCAATCCAGGGCCCGCGGCGGCCGCGACACCGTTGAGCTGGGCGAAGTCGATGCTGGCCTCGTGCATGGCGCGGTCGATGATGCCGTCGAGCAGGTCGACATGGGCGCGTGCGGCGATCTCCGGCACGACGCCGCCGAAACGGGCATGCTCCTCGACCTGCGACCGCACGATATTGGACAGGATCTTGCCGCTGCCGTCAGGCGTGCGCTCGATCACGGCCGCGGCGGTCTCGTCGCAGGTGGTTTCTATGCCCAGTACCAGCATTGGCGAATTGGTATCCAATCTGCGCCCTTCTCACCCCTTGCGCTCATCCGCAAAGCAGAGTTCTGGTACGTCCGGTAGCATTCCGGGGTCGGCTTGCGCAATCGCCACGCGCAGCTCTCCTCGTGAATGCGTCACCGCCACGTGCCTGGAACCAAGCGATGTCCATTCTTGTCACACGGCCGCATCCTGACAATGTGGCGACAGCGGAAAATCTGCGCGCGCGGGGTCATGTGGTGCTGCTTGCGCCGGTGCTCAAGTTCGAGCCGGTCGCCTTTCATGACGAGAGTGAGACGGGCTACAGCGCCGTCATCGTCACGTCGGCCAATGCGATCCGTGCCGTCGCACCGCAATTGCCGGACCTTGGCCTCCTGGAGCTGCCGCTGTTTGCGGTCGGCGAGCACACCGCCGCCGCGGCGCGCGATGCCGGCTTTGCCGAGGTGGTGGTCGCCGGCGGCGATGCCGCGGCCTTGCGCGACAAGGTGATGCAGAGCGCGCGCAACAAGCGGCTGAAGAAAAAGAGCACGCTGCTTTATCTCGCGGGCGCGGATCTGTCGCGCGACCTCAGTGATGAGCTGGGCGCCGAAGGATTTAGCATCGTCACGCAGACGACCTATCGCATGGTCCCGGTCAAGCTGTTGCCGCGCGATGTCTGTGAGGGCTTTGCCGCCCATGGGATCGAGGCGGTGCTGCATTACTCCCGGCGCAGCGCGCGGGCTTTCCTGGAGGCCGCGCGGGGTGAAGGTGTCGAAATCTCGGCTCTGGCGATCCCGCAATGCTGCCTGTCCGAGACGGTCGCAGGCATACTGCGCGAGGCCGGTGCCTCGCAGGTTCTGGTGGCCGCGACGCCGGACGAAAATGCCTTATTTGACTCCTTGGAGCGTGCTTTGCGCACCCGTTTGGCGTAAGAGGTCGGGCCGAATCCGACGCAATCGGGTTCGTTTAGGGCATGTAAGTGTGAGGAACCGTCACGATGGCCGACGACAAGCCTGAAGACGCAGGATTGGCTCCCGAGTCCAGCCGTGCCAAGCGCACCCCGCCCACCATCGACCTCGAGGCAACCGAAGTCTCCACCCAGCCGCAGGAGGTGGCGGGCCAGCCGCAGGCTGCGGCGACCGAACAGGCCGCGCAGGAGCAGGCCAAGTCTCAGGCCAGGTCTCAGGCCAAGTCTGAAGAGGTCAAGCCCGAAGAGGCCAAGTTCGACGAAGCTAATGCCGAGCCGCAGCCCGAACCTGCCGAGGAGCGGTCTTCCGTTGCGTCCGCGTCCGTATCGCCATCGATTTCACCTTGGATTATCGCTCCGTTCTCCGGCGCGGTCGCAGCCGCAATTGTGATCGCCGTCGGCTGGATGCTGGGCTGGCCTGCCGTGCAGGCGCCGCCGGCCGCTCCGCAAGTGACAGGCGCAACGGTCGATGCGCTGAGCGGGCGCGTTGCCGCGGTCGAAGCCAAGGCGGGCAAGCCTGCCGCCGATCCGGCCATGCTGGCGCGGATCGATGCGCTGGAGAAATCCGCAACCGGCCTGCGCAGCGACATCGCCAATCTGCGCGCGCAGTCCGACAAGACCGCGGGCGCCCTGAACGACGCGAAATCGGCGCCGCCACCTGCCGCGCCCGATCTTGCCGCTCTCAACGACCGCCTCGCGCAGCTCGAGCGTGCCACCAAGACCGAACGTGCCGAGCTCGCGCAGCAGGGCGAGAAGATTGCCGATGCGAGGACGATGGACGACAAGCCGCTGCGCCATGTGGTCGCGGCGGCCCTGCTCGACGTCGCCGTTCGCCACGGCGACGCTTACGAATCGCAGCTCGCCGCGGCGCGGTCGCTTGCGGCAAAGCCCGATATGCTGAAGCCGCTCGACACCTTTGCATCGTCCGGTATTCCGACGCCGGTCGCGCTGAGCCGCGAGCTCCTCAACATCGTGCCAAAACTGTCGCCGCCGCCGGAAACCCCGGCCAGCAGCGCAGGCATCGTCGAGCGCCTTCAGGCGGGGGCGTCAAAACTCGTTCGCATCGAACGTACCGACGGAATCGGCAGCGATCGCGGCGCTATCGTCTCGAGGGTGACGGCCGCAGCGCTTCGCAACGATTTCGTGGAAGCTCGGCGCGAGGTGAAGACGCTGCCGGAGGCCGACCGCGCACCGGCGCAGGCTTGGCTCGACAAGGCCGATGCCCGCGACGCCGCGCTCGCGGCGTCCCGCAAACTCGCCGACGATGCCATGGCGGATCTCGTCAAGCCTGGTCAATAAAGGTTCGCGCAATAATCGGCGCGTATAGGGATCGTCATGCTTCGCATCGTCCTCTTCCTTGTCCTGATCGCGCTGGCGGCGGCCGGCGCGGCCTGGGTCGCCGACCAGCCCGGCGATCTCGTCCTGACCGCAGGCGCTTTCCGCGCCACAACGACGTTGCCCAGGTTCGTGTTCTTGCTCGGCCTCTTTGCCGCGGCAGTCGTGCTCGTCTGGAGTCTCCTGACGATGATCTGGCGCGCGCCGGGGCGTCTGCGCCGCCGTCGTCACGAGAAGCGTCACGCCCGCGGCCGTCACGCCATCACCCACGGCCTGCTCGCGATCGGCCATGGCGACACCGCGCTTGCTCGTCGCCACGCCGACACGGCGCGGCGGCTGGCCGCGAACGACCCGCTCGCACTTCTCTTGCATGCGCAATCCGCGCAGCTCGAAGGCAATCGCGACGAAGCCCAGCGCGTCTTCCGTGCCATGGCCGAGCGCGAGGACACGCGCCTGCTCGGCTTGCGCGGCCTGTTCATCGAGGCGCAGCGCGCCGACGATGCGGTCGGCGCGGTGATGATCGCCGAGGAAGCGATCAAGCTGTCGCCGTCCTCGACCTGGGCCTCGCATGCGGTGCTCGGCTTCCGCTGCGCGCGCGGTGACTGGAGCGGCGCGCTCGCGATCCTCGATTCGAATCTGTCCGCGGGCCTGATCGACAAGCAGTCCTATCGCCGCCAGCGCGGCGTGCTGCTCGCCGCACGCGCGCTGGAATTGGAAACGATGGACCGCGACGTCGCGCGCGAGAGCGTGATGGAGGCGATCAAGCTCGCGCCGACCCTGGTCCCGGCCGCAGTGCTTGCCGCAAAATTCGAGAGCGAGGCGCATCAAGTGCGCCGCGCCATGAAGCTGGTGGAAGCCGCCTGGCTGGCCAATCCGCATCCCGACCTCGCGGATGCCTATGCGCATGTGAAGCTCGGCGATTCCGCACGGCAGCGCCTGCAGCGGGTCGAGACGCTTGCGGCCAAGATTCCTGCCGACAAGGCTGGTTATGTCGAGGGCCAGCTCGCGATCGCGCGCGCCGCGATCGATGCGTCCGAGTTTGCCCGTGCGCGCGACGTGCTGGCGCCTTACGTCAACGATCCGACCCAGCGCGTGGCGCTGCTGATGGCCGAGATCGAGCGCACCGAGCACGGTGACGGCGGCCGGGCCCGCGCCTGGACCTTGCGCGCGGTGCGCGCCCGCCACGATCCGGCCTGGACCGCGGACGGCTATGTCAGCGAGCGCTGGCGTCCGGTTTCCCCGGTCACCGGCCGCCTTGACGCGTTCCAGTGGCAGACGCCGGTCGCGAGTCTTCCTTCCGGCAAGGGCGACACGATCGAATCCTCGGCCTTCGAGGAAGCCATGCTGGCGGCACCGCCGCCGAAGCGGGTGACGGCGCCCCCGAGCGAAAGCCCGGCGGAACCGCCGGTAACGGCGCCGGATCCGGTGCCTGCCGCACAGGACAATTCGCCTCCCGAAGCCACAGAGGCCGCCAACGAGGAGCCGGTCGCCACGTCCGCCGAGCCGGTTAAGCCGGCCCCTGAGATCGCCGAATCATCGCCAGCGGTAGCAACGCCGGTGTTCCGGGCCCGCGCCGACCTCGGCAAGCCGGCACCAGCGCCTATTCCCGCCGTCATCCCGATCATCCGCGCCCCGGATGATCCCGGGATCGACGACGAGGGTCCGAGCGATGAATTTACCGAACAAATCGGCACGGCCAAGGTCCAGGCCGGCGGCTGGCGCGGATTCTGGTCCCGCTGGGGCGGGTGAGCGGCATTTCGAAGCCGGCTCCACCTTGCCAATTCGGGCCATGCCCGATATCACGAGCGCGCGTATCGGGACCGGCATTGCCGTGTTCCGGCAGGGTTCGCCGCAATAGCTCAGTTGGTAGAGCACGTCATTCGTAATGACGGGGTCGGGGGTTCGAATCCCTCTTGCGGCACCAGCGCCTCAGTTTGTCCAGCCCGTGTCCAGCCCGGAGACATCGGTAACAGGTTGTACCTAAGACATGGGTGACAACCTCGTGCCGAACGGGTTGTCGAGGGGTTGCAGGGTTTTCTGCTCCAGGTCGAAATATCCCAAATCATAGTGCATGAAGCTGACGAGCCAAATGCCGTCGTCGACCTCCTTGATGCCGAGTTTGCCGGCCAGCATGAGTGATCGTGATCACATAACCTCGCGATCGGCTCCCGTAGTGTCCGGCTCACGCCAAACACGGGGAGAATTCATATGCGCAAGATCATTCTGGTGGCCGCCGCCATGGTGCTGGCCTCCGCATCTGCCCAGGCCGGCGGCCCGCGCGGCTTGTCACTGGCCTCGACCAACGAACAGGCTTCGGCTCCGCAAACCACGGCGACAACGAGCGCGCCGACGCAGGTGAGCGAAGCAGCGCCAGCCGCCGAAGCTCCGAAATATCTCGATCGCCCGCCCGCGATTTCGCTCACGGCCCCTGCTGCGACCGCGCCGACCACGACGACCTCAGCGCCCGCTACGGCCCAACCCCGCCGCGAAGTCCACCGCGAAGGCGGACAAGCCGAAGCACAACCGCAGCTGGACCGAAGGTCGCATCATCGGCGAGCTGCATCGCCACGGCATCTATTGGTAAGGTGTCTTTGGTCCCAAAAGCATATGGCCGGGACTAGCCCGGCCATGACGCAAGAGTTTTTGATCTGATCGGGCGCGTTACTGCGAAACCGTCTGCACCACGTTTCCGATCGGACGCGCGCTCGAGGTCGGTACCTTCAGGTCCTTCAGCAGCGCCTCGTCGTACTCCGGCAGCGTCTGGAAGGTGGTCTTCGCCTTGATCTGCACGATTTTGTAGCCGCCGGCCTTGAGCCGTGCGAGCAGCGTCGGCAGTGCCTCGCCGGTGTGCTTCTGAAAGTCGTGCATCAGGACGATGCCCTTGCCGAGCTTGTCGAGCTTGGTCATCACCGTCTCGACGATCTTCTCGGGGGTAGCGCCCTTCCTGAAGTCAAAAGAATCGAGATCTGTCGACCACATCGCGACGTTGCGGGTGCCGAGATAGCTCACCATTGCCGGATTATGCTGAAGCTGCGGGAAGCGGAAGAACGGCGCAGGGTTGGTGCCGAGCGCGAGCTTCACCGCGCTGAACCCCTTCTCGATCTCGTCCTTGGCCTGCTGCTCCGTCAACTTCTTGCTGTTGAGATTGAGGTGCGACCAGGTGTGTGTGCCGACCGTGTGGCCCTGGGCCAGCACCTGGCGCAGGATTTCCGGATGGTAGGTCGCGTGCTTGCCGACCGAGAAGAACAGGCCCTTGGTGCATTCATCCGCAAGCGCCTTCAGCACCGCGGGCGTGTTGACCGGCCAGGGACTGTCGTCGAAGGTCAGCACGACCTCCTTGTCGGTGAGGAAGTCGAACTGCTTGAAGGTTTCGAAGCCGAAGCCGGGACCGCCGGTGGTGTCGATCTCGACCACGCGGGACACGCCCAGTGCATTCGGATTTGCGCAGGTCGATTTCTGCTGCACCGGCATGGCCGGGGCTGGCGCCGGAGCGGGTACCGCCGGCTTGCCGGCGATCGCAGCAGTGGTCTCGACGTCATCCCTGGCGGCGAGCTTTGCCGGTGCCGGCAGTTGATCGGCGGCACGGGCTGCAATTGTCTTGGGAGCGGCCTGATCGGCGCGCGAGGAATAATAAAACCAACCGCCGGCGGCAATCACGACCGCTGCAACTACACTGGCCAGCATCAGGCCCAACGCATTACGCATCGCTACTCTTTCCAATTACGCAACCAAACCTGCGGAATTTCCCGCTCGCCGATCCATTAATGCGAAGGATCGGTTAACGTGACACCAACACGACAGCGGATCAGAAGGAATTTCAGCGGGGTGCGCCAAAGTGACCGATGTCACAGAGCGGGGGCCGCCCGTGACCGTCATCACAGTCGAAACTGTTTTGCTGGAGCATCGTCGTTCCCATCAACAATGGGCCCGCTTCCGCGGTGCCAGTGGGAGCTTCAAATGACCAACTCGCTGAACACCAAGTCCTTGAGTAGCAAGATCCGCGACACCAGCCTGGCTCTGGGCTTTGCCGCAATCGTCTCGATCGCCTCAACCGGCTCGAGCTTCGCCTTCTCGTCCGAAGCGCAGCAGCAGTGCACCGGAGACGCCTTCCGCCTGTGCTCGTCGGAAATCCCCAACATCCCGAAGATCACGGCGTGCATGATGAAGCATCGTTCGGATCTGAGCGTCGGTTGCCGCGCGGTGATGGACAAGGATCTCGCCAAGGGTGGCGCGTCACGCAAGGTCGCTGACGCCCAGGACGGTCAGTAAGAGACGGTCAGTAACAGCAACGATAACGATCGTTGCGTCGGTTAGCTCCCCTCGCGATGTGCCCCGGCGTCAAGCCGGAGCCAGGCGGCGGCGCATACAGTCTGC
This sequence comes from Bradyrhizobium sp. LM2.9, assembly GCF_054056555.1. Taxonomy (NCBI): domain Bacteria; kingdom Pseudomonadati; phylum Pseudomonadota; class Alphaproteobacteria; order Hyphomicrobiales; family Nitrobacteraceae; genus Bradyrhizobium; species Bradyrhizobium sp. LM2.9. The sequence goes on from NZ_JBSRYJ010000002.1 coordinate 6,149,792, forward strand.
GAATAAAGCCGTTGCGACCAGGAGATCGTCGCACTAGCTTCGCCCGCACGTTCTTCCGGGTAAGAGGCATTGCGCGATGACCAGATTTCTTTTCATTGTTTGTTTGATTGTGTGCGCATCGGGCGCGTCCGCGCAACAGCAGCCCGGACACGACGCCTGCGCACGCGACGTCACGCGCTTCTGCCGTCCGGTGATGAACAACGGCGATGGCGCCGTGCTCGCTTGCTTGAAGCAGAACCGTACCCGACTCGGCAAAGGCTGCGAGAAGGTGCTGACGGACCACGGGCAGTAGGACGCGGAGTCGGATTGCGAAAAACCTACGTGCTGCTGCCCGCCGCGGTCGCGACCACCGGTAGCACCTCTGTGCCGGCGCGATCCGGCGTGTCTTCTTTCCAGCGCACCGAGCCGAACGGGCGCTCCAGCATGCGGCGGATCCGCACCGGATCGGGCCCGATATGGAAGGCGATCGCCTCCTGATGCAGCGCGCGTTCGGACTGGGTCGAGCGGTTGCGCTGGCGCAGATAGTCGAGCCAGGTCGGACAGTGATAACGCTCGGTCCACAATTCGGGATCGGCGATGTCGCGCGCGATCGACCAGCCATAGGCGCCGTTGCGCTGCCTGGAGAGCTGCACGTCCTGCATCACGTTGTGAAAAGCGCGCGCGTTCTCTTGCGAGACGCGGTATTCGATCTCGACCACCAGCGGCCCGCTGCGCGCGGTGAGCGACAGTTTGACTTCCGGATCGGCCAGCACATCGGCGTCTTCGTTGCGGGCACCGACGCGCGGCATCGTGAGCCAGATCCCGAGCACCGGCGAGATCAGCATCAGGCCGGCGGCCGTCAGCAGCGCAACCTCGACACCGGCATAGTCGGTGAGATGGCCCCAGCCCCAGGCACCGATCGCGATGCCGCCGGAAATCGAGGCCTGGAACGCCGCGAGCGAGCGGCCGGCGACCCAGCGCGGCGCCGAGAGCTGCACGCCGATATTGAACAGCGCGACGGCGGCCATCCAGACTGCGCCTGCGAGCACCAGCGCAGCCGCCGTCAGCACCGGCTCGGTGCTGATCGCGAGCGCCGCCATCGCAAACGCCATCGAGATGGTGCAGGCGCGGATCGCGGCTTCGCCGCTCATGCGCTTGCGCAATTCGTGGATGTTGAGCGCTCCGATCACTGCGCCCATGCCGAAGGCGCCCAGCATGATGCCGTAGGTCTGCGCGCCGCCGTGCAGCAGGTCGCGCGCGACCAGCGGCATCAGCGCCATGATGGCGCCGCCAATCAGGCCCATCACCAGCGTGCGCAACAGCACGATCTTGATCGGCGGCGAATTGGTGATGTAGCGGAAGCCCGACACCATGGCGCGGTTGAGCTTCTCCCGCGGAAGACGCGAGGGCTCGTTGTTGCGTCGCCAGAGCAGCAGCACCACCAGCAGCGGCAGATAGAGGATCGCGTTACACGCAAACGCCGCCACCGAGCCGAGCGCGGCGACGATGACGCCGCCAACCGCAGGGCCGAAGCTGCGCGCGATGTTGTAGCTGATGCCGTTCAGCGCCACGGCCGAAGGTAGTGCATCGGGCGGCACCTGCTCGCTGACCGAGGACTGCCAGGCCGGACCGAACAGCGCGTTGCCGCTGCCGACCACGAAGCAGAAAGCGAGCAGCGTTTCCGGGGAGATGAGATTGAACCCGGCCAGGATCGTGAGCGCGGTCGCGCCAGTCAGCGCGATCACGAGCGCGATCAGGGTGACGATACGGCGGTCATACATGTCGGCGATGGCGCCCGCCGGCATCGAGATCAGCATGATCGGCAGCATCAGCGCGGTCTGCACCAGCGCCACCTTGTCCGCCGAGGCCGCCATCTGCGTCATTGCCCAGGCGGCGCCCACGCCCTGGATCAGCAGGCCGAGATTGGAGAGCAGGCTGGCGAGCCAGATGCGCCGGAACACGGTGTAACGCAGCGGCGCGGTGATGCCGTCGGCGTGAATTCTCTGACGGTTCGTCTGCTCGGTCATATCCCCTTCCAGGAGGTCTGGCAGAAGTGGCTTCAGCGATTCCGGTATGTTCAGTGATGCCCGCGAAAGTCCTTCGCTGTCCAGTGGTTAGGCCGGTATAAGCGGTGCAAAGAGATGGTTTTGCCGGGGAGGAACACATGGAGCTGTCGCGACGGATGATCTTGCAAGGTGCGGGCAGCCTGCCGTTCGCAATTGCGAGCTTGCGGGCGGGCGCGTTGGCCCAAACCGCCCCCGCCGCGCCGAGCGAGGTGCCGCCGATCCTGTTCGTCCATGGCAATGGCGAATACGACGCGCTCTGGATGACCACGATGTGGCGGATGGAATCCAACGGCATCGCGCGGGACCGCATGCAGGCGATCAATTTCACCGATCCCAATGCACGAAGCGACGACAAGGTCGAGCAAGCCGGCCGCTCCTCGACCGAGGACCAGCGCCGCGAACTCGCCGCCGCCATCGCCGAATTGAAGCGTCGGACCGGCGCATCCCGCGTGGCGCTGGTCGGCAGCTCGCGCGGCGGCTATGCGATCCGTAACGTGATCAAGAACGGCGGTGCCGGCGATGTCAGCCATGCCGTGCTGTGCGGCACGCCCAATCACGGCGTGTTCGCGACCGACGACCAGCTCAACAGCGAGTTCAACGGCCGCGGCGCATTCCTGCGCGGCCTGAACGATGGCGAGAGCGAGGTGACGCCGGGTGTTGCCTTTCTCACATTGCGCAGCGACGGCATGGACAAATACGCGCAGGCCGATGGCCGCTTCATCGGCAAGCCGGGCACGCCAACTGGCGTCACCGTTGAAGGTCCAGAGTTGAAGGGGGCCACCAATCTCGTGCTCGGCGCGCTTGATCATCGCGAGGTGGCGTTTCACCCTCGAGCCTTCCGCGAGATCTACAAATTTATCGCGGGACGTGAGCCCGCGCGCATCGCGATCGTGCCGGAGCAGAGCGTGAAGCTGGGCGGACTGGTGACGGGCACGCCGGGCGGCGCGCCGACCAATCGGCCGGTGGCGGGCGGAACCGTCGATGTCTTTCGCGTCGATCCTGAAACCGGTGAGCGCAAGGGCAATGCCGTGCACAGCGCGAAGACCGGTGCCGACGGCCGCTGGGGCGCGGCGCAGGTCGAGCCTTCCTGGTCGCTCGAGTTCGTCCTGACATCGCCGGATGCGCCGACAACGCACATCTACCGCTCACCCTTCCCCCGCTCGTCAGAAATTGTGCATCTGCGCGCCGCGCGTCCGCTCGGGCCCGCGGACAAGGACGCCGCGGCTGTCGTCATCCTGTCGCGTCCGCGCGGTTACTTCGGCTTGCCGCGCGACGTGGTGCTGCTCGACGGCAAGGGCCCGGCCGACATCAAATCGGGTGTGCCCACGGATTCGACAGCAACACTGCGCCTTCCGGCCGGCGACGTCGGGCGTAACATCGTGGCTCAATTCAACGAAGAACGAATTGTGGCACGCGCCTGGCCTGCCTCCGAGAACAGGATTGCGATTGCCGAGCTGACTTACTAGCTATTTGCCTGCGTCACCTCCGCGGGAGAGAGCCATGAATATCGCCAGCGTGCGTCGGCCCATCGTCCCTCCGACCCCCGCCGCGTGCGCCGGACGATATGTCGTTCCTCGGCCGGCTTGCGGTGATCAAGCGGAACATGATCGCGACCTGGGGACAGCGCGCTTATGAGGAAGACGTCATCCAGGGCCGCTTCTTCTTCCGCAACAGTTTTATCCTGAACCAGCCGGATGCGATCCGGCACGTTCTGCTCAGCAATTACGAGAATTATTCGCGCACCCCGGCGGGCATCCGCATGCTGCGTCCCGTGCTCGGCGAAGGTCTTCTGATTGCCGAGGGCCATGCGTGGACGCATCAGCGCCGCACCCTCGCGCCGGCGTTCACGCCGCGCGCGACGGCAAACCTCGTCCCGCCCATGACGGCGGTGCTCGACGAGACTATTGTGAAGCTGGATGCACGCACGAGCGAGCCGGTCGATCTGCGCGAGATCATGCAGCGCATGACGCTGGAGATCGCCGGACGCACCATGTTCTCGTTCGGCATGGACCGGCACGGCCCGACCTTGCGCAACTTCGTCATGGAGTACGGAGCACGGCTCGGGCGGCCGTACTTGCTCGACATGGTGCTGCCGCTGTCCTGGCCGAGCCCGATGGATTTTGCGCGCGCCCGTTTCCGCAAGCGCTGGACCGAGTTCGTCGCAATGCTGATCGCCGAGCGGCGTGAGATGGGCAAGAAGGACGGCGCGCCGCCGCGCGACCTGTTCGACCTCATGGACGAGGCGCGCGATCCTGAAACCGGCAAGGGCTTTTCCGACGAGCAACTTGTCGACGAAGTCGCGACCATGATCCTCGCGGGTCACGAAACCACGGCGACGGCACTGTTCTGGGCGCTCTATTTGCTCGCGCTCGATCCGGACACACAGGAGGAGGTCGCCTCCGAGACCCGTGGCGAGCACCTCGACAGCATGGCCGACATCGATCGCCAGAAGTTCACCCGCGCGGTGATCGAGGAGACCATGCGGCTTTACCCGCCGGCCTTCCTGATCGCCCGAGCTGCGCGCGAGAACGACAACGCGGCCGGGCGTCGAGATCGGCAAGGGCGACATCATCATGATCGCGCCGTGGCTGCTGCACCGGCACGAGAAGCTGTGGGATCAGCCGAATGCGTTCATTCCCAAGCGCTTCATGGCGAAAGAAGCGCCCGACCGCTTCGCTTATTTGCCGTTCGGCGCGGGGCCGCGCGTCTGCATCGGCGCTCCGTTCGCGCAAGCCGAATCCGTGCTGGCGCTGGGCCGGCTGATCGGCGCGTTCCGTGTCGAGCTTGCCGATACCGCAAATCCCGTGATCCCGCTCGGCGTCGTCACGACCCAGCCGGACCGTTCACCCCTGTTCCGCATTACGCGTCGGTGAGAGGCGCTTGCCTCGCCGATGGAGTGATCCAACACAGATAGAGTTGCGCCATGAGCGATATCCAGGCCCAGTTTTCCGTTCTGAAGCAGACCGCCGATGCGAAGGTGGTCGACGCGATTACGCGCCTCATCGAGGACGGCGAGGATCACGAGCTCAACCGCGTCAATGTCCTCGACTTCTCCAGGGAGCACAGCCTCGACGAAGAGCGCGTGATCTCGGCGTTCCTGCATTCGGCACGGCTCGGCCTGTTCGATCTCGGCTGGAACGTGCTGTGCCCGGGCTGCGGCGGCGTGCTGGGGGCGCATTCGACCCTGAAGGCGCTCAAGCCGGATGAGTATCACTGTGCGCTTTGCGCCTGCGGCTACAAGACCTCCGTCGACGATCAGGTCGAGGTCTCCTTCACCGTGAACTCGCGTGTCCGGCGCATTGCGGCGCATGATCCTGATACGCTTCCGGTGTGGGAGTATTTCAAGCAGGTGTTCTGGAGTTCGGGCGTCGACTTTAACAAGGAATCGTTCGCGACGCTCGCCAACGAGGTGACCTTGGATACAATGGAGCTCTCGTCCGGCGAGAAGGCGACCATGTCGCTGCAACTGCCGAACGACTTCATCATCATCTTCGAGCCGGTGACGCACGCAGCCCATTTCATCGACGTGCAGGGCGAGCCGACCAAGGACCGTCAGCAGTTCGCCATCATGTACAACAAGGTGCAGGCGCCGACGGGAACCACGACCCTGCGGCCGGGCCCGCTGCGGCTGTCGCTGGAGAATCAGGCCGGCGTGCGCGTGCTGCCGTCGGTGTTCATCGCGGCCGAGGCGCTCCATCACCTCATCGGCAAGCGCAAGCCGTTCCTGACTGCCAAGCGGATGCTGTCGAACCAGACCTTTCGCGATGTGTTCAAGGCGGACAATCTCAGTCTCGACCAGCGGCTCCAGATCACCTCGCTTACCTTCCTGTTCACGGATTTGAAGGGCTCGACCGCGCTCTACGAGCGCGTCGGCGATCTGGCCGCCTTCGATCTCGTGCGCGCGCATTTCCATGCGCTGCTCGAGATCATCTCCTCGGAGAGAGGCGCGGTGGTGAAAACCATCGGCGACGCCGTGATGGCGACCTTCGTCCGACCCGAGCATGCGATCGTCGCCGGCCTGCGGATGCGCGCAGCCATGGACGAGCTCAACAAGAAGCGCGGCACCGGCGACCTCATCGTCAAGATCGGCATCCATGAAGGCCCATGCCTTGCGGTGATGCTCAACGAGCGGCAGGATTATTTCGGCCAGACCGTCAACATCGCCGCCCGCGTGCAGAGCCTGTCGACCGCACAAGAGATTCACATCACGGGGCCCGTGCTGGATGCGCCCGCGGTTGCCGAGCTGCTCCAGCAGCGCGCGATCAAGCCGATCCAGAAACAGGCGGCCCTGCGCGGCATCGCCGACAAGATGGTGGTGTACGAGATACCGTGAGGGGCGGATCACGCTCACCAAAGTCTTGCAATGACGGAGGTGGAACAGATTGCCGAAACGTAATCAGCGTGCGTAACTGACGCACGTTGCGCCGGTTGAGTTTCCCACTCATATAAGGCTGATAGCGGCCGCGCTCCCGCGGCTTCATCGATTTCGGTAGGACCTTATGCTCGACGGCCTGCGCCAATTCATCGCCGACATTGTTGCTCCTCATGCCCAGGACCGCGCATTCGGTGACGGTGATTACCGGCTGGCGGCGACCGCGCTGCTGGTTCATGTGGTCTCGCTCGACGGTCAGCCGACGGCTGCCGAGCAGAGCAAGTTGCACAGCCTGATCGAAAGCCATTTCGGGCTCGATCGCGGCACTGCCGATCGTCTGATCGCGGATGCGACGGAGGTCGAGGGCGAGGCGGTCGACCTCTATCACTTCACCAGCGTCATGATGCGCTCGCTCGACGAAGAGGGCCGCAGGCGCATCGTCCAGATGATGTGGGAGCTGGTCTATGCCGATGGCCAGGTTACTGAATTTGAGGACAATGTCGTCTGGCGCGCCTCTGACCTGCTCGGGATTTCCCAGCGCGACCGGATCGACCTGAAGCACGCGGTCGCAGACCGCGCCGGCGGCCCGGTCAAGGACAACGCGGTCGGCGGGTGACCTGTGCCAACACCGCGAATTGGCGGTTGTACAGACCACATGACGAAACTTTAATGTAGCCTCTGGGCTGCCTGGGTTCCGGATTCCCCTGTAAATCCATGGTTTTCCTGCTTCCCCGTTTCCCGCTCAAGTGGCTATGCGGCGGGTGCCGCTTGCCTGTCGCGCACGGCCTATGCTCTCGTTCCAGCATTGCAGGCCAAAAAACTTCAATTCAAGAGACTTCGATCGTGACTGAGCGGGTAACGTTGATCACCGGTGCCTCGGCGGGCATCGGCACGGAGCTGGCGCGTGTGTTCGCCGCGAACGGACACCGTCTTGCGCTGACGGCGCGACGGGCGGACCGGCTGGAGGCACTCGCGAACGAGCTCGCGGCCAAGGGCGGCAAGAAGCCGATCGTGATCGTCTGCGATCTCGAGGACGCGGATGCCGGCGAGAAGATCGCCGCCGCACTCGCTGCCGAAGGCGTCGAGCTCGATCATCTCGTCAACAATGCCGGCTTCGGCGTATTCGGTGACGCAATCGAGCGCGACCGCGTCGAGCAGCTCGGCATCGTGGATGTCAATGTCCGCGCGCTGACGGATCTGTCGCTGCGCTTTGCCGATCAGCTCATCAGGAACAAGGGTGGTCTTCTCAATGTCGGATCGGTCGCCGGTTTTCTGCCCGGCCCCGGTATGGCCGTCTACTACGCGTCCAAGGCCTATGTGATTTCCTTCACCGAGGCCCTTCGGGTGGAGCTTGCACCGCACGGCGTTCGCGTCACCGTACTTTGCCCGGGGCCGGTGCCCACCGAATTCCAGGCGCGCGCCGGCGTCGGGTCGGGACATGACACGGCCCTTCTCAATGTTTCTGCCGCCGACGTTGCACAGCAGGCCTATCGCGGCCTGATGGCCAACAAACGGGCAGTGCTTCCCGGCCTGGGCATCAAGATTGTGCCGTTCGCGCTGCGTTTCTTCCCGCGCGGCTTCATCCTGTCCGCCACCAGCCGGTTCCAGAGGCAAAGGCAGTAAAGGGAGCTCCGAGTCCGTCGTGGCCCGGAGCTTGCTTCAATATCGGGCGTGTGTGCGCAAACTCACACGAAATTAACGATCGCTTAGTTATGCTGGCGGTCTGAACCGATAGCACTCGCAGAGACCATGTCGTTCCGGACGAACAGGTTTGGTGACGCAGAAGTGGTGCCCTTCCCCAGAAGGACGCCAAACGTCGCCGCCTCCGAAACCCGGTTGCCGGTTCTGATGATCCTGCATCAAGAGTCCTCGACGCCGGGCCGCGTCGGCAATGCGCTGCGCGCGCTCGGCCATCGCCTCGACATCCGTCGTCCCCGCTTCGGCGATCCCCTGCCCGAGACACTCGACCAGCACGCCGGCGCCGTGGTCTTCGGCGGCCCGATGAGCGCCAATGATCCCGACGACTACATTCGCCGCGAGATCGACTGGATCGAAATTCCGCTCCGCGAACAGCGGCCATTCCTTGGCATCTGCCTCGGCGCGCAAATGCTCGCGAAGCAGTTAGGGGCCCGCGTCGCGCCGCATGCGGATGCCCTGACCCAGATCGGCTATTACCCGATCCGCCCGACAGAAGCGGGACACCGGCTCTGCCCGAATTGGCCGGCGCGGGTCTATCATTGGCATCGCGAAGGCTTCGAGTTGCCGGTCGGCGCTGAATTGCTTGCGGAAGGCGATGATTTTCCGGTGCAGGCGTTTGGCGTCGGCAACGCGTTCGGCGTGCAGTTTCACCCTGACGTGACCTACGCGATGATGCATTGCTGGACCACGCGCGGCTATGACGGCCTCAGCGCGCCCGGCGCGCGGCAGCGGCATCACCATTTCGCGGACCGTGCCGTCTACGATGCCGCAGAACGCGCCTGGCTCGATCACTTCATCGACGGCTGGCTGACGCGCCGGCCGATGCTGGCGCAAGCCGCCGAGTGATCGCGCCTTCTCAGGTCCTTGGCGCAAGCCCTTGTCTCATCCCTTTATATGCTAGGCTTGCCGCCAACGAGCGCATGTGAAACTGCGCCGCAAACAAAGGGAGAGCGCCATGGCCTATGAACACATTCTCTATGAGGTCAGCGACAAGGTCGCGACTATCACGCTCAATCGCCCCGACCGCATGAATGCGTGGACGCCCATCATGGAACGCGACGTGCGCCATGCGATGGAAGCATCGAGCGCGGATGAAAATGTCCGCGTCATTGTGCTCACCGGCGCGGGCCGGGCCTTCTGCGCTGGTGCCGACATGGATGCGCTGAAGGGGCTTGACCCCAATGACGTCAGGCGAGCGTCGAACCTGCCGCCCTTCGACATGAACCGGCGGCCCGACTGGCAGACGCGCTATGGCTTCTATCCGTCGATCGGGAAGCCCGTGATCGCCATGCTCAACGGAGCGACCGCCGGCATCGGCCTCGTCCACGCGCTCTATTGCGACCTGCGCTTTGCCGCCGACAACACCGTGTTCACCACCGCCTTCGCGCGGCGCGGTCTGATTGCCGAGCATGGCATCAGCTGGATGCTGCCGCGCATCGTCGGTCATGCCAACGCGATGGATATGTTGCTCTCGGGCGAGGCGCGTGGGCAGCGACGAGGCATTGCGGATCGGTTTGGTGAACCGGCTCTGCCCGCCGGAAAAACTCCGCGAGGAGACGTATGCCTATGCACGCGATCTCGCCGATTTCGTCTCGCCGAGCGCGATGGCCGTGATCAAGCGGCAGCTCTACGAGGTGCCGTTCCAGACGCTGGCGGAGGCGACGATCGAGGCCAATCGGGAAATGATGGTCGCGCTGAACGGCAGCGATTTCAGGGAGGGTGTGGCGAGCTTTATGGAGAAGCGACCGCCGAGGTTTACGGGGAAGTAGGGGGATTATCTTTTTTGAGAGGTCCGCCGCCGCCCTTCGGGCTATGGCGGGACAGCCTTCGCTACGCGAGGGCTTGCCTAGCGGTAGCTCGCGAAGCGAGCGAAGGCTGGTGGAGCCAGGCGGGATCGAACCGCCGACCTCGTCATTGCGAACGACGCGCTCTCCCAGCTGAGCTATGGCCCCTTTGCTGGCCGCTCTGGTCAATGCGGCCGACAACCGGGCGCCATTTAAGTCCCCGCCAAGGTCAAGTCAAGGACGCGTGTAACCTGGTTTTAGCCATCCCGGCACCGACTTCCCTTGTTTGGGGCGGGGGGAACCGATATCTAGCAAAAGGCGTCAATCCCGACAGAAGCCAGAGTTTTCAAAAGCCATGCGTGCCGTTCTCGACATCGTCATCATCGTGCTCGACCTCTACGTCTGGCTGCTGATCGCGTCCGCGATCCTGTCCTGGCTGATCGCCTTCAACGTCGTGAACACCCGCAACCAATTCGTTTCGGCCGTGGCGGAGTTCCTGTATCGAATCACGGAGCCGGTCCTGGCGCCGATCCGCAATTTCCTGCCCAGCCTCGGCGGCCTCGACATCTCGCCGATCATCCTGATCCTGCTCATCATGTTCATCGAGCGGGTGATCCTGTACTACATCTACCCGAACGTGATCTAAGCAGGCTGGAGCGTCTCAGGTTGCCAAAGAACCTTGGTGTCAAGGAACCTTGGCGTTACGGAGCCGCAGGAATCAGCATCGCGCTGCGGGTGACGCCGCGCGGTGGCCGCGACGAGATCGACGGCATCGAGCAGCTGGCCGATGGCCGCAGCGTGCTCAAGGTGCGGGTGCGCGCCATCGCAGATGGCGGCGAGGCTAACAAGGCCGTTCTGGTGCTGCTGGCGAAATCGCTTGGCGTGCCCAAGGCCAGCGTAAAGCTCCTGTCGGGAGCGACCTCCCGGCTGAAGCAGATCGCGGTCGACGGCGATCCGGCGCGGCTCGGCGAAGCTCTGCGCCAGCTCGCATCAGCCAAATCGACAGACTGAGGAAAGAGGCATGACCGCCAAGATCATCGACGGAAAAGTCATCGCCGCAGAACTGCGTGCGCGCGTCGCGGACGAGGTCGCCCGCGTCAAGCGCGAGCACAATCTGGTGCCGGGCCTTGCTGTGGTCCTGGTCGGAAGCGATCCGGCGAGCGAGGTCTATGTCCGCTCGAAACACACCCAGACCCAGGCTGCCGGCATGGCGTCGTTCGAGCACAAGCTGGCGGCCGACGTCTCGCAAGCAGATCTCCTGGCGCTGGTCGCAAAACTCAACCGCGATCCCGCCGTGCACGGCATTCTGGTGCAACTGCCGCTGCCCAAGGGCCTCAACACCGAGACCGTCGTCAATGCCATCGATCCCGCCAAGGATGTCGATGGGCTGCATCCGAACAATGCCGGCCGCCTCGCCGGCGGTTTCGAGGCGCTGTCGCCCTGCACGCCACTCGGCTGCATTATTTTGACCAAGAGCGTGCATGCCTCGCTCGAAGGCATGAACGCCATCGTCATCGGCCGCTCCAACCTCGTCGGCCGCCCACTGGTGCAGCTGTTGCTGAACGAGAACGCCACGGTGACCATCGCACATTCGCGCTCGCGCGACCTGCCCGGGCTCGTGAAGCGCGCCGACCTCGTCTACGCCGCGGTCGGAAAGGCCGAGATGGTGCGCGGCGAGTGGCTGAAGCCGGGCGCGACCGTAATCGACGTCGGCATCAACCGGATCCCGAAGGACGACGGCAAGACGCGTCTCGTCGGCGATGTTGCCTACCAGGAAGCGCTCGCAGTGGCTGGCGCCGTTACGCCGGTGCCGGGCGGCGTCGGTCAGATGACGGTCGCGTGCCTGCTGGTGAATACGCTGCGCGCCGCCTGCGCGATCGCGGGTCTGCCGAAGCCGGTGGTGTAACTCGACGCAGCGCCGCGTGCAACGATGCGCTACTGCGCCGGGACACGAAAGCTCAGGCCTTCTTCTTCTCGCGATCAATGCCTTCGAGGATCAGCTTGTGCGCATCCTCGGGGCCGCCCCAACGCAGGATCTTCACCCACTTGCCGGGTTCGAGATCCTTGTAGTGCTCGAAGAAGTGCTGGATCTGCTGGAGCGTAATGTCCGGCAGGTCGGAATACGACTTCACCTTGTCGTAGCGCTGCGTCAGCTTCGAGGACGGCACCGCCAAAATCTTCTCGTCGCCGCCCCGGCTTCGTCTTCCATGAACAGCACGCCGACCGGGCGCACGCTCATGACCGCGCCGGGGATGATGGCGCGGGTGTTGATGATCAGGACGTCGCAGGGGTCGCCGTCATCGGACAGCGTGTGCGGGATGAAGCCGTAGTTACCGGGGTAACGCATCGGCGTGTAGAGGAAGCGGTCGACCACCAGCGTGCCGGCTTCCTTGTCCATCTCGTATTTGATCGGCTCACCACCCACAGGGACTTCGATGATGACGTTGACGTCCTGTGGTACGTTTTTCCCGATCGAGACCGCATCGATACGCATTCAAGGCTCCGTTGTTGCCGAGGTTAAATCGCACCCGGCAGCGATTTTGGCGCTGTCATACGCGGGCTTGCCCCGCTGATCCATCGCGTTTTTATGAAATAATGAATCCAGCGATCACCGGCTCAAGAGGCAGCGGTATCGACGGAAGGGAAGCGCTGCCGGCGGCACTTCAGCAGCTCAATTGGTCCAAGCGAAGGCAAACCTTGTCGAGCGACTTCGGCCCGAAACGTTCCGAGGAGCGCGCCACCATGCGGCCGCCCAAGGCACGGTAGAACTCGGTGGCCGGATCGTTGTCCGAGAGTGCCCACACCACCATGCTCTTCAGGCCGCTCTGCATCAGGTCGCGGCGGGCCGCGGTGAACAGGCGGCGGCCGAAGCCCAGGCCTTGGAATTCGGGACGCAGATAGAGCTCATAGACCTCGCCGTCGAAATGCAGGCTGCGGGCGCGGTTGCGACCGTAATTGGCATAGCCCGCGATCTTGTCGCCGAACACCAGCACGCTGACGCGGCTGCCCTTGCGGATCGCGCTGTCCCACCATTGCGGACCGCGGCGGTTGATCAGCTTTTCCAGCTCGGCGCCGGGAATGATGCCCTGATAGGCGGAGCGCCAGGCTTCGTCATGGGTGGACGCCACCGCGGTTGCATCTGCGGCTTTGGCCGGCCGGACCTCGATCAGGGTTGTGCTCATGGACGCAATCAAACCAAGTCGCCGCGCCAACGGCAAGACCTATCGTTAATTATGGGTTAACCTGTGGACTTTCTGCATCAGTATTTTCACCATGTTGTACCGAAAAAAGACAAGGCGCCGATTCGAATGGCACCGGAGTGCCGTGCGTCGGTGCAAAACTGCTTTGCGGCAACGAATGAACGGCAATGGCAACGCAGAAAGTCTGCCGATATTGATTCGTTCCTATTAGTGTGACGGTCGCTGTTCTCGCCTCCGGCAATTCATGCGGCTCCTCAACACCCTCGTGCTTCTGCCTCTCCTGGCCCTGCTGACTGCGCCGCCTCTGTGCGCCCAGGTCACGTTTGGCTCGTCCGGAGCGGAGGGTGATCCATTTCGCCGGCAGCAATGGCGCGTGCCATCGCCGGATACCGACATCGCCGCGCATGCTCTGCTGTTTCGCCCGCCAGGTGCCGGCCCGTTCCGGCTTGCGGTGATCGCGCATGCCTCGACGCAAAATGGCTTGCGGCGCGCGCCAAATGCCACAGCCGGAATATCGCGCGCTCACCGCATTCCTCATCGCGCGCGGCTTCGCCGTGCTGGTGCCGGAAAGGCTCGGCCATGGCGCGACCGGCGGCCGCTATGTCGAGGACCAGGGTGGCTGTGACGAGGCGGACTATGCGCGCTCGGGCCGCGCAACGGCCGACGAAATCTCACTCGCGCTGGAGGATTTGCGAAAGCAGGATTTTATCCGCGAGGACGCCGCGATCGTGATCGGCCATTCCGCCGGCGGTTGGGGCGCGTTGGCGTTCGCGAATGCCGATCCGAAAGCGATCTCCGCCATCATCGCCTTTGCGCCGGGACGCGGCGGCCATGCCAATGACGAGCCGAACCGGATCTGCGCGCCGCAGACGCTTCTCGCGGCAGCGGCTGAATTCGGCAAGGCCGCGCGCATCCCCGTCACGTGGCTCGTTGCCACCAATGACAGCTATTTTGCACCGGCATTCTCGAAAATGTTGGTCGACGCATTTCGCGGCAGCGGCGGCAAGGTCGATTTCCGCACCCTGCCGGCCGCCAGCGGCGAGGGGCACTGGACGATCGAAACCGAGGCCGGCGTCAAAGCCGCGAGTGCCGAACTCGATCGCGCACTGAAGCCGGTGGCTGGCAAAAAGCCATGACGCTGTATTTCCTGGTCGCGCTCCTGACGCTGGATAAGCGCTGATGCCAAAATGGCCTGATGACGACGTGATCCTGTTCGACGGCGTCTGCATCTTCTGTTCGCGCTGGGTGCGGTTCGTCGCGCAGCGGGACACGGCGAAGCGGTTTCGCTTCACGCCGATCCAGTCGGACTATGGCGCCCGGCTCGCGCGCACGTTCGGCATCGATCCGGATGATCCGGATACAAATGCTGTTATCCATGGCGGCGACGTCTTCATGAAGTCGGACGCCGCGCTGACGGTGCTGTCGAACTTGCCGGGATGGAATTGGACGCGCGCGTTGTTCGCCGTGCCCAAGCCGTTGCGAAACGCTGTGTACAGCCTCATCGCACGCAACCGCTATCGCATCTTCGGCAAGTATGACGCGTGCTTTGTGCCGGACGCGGATTTACGGGCACGGGTGATCGAATGACGGAGTTTGCTGTTACCGCTTGTTTGAAGCCGCCAGCACTTCCTGCGCCGCGCGCTCCCCTGAGTCCCTCGCCCCGTGCGCCGTCGTGAAGAAGTTCGGCGACGTCGCTTCTCCCGCAAAGAACAACCGCCCGTCTACCGGCGCGGCCAGCACGGCGCGGTCGCCGGCGTGGCCCGGCAGCGCGTGCGAATATGAGCCTCTCGCGAAGGGATCGTGGGCCCAGCGGGACTCGTAGAGCGGCTTCAGCTTTTGCCTGATGTCGTTGCCGAGAAAACCCGCGATCTCGTCGATGCTTTGCGCGGCGATAGCGCCTTCGCCGGCGTCTTCCAGCTCGCGGGCAAAGCTGCCGCCGAAAAAGCCTTCGATGCAGGGCTGGCCGAACGGGCGGATGTGGTAGGTGCCCATGGCGGTACGCATGGTGGCGCCGCGCAAATTACCTTCTTTCGGGAAGGCTTCGGCGTCCTCGAGCGCAAGCGTCACCTTGTCGTCGACGCCGAGCGGCAGGCCGGCTGCGGCATCGACCTTGGCGCGCAAGGCAGGTGAGAACCGGATTGCTTCGTCGGCGATGAGGTTGGTCGGCACGGTGACGATCACCTTGTCCGTGGCCAGCGCGCCCTGTGAAGTTTCGATGCGGATGCGCTGGCCGGAATGATCGATCAGCGTGACGTTGCAGTTCAGCGCCACCGGGCAAGGCGCGCCATAGGCCGCGATCAGGGTCCCATATCCGGCCCGCACGCGCCAATTGAAGTAGGTGTCCTCATAGGCTTCCATGTCCAGGAGCGAGACCTGATCGAGCTCGCACCCGTTCACATAGGTCGAGACCGCGTCGATCATGGGATTCCAGCGGTTGCCGGGTTCGAGATAGCGGGAGGCGGGAGCATCCTCGCCTGCTTCCGCAGCCTCGGAGGCGCGATCGTAGAACTGATCGATCGCGCGCACGAAATCCTGGCGCAGAATTTCCGGAAACGCGTCGCCAAAGGCGCGATCGCTCCAGGGCGGCAGGTCGTTATTGAGTTCGAAATTGAGCTGCCGAGCGATCGGAACGAAGGAGTTCTTGTCCGCCGAATGCAGCCAGCCGCAGCCGACGTCGAAGGTGACTTCGGGCGAGGCCTGTACGGTCCAGGCGCGGCCGCCGAGCCTGTTACGCGCCTCCAGCACGATCACGGAAAGGCCTGAGCCTGCCAGCGCATGCGCCGCGCCGAGGCCGGCGGCGCCCGCGCCGATGATCGCGACGTCGACTGAGGAGGGAAGGGACATAGCGGTCAATTTCATCGTCATGCCCGGGCTCGTCCCGGGCATCCACGTCATTGACACCAGTATCGAAGACGTCAATGGCCGGGACAAGCCCGGCCATTGATGCATTCGTCGTGTGTCTGAGTGGCTCTTACGCCACCGCTTCCTTGGACTTTTCCGCGCGCTTGCGTTCGTTGGCGTCGAGGTGCCGCTTGCGCAGACGGATCGACTTCGGCGTGATCTCGACCAGCTCGTCGTCCTCGATATAGGCCAGCGCCTTTTCCAGGGTCATCCGGATCGGCGGCGTCAGGCGCACCGCTTCGTCCTTCGAGGTGGTTCGGATGTTGGTGAGCTGCTTGCCCTTGAGAATGTTGATCTCGAGGTCGTTCTCGCGGGTATGCTCGCCGACGATCATGCCCTTGTAGACCTTCCAGCCTGGCTCGATCATCATCGGACCACGATCTTCCAGCTTGAACATGGCATAAGCCACCGCTTCGCCCTGATCGTTGGAGATCAGGACGCCGTTGCGGCGGCCCTGGATCTCGCCCTTGTAGGGCGCGTAGCCGTGGAACAGACGGTTCATGATCGCGGTGCCGCGCGTGTCGGTGAGCAGTTCGCCCTGATAGCCGATCAGGCCGCGGGTCGGCGCGTAGAACACCAGCCGGAGGCGGTTGCCGCCGGACGGCTTCATCTCGACCAGCTCGGACTTGCGCTCGCTCATCTTCTGCACGACGACGCCGGAATGCTCCTCGTCGACGTCGATCACGACTTCCTCGATCGGCTCCAGGGTGGCGCCGGTGGCCTCGTCCTTCTGCAGCACGACGCGCGGACGCGACACCGAAAGCTCGAAGCCTTCGCGGCGCATGGTCTCGATCAGGATCGCGAGCTGCAATTCGCCGCGGCCCGAGACTTCCATCGCGTCCTTGTCGGAGGCTTCGACGACCCGCAGCGCGACGTTGCCTTCGGACTCGCGCAGCAGGCGGTCGCGGATCATGCGGCTGGTCACCTTGTCGCCTTCGGTGCCGGCGAGCGGCGAGTTGTTGACGATGAAGGACATCGACACGGTCGGCGGGTCGATCGGCTGCGCCACGAGCGGGGTCTCGACCGACGGATCGCAGAAGGTGTCGGCGACAGTGCCCTTGGTCAGGCCGGCGATCGCGACGATGTCGCCTGCCATCGGCTTCTTCGAGCGGGGTGCGCTCGATGCCGCGGAAGGCGAGGATCTTGGTGATGCGGCCCTGCTCGATCATCTTGCCGTCGGCGCCCAGCACCTTCACGGCCTGGTTCGGCTTGATCGAGCCTGAGGTGATGCGGCCGGTGATGATGCGGCCGAGATAGGGGTTGGCTTCGAGAATGGTGCCGATCATGCGGAACGGGCCTTCCTCGACGGTCGGCGGCGCGACATGGCGCACGATCAGGTCGAACAGCGGCTGCATGCCGGCTTCGTGCGACCCATCCGGACTCTCGGCCATCCAGCCTTGCTTGGCCGACCCGTAGAGGATGGGGAAGTCGAGCTGTTCCTCGCTGGCGTCGAGCGCCGCGAACAGGTCGAACACCTCGTTGATGACTTCGGTCGCCCGCGCGTCGGGACGGTCAACCTTGTTGATGACGACGATCGGCTTCAGACCGACCTTGAGCGCCTTGGAGACCACGAACTTGGTCTGCGGCAGCGGGCCTTCGGCGGCGTCCACCAGCACCAGCGCGCCGTCCACCATGTTGAGGATGCGCTCGACCTCACCGCCGAAATCGGCGTGGCCGGGAGTGTCGACGATGTTGATGCGCGTGTCCTTCCACTGCACCGAGGCCGCCTTCGCCAGAATGGTGATGCCGCGCTCGCGCTCCAGATCGTTGGAGTCCATGGCGCGCTCGGTCACCTTCTGGTTCTCGCGGTAGGTACCGGACTGCTGGAGGAGACGGTCGACGAGCGTTGTCTTGCCGTGATCGACGTGGGCGATGATAGCGATGTTGCGAAGGTTCATGAGTGAGCTTCTTTGCGGTCGGACAATGGGTTAAGCGCGATCTCGCCGGTCAGACCGGGACCTGTTCTCGAAACAACGCTGAAAGTCTGGAAACGGGGCGCTTTCCGCCCAAAAAGGAAACCCGGTCTCTGCGACCGGGTACCCTATGCGTTGCGGCGCAATATATGCAGAAACCGCCAAAAAACAATGTGTTCTTTGGCTGTTGGTTGATTGAATTTTGTCCGGGAATCCCCGGGGGTTATGGGGCAGGCTGGGAGAGAACTCTTCGATCGCCAGCCGTGCCCGGACGTTACCGGCTGCTTGGTGAAAGGCGACTTTGACCAGTCCGCAGCTTCTCCGACATTGCGAACCTCGACTCGGGCCAACCGGATGGCGGTTAGGTCCAGGGTTCCGGGATGCCCGCCCGCGCGGTGCGACCGGAATCATCGTGAACCACGATCCATAGGCATACGCCGATGTATGCTTGACAAATCCATAGGCAGCGCCCTATGGATAATGATGAGCCAAACACAGGCGACTGAGCTCTTTCGAGTTTTGTCCGATCCTACCAGACGGGGCCTGTTCGAGCGGCTTTCGCGAGAGGGAGACCTGACCGTGAGCGCCCTAACCGCTGGCGCCCACGTCTCGCAGCCTTCGGTATCGGAACATCTCAAAGCCTTGCGCTCGGCCGGATTGGTCACTGACGAGCGTCATGGTCGGCAGGTGTTCTATCGCGCCCAGCCCGATGGTCTCGCGCCTCTTATGGATTGGCTTGGGCACTACGAAGGTTTCTGGCGCGAGCGCTTCAATCAAATGGAAAATTTACTGAGGGAGATGGATCAGTGACCGAAGCTGTCGCCCTGCGCTCATTGATTGTTGAGCGCACGCTGCCTTACCAACCCGACAAGGTGTGGCGTGTACTGACGCGGCCAGCTCTCATTGACCGATGGTTGATGAAGAACGACTTCGAGCTTCGCGTCGGCCACCATTTTAATTTTCGCGCTCAGCCCATGTACGGATGGAATGGTGTCACGGACTGCGAAGTTCTGGAAATCGTTCCGAACGAGCGGCTGGTCTACAGTTGGAACGCCTCCGGCGAACAGGCCAAAGGCGGCCTCAAAACCATCGTGACCTGGACATTGACAGCAGTCGGCGGCGGCACAGCCGTTCGGATGGAGCAATCTGGCTTCCGGCCGGAAGACGAAGGCGGCTATCGCGCTATGGGCGGCGGTTGGCCAGGCATGCTGGCCAAAATGGAAGAGGTTGGATCCGACTTTTAGCAAACTGCTCGCGGGTATTATCTGATCGTATTTCAGTTCTTTCCGCTCAACAGTTCTGGCATGGGTTCGCGGTCTTATTGAGCCAGGCTTCGGCGTGCGTATCAGCGTTTGGACCTCATGCCGAGTTGAGGTTCGCCCTCCTCGGTCGGATAGACCCCGCGCAGCACCTCCTCGAAGTGCATCTTCACGGCCTCGT
Organism: Bradyrhizobium sp. LM2.9; assembly: GCF_054056555.1. Classification (NCBI taxonomy): domain Bacteria; kingdom Pseudomonadati; phylum Pseudomonadota; class Alphaproteobacteria; order Hyphomicrobiales; family Nitrobacteraceae; genus Bradyrhizobium; species Bradyrhizobium sp. LM2.9. Next base: position 6,169,145 of record NZ_JBSRYJ010000002.1, read on the forward strand.
TGCACATGCAGGCGCGCAGGCGGAGGCCCTCGCGGTTGCGGACCAGGATCGATCCGCGCCGTGTGTCGAGCACGCCTTCCGCCTTGAACGACTGGAGCACGCGGCTGGCGTAGCTGCGGCCGACGCCGAGCAGCGTCGCGAGTTGTTCGTGCGTCAGCGGCACGCTGCTCGCGTCGCCGGTCCGCTCCATCGCCGCCAGCATCCATTTGGCGGTGCGCTGCTCGATCGAGTGAATGGCGTTGCAGGCGGTGGACTGGAAGATCTGCGCCAGCATGCAATCGGCGTAGCGAGCGAAGACATGGCGCAACGACGGCGAGCGCTGCTTGGCGGCCTCCAGCTTGCTGACATGAATTCGCGCAAACGGCCCGCCGAATTTCACGCAGATCCGGGTATAGGCCGGCAGATAGCCCTCGCTGACGATGCCGCCGACCGCGCCTTCGCGGCCGACCAGAATGGTCTCGACATCGCGGCCGTCCTCATTGGGAACCACAAAGGTCGCAAGCGCCGGCCCGCATGGAAAATGGACCACTTGGACGTCGTCGCCGGGGTTGTAGAGCAGTTCATTCGCCGTGGCGTTTTCGACCATGACGTGTGGTGCAAGCAGGGCGAAATCGGCCTGGCTCAAGCGCCGCAGCAGATTGTTGGTCGGCCGGCTGTCGATCTCGGTGGCGTTGCTGGTGCGCGCGTCCATCTTAAACTCCCATCCGCCTCCACATTAGCGAGTTCCGGCCAGGTCCTGTGTGCACAAGTGGACAGACCTAACAACTGCGATGTGGTGGGTTTCGTTCCTGGAACCCTCCGGCGCGCTGGGCGCAGGCGTCGTGACGCGGCTGTCCTGATCAGAGAAACCTCATGCTCCAAGTTGTGGCGATGGCACCCGCTCTTTCCGATGGTTCAGATTGTCCTGCCGATGTGCTGATCGTCGAGGACGATCCGATCATCGCAATCGACTTCGAGGATCGCCTGCTCGGATTTGGCGTGAAGAGCGTGCGCACGGTGGGATCGGTGGCGCAGGCGCTGGCCGCGATCGCGGCGCGCGCTCCAGATTTTGCGCTGCTCGACGTCGAGCTGAGCCGCGAGAAGAGCTTTGCGGTCGCCGAGCGGCTGGCGGCCCTGCAAATTCCCTTCGTCTTTGTCACCGGTTACGACGCCGAAGCACGGATCGCGCCCGATTTCGTCAAGCGGCCGCGTCTGCAAAAGCCATGCTCGAGCGAGGCGCTGGAGATCGCGCTGCGGTCGCGTGGCGCCTGAAGCCGGTCAAGCCGGCTTAGGATCAAGCGTGGTGGACCACAGTGCGACGTCGGCGCGGTCGCGCAAGGTCACCGTCATCTGGCCGGACCCGCCCTCGATCTTGACGTGACCGAAGAATTGCATGCCGGCGGACGGCGGCAGGTTCTGGTCGTCCTTGCCCGGCGCCTTGACGAAGCGCACCTCCGGCCCAAAGGTGTTATCGAGTTCGTTCGGGCCGAACGTGCCCGCATGCAGCGGCCCCGAGACGAATTCCCAGAACGGATCGAACTCCTGGAATTGCGCCTTGTTCGGATCGTAATAATGCGCGGCGGCGTAGTGCACGTCCGCGGTCAGCCACACGGTGTTCTTGATCGGCGCCATCTTGATGAAGCGCAGGATGTCGGCGATCTCGAATTCGCGGCCGCGCACCGGGCCGTCACCCTGCGCAAACGCCTCGGAGCCGCCCTTCGGCGTGTCTGACACGACGAGGCTGAGCGGCATGTCAGAGGCGATCACCTTCCAGGTCGCGCGCGAATTTAGGAGGCCGCGCTTGAGCCAGGCCATCTGGTCCGGGCCGAGGAAGTAGCTGGCCGGGCCGTAAGCGGTCTCGAGATTGGGGCCGTTCGGGCCGCGATAGCCGCGTTCGTCGAGCACAAACAATTCGAGATGCGGGCCGTAGGAGATCTGGCGATAGACCCGGCCGGGCTCGACGATGCTCTCGCGCATCGGATACATCTCGTGGAAGGCGCGGCCTGCGCGCGCCGCGAGCAGCGTGACGTCGCGCTCCTTGTAGGTCGCTGGCAGCTCCTTCGACAGCGACCAATTGTTGGTCACCTCATGGTCGTCCCACTGCACGAAGATCGGCACTTCGGCGTTGAAGGCGCGAACGTTGTCGTCGGTGAAATTGTATTTGTGCGCGGCGCGGTACTCGTCCAGCGTCTCGGCGACCTTGGCCTTCTCGGGGATCGTAACGTTCTTCCAGATCTTGCCGTCGGCGAGCTTTACCGTCGGACTGGATAGGACCGTCGGCATAGATGGTATCGCCGGAGTGCAGAAAGAAATCCGGACGGTGCTTGCGCATCGCCGAGAAGGTGAACATGCCGCCGTCGTCGGGATTGATGCCCCAGCCTTGTCCTGCGACGTCGCCGCCCCAGACGAAGCTGACGTCGCGGCGGTCGGCGGGCGCGGTGCGGAAGCGGCCGGTCACCGGCTCGCTCTCCACCGCGGTGTGCGAAAGGTCGCGGAAGCGGACGCGATAAAAGATGTCCTGCCCGCCCGGCAGGTTTTCGATCAGCATCTTTGCGGTGAAGTCGCTCTCGGGCAGCGCCGCGATCGGCGGCAGCGCGCGGGCATCCCTGAACGACTCCGTCGTCGCCACCTCGACCAGCATCTGCGAGGGACGGTCGGCGCGCGCCCAGACCACGCCACCGTCGACGGTGACGTCGCCAGACTGCACGCCATGGGTCACAGCCGGCCGGTCGGCCGCGCGGGAAAGATGCGGCATTGCAACCGCGCCAAGCGCGCCGGCACTGGTCGTGAGGAAACGGCGGCGTGAAAATTTGATGTTCATGGGACGGTCTCGATATCGCGTGACGCGACCGCCCAAGGCGGCCGCTACGGTGAAGTCCGACGCTATATCGAGACAATGTGACGCAGCGATTACGCGCTGCCGGCGGCCCTGAACTGCGCGCCCGCACGTTGCAGGTTCTGCGGCAGGCTGAACAGCACAGCCTTACGATCGGCGACGGCCGCATGGAACTGGTCGAGCGCGATGTTGAAGGCGGTGAGCGCGGCTTCTTCGACCGCGCCGTGATCGAAGCAGCGCAGCGTATTGCGCAGGATGTCGTCGGCCTCGGTCTGCATCTGGTCGAGGTCTTCGGTCGTCTCGCTCTTGCGTGCCGCCGCGATCATGTCGAGCAGGCGTTCACGCTGATGGTTGTTGTTGTCGCGCTCGTCCTTCTTCAAATAGCCCGCAAACCAGGCGCCGATCGAGCCCATGGCCGAGAGCGCCATCAGGGTCCACCAGATGTAATCGCTGTATTTGTCGAGGAAGGTCTTTTCCTCGCCGTCGACGAAGGCGGCCGCGCCGGGATGCACCGGGATCACCGCATCCTTGTCGGTGTCGGGCGTTTCGATCTTCGCCGCCAGCGGGAATTCAGTCACCAGTTGCTGGCGCACGGCAAAAAGCTGGCGCGTGAACGCGGCGATGTTGGTTTCGGATACGCCTTTGCGCGCCACGATGTGGTGCGAAAAGCTGATCGTCTTGACCTCGTCGTCGGGGCGAACGGGTGAGCCGCCATAGGTGCCGGCCGGAATCTCCGAGGCTTCATAAACCGGATGGTTCTGCGCGATCGCATCCGCGGAATCGATCGCGAGGAAGACCGGCGTGCCGCCTTCCCTGGCAGTGGCGGCGATCGCGTCCGACGTAATCTTGCTGTTGACAGGGCCGGCCGCGAGATAGGCATCGGCCTTCTGGGCCTTGATCGCCTCGGCGGCTTCGTTGGCGGGGAACTGTATGACCTCGACCTTGGCAGGATCGACGCCGTATTGCTGGAGGATCACCTTGAGCAGATTGACGTTAGCCTGGGTGCGGCCGATCACCCCGACCCGACGGCCGGCGAGCTGCGCGATCTTGGTGATCTTCGCGCCCTTCTTCTTGCCCTTGCCGGGCACGGTCCACAGCACCACGACGTTCTTGCGCAGGGTCGCGACCGCTTGCGCGTTCTTCGGCACGTCGACGTCGCCGCGCACGATGGCGAGATCAACCTTGCTTTCCGCGAGCGCCTCGGCGCTGGCTGTGGCGCCGTCGGTCTGGATCGGCCGAAGCCGCACCTGACTCTTGTTCTGAGTGAAGGCCTGCGTCAGCGCCTGCACGACCTTGAGGTCATCGCTGTTGGCGGGACCGACCGCGATCTTCAGCGTCACCGGCCGCATCGCGAAATAATAGCCGCCGGCAAGCGCGCCCACGATCGCAAGCACGAGTGCCAGAGATACGAGCGCCGTCTTCCGCGCCGCTGATCGCGGCGAAGGCGGGGTGGGCGCTTCAGCCAGGTCCAATCCCCCGGTCATCGATCTCCCGAACAGTCGCTTGAGGTTCAGTTTCATCTTGGCCGGCGATTTACACCCGCAAGTGTAGCAAATTTCCTGTCCGGCGGGTTACATCTCCGTCATGGTTAGCGGACGGCACAAATCCCGTATGAACCCGGGGCGCCAGCACGGTGTTAGGGTAAAGTTCCCCTGAAGGACGGAGGCGACGATGGCAGAACGGCTCGAGGCGGAGGCGCGCAGGCAGGCGCTGGGCGGACTCCCTGGCTGGACCGTGGTTCAAGGACGCGACGCGATCGGGAAGACCTTTGTCTTCAAGGATTTCAACGAGGCGTTCGGCTTTATGGCCCGCGTCGCGCTGGTCGCCGAAAAGATGGACCACCACCCCGAATGGCGCAACGTCTACAAGACGGTGGAGGTGGTGCTGGCGACCCATGATGCCGGCGGCGTCACCGCGCTCGACATCGAGCTTGCCAAGGCGATGAACGCCATCGCCAGGCTGACACCAGGCTGACATCTTGCGAGGCGCTGCCGCGTCCCCATCTTGTGATCAGCACGCGATGCGGCGATCTGCCGCTCTGACGCCGCCCTTGGCTGAAGTGGAGTTTGTCGACCATGGCTGCCGAGCACAGCGTTGGTTTCGAGCCGGCCGACCGGCTCGCGGAAGATCGCGAGAGCGTGCGCCGCCGTTTCTGGCGCAAGCTGAAGCGTGTCGCCGCGCAACTGCCTTTCGCAGAGGATCTGCTCGCCGCCTATTACTGCGCCTTCGACCGGCAGACGCCGCGCCATATCCAGGCGTCGCTGCTCGGGGCGATCGCCTATTTCATCCTGCCGTTCGACTTCGTTCCCGACGTGATGCCGATCCTCGGCTTCACCGATGACGCCGCCGTGCTCGCCACCGCGATCCGCATGGTCGCCAGCCACATCACGAACGAGCATCGCGAAGCCGCCCGCGCCGCACTGAAGCGCGGGGTGGAGGGCGGTCTAGGAGCGGTGTCGTAGCGTTCGCCACACGAGCGACGACCTCGCGCTGCCGCCGCTCGCATTCTCACGGATGCAAGATCACCTTGCCCATGGCCTGACGTCCCGCGAGCACCTTCAGCGCGTCGGCGGTCTGTGCCAGCGGGAAGACGCGGTCGACATGCGAGGAGATCTTTCCTTCCGCCGTCCACTTCACGAGCTTCTCGAGATTGGCGCGGTTCTTTTCCGGGTTGAGGCGCGTCCATGCGCCCCAGAACACACCGCGGATGTCGCAGCCCTTCAGCAGTGCGAGGTTCAGTGGCATCTTCGGAATGTCGCCGGCTGCGAAGCCGATCACCAGGAAGCGGCCTTCCCAGGCGATCGAGCGCAGCGCCTGTTCGGCATAGGTGCCACCAACCGGATCGAAGATGATGTCGACGCCCTTGCCGCCGGTGAGTTTTCGCAGGCCCTCCTTCAAATCTTCCTTGCCGTAGTTCAGCGTCAGCTCGGCGCCATGCGCTTTCGCGAATTCGAGCTTCTCGTCCGACGAGGCGCAGGCGATCACCTTCAGGCCCATCAGCTTGCCGAGCTCGCAGGCGGCAAGGCCCGTGCCCCCGGCGGCGCCCAGCACCGCGAGCGTCTCGCCCGGCTTCGGGCTCGCGCGATCTTCCAGCGCATGCAGCGCGGTGCCGTAGGTGATGATGATGCCAGCCGCGCGGTCATAGTCGAGATTGTCGGGAATCTTCACGATCGATGCCGCCGGCAGCGCGATCTTTTCGCGCGCGCCGTTGTGGCCGCAGGAGGCCACGACGCGGTCGCCGACCTTCACGTCGGTCACGCCGGGACCGACGCTCTCGATCACGCCCGCGACTTCGGCGGCCGGCGAGAACGGGAACGGCGGCTTGATCTGGTACTTGCCCTGGATCATCAGGATGTCGAAGAAGTTCAGCGCCGCCGCCTTGATCGCGATCACGGCTTCGCCGGGACCTGCCACCGGATCCGGCACGTCGGCCAGAACGAGATCGTCGGGCTGGCAATATTGCGAGCAGAGGATGGCTTTCATGGCGGCACCTTGGGCGTTTCGAGTGGAATTATAGTTTGCCCGTTTCTGCCGGATTTAGGCACGGGCGACAATCCGGTTTCTTTGTAGAAACTGCGCGCCGGCCTATCCTCCAGTCATTGCGAGCAATCCAGGCTATTTCCGCGGTACGGTTTCTGGATGGCTTGCCTTCGCTCGCAACGACGAAATAACAAGGATTCAAACGATGTTTGAAACGAGCCTGCTTAGGGACAAGCGCATCCTCGTCACCGGTGGTGGCTCGGGTCTCGGCGCGGCGATGGGGCGCCGCTTCCTTGCGCTCGGTGCGGAGCTCGTGATCTGCGGTCGCAAGCTCGATCGGCTGGAAGCGACGGCGAGCGAGATGCGCGAAGAGACCGGCGGCAAGATCACCATCGTGGCCTGCGATATCCGCGACGGCGCCGCCGTCGAGAGCATGATGGACGCCATCTGGCGCGAGGCGCCGCTCGATATTCTCGTCAACAATGCCGCTGCGACCTTCATCGCGCAGAGTGAGCATCTGTCGTTCCGTGCAGCGGATGCGATCCTCGCGCCGACGCTGCATGGCGCGATGTATTGCACGCTTGCCGCCGGCAAGCGCTGGATCGAGGGCAAGCATGGCGGCGTCGTGCTCTCGATCCTCTCGACCTCGACTATCACCGGCCGCGCCTTCACCGTGCCGTCGGCGATGGCGAAGTCGGCGGTGCTGGCGATGACCAAGAGTCTTGCGGTCGAGTGGGGCCCGAAGGGCATTCGCACCGTCGCGATCGCGCCGGGACCGTTCCCGACCGCTGGTGCCTCAGGGCAGCTTCGTCCCGAGGGCCGCGACGAAGGGTGGGCCGCGCGCAACCCGATGGGGCGCGCCGGCGAGCACAGCGAGCTTGCCGACCTCGCCAGCTTTCTGGTCTCCGATCGTGCCGGCTACATCAACGGCGAGATGGTGGTGATCGACGGTGGCGCGCATTTGCGCAGCTCCGGCGCCGAGGATTTGTTGCGCTGGACCGATGCGCAATGGACAGAGCAGCGTGCGGCGCGATCCAGGGCCTAGTCACCGCAACCTTCCCTAACTGCCTTCCCAAATTGGACTTTTCCGGCTATCCCTGCCGCGGGGACAACGCGCGGCCGGGCCATCTTCCAGTCACAATATTGAGGGAACCACTCCAGCATGTGGCGGGTGCTGATTTTAGCTCTAATGACTGGCGTGGCAGCCGGTGGAATCACCAATTCCGCGCGGGCGCAGACGGCGCAACCGGCGCCCAAAACTGCACCGAAGGAGGCCGCGCCGAAATCGGCTGCGCCGGCGGCCCATACGACCGGAAAGACGGCTGCAAAGCCCGAGAGCAAGCCGATGGCCGCTCCCGCGGCGGTTGCGGGCGGCGCCGAGCCAACCCTGATCGGCCAGTTCGGCACCTGGGGCGCCTATTCGGCCGCGCCCAACGGCAAAAAGGTCTGCTTCGCGCTGGCCAAGCCGTCGTCGTCGAAGACCAACCCGCCGAATCGGCCGCGCGATCCAGCCTATGCCTTCGTCTCCACCCGCCCGGCGGAGAAGGTCAACAACGAAGTCTCGGTCATGATCGGCTACGCGCTGAAGCCGGGCTCCGAATCCTCGGTCGAAGTCGGCGGCGGCGCTTTCGCCATGTACTCGCAGGGCGACGGTCTCTGGATCAAGAACGCGGCCGAGGAAGAGCGGATGGTCGAGGCCATGCGCAAATCCGCCGATCTCGTGGTCAAGGGCGTCTCAGCCAAGGGAACCGAGACAACCGACACCTTCTCGCTGAAGGGCCTTGCGCAGGCGCTTGACCGGATTTCGCAGGATTGCAGGCGTTAAGGCTGCGGCCGGTATCACGGTCGCAATCGGCAGTTCCGGTTGCTATATAGGGGCTATTCCCAAGGTACAGCCGTCATGGCCGGGCTTGTCCCGGCCATCCACGCGCTGGCTACGGGCGGATAAAGAACGTGGATGCCCGGGACAAGCCCGGCCATGACGAGACAGCAGCAATCTCAGGCAACCGATGACCGAGCCGCACAACGCAACACTGGTGGAGAAGACTCCGCTCGAAACCTATGTGCCGCCGGCGAAGCCTTCGCTCGTCGGTCTGTCGCGCGCCGAGCTCGCCGATTGCCTCGGCGAGATCGGCGTCGCGCCCGCGCAGCGCAAGATGCGCGTGCAGCAGCTGTGGCATTGGCTCTATTTCCGCGGCGCCCGGAGCTTCGACGATATGACGTCGATCTCGAAGGGCATTCGGACCGATCTCGCTGCGCGCTTTACCGTCGACCGGCCCGAAGTCGTGGCGGAGCAGGTCTCCAACGACGGCACCCGCAAATGGCTGCTTCGGCTGCCGAGCGGCGACAATGTCGAGCGGGCGCATGAAGTCGAGTGCGTCTACATCCCCGAGACCGATCGCGGCACGCTGTGTGTGTCCTCCCAGGTCGGCTGCACGCTGAATTGTTCCTTCTGCCACACCGGCACGCAGCGGCTGGTGCGCAATCTCACCGCCGGCGAGATCGTGGGACAGGTGATGGTCGCGCGGGATCGTCTGAATGACTGGGCCGATCGCGAGGACGGCACGCGTCGTGTCACCAACATCGTGATGATGGGCATGGGCGAGCCGCTCTACAATTTCGAGGCGGTGCGCGATGCGCTGCTCATCGTCGGCGACAATGAAGGCATCGGCATCTCCCGCCGCCGCATCACGCTGTCGACCTCGGGCGTGGTGCCGAACATCGTGCGTGCCGGTGACGAGATCGGCGTGATGCTCGCGATCTCGCTGCATGCGGTGCGTGACGAGCTGCGCAACGAGCTCGTGCCGCTCAATCGCAAATATCCGATCGCCGAGCTGCTGCAAGCCTGCCGCGATTATCCCGGCGCGTCCAACGCGCGCCGCATCACCTTCGAATATGTGATGCTCAAGGGCGTCAACGATTCGCTCGACGATGCGAAGCTGCTGGTGAAATTGCTCAAGGGCGTTCACGCCAAGATCAATCTGATCCCGTTCAATCCCTGGCCCGGCACGGCCTATGAATGTTCGGATTGGGACCAGATCGAAAAATTCTCCGAATACATCTTCAACGCCGGCTATTCCTCGCCGGTGCGCACTCCGCGCGGCCGCGATATTCTCGCCGCTTGCGGCCAGCTCAAGTCGGAAACTGAAAAGCTCTCGGTGCGCGAACGCCAGACGCTGCGCGCCATGGCGATGACGGATTGACCTGATCATGCTCGCGCTCTCGCCTCCTCGTCATTGCGAGCGAAGCGAAGCAATCCAGAATGTCACCGCGGAAGCAGTCTGGATTGCTTCGTCGCACCAGCGCAAAATTGCTTCGCAATTTTGTCGCGGGCTCCTCGCAATGACGGTGGATTTGGCGTCATGTCCCTGATCGGCCGCCTCATCGTCATTTTCATCGGCTTCCTCGCCGCCTGTTTCGTCGGCGGGATGATCGTCGTCGTCGCGCTGCTGTTTCCGGAATTTGCCGATCTTGGCGCCGGCCCCGTCGATCAGGGCGCGATCGACATCCTGCTCGGCTTCGGCTTCATCTTCGTCTCGGGCTTTGCGCTGGTGCCGGCGGCGGTGATCGTCGCGATCACCGAAGCGCTCTACATCCGCAGCGCGCTTGCCTACGCCGCCGGCGGTGGCATCGTCGGGCTCGCCTGCTATCTCGGTCTGATCCCCTTTCACCCCGATACGTTGCAGTTCGAGGGCGTGGTGCGGCGGCATCTGGAGATCATGACCGGTGCCGGTATTGTCGCCGGAATCGTCTATTGGCTGATCGCCGGCCGCAACGCCGGTGCCTGGCGTAATCCGCCGCCCCCGCGCACGCCGCCTCCGCCGCTGCCGGCGAATTCAAGGCCGGATTCGCGGTGACTTTCCTGGCTTCCCCCCGGGGTTTCCATCCCCGCCCCACTCCGCTAAACCGCGCGCCATGAACCGGACCGGACTCTTCATCGCCCTGGCGCTGTGGCTCGTGATCGGCGTCGTTTTCGGCCTCTATCCCGAGCTCGATCTCAAGCTCGCCGCGCTGTTTTTCGACCCTGACACCAAGACGTTTCCGCTCAAGCTGAACGGCTGGGCCGGCTTCGCGCGCGATGCCGCGATGTGGGTCTCCTGGGCGTTCGTGCTGCCTCCGTTGATCGCGCTTGTGGTCAAGATGGTCCGTCCCGACCGCCCGCTGATGGTATCGGGGCGCGCGATCGTCTTCCTGCTGGTCACGATCATCCTGTCGGCCGGCATCCTGACCAATCTCACCTTCAAGACCTATTGGGGTCGGCCGCGCCCGGTGGTGGTGACGCAGTTTGCCGGCGACCAGCAATTCGTGCCGTGGTGGGATCCGCGCGGCGGCTGCGCGCGCAACTGCTCGTTCTTCTCGGGCGAGGGCGCGACCGCGTTCTGGACGCTGGCGCCGGCAGCACTGGCGCCGCCGGCGTGGCGGCCGCTCGCTTATGCCGGAGCGGTGGTGTTCGGCCTCGTGACCAGCGGGCTGCGGATGGCCTTCGGCGGCCACTTCTTCACCGATGTCTCGATCGCCGGCCTCGTGACCTTCGTCGTGATCTGGTTTGCCTTCGCGCTGATCTACCGCTGGCCGCGGACCCGGTTCTCGGACGCGGCGGTCGATGCCACCCTGACCCGGCTGAACTGGCCCGCCTACAGGCTTCGTCAGCGCCTGTTCGGCCGCAAGACGGGCGCCGAGCCCTCAGTTTGAGCCATTAAATGGGTGCCGAGACCCGCGAAATTTGATAATCGCGCGGTCAACCCGTGAAACGACATCAGCCCTTCGAGACCGATTGGAAGCCCCATGACCACGATCCTGAAAAGCCTGCCCAAGGGTGAGAAAGTCGGTATCGCTTTTTCGGGCGGCCTCGACACCAGCGCGGCGCTGCTCTGGATGAAGCAGAAGGGCGCGCGCTGCTACGCCTATACCGCCAATCTCGGCCAGCCGGATGAAGCCGACTACAACGAGATTCCGCGCAAGGCGATGGAGTTCGGCGCCGAGAAAGCGGTGCTGGTCGATTGCCGCACGCAGCTCGTCCACGAAGGCATCGCCGCGATCCAGTCCGGCGCCTTCCACATCTCGACCGGCGGCATCACCTATTTCAACACCACGCCGCTCGGCCGCGCCGTCACCGGCACGATGCTGGTCGCGGCGATGAAGGAAGACGGCGTCAACATCTGGGGCGACGGCTCGACCTTCAAGGGCAACGACATCGAGCGCTTCTACCGCTACGGCCTTCTGACCAATCCGGGCCTGCGCATCTACAAGCCCTGGCTCGACCAGCAGTTCATCGACGAGCTCGGCGGCCGCGCCGAGATGTCGGCCTTCATGACGGCGCAGGGCTTTGCCTACAAGATGAGCGCCGAGAAGGCGTACTCGACCGACAGCAATCTGCTCGGCGCCACGCATGAGGCCAAGGATCTCGAAAGCCTCGACAGCGGCATCAAGATCGTCAACCCGATCATGGGCGTGCCGTTCTGGCGCGACGACTGCAGCGTCAAGGCCGAGAAGGTCGTGGTGCGTTTCGAGGAAGGTCAGCCGGTTGCGCTGAACGGCCAGACCTTCAGCGATCCCGTCGCGCTGTTCCTCGAAGCCAACGCGATCGGCGGCCGCCACGGCCTCGGCATGAGCGACCAGATCGAGAACCGCATCATCGAAGCCAAGAGCCGCGGCATCTATGAAGCGCCGGGCATGGCGCTGCTGCACATCGCCTATGAGCGCCTCGTCACCGGTATCCACAACGAGGACACCATCGAACAATATCGCATCAGCGGCATGCGTCTCGGCCGCCTGCTCTATCAGGGTCGCTGGTTCGATTCGCAGGCCCTGATGCTGCGCGAGACCGCGCAGCGCTGGGTCGCGCGCGCCGTCACCGGCGAGGTGGCGCTCGAGCTGCGTCGCGGCAACGACTACTCGATCCTCAATACCGAGAGCCCCAACCTCACCTATGCGCCGGAGCGGCTCAGCATGGAGAAGGTGGAGGACGCGGCGTTTACACCGGCCGACCGCATCGGTCAGCTCACCATGCGTAACCTCGACATCAACGATACCCGCGCCAAGCTGAAGCTTTACAGCGACACTGGTCTGCTCTCGGGCAGCGAAGGCTCGCAGATCTTCCGGCTGGAGAACGACAAGGGTTAGCCGGAATAGGGGACTGTTGCCTCATTCGTCATTGCGAGCGAAGCGAAGCAATCCAGGATCTTTCCGCAGCGATAGTCTGGATTGCTTCGTCGCTTCGCTCGCAATAACAAAATAAAAATGGCCGGGATCGCTCCCGTCCATTTTGCATTTGTGTGTCGCCTCAGCGCGGCGGCGCAGTGCCTGGCGGGGGCGGCGGCAGTGAGGCCTGGCCGCCGTTGAGCAATGGCGTGATGTTGCGGACGGTGACGCGCCGGTTGATCGCGCTCGGCTCTTGCGTCTGCTCCTTCAGGTACTGCTCGCCGTAGCCCTGCGACGTCAGGTTCTCAGCCGGCACACTGAATTGCTGGGTCAGCAATTCGGCCGCGGATTGCGCACGGCGGTCCGACAATGACAGATTGTCGACGTCGTTGCCGACCGCGTCGGTGTGACCTTCGATCAGGAAGACCACGCGCGGGTTGGCCTGGATAGCGCGGTTGAGACCGTCGGCGATCGCTTGCAGCTTCTCCGCCTGGTCCGGTGGGATGGTCCACGATCCTGTCTCGAAGTTGATCGTGTTGACGTCGATGCTCGGCATTTGCATGCGAACATTGGGGCTGTAGCGGATCTCGTCGAGCGTGTAGCGGCGATCGATCCGCTGCACCGGCGGTGCCACCATGGTCTGGTAGATCACGTCCGGCGACGCCTCCTCGGCGTCGACGATGTAGCGATCGTAGGGAATGTTGACCACCGGAGGCGGCGCGTCGACGTAGAAGCCGCCGACCGACCGCGGATCGCGATAGCTGTTGTCGATGATGATGATCTCGCGCCCGGCTGGGTCCCTGCGGATTCGACGCAGCAATCGACCGTCCTGACCCACCACGGTGATGATCTCGCTGCCGTCGGGACGGATCACCACGGTGCGGTTATCGCCGCCGACAGTGTCGGTGCGGATGTCGCGGGCGCCATAGCGGAAGCGATAGAGATCGTTGCCGCGGACGTATGTCTGCCCACCCGGATCTCGAACGATGATGCGGTCCGGCTCGGTGTAAACGGTGCGGCCGCCTTCGACGGATTCGCGTCGCTGGTTGCGGTAGTCGGCGATGGTGGCGCCGATCACAGCACCGGCGACGACACCTGCACCGATCGCGATCGGCGTCAGATCACGCTGTGGCGGACGCGGCGGTGGAGGCAGGGGTGTGGTCGTCGTGGGCGCGGCGCGGAAGGCCGGCGCAACCGTCGGCGGAGCGTATTGCGCCCTGTTGGGCGGTGGGGTTGCGGCCGCCGAGCCGGGGACGGTGCTCGGCGCTGCGGCCCCGGGGGGAGGCGTCGGCCGGGGTGGGACACCTGCCTGCGGCTGGGTCGGCGGAGCTCCCGCAGCGGGCGCGCCAGCAGGAGGGGTTCCACCCTGACGACCGAGTGGGGGCGTTACGGCGCCGCCTGGGGCGGGCGTCGCTGTCGGGGCCGGGGTAGCGCCGGGTGCGGGAGCCGAGCCCGGACGTCCGGTCGGCGGCGGCGTCGGAGCGCCACCGGGTGCCGGCGTGGCGGTCGGTGCGGGTGTAGCGCCTGGAGCAGGTGACCCTGCGGCCGGAGGCGCGCCCGGACGTCCGCCAGGGGGCGGTGCACCGGGGCGGCCGGTCGGCGGCGTGCCCGGCGTGCTGCGCGGAGCCGGGGTTGCAGTCGGCGCAGGGGTTGCTGTCGGAGCGGGCGTGGCGGTTGGGGCATTAGGCGTCGCCGGGCGCGCTGTGGGAGCGGCAGGTGCCGGAGCAGGCGTCGCCGTGGGAGCAGGCGCGGGCCGTCCCGAAGGGCCCGCTGCGGGAGGCGGCGTCGGACGAGCCGAAGGCGGCGGTGGCGTGGGCGCGTGCTGCTGCGGAGCCGCGGCGGGCGGCGGCGTGGGAGCCGGGCGCGCCGCGGGCGGTGCTGGAGGCGGCGCATGCTGTTGCGGAGCCGCAGCCGGCGGCGGCGAAGGCGGCTTCGGCGCGGCAGGCGGCGGTGGGGGCGTCGGACGGGCCGCAGGTGGCGGTGGCGGCGCTGCTGGGCGCGGCGGTGCGGCGGCCGGCGGAGGCGCCGCGGGCGGATGGGGCGGTGCAGCTGCGGGCGGCGGTGCGGCCGGGCGCGCGGGCGCCGCCGGCGGCGCGGCCGCTGGTGGTCCCTTCGGCGGCTGCTTCGGTTTTCCGTCAGGGCCGGTTTCCTGTGGCTGCGCCTGCGCGACCACGAGCGGCGCTGCGCTTTGCGCATGCGATGCCGAGTTTGCCAATTGCATCGCGGTCAGAGCCGTGGTGGCAAGCAGCACGAAACGAAGATTAGTCATGATGGTGAACTTCCCCGGAAGGTTCTTTGACGACGTGTTGGGATGAACAGCTACGCGTTAGGCCGGATTGTGGCGGACAAAGCGGTCGTGGGCCGATTTATTTCTGTACGCAAATCACCTCACTATAGTGACGTTCATTGCGCATTCAGACGCAGGTTGCAATTGCCTCAGACCTGATGCTCGGTCTCAAACGCGATCCCGCGGCGGACTTGCGTCCTTCGCGGGATTCGGTGTGAGCGGGCCGTTCGGTCCGCGCGATGGAATCTCTTCAGGCATGCGGCCCGGCAATTCGTCGGGCGGCGCTGGCGAGCCGGGCTCGCGCACCGGCGGCGCGATTTCGGGCTGCGGATTACCGGGCGGAATCCCCGGCGGCGGCTCGGCGGGCGTGCCGGGTGTCGACGGCGGAATCTCGGGCGGCTCGATCGGCATTACATCGAGACCTTGCGGTTATCGCCGATATCGGGCCGCGTGTTTGTCACCGCCGCAGCCGCCATCTTCACATAAGAGATCACGGTGCCGGGCGAGTCCCAGAACTCGGCATCATCAGGCGTGACCTTGAGCACGCGGATGTTCGGATCTTCGGCAGAGTCCCACCACGCCTTGGCCGGCGTCGAGAACAGCTCCTTGATCTTCGCACGGTCGTTGGAGACGATTGCGGTGCCTGTCAGTGAAACGTACTTCTGGCTCCCGGCATCCGCGAACGACAGGTTGATGGACGGGTGACGCGCGATCTCCTCGTCGTTGTGACACCGCGCGTCGCTGAGGAAATAAATCGTGTTCGCGTTGCGATCGAGATAGGCGCTCATCGGCCGCGCCCGGAGCTTGTCGCCGTCGCGCGTCACCAGCATCGCGAATCCGATCGTCTTCATCAGATCCCAGGCGCGGTTCAAATCGCGGTCGACGTCGCGGGCATTGTCGTTGGCCATATCGTGCTCCTGTTGCAAGAGACGACAACGGCGGGCGCGGAACGAGGTTCCGGCCGAAAGACGGAACTTATCTATTCCGGCGCGTGGCAAACCGCCTCGATGTTGTGTCCGTCGGGATCGAGCACGAACGCGCCGTAATAGTCCGGATGATAATGCGCCCGAATGCCGGGTGGTCCATTGTCGCGGCCGCCGGCGGCCAAGGCCGCCTTGTAGAACGCGTCCACCGCGGAGCGGTCCTTGGCCGTGATCGCGACATGCACCGGCTTGTTCAGCGCGCCCTCGCCGCCGATCCAGAAATCCGGCTTGCCGTCGGCGCCGAAGCCGGCGGCCGGATCGTGGCCGGTCTGCTCCTGCGTGACCTCCATGATCAGGCTGTAGCCGAGCGGCGCCAGCGCTTTGGCGTAGAACGCCTTGGCGCGCTCATAGTCGGAGACCGGAAAGCCCATATGGTCGATCATCGCAACCTCCGTCGTTTGTCGTCAGCGCGACAGGAACGTATTGCTCCGCGTCTTGCGCGCAACGGCAAAGCCGCGCGCGACCATGTCGGCAATACAGTCCTGCTGCCATTCCTTTTGTGACAGATGCTCGATCACCACCGCGCGCGGCCATAGCGATTGCGGCGCGTCGCGGAAGAAGCCGATCAGCACGCGGTCCTCGAAGCCTTCGACGTCGATCTTCAACGCGTCCACCTTCGTGACGTCTGCCTCGTCGAGAATGCGCGTCAGCCGCAGCGACGGGACCTTGATGGCCTCCGCGCTGGCGGTGCCGGTGACGACGTGGGTGGCGCCGAGATTGCCGCCGCCGCTCTCGATCATGAGCTCGCCGTCGCTGTCGCCTGCGGCAGCCTGCACCAGGCGCACCTGCGTCGCTTTCGATGCGGCCTGGTTGAATGAGAGCCGCCCAAACGTCATCGGATGCGGTTCGATTGCGACCACTTTCCCTGATGGCCCGACCTGCTGCGCCATCACCAGCGCAAAAGTGCCGACATTGGCGCCGACGTCGACGAACACGCCGCCCGCTGGGGTGTGCTGGCGCAGGAAGTCGAGCTCGTCGAGATTGTAGCCGGGATTGAACAGCGCACCGCGCTCGGTCGCGCTGCCCTGGTGATGGAACCGGAACGAGGCGCCCTGATACGTCACGTCGACCGGACCACCGCGCAGCAAATTGACCAGCCGCGACATCCAGGGCCGGAATGCGCCGCGCTTCAGCCCCGAGCGTTGTGCGAGGCCGATGATCGCGGCCTGCGCCGGATTCGGCGCAAACGCGCCGAATGGCGCGGACGAAGGGGCATTGTCGGTCGTCAAGTCGGAGTCCTCGTTGCAAGCGGCGCATGCATAGCCGGTTTTGCCGGGGACTCCAACGGCGGAAGACGTCTGTACGGGCTTTCCCGGATTGCGCTGCGCACCGTCCGAGCTACGCCTCACGCCGCCTTCTTGACCATCTTCATCATCTTGTCCTGGTTCCATGTGCCGGATCATTCGGCAGCGCCGCCACGCACCCGGCGGAGCCGGGCGACCCGATGCAGGATGCGCGACAGCTGATCGATTGCGTAGGGCTTTTGCACGAGCTCGAAATCGAAATTGCCGTCCTGGGACAGTGCCTCGCTGTAGCCGGTCGTCAGCACGACCGGCACGCCGATGCCGCGGTCGCGGATCGCCTGCGCGAGATCGAGCCCGGTCATGCCCGACATCACGATGTCCGAGAAAACGACATCGAAGCGATCGGCGTCCATGACCAGCTCGGCGAGTGCATCGGTTGCATTGTCGACCAGCGTGATGCTGTAGCCGAGTTCGGTGAGGCCGTCGGCGGCGAAATTGGCGAGCTCGATATTGTCCTCGACCAGCAGCACCGACATGGCGCTGCCGGCCACTGCCGGGGCCGTGTTCGGTGCCTGCCGCTGCGGCAGCAGGTGCGGCGCCACGCGCGGCAGATAGAGCGAGAAGGTGCTGCCTTGGCCCACCTCGCTGGTGACCGTCACCTCGCCGCCGGACTGCCGGGCGAAGCCGAACACCTGCGACAGTCCGAGACCGGTGCCGTGGCCGACCTGCTTGGTGGTGAAGAACGGCTCGAAGATGCGCTCGAGCCGCGCAGCCGGAATGCCGATGCCGGTGTCGCTGACGGCAATGCTGACGAAGCCCAGATGACCCGGAAGATCATGGGTGGCTGTACGGTGATGGCCGCCCGAGACGGGAGCCCGCGTCTCCGCAATCGTCGTCACGGTCTCGACGTTGAAAACGATCCTGCCCTTGCCGTGCATGGCATCGCGCGCATTGGTCGCCATGTTGATCAACGCCGTCTCGAACTGGCTTGCATCGGCATTGACGAGGCAGGGCTCGGCCGGCAGCCGCATCGCGATTTCGATCGCGGGTCCGAGCAGCGTCGCGAGCATGTCGTGCAGCGACTGCATCCGCGCGCCGACGTCGAACACCTCAGGCTTCAAGGTCTGGCGCCGCGCAAACGCGAGCAGCTGCGATGTCAGTTTGGCCGCGCGTGCGACCGCGTCCGCGATGGCGGTGATGTAGCGCTGGCGCCGCTCCTCGCTCAGTTGCGGCCGGTTCAACAGGTCGACGGAGGCGCGGATCACGGTCAGGAGGTTGTTGAAATCGTGCGCGACGCCCCCGGTGAGCTGCCCGAGCGCCTCCAGGCGCTGGCTGTGCTTGAGTGCTTCCTCGGCTTCACGTCGCGCTGCGGCCTCGGCCTGGAGATGCTGGGTGCGCCGGATCGCCAGCGCCAGCAGCAGGAACAGCAGCGCGGTGGCGGGAACGCCGAACACCAGATGCTGGCCCATGGTGGCGAACCAGCGCGCGCGGATGGCCGAGGTCTCGAGCCCCGCGCTGACATAGATCGGATATTCGGCGACGCGCCGGTAACCGATGCGGCGCT
Organism: Bradyrhizobium sp. LM2.9; assembly: GCF_054056555.1. Lineage (NCBI taxonomy): Bacteria > Pseudomonadati > Pseudomonadota > Alphaproteobacteria > Hyphomicrobiales > Nitrobacteraceae > Bradyrhizobium > Bradyrhizobium sp. LM2.9. The sequence continues at coordinate 6,187,659 of NZ_JBSRYJ010000002.1, forward strand.
CGATTCCGTCCGAAGCCCATGCGACGGTGATGAGGCCGTGCTCGGGCTGAGCTGCGATGTTCCGGCCGACCGGTCCGTTGGGATCGAGCCGAAGGTCGCGGTCGAGCCGCGGAAGATGCGCCAGCACCACCCCGTCGGTGCGTCCCATCGCGAAGAAGCTGCCGGGATCGGAGCCGATCCTGGCATAGAAGCTCTCGAAATATTCGGGCAGGACGGAGGCCTGGATCACGCCGATGAAACTGCCGTCGTCGGAGTCACGGCGGCGGCTGACCCCGAAGAAGCGAGCACCCTGATAGGGCGCGCGCGGCGTCAGCGAGGCGCCGATGAATGTGCCGATGGTCTGGTCGACATGGGCATAGAAATAGTCGCGGTCCGCAAAGCTCTGCTCCGGCGGCGGCGAGGCAAGGCTGTTGACCAGCGACTTTCCGTCCGCATCGAAGATCCAGGCCGATTTGAGCTGCGGCAGCGATAAGGTCAGCTGCTTCAGGCGGCGGTGCAGGGCCGGTTCGCGCGAGCGGATGACGTCGTCGGGCAGGCCGCGCACCACCTCGTTGAGCTCGGCGAGGCTGCGGTCGATCGTCTCGAACACCTTGAGTGCGTGCTCATGTGCGACATCGAGGGTGCGCTCGATCTCGCGGTCGGCGATGTCGTGTGTCGAGGTGTAGGAGATCGAGGATGCGATCGCGAACAACGCAATCGGGAGCGCCAGGGATGCGCCCATCATCCACTGCAACAGTCTCAGCGAATTGCGTTGCGCGCCCTGCACGGTCGCTCCGGTCCCACACCGGAGAGCTTACTTGAATTTTACGCCGGGAAGGAAGCGGCTTGTGGCGGTAACCGTAGGTTGCAATCCGCCGGTGCGCTCGCTCGGGGAGCGGAGGAGAAATCTACTCCAACAGGCGCCCGCCATAGAATGCCCCGGCCGTTTCAGCCGGGCATCGCAGCATGAATGACGCCTAGATCTGGCGCTCGACCAGCTTGAGCTTGAGCTCGGCGATGGCTTCCGCCGGGTTGAGGCCCTTCGGGCATGCCTTGGCGCAGTTCATGATGGTGTGGCAGCGGTAGAGGCGGAACGGATCCTCGAGATCGTCGAGGCGCTCGCCGGTGGCCTCATCCCGTGAATCGGACACCCAGCGGTTGGCCTGGAGCAGCGCGGCGGGACCGAGATAGCGCTCGCTGTTCCACCAATAGCTCGGGCAGGAGGTCGAGCAGCAGGCGCAGAGGATGCACTCGTAGAGGCCGTCGAGCTTCTCGCGGTCCTCGTGGCTTTGCTTCCATTCCTTCTGCGGCGTCGGCGAGGTCGTCTTCAGCCACGGCTCGATCGACGCATATTGCGCGTAGAAATTGGTGAGGTCGGGGACCAGGTCCTTCACCACCGGCTGGTGCGGCAGCGGATTGATCTTCACCGCGCCGTCCTTCACGTCGTGCATCGAGCGGGTGCAGGCCAGCGTGTTCTGGCCGTCGATGTTCATCGCGCAGGAGCCGCAGACGCCTTCGCGGCAGGAGCGGCGGAAGGTCAGCGACGGGTCGATATGGTTCTTGATCCAGATCAGGCCATCCAGCACCATCGGACCGCAATCATGGGTGTCGACGTAATAAGTGTCGACGCTCGGATTTTTGCCGTCGTCCGGATTCCAGCGATAGACGCGGAATTCGCGCGTTTCGGTCGCGCCCGCGGGCTTCGGCCAGGACTTGCCGCCGGTGATTTTCGAGTTCTTCGGAAGTGCGAATTCAACCATTTCGATTAAGGCCTTCGCTGTTCGATCAATACACGCGCGCCGCTTAGTAAACGCGAGCTTTGGGCGGGATGTACTGGACGTCGTTGGTCATGGTGTAGTCGTGAACCGGGCGGTACTCGATCTTGACCTTGCCGGAGTCTTCCAGCCAGGCCAGCGTGTGCTTCATCCAGTTCTTGTCGTCGCGGTCGGAAAAGTCCTCGCGAGCATGCGCGCCACGGCTCTCGGTGCGGTTGGCGGCCGAGTTCATCGTCACCACCGCCTGCGAGATCAGATTGTCGAATTCGAGCGTCTCGATCAGGTCGGAATTCCACACCAGCGAGCGGTCGGACACGGCGATGTCGGTGATGCCGCTGTGGACCTTCTCGATCAGATTCTGACCTTCGCTCAGGATGTCGCCGGTGCGGAACACTGCGCAATTGTTCTGCATCACATGCTGCATGCCTTCGCGCAGTTTTGCGGTCGGCGTACCACCGGAGGCGTAGCGGTAATGGTCGAGGCGACCGAGCGCGAGATCGGCCGAATTCGCCGGCAGTTCGGGCTGCTTGGCGTTGGGCGTGAGCTTTTCGGCCAGCCGCAGCGCGGCGGCGCGGCCAAACACGACCAGGTCGATCAGTGAGTTCGAGCCGAGGCGGTTGGCGCCGTGCACGGAGACGCAGGCCGCTTCGCCGATCGCCATCAGACCGGGGATGATGGCGTTGTCGTCGCCGTCCTTCTTGGTCAGCACTTCGCCGTGATAATTGGTGGGGATGCCGCCCATGTTGTAGTGCACGGTCGGCACGATCGGGATCGGCTCGCGCGTCACGTCGACATTGGCGAAGATCTTTGCCGATTCGGAGATGCCCGGCAGGCGCTCGGCGAGCACCGCGGGATCGAGGTGGTCGAGATGAAGAAAGATGTGGTCCTTCTTCTTGCCGACGCCGCGGCCTTCGCGAATCTCGATGGTCATCGCGCGCGAGACGACGTCGCGTGAGGCGAGGTCCTTCGCCGACGGCGCATAACGCTCCATGAAACGCTCGCCTTCGGAGTTGACGAGATAGCCGCCTTCGCCGCGCGCGCCTTCGGTCACGAGACAGCCCGAGCCGTAGATGCCGGTCGGGTGGAACTGCACGAATTCCATGTCCTGCATCGGCAGGCCGGCGCGCAGCACCATGCCGCCGCCGTCGCCGGTGCAGGTGTGCGCCGAGGTGCAGGAGGCATAGGCGCGGCCATAGCCGCCGGTCGCGAGAATCACCGTCTGTGCCCGGAAGCGGTGCAGCGTGCCGTCCTCGAGCTTGATCGCGACGACGCCGCGGCAGGTGCCCTGGTCGTCCATGATCAGGTCGATGGCGAAGAACTCGATGAAGAACTCGGCCGCGTGACGCAGCGACTGGCCGTACATCGTGTGCAGCATGGCGTGACCGGTGCGGTCGGCGGCGGCGCAGGTGCGCTGCGCCTGGCCTTTGCCGTAGTCCAAGGTCATGCCGCCGAACGGGCGCTGGTAGATCTTGCCGTCTTCGGTGCGCGAGAACGGCACGCCCCAGTGCTCGAGCTCGTAGACCGCCTCGGGCGCGTTGCGCACCATGTATTCGATCGCGTCCTGGTCGCCCAGCCAGTCCGACCCCTTCACGGTGTCGTACATGTGCCAGCGCCAGTCGTCCTTGTGCATGTTGCCGAGCGAAGCCGAGATGCCGCCTTGCGCCGCGACCGTATGCGAGCGGGTCGGAAACACTTTGGTGATGCAGGCCGTGCGGAGGCCGGCTTCGCCGCAGCCGACCACGGCGCGCAAGCCCGCGCCGCCGGCGCCGACCACGACGACGTCATAGGTGTGGTCTTCGATCGGATAGGCTTTTCCGTTGGTGGCGGGAGCGCCGTTGCCCTTGCCATTCGTTCCTGTGGCCATGGGTTACACTCCGGAGGAAAGTTTCACGATCGCGTAGGTCGAGGCGAGCGCCACGGCGATCGAGAAGAAATTGTTGAGCATGACCGAGATGAGCTTCAGCTTCTCGTTGTGGATGTAGTCCTCGATCACGACCTGCATGCCGATCTTCATGTGCCAGACGCTGGCGACGATGAAGAGCAGCATGATCACCGCTATCGGCAGCGAGCCGAGGATCACCTTGGCGCCGGCCTGGTTGCTGCCGAGTGTCATCATGACGACGACGATCACCGGCAGCATCAGCAGGGTCATCGCGACGGCGGTGATGCGCTGGCGCCAGAAATCGGAGGTGCCGGAATGTGCGGCGCCGAGATTGCGGACGCGCCCGAGCGGGGTGCGCATGCTGCGCTTCGGGGTGTCGGCTGCGCTCATCGTACACCTCCGATCGCGTAGGCGATGATCCAGATCAGCACCGTCAGCACGATGCCGCCGATCAGCGCGCCCCAGGTCAGCGCTTCGCGCTCATTGGCCTTGAAGCCGTAACCGAGATCCCACACCAGGTGCCGGAGGCCGCTCAACATATGGTGCATCAACGCCCAGGTGTAGCCGAACACGATCAGCCGGCCGATGATGCTGCCGGTGAACGCCTGGACGGTGGCGTAGGCGGCGTGGCCGGAGGCTGCGGCGACCAGCCACCAGACCAGTAGCAGCGTCCCGGCGTAAAGGGCGATGCCGGTGGCGCGATGGACGATGGAAAGGGCCATCGTCAGCGTCCAGCGGTAGACTTGCATGTGGGGAGAAAGCGGTCGTTCGATCCGTGCGGTCATGGGCTTCGATTGCTTTATTGCGGCCCAGCATGGGCGCGCGGGGATCGCGGAAGGTCGGCTCTATTTACGGAGTCGATTTGGCGTGCGCAATCACCAATTCGCCATCAATCGAACCGGCGTTCAGCGCTATGGCGTTGATGAAACAAGGCCAATCCGGTGCCTGGTATACCAGAGCGCTGGTCCACGGACCAAGCATGGAAATATTCATTCATTTCTTCGTGCTCCCGTCCATCGTCATTGAAATCGCTGTTGGAACACCTCTAAACGGACCATCCCGTCCAAACTTCCGATGGCGTGTGCCAGCCGACCTCCCCGACCCGGTCTGCATCCCGTCACTTCCCGCTTCTGCGGCCCTTTCCCGGATATGCGCACCCTGCAATCCACCCCAGCCCGCAAGTGCGATGTGTCGACCGCGGGAACCAGATCGCTTACAGCTTTCCGCGCAGCCATTTCCGAGCGAATGCTCCGGAGACGTTGCGACCAGTCGCGGGGGGCAGGTCAGGGTGATTGCAGGTCTTGATATCAAGGAGATCGTCGAGCTCGCGCTGCTGCTGATCGCAACGGGCGCGCTGTCGGGATTTCTGGCCGGCGTGTTCGGCATCGGCGGCGGCGCGATTCTGGTGCCGGTGTTTTATGAATGCTTCCGCATCGCCGGCGTGCCGCTGGAAGTGCGTATGCCGCTCTGCATCGGCACATCGCTGGCCGTGATCATCCCGACCTCGATCCGTTCGTTCCAGGCGCACTACCAGCGCGGCGCCGTCGACATCTCCATCCTTCGCGCCTGGTGGCTACCGATCGTGATCGGCGTCATCGCCGGCAGCGTGGTCGCGCGCTACGCGCCCGAGCGGCTGTTCAAGATCGTGTTCGTCGCCGTCGCCTGGTCGGCCGCGGTACGGCTGATCTTCGCGCGCGAGAGCTGGAAGCTCGGAGATGACTTGCCGAAGGGTCCGCTGATGCGAATCTACGGCTTCTGCGTCGGCATTTTGTCGACGTTGATGGGCATCGGCGGCGGCCTGTTCTCGAACCTGCTGATGACGTTCTACGGCCGGCCGATCCATCAGGCAGTGGCCACATCGTCGGCGCTCGCGGTGCTGATCTCGATCCCCGGCGCGCTCGGCTACATCTACGCCGGCTGGCCGGCGGCGGCCAGCTATCCCGGCGTTGCAGCCCTGCAAGTCCCATTCGCGCTCGGCTACGTCTCCCTGATCGGCGCCGTGCTGGTGATGCCGATGAGCCTCGTCACCGCGCCGCTCGGCGTGCGTGCCGCGCATGCGATGTCGAAGCGGACGCTGGAGGTGGCGTTCGGGTGTTATCTCTTCATTGTCGGCAGCCGGTTTGTGATGAGCCTTGTGGGTGGGCTGTAGGCGCCACAAACTCCGTCATTGCGAGCGCAGCGAAGCAATCCAGAATCTTTCTGCAGCGGCAGTCTGGATTGCTTCGCTTCGCTCGCAATGACGGCGAGAGAGTAGAGCTCCCCCTCACTTCTTCGCGTACAGATCCTTGTACGTATCCCGCAAAATATTCTTCTGCACCTTGCCCATGGTGTTGCGCGGCAGCTCGTCGACGACAAAGACGCGCTTGGGCATCTTGAACTTTGCCAGCCGGCCGTCGAGCGCCTTCAGCACCGCCGCCTCGCTCACATCGGCGCCCTTGTTGCAGACCAGCACGGCCGTGACGCCCTCGCCGAAATCGGCATGGGGCACGCCAATCACGGCTGATTCGATCACGCCGGGCATGGCGTCGATCTCGCTCTCGATTTCCTTGGGGTAGACGTTGAAGCCGCCGGAGATCACGAGATCTCCTTGCCGCGGCCGAGGATGTGGACGTAGCCCTTGGCGTCGATCTTGCCGAGGTCGCCGGTGATGAAGAAGCCGTCGTCGCGGAATTCCGCCTTGGTCTTCTCCGGCATGCGCCAATAGCCCTTGAACACGTTCGGGCCCTTGACCTCGATCATGCCGATTTCTTCACGCGGCAGTTCCTTGGCCGTCTCGGGATCTGTGACGCGCACGGAGACGCCGGGGAGGGGAAAGCCGACCGCGCCGGGCACGCGCTCGCCGTCATAGGGATTCGACGTATTCATGTTGGTCTCGGTCATGCCGTAGCGCTCGAGCACCGCGTGCCCCGTGCGCGCCGACCATTCGCGATGGGTTTCGGCCAGCAACGGCGCCGAGCCCGAGATGAACAGCCGCATGTGTTGTGTGGTTTCGCGCGACAGCCCGGCGTTCTGGAGCAGGCGGGTATAGAAGGTCGGCACGCCCATCAGCACCGTGGCACGCGCCATCAGCTTGATGATCAGATCCCCGGGTCGAGTTTTGGCAGGAAGATCATCGACGCGCGCGCGAACAGCGTCACGTTGGTGGCCACGAACAGGCCGTGGGTGTGGTAGATCGGCAGCGCGTGGATCAGCACGTCCTTGTCGGTGAAGCCCCAGTAGCCGACGAGCGCGAGCGAGTTCGATGCCAGATTGTCGTGGGTCAGCATCGCGCCCTTGGAGCGGCCGGTGGTGCCCGACGTGTAGAGGATCGCGGCGAGATCGTCGTTTGCACGCGACACCGTGGCGAATTCGCTGCTCGCCTTGTCGGCGGCCTCTGTCAGCGAGCCCTTGCCGTTCGGCCCGAGCGTCTCGACTTTTGCCTTCACCTTGGCGGCGATCGGGGCAAGGCCCTCCGCCTTGGAGGGATCGCAGACCACCAGCGAGGGCTCGGCATCGCCGATGAAGTAGTCGAGCTCGTTCAGCGTATAGGCGGAGTTGAGCGGCAGATAGACCGCGCCGGCCCGCACCGTGGCCAGGTACAGCACGATGTTGGCCACGGATTTCTCGACCTGCACCGCAACGCGATCGCCGGGCTTCACGCCGCGCGCGACCAGCACATTCGCCATTTGACCGGCCCGCGCGATCAGATCGCCATAGCTGATGCGCCCTCCGTCATGCGTCTCGATCGCAAGGCGCTTCGGATCGTCCAGGCCGTCGAACAGGCGGGAAAACAGGTTGGCGTTGGCAGCTGGGTTCATGCAAGATTTCCTCGACCGCAGGAACTTGTACGACAAGGCTCGTCAGACAAGGCCGGTCAAAACCGAGGGCTGGATTAGCAAAAACCGCCCCAATGAAGCAACGGAGACAGTTTGCATGACCAAAAACGGGAAACGCGTGGCCTGGGTCACGGGCGGGGGCAGCGGGATCGGGGAAGCCGGTGCCGAGGCGCTCGCGGCCGACGGCTGGATCGTCGTGGTCTCGGGCCGCCGCAAGGACGCCCTGGATACCGTGGTTGCGAAGATCGCCGGGGACGGCGGGGCGGCCGAGGCGATTGCTCTGGACGTGTCGGTCGCCTCCGAAGCCCAGAAGGCGGCCGATCAAATCGTCGCGAAGCACGGCCGGATCGACCTGCTCGTGAACAATGCCGGTATCAATGTCCCCAAGCGGAGCTGGAAGGACATGGAACTGGAGGGCTGGGACCAACTGGTCCAGGTCAATCTCAACGGCGTGCTCTATTGCATGCGCGCGGTGCTGCCGACGATGCGCAAGCAGCAGGACGGCGCCATCATCAACGTCTCGTCCTGGGCCGGCCGCCACGTCTCGAAAATGCCGGGCCCGGCCTACACCACCACCAAACACGCCGTGCTGGCGCTGACCCATTCCTTCAACATGGACGAATGCGTCAACGGCCTGCGCGCCTGCTGCCTGATGCCGGGCGAGGTGGCGACCCCGATCCTGAAGCTGCGCCCGGTGGTGCCGAGCGAGGCCGAGCAGGCGAAGATGCTGCAATCCGAAGATCTGGGCCGCACCATCGCGTTCATCGCGAGCATGCCGGCGCGGGTGTGCATCAACGAGCTGCTGATCAGCCCGACGCATAATCGCGGGTTTATCCAGACGCCGCACAACAGGGATTAGCAGGACGTAGAGCCGCTCGCGTCATTGCGAGCAAAGCGGCAAAGCGAAGCAATCCAGAAATGCGTGCGCGCTAGCAGTCTGGATTGCTTCGTCGCTTTGCTCCTCGCAATGACGGGTTGATGCACCCCACGAAGCATCTCCCACATAGTTTCACGCATCACGATAAATTATTGTTCGAAACCCCATCGCAAACCCTCCCGTAGTTTGAGCCAACGACGGCGCTACTGCCTCACGTCAAACTGTCGCAAGCGCCATTGTTGCCCAACTCGAACGCCGGCCAATGCCGGTCACCATCCAATCGGGAGACTCTCCATGTCGAAGCGTATTGCCTATCTCGCTGCCGCCGCGTTCAGCACCCTGGCCATCACCGCGACCGTCGTCGCGCCCGCCCGCGCCGAGGAAAAGACCGTCATGGTCGGCGGCGCCGCGATGTTCCCGTCCAAGAACATCGTCCAGAACGCCGTCAACTCGAAGGACCACACCACGCTGGTGGCGGCGGTGAAGGCGGCCGGCCTGGTGCCGACGCTGGAAGGCAAGGGCCCGTTCACGGTGTTCGCGCCGACCAACGCCGCCTTCGGCAAGCTGCCGGCCGGCACCGTCGACACTCTGGTCAAGCCTGAGAACAAGCCGACTCTGACCAGGATCCTGACCTACCATGTCGTGCCCGGCAAGCTCGAGGCCTCCGACCTCACCGACGGCAAGAAGATGAAGACCGCCGAAGGCGAGGAACTGACGGTGAAGAAGCAGGACGGCAAGGTCTGGATTGTCGATGCCAAGGGCGGCACCTCGATGGTGACGATCAGCAACGTCAACCAGTCCAACGGCGTGATCCATGTGGTCGATACCGTGCTGATGCCCGCGACGTAACCCCGCGCGGTCCGGCTTCCCCCCCCGAACCGGATGCGACGAAAAAGCGAGCCGGGGATACCCGGCTCGCTTTATTGTGACCACTATAGCTCGCCGGTATCGATTCGATGTCGGACGGGGCGTAACGAAAGCGGAAGCATCGGCGTATAATTGCTGTCAGACGATGTTCAGGACGGAACCATCATGTCGAGCCTCACAGTCACCGACGAGCAGGTCAGCGCCGCCCCGGCCAAAGTAATCCAGCCGGCCTGGGTCCGGGTCATGCACTGGATCAACGCCCTCGCCATGATTCTGATGATCCTGTCGGGTTGGCAGATCTACAACGCCTCGCCGCTGTTCGGCTTCACTTTTCCCCGCGACTACACGCTCGGCGGCTGGCTCGCCGGCGGCCTGCTCTGGCATTTTGCGGCGATGTGGCTGTTGATGATCAACGGCCTCGCCTATCTCGTCACCGGTTTCGCCACCGGCCGCTTCCGCAAGAAACTGCTGCCGATCACCCCGTCCGGCGTGCTTCATGATGTCAGGGCGGCGCTGACCTTCAAGCTCGGCCATGCCGATCTCACCGTCTACAATTACGTCCAGCGCATGCTCTATGCCGGCATCATCGTGGTCGGCGTGCTGATCGTGCTGTCGGGTCTGTCGATGTGGAAGCCGGTGCAACTGCATTGGCTGGTCATGCTGTTCGGCGACTATCCGACCGCGCGCTACATCCATTTCTTCTGCATGGCCGCGATCTGCGCCTTCCTCGTCATTCACGTTGTGCTCGCGCTGTTGGTGCCGAAGAGCCTGCGCGCGATGATCATCGGCCGTTGAGCGGAGCAAGAACCATGGCAAAACGCTCATTCCTGATCCCCGGCGTCGACAAGCGGCTGCTGATCAAGGACTCCCTCAAGACGATGCCTGATGTCAGCCGTCGCCGCTTCATCGCGGGCGGCGCCAGCTTGGGGGCGCTGACGCTGCTCACCGGCTGCGACGTGATCGACTCGTCCTCCGCCGAGGAGATGCTCAAGACGGTTTCGAAATTCAACGACGCCGTGCAGGATTTCATCTTCAATCCCGACGCGCTGGCGCCGACATTCCCCGAGAGCGCGATCACCAAGCCGTTTCCGTTCAACGCCTATTACGATCTCGACGACGCGCCGGATGTCGACGGCGCCGACTGGAAGCTCGAAGTCCGCGGCCTCGTCGACAACAAGAAGTCCTGGACGCTTCCGGAGTTGTACAAGCTGCCGCAGGTCACGCAGATCACCCGTCACATTTGTGTCGAGGGCTGGAGCGCGATCGGCAGCTGGACCGGCACGCCGTTGCGCGACTTCCTCAAGCTGATCGGTGCCGACACGCGCGCAAAGTACGTCTGGTTCCAGTGCGCCGACAAGGACGGCTACAATTCTCCGCTCGACATGCGTACCGCGCTGCATCCGCAGAGCCAGATGACGTTCAAATACGCCAACGAGATTTTGCCCCGCGCTTATGGGTTTCCAATGAAGATCCGCGTGCCGACCAAGCTCGGCTTCAAGAACCCGAAATACGTCGTGTCGATGGAAGTCACCAACGACTACAAGGGCGGCTATTGGGAAGACCAGGGGTATAATTCGTTCAGCGGGAGCTAGTCACGCTGTCCTACGGCACCGAGCTCTTCGGCCCCACCTTGCGCTGGCACAGCGCCGCAACCGCACCCAACGCCAGCAGCGCCGCCGACACATTCAGCGCGTAACTCAAGCTCCCCAGCGCATCCGTGATCGCGCCGACCACGATCGGGCCGAGCGTCTGGCCGACGCCGAACGAGATCGTCATCGCCGCGATCGCGGTCGGCCACACCTCGGGCGGGTAGTTGAAGCGCACGAAGGCGGTGGTCGAGCCGACCACGGCGAAGAAGGCGACGCCGAACACGACGGCGGAGACCGCGAGCCATGCCGGCGAATGCCCGAGCATCGGCAGGGCGGCGCCGAGCGCGTTGGTGCCGAGGATGATGGCGGTGGCAAGTCCGCCGCGATCGAGCGCGAGCACGCCGCGCCAGGCCCACGGCGTGACGAAGGCGCTGAGACCGATCAGGCTCCAGAACGCCGCCTGCGCCGCGGGGCCGCCGCCGCCGTCGCGCACATAGGCGATCATGAAGGTCATGTAGGCGATGTAGCCCGCGCCGAACAGGAAGTAGCCGGCGAGATAGATCAGCACGGGCACAATCGCGAAGGCGGCGTGACCGCCTTGCGAGAAACGCACCCCGCTCTCGATGCGGACCAGGAACAGCGGCACGGTCATCACGACGGACAGCAGCGTCAGCGCCCACCACACGATCCACCACGAGCCCGGCCCGAAATATTGCAGCGTGAACGGGGCGATCAGGCCCGAGGCGAGAATGCCGATGCCCGGCCCGGCATAGAACAGGCTGAGGAGGAAATTGGCCCGCAGCGGGCGCGATTGCGCGATCGAAGCGGCCAGCGCGCCTCCGGCGACGAAACCGGCGGCGGCACCGAAGCCGAGCACGAGGCGCGCCAGGCTCAATGCAACGAAATTCCCGGTCAGCGCGCAAGTCGCAAGGGCGGTCCGCGGCGACGCAGGCCAGGGTTCCGCCGCGGATCGCGGCCGCCCAGCCGACGCGCTGGATCAGCCGGGACGCCACAAGCGCGCCCGCGAGATAGCCGACGGCGTTGATGGTGTTCATGAAACCGGCGGCCGAGTAGGACCAGCCGAGGTCTTCCCGCATGTCCGGCAGCACCAGGGCATAGGCAAAGCGGCCGATGCCGAGCCCGACCGTCGCAGCCAGCGACAGGGTCAGGATCAGCCGCGCGGGATGGGCGTCGGGTGGAGGGCGGCGGTCTTGAGCAAAACAGTCTTGGGCGGGCAAGGGGTACTCCGGCATGCGCAGTGTGGCAGGCCCTGCCTGCCTTGCACAGCCGCGAGGCGGCAATGGTGTCTTGCCAAGCGCGCAACGCCGCTCTAGCACTCCGGCCGAAATTCAAGAGCGCCGTCATGCCCGGCCTTGTGCCGGGCCATGACGAAACGGAGGAAGAACGTCATGGCGACCCACAAGCTGCTGCTGCTCCCCGGCGACGGTATCGGCCCCGAAGTGATGGGCGAGGTGAAGCGGCTGGTCGACTGGCTCAATTCGGCCGGGATCGCCAAGTTCGAGACCGACACCGGCCTGGTCGGCGGTTCGGCCTATGACGCGCACAAGGTGTCGATCTCGGAAGGCGACATGGCCAAGGCGCTTGCCGCCGACGCCATCATCTTCGGCGCGGTCGGCGGCCCGAAATGGGATGCCGTGCCCTACGAGGTGCGCCCCGAAGCCGGCCTGCTGCGCCTGCGCAAGGATCTCGCCCTGTTCGCCAACCTCCGGCCGGCGGTGTGCTATCCGGCGCTGGCGGATGCCTCGAGCCTGAAGCGCGAGGCGGTCGAGGGCCTCGACATCGTGATCGTGCGCGAGCTCACCGGCGGCGTCTATTTCGGCGAGCCCAAGACCATCACCGATCTCGGCAACGGCCAGAAGCGTGCCATCGATACTCAGGTCTACGACACCTATGAGATCGAGCGCATCGCCCGCGTCGCCTTCGAGAGCTTGCGAAGAAGCGCAAGAACAAGGTGACGTCGATGGAGAAGCGCAACGTCATGAAGTCGGGCGTGCTCTGGAACGAGGTCATGACCCAGGTCCACAAGCGCGAATACCCTGATGTCACGCTCGAGCACCAGCTCGCCGATTCCGGCGGCATGATGCTGGTGAAGGCGCCGAAGCAGTTCGACGTCATCGTCACCGACAATCTGTTCGGCGACATGCTGTCCGACATCGCCGCGATGCTGACGGGTTCGCTCGGCATGCTGCCCTCGGCCTCGCTCGGCGAGGTCGATGTCAAGAGCAAGAAGCGCAAGGCGCTGTACGAGCCCGTGCACGGCTCGGCGCCCGATATCGCAGGCCAGGGTCTCGCCAATCCGATCGCGATGATCTCGTCCTTCGGCATGGCGCTGCGCTATTCCTTCGACATGGGCGATCTCGCCGACAAGGTCGATGCCGCGATCGCGGCCGTGCTGGCCAGCGGCCTGCGCACCGCCGACATCAAGTCGGACGGCACCACAGCCGCCTCGACCACGCAGATGGGCGAAGCGATCTTGAAGGAATTGCAGAAGCTGCACGCTTAGAGTCGTAGCCCGGATTGCTTCGCGAAATCCGGGCTACACGACAAACAAAAATGGCCGGGCGCGAGCCCGGCCATTTTTGATTCAGGTCGATAATTCCGCCTCAGTACAGCGGGAAATTTCGCGGGTATCCGCCAACATCCGACGGGGTGCTGAGCGGCTGGCGATCGATTGGACGGGTGTTGTTCTCGCGCGCGAATGTCGGGAGACCATTCTCCGGCGGAAACGCATAGTCGGAGAACTTGCGGTCGCCCGGATTGACCTCGGTGCCGCCGTCGAGCCAGGAGCGCTTGCTCACATAGAGGCGGGTGCGGCCCTGCTGATAGACGGTGTTGGGGCCGCTCGGTCCGTAATAATGCCGGCCGCGATCGTCATAGCGCTTGGGCTTGGTGTCGGCCGAGGCCGGCGTCGCGAGGCTCATGGCAAACCACGGCGCCTGCCGCGAGCCACGTCGCCAATTTGGCAGAGAATTTCGAGCTCATCACGTCCCCTTCAGGCGGCAGCCGCCAGTCGATATCATCCCATACTAGCCCGGCCGGGGCGGCCGCAACTAGGTCTATTGGGTCACACCAGCGCGGAATAATCGTGCGCGTTGGCAAAAGTTGCATGAATACCAGCCACTTGAGCTTGATGCCGGTCAGAGCGCTCCGCGCAATTGTGCGTTCGCGGCACCCAGCAGCCAGTCCGACGAACCCTGGGAAGTGCAAGCGCGGCGCTTCAGCTCCGCATGGGCGAACAATTCGGCCAGCTTCGGCTCGTTGCCCGAGGTGAGTAGCGTCAGCCGGTTCAACGTGCAGGCGATCGCCGCGCGCCGCTCGGGCAGGGTGCCGCCCTGGCAGGAGAAGCCGGAGATCTGGAGCGCTGGCTCCTCGCTGCGCTTGAGGTAGCCGAGGCAGGACGACGCGCCCGCCGCTGTGCCCGTTGGCCGGAACAGGGCGACATGGCCGAATTTGGTGTCGATCAGGCCGGCCTGCTCAAGTGGGGTCGCGGTGCCCAGTCCCATCTGGACGGCCAGGTCCGCGGTCGCCGGACGCGCCACGTCAAATTCGTCGCCTTCCCGGTAAATCTCGAGCTCGGCCACGGGCCTGTCCGCCTCGCTCGCCCAGCGCATCACGTCCCTGCGGCCGCCTTCGGGATGCCTGAGGATGGTGTAGGCTCCTGTTTTTTCTGATGAATCGAGCCGGCTGAGGGCGAAGGCCGGATGCGAGCGGTCGGCTACGCTCCAACCCGGCTTCACCGCCGGCCCATCGTCGCGGAGCTCAGGCAGCTGGCCGAGTGCCGCAAGCCCGAGGATGGCAAACAGCACCAAAGCCCCCACATAGACGAACAGACGCGCCAGCGTGCCGACGATCTCATCGGCGAAGGCTGCGAGCGTCAATTGGATTTGGGTGGGGGTTGCGGCCGTGCTGGCCTCAGGCGACTGCATCCACGGCCTTCAGGCATGGTCCAACGTTGTCTTGAGGCCGGTTCTCGCATAGAAGCGCTGCTCTTCCTGTTTAAGCCTCAGCTTCAGGAAAGAGCTTTTTCGTCGGAGAGTGAACGATGGGTTACAAAGTCGCAGTCGTCGGCGCGACCGGCAATGTCGGACGGGAAATGCTCAACATCCTCGATGAGCGCAAATTCCCCGCGGACGAGGTGGTGGCCCTGGCGTCACGCCGCAGCATGGGCGTCGAGGTCTCCTATGGCGACCGCATCCTTAAGGTCAAAGCGCTCGAGCATTACGACTTCTCCGACGTCGACATCTGCCTGATGTCGGCGGGCGGCGAGGTGTCGAAGGAATGGTCGCCGAAGATCGGCGCCGCCGGCACCGTCGTGATCGACAATTCCTCGGCCTGGCGCATGGATCCGGACGTGCCGTTGATCGTGCCGGAAGTGAACGCGGACGCGACCGCGGGCTTCAAGAAGAAGAACATCATCGCCAACCCGAACTGCTCGACCGCGCAGCTCGTGGTCGCGCTCAAGCCCTTGCACGACAAGGCGACCATCAAGCGCGTGGTGGTCTCGACCTATCAATCGGTGTCGGGCGCCGGCAAGGATGCGATGGACGAACTGTTCTCGCAGACCAAGGCCGTCTACACCAACCAGGAGCTGGTCAATAAGAAGTTTCCCACGCGCATCGCCTTCAACGTCATCCCCCAGATCGACGTCTTCATGGAGGACGGCTACACCAAGGAAGAGTGGAAGATGATGGCGGAGACCAAGAAGATTCTTGATCCCAAGATCAAGCTCTCCGCGACCTGCGTGCGCGTGCCGGTTTTCGTCGGCCATTCCGAGGCCGTCAACATCGAGTTCGAGAATCCGATCACCGCGGACGAAGCGCGCGACATCCTGCGCAAGGCCCCGGGCTGCCTCGTCATCGACAAGCATGAGCCCGGCGGCTACGCTACGCCGTACGAAGCGGCCGGCGAGGACGCCACCTATATCAGGCCGCATCCGCGAGGACGCGACGGTGGAGAACGGTCTCGTGCTGTGGTGCGTGTCGGACAATCTGCGCAAGGGCGCCGCGCTCAATGCGATTCAGATCGCCGAAGTCCTGATCAACCGCAAGCTGATCAGCGCGAAGAAAAAGGCGGCGTAAGCGCGGGATCCCACCATCTCTCCAAGATGACGAAAGAAGTGGTGGGCACGCTTCGCTTTGCCCACCCGACGAAGGGCGACTTCAAGCCACGCTTCGCGCGTTCTTGAATTCCTTCGCGTCCTTGTCCAGCACGAACAGCGACCCTTCCGCGACGCCGAAATAGGCGCCGTGGGTCTGCATCTGGCCGGCATCGACCGCCTTCTGCACGAACGGGAAGGTCATCAGGTTTTCGAGGCTGCGGAACACCGCGGCCTTCTCGATGCGCTCGACGAATTGCGCCATGGTTTCGTGGTCGCGCTGCTCCACCACTTCGCCGGGCTTGATGAACATCTGCATCCATTTGCCGATGAAGTCGCCAGGCGTCAGCGGCTCGATCTTGTCGACGAAAGCGCGGATGCCGCCGCATTGTGCGTGCCCGAGCACCACGATGTGCTTCACCTTCAGCACCGTCACGGCATATTCCAGCGCCGCAGAGACGCCGTGAGCGTTGCCGTCGGGCTGATACACCGGCACCAGATTGGCGATGTTGCGGACCACGAAGAGTTCGCCCGGGCCGACGTCGAAGATCACTTCGGGCGAGACGCGGCTATCGCAGCAGCCGATCACCATCACTTCCGGGAACTGCCCCTTCACCGACAGCTCGCGGTAGCGGGTCTGCTCGGTCGGCAGCCGCTGGGTCGCGAAGGCCTTGTAGCCTTCCAGCAAGTGCTCTGGGAATGTGTTCATGGCCTATGCCTAATCATATACCGCAGGGGCGAACAAGCCTTTCGAATAGGCAGGCCAGATGCTATCGGCTTCGGTCGGAAGTGAGACGAGGAAACCGGAAGGAACGCTTGCATGACCCGCCCCGCGCCGCAGCCATCTGTTCATGCCCGGCTCCAACCCCCGCGCGCTGGAAAAGGCGCGCAATCTCGCCGCCGATGGCCTGATCCTCGATCTGGAAGACTCCGTCGCGCCTGATGCGAAGGCATTGGCGCGCGACGGGATCGCTGCCGCGATCGCGGCCAAAGGGTTCGGCAAGCGCGAGATCCTGATCCGGACCAACGGCCTCGACACGACTTGGTGGGCCGACGATTTCGCGATGGCGGCCAAGGCCTCGCCCGACGGCATCCTGGTCCCGAAGGTCTCCACCGTCGAGGACCTCGACACGATCGGCCGCCGTCTCGCCGAGCTCGGTGCGGCGCCGACCGTAAAAGTCTGGGCCATGATCGAGACCGCGCGCGCGGTGCTGCATGCGGAGGAACTGGCTGCCGCCGGGCGCGATCCCAAGAGGCGCCTGTCAGGTTTTGTGTTCGGTCCGAACGACATTTCGCGCGAGACCCGGATCAAGATGCTGCCGGGCCGCACCGCGATGATCCCGATGATCACGCATTGCATCCTGGCAACGCGCGCCCACGGCCTCGAAATCCTCGACGGTCCCTACAGCGACATCGCCAATTCCGACGGCTTCGCCACCGAATGCGCGCAAGGCCGCGATCTCGGTTTTGACGGCAAGACGCTGATTCATCCGTCGCAGATCGACGCCTGCAACGCGATCTTCACGCCGCCCGAGGAGGAAGTCGCGCGCGCGCGAAAAATCATCGCGGCGTTCGAATTGCCGGAGAACGTCTCGCGCGGCGCGATCCGTCTCGACGGCGCCATGGTGGAGCGCCTGCACGCCGACATGGCGCGACGCACGATCGAGATCGCGGATGCGATCGCCGCGATGGGCAAGCCGTAGCTCAGCCTCCTCGGCGCTTCCATACAATGGGCGCGGGTCCCTCGGGAACCGACGCCATCATCGGCCGTTGCTTTGCACGAGCGGCTGGGACAATCGGAGCCCGCCTTGGCGCGGGCTATCGCTGCATGCGCATTTGGCAAGGAAGTTCGCCGGCCTTCACGTTCGTGTTCACCATGGGCATCGTCAATCTGTTCGGCGATGTCACCTATGAGGGCGGCGGCAGCATCAATGGCCCGTTCATGGCGACGCTGGGGGCGAGCGCCGCCGTGGTCAGCATCACCGCCGGCGCGGGAGAGTTTCTTGGCTATGCGCTGCGGCCCTTCTCCGGATACCTTGCCGACAAGAGCGGGCGCTATTGGCTCATCACCTTCATTGGCTATGGCATCAACCTGATTGCGGTGCCTGCGATGGCGGTTGCAGGAAACTGGCAGATCGCCGCTTTGCTGGTGCTGGCCGAGCGTGTCGGGCGCGCGATCCGCAAGCCGACGGTCGAGGCGATGATCTCGTACACGACCGGCGAACTCGGCAAGGGGTGGGTTTACGGTCTCAACACCGCGCTCGACGAGGTCGGAGCTACGATCGGACCGCTCATGATTGCCGCCGTCCTTTTCTGGAATGGCAGCTATCAGCTGGGCTATCTGCTGCTGCTGATTCCGGCGTTGCTTGCATTCCTCTCGCTCGCTGTGGCGCGCGCCGGCTTTCCCGTGCCTTCGAAGCTCGAGCAGGGTCAGACCGCTTCGGCCGGTGATTTCTCGCCTGCCTTCTGGGGCTACATGATCGCAGGCGCATTCTTTGCTGCCGGCCTTATGAGCTTTGAGCTGATCTCGTATCATTTCGATCGAACGCACGTCGTGACCGGGCAGTGGATACCTGTCTTCCTCGCGATCTCCACCGGATGCGGAGTCCTCGTCAGTCTTGCTTTCGGGAAGCTGTTCGATCGCTTCGGGCTGCCGGTCCTGCTCGTTGCAGTTCTGCTGTCGGCGACGTTCTCGCCCTTCGTGTTCTTCGGCGGCTTCGGCACGGCGCTTGTGGGCATCGTATTGTGGGGAATCGGCTACGCCACTCAGGACACGCTGCTCAAGGCGCTGGTTGCCACCGTCCTGCCGGAAGGCAGGCGCAACCTTGCCTTCGGTCTGTTCTATGGAGGCTATGGCATTGGCTGGCTGATCGGCAGTGTCGTGACGGGTCTGCTCTATGAGCGCTCGATTCTGGCGCTGGTCATCTTCGCAATCGCCGCGCAGCTTGCATCTTTGCCGATGTTTGTCCTTGCCAGCCGCTTACAGCGTTAGCGGGTCACCGGCGCCGCAATCATCGCTGCCGCGCGTCCGCTCCGCTGGCATAGAGCAGGCGCCCCGACAAATGACCCGCATCCGTAAGGACGGGCAGCAGGCACAGGAACCCAGCAATGCGCAGGGCAGATATTCAGTGCGCCGTGGGTCACCCGATCGAGCGCTCCAACGTCGACGCATTGGCACAGTAGCCCTGAAAGTTCTCCGTCGCGCTGGATCAAATTAGGTGCTCAGCCGAACCGCTCCGCCGCCCACGCATACAGGCTGCCCGGGATCGGCTTTTCGCCGCCGCGGCCCTTGGGCGAGATGTGCAGGCCGATGATGTCGGGGTCGGTGATGAGGCCGAGATAGCTCGACGGATCGAAGAACAGTTTTGGCTCGGCATGCACGGCGTAGAACGACTGCTTCGGCAATGCGCAGCTCAGCTCGCCGGTGCGGCGCGCGAGCGCGGTCAATGCCGCTGGTCCGAAGATCGCGACGCGGATGTCGGAGAGGCGGTTCGAACCGCCGCGCAGGCGACGCATCGCAAAGGTGACGCGATGGCGCAGCGACAGCCAGTTCGGCGTCAGCTCCTCCTGCTCCATCAGCTCTTCGAAGGCGGCAACGATGCCGTGCTTGGGCGGCAGGTAGATCACGGAATTGCCGAGCTGGCGCGGCCGCTCCCAGGCGAAGTAGGGTTTTGCCGGATCGATCTCGACGGGCTTCAGCAGCAGCACGTCGGCATCGAGCCACAGGCCGAGGCCCTTTGCCATCAGCTTCATGCGGCAGGATCGCCTCCGCCTCCGTATTGCCAACGCCTGCGCGCAGGGCCGCGATCTCGGTTTTGACGGCAAGACGCTGATTCATCCGTCGCAGATCGACGCCTGCAGCGCGATCTTCACGCCGCCCGAGGAGGAAGTCGCGCGCGCGCGAAAGATCATCGCGGCGTTCGAATTGCCGGAGAACGTCTCGCGCGGCGCGATCCGTCTCGACGGCGCGATGGTGGAGCGCCTGCACGCCGACATGGCCCGACGCACGATCGAGATCGCGGACGCGATCGCGGCAATGGGGAAGAGTTGAGGGGCACGGTTCCGCTCAAGCCGAACGAACATCGACTCAGTCGCCGGTATGTCCGGAGAGCGGCGGTCCTCTAACGACCACCATCCCGGCTTTTCCAGTTGCGGTGGTGAGAGACAATGCTACCCTCACGCCAGATATTGATCCAGGCAAGCATTTGATGCGCATCTTTTTTGTATCGGTCCTTCTCGTTACGTCATTTTCATTCGCCACGCCGGCGCTTGCGCAGCAGGCTCGGGTTGCGCTCGTCATCGGTAATGGCGCCTATGAGAAGGTGCCCGAGTTGCCAAACCCGACGCGCGATGCGGCCGACATCGGCCGCGCGCTGGAGCGGCTCGACTTCAAAGTCACCCAGGTTAAGAACGCGACTGCGCAAGAGATGAGGAAGGCTGTCGTCGAGTTCGGCCGCTCTGCTGACGGAGCAGACCTTGCGGTTGTATTCTATGCCGGACATGGCATGGAGGTCAGTGGCGAAAATTGGCTGATTCCGGTCGGCGCAGAGCTGCGCAGCGATTCCGACATCGAAAGCGAGGCCATCAGCCTGCGCTCGGTGAGCCTCCAGGTTTCGAAGGCACGAAAGTTGGGCCTTGTGATACTGGACGCATGCCGCAACAATCCCTTTGCCGCAAAGATGAGGCGTTCGATGAGCACCCGGGCCGTGGCTCGCGGACTCGCACCGACGGAGCCATCCGATAACGTTCTGATTGCGTACGCCGCCCGGGACGGTACTACGGCAAGTGACGGGGATGGCCGGAACAGCCCATTCACGGCATCGCTCCTTCGCCACATTGAAACGCCGGGCCTGGAGATATCGTTTCTGTTTCGTCGTGTTCGTGACGACGTGATGGCGGCCACTAGGCGCGAGCAGCAGCCTTTCGTATATGGCTCTTTGTCGAAGGAAGAGATTTACCTGAGAGCTCCTGTGGCGAGCGGTCAAGCGCCAGCCGCGTCGGTTCCCGCGTCCGCAAATCCTACAGAAGACGAGAAGTTTTGGCTGGCTATCCAGACGTCCACGGTGGCAGGCCTTTATGAGGAGTTTCTGGCCAGGTATCCCCGCAGCAGCCACGCCGCAGAAGCGCGCCAGCGGGTCAAGAATTTCAGGGCCAACGAAGTTGCGGTGCTCTCATCTCCAGCCGCTCCTTCGAAATCGGACGCAAAAACTGTCGTCCGAAATCTATTTGCGCCCGAAGATAACCAGAAAGTTGCAGTCATCGCGGCAGCTCAGCAACTCAAACTGCCAAGCTTCGCTATCTCGCCTGATCAGAACGATCCGCTCAATGCCAACTCCAGATTTGTCGGCGTGTGGTCCAACAAGCGTGGATGGGCGAATGGCAAAGGGCGGTATGCCATGCTGATCGTTACGGAGGTCTCTGCCACCGGGTTAGCCAGGGGATACTACCTCTGGGGGCCGCCGAGAAAGACATCGTGGGTGAAAGATGAGGCGGGGTACCGATCGTTCGTGGAGTATATTACGGATAACAAATTTTCAATCAACGGGACGCCAGTTGCTGTCAGGCTGGAAAAGAACGTCCTTGCCCTCTCTTCCTTCAAAAAGGAAAATCCAGCTGAGACGGTGAGCATAGAGCTTCACCCGGTCTGGCAGCTTTTGCCGGTGCCAAAGGAAGTTGAGCCTTCGACCAAACGCGAGAAAGCCTCGCAGCCTCGCCCAGTCAAAAAGGAAAGCGCGGCTGAACCGAGCCCTCCAGGTCATGTCGGAGGAACGAGCATGGAAGAGCGCTATCGCGCCTGCAAAAAGCTCGTGAAGGGATTTGCCCAGCGTGATGCTTGCGCGCGAAATGGCGCGATTTAGAGGCCGGTTGACGTTCCGTCGGGTGACGCCGCCTCAGCTCGGCGTAACGTCGGCGCGATCGAGCGACTCCAGCGTCGAAGAATTTGCGCAAAAGCCGCGGTAGTTCTCCGCGGCGGTGCCGTCGGCGAGTTCGCGGTCGCATTGGCCCTTTTGATTGCAGAGCGAGCAGACCCGCTCCATGTCGCGCAGCAGCGGCTGCGCGCGGCCGAGCCTTTCGGCGCTGATGCCGAGCTGTTCGAGCATCTTCGGCAGCTCGTCGGCGGCGTGCTTGCCGTGGCGGACCAGCTCTTCGAGATCGTCAGGCGCGATCCTGAGGTCTTGCGCGATCCGGTCGAAATCGGCGCGGTCGAGCTGCCGGATCTCGTTCAGCTCGCGGCGATGCTTCAGCCAGCTTGCAAAGGACTCGATGAGGTCCTGGACGACAGGATAAGGCCTGCTTGCGGTGCTCATACGAAGCTCCGTTGGGCGCGTGCGATGGGAGCAAGACTAGGCATCATGGTGCAGGACCGTGTTGCGCTGGATCAAATTTGAGATAGCGAGGCCACGGCCGCCGCTGCACCTCTCCCGCAGGCGGGAGAGGGAGCGCACCTTCTGCGTGATAGCTATGCGAACCGCTCCGCCGCCCATGCGTACAGGCTGCCCGGGATCGGCTTTTCGCCGCCGCGGCCCTTGGGCGAGATGTGCAGGCCGATGATGTCGGGGTCGGTGATGAGGCCGAGATAGCTCGACGGATCGAAGAACAGTTTTGGCTCGGCATGCACGGCGTAGAACGACTGCTTCGGCAATGCGCAGCTCAGCTCGCCGGTGCGGCGCGCGAGCGCGGTCAATGCCGCTGGTCCGAAGATCGCGACGCGGATGTCGGAGAGGCGGTTCGAACCGCCGCGCAGGCGACGCATCGCAAAGGTGACGCGATGGCGCAGCGACAGCCAGTTCGGCGTCAGCTCCTCCTGCTCCATCAGCTCTTCGAAGGCGGCAACGATGCCGTGCTTGGGCGGCAGGTAGATCACGGAATTGCCGAGCTGGCGCGGCCGCTCCCAGGCGAAGTAGGGTTTTGCCGGATCGATCTCGACGGGCTTCAGCAGCAGCACGTCGGCATCGAGCCACAGGCCGAGGCCCTTTGCCATCAGCTTCATGCGGAAGAAGTCACTGAACTGAAGCGTGGTCCAGTCGCGCCAGCCACCGTCCGGCTGCGGCGGCCGCAATCGTTCGGAGAACGCATGCGGCAGGATCGCCTCGGCCTCCGCATTGTCGACGCCGGCGGGCAGCCCGGGAATGGTGTCAAAGCTGTAGACCGTGACCTTGTGGCCGGCCGCGAGCTGCGAACGGAGACAGGTCTGGCGCAGGGTGTCCATCGGGCCATGCCAGAAGGTGACAATGTCGGGCAGCATGCGCGAAGCTATACGAGATAATGAGGGCAAAGAAAAAGCCCCGGCGCTGATGGCACCGGGGCTCGTGTAAAAGCTTGCGATCAAAGCCCAGGCGCGTTCGCTCTTGAGCTTCTCTTCATAAGTGTCGATCGAGGACTTCTTCTCCATGGTCAGGCCGATGTCGTCGAGGCCGTTGATCAGGCAGTGCTTGCGGAACGGGTCGATCTCGAACTTGACCGTGCCGCCGTCAGGGCCGCGGATCTCCTGGTTCGGCAGGTCGATCGTCAGCGTCGCATTGGCGCCGCGCTCGGCGTCGTCGAACAGCTTGTCGAGGTCTTCCTGCGACACGCGGATCGGCAGAATGCCGTTCTTGAAGCAGTTGTTGTAGAAAATGTCGCCGAACGAGGTCGAGATCACGCAGCGGATGCCGAAGTCGAGCAGCGCCCAGGGCGCGTGCTCGCGGCTCGAGCCGCAGCCGAAATTGTCGCCGGCGACCAGCACCTTCGAATTGCGATAGGCGGGCTGGTTGAGGACGAAATCCGGATTCTCGCTGCCGTCGTCCTTGTAGCGCTGCTCGGAGAAGAGCCCCTTGCCAAGGCCGGTGCGCTTGATGGTCTTGAGGTACTGCTTCGGAATGATCATGTCGGTATCGACATTGATGATCTTCAGCGGCGCCGCGACGCCTTCCAGCGTGGTGAACTTGTCCATGGTTGCGCTTTCCCGGGGTGGCTCAGAAGAACCGATATTTATCGCGATCGAGCCCCAAATCCTAGGCCGAATTCGGCAGATCTCGTCTGCTCAACCCGGCTCTTGGGCCTCAATCGCGGCCATATCGTCGTCCGAGAGGCCGAAATGATGGCCGATCTCGTGGATCAGGACGTGGCGGAGGATATGGCCGAGGCTCTCGTCGTGCTCGGCCCAGTAATCCAGGATCGGCCGGCGGTAGAGCCAGACCATGTTGGGCAAACGCGCCACATCGCCAAAACTCTGCTGCGGCAGGCCGACGCCCTGGAACAGGCCGAGCAGGTCGAACTCGCTTTCGCATTCCATCGCGTCCAGGACTTCCTCGGTCGGGAGGTCGTCGACGCGGATGATCACGCCCTCGCAGAGCTTGCGAAATTCCGTTGGCAGGCGCTCGAAGATGTCATGGGCCGTCGCTTCCATCTCGGCCAGCGAAGGCGCTTTCAATTCCGTCCACATGGATCCCTCTTAGCGCGGGTTCCGCGGCGATGCATCCGGCATTATAAGCGCGGCGAGGTTGACGGGCGCCGTCAAAACGGGGAGCGTAGGCCTCGAATAGGACGTTCAAGTGGGCGGAAAAATGCGAACGAAAACAGCGCTGACGCTACTGTGCATGGGGTTGTTTTCGCAGTTTTGCGTTGGCGCGGAAGCCCAGACCGCGGCCCACGGCATCAGGCTGGCCCAGGCGGCCTCGTCAGACGATGTCCCGCCGCCGCGCAAGCGGCGGCCGGCGCGTCTGCGCGTTACGCCCTACTACACTCCTGACGGCGTCTATCCGCGCTACAACCCCGGTCCCGATGCGGTCCGCGAGTGCAACGCCACCTATGTGCAGGAATACCGCCCCAGCGGCACGGTGATCGTGCCGCATATGAGCTGCTACTGGCGTCGGGGCTGAGTTGGCCGATCCCGCCGGCAGCACCGCATGCGGGCGCAGCAGAGGTCGATCATGACGAGATGGATCGGAGTAGCGGTTGCCCTCGGGCTGATCGTCGCTTTACCCGGCGTCTCCATTGCCGCGACGCAGGATGCCGCGACAAGAAAGGCGTCGGCGTCCGCAACGGACCTCGGTGCGCGGCGTCACGGACGCCATCATGACGCTGTGCGCCGCGTCGCACCTCACGAGCCGCGTTACTACGCGCGGCCTGTCTACTACCGCCCTTATCCTTACGGCGTGCCCGCACCGTTCGTGCTCAGCTTCGGGCCGTGGTGGTGACGTCGCAGCACGACGCCGGGAACATCGTTCATTCATGAGGCATTCACGTCGCCGTCCCTAATTTAATCTCGGGAGCGACCGTCAATGAACAGCGCAGACGCACGGCGCGAACGAGCGTCGCAACTCCGCTGTCCAGATTCAGGGAGAAATCGATGCTGAGGATATTGGGTCTCAGAGCAAGCCCGATCCGCTTGCTCGGGATTGCGGCCGCCACGACGCTGATGCTGTCGGCCGGGACCACGCGTCGTGCTGAAGCAATGACTCCGATCAATCCGACGGCGTTGCCGGCGGCGAAGGCCGCAAGCGACGACATGATCCAGGTTCGTCACGGCGGCGGTGGCGGCGGTGGACATGGCGGTGGTGGACATGGCGGCGGCTTCCATGGAGGGGGCGGCTTCCACGGTGGCGGAGGACATTTCGGCGGCTTCCGCGGCGGTGGCTTTCGCGGCGGTGGCTTCCACGGTGGTGGCTTCCGCGCCGCGCCCGCCTTTCATGGTGGCGGCTATCGCTACGGCGGAGTTCATCGCTTTGGCGGCTATCACCGTTATGGCGGCTATCGTCCCGCCTACTACGGCCATCGCCATTTCCACCGGCGCTATTACGGCGGCTACTATCCCTATTACAGCTATCCGCGCCGCTGCCGGGTCATCTGGACCTATTACGGCCCGCGCCGCGTCTGCCGCTGGCATCGCTGGCACCATCCGTACCGGTATTGGTAAGCACGATCGAAATGAAAAGGGCGCCTCGGTGGCGCCCTTTTTCATTCGGTGGCTTAAAGCCAATCCTTCAGCTTCCACGAAGCCGACTTCCAGCGTGTGAGGTTCTCCAGCTTCCACTGCTTGAACATCGCCGGCGGCCAGCGGCTGAGCCTTGAGGTTTCCTCGACCTCGGGTTTGGCGACGATGCGCAGCGGCGCGGTGCGCCGCCGATGCTGGGGCGTCGCCGCGCTGATCAGATCGACATATTCAGGCTTGTTGACCATGAGGCGTGTCCTCGCGAAACCGTCGCGAGGACGCAGTATCGGCGCTGCCGATTAACGGCGGTTTGCCGCGATCGTTCAAATTGCAGGAAGCGGCTCAGCGCCACTCCCTGACGTCGACGAAGTGACCCGCGATCGCCGCGGCCGCCGCCATCGCCGGCGACACCAGATGGGTGCGGCCCTTGAAGCCCTGGCGGCCCTCGAAATTGCGGTTCGAGGTCGAGGCGCAACGCTCTTCCGGAGCCAGCTTGTCCGGGTTCATGGCGAGGCACATCGAGCAGCCCGGCTCGCGCCATTCGAATCCGGCCGCGATGAAGATCTTGTCCAGACCCTCGGCCTCGGCCTGCTCCTTCACGAGGCCGGAGCCCGGCACGACCATGGCGTTGACATGCGCTGAAACGGTCTTGCCTTGCGCAATCTTTGCTGCCGCGCGCAAATCCTCGATGCGGCCGTTGGTGCAGGAGCCGATGAAGATGCGGTCGAGCTTGATGTCGGTGATCTTCGTGCCCGCGGTCAGGCCCATGTACTTCAAGGCGCGGTGCTTCGACAGGCGCTTGGCCTCGTCCGCGATCTTGTCGGGGTCGGGCACGATGCCGGTCACCGAGATCACGTCCTCGGGGCTCGTGCCCCAGGTCACGATCGGCGGCAGCTTGGCGGCGTCGAGGCGCAGCTCGTGGTCGAAATGCGCGCCCTCGTCGGAGCGCAGTTTCTCCCAGTAACGCATCGCCGCGTCCCAGGCGGCACCCTTCGGCGCCTTGGGACGATCGCGCAGGAAGTCGTAGGCTTTCTGATCGGGCGCAACCAGGCCGGCGCGCGCGCCGCCTTCGATCGACATGTTGCAGACGGTCATGCGGCCTTCCATGCTGAGCGCACGGATCGCATCGCCGGCGTACTCCAGCACGTAGCCGGTGCCGCCCGCGGTGCCGATCTCGCCGATGATGGCCAGGATGATGTCCTTGCCTGTCACGCCGTCCGGCAATTTGCCGTCGACGGTGACGCGCATGTTCTTCGCCTTCTTCTGGATCAGCGTCTGCGTCGCCAGCACGTGCTCGACCTCGCTCGTGCCGATGCCGTGCGCGAGCGCGCCGAACGCGCCATGCGTCGAGGTGTGGCTGTCACCGCAGACGATGGTGGTACCGGGCAGCGTAAAGCCCTGCTCGGGGCCGATGACGTGGACGACGCCCTGGCGCCTGTCGAACTCGTCGTAATATTCGATGCCGAATTCCCTGGCGTTGTCAGCCAGCGCCTTGATCTGCTCGATGCTCTCCGGATCCGGGTTCGGCTTGGTGCGGTCGGTGGTCGGGACGTTGTGATCGACGACAGCGAGCGTCTTCTCGGGCGCGTGGACCTTGCGCCCGGTGGTGCGTAGGCCTTCGAACGCCTGCGGTGAGGTCACCTCGTGCACCAGATGGCGATCGATATAGAGCAGGCAGGTGCCGTCCTCGGCTTCGTGCACCAGATGGTCGTTCCAGATCTTGTCGTACAATGTGGTCGGCTTGGACATGAGCGTCAGCTCCAGGAATGTTGTGTAGAGCGGGTTGCGCGGGTGGCGCGCGGGGCAACAAAATCGTCAGCGCAGCTTTTAGGCTGCGCGCGTAAGCTCTGACGTTGCCGAGGTCGCGAAGCGCCCGAAGAACCGGCCAGGCAGCCGTGAGCGATCGTCGATGACGATGCGCTTGGCGGACGAGAGGCTGGTCGGATCTGGAAACATTCCAAGAATATATAGCAGGCCGAATTGGAATCGCGAGGGCTTTCAAGGCTCGCGCAAGACATGCCCCTCACCCTGAGGAGCGCGCCTCAGCGCGCGTCTCGAAGGGCGAGGCCATCGGCGGGCCTGCATCCTTCGGGACGCGCGTTCCGCGCTCCTCAGGATGAGGGGCGAGACCTGCGAGCAGGCAACAAAAAAGCGCGGGGTTTGGCCCCGCGCTCTCCGAAACTCGCCTGTAAGCGAGAGCTTACTCGTTGACGGCGGTGGCGCGGTCCTGCTTTTTCTCGACGATGCGGGCCGACTTGCCGCGAAGGCTACGGAGATAATAGAGCTTGGCGCGACGCACCTTACCGCGGCGCACCACCTTGATCGAGTCGATCATCGGCGACATCACCGGGAACACGCGCTCGACGCCCTCGCCGTAGGAAATCTTGCGGACGGTGAAGCTCTCGTTGAGCCCACCGCCGGAGCGGCCGATGCAGACGCCTTCATAGGCCTGCACGCGGGATCGGTCGCCTTCGACCACCTTCACGTTGACGATCACGGTGTCACCCGGTCCGAACTCCGGAATCTCCTTGCCGGCGGCGAGCTTGTCGAATTGCTCTTTTTCAAGCTGTTGGATCAGGTTCATGGGTAAGTCTCCATCGGCGCGCCCAGCCGCAGGACGGGGGCTGCGCGAAATTCGTCTATCCAGCTATTGCGGATGTGGCCGCTCCTATAGGACAAGCCGGAGCGTTTGTCACCCGTCTGTCTTGTTTTTTGGCGTTTTTTGGCGTCCGGCCCGATTCGGGGCCTTGCTTGGGATTTGGGCCCACAAATCGGGTCGCCGGGCCGCCGTCAGGGCCTCCGCTTCCGCCCGCCGCCAGCCAGCGACCTTGGCATGGTTGCCTGAGGTCAGGATTTCGGGGATCGGAGTTCCCTCGAACAGCTGCGGACGGGTGTATTGGGGGTATTCGAGCAGGCACGTCCGAAAAGCTTTCCTCGGTTCCCGAGGCTTCCTTGCCCATCACGCCCGGCAGCAGCCGGACGCAGGCATCGATCAGGGCCAGGGCCGCGATTTCGCCGCCGGAGAGGACATAATCGCCGATCGAGACCTCCTCCAGCCCCCGCCCGTCGATCACCCGCTGATCCACCCCCTCGAACCGCCCGCAGACGATCAGGGGACCCGGACCCTTGGCCAGCTCCAGGACGCGGGCCTGGGTCAATGGCCGACCCCGAGGGCTCATCAGCAGTTTCGGCCGGTCCTGTTCGCTTTTGGCGGCATCGATGGCCGCCGCCAGAACATCGGCCCGGAGCACCATGCCCGGCCCGCCACCGGCCGGGGTGTCGTCGACGCTGCGGTGGCGGTCGGTGGCCGAGGCCCGGATGTCCCGCGCCTCCAGCTCCCAAAGCCCGGACGCCAGCGCCCGGCCGGCCAGGCTCACGCCCAGCGGCCCCGGAAACATGTCCGGAAACAGCGTCAGCACCGTCGCGCGCCAAGGTAGGGGATTGGTCATTGGTCCTAAGAAATCCGTCGTCCCAGCGAAGTCCCGGGACCCATAGCCACCGCTGCCCGTTTTGCGATGATCGGCGCTACAGCTTAACCAAAACCACGGCCTGTGGTTATGCGTCCCGGCCTTCGCCCTTGTCCTCGCCTTCGATCTCCTGCGGCAGCGCGATCACGACGCGGCCGCCGGCAAGATCGACCTCGGGCACCACCGCGTTCGTGAACGGCAGCAGCAGCGTCGGGCCTTTGGGCGGAGCGATCTCGATGAGGTCGCCGGCGCCGAAATTATGAATCGCGAGCACGCGGCCGAGCGCGTCGCCGTCAGGGGTGACGGCGGCAAGCCCGATCAAATCGGTGTGGTAATATTCGTCCGCGTCGGTCGCGGGCAGCTTTTCGCGCGCGACGTAGAGCTCGATGCCGTTGAGCCGTTCGGCCTCATCGCGGGTCGTGACGCCCTTGAACGTCGCGACCAGATGATCCTTGGCCTCGCGTGCCTGCGCGACCTCGAACTGGCGCTTGCCGTCCTTCGACGAGAGCAGACCGTAGCGCCTGATGGCAAAGGGATCTTCGGTGAAGGTCCACAGTTTGACCGCGCCGCGCACACCATGCGCGGCGCCGATCCGCGCGACGCAGACCAGCTCCGGCATGGTCTGGCCTTAACCCTTCGCGGCGGCTTCGGCCTGCGCCTTGCGCTCCTTGCGCGGCACGGCCTTCTCCGGATTGTTGCGCGCTTCGCGCTTCTTGACGCCGGCGGCGTCGAGGAAGCGCGACACACGGTCCGACGGCTGCGCGCCCTTGGCGAGCCAGGCCTTGACCTTGTCCATGTCGAGCTTCAGGCGGGTCTCGTTGTCCTTCGGCAGCAGCGGGTTGAAATAGCCGAGACGCTCGATGAAGCGGCCATCACGGGGAAAGCGCGAATCGGCGACGACGACGTGATAGACGGGGCGCTTCTTGGTGCCTGCGCGGGCGAGGCGGATAACGACGGACATCTGGTTCTCCTTGAAAGTACGGTTTGTTCGGTTGATCGGTATTCCGCGTTGCGCGGGATGCTTGCGATCCCGTGCGACGAATTCCTCATTTCTTCTTGCCCGGAAATCCGCCGAGGCCCGGCAGCATCGGCTTGCCGCTCAGCCCGGTCAGTCCAGGAACATTCGGCAGACCGGTGCGAAGACCGGCCGGCAAATCCTTCGGCAAACTCGGAAGGCCGCCGCCGCCGCTCTGCATTTTTTCCTGCAGCGCCTTCATCTCTTCCGGCGAAGGCGGCTTCATGCCGCCGCCAAAGCCCATCGCCTGCGCGATACCGGCGAGCGGGCCGCGCTTGCCCGAACCCATGGCCTTCATCATGTCGGCCATGTTCCGGTGCATCTTGAGCAGCTTGTTGACCTGCTCGACGCTCTGGCCGGAACCTGCGGCGATGCGCTTCTTGCGGCTGGCCTTGAGCAAATCGGGATGACGGCGCTCGTCGCGCGTCATGGAATCGATCACCGCGACCTGGCGCTTCAAAATCTTGTCGTCGATGCCGGCGGCCGCGATCTGGTTCTTCATCTTGGCGATGCCGGGCATCATGCCCATCAGGCCGCTGATGCCGCCCATATTCGCCATCTGCGACAGCTGCTCGCGCATGTCGTTGAGGTCGAACTGACCCTTGCGCATGCGCTCGGCGGTGCGCGCGGCCTTTTCGGCGTCGATATTGGCGGCGGCGCGTTCGACCAGCGAGACCACGTCGCCCATGCCGAGGATGCGGCCGGCGATACGGTCGGGATGGAAATCCTCCAGCGCATCGGTTTTTTCACCGGTGCCGAGCAGCTTGATCGGCTTGCCCGTGACGGCGCGCATCGACAGCGCGGCGCCGCCGCGGCCGTCGCCGTCCACACGTGTGAGCACGATGCCGGTCAGGCCGACGCGCTCGTCGAAGGCGCGGGCCAGGTTGACGGCGTCCTGGCCGGTGAGGCTGTCTGCCACCAGCAGCACTTCATGCGGATTGGCGGCGGCTTTGATCGCTGCCGCTTCCGCCATCATCTCTTCGTCGAGCGTGGTGCGGCCGGCGGTGTCGAGCAGCACGACGTCGTAGCCGCCGAGCTTGCCGGCCTCCAGCGCGCGCTTCGCGATCTGAGCCGGCTGCTGGCCGGCGACGATCGGCAGCGTCGGAATGTCGAGGTCGCGGCCCAGTACGGCCAGCTGCTCCATCGCCGCGGGACGGTAGATGTCGAGCGACGCCATCAGCACCTTGCGCTTGTCGCGCTGGACCATGCGGCGGGCGAGCTTTGCGGTGGTGGTCGTCTTGCCGGAGCCTTGCAGGCCGACCATCATGATCGGCACCGGCGGCACGGAATTGACGTCGATGTTCTGGCTTTCGGCGCCGAGCATGTTGATCAGCTCGTCATGGACGATCTTGACCACCATCTGGCCTGGCGTGACCGACTTGACGACGGTGGCGCCGATCGCCTGCTCGCGGACCCGCTCGGTGAAGCTGCGCACCACTTCGAGCGCGACGTCGGCTTCCAGCAGCGCGCGGCGCACCTCGCGCATCGCGGCGTCGACGTCCTTTTCGGTCAGCGCACCGCGCCCCGTCAGACGATCGAGAATGCCGCCAAGCCGTTCCGACAGATTGTCGAACAATGCCGTTGTCCTTTTTCACCTCTCCCCGCAAGCGCGGGGGCGGGGGAGCAGAAAATCCAAACACCTTTACGCCCGAGGGCGCATAGCGCTGTCGGGCGTTGGCCTCTGGCCTCAGGGACCAGTCGGCGGGTCGAAAAGAAAGCCTTTCCGAGAAGTGGCGGGGTTAAACGCCGCTGACGCTCAAAAGTCAAGGAAAGTTAGGGGGGCGGAACGCCTTCGCCATGGTAAGTCACTGAAAAGATGATTCTTTTGACCGCAGGTTCCTTTTTCTCTGGCCCGGCCCATATGAGGGTGATGTCCTGCCGCTCCGACCAGCCCTGAAGCTTGACCCGTGAAGATCACCCGCCGCCGCCTTTTCGGACTGCTTGCCGGGGCCAGCGCGTTGGTTGGCGTGCCCTCTCTTTGGATGTCCCGCATGAAAACCTATGACGGTCCCGCCTCCGACCATTTCGACGGGCTGACCTTCTTCGATCCGGACGGCGCGCCGCCGAAATCGCTTCGCGAGGTGCTGCGCTGGCAGTTCGGCGGCAAGCGACAGCGCGCGGCCTGGCCGGACTGGGCGCCGAGCCCCCACGCCGATGCCCCGCCGGCGCGCGTCGACGGCGACAAGGTGCGGCTCTCCTTCGTCGGCCATGCCAGCTGGCTGATCCAGACCGGCGGCCTCAACATCCTCGTCGATCCCGTCTGGTCGACGCGGGTCTCGCCCGTCAGCTTCGCGGGACCGAAACGGCATAACGATCCCGGCATTGGCTTCGACAAGCTGCCGAAGATCGATATCGTGCTGGTCTCGCACGGCCATTACGATCACCTCGACATCGCGACGCTGTCGCGGCTCGCCAAGAATTTTGCCCCGCGCGTGGTCACCCCGCTCGGCAACGACGTCACGATGCGGAGTACCGATTCCACGCTCAAGGTGGAAGCCTTCGACTGGCACGATCGCGTCGAGCTCGGCGGCGGCATCGCCGTGACGCTGGTGCCGACCCGGCACTGGTCAGCGCGCGGCATGTTCGATCGCAACAAGGCGCTGTGGGCGAGTTTCGTGCTGGAGACGCCGGCGGGGAAAATCTACGTCGTCTGCGATTCCGGCTACGGCGATGGCAAGCATTTTCGCCGCGTCGCCGAGAAGTATGGGCCGTTGCGTCTCGCGATCCTCCCGATCGGCGCCTACGAGCCGCGCTGGTTCATGCGCGATCAGCACATGAATCCGGAAGATGCGGTGAAGGCGCTGGCGGATTGCGGCGCGCAAGCCGCGCTGGGGCATCATCACGGCACGTTCCAGCTGACCGATGAGGCAATCGACGCGCCGGCCAAGGCGCTGGTCGAGGCGCTGGATGCAGCGAAGATTCAGCAAGAGCGGTTCGTGGCGATGAAGCCGGGCCAGGTGGTGGAGATTTAACGTCCTGGCAAGCCGCTGGTGCCCCGGACGCAGCGCAGCGTCTCTTCGATGGTGCGCCGCAGAGCCGGGGTCCATGCTTGCGGCACGCTGGGTCCCGGCTCTGCGCAGCAGCGTTTCACGCTGCAGCGCGTCCGGGACACGAGACCTACTGCTCTTTTGGCTTGATCGCCCAGCTCACATTCACCGTCACCGACAGTGTTTCCTCGCCCGGTGCGACGGCGGCGCCGCCTGCGGCCATTGGAGCAGCGGCCATGCGGCCCTTGAACAGCGGCATCGGGGCGCCGCCTTCGGATACGCTGAGCGGCGCACCCAGCGTCACACCGGCGGCCCTGGCATAGATCTCCGCCTTGCGGCGGGCATCGGTGACCGCCTGCTCGCGGGCGTCGTCGAGCAGTTTTGAGGCCTGCGTCACCTCGAAGGAGATGTTGCCGATATCGTTGGCGCCGGCGCCGACCAGCGTGTCGATGATGCCAGCGACCTTGGTCACGTCGCGAATTTTCACGGTGACGCGGTTCGAGGCGCGGAAGCCGACCACGGGCGAGGCGCCGGTGGATTTGTTCTGGCTGTATTGCGGTTGCAGCGACAGCCGCGAGGTCTGGTAATCTTTCTCGGCAATGCTTGCGCCCTTCAGCGCCAGCAGCACCTTGCCCATCGCGGCGTTGTTGGCGTCTGAAGCTTCCTTCGCCGATTTGGCGTCGTTGGCTACGCCGGCATCGATATGCACCAGATCGGGTGCTGCGGAAACCGTGGCTTCGCCGCTCACCGTAATCGCGGGCGGAAAATCGTCGGCGAGCGCAGGCGTTGCCGGCAGCGCGGCGGCAAAGGACGTAACAAGGGAGGTAAAAAGGATGGCAGGCTTTTTCATCGGTCTCACTTCAGCGGCACGAAAACATTGATCACGAGCTTGTCCTCCGCCGTCTTCAGGGGATCGGTGAGGTACTCCTCGATGAAGGTGTCCTTGGCTTCCAGCTTCTTGTCGTCGAGGTGATTGGTGATCGCCTCGTAGGTGTTGTCCATGTTGTCGTAGGAGCCGCGATGGACAAATTTCAGGGCTTTGCCCTCCGGCGATTTGCCGACGCTCATGTCCTTGGGCAGGTTCTTCGGGTCCTGCTCGACCGGGATCTCGGCAAGGAAGGTGAAGCCGGTGTCGTCGGTCGAGGTGTAGACGATCATCGAATTGCCGGCGTGCTTGATGCCCTGCTTGTCCAGCAGCGTGTTCAGCGCCTTGAAGGCGTCGATCAGCGTGTCGAAGGCCGAGTCCCAATTGGCCGTGCCCTTGACCATCACGACCTTCTTGGGCTCGAGCGTGGCCTCCTGGCCGAAGGGATCGGCGGTCTGCACGGGAGCCGGGTTTGCGGCGGCAGCGGGCGGCGGGGCGGCGGGGCTCGGTGAGGCACTGGCTGCGGGTGAGGGCGACGTTGCAGGGCTTGGCGAAGCGCTAGGGCTTGGCGAGGCGCTGGCCCCCCGCCGGCGAGGGCGTTGCCACGGGTGCGGGCGAGGCACTTGCCGCGGGGGAGGGCGAAGCCGACGGGGCCGGCGCGGGGCTCGCTGATGTGGCCGGCGCCGGGCTCGGCGTTTGGGCCAGCGTGGCGGACAGACCAAACGACAAGGCCGCTGCCGGGATCAGCGCGGCCAAAGCGAGACGACGAAACCTGAACATTTTTACTCTCCCCAAAACCTTACGCATTAAGGCCTTGCGCACCAAGGCCTTAATCCACCAAGGGCTTAACCCGGCTGCGCGTCCCGGTTTGCGCGAATTGCGTCGTTCTAACACGCGAGCGCCGAATTCGTCCCATGACAGATGCGTCATGGCAGACGTCCTGACGTCAGGTGGCAAATCACTGGCCAAGCCGGCAAGGATCGCCATATAAGGCAGGCGAAATTCGGGAATTTTCATGAGCGCGCTGGCCAATCACGCATTTGCCAAGATGAACGGCATCGGCAACGAGATCGTCGTTGTCGACATGCGCGATTCCACCTCGCCGGTCACCCCGGACGATGCCCGCGCGGTGGCGTCGGCTCAAGGCGGCGTGCCCTACGACCAGTTGATGGTGCTGCAGAAGCCGCGGTTCGACGGCACCGAAGCCTTCATCCGCATCTACAACAATGACGGCTCCGAGGCCGGCGCCTGCGGCAACGGCATGCGCTGCGTGGTGCGGCGCCTGTTCGAGAAGACCGGCCAGACGACGGTGACGTTCGAAACCGCCGCGGGCCTGCTCAATTGCTGGCAGGGGCCGACGCCCGATCTCTATACCGTGGACATGGGCGCGCCGAAGTTCGGCTGGCAGGACATTCCGCTCGACCAGGAATTCCGCGACACCCGCTACATCGAATTGCAGATCGGTCCGATCGACAGTCCGATCCTGCATTCGCCCTCGGTGGTGAGCATGGGCAATCCGCATGCGGTGTTCTGGGTCGATGACGTCAACGCCTACGATCTCGAGCGCTTTGGTCCGCTGCTGGAAAATCACCCGATCTTCCCCGAGCGCGCCAATATCACGCTGGCCCATATCGTCGATCGCGACCACATCACGATCCGCACCTGGGAGCGCGGCGCGGGCCTCACCAGGGCCTGCGGCTCCGCGGCCTGCGCCACCGCAGTCGCGGCGGCGCGGCTGAAGCGCGCCGGGCGCAATGTCGAGATCACGCTGCCCGGCGGCAAGCTCGGTATCGAATGGCGCGAGCGCGACGACCACGTGCTGATGACGGGCACGGCGACCTTCGAATATGAAGGCAGTTTCGATCCGGCGCTGTTCGCGCCGGTCGGCTGATGGCCGTCGACATCGTCACCTTCGGCTGCCGCCTCAATGCCTTCGAGGCCGAGGTGATCCGCCGCGAGGCCGAGAGCGCGGGCCTTTCAGATACCATCGTCATCAACAGCTGCGCCGTCACCAACGAGGCGGTGGCCCAGGCGCGCCAGTCGATCCGCAAATTGAAGCGCGAGCGGCCGGGAGCGCGCATCGTCGTCACCGGCTGTGCCGCGCAGACGCAAAGCGGCATGTTCGCCGCTATGGCCGAGGTCGATCGCGTCGTCGGCAATGACGACAAGATGCGCAGCAGCGCCTGGCACGATGCGCGTGCGGCGTTTGATCTCGGTGCCAGCGAAAAAATCGCTGTCAGCGACATCATGGCAGTGAAGGAGATGGCGCCGCATCTTATCGACGGTTTTGCGAGCGGCTTGCCGCGCGTGTTCGTGCAGGTGCAGAACGGCTGCGACCATCGCTGCACCTTCTGCATCATTCCGTTCGGGCGCGGCAATTCGCGCTCGGTGCCGATGGGCGCCGTCGTCGATCAGGTGCGGGCGTTGGTCGAGCGCGGCCATGCCGAGATCGTGCTGACCGGCGTCGATCTCACCAGTTACGGCAGTGATCTGCCGGGCGCACCGAAACTCGGGATGCTGACGAAGCAGATTTTGCGGCATGTGCCGGAGCTCAAGCGGCTGCGCATCTCTTCGATCGATTCGATCGAGGCAGATCGTGATCTGTTAGATGCCATCGCCGACGATTCGCGGCTGATGCCGCATCTGCATCTGTCGCTGCAGTCCGGCGACGACATGATCTTGAAGCGCATGAAGCGGCGGCATTCGCGTGGCGACGCAATTGCGTTCTGCGACCAGGTGCGCCGTCTGCGGCCGGACATCGCGTTCGGGGCCGACATCATCGCGGGCTTTCCGACCGAGACCGAGGAGATGTTCTCGCGCTCGCTCGATCTGGTCGAGGAATGCGGACTGACTTTCCTGCACGTCTTCCCCTATTCGCCACGCCCCGGCACGCCGGCCGCGCGGATGCCGCAGGTCGCGGGGCCAGTCATCAAGGAACGCGCGAAGCGGCTACGTGCGGCGGGCGAAGCGGCATTGCGCCACCGGCTGCAAGCCGAGATCGGCGCCACGCGTGAAGTGCTGATCGAGAGCGCGGAGCAAGGACGGACGGAGCATTATCTGCCGGTGGCGATTGGGGGCGAAGAGGTGGGAAGCGTCGTGCCGCTCAGAATTACGGCTAGTGATGGCGAGCGGTTAGCCACATAGTCAGTGACGTCGCCCGGCTTGACCGGGCGACCCAGTACGCCGCGGCCCCTCCGTACCTCACGAATGTCTCTGGAATACTGGATCACCCGCTTTCGCGGGTGACGACATCTTCAACTTGGTACGCAGCGTACGCCTACAACGCCCGCACCTGCCAGAACCTGAGCGTCCGCCGCGCATTCTCCGGCGTCATGCGTGCGTAATGGCCTTGCGCCCTCGCGATGTCCGCCGGCTTCATCGCGCCCGTCGCAAAACGGCTTTCGAGCACGGCGGCGGTGGTCTCCCAGCTGAGCTGTGCCGCCTTGCACGGCACCAGCAGGCCGTCCTCGCGCAGGCTCTGCATCAGTGGGCGAATCACTTCGACGGTCGATCCGGACAGTGCCGCCAACGCCGCCACGGCTTCTTCATAGCGCCGCTGCGTGGCGAAGCCGAGCAATGTCGTCTCGGTCAGCTGGCCGCCCGCCTTGAGGTTTGCAATTGCCCGTTTGGCACCTTCGAAGTCGCGGACCCCCGACATTTCGCGCTCGACGCCGACGGTGACCGCTGCAATCGCGCCCTGGATCTCGTCGAACAGATGCGTCGGCGCGCGCGACAACAGGCGGGTGCGCACGGCGTCGGTCGCCGAGCGCAGCAACTCGCGGCGCAGATCCGATGGCAGGTCGACGCGGACGCCGACGCTGACGGCGAGTTCGGGATCGGCCTCGGCCTGTCCGACGATGACGGCAAATCCGTTGCCGGAAACGCGCGCGCCGGGATTGGCGGCAAGTCGCCGGCTGACGCTGGGATAGCGCCGCGCCAGCAGCGCATCGGTGACGATCTCCTTCAGCCACCAGCGCCCGGCGACCGCGAGCAGATGCGGCTCGCCTTTGCTCGATGCGATCTTCACCAGCTCGCCATCGTCGAGGCGCGCGGATTCCTGGAGCACGGGACCGGCGATGCGGATCTCGTCATTGTTGGCGAGGCGGCGGATGACCGATGGCGGCGCCTGCGCGATCGGCGCGAGCTGCGCGCTGATCTCGGCGAGAGCAACGCGCGCGGCCATGTCGGCGATGGCCCGGAGCTCGATGGTGCCGATCAGGCGCTCGAGCACGTCGTCGAACAGTGCGATCTGCTCGTCGTCAAAGCTGCCGGCGGAGGACAGGAACAGGTCGGTGACGCGGCGGGCGGTTGCCAGGCCCTTTTCCGCGGAGCCTGTCCGAAGCGCGCACTCGACCTCGTCGATGATCGATAACCCGGCCGTGGACATGACGCGCAGCTCGTCCTGAGCAGATTGACGGAAGCTTGTTCTAAGCAACCGCCATCATTAGGGACGAGCACTGAACGTTTCGTAAACTATAGGGAGCGCGGCGGGCACTGCTCCTCATCCTGAGGAGCCCGCGAAGCGGGCGTCTCGAAGGATGGCCGCAGGGCGAGATGCGGGCCTGCATGGTTCGCCCGGCGATGCAAGGCATCGTCCGGAGACGCGTTCCGCGCTCCTCACCATGAGGGTCTGAAATGGCTATTCTCCGTTCCACCCGCAGGCGCGGAGCCGCTCGTGCATGTGGGGCGGGGCCGGCGCCACGACGCGGACCGGCTCCTTATTCCGGGAGATCGGCACCACGATCTCGCGGGAATGCAGGTGCAGTTTCGGTTCCCCGAAACGCGGGCCGTTGCCGTAAATGTTATCGCCAAAGATCGGCCATCCCGTCGACGCCGAATGCACCCGCAATTGATGGGTCCGCCCGGTCACAGGTTCCATGGCGAGCCAGGTGAGGCCATTGCCCCGGCCCATCACCTTCCAGTTGGTGACCGCCTTCTGGCCTTCCGGATCCGGCTTCTGCCACCAGCCACGTTCGGCATTGAGGCGGCCCAGCGGCATATCGACGATGCCTTCGTCCTGGGCGGGGCCGCCCTCGACGATGGTCCAGTAGGTCTTGCCGATCTTGCCATGCTTGAACAGCAGGCCGAGCGAGGCGGTCGCCTTGCGATGACGGCCGAGGATGAGGCAACCGGAGGTGTCCTTGTCCAACCGGTGGGCCAGCACCGGCGGCCGCGGCAGGCCGAAACGGAGCGCGTCGAAGGAAGTTTCCAGATTGGCGCCACCCTTGGGGCCGCGATGCACCGGCAGGCCGGCCGGCTTGTCGATGACCAGCATCAATCCGTCGCGATGGAGCACGCGCGCCAGGATTTCATCAGCGGTCAATTCGGGAACATCGAGCAATTGCAGGACTTTCGGTCAAGACTTTCGTTTGGGAGCCGGAACGGCTAACACACCGCCACCATGAACGATACCACCCCCGAGACCCCCAAGCTGAGCTGGTGGCGCCGCCTGTCCGACGGGCTGAAGCGCACCTCGTCCTCGCTCGGGACCGCGGTCGCCGACCTCGTCACTAAGCGCAAGCTCGACCGCGCCATGCTCGACGACATCGAGGACGTGCTGCTGCGCGCCGACCTCGGCACCGCTCGGTCGCGGTGCGGATTGCGGAGGCCGTCGGCACGGGGCGCTACGACAAGGCGATCTCGGCGGACGAAGTCAAGGACGTCGTCGCGATCGAGGTCGAGAAGGTGCTGGCGCCGGTGGCGAAGCCGCTCGAGATCGACGCCGGCAAGAAGCCCTTCGTCATCCTCGTGGTCGGCGTCAACGGCTCCGGCAAGACCACCACCATCGGAAAACTCTCGCAAAAATTCGCGTCCGAAGGCCGTAAGGTGATGCTGGCCGCCGGCGACACGTTTCGCGCCGCGGCGATCGAGCAGCTCAAGGTTTGGGGCGAACGCACAAAGACGCCCGTCATCTCAGGCGCGCAGGGCTCGGATTCAGCGAGCCTCGCCTTTAACGCGCTGACGGCGGCGAAGGAGCAGGCCGTCGACGTGCTCCTGATCGACACCGCCGGTCGGCTTCAAAACAAGGCCGAACTGATGAACGAGCTCGAAAAGGTCGTGCGGGTCATCCGCAAGGTGGACGCGACTGCGCCCCATGCGGTGCTGCTTGTGCTGGATGCCACCGTCGGGCAGAACGCGCTCTCGCAGGTCGAGGCCTTCCACCGCACGGCAGGGGTCACCGGCCTCGTGATGACGAAGCTCGACGGCACCGCCCGCGGCGGCATTCTGGTGGCGC
The DNA here is from genome assembly GCF_054056555.1 of Bradyrhizobium sp. LM2.9. Classification (NCBI taxonomy): domain Bacteria; kingdom Pseudomonadati; phylum Pseudomonadota; class Alphaproteobacteria; order Hyphomicrobiales; family Nitrobacteraceae; genus Bradyrhizobium; species Bradyrhizobium sp. LM2.9. The sequence continues at coordinate 6,228,041 of NZ_JBSRYJ010000002.1, forward strand.
TCGCGGAAAAATTCAAACTGCCGGTGCACTTCATCGGCGTCGGCGAAGGCGTCGACGATCTCGCGCCGTTCACCGCGCGCGACTTCGCCCGCGCCATCGCCGGAATCGAATCGTAGGTTTCTATCGTCATGCCCCGCGCAGGCGGGGCATCCAGTACGCCGCGCCGTTAGTTGTGGATCACAAGCGTCTCGGAATACTGGATCCCCCGCCTCCGCGGGGGATGACAGCAACAAAGGTCAAAGAATGGACAAGACCCAGCCGCATCCGTTGTTCAAGCTTGCGACCGAGCTCGGCCCGCTACTCGTATTCTTCTTCGTGAATGCGAAGTTCAATCTGTTCGCCGCGACCGGCGCTTTCATGGTCGCGATCGTCATTGCGATGATCGCCTCCTATGTGGTGACGCGGCACATCCCGATCATGGCGATCGTGACAGGCGTCATCGTGCTGGTGTTCGGCACGCTGACCCTGGTGCTGCACGACGAGACTTTCATCAAGCTCAAGCCGACCATCATCTACGCCCTGTTCGCCGCGATCCTCGGCGGTGGCCTGTTGTTCGGTCGCTCCTTCATCGCCGTCATGTTCGACCAGATGTTCAACCTGACGCCGCGGGGCTGGCGCATCCTCACACTGCGCTGGGCGCTGTTCTTCGCCGGCATGGCGGTGCTGAACGAGATCGTCTGGCGCACCCAGAGCACGGACTTCTGGGTGAACTTCAAGGTGTTCGGCGTCACCCCGCTGACCATGGTCTTCGCCATCGCCCAGATGCCGCTGACCAAGCGTTATCACCTCGAGCCGGCGTCGCTGGAAGCGAGCGAGGCCGAGGCGGGGGATGTGCGGAAGGGTTGAATTTTCCCAACTCGTCATGCGAGCGAAGCGAAGCAATCCAGAATCCCTCCGCGGAGACAGTCTGGATTGCTTCGTCGCAAGGGCTCCTCGCAATGACGGTGACTATTTCAGCGCCTTCTCCATCTGCGGCAACAACACCGTCCGCAGATTGTCCGGCGTGATCGGTCCCACCATCTTGTAGACGATGGTGCCTTCGCGTCCGACGACAAACGTCTCCGGCACGCCATAGACGCCCCATTCGATCGAGGCGCGGCCGTTGGCGTCCACGCCGACGTGGCCGAACGGGTTGCCGTAGCGCCCGAGGAAGCGCCGCGCGTTGTCGGCGGCGTCCTTGTAGTTGATGCCGACGAGCTGGAAACGTTTGTCTTTTGCCAATTCGGTCAGGAGCGGCGCCTCGTCGTGGCACGGCACGCACCAGGACGCCCAGACATTGACGAGGCTGACCTTGCCCTTGAATGCGGCGGGATCGAGGCCGGGGATCTGCGCGTTGTCAGCCTGCAATCCATCGAGCGGCGGCAGCGTGGTTTGCGGCGCGGGACGACCGATCAGCGCGGAAGGAATCCGCGAGGGATCGCCGCTGCCGAGCCGGAACCAGAATAACAACGCCAAGCCGATGAAGGCGATCAGCGGCAGCACCATCAGGAAGGTGCGGCGCTGCGGCGGAGCGGACGTCGGTTGATCGCTCGTCATCGCTGATCACTCCCGCTGCGCCCGGAACGGCGGGTGATGCCGCTGCGGTCGAGATCGCGCAAGCGCTGGGTCTGGCTACGGTAGTCGAGCACGATCCAGCCGATCAGGATCACGACCACGAGGGCGGCTGCCGCGTAGGACGTCACGATGAAGGGCGCGTAGGGACCAAGCGACATCGTCATGCAGCCCCAATTTCGTTTGACGCGTTTTCTTTACGCGAACCGGTGCCCACTTCGCTTGAAAACGCTACACGGCTCGCCTGCATCATTTGCAGGGAGCGGACACGGCGGCGCAAAATCTCGTTGCGCATCGCAGCCAGATGCAGCGTGACGAACAGCAGCGTGAACGCGATCGCCATCACCAGCAACGGGATCAAGAAGGATTTGTCGAGCGACGAGCCGCCCATCCGCATCACCGATGCCGGCTGGTGCAGCGTGTTCCACCAATCGACCGAGAACTTGATGATGGGCAGGTTGATCGCACCGACTAGGGTCAGCACGGCCGCGGCGCGCGCCGCGCGGGAGGGATCGTCGACCGCGCGCCACAGCGCCATCAGGCCGAGATACATGAGGAACAGGATCAGCACCGAGGTCAGCCGCGCGTCCCATTCCCAATAGGTGCCCCACATCGGCCGGCCCCACAGCGAGCCCGTCAGCAGCGCAAGAAAGGTGAAGGCGGCGCCGATCGGGGCTGCAGCTTTGGCGGCGACATCGGCGAGCGGATGCCGCCACACCAGCGTGCCGAGCGAGGCCAGGCTCATCACGCCCCACACGAACATCGACAGCCAGGCATTGGGCACGTGGATGAACATGATCTTCACCGTCGCGCCCTGCTGATAGTCGTCGGGCGCGCAGGCCGATTGGTAGAGCCCGATCGCGAGCAGGATGACAGTCGCGGCCGCAAGCCATGGCAACACCCGCGCCGTCAGCGCGAGGAACCGTGTGGGGTTGGCGAGGTCGATCAGCGTCATGGTGTTCTGATAATCACAGGTAAGCGCTCAGGCAATCAGCACGAAAGTCCGGAGCGAAAGTTGATCGGGGTCAAGGTCAGTCCAGTCCATGCTTCAGGCTCGCCGCGGCCGCGAAAGGGCCGACCACGAGGCTGACCAGCGACAGCGCGCACAGGATCGAGAACGGCGCGCCGAACGTCATGGGTCCGACGATCACGGCCTGCGAGGCCGCGACCCCGAAAATCAGGACCGGAATCGACAGCGGCAGCACCAGGACGGCCATCAGCAAGCCGCCGCGGTGCAGCGTCACCGCCAGCGCCGCGCCGATCATGCCGGTAAACGTCAGCGCCGGGGTGCCGGCCAGCAGCGTCAGCGCCACCGCGCCGGTTGCGACCATGTCGAGGTTGAGCAACAGGCCGAGCACGGGGGTTGCGACGATCAGCGGCAGGCCGGCGGCGAGCCAATGCGCCAGCGCTTTCGACGCGCAGGCGAGTTCCAGCGGTGTCCGGCTCATGGTGATCAGGTCGAGCGAGCCGTCCTCGTGGTCGGCCATGAACAGCCGGTCGAGCGTCAGCAGACTCGCCAGCAGCGCGCCCAGCCACAGGATCGCCGGCCCGAGCCGCGACAGCAGCGCCAGATCCGGCCCCACCGCAAACGGCATCAGCACCACCACAGTCAGGAAGAACAACACGCCAATCAGCGCCCCGCCGCCGACGCGAAGCGCGATCCGGATGTCCCGGCGAATGAGGGCGAACAGGGCGGTCATGGGGTGGCTCTCGCAAGGCAGCGGCGGAAGGACGAGGCTAGACCCGACCGCGTGGAAATCTGAGGGTCGGACCGTCTCATGCCACACCCCCGATCCGAAGCTCCCGCGAATCGATGCCGAGCGGGGCGTGCGTGGCGGCGATGATCAGGCCGCCGCAGCTGAGGTGCTCGCGCATCAATCCGGAAAACATGTCCTGGCCGGCGACATCCAGCGCCGTGGTCGGCTCGTCGAGCAGCCAGACCGGACGGCGGACCGTCAGCAGGCGGGCCAGCGAGAGCCGGCGGCGCTGGCCGGCGGACAGGAAGGCGGCCGGCAGATGGGCGGCGTGGTCGAGGCCGACGATGGCGAGGCTTTCGACGGGGTCAAAACGCTCGCCGCCGAGAAAATCGGCCCAGAATGCCAGATTCTCCGCCGCGCTCAGGGCCGGCTTCAGGGCGTCGCGATGACCGAGATAGTGGCACTGCTCCGGCAGGGTGAGCTCGGCATCGCCTCCGTCCAGCGCGATCGTGCCGCCCGCCGGAACGAGCAGGCCCGCGATCAGCCGCAGCAGCGACGTCTTGCCCGATCCGTTGCGGCCCACGACCGCCACGGCTTCGCCGGAGCCGGCCTCGAAATCGAGCCCGGAAAACACGTCGCGTCCGCCCCGCACGCAAATCACCCCGCGTCCGGAAAGCTGCATCGTGCCTCGTATCAATCCGCTCAAGCCAGGCCTCAGGAAATCTTGGGGTAGCGCATGGGAATTTTTGGCTCGCGAATTGCTGCGGCACCATTGTGGCTGTGGCGGCGCCGTTAGAAAGCTTCTATAAGCCCGGAACTACTTGATGCAGCAACTTAACCTGCCCCTGCAAGCGACCTAGCCGGAATCGCTGACGGTGTTAAAATACCCCTTGCCGGGTATAACTAACAATTGGGATTTCCTTTCATGACCTCGCTCGACAGCTTCAAATGCAAAAAGACCCTCAAGGTCGGCGCCAAGACCTATGTCTATTACAGCCTGCCCACGGCCGAGAAGAATGGTCTGAAGGGAATTTCCAAACTTCCCTATTCGATGAAGGTTTTGCTCGAGAACCTGCTCCGCAACGAGGACGGTCGCTCGGTCAAGAAGGAAGACATCGTCGCGGTGTCGAAATGGCTGCGCAAGAAGTCGCTGGAGCATGAGATCGCGTTCCGCCCGGCTCGCGTGCTGATGCAGGATTTTACCGGCGTGCCGGCGGTGGTCGACCTCGCTGCGATGCGCAACGCGATGCAGAAGCTTGGCGGCGATGCCGAGAAGATCAATCCGCTGGTGCCGGTCGATCTCGTTATCGACCACTCCGTGATCGTGAACTTCTTCGGTGACAACAAGGCTTTCGGCAAGAACGTCACCGAGGAATACAAGCAGAACCAGGAGCGCTACGAGTTCCTGAAGTGGGGCCAGAAAGCGTTCACGAACTTCTCCGTCGTGCCGCCCGGCACCGGCATCTGCCACCAGGTCAATCTCGAATATCTCTCGCAGACGGTCTGGACCAAGAAGGAAAAGATGACGGTCGGCAAGAAGACCGGCACCTTCGAGGTCGCCTATCCCGACTCGCTGGTCGGCACCGACTCCCACACCACCATGGTCAACGGTCTCGCCGTGCTCGGCTGGGGCGTCGGCGGCATCGAGGCGGAAGCCTGCATGCTCGGTCAGCCGCTGTCGATGCTGCTGCCGACCGTCGTCGGCTTCAAGCTGAAGGGCGCGATGAAGGAAGGCGTCACCGCGACCGACCTCGTGCTGACAGTGACGCAGATGCTGCGCAAGCTCGGCGTCGTCGGCAAGTTCGTCGAGTTCTTCGGCCCCGGCCTCGACCATCTCTCCGTCGCCGACAAGGCGACCATCGCCAACATGGCGCCCGAATACGGCGCGACCTGCGGCTTCTTCCCGGTCGACGCCGCTGCGCTCGATTATCTCAAGACGTCCGGCCGCGCCCCGGCGCGGGTCGCGCTGGTGCAGGCCTATGCCAAGGCGCAGGGACTGTTCCGCACCGCCAAGTCGGCCGATCCGGTGTTCACGGAGACGCTGACGCTCGACCTCGGCGACGTCGTGCCTTCGATGGCCGGTCCGAAGCGTCCCGAAGGCCGCATTGCGCTGCCGTCGGTCGCCGAAGGCTTTTCCCTCGCCCTCGCCAGCGAATACAAGAAGACCGACGAGCCGGCGAAGCGCTTTGCCGTCGACGGCAGGAACTTCGACCTCGGCCATGGTGACGTCGTGATCGCGGCGATCACCTCCTGCACCAACACCTCGAATCCGAGCGTGCTGATCGGCGCCGGTCTGCTGGCGCGTAACGCCGCCGCGAAGGGCCTCAAGGCGAAGCCGTGGGTGAAGACCTCGCTCGCCCCGGGCAGCCAGGTGGTGGCGGCCTATCTCGCCGATTCCGGTCTCCAGGCCGATCTCGACAAGGTCGGCTTCAACCTGATTGGCTTCGGCTGCACCACCTGCATCGGCAATTCCGGCCCGCTGCCCGAGGAGATCTCGAAGTCGATCAACGACAACGGCATCGTCGCGGCTGCCGTGCTCTCCGGTAACCGCAACTTCGAAGGCCGCGTCTCGCCGGACGTGCAGGCGAACTATCTGGCCCTCGCCGCCGCTCGTCGTCGCCCACGCGCTCGCGGGCAGCGTCACCAAGAACCTGGCCGTCGAGCCGCTCGGCGAAGGCAAGGACGGCAAGCCGGTCTACCTGAAGGACATCTGGCCGACGACGAAGGAGATCAACGCCTTCATGAAGAAGTTCGTGACCGCGGCGATCTTCAAGAAGAAGTATGCCGACGTGTTCAAGGGCGACACCAACTGGCGCAAGATCAAGACGGTCGAGAGCGAGACCTATCGCTGGAACATGAGCTCGACCTATGTGCAGAACCCGCCCTATTTCGACGGCATGAAGAAGGAGCCGGAACCGGTCACCGACATCGTCGAGGCGCGCATCCTCGCCATGTTCGGCGACAAGATCACCACCGACCACATCTCGCCGGCCGGTTCGATCAAGCTCACCTCGCCCGCGGGCAAATACCTCAGCGAGCACCAGGTGCGTCCGGCCGACTTCAACCAGTACGGCACGCGGCGCGGCAACCATGAAGTCATGATGCGCGGCACCTTCGCCAATATCCGCATCAAGAACTTCATGCTCAAAGGTGCGGACGGAAATATCCCCGAAGGCGGCCTAACCAAGCACTGGCCCGACGGCGAGCAGATGTCGATCTACGACGCCGCGATGAAGTACCAGCAGGAGCAGGTCCCGCTGGTGGTGTTCGCGGGCGCGGAATACGGCAACGGCTCCTCGCGCGACTGGGCCGCGAAGGGCACCCGTCTGCTCGGCGTGCGCGCCGTGATCTGCCAGAGCTTCGAGCGCATCCACCGCTCCAACCTGGTCGGCATGGGCGTGCTGCCGCTGACCTTCGAGGACGGCACCTCCTGGTCGTCGCTCGGTCTGAAGGGCGACGAGAAGGTCACGTTGCGTGGTCTCGTCGGCGATTTGAAGCCGCGCCAGAAGCTGACCGCGGAGATTGTCTCCGGCGACGGCTCGTTGCAGCGCATTTCGCTGCTTTGCCGCATCGATACGCTCGACGAGCTCGAATACTACCGCAACGGCGGCATCCTGCACTACGTGCTGCGCAAGCTCGCGGCGTAAGCGCGGATTTGTGAACGGTGGCTCACTGCGAAGTGAGTAGTAGGTTACACGAAGGCGGCCTATCACAAGGCCGCCTTCGCGCGTTTGCGGTACGGGTCAGATGGGCCCGTCAGGTGGATAACCCCGCCTTGGACGGTTACTGGACGGTTGAATGTGCCGCGCCCCCGTAAGACTACGGTGACCATCAGGCGATAAGATTCCTTCTCACGTGCAATGGTGTGCGGCGTTCGACATGACAACAATGACGGCTTCTCATCTGGTTTCGCGTTGGTCCGGTGCCCTCTGGTCGGGAGCACTTGGGATATGTGCGATCGTCGCCGTCATTCGTCCTGCCGAAGCTGAGCCCCGCGCCGTTGTCGAATTGTTTACCTCGCAGGGCTGCTCCTCCTGCCCGCCGGCCGACAAGATCATCGGCGACCTCTCCAGCGATCCCTCGATCATCGCGCTGAGCATGCCCATCGACTATTGGGACTATCTCGGCTGGAAGGACACACTGGCGGATTCGCGTTTTTCTGCACGGCAGCGTGCCTATTCGCGCATGCGCGGCGACCGCGAAGTCTACACGCCCCAGGTCGTGGTCAACGGCTCGACGCATGTCGTCGGCAGCGACCGCACCGGCATCGAAAGCGCGATCGGCAAGACCGACAAGGGCACGGGCGTGATGAGCGTGCCGGTGACGATGTCGCTCGCGGGCAAGCAGATCAATGTCTCGGTGGCCGCGAGCAAGGAGCCGGCGGTCTCGCGTGGTGAGGTCTGGATCTGCTCGATTGCGAAATCGGTGCCGATCGCGATCAGCCGCGGCGAAAATCGCGGACAGCAGGTCATCTATCACAACGTGGTTCGCAACCTGCTCAAGGTCGGCGACTGGACCGGCCGTTCGGAAAGCTGGACGGTGCCGATCGAGAACCTCACGCGCGACGGCGTCGACGGCGCTGTGGTCTATGTCCAGGACGGCAGCCGGGAAAAGCCGGGGCCGATGCTGGGCGCGGCGTATACGTCGCTGCACTGATTCGATTCTCTCTCTAAGAGTCGTACTGCCTGAGCGGCGTACTGGGCTCTCAACCCTCATGGTGAGGAGCGCGCCCTTGCGCGCGTGGCGGACGATGCTGCGCATCGCCGCGAGAACCATGCAGGCCCCGCTGATGCAGCCCGGCCTCGATCCTTCGAGACGCCGCTTCGCGGCTCCTCAGGATGAGGGGAGAGAGTTTGTGGTGAGATATCCGTCGAGGCAGAAACATCCCGGCACAAACAAAAAAGGACCAACTTGCGTTGGCCCTCCTTGTCGTGCGAACAGACCCGATCCTGACGACCCCGGGGGGCTGGGGGCTGAGGAATCCGGAACCGAAAGGACCGGGTCAACGCACACACGCCTTTTCGCAGCGCAGGGCGGCAGTCGCTTGGCGGAAAAGCGGCGACACTATGATTCTTGCTAACGATCCCGTGACGGTTTGCGCGACAGAGTTCCACCGTGCGTGTGCCCGGAATTCGCACCGGATTTTATGCGTCCTCTCAAGGCCCCCTTGCGGTGGGGAACAGTTGGGGCAATCATGCAGCTGTCATGATCCGCGGTTCCGGGGACGGTCTTCGCGGACATGGTCATGCTGTGGCGACAGGAGGCTTTCTATGAGTCTGTCGGAGGATGCCGATCCGAGCGAACAGCGCGCGGCGGCGCGCCCAGCCGCTGCGAATGCGCAACTGGGCCGGGTGACGTTCAACCGGCTCGAGTTGCATCGTATTCTCAATCTCTACGGCCGTATGGTCTCCGACGGCGAGTGGCGTGACTATGCCATCGACTTCCTGAAAGACCGCGCCGTGTTCTCGGTGTTTCGCCGCGCCTCGGAAGTGCCGATCTATCGCATCGAAAAAGATCCGCGCCTCGCGCGCAAGCAGGGCATGTACAGCGTGATCTCTGCGACGGGTCTGATCCTGCGCCGCGGCCACGAGCTCGAACGCGTGCTGCTGGTGATCGATCGCAAGCTGGCTGTGGTGTAGCTGCCCACCCATCCTGCGAGAGCGAGCCTACTTCCCCGGCACCGTACCCGCACCCTCGCCGAGGTCGCGCTGCATCATCACCGTATCCAGCCAGCGGCCGAATTTCAGCCCGACGCTGGGATGCGTGCCGATCATCTTGAAGCCACCCTTGGTGTGCACGCCGATCGAGCCGGCATTGGCGGAATCGCCGATCACCGCGATCATCTGGCGGAAGCCTCGCGCCTCGCATTCGACGACCAGACGCTCCAGCAACAGAAGTCCGACGCCGCGACGGTGAAAGCCTGGATCGAGATAGATCGAGTTCTCGACCGTGAAGCGGTAGGCCGGCCGCGGCCGGTAGGCCCCCGCATAGGCATAGCCGGCAACGCGGCCGTCGAGGATGGCGACGAAATAGGGATAGCCGCCGTCGATCAGCGTACGATAGCGGCGCGTCATCTCGGCGAGGTCGGGCGGGTCCAGCTCGAAGGTCGCGGTGCCCTCGCGGACGGCCTGCTGGTAGATGGCGGTGATGGCGGGAAGGTCGGCCTCGAGGGTGGGCCTGATTTCAGGTGCGGACATGGGGCGAGATTAGAGCGTTCCCGGGACGGCTGGAAGAGGCAACGGCTTCTCGGCGTCGTCTTTGCGAGCGCAGCAGGCCCCATCTTCTCCGCTGTCATGCCCCGCATAGGCGGGCATCCAGTACTCCGAGACAGCGCGGCTAGAACGGAGCCGCTGCGGCGTACAGGATCGCCCGCCCCAGTGCGCAATTGCGGACAAGGCGGGGCGATGACAGCGGCGGGTGCTGCGACGTCCGGCCCCAAACAAAAACCCCGGCCTTTCAGCCGGGGCTCGTGTTGTTCGCTCTGGGCTCGCGCTTAGTCGCGCTGGCCGAGGAGCTGCAGGAGCAGCGTGAACAGGTTGATGAAGTTCAGGTACAGTGACAGCGCGCCGGTGATGGCCGCACGCTCCGCGACTTCACCGCCGGCCGAGGCGTAGCCGTAGATGTAGTCGTTCTTCAGCCGCTGGGTATCCCAGGCGGTGAGGCCCGCGAACACCAGCACGCCAACCACCGACACGACGAACTGGAGCAACGAGCTCGCCAGGAACAGGTTGACCAGGCTCGCGATGACGATGCCGATCAGGCCCATGAACAGGAACGAACCCATTCCGCTCATGTCACGCTTTGTGGTGTAGCCGTAGAGGCTGAGCGCGCCGAAGGTCGCCGCGGTGATGAAGAACACCCGCACGATCGAGGTGTGCGTGAACACCAGGAAGATCGAGGACAGCGAGACGCCCATCAGCGCGGCGAACACCCAGAACAGGATCTGGGCGGTCGAGGGCGCGAGACGGTTGATGCCCGCCGAGATCACGAACACCATGGCGAGCGGCGCGAGCATGAACAGCCACTTCAGGGGGCTGACGAACATCGCGTAGCCGAACGGCGTCAGGAACAGCTTGCCGACGCGGACGGCTTCCGGAGGTCGGAACATCCGTCACGGCGGCCATGTAGACGCCGAGTGCGGCAAGGCCGGTGATGGCCAGGCCGATGCTCATGTAGTTGTAGATGCGCAGCATGTAGGCGCGCAGGCCGGCATCGACCGTCGCGGCGTCAACACGCCCGGCGGCCCTGCCGAAAGGAGAAGCGTAGTTACGGTCTAGGTCCGACATGGTCGAATTCCCGTTGGTTAGCCCGGTCCGGCATGAGGGCTCCATGCCACCGGTTCGTCAAATTCTATCTCGGATACCGATGTCTGCCGACTAAATTTTGGCTAACAATCGGGGCTCCGAACCCATTCGATATGTGGGAAACTAGCACATTCGCTGCAACCGTCCACGCGCGGCTGAATGTCGCCCTCGCCCGCAATCCTGGCGAGCAAACGTGGTTAATCGCCGGAATCGTGCGATTCCGCCCCCGCACAGCCGCCCGCTACCATTTGTCACAAATTCCGCAGCACCGTGGCGGGCTTTTTGTTCAACGCCAGGAGCGTGCCGGCGAGCCCGAGGCCGACCGTGACGACCAGGGCGGCCGCGACCACGCCGGCCGCGCTGCCGGCCTGCCAGACGAAGGTGAGCGTCATCAGCCGGGTCACGATCATCCATGCAGCGACGCTGCCGGCGAAAACGCCGAAAACCGCAGTGGCGAGGCCGATCAGGAGGTATTCGAGCGCATAGGCGCCGAGCAGCCGCAGCCGGGTCGCGCCCAGGGTCTTGAGGATCACCGCATCGTAGACCCGGTGGCGATGGCCGGCGGCGAGCGCGCCGCCCAGCACCAGGATCGCCGAAATCAGGGTCACGGCGCTGGCGCCGCGGATCGCCAGTGCCAGATTGGTCACGACCGAGCCGACCGTCTCCATCACCTCGCGCACACGCACGCTCGTCACCATCGGATAGGCGTCGGCGACCTCCTTGATGATCTTGCCGTCGCCAGCCGCGTCGCCGCCGGCTTCCGTCAGCGTCGCGATGTGGGTATGCGGCGCGCCCTTGAATGCGTTCGGCGAGAACACGAGGACGAAATTGATGCCGAGGCCCTGCCAGTCGATGCTGCGCAGATTGCTGATCTTCGCGGGGATGTCGCGGCCGAGGATATTGACCACGACCTCGTCGCCGAGCTTGAGGCCGAGCCCGTCCGCGATCTTCTTCTCCATCGAAACCAGCGGTGGGCCGGTATAATCGGCGCTCCACCACTCGCCCTCGACCACCTTGGAGCCTTTCGGCAGATCGGCGGTATAGGTCAGGCCACGGTCGCTCTGCAGCACCCACTCGGAATCGGTAGTGGGCTTGAGCTCCTCGGCGTGGACGCCGCGGGCTCCGACGATGCGCCCGCGCAGCATCGGCACGTCCTCGACCTTCGCGCCAGGGGCGATCTGGCGCAGATAACCGTCGAACTGCTCGGCCTGCGTGCTCGGGATGTCGATGAAGAAGAACGATGGTGCGTGCTCGGGCAATGCCGCCAGGAACTGCCGGCGCAGATTGCCGTCGATCTGGGTGATGGTGACGAGCACCGCGAGTCCGAGGCCCAACGACAACACGACCGAGGGCGTCAGCGCGCCCGGCCGGTGGATGTTGGCGATCGCGAGGCGCAGCATCGGCAACCGCGTGCGCGGCAGCCGCCGCGCGATCGCCATCAGCAGCACGGCAATGCCGCGCAGCAGCGCGAACACGACGACAGAGGAGGCCACGAACACCGCGGCGATGCGCTTGTCGAACGACAGGCCAATCACGACCGCGATCAGCAGCGCGACCACGACGGCCATGAAAACGAGGTAGCTCCAGCGTGGCCGGTGCCATTCGTTGCTGATGGTGTCGCGGAACAGCGCGGCCACCGGCACGTCGTGCACGCGCCCGAGTGGCCACAGGCCGAAGGCAAGCGCAGTGAGCAGCCCGTAGACGAACGACAGCGCGAGCTCGTCGGCATGCACCGCCGGGACCACCGGCAGCGGCAGCAGCTTGCCGAACAGGCCGACGATCGCAAAGGGCATGGCGGCGCCGAGCGCAAGGCCGATCAACGAGCCGATCGCTGCGAGCAAGAGAACCTGCGCGAGATAGATGCCGAACACGTCGCGCCCGGTGGCGCCGACGGCCTTCAAGGCCGCGATCACCTCAAGCTTGTGGTCGATATGGCTCTTGACGGCATTGGCGACGCCGACACCGCCGACCAGCAGCGCAGCGAGGCCGACCAGCGTCAAAAACTGCGTGAAGCGGCTGATATTGCGTTCGAGCTGCGGCGAGGCATTGGAACGGCTGCGGACCTCCCAGCCGGCCTGCGGCGCGGCGTTGCGCGCATCCGCGATGAAGGTTTCGGTGTCGCGCTCGCTGTTGGCGATCTCCGGCAGCTTCACCCGATAGACCCAGCGCACCAGGCTGCCGGGCTGGATCAGGCCTGTCGCGCGCAGGCCCGCCTCGCTGATCAGGAAACGCGGGCCGAAGCCGATGCCGCCGGCGAGCTTGTCGGGCTCGGCTTCGACCGTGCTGCGGATCTGGAACGTTGCTGAGCCGACGGTGACGCGATCACCGGTCTTGAGCGAGAGCCGCGCCAGCAGCGTCGGATCGGCGGCGGCGCCGAACGCGCCGTCGCGCTCCGCGAGCAGGTCGGACATCGGCAGCGGCGGCGCCAGCGTCAGCTGTCCGAGCATCGGATAGGTGTCGTCGACCGCCTTCATCTCGACCAGTGCGAGCTGGCCCTCCGCCGAGCGCGCCATGCCGCGCAGTGTGGCGGCGCTCGAGACCGTGCCGCGCGAACGCAGGAAGGCGACTTCCTCCGGCTTCGCTTCGCGCTGAAACAAGACGAACGACACGTCGCCGCCGAGCAGCGTGCGGCCCTCGCGAGCGAGGCCGTCGCTCAGGCTCGCCGAGACCGAGCCGACGCCGGCGATGGCCATCACGCCGAGCGCGATGCAGGAAATGAATACGTAAAAGCCGCGCAAGCCGCCGCGCAATTCGCGCAGCGCGTAGCGCAGCGACAGCGCGACGCCGTTGGGCTTCGCGAACGGTTCGACTGCTGCGCTCATGCGGGTGCAGACTGCGTGTCGATGCGCCCCGAACGCAGGCGGATGACGCGATCGCAGCGATGCGCGAGCGAGGAATCGTGCGTGACCAGCACCAGGGTCATGCCGCGCTCGGCATGCTTGCTGAACAGGAGATCGACGATCTGCTTGCCGGTGGCTTCGTCGAGATTGCCGGTCGGCTCGTCGGCAACGAGGATCGCGGGATCGGGTGCCAGCGCGCGCGCCAGCGCGACGCGCTGCTGCTCGCCGCCGGAGAGTTGCGTCGGATAATGATGCAGGCGATCACCGAGCCCGACCGATTGCAGCTCCTGCGCCGCGCGCTTGGCGGCGTCGGGATTGCCGGCGAGCTCGAGCGGCACGGCGACGTTCTCCAGCGCCGTCATCGTCGGGATCAAATGGAAGGACTGGAATACGATGCCGACCTGGCGGCCGCGGAAGCGGGCCAGCGCGTCCTCGTCGAGGGCATTGAAAGGCGTGCCGCTGACCACCACCTCTCCGCTATCAGGACGCTCGAGCCCCGCCATCACCATCAGCAGCGTGGATTTGCCCGAGCCTGACGGGCCGATCAGGCCGATCGTCTCGCTACGGCCGACGCGCAAGCTGATATCCTTGAGAATGTGAACGCGTGCCGCGCCCGTACCCAATGACAGATTGACGTTGGAGATGGCGATGGTGTCTGCCGAGCTGTCGGCGAGCGAAGAGGAAGAGATGCGAGTGTCCATGGTCCGGTCATATGGCAACTCCGTACGCGCGGTCGAGAGGCGTTACGGATTGTTCATGCACATAGCCGTGTTGATGTTCGCTTTGATGACGGTCGCAAATCCGGCCTGGGCGGAAGCGGCGAAACCAGTCAAGCTTGTCGTTCTCGGCGATTCTTTAAGCGCCGGTCTCGGTCTCCCGGCCCAGGAAGCATTCCCCACAAAGCTTAAAAAAGCCTTGCAGACCAAAGGCATAGACGTCGACATGACCAACGCGGGGGGGTGTCCGGGGACACTTCGTCCGCCGGCCGTGACCGGCTCGACTGGTCGGTCCCTGACGGAACCGATGGTGTCATCATCGAGCTCGGCGCCAACGACGCGCTGCGCGGCATCGATCCCGATTTGACGCGCACCGCGCTCACCGAGATCGTCCAGCGCCTCAGGGCGCGCAAGATCGCGGTGATGCTGTGCGGCATGCTGGCGCCGCCGAATTACGGCCCGGATTATGCGGCACGCTTCAATTCGATTTATCCGGATCTGGCGAAAAAATTCGACGTGCCGCTCTATCCGTTTTTTCTTGACGGTGTCGCAGCCGACGCCAAACTCAACCAGGCCGACGGCATTCATCCGACCGCGGCGGGCGTCGACATCATCGTCAAGAATATCTTGCCCACGGTTGAGGCATTCCTTGGCACGATAGCTGAGCAACGGCGTTGAAAAGCAGGCAGCGCCGACCGTAATTCCCAGGGTTTTACCGGGGTAAGGCGCGCGATGCTTCGCAGGGTCACACAACTGCGATAGGAATTGGGGTACCGGTGATTCGTCGCCGGCTCTAAAATTTGGATATGGTCTTTCCGAAGGGATCATGCCCAAGCATCGGGAGTGCGAAACGATGCCGCGTTTGTTCACCGGTCTGGAAATTCCGGCCGAGATTGGCCAGTCGCTTTCCAATTTGCGGGGCGGGCTTCCCGGCGCCCGCTGGATCGATCCCGAGAATTACCACGTCACCCTGCGTTTCATCGGCAATATCGACGGCATGTCCGCCAACGAAATCGCCTCGATGCTGTTTCGCGTCGACCGCAAGCCGTTTGAGGTGAAGGTGCAGGGTTTGCAGAGTTTCGGCGGACGCAAGCCGCGCGCGGTGGTCGCAACCATCGTGCCGAGCAAGCCGCTGATGGAATTGCAGGCCGAGCTCGAGCGCATGATGCAGCGGATCGGCCTCGACCCTGAAGGCCGCAAGTTCATCCCGCATGTCACGCTGGCCCGTCTGCACGACGCCACCGACCGAGATGTCGCCGACTATCTCTCGCTGCGCGGCTATTTTCCCAGCAAGGCGTTCACGGCCGAACGTTTCGTGCTGTTCTCCTCGCGCGCCTCCACCGGCGGCGGTCCCTATGTGGTCGAGGACGCTTACGAGTTGTGTGAGTGAGCTTGGCTCGCGAGCCATATGGCGCGTGGCGTCTATCGCGGTCAGAATGGCAACCCGTGTTTGTCATAGACAACCATTTCGTCTGCCGTCTGGTCGGCTACCACAGGCAGCTCGCTCCAGCGTCGGCGGCTCGCAGCCATGTCGTCCAAGAGAGCAGCCTTGCGGTGCTGATTGTCGATCCGGCTAAGCCGCTCCTCGATAGCTCGCCTCGTCGCGACCACAACGGTCTCGCCGGTGAGTTGCGCCAGCCTCCACGCGAGATGCTCGGTCTCGGGGTCCTCGATACTAAGAGCCATGTCAGGAACCTCAAAGTAGCCGCTAAACTCTCTGATATTTCAATCATCCGCCCGCACCCACGTGGACCAGGGTAAGCGCATGCGCCCCTTGCGCCAATACACAGTTGCAATTTCCGCCAGTCTCTGGCGGTAAAGAGCCATGCTCTCGACCCCCAGTTCCCCATTCCGCGAGGCGTATCAGGCCCAGATCGCGTGCGGCGCGATCGAGCCCGACGCTGCGCAGGCCGAAATCGCCGAAGCCTATACGGCGCTCGACCGGCGGCTCGCCGATTACAAGCCGCCGCGCAAGCAGGGCCTGCTCAGTCGCCTGTTCAGCAGCGACAAGGACGAGGCGCCGCACGGGCTCTACGTCCATGGCGAGGTCGGCCGCGGCAAGACCATGCTGATGGACCTGTTCTTTCAGCACAGTACCGTCGAGCACAAGCGGCGCGCGCATTTCCACGAGTTCATGGCCGATGTGCACGAGCGCATCTACGACTATCGCCAGGGCATCGCGCGCGGCGAGATCGCCGACGGCGACGTCATCACGCTGACTGCGAACGCCATCTTCGAGGAGAGCTGGCTGCTCTGCTTCGACGAATTCCACGTCACCGACATCGCCGACGCGATGATCCTCGGCCGCCTGTTCGCAAAGCTGCTGGAGCTCGGCACCGTGGTGGTCGCGACCTCCAACGTCGCGCCTGACGATCTCTACAAGGGCGGCCTGAACCGTTCGCTGTTCCTGCCGTTCATCAAGCAGATCACCGACCACATGGACGTGCTGCGGCTCGACGCGCGCACCGACTTTCGGCTGGAAAAACTTCAGGGCGTGCCGATGTGGCTGACGCCGGCAGACACTGAGGCGGACACTGCGCTCGACCGCGCCTGGTCGAAGATGTCCGGCAGCGCCAAATGCAAGTCGCGCGATATTTCGATCAAGGGGCGCATCCTGCACGTGCCCTGCTCGGCCCCCGGCGTGGCGCGGTTTTCGTTCGCCGATCTTTGCGAGAAGCCGCTCGGCGCATCCGACTATCTCAGGCTGGCGCACGACTATCACACCATCCTGGTCGACCATATTCCAGTGATGGACCTCTCCCAGCGCAACGCCGCCAAGCGCTTCATCACGCTGATCGACACACTCTATGACAATGCCGTGAAGCTGATGGCTTCCGCCGATGCCAACCCGATCTCGCTGTACCTCGCCCACGAGGGCAACGAGGCCAACGAGTTCAAGCGGACGTCGTCGCGCCTGATTGAAATGAGCTCGGAATCCTATCTGGCGCTGCCCCATGGCCGCAAGGATTCCACCGCCAGCGGCTCGACCAAGGGCTTGGTGGAGACTTAAGTCCTATTTGCCAGCGCTGTCATTCCCGGGGGGCCGCGACGGAGCCCGCCATTGGACCATGTTTCGTGCAAGCTGGTTGGATGCGCTCTGGAATGACAGGGATGCGCTCCAATACGCGGCCAGCCCGACAATTGGGCAACCGGCGACTTGAACGGGGGAGGCTAAAGGGATAACCACCCGTCTCAGTTTTCCCCTCCTGACGTGTCTAAAGGACAGGTTCACATGGCGCGCGACAAGATTGCTTTGATTGGCTCCGGTCAGATCGGCGGAACGTTGGCTCATCTCATCGGCTTGAAAGAGCTGGGCGATGTGGTGATGTTCGACATCGCCGAGGGCGTGCCGCAGGGCAAGGCGCTCGACATCGCGCAGTCCTCGCCGGTCGACGGCTTTGACGCGCATTTCTCCGGCGCGAACTCCTACGAGGCGCTCGACAACGCAAAAGTCTGCATCGTCACCGCCGGCGTGCCGCGCAAGCCCGGCATGAGCCGCGACGACCTCCTCTCCATCAACCTCAAGGTCATGGAGCAGGTCGGCGCCGGCATCAAGAAGTACGCCCCCGACGCTTTCGTCATCTGCATCACCAACCCGCTCGACGCGATGGTCTGGGCGCTGCAGAAGGCCTCCGGCCTGCCGCACAAGAAGGTCGTCGGCATGGCCGGCGTGCTGGATTCGTCGCGCTTCCGCTACTTCCTGGCCGACGAATTCAACGTCTCGGTCGAAGACGTCACCGCCTTCGTGCTGGGCGGCCATGGCGACACCATGGTGCCGCTGGTGAAGTACTCCACCGTCGCCGGCATCCCGCTGCCCGACCTCATCAAGATGGGCTGGACCTCGCAGGCGCGCCTCGACGAGATCGTCGACCGCACCCGCAACGGCGGCGCCGAGATCGTCAATCTGCTCAAGACCGGCTCGGCCTTCTACGCCCCCGCGGCCTCCGCGATCGCGATGGCGGAGAGCTATCTGCGCGACAAGAAGCGCGTGCTGGCCTCAGCCGCCTACCTGAACGGCGAATACGGCGTGAAGGACATGTATGTCGGCGTGCCCGTCGTGATCGGCTCCAAGGGTGTCGAGCGCGTCGTCGAGATCGAACTCGTCGGCAAGGACCGCGAGGCCTTCGACAAGTCGGTCGGCGCGGTTCAGGGCCTGGTCGACGCCTGCAAGAAGATCGCACCCGATCTTCTCGGCCGCTAAGGTCAAAACGTCCCCGCCGAAGACCGAGACCCGGTCTTCGGCGGTTTCATTTCCGGGGGCCGCGTCGGGCGGGTTCCGGGTCCGCAAGTCCAGAGATCGATGTCAAAGAATCCGAGTTGCAGTTCCTGTGGTATATGGTATGCCAGCCACAAGACTGAGGTGGGCCCATGCGGTCACCGCCCGCGGGTTCAGGGAGCGACCATATGAATATCCATGAATATCAGGCCAAAGCGCTGCTGAAT
This sequence comes from Bradyrhizobium sp. LM2.9, assembly GCF_054056555.1. Classification (NCBI taxonomy): domain Bacteria; kingdom Pseudomonadati; phylum Pseudomonadota; class Alphaproteobacteria; order Hyphomicrobiales; family Nitrobacteraceae; genus Bradyrhizobium; species Bradyrhizobium sp. LM2.9. The sequence goes on from NZ_JBSRYJ010000002.1 coordinate 6,246,592, forward strand.
GAGTTCGGCGTGGCGATCTCCAAGGGCGTTGCGGTCCTGAAGGCGGCTGACGCAGACGCAGCGGCCAAGGCCCTCCCGGGCCCGGTCTGGGTGGTCAAGAGCCAGATCCACGCCGGCGGCCGCGGCAAGGGCAAGTTCAAGGAAGCATCCGCCGGTGACAAGGGCGGCGTCCGCATCGCCAAGTCGGCCGCGGAGGTCTCCGAGTTCGCCAAGCAGATGCTCGGCGCCACGCTCGTGACGATCCAGACCGGCGCCGCCGGCAAGCAGGTCAACCGCCTCTACATCGAGGACGGCTCCGACATCGACAAGGAATTCTATCTTTCGATCCTGGTCGACCGCGAGACCTCTCGCGTCTCGTTCGTGGTATCGACCGAGGGCGGCGTCAACATCGAGGACGTCGCGCACAACAGCCCCGAGAAGATCGTGACCTTCTCGATCGATCCCGCGACCGGCATCATGGGCCATCACGGCCGCACCGTCGCCAACGCGCTGAAGCTTTCCGGCGATCTCGCCAAGCAGGCAGAGAAGCTCACCGCGCAGCTCTACGCAGCGTTCGTCGCCAAGGACATGTCGATGCTGGAGATCAACCCGCTGGTCGTGACCAAGCAGGGCCAGCTCCGCGTGCTCGACGCAAAAGTGTCGTTCGACGACAACGCGCTGTTCCGTCACCCCGAGGTGCTGGCGCTGCGCGACGAGACCGAGGAAGACGCCAAGGAAATCGAGGCGTCGAAGTACGATCTCAACTACGTCACGCTCGACGGCAACATCGGCTGCATGGTCAACGGCGCCGGTCTCGCCATGGCGACGATGGACATCATCAAGCTCTACGGCATGGCGCCGGCGAACTTCCTCGACGTCGGCGGCAGCGCCAGCAAGGAAAAGGTCGCGGCCGCCTTCAAGATCATCACCGCCGATCCCAACGTGAAGGGCATCCTGGTCAACATCTTCGGTGGTATCATGAAGTGCGACGTGATCGCCGAAGGCGTCACGGCTGCGGTGCGTGAAGTAGGCCTCAGCGTGCCGCTGGTGGTTCGCCTTGAAGGCACCAATGTCGAACTGGGCAAGAAGATCATCCGTGAATCCGGCCTGAACGTGGTGCCGGCCGACAATCTCGACGACGCCGCGCAGAAGATCGTGAAGGCCGTCAAGGGAGGCTAAGGCCATGACCCAGGACCATCTCGCCGCATCATCACCGCTGCCGGAGCACGCGCGTCTTGCCGCGTTCGCCGGCGAATGGAATGGCGAAGAGGTGGTCTTTCCGTCGCGCTGGACGGAAGGTGGGTCGGCGACCTCGCACGTCGTGGCGCATATGGATCTTAACGGCTTCTACCTGATCCAGGACTCGGTGCAGACGCGCGACGGCAAGCAGGTCTTCGCCACCCACGGCATCTTCACCTTCGACCGCGAGGACCGGACCTACAAATTGTTCTGGTACGACTCGCTCGGCTACACGCCGCCCTCGCCCGCCTCCGGCGGCTGGGTCGGGAAGACCCTGACGCTGGTGCGCGGCTCGCTCCGCGGCAATGCGCGCCACGTCTACGAAATCATCGACGACGATTCCTATTCGTTGAAGATCCAGTTCTCGCCGGACGCGGAAGGCTGGGCCGACGTCCTCACCGGCGTCTACCGCCGCATCCACTGACCTCTCACACGTTAGTTTCGCGAAAGCAGACCTCATGTCCATCCTGATCGACAAGAACACCAAGGTCATCTGCCAGGGCTTTACCGGCAAGAACGGCACCTTCCACTCGGAGGCCGCGATTGCCTACGGCACCAAGATGGTCGGCGGCACTTCGCCGGGCAAAGGCGGCGCGACGCATCTGGGCCTGCCGGTGTTCGACACCGTGCGCGAGGCGCGTGAGAAGACCGGCGCCGACGCGTCCGTGATCTACGTGCCGCCGCCGGGCGCGGCCGATGCGATCTGCGAAGCCATCGATGCGGAGGTCCCGCTGATCGTCTGCATCACCGAGGGCATTCCTGTCATCGACATGGTGCGCGTGAAGCGTTCGCTGGCCGGTTCCAAGTCGCGCCTGATCGGGCCGAACTGCCCGGGCGTCATGACCGCCGGCGAGTGCAAGATCGGCATCATGCCGGCCAACATCTTCAAGACCGGCAGCGTCGGCATCGTCTCCCGCTCCGGCACCCTGACCTACGAAGCCGTGTTCCAGACCAGCCAGGAAGGCCTCGGCCAGACCACCGCGGTCGGCATCGGCGGCGACCCGGTCAAGGGAACCGAGTTCATCGACGTGCTGGAAATGCTGCTGGGCGACCCCAAGACTGAGTCGATCATCATGATCGGCGAGATCGGGGGTTCCGCCGAAGAAGACGCCGCCCAGTTCCTCAAGGACGAAGCCAAGCGCGGCCGCAAGAAGCCGATGGTCGGTTTCATTGCCGGTGTCACGGCCCCTCCCGGCCGCCGCATGGGCCATGCCGGCGCGATCATTTCGGGCGGCAAGGGCGACGCGGGTTCCAAGACCGACGCGATGAAATCGGCAGGAATTACAGTGTCTCCGTCTCCCGCCCGCCTTGGGCACACGCTTGCCGAAAAATTGAAGGGCTAATTCACTCCTTCGTACTTTTCCGGGCGAAGTTTCGCAGCAAATAGGGTAAATGGTGCCTGTCGCGCTGGTCCTCTGCCGGGGAGCCCAGCGCCAGCGCCGTTTGTTATGCGCGAACCGAAATCGCCAGGAATTCAAGTATGTCTCGCCAAGACGCGAACGCAGCCTTTGCCCTCTCATCCTTTTTGCAGGGCACCAACGCCACCTACATCGACGAAATCTATGCCCGCTACGAGAAGGATCCGTCCTCGGTGGATGCCGAGTGGCAGGACTTCTTCAAGAGCCTCAACGACCAGCCCGCTGACATCAGCAAGAACGCCGAAGGCCCGTCCTGGGAGCGCGCCAACTGGCCGCTGACCCCGCAGGACGATCTAACCTCCGCCCTGGACGGCAATTGGGCGGAAGTCGAGAAGACGGTCGGTGCCAAGATCGCCGCCAAGGCGCAGGCCAGGGGCGGCGACAAGGGCGGCGGCTTCTCTTCCGCCGACCTGCTCCAGGCCACGCGCGACTCGGTCCGCGCCCTGATGCTGATCCGGTCCTACCGCATGCGTGGTCACTTCCACGCCAAGCTCGATCCGCTCGGCATCGAAGCCCAGCGCAATCGCGAAGAACTCGATCCGCGGACCTACGGCTTCAGCGAAGCCGATTTCGACCGCAAGATATTCCTCGACCATGTGCTCGGTCTTGAATACGCCAACTTGCGCGAAATCACCGCGATCTGCGAGCGCACCTACTGCCAGACGCTCGGCGTCGAGTTCATGCACATCACCAACGCGGCGCAGAAGGCGTGGATCCAGGAGCGGATCGAGGGGCCGGACAAGGAAATCTCCTTCACCCGCGAAGGCCGTCGCGCCATCCTGATGAAGCTGGTCGAAGCCGAAGGTTTCGAGAAATTCTGCGACACCAAGTTCACCGGCACCAAGCGCTTCGGCCTGGACGGTGCTGAATCGCTGATCCCCGCGCTCGAGCAGATCATCAAGCGCGGCGGCAATCTCGGCGTGAAGGAGGTCGTGCTGGGCATGCCGCATCGCGGCCGCCTCAACGTGCTGACCCAGGTGATGGGCAAGCCGCATCGCGCGCTGTTCCACGAGTTCAAGGGCGGCTCGGCCAACCCTGACGCGGTCGAAGGCTCGGGCGACGTCAAATATCACCTCGGCGCATCCTCGGATCGCGAGTTCGACGGCAACCGCATCCATCTGTCGCTGACTGCCAACCCCTCGCATCTCGAGATCGTCGATCCCGTCGTGCTCGGAAAAGTCCGCGCCAAGCAGGATCAGCACGGCGATCCGCCGGACCAGCGCATCTCGGTGATGCCGCTCCTGATGCACGGCGACGCAGCGTTTGCCGGCCAGGGTGTGGTCGCGGAATGCTTCGGCCTGTCGGACCTGAAGGGCTACCGCACCGGCGGCTCCGTGCACTTCATCGTCAACAACCAGATCGGCTTCACCACCTATCCGCGTTATTCCCGTTCTTCGCCGTATCCGTCGGATGTTGCGAAGATGATCGACGCGCCGATCTTCCACGTCAACGGCGACGATCCGGAGGCCGTGGTGTTCGCGGCCAAGGTCGCGACCGAGTTCCGACAGAAATTCCACAAGCCCGTCGTCATCGACATGTTCTGCTACCGCAGGCATGGCCATAACGAGGGCGACGAACCGGCTTTCACCCAGCCGGTGATGTACAAGAAGATCGCGGCCCATCCGTCCACGCTCGAGCTCTACGCCCGCCGCCTGATCAGCGAAGGCGTGCTGACCGAGGGCGAGGTCGAGAAGGCCAAGGCGGACTGGCGCGCGCGGCTCGATGCCGAGCTCGAAGCCGGCTCCGGCTACAAGCCCAACAAGGCCGACTGGCTCGACGGCAAATGGGCCGGCTTCAAGATCGCCGATCAGGAAGAAGATGCGCGGCGCGGCGTCACTGGCGTCGACACCGCCGAACTGAAGGATATCGGCCGCAAGATCACCAAGGTGCCGGACGGTTTCCGCGTCCACCGCACCATCCAGCGCTTCCTCGATAATCGCGCCAAGGCGATCGACACCGGCGCTGGCATCGATTGGGCGACCGGCGAGGCATTGGCGTTCTGCACCCTGCTCAACGAGAACCACCATGTCCGCCTGTCGGGTCAGGATTCCGAGCGCGGCACCTTCTCGCAGCGCCACTCCGTCCTGATCGACCAGGAGGACGAGAGCCGCTACACGCCGTACAACCATCTCGGCCACGAGCAGGGTCATTACGAGGTCATCAACTCGCTGCTGTCGGAAGAAGCGGTGCTCGGCTTCGAGTACGGCTACTCGCTCGCCGAGCCGAACACGCTGACGCTGTGGGAAGCCCAGTTCGGCGACTTCGCCAACGGCGCGCAGGTCGTGTTCGACCAGTTCATCTCCTCGGGCGAGCGCAAATGGCTGCGCATGTCCGGCCTCGTCTGCCTCTTGCCGCACGGCTATGAGGGCCAGGGACCGGAGCATTCCTCGGCGCGGCTCGAGCGTTTCCTGCAGATGTGCGCCGAAGACAACATGCAGGTGGTCTACCCGACTACGCCGGCGAACTACTTCCACGTGCTGCGCCGGCAGCTTCATCGCGAGATCCGCAAGCCGCTGATCGTGATGACGCCGAAATCGCTGCTGCGTCACAAGCGGGCGGTGTCGCGTCTTGAGGAGCTTGCGAAGGGTACGACCTTCCACCGCATCCTCTACGATGACGCCCAGATGCAGCCGAGCGAGGCGACCAAGCTCGTTCCCGACGAGAAGATCCGTCGCATCGTGCTCTGCACCGGCAAGGTCTATTACGATCTCTACGAGGAGCGCGAGAAGCGCGGCATCGACGACATCTACCTGATGCGCGTCGAGCAGCTCTATCCGGTGCCGCTGAAGGCGCTGGTGGCCGAGCTGTCCCGCTTCAAGAAGGCCGAAATGGTGTGGTGCCAGGAAGAGCCGCGCAACATGGGTGCCTGGCACTTCATCGAGCCCTATCTGGAATGGGTGCTGAATCAGGTGAACGGTGTGAGCCGGCGTCCGCGTTATGTCGGCCGCGCCGCTTCCGCCGCGACCGCCACTGGCTTGATGTCGAAGCATCAGGCGCAGTTGAAGGCGTTCCTGGACGAAGCATTGAGCTGAAAAGTCTTTACACCTCGTCATGCCCCGCGAAGGCGGGGCATCCAGTATTCCGCGCCGCCCGTCTTTATCACGACTGTCACGGCGTACTGGATCGCCCGCATCCGCGGGCGATGACATCTGCACTCATGTCTGCATTGGCGATCTCCTTAAGGAAAAGACCATGACTGAAATTCGTGTGCCGACCCTCGGCGAATCCGTCACTGAGGCCACCATCGGCCGCTGGTTCAAGAAGGCCGGCGATCCCGTCGCCGTCGACGAGCCCTTGGTGGAGCTCGAGACTGACAAGGTCACCATCGAAGTCCCGGCGCCCTCCGCCGGCACGCTGAGCGAGATCGTCGCCGCCGATGGCGCGACCGTTGCGGTCGGTGCGCTGCTCGGCCAGATCACCGAGGGTGCCGCTGGCGCTGCCAAGCCGGCTGCCGCTGCGCCCGCAAAGCCCGTGGCTGCCGCTCCTGCTGCCGCCGCCGCAGCGGCTGCTCCCGCTGTGGCGTCAAAGGCGCCGCCGGCCGACGCCCCGCTCGCCCCGTCCGTGCGCAAACTCTCGGCTGAGACCGGCATCGACGCCTCGACCGTTCCGGGCTCCGGCAAGGACGGCCGCGTCACCAAGGGCGACATGCTCGCCGCGATCGAGCGTGCGGCGTCTGCGCCGACCCCGGTCAACCAGCCTGCCGCCGCCGTTCAGGTCCGCGCGCCGTCGCCGGCCGATGACGCCGCCCGCGAAGAGCGCGTCAAGATGACCCGGCTGCGCCAGACCATCGCGCGCCGCCTCAAGGACGTGCAGAACACCGCCGCCATGCTCACGACCTTCAACGAGGTCGACATGACCAACGTCATGGCGCTGCGCGCGCACTACAAGGATGCGTTCGAGAAGAAGCACGGCTCGAAGCTCGGCTTCATGGGCTTCTTCACCAAGGCCGTCGTGCAGGCGCTGAAGGACATCCCGGCTGTCAACGCCGAGATCGACGGCACCGATCTGATCTACAAGAACTACTACCACATCGGCGTCGCCGTCGGCACCGACAAGGGCCTCGTCGTGCCCGTGGTGCGCGACTGCGACAACAAGTCGATCGCCGACATCGAGAAGGGCATCGCCGATTTCGGCCGCCGCGCCCGCGACGGCCAGCTCAAGATCGACGAGATGCAGGGCGGCACCTTCACCATCACCAATGGCGGCATCTACGGCTCGCTGATGTCGACCCCGATCCTGAATGCGCCGCAGTCGGCCATCCTCGGCATGCACAAGATCCAGGAGCGGCCGATGGCGATCGGCGGCAGGGTCGAGGTCCGCCCGATGATGTACCTGGCACTGTCCTACGATCACCGCGTCATCGACGGCAAGGAAGCCGTCACCTTCCTGGTTCGCGTCAAGGAGAGCCTGGAAGATCCGGCTCGCCTGGTGCTCGATCTCTGATCCCTGATGCTCTGCGAGCGCCGTCGCCTTTCGCGGCGGCGCGTGTCGAACCATGGAGGCGCGCGTGACGGATAAAGTCGTTGTCATCACCGGCGGCAGCCGCGGCATCGGCCGCGCGACCGCGATTGCGGCGGCCGCGCGCGGCTTCCGCGTCGTCGTCGGCTATGCCAGCAACAAGCAGGCCGCCGACGAGGTGGTTGCCGCGATCGCGGTCAGCAATGGCAAGGCGATCGCGGTGAAATGCGATGTCGCCGAAGAAAGCGACATCCTCGCGCTGTTCAAGGCCGCCGATCAATTCGGCACGCTCGGCGCGCTCGTGAACAATGGCGGCATCGTCGGGACCAGCGGCGTGCGCGTCGACGAGATGTCGGCCGAGCGCATCCAGCGCGTCATGGCGGTCAACGTCACCGGCTCCATCCTCTGCGCCCGCGAAGCGGTGAAGCGGATGTCCACGAAACACGGCGGCACGGGCGGCGTCATCGTCAATCTGTCATCGGTTGCCGCCAAGCTCGGCGCACCCAATACTTATGTCGATTATGCCGCCTCCAAAGGCGCGATCGATTCCTTCACCATCGGCCTGGGCTATGAGGTCGCGAGCGAAGGCATCCGTGTCGCGGGCATCCGCCCCGGCCTGATCGATACCGAAATCCACGCCTCTGGCGGTGAGCCCGATCGGCATCATCGTCTGGCCCATATGGTGCCGATGAAGCGCGTCGGTACCGCCGACGAAATCGCCAACGCCATCGTCTGGCTGATGTCGGACGAGGCCTCCTACGTCACCGCAGCCACTCTCGATGTGTCCGGCGGACGCTGACGCGCCGCGCGGACGCCGACACATCCTCATCACGCTAAACTCACGGGACTTTCTCTCATGGCTACCTACGATCTCGTCGTCATCGGCACCGGACCGGGCGGTTATGTCTGCGCGGTGCGCGCAAGCCAGCTCGGCATGAAAGTCGCCGTGGTCGAAAAGAACGCCACGCTCGGTGGCACCTGCCTCAATGTCGGCTGCATGCCGTCGAAGGCGCTGCTGCACGCCTCCGAAATGTTCGAGGAAGCCGGGCACTCTTTCGCCAAGATGGGCGTGTCAATCTCGGCGCCGAAGCTCGATTTGCCCTCGATGATGAATTTCAAGCAGCAGGGCATCGACGGCAACGTCAAGGGCGTCGAGTTCCTGATGAAGAAGAACAAGATCGACGTGCTCAAGGGCACCGGGCAAGATCTTGGGCACCGGCAAGGTCGAGATCTCCGCCGACGGCAAGTCGCAGGTCATCGAAACCAGGAGCATCGTGATCGCCACCGGCTCGGACATCGCGCGTCTGAAGGGCATCGAGATCGACGAGACCCGCATCGTGTCGTCGACCGGCGCGCTGTCGCTCGACAAGGTCCCCGGCAAGCTGCTGATCGTCGGTGCCGGCGTGATCGGCCTCGAACTCGGCTCGGTCTGGCATCGTCTCGGCGCCGAAGTGGTCGTCGTCGAATTTTTGGACCGCATCCTGCCCGGCATGGACGGCGAGATCGCCAAGCAATTCCAGCGCATCCTGGAGAAGCAGGGTTTTGCGTTCAAGCTCGGCGCCAAGGTCACAGGCGTGGACACCTCCGGCAAGATGCTGAAGGCGAGGGTCGAGCCCGCCGCCGGCGGCGCTGCCGAGACGCTGGAAGCCGACGTCGTTCTGGTCTGCATCGGCCGCGCGCCGTACACGGACGGGCTGGGGCTGAAGGAAGCGGGTGTAGCGCTCGACAATCGCGGCCACGTGCAGATCGATCCGCATTTCGCCACCAGCGTGAAGGGCGTCTATGCCATCGGTGACGTCGTGGCGGGCCCGATGCTTGCACACAAGGCCGAGGATGAAGGCGTCGCGGTCGCGGAGATCATCGCCGGGCAGGCCGGTCACGTGAACTACGATGTTATCCCGGGCGTCGTGTATACCACGCCGGAAGTGTCCTGCGTCGGCAAGACCGAGGAGGAGCTGAAGCAGGCGGGCGTGGCTTATACGGTCGGAAAGTTTCCCTTTACCGCCAACGGCCGCTCCAAGGTCAACCAGACCACCGACGGTTTTGTGAAGATTCTCGCAGATGCGAAGACCGATCGCGTGCTGGGCGTGCACATTATCGGCCGCGAAGCCGGCGAAATGATCCATGAAGCGGCCGTTCTCATGGAGTTTGGCGGCAGCGCCGAGGATCTTGCCCGCACCTGTCACGCGCACCCGACCCGCTCGGAGGCCATCAAGGAGGCCGCGCTTGCAGTCGGCAAGCGGGCCATCCATATGTAGGTCGCGCCCAGCTCCGAATCGGGCGGGAAACACATGCTGCGCCGCCTGCTTCAACCGATCTGGGTCCTGCTTGCGATCATCTTCCTGATCGAAGCCTGGCTGTGGGATCATCTCGAACCGATCGTCGCGCGGGTCGTCGCAATCATTCCGCTCGCGCGGTTCAAGCAATGGCTGTCGGAGCGTGTCGACGCGCTGTCGCCGGCGATGACGCTGATCGTGTTCGCGGTCCCGATCGTTCCGCTGTTTCCGCTCAAGCTGGTCGGCCTGTGGCTGCTCACGCACGAATACTGGACCAGCGCGGTCGTCACGATCCTGTTCGCAAAGCTGCTCGGGGTCGGCGTCACCGCTTTCGTGTTCGACGTGACGCGCGACAAGCTGATGGAGATGGGCTGGTTCGAGCGGCTCTATCAGCTCGTGATGAAGCTGCGCGCCAAGGCCGCCGAGCTGGTCGATCCGGTCAAGCGCCGCATCAGGGAGCTGATCGCCGGCAATGGCGAAGGCTGGTCCTCCCGCACGCTCCGCCTGATCCAGCGTTTTCGCAAGAGCGTGCACGAAGCGCGCTGATCATCGCCACTTGTTCGGTGTCATTGCCCGCGAAGGCGGGCGGCCTACTGGGTGCCCCTTCGCGGAGCATGACAGCGGTGTACGTCTCTTCAGCGCATCAATGCAAATGCAGCAGATGGGGCATCCACAGGCCGAGCGCCGTCATGAAGATGCCGGCCAGGGTCAAAACACCGGCGACATAGGCGAGCGCGATGATGCCGGTGATGATGGTGGCCGAGGCCAGCACGATGCCGATCTGGAAGGCGGCCGACGCCAGTTCGAAGTGATGGTATTTCGCGGTCGCCTCGTCGCGCTCGTGCTCGGCGTGCTTGGCCTTTTCGGCGAGCTGCTCGGTGCCTTCGCCGGTCTCCGGCTCGGAGCGATAGCGCGCCGCGGTCTTGGTCCAATCGTCGATCTGCTTCTGCACCGTCGCCTTCATGGCGTCGTCGGTGGTGGCGCCGAGCGTGAGCTTGCCCTGCTCGGACGCGGTCAGCACCACGGTGCGGCGAACGCTCTTCGCCTGGAAGAACGCCCAGAGATTGGCGGCCTCGACGTTCTTGCTGATCGATTCGGTCTGGGCGCCCTTGCCGAGCGTCTCCGAGATCGCCAGGAACAGCGCCAGCACGGCGATCAGGAGGGCGATCTTCTTGTTCGAGCCGGACGCGTGCTCGGCATGCTCGGCATGCTCCATGCTTTCATGTGCGCTCATAAGTCCCTCCTGGCTCGGTTCCCCACGATTGACCGAACCGTTGTTCCGGCGCAAGCGCCAAGCGATCATTTGAGCGGATGCTTTAAGGGATTTTTTTGTCACGCGTCTTACGTTCAGCGCATGACTACAGCGGAATTCATCGCCTGGGCGTTTTGGCCGATCGTGGCCCTTTTCGTCGTCCTGCTGGCGGCGATCAGCCATCCCCGGCTGCGCCTCTACGTCATCGTGGCCGCGATCAGCGCGTTCTTCGTCTACTTCGTCCTCGGCCTTCTCTACTGGCGCAGCTCGATCGCGGGCGTCACGGATGCCTATCTGTTCGGCGTGATGTTCTCGCTGACTATGTTTGGATTGGCCCTGCGCAGGTTGATGAACGGCGGCCAGGGTTCGCCACGGCTTTCCAAGTGGAAGCTTGTGGTCGCCCTTGTGCTTGGTGCTGCCGGGACCTGGCTATTCGCCAGCACATTGTATTCGGACTATGCCGAGCCGCGCCTCGTGATTGAGGGGCGCGTGGAGAGCTTACGCGGGTCCGGCAAGCGAATCGCCGAACATCTTGCCGATATCGGGGGTCACACGGTGAAGGCGACGACGCCGGTCTATGACCGCCTCAAGTTCAAGCCCTATGTTCGCGCCGAGATCGGCCGCGGCTCGAACTACATCTTTGACATTGAGTATCTCGCCGACTGATGCCTCACCGCCGCGGATGCGCGCTGGCATAGACTTCCAGCAGCCGCTCGGAATCGATGCCGGTATAGATCTGCGTGGTCGAGAGCGAGGCATGGCCGAGCAATTCCTGAATTGCGCGCAGATCGCCGCCGCGTGACAACAGATGCGTCGCGAAGGAATGGCGAAGCGCGTGCGGCGTGGCGCTGTCGGGCAGGCCGAGCGCGCCGCGCAGCCGCTCCATCGCGAGCTGGATGATGCGCGGGCTCAAGGGCCCGCCGCGTGCGCCGACGAAGATCGGGCCTTCGGCCGGCAGCGGATACGGGCACATCGCGACGTACTCCTGCACGAGCGCGAGCACGTTCTGGAGCACCGGCACCATGCGGGTCTTGTTGCCCTTGCCGGTCACGATCAGCACGTCGCCCTCGCCGGGACGCGGCACCTCGCGGCGCGTCAGGCCAAGCGCTTCGGAGATACGCAGGCCTGATCCATACAGAAGCGCCATCACCGCGGCATCGCGCGCCAAAATCCAGGTCTCGCGATCCTCGCCGGCGCGTTCGTCGGCGTCCGCAAGACGTTTGGCCGACGCCATGGGCAACGGTTTTGGCAGGGACTTGGCGACTTTCGGCGCGCGGATCGCCGAGAGTGCGCCGACCTTGCCCTTGCCTTCGCGTTCGAGAAAGCGGCCGAACGAGCGCAGGCCCGCGAGTGCGCGCATCAGCGAGCGGCCGGCAATATCGTCGGCGCGGCGCATCGCCATGAAGGCACGGATGTCGGTGGCCTCAAGGGCGGCGAAACGCTTGAGCGTGACGCGCTCGCCCCAATGGGCGCAGAGGAAATCCAGGCACTGCCGCAAGTCGCGGCTATAGGCTTCCAGCGTCTTCGGCGACAGCCGCCGCTCCGCGCCGAGATGGGACAGCCAGCGCGTCATCTCCTGCGCGATCGAGGGATCGGCGCTGGCGAGCTCGATTTGTGGGGCGGCCGCTTTGCTCATGCGCTCTGGACGTAATGATTCCACTCAGTATATCGCATCACACCCGTTTACTGTTCGCTAAGGCCTCCCCCAGGCGTTAGCTTCAAGGCCCCCAGGTTCCGATTCTCCCTCATGGATCATTCGTCGCGCAGCCAGACCGCCCCCGCCAACGCGACCCGCATGGTCGACGTGCTGGTGCCGGTCGCGCTCGACCAGACCTATTCCTACAAGGTGCCGCGCGGGATGGAGCTGAAGGCGGGCGATCTCGTCGGCGTGCCGCTCGGCCCGCGCGAGGTGATCGCGGTGGTCTGGGCCGAAAACGCAAATCCGGATCCGCGCCTGCACAACCGTCTCAAGGAGGTCAGCGAAAAGCTCGACATCCCGCCGTTGAAGCCCGAGCTGCGTTCCATGGTCGATTGGGTCGCCAATTACACGCTGAGCCCGCGCGGCATGGTGCTGCGCATGTGCCTGCGAATGGGCGAGAACCTCGGCCCAGAGCGGGTGCGCGCCGGCGTGCGCCTGGTCGGTGATTCCCCGCGGCGGCTAACGCCGGCGCGGCAGCGCCTGATCGAGGTGCTGTCGGACCGGCTGCTGCACAGCAAATCGGAAGCCGCCAAAGAAGCCGGCGTTTCGGCCGGCGTGATCGACGGCCTCGTCGACGAAGGCACGCTGACGGTCGAGCCGATGCCGCCGCCTCCGCCGCCGCCGGCCCCCGATCCGGATTTCAGCCGGCCGGATTTCACACAGCTCCAGCGCATTGCTGTCGATACGATGCGCGCGCTCGCGGCCAACGGCACCTTCCACGTCGCGCTGCTCGACGGTGTCACCGGCTCGGGCAAGACCGAGGTTTACTTCGAAGCCGTGGCCGAGGCGATCCGCCGCGGAAGACAGTCGCTGATCCTGATGCCGGAGATCGCGCTGACCGGCCAGTTCCTCGATCGCTTCGCGCAGCGTTTTGGCGCGCGCCCGTTGGAATGGCATTCCGAGCTGACGCCGCGCACCCGCGCGCGCAATTGGGCGGCGATCTCCGAGGGCAGCGCGCCGGTCGTGGTCGGCGCGCGCTCGGCGCTGTTTCTGCCTTACGGCAATCTCGGCCTCATCGTGGTCGATGAAGAGCACGACCAAGCCTACAAGCAGGACGAGGGCGTGCATTATCACGCGCGCGACATGGCGGTGGTGCGCGCGCATATCGCAAAGGTCCCGATCGTGCTGGCCTCGGCGACGCCGTCGGTCGAATCCGAGGTCAATGCGCGCAAGAACCGCTATCAGCGCATCGCGCTGCCATCGCGCTTCGGCGGTCAGCACATGCCGCATATCGAGGCCATCGACATGCGCCGCGGGCCGCCGGCGCGCGGCCGCTTCATCTCGCCGCGGCTCGCTTCCGAGATCAAAATCGCGATCGAAAAGCGCGAGCAGGCGCTGCTGTTCCTCAATCGCCGCGGCTATGCGCCGCTGACGCTGTGCCGCGCCTGCGGTCATCGCTTCGCCTGCACCATCTGCGATGCCTGGCTGGTCGATCACCGCTTTCGCCAGCGGCTCGTCTGTCACCATTGCGGCTTCTCGATGCCGCGTCCGCAAACCTGCCCGCATTGTTCGGCGGAGGAATCGCTGGTCGCGGTCGGGCCCGGCGTCGAGCGCTTGCAGGAAGAGGCGGCCGCGCTATTCCCGGAAGCGCGCACCATGGTGCTGTCGAGCGATCTCATCACCTCGATCGAGACGATGCGCTCCGAACTGAATGACATCGCGGAGGGCCGCGTCGACATCATCATCGGCACGCAGCTCGTCGCCAAGGGCCACAATTTCCCGCGGCTCAATCTCGTCGGCGTGGTCGATGCGGATCTCGGCCTGTCCAATGGCGATCCGCGTGCGTCGGAACGCACCTGGCAATTGCTCAACCAGGTGATCGGCCGCGCCGGGCGCGAGCAGGGCCGCGGCGTCGGCTATCTCCAGACGCACCAGCCCGACCATCCCGTGATGAAGGCGCTGATCGCCTGCGACCGGGAAGCCTTCTACGACAGCGAGATCGACTTGCGCGAGCGCACGCTCTATCCGCCGTTCGGGCGGCTCGCGAGCCTGATCATTTCGGCCGGCGACCGACCGAGCGCCGAAGGATTTGGCCGCCGTCTCGTGGCGCTCGCGCCGCGCGACGAACGCGTGGTGGTGCTGGGCCCGGCGGAAGCCCCGCTCGCGGTCATCAAGGGCCGCTACCGCTTCCGCATCCTGGTGAAATCGGCGCGCGGCTTCGACCTGTCGGATTATTTGCGCAACTGGCTTGCCGTGTGCCCGAAGCCGAAAGGCAATCAAAAGCTCGAAGTCGACGTCGATCCGCAGAGCTTTTTATAGGGACTACAAAACTCTCTCCCCGTCATTGCGAGCGCAGCGAAGCAATCCAGATTCTCTCCACGGAAGCCGTCTGGATTGCTTCGTCGCTGCGCTCCTCGCAATGACAAAAGGGATAAAACAAGCCCGCCGTCCCCCAAGACGGCGGGCTTGTTTCACCCGCGCTGATCCCGCTGCTCACACGTCCATGCGGACGATGACGGGAACTGCACTTGTGCGGTGAGGCGCTGTCGCGCCTTAGGAGACGACTTCCGCGGTGACGCGGCCGACGCCGGCACCGGTGAGGCCGATGGCCCGGGCGGCGCCCGTGGAGAGGTCAAGGACACGGCCGCGAATGAACGGTCCACGGTCGTTGATGGTGACGATGACGCTCGAGCCGCCATGGGTGACGCGCAGCTTGGTGCCGAACGGCAGCGAACGGTGCGCCGCGGTCATGGCGTTCTGGTTGAAGCGCTGGCCCGAGGCGGTCTTGCTGCCGGACTCGTTGCCGTAGAACGAAGCCATGCCGGAGAAGGAACGTCCGGTGCCCTGCGATGGCGTCATCGACGCATTGGCGTTACGCCAATCGGTGGTCGCGTTGGCATCGTTCTGGGCGTGATGGCGGTGATGATGGTGAGAATACCGATGGTGATGCCGGGATTTGGCGGAAGCTTCGGTGGCGGTTCCGCCGACGAGGAGTGTTGCGGCAACAAAAGCGATCGCCGTACGCGGCCGGGTCATAGAGCCCAGCGTCTTCAAAGTCAGCATTTAGTGGTCCCTAAGCTAGTATTGCCGCATATGTGGCAAGTGGAGCCCTCGTAAGTTTGCGAGCGGGATCGCGTTTCGATTCCTAATGAGGCGTGAATTGGGCAGTAATTCCGTTCTGTGTCCTTATGAAACATCTTGTTACTCTCGACCGGTATTCAGCTGATGTTCCGTAATATTTCGTTTTAACGGTTTGTTAACCTTCTAATTACTTGTAAGTACTGTAAACTGAAGTCATCGCTTCCAGCGTTTAGAATTGGGTAAGTATTCGGCGAGTGAAGCCGGCGGGCGGGAATCACGCCTCAGCGATCCGTGTTCATGGCCGCTATGCGCTGAGGGCAGGAACCACGGGCGGGTATCGGTGCCGAGCGCGCGACAATTCCGTCAGGTGGCAGGTCGTCGTTGCGTCGTCGTGGACTGCGCCGAACTGGCGACAGAACGTCGTGCCTTTAATTTGGCGTCATGTTGCACGTGCGCGCCTGCTATGTTAGCAAAGCCGCGATTTTAACGAGCCCGGCACTTCCCGTGCGGGGTCGAAAATCGAAGTCCCGCTTGAATTCCAAGGGCTTGGATCGCTAGGCGCCGCTTTGTGGCGACGGTTTTTCCCTTGCGAGTTTGACAGCAAAAAGAGCGCGTCTGTGGCTGCAGAAGATACGTCCGTTTCCGGTGTGTCGGGTCGTTATGCAACGGCCTTGTTTGAACTGGCCCGCGACCAGAAAGTGGTCGACGAGGTCAAAGCCGATCTCGACAAATTCGAGGGCTTGCTGAACGAAAGCGCCGATCTGACGCGCCTCGTCCGCAGCCCGGTGTTTGCGGCCGAAACGCAGTCCAGGGCCCTCTCGGCCGTGCTGGACAAGGCCGGCATCGCCGGCATCTCCGCCAATTTCCTCAAGGTTCTGACCGCCAACCGCCGCCTGTTCGCGGTGGCTGACGTCATCCGCGCCTACCGCGCCCTCGTCGCCAGGTTCAAGGGCGAGGTAACGGCCGACGTCACCGTGGCGGAAGCGCTCTCGAACAAGAATCTCGACGCCCTCAAGGTTGCCCTGAAGTCGGTGACCGGCAAGGACGTCGCGCTCAACGTGAAAGTCGACCCCTCGATCATCGGTGGCCTCGTGGTCAAGCTTGGCAGCCGTATGATCGATAGTTCGCTTCGCACCAAACTCAATTCGATCAAGCACGCGATGAAAGAGGCAGGCTGATGGACATCCGCGCCGCGGAAATTTCCGCGATCCTCAAGGACCAGATCAAGAATTTCGGCCAGGAAGCTGAAGTCTCCGAAGTCGGACAGGTGCTGTCCGTCGGTGACGGTATCGCTCGCGTCTTCGGTCTGGACAACGTCCAGGCCGGTGAAATGGTCGAGTTCGAGAACGGCACCCGCGGCATGGCGCTGAACCTTGAAACCGACAACGTCGGTATCGTTATTTTCGGTGCCGACCGCGAGATCAAGGAAGGCCAGACCGTCAAGCGCACCCGCGCCATCGTGGACGCGCCGGTTGGCAAGGGCCTGCTCGGCCGCGTCGTCGACGCGCTCGGCAACCCGATCGACGGCAAGGGCCCGATCCAGGCCGACAAGCGCATGCGCGTCGACGTCAAGGCGCCCGGCATCATTCCGCGCAAGTCGGTGAACGAGCCGATGGCGACCGGCCTCAAGGCGATCGACGCCCTGATCCCGATCGGCCGCGGCCAGCGCGAGCTGATCATCGGCGACCGTCAGACTGGCAAGACCGCGATCGCGCTCGACACCATCCTCAACCAGAAGCCGCTCAACGCGCAGCCGGACGAGAACATCAAGCTGTATTGCGTCTATGTCGCGATCGGCCAGAAGCGTTCGACCGTTGCCCAGTTCGTGAAGGTGCTGGAAGAGCAGGGCGCGCTCGAATACTCGATCATCGTCGCCGCCACCGCCTCCGATCCGGCGCCGATGCAGTACATCGCGCCGTTCACCGGCTGCACCATGGGCGAGTACTTCCGCGACAACGGCATGCACGCCGTCATCATCTATGACGATCTGTCCAAGCAGGCCGTCGCCTACCGCCAGATGTCGCTGCTGCTGCGCCGCCCGCCGGGCCGCGAAGCCTATCCTGGTGACGTGTTCTATCTGCACTCCCGCCTGCTCGAGCGCGCGGCGAAGCTGAACAAGGACCAGGGCTCCGGCTCGCTGACGGCGCTGCCGGTCATCGAAACCCAGGCCAACGACGTGTCGGCCTACATTCCGACCAACGTCATCTCGATCACCGACGGCCAGATCTTCCTGGAAACCGACCTGTTCTTCCAGGGCATCCGTCCTGCCGTGAACGTCGGTCTGTC
Source organism: Bradyrhizobium sp. LM2.9 (assembly GCF_054056555.1). Classification (NCBI taxonomy): domain Bacteria; kingdom Pseudomonadati; phylum Pseudomonadota; class Alphaproteobacteria; order Hyphomicrobiales; family Nitrobacteraceae; genus Bradyrhizobium; species Bradyrhizobium sp. LM2.9. The sequence goes on from NZ_JBSRYJ010000002.1 coordinate 6,264,220, forward strand.
GGTGTCGCGCGTCGGCTCCTCGGCGCAGACCAAGGCCACCAAGAAGGTCGCTGGCAAGATCAAGGGCGAGCTCGCGCAGTACCGCGAAATGGCGGCGTTCGCGCAGTTCGGCTCCGACCTCGACGCCTCGACCCAGCGCCTGCTCAACCGTGGTTCGCGCCTGACCGAGCTCCTGAAGCAGCCGCAGTTCGCGCCGCTGAAGATGGAAGAGCAGGTCTGCGTGATCTGGGCCGGCACCAACGGCTATCTCGATCCGCTCCCGGTCAACAAGGTGCGCGCGTTCGAGGACGGCCTGTTGTCGTTGCTGCGCGGCAAGAACGTCGAGATCCTCAATGCGATCCGCGACAGCCGCGATCTCTCCGACGACAGTGCTGCCAAGCTGAAGTCGGTGGTCGAAGGCTTCGCCAAGAGCTTTGCATAAGAGCCGTCGCATGGCCGGGCTTCTTGTCCCGGCCGTCCGTGCCTCATCGCATGGCGGCGAAGACGTGAATGCCCGGGACTAGCCCGGGCATGACGACAGGGACAGGCTAACGGTCTGATCGCAAGAGATCGAACCGTCGGGGTGAACGAAGAATGGCCTCACTTAAAGACATGCGGGTTCGCATCGCCTCGACCAAGGCGACGCAGAAGATCACCAAGGCCATGCAGATGGTCGCCGCGTCCAGATTGCGCCGCGCCCAGCAAGCGGCCGAGGCGGCACGGCCCTATGCCGACAAGATGAGCGCGGTGATCTCCAACATCGCCAGCGCCGCTGCGGGCTCGCCCGGCGCGCCGACGCTGCTGGCCGGCACCGGCAAGGATCAGATTCACCTGCTGCTGGTCTGCACCGGCGAGCGCGGCCTGTCCGGCGCTTTCAACTCCTCGATCGTGCGCCTCGCGCGCGAGCGCGCACAGGCGCTGATTGCGCAGGGCAAGGAAGTCAAATTCTTCTGCGTCGGCCGCAAGGGTTATGAGCAGCTCCGCCGCCTGTTCGACAAGCAGATCGTCGAGCACCTCGATTTGCGCAGCGTTCGCCAGCTTGGCTTCGTCAACGCCGAGGACATCGCGAAGAAGGTTCTGGCGCGTTTCGACGCCGGCGAGTTCGACGTCTGCACGCTGTTCTACTCGCAGTTCAAGTCGGTGATTGCGCAAATCCCGACCGCGCAGCAGATCATTCCGCTGACTGTGGAAGCAAAGGCGGCGAACGCGCCGTCGACGTCCTACGACTACGAGCCGGAGGAGGACGAACTTCTCTCCGGCCTGTTGCCGCGCAATATCGCCGTGCAGATCTTCCGCGCGCTCCTGGAAAACAACGCTTCGTTCTACGGCGCGCAGATGAGCTCGATGGACAATGCCACCCGCAATGCCGGCGAAATGATCCGCAAGCAAACCCAGATCTATAACCGAACCCGTCAAGCCCAGATCACCAAGGAGCTGATCGAGATCATCTCCGGCGCCGAGGCGGTCTGACGCACGAACCAAACGACGGTCGTTCAAGTAAAGAATTTCGAAGGAGAGCTAATCATGGCCACAGCAGCTAACCAGGTCGGTCGCGTCACCCAGGTCATGGGCGCCGTCGTCGACGTTCAGTTCGAGGGCCACCTGCCGGCCATTCTCAATTCGCTGGAAACCAGGAACGGCAGCATCCGCCTCGTGTTGGAAGTCGCGCAGCATCTCGGTGAGTCCACCGTGCGCACGATCGCGATGGACGTGACCGAAGGTCTGGTGCGCGGCCAGGAAGTGACCGACACCGGCCAACCGATCGAGGTTCCGGTGGGCGCCGGCACGCTCGGCCGCATCATGAACGTCATCGGCGAGCCGATCGACGAAGCGGGCCCGATCCCGTCCGAAGGCAAGCGCGCCATCCACCAGGAAGCGCCGACCTACACCGACCAGGCCACCGAGGCCGAGATTCTCGTCACCGGCATCAAGGTCGTCGACTTGCTCGCGCCTTACGCCAAGGGCGGCAAGATCGGCCTGTTCGGCGGCGCGGGCGTCGGTAAGACCGTGCTCATTCAGGAGCTGATCAACAACGTCGCCAAAGCGCACGGCGGCAATTCGGTGTTCGCCGGCGTCGGCGAGCGCACCCGCGAAGGCAACGACCTCTATCACGAGTTCATCGAATCCAAGGTCAACGCCGACCCGCACAATCCCGACCCGAGCGTGAAGTCGAAATGCGCGCTGGTGTTCGGCCAGATGAACGAGCCGCCCGGTGCCCGCATGCGCGTCGCGCTGTCCGGCCTGACAGTCGCCGAGCACTTCCGCGACCAGGGCCAGGACGTGCTGTTCTTCATCGACAATATCTTCCGCTTCACTCAGGCGGGCTCGGAAGTGTCGGCGTTGCTCGGCCGTATTCCCAGCGCCGTGGGCTATCAGCCGACGTTGGCAACCGACATGGGCGCGCTGCAGGAGCGCATCACCACCACAAACAAGGGCTCGATCACCTCGGTGCAGGCGATCTACGTGCCGGCTGACGACTTGACCGACCCGGCGCCGGCGACGTCGTTCGCACATTTGGACGCCACCACGGTGCTGAACCGTGCGATCTCGGAAAAGGGCATCTATCCGGCGGTCGATCCGCTCGACTCGACCTCGCGCATGCTGCAGGCGAATATCGTCGGCGAAGAGCACTATACGACCGCGCGCATGGTCCAGCAGGTGCTGCAGCGCTACAAGTCGCTCCAGGACATCATCGCCATCCTCGGCATGGACGAGCTTTCGGAAGAGGACAAGCTGACGGTGGCCCGCGCCCGCAAGATCGAGCGCTTCCTGTCGCAGCCGTTCCACGTCGCCGAAATCTTCACCGGCGCGCCCGGCAAGTTCGTCGACCTCGCGGACACCATCAAGGGCTTCCGCGGTCTCTGCGAAGGCAAGTATGACCACCTCCCGGAGGCCGCCTTCTACATGGTCGGCACCATCGAAGAGGCGCTCGAGAAGGGCAAGAAGCTGGCGGCCGAGGCGGCCTAAGCTGCGAACGGCGAGTAGGGAGTAGCGAATGGTCTCGCTGCTCCCGCTCCATTCGCTATTCGCTACTCACCATTCGCAGGTTTCCCATGGCCACCTTCCACTTCGATCTCGTCTCGCCGGAAAAGCTCGCATTCTCGGGCGAGGTCGACCAGGTCGACATCCCCGGCGTCGAGGGTGATTTCGGCGTGCTGGCGGGACATGCGCCGGTCGTGGCTGCGATCCGGCCCGGCATTCTCACCATCACCACCGGCGGCAAGCACGAGAAGATCATCGTGCTCGGCGGTCTCGCCGAAGTCTCCGAAAAGGGCCTCACCGTGCTCGCCGACGTCGCGACGTCGCTGGCCGAGCTCGACCGTGCTCAGTTCGCCGCGACCGTCTCGGAGATGGAAGAAGGGTTGAAGGAGCACGAAGGCAGCGAGCTCGATCAGGCCATCGCGCGGCTCGACCACTTCAAGAGCATCCAGCAGCAGCTCAACAGCACGGCTATGCACTAAGCCCCGGCGCATCGCACCGGGGCTCAAGCTACAAATTCCTGAATAAGTTCAGCGCTCGTCACGGAAGTGGCGGGCGCTGAAACTTTGTTGCACCGCGCCGCCGATGGCGGCATTCTGCGCTGGCGAATTTTGTTTCGGGGCGGGCAGCAGATGAAACGCAAGATCGCAGCGATTTTCGCGGCCGATATTGCCGGTTACTCAAGGCTGGTCGCGGAAGACGAGGAGGAGACGCTGCGGCGTATGGCCTCCTATCGTGAGGTCGTCGACGATTTCATCGCGAAGGCCGGCGGACGCATCTTCAACACCGCAGGCGACGCCGTGCTCGCGGAATTTCCAAGCGCCGTCGATGCGGTGCGCTGCGCGATCGACATCCAGGAATCCCTGCGAACCCGCAACATGGCCTATCCGCCGAGCCGGCAGATGTCGTTCCGCATCGGCATCACCATCGGCGACGTGGTTGAGCGCGACGGCGATCTGCTCGGTGATGGCGTCAATATCGCCGCCCGGCTCGAGGGCCTCGCCGAGGTCGGTGGCATCTGCGTCTCCCGCGCCGTGCACGAGCAGGTCGCCAACAAGCTGTCAGTGCAGTTCGCCGATATCGGCGCTCAGGAGGTCAAGAACATCCCGACGCCGGTGCACGCCTACATGGTGGCGATGCGGCGCGTGGACGGCAGTTACGCAACGCCGCAGATCAAGAAGGTGGCGAAAGTAGCGCCCGCGCTGAACTGGATGTGGCCGCTGGTGGTCGGTGTCGTCTCCGTCGTCGCGATTGCTGTCGGCGGCTTCCTCTATTTCACCAAGCTCGAGACCAACAAGGCGCCGGCGATCGCAGCGATCGCGCCAGGCCCAGCATCAAGCCCGATGCCCATGCCGGCACCATCCGCCTCGCCGATGGTCGGCAAGTTTCCTGCCGACAGCGTGCCCTTCATCGGCGAGCGTATCCGCGGCTACCTCGGTGGCGAATATTCCGCCGCCGGCGACTACAAGGCCTTTGCGCTGAACGTCGGCGGCATCACCGGCTCCGCGCTCAATCAGCTGAACGAGGAAGCCGCGCGCAACGCTGCGCTCGATCAGTGTCAGAAGCGGGCGGATGCCGCGCAGTCGCCGCGGCCCTGCGAACTCTATGCGGTCGGCAACAATGTCGTCTACACGCACGGCAAGCCGCCGATGCCGCCGCAGCCCTTTATCCGGCACGATCCAATGACCGAGCGCGCCTTCGTCCCAAAGGACTTTCCGATGGTGCGCGATCCCGCAAAAGTCCGGCTCGAGAACATGTTCGTCCCCGCGGCGAAATCCCGCTCGGTCGCGCTGGGCCCGGGCGGTCAATATTTCATGGTGATGGGCGCATCATCCGCCGACGATGCTGCGCGGCGCTCCCTGGAATCGTGCGGCGCGATCGCCGGCGTCGCCTGCATGGTCGTTGCGGTCGACGAGAATTTCGTCGTGCCGATCCCGACCCTGCTGAGGATCACCGGCTTCTTCCATGCGGCGTCCAATACCTCGATCGTCGCAGATGCGCGCGACGAGGTCGTGCGCAAGCTCGCCGATGGCATGGGCTGGAACGCAGTCGCGGTCGGCAGCGCGGGCCGGCCGGGCCTCGGCCTGAAGGCCGCGGACGAGCAGACCGCCGTCAATTCCGCGCTCGCCGACTGCGCCAGGCGCGACAGCGATTGCCACGTGATCGCAATCGGCCCGTTCACGGTTGGACCGGTGAATTAGGCGTGTGCTGATTAGGCCCGATCGTTGACGCTTGCGAGATGCGCTCCCTCCCTCGCTTGCGGGGGAGGGCTGGGGAGAGGGTGCATCTGCAAAGAGACGGTCCCTAAACGGAGAAAGCCCTCACCCGGCACTTCGCGCCGACCTCTCTCGCAAGCGGGAGAGGCTGAGCGAGCCCGTGGCTGGTGGTGCGGTCACCCATGCCCGTCCTAAGCGCTGGAATGCGCTCTGCAACGACACCGGCTTGTTCTCGCGTTTTTTAGTTTGCGAAGGGCGCAAACTGTTGGGCCACCGCGCGGTAGACCTCGCGGCGGAACGGGACCACGACATCGGGGACACGGTCGAGCCGCTCCCAGCGCCAGGCGTCGAACTCCGCGGGCTGGTCGTTGCGCGGTGTCAACGGATCTATCTCGTCATCCTTGCCGGTGAAGCGCAGGGCGAACCATTTTTGGCGCTGCCCGCGGAATTTCGCCAGCCGATGCGTCTGCGGTCCATCGTAAGGCGGGAATTCGTAAGTCAGCCAGTCGGTCTCGCCGAGATAGGCTGCGCTCTTGACGCTGGTCTCTTCCCAGAGCTCGCGCAGCGCCGCATCGCGCAGGTCCTCGCCCTCGTCGACGCCGCCTTGCGGCATCTGCCAATCGAGGCCCGGCAGGATGATCTCGGGTCCGTCGCCCTTGAAGCGGTGCCCGATCAACACCCGGCCGTCGGCATTGAACAGCGCGATACCCACGTTGGGACGATAAGGCTTTTGATCGGTCACGTGCGGATCTCTCGTCGTCATTCCAGGCGATGCATTAGCATCAACCTGGAATGGCGACTTGAACTAATCCTCCGCCAGCGCGGAAAATTCCTTCACTACGCGCTCATAGACCGGGCGCTTGAACGGGACGATCAGCCCGGTCAGGTTCTTCATCGGCTCCCAGCGCCAGTTCACGAACTCGGCCTTGTGACCGCCGCCGGGCTTTTCGACGTTGATCTCGCTGTCCTTGCCGGTGAAGCGGACCGCAAACCATTTCTGGCGCTGGCCGCGATAGCGACCCTTCCAGGCGCGGCCCGCAACAGTGCGCGGAATGTCGTAAGTGAGCCAGTCCGGAACCTCGCCGAGCCGCTCGACCGAGCGCACGCTGGTCTCCTCGTAGAGCTCGCGCCTGGCGGCGTCCCAATTGTCCTCGCCGGGATCGACGCCGCCCTGCGGCATCTGCCAGACATGGGTGTCGTCGACATGCTCGATGCCGCCGGCGCGGCGGCCGATGAACACCAGGCCTTGCTTGTTGATCAGCATCACGCCGACGCAGGTCCGGTAGGGCAGATCCTCGTAACGCGCCATTCCGCCAGGCCTCTCGCATGCTGTCGGTAAGGCTTGATCCGGCCCCGCAGGACCCGCGCCGTACCAATCCGTTGATTTAGCTGGATTTTGATTTCAGCATCGCGGTTGTCAATGGCACCAAAAGGATACCTCGGTCGCTCAATGTCTTGGTCCAGGCGCCGATGCGCTCGATCGAGACCGGGAGGGCGGAGGCGGTGCCCACGGCCGCGCCGCGCTCGCGCGCCGCCGCTTCGAGCTTGTTCAGGGCGCGGTCGATCTCGGCCGGGGTCGGCACGACGTCGATCGCGATGTCACCCCTGCCGAACGGCATCGCCTGGCTTGCCGCGGCCTGGGGCGCGATGCTGCGGGGCGAGGAACCGTCGTCGAAGAAGCCGAGGCCACGTTTGGCCGCCTCGCGGATGATCGGCTGCATCGCCGGCTCCGTGGCGATGAAGCGGGCGCCCATGAAATTGGTGAGGCCGGCATAGCCCTGCATCCGGCTCAGATGCCAGTACAGGCGGTCCATGTTCTGGTCGGCACTCAGCGAGGTCAGCAGCGTCTGCGGTCCCGGATCGTTGTCGGGGAAGTCGTAGGGCTCCATCGGGATCTGGAGAAAGATCTCGTGGCGCTGGGCGCGGGCCCGCTCGGCGAGTTTTCCTGGATCGGAACCATAAGGCGTGAAGGCCAGCGTCACCGCCGCCCGGCAGCCGCATGATGGCATCGGTGGTCTTGGCTGCGCCGACGCCGAGGCCGCCAATCAGGATCGCGACCACGGGCATCTTGGCGGCCTTGGCGCGGTCGGCATCCGCCGCATAGACGTTGAACGGTTTCAGATCCCCGGCAACCACGGGGATCATGCCGTAGCGCGATTTCTCAAGGAGTTTTGGGTCGATCCCGGTCATGACGGGCGGCGGTGCGGAGGCCGCTCCGCCCTTGTCGGCGGGATCGCTGCCGCCGATCACCACGTCCTGGCGCGTGCCGGTGGAACCGTCGATCATGGTGACGGTCTTCTGCTCGCCCGCCTGCTTCGGCGCTTCCCTGGTCTCGTGCTTGCTTTCCTGTTTGCTTTCCTGGCCGTGGCTGGAAGCGGCCGGCTTCTCGTCGCTGGCCTTGTCCGTGGCTTGGGGCTCGCGGATCGCGAGCCGCGTCATCGGCTCGCCGCCGAGCGGATCCTTGTTGAAGATCGCGAAGCCGGCAAAAGCGACCAGGAACAGGCCAAGCAGGATCGCAAGCGCCTGCATGGCCGTGAACGGCAGCCGCCGCCGGTGTTTCCGGCGCGGCTTGTCCTGTCCGAGCGGGGCGCTCAGATCATCGGCCGTTTCAGTCATGCGCGATCCCGAATCACTCACCCATGACGATACCACGGCGGGGTCAAGCGGCGGCAGGCCGGGATAGGCCGGGGGTGTCTGGCGTTCCAAGCAAAAAGGGCGGCTCCGTGAGCCGCCCTTTCCGTCAGATCGCGATGCGCCGACCTAGTTTGCCGCTTTGGGCTTGTCGGTCGTGGTCTTGTTGTCGCCGCCCGGCGTGGGCGCCGCGGAGGCGCTGTTCTTGATGCCATGGAGCAAATCGTCGGCGAGCTTGAGCGCCTTGTCGTCCTTGGCGTCCGGCGGCACGTAGGACTGCGACCCGGTCTTCTCGTCGCCGTCGTTCTTGAGATGGCCGCGCAGCGAAGCCTCGCCCTTGGTGTCGGTGCGCGACTTCAGTTCGTCCGGCACGTCCTGCAGCACTTCGATGTCGGGCACGATGCCCTTGGCCTGGATCGACTTGCCCGACGGCGTGTAGTAGCGCGCCGTGGTCAGACGCAGCGCGCCGTTGCCCGAGCCGAGCGGAATGATGGTCTGCACCGAGCCCTTGCCGAACGAGCGCGTGCCGACGATGGTCGCGCGCTTGTGGTCCTGCAGCGCGCCGGCGACGATCTCCGACGCCGAGGCCGAGCCGCCATTGACCAGCACGATGACCGGCTTGCCCTTGGTGAGGTCGCCCGCATGCGCGGTACGGCGCTGGGTCTCATCGGCGTTGCGGCCGCGGGTTGAGACGATTTCGCCCTTCTCCAGGAAGGAGTCGGAGACGGTGACCGCTTCCTCGAGCAGGCCGCCCGGGTTGTTGCGGAGGTCGATGACGTAGCCCTTCAGCTTGTCGCCGATCTGATTCGAGAGGTTGGCGACCTCGCGCTTCAGGCCTTCGGTGGTCTGCTCGTTGAAGGTGGTGATGCGGATATAGGCGATGTCGTCGGCCTCGATGCGGGCGCGCACCGAGCGGACGCGGATGTTGTCGCGCACCAGCGTGACGTCGATCGGATTGTCCTGGCCCTTGCGGATGATCTTGAGCTTGATCTTGGTGTTGACCGGGCCGCGCATCTTCTCGACCGCCTGGTTCAGGGTCAGGCCCTGCACCGCTTCGTCGTCGAGACTGGTGATGATGTCGTTGGCCATGACGCCGGCGCGCGAGGCAGGCGTGTCGTCGATGGGCGAGACCACCTTGATCAGGCCGTCTTCCATCGTGACTTCGATGCCGAGGCCGCCGAACTCACCGCGGGTCTGCACCTGCATGTCGCGGAAGCTCTTGGCGTCCATGTAGCTCGAATGCGGATCGAGTCCGGTGAGCATGCCGCTGATGGCTGATTCGATCAGCTTGGTGTCGTCGGGCTTCTCGACATAGTCCGAGCGCACGCGCTCGAAGACGTCGCCGAAAAGGTTGAGCTGGCGATAGGTGTCCGCGGTGGCAGCCCGTGCGCTGGAGCCCATGAAGACTGCGCGCGGCTGGGTCACGAACAGCGTCAGCGCCGCACCGGTGGCCGCGCTGAGGAGGATAACTGAAGTCTTGCGCATCATCCGCGAACCTTCTCGCCTTCATTTGCGGCCCACCATGGGCCTGGATCGATTGGAGTGCCGTCTTTGCGGAACTCGACATACAGCACAGGTTGACTCGCGTTCGTGGCGAGAATGGAGGCGACTTGAGAGGTCGACCCCATGGACGCGACAGGCTCCCCCGTGAGGACAAACTGTCCGATGTTTACCGAAATGCGCTCCATCCCGGCGATCAGGACATGATACCCGCCCCCGGCATTGAGGATCAAGAGTTGTCCATAGCTGCGGAACGGGCCGGCATAGACCACCCAGCCGTCACACGGCGTCGTGACCTGGGAGCCGGGCTTACTTGCCAGCGAAATGCCCTTTTGGACCCCGCCGAGCCCGTCGGAACCGCCAAAATCCCTGATCTTGTTACCGTTAACTGGAAGAGGCAGGAGGCCTTTGGCGGCGGCGAAGGCCATCGCGGGAGTGGTCCGGGACCGGTCCTTGAAAGCGCCGGGGCCGGGTTTGGCGTTGAGGGCGGCCTTTGCCTCGGCCTGCTTTGCGGCCTCAGCTGCCTTCTCGGCTGCCTTGGCGGCGCTTTGCAGCTCCTGCTCCATCTTGGCGATCAGCCCCTGGAGATCGCCGACCTGCCTTGAGAGCGTGATGGCGCGCGAGTTCTCGGCATCCAGGTCCTTTTCACGCGACGCCTGCTGGCGCTGCCGCTCGTCAACCAAGGCGGTGAGCCGGGTCTGGTCGTTGCGGACCTTGTCGCGGTCGGAGGCGAGCTGGTCGCGCTCGGTCGCGATGGTCTTGCGCAAGGACACGAGCTCGCCGAGCTCGCCGGCGATCTTCTCGGCGCGGCCGCGCAATTCCGGCACGACGGCGCCGAGCAGCATCGCCGTGCGCAGCGATTGCAGCGCGTCCTCGGGCCGCACCAGCAGCGCCGGCGGCGACCGCCTTCCGGCGCGCTGCAAGGCCGCCAGCACCTCGACGATGTCGGCGCGGCGCGAATCGAGCGAGCTGCGCATCGCCTGCTCGCGGCCGTTCAGCGAACGCAGCCGCGCTTCGGCTTCGTCGATCTTGGTCTCGACGGTGCGCACATTGGCGGCGGTGTCGATCAATTGCTGATTGAGCTGGGTGCGGTCCTGGCCGAGCGAGGTGATCTCGGTCTTGAGCTTGGCCTGCGCTTCCTCCGCGCTCTTCTTGCTTGCGCGGGCGGCCTCGAGCTCCTGCTCGCGCTGCTTGATCGCATCGGGCGAGATGGCCGCAGCCTGCGGCGCAATTGTTTGGCCTTGCGTCTGAGCTTGCGCGAGGCTTGCGCCAGTCACGCCGGCGATCAGCAGCAGGTTGAGAATCGGCGCTCGCATCGCTTTAGGCAAAGGTGCTCGTTGTAGCGCGCATCATGCGCGGTGATAGGGGTGGCCGGCCAGAATGGTGGCGGCCCGATAAAGCTGTTCCAGAAGCATGACGCGGACCATTTGATGCGGCCAGGTCGCAGAGCCGAACGCGATCGCGAGCTTAGCCTTACGGCGCAATTCGGGCGAAAGTCCGTCCGCCCCTCCGATCATGAAGATAGTATGACCGGCCCCCTCGTCGCGCCAGCGGCCGAGATGCCGTGCGAATACGGTGGAATCCAGATTCTGGCCGCGCTCGTCCAGCGCCACCAGCATCGATTTCTCGGGAATATGCGCGGAGATCGCCGCGGCCTCTTCGGCCATCCGCGTCGCCGTGTCGCGTGCGCGGCTTTCGGGCAATTCGTGGATGGCGAGCTCGCGGAATCCGAGCTTTCGGCCGACCTCGTCGAATCGTTCGAAATAGCGGTCGGCAAGCTCCCGTTCGGGACCCTGCTTCAGCCGGCCCACCGCAATGACAGCAACACGCATGATAGCTTCAAGGTAGCGTTTTCAAGACCGCGCGCAAATTGCGCGCGCACGACGCTAGCATGCGCGTCAGCCGATTCGAAATCGGCCAGAGCCTCTAGATCGCCTTCGCCGCCCCTGGGCCCTGTGTGTACAATCTCTCGAGATTGTAGAACTCGCGGACCTCGGGTCTGAACACGTGAACGATCACATCGCCGGAATCGATCAGCACCCAGTCGCAATTGGGCAAGCCCTCGACGTGGATGTTCTTGATGCCGTTTTCCTTGAGGCCTTTGGCGACGTTCTCCGCGATCGCGCCGACGTGCCGGTTGGCCCGGCCGGTGGTGACGATCATGTAGTCGGAGTAGGCCGATTTGCCGCGAAGGTCGATGGTGACCGTCTCTTCCGCCTTCATGTCGTCCAGGCGGGAGAGGATCAGGCTCAGCGTCTTGTCGGCGTCGGGTTGCGCCTTCAAGGCTGCAGCTTTGGTCGATGTTTTACGCGCCGGCTTGGCAACCTTGGGTAAAACAGACTTCGTCGAAGCTGACTTGGACAATACAGATGTGGCCAGGGACCATTCCTTTCACTGTATCGCGAACGCCGAATCCGACGCTCACTGGTTACACTACATCATGTGGGGTTAAGGGTTTCAATATGCCAGAGAGCCCGAAGTTGACAACGACCTCCGCAGAGTCTGACTCACTTCGTACCTTTCCAGCTTCCGTCCGGGTTCCGTAAGCCGGTCGAAGAGAGATTCAGCTTCATTCCGGTGAGGAAGACCCACGCCGGCGCAGCCCGGTCCGCAAGCAATGCTGCCTCATTCTCGGGCACGCGGTAGCGCTTGAGCGCCTGGGCGGCGGGAGAGGCGAGCGCGCGAAAACTCTGCGGTGGGCGATCGATGACCGCAATCGGCACCTGGCCGGCGATGCGCTGCCAGTGCTGCCAACGATGGAATTGAGCGAGGTTGTCGGCGCCCATGATCCAGACAAAGCGCAGGCCGGAGAGGCGGCGGCGCAAGGTGTTGATGGTGTCGATAGTATAGCGCGTGCGAATGACGGATTCGAGACAGCTCACCTCGATCCTGGGGTCGTCGGCAATTTCGCGCGCCGCCTGCATGCGCCCGCCGAGCTCGTGCAGCGTGCCGTTCTCCTTCAGCGGATTGCCCGGCGTCACCAACCACCAGACGCGATCGAGCTGAAGGCGTTTCAGCGCGAACTGGCTGATCGCGCGATGGGCCTGGTGCGGCGGATTGAACGAGCCGCCGAGCAGCCCGATGCGCATGCCCGAAGTGTGGGTTGGTATGGCCTGCGCGAAGGAACGTGGCGCGACGAAATTGTTGCTCAATGCCCCGCGCCCCGCGTCGTTTACGGCCGCGTCTGCCCGGTGCCGTGGATGCGATACTTGAAGCTCGTCAGCTGCTCGGCCCCAACCGGACCGCGGGCATGGAATCTGCCGGTGGCGATGCCGATCTCGGCGCCGAAGCCGAACTCGCCGCCGTCGGCGAATTGCGTCGAGGCATTGTGCAGCACGATCGCGGAATCGACCTCGCTCAGGAATTTCTTCGCAGCGGTCTCGTCCGCGCTCACGATCGCATCGGTATGGTGCGAGCCGTGGTTCTGGATATGCGCGATCGCGCCGTCGACGCCGTCCACCACCTTCGCCGCGATGATCGCGTCGAGATATTCAGTGTCCCAATCCTCTGCGCTCGCAGCCTTCACGCGCGCATCGGTCTTCTGCACGGCGTCGTCGCCGCGTACTTCGCAGCCCGCCTCGATCAGCATCTCGACCAGCGGCTTCAGCTTTGTGCCGGCAGCAGCGCGATCGACCAGCAGCGTCTCGGCCGCGCCGCAGACGCCGGTGCGGCGCATCTTGGCGTTGAGCACGATCGACTTCGCCATGGCGAGGTCGGCGCTGGCATCGATATAGACGTGGTTGACGCCCTCGAGATGCGCGAACACCGGCACGCGCGCTTCCTGCTCGACGCGCGCGACGAGGCTCTTGCCTCCGCGCGGCACGATCACGTCGACGGCGCCGTTCAATCCCGACAGCATCATGCCGACCGCCGTGCGGTCGCGCGTCGGCACCAACGTGATCGCGGCTTCGGGGAGGCCGGCTTCACGCAGGCCCTGCACCAGGCATTCATGGATGGCGCGGCAGGAGCGAAAACTGTCGGAGCCGCCGCGCAGGATCACGGCATTGCCGGACTTCAGGCACAGCACGCCGGCGTCCGCCGCAACGTTCGGCCGGCTCTCAAAAATCACGCCGACGACGCCGAGCGGCACGCGCACGCGCTCGATGGTCATGCCGTTCGGCCGTTGCCAGCTCTCGGTGACGATGCCGACCGGATCGGCAATGCTGCGCACGATGCCGATCCCCTCGGCCATGCCCTCGACCCGCGCCGGCGTCAGCGTCAGGCGGTCGATGAAGGAGGAGGTGGCATGGCCGGAGGCGCGGGCATCAGTGACGTCCTCGGCATTGGCGGCGAGGATCGCGGCAGAGTTCGCGCGGATCGCCCGCTCCATGGCTTCGAGCGCCCGGTTCTTCTGCTCCGGCGGCGGCGCCAGCGCCAGCACGCGCGCGGCAGCGCGGGCACGGGTACCGAGATCGGTCATCAGCGCCTGAAGATCGGCATTACCGTCGACGGCTTTGAGGGGGGCGGCCATAGCTCGTTCAACCTTCTGCTAAGGCGGTGTCCTAGCACGGAAATCCCGCTTTTGCGAAGCGTCGGGAGGGTATGGCAGGGCTTCACGTGCCGGACGACAGCTCGGTCAATGGCCTAGCTCCGGCGTTATGGCCGGGCTTGCCGGCCATCCACGCCTCGGCCGGCGCCTGCAAGAACGTGGATGCCTGCCGGTCTACCCGCCCATCACCAGATCGTCGCGGTGGATCATCTCTGACCGCCCGCTGATGCCGAGGATCGCCATCACGTCCGGGGAAGAGCGGCCCTTGATCCGCTCGGCGTCGTCGGCATCGTAGGCGATCAGGCCGCGGCCGACCTCGCTGGTGTCGGGGCCACGGACGATCACGGCGTCGCCGCGGGCGAACTGGCCCTCGACCTTGATCACGCCGGCCGGCAGCAGGCTGGCGCCGGCACGTAGCGCGGCGACTGCGCCGGCGTCGATGGTCAGCGTGCCCTTCGGCTCCAGCGAGCCCGCGATCCAGCGTTTTCGCGAAGTGATGGGATTGGCGGGCGTCAGGAACCAGGTGCAGCGGCCGCCATCGGCGATTGCCTGCAAGGGATGCTCGATCTTGCCGGAGGCGATCAGCATATGCGTGCCGCCGGTGGTGGCGATCTTCGCCGCCTCGACTTTGGTGCGCATGCCGCCGCGCGACAGCTCAGACTCGGCGTCGCCGGCGACAGCCTCGATCTCCGACGAGATGCTGTCGACGACGGGAATGAGCTTGGCGTTCGGATTGTTCTTCGGCGGGGCATCGTAGAGCCCGTCGATATCGGACAGCAGCACCAGCAGATCCGCGCTCGCCATGGTGGCGACGCGCGCGGCGAGGCGGTCGTTGTCGCCGTAGCGGATCTCGTTGGTGGCGACCGTGTCGTTCTCGTTGATCACGGGGATCGCGCGCCACTCCAGGAGCTTGCCGATAGTGGAGCGCGCGTTGAGATATCGGCGGCGCTCCTCGGTGTCCTGAAGCGTCACCAAAATCTGGCCGGCGCCGATGCCGTGGGCACCGAGCACCTCCGACCAGATCCGCGCCAGCGCGATCTGACCGACGGCGGCGGCCGCCTGGCTCTCCTCGAGCTTCAGCGGTCCGCGCGGCAATTTCAGGCGGCTGCGGCCGAGCGCGATTGAGCCTGAGGAGACCACGAGCACGTCACGGCCCTCGCCGTGCAGCTTGGCCATGTCGTCGGCGAGCGCGGCGAGCCAGGACGCCCGCACCTCGCCCCTGTCGGAATCGACCAGCAGCGCGGAGCCGACCTTGACGACGATGCGGCGGAATTGACTGAGTTCGGGGCTGGCCATGGGTGTATGTGTTGGCGCGTGTGACGGATTGCTCTGCATCGGACACGGCGGAGCGGAGAGCGGCGCCGGTAAGGCCCTGCTTTTGCAGCAGGACGATGGCCGGCGCAAGGCGGCAGGCCCGGTAAACAGCGCTTGTCCGGGACGCCTGTCTGGCTCTAATTGTCGCCAACGATAATGGGCTCAAAGAGGAAACCAATGGATCGCCGCAACTTCATCGCCGGATGCCTGGGGTTGCCGCTGCTGGCGCAAGCGGGCGGATCGCAAGCGCAGGCCGGGCTGACGAAAATGATCTTCCCGTTCGCGGCGGGAGCGGGCGGCGACACGCTGTGCCGGCTGATCGCACAGGAGATGGCGCCGGCGCTGCAGCGGACCATCGTGGTCGAGAACCGCACCGGCGGTGACGGCCTGATCGGCATCAAGGCGGTGAAGGGGGCCAGCCCCGACGGCAGCATGGTGCTGGTGACGACCGGCCCCACGATGTACCTGCTGCCGATGGTGGAGGCGACGCCGAGCTTCGATACTGCAAAGGATTTCGTCCCGGTATCGCTGCTGGCCCGGTTCGAATTCGCCGTCGTGATCGGCCCGGGGATCGATGCCGCCGACTTCAAGGGATTTGTCGGCTGGTTGAAGACGCATCCGGACAAGACGTCGTTCGGCGTGCCGAGCAACGGCACCATTCCGCATTTCATGGGCTCCAAGCTCGAGAAGGATCTCGGCATTCCCATGACACGCGTGCCCTATCGGGGCAGCGCGCCCATCCTCAATGACATCATCGGCGGCCACATCTCGTTCGGCATCACCACGTTGGCCGACGCGCTGCCGCAGCACCGCGCCAAGGGCGTGAAGATCATCGCGGTCGCAAGCGCGGAGCGCTCGCCGTTCGCGCTCACCGTCCCGACGCTGAAGGAGAGCGGCATCGATCTCGTCGCGGACGCCTGGTACGGCATGTGGCTTCCCGCCGGCAGCTCGCCGGAATTCGCAAGCAAGCTCGGCGCGGCCGCCAGCGCCGCGCTCGCCAAGCCCGAAGTGAAGGAGAAGCTGACAGCCATTGGCCTGATCCCGGTCGGCAGCACTGCGGAGGGTCTGACGAAGGAGCTCGCCGCGAACGCCGCCTTCTGGCAGCCGATCGTGAAGGCGACGGGATACAAGATCGAGAATTGAGAAGCGTAGCGCGATTTCTCCCCTCATCCTGAGGAGCGCGCTCTTTGCGCGCGTCTCGAAGGATGCAGGCCGAGGTGCGAGAGCCGGGCCTGCATGGTTCGAGACGGCGCTTCGCGCCTCCTCACCATGAGGATTACATCTTCGCGCGCTGCGCGATGCCGTCCTTGATCGACGCGAGCTCTTTCTCGTCCCAGATGCCGATCAGGACGCCGCCCTTCACCTGAAGCTGGTTGTCGGCATAGTTCGCGATCTTCTCGCGGGGTGTGGTGATGTGGTCGTTGGGATGCAGCGCCCAGTCGAACAATTCCGCCTGTAATCGCGCGATGATGCCGGCGCACTCCGGGTCGTCGCCGCGATCCAGAAACTCTTCCGGATCGGTTTCGAGGTCATACAGCATCGGGCGGAAGCCGGAGGCATGGATGTATTTCCAGCGGCCGTCGAACACCATGAACAGGCGGCAGCGTTCGATCGGCTGGTTCAATTTCAGCCGGACATCCTGCATGGAATAGTCGTATTCGGAGAAGGCGACCTTGCGCCAGTCGGATGGAGTCGGCCCGCGCAGCAGCGGCAGCAGCGAGCGTCCTTCGAGGATGTGGCCCGGCACCTTGCTGCCGAAATAATCGACGAAGGTCGGCGCGAGATCGATGGCTTCGACCAGCGCGTCACTGCGCGTGCCGCGCGTCGCGTCGGCTTCCTTCGAGGGATCGATGATGATCAGCGGAATCTTGGCCGACTGCTCGTGGAACAGATCCTTCTCGCCCATCCAGTGATCGCCGAGATAGTCGCCGTGATCGGAGGTGAACACGATCATGGTGGATTCCACGAGATCGCGCTCCTCCAGAAACTTCATCAGCACGCCCATCTGGTCGTCGATCTGGGTGATCAGGCCCATATAGGTCGGGATCACCTTCTCGCGGGGCCTCGTCGCGCGCCATGTTGCGGGAGTAGCGCATGTCCATATAGGCGCCGAACACCGGATGCGGATTCTGGCGCTCGCGCTCTGAGCGGATCACCGGGATCATGTCATCCGGCGAATACATGCTGGCGTAAGGTTCGGGCGCGATGTAGGGCCAGTGCGGCTTGATGTAGGAAAGATGCAGGCACCACGGCTTGCCGTCGGTTTCGGCCTCGCTGATGAAGTCCATCGCGCGACGCGTCATGTAGGGCGTCTCGGAATGCTCGTCCGGCACGCGCGCGGCCTTGTCGGCGTGCACGAGCAGCCAGCCGTTTTGCAAGGAGCCGTCTTCCGCCGCACCTGAATTCGCCCAATGCTCCCAGGGATTGGTCGCTTCAAAACCCTGCTGGCGCAGATATTCGTCGTATTTCGGACGCGGACGGCCGGTCGGATGCAGGCCGTCGTCACGCTCATAAGGCTCGAACCCGCATTCGGCGACGTGCACGCCGATCACCGATTCCGGCGGGATGCCGAGCGCCTTCATGCCTTCGAGATCGGGTGCCATGTGGGTCTTGCCGACCAGCACGTTGCGCACGCCGAGCTTCTTGAGGTGATCGCCGAGCGTGGGCTCGCCGACGCGCAACGGCCAGCCGTTCCAGTGCGAGCCGTGCGAGCGCATGTAGCGCCCGGTGTAGAACGACATCCGCGAGGGGCCGCAGATCGGCGACTGCACATAGGCCTTGCTGAACAGCACGCCGCGCTTCGCCATGGCGTCGATATTCGGTGTCTTCAGCGTGGGATGGCCGGTGCAGCCGAGATAGTCATAGCGAAGCTGGTCGCACATGATCCAGAGAACGTTCTTCGCGCGCGCCATGCGTCATCCCCGCCGTGTCTTGATTGTTCGATGCTGCGCTATGGCGTCAGCGAAGACAAGCAGGGCGGGATCAGGTCGACCGGATCAAACCGACCAGATCAAACTGACCACGGCTCGGCTTCGGCCGCGCTCTTCGCCTTGGCGGAGACCGGGCTCTCGCCGATCACATCCGCCAATGCGCGCAACGCTTCCTTGACGCCATCGCCGGTGACGGCGGAGAGCAGCAGCGGCGTCTTCTTGGCGGCGCGCTTCAGCCGGTCCTTCTGCTTCTTGAGCTCGTCCGGCTCGACCGCGTCGATCTTGTTCAGCGCCACGATCTCGATCTTGTCGGTGAGCTGCCCGGCATAGGCGTCCAGCTCCGTTCGCACCGTCTTGTAGGCCTTGCCGGCATGCTCGCAAGTCGCATCGACGAGATGCAGCAGCACGCGGCAGCGCTCGACATGGGCAAGAAAGCGGTCGCCGAGACCCACACCTTCATGCGCGCCTTCGATCAGACCGGGGATGTCCGCCAGCACGAATTCGCGACCGTCGGCATTCACGACGCCGAGCTGCGGATGCAGCGTGGTGAAGGGATAGTCGGCGATCTTCGGCTTGGCCGCGCTGACCTTGGCGAGGAAGGTCGATTTGCCGGCATTGGGCAGGCCGACGAGGCCGGCATCCGCGATCAGCTTCAGCCGCAGCCAGATCCAGCGCTCTTCGCCGGGCTGGCCGGGATTGGCATTGCGCGGCGCGCGGTTGGTCGAGGTCTTGAAATGCGCGTTGCCGAAGCCGCCATTGCCGCCCTCGGCCAGCACGAATTTTTCGCCGACATTGGTGAAATCGTGGATCATGGTCTCGCGATCCTCGTCGAAGATCTGCGTGCCCATGGGAACCTTCAGCACGATCGCCTTGCCATTGGCGCCATGGCGGTCCGAGCCTGCGCCGTTTTCGCCCTTCTGGGCCTTGAAGTGCTGCTGGTAGCGATAGTCGATCAGCGTGTTCAGGCCGTCTGCGACCTCGATTATGACATTGCCGCCGCGGCCGCCATTGCCGCCGGAGGGACCGCCGAATTCAATGAATTTTTCGCGGCGGAACGCCACGCAGCCGTTTCCGCCGTCACCGGAGCGGATGTAGACCTTTGCTTCGTCGAGGAATTTCATCGGCCATAGGTAGGCCAGCCGGTCCCGCGCGGCAACCCGGATTGACCCGCAAATCGGCCGAAATTCGGCGATTTATGGGCCTTGCTTAACCGCAAGACCAGATCCAGGACGACGTCAGAGCGGCCGCCGCCGGATCAGGAATTTCTGCGTGCCCTCCAGCACCAGCTCCTTGCGCTGGTTGAACACGGTGCTTTTGAGCGTCACCGTGCCGGTCGTGCGTCCCGGCACCAGCTCGACGACCTCGAGCGCGGGATAGATGGTGTCGTCAGCGAACACCGGCTTGAGGAACCGGCTCGACTGCTCGAGGAAGCCGACCAGGGATTCCTCGACCATGAACGGAAACAGACCCGCGCCGGGTGCGGTGTGGATCAAGGTCTGGAAACCGTGGGCCAGCAAATGCGGCATGCCGCGGCTGCGGCAATACTCCACATCATAGTGCACCGGATGGGTGTCGCCGCTCGCGGTCTGGAACGCCGCGAACACCGCATTGGTCTGCGTGCGGCTCGGCAGCACGAAGCGCTCGCCGACCACGAAATCCTCAAACCAGCGTTGCGCGGGGATCATGCGATGCCGGGCCGGGTCGAAGTCGGTCATGTCTTAGCTCTTTTCTTGGCTCTCTTCTTGGCTCTTTCGTTCGTGGGCAGCCTATCGCTACCGCGACGCGGAGAGTGCGACAATCCGTTCAATTCGTCCAACGCGGGCTTGTCCGCTGCGTCCACGTCATTACAACGGCGCTCGATGCCCCTTTTCAAAAATCTCTCGGCCTATGACGAGCGCTCGGCGCGCCTCGCCGGCATTGCACTCATGGTGCTGTCGATCTTCATGTTCTCGTTCGGCGATGCCATGGGCAAGTTCCTGGTCGGGACTTATTCGGTGGGGCAGCTGCTGTTTCTGCGCGCCTGCGCGGCGCTGCTGCTGCTGTCGCCGCTGGTCTGGCGGCAGCGTCACCAATTCCGGCATCTGGAGCGGCCGGGTCTCCAGCTCTTCCGCGTGGTGCTGTCGACGCTGGAAGTGGCGGCCTTCTTCCTCGCGACGGTCTATCTGCCGCTCGCCGACGTCATCACCTATTATCTGGCCGGCCCGATCTTCGTCACCGCGATGTCGGCGATCTTTCTCGGCGAGAAGGTCGGCTGGCGGCGCTGGACGGCGATCCTGATCGGCTTCTGCGGCGTGCTGATCGCGCTGCGGCCATCCGCGCAGACGATCAGCCTGCCGGCGCTGATCGCGCTTGGCGGCAGTCTGTCTTTCGCAACGCTGATGCTGATCACCCGCAGCCTGCGCAAGACGCCCGATATCGTGATGGCGTCCTCGCAATTCGTCGGCACGTTTTTGCTGGGCGCGGTGCTGTCGGCGTTCCATTGGGTGCCGCCGACATCAGGCAGCCTCGTGATCTTCGCGCTGGCGGGATGCGTCTCGGTCACCGCGCTGTTCTGCGTCAACCGCTCGCTCAAGCTCGCGCCGGCCAGCGTCGTCGTGCCCTATCAATATTCGATGATCGTCTGGGCGGTGATCTTCGGCTTCGTCGTGTTCGGCGACGTCCCCGAGGTCGCCACCATCGTCGGCGCCGCCATCATCATCGGCGCCGGGTTCTATATCTACCTGCGTGAGCGCGATCTCGGCCGCGCCGGCGGAGAGGTCAATCCGCCGGCGTAGCGCCTACCTCACGCGCCTTGCACTGCTCCAGCTCTTCAGCGAGGCCCACACACTGCGCGAGAGACGGAAGCAGTCGACGGGTGTGGACGAGCCCAGCGCCAGGAACCGGTGCAGCTGGACGCCGCTCCACTGGAAGCCGCACTTCTCCAGCACCTTGCGCGAAGCCGGGTTGGTGACGCGTGCACCCGCATAAAGATGGTCGTCCTCGAACTCCTCGAAGAAGAAGTCGATCGCGCCGCGTGCGGCCTCGGTGGCAAAGCCCCGGCCCCAATGCTCGACGCCGAGCCAATAGCCGAGCTCGGCATTGTCGGGCGTGGAGCGGTCGATGCCGACCATGCCGACCGGACCGGAATCGTGCTCGATCAGGAACACGGTCTCGCTGCCGAGCGCGGCGGTGGCGCGAACGAATTCGACGGCGTCGTCCTGCGAATAGGGATGGGGGAGGCGGCGGGTGTTCTCGGCGACGCGACGGTCGTTGGCCAGGAGCGCGATGGTCCTGACATCGGCGAGGGTCGGCCGCCGCAAGGTCAGCCGCTCGGTGGCGACGACGCTTGCTCTCGCCTCCCGCAAGGTCACGCTCGAAAAATCCTGCAACATGTCCGGCTCCGTCGAAGTCACTAAGTGAAAAGTGAGCAAGTCAAACGAAAGGGGAGGCCGGTTTCCCGCCTCCCCCTGGAGCCTTCGATCTCTTTGATCTCAAGGACTCCGCCGGTTCGGTCTGGGACCCGGCGGACTCCAAATTTGATCCACCGTCTATTCAGCCGCCTCTGCGAGCGGGAGCACCGAGATGAAGGTGCGACCGTTGGCTTTGGCCTGGAACGTTACGCGACCCTCGACCTTGGCGAACAAAGTGTGGTCGGTGCCCATGCCGACATTAAGGCCGGGATGCCAGGTGGTGCCGCGCTGACGCGCAATGATGTTGCCGGGAATCACAACTTCCCCGCCGAACGCCTTGATACCGAGGCGCTTGCCTTTGGAATCGCGACCGTTGCGCGATGAACCGCCTGCTTTTTTGTGAGCCATGGCTCGTCTCCGAAATCTTACGTATTTCTAGATCAATTCCTTGACGGAATCATTTCACAATTTCTCACGCATCACTTCGTGATTGCGCGTGATCAAATTATGCGGCGTCGGCGTCTTCGGTCGTGGTCTCTGGCTTGACGACCTTTTCCCGCTTCGGACGCGGGCCCTTGGTGGGCTTGGCGCCGTCCGTCAGGATCTCGCTGATGCGCAACACCGTGATCTCGTCGCGATAGCCGCGCTTGCGGCGCGAGTTCTTGCGGCGGCGCTTCTTGAACGCGATGACCTTGGGGCCACGCTTGTGGTCGAGCACCTCGACCGCCACGGACGCACCTGCGATCGTCGGCAGGCCCAGGAGCGGCGTGTCGCCACCGACCAGCAGAACTTCGTTCAACTGCACGATCGAGCCGACTTCGCCTTCGATCTTGCCTACTTCCAGGACATCATCCGGAACGACGCGGTACTGCCGGCCGCCGGTTTTGATGACTGCGAACATCGTTGTTTTCCTTCGTGTTCATTCCCGGCCTCGCGACATAGTGTCGGGGCCGGCTTTTTGTCAGTCGCGGGTTTATGCGAATATTGGTTTATGCGAGTTTTGTGCGGGCGGGAGTTATCCCTTTGAAAACCCACGCAAAAACAAGCGGCGCGAGAAACGCCCCGCGCCGGTTGCGGGATTTATAGCCGCTCGCTCCCGGGAGTCAAGGAAAAGCAGGCGAAAACGGCCCGGATTTGAAGGATTTGGGCCAGATCGGGGCTTCCTATTGAATCCCGCGCCGCGCTGCAACCAACGGGTTCCGCCGCCGTTGTCCTGACGAAGTTCGCAAAGGGCGAGGGGGCATCCATGGCAACGGAAGAGTTGGTCAAGACGACGGGCATCGCCACCCACGGCGCGGCACGGCTGCCGTCGGTGGACGTCGACAGTTTGAACATCGAGATGAAGGACGAGGACGGCTTTCTCGGCGACCGCGCCAGCAAGGGCGCGTTCCGCGAGATCCTCGATCGCTGGCGCAAGCCGCTGCGTAAGACCGGCGAAGACCCGTTCGGCAAGGAGCCGTCGGAGGAGGTCAGCAAGAAGACCCTGGATGCCATCCTGGTCGGTGACGATGTCGAGGCCTCCGCGGTCGTGCACAGCGCGATCGAGGACTTCGCGCAGGAGCTCGCTTACGTCACGCGCCGCTTCCTGAAGTCCAAGGCCTGGGCCAAGACCGAGCGGATCGTGGTCGGCGGTGGTTTCCGCGATTCCCGACTCGGCGAGCTCGCGATCGCCCGCGCCGAGATCATCCTCAAATCCGAGGATTTCAAGATCGACATGATGCCGATCCGCCATCATCCCGATGAAGCCGGCCTGATCGGCGCGCTGCATCTGGCGCCGTCATGGATCTTCGAAGCTTATGACAGCATCCTCGCCGTCGATATCGGCGGCACCAACATCCGCTGCGGCCTGGTCGAGACCGGCTGGAAAAAGGCAAAAGACCTGTCGAAGGCCAAGGTCGTGAAGTCCGAGCTGTGGCGTCATGCCGACGACGAGCCGACGCGCGAAGGCGCAGTGAAGCGGCTCACCAAGATGCTGAAGGGGCTGATCACGGAGGCCGAGGCGGAAGGCTTCAAGCTGGCACCCTTCATCGGCATCGCCTGTCCCGGCGTGATCGACGAGGACGGCTCGATCGAGAAAGGCGCGCAGAACCTGCCGGGCAATTGGGAGAGCAGCAAGTTCAACCTGCCGGCGAGCCTGATCGAGGGCATTCCTGAGATCGGCGAGCACGACACCGCGATCCTGATGCACAATGACGGCGTGGTTCAGGGCCTCTCGGAAGTGCCGTTCATGCAGGACGTCGATCGCTGGGGCGTGCTCACCATCGGCACCGGGCTCGGCAATGCCCGCTTCACCAATCGCCACAAGGACAGCGGCCAAGGCAAAGATAGCGGAAAAGACCGGGATTCCACGGAGAACGGCAAGAAAAAGAGCAAGAACGGCAACAAGGCCGACTAGCCAGCGTTTTCGAGCGAAGTGGATGCCGGTTCGCGTCAAGAAAAC
Organism: Bradyrhizobium sp. LM2.9; assembly: GCF_054056555.1. Classification (NCBI taxonomy): domain Bacteria; kingdom Pseudomonadati; phylum Pseudomonadota; class Alphaproteobacteria; order Hyphomicrobiales; family Nitrobacteraceae; genus Bradyrhizobium; species Bradyrhizobium sp. LM2.9. The sequence goes on from NZ_JBSRYJ010000002.1 coordinate 6,288,087, forward strand.
GCGCCAAAACACCAATCTGGAGACCCGTTCCGATTTCATCGGAACGGAAGCGGCTCCAGAGTAACCTTGACTGGTTAGGTTAAGGGCCGGTTTGCGTTGCGGCGCACGGGCCGCACGCTAGGGTCGAGCCGTCGCCTCACCTGGCCGGCGAAGCCGCCCTTCCCAGCCAGTATTTCAATGAGCGGCACCGGGACCGCCAGTGTTTACCGCGTCTGGCGGTCCCACCTCCCTTTGGGGGCTTCTTGAGCTTTCCGGAACATCGGCGATTCGGGCGGCGATGGCGCCGCCTCGGGGCTCGCGCCGGGTCATTGGCCAACGGTTCACGCCCAATTCGCTCAAACTGCCGCCGAAATCCGAGGGTCGCCCCCATCGCCACCGCGACATCGTGGGGCCGGCCGGAAAACCGGTCTGATTTTCCGCTCGCGCGCCTTGTCTGGCCCGCCATCCTCGCCTATTAACGCCCCCAACCACAGGGGCCCTGCTCCTTACTTGGCGCCTTCAGGAGAGGTGGCAGAGTGGTCGAATGCACCGCACTCGAAATGCGGCATAGGTGCAAGCCTATCGGGGGTTCGAATCCCTCCCTCTCCGCCAATTGACGATTTGTCCAGCCCGGAGACATCGGTCACAGGTCGTACCTAAGACATGGGTGACAACCTCGTGCCGAACGGGTTGTCGAGGGGTTGCAGGGTTTTCTGCTCCAGGTCGAAATATCCCAAATCATAGTGCATGAAGCTGACGAGCCAAATGCCGTCGTCGACCTCCTTGATGCCGAGTTTCTGGCCGGCCAGCACGGTCGAGACGTTGATCTTGCGATGCAGGCAAAGGCGCCCGCAAGCGGTCACGAGAACCTCGCGATCGTGGAACGGATAGATCAACTCGGGCAAGCCATCGTAACGGCGTGGTGAGGCGCGATAGAGTTCGGCGGGGCATTTCATCTGCAGCGCCTCATGCGGCCGTTCGGTATTGAACTCGCGGACGAAGGCGTCGAAGCGTTCCTGCTGCTGCAGGCTGTTGGCGCCCGGCGGACGGGTCGTCTCCTTCTTGAGGGTGAGGTGCATGCGCTCGTGGCGTCCGTTCTGCTGTGGATGGCCGGGCTTGATGCGTTCGATGGTGATGCCCAGCCTCAGCCACCAGACCGCGAGCTTTGAGAGATTGAACAGGGCATTGGGACTGGCAAAGGGCACGCCGTTGTCGGAGCGGATGGCGAGCGGCAAGCCACGCTCGCGGAACAGCCGTTCGAAGGCGGTAATGGCAGGCTCTTCGCGCGTGGAATCGAGCGCCTCGCACAACAGCAGGAAGCGCGAGGCATGATCGGTGACGGTCAGCGGGTAACAGTAGCGGCCATTGCCGAGCTTGAACTCGCCCTTGAAGTCGGCGCACCACAGCTCATTGGGTCCCGTGCCCGCGGAGAGCGGCGTGCCGCGCGCGCGGTGGCGCGGCCCGCCGGCGCGCTTGACCAGGTCATGGCGGTCGAGCACCGCATGGATGGTACTCTTGGCCGGAACCCGGGTATCGCCGTCCAGCCGTCGGACCAGCAGTTCCCGGATCTTGCGCGCGCCCCAGTGCGGCTTCTCGCCCTTGAGCCGGACAATCAGGCTCTCGATCTGCTCCGGCAGCTGGTTGGCGTAGCGCACCGGCCCGCCGCGAGCGATCGCTCAGGGCCTCAAGACCGTGCTCCTTGTAGCGATCGAACATCTTGTAGCCGGTCTTGCGCGAGACGCCGAAATCCCGGCACACGTCCGTCATGGCCTCCCCGTCCAACAGGCGGGCGACAAAGCGCAGGCGTTCTTCCATGACCGAACTCGCTTTCCACGGCATCCACACCTCCCGCTCGCAAAAAAGCGAAAAGTGTAACCCATGTGTCCGGTACGAAATGTCACCTATGTCTCGGGCCGCTCAGATCCTATCCGACACTTTCTTCGCGGAGAAAACCTTGAAAAGTCGCGCTTCCGGCCTGCGCGAGTGTGCAAGTGCCGAAGCGTGTATCCCCCGAGGTCAAGTAGTCCATGACCGCGCAGCCCCGAATACGGGCAGCACCAGCCGCCGGCGAGGCGCGCCGACTTACCTTGTTCGTCGGCTTGGGCCGCAGCAGGCGATGCATTAGCCGAACTGGTATTTGGCGGTCAAAGGCTCGCCGATGCCGGCGTACGTCGCGCGAGTGCGCTCTCGATGAGAATGGACGCTCGCCGGCCTGGTTCGCTGAATAGCGGGCGAATTGCCACCTAGTTAGTTGTAGCGAGTAGAGGTTGCAGATGGCAGGAGCCTAGGAAAATCACTTCACATCAAACATTTCTTGAATGGCATTTCGCTCAATCAGTCGTGAAAACCTTTTGTAATTGTGATGATCTTTCTGCCAACGGCCAGCGGCAATGCAGGGGTGAACGCGGGCACGCACTGCGAGCGTTGTAAGATCATCTAACGTTGTCTCCGGCCCCCAATTAATCTGGTTCAGAATATCTGAAGGGATAAGGGACTCTCTTGCGAGAGCATCGGCTTCGCGTTCGTATTCGTCCTCACTACGAATTTCCATATCGTCGATGAAAACCATGTCACCCTTTACGAGCGTTGCAAAATGAAGCGCGACGTGTGCGCATTCGTGCAGGAGTGTGAACCAGAAGCTATCTGTTCGGTCGTTGCGAAGCGTCAGGCCGATTATTGGTTGTCCATCCATATCGGACATAACAGCGCCATCAAGAAAGGTGCCCGGTAGCGGCGGCAAAATTACTACAGACACTCCCAGTTCACTCAATCTTCGAACGGCACGAATTGGGCCATCCGACTTTACGCTAAGCCGTGCGATCTGACGAAGAGCTTCTGCCCCGAAAGCCTGAGGCTTAAAGGGTGTGGGCGTCCTAATTCTTCTTTGAACGACGGCCGCTTGCCAAAGCAACAACGCGCTTTGATCTGTTTTTAGTGCTGCGCGCTGTGTTCGCGTTTTCCGTAATAATGCAAGAGGATTGCTGTTTGGCATCGAGGAGGAAATAAACGCAGGCACTTTTTCTTGATCGAGCGTGAACCCTAACGAGTTCATCCGAGCGACCACTGGCTGCGAAACACTGTTCCCATCTAAGGGCTGACGTCTTTCTGAAATGAGGGCTTCGTAAGGAATACTGAGCCCTTCGTGAAGGGAGCGGATCATATCAATGGATAGTTGCCGCTTCCCAGAAAGCACCTCAGAAACACGCGCGCGTGAGCCTATGTAGGGTTCGAGATCCCGCGGTGTAAACCCGCTTTCCTCCATCCTGTATTTAATGGCGGCAATAGGATCCGAGACGTTTACAGGAAAATGCTTCTCTTCGAATTGCTCGATTAGCGTGACTAGAACCGCAATGTTGTCATCTCTGTTGGGTGCTGAAGGCAGACGTAAAAGCTTAGCCAATTCGGCTTTGGCATCTTGAAGATCTTCTGTTGTTCGGACTGGCTTAATGGCCACGGTATTCTTTCCGGGTCGGGAGTTCGGACAAGTGAGGCGAGCGGCGTTGGATGGAGGTCAGGAGAACCACCTCGTTTCTGAAATCAACCAGGGTCGCGATGCGGACACCGGTGGCCGCGAGATTGAACACGACCTCGGGCGGAGCAGAGACATCGGCGCTGCGGAAGTCGAAAGCCAATTCCTGGAATCCATTCCAGTGGCGGTGCTTTATTTCAGTCAGCCATGCGCGCACTGGATCGGCCAACACTGGGCTGCTCGCCAAAAACGCCGCTACTTCGGTCTGACCCACGAATCGCATCAAATCCTCCCGCTCCCATTTTGGGAGCTTCGACCTTGACATCAAGCAAAAAATAATGAATGATCCCAAAATGGGAGCGTGATAAGGCCTTGGGGCCTACAACTTCTAGAGGTAAGGTGGAGGTTCCATGGCGAAAATCAAGCTGCTGAGTAAGGGTCTGACAAACGCCGAGATCAATGCCGCTGTGAAGTTGGCGATCACGAGCGGTTGTGCGGCCGAAGAACTCGAAGTTGTAGTTGAGGTCGGCGAGCCCGACCCTGTTTGTGACGACGAAATCGTTCTCGTGGTCATGACGTCGGCCGTTTGCGCCGCCCCCGATGTCGAGGCCGAACTCAAGAAAACGCCGAATGGCGGTCGCCGCGTGATCTGTCTTTGGCCCGAAAACGCCGAAGCGAAGCAGCAGCCGCCCGCGCCGGTCGCCAAGTACGCGTATTCGATCATCCCATGGAACTCGGACAAGTTTTCTGCGGTAGCGGCAGATGATGACGTGATGTGCTTCGAGACGCCGGATGGCACGACGTTGCCGAAGGTCAAAATGGATCACAATGAATGCGTCGAAGACGTCCAAGAACAGGCCAAACCCACATGAACATCTTCGCGTATGTCGTTGAGCACGATCTTGGCTTTGCGCCCAACCCGTTTCAGGGGGCTTGCACGCTTGCGTGCTGCAAGCCGCGCATTCGCAAGAACGCCCAGCTGGGTGACTACATCTTGGGTACCGGCGCGGCACTGCCGAACTTGCGCGGTTTCCTGACGTACTGGATGCAGGTGGACGAAATCACGAGTTTCGATGCGTATTGGAACGACCCGCGTTTCCGGAAAAAGAAGCCGACGATGCTTGGCACCACTCAGTACCGCTATGGAGACAACATCTATCATCGCGATGGCACCGACACGTACCGCCAGGAATATTCATTCCACAGCATGGAAGATGGAAGTCTTTCGCCAGCCGACCTGAGACGCGATACAGCCACGACCGACAAAGTCCTCATCAGTAACAATTTTTCTTACTGGGGAAAAGCGGGGCTGCTTTTGCCAGAGCGTCTTTCCTGCTTCGTGCGGCGTGAGCGGCCATACTTACTCCGAAGCTGAGAAGGCTGCGTTCCTTGAGTGGCTCGCCGTGCACCCAGAGCGCGGCTATATCGACGAGCCGGCGCATTGGCAGTTCCTCGGTCAAAAGAAATCGAAGCGTAAGAAGGCCGCATAGGGAAACGCGCCATGATGGTCACCGACTACGATCAGTTTGTCCGCAGGACAACGCAGTTCTCCGAGAAAACACCAGACGAGCGGCGCGCCATCGCCTACTACGGCCTGGTCAGCGAGATTGGTTCGCTGGTCGCGGCGGTGAAGAAAAAACTGCTGTCCGAAGGCGGGGAGGCGAGTTGGGATCAGCCGAACGACGAGATCAAGGAGGAACTCGGCGACGCTTTGTGGTACTGCTACGCTAGCGCGCACGCCGCCAACGAAGGACCCTTTGACATCCTTGCAGGTGACATCAGCAATCTCCGTCAGGAAATTGGTAGCACCGACGAACGGGCTCGTAAAATCGCGCTTGTCCTGGACCCTCAGGCGCGACAAGCGTTTCTTGAATTGTCCGAATCATTTCCTCCGGCCTCCGGCTATACCTTCGACGACTATCAGCAACTTGCCTACAAAACGGCACGCACCGACGGGCGGGTATTGCTCGAGGTCTGCGTTGCGGTGGTTTGGCAGCTTGGTGCTGAGTTGCTGAGACCGAGACTGCCTGATTTCGAATTAGCATTGAACAGGAACATTGCCGACCGGCCCACGAACGTCGTGTTGGGGGAGATCGTGTGGCACCTTTCTGCGATGGCCGCCCTCTACAATCTTTCGCTTGACGAGGTCATTGGCTACAATTGCCAGAAGGTCAACTTTCGCACCGAGCGCGGAACGCCAACGCCGCTTCACGATGCTAGGCGCGATCCGAAAGAGCAGTTTCCTCGTGCCTTCGATGTCTCCTTCGTTAGAATCGGGCCGGGACAGTCCCGGATGTATTTTAATGGACGGCCCCTAGGCGACGACCTTACTGACAACGCCTACAAAGATGATGGTTACCGCTTCCACGATGTCATTCATCTCGCCTTTGTCGCGCATCTGGGTTGGTCGCCCGTTCTTCGCGGCCTAATGAAACGCAAGCGCAAGAGCGGAGATGATCGCGTAGATGAAGTTGAAGATGGGGGGCGCGCTCAAGTTGTGGAGGAGCTTGTCATCAAAGCCATCCACACCGAGGGCGAGAAGCAGGCCAGAGCCGAAGGGCGTTGCATCATCGGCAAGCCGACGCGGCTCTTTCCGCAACGTAAACTGATAACGTTTCGGGTCCTGAAGACTGTCCGCATGTACGTGGAGGATTTGGAGTCGTCACAAAACGCATATTGGGAGTGGGAGGATGCTATCTTCGAAGGCTGCGAAATGTTCTTCAAGCTTTCCGAGGAGAAGCAGGGCACAATACACGTCGATCTCAACGCGCGAGCGCTTGCGTTCACGCCCAATGTGTCACCAGAAGTTCTTGGTATCACCGTTGGCTTAGGGATGGGGTCTGCCAACCTTCAGGTCGCGCCCAACGCGGTCTGCACGCTCTCGACATCTGAGAAATCCTGGGCAGATGAGCGCAACCGCCTGGCCGAAACAATCGCCGCAAAACGCGCCGTGCTGGATGCTTTGAAGCTCGACGGCAACTCATCCAAACTTCTCAAGCAAATTGAGGTTCGTCTTGACGGTTCGCGCGTCTGTGTGAAAGCGCAGGGCCCAGTCCTCGACCGGGCGTGGCATCTGCACGCTGTCGACTATAAAGCCGCGTTTGTTCTGTCGCCTGATGAAGTTATTTGTACCGCTACGGCTACCGCAGACGTGCGGGACATTTCAAGGGCATGAGGCGCTCACGTGCGCATTAATGCCCCACTTTGGCGGATACCATGGCGCGGGCAGCGCTCCGGTCAGTTTGAATTTCTGCTTGATGCGCGTACGGCCGGCAACCCCTGTGTAATTCGGAAAAGCTGCACGCGCATATTTCGAAATTTCGCAAAAGACATTCTGGCAATCGATGAGCTGAAGACGCCGGCCCCACAACGAGCGAAACGAAATCTCTTGCTCGGCGAAATGTACTTCTTGGTTGTCGTACATATAACGAATGACATCCGCCGGACTAAGCTCGCGCGGTGATTGGAAACATTTCGAGATTCCATCGAGTGCGCCAGGTCCCGCCACAACAAATTCATTCTCGCCGAAATTAGTAAGCTCGCTGTAGTTCAGGTCCGTGACATATTGGTAAGCCAGAAATGGCCCGACGAAAGGAATGGACTGCAGCAGTGTGAATCCGTCGGCCATTGATTTCATGTCTCGCAGGCGCGCCGGAAAGCGCTCGCGAACGACATGTTCGAGCATGCGGAGATGGTTCTGATGCTTTGCCTGATGGCCAAAAAAACTGCCCCCAGACGGCATTATATACGCCGCGGAGTACACGCGATTCCCGCGCTCCATCTCCCGAGACAAAACAGCATCGAAACGTTCGAAGCTGAACGTCTCCCACGCAATAGGGCCGACCTCTCTCTCGAGCGTCGTCCAAGTCTCGATCTTGTTGAATATCTTGAACAGCAGAATACGGAAAAAGACGTTCGTCTCATCACTCGGAAGATCATCGCGGTAGATCACGTTTCGGGTCAGATATTGGCTGACCCGATCGGAGGCGCGATAGGCATTAGTGAACTTGAAGGTCTGGAGGACGGGATCGTTCGTCAGAGCAACATTGGCGCCCTCAAGGCGACGAAAAAAGATGCTCTGACGCTCTGCAGCGAACCGCCAGTACGCGTCGAAGACGGGTGTAACGGTGACTTCGCGACGGCCAATGGTAATTTTTCTGTCGCGCTGTCGCGAACGAGCGGGCGGATCGTTGAAATTGAACTTAGGTTGGGCAGTTGGCATGGACCGCGCGGAGTTGGGTAAACGTGTTTACACTTTTGCACACAACGCGGGCGACACCTACAGTGTTTGGATCGGCTGATCAAATAAAAGGGCAGCGTGGCAATTTCATCATCATCGAACTCATCCCCAAGGAAGGCTCCTTATGAACACGACCGATAAGCTGAAGTATCATCGCCACCTCGACGCGATTGCGAAAGCTGACATCGCTTACATCCAACGTAAGGACGCACAATATGACGCCAGTTGGAAAAAGCGCGCTGGTGCCGGCGCTTTTTTCACCATTGCGCGCCCATGGGATCGCTTTGAAAGTATCTCGAAGGGTGTCGGCTACGACATCTTCACCAAAATCAGCGAGGAGGGACTGCAAGGAGAGGACGGAACGCTCATTGCGTGCGTCCGTGACTTGCGTCGTTACTTAATGCTTGTTGAAGCCGAAATGACGGAGCGACTTTCGACAGAGACCAACAGGGGGCCCAGTACGCCCTAAAACCATCGCTGTGTTACGATCAAGAGCGTACTAGTGGTGCGCTCCAGGGGCGAGGTCAGTCCGCACTTCGGATCTGCCGCAATGTTGGCAGTGTGCCCCTGTTTTGCCCGACGAAGCAAATGGCGCGTAGCACTAGGAGTTGCCGCTTGCCCGCTAAAAACCTAATTTCGCTCCTCCTAACCCATTGATCGTCCTACCCCCGTCTACTGTGCATGGGGTTGTTTTCGAGCTTTTGTGTTGTCCGGTCGCGGAAGACGTGGGACTTGATCGTCACGCACGCACGCACGCACGCACGCCGGCCGGCGCCGTCGGCGATGGCCGAGGATCGTCACCAAAAAGCGAGACTGACATGCAATCTTCCGGGAGCGGCTGGGGCAACGGGCTGCTCGGCGTCATCATCTTCAGCGGCTCGCTGCCGGCGACGCGCGTGGCGGTCGGCGATTTTTCCGCGCTGTTCCTGACGTCCGCGCGCGCGGTCATCGCGGCGCTGATCGGTGTGGCCGTGCTCGGCCTGCTTCGTCAGGCGCGGCCGGCGCGCAATGATCTCGTCTCGCTCGCCATCGTCTCCATCGGGGTTGTGGTCGGCTTCCCCCTGCTGACGGCGCTCGCGCTCCAGCACATCACGTCTGCGCATTCGATCGTCTTCATCGGCTTGCTGCCGCTGTCGACCGCGATCTTCGGCGTCTTGCGCGGCGGCGAACGGCCGCAGCCGATGTTCTGGCTGTTCGCCGTCCTCGGCAGCGCCACGGTGGCGGGCTTTGCCTTCTCCAACGACGGCTCCGCATCGCTGAGCGGCGATCTGCTGATGGTCGCGGCGATCGTGCTGTGCGGGCTCGGCTACGCCGAGGGCGGCGCGCTGTCGCGTCGCCTCGGCGGCTGGCAGGTGATCTCCTGGGCGCTGCTGCTGGCGCTGCCGCTGATGGTGCCGATCGTGATCTGGAGCTGGCCGTCGACCTGGAGCGGCGTCGGCGCGCCCGCCTGGATCGGGCTCGCCTACGTCTCGGTGTTCAGCATGTTCGTCGGTTTCATCTTCTGGTATCGCGGGCTTGCGATCGGCGGCATCGCCCGCGTCGGCCAGTTGCAGCAGCTTCAGCCGTTCTTCGGACTCGCGCTCGCAGGCTGGCTTCTGCACGAGCCCGTCGCCTGGAGCATGATCGCCGCGACCGCGCTCGTGGTCGCCTGCGTGTTCTTCGCGCGGCGGTTTGCCTGAGGCCGCCTCACGCGCCTCCCATCACCGTCCGCGTCAGCGTGCTCCTTGCGAACTTCTTCAGCGGCATCGGCTTGCCGAACAGAAAGCCCTGCACGCAGTCGAAGCCGAGCTCGTTGGCGGCGACGAGATCGGCGCGGCTCTCGACGCCTTCGGCCACGGTGCCGGCGCCGTAGCCCTGCGCGAGCTCGACGATGTGGCGGCACACCGTGCGCTTGAGGCGGTCACTGCCGCTGCCGGTGACGAAGTGCCGGTCGGCCTTCAGCTTGATGAAGGGAATCTTGTCCATATCCATCAGCGACGGCCAGTTGGCGCCGAGATTGTCGATCGACAGGCCGATATTGTGCAGGCGCACTTCGCGGGCGACCTCGGCGAGGTGATCGAGGTCGCGGATCGCCTCGTCGCTGTCGATCTCGATCGTCAGCCCGCCGAACGCCGGGATGCGTCGGCATGCGGCGGCAGAGATCGCGCACGGCCTGCGGCTCCGTCAGATACGACGCGGGCAAATTGATCGAGAGATCGACCGGGCTCTGCTGCTCCAGCAGATAGTGCCAGTCCTGCATGGCGCGCTCGATCACGAATTCGGACAGGTCGCGCAGATGCGGGTCGTGCTCTTCGGGGATGAAATAGGCCGGCGGCACCACGCCCCAGGTCGGATGCCGCATCCGCACCAGCGCCTCGGCGCCGCTGCGGATCAGCGTGCGCGCGTCGATCCTGGGCTGGTACCACAGCTCGAGCCAACCGGCATGCAGGGCCTCGCCGACATGCACGGCCGGGCTCGGCGCCGGCTCGTTCGGCAGCAGCATCGCGACGCGATCGCGCAACGTCTCCGCCGCAAAGGGCGTCGTCAGCGGCGGCAGCATCGCAAGGCCATATTCCTCGCCGACCTGCTGCACGGCCCTGACGATGATCGACTCGCGGGCGCCGACGGCCAGAACCTTGCCGTCGAATGCCTCGCGCACCAGCGTCTCCAGAAACATGCCGGGCTCGATGCCGTCGGCAGCGATGCCGAGCAGGATCAGGTCGGGCAATTCGCTCGCCAGTACAGTTCGCAGCTCGTCGGCGCTGGCGCATTCGGTGGTGACGAAGCCGAGATCCTCCAGCACTTCGGAGAGAAAAGCGCGCAGATGGCGCTTGCCGTCGGCCACGCATGCGCGCGGCGTCACCTTTCGTCGTCCGAAGGTTTTCGGCCTTCGTCCAGCGAGTTCAACAGTTTCATCTTTCATCGCAAACCACTCCCGTTCCGCGACCGGTGTGTTAGCGACGTGAGCAGTTTCAAATATGGAAGGCTTCAGTCGATTGTTGAATTATCTGGGTAACGTTAAAGCACCCATCATGTCTAAAATTGTCTGGATCTCGTTGGAGAAGTTTTTAGGTCTGCCCGCGCGGCGCGCGCAGGCGTGCGGCAATCATCGGAGATTTTCGCGACGTGCGGTGTTGGCGGTATGCACGCGCACTGTCCTGCAATTGGACGAAGCCGCGCGCGCCTTCGCCCAATTGAATAATGGCCGCCTCAATTGCCCGTGGGCTTCGCGCGATGCGCGTATGTTCCCGCTTCGCTCGTGACGGTTCTGCGACGATGCGTCCGGCTGCGCCGGCGCCATTGTGAAGCACATCACATGCGTATTGCTGCAGCTGCGCTATTGCTCTGGGCAGCCGGTGGTGGGCTGTCAGGGATCGCAGCAATGACGACGCGGCGAATAATGTATTGGTGGTTCAGATTCGTGCTGTCAGGACGATTTCTCGATCGCTTCCTGAGCCTGCCGCGCGCGCAGTAGCGCGGGATCAGGTTTGGCCGATCAATTTGCGCAAGGCGGCCGCACCGTCTTCGATCGCATCGCGTCCCTTCCAGGCCAGATAGCTCAGCTTTCCGCCGAGCGTGTCGTGGCTGCGCAGCCGGCGCGAGCCGAGAATGTGGCCGACATTGGAAGGGAAGCGGCTCACCTCGGCGGACACCAGCGCCGCGATCGCGTCCATCAATTGCTGGAGGCGAATGCCCCATTCGCAATTCTCGATGCCGTCGATGCGCACCTTGAGCGCATATTCGGTGTCGTAGATCTCGGTGAGCAGGTCGCGCGCGACCAGCACCCGGTTGTGACGAAGCGCGATACGCAAAGCCAGGCGTTTGTCGTCGAGCTGGTCGAGCACCATGTGAACGACGAAGGCATAGGGTGCGGCGGCGACATCGGCGGCGCTCTTGCTTGCGGCTGGCTTGGTGGCAATGCGCACCAATTGCCAGGGCGTCTTCAACCGCCTCGCCAGCAGCGTCAGCGCGAATGGCAGCGCCTCGGGATGGGCCTTCTTGAAGGCGTCTAATCGTGCCGTGATCTGATCAACTAGGCCGTCGTCGAATTTCGCGATCTTCTCGGGTAGCTTTTCGTTGAACTTCGGCAGCGCGGCGCCGGCGCGCAGCACATGTCGCATCTTCTTCACGTCGTCGAAGGCGGTGCGCGACGCCGTGTATTGCGCGAGCTTGCCGCGCGCGAACTCGGTGCTCTCCACTGATGCGAGCGTGCTCTCGAGAACCTTGACGACCTTGGTCTGGAAGGTCGATGCGATCTTCAGCACCTCCTTCGGGTTGTTGGCGGCGACCTGGTCGTTGATCGCCTTGATGTAGTCGCGCGCCATGGTCGGCAGCAGGTCGCGGCAGATCCACTCCCAGATCGGGGTGAGGGTGTTGCGCGAGATCCGCCCCAGATTGGCGTGCTCGGGCGCGCCGTCGATCAGGAGCAGCTCGAGCGGCGCGAAGAAATATCGCGAGGGGCTGGTGGCGCGCGCCTGGCTCGATCCGTCCTTGCGAAATTCGGCCCGCAGCTTGGAGTGGATATCGGCCGCGCCGGGCATGTCGATGCCGCACAGCTCAAGCCGCTCGATCTCGCTGAGCAGGCAGCTGCGCGACAGCGGCGTCAGCTTCTGCAGGAAGTCCGATAGCTGGTCGATCTCGTTCATGGCACGCAATCTTCCGCAACGATTCCAGCAGGCCTACCGGCCCAATGCATGGAGGCATTTGCGCGCTCTCAAGTGCGACATAGAGAAGCAAGTCGCCGTTAATTTATCCGTAAAGTCCGGGAGCGGCGGTATCCGGCGGGGATGCGATGGTTAAAAGGCTCCGGCCCATCTGCCCAGCATTTGGGCAGATTTATCAACCTAAGCATGTTGGGGGATGAAGCCACTCAAGCATAAAGTGTGCCTATGCCGGTGTTTCAGCACAAAATGGCCAAAATGACCGTAGTCTTACGGGGAAAAAAGTTAACCACAGATCGGCCTGGGTTCCGCTAAAGAGTGACATGGGGTCACAGAATGATACGGCCACTGATTCGCGGCCGTCGGAATGGTACGAAAGCAAAGCTGCTCCAACTGAAGAGCTCGATGTCGTCCGCCTGAACGCCGCCCGTGCCAAGGCGGCCGACGAAATGGCCGCCGCCATCGCCCGCGAGCTCAACGGTCCCCTCACTGCCCTCCTGCTCTACATGGGCGAAATCAAGCACCACAGCGATCAGCTCGCGCCTGTGACGGGCGACCGTGCCTATTTGCAGCGGGTGGTGGAGAATGCGCTGGCGCAGACCGAGCGGGTTTGTGGCCTGGTCAAGCAGCTTGCCGGTTCGCACAAGGGTGGCCTGCCGACCGCGTCCAGGGCCGAGGACGCCGAATCGAAGGCCGCCGCGCGCGCGCCGCAGCGGGTGCCGAGCGCCGAAATCCTCGGCCTGTCAGGCCAGAAGCGGCTGACCAAGCGCGAGCGCGAGGTGCTGAGGCTGATCAGCGAGGGCTATTCGAACAAGCAGGGGGCGCTTCGGATGCAGATCAGCCCGCGCACCTTCGAGAGCCATCGCGCCGAGGCGATGCGCAAGCTCGGTGCGCGCAACACCGCGGATCTCGTCCGTGCGGCGCTGCTGCATTCGATCGACTGAAGGCTCTTGTGCCGTGCCGCCCGTCGGCGGCGAGGGCCGGGCCCGAGCAATCTCGCGATAAAGCCCGGAGCCCGATCGCGCTCAGAAATAATCTTCAGCGAACGGACGTGCGCGCGACGAGGGCCGCAGCGGCTTGAGCTCTTCCTTCGGCCCGTTGGGAATGATGGTGATCGTCCAGCGGGGCGGTGTGCTCGATTCCTGCACCAGCACCGAACGCACGAAGCCAGTCACCGTCGCCTCGCCAGCGGTCACCGTCGCCATCCGGCCGTTGAACTGTGCGATGCGGAAGCGACGGACCTCTTTCTGGTCCGCAGTCTCATAGGTGAACATGGAAACCCTCCTGGTTTCCGGTGACTATCGCCACTTATGATTAGCCTTCTGTGAAAATCCCAAACCGTAGAAGTACGGCGGGGATGCACGCGTGAGTGGTCAGAGCGTTTTCGAGCGAAGTGGATGCCGGTTCGCGTGAAGAAAACGCGTCAGATAAGAATCTAGGCCTCGGGCTCCGGCGCGCGCGCGGCGGCGTAGGCGGCGTCCATCAGGTCCAGGAGATCGCGGAATTCGGGGCCACCCAGCCTCTCCGCGGTCATCTCCAGCCGCAGCGCCAGCGCCGCGAGCCTGACATAGCCGAACGTTGCGGCCGCGCTCTTCAGCGAATGCGCTTCGCGCGCGATCCTGCCGTGGTGCTGCGCGGGCGAGAGCGTGCGGAACTGTTGCAGGCGCGCGCAGGTCTCGCGCCAGAACACGCCGCGCACTTCGCAGGCACCGTCCTCGCCGATCTCGCGCACCAGCGCCTGGTACGCGCCCGGCTCGCGCGCGGGCTCGGCATCGAGCGCTGTCTGTGCCGCCGCGACGGTGACTTCGAACATGGTTTTGCCCGCCTCGATCACGGTTCGCTTGCCGCCCGGCCCGTAACGGCTGCGCGGCAGGCGCGTGTCTACGGCATCCCGATTTCAGTTCCGGTAGCAGGATGATCGGTGTTTGCAGGCCGGAATTAGCCGCCGGTTCACCACGCGGCGGCGCCGGTCAGCGCGGGCCGAGCAACCGGTCGTACTGCGCCTTCACGGTGGCGTAGCATTCGCACGCCGTCTGGCGCAGGCCGTCGAGGTTGAGGATCTGGATGTGCCCGCGGGTGTAGTGGATGAAATTGGCCTGCTGCAAGGTATTGGCGACCAGCGACACGCTGTTGCGCCGCGCTCCGATCATCTGCGCCATGGCCTCCTGGGTCAGCAGCAGCCGAAAGTCGCCGGAGAGGTCATGGGTGTGCAACAGGCAGCGCGACAGCCGCGATTCCACCGGATGGGCGGCGTTGCAGCCCGCAGTCTGCTGGACCTGCGCGTAGACCGCCAACCCGTGACGCGTGAGTAGCGTCCGCAGGGTGCCGCTCTGGTCGGCCGCGACGCGCAGCACGTCGAGGTCCATCACGGAGGCGGAACCGGGAACCAGCACGATCGCCGTGTTCAGCGCGCAGGCATCGCCCATGGTCGAGAGCGTTCCGAGCAGGCTGTCGCGGCCGATCATCGCGACCTGCACATGCTCGCCCCTGGCGAGTTCCACCACCAGCGAGATGACGCCGCGGTGGGGAAAGTAGGCGCGCTTGAGCGTCTCGCCGGTTTCGACCAGCACCGCGTCATGCGGCAGATCGACCATACGCAAATGCGGGCGGATCAATTCATAATCGTCTGCCGACAGCGCGGACAGGAAACCGTTGGATGAACGCACCATCGTTTCCAAAGCTGCCTCCCGTCTCCTGGATCAGCGTGTCGCAGCACGCGAAACCGCTTGCTGTCCGGGTAAGTTTCATCATGTTCCCGTCGGGATATATTGGCAATTGGGACAAGATGTCCGTCCGCGGCTGCGACCGCGTGCACATCCGCGTCCAGAGGATGATCGCGTCGCTCGCCGCCATCAACGATTGTCTGGCGGAGCGCCGTCCCGACGGCGATCTTGCCTCGGCGGGGTGCCTCGGTTAGCGCGGCACCGGCCGCAGCGGACGCGGGTAACCGTTCGTTTACCGCAAACGCGGATCTGGCGAATCCCGGCAAAGCACCAAGCGACGGCGGCGAGAGCGCGCCGGATTGCAGGCGGCTCGGTTCAATTCCCCGAAGGCCGTGCATATCGTGCTTCACGAGCAGGGCTTTCCTGCGCGCCCGGCCTTGCTGTTATCGGCACGTTTACCCAATGCGTCCGGCCGTCGCGGCGTGGTGCCGGTCTGGCCGAAAAGCGCTGTCGCATGCGGTCGAACGACAAACTTCTCTTCAATATCCGTATTAGCACGGAGGATGAAATTAACGGGACCGTGAAAGGGGATGTCTAACGATCCAAGGTAGGGCTTCCGTCCATGCCAAGCGCGGCTCGGGCGTCGAGATCCAGGTCAGTAAGGCGTAGCTCATGGATGATCTGTTGCGGGAGTTTTTGACGGAAACCGGCGAGAGCCTGGACACGGTGGACAATCAGCTTGTGAAGTTCGAGCAGGAGCCGAACAACGCCAAGATCCTGGATAACATCTTCCGCCTGGTCCACACCATCAAGGGCACCTGCGGCTTCCTCGGATTGCCGCGCCTGGAAGCGCTGGCGCATGCCGGCGAGACGCTGATGGGCAAATTCCGTGACGGCATGCCGGTGACCGGGCAGGCGGTGACGGTGATCCTGTCCTCGATCGACCGCATCAAGGAAATTTTGGCCGGGCTCGAGGCGACCGAAGCCGAGCCCGAGGGCACCGACCGCGACCTGATCGAGAAGCTGGAAGCGATGGTCGAGCATGGCATGGCGGCGATGTCAGCAGGTGTCGCTGCTGCTCCCGTGGCCGAAGCGCCGCCGCTGGTGCCGGAAGCACCTGTCGCCGTTGAAGCCGCGCCGACCTCCGGTGCGCTGGCCGACCAGACCCTGGAGCGGCCGCTGCGTCTGGGCGAAGTGTCGCTCGACGAGCTCGAGCGCGCCTTCCGCGAGACCGCGATCGAAGCCCCGGCCCCCGCGCCCGTTGCCAAAGCCGAGCCCGCCGCTGAGGCGCCGGCGCCTGTGGCCAAGGAAGCTGCCAAGGAAACGGCCAAGGACGCCAAGGACGCCAAGGCAAAGCCCGCCCCGAAGAAGTCGGCGGCCGACGAGACGGCCTCCGAGGGCGACCGCATCGCCAACCAGTCGATCCGCGTCAACGTGGATACGCTGGAGCATTTGATGACCATGGTCTCCGAGCTGGTGCTGACCCGCAACCAGCTGCTGGAGATCTCCCGCCGCAACGAGGACACCGAGTTCAAGGTGCCGTTGCAGCGGCTGTCCAACGTCACCGCCGAGCTGCAGGAAGGCGTCATGAAGACGCGCATGCAGCCGATCGGCAATGCCTGGCAGAAGCTGCCCCGCATCGTCCGCGACCTCTCGGGCGAACTCGGCAAGCAGATCGAGCTGGAGATGCACGGTGCCGACACCGAGCTCGACCGCCAGGTGCTCGACCTGATCAAGGACCCGCTCACCCACATGGTGCGCAACTCCGCCGACCATGGCCTGGAGACCCCGGCCGAGCGTCTCGCCGGCGGCAAGGGCGAGCAGGGCACCATCCGCCTGTCCGCCTATCACGAGGGCGGCCACATCATCATCTGCATCGCCGACAACGGCCGCGGCCTCAACACCGACAGGATCAAGGCCAAGGCGATCTCCTCGGGTCTGGCCACCGAGGCCGAGCTCGAGAAGATGAGCGAAGCCCAGATCCACAAGTTCATCTTCGCCCCGGGCTTCTCGACCGCGGCCGCCATCACCTCGGTGTCGGGCCGCGGCGTCGGCATGGACGTGGTGCGCACCAATATCGACCAGATCGGCGGCACCATCGACATCAAGTCGGTGGCCGGCGAGGGCTCCTCCGTCACCATCAAGATCCCGCTGACCTTGGCCATCGTCTCCGCGCTGATCGTGGAGGCCGCCGGCGACCGTTTTGCGATCCCGCAGCTCGCCGTGGTCGAACTGGTCCGTGCCCGCGCCAACTCCGAGCACCGCATCGAGCGCATCAAGGACACCGCGGTCCTCAGGTTGCGCAACAAGCTGTTGCCGCTGATCCACCTCAAGAAGCTGCTCAAGATCGACGACGGCGCCGTCTCCGATCCCGAGAACGGTTTTATCGTGGTGACCCAGGTCGGCAGCCAGACCTTCGGCATCGTGGTCGACGGCGTGTTCCACACCGAAGAAATCGTGGTCAAGCCGATGTCGACGAAGCTGCGTCACATCGACATGTTCTCCGGCAACACCATTTTGGGCGACGGCGCGGTCATCATGATCATCGACCCCAACGGCATTGCCAAGGCGCTCGGCGCCGCCGGCGCCTCGGCCCATGACATGGCCAACGAGAACGGGGCCCATCACATCGGAACGGGCGAGCAGACCACCTCGCTGCTGGTCTTCCGCGCCGGCTCGTCCCAGCCCAAGGCGGTCCCGCTCGGGCTGGTCACGCGCCTGGAGGAGCTGCCCGCCGACAAGATCGAGTTCAGCAACGGCCGCTACATGGTGCAGTACCGCGAGCAGCTGATGCCGCTGGTTGCCATGGAGAGCGTCACCATTGCCAGCCAGGGCGCCCAGCCGATCCTGGTGTTCTCCGACGACGGCCGCTCCATGGGCCTCGTCGTCGACGAGATCATCGACATCGTCGAGGAACGGCTCAACATCGAGGTCGGCGGCTCCAGCCAGGGCATTCTCGGCTCGGCCGTGATCAAGGGCCAGGCCACCGAAGTGATCGACGTCGGCCACTTCCTGCCGATGGCGTTCGCCGACTGGTTCACCCGCAAGGAGATGAAGCCGTCGCTGCACTCGCAATCGGTGCTGCTGGTCGACGACAGCGCGTTCTTCCGCAACATGCTGGCTCCGGTGCTCAAGGCCGCCGGCTACCGGGTCCGCACCGCGCCGACCGCGCAGGAGGGCCTCGCGGCCCTGCGCGCGCAGACCTTCGACGTGGTCCTGACCGACATCGAGATGCCCGACATGAACGGGTTCGAGTTCGCGGAAGTTATCCGCTCCGACAGCAATCTGGGCGCGATGCCGATCATCGGCCTCTCCGCGCTGGTGTCGCCGGCGGCGATCGAGCGCGGCCGTCAGGCCGGCTTCCACGACTATGTCGCCAAGTTCGACCGTCCCGGTCTGATCGCGGCGCTGAAGGAACAGACCGCGGGCGCCGCCGGCGCCTCCGAGCTGAGCCGGGCGGCGGCGTAAGCGCATGATCCGGACAAGTGTGAAGCGGTTTTCCCTCGCGACAAACGCGGAACGCGTTTGCGCGGAGATCATGCTCCAACAAACCGGCATGGATCAGGAGATACGCACATGACCAGGAAGACCCAGTCCGGCGAAGGCGCCATGGTCGAATACGTCACCGCGATGATCGGCGGCCAGCTGTTCGGCCTGCCGATCTCCCGCGTCCAGGACGTGTTCATGCCCGAGCGCGTCACCCGCGTTCCGTTGTCCTCGCGCGAGATCGCGGGCGTGCTGAACCTGCGCGGCCGCATCGTCACCGTGGTCGACATGCGCGCCCGGCTCGGCCTGCCCAGGCCCGAGGACGGCAAGCCGCCGATGGCGGTCGGCGTCGACCTGCGCGGCGAATCCTACGGCCTGCTGATCGACCAGATCGGCGAGGTGCTGCGGCTTGCCGAAGACAACATGGAAGAAAACCCCGTCAACCTCGATCCCCGCATGGCCAAGCTCGCCGGCGGCGTCCACCGCCTCGACGGACAGCTCATGGTCGTCCTCGACGTCGATCGCGTCCTCGAATTGAAGACCGAAGTGCAAATGGCTGCGTGAGCCCCAAAAACATCGAAGCGGAGAACCAAATGAAAACGTGTTTGGTGGTCGATGATTCCAGCGTCGTGCGCAAGATCGCGCGCCGGATCCTGGAAGGCCTGGAATTCGAAGTCACCGAGGCCGAGGACGGCTCGAAAGCGCTCGAGATCTGCCAGCGGAAGCTGCCCGACGCAGTGCTGCTCGATTGGAACATGCCGGTGATGGACGGCTTCGAGTTCATGGGCCACATGCGCCGCCTGCCCGGCGGCGAGGAGCCCAAGGTGGTGTTCTGCACCACCGAAAACAACGTGGCTCATATCGCTCAGGCGCTCAGCGGCGGCGCCAACGAGTACATCATGAAGCCCTTCGACAAAGACATCATCGCCGACAAGTTTGCTGAAGTCGGCTTGATCCCGATCGGACAAGTCATGGTCTGAGTTATCTGGCGGAGTGTTCCAGCCAGAGTGTTCCCAGTACAGCTTCCGAGAGGCTATCCGTGACCGCGACCGAATATGAGTATCTGCGTAAGTTCCTGAGGGATCATTCCGGGCTCGACCTGTCCGCAGACAAGCAATATCTGATTGAAAGCCGGCTGCTGCCGCTGGCGCGCAAGGCCGGGATCTCCGGCATCGGCGAGCTCGTGCAAAAGCTGCAAGGCGCAGGCGCGAGCGCGCTCGTCACCAGCGTGGTCGAGGCGATGACGACCAACGAGACCTTCTTCTTCCGCGACAAGGTCCCGTTCGATCATTTCCGCGACACCATCATGCCCGAAGTGATCAAGGCCCGCGCCGGCCGCCGCAGCGTGCGGATCTGGTGCGCTGCCGGCTCGACCGGACAGGAGCCATATTCGCTGGCGATGAGCTTGAAAGAGATGGGTGCGGCCCTGACCGGCTGGCGCGTCGAGATCATCGCGACCGACCTGTCGCAGGAGGTGCTCGAGAAGGCCAAGGCCGGCATCTACAGCCAGTTCGAAGTGCAGCGCGGTCTGCCGATCCAGATGCTGATGAAATATTTCAGGCAGACCGGCGAGACCTGGCAGATCAATCCGGAGCTGCGGGCGATGATCCAGCACCGGCAGCTCAATCTGCTGCACGATTTCGCCCAGCTCGGCACCTTCGACGTCATCTTCTGCCGCAACGTGCTGATCTATTTCGACCAGGACACCAAGATCAACATCTTCAACCGTCTGGCGCGCCAGATCGAGGGAGACGGATTCCTGGTGCTGGGCGCGGCCGAAACCGTGGTCGGACTGACCGACACGTTCAAGCCGATTCCGGAGCGGCGCGGTCTCTACAAGCCGAACGACCCGCGTGCCGCAGCTGCCAAGCCGGCTTTCGCCGGCGCCGCGCCGCGCGTGGCTGTGATGGCGGGACGATAAGCATGTCCGAGGATGGAAAGGGTCTGGAGCGGGTGACGTTCAGTCGCGGCTACGATGTCTGCATCATGGCCATCGACGGCACCTGGCGCCGCGACTGCAAGCTCAACGCGATCTCCGATACAGACGCCATCCTCACGGTGGAAGGCTCGATTCAGGGCCTGAACTTGAAAGAGTTCTTCCTGCTGTTGTCGTCGACCGGCCTTGCTTACCGCCGCTGCGAACTGGTGCGCGTCAACGGCCTCGAAATGGACATCCAGTTCCTGCGTGGCAAGAATCGGAAGAAGCGCGCGGCCGGTGGCCGTGACGAGGCGGCGTGATCTTCACGTGCGTCTCGTCGCTGTTTGCCGAGACGTTGGTTCATATTTGCTGAAACATCCGACCGAATTTGCCGCAGCGGCTTTACGTCGCCTAAGCGCGAGCCATGTATCCATGGCCGGTCTCAATCTCAGGATACGGTAATGCCCAGAAGCTCTCTCTCCCCCCTCCCGTCAAACCTGCCCGACGGCACCGAGCGGCGCGCACTTCAGCTCCTGGTGGTCGATGACGACGCCACGCAGCGCAGCCTGATCACGGTCGCCGCCAGACAGGCCGGCCACGAAGTCACCGTGGCGCCGTCCGTGGCGGAAGCGATCGAAAAGCTCCGCGCCGCGCGCTTCGACTGCGTGACGCTCGATCTCGTGCTGGAGGATGGCGACGGCATCGACGTGCTGGGCGAGATGGCAAAGGCAAAATTTGGCGGCGCCGTGATCGTCATCAGCGGCATGGACGGCAAGCGCCGCAGCGCCGCTCGCAGCTTCGCCCGTTCCGTCGGAATCGTGCTCCAGAGCCTGCCCAAGCCGCTGGATCTGGCGGCGTTGCGCATCAGCCTCGCCAATCTCGGCAAGACCGCGATGGGCCTGCCGGCGATCCACACCTGGGGTGGCGTCGCCAGCGACGCGATCGTGGAACGGCACCGCGCCTGAGCCGCGGGCCTGCCATGCAACGAAATGCGGCCGCCGCGCCGCAGCGATCTACACTGTGCTGCTGGCTTCCGACAGGCATTCCACGGCGTGGCCAAGGCCCGCCCGGCAGGCGTCGAGGGCGGCGCTTGCCGTGGCATACCGGGGCGTGACGTCGTCGAGCAGGAAGACATCGGCGGAACCTTCCGGATCACTGCCGTGTTCTTGATCCATGGCTGTGGCGATCCGGCGCATGCTGGTCTCGATCTGCGAGATCAGCAAGCGAAGGTCAGCCGCAATCAGCAGACGGCTCTCGGCTTCGGGCATTGCGACCAGAGGCGGCGTAGCGGCCAAATTCAGCATGGATATTCTCCGTGCTCTGTAATTAGGCGACTTGCCGCTACTTGTGCGTTAAGTCCATGTCCCGTACAAATACGGGTGGGCCGAATCCGCGCCGAACGCCATAACGGTTGGCGCGGACGCGAATCCTTCATGCCAACCGGATGTGGGCACATGGCTGAACAAAGCTCTCGCGGTGAAATCTTCGTGGTCGACGACGACGCTGCCGTTCGTGACACCTTGTCGATGGTGTTGAAGGCCGCGGGCTATGAGGTGATCTGTTTTGCGGACGGCGCAGCATTGCTCTCCGTCGCGCGAAGCCGCACACCGGCGGCGGTCCTGCTGGACGTGCATATTCCCGGCAAGTCGGGCCTCGACATTCTCAACGAGCTGCACGGCGAAGACTATCCGGCACCGATCTTCATGATCTCCGGACAGGGCGACATCGCGATGGCGGTGGGGGCCATCAAGAGCGGCGCGCTCGACTTCATCGAGAAGCCGTTCCGCGGCAGCGAGATCGTCGGCCGGCTCGACGAGGCGATCGGCGCCTATGCACGCAGGCAGTCGGAGAACGCCGCGCCGAAGTTCGGCTCGCTGCATTTCCCCGGACGCGAGCCGTTGACGCGGCGCGCGAGCGCGAGGTGCTCGAACAGTTCGCCGCCGGCGCCTCCAACAAGGAAGCCGGCCGCACGCTCGGCATCAGCCCGCGCACCATCGAGGACCACCGCGCCAACATCATGAAGAAGCTCGGTGCGCGCAATGCCGCCGATCTGATCCGGATCGTGATGACTGCGGCCCAGCGGGCGTCGTAAGACTGGCTCGGCTTTCGTGCCCCTGACGCAGCGCATCATGCAATGATGCGCTGCTGAGCCGGGGCCCATCTCTCCAATCTCACGGCTGACAGTTCTGGGTCCCGGCTCTGCGTTGCACGTTGCGCCTTGTCCGGGACACGAGATCGCGCCCTACGCTTGCAGCGCCTTGCGAATGATCCGCGCCAGATCCGATTTGCGATAGGGCTTCGCCAGCAGCAGAACGCCCGAATCCAGTCGGCCGTGGTGGATGATCGCATTTTCGGTATAACCGGACGTGTAGACCACCCGGAGATCGGGACGCGTTCTCTGGAGTTCGTCGGCGAGCTGCCGTCCGTTCATCTTGCCGGGCATGATGACGTCGGTGAACAGCAGGTCGAACGGTTTTCCGGCGGCGACGATTGCAAGCGCCTCCGCGGCGTTCGCCGCCTGCAAGGTGACGTAACCCAGCGAATGCAGCTGCGCCAGCACGTAGTCGCGCACCAGCCGGTCGTCCTCGACCACCAGGATCGTCTCGTGTCCGCCTTCGATCGCCGCCGGCGTCACGCCCTCGCCGACCGCCGTCGGCGTCTTGCCGGGCGGCAGATACATCTTGATCGTGGTGCCGTGGCCTTCCTCGCTGTAGATCTTGATATGGCCCGCGGACTGCTTGATGAAGCCGTAGACCATCGAAAGCCCGAGGCCGGTGCCCTTGCCCGGTCCCTTCGAAGTGAAGAAAGGTTCGAATACCCTGGCCAGCATGTTGGCGGGAATTCCGGTGCCGGTGTCGCTCACCGCGATCAGCACGTAGTGGCCTGGCCTGATATCGTTGACGCTGGCATAGATTTCGTCGAGATAGGCGGCGCCCGTCTCCACGATCAGCTTGCCGCCGAAGGGCATGGCGTCGCGGGAGTTGAGCGCGAGGTTGAGGATTGCGGTGGTCAGCTGGTTGGGATCGACGATCGCGACGCAGCTCTCCGCCTCGAACACGGACTCGATCTGGATCTGCTCGCCCAGCGTCGGCCGCAATAGCTTCGCAGTGTCGATCATCAGCGAGTTGACGTCGATCTCGCGCGGCTGGAGCGGCTGCTTGCGTGCAAACGCCAGCAGATGCTGCGTCAGCTCGGCGCCGCGCCAGGCGGCCTCGTCGATCATCTTCGTGATCGCTGCAAGCTCCGGCTCCTTGGCCACCGCCTCGGCCAGGATCCCGATCGTGCCGGTGATGACGGTGAGAATGTTGTTGAAGTCGTGCGCCACGCCGCCGGTGAGCTGGCCGACCGCCTCCATCTTCTCGGCCTGGCGGATGCGGTCCTCGGCCGCGATCTTGTCGGTAAGGTCGCGGGTAGAACACGTTGAACAGCAGGCCCTCGCGGCGCTTCAATGCCGTGACGCTCAGCTCGGCCTTGAATTCTTTGCCGTCGCGACGGCGGACCATGAGCTCGCGGCGGCGGTTGAGCGTCCGGCCGTCCTGGGACACGAGAAAGCGTGCAAGGCCGACCTTGACCCTCTCGCGTTCACTCTCTGCGACGATGAGGTCGACCGCATTCTTGCCCAGCACGTCGTCGCGCCGCCAGCCGAACAGCTCTTCGGCCCGCGAGCTCCAGTTCAGGATGGTGCTGCGGTCATCGGTCTGGACGAAGGCATCAAGTGCGGTCTCGACGATGTTGCGCGCGAGCAGCTCGCTTTCGCGCAAGGATTCTTCGGCATGCCTTGCCTCGGTCATGTCACGTCCGACGAAGAAATAGCGCTTGGCCTGATCGGACCAGTTGCCGAGCCAGGACAACCAGACCTCGCGCCCGTCCTTGTGGATGCAGCGGGTGTCGGCGAGCTTCGGACTGTCGCCGCGCCGCAGTGCGCGCATTTCCTCGCGAGATTGATCGAGATGCGCTGGGTGAATGAAGTCGACGCCGCTGCGGCCGATCATCTCGTCCGGCGGGTAGCCGAGAACGGCTTGGCTGCTCGGGCTGATCTGCACGATATGGCCGCGCGAATCCATGATCATGATCAGGTCTTGCGACGCATCGAACAGCTGTCGCCGCTCCTCGAGCGTTTGTTGCAGTGCTCGCTCGGTCTGGCGCGCGTCAGTGAGGCGGCGCGCCGAGCCGGAGGCGCCGATGATCTCGCCCAAAGCGCCCCTGATCGGCGACAGGCTCACCGAGATATCGACCGGAGTGCCGTCCTTGCGCAGGCGCACCGTTTCGAAGTGTTCGATGCGTTCGCCGCGCGAAATCCGCCGCAGATAATCCTTGCCCTCTTCGCGGCGATCGGCCGGCAGGAGGATCGAAGTCGGCTGTCCGACCGCCTCCTCGGCCGTATGGCCGTAGAGGCGCTCGGCCGCCGCGTTCCACCCGATGATGGTGCCGTCGAGCGTCTGCATGACGATCGAATCGTCCGAGGATTCGACCGCCGCGCTGAACAGGCGTTCGCGAACGGCGAGCTGGTCGCGGGCGGCCTCCGTGCGCCGATGCTCCAGAACCTCGTGCTCCAATGCCGATGTCTTCGCGTTCGTTTCTTCGACCATGCGGGCGAAGGCACGCGCCAGCAGGCCGGTCTCGCCTGATGCGTCGATTGGAATATCGGCGGGCTTGCCGCGCCCGATCGCATCGACCGCGGTGGTGAGCCGGCCGATCGGCCGGGTCAGCGACTGCGCCAGCAGCACGGCCAGCACGGCGGCGACCATCACTGCGATGAGGCCGATCGTGATCGTCGTCTTCTCGATGATGACGGCCGGCGCCATGAAGACGGCGTAGGGCACGATGCGGATGATGCCGGCCCACTGACCCTCGGCCAGGATCGCGGGCGCGATCGCGGTGCCGCTCGGCTTGCCGTCGTTTTCCCGCACCGACCTGGGTCGCACCCAGGGTCGATCCGGTGACTGAAGAGAAATAGGGGAAGTCGTTCTGCCAGCGCGTCGGCGTCCCGAGTTGCGAGCCGAATTCGCGGGTGCGATCCGGATGCACGAGATAATCGCCGTTGCGGCCGACCACGTAGACCTGCTCCCCGCGCCGGCTCGTTATCCTGATACGGTCGAACACCTGGCGCATGTCGACATTGACGACGACGATGCCGAACAGCCGGTGACCGGACCCGAACAGCGGTGCCGCGACGCGTAGCGTCGGCACATAAGGCATCTGAATCACGCCATCGTCGACATTCAGATCGACCGGAGAGACGTAGACCTGATCCTCCGACAGCTTGATCGCTTCCTGGAAGAAGAAGCGCTCGTCTTTGTTTTGCAGGCCATCGTCGGGGACGATGCGCACCGATCCTGTCGGGCCGGATCGGTCGATCCGCAGATATTCGCTGCCGTCGATGTTGATGACGCGAAATTTCGCGTAGGTCGGGTTGGCTCCGACAACGGCCACGAGTTGGGGCAGCAACCGCTCGCGCCAGTTCTTTTCTGACAGGTGGTCAGTTGGATCGATACCGTTGTTGAAATGCGCGTCGATCATGCCGCGTACCGCGGCACGGGAGCGGAACGTGACAATATCGGCGCGTGCGCCGTCGGTCTGGACTTCGAGCTGGGAAGCCAGCAGCCGGGATTGTGTCTCGATACGGTCGAGCACGCGCGGCAGGAAGGCCTGCTCCAGGCTGTAATGGCTCAGCCATCCGGCGGCGGAGACCGCAACTGCGACCAGCAGAATCATTGCGATGGCCAGCCGGGTTGCGAGGGTCATGTCGGCCCTCGCGCCACGTCGCGTACGGTCCCGAATGTTCTGCCAGGTTGCAACATGAACCGCTCCGTCATCGGCCGCCGGAGCCGGCATCGGGTTGCGGCACGGCCGTCGATTGCGCTGTTTTCAGGTAGCGGTCGACTGCGGCGAGCAGCGCGTCGGGGCGGAACGGCTTCTGCAGGCTCGCGACCGCGCCGAGCTTGGCCGCCATCTTGAGAAAATCCGGCTCTGCGAAAGCGCCCGGCGTGATCGAACGGCCGGAAATGACGATGATCGGAATGGTCGGCGCCCGCGCCCGGATGTGGCGCATCGTCTCCAGCCCGTCCATGCCGGGCATGAAGATGTCGAGGAACAGCAAGTCGAACTGGCTGGCCGCGAACAGCGCGAGCCCCTTGCGGCCATCGCCAGCGAGCGTGACGTGATGGCCCGCTCTCTCCAGCAGCAGCCGGATTGTGATTTGCACGGCCGGGTCGTCATCCACGATCAGGATGTTGGCCACGTCAAAAACCTCCGGGTCGGGCAGGGATGTTCCCAGCGACCCAAATCAAAGCTTCAAATACGAAACTGTTGCGCGGATTGTGCCCATCCTGCAAGCACTTCGCGCCCGTCCGACGATTGTAAACGGCGTCTGGATTCGACGGCTGTATATGCACGATTACGTGCACATGATCAGCACACACGGCTAGTCGGTCAGGTACTCCGGATGGTGGCTCCGGATCTTGTCGAGCTCACTGAGCGTACCTGACAGATGCTTGCGCAAATGCTGTTGCGCGGCATCGGCATCGCCAGCCTCGATCGCGCGCGCAATCAGTCTGTGGTGGCGGACGATGTTCTGGGCCTTGCCGGGCGAGGGCAAATGCAGCCGGCGCAGCCGGTCGATATGCCCGCTGCGACTGCGCACCAGCGCCCACAAATCCTGCTTGCCGGCCGCGGCGTAAAGCTGCGCGTGAAAAGAGTTATCGTCGGCCATGAAGGCCTCGAAGTCACCAGCCTTGGCAGATTGTTGTTGCAGCGCAATGGCGTGATCGAGGCGGATTACCAATGCGGCGTCGCTGTTGGCTGCGAGCAGGCGCACGATCTCCAGCTCCAACGCCTGACGCAGGAAATGCGCCTGCTCGGCGCGGTTGATATCGATCCGGCTGACCACGGTCGCGTGCTGCGGAAACACGTCGACCAGGCCTTCTTCCTCGAGCCGCATCAAGGCATCGCGGACAGGCGTCGAGCTGACGCCGAACTGGCCGGCAAGCTCGGCGCGTGACAGCGGCGCGCCCGGCGGTAGCTCCAGGGCGATGATCGCATTGCGCAGCCGCTCGAACACCTGCGGCGCGGCCTGTCGGGCACGGTCGAGTCTTGATGCCGTTTTTGCGGGTGCGCGCGGCGCGGTATGGGCTGCTTCCATGTCGGGTCCCGCTTGCCTTTGATGCACTAATATATTAGTGCATCAGCAGGGTCAACGCAGCGCGACGCTCACCCGGAGGAAACACACAACAATGATCAAGCATCTCCGCAGCCAATTGGCGGCCGCCACCCTAATCGCCGCAACCGCTCTCTCGGTATCCACGGCGCAGGCGCAGCAGAAGTCCGAGATCTCGCTGTCGCGCCAGCCCGGCATTTTCTACATGCCGAGCCACATCATGGAAAAGCAGAAGCTGATCGAGAAGCATGCAGCTCAGCTCGGCGTAGCAGGCGTCACCACCAAATGGGTCACCTTCTCCGGCGGCGGTGCGCAGACCGACGCGCTGCTCGCGGGCGGCGTCGATATTCTCAACACCGGTACAGGCAATCTTTTGTTGCTGTGGGATCGCACCCGCGGTGGCGTCAAGGGCATCGTCGCGACCTCGGCGCAGCCGATGACGCTGATCAGCCGCGACGCCAACATCAAGTCGATCAGGGATTTCGGCCCCAGCGACAAGATCGCCGTGCCGACCGTGAAAGTCTCGACCCAGGCGATCGTATTGCAGATCGCCGCCGCCGAGGCTTTCGGCGCCGACCAATGGTCGAAGCTGGACGTCAACACGGTGCAGCTCGGCCACCCGGACGCCTATGCGGCGCTGTCCAATTCCAAGCACGAGGTACACACCCACTTCTCGATCCCGCCCTTCACCTTCCTTGAGCTGAAGAACGTGCCGGGCGCGCATGTCGTGCTGAGCTCGCCTGACGTGATGGGCGCGGCCCGCTGAGCCAGGCGCAGTTCTTCACCACGACGAAGTTCGCCGATGCCAATCCGAAAATCATCCAGGCCGTGCGCGACGCCACCAAGGAAGCGCAAGATCTGATCCGCAGCGACACCAGGCAGGCGGTCGAGATCTACAAGGAGATCACCGGCGACAAGACCTCGGTGGAAGAGCTGCTCGATCTTCTGAAGGAGCCCGGGATGATGGAGTGGAATCTCGAGCCGCAGGGCACGATGAAATTCGCCGCCCATCTGTTCAAGACCGGCACGCTGAAGACCCAGCCCAAGGCCTGGACCGATTACTATCTCCCCGTCGCGCACGATCTGAAGGGTAACTGATGGCGCTGCTCGACGTCAGCTCCGTGACGCTGCGCTACAAGACCTCCAGCGCCGTCGTCACGGCCACCGAAAGGGTGAGTTTCACCGTCGACAAGTCCGATCGCTTCGTGCTGCTTGGGCCGTCCGGCTGCGGCAAGTCGACCCTGCTCAAGGCCGTCGGTGGCTACATGGCGCCGAGCGAAGGCCGCATGACCATCAACGACCGCGAAATCCGCGGCCCTGGCGCCGATCGCATGATGATCTTCCAGGAGTTCGACCAGCTCCTGCCCTGGAAGAGTGTGCTCGCCAACGTGATGTTCCCGCTGCTGACCGCGCGAAAGCTATCGCGCAAGGACGCCGAAGCGCGGGCGCGGGCCTATATCGAGAAGGTCGGGCTGACACGCGTGTTTGATGCCTATCCGCACACGCTGTCCGGCGGCATGAAGCAGCGCGTCGCGATCGCGCGCGGCATGGCGATGGAGCCGGACATCCTGCTGATGGACGAGCCGTTCGCCGCGCTCGATGCGCTGACACGGCGAACTTGCCAGGACGAGTTGCTCCAGCTCTGGAGCGAGACCAAATTCACCGTGTTGTTCGTGACGCATTCGATCGCGGAAGCGATCCGCATCGGCAACCGCATCCTGCTGTTGTCGCCGCATCCCGGCCGCGTCAAGGCCGAGGTGGTCGACGTCGACAAGGTCTCCAATGACGATGGCAGCGCCGGCCGGCTGGAAAAGGAGATCCACGATCTCCTGTTCGCCGCCGAAGCAACGGCGCATTGAGGGAAGCCGCCATGGGCGAAGCGAGAATATTGCTGCGTGACGCGCCGGCTGCCACCGCCGGCGCAGCCGAGGTCGAGCGCAAGCTGAGCGTGCTTGAGCTGCTGTGGAACGACGGTTTTGTCCGCAAGACCGTCATCATCCTGTTCCTGGCGGCGATCTGGGAAGCCTACGGCCTCACCCTAGACAATCCGCTGCTGTTTCCCACGCTGCACGATACCGTCATCACGATGTTCGAGCGCGTGAAGGACGGCACGATTCCGATGCGCGCATGGACGTCGCTGAAGGTGCTGTTCATGGGCTATTCGGCCGGCATCGTCCTGGCCGCGATCTTCACCGTGCTCGCGATCTCCACCCGCATCGGCACTGACTTCCTCGAGACTGTCACGGCGATGTTCAATCCGCTGCCGGCGATCGCGCTGTTGCCGCTCGCCTTGATCTGGTTCGGTCTCGGCAACGGCAGTCTGGTGTTTGTGCTGATCCATTCGGTGTTGTGGCCGGTCGCGCTCAACACCCATTCCGGCTTCAAGAGCGTGTCCAACACGCTGCGCATGGTCGGACGCAACTACGGCCTGCGCGGGCTGCCTTATGTGGCGAAAATCCTGATTCCCGCGGCATTCGGCTCGATCCTCACCGGCCTGAAGATCGGCTGGGCCTTCGCCTGGCGCACGCTGATCGCGGCCGAGCTGGTGTTCGGCGTGTCCTCGGGGCAGGGCGGGCTCGGCTGGTTCATCTTCGAGAACCGCAACCTCCTCGACATACCTGCGGTCTTCGCAGGCCTCTTGACGGTGATTATCATCGGGCTTTTTGTCGAGAACCTGATCTTCCGCGCAATCGAGCGGAACACCGTGCAGAAATGGGGCACCCAATCATGACCAAGAAGAAAATGACGCCCGACCAGCTCCGCAGCGCGCGCTGGTTCGCACCCGACGATCTCCGCTCGTTCGGCCATCGCTCCCGCGCCATGCAGATGGGCTACGCGCCGGAGGAGTGGAAGGACCGCCCGATCATTGCGATTCTCAACACCTGGTCGGACGCACAGCCCTGCCACATGCATTTCAAGTCGCGCGTCGACGACGTCAAGCGCGGCATCCTGATGGCCGGCGGCCTGCCGCTGGAGCTACCGGCGCTGTCGCTGTCGGAATCGCTGTTGAAGCCGACCACCATGCTTTACCGCAACCTGCTGGCGATGGACGCGGAAGAACTTCTGCGCAGCCATCCCGTCGACGGCGTGGTGCTGATGGGCGGTTGCGACAAGACCACGCCAGCGCTGTTGCTCGGCGCGACCTCGATGAACATCCCGGCGATCTATCTGCCGGCCGGCCCGATGCTGCGCGGCAACTGGAAAGGCAAGACGCTCGGCTCCGGCTCGGACGGCTGGAAATATTGGGACGAGCGGCGCGCCGGAAAGATCTCCGACAAGGACTGGCTCGACATCGAGGCCGGCATCGCTCGCAGCTACGGCACCTGCATGACCATGGGCACCGCCTCCACCATGACCGCGATTGCCGAGGCGATCGGCATGACGCTGCCCGGCGCCTCCTCGATTCCCGCCGCCGACGCCAACCACATCCGCATGGCCTCTGAATGCGGCCGCCGCATCGTCGAAATGGTCTGGGAAGATCTGACGCCGAAGACGATCCAGACCCGCAAGGCTTTCGAGAATGCGATCGCTGTGGCGATGGCAATGGGCTGCTCGACCAATGCGATCATCCATCTGATCGCGCAGGCCCGCCGCGCCGGTCTCGACATCGGCCTCGACGATTTCGAGATCGCAAGCCGCAAGGTGCCTGTCATCGCCAACGTGCGGCCGAGCGGCGATGCCTATCTGATGGAGGACTTCTTCTATGCCGGCGGCCTGCCGGCGCTGATGGGCCAGATCAAGCAGCATCTGCATCTCGATTGCATCACCGTCACGGGACAGACCGTCGGCGAGAACATCGCGGGCGCCGAAGTGCACAACGACGACGTGATCCGCTCGGTCGACAATCCCATCTACAAGGAGGGCGCGCTCGCCGTGCTCAAGGGCAATCTCGCGCCCGACGGCTGCGTCATCAAGCCCTCCGCCTGCGCGCCGCGCTTCCTCAAGCACACGGGGCCGGCACTGGTGTTCGACGACTATCCTGCGATGAAGAAGGCGGTCGACGATCCCAATCTCGACGTCACCGAAGACCACATCCTGATCCTGCGCAATGCCGGGCCGCAGGGCGGGCCGGGCATGCCGGAATGGGGCATGCTGCCGATCCCGACAAAGCTCGTGAAGCAGGGCGTGCGCGACATGGTGCGGATCTCCGATGCGCGCATGAGCGGCACCAGCTATGGCGCCTGCATTTTGCATGTGGCTCCCGAATCCTATGTCGGCGGGCCGCTGGCGCTGGTCCGGAACGGCGACCGCATCACGCTCGATGTCGGCGCCCGCACCATCAATCTCGACGTCTCCGAAGCCGAGCTTGAAAAGCGCCGTGCCGCCTGGAAGCGGCCCGAGCGCCGCTTCCAGCGCGGCTATGGCTGGATGTTCACGAAACACATCAAGCAGGCCAATGACGGCTGCGACTTCGACTTCCTCGAAACTGACTTCGGCGCGCCGATCGGCGAGCCCTCGATTTACTAGAGAGTATGAGATGGCCAAACTTACCGAAGCCACCCGCACCAAGCTCAAATCCGTCTCCACCGCCACCGTCGCCACCGCCTTGTTCAAGCGCGGCCTGCGCATCCAGATGATCCAGGATGTGCACCCGCTCGGTGCGGATCAGCCGACCATGGTCGGTGAGGCCTTCACGCTGCGCTACATGCCGGCCCGCGAAGATCTCAACACCATCGACGTCTTCAGGGACCGCTCCCATCCGCAACGCAAGGCGGTCGAGGATTGTCCGGCGGGCAGCGTGCTGGTGATGGACAGCCGCAAGGACGCGCGCGCCGCTTCCGCCGGTGCGATCCTGGTGACGCGCTTGATGAAGCGCGGTGTCGCCGGCGTCGTTACGGACGGCGGTTTTCGCGACTCGGCCGAGATCGCAAAAATCGGTATCCCCGCGTATCACCATCGCCCGAGCGCGCCGACCAATCTGACGCTGCATCACGCGATCGAGATCAACGTGCCGATCGGCTGCGGTGATGCGCCGGTGTTTCCCGGCGACGTCATTCTCGGCGACAGCGACGGCGTGATCGTGATCCCCGCGCATCTCGCCGACGAGATCGCCAACGAAACCTTCGAGATGACCGCGTTCGAGGACTTCGTCACCGAGGAAGTCAACAAGTGCCGCGGCATTTTCGGACTCTATCCGGCCACCGATCCGCAGACGCTCACCGATTTTGCAGAATGGCGGAAGAAGAACGGGCGGTAGTTGGGCAGTAGATAGCACCACAATCACTCGTGTCGTCCCGGCGAAGGCCGAGACCCATACCCCAGGGAGAAGTTTGGCGAAGACTCGCAGTTAAGTGGCCTTCCCGCGGTACACGCACCGCACGCCATCGATAGCTCACGCGGTATGGGTCCTGCCCTTCGCCAGGAGGACGGCGGAGGTGGCTTACACCTCCGCCTCCACCATCCCCGCCGCCCACAGCGCGAACGCGTACACGATCGCGACTTCGTCGAGCCGGTTGAAGCGTCCTGAGGCGCCGCCGTGGCCGGCGCCCATGTTGGTGCGGAGTAACACCGGGCCGCCACCGCTCATCGTGGCGCGCAGGCGTGCGATCCATTTGGCGGGCTCCCAATAGGTCACGCGCGGATCAGTCAAGCCGCCCATCGCCAGGATCGCCGGATAGTCTTTCGCCGCGACATTGTCGTAAGGCGAGTAGGACAGGATGGTGCGAAAATCCTTCTCGCTCTCGATCGGGTTACCCCATTCCGGCCATTCCGGCGGCGTCAGCGGCAGCGTGTCGTCGAGCATGGTATTGAGCACGTCGACGAACGGCACTTCGGCCACGATGCCGGCGAACAATTCGCCGGCGCGGTTGGCCACCGCGCCCATCAGCATGCCGCCGGCCGAGCCGCCATGGCCGACGATGCGCTTTGCGCTGGTGTACCTCGCGTCGATCAGCGCGCGGGCGCTGGCTGAGAAGTCGTCGAACGAATTGGTCTTCTTCTCGCGCTTGCCGTCGAGATACCAGCCCCAGCCCTTGTCGGCGCCGCCGCGGATATGGGCGATGGCGTAGACGAAGCCGCGGTCGACCAGCGACAGGCGATTGGTGCTGAACGAGGCCGGCATCGCCATGCCGTAGGAGCCGTAACCGTAAAGCAGCAGCGGCGCCGAACCGTCGAGCTTCAGCCCATTGCGATAGAGGATCGACACCGGCACCTCGGCGCCGTCATGCGCCTTCGCCATGATGCGCGTCGTGACGTAGTTGTTCGCATCGTGGCCCGACGGGATCTCCTGGCGCTTGCGCAGGGTGCGCGTGCGCTTGGTCATGTCATAGTCATAGACTTCCGACGGCGTCGTCATCGACGAATAGGCAAAGCGCAGCGTAGTGGTCTCGAACTCGTAGGAGCCCATCGTGTCGAGCGAATAGGCCGCCTCGTCGAAGGCGATGGCATGCTCCTCGTTCGAGGCGAGCTCGCGGATCACGATGGATGGCAGCGCGTTGGCGCGCTCCAGCCGCACCAGATGGCCGGCATAGAGATCGAGATCGATGATGTAGATACCCGGTCGATACGGGATCAAATCGCGCCAGTTCTTGCGCTCGGGTGAACTGAGCGGTGCAGTGACGATCTTGAAGTCGATGGCGTCGTCGGCATTGGTGAGGATGAAGAGCTCGTCGCCGCGATCGCCGAGCGAATATTGCACGCCCTCCTCGCGCGCCGCGACCAGGCGCGGCGGTGCTTCGGGGTTGACGAGATCGATCAGTCGTTGCTCCGAGGTCTCGTGATCGCCGCCGGCGATCACGCAGAAGCGGCCGCTGGTACTTTCGTGCAGATGGGTGAACCAGCCGGAATCCTGCTCCTCGTAGACGAGGGTGTCGTCGGCCTGCCTGGTGCCGAGCTTGTGCCGCCACACCTGCATCGGGCGGTGATTGTCGTCGAGCTTCACATAGAAGAACGACGTCGCGTCCTTGCTCCAGACCACGCCGCCGTCGGTCTCCTCGACGACGTCGTCAAGATCCGTTCCGGTCGCCCAGTCGCGCACGCGGATGGAGAAATATTCCGAGCCCTTGGTGTCGGCGCTCCAGGCTTGCAGCTTGTGGTCGTTCGAGTGCCGGCTGCCGCCGAATTTGAAATATGCGTGGTCCTTGGCGAGCGCATCGCCGTCGAGCACGATATGGCCCTCGCCGCCGTCGCGCGGCATGCGGCCGAACAGCTCGTGCTGGCCGCCTTCGCGGAACTTGCGGAAATAGGCGAACTCACCGTCGGGCGACGGCACGCTGGAATCGTCCTCCTTGATCCGCCCCCGCATCTCGCGCACCAGCGACTTCTGGAGGGCGGCGGTATGGCCGAGCAGGCTCTCGGCGTAGCCATTCTCTTCGTCGAGATATTTACGGATGTCGGGATCGAGCACCGCGGGATCGCGCAGCACCTCCTGCCATTTTTCGTCCTTCAGCCAGGCATAGTCGTCGGTCACGGTGATCCCGTGCTGCGTGAAGGAATGCGGCCGGCGCGGGGCAATGGGGGGCTGGGAAGGTGTTTTGGCCTGTGTCACTCGATCCTCGTTCAGATGCGTGCTCCACCTTATATCGTCCCGATTCCGCGAATTGCCAGCGCCGCTGCGCCAGGGACTGCGCCATCGGGTTGTTGACCGGCTGCATCTATGCTTTAGGGGCCAAATCCCTTTAGTCCCGCCTCCGGTCCAGGCCGATGCTGTTCAATTCCTATCCGTTCATCCTGCTGTTCCTGCCGGCCGCGCTGGCCGGGTATTTCTGGCTCGGACGGCGCAGCAATCTGGCCCCGGTGATCTGGCTGGCGGCGGCCTCGCTCGCTTTCTATGCCATCGGCAACTGGCAGTTCGTTGCCCTGTTGTTGATCTCGATCGCCTTCAACTACGGCGTCGGCCATCTCCTCATCGTGGCGAAGCTTACTCGGTCGCAACGAAAGGCGGCACTCGCGATTGGCGTCGCCGGCGATCTCCTGGTGCTTGGCATTTTCAAATATGCCGGCTTCGCCGCCGAGAACATCAACGCGCTAACCGGGACGCATTTCGCGGTCCACATCCTGCTGCCGGTCGGTATCTCCTTCTACACGTTCACCCAGATCGCGTTCCTGGTTGACGCTTATCGCGGGCAGGTCGCGGCTTACGCGCTGCCGCACTACGCGCTGTTCGTGACATACTTCCCGCACCTGATCGCGGGACCGATCCTCCACCACAAGGACATGATCCCGCAATTCGAGCGGGAGGAAACCAAGCATCCGCATGCGCATCTCATTTTGTGCGGAATCATCATCTTTGCGATCGGCCTGTTCAAGAAGACATGCCTTGCCGACGGCATCCAGCCGCTGGTCGCGCTCGCCTTCGATGCGCGCGCGCCGAGTTTTGATCAGGCCTGGCTTGGCTCGCTCGCCTACACCTTCCAGCTCTATTTCGACTTCTCCGGCTATTCCGACATGGCGATCGGGATATCGCTGATGTTCGGCATCTTCCTGCCCGTCAATTTCAACTCGCCCTACAAGGCCACCAGCATCGTCGAGTTCTGGCGCCGCTGGCACATGACCTTGTCGCAATTCCTGCGCGACTATCTCTACATCCCGCTCGGCGGCAACCGCCACGGCCGCGTGCTGCGCTATGTCAATTTGATGATCACGATGCTGCTCGGAGGGCTCTGGCATGGTGCTGCCTGGACGTTCGTGGTCTGGGGCGCGCTGCATGGCGCTTATCTCTGCGTCAATCACGCCTTCAACGCGCTGGTGCCGAACATCCCGGGGGCTCTTGCGCGTCCGGTCCGGATCGCCGGGGCCGTACTCACTTTCCTTGCCGTCGTCGTCGCCTGGGTGTTTTTCCGTGCCGAGCGGGTCGACTGGGCGCTGCGGGTTCTCGGCTCCATGGCCGATCCGGCGAACGTCATCCTCGGCCGCGAGGAGATCGCGGCGCTGGCGCAGGTCACGATCTATGCCGCGCTGGTCTGGCTGGCGCCGAACACGCAAGGACTCATGGGATACGACCACGCCAACCGCAGGGTCGGAGAGGGCTTGATGGCGGGACGGATGCGGCCTCTGGTCCTCTATGGCGCGTCGCTGGTGCTTGCGTTCGGGATTTTGGGCATCCAGAGCCACAGCGAATTCATCTATTTCCGGTTCTGATGCGGGGCACGTTCACATATCCAGGGCGTCTTCTGCTCGCGAGCATCGCGTGCGTGCTCGGGGCGGCTGCGCTCATTTACGGCGTCGATCCCCTGCAACTGTTTCGGTCCTCGCGTCTCGTCGCGCCCTTTTATTCGGACGACACGCGCGTGCAGAATGCCGGGCTGATCCGCAGCCAGTCGTTCGACACCGCCTTCATGGGCACCTCGCTCGCGATCCATTTTCGTCAGAGCGACATCGACCATGCGCTGGGCGTGCACTCGCTCAAGCTGGCGATGACCGGCTCCAATTCGCGCCAGCAGGGTTTTGTGCTGGAGCAGGCAATCGACCGCGGCGCAAAGCGCGTGATCTGGCAGATGGACGATTTTATTTTTGTCGATGCGGCTGACATCGAGACGGATCCTTATTTCTCCGCCGATCTCTATCGCGGGACGGCAAAGGGGATCGCGTCCTATCTTTTCAGCGCGGCGATGGCGAAGGAATCCCTGTTCGCGCTGCTGCGGTCGGTTCCGCCGTTGCGGCAGCCGCTGACCCGGGCCGCGCCTTATCTGCCCGTCAAGTTCGCACTGCCTGACGTCGACGACATCTACGCGCTGCCGCGGGATTTCGACGTCGCCCGTGGCTACAATGCAGAGAAGGCGCTTGCCGCCTTCGCCTACATCACAAATCCCGTGCGCAGCCGCTTTCTCGGCGAAGGCTATGGCTACGACGCCATGGTGCGGCACTTCGAGCGCGATGCCGTGGGCCTGATCACGCGGCACCCAGACGTGACCTTCGACATCTACTTCCCGCCCTATTCGATCCTGCAATTCGTCGCGATGCGCGACGCCTCGCCTGCGACGCTGAAGATCGTCACCGATCTCACGACGCGCGTGGCGGAGCGCCTCACGCAGCTTCCCAATGTCCGCCTTTATGATTTCCGCGCGATCAAGGAAGTCACGCACGACCTCAACAATTACGGCGATGTCATCCACCATTCGCCGGTCGTCGATGCGAAAGTGTTGAAATGGCTGGCGAGTGGGGAATATCGGGTCGATCCGAAGGCATCACTTGCGTCGCTGGACGAGTTGAAGGCGCAGGTCGCCGCATATCGCGTGGAGCGCTGATTGTCCAGCGGATGGATGGGTAACAGAACAGCCCGGATGGATGGGTGACACTGGTTGATGATTTGGTCGGCTGCGGCGCTGCGCTAGCGCAGCGCCGCAGCTTTCGTGTTTTCTGGTCGATGATGCCGATGGGCACGTCGAAGGAGCGCACTTGCCAGCATCCGTCCTCGGTTTCCTCGACGGCGACTTTTTCACCGTCGAGGGCACTGCAGATGTGGATGAGCTCGCCGTGCCATTTGATCTCGCCGTTGGAGCGGACCTGGCGTACCGCGGCTTCGGCTGGATAATCCGGCTCGGGAAGCCGCCTTGGCATCGCACGAGGCGAAGTCTGATAGACGCTGGCAGGTGGGTGCTGGCCAAGCGATTCGTGCGGCCGTTCTTCGTTGTAGTCGCGCACAAATGCCGCGAAGCGACGAGCTTGCGCGGCCCGGGTTGGCGGCGGTGGCCGCATGGCTTCCAGAAGCGTAAGGTGAAAACGCTCGTGTCGGCCGTTCTGCTGCGGATGGCCAGGATCAATCCGTTCATGGCGGATGCCAAGCTTGATCCACCATACCGACAGCGCCGTCAGACCCGTGATCCCGGTCGAGGCGAACGGCGAGCCGTTGTCGGAGCGGATTATCTGCGGCAAGCCGTACTCGCGAAACGCCCGCTCCAGCGGCGGTTGGCACTCGGCATATTGCGTGCTGCCCGTCGCCGCCAGGCTAATCAAATAGCGGCTGAAGCCATCGGTCACCGTGAACGGTTCAACGCGAGAGCCGTCGCCCAGTCGTATCCAGCCCTTGTGGTCGAGGGCCCATACATGGTTGGCGTGCTGAGGCACCGTCAGTTGCCCCATACGCGGCGGCGCACGTCGCCGAGGCCGACGGCTGCTAACCAGTCCCGCTCGTTTGAGAATCTCGCCTGCCGTCGAGGCCGACGGCCAATCGATATCCCCTTGGCGAGCCTCAAGCTTGCTTACGATCTTGCGCGGTCCCCAGCTCGGCCGCTCAAGCCGCAGCCCCACAATCGCATCCACGATGTGCTGCGGCGTCGCTCGCCCATGCACCCGCGCCCGCGTGCGAGCGATCCGTAAGCCCTCCAGGCCCTTCCATCTGATAACGATCCAACCATTTGTAACCGGTCTTGCGACTAATCTCGTAGCGTTCGCAAAGCTCCGTCATCGTCCACATTCCGCTTCGCTGATCCGCGATGAAGCTAACCCGTTGGTCCATTGCGCAGCTCTCTCGCCAAGGCATCGGCTGATCCTCCCAGCCGACAGAGAACTGTCACCCATCCATCCGGTCTACTTTGTTACCTATCTATCCGGTCTGGACAGCTTTTTTCCTTCTCCCCTTGTGGGAGAAGGTGGCGCGAAGCGCCGGATGAGGGGTCTCTATCCGCGCATTCAACGGTGAGAGGTTTGCTTCGCGGATAGAACCCCTCACCCGTCTCGCCGCTGCGCGGCGAGCCACCCTCTCCCACAAGGGGCGAGGGTGCACCGCTCGTGTCGCGCGAATCTACTACCTCCCCAGCTCGGTCGCCTTTGCCACGCGATCGAACCGCTCCAGCGTCATAATCGCGTCCGCGAATTTCTCCGCGCGCGCGTTCAGCACCGGGCGTGCCAGGGTCAAAAACTTCTGCTGCATCGCCTGCGCGTCGGGGAAGGAGGTCGGCTCTCCCGAGGGATCGGGGTAGAGCCGCTCATGCACGCCGTCGTCCGTCGTGATACTCACGCGCGCGCCAAAGGGATGGGTGCGGCCGACTTCGAGCCGGTCGTCCTGCACCACGTCGAACTTGTCGGCGAGCGCGTCGATGGCGGCATCGCCAAGGCGGGTGTAGTCGTCCCAGCCAAACGAGCCCTGGTCGAGCGCGAGCGCGCCGGTGAAGAACATCGAGAACTGGCCGCCGACGACCGAGGTGGGATGGCGCTTGGTCGCGGCGTCGCCGGTGAGCGTGATGCCGTTGCGGTGCAGGCCGATCTCCACGCGCTTGACCTGATCGGGCGTCAGATTGTGCTCGCGCCGCATCGCGATCAGCGCGTCGATCGCAGCATGGGTGTAGCGGCAGCTCGGATAAGGTTTTACGCCGATCTTCATCGTCTCATAGGTCTTGCCGAGCTCGGCGACCGCCTTGTCGGGATGCGCATCGTCGGTGTAGCCGGCGAGCAGGCCGTGCTTGCCCTCGACCGATTCCGTCGCGCCGACGAAATCGTTGCGCGCCAGCGTTGCGGCAATTACGCCGTTCATCGCGGCGGCGCCGACCTGGTAGCGCTTGTTCCAGGCGCCATTGACCAGAAATTGCAGCGAGCCCGCGGCCTGGCTGCCGGCGACGCCGAAAGCGGCGATGAGCTGTTGCTCGGAGAGGCCGAACAGCTTGCCGGCGGCCGCTGCTGCGCCATAGGTGCCGGCGGTGGCGGTGGGGTGAAAGCCGCGCGCATAATGCGAGGTCGGGTCGAGCGCGTTGCCGAGCCGGCAGCAGACTTCATAGCCCGCAACGATCGCGGTCAGCACGTCGCGCCCGGAGGCGCCGACCATCTCGCCGATGGCGAAGGCGGCCGGAACCACGGGCGCGCTCGGATGCAGCGAGGAATCGGCGTGGGTGTCGTCGAAGTCGAGGGAATGGCCGAGTGCGCCGTTGAGCAGCGCCGCGACCGCCGGCGTCCAGGTCTTGCTGTCGCCGAACACCGTGGAGTCGCCCTTGGTGTCGAGCGCCAGCGCCTCCAGCATCTTCAGGATCGAGGGGGTCGATTCCGCTTCGCTGCGGGCCCGGATCGCGCTGCCGAGGAAGTCCAGCGTCAGCAGTTTTGCCCGATCCAGCACTTCCGCCGGAATATCCCCGTATTTCAGGCTGGCGACATAGGCGGCGAGCGTTGCGGTTTCGTGGGCCATCGTGTTTCCTCGTTTTGGCGCGCAAGTTAAGCGGGCTGATTTGGCCTTTCAAGCGGCCTCGGGACCGCGGGCATCAGCTATGCTTTTGGCGGCTTTACGAGGGTTGGACCGGGATACTCGACGATGGCATTCGCAGGAGAGCTGTTCGACCGGGTCTGGTCGCGCAAGACGCAATTGGGGCTGGCGGTCCGGGTCACGGTGGCGGCCACCGGCGCCTACGCGCTCGCCACCGCGCTGCATCTCTTGTTGCCGCTCTGGGCCGTCCTCACTTCCATCATCGTGACCCAGATGAGCGTCGGGCGCTCGCTGAAGGCGACACGCGACTACATGCTCGGCACCATCGGCGGCGCGATTTATGGCGGCGCTATCGCGATCCTGATCCCCTATTCCGGCGAACTGGGCCTGCTGGGTCTTCTGGTGCTGGCCGTGGCGCCGCTTGCCTTTGTCGCATCGATCTATCCGAATCTAAGCTCTGCAACGGTGACCGCCGTGATCGTGCTCGTGCTTCCGTCGATGCATCATGCCGATCCCATGGCCTCGGCGATTGATCGCGTCAGCGAAGTTTCGGTCGGCGCGGTGACGGGGCTGCTCGTCTCGTTCCTGGTGCTGCCATCGCGCGCGGTGCGGCAAATTCGCGCCAGCGCGGCGAAGCTGCTCGAATTGATCGCAGAAGCCTTCAGCGAATTGCTCGCAGGCCTGACGCGCGGCCGGGACAATGACGCGCTGCATCGGATTCAAGACGGTATCGGCGCCGCAATGGTCGGCATGAATACCATTGGCGCCGAAGCTGAGCGCGAGCGCTCTGCGCGATTGTCGAGCGGGCCGGACACCGGCCCGTTGTTGCGCACGATCTTGCGGCTGCGCCATGACGTCGTGATGATCGGCCGCTCGACCGTGGTGCCGTTGCCGGTCGAGGTGCAGACACGGCTTGCCGCGCCGCTGACGGAAGTCTCGACCGTGATCGCACGCTTCCTGCGCTCGGCCGCCGCGGCCTTGCGCGAAGGCGCCGGCGCCCCGCCGATCCATCCCGTCCACGTCGCGCTTCAGCATTATGCCGAAGCGGTCGCCGCTGTGCGCCGGGACGGCCTGATCCGGGGCCAGCCGAGCGATACCGCG
Source organism: Bradyrhizobium sp. LM2.9 (assembly GCF_054056555.1). NCBI lineage: Bacteria > Pseudomonadati > Pseudomonadota > Alphaproteobacteria > Hyphomicrobiales > Nitrobacteraceae > Bradyrhizobium > Bradyrhizobium sp. LM2.9. The sequence continues at coordinate 6,329,805 of NZ_JBSRYJ010000002.1, forward strand.
GAGCGCTTCTTCGCGCTGGGCTTTTCGCTGGAGCAGATGCACCAGAATCTCTGCGATCTCGACCGCGTCGTCGGCGAATGGTCGGAGGCGGCGGCCGACAAGCCCGCGCGCGCGGCGGAGTGAGCTACCGCCGCGTCAGGCCCTTGCCCTGCATACGCCAGAGCAGCAGGTCGATGCGAGTTTGACCGCGAGATCAAATTCCGCGACGAGCTTCAGCGTCTTCGGCAGCCCCAGATAGCTGAACGGACTGCGGAAAGAGTAGAAGAGGTCGACGGACAGGGTCATCGCGCCGGCTCCGCGATGCGTCCCATCATGCTGCGGGCCACAAGCTTGTGGAACGGCGTGATCAGGGTGAGATAGGCACGGCCGAGCAGATTGTTGGTCCGCACCAGCGTGGTCAATGTCACTCGCCGGCCCGCGGCATCGCCGGCCACCTCGACGACGATGCGGAAGTCGAGATGAAAGTCGTCAAAACCCGCGACGAGCCGATCCGGGGTTTCGCTGAGGACCGGAAACAGGCCGATCAGGCCGCCTGGCGCGGGCGCGCCTTCGCCTGATGTCTTCAGTCCGAACGGAGCCACCAGGACGTTGCGCAGGCGCACGAGCGCATCGATCCAGCGCGGTCCGTGCAGCACCATCCGTGTGCAGGCCTCGCGGGCGTCGAGCTGTTGTTTGCCAATCGCGACGCGAAAGGCGTCGATGAACTGCGCGCCTGATAGCACGGCGTTGGCGTCGACCTCGTGAGTGACTTCGCGGACGGCTTCGGTCATTCCGCCAATTTGCGCGTCAACATCCGAAAGCGCAAGGTCAGAAGCCCGGCATAGACGAACGATCCGATCGACAGTCCGATCCAGACACCGACCGCGCCGAAATCGGCCTGGAAGGCGAGCGACCAGGCGATCGGAAAGCCGACGCACCAATAGCCGATAGCGGCGAATACCAGCGTCATCCTGGTGTCATTGATGCCGCGCAGCGCGCCGCCCATGATGGTCTGGATTGCATCGGCGATGAAGAAGGTCGCGCCGACCAGCAGCAGCGTCGCGGTCAGCTCGACGGTCGCCATGCTCGCCTCGCCGCGCCCGAAGAACAGCCGTCCGAGCTGATAGCGGCCGAGGATGATCGCGACGGTCAGGGCCGAGACGAACGCGATCCCGATCACCGCTGCGACGACACCTGCGCGCTTCACCGCGAGCGGCTCACCGCGGCCGAAGGCGTGGCCGACCCTCACCGTGGCCGCCATGCCGATGCCGAGCGGGACCATGAACAGCACGGCGGTGACCTGGAGCGCGATCTGATGCGCCGCGAGCGCCGTGGTCGAGATCAATCCCATCAGCAGTGCCGCCGACGAGAACAGGCCATATTCCAGCAGCAACGAGAACGAGATCGGGGCGCCGATCGCGATGAGCCGGCGCATCAGGGGCCAGTCGATCCGCCAGAGATGAGCGAGCAGACGATAGTCCGCGAACGGCTTGCGCAGCCCCGCAATGGCAAGCGTAGCAACGAAAGTGCCGAGATTGACCAGGGTGGTCGCAAGCCCCGCGCCGAACAGGCCGAGCTCCGGCAGGCCGAACAGGCCGTGGATCAGGGCATAGACCAGCGCGGCATTGAGCGGGATCGCGGCGAGCGTGATCCACAGCGGCGCCTGCGGCCGGTTCACCGCGCTCATCATGCTGCGCAGCGCGATGAAGCCCAGCGCCGGCGCGATGCCCCAGGCCAGCCCGTTCAGATAGCGCTGCGCGAGCGCGGCCGAGTGCGGCGCTTGACCGAGCGCGACCAGGATGTGCTCGCCATAGAGCGGCGAGGCCATCATCGGCAGCGAGATCAGGAGCGCGACCCACAGGCCGACGCGCAGGGAGCGGCGGATGCGCCTGACATCGCCGGCGCCGAAGGCCTGCGCGACCAGCGGCGAAACCGCTGCCATCAATCCGAGCCCAAAGGTGAAGCTGACGAAATAGACTGTATGAGCCAGCGCCGCCGCGGCGACCGCGGCCTCGCCGAGCCGCCCGATCAGCGCGAGATCGGTGGTGATCATCGCGATCTGCCCGAGCTGTGTCAGCATCATCGGCACGGCCAGTCGCAGCGTCTCGACGAACTCGTCGGCGAGAGGATCTGGCGGCACGCCGGCTTGCGGCTGCGAACGGGGCTGGACGGTGTCGAGCATGGCTATCCAATAGCATCGCAGGGCGACGAAAACATGGCCTCACTCTCGTGTCCCGGACGCGCGGAGCGCGAGCCGGGACCCAGAATCACGAGCGCTGTCTTTGCGGTATGGGCCCCGGCTCAGCAGCGCATCACTCGCGTGCTGCGCTGCGTCCGGGGCACGAGACCATCTCAATCCAGAAGTGGAAGCCGCCTCAGTCCTTCCGCTCCGGCACGCGCTTGATCTTCGCGCCGAGCGCATTCAGCCGTTCGTCGATGCGCTCGTAGCCGCGCTCGATCTGGTCGGCGTTGTCGATCGTGGAGGTGCCCTCGGCGCAGACCGCCGCCAGCAGCATGGCCATGCCGGCGCGGATGTCGGGTGAGGTCATCGTCGCGCCGTGCAGCCGGCTGGGTCCTGCGATGATGGCGCGGTGCGGGTCGCACAATACGATGCGCGCGCCCATCGCGATCAGCTTGTCGACGAAGAACATCCGCGATTCGAACATCTTCTCGAACATCAGGATCACGCCCTCGCATTGCGTGGCGGTGACGATCGCGATCGACATCAGATCGGCCGGGAAAGCCGGCCAGGGCTGGTCCTCCAGCTTCGGCACGTGGCCGCCAAAATCGTCCTGGATCTTCAGCGTCTGGTTCGAGGGCACGATGAGATCGTCGCCTTCAATGCGGCAGACGATGCCGAGCCGTTCGAAGCCCATGCGGATCGAGCGCAGATGCTCGACGCCGGCGCGCACGATGCGAAGCGGTGAGCGCGTCACGGCGGCGAGCCCGATCAGCGAGCCGACCTCGATATGGTCCGGCTGGATCCGGTAAGTCGCACCGCCCAGCGTCGCCGGACCGTGCACGATCATGGTGTTGGTGCCGATGCCTTCGATCTTCGCGCCGAGCGCGACCAGGAAGTTGGCGAGGTCCTGCACATGCGGCTCGGACGCGGCGTTGCGCAAATAGGTGACGCCGTCGGCGGCGACCGCCGCGACCAGCGCATTCTCGGTCGCGGTGACGCTGGGCTCGTCCAAAAACACGTCCGCGCCGGCCAGCCTTGCCGCGCGGAATTCGAGCCGGTCGGTTGCGGTGACTTTGGCCCCCAACTGCTCCAGCGCCAGCACATGCGTGTCGAGCCGGCGGCGGCCGATGACGTCGCCGCCGGGCGGCGGCAGCATGACTTCGCCGCAGCGGGCGAGCAGCGGGCCCGCGAGCAGGATCGAGGCGCGGATGCGGACGCACAAGTCGGGATCGAGATCGGCGGCGCGGATGCTCTTGGCGTGAATATGAAGCGTATTGCGGGCCGTCCATTCCGCGGCGGCACCGACCGAGCGGATCAGTTCGACCAGCGTCTCGGTGTCGCGAATCCGCGGCACGTTTTCCAGCGTCACCGGATGCTCGGTGAGCAGGGCTGCCGCGATGATCGGCAGGGCCGCATTCTTGTTGCCGGACGGCTCGATCGAGCCCGAGAGCCGCTGACCGCCCTCGACGATGTACTGGATGGGCGCCACGAAGGTCTCACTGTTCTGTTGGGTGGGGCGGGTGGTTTTCGAGGCGGAAACTACAGAGAATTGAGCGGGGGAGCAATTCGGGCTCGATGGCTATCACGAAGGACGTGCGCTCCCTCTCCCGCTTGCGGGGGAGGGCTAGGGAGGGGGTGCGTCCGCGGTGGGATTGTCGAAATCTACGGAGAATATCCCCGCGAGGAGAAAGCCCTCACCCGCCGCGCTCGGGACGATGCTTCGCATCGCCCGTCGCGCGCTGACCTCTCCCGCAAGCGGGAGAGGTACAGCGAGGTCGGGGCTAGATATCGATCGTCGCGCTCAGCGAATGTTCCTGGATGAAGTCGCGGCGCGGCTCGACCACGTCGCCCATCAGCTTGGTGAAGATGTCGTCGGCCTCGTCGACCTCCTTGACCTTCACCTGGAGCAGCGAGCGTGCGTCGATGTTGAGCGTCGTCTCCCAGAGCTGCTCCGGGTTCATCTCGCCCAGACCTTTGTAGCGCTGCAGCGTGACGCCCTTGCGGCCGGCGTCGGTGACGGCTTCGAACAGATCGACCGGGCCGTAGACCATGTGCTCGACGTCCTTGCGCCGCAGCTTGCCGGGGCGGACATAAACGTCATGGAGCTTCACCGTGTACTCGTCCAGCTTTCGCGCCTCGACCGAGCCGAGGAAGGCGTCGTCGATGACGGCGGCTTCCTTGACGCCGCGCACCGTACGCTCGAACTGGAAACCATGGCCTTCCACGTATTGACCGACCCAGCCGCGTTCGACCTCGTCGGCGAGGGTGTCGAGGCGGGCGGCGATGTATTGCGCGGCCGCGGCGGCTTTCTCCGGATCGCCGTAGATCGCCTTGTTGAGCACGCCGGTGATGGCGGCCTGCTCGATCACCTTGCGATTGTAGCGGGTGTGCAGGCTGCGCAGGATGCCGCGGACGGCGCGGGCGTCGTCGACCAGCGAACGCAGGTCGCGGCCGGTACGATCGCCGCCGGTGCCGGGAATATAGACGCAATCGTCCAGCCCGGTATCGATCAGATAATCTTCCAGCGCCCGCTCATCCTTCAGGTATTGCTCGGACTTGCCGCGGTTGACCTTATAGAGCGGCGGCTGCGCGATATAGAGATAGCCGCCGTCGATGATCTCCCGCATCTGCCGGTAGAAGAAAGTGAGCAGCAGCGTGCGGATGTGAGCGCCGTCGACGTCGGCGTCCGTCATCACGATGATCTTGTGATAGCGCAGCTTCTCGATCGAGAACTCGTCGCTGATGCCGGTGCCGAGCGCGGTGATGAGCGTGCCGATCTGCTCGCTGTGCAGCATCTTGTCGGGGCGCACGCGTTCGACGTTGAGAATCTTGCCGCGCAGCGGCAGCACGGCCTGGAACTCGCGGTTGCGGCCCTGCTTGGCGCTACCGCCTGCCGAGTCACCCTCGACGATGAAGAGCTCGGACTTCGCAGGGTCCTTCTCCTGGCAGTCGGCGAGCTTGCCGGGCAGCGAAGAGACCGAGAGTGGGCTCTTGCGCGTCAGTTCGCGCGCCTTTCGCGCGGCTTCGCGGGCCGCGGCCGCCTGGATCACCTTGCCGACGATCATCTTGGCTTCGGAGGGGTGCTCCTCGAACCAGGCCTGAAGCGCCTCGTTGAGCACGTTCTCGACCACGGGGCGCACTTCCGAGGACACCAGCTTGTCCTTGGTCTGCGACGAAAATTTCGGGTCCGGCACCTTCACGGAGAGAACGGCGGTGAGGCCTTCGCGGCAGTCGTCGCCGGTGAGCGCAATCTTTTCCTTTTTCGCGTTGGCATCGGCATAGCCGTTGACCTGGCGCGTCAGCGCGCCGCGGAAGCCGGCGAGATGGGTGCCGCCGTCGCGCTGCGGGATGTTGTTGGTGAAGCACAGCACGTTCTCGTGGTAGCTGTCGTTCCACCACAACGCGGCCTCGACGCCGATGCCGTTGGCTTCCGCGCGCACCATGATCGGCGCCGGCACGATCGCCTTCTTGTTGCGGTCGAGATATTTGACGAATTCCTCGACGCCGCCGGAATAGTGCATCTCCTCGCGCTTCTCGACCGCGTGACGCATGTCGGAGAGTGCGATGTTGACGCCGGAATTGAGGAAGGCGAGCTCGCGCAGCCGGTGCTCCAGCGTGGCGAAATCATATTCGATGTTCTTGAAGGTTTCGGTCGAGGCCTGGAACGTCACCTCGGTGCCGCGCCTGCCGGGCGCGTCGCCGACGGCCTTGAGCGGTGCAACGGCGTCGCCATGGGCGAACTCGATGTAGTGCTCCTTGTTGTCGCGCCAGATGCGCAAGCCGAGCTTGCTCGACAGCGCGTTGACGACGGAAACGCCGACGCCGTGCAGGCCGCCGGAAACCTTGTAGGAGTTCTGGTCGAACTTTCCGCCGGCATGCAGCTGGGTCATGATGACCTCGGCCGCCGAGATGCCTTCGCCCTTGTGGATGTCGACGGGAATACCGCGACCGTCGTCGCGCACGGTGACGGAATTGTCGGCATTGAGCACGACATCGACGCGCGTGGCGTGGCCCGCGAGCGCCTCGTCGATCGCATTGTCGACGACCTCGTAGACCATGTGATGTAGGCCCGAGCCGTCATCGGTATCGCCGATATACATGCCCGGACGCTTGCGGACGGCATCGAGACCCTTGAGCACGCGGATCGATTCCGCCCCGTAATCGCTCGGATTTGAGGGTTCGTTTTCGGCAGGCGTCTGCCGAGCAGGTTCTGTCATGAGAGGCCTTCGAGATGTCGCCCGAATCAGCGGCGCAAAAGGCGCTGATATGCGGGCTATTTGTGCCACGAAAGACGGATTGCGCCTAGCGCAAAGTATCTCCCGGCAAGTCCTTGATCAGATAGGATTTTTTGGCCGGTTTTCAAGGCTTTCGAAGGCCGATTCCAGGCGCTGGAAAAAGCGCGATTCGAGAAGCAGTTTCGGGCCGTGGAAGACGTGGATTTTGCGGGGACGAGGGGCGTTCCGAGGCGCTTGGAACGCCCCGGAACGGCCTTGCAGGCTCAATACATCTGAAGCGGCAGCACGTCTCCGCTTGGCCCCACCAGGAGGCCCCAGGCATCGCCGGCGGCCACGGTGAGGGTCTCGGTCCGGGCAGGGCGTCCCGCCAGACGCAGCGCGTACTGGTACTTGCCGGGCGGCAGATCGAGCATCGGGCCCTTCGGCGACTGCGGGCCGCCGGCGCCGGCCGCGATCTTCACGGTTTGATTGTTGATCGTCAGCGATGCTTCCTTCGGCCCCATATTGCCGAGCATCAGCCTGGCCTGTCCGGCCTTCGGCATGATGTCGGCCTTGGCCGCGGCCTGCGGATTCCGCTGCACCAGGCTGACGATTGTCTCGTCCCTGGCGCGGCCGAGCTTCAGCACGGCCGGTCCCTCCGGCGAGGTGAACGCGAGCTCCGCCCGCTCGGCGGTCACAGTCGCGCCGTCGGCCTTCTCCTGCCAGCCGCGCTTGGTCAGCTCCGTGCGATAGAACGCGAGGACGTCGCCAAGCGCGGCGGGGATGCTGGCTTCGAGCTCGCTCCGGAACGACTGGTCGCTGCCGGGGAATTTCGTGGAGCTAACCCCGGTGGAGCTGTGCTGCGTCGGCACCGGCAGGGCGGAATCGGGATCGAGCGTGAGGGGCTCGGCCGGCTTGGCTTGCACCGACTCGACCTGTCCCGGCTTGGCCTGGGCGGGCTTCGCTGCAGCCATCACCAGGCCCGATCCGTTGGCGCTGACATTCACCTTCGGCCCCATCTGCATTACGGTCATCGAGATCGATTTGCCACCCTTTGCGAACTCCATTACCGCCATGTTCGGCTGGTTGATGACGGACGGCTGCTCCTTCCAGCCTGCTGATTTCAGCAGCGCCCGGTAGAACGTGGCGAGCGCCTTGACGCTTGAGGTGGAAGCGAATTCGAGCCGGCCGGCACCGCCTTCGAACTTCACGCCCTCGGCGGTTTCAGGCAGCGGCACCGGCGTCTTGCTGTCGGCCAGTGCATTCAGCGGCGCATCTGACAGCGCGGCCGCCTGCACCTTGCGTCTTGCGTCGTCGGCGGTGATGAGCTGCTTGGCCGCACCTAACGCATCCCCAAGGAACTTCTCGTCGGCCTCCTTCTTCGCCTGGGCACGGGCGGCAAGTGCGGATTCCTTCACCTGCGCGGTCAGGCTGACCATGGTGAAATCGTATTTGCGGCCAAGCCGCAGCAGGCCGGTTTCCTCAGCCGAAGAGATCCTGATCGCGACCTCGTCGCCGGGCGCGCGCGGCGCGCTGCCGTCCTCCTGCCAGCCGCGCGCGGCGAGCTCGCGATGATAGAAAGCGAGCACGGCGGGCAGCTCGGCCATCGCGGCGGCTGACATTTCGCGCTTGTCGGAGCTTGCGCTGCCGAGGCCCTTGGCCGTCTTGGTCGGGCTCGGTCGCGGCAGGCCGGCCAGATCGCTATCCGCTTTTGAGCTCGCTGGGTAGCGCAAAGGGCGCGACCCGGATATCGACTTTGGTGCGGCCATCGTCGCGGCGCGTCAGCGTCAGCATCACGGGCTTCTGTTGATAAAAGCCGGTCTCCTTGCTATCGGCGTGCGCGTAGAACGCGCGCAGGCCGTTGGGAACGGTTTCATCCAGGCTGGTCGTCCAGCGCGCAGCGGTTTCCGGCGTGAGCTTCTGCCAGCCGATCGCAGCCATCTGGCTGCTGTAGAAGTCCGACGTTGCATCGAGCGGCGTCGACGCGATGCAGTCGAGATAGGGCCGCGTCCCGTCAAATACGATGTCGCTTGCGCCTTCCGGAAATGGCACGTTCCCGTAGATCCGGTCGGTCGTGTAGTAAACCACGGACTGGTCGGGCCGGCCGAGCGCCTGCGTGAAATGAACGAAAAGGCCCTGCCGACCCTTCTTGAACTTCAGCAGGCTGCTATTCTCCTCCAGCGGCATCACATAGGGCACCCAGCCGTTGGCGCTCAGGAGTTTTTGGACCGCCGGCAGTGTCACCGCCTGCGGCGTCGGCACGCGATACTCGACGCGATAGGGATCGGGGCGCAAGGTGTCTTCCACCGCGCCCTCGAGCTGCGGCAGCGCGTGGACGTCGACGATGCCCTCGTCGGCGCCGGCCGCGATCGAGCAACTCGCCATCAGGAAGAGACCGCATGCAAGCAGCTGCCATCGTGCCGGGACTTGCGTCCCGCGCGGGATCATCGACATGGTTACGTCTCCAGGATGCCGCGCGGCGCTTTGGCGCGTGCGATTGCAACGGCTGCGCCACCGTCGGCGCGGTCTCAGACCAGAAGTCGCTTCAGGAAGCGGGCAGGTTCAAAGATCTCGGAGGTCTCAATAGAGCTGAAGCGGCGACCATGCCTCGCCGTCGCGCCCGACGGTGAGCTCCCAGGCATCGCCGGCCGCGACGGTGAGGATGTTGGTGTGGGCCGGACGGCCGGGCACGCCCAGTTCGTAGGAATATCTGCCGGGCAGCAGATCCAGCGAGACCGCGTTGGCGCCGGCGGCGCGCTTGATGATCCGCTCGTTGATCCCGAGCACGGCTTCCGTCTCACCGATGTTACTGAACGCCAGCTTCGCCTGGCCCGGTTCGGGCATGACGTTCGCCCTGGCTGCAATGTCCGAGTTCTTCTGCACGAGCTGGACCGAGGTGCTGCTGTCCTTGCGGCCGAGTTCCAGCATGGCCGGCCCGAGCGGGGAGGCGAAGGTGAGCTGGACGTGATCGGCGGAGACGACAGCGTTATCGTGTTGCTCCTGCCAGCCGAGCTTTCCAAGCTCCGCACGGTAGAAGGCGAGAATGTCGCCGAGCTCGGCGGGCACGGTGGCTTCGAGCTTGACGCGGAGCGGCGCTTCAACGCCCCGCATCAGGGTGGTGTGAATTCCTCTAAAACTGTAGCGCGTCGGTGCGGGCAGCTTGGCATCGGGATCCGGCGTGAGGTCGGCCGAGAACAGCGGCGACAGATGCGGCATCCAGGCGCCGGCGCTTGCCGCGAGCATGCACGTCGCGAGCAAGACGAGGCCGCACGCAAACGCCCGCCATCGTGCCGGGGCTTGCACCCCGGACCTTACCGTCCGCATCTCATTCTCCAGGAATGCCGCGCGCATCAGTGTCATTGCGCGATGGCAGCGCTGCGACACTGCCGGCGCGGCCTCAGACAGCTAGTCGTTGACGGAACCACGCGGGTTCAATGCGGCGGCTCACCGACGCGCGCTGACTTGTCCGCTCTCGATGTCAAAGATCTCGCCCCCGGTGCCGATCTCGGCGAAGGCGGCCGGATCTGCTCCGGTCAGCCACACCTGCGCGCCGAGCTTGCGCAGCTCGTCGAACAGCGCTGCGCGCCTGCTGGGATCGAGATGCGCGACGACCTCGTCGAGCAGCAGCAGCGGCACGATGCCGGTCATCTCGGCGACCAGGCTCGCATGCGCCAGCACCAATCCGATCAGCAACGCCTTCTGCTCGCCGGTCGAGGCATCGCGCGCCGGCATGCTTTTCGGCGCGTAGATCACCTGGAGATCGGTGAGATGCGGACCGTCCGTGGTGCGACCGGCGATGGCGTCACGCGGACGGTTGTCGCGCAGGATCTGGCGGTAGCGGTCCTCGACCGACGTCGCCGTCTCGTTCAGCAGCGCGTTCTCCATCCAGCCGTCGAGCCCGATTTGCGCCGAGGGGAAGGCGGAGGTCTGCGCGCGTGCATTCAGCATGCCGGTGAGACGTGCCGCAGTCTGGCCGCGGGTTGCGGCGACGGCGACCGCAAGCTCCGCGGTCTCGCGCTCGATCGCGTCACACCAATGGTCGTCGTAATTGCGCGTCTCGAGCAGGCGGTTGCGCGAGCGCAGCGAGCGGTCCAGCGCCGAGATGCGGCTGGAATGGTCGCTGTCGATGGCAAGCACCAGGCGGTCGAAGAAGCGCCGGCGCTCGGACGCCGCACCCATGAACAGCCCGTCCATCGCCGGCGTCAGCCACACCATGCGGATATGGTCGCCGAAGGACGCCGCCGAATTGACCGGTTCGCGATCGATGCGGCAGCGCCGGCTGACCGGGCTGTCGGCGCGCGGCGGATCGATGCCGGTGCCGAGCGTGGCGAGGCCCAGCGCGCCCTCGACCTGTGCAGATACCGCCCAGGAGCCGTCGCCCTGGTTGTCGGCAACGTCGTCCAGCGTCGCACGCCGCAAGCCGCGTCCCGGCGACAGGAACGAGATCGCCTCGATGCAATTGGTCTTGCCCGCCCCGTTCGGCCCGACCAGCGCCACCATGTCAGCCGTCGCCTCGAGCCCCGCCGCCCGGTAATTGCGAAAATGCGTCAGCGTCAGGCGATGAATGCGGGAGGGGGTCATGATTTGCGGGCACACTCTGATCCCTCCCCCCTTGTGGGGGAGGGTGGCGCCTCACGAAGTGAGGCGACGGGTGAGGGGTATCTTACCGCCCGGCGAGCTTTGCAAGGATATCCTCCAATACCGAAGCGGGCTGCTGTAATACGTCATTGTTCCAGTAACGCGCGATGACAAAGCCTTCAGCGGAGAGAGCCGCATCACGCGCTGCATCGCTTCCTGATTCTGCGTGCTGACTGCCGTCGATCTCGATCACAAGGCGCTTCTCGAAGCAGACGAAGTCGAGAATGTAGTTCTCGATCGGAGCCTGTCGGCGAAATTTGTAGGCCGATAGCCGGCGATCCCTCAGTAAGCGCCACATAGCTGCTTCCGCATCCGTTGGCTCGTGCCGCATGCTCTTCGCGAACTGGCGAAGATGCCTGGCAGTCGGCCGATGATGCGAGCCGCGCGGCATCGGCGCTCATTCTGAATGTTGTTGGGACGCGGTGCTCTTCCCCTCTCCCCTTGCGGGAGAGGGTGCCGTCGCGCAGCGACGGCGAGTGAGGGGTTGTCTCCGCACAGGAAGTGTCGCGAGAGGACCCCTCACCCGAGTAAGATCTTGGCTAATAGCGGAGCTGCCCTCTCCCGCAAGGGGAGAGGGCGCGGTAAGGCGCATCGCGCCTGGTTCATGACGGAATACGAATACCTGGTGTCCGCGCGGGAGCACGTCCCTCACACTCGCATCGGCATCAGCACGTACAGCGCGCTCTTGTCGTCGCGGTCTTGCACCAGCGTCGGCGAGCCGGGGTCGGCGAGCCGGAGCGTTGCGACGTCGCCTTCGATCTGGGCTGCGATGTCGAGCAGATAGCGGGAGTTGAAGCCGATATCGAGAGCGTCGGAGGCGTATTCGACTTCGAGCTCTTCGGTCGCGCTGCCGGAATCCGGGTTGGTCACCGACAGCACCAGCTTGCCCGGCGACAGCGACAGTTTCACGGCCCGCCCGCGCTCGCTGGAGATGGTGGAAACGCGGTCGACCGCGTTCTCAAAATCCTTCTTGTCGACGACGAGCTCCTTGTCGTTACCCTGCGGGATGACACGGCTGTAATCGGGGAAGGTGCCGTCGATCAGCTTCGAGGTCAGGACCACATTGCCGATGGTAAAGCGGATCTTTGCCTGCGACAGCTCGATCGTGACCTCGGCCTCGTTGTCCTCGATCAGGCGCTGCACCTCGCTGACCGTCTTGCGCGGAACGATCACGCCGGGCATGCCGTCGGCGCCCTTGGGCTGGACCAGGTCGAGCTGCGCGAGGCGGTGGCCGTCGGTGGCGACGCCGCGCAGGGTCGCGGCATTGGCGGAGCCTGCGGCATGCAGATAGATGCCGTTGAGGTAGTAGCGCGTCTCCTCGGTGGAGATCGCGAACTGGGTGCGGTCGATCAGCCGCTTGACGTCCTTGGCGGCGAGCGAGAACGAATGCGACATGTCGCCGGCGGCCAGATCCGGAAAATCATTCTCCGGCAGCGTCTGCAGCGTGAAACGGGAGCGGCCGGCGCGGATCGCCAGCACGGCGCGGTCGCCGTCGGCTTCGAGCACGATCTGCGAACCATCGGGCAGCTTGCGCACGATGTCGTAGAACATGTGCGCCGGCACGGTGGTGGACCCTGCGGTCGCGGTTTCCGCCGCGAGCGTTTCCGTCACCTCGAGGTCGAGGTCGGTCGCCTTCAGCGACAATTTCGCGTTCTCGGCCCGGACCAGCACGTTGCCGAGGATTGGAATCGTGTTGCGGCGCTCGACCACGCGGTGGACATGGCCCAGCGACTTCAGGAGTTGCGCGCGTTCGACCGTAACCTTCATTGCACTACTCGCCCGATCCCCAAGGAAACACAAATTTGGAAAAGCCGGGCGGCGGGACGCGCGCCACGGTACCGAAGACCCCCAAAGCCGGATCATCCAGCCGATATGACCAAAGCCTTCAGGGTCGCGCAAGGTGGCGCGTAAAGTCATCCGTTTCAAGGGATCGCGGGATGGTTCCCCACGATTTACAGGCAAAAACACGCCCGCCGCCCAGGCATGGCCGGGGCGGCGGGGGGAAGGGGAAAGACCTGGGCGTTTATTCCTGAAGCTGACGCTTCAGCGATTCGACCTCGTCCGACAGCGCCGGTGTCCTTGGAAACCAGGGCTTCGATCTTGCGAACGGCGTGCAGCACCGTGGTGTGGTCGCGCCCACCGAAGCGGCGGCCGATTTCCGGCAGCGAGCGCAGGGTCAGCGTCTTGGCGAGATACATCGCCACCTGGCGCGGACGGACCACGTTGGCGGTCCGGCGCGAGGACAGCAGGTCGGAGCGGCTGACATTATACTGCCGCGCCACCACACGCTGGATGTCCTCGATCTTGATGCGCTTCGGCTCCTGCGGCCGGATCAGGTCGCGCACCTCGTGCTCGGCCATTTCCAGCGTCACCGGCCGGTTGTTGAGCTTCGAGTGCGCGAGCAGGCGGTTGATCGCGCCTTCGAGATCCCTGCCGTTATGGGTGATGGCGCGGGCCAGATAGGTCAGAACCTCCTCCGGCACCTCGAACGTCGCGTGATGGGCGCGGGCCGCCGCGACGCGCGACTTGAGAATGCCATGCCGCAGCTCCTCGCCGAGCGAGGCCATCTCGACCACGAGGCCGCCGGCCAGCCGCGAGCGCACGCGATCATCGAGGCTTTCGAGATCGGACGGCGGACGGTCGGCCGCGATCACGACCTGGCGTCCGGCGTCGATCAGCGCGTTCAGGGTGTGACAGAACTCGGCCTGGGTCGACTTGCCCTGCAGGAACTGGAGATCGTCGATCACGAGCACGTCGATGCCGCGCAGCGCTTCCTTGAAGGCCAGTGCCGTCTGCGTCTTCAGCGCGGCGACGAAGCCGTACATGAATTTTTCAGCGGTCAGGTAAAGCACCTTGCGCTCGTTGCCGGAATTGCCGGCCCAGGTCACCGCCTGCAACAGATGCGTCTTGCCGAGGCCAACGCCGGCATGGATGTAGAGCGGATTGAACATGACGGGATCGCCGCGGCGACCCTCCGCGACCTGACGCGCAGCGGCATGCGCCAGCGTGTTGGAGCGGCCGACGACGAAGCTTGCGAAGGTCAGGCGCGGATCGAGCGGCGAGCCGCCGAGCGCATCGTGATTGGCCGAGACCGGCGCGGTCGCGGTCGAGCGCAGCTCCGGCGCAGGCGAGCGGCGTGCTTCAACCGGCGCGGGCACTTCCTTCTGCTGAACGACCGGACGCACGGCCGAACGCACGGTGAGATCGATACGATGCACTTCGGGCATCTCGGCCTGCCAGCACGACAGCACGCGCTCGGCGTAATGCGCCTGAATCCAGCTCTTCAGGAAGCGCGTGGGAACCGAGAGCCGCACGCTCTCCTCCTGCACACCTTCCAGATCCATGCGAGCAAACCAGCTCGTATAGACGTCTTCGCCTACGTTCGTGCGCAGCCGGCTCTTCACGCGTGACCAGCGATCCTGTTCCGATGGGTTCATCGTTAAAAACTTCTCTTGAGAGATAAGGTTGCGTTGTGAACGCCATGCGGGGTTCCCCGTCATGGCGCGACCTCAAGCGATTCCATCGTCGGGCACAGCTCGACCGTTCGGCGCGAACGCCGCGAGGTCAGATCAGCGATGTCGGAGATGGAGAGTTCGCGAGGTCAGCGCGTACTCGGCGCGCCCTCACACGAGGGGGGCTGAACGCAGGACGGATCGGAGACGGCATCGTCGAACGATGGAATCTGTGTCAACACCGCGTTGAATCCGTAGGACATGATACCTCCCCGTCCTGCCGCGATCGCTCACGGCAAGGTCCTGCCTGAAAAACAACCGCATCTGAATTGCTCCAGCCGCGGATGCGCCCGTCTGTACTCGTCGTCCGCTCGGCTTCGCCATCCTGCGTGTCGGAGTAGCCTCGAGATGTCTCTCATTTTGCGCTGGGCGCGAGCGGGAAGATCCCGCTTGGAGACATTCAGACAAAGAACTACCGTTCCCATATTGCTATGGGTTTCGAACCGACAATCGCTGGGTTAAGCGTCGCTTACGTGCACATCGCCGCCGATTTGCACGCTCGCCCCGTTTCCGATACCGCGCTGGTCTCAAGATCGTGGGCGCCGCTGACGCCTTAAGGAATACACTATGCCGAAGGACTCGCAACGAAATTGATTCACACTTGAGGCGCCAAAAAACTTGATCTGCGTTAACGCCGCGCGCGACTTGTGCACAGGCTTCAGACCAAGGTTTTGGATTCGTGCACAGAATCGAAAGAGCCGCGCCTTGTGTGACAATTCTCCGCCACTGCCAAAAATTCTTTACAAAAGCGTCACGCGGCGAGACGCGCGGGCGATTTTTCCAAATGCTTGGCGTCACTATGTCGATAAGTGATTAGCGAGACACCGTTTTTTGAGTCTCGTTTCACAGGGTAACTCCATCGCCTGGCGCGATCCGGTGAAACTACGGTGTGAAGAACGCGCAGGCGCAGGAATTCAACTTGAGCCCGCCTCGCAAGGGCTTTTTGCACCGCGGTGAAAAGTTTCCCCTGTTGCAAAATCACCCGCAGGTAGAACTAATGGTGTGGACGCCGCGATCCTTCGATCGAAGGTCGGTCGCGCCTGACTGCTTGCGTGACTATGGCTGGCAACAAAAAAGCCCGGCGTGATGCCGGGCTGTTTGACGCGTGCGATGTGCGACCGGATCGTCCGATCGAACGAAGGCTTGCTAGGTCACTCGCCAGATTACTCGCGGGCTTACTTGGCGAGCTTGGCGATCTGCGCGGTGAGCCGCGAGACTTTGCGGCTGGCGTTGTTCTTGTGAATGATGTTGCGCTGGGCTGCGCGCATCAAAGCGGGCTCGGCATTCGCCAGCGCCGTCACAGCGGCGGCGCGGTCGCCGGTCTTGATGGCTTCTTCGACGTTACGCACGGCACCGCGCATCTGGGTGCGGCGCGACTTGTTGACGGCGGTGCGGCGGGCGATCTTGCGCGTCGCTTTCTTGGCGGAAGTGGTATTGGCCATGGTCTCAATGTCCTTTGCGGGTACCGGTCGCGTCTTGGTCGGTAGCGCCGGCTTGCTTGACCGCGTAATCGACGCTCGGAATCAGGGTGTTCGGTTGCTAGGCTGTTCCCGGAACATGAGCGACAGCCTTGCGGCTGTCTCTGAGGCCCAAAGAGCCTCTAAGCCCAAAGAGCCTGCAACTGCTCAAAGAACAGCGGCGGCAGGATTGCGCCCGCCGCCAGTTGGCGCCCTTATAGAGAGGGTCTTTGGCACCGTCAACGCTTTCCCGGGCTGGAAAACCAGCCCCTAGGGCCTGGATGAGTGCCGTAACGCCCTGAAGAGGTTGAATTTCTGCCGTCTCCCTTGTATTGGCTGGCAGCGTTACGAGGATCGTCCGATCGGACGACCATATAAGGTGAAGCATGATCCGCGGCTTTTTCCGACTGATTGGGCTGTTGCTGCTCGCCGGCGGATTCATCTTCATGGTCTATGACGGCGCCCGCTGGGTGGCTGACCAGACCCTGCGGTTCACCCGCTTCGGCCAGTTCTGGAACGACATCAATCAGGCCAGCCAGACGGCGTTCCGGACCTGGGTCGAGGCCAAGGCGCCATGGCTCTGGACCTCGGTGATCCGCCTGGTGCTGGATCAACCGGTTTTCGCCGTCCTCGGCATTCTGGGCATCCTCCTGATGATCCTGTTTCGCCCGCGCAAGCCGCTGATCGGTTATTCCCGGGATTGAGCTTTCAATCCCCCGACTGAGCCGGGCGCGCGCGGCGTAACAGGGCTGCCCCTTGCGGCGTAGATCCCTATATTCCCACCTGATCGCGAGCACGCCGCCTGAGCACCTGTCTCAAGCGACCGACAGCTCGTTGCGGAGATTCAATCATGCTTTTCATGCGCAAGACCACCGCATTGCCGAGCGCCACGGAAGCGCTGCCCGGCCGTGCGCAAGCTATTCCGACCGCGACCAGCCATTTCGTCAACGGCGCGAAGTTGCAGTCGCCTTATCCCGCAGGCCTCGAGCAGGCGGTGTTCGGGCTCGGCTGCTTCTGGGGCGCGGAGCGCAAGTTCTGGGAGCTCGGCGACGGCGTTTACGCCACCGCCGTCGGGTATGCCGGCGGCCACACGCCGAATCCGACCTATGAAGAGACCTGCTCAGGCCGCACCGGCCACACCGAAGTGGTGCTGGTCGTGTTCGATCCGAAAAAGATCTCCTACGAGAAGTTGCTGAAGATTTTTTGGGAGAGCCACAACCCGACCCAGGGCATGCGTCAGGGCAATGACGTCGGCACGCAGTACCGAAGCGCGATCTACACTTATTCGGACGCGCAGAAGAAAGCGGCCGATCAATCGAAGGCGCTCTATCAGAAGGCGCTTGCCGCAAAAGGTCTCGGCGCTATCACCACCGAGATCGCACCCGCCGGCGAATTCTATTTTGCCGAGGACTATCATCAGCAATATCTGGCGAAGAATCCCGCCGGCTATTGCGGTTTGGGCGGCACCGGCGTGTCCTGCCCGATCGGCGTCGGTGTGAGCGCGTAAGCTGGCGACGAACTCGCTGTACCTCTCCTGCAAGAGCAGGGCAGCGGCATTTGAGAGCAGTTTCCTGCGGCCGATCCTTCGAGACGCCCGCTTTAGGCGGGCTCCTCAGGATGAGGATGGAGTGTACGGCAACAATTTCAACAGGCACCGATGCCGATTAGCCTCATCCTGAGGAGACCGCAGAGCGGTCGTCTCGAAGGACGAGGCGCGCGTTCAGGCTGGCCCAAAAAGCCATATGCGATAGCAGTGCCCGCAAGCGGGAGAGGGAGCGCAGCGCGGCATCGTCGCGCCGCCTCAACGCTTTATTAACCATAACCGGTGCAACACTGGATTTGTCTCGTTTCGAGGGATAGGTCCGGTGCCGGTTGCACGCGCGTTTCGATGGTCGATCTTGGCAACGTCCTTGGCAGCGTCCGCCGCGCTTGCGCTTGGCGGCTGCATGCAGACCGCCGGCCCCGTCGCGGTGATGCAGCCGCGCGCCGATCTCGACTCCATGGCCTATGGCCAGCCCTATTACGCGCCACAGCCGGTCGTCGTCGGCGACGGTGGCGGCGCCATCGGGGCTCTGCGCAATTCCTTTGCCTCTTCGCCTGCGCCCATGCCGGTCGGTTACGCCGCACCGATGGCGGCGCCGGTCCGCTACGATTCTTCCTACCATCTCGATGCCGGCGACAGGCTGCGCGTCGTGGTCTATGGCCAGGAAGGTCTCACCAACAGCTACGCCATCGACGCTGGCGGCTCCATCACCATGCCGCTGATCGGCGGCGTGCCGGCACGCGGTCGTACCCCGGCCGGCCTCGCCGGCGACATCGCCGCACGCTTGCGCAACGGCTTCATCCGCGAGCCTTCCGTGGCCGTGGAGATCGAGGCCTATCGCCCGTTCTTCATCCTCGGCGAAGTCTCCGCGCCCGGACAATATCCTTACGTACCGAACATGACGGTCGAAAGCGCCGTCGCGATCGCGGGCGGCTTCTCGCCGCGCGCCAAGCGCGACGTTGTCACCGTCACGCACACCGAAGCCGGTGGCTCCATGCGCGCTATCGTCCCGCTCGGCGCGCCCCTGGCCCCCGGGGACACCGTGTTCATCGGCGAGCGCTGGTTCTAGCTCACCGCCTGAAATCCAGCCGTCCGTTCGGAAAACATCCGTCGATCCTGTTGGCGTCGACCACGAGCCCGATCCATGGCCGCGTGATCGCCGGCGTGGTCAGGTTGATGTATTTTCCGACCAGGCGACCCGCGCCGTCGCGCGCGGCATCGATCAGCCCGTGCCGACGACCGTCGTCCCAGTCGAAGCGCAGATAGATTCGCTCGCTTTTGACCTGAACCTCGGCGCGCCCCTGCTTCCATTTCTCCGCCGTATCGCCGCCGATGGTCGGATCGGCGCCGCCATTCCAGCGGCTCGTCCAGCGGCCCTCGATCGGATCGTACATTGTCGCGATGGAGGCCCATGCCGCCGCGTTGCCGTCGGTTGCATCGCCGGACAGCGTGGCGGTCGCGGCATAGTCTGTCACTTCGGAATCATCGGGCGAGGGGACGTCCATGGTTCCGAACGGATTGCGGATGTCGAGGTGCGTGATGGCCTGCTGCATGGCGGTCTCCTGGCGTGAGCTGGCTTGATCCGCCTGCTCTATCGCCGCGCGCCGTGCTGCAGCCACCCGATTCCTGCTCTCCTCATTCCGGGCCTGCGCCGCTCGACGCATCCCGGAATGACGGCAGCAAGTGCGGCCCTATTTCAAATGCTTGGCAAAAAAATCCATGCTGCGCGGCCAGGCGATGTCGGAGCTGGCTTTGTCGTAGCTCGGACGCTCGTCGCAATGAAAGCCGTGCTGGGCGCCCGGATAGACGAAGACCTCGACATCCGGCCGCTTGGTCTTGACGGTCTCGACGTCGGTCAGGGGGATGCCGGTATCCTTCTCGCCGAAATGCAGCTGCGTCGGCACTTTCGGTGTCTCGTCGGCAAAGCGCACGACCGCGCCGCCGTAATAACCGATCGCGGCCTTCAGGCCCGACAGCCGCGTCGCCGCGACGAAGGCGATGCTGCCGCCGAGACAGAAACCGATAATGCCGACCGGGCCGACGCTCTTCACCGCATCGATTGCCGCCTGCGTGTCGCGCAGCATCGCCTCCCAATCCGGGCTGGCGACGAACTTGCGCGCTTCCGCGATCTCGTCAGGCGTGTAGCCCGACTGGAAGCCCGGCGACGTCCGGTCGAAGATCGACGGCGCGATCGCGACATAGCCTTCCCCGGCGAGGCGATCGCAGACCGAGCGGATGTGATGATTGACCCCAAAGATCTCCTGGATCACCACCACCGCGCCCTTCGCCGTGCCCGAGGGCTCAGCGCGATAGGCACCGAACTGGAAATTGTCGGAAGCCGTCAATTTGATGTCTTGTCCCACGCGGGTTGTCCTTTTTGGTTGACCGTCGATCACGAACTCCGCTCGCATCCCTCATCCTGAGGAGCTTGCGAAGCAAGCGTCTCGAAGGATGCAGGCCGAGAGGTAGCAGCGGGGGCCTGCATGGTTCGAGACGGCGCTTCGCGCCTCCTCACCATGAGGATCACTCCCACATCCAGTTTTCGCCGTAGTCTTCCTTCCATCCTGCCAACCGTCCGTGACGGAATTGCAGGAACAGGCGATGGCGAGAGGGTATCAATCCGCTGCCGCCGATGTTGCGCAAAGCGAGGTAGATCTCGCTGCCGGGACGCCCGCGGACGTATCGCAGCGGCTGCCCCAGGGCGCGCGCGGTCTGCTCGGCGTCCATGCCGAAAGCGAGTGGCGTATTGTTCGACAAGGTCGCAACAAAAGGGAGGCGCGGCGGCATGGTGCCGAACGGCTCGGCCTGCGCAGATACCGATAGCAACACCGCGCCCGCCGCCAACATCGCTCGCTTCATTGCCAGTGTTCCTGTCCGCCCGTCCTATCCCGGCAAGTTCTTCAGGAAAGGCACCACCGCGTCAACAAAAGCCTGCGGCTGATCGATGTTGACGGCATGCCCGGCGGCGGGGATCACGACTTTTTGTGCGCCGGGAATTTTTGCCGCCATGTAGTCGGACGCGGCGAGGAACGGCGTGTCGTCGGCGCCGACAACGATCAGCGGCCGGCACCTTGATATCCGGCAGCAGCTCGATCACCTTCGCATCGCGCTGGGTCAGCATGCCGCGTGCGGCAAGCGCCAATCCCCTGGCGTTGCGATGGCTGGCCGTGGCGCGCTCGCGCGTCGCTGCCTTCAGCATGTCGAGGCCTTCGCGATCGAGCCTGTCGGCAGTGGCGAGCGCTCGCGCGTTCCAGGCCTCGCGCGCGTCGTCCTTCTTGAAGCCCGGGCCGGTGTCGATGATCAGCAGCGCGCGGGCGCGCATCGGAAGCGCGCGAGTGAAAGCGAGTGTCATGTAGCCGCCGAGCGACAGCCCGCCGATGATGGCGCGCTCAGCGCCGGCTGCATCGAGGATCGCGGCCATGTCGCCGACGGTCAGCGCCTCGTTGTAGGCGGCGGGATCGTCGGGATAGTCGGACTGGCCGTGACCGCGCATGTCCCACAAGATCAGCTTGTGATCCCCGGCAAGCGCATCGATCTGCCCATGCCACATTGCCGAGGTCGAGGGAGTAGCCATGGGTCAGCAGCAGTGGCGGTCCCTCGCCATGAACCTCGTAATAGATTCCGACGCCGTCCCGATCGATCCTTGGCATTGCTTCCACCTTGTTATCTTGTTTCTTCGTCCATCCTAACGCGCTGGGTTACTCGTAGGAAACCGCCTGATTGCGATTGCCTGCATGCCTGGCGCCGCACTCGGTTGCGTTCAGTGGCTGCAACACCGCCCTTGTCGCGACGCACAACGAGCAGGCGCCGCGTTTGTTTCGATCGATTCCAAATTGCATTTGCCTCCGCCGCTGAACCCGATCATTCTTGCGGGCAAGGCTGGCGCCGGCCCGGTGGGCGTCCGCGACACAAGTTGCCGCCGTCATGCACCGGCAGGGGAAGACGCCTATGCCAACTCTCACCATCAACGGGCGGAGTATGTCCGTGGATGCGGCGAACGACACGCCGCTCCTCTGGGCGATCCGCGAGCAATTGCAGATGACCGGCACCAAATTCGGCTGCGGTGCCGGCCTGTGCGGTGCCTGCACCGTGCACGTCAACGGCGAAGCCGTGCGTTCGTGCCAAACCATGGTCGGCGATGTCGCCGGCAAGAAGATCACCACCATCGAAGGCCTCGCCGCCAAGGGCGATCATCCCTTGCAGAAGGCATGGATCGCCGAGCAGGTTCCGCAATGCGGCTACTGCCAATCCGGGCAGATCATGCAGGCGGCTTCGCTGCTCGCGAAGAATCCCAATCCGACCAAGGAAGAGGTCGTGGCGCATATGGACGGCAATCTCTGCCGTTGCATGACCTATTCGCGGATCCAGAAGGCAATCATGCGCGCCGCAACCGAGATGCGCACCGCATCCGCCTCCGGCAACGAACGGAGGCCCACATGAACCGGCACGTGAAGAACGTCACATCAGAGACATCAGATCTTAGCCGCCGCTCCTTCCTGGTCGGCACCGCCGCAACCGGCCTCGTGCTCGGTTATTCCGGTGTACCCGGCATCGGTGAGGCGCTTGCGGCGCCTTCCAACTTCGAGCCCAGCGTCTGGTACGCGATCGCGCCCGATGGTCTGGTCACCGTCACCTGCGGCAAGGCCGACATGGGCCAGCACATCGCCTCCACCATGGCGCAGATCGTGGCCGAAGAGTTAGGGGCCAAATGGAGCGACATGCGCGTTCAGCTTGCCTCCAATGATCCGAAGTTCAACGACCCCGTGCTCGGTGCGCAGATCACCGGCGGCAGCTGGTCGACCATGATGAACTTCGACGCCATGAGCCGCGCGGGTGCCGCGGGCCGCATGGCCTTGACGGAAGGCGCGGCCGCCGCGATGGGCGTGCCGGCCTCCGAGCTCGTGGTGCGCGATTCCATGATCGCGCATCCGAAGTCGAAGAAGCAGATGTCGTTCGCAGATGTCGTCAAGAGCGGCAAGGCGACCAAGACCTTCACGCCGGACGAGCTGAAGGCGATCAAGCTGAAGACGCCGGATCAGTACACCATGATCGGCGTGTCGGTGCCGCAGCTCGACATCCCCTCCAAGACCAACGGAACGGCCAAATACGGCATCGACGTGATGATTCCGGGCATGGCTTATGGCGCGGTGGTCACGCCGCCGGTGCGCTTCGGCGCCACGGTGAAATCGGTCGACGACAGCGCCGCCAAGAAGGTGCCGGGCTTCATCAAGGCCGTCACCCTCGACGACAAGACGCAGACGACGTCGGGCTGGGTGGTGGCGGTGGCCAGCACCTACGCCAACGCCAAGAAGGCCGCTGCCGCGCTGAAGATCAGCTATGACGGCGGTCCCAACGCGAAGGTGTCGAGCGAGTCGCTGTATGCCGAGGCCAAGCGGCTGCAGGCTCTCGACGATTCCGGTCAGTTCTTTGTCAAGGACGGCGATCCCGTGGCGGCGTTCGGCACGGCGGCCAAGGTGCTTGAGGCGGAGTACACCACCAGCATCAACATCCACGCACCGATGGAGCCGATGAACGCCACCGCGGAGTTCAAGGGCGACATCCTGCACATCTATTCCGGCAATCAGTTCGCGACGCGCTCCGGCGGGATCGCCGCGGGTGCAGCCGGGATCGATCCGAAGTTCGTGGTCATGCACCAGATGTGGCTCGGCGGCGGCTTTGGCCGCAGGCTCGATGCCGACATGATGATTCCGGCGGTGCAGGCGGCGAAGGCGATCGGCAAGCCGGTGAAGGTGATCTACACGCGCGAAAACGACATGACGATGGACTTCTCGCGTCCGCTCACCTTGCAGAAAGTGAAGGCCGGCGTGGACGGCGACGGCAAGCTCATCGCGCTCAGTCACGACGTGGTCTCGGCCTGGCCGACCCAGCGCTGGGGAATCCCAGATTTCCTGACGCCGTCAGTCGACAAGAAGGGTCCACTCGACTCCTTTACGGTGAACGGGGCCGACTTCTTCTACACCGTGCCCAACCATTATGTGCGCGCGATCAAGAACGAGATGGCGCACAACGCCACCCCGTCCGGTCAGCTCCGATCGGTGGCGCCCGGCTGGACGTTCTGGGCGGTCGAAAGCATGATCGACGAGATCGCGGCCGCGACCGGCAAGGACCCGGCGCAGTTCCGCATCTCGCTGCTCGACGGCGCCGGCAAGAACGACGGCGGCGCGCAGCGGCTCCGCAACACGCTGCTCGCCGCGATGGGTCTCGCCGGTTACGGCAGCAGGAAGCTGCCGAAGGGTGAGGGCATGGGTGTCGCCTGCGTGTCGTCGCAGGAACGCGCGACCGCAAGCTGGACGGCCTGCGTTGCCCATGTCGCCGTTGCGCCGTCGGGCGAGGTAACCGTGAAGAAGCTCACGGTCGCAACCGACGTCGGCACGCAAGTGCATCCCGACAACATCCGCGCCCAGGTCGAGGGCGCGGCGCTGTGGGGCCTGTCGCTGGCGATGTACGAGAAGGCGACGCTGAAGGATGGTGGCATCGAACAGACCAATTTCGATAGCTACACGCCCTTGCGCATGAGCCAGATGCCGGAGGTCGCGATCGCCGTGATCGCCAATGGCGAAAAGGCCACCGGCGTCGGCGAGCCTGCCGTGACGGTGATTGCACCCGCGATCGGCAACGCCATCTTCAACGCCTCGGGCGCCCGCGTCCGAGCCCTGCCGATCACGGCCGAAGCCGTGAAGGGCGCGATGAAGGCGTAAGCCGGCCGCGATTGACCTGACATGATCCGCCGGGGGGCAGTCTCCGGCGGATTTGTCGTTGGAAAACCCCTTTATTTACAAGCACATCCCTACTGTGCATGGGGTTGTTTTCGCTCTTTTGAGTGGAACCGCTCGGGGAGGCGAAATCCGTAAGATTGTCTCTGATTCCGCAGGGTTCCATTGAGCACGCCTCTTAAGGGCCGGAGAACCTGATCCGGCTTAGGCTGACGCCAAATCCAGTCCCGTGTGCTCTTGGGGAAGCCATGAACGCCTCAGCCAAAACCGCCGCCAAACGCCGGCTTCTGCTCGCCTCCGACCGGAGCGACGAGAGCACCGAGCTCGCCGAGCATCCTCAAGGCGGTCGGTGACGTCGCGACGGTGACGACCCAGGAGCTCCCCGAGCAGCCTTCGCGCGAGCTCTCCGGCCTCGTGGTCGACATCAATTTGCGCTCGCCCGAGAGCGTGCAGCGGGTGCGCAACAAGCTGCGCGGCGACGCCTATCGCGCGATGCCGCGGCTGTTCGTGCTTGCGGACGCCCTGCATCACGGCACCATGCAGGCTTGGGCGCTGGGCGCCACCGACACCATCTCGCGGCCGCTTCAGCCCGAGGCTATCCTGCAGCGCATCCGTGCGGCCTTCCCTGACACCGCCGTCTATGACGCGTCCGATCGCGGCAAGACGCTCAATCGCGGCGTCGAGGCGGCGCATGCGATTCTGAAGAAGATGTTCGAGAAGCTGCCGCTCGGCGTGCCGCTGACCTTCGACGACGTCATCGCCGCCGAGAGCAAGATCCTGAAGGCGATCAAGCACTCCTCGCTGCGCGAATGGCTCACCACGGTGGGCTGCCACCATGTCGGCAGCTACCGCCACTGCCTGTTCGTCACCGGATTTGCAGTCTCCTTCGCTCAGCACCTCGGCATGCGCGAGGACGATCAGCGCCGGCTGACCCGGGCCGCGCTGCTGCACGACGTCGGCAAGGCCTTCGTTCCCTCCGCGCTGCTCGACAAGCCCGGCAAGCTCACCGACGAGGAGATGGCCGAAGTCCGCCAGCATCCGCGCCGCGGCTATGACGCGCTCGCAGCCCAGGGCGGCTTCCCGCCGGAGATGCTCGACGTCGTGCTGCACCACCACGAATTTCTCGACGGCTCTGGCTATCCCAACGGGCTTTCGAGCAACCAGATCAGCGACATCGTGCGGGTCACGACGATCGTCGACATCTACGCCGCACTCGTGGAGAAGCGCGCCTACCGCATGCCCTTCACCCATTCGCGCGCGTTTGCGATGATGGAAGGCATGGGCGGCAAGCTGGACCAGCAGCTGTTGCAGGCGTTCCGCCCGGTGGCGCTGGGATCGTTCTGAAGCATCATCCTACGAGCTACCCCACCATCTTCCTCAGCTCCGCCTTCGCCACCTTCTCCAGCGTCGAGCGGGGCATGTCGTCGACGAAACGAATTTCGCGCGGCACCTTGAAGTCGGCGAGGCCGGCGCGGCAGGCGGTCATGACGGCTTCGTGCAGATCGGGCCGCGCACCGGCGACGCCACCCTGCGGGATGATGAAGACGACCGGCACCTCGTCCAGCATCGGATGCGTCTTCGCCACCACGGCGGCCTCGCGCACGCCGGGGACGAGTGCGACCACCTGCTCGATCTCGGACGCGGCGACGTTCTCGCCGCCGACCTTGAGCATGTCCTTGCTGCGGTCCCCGAAGCGGATAGTGCCGTTCTCCAGCCGCACCACGCGATCACCGGTGAGAAAGAAGCCGTGCTCGTCGAAGCTCTCGCGTGTCGCCTTCTCGTTGTGCAGATATTCGGCGAACAGCGACAGGCCGACGATGCCCTTGATCGAGAGATTGCCGGTGTCGCCGACCTCCGTCGGCCTTCCGTCATCGTCGGTGATGCGGATCTGGTATTCGCTCGCGGCGCGGCCGATCGACATCGGGACGTTGGGCTGGTCGACCTCGCCGACGATGCCGTGGCTGATGGTCTCGGTCATGCCCCACCAGCCGATGATCTTGACGCCAAAAGCGGCGAAGGCCGGCGGCTCGTTGATCGCGGTGCCCCATAAGCGAAATTTGTGATCGCGCGGGACTTCCTGCTCGAGCAGCGCCTTCATGCAGAACGGTATCGTCGAGGTCCAGGTCGAGCCGTGCTCGCGCGCGACGCCCCAGAACCGGCTGGCGGAAAAGCGCGGCTGGATCACGCAGGTGGCGCCGACCCATAGCGCCGCCAGCATCGAATAGGCCAGCGCATTGGTGTGGAACAGCGGCAGATAGGTCTGATGCACGTCGCTTGCGTGCAGGTCCTCGTGCGCGGCGTTGATCTTGGCGCCCCACAGCGCATTGGCGTGGGTCCACAGCACCGCCTTCGGACGCGATGTCGTGCCCGAGGTATACTGCACGCTGCACGGCGCGAGCGGATCTGTCGCACGCCTGGGACGATTGGCACTGTCGGCGAACAGCGCTTCGAAACTGTCGCCGCGTGAGACCGCTTGCGCAGGCACCGCGCCCGAATCATGCGAGGTCACTGCCATCCAGCGGATGTTGCGGCAGTTCTGCGCGACGATCTCGGCATAGGCCGGCTGCGTGATCGCGGCGACCGCGCCGCAATGATCGGCGAAATAGTCGAGCTCGGCCGGTGCCGAGCGCGTGTTGGTGGTCACCGCGATGGCGCCGAGTTCGACACAGGCAAACCAGGCCAGCAGCGCCTCGATGCAATTGTCGAGATGAATGAGCACATATTCGCCCGGCTTCACGCCGCGCTTCGCCAGTCCCGCCGCGAGCGCGCCGACCCGCTCGTGAAACTCGCGATAGCTCCAGTGCCGTGCGGGCGCGTCGAACGGCGCCCAGATCAGGAACGGATGTGAGCTGCGCATTTCGGCGCGCATCTACAGCAGCGAGGGCACGTCGAGCCCGTCGAATGGGCTCACGATTCCGGCGGCCGTGTCGTTCGGCATGTTTGCTCCCGTGCAGCCTGCTTCTGGTTGGCGGCTGTCTTCAGATTATTGTCGGGAGCTCTTTTGCCATTGGATGGCGCAGGGAGCAAATGCGCCGGTCAATCCGCGTACGACGAAATCTCGATCAAACTCCCATCCGGATCCCGGCAATAGACCGAGCGCAGCGTGCCGCGGGCACCCTGCTTGGGAACCGGGCCTTCCTCGATCGCGACGCCATGTGCCTTCAAATGCGCCACCACCTCGCCGGGCGCGGCGGAGGTGAGAAAGCACAGATCTTCGCTGCCGGCGGTCTGGTGATCCGCGGTGAACCACTCCACCTTGTCGGCATCGCGCGGCCGGACGTTGATCTTCTGGTTACCGAATTGTAGCGAAGTCCGCGGCGCTTTGCCGCCCGCCGGGGTCGAACACCTTGACTTCCATGCCGAGAATCCTGCCGTACCACTCGGCGGTCACTGCGACGTCCGCGACGTTGATCACGAGATGATCGAGGGCTTCGACCTTGAGCGCCATGCCTTATCCTTTCGTCGTGATGCGCCACGTGCACTTTCCGCCTGCGGCAAGCTTTGTTACAACCGCATCGACGCCACTTTCAAGCTGTCTGGCTTCAAGAACAACACGTTGGGAGAACCCTTGAGATGATCACTCGCCGTACCGCGCTGAGCCTGCTCGCCGCCAGTCCGCTTGCAGCCAGCCCGCTGTCGAAGGCACTTGCCGCCGATTATCCGGCCCACCCGGTGAAATGGGTGGTCGGCTATCCGCCGGGCGGGGCCACCGACATTCTGGCGCGGCTGATCGGCCAGCGGCTGTCGGAGAAGATCGGCCAGCAATTCGTGATCGAGAACAAGCCGGGTGCCGGCAACAATATCGCCACCGAATCGGTCGTCAACGCCGAGCCCGACGGCTACACGCTGCAACTGGTCAATCCGGCCAACTTCATCAACGCCTCGCTCTACACCAATCTGAAGTTCAACTTCGTGCGGGACATCGCGCCGATCGCCTCGTTCCAGCGCGTGCCGAACGTGATGACCGTCAACAAGGACGTGCCGGCCAAGACCGTCGCCGAGTTCATCGAATACGTGAAGGCCAATCCCGGCAAGGTCAACATGGCCTCCTCGGGCAACGGCACCTCGGTGCATCTGTCCGGCGAGATGTTCATGGCGCTGACGGGCTGCAAGATGCAGCACGTGCCCTATCGCGGCGCCGCGCCCGCGATCACCGACATGCTCGGCGGCCAGGTGCAGGTGATCTTCGACAACATGCCCTCGATCATCCAGCACATCCGTTCCGGTTCGCTCCGCGCTATCGGCGTCACCACGGCGGAGCGCTCGCCGCAATTGCCCGACGTGCCGGCGATCGGTGAGACCGTGAAGGGCTACGAGGCGAGCGCGCTGTTCGGCATGGGTGCGCCGAAGAACACGCCCAAGGAAATCATCGCCAAGCTCAACAGCGAGATCAACACGCTGATGAAGGAGCCGGACATGACCAAGCGCCTGGTCGAGCTCGGCGGCGAGCCGCGGGTGCAGACGCCCGAGGCGTTCGGCGAGGAGATCAAGGCCGAGACCGAGAAGTGGAAGAAGGTCGTCGAGTTCGCCGGCCTGAAGATCGAGTAGCGATCTTGTGATGATCGTGATTGGAGCCCTGCCGTTCGGCAGGGCTTTTTTCTTGGGTGCCAAGACCCGTCGATCTGGAATAAAACGGCGTGGCGAAACCTGATGCTATATGGCGCGTATCTCGCGCCGCGAGGAGAGGAGTTGGGATCATGCGCAAGACACAATTGGCGCTTCTGGGCCTTGGCGCGACAGTCCTTGCCGGCTTCGCCACTGTCACGCCCGCGGCGGCACGCGACTACCCATGGTGCGCCCAGGGCGGGGAATATGATTATCCCGGTGAGTGTGCTTACAGCACCTATGAGCAGTGCCAGGCCAGCGTGTCTGGACGGCTGCTGTATTGCGGGCCCAATCCGCGTGTCGCCTACGGTCAGGCGCCTCTGCCACAATCGCGGTCGTCCCGGCGCGTGCGGCCCGTCGCGCCGTATTGAGGAGCTCGCGGTTTGACCTGGTCGCCCGGATGGCGCGAAGCGGAATCGGGCCTACGCAGACGCAGCCCGCGTTGTCGCTACCGCTTGGCGTCGGCCTGCTCGGTCCCGTTGCACGAGATCAGCATCGTGTACGGCCGCGCGTTGCCGGCGATGTCGGTGGTCTTGAGCTCTCCCTTGAGCTCTCCCTTGGGCTCGGAGGTCTGGTAGGGCACCACGCTGTTGTCGAGGAAGTCGCGCAACGCGCCGGTCTTGATGGCGAAGTTGATGTTCTCGGGAATGTTGCCGGTCGCGGCGGCGATGCGCAATACGGGGATCTTTGCGGTGACAACGCCCACGATCTGACCGGTGGTGTCGAACAGCGGGCCGCCGCTATTGCCGGGCTGCACCGGCGCGCTGATTTGCAGGAAACGCGTGTCGTTGCGCATGCCGCTGAGCGAGCTCGCGATACCGGTCGTCACGGTGAAGTCCGACGTGAGCAGGCCATGGAAGGGAAAGCCGATTACGATGACGGAATCGCCGGAGCGGATCGAGCGGTCGCGAATCCGCGCAAATTCCTTGAATGTCATGGTCGATGGCGCCTGCAAGAGCGCGAGATCGTTGTTCGCGTCGCTCGACACGACGCGCAGCGCCATCGAGGCCTCGCCGGTGAGATTGCCTTTGATGTCGCCGACACAGCCGTCGATCACATGGTTGTTGGTGACGACGTGGCCGTTCGCGCTGACCACAAAGCCGGTGCCGCTCCTGGCCCTGGTAGCTTTGCTGCCGACCGGTGGCGCCTGCTTGTCCGGCGCGGGCTGCGGCTTGGCGGCGATCTTGGTGAAATCGCCGGCCTTGCTGAGCCCATCGGCCTTCACCTTGGTCGCGCAGTTGGCCAGGGCCGCGATCACGGGCCCGGTCGAGGTCAGGTCGAAATTCAGGACCGCGCGGCCGGCCGTCGCGACCATCAGGCTCGCTTTCTGGAACGTTCGCACGACGTTGGCAGGCATGACGGCCGTGAGCATGTTCGGCTGATTGGCCGTAGCAAACAGCCTAGCCTGCTCCTGTCCATCGAAGATGACGTCAATCGCGGCGTTCTCGCCCTTGTTGAAGCGGTAGCTGGGACTCGCAAAGGCCAGCGACCATATGCCGGCAGCATTGTAACCCACGACAAGGATGACGCCGTTCGCGTAAGGTGTCGTCGCGGCGCAATGCGAGAAAGCTCCCGTTTCATCATTGCTGAACGCGCCGCCGATCCAGTTACCGACCTTGACGCTGCCGAACGGCCCGGCCGCATGCGCTGCGCTGAAGATGCTCACCTGCAATAAACACGCAACGATCAATGACTTAAGCCACATACC
Organism: Bradyrhizobium sp. LM2.9; assembly: GCF_054056555.1. Lineage (NCBI taxonomy): Bacteria > Pseudomonadati > Pseudomonadota > Alphaproteobacteria > Hyphomicrobiales > Nitrobacteraceae > Bradyrhizobium > Bradyrhizobium sp. LM2.9. Next base: position 6,360,377 of record NZ_JBSRYJ010000002.1, read on the forward strand.
TTCCCCCGGGAACGCTTTTGCGCTGATCTTATCTGCGGGAGGAGGTGCCGCGCAACCGGCAGTTGTCGGACCGTGCCGGCGGCCTCGGAGCGACCTTCCGGCTTGCCTTTACTTTGCAATCCTATATACTTTGCAATACAAAGTAACGGGACCAGCATTTCCCGGCAAGCGTGGGCGGAACGAGGTTTTGGCGTTGCCAATGCGCGATCTCGACAAGGCACTGGCCGACATCGTGGCGATCCGCAGCCAGATCGCGGCCGGCACGGCATTCCGCGGTTACGGCTCGGCGACGATGGCCGCGACCGGCGCGGTCGCGCTTCTCACCGCAATCCTGCAATTCTGGCTGCTCGGGGATCCCACCAGCGAGCCGCTCGGCTTCTTCTTCGGCTGGTTCATTGCCGCCGCGCTCTCTGGCCTGATCATCGGCGTCGAGATGCGCGCACGTTCGCGCCGCCATCACTCGGGTCTCGCCGACGCCATGATTCACCAGGCAGTCGAGCAGTTCCTGCCCGCAGGCGTGGCCGGTGTTCTGCTTGCGGTGGTGATGTGGAAGTTCGCGGGCGAAACGCTGTGGTTGCTGCCGGGCCTGTGGCAGATCCTGGTGTCACTCGGCATTTTCGCCTCTGTCCGCTCGTTGCCGCGCGCCGTCGCACTCGCCGGCGCCTGGTATTTCATGTCCGGCTTTGCGGTGGTGGTGCTGGCGAGCCAAACCCACACGTTGTCGCCATGGACCATGGGCCTGCCCTTCGTGATCGGGCAGTCGGTGATGGCGGGCATTCTGTATTTCGCGTCCGGAGATCATGATGTCGAAGACTGACAGCGCGCCCTTCTCTTATGAAGGACTGGACCGCGTGATCCACGAGAAGGCGAGGCTCGGGCTTCTGACCTCGCTGATGGCGCATCCGAAGGGTCTGGCGTTCGCCGATCTCAAGCAGCTCTGCGGCCTCACCGACGGCAATCTCAGCCGGCATCTCGCCGTGCTCCAGGAAGCCGGCCTCGTCGAGGTGACCAAGGGCTATCATGAGGGCAATCGCCCGCACACGACCTGCCGCCTGACCAAGGCCGGCCGCCGCCGCTTCCTCGACTATCTCACCGTCCTCGAACGCCTGGTGCGCGACGCGGCCAAGGCCGCCGGCCGGGAGGCGACGCCGCTCGGCCGTCTCGGTATCGTCTCGACTTGATCTTCCCTTTTTTGACCGGAGACTTTGCAATGCAAAGCGACCTTATATCCCGCAACGAGAAGCTTCACGTCGGCGTCATCATGGACGGCAACGGCAGATGGGCGACGCGGCGCGGCCTGTCGCGCATGCGCGGCCACGAGGCCGGCGTCGAGGCGATCCGCCGCATCGTCGAGGTCGCACCCAAGCAGGGCATCGGCACGCTGACGCTCTACGCATTCTCCACCGACAATTGGCGAAGGCCGAAGGCCGAAGTCGCCGCGCTGATGACGCTTCTGCGCTTCTATCTCGCCAATGAGGTGCAGAGCCTGGTGAAAAACGGCGTCCGCCTCACCGTGATCGGGCCGCCGCGACCGCCTGCCCGACGGCATCGCCAACGCGATCGCGCGCGCCGAGGCGGCCACCGCGCACGGCAGCACGCTTCATCTGCGCATCGCCGTCGACTATTCCGCCCGCGATGCCATCCTCAACGCGGCGGCGAAGGCGGCGGCGCTGACGAGTCTCACCCGCGAAGCGTTCTCGCAGCTCGTCACCGGCGAAGCCGGTTTGCGCGACGTCGATCTCATCATCCGCACCTCGGGTGAGAAGCGGCTGTCGGACTTCCTGCTCTGGGAAGGCGCCTACGCCGAGTTGCACTTCACCGAGCGGATGTGGCCTGAATTCGACGCGGGCGATCTCGCCGCGGCCCTGGTCTCCTTCCACGGTCGCGAGCGTCGCTTCGGCGGCCTCCAGGCGATCGTGCCGGAGGAGGTGCCTTCACTCTCTCGCGTGTGACGCAGAAGGCGGGCAACGGTCCCTGCGGCTGTCATGTGCGATGTCTTCGGGTTCAGTCGGGGATTGGGCTTCTTTCAGGAAGTGGGACGGACGATCACGCCAACCAACCGCGGGACAGCGAGGAACAGTCGATGACGGCGGCGCGGCCTGAACGGCGCGTCGGAAAGCGCGAGACCACCTGAACGCGGTCGTGTGTGACGTACGGCCTGGGAGACTGGTAGTCGATCCACCTCGCCAAGCGCCTGTCGCGATAGCCGGGCTTGCCGTGAACTTGAGCGCTGCTGCTCGCGCGCACGCTGGCGCAGTGGCTCAACGTCGCCAACACCTATCTCGCCGACCTCAAGCAGCAATATGCCGGCCATGGCACCCATCTGATCATGGTCGGCGAAGTGCTCCAGAGCATGATCAACCTGCCGCCACTCAAGGTCTCGCCAGGCTAGGATCGGCAATCCGATCCAAGGATGTGAGCCAGTCGGGCGCCGCCTCGATGGAAGCTGCGGGCCGCTTCAGGAGCGCTTCGTCGGCTGGGACGGCTTTGTCACCTCAAAGACGTCGTGGCTTGCCTGCGCGATGCCGGCCTCGACATCGCCGACGAGGTCAAGTCCAAAGGTGATCTCGCAAAAGTGCAGGCGCCGTTCAACGCATGGGCGGCTCACGATTTGCTCGGCGACGGCGCGGACCGGGACATCCGGATCGTCGAAGCCGCCGAGTAGCATTGTTCGATCGCCGGATCGTGGACATCCTGTGGCGATCTCGTGCCGCGAGCGCGGCGAATGAAACTCGCGATCACGAAATGAATTCTGTCGGAACATTTGTGCGCAGCACCCGTTCGGGAGATTGAGCCAAGCGAACATCGACGCAGGGAACCTGCTCTGGCTCAGCTCAATGAAACCGACGTGACAGAAACGGAGCAGCTCATGAAGCTCACATCCGAACAGGTGAAGCAGACCGTCAACCAGCTCGGCGCTCAGGTGCTGCCCGACGAGCATCCCGCCATGCCGCAGCTCAACAGCATGTTCGGCGAGCACACTTTCTTTGTCGACGATATGGGGCTGAAGGTCGTCGAGCCCACGGCGCCGCCCGGCACCGAGCGCCAGAGCGGCGAAGTCGTCAGCCTCGCCAACTGGGGCGATCCCGAACTGACCCGCCTGATGGCGCATGAGCCCGAGCCGACCGGCGTGATCGTGGTGTTCGAGCACGTGAGGCATTGATAGGTCTGAGCCGATCGAATTTGATCGGTGGCGGTTCTGAATCCCGCCACCGATCAGGACGGGTTTAGAACCGCCAGGATCAAATGCCGAAAGTCAGCTGCGGCTCTGCGTCCCCCATCTGGAGGGCAGACAGCGATACCCCCAGCAGCCTGACGCGCTTGGGTAGCGGCATTTCGAATTCGAGCAGGCCGCAAGCCAACCGCTCCAGATCGTCCCGGCCCGCAACCGGCGAAGGTGCGGACTTGCTGCGCGTGATGATCTCGAAGTCGGCAAATTTGATCTTCAAGGTGACGGTGCGGCCCCGGTTGCCGGTCGCTTCGCAATGGCGCCACACTTTGTCGACGAGCGGCTTGAGCTCGGGCGACCAGCGCGTCGAATGCGTTGAGGTCGATCGAGAACGTGGTCTCCGCGCCGATTGACTTGCGGACCCGGTCGGCCCGGACCGGCCGTTCGTCGACACCGCGCGAGATCCAATAGTAATAGGCGCCCGACTTGCCGAAATTCGCATTCATAAACTCCAGCGTCTGACGACGAATATCGAGGCCGGTGAACATGCCGAGCGCGTTCATCTTCGCACCGGTCGCCGGGCCTATGCCATGGAATTTTCCGACGGGCAACGCCTCGACGAAGGCGGGCCCCATCTCCGGCGAGATCACGAACTGACCGTTGGGCTTGCGATGGTCGGAGGCGAGCTTGGCCAGAAATTTGTTATAGGAGATGCCCGCCGATGCGTTGAGGCCCGTCTCGGCCTTGATCCTCTCGCGGATCCGCAGTGCGATGTCCCGCGCCAGCGGAATGCATTGCAGGTTTTCCGTCACGTCGAGATAGGCCTCGTCGAGCGACAACGGCTCGATGATGGGAGTGTGCTCGGCGAAGATGTCGCGGATCTGCCTGCTGATCGCCTTGTAGACCTCGAAGCGCGGCTTGACGAAGATCAGATCGGGACATTGTCGCTTCGCAGTCACGGACGGCATGGCAGAGCGAACGCCGAACGTGCGGGCCTCATAGCTGGCGGCCGCGACGACGCCGCGTTCCGCGGAGCCTCCCACTGCAACCGGCTTTCCGCGCAGGTCCGGATTATCGCGTTGTTCCACGGACGCATAGAAAGCATCCATGTCGATATGGATGATCTTGCGGACGGGCGAGGCATCGCCGGTCACGGTGTCGGATTCGCTCATGGACAGATGATACAATTGCGCGACGAGAAGCGCGAGGTGACGTGTGATTCACAGCGCAATCTCACGCTTGTGAGTGGCAAGCATGACCCCGCGATCTAATATGAGCTCGCGGAGGGACAGCCAATGCAATACAGTTCCGAGCTCATTGTGACGATGCGTCAGGCGCTGGAGGCCGTGATGGCGAGCGTGCCGGCCGACCAGTCGGTGTTCGGCCTGAAAGCGGCCGTAGCCGAATGCATCCTGAAGGCGGCCGCACACGGTCAGACGTCGTACGACGGACTGGTAACGTCGGCTTCCGACCAGATCCAGGCGATCATCTCGATGCTGACGTGAGCGTGGGGCCCGGCTGGGCATGTGCCGTGCGTTCGAGCGTGTAAAGTATCGACCATTGGCAGTCGCGTAGCAGGCGAGGTGTCAACTGGAAAACCGCGCCACAAACTGGCGCGGCCGGCCCGCCAGACAGAGTACGCTCCAGGCCTTCGCCGTCCCGCCGTCTCCTTCGAGCAAGCCTGTGCTAACCATGGTGAGCTAAGCTCGGCTTTATGTAGTCCGGCCTTCAGTGCAAGACGGCGCTAGGAGAGGCAGCCTGCCGAAACAAATCCCGCCCCACGGCATCGAGTACCAGCCTAGCCCCGCCCGGTGACAGATGTATCGTATCGGTCACGATCACCTCGCCGGCCGGCGTGCGCACGAGGCATTGTTGCCGCTCATCGCACAGCACCTTCCGCAACGACACATAATCGACGCCGGCGGATTTGCTGAAAGCGGCCATCAGATCATCCTCTGCAGGCCCGGATACCCCGGCGCCGAGCCGGTCAGGAATCTCGTGCGCGAAGCGATAGTGGTTGATGATCGCGTGCGGCAGCGTGCGCTTCCACACCGGCGGCGGCCCGACGATGACCACGCGCGCTACCCCGGTGCTCCGAAGCGCGGCGATGGTGCTGCCGAGCTTGTTCAGGTCGGTATCGAAACCCCACATCGCATGCAGCACGACGATATCGGGGTGAGATTCCTTGATGACGGCAATGGCCCTGCCGTTGCTCTCGACGCAGGATGCATTCGGTCCCGCATCGAGGATCGGCGCACAGCCCGGCGCATTGAAACGCCCCACGCGGAACGAGGCTTCCCTTGCCGCATCCGCCGCGGCCGGATAGAGCGACGCGGCGGATGAATCGCCCCACAGCAGGAGCAGCGGCTTGTCGCCCTGCTCGATGCAGTTCGCATCAAAGCTGCTCCCCGGCGCCTCCAGGAAGCAGTGGTCCCTGAATGCGGGATTGTTATCGGTGCTGACGGTCGCGATTGCCTGTAGCGCCAGCGGAAATCGTGAGACAAAGCCGGCGGAGAGGATCGTGGCGATTCCGATCACGCCGACCAAGGCCAGCGCGATCGACAAAGCCGGCGCGGCATTGCGCCGATGACGGACCGGCGATTCGATGTAGCGATAGGTCAGGATTGACAGCACGGTCGCGGCGAGAACTGCGGCCCATATCTCGATGAAATTCGGAACCCCGTGCCGTACAATTCCGAGATAGGCCAGCAGCGGCCAGTGCCAGAGATAGAGTGGGTAGCTGATGAGACCGAGCAGCACGGCGGGCCGGCTCGACAATAGCACGCGGTTGACCGCGGCATTTGGCGACGCGATCACCAGTGCAGCGCCGATAACGGGGAGCAATGCCAGCGCCCCCGGAAAGGCCATCGCGCGATCGAACAGCAGAGCGGAAGATGCGATGGCACCAAGGCCAATCGCGCCGAGAAGGTTGCTCCTGCTTTTTCGGACGAGGTTGGCCTCGGCCACGAGCCCGCCGATCAGCAGTTCCCATGCCCGCGGCAAGGGGGCGTAGAAGCCCCACTCCAGGTTCGTCCTGGCCAGAGCCACGCCCGCCACCAGCGACAGCGCGATGGCGCCGAGGATGTATTGACGCCGGTGCGGCGAGCGCGCCAGCAGGCCGAGCGCCAGCGGCCAAAAGATGTAGAACTGTTCCTCGACACCGAGCGACCAAAGGTGGAGAAGCGCGTTCTCTCCGGCGAGTGGCGCAAAGTAGCTGGCCTGCCCGAGCTGGAACAGGTTTGAGGCGAAGAGAACGCTGGCGACGATGTTCTCTCCGAGCAGCCGGAACTGTGGAGGCAGCAGGATGGCGTATCCGAGCGCATAGGTGGCCAGCAGCACGGCGATCAGGGCCGGAAAGATGCGCTTGATGCGGCGGCCGTAGAATGCCGCGAGCGAGATGCCACCAGGCGTCAGCAGTATCCGCGTGATCAGAAAGCCAGAGATGACGAAGAAGACGTCAACGCCGACGAAGCCGCCGGGCAGCATCCAAGGGTGCGCGTGATAGCCGACGACCAGCAGGATTGAGACGGCACGCAGCCCGTCAATGTCTGGCCGATAGTTTTCCGACGGCTTCATCGACTTCGCAATAGCGAAATTCTTATCGAGACACAATCCGACACGAAGTGGCAACTCGTGGACATGATCGTGATCGGCAAGTTCCAGGCGGTGCCGTGCCAACTTCGGAGGTTGCGTCCTTGGTCCAACCTTCAATCGCGTTGAAGGCGACAATGCGCAGGGTAGGCATCGGGCAGCGACCGGTGCAGCGCCGTCTTCGTCCCAAGCGCGCACATCCAGACCTCGCGCTCCTCATCTGTGGTGCGGATGACCGGCATGCCCTTGAGGACGGATCGGCTCGACGGGGTGTGTTCGGGGCCGTCGTAAGGAAACCGTAGGTAGACATGGTGCGGTGCCAGGATGGGCTTCGACTTGGTCCCCGGCAATCGATCCATGCTTCTTGCTTCGCCGGTCAACGTGCCCGCTAAATCGCTCGCGGCGATCTGGGCTAAGGGCAAGGTTGATGGTGTGGAATGGCACCCTTTGCTGCCGCAGCGGAAGAAGAACTGGCGGGCGCTTATCCACCACAAAGGGGCGGTAGGCCAGCTGCCTAACTGACTGAGTTTACTGGCGCACCCGACACGATTCGAACGTGTGACCCTTGCCTTCGGAGCAAGATAACGTACCCATCCGAAAAATGCGATAGGGCACGCTATTCTACGCTATCTAGCTGTGGCAACTGGATATTCTCAACAACAACAGCGACGTTCCTATCCGAAAGCCCGCACCGATTTTCTCCCGCCTGCTTACGTCCTGCTTACGTGAGAGATCGCGCCCGGAACGAAGGAACGTCATGGTCAAGATCACGAAGAGGGTCGTCGAGGCGGCGGATGCCCGAGAGAAAGACTACCTGATCTGGGACGACGAACTGCCCGGCTTTGGACTCCGGGTCTTTAATTCGGGCAAGCGCAGCTACGTCATTCAGTATCGAACCAGGGGTCGCTCACGGCGATACACAATTGGGCTTCACGGAGCCTGGGCGCCCGAGACTTCACGCCGAGAGGCAAGGGTGCAACTAGGTCGGGTCGCTTGGGGGTGATGATCCGGTCGAAGATCGCCAGCTCGATCACAAGGCGATCACTGTGAAGGAGCTGTGCACCCGCTATCTCGCCGATCTCCAGGCCGGCCTCATCCTGGGAAAGGGAGGGCGGACGAAGAAGGCCTCAACGATTGTCACAGACACCGGCCGCATCGAGCGTCACATTATTCCACTCATAGGTACCCGGCGGGTTAAGGATCTTACCAAGACCGACATCAACAAGGTCCTCAAGGACATCATGGCCGGGAAAATCGCGGGTTTCGGTCAAGACCAAGAAGCTGTTAAAACGCAGTCGTCACCGCCTCCCGTCGAGCATTCCTTCGCAATACCTCCGGGGGCACACCGAAGGTCCGGAGGAACGCCCGACGCATGCGCTCGCGGTCAGCAAAACCCACTTCCTCCGCCACGACATTAACCGTGTGCCGCCCTTCCTCCATCATGAACCTGGCCGTTTCCAGCCGAAGCCGTTCCACTGCTTTTGCCGGAGATTGCCCCGTCTCGGCCAGAAAGGCGCGGCTGAACTGGCGAGGACTGAGGTTGGCGACCGCCGCAAGGTTCTCGATTGTGAGCGGATTCCGCAGATTTTGGCGGATATACGCGACGACCAACTGGATGCGATCGGATTTCGGTGTCATGTCGACGAGCGCGGAATGCTGCGTTTGTCCACCCATACGACGTTGATTGATGACCATAAGTTTGGCAGCAGCCTTCGCAACTTCGGAACCCAAGTCCCTATCGATCATCGCTAGAACAAGATCGATTCCTGCGGTCATTCCGGCTGACGTCCAGATCGGACCGTCATTGATATAGATCCGATCCTCCTCCATCCTGACATCCGGAAACCGAGCCCTGAAACTTGTCGCTTGGATCCAATGCGTCGTCGCGCGGCGACCATCGAGAAGTCCGGCTTCGGCGAGAACAAACGCCCCATTGCAAAATGAAGCAGTGCGCCTTGATACCTTGGCAGCTTCTTGCACAAAGGTGATCAGGTTTTCGCTCGATGGAGCCATTTCGAACGCGGTGACCGCGCCGACAATAATTGTATCAAAAGCCGGATCGTCGAATGCTTCGGTTTCAACTGTCAAACCACAAGAGGATCGAACGGGACCGCCGTGTTCCGACAACAGATGAAGGTCATAGTGAGAATCGGCCGGGGGCGGCTTCGCAAGTCCGAATCCCGTCATTTCGAATGCCGTCATGGGCGCAAGGCTCAAGAGCTGGAAGCCGTGCGGGACAATGAGACCTACCCGATGCATGGCTACTCCTAGTATCCGAAATGTGGATAATAGCCCAGATGGGTGTCATCGAGGCATGCTCTGATATCGAATGCGGATGCTCGCGCGCGAGCCGGTGGCAGAGAGCGCCGCTCGGCGCCACGTCGAGAGCCTGACTCAAAAGCCTAAATTTCTTGACAGCCCAAAGTCAGGCAGCCGCTACCGCCTCGCGTCGAGCGTTCCTACGCAATATCTCCGGTGGCACGCCGAAGGTCCGGAGGAACGCGCGACGCATGCGTTCGCGATCCGCAAAGCCCGTTTCCTGCGCCACGACGTTAACCGTGTGCCGTCCCTCTTCGATCATGAACCTGGCGGCCTCCAACCGAAGCCGCTCGACGGCTTTTGCCGGTGACTGGCCGGTCTCGCTCAGAAAGGCGCGGCTGAACTGGCGAGGGCTTAGGCTGGCGACCGCTGCTAGCTCGTTGATCGTGAGTGGGTTCCCCAGATTTTGACGGATGTGCGCCAGGACCAATTCGATGCGATCGGACTTCGGCGTCATATCGAGGAGTGCGGAATGCTGTTTTTGTCCACCCATCCGACGCTGGTTCATGACCAGAAGCCTGGCGACCATTTTCGCGGCTTCGGGACCGAGATCATTTTCGATCAACGCCAGTACGAGGTCGATCCCCGCGGTCATTCCCGCCGACGTCCAGACCGGACCATCGTTGATGAAGATCCGGTCCTCCTCCGCCCTAACATCCGGAAACCGAGCCCTGAAGCTAGCTGCATGGGCCCAGTGCATCGTCGCGCGTCGACCACTCAGAAGGCCCGCTTCAGCCAGTACAAACGCTCCGCTGCAGATCGAGGCGACCCGCCTCGACGCCTTGGCGGCTTCCTGCACGAACGCGATCGTAGTCGCATCGGAAGAAGGCATGTCCATCTCGGTGATCGAACCCACGATGACCGTGTCGAAGGCGGGATCTCCGAACGCCTCGGTTTCCAGCATCATTCCTGAGGAAGACCGAACCGGACCGCCATGTCTTGACAACAAATGGATGTCGTAGCGCTGGTCAGCCGGGGGCAGGTTCACGATCTCGAACGCCGTCAGCGCCGCAAGGCTCATCAACTGAAACTGTTGCGGCACGATGAAACCGACCCGATGCATTTTCGCTCCTGTGGCACGAATGGTGGCAAGAACGACCTACGTCAGCCCCGCCTTAATCGCTAGAGTCCGAGCAACAAATCTCGCACTGGCTCCTCGCCGCTAAGCGACCCCCATCAGCGCTTCCGTGAGGAAGAAAGGTAATGCATGTCTTCCGATCACGCCGCCTTCGTCGAGCATCGCATTTCTAGGGGCGAAGGAAAAGTCTACGCTCGGGATTATGCGGGTTCTGGCCCGGCCTTCGTGCTCATGCACGGCTTCCCTGACAACCTGCATATCTGGGATGACCTGATCCCGTTCCTGGTTGCCCGCGGCCGGCGCGTGGTGACGTTCGATTTCCTGGGCTTCGGCGCCTCGGACAAGCCCGCCGGCGCTGTCTATAGCTTTAAGCAGCAACTGAGCGACCTTGAAGCGGTCGTCGGGGGGCTGGGCCTGGGAAAGATCGTTCCGGTGGCTCACGATTCCTCCGGGATGGCGACGCTCAACTACGCGCTCGCCCATCCGGGAGGCGTCGACTCCGCGATCATGCTCAACTCGGCCTATAGCGAGGACTCCACGGTTCTTTGGCCCGAGATGATCACGCTCTTTGCGACTCGGAGCATGCAGGCCCTTGCAATAGCGATCGCCCAGAGCCCCGAACAGTTTGGCTGGCTGCTGAAATGGCAGCAGAAGAAATTCCTGGACTCCTTGCCTGAGGCGCAAAGACCCCATTTCAGCGCGTTCATCGGTCCGCTGATCAGCGACAACTTCGTCGCCCGACCCGGCGCCGGTCCTGCCTTCGTGCAGTTGGCGGCGGAATTCTTCGATGAACACGCCCGAAACGCCAAGCATCTGACCGCGCTCAAGACGCTCGATATTCCGGTCAAGCTGATCTGGGGGACAATACGATCCCTACTTCCCCGTCGCCATGGCCGAGCGGCGTCAATCTCAGCTCAAAAATGCGTCCCTCACCGTCATACCGGCGGGCCATTGGCTGCAGGCCGATGAGCCCGCGCAAGTAGCGAAGGCGATGCTGTCATGAGCCTGCGCGCGCTCGACAGGCTCACCGTTCGCGTACGCCGCTTGACCAAGCTCGCGCGCGCCGTTGGCCTCGTCACGGTACTGGCGGTGATCAGCCCGACGGCTTCGTTCGCTCAGTCAGCGCCACCATCATCGAGCCTCGACGTCCCGACGACCAAACTGCTCGCGATCGGCACCTTCACAGCCAAAGGGTTGCCGGAGCGGTGGAAGCCGCTCCTGCCTGCCGAAGTGCGCGACACGGTACGGCTCTATCTCGCTGGGAAAATCGACCAGTGGTACCTCAAGCAGGACCAGAGCGGCGTCGTCTTCATGATGAACGTCACCGATCCGAAGGAGGCTCTGGACCTGCTGGGCAAGTTTCCTTTCGGCCAGGCCGGGCTGATGGAGTTCCAGATCATCTCACTCGGCCCGATCGCCCCGCTCCGCGTGCTTCTGACCGATCCCGCTAAGTAATTCGCAGGCGGTCCTTACCAATAGATCGAAAGGAACATCGAATGTATGACCCTAAAAATCCGCGCGTCCACGCTGAAATATTGCCCGCGCTTGCCGCCGTCGTTGGTCCAACGACCAAGATCCTGGCAATCGGCTCCGTCACGGCGAAAGGCACGCCCGAGGCGATCGCGCCGGTCCTGCCCCGTGAGGTTCGCGCGACGGTTCGCAATCATCTCGCCGGCAAGATCGAGCAATGGTTCTTCCAGACCGAGGGCTACGGCGTGGTGTTCATCGTGAACGCCACCAGCACCGTAGAGGCGCACGAACTTCTGGAGAAACTTCCTCTCGGCGTGGCCGGCATGATGGAATTCGAGCTGATCGCTCTCGGGCCGCTCGCGCCTCTCGCCATGCTCATCGGCGAACCTCCGCGTTCGTAATGCGACCCGCGGGCCGAGAGAAATAGCAAAATGTCTGAAGTCAAGAACGCGCGCGTCCATGCTGAGATATTGCCCGCGCTCGCTGCGGTTGTCGCTCCGACAACCAAGATCCTGGCGATCGGCTCTGTCACTGCGAAGGGCACGGCCGAGGCGATCGCCTCGATCCGCCCCCACGAGGTTCGCGCGACGGTTCGTCATTATCTCGCCGGCAAGATCGAGCAGTGGTTCTCCCGGACGGAGGACCGCGGCGTCGTGTTCATCGTGAACGCCACCAGCACGGCAGAGGCGGACGAACTCCTGGAGAAGCTTCCACTGGGTGTGGCCGGAATGATGGAATTCGAGCTGATCGCGCTCGGGCCGCTTGCGCCGCTTGCGATGCTCATCGCGGAACCTCCGCGTTCGTAATGCGACCCGTGGGCCTCGTTGTGACCTTGGTAGCGCTCCAAGCTCTATCGTCCAACTGATCGAAGCCGACTTGGCATGGTGAGGCGCGTCGCGCGGACCAAAGGTTACATCAACAACCCGCCAAGGAGGACCCGTCACGATGCCTATTGTCAAAGCCGCAGCCGTGCAGATCAGTCCCGTTCTCTACAGCCGGGAAGGCACCGTTGGCAAAGTCGTCAAGAAGATTCTCGAGCTCGGGCGCCAAGGCGTCCAGTTCGCGACCTTCCCGGAAACGGTCATTCCCTACTACCCCTATTTTTCCTTCGTCGAAGCGCCCTACCTGATGGGCGCGGAGCACTACAAGTTGCTCGATCAGGCGGTGACCGTGCCGTCCGACGCCACCAAAGCTATAGGCGATGCCGCCAAGCAAGCCGGCATGGTCGTCTCGGTCGGCGTCAACGAACGTGATGGCGGCACGGTCTACAACGCGCAACTACTGTTCGATGCAGACGGCACACTCATCCAGCACCGTCGCAAGATTTCTCCGACCTATCACGAGCGCATGGTCTGGGGTCAGGGCGATGGCTCTGGCCTGCGCTGTGTCGACAGCGCCGTAGGACGCATCGGTCAGCTGGCCTGCTGGGAGCATTACAACCCTCTGGCCCGCTACGCCTTGATGGCTGACGGCGAGCAGATTCACTCGGCTATGTATCCTGGCTCGTTCGCGGGCGACGGTTTCTCCGAGCAAATTTCGGTCAATATCCGACAGCACGCACTGGAGGCCGGGTGTTTCGTGGTCTGTGCGACCGCCTGGCTGAACGCGGAGCAGCAAGCCCGGATCATGAAGGATACCGGCAGCAGCATCGAGCCGATCTCTAGCGGCTGCTTCACCGCGATCGTCTCTCCAGAGGGCGCATTGATGGGCGCGCCGCTGCGATCGGGCGAAGGCGAGGTCATCGCCGATCTAGATTTCTGGGTTATCGACAAGCGCAAGCGCCTGATGGACTCGCGCGGTCACTACAGCCGCCCGGAGCTGCTCAGCCTCCTGATCGACCGCAGGCCGAAGTCCCATGTGCATGAGCGCAGCGCGCATCCAGCGCTGGAGACCTGTCAAACCGGCCGATCGGCTGGAAGAAATCGGCTCGCGTCCGGCAATGGCAGCAATCCCATGACTTCACGCCGGCACCTCCTTCTCACTGGCGGTGGTCTCGTCGCCGCGCTCGGCCTCCCGAAAGCGGCGCTAGCGGACGCGACGAAGGTCGCCGAGCCGCCAGCCCACCAACCTGCTCACAAAGGATCAAAGCTCATGACGACCGCGACAATGAGAGACGGCGCGAAGATCTACTTCAAGGACTGGGGCGCCGGTCCGGTCGTGACCTTCTCCCATGGCTGGCCGCTCACCGCAGACGCCTGGGACGCCCAGATGCTGTTCCTGGCCAACCACGGCTACCGCGTCATCGCCCATGATCGACGCAGCCATGGTCGATCGGATCAAACGTGGACCGGCAACGACATGGACACTTATGCCGACGATCTCGCCACGCTGTTCGAGAAGCTCGACGTCAAGGACGTGACGATGATCGGCCACTCGACCGGTGGAGGCGAGGTGGCGCGCTATGTCGGCCGCCATGGCACATCACGTGTGTTGAAAGCAGTCCTGATTTCCGCGGTGCCTCCACACATGGCGCAGACGCCAACGAACCCCAACAGTGCGCCGATGAGCGTCTTCGACGGCCTGCGCTCAAGCGTGGTCGCCGATCGGGCGGGGTTCTTCAAGGAATTGGCGATGCCGTTCTTTGGCTATAACCGTCCCAACGCAAAGGTTTCGCAAGGCCAGATCGACTCTTTCTGGCTTCAGGGCATGATGGGGAGCCTCCAAGGCGAGTATGATTGTATCAAGGCCTTCTCCGAGACCGATTTCACGGATGATCTCAAGAAGATGACGATCCCAACTCTGCTGCTGCAAGGTAATGACGATCAGATCGTTCCTATCGACATCGCCTCCCGGCGTTCGGTGAAGATCCTGCCAAACGCGAGCCTGAAGGAATATGCCGGTGCTCCACATGGCATGTGCGTCACCCACGCCGATCAAGTGAACGCAGACCTGCTGGCCTTCCTCAAGGGATGACGGGGACGAAGTCCTCCTGCCGATCGACCGGCGGCAAGGCGGATACGTGCGCGGCAAGACATGGTCATTCTGAGTGAGGCGAAAGATGAGCAAGGCACGAAATGAACTTCCGATTCTCGTGACCGGGGCGGCTGGACGGATCGGCTCGGTGGGCCGCTCCGTGACGGAGCTGCTTCTCGCCCGTGGATTCCGGGTACGGGCGCAGGTTCGTGTGGACGACGAGCGGGCCACAAGGTTGCGCGCCCTCGGTGCAGAAGTCGTAGTTGGCGATCTGCTCGATCTTACGGCGGTACATCGGGCGATCGAGGGGTGCGAACGTCTCTGCTTCGCAATGTCAGTCGCGCCGACCTATCTCGAAGCGGCTGTCAACGTCGCCGTCGTCGCGAAGCACCACGGCGTCAAGACGTTCGTCAATCTCTCCCAGATGACCGTCAACGAGATGGACATCGTCAACACGACCCCCAGCCCACAGCAAAAGCAGCATTGGTTGGCGGAGCAGATATTGTCCTGGTCCGGGCTGCCAGTGGTGGAAGTACGACCAACGGCCTTCATGGAGGGGCTATTCCTTCAAACCGCGAAAACCGTCTCCATGCAGGACAAAATCATGGCGCCCTTTGGAAGGGGCAAGAACTCAGCCATCGCTGCAGCCGATGTCGCTCGGGTGATCGCCGAGATCTTGAGTGAGCCCACCGAGCATATCGGCCAAACCTACCATCTGACCGGCCCGGTTTCGCAGGACATGGACGCGGTCGCGCGCGAATTCTCGGCCGCGCTTGGCCGCACGATCACGTACGTTGACGTTCCGCCCGAGATGATGAAGGGGCAACTTGCCGACTTCGGGATGCCACCTCATGTTATCTCGCACGTCGTGACGATGGCCCAGCTCCATCGGGACAACCGGTACGATCGGTTCAGCAAGGATGTCGAAGGACTGACCGGCGTACCTCCGATGAGCGTTCGGGAGTTCGTGCAGAAGAACGCGCATGCGTTCGCACCGGTCGCGCCTTCGAGCGCGGCTGAATAAACGGCATCGTAGCAGGGGTACGGCTTCGCAAAAGAGCGTGGTCGTGAGGGCACGCAACCACCGATACCGACATTCACTTCAAGTCACGATCTGCCAAGATGGTCCCTCGGGGGGAACTCCTCGAGTTCCGAACGCAGTGTACCTGCAATCGCAATGACTTTTTCAGAGATTGCTTGCTCGTTCGAATGAGACCGAAGCGGAATTTCGGTTCAGACCCGCGAATCGCTCTGTAAGATAAAAGAGAAATGGCGCACCCGACACGATTCGAACGTGTGACCTTTGCCTTCGGAGGGCAACGCTCTATCCAGCTGAGCTACGGGTGCAGTGGGGTTCATTTAGCCGATTGACCGGGAGCGGGCAACCGCTTCCGCCGTCTCCAGCTAGGCTGATTTGCGGGCGATGCGGCCAGGAACCGGCAGGATGTCCCGGCCGAGGCCGGCGAATTCGGCGAGCAGCCGTTCGGCGCAGATGACGCGGTTGCGGCCGAGCCGTTTGGCCGCATAGAGCGCCTCGTCGGCCGCGCCCAGCAGCCGGTCGGGGCTGCCGTCGGTTTCGCCCGGAATGTGGCTGGCGACGCCGACGCTGAGGGTGACGTGGTCGCCGGCCCCGTCGGCGCCATGGGTGATCCGCAAGGCCATGACGGCGCAGCGGATCTCGTCGGCGATGACGCAGGCGCCGTCGCAATCCAGGTCCGGCAGGATCAGCGCGAATTCCTCGCCGCCATAGCGGCTGGCAAGATCGAGCGGGCGCACGGCATGGCGGCTGACGGCGGCAGCGACCGCGCGCAGGCATTCGTCGCCGCTCTGGTGGCCGTGGCGGTCGTTGAACAGCTTGAAATGATCGACGTCGACGAACAGCAGCGCCATCGGCTTCTGCGTCCGCTGGGCGCGGGCCCATTCGCTCAACAGCATCTGATCGAACGAGCGGCGGTTCGACAGGCCGGTCAGCCCGTCCTTGGTGGCAAGCTCCTTCAGCGCCATCTCGGCGCGCTTCTGGTCGGTGAGATCGCGCAGCGTCTCCACCACCGCGATCAGATGGCCGGCCTCGTCGTGAATCGGGCCGGCGTCGATGGCGAGATAGAGCTGGCTGCCGAGCTTCGGCATCACGCACCAGTTCTCGGCGCTGAAGCCGAGCCCGTTATGGCCGCGTGCGGCATATTCCGAATAGAACTCCGGCAGCTGTTCCGGGCGGTCGAGCGCGACGAGGTCTGCGAGGCAAGGGCGCTTGGTCTCGTAGAACGCTTGCCAGTGCTTATTGGTGCCGATCACCTCCGAGGCGGCCACTCCGGTCAGTCGCTCGCAGGCACGATTCCAGATCACGACGCGGCGCTTCGGGTCGATCACGAAAGTCGGCACCACCAGATGCTGCATCAGCCGCACGGCATAGGAATCCGCAACGTCGACGGTCTTGGGTGGAATTTTGGCTGGCTTCGCCATCAGGCCACCGCCGCCACCGGCAAGGCTTGGACCGGCAAGGCTTGGACCGGCAAGGCTTGGACCGGCAAGGCTTGGACCGGCAAGGCTTGGACCGGTAAGGCTTGGGGCAAGCCATCGCCCTGGCCGAACAGCTTTCGCACCTCGCTGGCCGGCTTCGGTTTGCTGAAAAGATAGCCCTGCATCTGCGTGCAGCCGAGCGCGCGCAGCATCTCGCGCTGCGCCTCGGTCTCGACGCCCTCGGCGACCGTGGTCATGTTGCTGGCGGCGGCGATGTTCACCACCGCCTGCACGATCACGGGCGCGCCGCTCGTCTCCGCGATATCAGCGACGAAGCAGCGGTCGATCTTGATCTTGTCGAACGGGAAGCGCTTGAGATAGCTGAGCGATGAGTAGCCGGTGCCGAAATCGTCGAGCGCGATGCGCACGCCGATCGCACGGAGCTGATGCAGGATCGAGAGCGCCGCCTCGTCGTCGCGGATCAGAACGGCCTCGGTGATTTCGAGCTCGAGCCGGGACGGGGCGAGCCCGGAAGCGGCAAGCGCGCCGGCGATCCGCAGCGCCAGCGTGTCGCATTTGAGCTGCACCGGCGAGACGTTGACCGCGACACGCACATGCGACGGCCAGGTTGCGGCCTCGTTGCAGGCCATGCGCAGCACCCAGTCGCCGAGCTCGTTGATCAGGCCGGTGTCCTCGGCGATCGGAATGAACTCCGCCGGCGACACCATGCCGCGCTCGGGATGCCGCCAGCGCAGCAGCGCCTCGCAGCCGGCGACCTCGTTGCTGCGCAGATCAACCAGCGGCTGATAATGAATATCGAAACCGCCGGTCACCAGGGCCTGGCGCAGATCCTGCTCCAGGCTCAGACGCGCCTTGGCGCTCGCATCCATCTCCGGCTCGAAGAAGCGGTGGGTGCGGCGTCCTTCGGCCTTGGCGCCGTACATCGCGAGATCGGCATTCTTGATGAGCTGGTCGAGATCGGTGCCGTCCTGCGGCGCCAGCGCGATGCCGATGCTGGCGTCGGTGGAGAGCTGATGACCGAAGCAGTGATAGGGCCGTCGGATCGCCTCGAAGATCCGCGTCACGAATGACACCACGTCGGCAGACGACTCGATCCCGGTCTGGATCACCGCGAATTCGTCACCGCCAAGCCGCGCGATCAGGTCGCCTTGTCCGAGGCAGCCGCGGATCCGGCCCGCGATCGCCTTCAACAACTCGTCGCCGACGTGATGGCCGAGCGAATCGTTGATGCCCTTGAATTCGTCGATGTCGATATAGAGCAACGCGAACTGACCGCCGCCGGCGACCTTCTCCAGCTCGTGTTCGATCTGGTCGCGGAACAGCACCCGGTTCGGCAGGTCGGTGAGCGCGTCGTAATGCGCCATATGCGCGATCTTCTCGTCGGCGCGCCGCCGTTCGGTGACATCCTCGACGACGTTGATGAGATAGCGCGGCTCGCCGGATTTATCGCGAATGCCGATCCGGGTTGAGGTGATGTAGCGGAGTCCCCTGGTCTGGCTTTGCCAGGGGTGCTCGCCCTTGAGCAACCCCTTGGTCTCCCGCAACGCCTTGCTGTCGTCGTCGGTAACGACCATGGCCGTGGCGTCCGGATACAAGTCGAAGGGAGTTTTGCCGACGATCTCTTCACTCGATTGGTTGAATTGCTCCTCGGCGGTCCGGTTGATCAGCAGATATTGCCGGGTGTGGGCATCCTTCACCGTGATCTGCGAGGGGATATGGTCGATGATCTCGCGCAGGAACATGTAGTTGCGGTCGCGTTCCTGCTCCAGGTTCCGCCGCTCGGTGATCTCCTCGATCGTGGCCACCCATCCGCCCTGCGCGAGCGGTGTATTGATGACCTGGAAAGCGCGGCCGTTGGGCAGCTCGTGGATCCTGGTGGAAACCGTGCCTTCGGCCACGACCCTCATGACGTCGGCGCAAAACGCCTCGACATCGCCGTCGAACGCGCCGCGTTCCTTGCGATGGTCCATCGCCTGATGGATGTGGCAGCCGGGTTTGATGACGTCCGAAGACAGGCCGAACATGTCGGCGTAGCGGCGGTTGCAGGTGACGATGTATCCGGCAGCGTCGTACAGGATCAGCCCTTGCGACATGTTGTTCAGGGCCGTGTCGAGCCGCCCGCGCTCCGCTTCCAGCCGTTGCTGCGCCTCGCGGTTTTGTTGGTTGATCTGTCGAACGATCAGGAACAGGATCAGCGCGATCACCGTGGCCGAAAGCCCGGCCGTGGTGACCATGAAGCCGGTCTGCTGCCGCCAATCGGCCAACGCGGCGCTCGTGGTATTGGTCGCGACGATAACCAGCGGGAAATGCGACAGTGACGCCCCCGAGCCGAGGCGGTCCTCGCCGTTGATCGGACCTTTGACGCGCAGGGTGTGCCGGCCGCCGTCGGTCAGCATTTTGCGCATCAATGGCGCATCCTTGAAGTTCTTGCCGATCAGGTCTTCGACATGCGGGTAGCGCGCCAGCATCTTGCCTTCGCGGTCGAACAGCGAAATGGCCGCGCCTTCGCCGAGCGCCACGGAAGCAAAATAGCGATGATAATTGTCGGGATCGATCCGGCGCACCAGGACGCCGAGGAAAGTGCCGTCCGGCATGTTCAGACGTCGCGCGACGACCGTGGTCCATTTGCCGATGACGTAGCTGCGCACGGATTCCAGCAGCACCGGCTCGGATCGCGGGTCCGACTTGAAAGTCTGGAAATAGGCGCGGGCAGCGATGTTGATCGTGGGCAGCGGCTGGGCGCGCGACCAATTGACGATCTCACCCTCCGCATCGTAGATGACGATGTCGCCGAGGTAGGACACCGCGCTGATCTTGCTGCGCAGCATCTGGTTGGCGGCAGGCCCCGACATCCGCTCGCGGAACATCGCGGGTGAGGTGATTTCCGGCAGGTTCATCTGCCCGATCACATCGGCTGCGACGACGTCGGAATCTTCGAATTGCTGATCAAAGTGCCGCGCGATCAGCTGCACCGTGTTTTCCAGCTCGCGCTCGCGATTGGCCAGGGTTCGTTCGCGAAATTCGCCGACCGCCATGGCGGTCACGGCGAAGATCCCAGCGACCAGCAACACGCCGCACAGGGTCAGCCACAGCACTGGTCCGCGGCGAATCGCTGCCTCCCAGCCGTTCTTCACGGCTAGGGACATTCCTGCTGCGACCCCTGATAAGACCTGGCGCATTCCCCCTCCCTGGAGGGACAGGAATACGCCGCACAAATGGCGCAAAGCTTAGGAAAGCCAGTTACCTAAGCATTAATCGCGTTGCGCGATCCCAGTCGTGTTCAGCAAGCCGCTGCGCTGCATCACTAACCGCGCGTTAATGCGAGGTATCAGCGCTCTTGTCGCCACCGCCATTGCGCAGCCGCCCGACCACGCCGGTCGGAAAAAAGTAGACGCTGGCGATGAAGAGCAGCCCAAGCCACAGCAGCCAGCGGTCGGGATGCAACAGCCCCGGCAGCAGCGGCAGGCCGGCTTCCGACGCCGCCTTGGAAGCGACGCCAACATCAGCGACTGCAGATAGTTCTGGGCAAGGATGAAAATGGTGGCGCCGATGATCGCGCCGTAGATCGTGCCCATGCCGCCGATCACCACCATCAGGAGGATGTCCAGCATGATCGAGAAGCTGAGCGAGGTATCGGGGCCGGCATAGCGCAGCCACAGTGCATTGAGGATGCCGGCGCCGGCGGCCACCAGTGCGGCGAGGCAGTTGGCGTAGGTCAGGTGGAAGACGGTGCGGAAGCCGAGCGCTTCGGCGCGGAAACGGTTTTCGCGGATCGCCTGCAACACGCGCCCGAACGGCGAGTTCACCACCCGCAGCAAAGCGAGGATCATCACCGCCGAGACGGCGAACAGCAGATAATAGGTCAGGATGCGGCCGTTGACCTCGAAGCCGAGCACGTTCCTGGAGATCAGCACCGTGCCGGGGCGCAGCAGCTCCGGCAGCTGAAAGCTGCGGCCGTCCTCGCCGCCGGTCAGCCAGGACAGCTGCGAGGCCAGCACCTGGAAGGCGGACGCGACCGCGAGCGTGATCATGGCAAAGAAGATCGCGGCGACCCGCAGCGAGAACAGTCCGATCGCAAGCGCAAGCAGCGCGGCAAGCGGCAGGCCGACGACGATGCCGGTTGCAACCGCGGCCCAATTCGGGCCCATCCCATACAGTGCGATCGCGATCGCGTAGCTGCCGATCCCGTAGAACATGGTGTGTGCGAACGACACCGAGCCGGTATAGCCGAGCAGCAAATCGTAGGAGGCGACCAGCGCAGCGAAGACGCAGATCTTGGCCGCGACGTTCAACGCCTTCGCCCCGGGGAACAGGAACGGCGTCGCCACCAGCGCCAGGATAATGAGGACGAGAACGAGCGTGAGGACGCGGCTACGCGGCGGATCGCCCGAGAGGATCATCATCGGCTGGTCACCGCATAGAGGCCGCGCGGCCGCCACATCAGAATGGCGACCATCAGCAGGATGTTGGAGACGAGAGCGAGTTTTGGCAGCAGGAAGCCGCCGTAATTGGCGACCATCGCCACCAGGATCGCGCCGATGAAGCAGCCGCCGATCGAGCCGAGGCCGCCGATGATGACGACGATGAAGATCAAGACGGTGAGGTCGTCGCTCATGGAGGCGTGCACCTGCTCGCGATACAGAGCCCACATCACGCCGCCGAGGCCGGCCAGCGCCGATCCCGTCATGAACACGCCGAGGAACAGACGGCGGATGCGATAGCCGAGCGCCTCGACCATCTCGCGGTTCTCGACGCCGGCGCGGATCAGAAGTCCGAGCTTGGTCCGGTTGAGCACGAGCTGGATCGCGATGAAGACGGCGAGGCCGATCAGCATCGCCAGCACGCGGTATTTGGCGATCGCGACGTCGCCGAAAATGAAGGAGCCGCGCAGCGAGGTCGGCAGCGGCGTCGGGATGATCTGCGGCCCCCACACCGCATAGAGCGTCTGCTCGGCGACGATCAGGCCGCCCGTCGTCATCAGGATCTGCTTTAGATGCTGGCCGTAGACGGGCAGGATCAGCACCCGCTCGACGATCAGGCCGAGCGCGCCGGAGACCGCCATCGACAGCAATGCCGCCGGCGCCAGCACCGCGAGGTTCATCCACAGCGAATCCGCCTGAAGGGAGGCCGCGAACGGCGCCAGCACCAGGGTCGCGACATAGGCGCCGACCGCGATGAAGGCGCCATGGCCGAAATTGAGCACGTCCATCAGGCCGAACACGAGCGTGAGGCCGGAGGCCATGATGAAGATCATCATGCCCATGGCGAGGCTCGCGGCCGTCAGCGTCAGCCAGGTGCTGGGGGAGCCGATCAGCGGGATCATCACGAGGGCGACCGCGATCGGCAGCAGGATCGGCGCGATGTCGCGCTTCGGCTTCGGCAGCGGATCGGTTGCCGCGAGTTCAGTCACTGATGCGCCTCCAAGCTCAGGCCGAGCAGTCGTTCCTGGAGCGGCACGTCGGAGGCCAAGGCCGCCATCTCGCCGCGATGAACGATGGTGCCGTTGTCCATCACCAGCACGTTGTCGCCGAGCTCGCGGGCGGCAAAGAAATTCTGCTCGACCATCAGGATGGTGGCGCCCTTGCGCTTGATCTCCTTCAGGCACTCGATCAGCGCCATCACGATCGCGGGTGCCAGCCCCTTGGTCGGCTCGTCGATCAGCAAGAGCTTGCGCGGTTCGACGATGGCGCGGGCAATCGACAACATCTGCTTCTGTCCACCCGAGAGACTCCCCGCGCGCGACAGCCAGAACCGGCGCAGCGCCGGGAAGAAACCAAAAATCCAGTCGAGCTGGGCGTCGTCCAGCGGTCCGTCGCGCGCCGCCAGCACCAGATTTTCCTTCACCGTGAGGTCAGAAAACACCGCCATGCTCTCCGGCACGTAGCCGATGCCGAGCCGCGCGATGTCGGGCGTCGCACGGCTCTCGATGCGTTCGCCGGCGAGGCTGATCTCGCCGGAAGAAGCCTGCCAGAGGCCCATGATGGTGCGCAGCGTCGTGGTCTTGCCGGCGCCGTTGCGGCCGAGCAGCATCGTGGTCTGCCCCTGCGCGACGGCGAGATCGATGCCCTGGAGAATATGATAGCGGCCGATATGGGTGTGTACGCCGGAGAGCTGGAGCAGGTCGGTCATGCCGCGCTCCCCGCAGCTTTCTCCCCTGCAGCTTTCCTGGGTGCGACGCCCAGATAAGCCTCCTGCACGATCGGTGAGGCGATCACCTCGGCCGGTGGCCCGTCGGCAACAAGTTGCCCGTTATGCAGCACGATGATGCGGTCGGCGAGCGAGCGGACGACGTCCATCTTGTGCTCGACGAGGAGAATGATCTTGCTTTTATCCTGCTTGAGCTGCGCGATCAGGTTCAACACCACCGGCACCTCGTCGATGCTCATGCCTGCGGTTGGCTCGTCGAACATGAACACCTTCGGCTCCAGCGCAATCATCAGCGCAACCTCGAGCTTGCGCTGATCGCCATGCGACAGTGCGGTCGCGGCCACGCCGCGGCGGCCGCCGAGCGCGACCTGATCCAGAATCGCATCAGCGCGGGCGATCAGCTCACGGCGGACCGTCCAGGGCCGCAGCATGTCGTAATGCGTGCCGTCGGCGGCCTGCACGGCGAGGCGGACGTTTTCCTCCACCGAGAGGTTCGGAAACAGATTGGTGAGCTGGAAGGCGCGCCCCAGGCCTGCGCGCGTCCGCATCGGCGCCGAGTGCCGGGTGATGTCGGTACCGTCGAACAGGATGCTGCCGGTTGATGCGCGAAGCTGTCCGGAGATCAGGTTGAAATAGGTGGTCTTGCCGGCGCCGTTCGGGCCGACGATCGCGGTGAGTTCGCCGGGGCGGAAGCTGCAGGTGACGCTGTTGACTGCGACATGACCGCCGAAGCGGATGGTCAGGTCGCGGGTTTCGAGGGTCGGCGTCATTGGTCTGGCAAATGATGAGAGGAGGAAACGATCCGCGGTCGCGGTGCGCTCCCTCCCCCGCTTGCGGAGGAGGGCTGGGGAGAGGGTGCCTCCTCAGGCGAGAACCCACAAGAGGACAGAGCCCTCTCCCGGCCTCTCCCGCAAGCGGGAGAGGTGAAGCAAGACAACTCAGCGCTTGTTGCGGATCGGAACGTCCATGTCCTCGATCTTCAGCTCGCGCACTGGCTCGAGCACGGCCCAGGCGACGTTCGGATCGACCTTGACCTTGAAGTGATACATGCTCTGGAGCGCTTGATGGTCTTCCTTGCGGAACATCATCTTGCCCTTCGGCGTGTCGAACTCCAGCCCTTCCATCGCGGTAATCAGCTTCTCGGTGTCGGTCGACTTCGCCTTGGTCACGGCGGCGACGACGGACATCGCGGCGGCGAAGCCACCCGCGGTGAAGAAGTCCGGCGGCGACTTGAAACGCTTCTGGTGCTCGGCGACGAACCAGTCGTTCACCGGGTTCTTCGGAATCTCATAGAAATAATAAGTGGCGCCTTCCATGCCGGGCAGGCCCTTGTAGGCCGCGAGCGCCGGCAGGATGTTGCCGCCGGTGGACAGTTCGATGCCGTAGCGCTTCGGGTCCATGTCCTGGAGCTTTGCCAGAGGATTGCCGGCGCCGGCCCAGATCACCCAGATCACCTTGCGGCCCGGCTTGTCCTTCAGCGCGTCGAACAGGCGCTGGCCAACCGCGGTGAAGTCGGTGGTCGAGGTCGGGGCATATTCTTCGGCGGCCAGCGTCGCGCCGGTCTTGGCGAGCGCCTCCTTGAAGGCGGCGACGCCGTCGCGGCCGAACGCGTAGTCCTGCGCCAGCGTCGCCACGGTGACGCCCTGCTTGCCGATCGCGACCGCGTTGGAGATCGCGTCCTGCGACGAGTTACGCGCGGTGCGGAAGATGTAGCGATTCCACTTCTCGCCGGTAATCTGATCCGCGACCGCGGGCTCGACGATCAGGATCTTCTTGTTCTCCTCGGCGACAGGCAGGATCGCGAGTGCCGCGGCCGACGAGGTCGTGCCGATCGCGATGTCCACCTTGTCGTCCTGATAGGCTTCCGCGAGCGCCGCCTTGGAGAGATCGGGCTTGCCCTGGTCGTCCTTGGTGATGACGACGATCTTCCGGCCGTCGAGCGTCATGGTGCCCTTGGTGGCGTATTCAAAGCCCATCTGCAGGCCGGTCTCGGTCTGCTTGGCGTAGGCTTCGAGCGGGCCGGTCTTGCCGTAGATCAGCGCGATCTTGAGATCGTCGGCCTGTGCGCAGGTGCTCGCGGCGAAGGCGAGAATGGCTGTTGTTGTGATGAGTGAACGACGCACGATGGTCCCTCCTGATTTAACGTTTCTCGGTCATAGCGATTTGCACAACGGTGCGAACATTGCAATTACAGCTTACGGCCGCCTTGCGCGGGAGCGCGTGTGACACTGTGTTGACGCGTGCGTGGCGTCTTGCCTCTGCCGAAGAAATCGGCAGCGCCGGACCTGCCGGTGCGCTGATGTCACCTCGGATCGGGCTGAGCATGCTTTGCAAAGCAAGGGTGTGGACGGCGGAGCGGTTACCGCCGATAGCCGCTCGCGCGCGAATAGCCTTGGCGGTTCTGCTGCGTCGGCCGGCTTGCGACGTTCGCCCGGGCCTCGCTGGAGACGGGCGTTGCGAGCTTCAGCTCCTCCAGGAAGATCGGCCGGGCGAAATAATAGCCCTGCGCGTAGCGGATCTTGGTTGCAGCCTGGAGATAGGCGAGCTCCTCGTAGGATTCGATGCCTTCGGCGATCACGGTCATCCCGAGCGCTTCGCTCAAGGATTCGATCGCACGCAGGATGCCCTGGTTGCGCGGGCGCTTGTGAATGTCGGTGATGAAAGAACGGTCGATCTTGATCTCGTCGGCGGTGATGTCGGCGAGCGCAGAGAGCGAGGAATAGCCGGTGCCGAAATCGTCGATCGAGATGCCGACACCGAGCTTGCGGAACATCGGCAGGATTTCAGCCTGGAAATGATTCTTGGCGACGAAGGCGTCTTCCGTCACCTCGATCATGAAACGCTGCGGAAAGCCGGTGTCGTCGAGCGCCTGCGCAAAGCTGCGCATGAATTCGGGGTTGCCGGCCTGCTTGGCCGCGACGTTGATGCTGATGGTTGCTTCCGCGCCAAACGTCTCGTTGATCAGGTCGATCGATTTGACGATTTCGGCGAGCACGAGATGGGTCAGCTCGTCGATCAATCCGAGTTCGCCGGCAAGATTGATGAACGAGCCGGGTGCCTGGATCACACCTTCGTCGTCGCGCAGCCGCACCAGGGCCTCGATGCCCTTCACGTCCTGCGTGCGGATGTCGACCTTGGACTGGAAGGCGCAGCAGAAGCGCTTCTCCAGGATGGCCTGCCGCAGCGACTGCTCGATCTTCATCCGCGCCAACGCCTCGCGCTCCATGCTGGAGTCGAAGAAGGCCGCCGATCCCTTGCCGTCATTCTTGATGCGGTACATCGCGATGTCGGCGTTCTGACGCAGCGTCTCGAAGCTGCTTCCGTGATCGGGATAGAGGCTGATGCCGACGGAGGTGGAGGCGAAGACTTCCGAATTGTCGATGAAGAACGGCGCCGTCAGCCGCTCCAGCGTCGACTGCATGAATTCGGCGACTTCCTCCTGGCTCTGGATCGGCGACAGCAGCAGCAGGAATTCGTCGCCGGAGATGCGCGACAGCATGTCCGAATCGCGCAAGTCGCGCCCGAGCCGCTTCGACAGCTCGGCCAGCAGGGCATCGCCGACGGCGTGGCCGTAATAATCGTTGATGTGCTTGAAATTGTCGACGTCGAGAAAGGCGAGCGCAAAGCGCTCGCCGGCGCGACCCTGCGCGAGCAGGCTGGTGGCGCGATGTTCGATCACGCGCCGCGAAGGCAGGCCGGTCAGCTCGTCGAAATACGCCGAGCGGAACAGCTGGTCCTCGAAATTCTTCTGCTCGGTGATGTCGGAGGAGGCCGAGATCAGCAGTTCGCGTCCGTCGAGGCGGATCGGACGATGGGTGGTGAGCAGCACCTGGCGTGCGGCTCCGTCGTGGAGCGCTTCCTCGGCGACGACCGGCTGGCCGGAGCTCAGGGCCCGCTGGCAAGCTTCCCGGCGCGACGTGAGATTGGGTGAGGGACGGCTGCCGTCCATGCCGAGCTGGGCGGCTGCGACATCGTTGACCAGGAGAAATTCGCCTTGCTCGTCCTGCACGGTCAGGCCGGCAGGCAGCATTCTAACGATTTCCTTGAGGAATCCCAGTTCGGCTTCACTCGCGCCGGAATATTTGTTGTCGTTCATAGAAGTCATGAATCTTGTTGTTTCAGCGCGCATTTGCAATGGCGCGATCTTGCGCAGTTCCCTCTTAAGTTTGGTTAAGGGGTCCGGAGAAATACGGGGGTGTTTTGCGGCGATGCGACGCGCGCAGCCCATCGTCATTAACAGCGGGTCAACGCGCCCAGCGAAACCGCGCGCGATCGGCTTTCGTTTGCGCTGTGTCTAACCGCTTTTGGGGATGCGGCATTGCATGGTGCAATGAAGTCCGGTCCTGAGATAGAAGACCTCGGACTTGCCGTCGAAGGCCGACAGTGCCGACTTCAACAGCTTGGTGCCGAAACCGGGCTCGGAGACCTTGTCCACGCTCGGGCCCTCCGTTTCATCCCAGGTGACGGTCAGACGGTCGTCGCTGACTGTCCATGACACCTGCAGCAATCCGCGCGGCGCGGAGAACGCGCCATATTTGCCTGCGTTGGTGGCGAGCTCGTGAAACATCAATGACAGGGTGACCGCGAGCTTCGGCGGCAGGAACAGCCGGTCGCCGTTGAGGGAGAAGCGGACATGGCCGTAAGGGCCGAGCTCGGAGATCAGGAGGTCGCGAATGTCGCAGCCGGCCTTGTCGATCCGCGAGATCAAATCATCGGTCGCGGCAAGCGACCGCAGCCGCGGATCAATCCGGGCCCAGATTTGCGGCTGATCATGCAGCACCTGATGCAGCACGGCATGCACCGTCGACAGCTTGTTCTTCAGCCGATGCTGGAGCTCGTCGACCAGCAGCTTGCGGTAGTCTTCTTCCTCGATCAGGCGTCTGGAAATCCGGCGCTGCTCGACGAGGAGCGAGCGATAGTGCTCGACGCCCCAGATGGTCAGCGCGCAGACCGCCCAATAGAGCGCCAGCAGGGCAAATCGCGAGGGATCGGCCAAGGCATCGCCGAAATTCACGACCACGCCGAGCACGCCGCCGACCAGCGCCGTGATGACGCCGATGCGGAAGCCGCCGAACGCGGCCGCAAAGAACACGGCCGGGAAATACGGCGTGAAATAGACGTCGGGCCGCATATGGGCGAGAGCCCAGCGCGCCAGCGTCGCAACCAGCAGGCAGGTGACCGCAAACGCAAGGCTCAAGCCGAGCGATGGCGGTGCCGCGCCCCGCCAGCCCTTGCGGAATTCGTCGATCAGCTTCCCCATGCGCAGTCCGGTTGCGATATGCGTGCGACAATCGAGCGGTCGCCGGGAATGTTACGCATGCCGCCGGCGCAAGCAAAGCTTGCCTTGTCGGAAGCCGGCAGGAATAGTGCCTGCTGCGGCGCCGAGTGTCGCGGCGCCGGGATCGATCGGTGTCCGCCATTTGGCGTCAGGAGGTTCGAAAACAGGGACATTCCATGGGCAGGCTGGATGGCAAGGTCGCGGTGATCACGGGCGCGACGAGCGGGATCGGGTTGCGGACTGCGGAAGTCTTCGTTGCCGAAGGTGCCAAAATTGTGATCGCGGGCCGGCGTATACCGGAAGGCGAGGCGCTGGCGAAGCAGCTCGGGGCGGCTTGCGTCTTCCGCCAGACGGATGTGACGGCCGAAGCGCAGATGCAGGCGCTGATCGGGCTCGCGGTGGACAAATTCGGCCGCATCGACTGCCTGTTCAACAATGCTGGCGGCCCGGCGCAGACCGGTGGCGTCGAAGCCCTCGAGGTCGAGCGCTTCGACGCGGCGATGGCGACCTTGGTGCGCAGCGTCATGCTCGGCATGAAGCACGCCGCGCCCCACATGAAGAAGCAGGGTTTTGGCAGCATCATCAACAACGGCAGCATCGCTGGCCGTCTCGCCGGTTTCTCGTCCTCGATGGTCTATGGTGCGGCCAAGGCGGCGGTGATCCATCTCACCAAATGCGTGGCGATGGAACTCGGCGAGTCCAACGTGCGCGTCAACTCAATCTCGCCGGGCGCCATCGCGACCGGCATTTTCGGCAAGGCGCTCGGGCTTTCGACCGATGCGGCGGAGAAGACGCCGGCGGTAATGCGCGAGGTCTACAAGACCGCGCAGCCGATCCCGCGCGCCGGCCTTCCTGATGACATCGCTCATGCCGCGGTGTTCCTGGCCAGCGACGAATCCAGCTTCATCAACGGACATGACCTCGTCATTGACGGCGCGATGACCGGCGGCCGCAACTGGACTCAGCAGCAGCAGGGCTACGTGGCCCTGCGCAAGGCGTTCGATCAGGGGGCCGGGTAGTTTTCGTCATTGCGAGGAGCGAAGCGACGAAGCAATCCAGGCTGCTTCCGCGGAGGCAGTCTGGATTGCTTCGCTTCGCTCGCAATGACGGTTGGGGCGGTCACACCGCCTTCACCCTTACCCGCAACCCATCCCGCGGCTTCGGGATCGGCCACATCTGCCAGTCCGGCTTGTAGCCTGGCTCCAGCGACACCTCGATGTTCTGCAAGAAGTGCCGCGCGAAGCATTTCGCCTGCATGTAGGCGAAGTGCAGGCCGAGACACATATGCGCGCCGCCCCCGAACGGCACCCAGGCGAAGCGGTGACGGTTGCGTTGCGCCTCCTCGGTGAAGCGAGAAGGATCGAAGCGATCCGGCTCCGGCCAGATGTCCTTCATGTGGTGGGTGTAAAGCGGGTTAACGCCGATCGCTGTGCCGGCCGGAATCGTAAAGCCCTTGAAGGTGAAATCGCGCATCGCGCGGCGCGGCATCGAGGGCACCGGCGGCCTGATCCGCAGCGCTTCCTTGAAGGCCATCTCCGACAGCGGCATCTTTTCGAGATCGTCGAAGCTGCTTGGCGCATCGGGCGCGAGCCCCAGCGCCATAATTTCCGCGCGCAGTTTGTCCTGCCAGTCGGGGTTTGCCGCGAGCTCGCCGACGAACGACGTCAGCGACGATGTCAACGTGTCGTGCGCCGCCATCATCAGGAAGCTCATGTGGTCGATGATGTCCTGTTCCGAGAGCAGCGCGCCGTCCTCGTGGGTTGCGCGGCAGAGCTGCGAGAACAGATCATCGCCGCCGTGGTTGCCGCGTCGCAGCGGAATCTGCTCCCGGAAATAGCCGACGATGCGCTTGCGGCCCCTGACACCGGCCGCCATCTGCGTGCCGGGCAGCGGCCGGCGGATCGGAGCGACGGCGGCGGCGACCATGTCGACGAAGGCGCGGTTGACCTCGTCGACCTCCGGCCCGATATCGGCGCCGAGAAAGGACGCCGCGGCGAGATCGAGCGTGAGCTGCTTCATCGCCGGATAAAGCTGCATCTCGCCGGGCTTGGCCTTCCACTGCGCGACGCGCGCGGCGATGCCGCGGTCGAGATCGCCCAGATACGACTTCATCGGCCCGGACTTGAACGCGACCGACAGCGCCTTGCGGTGCAGCCGGTGCTCGTCGAAATCCAGCAGCATCAGGCCGCGCGGAAATAGCAGGCCAAGCACCTTGTTCCAGCCGTGGGTCGATGAGAACAGCTTTTGCTGGTCGAACAGCACGAGCTCGTTGGCCTCGGGGCCAAGCAGCACGACATTGGTCTCGCCGAAAAAATGCGTGCGATAGACCGGGCCGTATTTGGCGCCGTTCGCC
This sequence comes from Bradyrhizobium sp. LM2.9, assembly GCF_054056555.1. Lineage (NCBI taxonomy): Bacteria > Pseudomonadati > Pseudomonadota > Alphaproteobacteria > Hyphomicrobiales > Nitrobacteraceae > Bradyrhizobium > Bradyrhizobium sp. LM2.9. The sequence goes on from NZ_JBSRYJ010000002.1 coordinate 6,391,173, forward strand.
TCGATATGCCCCTTGGGGTCGGCGAGCACCTGGAAGGTCTTGCCGATGATCGGCCAGCCTTCGTCGCCGGGGATGTGTGTCAGCTCGTTGCGCTTGGGCGGAGTGAAGCCGAGCGCAGGGGCGGCCACATTCTGCATCGACATGACGATTGCTCCGGTTGGCTAGACCCGGCCAGCATAGCACAGTCCGGCTACGATGACTCTGCGCTTACCGCTTTGCCGCTTCCTTCTGCAAATCCGGCGCGTTGACGGCCGGAATCGCAACGCGGCCGGCGCCGGTCACCTTCAACGCTTCGGCGGCCTTCTCATTCTGCATGATCTTGGCCATCACGGCCTGTCCCGCTCGTTCGAAGATCGCGCGGTTCTCGATCACGAATTTTTGCGATTTACGCAAGCCGTCGATATAGCCGTTGATCTCCGGCACCACGTAGCGCGCGACAAGGTCCCAGCTCCGGCGCGTGTTCTCCGGATTGGCCCAATCGTGCACGAAGCCGATGACAGCGCCGACACCGCCGGACACCTGCATCACATTCTTGATCATCTTGACGAGATCGTCGGGCGTGCCGATGACGGAGGCCGCGCCCTCGACGAAGGCGGTCTTGTCCACGGCCTCGTCGGGTGAGGCGAACGCGGTCAGGCCCGGCCGCTGCAGCGTGCCGACGTTATATTCATTGTGCCAGCGCAGCAGGCCGGGGCCGGCCTCGCGGCGAGCCTGCTCGCGCGTCTCGGCGACGTGCCAGGTCAGCAGCACGCGCCAGTTCGCGCGATCGACTGTGGTGCCGTGCTTCTGGGCGGCATCCTCGGCGAACTGCCATTGCTGCTGCAGCGACATCAAACCCTGCGTCGTCATCGAACCCAGCGAGATGATGCCGATGCCGTATTTGCCGGCGAGCGTCATGCCGGAAGGCGAGATCTGCGAGGCCACCACGAACGGCATCTCCTCCTGCAGCGGCAGGAGCTGCAGCGCGGCGTCGTTCATGGTGAACCAATCGCTCTTGGCGGTGACACGCTCGCCGTTGAAGAGGCGGCGGATCACCCCTATCGCCTCGTCCTGACGGTCGCGCTGCGTCATCGGATCGATGCCGAGCGTATGTGCGTCGGAGGCGAGCGCGCCGGGCCCGGAGCCGAAAATGGCGCGGCCGCCGGTCATGTGGTCGAGCTGCACCATGCGCTGCGCGACGTTGTAGGGATGGTGATAGGGCAGCGACACCACGCCGGTGCCGAGAGCTTGATCCGCTTGGTGCGCTCGCCGGCCGCGGCCAAAAACATCTCGGGCGAGGCGATCATCTCCCAGCCGGAAGAGTGATGCTCGCCGCACCAGAACTCGTCATAGCCGAGGCTGTCCAACTGCTCGACCAGGTCGAGATCGCGCCGGAACTGGAGCATCGGATGCTCACCGATCGGGTGATGCGGGGCAAGGAAGGCTCCGAACTTCAGGCGCGCCATGGCGTTCTCTCCGGCTTTGATTTTTTGTTTGTTTGTGGCGCGAAGCTACGTGCTGGAGACAGCGAAGGCAATCGTGCGATGTCCCGCGCGACGGAATGCAGGCATGCGATGGAGCTGCCCCTTCTCCTCTCTCCGGGGAAGAAGTGAGACCTCGCGATTCCTACCTCGGAGGTAATCGCGCGGATGACGCCGATCTGGGAGCATCGACGCGGTGAAATCCGAAGGGTTCGCGCGTCGATGCATCAAACCGTCACAAAGCAGATCGATTCGTCGCGCCGCTGGTGGGTGCTGGCGATCGTCGTGGCCGCTCAGTTCATGTTCGGCGTCGATGCCTTCATCGTGAACGTTGCCATCCCCACGATAGCTGTCGATCTGCACGCAACGCCGGCGCAGATCGAATCCGTCGTCGCTATCTACTTGATCGCTTATGCCACGCTGGTCGTCACCGGCGGCCGGCTCGGCGACATCCACGGCACCAAAAACGTCTTTCTGGCCGGCCTGCTCGGCTTCACCCTGACGTCGCTGTGGTGCGGCCTCGCGCTGTCAGGCGCTGAGCTGATCATCGCCCGGCTGGCGCAGGGTGCGACCGCCGCGCTGATGGTGCCGCAGGTGCTGGCGACGCTGCATCTGCTGTTCGCGGATGAACAGCGCAACCGCGCCTTCGCCATCTACGGCATCGTGCTCGGGCTCGCGGGCGCCGCCGGCTTCCTGCTCGGCGGGCTCCTGATCACGATCGATCTCGCCGGCACCGGCTGGCGCTCGGTGTTCTTCGTCAATGTACCCTGCGGTCTCGTCATCGCGGCTGCGGCCTGGCGCATCATGCCCTCGGTGCCGCGTCGCGCCGGCACGCGGCTCGATATCACGGGCAGTATCGTTCTGTTCGCTGGATTGCTGTGCCTGATCGGACCGCTGCTGTTCGGCCACGATGTCGGCTGGGCGCCGTGGTTGTGGGCGGTGATGGCGATCGGCGCCGTGATTCTCCTCGCCTTCCCGAAACTGGAGCATGCCGTGGCACGCGCCGGTGGCATGCCGCTGATTGATCTGACCTTGCTGGCGGACGCCGCCTTCCTGCGCGGCCTCGGCGCGGCGTTCTTTTTCTTCTTTGCAAATCTCTCGTTCTACCTGGTCATGACGCTGTTCATGCAGCGGGGACTGAAAATCCCCCCACTCGCGGCCGGCACGGCCTTCATTCCGCTCGCGCTCGCTTTCGTCGTGGCCTCGCGCCACAGCAGCGCACGCGCGCGACATCGCTACTCCAAAGTCTTGATCGAGGGATGCGCGCTTCAGATCGCGGGCCTCGTCGCGCTTGCGCTTGTCGTGCTTTATGACGACACGCCGTCGGCGCTCCTGCTCGCGCTCACCATGATCATCTTCGGCTACGGCCAGGGTTTGGTGATGGCGCCGCTCTCGGGCGCGGTGCTTTCGACAGTCAAACCGGCCGCGGCAGGCTCGGCGTCCGGCATGTACGGCACGACAGCGCAGATCGGAAATGCGGCCGGAGTGGCCGCAATCGGCGCGGTGTTCTTCGCCGTCGAAGCGCTGCAATCAGCGCGCGCAGGACTTCTCGTCTCGCTCGTGCTGTTTGTGACGTTAATCATGATCTGTGCCGCATTCCTGGCGTGGATGCGCCGCGTCTCTGCACGAAGTTGAGGCATCGCGGTTAATACGTGCGGATTTCCGCAGGTTCTCCCGCGATTTAGGAGATCACGACAGCACACGGTCTTTTTATTTTGCACTGCAGCAACTATTTGGTTTGGGTGGACGTTGAACGTCGCCTGTCAGGAGCTGCCGTGTCGTTAACCAGAAATGTCGATCTCTTGAGACGTCTGCCAAAGCTGGACGGATTGCGCTTCGCCGAGTTCGGCCGGAGCGCCGATACGTCCAGTCCGTTGCAAGAGGTGACGAGCTTCGGCGACAATCCCGGCAATCTGCGCATGTTCTCGTTCGTGCCGGCGCAGTTGCAGAAGCCGCGCGCGCTCGTCGTCGTGCTGCACGGCTGCGGCCAGACGGCGGCAAGCTACGACCTCGGTGCCGGCTGGTCGACGCTCGCCGAGCACTACGGCTTTGCACTGCTGATGCCCGAGCAGCAGCGCGCCAACAACGGCAACACCTGCTTCAACTGGTTCAGTCCGGAGGATACCGCGCGCGATAGCGGCGAGGCGTGTTCGGTTCGCGAGATGATCGCGCACATGACCGAAACGCATCGCGTCGATCCCCGGCGCATCTTCATCACGGGCCTGTCCGCCGGCGGCGGCATGACGTCGGTGATGCTCGCGACCTATCCGGAAGTTTTCGCGGCCGGTGCGGTCATCGCGGGACTTCCCTACGGCATCGCGACGAACCTGCGCGAGGCGCTGGACGGCATGTTTCATTCCCCGGCGCGGCCCGCGCGCGAGCTCGGCGATCTGGTCCGGCGGGCCTCCAATCATCGCGGTCCGTGGCCGAAGATGTCGGTTTGGCACGGCAGCGCCGACCGCACCGTTAATCCCGGCAATGCCAACGAGATCGTCAAGCAATGGCTCGACCTGCACGATCTGCCTGAATTGCCGATGGCGGAGACCAATGTCGACGGTTATCCGCGCCAGGCCTGGTGGAACAAGGACGGCGAGACCCTCGTCGAGTCCTACGCTATCACCGAGATGGCGCACGGCACGCCGCTCGGCATCGCCGACAACGATCACCGCTACGGTGTGGAAGGCGCGTTCCTGATCGAGGCCGGCATCTCCTCATCCTACCACATCGCAAAATTCTTCGGCCTGACCGGCTGGATTGCGGATGCCGCGAAGACGGCGGAGGCGAAGCCCGCCGCCCCGTCGAAGCCGCCGCTGACATCCGCGCCGCATCTGGCCCGTTCGATCCGCGCTGCGGTCGCCGAAGAGCCGGCCGAGCCGAAGCGCGAGGAGGTCCGCGGCCTCGATCTCGGCCAGATCATCACGCGCGCGCTCACGGCTGCGGGATTGATGAAATAACTCAGGCGGTCGCGCCGATCCATTCGATCGGCGTCACCGTCACCTCGCCGCCGGCGACCTTGCGCGTCATCTCCTGATAGGCCTTGAAGAAGTCGCGCGATTGCAGCGTTTTTTGCGCGGCATCATCCGTGACGCTGGCGAGATGAAAATAGCTGCCGTCGTCGCGATTTTTGAGGACACGATAGCCGATCCGTCCTTTCAACTCCGGATCGCCGTCGATCGCCTTGATGAAGCGGCCGACCTCCTGGTGCCAGGCCTCCGTCGTGCCGTTCTTGAATTCGTACCGGATCATGAAGTGCTTCATGTGACGCTCCCTGTTCGTCTTGTGCGTCATCATCTGCGCGCTGGTAGCGATCCTGCAAGTATGGACAAAATTGATAGTATGGACTTTTTCGGCGCTGCTCCTATCGTCTTCCCGAAGATGGAGGAGACGACATGGCCAAGGAAAGTGCAAAGCCGAACCCGGCGCGGGCCTGTCCGGTCGCGGCCTTTCAGAAAATGATCAGCGGCAAGTACAAGCTGCGCATCGTCTGGGACCTCAAGGACGGCCCGCGCCGCTATGGCGAGATCAGGAGCGGATTGCTGCGCGGCACGGAAGGCAGCGCCGAGATCACGCCGCGCGTGCTCAGCCGCGAGTTGAAGGCGCTGACCGAAAGCGGCCTGATCGACCGCAAGGATTTCGGTGAGGTGCCGCCGAAGGTCGAGTATCGCCTGACCCGCAAGGGCAAGAGTTTTGTGCCGGTGGTCGCCGCGATCCGCGATTGGGGCGACCGTAACCTCAGTGAGCTCGCAGCGCTGGCAGACGCCGCAGAATAGGCCCCTTACATCTCGCCGGTGATGAACGGATTGGTCATCCGCTCCTGGCCGATGCTCGAGCCGGCGCCATGGCCGCAGATGAAGCCGACATCGTCGCCCAGCGGCAGCAGCTTGGTCTTGATCGAGTCGATCAACGTCGCGTGACTGCCGCCGGGCAAATCGGTGCGTCCGACCGAGCCCGCGAACAGGACGTCGCCGACGTGGGCGAAACGCATGTCCTTGTTGAAGAACACCACGCTGCCGGGCGAGTGACCGGGGCAATGATAGATCTCGAACGTGAGACCGCCGATCGCGACGATGTCGCCCTCGTCGAGCCAGCGATCCGGCTCGAAATTGCGTCCCCCTGTCATGCCGAAGCGGGCGCCGCTTTCGACGACGTTGTCGAGCAGGAATTTGTCCGCGACATGCGGGCCCTCGATCGGTATCTTCAGCGCATCGCGCAATTCGGCCGCGCCGCCGACATGGTCGATATGGCCGTGGGTCAGCCAGATCTTCTCCACGGTGACGCCGGTCTGCTTGATGGCGTCCAGGATCTTTGGCACGTCGCCGCCGGGATCGATCACCACGGCCTTCTTGGAAGGCTCGTCCCAGATGATGGTGCAATTCTGCTCGAACAGCGTCACGGGAACGATGATCGCGCCGGCCTTGGCTTGTGTCTCATGTTGCTCGCTCATGGGGCTCACAATGCCGATTTTTGCCATGCCGCCAAGCAAAAGATTCGCGCCCTGGCCGGGGAACAGGGGCAGCTGCCGTCACACGGCGGTCCCAATTCGCCTGCTGTTTTGAACCGGGGCGCTGCTCTCGCGTTCTCCTGCGCGAGACTCAAGATTTCAGGTGGTTTCCCGCATGGCTCAGGGTGGCAGCAATTGGTGGCGCGACGGCATCTTCTATCAGATCTACCCGCGCTCGTTTCAGGACTCCGACGGCGACGGTGTCGGCGATCTCGCCGGAATCCTCCGGCGGCTGCCTTATGTGAAATCGCTCGGCGTCGACGCGATCTGGCTGTCGCCGATCTTCCCCTCGCCAATGGCCGATTTCGGCTACGACATCTGCGACTATACCGGCATCGAGCCGCTGTTCGGCACGATGGAGGACTTTGATGCGGTGCTCGCGGCCGCGCATGACAACGGCCTCAAGCTGATCCTCGACCTCGTGCCGAACCACACCTCGGACCAGCATCCCTGGTTCGTCGAGAGCCGGTCCTCGCGCGATAATCCCAAACGCGACTGGTACATCTGGCGTGATCCGGCAGGCGGTGGCGGGATTCCAAACAATTGGCTGTCCGAGTTCGGCGGCAGTGCGTGGCAGTTCGACGGGACGACGGGACAATACTATTACCACGCCTTCCTCGCACAGCAGCCCGACCTCAACTGGCGCAATCCTGACGTCCGCGCGGCGATCTACGACGTGATGCGGTTCTGGCTCGAGAAGGGCGTCGACGGCTTTCGGGTCGACGTGATCTGGCACCTGATCAAGGACGCCGATTTCCGCGACAATCCGCAGAACCCGCATTATGTCGAGGGCCGGCCGCCGAACGAGAGGATCCTCACGCAATATTCCACCGACCAGCCGGAGGTGCACGACGTCATCGCAGAGATGCGGCGTGTCACCGATGCGCATGATGCGCGCGTGCTGATCGGTGAGATCTATCTGCCGCTGCACCGGCTGATGGCCTATTACGGCAACGACCTCACCGGCGCGCAGATGCCGTTCAATTTCGCGCTGCTCTCGACGTTCTGGAGCGCGCGCTCGATCGAGAAGATCGTCGGGGATTACGAGAAGGCGCTGCCGAAGGGCGCCTGGCCGAACTGGGTGCTCGGCAATCACGATCGCCCGCGCGTCGCAAGCCGCATCGGCGAGGTGCAGGCCCGCGTCGCCGCCATGCTGCTGCTGACGCTGCGCGGCACACCGACGCTCTATTACGGCGACGAGATCGGCATGCATCAGCTCGCGATCGCCCCCGAGGATGTGCGCGACCCCTTCGAGAAGAACGTGCCCGGTATCGGTGTCGGCCGCGACGGCTGCCGCACACCGATGCAGTGGGATTCATCCGGTTTCGCCGGCTTCTCCGACGTCAGGCCGTGGCTGCCGTTGCCGGAGGATCACATCCACGAAAACGTCGTCAATCTCGAAGCCGATTCGCGTTCGATCCTCGCGCTCTACAAGCGCCTGATCGCGTTACGGAAGGCATCTCCGCCGCTGATCGCGGGCGACTATCATCCGATCGCGGCGCAAGGCGATCTGCTGGTCTATCGCCGCGAAGCCGAGGGCAGGGCGGTCATAGTCGTGCTCAATCTCGGCCCTGAGCCGATTGCCGTGACTACCAGCGCGCTAAAGTTTGACAGTGAGATTCTGCTGTCGACGTTTCTGGATCGCGAGGGGGAGAAGCTGGAGGGCGTGCTGGATCTGCGGGGCAATGAGGGTGTGATCATCGCACCGTCCTAACTGTGCGGCGCCATCTACCCCGGATGTTTAATCCCCCGCGCCGTTTCGTCGATATCGCTCCGCTTCAACAGATAATCCAATCCGCCGACGCGGTACCAGCGATATCCATACGGCTCCAGCACGATGCGGTGCTGGCCGCGTTTGTCGGCGTGGCTGTGGTCTTCCGCAAGCAGATTGATCAGGTGCTCGCCGGCATCATCAGGAAGCGCCACGGAAAATGCGATCTCTCGCGGCTTCTCGTCGAGATTGTGCACGAACAGCACGGAATTGTTGCGCCAGTCATAGCGCATGATGAACACGGCGGGATCGCGCGTCGCAATGATCGCGAAATCGCCCCAGCCGATCTCCGGCACCTCCTTGCGCATGCGGACGATGCGCTCGGTCCAGTTCAGCATCGAGTTGGGATCTCGTCGCTGTTTCGCGACGTTGACATGCGGGTAGCCGTAGGGGCCCTTGTCGATGACGGGGCATGCCGGCTTCTCGCTATCGGTGAAGCCACCCTGGGGCTCGGTCGACCATTGCATCGGCGTGCGCGCGCAATTGCGCTCCGGCAATGAAAGATCGTCGCCCATCGCAATCTCGTCGCCATAACGGATCACGGGCGTCCCCGGCAGCGTGCACATCAGGCTGTAGGCGAGCTCGAGCCGCCTGCGGTCGCCGCCCAGCATCGGCGCCATGCGACGGCGGATGCCGCGGTCGTAGAGCTGCATGTCCTTGTCGGGGCCAAATTTCTTGAACACGATGTCGCGCTGCGCCTTGGTCAGCCGCCCGAGATCGAGCTCATCGTGATTGCGCAGGAACAGGCCCCATTGCGCCGCGGCCGGCCGCGGCTTGGTCGCCTTGAGCGATTTCGCCAGCGGACGGGAGTCACCGGACGCCAGCGCATAGAACAGATGCTGGTTGACGTGGAAGTTGAACATCATGTGCATGCGGTCGCCATCGCGGCCGAAATATTCCATGTCGGTTTCGGGTAGTACGTTGGCCTCGGCGAGGATGATGGCATCGCCTTGCCGCCATTGCAGGAATTCGCGGAATGCGCGCAGCATGTCGTACTGCTCGATCGGCTTCTTCACCTTTGCGCCCTTGGTCGCGATCACGAAGGGCACCGCATCCATGCGGAAGCCTGAGACGCCGAGCTGGATCCAGAAGCCCATGATCTTGAGGATCTCGGCCTGCACGTGCGGGTTCGAGGTGTTGAGATCGGGCTGGAAATCGTAGAAGCGATGAAAGTAATACGCGCCGGCTTCCTTGTCGCGCGTCCATGTCGATTTCTGCACGCCGGGAAACACCATGCCCGTGTTGGCATTTGCGGGCTTCTTGTCGGACCACACGTACCAGTCGCGATAGGGCGAATTCTTGTCGCGCCGGGCTTCCTTGAACCAGTGATGCTGGTCCGAGGTGTGGTTGACCACGAGGTCGATGATGATGCGGATGCCGCGCTGCTTGCAGCCATGGGTGAATTCGACGAAATCGCCCAGCGTGCCGTAACGGGAATCGACGCTGTAATAGTCGGCGATGTCGTAGCCGTCGTCGCGGCCAGGCGAGGTCCTGGAACGGCATCAGCCAGATCGTGGTGATGCCGAGCCCGTGCAGATAATCGAGCCGACGCAGCAGTCCCTTGAAATCGCCGACGCCGTCGCCGTTGGCATCCATATAGGTGCCGACGGACAGGCAATAGAACACGCCGTTCTTGTACCAGAGATCGTCGATCATGCGCCGCAGCCTCGATGTTCCGCCGAGGTGCGGCGGCTGCGTGATAAGTGTTAAGGCGAGGTCAGGTTCCGCCTTTCGCCGGGAACGACATGGGAGGTGGAATCGGCTATCCTTCCTCCATGGACCACACCGCCCGCATTGCCCTCGTGCCGCCGCCGGACCGCCGTCAGTCCGAGACGGCGCTGGCGATTGCGCGCGGTACGGCGCGGTTGCTGCGCTCGCTCGGCTTCACCTGCATCAGCGAATTGCCGCTACCGTCGGGGCGGCGCGCCGATCTCGTCGCGCTGAACGAGCGCGGCGAGATCTGGATCGTCGAGATCAAATCGTCAGTGGAGGATCTGCGCGCCGATCAGAAATGGCACGAATACCGCGCCCATTGCGACCGGCTGTTCTTCGCCTTCACGCAGGATTTGCCTTGCGGGATATTTCCGCAAGACACCGGCCTGATCGTCGCGGATGCCTATGGCGCGCACATGCAGTGCGAGGCGCCCGAGCACAAGCTCGCTGCGGCCACGCGCAAGCAGATGACGGTGCGATTTGGCATGGCGGCGGCCTTGCGGATCAACCGGCTGGTCGATCCGCAGGGGCATGCGGATTTTTGGGAGTAGCGGGCTCTCGTGTCCCGGACGCGCTGCAACGCGTTGGCGTTGCTGCGCAGCGCCGGGACCCAGAAGACAGGCGGGGCTTCTAGCTCTCTAAAAAGAATGAGGCCCCGGCTCAACAGCGCATCACTTCGTGCTGCGCTGCGTCCGGGGCACGGTAGCCGTGAGTATTATCGGGGCGCGCGCTTCGCTAGAATCCGCTGCAACGTGCGCCGGTGCATGTTCAGCCGCCGTGCCGTTTCCGAGACGTTGCGGTTGCACATCTCATAGATGCGCTGGATGTGTTCCCAGCGCACGCGGTCGGCGGACATCGGGTTCGCCGGCAATTCGGATTTGTCCGAGCCGGTCGACAGCAGCGCGGCGACGACGTCGTCAGCATCCGCGGGCTTGGAGAGATAATCGATCGCGCCCATCTTCACCGCGGTCACGGCGGTGGCGATGTTGCCATAGCCGGTCAGCACGATTGCACGGGCGTCGGGGCGCTTCTTCTTGAGCGCCGAAACCACGTCAAGACCGTTGCCGTCGCCGAGCCGCAGATCCACCACGGCGAATGCGGGAGCCGCCTTGCCGATCTGCGCCAGACCGTCCGAGACAGTGTCGCATGACGTCACCGCAAACCCACGCGTTTCCATCGCGCGCGACAGCCGCTCCAAAAACGGCTTGTCGTCCTCCACGATGAGAAGCGAGCGGTCGGTCTGTTCGTTCAATTCGGCGATGGCGTTCAAGGTTTTGTCCCTCTCTCCAGCGCGTCTACATATGGCGTCGCAATCGGGCGGTGCCAAGGCCGCCAATAGTCGATCGGCCGTGCTGTGCGACGCAAGGTCGCGGGCTATCCTATTGTTTCTTCGAAGGTCTCGATAGCCTCAAAACGCTCTCGCGGCCACGTGATCTGGACCACTGCGCCATGGTCCGGAAAGGTTCGGTTGGTAAACGAGACCTTGGCGCCGGTGCGTTCGAGCAAGGTGCGTGCGATGAACACGCCCAATCCCAGCCCGCCGCCTTCATCCCGGGTGCGTCGCCGCGACAAATAAGGCTCGCCGATCCGTTTCAGGATGTCGGGCGGAATACCGGGGCCGTCGTCGGAGATCACGATCTCGATCATGTCGTTGTTCCACCACGCGTTGACCTCGACCGTGGTGCGGGCGAAATCGACCGCGTTCTCGACGATGTTGCCGACGCCGTAGAGGATCGCCGGATTGCGCGAACCGACCGGCTCGGCCACGATGGCGACCGCGATACGCACCTTGATATCGACGCCGAAATCGCGGTGCGGCGCCACCACCTCCTCGATCAGCTCCGACAGCTTCATGCGGTCGAACGGCGCGCCTTCGGCGGAGAGCTGGGTGATCTTGCTCAATATGTCGCGGCAACGCTGCGTCTGCTCGCGCAGTGTCTTCAGGTCGGCGGCAAAACTCGCATCCTTCACCGTCTTTTCCAGCTCGCGCGAGATCAGGAAGATCGTCGCGAGCGGCGTGCCGAGTTCGTGCGCTGCGGCCGCCGCCAGGCCGTCGAGCTGGGTCAGATGCTGCTCGCGCGTCAACACCAGCTCGGTCGCCGCCAGCGCATCCGCAAGTTTCCGAGCCTCTTCGGTGACCTGGAACGAGTAGAGGCTGGTGACGCCGATCGCGAGCACGATCGAGAGCCAGACGCCGACGAGATAGATCGGCGGCAGCACCAGCGGATCATCGGAATCCCAGGGCAGCGGCAGATGGAAGAAGACCAGGACCGAGGCGCAGGCGACAGCCAGTACGCCGAGGCCGAAGGTGAAGCGGGCCGGCAGCGCGGTGGCCGAGATCAGCACGGGCGCGAGGAACAGGAACGAGAACGGGTTCTGGAGTCCGCCAGTGAAGAATAACAGACCCGCCAGCTCCACGATGTTCAGCGCGAGCAGTCCGGCCGCCTGCATCGGCTCCAGCCGCTGCAGCGGATTGGACACGGTCTGGAGCGCCAGATTGAGCGCCGCCGACAGGGCGATGATACTGACGCAGGGGACGATCTCGACGTCGAATTCCAGCCCTTGCGCCACGATGAAAATCGCAGCGAGCTGGCCGAGCACCGCGAGCCAGCGCAGCCGCAGGATCGTGTCCAGGCGGATATGCCGCTGCGAGGGGCGGAAGTCGGAAGCGGCAATTTCAGTCATGTCGGCCAATTTTGCGGTGCCTTCTCGATCACAAACGCAGAGCTCGCGGAACCACCCGGGATTACAAGCCTTGCGCTCTCCGCAGCAATAGCAGAAGAACGCCCAGCATGACCGAGAATGACAAGGCTTCAAGTCGGCCGACTGTCGCGGATCGCAGCTCATCCGCGGCCATCGCGGTCGATCACCTCGTCAAGGTCTACAAGCAGACCCGTGCCGTCGACGATATCTCGTTTTCGCTTCCGCGCGGCAGCATCACCGGCCTTCTGGGCGGCAACGGTGCCGGCAAGACCACGACCATCGCGACGATCATGGGCCTCGTGCTGCCGACCTCCGGCCGTGTGCAGGTGCTCGGGCATCGGATGCCAGAGGAGAGCGCTTCCGTGCTGGGGCGCATGAATTTCGAGAGCCCCTATGTCGACATGCCGATGCGGCTCACGGTGCGTCAGAATCTCACCGTGTTCGGCAAGCTCTATGCAGTGGAGAACCTGGCCGGTCGCATCGCTGAGCTTGCCGACGATCTCGATCTCACCGATTTCATCGACCGCGCCAACGGCAAGCTCTCCGCCGGGCAAAAGACCCGCGTCGCGCTCGCCAAGGCGCTGATCAACCATCCCGAGCTGCTGTTGCTGGACGAGCCGACCGCCTCGCTCGATCCTGACACGGCCGATTGGGTCCGGGGTCATCTGGAGCGCTATCGCAAGGCGAACAACGCCACCATCCTCCTGGCCTCACACAACATGCTCGAGGTCGAGCGGCTCTGCGACCGTGTCATCATCATGAAGCGCGGCCGTATCGAGGACGATGATACGCCCGAAGCCATCATGGCCCGCTACAACCGCACCACGCTGGAAGAGGTGTTTCTGGACGTCGCGCGTGGCCGGGTGAACGGTGCGAAGGAGGCGGCGCGATGAGCGAGATTTCCCTCCATCGCGGCATCTCCATGCACCGCATCGGCGCGATGATCCTGCGCTATTGGTATCTCTTGATGTCGTCCTGGCCGCGGCTGCTCGAGCTGCTCTACTGGCCGGCGCTGCAAGTGATCACCTGGGGCTTCCTCCAGCTCTACATCGCCCAGAATGCCAATTTCTTCGCGCGTGCCGGCGGCACGCTGATCGGCGCCGTCATCCTCTGGGACATCCTGTTTCGCGGGCAGCTCGGCTTTTCCATCTCGTTCCTGGAAGAGATGTGGGCCCGCAACCTCGGCAATCTCATGATGAGCCCGCTGAAGCCGATCGAGTTTCTGCTGTCGCTGATGATCATGAGCCTGATCCGGCTCGCGATCGGCGTCATCCCGATGACGCTGCTCGCGCTGTTCCTGTTTCACTTCAACGTTTATGCGCTCGGCGTGCCGCTGATCGCGTTCTTCTGCAACCTGATCTTCACGAGCTGGTCGGTCGGCATCTTCGTCTCTGGCCTGGTGCTGCGAAACGGCCTTGGCGCCGAGAGCATCGTCTGGACCTTGATGTTCGCGATCATGCCGCTCGCCTGCGTCTACTATCCCGTCAGCGTGCTGCCGGTCTGGCTGCAATATGTCGCCTGGGCGTTGCCGCCGACCTACGTGTTCGAAGGAATGCGCGCGCTGCTGATCGAAAACACCTTCAGGACCGATCTGATGTTGAGTGCGTTAGCCATCAACGTAGTGCTGCTGGTTGCATCTTTTGGGGCATTCCTTGCCCTTTTGCGCAGCGCCCGAAAGCAGGGTTCGCTGCTGTCGGGCGGCGAGTGACGTCACTTTATCGGTGGATTCAGCATGGTTTGGGCGCGTCGGCCACGTAGATGTACGGAACCATGCATTGACGCAATATTACGCATTCGGCAGTATGCTGCGATGCGAAGAGGAATATAGCGATGCCTATTGGTGAGTTTGGCGGCGCGCCGCCCTTGGCGGCCGAAGGCAGTCCGGTCCTGACGACGCCGATGTACTGGATGTACGAGATGGCGCAGGCCTCTCTCAATCCGGCGCGTGCGGTCACCGACGCGACCAAGCTGCTGTTTCAGAATCCCCTCAATCCATGGGCGCGCACCGAGGTCGGCAAGTCGGTTGCCGCGGCCTGCGAATTGTTCGAACGCACCACGCGCCGCTACGGCAAGCCGGAATGGGGTCTCGACGACACCGAGGTCAACGGCATCCGTGTCCCGGTCGAGGTCCGCCCGGTCTGGGAAAAGCCGTTCTGCCGCCTGCTCTACTTCGATCGCAAGTTCGCGCGTCCCTTGCGCAGCCCGCAGCCGCGCGTGCTGATCGTAGCGCCGATGTCCGGCCACTATGCGACGCTCTTGCGCGGCACGGTCGAAGCCTTCCTGCCGGCGCATGAGGTCTACATCACCGATTGGGCCGACGCCCGCATGGTGCCGCTCAGCGACGGCCGCTTCGATCTTGACGACTACATCGATTACGTCATCGAGATGCTGCATGTCCTCGGCGGCAACACGCATGTGCTGGCCGTGTGCCAGCCTTCCGTTCCCGTCGTCGCCGCCGTCTCGATCATGGAAGCGCGGCGCGATCCTTTCGTGCCGACGTCGATGACGCTGATGGGCGGCCCGATCGACACTCGCCGCAATCCGACCGGCGTGAACAATCTCGCCCAGGAGCGCGGCATCGACTGGTTCCGCAACACCGTCATTACCAAGGTGCCGTTCCCGCATCCGGGCATGATGCGCGACGTCTATCCGGGCTTCCTGCAGCTCAACGGCTTCATCAGCATGAATCTCGACCGGCACATGGACGCCCACAAGCGCCTGTTCGCCAATCTGGTGAAGGGCGACGGCGACCTCGTCGACAAGCATCGCGATTTCTACGACGAATATCTCGCGGTGATGGACCTCTCCGCCGAGTATTACCTGCAGACCGTCGATACCGTGTTCGTGAAGCACTCGCTGCCGAAAGGCGAGATGACCCATCGTGGAACACGCGTCGATCCCTCCAAGGTCACGCGCGTCGCGCTGATGACGGTCGAAGGCGAGAACGACGACATCTCCGGGATCGGTCAGACCGAAGCAACGCACACATTGTGCAGCTCGATCCCCGATGATCGCCGCGTTCATTACGTCCAGAAGGGCGTCGGACATTACGGCGTGTTCAACGGCTCGCGCTTCAAGTCGGAAATCGTGCCGCGCATCCATGACTTCATGGTGTCGGCGGCGAATCCGAGCTCGTTGCAGGCTCTCGCGGCCGAATAAACGCGTTTTTCGGCTTTCCCGTCGAAAATTCAGGCCCTGTCGGAGGTTCCGACGGGGGCACGCAGCCTCCAGATTCGCGGTATTCAGGTAGCTTTCTAGGAGTGAGTCCAAGCTCACCCCTTGGGGGTGCCGCATGCGTCCAGCGGGGGCGAAAAAACCCGGTTCCAACCCCAGTCTGTAGGGTCTCCCGGACGCCAGACCGCTGTATATTGGGCAAATGATTTGTTTTTGCGCCGAGCGCTTTCCCTGGCGACGGTTATGGCAGAATCCGGGCGCCCTCCTGCCCCCCGGACTGACAGACATGGCCACTCGCGCACTCCTCTATCGGCGGCCCCACGAACCGAAGACCCTCCTGATCACCCATGGGTCGCAATTTTTTGCGATTCGGCTGCGACGGCACCGCCGCGCGCGCCGTTACACGCTCAGAATTCATCCGAGCGATCGCGAAGCCATCCTCACCATGCCGCCGCGCGGCACGCTCGCCGAAGCGAAAGACTTTGCGCAGCGGCACGGCGCGTGGATCGCGGCACGCCTCGGCCGTTTGCCGAAGGCCGCGCCGTTCCAGCCTGGCACAGTGATACCGCTTCGGGGCGTGCCCCACCGCATCGTTCATCGCGCCGGCACGCGTGGTACGGTGTGGGCAGAAGTGCGCGACAGCGGTGAACGCATTCTCTGCGTCGCCGGTGGCGCCGAGCATGCCGATCGCCGCGTCAGCGACTTCCTCAAGCGGGAGGCGCGCCGCGATCTTCAGCGCTCGTCGGAAGCCTATGCCGTCGAGCTCGGCGTCAAGGTGAAGCGGCTCTCGATCCGCGATCAATCGAGTCGCTGGGGTTCCTGCACCTCGGCCGGCTCGCTGTCGTTCTCCTGGCGCCTGATCCTGGCGCCGCCCTACGTGCTCGACTATCTCGCCGCCCACGAGGTCGCCCATCTCGTCGAGATGAACCACTCGGCGCGATTCTGGCGCGTCTGCGGAAAGGCTTGCCCGTCGATGGAGCGCGCCAAGAAGTGGCTCGATACGTACGGCAATGATCTGCATCGGTATGGGGTCGAGGATTAGGGCGCGCTGCTACTCCACCTGATGCTGTCATCGCCCGCGAAAGCGGGCGATCCAGTATTCCGAGGCGGTTGTTATTGAATCGAGAGGCCGCGGCGTACTGGATTCCCCGCCTTGGCGGGGAATGACAGTTGAGAATGCGATGATCTCAGCGCGTTTTAAGCGACGCTCGCCCCACGCAGCGACGGCGCGCGCCGCGCGCTCGATTTTCCCCGCCGCATCAAAGCCTTCGCATCATCCACCGCGCATCGCGCCGGCCATGGCCGGCTACTGTGCATGGGGTTGTTTTCGCGTTTTTTGTTTTGAGGGCCACAAGGACCTCAGCCGAAACTACCGATTGCCACCAAACAGCCGGTCCATCAGCCAGCCGTCGAGCCCTGCGGCTGCTTCCGGCCGTGCATTGGCGCGCGTGGGGGGCGGGCGATAGCCGCCGTTGCTGGCCGGTGCCGGTCCCGGCGCTGCTGCCGTCGGTGGCGACACCTGCGATGCGGCCTGCGCAAGGTTTGACAGGCCCCAAGTCGCTTGCAAATTCGGCAAGGCTGCCACCGGCACGCCCTCATGCGCCGTCTTCATGAAGCGCGACCAGACTTCGACCGGCAAGCCGCCGCCGGTCGCCTTCTTGGTCGGCGAGTTGTCGTCATTACCCAGCCATACGCCGGTGACGAGGTTGGCGGTGTAGCCGATGAACCAGGCGTCGCGGTAGTCCTGGCTGGTGCCGGTCTTGCCTGCTGCCGGCCAGCCCGGGATCTCCGCCTTCTTGGCGGTGCCGTTGATCAGCGTTTCCCGCATCATCGTGTTCATCATGCCGACATAGCGGGGGTCGATGACCTGACTGCGCTCGTCCGTCTGGCGCATGTAGAGCAGCTTGCCACCGAGCGTCCTGATCCGCGTGACGACATGCGGCGTCACCGCCAGGCCGCCGTTGGCAAAGGGCGCATAGGCCCCGACCAGCTCGACCACCGAGACCTCGGAGGTGCCGAGCGCGATCGAGGCGTTGGCCTCAAGTTTCGAGGAGATGCCGAGCCGGTGCGCAGTGCGCACCACGTTCTTCGGCCCGACCTCGAGGCCGAGGCGGATGGCGACCGTGTTGAGCGACATCGCGAGCGCCTGCGTCAACGTCACCGCGCCGAAATATTCATGGGTGTAGTTCTCAGGTCTCCAGCCCTTGACCTCGATCGGCGCGTCCTGGCGGACCGTATCAGGCGTCAGCCCCTGCTCGAGCGCTGTGAGGTACACGAACGGCTTAAACGAGGAGCCCGGCTGCCGCTTGGCGGTGACCGCGCGGTTGTACTGGCTTTCGGAATAGTTCCGCCCGCCGACCATGGCGCGCACCGCGCCGTCAGGCGTCATCGCCACCAGCGCGCCCTGGCTGACATTGAACTTCACGCTCTTGGCCGCGAGCTCGTCGATGATGGCGGCTTCGGCCACGCTCTGAAGCTTTGGGTCGATCGTGGTCTCGACCTTGATGCTCTCGTCGATCTGGCCGACCAGATCGTCCAGCACCTCGCCGATCCAGTCGGCGACGTAATTGATCGTGCCGGCGCCGACCGGCTTCACATTGTAGGAGGGATGGCCGATCGAAGCCTGCGCCTGCGCGTCGGTGATGAATTTTGCATCCGCCATCGCCGTGAGCACGATTTTCGCGCGCGCTTCCGCGCCCTCGGGATTGCGGTTCGGCGCCAGCCGCGACGGCGATTTGACGAGGCCTGCCAGCATCGCGGCTTCCGCGACGGTGACGTTCTTGGCCGACTTGCCGAAATAGCGCTGCGCGGCAGCCTCGACGCCATAGGCGCCGGAGCCGAAATAGACGCGGTTGAGATAGAGCTCCAAGATCTCGTTCTTGGAGTGCTTGCGCTCCAGCCAGATCGCGAGCTCCGCTTCCTGCAGCTTGCGCTGCATGGTGCGCTCCTGGGTCAGGAACAGGTTCTTGGCCAGCTGCTGCGTCAGCGTCGAGCCGCCCTGCGTCACGCCGCGATGCATGACGTTGGTGACGAGCGCGCGCAGGATGCCTACGGGATCAATGCCGAAATGCGAGTAGAAGCGGCGGTCCTCGATGGCGATGAACGCCTTGGGCAGATATTGCGGCAGATCCTTCAGCGAGACGTTGGCACCGGCCATCTCGCCGCGCTGCGCCAGCAAGCTGCCGTCGATGCCGACGATCTGGATCGTCGGCGGCCGCTTGGGGATTTCCAGCGACTGGATCGGCGGCAGATGGGCGCCGACATAGATCACGACGCCGACCACGGCGATCGCGCCCCACAGGCCCAGCACCGCGCCCCAATAGACCAGGCGGCCGAGACCAGCGCCGATGCGCGACTTGGATCGCCGCTTGGCGCCGCCGCGGCCGGCCGGCGCCTTCCGCTCGCGCGGCGACTCGTCGCCAGTATCGTCGCTCTTGCGCTTGGTGGATGATTTGGTTGATCTCTTCGGCTTGTCATCGCCGCCGGGGACGCGGTCCGCCGCGGTCAGGCGCAGGTCGGCGAGCGCCGCGGGCAAGCCGAACAACGGCTCCTTCCGCCCACCCTTTTTCTTTCCCAAGCCCATACGCAAAACGCCCGGTCAGCCCGCCCCGCCGCACGCTAGCGGCCGCTGTTTAAGGCCCGGTTACCCGGACGTTAACGCGTGATTAGGAGGTGCGGCATTCGCTGGCCGCAGTTCCGCTGGTTGGGCGGCAGAGCTAGGATCGTCGGCATGAAACAAGAGGGAGCTCAGATGGGCCACATCGATCCGACCAAGGAGATTTTCGCGCAATTCCGGGACAATGACCGCCCCGGCCCGATCCACATGCTGAACCTGGTGCGCTTGCGCAAAGAGGCGGCCTATCCGGATGGCCGCAAGGCAAGCGGCGCGGAAGCCTATGCGGCCTATGGCCGCGAAAGCGGCCCGGTGTTCGAGCGCCTCGGTGGCCGCATTATCTGGCAGGGTAAATTCGAACTGATGCTGATCGGCCCCGAGGCCGAGCGCTGGGACCATTGCTTCATCGCGGAGTATCCGAGCGTCGCAGCCTTCGTCGAGATGATCCGCGATCCCGTCTACCGCGAAGCGGTGAAGCACAGGCAGGCCGCGGTGGAGGATTCACGGCTCATTCGGCACGCGGTGCTTCCGGTGGGAAAGAATTTTGGCGAGATACCGACCTGAGTGGCGTGGGCGGACTTCCTTCCCCAGCGTCGTGGCCGGGCTTGGCCCGGCCATCCACGCCTTACCTGCTTGCTCCAAGAAGGTGGATGGCCGGGAGGTTGAAGCAATTCTAGCCGAGAACTAACCCGCCGGACCCGCATCCTCCAGGATCGGTCCGAACAGTTCCCAGCGCTCGCCGTTGAACTTCATCATCTGAAGCTGCTTGTTGACGCGGTAGTCGGCTGGCCGAGGTGTTGGCCTTGATGCCCGGCAGCGCGATGTCGCTGGTGACGTCCTTCAGTGAAGCGGCTTGCTTCATGACGTTTTCGCGCGTCAGATCGTCACCGCACTGCTTCAGCACATGGACCAGCAGCTGAGCGGTGCCGTAGCCGTAGGTGTTGAAGTTCGAGTCCTTGTCGCCGTCCGGATAGTACTTGGCCATGAAGTCGAAATACTTCTTCATGCCGGAATCGTCCTTCCATTTCGGGTCGAGCGGTTCCTTGCCGTAGTTGACGCTGATCAGGCCCTTGGCGGCATCGAGGCCGGCCGGCTTCAGCACCGCGCCGACCGAAGTGGCGTTGATGTCAACGATCTGCACCGGATGCCAGCCCATCTCGGCGATCTTCTTGATCGCCTGCGCCGCCTGCTTGGGCGTGGTGGCGCTGAAGAACAGGTCGGCGCCGGCGTCCTTGATCTTGAGGACCTGCGAGTCGACCGTGGGATCGGAAACTTCGTAGGACGCTTCGGTCACAATCATCTTGGCGGCCTTGTCGCCAAGGCCGGCCTTGATGCCGTTCAGATAGTCCTTGCCGAGGTCGTCGTTCTGATAGAGCACGCCGATCTTGGCGTTCGGATATTCCTTCAGGATGTACTGTCCGTAAATGCGGCCTTCGACGAAGTAGTTTGGATTGTAGCCCATCGTCCAGGGAAAGTTCTTCGGATCGGTGAACCTCGAGGCGCCGGTCGCCGCGAACAGTTGCGGCACCTTCTTGGAATTGAGATATTTCTGCACGGCTGCGTTCACGGGCGTGCCGATGATCTGGAAGGTCAGGAGCACCTCGTCGCTTTCGACGAGCTTGCGAATCTGCTCCACGGCTTTCGGCGGCGAATAGGCGTCGTCATACTGGATCAGATTGATCTTGCGGCCGTTGATGCCGCCCTGGTCGTTGATCATCTTGAAATAGGCAGCCTGGGTCTTGCCGATCGACGAATAGGCCGACGCCGGTCCCGAAAACGGCATCGTCTGGCCCACCTTGATCTCGGTGTCACTGGCGCCCGGATCATATTTTTTCTGGGCATTGGCCCCAGAGACCGACAGCGCCAAAGTCAGCGCCGTTGCTGTGGCCAGATGCAGAATTCCGTTCCTCATTCGCAATTTCCTCGGTTTGTTATTGCAGGTGATCGATCCTGCTGGATGTCACCGCTGAGGGCGAGTGTGGAGGAGGCGTTGCTGCAACGCAAGGTGGGCCGCGCCAGCAGTTCGTAGGGGCGCTAAAGTATGCGCACCACTTCATCTGCGCACTCCGCCCTCCCCCCTTGCTGGCTGCCGCAAGGGGGGAGGGAGCGAGACAGCGTGTGCTGTCGCCTAAGCAACGCGTCGATCTAACCCGCCGTGCCATTGTCCTCGATGATCGGTCCGAACAGCTCCCAGCGTTCGCCGTTGAACTTCATCATCTGCATCTGCTTGTTGACGCGGTAGTCGTTCGGCCCGGTGTTGATCTTGATGCCGGGCAGCGCGAAGCTGGGGCGTGAAGTCCTTGATGTTGGCGACCTGCCTCATGACGTTCTCGCGTGACAGGTCGTCGCCGCACTGCTTCAGCACTTGCGTCAGCAGTTCGGCCACCGAATAAGCGTAGGTGTTGACGGTGTTGAGCTTGTCGCCTTCAGGGAAATACTTGTCCATGAAAGCGAAGAATGTCTTCACGCCCGGATCGTCCTTCCACTGTGGATCGCTGGGCTCCTTGCCATATTGGGTCGAGATGATGCCCTTGGAGATGTCGAGGCCGGCCGGCTTCAGCGTCGCCGAGATCGGGCTCGCATTGATGTCGAGAATGTGCACCGGCGTCCAGCCGAGCTCCGCGACCTTCTTGATGGCTTGCGCCGCGAACTTCGGTGTCGAGGCATCGTACAAGAGGTCGGCGCCGAGCGATTTCAGCTTGACCACTTGGGAGTCCACGGTCGGGTCGGTCACCTCGTAGGACACCTCGCCGATGATCATGCCGGCGGCCTTGTCACCGAGCCCGCTCTTCAGGCCCGCGAGATAGTCGCGGCCCATGTCGTCGTTCTGATAGAGCACGCCGATCTTGGCATTCGGATGCTCCTTGAGAATGTACTTTGCGTAGATGCGTCCCTCGGACACGTAGTTGGGATTGTAGGCGATGGTCCAGGGATAGTTCTGGGGATCGTTGAAGCGCGCGGCGCCGGTGGAGGCCAGCAGCTGCGGGATCTTCTTGCCGTTGAGATATTTTTGCACGGCGGCGTTCGCCGCGGTGCCGATGATCTGGAAGGTGAAGAGCACCTCGTCGCCTTCGACGAGCTTGCGCACCTGCTCGACGGTCTTCGGCGGCGAATAGGCGTCGTCATACTGGATCAGATTGATCTTGCGGCCGTTGATGCCGCCCTGATCGTTGATCATCTTGAAATAGGCGGCCTGGGTCTTGCCGATATTGGCGTAGACGGAATAGGCGCCGGAGAACGGCACGGTCTGGCCGATCTTGATTTCGGTATCGGTCGCGCCCGTGTCGTATTTCTTCTGGGCGTGGGCCTGACTTACGAAGGCCTGGCTGACGGAGAACGCGAAGGCGAGCGCGGCCGTGGTCGTTATGAGGGCTCTGCGATTGGTCATATCGGGTCGTTCCTCCTGACGGAATTTTCGGCCGATGGTCTTTTTCCGTTGATTGCAACGGTCGCCATCGCTGCCGAAGATTGTGGAGGAACGTTCGCCGCCGCGCAAGGATCGCGGAGCTGTGCCGAAGCGTCTCAGGCCAGCGGGCTTTAGGCGAGGAACAGCGCCACCAGCGCGATCGCGGCCGGCAGCGCCTGCACCATGAGGATGCGCGTGCTGACGGTCGCCGCGCCATAAGCGCCGGCCAGGATCACGCAGAGCAGGAAGAACGCCTTGATCTGGAACGCGAAAGCCGAATTGCCGTGCACCAGACCCCAGACCAGGCCAGCGGCCAGGAAACCATTATAGAGCCCCTGGTTCGCAGCCAGCACCTTTGTGATCGCTGCCTTCTCCGGCGTGTTGCGGAAGATCTTCAAGCCTTGCGGCTTGTCCCAGAGAAACATCTCCAAAATCAGGAAGTAAGCGTGCAGTGCGGCAACCAGCGCCACCAGAATATTCGCGATCAGGATCAAGTTGAGCTCCCCCAAGCGTCAGCTTTCGGGTGGACGTTAGCACGGCCAGCGTGGCAAGTGCGATGGCGTGTTTCGATGCAATGGTGCCGCAAATGCCCGCGCGACCGACCACACTGTCTGTAAGCTTCGGCCTCGATCGTCTGGCGACGCCGATCGGGATCGCCCTGCTGGTCACCGACGCCGCGGGCGCCTTGCGCGCGCTCGACTGGGAAGACTACGAGCACCGCATGCGCGAACTGTTGCGCCTGCATTACGGTGCGGTGGAGCTGAGTGACCAGCCTGCGCCGCCGGAGATGCGGACTGCGCTGACGGGCTATTTCGAAGGCGATTTCGGCCAGCTCTCAGGCATCTCATGGCGCGTCGCCGGCACGCCGTTCCAGCAGAAGGTCTGGAACGCGCTCGCAAACATTCCTGCCGGCACCACGATGAGTTACGGCGCGCTCGCCGCCGGGATCGACATGCCCAAAGCCATTCGCGCCGTCGGCCATGCCAACGGCTCCAACCCGATCAGCGTGGTGCTGCCGTGTCATCGCCTGATCGGCGCAAATGGTTCGCTGGTGAAGTATGGCGGCGGCCTCGAGCGCAAGCGCTGGCTGCTGCGGCACGAGGGGGTGGAGGTCTGAGAGTGTAACCGAATCCGTCAGATTTTCGACGTCATCACCTTCTGCGCGATCTTCCAGGTGCCGTTCACCTTTAAGCATGACAACAGGTCCGTGAAGGAACGCGGCGGAATCTGAAATTTCACCTTCAAGAGCGCGAGCTCCCTTTCAACATCGATTGACAGGACCTGATCATCTCGCTCGAAGCCCTGTTGCTTCGGAGCTTTCATGTTGCGAACCGCTGCCAGCCAGGTCGCAATCGGTGTCACGCCCACGTTGCCGTCCTCGGCGACCTTCGTCACTGAACTCGAGGGGTGAAATATGGATGCAAATTTCTCGGCATCCATTTCATAGGCAGCATCGAAATAGGTCTGCGCAAGGGAGCGCAGGACGGGAACGTCCATATCCATTTGTCATCCTCAAGGCTTTTACACCGAACTCATTCGTGCGGCTCGGCCAACTGCGCCGAGCGTCAACCAACCCTCATGTGCGGAAAAGTACTGCAGTTCGTCTTCTTGCTCGCTCAAGCTACGGCAGGGTAGCTTATGAGACTAGACGTATTGTACGGCATGGGCTTGTGAGCGATATTCATAAATGATGACCAACGAAATGAACGAACTCGCTGCGTTTGCAATCGTGGCCGGTGAACGAAGCTTCACACGCGCTGCGATAAAGCTAGGTGTGTCTCAGTCTGCCTTGAGCCACACAATAGGGAGGCTTGAGCAGCGGCTTGAGCTGCAGCTGCTCGCTCGAACAACCAAGAGCGTTGCGCCGACCGCTGCGGGGACGGCTCTTCTGGAAGACTTGTCTCCGGCACTTGAGCAAATTCGTCATGCCCTCGACAAAGCCCGAAGCGTTCGACGCCGACCCGAAGGGCGGCTTCGAATCGTAATGTCACGATCAGCTGCCGTGATGGTATTGTTACCGCGGCTCCGAGCTTTCGCTGAGGCCTACCCTGACATCGTTCTGGACGTTGTCACCGTCACTGGCCCCGTGGACCTTGTTGCAGGCGAGTTCGATGCCGGTATTCAGCTTGGCGAGTACATTCAAAAGGACATGATCGCGGTTCGTGTCACGCCCGAACTGCGATTGGCGGTAGTCGGGTCGCCAAGCTATTTCGCTTCACGACACATCCCCAAAAAGCCAAAGGATCTCAACGATCATCGGTGCATTACCCTGCGTCTTGCGGGCGGTCCATATCGATGGGAGTTTGAGCAGGGACGAAAGTCGGTCACGATCAACGTCAGCGGCCCGCTCATCATTGACGATACTCATCTGGTGATTCAGGCGCGGCGCTCGCTGGAGTTGGTGTCGGGCTCGCCTATGAAGATCAGGTCGCCGAGTATGTTGCGAAGCGCCGCCTTGTTCGCGTGCTGGAGGATTGGACGCCGCCAATTCCCGGCTTCTTCATGTATTACCCCAGTCGTCAGCATCAACCAGTCGCGCTGTCTGCACTGGTGAACGCGCTACGACTCTCTGGACAAAACGCGGCGCGATGATGGAAAGGCTCAGAGTCCGTTTGGGAAAGTCAAGCCGCGGGCTGAGCCGCCTTGTCGCCGGCCATCACGTGGATCAGCGCGCTCTTGATCGCGGCCTGGCGTGTCGGCGCGCTGATCTGCGCGCCCAGGAGGTCGGTGACGTAGAACACGTCGCGGGCACGCTCGCCGAAGGTCGCGACATGGGCAGACGCAATGTTGAGATTGAGCTTCGAGATCGCGGTGGTCAGCTCATAGAGCAGGCCGGGACGGTCGAGGCCTGACATCTCGATCACCGTGTAGCGGTCGGACCATTGGTTGTTGATGGTCACTTCCGGCTCGACCACGAACGGGCGCGCCTTGCTGCGCACGGTGCGCCGCGCCACCACTTCCGGCAGGCGCAGCTTGCCTTCCAGCACGTCCTCGATCATCTCGCCGATGCGGGTCGCGCGGCGTCCCTCGTCCTCGTCACGGTCGTATTCCCGCGAGATCGAGATGGTATCGAGCGCGCGTCCGTCGGTCGTGGTGTAGATCTGGGCATCGACGATGTTGGCGCCGGCCGAGGCGCAGGCGCCGGCGATGATCGAGAGCAGCCAGGGATGGTCGGCGGCGAAGATCGTCAGCTCTGTGACGCCGCGCACCTCGTCGAAGCCGACATTGATCGCGAGCTTGTGGCCGGCCTGCTCGCTGGAGCGGACGAAGCGGGCGTGGCGGATTTTTCGCGGCAGCTCGACCTTGAGCCAATAGGCTGGATAGTGCCGGCCGATATAGGCATCGAGCTCCTCCGCCGGCCACTCGGCAAAGGCCATGCGGAATTCGGCGTAGGCGGCCGAGAGGCGTTTTCCCCGGTCGACTTCCGAGAAGCCGCCCGTCAGCACCGGCTCGGTCTCGTAGTATAGCGAGCGCAGCAGCTGCGCCTTCCAGCCGTTCCACACGCCCGGACCGACGCCGCGGATATCGGCGGTGGTCAGGATCGTCAGCAGCTTCATCTGCTCGACCGACTGCACCACGGCGGCGAAATTCTCGATGGTCTTGCGGTCGGAGAGGTCGCGCGACTGCGCGACCGTCGACATCGTCAGATGCTCCTCGATCAGCCAGGCCACGAGCTCGGTGTCGGCCGCGCTGAAGCCGAGCCGCGGGCACAGCCGTCGCGCCACCTTGGCGCCGGCGATCGAGTGATCCTCGGGCCGGCCCTTGGCGATGTCGTGCAGCAGCGTCACGATATAGATCACGGCCCGGTGCTCAGGCCGGATCTTGCGCATCAGGTCGCTTGCAAGCGTGAATTCGTCGAGGCCGCCGCGCTCGATGTCCTGGGAGGAAGCCGACGCAGCGGATCAGATGTTCGTCGACGGTGTAGTGATGATACATGTTGAACTGCATCATCGAGACGATCTTGCCGAAGGCGCGGATGAAATGACCGAGCACGCCGGTCTCGTTCATCCGCCGCAGCACGATCTCCGCGTTGTCGGACGTCAGGATCTCCATGAACAGCCGGTTGGCTTCGGGATTCTCGCGCATCTGCGCGTTGATCAGGCCGAGCGAGCGCGTCACGTCGCGCATCGCGTCCGGGTGGAAGGCGAGGTTGTTCTTCTGCGCAAGGCGGAAGATGCGGATCAAATTGACCGGATCGTGCTTGAACACGTCGGGCGCGGCAACGTTGATGCGGTTGTTGTCGACGATGAAGTCGTCGCTGTCAGGCACGCGCCGCTTCACCGGAGTGGGGCGCAGCCGCGCCATCATCCGGCTCAGCACCGGCGCGGGCTTGGCCTGCTGGTCCTCGAGCTTGGCGCAGAGGATGGCGGTGAGGTTGCCGACTTCCTTGGCGACCAGGAAGTAGTGCTTCATGAAGCGTTCGACATCCTGCATGCCGGGATGCGAGGTATAGCCGAGCCGGACCGCGATCTCGCGCTGGAGATCGAACGACAGCCGCTCCTCTGGCCGTCCCGAATAGAAATGCAGGTTGCAGCGTACCGACCAGAGGAAGTCGGCGCAGCGGCGGAACGTGCGGTATTCCTGCGCGTCGAATACGCCGCGCTCGACCAGCTCGTTGGTGTCGCGCACGCGGTAGACGTATTTGGCGATCCAGAACAGCGTGTGCAGGTCGCGGAGTGCGCCCTTGCCGTCCTTGACGTTGGGCTCGACCAGATAGCGCGACTGGCCGCCGCGGCGATGCCGCTCCTCGCGCTCGGCGAGCTTTGCGGTGACGAATTCGGACGCGGTGCCTTGAACGACTTCCTTGTCGAAGCGGGCGACCAGTTCTTCATAGAGCGGCTTGTCGCCGGTCAGGAAGCGCGTCTCCAGGATCGCGGTGCGGATGGTCATGTCGCCACGCGCCTGCCGGATCGACTCGTCGACCGAGCGCGTGGCGTGACCGACCTTCAGCCCCATGTCCCACAGGCAGTAGAGGATGGCTTCGGCGACCTGCTCGCCCCAGGCTGTCTGCTTGTAGGGCAGGATGAACAAGAGATCGATGTCGGACTCGGGGGCCATCAGGCCGCGGCCATAGCCCCCGGTCGCCACCACTGCCATGCGCTCGGCGCCGCTTGGGATCGGCGAGCGGTAGAGGTGGCGGGTCGCGGCCGAATACAGGATGCGGATGATCTCGTCCTGCACGTGGCACAGCCGCTCGGCGCAGCGCCGGCCGTGCCGGTCCTTCAGCAGGATCGTTTGTGCCGCGGCGCGCGCCGAGATCAGCTCGGCCTTGAGCAGTTGCGCCATGGCCGTGCGGAATGCGTCCTCACGTCCCTGGTGTCTCTCGGCAAGCGCATCGACCGCGGCGGTGATCCGCGCGGTGTCGAAGCGATCGTCCACCTCGGCCTTGTGCTCAGTTGCGACGCTGTCCATGTCTCACCGGATATAAGAGGCCGCAGGCGCTGTCACCCGCCATTCTCTGGCAATAGTCGTTCCATGCTGGAAAGGTACGACTTTGGGCAAAACTGTTCTCGGCCGGCGCGCTTTCAAGGGGCGGATTTTCTCGTTGACCTCTAGATATAACTCATTGAAAAACAATGAAGTTTTGGAGGAGGCTGGGCATGACTGGGATTACACGACGCATACTGTTGGCGGGAGCGGTGGCTCTTGCTGTGACCCCCGCGGCGCGGGCGGCGGATCCGCTCAAGGAAATCCGCATCGACTGGGCGACCTATAATCCGGTGTCGATGGTCCTGAAG
Source organism: Bradyrhizobium sp. LM2.9 (assembly GCF_054056555.1). NCBI lineage: Bacteria > Pseudomonadati > Pseudomonadota > Alphaproteobacteria > Hyphomicrobiales > Nitrobacteraceae > Bradyrhizobium > Bradyrhizobium sp. LM2.9. Next base: position 6,419,252 of record NZ_JBSRYJ010000002.1, read on the forward strand.
CAGAAGGGCCTCCTGGAGAAGGAGTTCGCCAAGGACGGCATCACCGTCACCTGGGTGCAGTCGGCGGGCTCGAACAAGGCGCTCGAATTCCTCAATGCCGGCTCGATCGATTTCGGCTCGACCGCCGGCTCGGCGGCGCTGGTCGCCCCGCATCAACGGCAACCCGATCAAATCGATCTACGTCTATTCGCGTCCCGAATGGACGGCGCTGGTGACATCAAAGGATTCCAAGATCGCAACCGTTGCGGACCTCAAGGGCAAACGTGTCGCGGTGACGCGCGGTACAGATCCGCACATCTTCCTGGTGCGCGCGCTGCTTGGCGCAGGCCTCACCGAAAAAGACATCACGCCGGTGCTGCTCCAGCACGCTGACGGCAAGACCGCGCTGATCCGCGGCGACGTCGATGCGTGGGCCGGGCTCGATCCGATGATGGCGCAGGCCGAGGTCGAGGAGGGCGCAAAACTGTTCTACCGCAACGCCGACGCCAATACCTGGGGCATCCTCAATGTGCGCGAGCAGTTCTTGAAGGACTATCCGGATGCCGCCCGCCGCGTGCTCGCGATGTACGAAGAGGCGCGCAAATATTCGCTGGCCAATTACGACGAGCTGAAGAAGACCTTCATCGCCGTGACCAAGCTGCCGGAGCCTGTCGTCGACAAGCAGCTCAAGGAGCGCACCGAGCTCACCCACAGCCGCATCGGCGCGCCGCAGCGCGAGTCGATCCTCGCCGCGGGCCTCGCCCTGCAACAGGCCGGCGTCGTCGACTCCAAGGTCGACGTGAAGGCGACGCTGGACGCGCTGATCGACGACCAGATCCCGCTGCCGACGAATTGAGATGCTCTTTCCCTCCCCCTTGTGGGGAGGGTGCCTCGCGAAGCGAGGCGGGTGAGGGTATCTTTCCTCACGATCGGTATTGCGAGCGGAGAGAACCGCTCATCCGGCACTTCGCGCCACCTTCTCCGGCAAGGAGAGAAGGGAAAAGCAGCGGAGGGCGCGGCAATAGTAGTGTTGCTTTCCCCGACCAGACGCGCTTCCTACGGCCATGATCTCCGACGCGCCAGCCCTGCAACAAACCTCGGAACCGGCCGAGAGCGCCGCCGCGCCGTCGCGCATCTTGCGTTATGCACGGCCGATGCTGGGTGTGTTGTTGCCGCTGATCCTCGCGCTCGGCTGGGAACTTGTGGTCTGGTTTGGCTGGTCCAACGGCCGGCTGGTGCCGCCCCCCTCGCGCGTCTTTGCCACCATCGCTGATCTCGCCCGCTCCGGCGAGCTGATCCGTCACATCGCCGCGACGCTGTGGCGCGTCGGTCTTGGCTTTGCGTTCGGCGTGGTCGCGGGCACGCTGCTCGGGGCTATCTCCGGGTATTGGTCGCTGGCGCGCCGGCTGCTCGATCCGACCGTTCAGGCGCTGCGCGCGATCCCCTCGCTGGCCTGGGTGCCGCTGTTCATCCTTTGGCTCGGCATCTTCGAGACTTCGAAGATCGTGCTGATCGCGGTCGGCGTGTTCTTCCCGGTCTATCTCGGCGTGATGGGCGCGATCCTCATCGTCGATCGAAAAATCGTCGAGGTCGGCCGCACCTTCCGTCTCTCCGGCCCCGCCATGATCCGCCGCATTCTGCTGCCCGCGGTGCTGCCGGCCTATATCGTGTCCTTGCGCGTCGGTCTCGGCCTGGGCTGGATGTTCGTGGTGGCGGCCGAGTTGATCGGCGCCTCCGAAGGCCTCGGCTATCTCCTGCTCGACGGCCAGCAGCTTGGCAAGCCCGCGCAGATCCTCGCCGCCATCGTGATCTTCGCGATCCTCGGCAAGCTCACGGATTGGCTGATCGAGGTCGCGGCCGCGCCCTTCCTGCGCTGGCAGGATGCCTTCGGCCGCACGAAGGGAGCGTAACGCGATGCTGGCGCTCGAACGGGTCAGCAAGACCTATCCCAACGGCGTGCAGGCGCTGGCGCGCTTTTCGGCGGAAATCAAGCAAGGCGAGATCGTCGCCATCATCGGCGGCTCGGGTTGCGGCAAGTCCACGCTGCTGCGCGCCATCGCCGGCCTCGACCGCACGAGTTCCGGTACCGTGACGCTCGACAGCGAGGCGATCGCCTCGCCGCATGCCAAGATCGGCATCATCTTCCAGGAGCCGCGGCTGCTGCCCTGGCTCAGTGTCGCCGACAATATCGGCTTTGGCCTCGCCGACCTGCCTGCGACCGAACGGCGTGAGAAAGTGGCGCGCGCGCTCGAGCGTGTCGGGCTCGCCGACAAGGCGCAGGCCTGGCCGCGCGAGCTTTCGGGCGGGCAGGCACAGCGTGTCGCGATCGCACGCGCGCTGGTGCCTCAGCCCGAGGTGCTCTTGCTCGACGAGCCGTTCTCGGCGCTCGACGCCTTCACCCGCAGGGATCTCCAGGATCATCTGCTCGATCTTTGGGCCGATACGCGGCCGACGCTCATCCTCGTCACGCATGACGTCGACGAGGCCGTGGTGCTGGCTGACCGCGTGCTGGTGATGCGGCCGCGGCCGGGCCGGCTGTTCGACCAGATCGAGATCAATCTGGGCCGGCCGCGCGACCGCAATTCGCCGCTGTTCGAGAATTTCAAGCGAAGTGTGCTGACGTCACTCGACCGTTCGCTCGACCGGAGTGTGCCCGACCGTGACGCAATGCAGGGTCCCGGTCAGGCCATGTGGTGGTGACAATTCGTCTCCGAGCCGGTACATCGGCAGGCGTATCTTCCGGGAGAGAACAATGGACGCCGCAGAACTGCGCCAGATGCAGGCCCCGATCAAGGAACGCTACAAGACCGATCCCAAGACCGCGATGATCACGTTGAAGGCCAAGGGCTCGACGGATAGCGATGGCATCGCCTGCAAGGTCGAGACCGGTCGCGCCATCGCAATGGCCGGCCTGCATCCCGCGACCGGCGGCTCCGGCCTGGAGCTCTGCTCCGGCGACATGCTGCTCGAGGCGCTGGTCGCCTGTGCCGGCGTCACCCTGAAGTCGGTCGCGACCGCGATCGAGGTGCCCTTGAAGACCGGCGACGTTTACGCCGAGGGCGATCTCGATTTCCGCGGCACGCTCGGCGTCGACAAGGAGACTCCGGTCGGCTTCGCCGAGATACGCCTGCGCTTCGAGGTCGACACCGATGCGCCGCAGGACAAGCTCGACCTGCTGCTCAAGCTCACCGAGCGCTATTGCGTGGTCTATCAGACCATCAAGAACGGCCCGAAAGTCTCGGTGTCGATGCAGCGAATGTAATCAACAAGTGTCGTCCTGGCCTTGTGCGCAATTGCGCACAAGGACGGAATGACAGAAAAAAATGTCCCCCGACCTCCACTTCATTCTCTTCCTTCTCCTGCGCATGGCGATCGCGGCGGCGTTCGTCGTGACGGCCTCCGTTATCACCGAGCGCTCGGGCCCGGTGATCGGAGCGCTGGTGGCGACCCTGCCGATCTCGGCCGGTCCCTCCTACGTCTACCTCGCGCTCGACCACGATGCCGCTTTCATCGCGCAGGGCGCGCTGTCGAGCCTGCCGGTCAATGCTGCCACGATCTTCATGTGCCTCATTTATGTCGTGCTGTCGCAACGGCACAGTCTTCTGGTGAGTTGCGGAAGCGCGGTCGCGGTATGGATCGTGCTGGCCTCGATCATCCGCCAGTTCGACTGGCCGCTCGCCGCCGGGCTCGTCGCCAATCTGATCGCGTTCAGCATCTGCATTCCGCTACTCGCGGGCTATCGCCATGTGAAAATGCCGCTGGTGACGCGCCGCTGGTATGACGTGCCGATGCGCGCTTTGCTGGTTGCGACCCTCGTCGCCATCGTGGTCTCGACGTCGGGCTGGGTCGGCCCCAGGATCAGCGGCATCATCGCGCTGTACCCGGTCGTGTTCTCCAGCATCATGGTGATCCTGCATCCGCGCATCGGGGGGCCGCCGACCGCCGCCGTGCTCGCCAACTCCGCCTGGGGCTTGCTCGGATTCGGCATGGCGATCGCCGTGCTGCACGTCGGCGCCGCCAATTTCGGCTCCGCGATCGGCCTTAGCATGGGGCTCTCCACCTGCGTCGTTTGGAATCTGACGCTGTGGTGGAACGGGCGAAGGAAGCGATTGGCGCACTAGCCTCGTCATTGCGAGGAGCGAAGCGACGAAGCAATCCAGACTGCCGCCACAGAGAGATGCTGGATTGCTCTGCTCCGCTCGCAATGAAGGTTGCGGAAGGACCGTTCGCTACTTCGGCAGTTTCGCTTTCAACGCATACAGCGCATCGAGCGCTTCGCGCGGCGACATCTCGTCCGGGTGCAGGGCCTTCACGGCGTCTATCAGCAGATCGGCTTCGCTCGGCGGCGCGGCTTCCGCCGCGGCGCGCGAGGGCACTGCGAACAGCGGCAAATCGTCGGCGAGCGCGCGTGCGGTCTGGCCGCGGTCCTGGGCTTCCAGCTTTGCCAGCACCGATTTCGCGCGCGTGATCACGGCCGGCGGCAGGCCAGCCAGCTTCGCCACCTGGATGCCGTAGGAGCGATCGGCCGAGCCCGGCAGCACCTCGTGCAGGAACACGACATTGCCCTGCCACTCCTTCACGCGCACGGTGGCGTTGAACATGCGCGGCAGTCTTGCCGATAGCGCGGTCAGCTCGTGATAATGCGTGGCGAACAGCGTGCGGCAGCGGTTGCTCTCGTGCAGATGCTCGATCGCGGCCCAGGCGATCGAGAGACCGTCGAAGGTCGCTGTACCGCGGCCGATCTCGTCGAGGATCACGAGCGCGCGCTCGCCGGCCTGGTTCAGGATCGCAGCGGTCTCGACCATCTCCACCATGAAGGTGGAACGGCCGCGGGCGAGATCGTCGGCGGCGCCGACGCGGGAGAACAGGCGGTCGATAATGCCGATCCGCGCGCGCCTCGCCGGCACGAAACTTCCGATTTGAGCAAGAAGAGCAATCAACGCGTTCTGGCGCAGGAAGGTCGACTTGCCGGCCATGTTGGGACCGGTGAGCAGCCAGAGCTGGCCGGACTTTTGCGCAGGTCCTGGCGACAGGTCGCAGGCATTTGCGATGAACGGCTCGCCGTTGCGCTTGAGCGCCTGCTCGACCACGGGATGGCGGCCGGCCTCGATCGCAAAGCCGAGAGACGAGTCCACCTCGGGCCGCACATAGTTCTCGTCGATCGCCAGCTTGGCCAGCGACGTCGCGACGTCGAGCAGCGCAAAGCCGTGAGCGGCGGCACGCAGATCCTCGCTGATGTCGAGCGCCTTGGCGCAGAGCTGTTCGAAAATCTCGAGCTCGAGGCCGAGCGCACGATCGCCGGCATTGGCGATCTTGGCTTCGATCTCCCCCAATTCGGAGGTGGTGAAGCGCACCTGGCCCGCCAGTGTCTGGCGGTGGATGAAGGTCGCGTTCAACGGCGGCGACATCAGCTTGTCGCCGTGCTGCGCGGTCACCTCGACGAAATAGCCGAGCACGTTGTTGTGCCGGATCTTCAGGCCCTTGACGCCCGTGCTGTCGGCGTAGCGCGCCTGCATCGAAGCCACCACCAGGCGCGAGGCGTCGCGCAGGTTTCGCGTTTCGTCCAGCGCAGGCTCGTAGCCCTGGCGAACGAAGCCGCCGTCGCGCTTGATCAGCGGCAGTTGATCGTCGAGCGCCCTGGCGAATTCCGCCGCGAGCTCGCGCGATGGTCTTTGCAGCGCTGCCATCACCGCGGCGATCTCCTGCGGCGGTTGGTCGAGTTCGCCGAGCCGCGTCAGCACCTGGTCGGCGGCGATGACGCCGTCGCGCAGACCGGCGAGGTCACGCGGGCCGCCGCGGCCGACCGACAGACGGGCCAGCGCCCGCGACATGTCGGGCGCACCGCGCAGGATGCTGCGGATGTCCTCGCGCGCGGCAGAGTCTGCAACGAAGCTGCCGACCGCATCGAGCCGCCGCGCGATCGCCGCCGCATCGGTCAGCGGCGCGGCCAGCCGCTGCGCCAACAGTCGAGACCCCGCCGAGGTCACCGTGCAGTCGATCGCGTCGAGCAGTGAGCCGCGGCGTTCGCCCGCCAGCGTCCGCGTCAGTTCGAGATTGGCGCGCGTCGCCGGATCGATCGCCATCGTCGCACCCGAGGCCTCGCGCGCGGGCGGCGACAGCGGGGGGTGCTTGCCGACCTGGGTGCGGTCGACATAGGTGACGGCCGCGGCCGCGGCGGTGGCTTCGAGACGCGAGAGCTGCGCCAGTCCGTCCATGGTCGCGACGGCAAAATAATCGCACAGCCGTTTCTCGGCGGTGGCGCCGTCGAAGACGTCACGGGTCAGCGGCGTCACCGCCGGCAGCTCGCGCAGGGTCTGTCCGAGCTCGCTGTCGTTGTAGAGCGCGTCGGTGACGATCACCTCGTTCGGATTGATGCGCGCCAGTGTCGCGGTGAGCTCTCCGCCCGAACACTCCGTCACCATGAATTCGGCGGTCGAGATGTCGATCCAGGCGAGGCCAAAGCGGTCACCGCCCGCCGATGAGCGGGCGCGCGCGAGCGCCATCAGATAGTTGTTGGCGCGCGCGTCGAGCAGCGTGTCCTCGGTCAGCGTGCCCGGCGTGACCAGGCGCACCACGCCGCGGCGCACGACGCTCTTGTTGCCGCGCGCCTTGGCGGCGGCGGGATCCTCGGTCTGTTCGCACACCGCCACCCGGTGCCCCGCGATGATCAGCCGGTGCAGATAATCCTCGGAGCGCTCGACCGGCACGCCGCACATCGGGATATCGGCGCCCTGATGCTTGCCGCGCTTGGTCAGCACGATGCCGAGTGTCCTGGAGGCGATCTCGGCGTCCTGGAAGAACAGCTCGTAAAAGTCGCCCATCCGGTAGAACAGCAGCAAGCCCTGATGGGCCGCCTTGATTTCAAGGTACTGTTCCATCATCGGCGTGACGCGCGCGGCAGCTTCCGCCTGCGGCGTGGTCGCTTCGTCGGGGGGCGGTACAGGGATCGGTTGTTGCATTGTCATGGGCGGCGCAACCTACAAAATTTCGCCCCGCGCTCCTATCGCTTTGGCCGGGGCGGGGAGGTTTTCCACGTTGTCCGCACCGCGGCATGCGCTGCTGGCGTGCGCACCCCTCGGAACACGCGCGTATCAGTCAATTGACCTGCCGCGGGCGCCCTCCTAAAACTCCGTCGACATTGAAGAATTTAGGCCCGATCGCGGCATTCAGGGAGAACAGCGATGCGTGACGTCTTTATCTGCGATGCCGTGCGGACCCCGATCGGCCGTTTCGGCGGCTCCCTCGCCAAAGTGCGCGCCGACGACCTTGCGGCCGCCCCGATCAGGGCACTGATGGCCAAGCACCCCAATCTCGACTGGGCACAGGTTGACGAGGTCTTCTTCGGCTGCGCCAACCAGGCCGGCGAGGACAACCGCAACGTTGCACGCATGGCGCTCCTGCTTGCGGGCCTGCCGGATTCAGTTCCCGGCCAAACCCTGAACCGGCTCTGTGCCTCCGGCCTCGATGCGGTCGGTGCCGCCGGCCGCGCCATCCGTTCCGGCGAGATCGAGCTCGCGATTGCCGGCGGCGTCGAATCCATGACGCGCGCGCCGTTCGTGATGGGCAAAGCGCAGGAAGCCTTCTCGCGCTCTGCCGACATCTTCGACACCACGATCGGCTGGCGCTTCATCAATCCGCTGCTGAAGGCGCAGTATGGCGTCGATGCCATGCCGGAGACCGGCGAGAACGTTGCGGAAGAGTTCCAGGTGTCGCGTGCCGATCAGGATGCTTTCGCGATCCGCTCGCAGCAACGCGCCGGTGCGGCGATTGCGGCCGGCTATTTCGCCGAAGAAATCACTCCGATCACCATTCCCGGCGGCAAGGCCGGCCCCGTTATCGTCGACAAGGACGAGCATCCGCGCCCCGAGACCACGCTCGAAGCCCTCGCCAAGCTGAGGCCGATCGTACGCAATCCCGGCACGGTAACCGCGGGCAATGCCTCCGGCGTCAATGACGGCGCCGCCGCGATGATCCTGGCGTCCGAAGCCGCCGTGAAAAAGCATGGCCTGACGCCGCGTGCCCGCATCCTCGGGCTTGCGTCGGCCGGCGTGCCGCCGCGCATCATGGGCATCGGCCCTGTGCCCGCGACCCGCAAGCTGATGGAGCGTCTCGGCAAGAAGATCAGTGATTTCGATCTGATCGAGCTCAACGAAGCCTTCGCCTCGCAGGGCATCGCCTGCATGCGCCAGCTCGGCGTTGCCGACGATGCCGATTTCGTCAATCCGCATGGCGGCGCGATTGCGCTCGGCCATCCCCTCGGCATGAGCGGCGCGCGCCTTGCGCTCACCGCCGTGCACGGCATGGAAAAGCGCGGCGGCAAGCTCGCGCTTGCCACCATGTGCGTCGGCGTCGGCCAGGGCGTGGCTGTCGCGATCGAGAAGCTGAACTAGGCTCTCTTCTCTCTCCCTGCTTGCGGGAGAGAGAAATTTTAGGGATCCGCTTCCATGATCATTGCGGGCGAGCAGGACGTCACGGCCGCGGCCCTGGCGGTGATGGAGCGGACGTCCGATCCGCGGCTGCGCCAGATCATGGTCTCCCTGGTCAAGCATTTGCACGGCTTCGTCCGCGACGTTCGTCTGACCGAGAAGGAATTCCGCGACGCCACGGCTGTTATCGCCGAGCTCGGCGAGCTCTCGACCGACACGCATAATGAGGTCGTGCTGATGGCGGGCTCGCTCGGCGTCTCGCCGCTGGTGTGCCTGCTGAACAATGGCGATCAGGGCAACACGGAAACCGACCAGTCGCTGCTCGGACCGTTCTGGCGGTTGAACTCGCCGCGGATGGAGAATGGCGGATCGATCGTGCGCTCCAAGACGCCGGGCGCGCCGCTGTTCGTCAACGGTCACGTCGTGGACAGGGACGGCCGTCCCGTCGCCGGCGCCGAGGTCGACGTCTGGCACGCGTCGCCTGTCGGTCTCTATGAGAACCAGGACCCGGAGCAGGTCGACATGAATCTGCGCGGCAAGTTTACGACCGACCAGGACGGAGGCTTCTCTTTCCGCTCCGTGATGATGGTCGGCTATCCCATTCCGACCGATGGCGTGGTCGGCCGTCTCCTGGAGGCGCAGAGCCGGCATCCCTATCGTCCCGCGCACCTGCATGCCCTGGTCTTCAAGCCCGGCTTCAAGGTGCTGATCTCGCAGGTCTACGACCCGGCCGATCCGCATATCGACAGCGACGTGCAGTTCGGCGTGACGAAGGCGCTGATAGGCAAGTTCCTGCGTCATGACGCGCCACACCCGACAGAGCGCGATGTCGCGACGCCCTGGTATTCGCTCGATCATGTCTACCGGCTCGAAGCCGGCGAGGCCGTGCTGCCGCGTCCGCCGATCAAATAGGGCTCAAAGCCGCTTCCCCCAATTAGTTATATCCTATAATGATTGGCGGAAGCGTTGACCGGTCGGACCGAACAGGGCCGGGGAGGAGTTCGCCAATGACATTCATCTATCCCGTCGACAGCAACCAGGCGCATCCGCTGCCGCTGTCGCCCGAATACAAGAGCTCGATCAAGCGCGCGCCGAACAAGCCCTTGATCCCGATGCGCCATACGTTGTCGGAGCTGACCGGCCCGGTCTACGGCCATGAGACTGTGCGCGAGGGAGACAGCGACCTCACCACCCAGCACACCGGCGAGCCGCTCGGAGAGCGCATCATCGTGCACGGCCATGTGCGCGACGAGGACGGCCGCGGCGTTCCGAACTCACTGGTCGAGATCTGGCAGGCCAATTCCTGCGGCCGCTACGTTCACGTCCGCGACCAGCATCCGGCCCCGCTCGATCCGAATTTTACGGGCGCCGGCCGCACCGTGAGCGATGCCTCCGGTTATTATCGTTTTGTCACGATCAAGCCTGGCGCGTATCCCTGGGGCAACCACCACAACGCTTGGCGTCCCGCGCACATCCATCTCTCGGTGTTCGGCCATTCCTTCGTCACGCGTCTGGTGACGCAGATGTACTTCCCTGCCGATCCGCTGTTCCCGTTCGATCCGATCTTCAATTCGGTGCCGGACGAGAAGGCGCGGGCGCGGATGGTGTCGTCGTTCGACTTAGAGAATACCCAGCCCGAATGGGCGCTGTGCTACCGCTTTGACATCGTGCTGCGCGGCAAGAACGCCACGCCTATGGAGAACCATTAAGTGCAGGATAATGGGATCACGCCATCGCAGACGGTCGGCCCGTTCTTCAAATATGGCCTGACGCCAAACGGCGACTACGCCTGGAACGATGCGTTCACGAACTCGACGCTGACTCCCGACGTCACCGGCGATCGCGTCCGCATCGAGGGCCGTGTGTTCGACGGCGACGGAGTCGTTGTGCCTGATGCCATGCTGGAGATCTGGCAGGCCGATGCGCAGGGGCGCTTTGCCGATCCGCAGGACAAGCGCGCGCTGCCAAATGCGAGCTTCCGCGGCTTTGCCCGCTGCGGCACCGACAAGGATGGCAACTACGCCTTCGAAACCATCAAGCCAGGCGCGGTGCCCGATCCCGACGGCAAGCCGCAGGCGCCGCATATCCTGCTTGCGGTGTTTGGCCGCGGCATGCTGCGGCATCTCTATACCCGCATCTATTTCGGCGACGAGGCCGGCAACGCCGCCGACCCCGTGCTGGCGCTGGTGCCGGCCGACCGCCGCGCCACGTTGACCGCCGTACGCGAGGCCGGCAAGCCAGTGTACCGGCTCGACCTGCGATTGCAGGGCGACAACGAAACTGTGTTTTTCGACGTGTGACTGAGGTGGCGTCCCGGATCTGCGCTTGCGCCTATCCGGGACGATGGCGGAGGACCGGGCCCAACTTTCGCTGCCCGAAACCGCTCGCTGACGCCGTTTTCCCGTAGTTCTCCGGAGTCCGCGCGATTCAAATTCCGCGCGAAGCAATCCCGTGTTTACCGTAATCCTCTAGGATCCGTTGGATTTGGCGCGGCCCATCGGATTGTTTCATGAAAATTCGCCTTTCGCTTTCTTCCGCAATCATTGCTTTCGGCATCGTCCTCGCCATCGGCTTTACCGCCGTGGTCTCCACCAGCCTCTACGCCCTGCACGAGCTCAAGGTCGGCGGCCCGCTCTATACCGACATCAAGCTCGGCAATGACCTCATCGCGGACATCCTGCCCCCGCCGGAATATGTGATCGAGGCCTATCTCGAGGCTACCCTCGCCATGCGCGAGCCGGACCGGCTGGCGGCGCACGGCGACCGCCTGGTCCAGCTCCGCAAGGATTACGACGAGCGCAAGGCTTTCTGGGTTACCTCCAGCCTCTCGGCCGACCTGAAGACCGCGCTGGTGTCGAAATCCGACGCCGAGGTGCAGAAGTTCTGGAAGCTGTTGTCCGACCAGCTCCTGCCGGCCCTCAAGGCCAAGGACACGGCCGCCTCCGAGCGCGCCTACGCGCAGCTCAAGGATGCCTACACCGCGCATCGCGCCGTCATCGACAGCATTGTCGAGAGCGCCAACAAGCAGAATGCCGAAATGGAGAAGCTGGCCGCGGACCGCGACAGCTCCATGCTTTATATCCTCATGGGCGTTTCCGCCGCCGTTCTGGCATTCATTGCCGCGGGCCTGCTCGGCGTCGCGCTCGGCGTGGTGCGCCCGATCGTGCGCATGACAGGCACGATGCAAAAGCTCGCGACCGGCGATCTCGCCGCCGACATCCCCTTCGCACACCGTCAGGACGAGGTCGGGTCGATGGCGGGCGCCCTGCTGGTGTTCAAGCAGGCGGCAGTCGACAATGCCCGGCTGCGCGAAGAACAGCTGTAGCAGGAGCAGGAGGCGGCGCTGGCCAAGCGTGGTGCCCTGCAACAGATGGCCGATACGGTTGAGCGGGAAACCGGCCGCTCGGTCGATACCGCAAGCGCTGCGACCCAAGGCGTGGAACGGGCGGCCTCCAGCCTGTCCGAGATCGCGCGGTCGTTGTCCACGGAGTCGCAGGCGGTTGCCTCGGCGTCCACCCAGGCCCTGAGCAGTTCGCAAACCGTTTCAGCCGCGGCGGAAGAACTGAGTGCTTCGATCCGTGAGATCGCGACCCAGGTCGCGCGGACCAGCACGGTCACAAAATCGGCGGTCGCCGGTCGTGAACAGGCGCGTTCGACCATCCAGGCGCTGGCCGGTTCGGTCAAGAAAATCGCCGAGGTCTCCGATCTCATCGGCGGCATCGCCGGTCAGACCAACCTCCTGGCACTCAACGCCACGATCGAGGCCGCGCGTGCCGGCGAAGCCGGCCGCGGTTTCGCGGTGGTCGCCGCCGAAGTGAAATCCCTGTCCGACCAGACCGCCAAATCCACCGAGGAGATCGCGCGGCTGATTGCCGAGATCCAGGCCTCGACGCAGGCCGCGGTCGATGCCGTCGAAACCATGGGAGGCCACATCCTCGAGATCGACGGAGTTGCCACCTCGGTTGCCGCCGCGATGGAAGAGCAGGACGCCGCGACGCGTGAGATCACGCGGTCGATCTCCGAATCGGCTTCCGCGGCGAAGGAGGTCTCGGCCAAGATCGGCGATGTCAGCCGCGACGCCGCCTCCGTGAACGAGCGCGCCGCGGAGGTCAGACAGGCGATCGCCGGCATGGCGGCCAATCTCGAACAGCTCCGGTCGGTCGTGGTCAGGACCGTGCGCGCCTCGACCGCTGCGGCTTAGGCCGGCATCGGGTTGGCCGCTGGTGCGTGGGGCGTGATCGTGCAGTATGACGCGGGACAGGGGCATCGTGGCTATGACACCTCCACAATTGCCGGCGGTCGTTGAGCCCGCCCGACTGACGGCAGCGCTCCGCAGGAGTGGCGTGCTGGACGCCGGCGCAGTCCGCGAGGTGAAAGTGCTGCATCAGCGCGACACCGTCGTGTCGCACATTATCCGCCTTGGCCTGCGCTATGTGGGGGAATCCGCCGGCGCCCCGCAATCGCTGATCCTGAAGACCGCGCATTCCGACTTCGCAAAGACGCTTGCAAATGGCGGCCGGCACGAAGTGGCCTTCTATACGCAACTCGCGCCAACAGTGCCGGCGGGGCTTGTGCCGCGCTGCTTCGACGGGCATTTCGACGAGGAGAGCGAGACCTGGCATCTCCTGCTCGAAGACCTCACCGACAGCCATGAGATTGCGACGCAATGGCCGCTGCCACCGTCGCGCGATCAGGCGATGGCGATCGTCACGACGCTCGCGCGATGGCACGCGGCCTGGTGGGACCATCCCGGTCTCGGCGAGACCGTCGGCACCTGGGCGAGCGAGGAGGACAGCGCAACTCACATGGAGACCTTCGCCGGCCATTACGATCGCTTCGCGGACCTGCTCGGCGATCGCCTCAGCGAAGAGCGCCGCATCCTCTACCGCCGGCTGATCGATCAGTCGGCCCGGCTATCCCTGCGCTATCATTTGCGACGTCATGTCAGCATCACTCATGGCGATGCCCATATCTGGAATTTCCTGCTGCCGCGCGCCGGCGTCGCCGATACCGTGCGGATCTTCGACTTCGACCTGTGGAACATCAACGTGCCGACCAACGACCTCGCCTACATGATGGCGATGCAATGGTATCCGGAACGCCGGCAGACGCTCGAGCGGGCGCTGCTCAACCGTTACTACGAGACGCTGATCGCGCGCGGCGCCAGCGGCTATACGCGCGGCGCGCTCGATCAGGATTACCGTTGGTCGGTGCTCTGGCACATCACCACGCCGGTCTGGCAATGGAGCATCAACATCCCGCCGGTGATCTGGTGGAACAATCTGGAGCGGGTGATGCTGGCGGTCGAGGATTTAGGGTGCGAGGAGTTTTTGGGGTAGTTGGCGCTGCACGCTCGCCGTCGTCCAAGTTGTGACGCACCCTACTCCATCACCGCATGTTCCGGCCCGGCCGACTGCTTGCGCAGCGTGGCCTTGGACGAGCCGATCATCAGGGCGAGTGGGATGGTGCAGAGGATGAAGATCATCACCAACATGTAGTCGTGCGCGAAGGCGATGATCTGCGCCTGCACGCTGACCATCCTGTCGGCCATGGCGCGGCCGGCGTCGGTGGAGAGATTGATCATGCCGCTGACGTTGGGCATCTGGAGCGCGTGGTTGAACGGGTTGATGTTCTCGGACAGGATCGCATAGGTCTTGCGCGTGCCCTGCGTCAGCTCGGCGACGACGATGGAGATGCCGACCGAGCTCGCGACGTTGCGCAGCAGCGTCAGCATCGAGGTGCCGTCGGTGCGCAAGTGGTTCGGCAGCGTCAGGAACGCCACCGTCGAGAGCGGCACGAAGACGAGGCCGAAGCCAAAGCCCTGGATCACGCTGACGACCACGATTTCCGGCACCTGGGTCTGGTCGGTCCAGCCCGTCATCTGGAACAGCGAGGCCGCCGTCAGCGTCAGGCCGCAGATGATCAGCGTGCGCGCCTCGATCCAGCGCATGATGCGGCCGACCATCATCATGGCGAAGAAAGTGCCGAAGCCGCGGCTTGCGAGCAGGCCGCCCGCGGTCATGATGGGATAACCGATCACGTTCTGCAGGTAGGGCGAAGCCAGCGCCATGGTCGAGTACAGCACGAGGCCCATCACCGTCATGAAGATGCAGCCGGTGAGGAAGTTGCGATCCCTGAACAGCGCGAACTGAATGAAGGGACGCGAGGTCGTGAAGGAGTGGGCGAAGAAGTAATAGAAGGCGACGCCGGAGACGGCGAACTCGGTCACGATCTCGACCGACTCGAACCAGTCGAGCTGCTCGCCGCGATCGAGCGCGAGCTGGAGTGCGCCGATCCCGATCGCCAGCGCGGCAAAGCCGAACCAGTCGAACTTCAGGCTGAGATTCTTATCGGTCTCGTCCATGAAGACGGCGAGCCCGAGCACGGTGATCGCGCCGAACGGCAGGTTGACGAAGAACACCCAGTGCCAGGAATAGCTCTCGGTGAGCCAGGCGCCCAGCGACGGGCCCATGATCGGGCCCATCATCACGCCCATGCCCCAGATCGACATCGCCGTGGCGCGTTCCTGAAGCGTGTAATAGTCGAGCATCACTGACTGCGACAGCGGCACCAGCGCTGCGCCGAATACGCCCTGCAGCAGGCGGAACAGCACCATCTGGTTGATGTCCTGCGCGAGGCCGCACAGCACGGAGGCGAAGGTGAAGCCGGCCGCGCAGGCGATGAAGATGCGCTTGCGGCCAAAGCGGTTGGAGATCCAGCCCACCGGCGCCGTCATGATCGCAGCGGCGACGATGTAGGACGTCAGCACCCAGTTGATCTGGTCCTGCGAGGCCGATAGCGTGCCCTGCATGTAGGGCAGGGCGACATTGGCGATGGTGGTGTCCAGCGCCTGCATGATGGTCGCCGTCATGGCGCAGATCGTTACCATGTTCCGGCGCATGCCGGGGACCATCAGGCTCGCATGGGGGCCGGACATCGGATCGGTCCTTGTCTCAGTCTTTTTCGTGGCCTGCGGTCGCCGCCAGGCCGAGCAGGCCGGCGAGCGAGCGCTGATGGCCGGTGTCGATGGTGGCGTAGACGCTCATGCCCGCCTTCAGCTTCCGCACGTATTTGTCGGTCTCGTCGAAATAGACGCGGATCGGCACACGTTGCACGACCTTGACGAAATTGCCGGTGGCGTTTTGCGGCGGCAGGATCGCGAACTGCGCGCCGGTGCCGGGCGAGAGCGAGCCGATCTTGCCCTTGAAGACATGGTTCGGGAACGCGTCGACCTCGAGCGTGACCGGTTGCCCTTCGGTGACGTAGGTGAGGTCGCTTTCCTTCGGATTGGCGTCGACCCAGGGATGGGCGACGTCGATGATGGAGAACACCGGCGTGCCGGCGGTGACGTAGCGGCCGAGCTGGATCTGCTCGACCTGCGTCGCAACGCCGCTCATCGGGGCCCGCACGACGGCGTGGTCGAGATTGCGCTGGGCGTCGTCGAGCTTGGCCTTGGCCTGGGCGTAGGGCGGGAATTGCTCGAGCGGCAGGTCGGGATTGCCGAGCAGCTGGGTCTTCGCATTGGACAACTGCTGCTTGACGAACTGCGTCTGGGCGCCAGCGGTGACCAGCGCATTAGCAGCGTTGTCCAGGTCGAGCTGCGAGCCGAAATTGCTCTTTACCAGTGACTGCTTGCGCTCGACGTCGCGCTGCTTCAGGTCGACGCCCCGCTGCGCCAAATCGAGCATCTGTGCGTATATCTTGATGTTCGCGATGAGATTGTCATAAGTCGTGCGAGACTGGTCGAGCGCGGCCTTTGCCTGGTCGACCGCGAGGCGGAACGGCACGGGGTCGATCTCGAACAGCTCGTCGCCCTGCTTGACGACCTGGCCCTCTTTCACGATGACCTTCTCGATCTTGCCGGAAATGTCGGGCGTCACCAGCACCTTCTGGGCACCGACATAGGCGTCGTCGGTGCCGACATAGCGGCCGCCATTGAGATAGAAGGTCAGGCCGGCAATGGCGACGACGGCCGGCAGCACGACCAGAAGCAGGACGCGGCGATAACGGCGCAGGCCGGCGATCAGGCGGCGACGCGGATTGGTGCCGGCTTTCTTGGTGGGCTTGCCGCTGTCGATTTTCTGCTCGGGTTGGAATTTGAGAACCTGATCAGCCATAGCGCTGCTCCTTACGCGCTTGTTCCGCCACCGATGTCTGGATCGCGGTACGCACGTTTTCCTTGATTGTTTCGAGCTGGGTGAGGAGGCGATGGGCGTCCGCCGGAGTGATGCCCTCGAGCGCGTTGGCCGTGAGCTCGGACTTCAGCCCGCTCATCCGTCCGAGCAATTGCCGCCCCGCCTTCTTCAGGTGCAGCCGCTTGACGCGGCGGTCCGAAGGATCGTTGCGGCGTTCGATCCAATCACTGTCGCAGAGCTTGTCGATCAGGCGCGTCAGCGTGATCGGCTGCACCTCGAGAAGCTCCGCGAGTTCCGACTGCTTCATGCCTTCGCTGCGCTCGACCTTGGCCAGCACCGCCCATTGCGCGCGGGTGATGCCGAAGCGCGAGGCTTCCTTGTCGGCATAGACGCGGAGCAGGCGATAGAGCTCGGCAAGCGTAAACAGGAAGTTCTGGTCCACGGGCCCGCGGCTCATGAGCTTGGTCTCCAATAAGCTTGGGATATAATAAGCAAGCTTATGATTATTTCATGGCGGGATAGCGGGATGCTGTCCCGCAGCAAGAGCATGGCTGATCGCCGCACCGCCGGTCCTGCTTTGGGTTCCCCTTTCGAAATGCTAGGAACACCGGTCCCATGACCTTCGCAAAGCCGGTTTTTCCCGCGCCCGATCACGATCACGGCCGTTGCACCGCCGATGCGCTGGCGCATGCCGAAGCCGTCTGCGAGCAGCGCACGCAGAAATTCACGCCGATCCGCCGCCATGTGCTGGGGGCGCTGCTCTCGAGCCACCGGCCGCTGGGAGCCTATGAAGTGATCGACGAACTGGCGAAATCGATGCCGCGGCCGGCGCCGATCACGGTCTATCGTGCTCTCGATTTCTTGATGACGAACGGCCTCGTGCACCGCATCGAAAGCCGCAACGCCTATCTCGCCTGCGCCGCCCACGACCATGACGCGACCTCGGCGGTGACGTTCCTGATCTGCGAGCGCTGTGGTCTGGTCGGTGAGATTCCGTCGGCGTCGTTCGCCAGGGACCTCACCGCCGCCGCGCGCAGTTCAGGCTTCGCTCCCAAACTGTCCGTGGTGGAAATCACGGGCGTCTGTGCGCATTGTCAGAAAGCTGCATAAAGCAACAACGGCGCAACGCCGGTTTTTCAGGAAGACATGTCCTCACCACAAGCCCTATCGTCCGCCGGTCGTCCCCTCAGTGCCGGCGCCATCGCTCTGATGCTCATGCTGTGCCTGACCTGGGGGTTCAACCAGATCGCGGTGAAGCTGGTGCTGCCGGACATCCCGCCGATGCTTCAGGCCACGTTCCGCTCGATGGGCGCGCTGCCGGTGCTGTTCATCATCGGCAGCTTGCGTGGCGTTAAATTCTTCGAACGCGACGGCACCTGGAAGCCCGGCGTGATCGCCGGACTGATGTTCGGCATCGAGTTCGTTCTGATCTTCCAGGGCCTGCGCTTCACACCGGCGTCGCGGGCGGTCGTGTTCCTCTACACCGCGCCGTTCTTCGTCGCGCTCGGCTCCTACCAGGTGCTTGGCGAGCGACTTGGCGGTACGCAATGGCTGGGGCTGGCCGTCAGCTTTGCCGGTGTCGCACTCGCGATCGGGGTACCGCAGCCCAACGTCGATTCGCATGTTCTGCTCGGCGACCTCATGATCGTCGGTGGCGCCGCGCTGTGGGCGGCGACCACGCTGGTTGCCAAGGGCACCCGGCTGCGCTTCGCGGCGCCTGAAAAAGCCCTCGGCTATCAAGTCGCGACCTCGATCCCGATCCTCGGCACGGCCGCCTGGCTGTTTGGGGAGACCATCCCCCACACCCCGTCGACGCTGTCGCTGGGCCTGATGGCCTTCCAGGCGATCTGGGTGGTGGGAACCACGTTCACGCTTTGGTTCGCGCTGGTGAAGACCTATTCGGCCAGCAAATTGTCGGCTTTTACCTTCATCACCCCTTTGTTTGGCGTGGTGGGTAGCTATTTCATCATGCACGACACCCTGAACCTGACATTTGGGGCGGCAGCGGTCCTTGTAATTGCTGGGCTTTTTCTGGTTAACCGTCCCAGCCAATCCGCTGCGGCGCCGCGCGATGCATTGCTGAACGTCACCAAAACCTGATATTTGGACCCCATGAACAAGCTCGAAACCACCATCGATTCCGACATCGCGGGGCCTGCGCCGCGCCATCACACCACCCAGGTCAAGGTCGGCGACGTTGCCGTCGGCGGCGGTGCGCCGATCGTCGTGCAGTCGATGACCAACACCGACACCGCCGATATCGAGGGCACCATCGCCCAGGTCGCAGCGCTCGCGCGCGCGGGCTCCGAAATGGTCCGCATCACCGTGGACCGCGAGGAAGCCGCTGCCGCCGTCCCGCATATCCGCGACGGCCTGCTCAAGCGCGGCATCACCACGCCCTTGATCGGCGACTTTCATTATATCGGCCACAAGCTGCTCGCGGCCTATCCGGCCTGCGCTGAGGCGCTCGCCAAATATCGCATCAATCCCGGCAATGTCGGCTTCAAGGACAAGCGCGACACGCAGTTCGCCGACATCATCGAGATCGCCAACAAGAACAGCAAGCCGGTCCGCATCGGCGCCAATTGGGGCTCGCTCGAACCAGGAGCTTCTGACCAGGCTGATGGACGAGAACACCGCCTCGGCCAATCCGCGCGATGCGCGCGCGGTGATGCGCGAAGCCATGGTGCAGTCGGCGCTGCTCTCGGCTGCCCGCGCCGAAGAGCTCGGCATGCCCAAGGACCGCATCATCCTGTCGGCCAAGGTGTCGGCGGTGCAGGATCTGATCGCGGTCTACGAGGTTCTCGCCAGCCGCTCCGATTACGCCATCCATCTCGGCCTGACCGAGGCCGGCATGGGCACCAAGGGCATCGTCGCCTCATCCGCCGCGCTCGGCATCCTGCTTCAGCAGGGCATCGGCGACACCATCCGCATCTCGCTGACACCGGAGCCCGGCGGCGACCGCACCCGTGAGGTGCAGGTCGGCCAGGAGCTGTTGCAGACCATGGGCTTCCGCACCTTCGTGCCGCTGGTTGCGGCATGTCCCGGCTGCGGCCGCACCACCTCGACCACGTTCCAGGAACTGGCCAGCTCGATCCAGGGTTTCATCCGCGACGAGATGCCGACCTGGAAAACCAAATATCCCGGCGTGGAAGAGCTCAACGTCGCGGTGATGGGCTGCATCGTCAACGGCCCCGGCGAATCCAAGCACGCCAATATCGGCATCTCGCTGCCGGGCACCGGCGAAGCGCCGGCTGCTCCCGTGTTCGTCGACGGCAAGAAGTTCCGGACCCTGCGCGGCCCGACCATCTCCACCGACTTCAAGGCGCTCGTGATCGACTACATCGAGCAGCGCTACGGCCAGGGTGCCAAGGTGCCGGTGACCGCGGCGGAGTGATCTAACTTCACTCGGGCCCACACTCCGCCGTCGTCCCGGACAAGCGCGCCTCGGCGCGCGCAGATCCGGGACCCATAGCCACAGGATTTCGTGGTGACGGCAGGATGTCACTCCGAGTCTTCGCCAAACCTAATCCTGTGGTTATGGGTCCCGGATCTGTGCTTACGCTTGTCCGGGACGACGGCTGTGTTTGCAGCGCAGATTGCGTATCTGTCACCCCCCGCTACCATGCCCCCAATCAAAACGATCGGGAGAGATGCCATGAGTTCACTCGCCGGCAAGCAGGGCCCGCGCTATCGCCACACTGCGGATGACGGCGCGCCGTACGAAACCATCGCGGTCGAAAAGCTCACCCCGATCATCGGTGCGGAAATATCCGGCGTCGACATCGGCAAGCTGGTCTCGGACGATGCCCGCTCCAACCGGCAGATGGACGAGATTCAGCGCGCGCTCGCCGAAAACCTCGTCATCTTCTTCCGCGACCAGCGCATCACGCCGCAGCAGCATCTCGCCTTCGGCCGCAAGTTCGGCGAACTGCATTTCCATCCTGCCGCGCCGCATGAGGATGAAGACCCGGCGCTGATGAAGATCTACGCGGATGCGAACTCGCCGCGCGCCAACGGCGAAGGCTGGCATTCCGACGTGTCCTGCGACCTCGAACCGCCGATGGGCTCGATCCTCTACATCAAGCAGTGCCCGCCGCGCGGCGGCGACACGCTGTTCGCGAACATGTACGCTGCGTACGAGGCGCTGTCGGACCGCATGAAGGCCTATCTCGACGGCCTGACCGCGCTGCACGACGGCGAGCCGATCTACCGTGGGCTCTACGCCAATTACGGCGTGGCTGACCGTCCGTCCTATCCGAACGCCGAGCACCCTGTGCTGCGCACGCACCCGGTCACGGGCAGGAAGGCGCTCTACGTCAACCGCGGCTTCACCCGCCACATCAACGGTATTCCGCGCGACGAGAGCGACGCGATGCTGGCCTATCTCTACCAGCACGCCGAGAACCCGCTGTTCCAGTGCCGCTTCCGCTGGACCGAGAACGCCATCGCGTTCTGGGACAACCGCTGCGCCCAGCACCGCGCGATGTGGGACTACTGGCCGCACACACGCTCCGGCACGCGCGTGACGGTGAAGGGCGAGCGGCCGGTTTAATCCGCCTGCGCACCGCGTTCCGCGTTGACGTCTTCCCGCGTCCGCGCCAATCTTGCCGAAAACAAAGACGTCGGGAGGATCAGCCATGCTCCGCGCCGAGGACAACAAATTCCTGACCGAGTCGGGCCCCGGCACGGGAATGGGCGAGCTGTTGCGCCGGTTCTGGATTCCCGTGGCTCTCTCCGAAGAGCTTTCCGAGCCGGACGGCGAGCCGAAGAAGATCATCGTGCTCGGCGAAGAGTTGCTCGCGTTCCGTGACTCGCGCGGCGTTGTCGGAATCATCGATCAGTATTGCCCGCATCGCGGCGCCAATCTCTGGCTTGGGCGCAATGAGGAATGCGGCATTCGCTGCGTCTATCACGGCTGGAAGTTCGACACCGACGGCCGATGTGTCGACATGCCGACCTCCTATCCCGACATCAACGCCAAAGACCTCATCCGGATCAAATCCTATCCGGTGCGCGAATGGGGCGAGATGATCTGGGCCTATATGGGCCCGGCCGAGGTCATGCCCGAATTGCCAGATCTCGAAATGGCGCTGCTGCCGGCCTCGCACCGCTATGTCGGCAAGAAATGGCAGGACTGCAACTGGGTGCAGGCGCTGGAAGGCTCGATCGACACCGCGCATTTCACCTTCGCCCATCTCTCCTTCGACAAGGAGGAGAACGAGATTCTGGACATCAAGAAGCATTTTGTGAATCCGATCGCGCGGATGTCGAGCGACCACATGCGTTGGATCGCGGAGGATCCGCGCCCTGTGATCGAGATCCAGCCGCACGACGCGGGGCTGACGATTGCCGGTGGGCGTCTCACCGGCGGCGACAGTATCTACTGGCGCATCGCGCAATTCCTGATGCCGTTCCACGCCTATGCGCCGAGCGCGATGCCGGGCGAGAACATTTTTGGCCAGACCTTTGTGCCCGTCACCGACACCAATTGCTGGATCTACACCTATGCCTGGAATCCGGAGCGGCCGCTGACCCAAGCCGAGCGTGATGCCTTCGACCGCGGCAATGGCGTGATCGCGGAGGTCGACGAGAATTACGTGCCGACGCGCCACAAGGGCAACGACTATTTGATCGACCGCAAACTCCAGAAGACCAGGAGCTACACCGGCATCAAGGGCGTCTCCGAACAGGACGCCGCCGTGCAGGACAGCCAAGGCCCGATCGCCGACCGCACCCGCGAGCATCTCGGCCCGACCGATCTCGGTATCATGCATTTCCGGAAAGTCGTGATGGAGCTGGCGCGGGCGCTTCAGCAGGGCGAGCCGCCGCCGCAGGCCGCGCATCAGGATCGTTACGCCGTGCGCTCGGGCGCCTGCGTCACCAGCAAGGCCAAGGACTTGCCCGCCGTGATGCTGGAACGCTTTGGTGACGTCGCGGGATTCGTCGGCCGTCCCAGGATTGCGGCAGCGGAGTAGGGTTTGAGGCATTCGCGCAGCATCATCGCATGTCTCGTCTTGCCGCTCGTCGCGTCGATCTTGCTATCGTTGACGCCTGCTGACGCCGGTCATGCGGCTATCGCGCGAAAAAATGCGAAGCCCAAGCCGCCGCAATCACCGGCCAAATGCGAGGTGCCGAAATTCAGGATCGTCGTGGATGTCGGGCACACGCCAGACTCCTACGGCGCGTTGAGCGCGCGCAATGATCCGGAGTTCGGCTTCAACTTCCGGCTTGCGAGGCTCATCACGGCGAAACTCAAGTCTGAAGGCTTCGCCGCAGCCCGCCTGCTCGTCACGGACGGCAAGGCACGGCCGAGCCTGTTCAAGCGGGTCAGTGCCGCGAATGACGGTCGGACCGATCTCTTCCTGTCGATCCATCACGATTCGGTGCCGGACAAGCTGCTCGAGAGTTGGGAGTTCGACGGCGCGCACAGCTATTTCAGCGATCGTTTTTCGGGCCACTCTCTATTCGTGTCGCAGCGGAACCAGCACTTCGCCGCCAGCCTGATGCTGGCCCGGATGATCGGCAGGCAGCTGAAAGAGCAGGACCTGCACTATGCCAGCCAATACACTCTGCCGGTGATGGGCCGCTACCGGCGCCAATTGCTCGACAAGGATGTCGGCGTCTACCGCTATGACGGGCTCGTCGTGCTCGCGCAAACCCGCAGCGCCGCCGTGCTGCTCGAGGCGGGCTCGATCATCAACCGCGACGAGGAAATGGCGATGAATTCGCCGGGGCGGCAGGAGATGATTGCGGGCGCCGTGGCGGTGGCGATCAGGGAGTTCTGCGAGAGGCGGTGATTGCTCGCGCAATGACGAGAATCTATAGCGGCCCTCCCCGATACTCCCGGTTCGCCAAACTCGCCTCCTCCAGATCCAGATCCCGCTCGATCCGCCGGCGCGTCTCGTCGGTGATCTGGCCGTCGCGCAGCAGGTCGTGGATGAATTTCCGCTCGGCCTCGATCAGGTCACGCGTCAGGGCGGTGCCGGCGGCCGAAACGTCGTGGTGGGTGGGATCGAGCGAGTCCGGTAGCTGGTTGACGCGAATCTCGTGGCGTGCGCGCAGCAGCCGCATCACCTCGTCCGTGACTTCCTTCTCCTCGGTCAGCACGTCGAGCGACTTCAGGGCGGCATCGAGAGCCTGGCGGCGTGCCGCGATCTCGGCCTCGTGCTCGGCGACATGCTCGTTGCGACCGGCTTCCGCGACGCCGAGCCAGCGCACCACCGGTGGCAGTGTGAGGCCGACTCCGATCAGCGTGACGAAAATGACGGCGAAGGCGACGAACAGGATCAGGTCGCGATACGGAAAGGCCTCGCCGCCCGGCAACGTGAAAGGCAGCGCCAGCGCAGCCGCCAGCGACACGGCGCCGCGCACGCCGGTGAACGCGAGCACGAACGGCCATTGCCATGGCGGTGAGGGATCGCGGGCGCGCAGCGACTTGCTGAACATCCGCGGCAGATAGGTCGCGGGATAGAGCCAGGCGAAGCGCGCGCCCACGACGACCACCAGGACCACGGCGGTTGCGATCATGATGTCGTCGAGCGGAAACGCCTTCGATTTCTCATAGAGCGCGCGCATCTGGAATCCGGTGAGCAGGAACAGCAAGCCCTCGATCAAATAGATCACGAGGTCCCAGAAGAAGATGCCTTGCAGACGCGTCGATGCCGAGATCAGCAGCGGCCCGTTCCAGCTCACATAGAGGCCGCAGGCGACCGTGGCGATCACGCCGGAGCCGCCGACGTGCTCGGGCAGCCAGTAGGAGACGAAGGGCGTGATCAGCGACAGCGTCAGCTCGACCTGCGGATCCCTGGACCATTTGCGCAAGCGCAGGGACAGCCAGCCGACGCCGATGCCGAAGGCGATCTCGCTGGCGACGATGAGCAAGAACTCGCCGGCTGCCAAAGGCAGCGAGAAATGCCCGACCATGATCGCGGCGAGCGCGAAACGATAGAGGGTCAGCGCGGTAGCGTCGTTGGCGAGCCCTTCGCCTTCGAGGATGACCAGAAGCCGGCGCGGCATGTGCAGCCGGCGCGCGATCGCGAGCGGTGCCACCACGTCGGGCGGCGCGACAATGGCGCCGAGCAGGAAGCCGATAGCCCAGGGCAGGCCAATCACATAATGCGTGGCGGCCGCCACCAGCGCCGCGGTGAAGATCACCGCGCCGACCGCGAGCAGCACGATCGGGCGTAAATTGTTCCTGAACTCGCGCCAGCTCATGGCGACGCTGGCCGAGTAGATCAGCGGCGGCAGCACCATCAGCAGTACCAGTTCCGGCGGCAGTTCGACCGGCGGCATGCCCGGCACGAAGGCGAGACCGATACCGGAGAGCATCAGCAGAATGGCAGGCGCGATGTTGAAGCGGCGCGCGACAAGCGCAGTGCCCGCCAACACGGCAAGCAGGATGAGAAAGGTCTGAAATTTCGCTTCGATCATGGCCTGTCTTGGCCGGAAGCAACCGCAAGGTCAATGCGGCGCGGCTCAGGCCAGCCGCTCAGCCACCATGCGGC
The DNA here is from genome assembly GCF_054056555.1 of Bradyrhizobium sp. LM2.9. Taxonomy (NCBI): domain Bacteria; kingdom Pseudomonadati; phylum Pseudomonadota; class Alphaproteobacteria; order Hyphomicrobiales; family Nitrobacteraceae; genus Bradyrhizobium; species Bradyrhizobium sp. LM2.9. The sequence continues at coordinate 6,444,299 of NZ_JBSRYJ010000002.1, forward strand.
CGATGCGCGCGAACACGGCTTCGAACTGCGCAGCGTTGGGCGTGCCGCCCTGGGTGTAGGCCGCGATCAGGATCGGTGCATCGGGCTTCGTATCGGACTTCGTATCGGGCTTGGGCCAGACCACCGCGATATCGCCAGAGGCGTCCTTGCCGTTGTTGCCGGTCTTGTCGCCGATCTTCCAGTTTGCGGGGAGCCCGCCGCGCAGCCGGTTCGCGCCGGTCTTGCAGCCCACCATCCATTCCATGAGTTGAGCACGCGAGGCCGGCGACAGCGCCGCGCCCGTCACCAGCCGCCGCAGATTGCCCGCCATCGCCGCCGGGGTCGTGGTGTCGCGGGGATCGCCGGGCGGTGAGCGGTTGAGCTCGGGCTCGTTGTGGTCCAGTCGCGAGGTGCTATCGCCGAGCGACCGCCAGAAGGCGGTGAGCGCGGCGGGACCGCCGATCCGCGCGAGCAGCAAATTGGCGCAGGTGTTGTCGCTGAGCTCGACGATCGCCTTGCACATCTCGGTGACCGACATTGCGCCGGCGGCAAGATTTTGCCTGGCGACCGGTGCGTACTCCAGCAGGTCGGCCTTGCCGTACGGAATCATGGCCCGCGAGCTGATCCTCGCCACGATCGACCCGCGCCAGTACGCAAGCCGCGAGCGAAGCCTTGAATGTCGAGCACATGACGAACCGTTCGTCGGCCCGCCAGGCGAGCTTTGCGCCGGTCGCGAGGTTCTCCGCATAGACCCCGATCCGGCCGCCACTCTCGCGCTCATACGTTTCGAGCTCAGGCTGCGCGTCCGCGGCGAGCGCGGGAGATGTGGCCATCCAGCACAGCGAGGCGAGCAGCGAACGGCGGTCGAGAAGCATCGGGGACTTTCAGGCGAGACGGAGGAGGCAGCGACGAGCCGGAGGGAAGCCCCTCACTCCCGCAGGTCATACCGATACGACTTCGACACGATCTGCCAGCCGTCGGCGAGCTTCATCGCCACCAGATAGTCGGTGAAAAAACGCGGCGGCAACTGGCACCGGACCTTGATGAAGGCGGTCTTGTCGTCCGAACGGTCGATGGTGACGATGAAATCCTCGCGCGGCTTGCCTTCGGCCTTGCCGGAGGGGCGCTTGCGCACGCGGTCGAGCCAGTCCGGCACGGTCAGCACCTGCAGTTCGCCGTTCTCGACCCAGCGCAAATCGGCGGATGGGTGGAAGATGGCGCCGAGTTTTTCGGCATCGCCCTCGTAAAGTCCATCGAAATAGGATTGCACGACGGCTTCGACGCTCGCGCGGTTCTGGCTCATGGGTCATCCCTTTGAATGATGGCTCGGGGCGAACTTAGTCGTACTCATCAAAATGCGCTATGGGAGTGCGTACCATTTGTGCGAGGACACTGTGATGACCGGATCAGAGAATTCGAACGCTCGTATCCTGATCGGCGAATGCTACTGCCGCGCCGTGCGCTATGAGGTTGCGGACGCATTCTCCTATGCGGTGAACTGCCACTGCTCGAATTGCCGCCGCACCACCGGCGCCGCCTTCAAGCCGTTTGCCGGAATAACCCAGGACAAGCTGCGCATCACCCATGGTGAAGATCAGCGCCTCATCTTCGGCGACGAGACCACCCATGACGCCCACTGCGCCCGCTGTGGCTCGCTGCTTTATTCCCGGGTGCGCGAGGGAAAATGGGTCCATGTCGCCATGGGAACCCTGGTCGATGCCCCCTCGATCCGACCGAGCGTCCACATTTTCGTGGGCTCGAAAGCGCCCTGGCACGAGATTACGGACAATCTGCCGCAATATCGGGGCCACGTGGGGGATGCCTGAGGGAACCTGCTGCGCGCCTATTTCTCGGCGAACCGCGACCGGACTGGCGCGACAAACAAAGGGGGTTTTTCGGCCTGCCGCCGGTGCCACCTTCGTGACCTCCATCGCCCGCGGCGGACCCTGCTAAAGCCATCCCAAAGGGGCGCGAACTGCCCTGAACCCGGAAGTCGCGTTATGCGCAAATCGCTCAGACTTTGCCCACTTCTCCTCGCGGTCGCGCTGCTATTCGGCGCCGGGCCCGCTTTGGCCGGGAAGCGCGTCGCGCTGGTGATCGCCAACTCGGGCCTATCAGCACGCGCCGTCGCTTACGAACCCTGTCAATGACGGTTCGGTGATGGCCAGGACTCTGAAAGAGGCCGGCTTTGACATCGTCGATTCCCGGCACGATCTGACGGCGCTGGACACCCGGCGCGTGCTGCGCGAATTCGCCGACCGGACCCGCGATGCCGACATCGCCGTGGTCTACTATGCCGGCCACGGCATCGAAGTCGAAGGCTCGAACTATCTGATCCCTGTCGATGCCAAGCTGGAGCGTGACACCGACGTCTTTGACGAGGCGCTCTCCCTCGACCGCGTCCTGGTCGCGGTCGAACCGGCCAAGCAGCTTCGACTGGTGATACTGGACGCCTGCCGTGACAATCCGTTCGGCAAGACCATGAAGCGCACGGTCGCCTCGCGCGGCATCGGCCGCGGCCTCGTCCAGGTCGAGCCGACCAGCCCCAACACGCTGATCGCCTATTCGGCCAAGGCCGGCTTCACGGCGCAGGACGGCGACGGCGCCAACAGCCCCTTTACCATGGCGCTGTCGAAGCATCTGACGACACCGGGCCTCGACATTCGCCGCGCCTTCGGCTTCGTGCGTGACGACGTGCTCAAGTCGACCGGCAACAAGCAAGAGCCGTTCGTATATGGCTCGCTCGGCGGCGAGGACGTGCCGCTGGTGCCGGTCAAGGTCGCCGCTGCGGCTCCGGCAGCGCCTGCGCTGAATCCGCAGGCCGACATCCGCCGCGATTACGAGCTCGCGCTGCAGGTCGGCAACAGGCCGGCGTGGGATGCCTTCCTCGCCCAGCATCCCGATGGTTTCTATTCGAGCCTCGCCAAGCTTCAGCTCGAAAAAATCGGCGCCGAGCAGGCTCATGCGGCGGCCACCGAGAAGGCGAAGCAGGCCGAGGCCGAGCGCGATCGCCTTGCTGCTGTCGGTGCGCAGAAGGATGCGCAGGCCAAGGCAGCCGCCGACGCGAAGGCCGCGGAGCAAGTGCAGCTTTCCGCGCAGAAGGTCAAGGAGCAGGCGCAGCAGCAGGCGGCCGCTGCCGAGCAGCAACGCGTCAATCTCGCCGCCACGGCGCCAAGTGCTGCGCCCGCCAGCACGGCGAGCCCTGCCGGCACCAACGTCGCGTCGCTGACGCCGGCCACTGCGCCGGCCGATCTCAGCCGCTCGGTGCAGACCGAGCTCGGCCGCGTCGGCTGCTTCTCCGGTGCTGCCGACGGCAACTGGACGACGTCCGCGCAGCGGTCGTTGTCGCAGTTCAACCGCTATGCCGGCACCAAGCTCGACGTGAAGGTGGCGAGCATCGATGCACTCGACACGGTCAAGTCAAAACAGTCGCGCGTCTGTCCGCGGGTTTGCGAGCACGGCTTCAAGGCCGACGGCGACAAGTGCACCAGGATCGTCTGCGGCGACGGCTATGCGCTGAACGATGACAATGAATGCGAGAAGAAGCGTGCCGCAAAGCCCACGGCTTCCAAGCCCGCGACCTCGCGACGCGACGACGGCGAAGACCATCCGGTGCGGCAGCGTCGTCAGGCAGGCGGCGCAGGTGCCGGTGCGGCGGGCGGCTTTGGTGGCGCTGCCGGCATTGCGGCTGCGGCCGGCGCCGGCCGCGCCGCAGGTGGCGGACAGCTATTCTGCAATAACGGCGGCTGTCGTGCGGTCAACCGCGGCTGCCATCTCGAATATCGCGGCGGCGGCGGCCCCGGCAACGATGCAAATGTCGAGGTGTGTAACTGACACTACCGGGTCGTCCGGGCTTTCGCCGGGACGACGGATCAAGTCGCGATTGCACTCGCCGCGATGTTCACCGTCAGCGCCAGCAATGCCGTGTTGTAGATAAAAGAGACGATGCCGTGCGCGGTGGCGGTGCGGCGGATGGTCTTGTCGGTGATGCCGACGTCGGAGACCTGCGCGGTCATGCCGATCACGAACGAGAAATAGACGAAGTCCCAATAGTCAGCGTGGTCTTCCTTGTCGCCGCTGGGAAACTGAAGGCCGCCCGGCGTTGGGTGACGATAATAATCATGCGCGTAATGCAACGCGAAAGTCGTGTGCACGGCGGCCCAGGACAGCGCGATGGTGGTGATCGCGATGGTCAGCTCCGCGGCGCCGCGGTGGACGCCGAGTTCGGCGACAATGGCGGCGATGCTGGCGAAGGCACCGGTCGCCGTCACCAGCAGGATCACGAAGCGGCCGTCGTCCTGCATCGCAGCGGCGCGGCGGATGTGCTGGTGGTCGTTGCACAGCATCATCGCGTAGACCAGCACCAGATAGACCGCGATCAGTGCATCCCACCCAAGCACAAGCCGCGTCGTCAGCCGGTACGAACCCGGTATGAGCAGGCAGACGAGGATACCGACGGCAAGCGATATGAACGTTCGCGGCCGCGCATACACCAGGCGCACCGGCCTCGACATCTTGCGGAAGCGAGCGAGGGCAAGATCTTCCTTGCTGCCGCTCGCCATAGCGCTATCAGCTCTTCCGTTCAGCGACGAACCGCGCAGCCGCTTGCAGCACGGCGGCCCGATCGCCGAAGATCGACACGGCGCTGTCGGCCCGCGCGAGCAGGTCGCGGACGCGCTGCTTGGCGCCTTCGAGGCCGAGTTGCGTGACGAAGGTGGTCTTGCCCATCGCTGCGTCCTGGCCCGAGGGCTTGCCGAGCGCAGCCGCGTCGCCCTCGACGTCGAGCAGGTCGTCGGCGATCTGGAAGGCCTCGCCGAGTGCGCGACCGTAATCGTCGAGCGCCTGATATTCCTTTTGCGAGGCCTGGCCGAGGATCGCCCCGGCGATGCAGCCGTAACGCAGCAGCGCACCGGTCTTCATCTGCTGAAGACGCGCCACGTCCACCGGCTCGCGGTCGCCAAAGCGGCCTTCGCCGGCGAGATCGAGGATCTGGCCGCCGACCATGCCGCCGATGCCGGCGCAGCGCGCCAGCGCGCGCGTCAGCAGGAGCCGCACATTGGCATCGCGATGAATCTCGTCGCGGGTGATGATGTCGAAGGCGAGCGTCAGGAGGCCGTCGCCGGCGAGGATCGCGGTGGCGTCGTCGGTCTTCTTGTGCAGGGTCGGGCGGCCGCGGCGCAGGTCCGAATTGTCCATTGCCGGAAGATCGTCATGGATCAGCGAGTAGCAGTGGATGCATTCGAGCGCCGCACCAGCGAGCAGCGCGGCTTCGCGGGGCACGCCGAACACGGCGGCGCTCTCGACCACCAGGAACGGCCGCAGGCGCTTGCCGCCGTTGAGGCTCGAATAGCGCATTGCGTCCATCAGTCGCTTGGGCCGGGCGATCTCATCGGGCAGGATGTCGTCCGCCAACAGGCGCCCGAGCAGCGCCTCGGTGTCATCAGCGGTCTTGTCCAGACGTTTGGCGAAATCGGACGGGGACGTGCCGGTCATCAAGAAGGGCTCCAGAACTAAAATTCGGCGGGACAATCCTTTATGCGCCCGCCTCAGTCAATCGTTTGGAAGGCCTAAAAAGTGCTGGAAAACGCCCGAATTATCACAGACTTAATGCCGGGCCCGTGGCCGCGTTACGTTCTGCGCCGGAAAGGTTGATTTGCGCGTCGTCAAAACCCTTCTCCTGGTGCTGGTGGTCGCGGCTCTCGCGCCCTATGTGATCGCGCCGTTCTACCGCATTGGCCATCCCGTTTCGACGCTGATGGCCTGGCGCTCGCTCCGGGCCGCGCCGATGCAGCGGGAATGGATCGATCTGGCGGCGATGTCGCCCTCACTGCCGCGCTCGGTGGTGGCGGCCGAGGACGCCCATTTCTGCAAGCATCACGGCATCGACTGGGGCGCGCTGCGTGAGGCCATCGACGACGCGCAGGAGGACGGCACCCCGTTCCGGGGCGCTTCCACCATCACCCAGCAGCTGGCGAAAAACCTGTTCCTCTGGCAGGGGCGCGATTTTGTCCGCAAGGCGCTGGAATTCCCGCTGGCGCTGTGGATCGACTTGGTCCTGCCCAAGGCGCGGATCCTGGAGATCTACCTCAACATCGCCGAACTGGGACCGCAGGGCCAGTTTGGGGTGGAGGCGGCCAGCACCTATGCCTTCGGCAAGTCAGCCGCCAGTCTTTCCCTCCGGGAGGCCGCCCTTTTGGCCTCAATCCTGCCGAATCCGGTCAAACGTAGCGCCAGGACGCCGGGACCGGGCGTCCGGCGGCTGGCCGGGACCTATGTTGCGCGGGCGCAGGCGAGCTCGCTTTCGACCTGCTGGCGGGAAAATCGCTGATTTCGGGTCCTTTTCGGGCGCATTTTCCGTCCCAGAACCCTAGATTTAAGCCCGACCTTCCTCTATAAGCCCGGCCTTGACCGGCATTCAGCTCGCCTCGGTTTGCGGGTGCTGAGCCGTCCCCTCGCGGACGATGCCCCGAAACACCAATCCCTAGAGGATATTGAAATGGCCGTTCCGAGAAGAAAAACCTCGCCGTCGCGTCGTGGCATGCGCCGCTCGGCAGACGCCATCAAAAAGCCGACCTATGTGGAAGACAAGGACTCCGGCGAGCTCCGTCGTCCGCATCATCTCGACCTCAAGACCGGCATGTACAAGGGCCGTCAGGTCCTGAAGAAGAAAGAGTCCTGAATTCAGGACCTTTCCCCAGGCAGGATGATTTCGCCTGCCTGATTTCGGCCAACCCATGAGATATGACAGTAACGGCGGCGGAGCGAATGCTTCGCCGCCGCATTGTCCTGTCTGGATATCTTGATCGAGAAGGCATTCGCCGATGGTCGGTTTCCCGCTGCTTCTGATCCCGCTCGCGGTCTACAACATCATCGCCTTCCTGATGCCGAGCGTGTCCTTTACGGACGTGCTGTTCAAGGTTCCGATGATCACGGGCGAGGCCTGGCCGGTCACACTCGCCGACGTGATGCTCGCGCTTGGCGTCGTGCTGTTGCTGCTCGAGGTGGTCAAGGGCGCGCGGCCCGGCTCGAAATTCCTGATGGATCATTTGCTGTCGCTGATCGTGTTCGGCGCGGCTGCGGCCGAATTCGTGATGTGGCCGAAATTCGGCAACTCCACCTATTTCCTTTTGGTGCTGCTCGCGATGGCCGACTTCCTCGGCGGCATCGCCCAGCGCACGCGCCGCCGCGGCGCCTATGTCGCCGAGACTGTGCCGGCATCGCGCAAGGCCAGGCGCCAGGCTGAAGTGGCAGCCGATGAAGCGGTGGTCGAGTCCAAGTTCGAGCCAGTCTCTGCGCCGGCGGTGCCGCCCGCATCCGCACCCTCCGCGCAGTCGGTCGCCGAATCCGTGCTGATCGATCACCCCGCGCCGAAGCCGGCTCAGAGCACGTCCTCGCCGGAAATCCCCTCGCCGCACCTTCAGCCCGGCAACGGCACGCCGTCGTCTCCCGACGCGCCGCGCTGATCTACTTCAAGCCACCTGCCGCGTGCGCGCGGTGACGCTCGGAAGCGGATGCTTGCTGCCATAGGCTACCTGCGCATCCTCGGAAGACGCACGGCGGAGCCGGCTCGTCTGGGGCAGGTTCTCGGCATTGGCAATGAGCTGGGTGACGAAGCTGGGATCGGGGCGCGGCAGCGGCGCCTTGTGGACCCACTGCAAAATCGGCAGCTGCGGCACCAGGGCCGTGCCCGTGCCGTTGTCCGCCTGGTCCGATCGGTTCGTACTCAACATCGCTATCACCGTTGATCCGGCAAGCCTGTCGCGTTTCGGGACGCTGGCGCCGGTGCGTGTCATGTACTCGCAAGGCCTATGCCGGACGGGCCGGTTTGGTTCCTGCGGCGTGAGGAAACGTGGTTTCCAAATTGTTTATCAACTTTGCCTAGGGTCAATGGCGAATCTGGCTTTATCCTGTGCCGACTCAGGACTCCCCGCTGTCCCGAAACGAGGCGATTTTGACCCCCGCATTGCCGCAAGCCTCCGACATCCTGGCCGCCCTTGGCCAAGCCGTGTTCGCCTGGGACATCGCCAGCGATGCCATGGTCTGGGGTGAGCAGGTCAGCGCCATCTTCCCCGGAATTCCCGCCGAGCGGCTGGCCACCGGCACCGAATTCGCCAAGCTGATCGAGCCCGCTCAATCGCTGCGGACCGCTGCGCTGGCGCAGACCTCCGCCGTGCACGGCGCCGACGGCACGCCCTACCGGGTCGAGTACGGTGTGCGCATGAGCGCTGCCGATCCCGTGGTCTGGATCGAAGAGACCGGCCGCTGGTTCTCGGGACCCGATGGTCGGCCGGTGCGCGCGATCGGCTCCGTCCGCATCAACAATGAGCGCCACGCCCGCGACGAGGAACTGACGAAGCTGGCCCGGCTCGATCCGCTGACCGGCGAGCTCAATCGCTCGCATCTGATCGCGGCGCTGGCCGAGGCGATCGAGGAGACGACCCGTTTCCGGTCGACCGCGGCCTTCATGCTGGTCGGCATCGATCATCTCGCGCGCGTCAACGATGCCTTCGGTTTCGACGTTGCCGATGCCGTGATCCTCGACGTCGCCAAGCGCATCCGTGCGCGCTTGCGCGGCGGCGATGTGCTCGGCCGCTTCTCCGGCAACAAGTTCGGCCTAATCCTGAAGAACTGCACAGTTGACGACATGAACGTCGCCGCCGAGCGCTTCCTCGCCGGTATCCGCGACGAGGTGGTGCCGACCAAATCCGGCCCGGTGTCGGTCACTGCTTCGATCGGCGCGGTCAGCGTGCCGCGCTATGCCCGCAACACCGACGAGGCCGTCAATCGCGCCCATGAGACGCTGGATGCCGCAAAACAACGCCGCGTGGGTTCGTTCGCGACCTGGCGTCCCGATGCCGCGCGCGACGCGCAGCGCCGCGTCAACATCCGCGTTACCGACGAGATCGTCACCGCGCTGAACGAGCGCCGTATCAAGCTCGCCTATGAGCCGGTGGTCTCGGCCGCCTCGCGCGAGCGCGCTTTCCACGAATGCCTGGTGCGGATGGACCAGGGCGGCGGCCAGGTGCTGCTCGCGCCCGACATCGTGCCGGTCGCCGAACGGCTCGGCCTGATCCGCCTGGTCGATCACCGCGTGCTCGAGCTCGTGGTCGCCGAGCTCGCCGCCGCGCCCGACATCTGCCTCAGCCTCAACATCTCGCCAGACACAACGATGGATCCGGACTGGTGGGCCAGCATCGAATCGCTGATGCGCGCGCATCCCGGTGTTGCCGAGCGTCTGATCGTGGAGATCACCGAGACGGTCGCGATCCAGGACATCGACGACGTACGCGGCTTCGTCACGCGGCTGAAGAATTTCGGCAGCCGCATCGCCATCGACGATTTCGGCGCCGGCTACACCTCGTTCCGCAATCTGCGCAAGCTCGGCGTGGATATCGTGAAGATCGACGGCGCCTTCGTGCAGAACATCACCCATTCCGCCGACGACCGCGCCTTCGTGCAGACCCTGATCGACCTCGCCTGCCGCCTCGACATCAAGACGGTGGCCGAATGGGTGCAGGACGAAGAGGCCGCAAACATGCTGCGCGACTGGGGCTGCGACTACATCCAGGGCCGTTTGATCGGGCTCGCGTCGGCCGACCGTCCGTGGAGCGCGTCGCCGGATAACGTGCTGCCTGCGGCAGGCTGAGACAAAACCCTCACGCCCCTTCATCCAGCGCCACCAGCTCGCGCTTTTTGCGCAGCGCCGGCAACAGCGGCGCGACCAGCAGCACCAGCGCCAGTACGAGACACGCCGCCGAGATCGGCCGCTGCACAAAGGTCCAGAGGTCGCCCTGCGACAGGATCAGCGACTTGCGCAGATTGTTCTCCAGCATCGGTCCGAGCACGAAGGCGAGCACCAGCGGGGCCGGCTCGTAGCCGAGCTTGCGCATGAAATAGCCGATGATACCGAATGCGATCATCACATAGACGTCGAACACGTTGTTGCTCGAGCAGTACACGCCGATGATCGTGAACAGGATGATCAGGGGGAAGAGAATGTTGTAGGGCAGCTTGAGCAGCTGCACCCACATGCCGATCATCGGTAGATTGAGGATCAGCAACATGACGTTGCCGATATACATGCTGGCGACGATGCCCCAGAACAGGCCGGGGGTTTTGCGTGATCAGCAGCGGTCCCGGCTGAAGGCCGTGGATGACGAAAGCGCCGAGCAGCAGCGCCATCACCACGTTTGGCGGGATGCCCAGCGTCATCAGTGGGATGAACGCGCCGCCGGCTGCCGCGTTGTTGGCGGATTCTGGGCCTGCGACGCCTTCGATCGCGCCATGGCCAAAACGCTCCGGCGTTTTCGACAGCCGCTTCTCCAGCGCATAGGACGCGAACGAGGCCACCACAGCGCCACCGCCCGGCAGGATGCCGAGCAGGAAGCCGAGCACGGTGCCGCGCGCGACCGGGCCGGCGCTCGCCTGCCAATCGGCCTTGGTGGGCAGGAGTTGCGTAATCCTGGCGTTGATGATGTCGCGCTTGATCGCCTGCTCGATGTTGAGCAACACCTCGGCGACCCCGAACAGGCCCATCACGACGGGGACGAGTCCGATACCGTCGATCAGCTCCATGCGGCCGAATGTCAGCCGCGGCTGCGCCGTGATGCTGTCGAGCCCGATCAGTCCGAGCACGACACCCGTGCATGCCATCAACAGCGCCTTTGGCATCGAGCCCTGGGTGAGGAAGGTGAGCACCACGAGGCCCAGCACCATCAGGCTGAAATACTCGGCCGGGCCAAACGCGATCGCAATGCCCGCAAGCCGAGGCGCCACCAGCATCAGCGCGACCAGCGAAAACGTGCCGGCGATGAAGGAACCGAAGGCAGAGATGCCTAGCGCAGGGCCAGCTCGGCCCTGCTTCGCCATCTGGTGGCCGTCGATACAGGTGACGACTGAAGCTGCTTCGCCGGGGATGTTGACCAGGATCGAGGTGGTCGAGCCGCCATACATCGAGCCGTAATAGATGCCCGCCATCATGATGATGCCGGACTCCGGCGTTCCCGACAGCGTCACCGGAAGCAACAGCGACATCGCCGAGATCGGCCCGATGCCCGGCAGTACGCCGACCAGCGTGCCGATGAAGACGCCAATGAAGCAATAGAGCAGGTTGATCGGTAGCAGCGCGACGCCAAACCCGTGCGCGACGTTGACGAGCGTGTCCATGCGGCTAACCCATCCCGAACAGGCCCGAGGGCAACTGGATCAGCAGCACCCGCTCGAGCACCCACCACATCCCGAGCGGCACCAGCACCGCGACCGGGATCGCCAGTGTCCAGCGCACGGGATCGATCAACCGTAACAAGAGCAGCATCAACGGGATCGACGATAACAGGAATCCCAGCGGCTCCAGGGCAAAGGAGAATGCGGTGAGGCAGGCGATGACGAGGAGTGGTTTGCCCCAGCTCACATTATCCCAGCGTGAGGCCAGCGTCGGGCCGCCCTCCGTGATGGCCGAAATGATAATGCTGACCGCGAACACGCACATCAAGATGCCCGTGTAGAACAGCACGTAGCCGGAGCCGGGGTCGTTGATGGTGCCGAGCTTGAGCTTAACGCCCTGCCAGATCACGAAGCCGCCCAGCGCGAGCCCGATCAACCCGCCCCAGAGTTCGGAGTTGTTGAGGCGGAGTTTGACGTTGGTTTTGTCGTTCATAGACGCCCTCTCGGCCGTTTCCCGGACGCTGCGCAGCGCCATAAGTGCGTTCACGCACGTCTTCGACATGCTATGGCGGTGCGCTGCAGATCCGGGGTCCATAGATGCGTGGCAAATGTAGATCCCGGACGCGACGCAGCGCTGGAGAAGCGCTGCACGGCGTCCGAGACATAAAAGTGGCTCAATCCTACTTCTTCGCAAGCCCGAGCGTGTCGATCACCTTGCGCTCTGACTCCGTGACCTCGACGACGAACTTCCTGTAGTCCTCGGTATTCTTGTAGCTCGGCACCATGTCGTATTTGGCGAGCGTGGCGATCACCGCGGGGTCCTCGACCGCCTTCTTGAAGGCGTCGTGCAGCTTGGCGACGATCTTGGGATCCATGCCCTTGGGTCCTGCGATGCCGAACGGGGAATCAAAGACCATGGGATAGCCGAGCTCCTTCAGCGTCGGCACGTCAGGATAGTTCGGCGACCGCGCCCCGGTCCAAACCATGAGAAGCTTCAGCTTGCCGGCGTCAACCAAGGGCCGCCAACCGGTGGAGTCGGCTTGCAGCATGGTGTGTTGGCCGAGTACCGCGGCGTTGGTCTCTGCCCCGCCCTTGAACGGCACCTGCGTGAGCTTGATGCCGGACATCGCGGCGATCTGCTCCATGCCGATATGAAGCGAGGTGCCGGTGCCCGGCGTCGCGTAGGTCACCTTGCCCGGATTTGCCTTCGCGAACGCAACCACGTCTTTCCAGGACTTGAACTGCGACTCCGCGCTGGTGGTTACGCCGAAGGTGTAGCCGGTGAGATGAATGATGTAGGTAAAATCTTTTGCCGGATCCCACGACACCTCCTGCATCAGGGGCAGGCGGAAGACGGTGACCGGAAGCTGTGAGATGGTGTAGCCGTCCGGCTTTGCGGCCGCGGCCATGGTGGCAGGTCCGACCGTGCCGCCGCCGCCCGCCTTGTTGTCGATCACGATCGGCTGCCCCAGGACCTTGGAGGCGCTGTCGGCGATCGCGCGCATCGAGATGTCGGTCGATCCGCCGGCCGGCCATGGCACGATCAGCGTCACCGGTTTGGTGGGATAGTCCTGCGCACCGGCGGCGGTTGCGAGCAACGCGCTCACGACGGTATGCATGGCGGCAAACGCGATTGTCTTCAGCCCGTATCGCGACATCGAAATTCCTCCCTCGCAGTGGCCTCGTTCGGGCCGCCGTTTCTCATTGTTATGACGGGATTGTCCCCGAAATCATGGGAGAAGAAAAGCGCATTGCGCGGCGGCTCCGCCGGGGCGAGACGGTGATTCCGGCGAAAAACGCACGTGCGACAATTGGTCGTTTGGAAGTGTGCCGAGATACGGAATTTGCCGTCGGCGGAGCCTTTACGCCACGCGGCGGACTGCGTTCAGCGTCTCGATCATGCGCTCGACTTCGGCGGCCGGGCAGGGCTTGCCGAAATAATATCCCTGCACGTCGGTGCAGCCGCATTCGCGCACGAAATCGAGTTGCTCCGCCGTCTCCACACCTTCCGCCGTGGTCTCGACGCCGAGCACCGAGCCAAGGCTGGCGATGGTGCGGACGATCGCCACGCTCTCCGGGCTTTCGCCGAGGGTGCCGACGAAGGAGCGGTCGATCTTGATGCGGTCGAACGGGAATTTGCGCAGATAGCTCAGCGAGGAATAGCCGACGCCGAAATCGTCGAGACTGACACGCACCCCTAACGCGCGGAGCTGGTGCAGGATCTCGATCGTCGCCTCGCTGTCGTCGAGCAGCGCCGTCTCGGTGACCTCGAGCTCGAGCCGGTGCGGCGGCAGGCCGGCCTCCGCAAGCGCGCTCGTGACCATCGCCACCAGCCCGCGCGCGCGGAACTGCACCGGCGACAGGTTCACCGCGACGGTGAGATCGGGCCAGGACACGGCAGTCGCGCACGCCGTGCGCAGCACCCATTCGCCGATCGGAACGATCAACCCGTTCTCTTCCGCGATCGGGATGAATTCGGCCGGCGAGACGACGCCGCGCGACGGATGTTTCCAGCGCAGCAGCGCTTCGAAGCCGGTGAGCTCGGTCGAATCGAGCCGCACCTGCGGCTGGAACACTAGGTGGAATTCCCGTGCCTCCAGCGCGCCGTGCAGGTCGTGCTCCAGCGCGTGCCGGCTCCGGGCCTCTTCCTCCATCTCGGGCTCGAACAGTTGATAGGCGCCGCGCCCCTTGGCCTTGGCCTGGTACAGCGCGAGGTCGGCACATTTCATCAGCTCGTCGGCATCGAGCCCGTGCTCGGGCGCGATTGCGATGCCGACGGAGACGCCGACATGGATCGACTGGTTCTCCAGCGGCGGCGGGTGACCGATGACCTCAACCAGGCGGCGTGCGAGCTTTTCCGCCGATTGCGGCTGCGGTCCGCGCTGGAGAACGGCGAATTCGTCGCCGCCGAGCCGCGCGACGGTGTCGTGCTCGCCGACATTCTCTTTCAGCCGCGCCGCGACCCAACGCAACAGCCGGTCGCCGGCCGCGTGGCCGAGGCGGTCATTGACGGTCTTGAAATTGTCGAGGTCGAAGCACAGCACCGCCATCGCGCCGCCGGCGATCGCGACCTGGTTCAACCCCTCGCCCATCTTCTCGCGGAACAGCGTGCGGTTGGGCAGGTCAGTGAGCGAATCGTGCCGGGCCATGTGCGCCACGCGGGCCTGCGCCTTGTGGCGCTCGGTGACGTCCTCATAGGTGACGACCCAGCCGCCGTGCTCCATTCGCTTGTGATTGAACTTGATGATGCGGCCGTCGCTCAGATGGTGGTGCAGCGTGTGCTCGCCCTCGCGCAACCTCTCGACATAGTCGGCATAGAGCCGCGCGGCGGTGGTATTCGGATGGATGCCGAGGTCGCAGCTGTGCTCCATGATCTCGCGCATCGAGACGCCCGGCTTCACCAATTCGGGCGACAGTCCGTACATCTCGATATAGCGGCGGTTGCAGACGATCACGCGCAGGCTCGGATCGAGCATGCACAGGCCCTGGCTCATGTTGTTCAGAGCCGCGTCGAAGCGCCGATACTGCTCGCTCAACTCCTCGACCGCCTGCTCGCGCTCTGTGATGTCCTCATAGGTGGCAACGAAGCCGCCCTCGGCCAGCGCGCAATAGCGCACCGAGATCATGGTGTCGTTCGACATGCGCCGGCGCCTCGGCGAGGAGTCACGGTCGGCGATCCTCGCGCTGGCGGCTTCCAGGAGCTGCTGCGGACTATATTCGGATGAGAACGCGCCGTTCGTCATCGAGCGCTCGATCAGCTCGCCGAGATGCGTGCCGGGTTTGGTCTCCTCCGGCGACAGCCGATAGATCTTCCGGTAGGTGGTATTGCAGACGCGCAGGCGCATGTCGCTGTCGTAGAAGGCGAGCCCGTGCGCCATGTTCTCCAGCGCGGCATCGAGGATGAAGTTCTGCTGCCTCAGCGTCTCCTCGTATTGCAGCCGCTCGGTGACGTCTTCATGCACCGTCACCCAGCCGCCGTCGGGCAGGAAACGGGAGACCGCCTGCACCATCCGTCCGTCGTAGCGCATCACCAGTAGGGTTTTTGCCTTCCTGGCGCACACGTCCTTCAGCCTGGTGTCGTGGAATTCCTCGGCCGACATCCCTGGCAGGTTGCCGCGCGAAAGCCAGTGATCGATGACCTTGCGGTGCGTGACGCCCGGCTTCACGATTTCCGGGTCGAGATTGTAGAGGTTCAGGAAACGTTCGTTGCAGACGACGACGCGGCTGTCGGAATCATACATGATGAGCCCGTGCGACATGTTCGCGAGTGCGTGCTGGCTGCGCTCGGTCTGCACGTGCAGCTCCGCCTCGAGCCGGGCGAGGCGGCTGACGTCGTCGCAGATCGTCATCCAGCCGCCGCCGGGGAGCGGCTTCAGCTCGAGTGCCATGACGAGGCCGCTTGCCAGATGCTGCTCCGTTCGGAACGGTTGACCGTCCGCGATCTGCTTCATGCGCCTGGCATAGAGCGCATCGAGGTCGTTCGCCGGGAAGTTGCCGAGCTCAGCGCTATGAGCGAGCACGTCGCGATAGCTCGTGCCGACCCGCACGATCTCGGCCGACATGTTGAACAGCGTGAGGTAGCGCTGATTGACCAGCACGATCCGGTTGGCGACGTCGTAGACGCAGACGCCTTGCTCCATGTGGTCGAGCGCAAGCTGGCTCAGTCCGACGAGGGCCTCCGGGCCCTCTTCGCGGCGTGCATCAAGCTCGTTGGCGCGGATCGACGTCATGGGGCGGCGGGGTCTCGGCGGGCAATAGACTTAACGCAGCGTAATTCAGTCGCTGAGGGTAGCGAAGAGGCGGGAAAATTCCCTTAAGCGCCGTAGTTTACGGAGGGTGACCAGCGGTGGGGTGCGAGCCCGCAAACGGCCATCCGGCAAGGCCATAGTCCTGTAGCCGGATGTGCAGCAATATCGGGGCGGTCGTTCCCGCATGTCGCTGCGCTCAATGCGGGCTACAGGCCAGGCCGGGGAAATTGATCTTCTACGGCCCGTACAGGACCAGCTCCGTATCAGTGAGGTCGGCGAGCTGCGGCCGGTGCGGGCCTTTGAAATATTTGCGGCCACGCCGCTCGGTGTAGATGCCGACGAGGCCGGGAACCGGGCCATTGGAATCGATGGCAACCGAGATCTTGCCGAGCCGCAGCAGCAGCCGGCCGATGCGGCCTGCGCATTCGGTGTATTCGGCGGCGTTGCGACAGTAGATCAGCTTCATTGCGGGAGGCGCAATGAAGCCGCGGCGGATGCGCACCGGTTGCAGGATGAAAGGGAACGTTCCCTTCGGCGTGCGGCACACGAAGCTGAGGCAATTGTAGCGCGCGTGCCGCGTCAAGAGCTCGGTCTCGGGTTCGGAAAGTCCATCGATCGTCTTGGCGTGCTGCGAGATGACCTCGATCTTGCTCCAGCGGGGCGCGCGCGCCAACGCAGGTACCGAGAAGAATATGCCGCGGCAATAGGCGCGAAAGCCCTGCGTCTCGATGATCGGCCAGGTCCACCGCGCCGGGCTGATGTTGAGATAGGTAACGTCCTTGTGCCGCTGCGCGATCTTGGTCAGGAGCGGGGCGTAGTTGCGGTAGGCCGGATCGACGTACCAGCTCGACAAATTGCAGTGGATGGCGGTCTCGCCGCCGTCCTTCCGCGCCGTGTAGATCAGAAGCAGCACGCCGACCGGCGTGCCGTCATTGTCGAGCATGTAGCCGAAGCGCGGGTAACCTTCCGTCACGGGCCGGAAGGCCTGCCGGCGCAGGCCCTGGATCCAGTAGTTGCGCGAGCGGCCCACGAAGCCGCGCGTCAGCAAGTCCGCGACTGCCTCGACGTCGGACTCGGTAATCTCGCGGCATCGGACCTTGGTGTGGATCACGCTCGTTTTTCCCGTGGAAATGACCGGCCTCGTTCCGTTAGCGCCAGCCTTCGCCATGGGCATCGGCCGCGGCCCGCGACTGCAGGCCCATGATCTCCCGCACCTTGGCAGGCCAGGCGGAAAGGTCGGTGCCGTGGGTGTGGAACATGGCGACGGCTAGGCGGTCCATGCCGAAGGCGACGCAGCCGGTGTGGGCTGGCTCGCCATTGGCGTCCTGGATGTCCCAGGTCGTGCCGAAATGCTCGCGGTGATAGTTGAAGCTCATGCAGGCGGTCGGCTGCTCTTCCGAGCGCAGCGGGATCAGCAGCTCGAACTTGAGCTGCTGCTGCTTCTGGCTCACCGCCTTCATCTGGCCGACGCGACCGAAGAAGGGGTCGCTGGCATAGTCGACGCGGAAGGTGAGACCGAGATCGGTCGCGATCGCCTGCGCGCGCACCATCCAGCGCTCGCGGAAATCGGCGACGTCATCGGGGCTGCCGATGCAGACATATTCCCGCATCCGGAACGACTGCAGCCGGTCGAGATGTTTTGACGGCTCACGGCGGAAGCAGTCGGCGGCGACGTCGAAACGCAGGCCACCCTTCGGCAGCGGGCCGCGGCTCGCCGCGATCGGATAGATGGGATAGCAGGCCGCCGGCGACAGCACGAGGTCTGCCGGCGAGAGCGAGCTGGTCCAGTCGCCGCCGGCATCGAAGCGGCTTACCGCGGCGTTGATCTCGCGCTCGGTGCCGTGCAGGCCACATACGCAGCCGAGCAGGTTCGGAAAGCTCTTGAGATAGCCGGACTTCTCGAGCTGTGAACGGCTCATCACCGGCGGGAAGCGCATCACCTCGGTGCCGGCCTCGCGATGGCTCGTGATCAGTGCGGCGAGCCGCTCGACGATTCCCTCATAGAGCGCGGTGCGGGCGTAGACGCCGTCCGAGCCCATGGAGTGGAACAGCTTGCCGGCGAGATGATCGAGCGGATCGGCCATTTGCGGCGCGGTCTCGGGCGAATTGGGGAGGACGGCAATGTTCATGGTTCGGTGTCCTGCTATCTCAAAATTGTTCTTGTTGGTTTAGTCGCCAAGGTACGTCAGTCACGCCAAGGCACGTCAGGCACGAAGAGGCACGTCAGTCATGAAGGCTGGTCGGCACGCCGCTCATCAGGGTCGATGTCGCGGCATTGGCCAAAATGCGGTCGTTGTTGATCATAATTGGCGATGACAGCACGTCGCGCAGGTGACGGCCCATGGTGAACTCACCGTCGTTGCGGTAACCGGAAAGGCCTGCGGTGCGCATCGCATGCATCACGGTCTCGACCGCGAGCTCCGAGGCCTGCACCTTCAGAAGCGTGATCGAAGACTGGAAGTCGAGCGAGCCGAGCGCGCGTTCGTCGTGTTCGGCACGGGCGAAGGTGTCGATATTGGCTGATATCAGTGCACGCAGCTTGGCGAGCGACATCTTGGCGGCGGTGAAATGCGCGGCCGCCGGCGGCATCTGACCACCCGAGGTGCGGGCCGCCTTGCGGACGAAGGCCTGCGCACGGGTAACTGCGGCTGCAGCGATACCAGCCCAGGCCGAGGACCAGCACAGATGCGCGAACGGCGTCATGGTCTGGGCGTGGATCTTGTCATAGGATTCCGGGAAGACGCGGTCGGCGGGGCAGTCGACCTTCAACTCGAAACCGGTCGAACAGGTGCCGCGCATGCCGAGCGTTTCCCAGCCCAGCGTCCGCTTCAGCGAATAATCGTCCCGGGCGAGCGCCAGCAGCACCTGGTCGGACGCAGAAGCATTGGTGGCGCGGCGGGCGATGGTGACGAGGCCGTCGGCCTCGGCGCCGTAGGAGATCACGGTGGCGTCTCGCACGAGCGAGACGGTATCGCCGGCGTGGTCGACCGCAGCCGCGCTGGCGCGGATGTTGCCGCCGTTCTGCCCTTCGGTGGTGGAGGAGGCCAGCAGCCACTGGTCGCGCGCGACCCGGCGCATCATGGTTTCCATCCAGGGAATGCCGTGACCGTGCCTGACGACGCAGGCGACCTTTGTCGTGTGCATCGCGTAGACCATCGACGTGGAGGCGCAGGCGCGTCCGAGCGCGTAGCAGATATCGGTGACGTCGTGGATCGAGGCGCCGAAGCCGCCGAACTCGACCGGGATCATGACGCCGAGCAGCTTCTGCTCGCGCGCGACCTCGAAAGCCTTGTGGGGGAAGCGGGCGTCGCGATCGACCCCGTCTGCGTCGACTGCCGCCGCGGCGGCGGTCCGGGCGGTGCGCTCGACGAGGGAAGGACCCTGCTCGAGATAGCTCGTCTGCGTCTCGTCGACAGTGAGGACTGCTTCACGCACGTTCATGCTCGTCCGCCTCCGGTTTGCCGTTCAGGATCGCCGGCATCATTCGCGATGCCGCTTGAGCGATCCTCCGACCATCTTTGCTTATGAGATGAGGCTACGGATTTAATTCAAATTCGTCGATGAAATAGAGGGTAAACAAAGTCCAATTCCGAACAAGCAGTTAAGGTCGGGTTGTTTGCATCGCCCGTATTTCCGCGATCGCGTTAGGGATCTGTAAGAAGCCGGAATTCCAGACAATCTGAGTCATCGTTTACTAAGAAACGCGAAGTAATGGTGGCGTCCATTGCGGGATCGGCCCGCCGTGCCCATCGTAGCCGGCAACCGGTCCGACCTTTAACAGACAGATGGGAATTTGCCGATGCAGGGCTTCGATACCGAATTGCGCAATCGCGTCATCAAGCTGGTGAAGGGCATTCTCGCACAGAATTCGCTTGCCGCTGACGTCACGCCGCAGGCCAGGCTCGTCGACGTCGGCCTGACCTCGATGGACATGGTCAATCTGATGCTCGGCGTCGAAGCCGAGTTCGACTTCACGATTCCCCAGTCCGAGATCACACCGGAGAACTTCCAGTCCATCGAGACGCTGGAGCGCATGGTGGCGACCCAGCTGCAGCCGGCGACCGCGGCCTAGTCAGCCCCTCCGGGACGACACGGAATATGCGGCGTCGCTCCTCACAGCATCGACACCCCGCCCACCACCCCCGTTCCAAAAGCGCCGCAAAACTGGCATAGCTTCTCCGCGGGATCGCGATGGCGCGAACGGGGTGGAGCAGGCATGACGCAGGCGGTATTGGGCATCATAGGCGGCTCCGGCATCTACGATCTGCCGGGACTCGAGGACGCTCGCGAACAGGTGATCAAGAGCCCCTGGGGTGAGCCGTCGGCGTCCTTGCGGCGCGGCTCCATGGCCGGCCTGCCGATCGTGTTCCTGCCGCGCCATGACAAAGGCCACCGGCTGTCGCCTTCCGACATCAACTATCGCGCCAATATCGACGTCCTGAAGCGCGCCGGCGTCACCGACCTGATCTCGCTGTCGGCCTGCGGCTCGTTCAGGGAGGAGCTGCCGCCCGGCACCTTTGTTCTCGTCGACCAGTTCGTCGATCGCACCCACAAGCGCGAGAGCTCGTTCTTCGGCCGGGGCTGCGTCGCACATGTGTCGATGGCGCACCCGGTCTCGCCGCGCTTGCGTATTCATCTTGCCGTGGCCGCTGAAGCCGAGGGCATCGCGTTTGCGCGCGGCGGCACCTATGTCTGCATGGAGGGACCGCAATTCTCCACCTATGCGGAAAGCATGACCTACAAGACACTGGGTTATTCCGTGATCGGCATGACCAACATGCCTGAAGCGAAACTCGCGCGTGAGGCGGAGCTTTGCTACGCCACCGTCGCGATGGTGACGGATTTCGACTGCTGGCATCCCGATCATGACGCCGTCACCGTGCAGGACATCATCCGCGTGCTCAGCTCGAACGCCGACAAGGCGAAGGCGCTGGTGGCGCGGCTGGCCAAGGATTTCCCGCGCGAGCATGAACCGTGTCCGATCGGTTCGGACCGCGCGCTCGACACTGCGCTCATCACCGCGCCCGAGGCGCGCGATCCCGAACTTTTGAAGAAGCTCGATGCGGTGGCCGGCCGCATCCTGCGGGCGTGATACGAAAGGCAGAATGCCATGAAGGTCGACGGCAAGCATTTCCGCAGCATCTGGCGTGAGCGCGACGGCTGGTCGGTCGGCGCGATAGACCAGCGCCGGCTGCCGCATGAGTTCATCATTGCAAAGCTGGCCTCGTGCGAGGACGCGGCCCTCGCCATCCGCGACATGCTGGTGCGCGGGGCGCCGCTGATCGGCGCGACCGCAGCTTACGGCATGGCGCTCGCGATGCGCGAAGATGCCTCGGATGCCGGTCTTAGGCGCGCTTACGATACGCTCGTGGTGGCGCGGCCGACCGCGATCAATCTGAAATGGGCGCTGGACGAGATGCGCGCGACGCTCGCGCCGGTCGATCCGCTCGAACGCGCGGAGGCCGCCTATGCGCGCGCCGACGAGATCGTCGAGCAGGACGTCGAGATCAACCGTGGCATCGCTGGCAACGGCCTGAAACTCGTTGAGGCGATCGTCGCAAGGAAGAAGCCGGGCGAGACCGTCAATTTGCTGACGCATTGCAATGCCGGCTGGCTTGCCACCGTCGACTGGGGCACGGCAACAGCGCCGATCTATATGGCGCATGAGCGCGGCATCAAGGTCCATGTCTGGGTCGACGAGACGCGCCCGCGCAACCAGGGTGCCTCGCTCACGGCCTGGGAGCTCGGCCATCACGGCGTGCCGCATACGGTGATTGCCGACAACACCGGCGGGCATCTGATGCAGCATGGCATGGTCGATCTCGCCATCGTGGGCACCGATCGTGTTGCCGCCAATGGCGATGTCTGCAACAAGATCGGCACTTATCTGAAGGCGCTCGCCGCGTACGACAATAACGTGCCGTTCTATGTCGCGCTGCCGTCGCCGACGATCGATTTCGCCGTTGATGACGGCATCCGCGACATCCCGATCGAGCAGCGCAGCGGCACGGAGGTCACCGACATGACCGGCCGCACCGCGGATGGACGGCTGGAGACGGTGCGGATCGTGCCGGAGGGCTCGCCGGTCGCGAACTACGCGTTCGACGTGACCCCGGCGCGGCTCGTCACCGGCCTCATCACCGAGCGCGGCGTGCTGAAGCCGGATCGTGCGTCACTCGCGGCTGCGTTTCCGGAGCGGCTCGCTACGGCGGCGGCGGCTGATTAGGATGTGTAATCCCTCACCCTGAGGAGCCGCGCTTGCGTGGCGTCTCGAAGGGCGAGGGGCACGAGCGGGGCCTTCATCCTTCGAGACGCGCGCAAGGGCGCGCTCCTCAGGATGAGGAGTTGTAAGCGTCGCTAGCTCAGCTTCAATCCCGTCGCGGCTTCCAGTTCGGCGATCGCCTGGGCGCCGCTGGTGACCTTGATCGTTTTCATGCCCATCTCGCGTGCCGGCTTCAGATTGACGCCGAGATCGTCGAGATAGACGCAGTTGTTCGGATCAACCTTCAGCGTCTCGACCATCAGCTGATAAATGCGTGGATCGGGCTTGCGCAGGCCGATCTTGGCGGACTCGATGACATGGTCGAACAGCACCATCACCTCGGCGACATAGAGTGAGCGGCCGGTCATGCTGCCGATCGCATTGGCCGGCAAATTGTTGGTAATGCAGCCGGTCTTGAATTGCGTCTTGATGCGCTTCAGTGCCTCGACCATCTCGGGGCGCAGATCGCCCTGCAGCAGCGGCAGGACGTCACGCCCGCGCACTTCCGCGCCGCGCGCGAGTGACTCCGTCGCGAACAGCTTGTCGAATGTGTCGATATCGACCTCGGCGCGCTCGAACTTGGCCCAGGCATTCTCCAGATGATTGGCGGCGTTGGTACGCCGGATGATGTCGATGGGCAGGCCGCGTTCCGCCTCGTACCGCGCGAAGGCTTCGAATGGCGAACTCGTCAGCACACCGCCAAAATCAAAGATCACAGCCTCGATCGTCACTGCCCTGCCCTCGTCAATTCCTTTCCAAGAGCGCTAGCATGCGCTATCGGCAAGGACCAGTCCGAAGCGATCCTCCGCATTCACCGACGCCAAAGCGTGTTCCCATGAAGAAGCTTGCAACCCTCATCACAGCCGCTCTGCTGCTCGCCACGCCCGCTTATGCCATCGTGGGTGGCGGCACGCCGCAGACCGATGGTGCCGCGCACGCGCGCAGTCGTCACCATCGTCGGCTCGCGCGGTAATTTCTGCACGGGCAGCCTGATCGCGCCAAAGCTGGTGCTGACGGTCGCCCACTGCGTGCAGCCCGGCGCGGACTACAAGATTGTCGATCGCGGTGCCGACGGTCAGCCGCAATTACTGAATGTGCGCACCGTTGCGATCCATCCGAACTTCAACATGCAGGCGATGCAGGCGCACCGCGCCACCGCGGACGTGGCATTGCTGCAACTGGAAATTCCACTCAAGGGAAAATCGACGGTGCCGGTCGGCGCGCCGACTATTCCGATCCAGGCCGGCAGCCGCTTCGTCGTCGCCGGCATCGGCGTCACCGTGCGCGGCGATGGCAAGAGTGGCGGTGTGACGCGTGTCGCCGGTCTCGTTGCCACAGGGCAGCCCGGCACGCTCCAGATCCGGCTGGTCGATCCGGTAACTAACGGTGTTCGCGACGGAATTGGCGCCTGCACCGGCGATTCCGGCGGCCCGGTGTTCGAGGACAAGCCGAACGGGCCTGTGCTTGTCGGCGTCATCAGTTGGTCCACCGGGCCGAACGGCGCCGCCGGCTGCGGCGGATTGACCGGGGTCACGCCGCTCACGCTCTATCGCGACTGGATATTGCAGACCGCGCGGGGCTGGGGTGCGGCGCTGTGATTTGACCGCGATTTGGTCTATGCCATTTTAAAGCGGAAGCGCGATGGGCGACCACGCCCGTCGCGGAGGAAACGCGCCGTTCGGTCAAGGGCGGCCACAAAAACAAGCAAGGCAAGTAGCAACAATGAATGTCGCTGTTCGCAGTCACGTCACGACCAAACAAGCTTCTGAACATTTCGATGTGCTGATCGTCGGCGCCGGCATCTCTGGCATCGGCAGCGCCTATCACATGACAAAGCAGCTTCCGGGCGCGAGCTTCGTCATCCTGGAAACGCAGGCGACGTTCGGCGGCACCTGGACCACGCATCGCTATCCCGGCATCCGCTCGGACAGCGATCTCCACACCTTCGGTTATAGCTTCAAGCCCTGGGTCGGACCGCCCATCGCAACCGCCGAGGAAATCCTCACCTACATGAACGAGGTGATCGACGACAACGATATCGCCCGCCACATCCGCTATAAGCACAAGATCATTTCGGCGAGCTGGTCGAGCGAGCAGAATCTCTGGACCATCGAGGCGGTGACGACCGACACCGGCGAATCGAAAACTTTCACGGCGAACTTCCTCTGGATGTGCCAGGGCTATTACCGCCATTCGGAAGGCTACACGCCGGAATGGAAGGGCACGGACCGCTTCAAGGGCCGCATCGTTCATCCGCAGACCTGGCCTGAAGATATCGACCTCACGAACAAGAAGGTCGTCGTGATCGGCTCGGGCGCGACGGCCGCAACGCTGGTTCCGAATATTGCGGACAAATGCGCGCATGTCACCATGCTGCAGCGGTCGCCGACCTATTTTCGCCTCGGCCGCAACGCTATCGAGATCGCGGAGGAGCTGCGCAGGCTTCAGGTCGACGAGGAATGGATCCACGAGATTGTCCGGCGCAAAATCCTGTTCGAGCAGGACGCGTTCACCAAGCTTTGCCTGTCAAAACCCGAGCAGGTGAAGCAGGAGCTGATCGGCCAGATCAGCGCGGTGCTCGGTCCGGACTACGATGTCGACACACATTTCACACCAAGCTACCGGCCGTGGCGGCAGCGCATCGCCTTCGTGCCCGATGCCGATTTGTTCAAGGGTATCGCCAGCGGCAAGGCGTCCGTCGTCACCGACGAGATCGAGTGCTTCGTCGAGAACGGTATCCAGCTCAAATCCGGCAAAGTGCTGGAAGCGGACATCATCGTCACGGCGACCGGCTTCCATCTCGCAGCTCTCGGCGACATCGCCTTCGAGATCGACGGTAAGCCGCTGGCCTTCGGCGACACCGTGACCTATCGCGGCATGATGTTTACGGGCGTGCCGAACCTGGTCTGGGTGTTCGGCTATTTCCGCGCCAGCTGGACGCTGCGCGTCGATCTCGTCGCCGACTTCGTCTGTCGCCTGATCGGACACATGAAGGGGAAGGGCGCGAAGAAGGTCGAGGTGAGCTTGCGCCCTGAGGACCACAACATGCCGATCCTGCCCTGGATCGATCCGGAAAACTTCAACCCGGGCTACATGATGCGCAACATGGACCTGCTGCCGAAGCGCGGCGACAAGCCGGAATGGCAGCACAGCCAGGACTACTGGACCGAGAAGGACGAAATCCCGAAGACGGATCTGGATGACGCGGCGTTTGTGTATGGGTGAGGATAGCTTGTGCTAGCGGCGGACGACGCCATTTATTCGACTGGCAACGTCGCACCTCATTCGTAGCAAGACTACGAATTCCGCCGCGTCGCATTGGTCGCAATCGCCGCCGCGGCGGTGCGGTTCTCCACGCCGAGCTTGGCGTAGATCTGCTCCAGATGCTTGTCGACCGTGCGCGGGCTCAAGCCCAGAATCTGCACGATGTCGCGGTTGGTTTTGCCTTTGCTGAGCCAGGCCAGCACCTCGCCTTCGCGGGTGGTGAGGCCGAGCTCGCTGGTGCCGGCAAGCAGCACTATCTCGACGTCACCATTGGCGCCATAGGCCATCGCGCGCATGAAACAGCGCGTGCGCGAGCTGACCCGGCGCAGTGCCGGACGAAGCCTCGCGCAGGTGTGCAAACCGCTGCCGAACAACCACTTCAAACAGCTGGGAGTCCCCAAACTTGCCAGTTGACCTCGACCCATCGAACCGCCCGGTGCGGACCCGCATGCCGGGTGGTGTGGCAGGGGACGCGGAGATACCATCTCCGCGCTCCTATGCCGATTGAAGTTGAAGACGCCATGGCTGGCGACGAACGTCGCTCTGGGCTGCCAGCCATCAATGTGAACGGCCGTACACGCGCGTAGACATTCTGACGCAGGACCACGCGTGTGGAATGCGAATTTATGGTGCAAAACCGTGGCGCGGTTGCAACATCATCTGCTGAATCAACCCAAATTGTACCTCGGACAGCCATTCCGCGGATTCCGTAGTTTGACGGAGGGAACTAGTCGCTTAGTTTGCCGGCGGCGCGGCTGAGGCGCCGCTAACGAGGGCGCTGGGGTGGAGTTTCGATCGCAGTCGGGCGGACAGAACCGGCTGCGCATGGGTGCTGCCGGGTCGTCCGTCGTTGCGGTTCTGTTCGGCCTCTGCTTGTCGACGCACCCCGCCGGCGCGCAGCAGGTCTTCAACGGATCGCAGACCACTCCGAACGGTGCCATCAACGGCGGCGGCGGGGTGTGGGACACGACCATCACGAATTGGAGCGACGTCTTCGGTTCGACCAGCAGCGCCTACGATCCTGCGTCAGCCGGCACGATATTCGGCTACTCGGGAGTCTCGACACCGGCCACGGCCGGCACCGTGACGGTCGCGCCAAGTGGCGTCCAGCTCACTGGTCTCGTGGGTTTCGACCTCACCGCCGACAATTCGGTCTACACCATCCAGGGCGGCGACCTCCGGCTAGCCTCGGGCGGCACCATGATCTTCACCAACGATGTCACCGGCACGGCGGATCCGTCGGCCGTGATCGCCTCGCGCATCACCGGTAGCGGCGGGATCAACGTCCAAGGGCCCGGGATCCTGGCGCTGATCGGCGCCAACACCTATGCCGGCGACACTTTCATCTGCGCTTGCGCGGCGTTGCAGCTTGGCGACGCGACCCACACCGCGAGCATCATCGGTGCCGTCGTCAACGACGGTCTCTTCAATGTCGTCAATGCCGACACGTCGGGCATCACGTCGCTCCTGAACGGATTGTCTGGCGTGACGATGTTCCTCAACGCGACCTCCGCCAGCTCTATGATCATCACCAACAACGGCCAGCTGTACTTTGGCGATCCGTTCGGGACCGGGATCGACACCGCCACGGCCGGCCGGGCGACCATCACCAATGATGGCTCGATCGGCTTCTTTGGCCGGACCAATGCAGGTTCGGCCAGCATCACCAACCAGAGTGGCGGCATCACCGCATTCATCGATCAAGCCTCGGCGGGCTCGGCGACCATCGTGAACAAGGACTTTGGCGGCACGAGCTTCGGCGCCGTGCCGGGAAGCACCGCGACCGCCGACAACGCAACAATCATAAACGATGTCGACGGCCAGACCGCTTTCGGCGCATTGTCGACGGCCGGCAATGCCACCATCATCACCAAGGATGGCGGCGCGACCAAGTTCTACGACAATTCCACAGGCGGCAACGCGCGCTTCATCACCACCGGCACAGGCATCGTTGACTTTGGGATCAGCCTCGGCCCGCATGGTGACGGACGCATCACGGCCGGTTCGATCGAAGGCAATGGCACCTACTATATCGGCGGTGGCAACACGCTCGCCGTCGGTAGCAATAATCGCTCGATGCTGGTCGACGGGGTCATCGGCGACTACGATCCCTGCGGGTGCGGTTTCATCGGCTCCGGCTCTCTTGAAAAAGTAGGGAGCGGAACGCTGATCCTCTCCGGCACCAATACCTACACCGGTACCACGACGGTGAATGGCGGCATCCTGCGAGTCGATGGTGACATCTCCCAATCGAGCCTGACCACCGTGAAGGCGGGCGGCGCACTGTTCGGCGCCGGGATCGTCGGTAACACCACCATTGCTGCCGGCGGCATCTATGCGCCCGGCGACGGCGGGCCGGGCTCGAGCATGGCGGTTCTCGGTGACCTCGCGTTCCAGTCTGGCGCGCTCTACCTCGTGCAGGTCGGTAGCGGAACCACCGCCAGCTTTGCCAATGTTTTCGGCAACGCCGGCCTGAATGGCACCGTCGGCGTCTCGCTGTACGCTGGCAGCACCATCTTGCCGCAATACAAGATCATGCAGTTTTCCGGCGCTGCCACCGATAACTTTGCCGGTGTCGCCGCTCCCGGCGGCCTGATTGGTACGACGACCGTAGATCCTGCCGGCACTGTCTATCTCAATTTCACACTGGACTATGGCGCGAAATACGCCCTCAACGTCAATCAGAAGAACGTCGCCACCACGCTTCAGAATTTCTTCAACGCGAACGGCTTTCTGCAAGCGGAATTCGCGGGCCTCGGCCCGGCCGGCCTGACACAGGCCTCCGGCGAGCCGGCGACGGGTTCGCAGCAGGCGACCTTCAGCGCGATGAACCTGTTCCTCGGCCTGCTCACCGACGTGTTTGGCTCGGGGCGTAGCGGGACGCCGGGTGCGACGCCCTTCGCCGACGAGACGAGCGCGAACGCGTATGCCGCGACCGGCAAGAGCGCACGCGACGCCCTTGCCTCGATCTATCGCAAGGCGCCGCCGGCGAATTTCGAACAACGTTGGGACGTGTGGGCTGCCGGCTATGGTGGCTCGCAGACCAGCGACGGCAATGCCGGCCTCGGCTCAAACAACACCAGCAGCAGCGTCTACGGGACCGCCGTCGGCCTCGACTACCGCTTCTCGCCGTCGACGATCGCCGGCTTTGCGCTTGCGGGCGGGGCGACCGGCTTCAACGTCAACGGGCTCGGCTGGGGCCGCTCCGATCTGTTCCAGGCCGGCGTCTTCGTGCGTCATACCGCCGGACCAGCCTATATCACGGCCGCGCTGGCCTATGGCTGGCAGGACGTCACGACCAACCGCATCGTCACCGCCGCGGGTGTCGATCAGTTGCGTGCGCAGTTCAACGCCAACGCGCTCTCGGGCCGTATCGAGGGCGGCTATCGCCATGCCTCGCAGTGGATCGGCCTCACGCCCTATGCGGCGCTCCAGGCCACCGTGTTCAGCCTTCCGAGCTATTCAGAGTTCGCGGTGGTCGGCAGCAACGTCTTCGCGCTGAATTATGCCGCCAAGGACGTGACCAGCACCCGCACCGAGCTCGGCCTGCGCGCGGACAAGTCATTCGCCGCGGCCGGCGGCCTGATGACTCTGCGCGGCCGCGTCGCCTGGGCGCATGACTACAATCCGGATCGCACCGTCGGTGCGGTCTTCCAGACGTTGCCGGGATCGGCATTCGTGGTGAACGGCGCCGCTCAGGCGCACGATTCCGCGCTGACCACAGCGGCGGTGCAGATGAGCTGGATGAACGGCTGGTCTGCGTCGGCGACCTTCGAGGGCGAGTTCTCGAACGTCACCCGCTCCTACGCCGGCAAAGGTGTCGTTCGCTACGCCTGGTAGGCTTTACCGCTTCTGCTGCGTAGGCTTGCGCGGCGGGCGCGGGGCGGCGGCGGGGGCGGACGTCCCGCTCATCTTGTTGGCGGCCTCGCTGACGTCGAGCAGCGAGCGACGGATGTCCTCGAGGAAATTCGCCGATTTCTTTCTCATGGTGTCGGCGAGCTCGTGCAATCCCTGTATCTTTTCGAACAGCTCATCCGCCTTGCCATCGGCGAAGCCGGGCACTACGCCCTCGATCTTTGTGACCGCCTTGTCGAAGCCCGCGAAAGCGCTGTCGACCTTGGCCATGACGGAATCGATTTCGCCGCCCTTGCTCCTGAGATCGGCGGTGTAGTTCTCGAACGTGCGCAGGCCCTCCTTGATCGCCGGGGCGTTGCTGACGATGGTGCGATCGACACTATGCAGGGTGTCGACGATGGATTCGGCGTCGCTGAGATCGGCGGTCAGCACGGGGATGCCGTCGGCGTCGAGCGGCACCGGCGGAGCGGAGGGGGCGCCGCCGATCAGCGACACCGCGGCGACGCCGGTAAGGCCTTGGAACTCGATGCCGGCCACAGTGTCCTTGCGGATCGGCGCTGCATTATCGAGCGACACGAGCGCCACGACCTTGCGGGGATTGTCGAGCTTGATCGACAGGATCTGGCCGGCGGGAACACCGTCGAAATTGACCGGCCCGCCGCGGCGCAGTCCGCTGGCCGAACCGCCCTCGAACACCACGCGCAACTGGCTGCGGCTCTGGGCGGTGCGCCATTTCTGCACGCCAAGCAGGCCGCCGAACGCCACGGCGATCACCGCCAGCGTCGCCGTTCCGATCACCAGATTGCTCGCGCGTGCCATGCAGGGTGATTTTACGGCCAAAGCGGGGAAGTTGGAAGGATGATGCTGCGGCCGTAATCCTAAGTGGGACGGGTTAGGGAAGCGTAACCCGCCACTTCCTCTCGCGTTTGTCGCAAGTATTGGCGGATTACGCTGCGCTAATCCGCCCTACGCGACATCAATGCCCGGTGGCGCGTTTGGCCGCAGCATTGTTCAGCACGATCAGGGCATCGACGGCGACGCCTGTTTTGGCATTGATCAGGAACGGATTGACGTCGATCGAGGCGATCCGGTCGCCGGCGTCCGCGATCAGATTGGACAGGCCGACCAGCGCTTTCACCGCGGAGGCCTCGTGCAAGGCCGGCTTGCCGCGATACCCACGCATCTTGATGCCGGCCTTGGTGCGGCCGATCAGAAGCCGCGCCTCGGCCTCGTCCAGTGGCGCACCGGCGAGCGCCACGTCCTTCATCAGCTCGATGTCGATGCCGCCGGTGCCGAACAGCACGACCGGACCCATTTCGGCATCGAGCGAGGCCCCGACCACGAGCTCGAGATCGGCCTTGACCTGTTGCGCGATCAGAATGCCGTCAAGCTTCGGTTTGCCCTTCAGCTTGTTCACCCGCGCGGTGATGTCGGCGAACGCCTTTTTGACCTCGGCCGCGTTGTTGAGATTCAGCACCACGCCGCCGATGTCTGATTTGTGCAGAATCTCGGCGCTGACGAGTTTGGCCACGACAGGGAAGCCGATCTGCTTGGCGATCTTCACGGCCTCGGCTGCCGTCTGTGCGATTGCCTCCTTCGAGATCGGGATGCCATAGGCCTTCAGGAGCCTCTTGGAGGCGACCTCGTCGAGCGCGGCGCCGGTTGCCGATTTCAGCGCCTTCTCGAGCACGGCACGCGCGGCAGGCTTCGAGCTCGAGACGATATCGGGCACTTCCTTGCGCAGTTTGGCGTAGTCGAGCAGCGACTTGATCGCGGTCACCGCGCGATCCATGCCCTGCATGACAGCGAGATGCGGCAGCGATTTGCGCAAGGTCTTGGTGAACTCGGTGAAGCCGATCGACATCGCGCTGATATAGATCACCGGCTTGCCGGCCCGGCTCGCCATTTCGTTGACGATGCGCAGGTTGCGCTCGCGCAGCTCGTGCGGCGCCTTTGGCAGCTCCGCATCGACGATGACGATATCGATATCGGGGTCTTCGATCATCAGCTCGATCGATTTCATGTAGACGGAGGGATCGACCACCGCCGCAAAGCCGGCGTCGAGCGGATTGCCGACGATCGAGCCTGGGCCGAGCATTTTTGCCAGCTCGGAGCCGACGTGCGGGCTTAGCGGCGCAAAATTCAGGCCTGCGGCATAGAAGGCGTCGAGCAGCATGCCGCGCTTGCCGCCGGATAGCGTCACCGCGGCAAGCCGGTCGCCTTCGGGCACCGCGGCGTGGACGAAGCATTCGGTGGCTTCGATCAGCTCGTCGAGCCCGCCGACCCTGATGACTCCTTCGCGCGTTGCGATGGCGTCGAACGTCTCGATCGAGCCCGCGAGCGCGCCGGTGTGCGCCATCGCCGCCGCGCGGCCACCCTCGGACGCCCCGAGCTTGAGCGCGATCACCGGTTTGCTCGCGGCGCGCGCCGCCTTGCAGGCGTCCCGGAATGCCTTGGTGTTGCGCACGCCTTCGAGGTAGACCACGATCACCTTGATGCTCGGATCCTCGGCGAAATAACGCATCAGGTCCGGCGTATCGAGCCCGGCCTCGTTGCCGGTCGTCACCATGTAGCCGACCCCGACGCCGCGATCTTCCAGTGCCTGGCGGATCGCCATGACGATGGCGCCCGATTGTCCGGCAATCGCCACCGCGCCCTGTTCCATGGTGACGATACGGTCGTCGATATTGGTGAAGAGCTTTTCGCCGGCGCTCAAATTGCCGAGGCAGTTCGGGCCGGTGACCGCCAATCCCGTCTCGCGCACGGCCGCTTGCAGTTCAGCGGCGAGCTTCTGGCTCCCCTCATCCTGCAACTCGCTGAAACCTGAGGTGACGATGGTGGCCGAGCGCGCGCCGGCGGCGGCGGCGTCGCGGATCACCTGCACGGCAAACCGCGCCGGCACCAGCACCAGCACGTGATCGGGCTTTTCCGGGAGGCTGGCAAAGTCCTTGTAGCAGGGGACGCCCCAGATGCTGTCGCGTTTGGTGTTGACCGGATAGAGCCCGCCCTCGTAGCCGTATTTGACCAGATTGTTCCAGATGCGCTCGGCATAGTTGCCGGGCTTGTCGGTCGCGCCCACCAGCACGATGTTGTGCGGGTGCAGCATGGCGTGGATGCCCTTGACGATATCGTTCGCATCGGGCGGTGGAGACCACGGGCGCGGAGAAACGGACGCAGCAGACACCGGGGCTTCCATGGCGTGACCTCACCTGTTGTTGTTCTTGGCGGCGCGTCACGCTGTTCTATGGGGAGTTGTTGGGAGTGGCAACCGTAAGCGTGTTAATGCCGCGCGATGGAATGAGCGATGCATCAAGCGTCGGTGATCGACGCGCTCGGAACGCGGTCCGCGTTGTCGTTAAGTATTTCAGTATCCCGAGCTTGCAGGCGTACTGAGAGGCCAGCTGCTTTGCGAGATAGGGAGCGATTGCGTGTCGGATCTGCATCTGTGTCGGATCGAAGCCGAGAACGCGCCGCCGCAGAATGCCCATTTCCCTGACGCCGACCGCATAGGTGGATGCCGTCTTCTGTGCATCATGGATTCGGAAGCAGGCGAGAAGGCGCGGCAGGCGTGCGAATTTGAATCCCGCGGCTTGCGCCCGCAGGATGAAGTCCCAATCCATCGCGTAGTGTAAGCTCTCGTCGATGGGCCCGATCCTGTCCCACACGCGTTTGCGCCAGAACATCTTCTCTTGCGGAATGTATTCGGCATATCGCAACGCCTTGCCCGTCATGGGGCGGCAGCTCCGATCAAGGTGGCATGAAGGATGTAGCGCTCCGGACCGGACGTGACGGCGTCGAACGGCCAGCAGGTGGCGAGCACGAGTTCGGCATCCCGTGCCGCAGGATCGATGCCCGAGGCATCGAAGCGAACCACAGCGGAGGAATCCGCGCGATAGCGAAAGTGTTCACCGTCACTGCGTGTGACATCGATCACATCACCAATGGCGACATTCCGCAGGAAACGGAAATGAGTGTCGCGGTGCGCTGCATATACGGCAACACCCCGCTCGCCCGCGTCAGCCGTTTGGCGGATATGGCCGGGCCCAAAAGCAAGCGCCTGGCCGCTGGTACCTTCCAGCACAATCGCGCTGGCGCCGATCCGCCTCACCTCGATCCGCGCGACCGGCCAGGTATCGGCCCATGACCATGGCTTGACCACCTCGCCGGTCGCAACGCTCCGGTCGAACGCGTGCTCCAGCAGCACCTGCGCGAGCCACGCTTTGGCATGGATATAGGCGCCGTCGCCGAACAGGATGACGCCGATCAGCGCGAGAACCAGGGGAGAGATGAAGCGGGGCATGGCACATTTTCCCGTCATGGCGAGGAGCGAAGCGACGAAGCAATCCGGACTGCGTCCCTGGAGGGATTTCTGGATTGCTTCGCTTCGCTCGCAATGACGAATTCGGTTGAGGCGGCGTGTTCAAAAAAGGCGCGCGCGGCCTTTGGTGTGGGACGGGCAGCCGCGCGCGCTAACAGAGGAGATCGGGGGGCTCCTCTCTCAAGCGACGTCAGTGAGCAAGGTCTGACGTCGGTCGAACAAGAACAGGATCAGGGCGAGCACGACCAGCATCAGGCCTGCGATCATCTTCAACTCGGCCGATGTCGCGGTCTTGGGCAGTCGGATCGCATCCGGTGCGGTGGGCGTCGGCCGCCTCGTGGCCGGCTGGTTGCGCGCATCGGCGTGACGTTCGCGGAGCTGCGTCGGGACCTGCGGTCGTTCGCCAAAGACCTTCGCGAAATCCCAGCCGGCGGGCAGGTTGATCGGCAATTCGCTGAGCTTGAGCGGCTCGCCTTCGGGACGGCTCGGCGTTTTGTCCACCGCGACGAGGCTGGTGAGCCGCGTGACGATCTGATGGTCGAGCGCCAGCGCCAGGATCGCCTTGTCGCAGTCTTCGGGAGTCTTCTCGCGCAGGGTGCGCGCCACTTCGGCGTCGTCGATCTTGCGCTTGGCCCAGAGCTTCGACAGGCCTTTGCCTTCGGCTGCATTTTGCAGCGGCAGCGTCACCGCCCATGGGCGGTCGCCGACGCGGCCCCTAATCTCGACCGAGCCCGCGAGCTTGTCGAGCTTTGCCGCCAGCACCAGCGGCTCGTCGCGATAGACGTCGGGAATGATCGCCGGCGTGACGTCGGCCTTGGCTTCGGAGAACTTTGCGCTGAGGCCGGTCACGGCCGGGTTCTCGAGTTTGGCGAACAGGCCGCGCATGCGCTCCTCGACCTGCTCGACGGAGCCGATATGGGTGAAGGCACCGCGACCGAGCTCGGCGGCGCGCGTCATCAGATAGGTGTTGGGCGCGGACCCGATGCCGACCATGAACACGCGCGAGCGGCCGCGCATCGCCGTAATCGTTTCGAACAATTGCTGCTCGTTGCCGATCGCGCCGTCGGTCAAGAACACGATTTGGCGAACCATGCCGGTATCGCCGAGCTTGTCGGTCAGCGCGGCCCGCATCGCCGGCACCATCTCGGTGCCGCCACGCGCCTGCAGCGCACTGACGAACGAGGTGGCTTCACCGACGCGCGCGGCATCCGCCGGCACGGAGGCCGGAAACAGCACGTCCATGGTGTCGTCGAAACGGATGACGTTGAAACGGTCGGTCGGCTGGAGACGGGAGAGCGCGTAGGTGAGGCTCGCCTTGGCCTGGACGATCGACGTGCCGCCCATCGAGCCGGAATTGTCGATCACGAACACCACTTCGCGCGGCAGTGGCTTCTGCGTTGCCTGCTCGGCGGTGGGCGGAGTGACGAAGGCGAGTAAATAATCGGCGTCGCCGACGCGTTCGCGGAACAGACCGACCGACGGCGCCTTTACAGCGGCCGGCTTCCAGGTCAGTTCGAAATCGCGGTCGGCAGGCACGGCACCGTCAGCAAGCGTGACGATTCGCGTCGTGTCGTCCGGGCTCGCGACCTTGACGTTATGGTGCGGGCTCTTGACCTCGCCGAGCGTAAAGCCGGCATTCAGGCTTACCGTGATGCTGGTCGGATTGACCGGCGCATTCCTGGCGGAATCCAGCACGGGCGGGGAGATACGGTCGCGGTCCGGCACCGGGTCCGCATTCGTCGCGCCCCAACCGGAGCCGTCGTT
This sequence comes from Bradyrhizobium sp. LM2.9, assembly GCF_054056555.1. Classification (NCBI taxonomy): domain Bacteria; kingdom Pseudomonadati; phylum Pseudomonadota; class Alphaproteobacteria; order Hyphomicrobiales; family Nitrobacteraceae; genus Bradyrhizobium; species Bradyrhizobium sp. LM2.9. The sequence goes on from NZ_JBSRYJ010000002.1 coordinate 6,479,652, forward strand.
GCGGAAGTCGGCGCTCTGGACGATCGGCGTCGGATTGTAGCGTGGTCCGACCACCAGCGGCAGGCGCAGCGAATATTCGTTGCCGGATTGGTGCACCGGCTCCTGATATTCGATCTGCACCAGCACGGTTTCGCCGGGGCCGATATTGGCGACCGAGTTGGTGAAGATGTTCGGCCGCTCCTGTTCGGTGAGCGCGGCCTTCCGGCCGGCGCGGCGCGCCTCTTCATAGATCACGCGCGCCTGCTGCCGCTCCTTGATGTCGCCGATGATGACGCGGTCGCCGACCACCATCTTCAGCGTATCGACGGCACCGCCGGTGGGGAGCGGATAGACATAGGTCGCCTCGACCCAGTCGCTGGTCGGGTTGCGGAAGACTTGAGTGACGCGGGAGCGCAGCGTCGGGCCCGATACCGTGATGTCGACGTCGATGCCGAGGCGGATCGCTTCGGTGTAGGCGCCGTCCTCCTTCAGGAGGAGAGATCCGGATTTGGCGTCGCCGGGCTGGAGCAGGCTGGCCTGCTCCGTCGTCGCCGACCAGCCCGGCTCGAAGCTCACCAGCAGCGCCACGAAGGCGACCAGCGCCACCGCGATGCCCTGCACCAGAAGAAACAATCCGACCTTGATCAGCCGCCCCAGCATGGGGTGCTCGTCGCTCTCCATCGTGTCGTAGGTGTCCATTTGGCCTGCTCCCACAGCATGTTTGCTGGTTCTCAGCATCCGCCGGGACGGCCCGATTTCGCGAGCAGAATGATCGGCAATGTTCCGCCGCGGCTGGCCCGCGTTGGCCGCCTCTGCGGCAGCCAAGTGTGGTTTTGTGCTGGTTTGTCCGCCCTGCTAGAATGGCCGTCCTGGAGCGGGGCCACGATGCAGACCCAAGACAAATTCGCCGACAAGCAGCTTTCGGACGAGCAGAGCCGCGAGATTGCGGAGATCATTCGCGAGGAGCTCGCCAGACGCCGGATCTCGCGGCAGGCGCTGGCCGAGCAGGCCAAGCTCAGCCTGTCGACGCTGGAGAAGGTGCTCGGCGGTCGGCGGCCGTTCACGCTGGCGACCACGGTGCGGCTGGAGCAGGCGCTGGGCGTCTCCTTGCGCAAGAGTCCCGTCGTGGCGACGCCTCCGGCCGCAAGCGATGTCGCGCCCGACAGCCTCGGCTCCTATGCCCATCGCGCGGTGACCTGGATCGAGGACGTCTACATCACGCTGCGCCCGTCGTTCGGCGACAAGGACGCAATCTTCGCCTACCGCACCGAGATCGTCTGGGAGCCAAAGGTCTCTTCACTGGTATTCCGCGAGGGTGAGCGGACCGATGCCGCCTATGAGCACACCGGCGAGGTCGCGGTGCCGCATCAGTCCGGCTTCATCTATCTCGTCATCATCAAGCACGGCCAGCATCGCGTGATCACAGTGTCGCGGCCGACGGTTGCGGGCGAGATGTACGGAATCATATCGACGCTCCGCGCCGGCCCCGGCTCGCAGCTGACGCCGATCGCAGCGCCGATCGCCTACGTGCCGCTCCGGAACTTCCCGAAGCCCTCGCTGGGACGGGTCGCGCCCGGCGACGCCAATCATGAATTGTACCAAAAGCATCTGCGTCGCACGGTCGACGAATCGTTCGCGCTGTTTCTGTCGGCATAGTCCGCGAGAACTAGTCCGGAATGGCATTGCAAGCGTCTATGAAAGAAGGCATGCAGGACGTGCCCGCACCCTGCGGCGGTGAATCGCCGCTGTTCTCCGTCATCATCCCCCTCGAATATCATCGCGGGCAGTGGGAGCTGTCCTGGCGTGGCAGAGGCCGCCATGTACCAGGCCGACATCGAGTTCGGCATGAAGCAACATCCCTGGCGCAAGGTGCTGGATCAGTGCTTCTCGGCGCGCGCACAGCAGCGCGTCTCGCGGCCGCACGCGCGCGCGGTCTTGACCGCGCTGAAGCGCGTCGGGTCAAGTCACACGTTCCGCTGGAGCGAGCCGCAGGCTGCCGTGCGGATCAAGGGAGAGCCGGGCCACAACACCGTCCGCCTTCGGAGCCCTGCGCTTCGCGCGCCACTTGACAGGATCGGAACGCATTTCTACCTCGACGGCGCGCCGATCGATCCCGAAGCGATCGTGACCGGTTGCGACAGCTACACGCTGAGTGTCGATTTTCCGCCAACCGGCATCGCCACTCTTGCGTGGTCATGCCCCGTGCTCAGGGGTCTCGGAGATTCGCGTCGCCTCGGCCTGTCCCATCGTGGCGATCGACGTCGGCCAGGACATCCCGCAGGCTGAATGCGCCGCAAGAGAATAGCGGCCCTTCGGCCGCTATTCTGCATCTGCATGTATTTTCAGTCGAACTAGCCGCCTGTCTCGGCGCTGATGATATCGCCGAACAGCTCCCACTGGCCCTTCTTGAACCGCCACATCTTGAGCTGCTCGATCGGCGCGAAGTCCGTGGACGAGGTGTTGATCTTGATGCCCGGGATCAGCGTGTCGGGGACGAAGTCCTTGAGACTCGCGGCCTGCTTCATCACGTTCTCACGGGTCAGATTGTCGCCCGACTGCTTCAGCACCTGCACCATGGTCTGGGCCGCGGCATAGGCGTACACCAGATTGGCGTCCGAAATGTTTGCACCGGGCATGTATTTGTCGACGAAGACCATGAATTTCTTCATGCCCTCATCGTGCTTCCACTGCGGATCCGAAGCGTCCTTCAGGTAGCCGGCCGACAGCACACCTTCGGATGCCTCGAGGCCGGCCGGCTTCATCACCGCGCCGATCGACACCGAAACATCGGTCATGAGATGCATCGGCTTCCACTCCAGTTCGGCGATCTTCTTGATCGCCTGTGCCGCAAACTTCGGGGTCGCGATGTTGACGAAGACGTCGGCGCCGGTGCCCTTGAGCTTGACGATATGGGCATCGATCGAAGGCTCCGATGTCTCGTAGCTCTCTTCCGCCACGATCATTTTCGATGCCTTGTCGCCGAACACGTCCTTGATGCCGGCGAGGTAGTCTTTGCCGAAATCGTCATTGGCATAGAAGATCGCGACCTTCGCGTCCGGCTTCTCCTTCAAAATATACTTGGCGAAGATCTGTGCCTCGACGCGGTAGCTGGGCTGGAAGCCCATGGTCCAGGGAAAGTTCTTCGGATCGTTCCACTTGCTGGCACCTGTGGCGAGGAACAGTTGCGGCACCTTCTTGGAATTGTGATATTTCTGCACGGCGGTCTGGGTCGGCGTGCCCAGTGCGTTGAACACCAGGAAGACCTCGTCGCTCTCGATCAGCTTGCGGATCTGCTCAACGGTCTTCGGCGGCGAGTAGCCGTCATCGTAGGAGATCCAGTTAATCTTGCGGCCATTGATGCCGCCCTGATCGTTGATCATCCTGAAATAGGCTTCCTCGGTCTTGCCGATGACGCCGTAGGCGGAAGCCGGGCCGGAATAGGCCTCGACATTGCCGATCTTGATCTCGGTGTCGGTGACACCGGTGTCGTACGCTTTTTGCGCATACGCGGTTTGGGTTGTGAGCAGCGCCAACGCCGTTGCTGCGGCAAGCAGGGAGAGTTTCTTGTTCATGAAAATTCCTTGAAATTCCTTGGGGTTCTTGCGGGTTGGAGCAGGCACGTCGAAAAAAGAAAAGCGCCCGCGAGTGGGGCGCTTTGATCAGGCGTTGGCGGCTTTCTTGTCGACTTCCGAGGCCACCGAAAACTCCTTGCGCAACGTCGGCTTGTGGATTTTTCCGGTGGCGTTGCGAGGCAGCGCGTCGACGAAGTGAACCTGTCGCGGGCATTTGAATCGCGCGAGATTCGCCGCACAATGCGCGAACACATCGGCCTCGGTCAGCTTTTGGCCCGGCTTGACCGCGACGATGGCGAGGCCGGCCTCGCCCCATTGCGCGTCGGTCACGCCGATCACGGCGGCTTCCGCGATGGCGTTGAGTTGGTGTAGGACGTTCTCGACCTCGGCCGGATAGACGTTCTCGCCGCCGGAGATGTACATGTCCTTCCAGCGGTCGACGATATAGTAGAAGCCTTCGTCGTCGACGCGTGTCGCGTCGCCGGTGTGCAGCCATCCGTCGGTGAACGACGTTTTGTTCGCCTCGGGCTTGTTCCAGTAGCCGGGCGTGATATTCGGTCCCTTGACCCAGAGTTCACCGAGCTCGCCGACATCGGCGTCGCTGCCATCGGGACGCACGATGCGCACTTCCGTGTGCAGCACCGGCTTGCCGGCGGAGCCGGCCTTCCGTGCCGCATCCTCGCGGTCGAGCACCAGCACGGCCGGCGAGGTCTCAGTCATGCCGTAGCCCTGCTGGAGCGCGACGCCGCGCGCCTCCCACACCTTGAGCAGAGGTACCGGCATCGGAGCGCCGCCGACACCGCCGACGATCAGCCGGCCGAGATCGGTGGTCGCGAACGCCGGATGCTGCGCCATGAACTGGTAGATCGCGGGCACGCCGAAGAACACGTTGATGCCCTGCGCGGGATCGTTGATCAGGCCGAGCGCCGTGCCGGGATCGAAGGCGCGCATGATCATCACGGCACCGCCGGCGTGCAGCACCGGATTGGTGTAGCAATTCAGCCCGCCGGTGTGGAACAGCGGCAGCACGGTGAGCAGCACCGAGGACGGCCCGATGCAGGCAGGGCCGCCGAGATTGACGCAATTCCAGAAGGTCATGCCATGGGTGATGGTCGCGCCCTTGGGATGTCCCGTGGTGCCCGACGTGTACATGATGGTCGAGACATCATCGAGCGTGACCTCCTCGATTGCCTCGAGCGGCGTTGCCGCCGCGATGCCGGCCTCGTAAGGGCCGCCGGGCCCGAGCAGCAGGCTGCTGGTGACGCCGCACAGTCTCGCCACTGCGAGCGCCGTCTCGGCCAGATCGGTATCGTGGATCATCACCTTCGGCGCACAGTCGCCGGTAATGAACTGAAGCTCGGGAACGGTGAGGCGAGTGTTCAGGGGCACGAAGATCGCGCCGAGCCGGCCGCAGGCAAACTGCACCTCCAGCGTATCGGTCGTGTTCAGCGCCAGCACCGCGACGCGGTCGCCGCGCGAGACCTTCAGCGTATGACGCAAAAATGAAGCGAGACGAGAAATACGCGCATCCAGCTGCGCATAGGTGAAGCGCCGCTCGCTCGCGAGATCAATCACCGCAACCTTGTTCGGCGTGCGGCGGCCATGATGGACGATCCAGTCGTAGTAACGAACGGCCAAAAATTCCTCCCTCGGCGGTCTGGTGCCGCCTGCGTCCCTATTGCTCTGCACCATGCCCGGCGTGGCCCTGGGGCCAGCCGGAGTTTGTGCATCACGCTTTTTTTGATCAGGAGTTGGCGCGCGAGCGGTGAAAATCGTCTTGCGTTGAGTTGCTAGGCCGGTCCTGCTCGGAGGGGGGCCCGGCCAGCCACTCCGCGCAAGTGAGCCGCCAGGGTTCCGGCCATGGTGGACGAGACGAATCCGCCAGCAAGGCGAGAGTGCGATGAAAAGCCCGTTCTATACCGCCGAGCATGATGCCTTTCGCGAGATGATGCGCCGCTTCGTCGACAAGGAGATTGCGCCGTTCGCCCACGAGTGGGACGAGGCCGGCGAATTCCCCCGCGCGCTCTATCGCAAGGCGGCCGGGATCGGGCTCTTGGGGCTCGGATTCCCCGAGGAATATGGCGGGATCGCCGCTGACCAGTTCATGAAGATCGTCGCCAGCCAGGAGCTGGCGCGGGCCGGCGCCGGCGGGATCAGCGCCAGCCTGATGAGCCACACCATCGGTGCGCCGCCGATCGCGCGCGCGGCACGCCCTGAGGTTAGGGCGCGTGTGCTGCCTCGGGTGCTCGCGGGTGAGAAAATCTCCGCGCTCGCGATCACCGAGCCAGGCGGCGGCTCTGACGTCGCGGGCCTCCGGACCAAGGCGCGGCGCGACGGCGATCACTACGTCGTGAGCGGCGAGAAGACCTTCATCACCTCCGGGATGCGCGCCGACTATCTGACCGTTGCGGTGCGCACCGGCGGCGAGGGTGCCGGCGGCGTCAGCCTGCTCCTGATCGAGGGGGATACGCCCGGCCTGGCGCGGACAAAGCTGAAGAAGATGGGCTGGTGGGCCTCCGACACCGCAAGTCTGCATTTCGACGCGTGCCGCGTACCGGCGGAAAACCTGATCGGGGAGGAAGGCCAGGGCTTCAAGATCATCATGCATAATTTCAACAGCGAGCGCATGGGCATGGCGGCGGGCTGCACCGCCTTCGCGCGCGTGTGCCTCGACGAAGCGATTGCCTACGCCAAGGAGCGCAAGACTTTTGGAAAGCCGCTCGCGCAGCACCAGGTGATCCGCCACAAGATCGTCGACATGGCGCAGAAGGTCGCCGCATCGCAAGCGATGCTGGAGATGCTGGCCTGGCGGCTGGAGCAGGGTGAAAGCCCGGTCGCCGAAATCTGCATGATGAAGAACCAGGCGACCCAGACCATGGCGTTCTGCGCCTCTGAAGCCGTGCAGATCTTCGGCGGCGCCGGCTTCATGCGCGGCATCAAGGCCGAGCGCATCTACCGCGAGGTCAAGGTCAACGCCATCGGTGGCGGCACCGAGGAGATCATGAAGGATCTGGCGTCGCGGCAGATGGGGTTGTGACGACGAGAGGAAGAAATGCTGTTTACCGCCGACCACGACGAGATCCGCCGCTCTTTGCAAAAATTCATCGCGAATGAGATCAACCCTTACGTCGATGAGTGGGAGAAGGCCGAGATCTTCCCGGCGCACGAGCTGTTCAGGAAGATGGGCAGCCTCGGCTTTCTGGGGCTGAACAAGCCGGTCGAATTCGGCGGCTCCGGCCTCGACTATTCCTATGCGCTGTTGATGGCGGAGGAACTCGGCGCCATCACCTGTGGCGGCGTGCCGATGGCGATCGGCGTGCAGACCGACATGGCGACGCCGGCGCTGGCGCGGTTCGGCTCGGACGAGGTGCGGCGCGAATTCCTGGTACCCTCGATCTCCGGTGACTATGTAGCCTGCATCGGCGTCTCAGAGCCCGGCGCGGGCTCGGACGTGGCCTCGATCAAGACCAATGCGCGCACCGACGGCGACGACTACGTCATCGATGGCGGCAAGATGTGGATCACAAACGGCACCCAGGCCGATTGGATCTGCCTGCTCGCCAACACCGGCGACGGGCCCGTCCACCGCAACAAGTCGCTGATCTGCGTGCCCATGAAGACCAAGGGCGTCACTGTCGCGCGAAAACTCGACAAGATGGGCATGCGCTCCTCCGACACCGCGCAAATCTTCTTCGACAATGTCCGCGTGCCCAGGCGCAACCGGATCGGCGAGGAGGGCAAGGGCTTCACCTACCAGATGATCCAGTTCCAGGAGGAGCGCCTCTGGGGTGCGGCGGCCTGCCTGAAGGCGCACGAATACATCATCAACGAGACCATCGAATACACCCGCAACCGAAAAGCCTTCGGCAAGTCGATCCTCGACAACCAGGTCGTTCACTTCAAGCTGGCGGAGATGCAGACCGAGGTCGAGCTGCTGCGCGCGCTGATCTACCGCGCCGCCGAGGCGCTGGTGGCGGGCGAGGATGTCACAAAACTTGCGACCATGGCCAAGCTGAAGGCTGGTCGGATCGGCCGCGAGCTTACCGACGCCTGCTTGCAATATTGGGGCGGAATGGGCTTTACCAACGAGACGCCGGTCAGCCGTGCCTATCGCGACAGCCGCCTGACTTCGATCGGCGGCGGCGCGGACGAGGTCATGCTGATGGTCCTGTGCAAGATGATGGGCACGCTGCCCGGCAGCAAAGGAAGCTCTTGATGATCACGCTCTATCACTGCGACGCAGCGCGCTCTTTCCGTCCACTCTGGATGCTGGAGGAGATGGGACTTCCCTACGAACTGAAGATGCTGCCGTTCCCGCCGCGGGTCTTCGCCAAGGAATACCTCGCGCTCAATCCGCTGGGCACGATTCCCTTTTTGGTCGACGGCGAGACCAAGATGACGGAATCGTCCGGCATCTGCCACTATCTCGGCATCAAGCACGGGCCGACGCCGCTGATGGTGGGACCTGAGGATCCCGCCTATGGCGCGTTCCTGAACTGGATGTATTTCAGCGACGCCACGTTAACGTTCCCGCAGACGCTGGTGCTCCGATACACCCAGCTCGAGCCGGAAGAGCGCCGCAATCCGCAGGTCGCTACCGACTATGCAAAGTGGTTCCTGGGCCGGCTGCGCGCCGTCGAGGCCGCGACCGCCAATGCCGAAACATTGTGCGCGGGTCGCTTCACCGCCGCTGACATTGTCATTGGTTATGCGCTCCGCCTCGCCAGCAACATCGGGCTCGCCAAGGACTTTGGGCCAAATGTCGCAGGTTATTGGGCGTGCTTGCAGCAGCGCGATGGATTCAAACGTGCGGTTGCTGCGGAGCAGAAGGCTGGAGTCGAACAGAACATCGCGGCGCGTGTGAGGGCGTAGCTCCGTCGCCTGGACGAAATTGTTGCTTGCCGGTTCCGGGTTCGTCCTCTGGACGTCCGGGAACGCCGATGTTTTACGCTCCATGACAGCGCTACCGCGCCGTGACAGCGCCCAAATTTCCGCTAAGGTGACCTCCGTCCGCAGCGGCCAAAGAGCCGCGCGAGGAGGATCCCAATGGAAGATAACGGTCGCGAATCCGACCATTTGATGCTGATCACGCCGGAGCGGGTATTCTATGCCGGCCTGCTCGGCCGCCCCCGCAAGCGGACGCCCGGCTGCTGCCACGTGTATGTCGCGGTCAAAGGTAGCCTGCATCTGACGCTCGACGAAGTCCTCGCCACCGGCGAGCTGTTCGTCACCCTGCCGAACCAGCGGCATTCCATTGCCAGCGACTACCGCACGGCGATCAGCGTGACGCTGGAGCCGGAGAGCATGCCTGATGGCGTGATCGAGGCCTTGGCCGCGCGGCTCACCGGACCCGACCAGGCTGTCTATGCCCGCAAGATTCTCGCCGCCTACACGTTGTTGCGCGAGCGCCGCTACGGCGACATCACCACCGCCGAATTTGACGAGATGTGTTTTGGCGAAGCGCTGCCGCGGCGCGTGCTCGACCCGCGCGTGACGCGTGCGGTGGCGCGCATCGGCCGCTTCACGGGCGAGCCCGTGACGGCGGACACATGTGCGGCGGACGCCGGACTTTCCGCTTCGCGTTTCCTGCATCTGTTCAAGGAAGAGACCGGCATCTCGTTTCGCTCCTTTCGCGCCTGGAAGCGCGCGCGGCATCTGCTGCACTTCGCCAACCAGGACCTCAACCTCGCCCATCTCGCGCAGGATATCGGCTATCCCGACAGCACCCATTTCAGCCATTCGATCCGCCGCTTCTACGGCCTGAAGCCGCGCGCGATCTTCGTCGGCTCGCGGGATCTAGCGATCTATCGCAGCAGCGAGACGGTGAGGCTGGCGGAGGCGAGCTAGCATCGCTCTCGTAGTGGTGGGTTAGCTCGCGGCTGTGCGAAGCGCAGTCCGACAGCGTAACCCACCCTGCGATTTCTCGCTTTTTTCCAGCTTCTCCGCGCAAGAAGCCGCGTGTCGCCCATCACATGATCGCAAGCGTTGAATTATCAACGTGCGAGACATTCAAGGCATGAGCGACAAGGCCGTCATCACCTGCGCGCTGAACGGCGTGCTCACTGACCCCAGGCAGCACAATGTGCCTGTGACGCCCGAGCAGATGGCGCGCGAGGCCAAGGCTGCGTTCGATGCCGGCGCGTCGATCATGCACATCCATCTGCGCCAGCAGGCGCCGGACAAAGGGCATCTGCCGTCCTGGGAGGTCAGCGTCAGCAAGGAAATCCAGCAGGCCATCCGCGAAGCCTGCCCGGGTGTCATCATCAATCACACCTCGGGCGTCTCCGGGCCGAACTACTCAGGCGCGCTCGATTGCATCCGCGAGACCAGGCCGGAGATCGCGGCCTGCAACGCAGGCTCGCTGAATTACCTGAAGGTGAAGGCCGACAACAGCTGGGCCTGGCCGCCGATGATGTTCGACAATGCGGTCGAGAAGGTGAAGGACTATCTCGACGTCATGAATGCGGTCGGAACCATCCCCGAATTCGAATGTTTCGACGTCGGCATTGTTCGTTGCGTCGGCATGTACCGCCAGGTCGGCATGTACAAGGGTCCGCTCGAGTATAATTTTGTCATGGGCGTCGCCTCCGGCATGCCGTCCGATCCCGATCTGCTGCCGATCCTGATCAAGCTGAAGCGTCCCGAGGCGCATTTTCAGGTCACGGCGATCGGCCGCGAAGAAATCTGGCCGCTGCATCAGCGCTGCGCTGAGCTCGGCGGCCATCTGCGCACTGGCCTCGAAGATGCCTTCTATCTCGCCGACGGCAAGAAGGTGACGTCCAACGGCCAGCTGATCGAGGCCATCGCCGCCTGCGCCCGGCGCGCGGGCCGCGAGATCGCGAGCCCGGCGGAAGCGCGGAAGATTTTTGGGACGAACAGGTAAGTTATCGCCTCAACCGTCATTGCGAGCGCAGCGAAGCAATCCAGAATCTTTCTGCTGAGGCCGTCTGGATTGCTTCGTCGCTCCGCTCCCCGCAATGACGAGCAGGATGAATTTATGTCCATTCTCGAAAACACAGTTTCCCTCGGCAGCGCCGCCTATCACGCCAACCGCGACGGCATGCTCGGCCTGATCGACCGCATGCGGGCGCTGGAAGATCGGACGCGCGCCGCGTCGGCCGTGGCGAAAGATCGCTTCCACAAGCGCGGCCAGCTGCTGCCGCGCGAGCGCGTCGCATTGGTGCTCGATCCGGGCGCGCCCTTCATCGAGCTGTCCACGCTGGCCGGCTATATGTTCGACGTGCCGGATCCAAGCAAGAGCGTGCCCGGCGGCGGCGTCATCGCCGGCATCGGCTTCGTCTCGGGCATCCGCTGCATGGTCAGCGCCAACGATTCCGGCATCGATGCCGGCGCGCTCCAACCTTACGGCCTGGACAAGACGATACGCGTGCAGGAGCTCGCGCTGGAGAACAAGCTGCCTTATGTCCAGCTGGTCGAAAGCGCCGGTGCCAATCTCCTGCGCTACCGCGTCGAAGACTTTGTCCGTGGCGGCAACATCTTCCGCAATCTCGCGCGGCTCTCGGCTGCCGGGCTGCCCGTCGTCACCGTGACGCATGGCTCGTCGACCGCCGGTGGTGCCTATCAGACCGGCCTGTCCGATTACATCGTCATGGTCCGTGGCCGCACTCGCGCCTTCCTCGCGGGTCCGCCGCTGCTGAAGGCTGCAACTGGCGAGATCGCGACCGAGGAGGAACTTGGCGGCGCCGAGATGCACACGCAGGTTTCCGGTCTCGGCGACTATCTCGCCGAGGATGACCGCGACGCCCTGCGCATCGCCCGCGAGATCATGGCGGCGCTGGAGTGGGAGCGGTCGGGCAAGGCAGCTGCGCAATTCCATCCGCCGCGCTACGATCAGAACGAGCTGCTCGGCATCATGCCGATGGACCACAAGCGCTCCGTGGACATGAAGCAGGTGATCGCGCGCATCGTCGACGATTCCGATTTCACCGAGATGGCGCCGAACTACGGCCCGGCCACCGTCTGCGGCCATGCCCGCATCGAGGGCCAGGCGATCGGTATCATCACCAACAACGGCCCACTCGATCCCGCCGGCGCGAACAAGGCGACGCATTTCATCCAGGCTTGCTGCCAGACCCGCACGCCATTGCTGTATCTGAACAACACCACCGGCTACATGGTCGGCAAATCCTACGAAGAAGCCGGCATGATCAAGCACGGCTCCAAGATGATCCAGGCGGTGACGTCGGCGACGGTGCCGCAGATCACCATCTATTGCGGCGCCTCGTTCGGCGCCGGCAATTACGGCATGTGCGGGCGCGGCTTCCATCCGCGCTTCTGTTTCTCCTGGCCCAACGCCAAGACTGCCGTGATGGGCGGCGAGCAGGCCGCCGAGACCATGGCGATCGTCACCGAAGCCGCCGCAGTCCGCCGCGGCAAGCCGGTCGAGAAGGAAAAGCTCGATGCCATGAAGGCGCAGATCATCGGCGTGTTCGACGGCCAGATGGACGTGTTCTCGACCAGCGCGCGCATGCTCGACGACGGCGTGATCGATCCGCGCGACACCCGCGCGGTCCTGTCTGAGGTGCTCGCGATCTGCCGCGAGGGCGATGCGCGCACGCCCCAGCGCATGCAATTCTCGGTGGCCCGCCCATGAGGAACGGATCAGTGCAGCACCGGCCGTTCTCTAGGGTTTTGGTCGCCAATCGCGGCGAGATCGCGCTGCGGGTGATGCGAAGCGCGCGGAAGCTCGGCCTCGGCGTCGTCGCGGTCTATTCGGATGCGGATCGCGACGCGCTCCATGTGCGGCAGGCGGACCAGGCCGTGCACATCGGCGAAGCCCTGCCGGCGCAGTCCTATCTCAACATCCCCGCGATCATTGCGGCCGCAAAAGCCAGCGGCGCGGATGCAGTGCATCCCGGCTATGGTTTCCTCGCCGAAAACGAGGATTTTGCGCAGGCCTGCAAGGATGCCGGCCTGGTCTTCATCGGCCCGTCGCCGCAGGCGATCGCGGCGATGGGTAACAAGGCCGGCGCCAAGGAGATCATGAACAAGGCCGGCGTGCCCGTCGTGCCTGGCTATCAAGGCGCCGATCAGGGCGACGAGGTCATGCTGGCGGAAGCCAAAAAGATCGGCTTCCCCGTGATGATCAAGGCGGTCGCCGGCGGTGGCGGCCGCGGCATGCGGCTCGTCACCGACACTGCATCCTTCGGCGATGCCATGCGCAGTGCACGGTCTGAGGCGAAGGCGGCGTTCGGCGATCCCTCCGTCATCCTCGAACGCGCCATCCACAATCCCCGTCATATCGAGATTCAGGTGTTCGGCGACAGCCACGGCAATGCCATTCATCTCGGCGAGCGCGATTGCTCGGTGCAGCGGCGGCACCAGAAGCTGATCGAGGAGGCGCCGTCGCCCGCGGTCACGCCCGAGTTGCGCGGAAAGATGGGCGAGGTCGCGGTCGCCGCGGTGAAGGCGTTGCGTTACGAGGGCGCCGGGACGCTGGAGTTCCTGCTCGATACGAGTGGCGCGTTCTACTTCATGGAAATGAACACGCGCCTCCAGGTCGAGCATCCCGTGACCGAGGCGATCACCGGGCTCGATCTCGTCGAACTGCAGCTGCGCGTCGCGCGCGGCGAGCAATTGCCGGTGAAGCAGCAGGACATTCGCTTCACAGGCCACGCGATCGAGGTGCGGCTGTGCTCGGAGGACGCCGCGCATGATTTCATGCCGCAGTCCGGGCGCATGGCGCGCTGGCAGGTGCCGGATGGCATTCGCGTCGAGCATGCGCTGCAATCGGGCTCTGAGATTCCGCCGTTCTACGATTCCATGATCGCCAAGGTGATCAGCCATGGGGCGACACGCGAGGAGGCAAGGGGGCGGCTGATCGTCGGTCTGGAGCAACTGATCGGATTCGGTGTGACCACCAATCAGGCGTTCCTGATGTCATGCCTGCGCCATCCCGGCTTTGCCAAGGGCGAAGCGACGACGGCGTTCATTGGTGCGCATCGCGACGAATTGCTGGGGCCGGTTGCGAGTAGCACATTCAGCGCCGCGCTTGCGGGCCTTCTGCTCTACGTCACGAGCCCGCAGGCACCGACGTGGCGCAGTGGGCGAAGCCTCGCGGCAACGTTTCCGCTACCGGCAAAGATCGATATCGCCGGCCAGACGCATGAGCTCGAGGTCACCCGGGAGCGCGATGGCAGCTACACCGTTGCCATCGACGGCCGGCAGGACAAGTTCGAGGTCGATCAGCTCGACCTCGACGTGATCCGCTTCCGCCATGACGGCGTGATGGACAGCGCAAAATTCCTGCGCGACGGCAACCGGCTCTACCTCCAGTACCGCGGCATCCCGCTCGCGGCGACCGATCTCACCTTCGCCGCGCCGAAAGCCGCTGCAACAAATGGCGGCGACGGAAAAGTCCGTGCCGCCATGAACGGCCGTGTCGTTGCCGTGCTGGTCAAGCCGGGTGAGCGCGTCACCGCCGGTCAGCCGGTGATGACACTGGAAGCGATGAAGATGGAGCACGTCCACAAGGCCGGCATCGACGGGGTGGTCGCGGCGATCGACGTCGCCGAGGGCGAGCAGGTCACGACGGGGAAAATCGTGGCTGAGATCGGGGCTGGGTAGAGCGGCAGCTCGTCATTGCGAGGAGCGAAGCGACGAAGCAATCCAGACTGCATCCGGGGAAAGATTCTGGATTGCTCACATGGGGATTTGGTGTGTCAAGGCGGATGTTCAGCTTTTTGTTTGATTGCTGCCAGCTTTTCGTCCCGACCGCTGGGTCTTTCGGATGGCGCGCGCAGATCGTGTCAAGGTCGGCCCGGAGGGCCGCCGCGAAGCGGCTTGACCTTGACGCGAGCGAGCACGCCATCAGGCTTTGGTGGTCGGGCGGATGCGGGGCGGATAGCTCCTTCTCGTCAGGCGATCTCAGGTTCGAGCCGGTTTTCGCAATCTGGTTTCGCGTGCCAGATCAAACTCACATCCGGTCGTCGCGCGGTCGCGACTGCACCAACATTCCGCTTGCGGCGGGGCAGGCTCGAGAGGACGGGACCATTCTTCGTTGCGGCATTTGAAGCCATGCAATCCATCGGTTCGTCCACCCGGATCGGCCGAGGCTGATCGTTCCTCGGCTGATTGGTTTGAAGACTGTGAGAGGGGTTGCCTCAGGCGGCGGACTTCATCACGGCTCCCTCAATCACGACGCCGGCGGTCACGTACTTCCACAAGGCCACGAGCAGCTTGCGCGCCAGCGCCACGATCGTGCGCTTGCGGCCGCGCGGGCTGTTGGCGTTGAACCATCGGGTCAGCGCCGATTGCGGCTGGTGGCGGATCCATAACCAGGCGAGCTGGATCATCGTGGTTCTCAGGCGCGGATTGCCGGCTTTCGACACGCCTTGCTCGCGCGCGATCCCGCCGCTGCGCCAGGGCGTGGCCGCAAGACCGGCATAGGACGCAACCTGGCGGCGGTTGGCGAACTGTCGCCAGAAGGCCTCCGTCCAGAGAACGGCAGCGAAGTTCGGACCCATGCTCTTCAGGTCGAGCAGCATCGCGACCGGGTTCGATCCCTCCGTCCCTCCGGCCGGCCTGCTCGCGGCCAGCAACGCATCCTGCTCGCGCTCCACCGCCGCGATCTGCTCGAGCAGCAGTTCGAGCCGGTCGAGTTCGCGGCCGATCTGGACCTTCAAATGCGCCGGCAGCACCCGTCCGTCCCCCGTGCGCAGGACATCGAGCGCTGCCCGGCGGTTGCGCCGCATCGGCACGTAGTCGAATATGCCTTGTGCGAACAGAAGACCCTTGATCCGGTTCACATGCACGATCCGCTCGGCGATCAATGTCCGCCGCTCGCGGCAAAGCCTGCGACGGTCCTCCTCTTCCGGGGAGGGAGCAGCGACCATCGCACAGACCCGCGGCTCGCCGCGCTTGTAGGCCAGAAGCGACCGCAACAACGTCTCACCATCCAGCCGGTCCGTCTTGGCGCGCCGGCGCCGGCGCGGGGTCGCGATCGAGGCCGGATCGACCACGTGGCTCTCAATGTCTTCCTGTTGCAGAGCGCGGTGAAGCCAGAACCCGTCCAGCCCCGCCTCCTGGATGCTCACGATCCGATAGCTTTCCCCCGTTCGCGCCAGGGCCTTCTGCTTCAGCTCGGAAAACAGCTTCAAAAGTTCCGGAAGATCGCCGGCCTTCACGCTGTGTTTGGACATCTTCTCGCTATGGCCCGGCGACAGCGAGGTCACCAGCCATGTCGAACGGCTCAGTTCCAAAGACACAAAAATTGCGCCAAACTGCGTGCGGATAGCGGTCGGTCCGTCGGAAGGATGATCGAGCAACATCGTCGTCTCCAGGTTGGGTGGTATTGCAACCTCAGTCTGGCCTCAGACTTGGTCGCTATCCACTCCCCATGGAATCTTCGCTGCGCTCGCAATGACGATGGGGAGATAGTGCCGTCTCGCACTTCGTCCCGGCAAGGCGTGCGCCTAATCAAGAGCCCCGCCCCGTCCCGTCATTGAGCAAGCACGCCACCTGGTGCCGGTCGCCCGCACCCACCAGCGCCGGCCGCTCCGTCTTGCACCGCTCCATCGCAAACCGGCAGCGGGTGTGAAAGGCGCATCCGGACGGCGGATTGACCGGGCTTGGCACATCGCCGTCGACCAGCGGCGCGAGCTTTTTGGCGAGTGGGTTGGCGATCGGCACGGAGGCGAGCAGGGCCTGCGTATAGGGATGGCGCGGGTTCCTGAACAGCTCGTCCTTGTCGGCAATCTCGACGATGCGGCCGAGATACATCACGGCGACACGGTGACTGATATGGGCAACCACGGCGAGGTCATGCGCGATGAAGAGATAGGAGAAGCCGTGCTCGCGTTGCAGATCGATCAACAGGTTGATCACCTGCGCCTGGATCGAGACGTCGAGCGCGGAGACCGGCTCGTCGCAGACGATCAGCCGCGGCTCCAGCGCGAGCGCCCGCGCGATGCAGATGCGCTGGCGCTGGCCGCCGGAGAATTGGTGCGGAAAATTGCGCATCTGGTCGGGCCGCAAGCCAACCTGCTCGAACAGCTTTGCGGTACGCGCCTCCAGTGCCTTGCCGGTCGCGAGTCCGTGCACGAGCAGCGGCTCGCCGACGATGTCGCCTGCGGTCATGCGCGGATTGAGCGACGCGAACGGATCCTGGAACACGATCTGCATCGAACGACGGTGCGGCCGCAGCGCAGCCTTGGAGAGGCGAGTGATGTCCTCGCCGTCGAGGCGGATCTGGCCGGAGGTCGGCTCGACCAGCCGCAGCACACTGCGTGCCACCGTCGACTTGCCGCAGCCGGATTCGCCGACAAGGCCGAGCGTCTCACCGGTGCCAACCGAAAATGAGACGCCGTCGACCGCATGCACGGTGCCGATTTGTCGGCGCAACACGCCGGCGCGCACCGGATAGTGTTTCTTGAGGTCAGTGATTTCGAGCAGCGCCTCGGTCATGCCACCTCCGCCACTTCGGCCGCGCGCCAGCAGGCCGCGAGATGACCGCCGCCCCAATCGATGAGCGGCGGATATTCGGCCTCGCAGCGCTTGATAGCGAGCGTGCAGCGCGGCGCGAAGGCGCAACCCTTTGGCAGTCGCACCAGCGACGGAACTGTGCCGGGAATTTCGTTCAGCCGTGCCTGCGCGGCGACGCCCGGCGCCGGCACTGCCGGGATCGACGCCATCAATCCGCGCGTGTAGGGATGCTTTGGCGCGGCGAACAGCGCCTCGACGCTGGCTTCCTCGACTTTGCGACCCGCATACATCACGATGACGCGCTGCGCGGTCTGCGCGACGACGCCGAGATCATGCGTGATCAGCACGAGTCCGGTGCCGAGCTCCTTCTGAAGGTCCAGGATCAGCGCCAGAATCTGCGCCTGGATGGTGACGTCGAGCGCGGTGGTGGGCTCGTCCGCGATCAGCAGCGCCGGCCGGCACGCCAGCGCCATCGCGATCATGGCGCGCTGGCGCATGCCGCCTGAGAGTTGATGCGGATATTCCCGCGCGCGCCGAGCCGGCTCGGGGATGCGCACCAGGCGCAGCATCTCGATCGCGATGTCGCGGGCCTCTTTGCTCGACATGTTCCGGTGCAGCCGCACCGCCTCGACGATCTGGTCGCCGATCCGCATCACCGGATTGAGCGAGGTCATCGGCTCCTGGAAGATCATGGAGATGCGATTTCCGCGGATCGCGCGCATCTCAGCTTCGTCCAGCGCCAGAAGATCAGTGCCTTCGAGCGTGACGGAGCCGCCGACGATGCGGCCGGGCGGATCCGGCACCAGCCGCATCAGGGAGAGGGCCGTGACGCTCTTGCCGCAGCCGGATTCGCCGACGATCGCGAGCGTCTCGCCGCGCCTCACCGTGAAGGAAACGTCATCGACGGCCTTGAACAGTCCGGAGTTTGTGAAGAACACCGTCTTCAGGTTCTTCACATCGAGCACGAGATCGGATTTGTCCGCCATCAGCCGCGCTGCCGGGGATCGAGGATGTCGCGCAAGGCGTCACCGAACAGATTGGCGCCGAACACCGCGAGGCTGATCGCGATGCCCGGGAAGATCACCAGCCATGGCGCGGTGCGGACATATTCGGCGGCGGATTCAGAGAGCATGCGGCCCCATGACGGATAAGGCTCGGGAATGCCGAGGCCGAGGAAGGAGAGCGAGGCTTCAGTGAGGATGGTCGAGCCGAGCTGGGCGGTCGCGAGCACGATCAGCGGCGCCAGCGTGTTCGGCAGCACATGGCGCAGCGCGATCCGCACCTCGCTCATGCCGATCGACTTGGCGGCCTCGATGAACGGCAGCTCGCGCAGCGCCAGCGTGTTGGCACGGATGACGCGCGACACGGTCGGGATCAGTGGAATGGCGATCGCAATGATGACGTTCGGCAAGGAGGGACCCAGCGCGGCGGTCATGATCAGGGCCAGGACCAGGAGCGGTAACGCCTGGAGAACGTCGGAGACGCGCTGGAACACGAGATCGACCCAGCCGGAGAGATAGCCTGAGGTCAATCCGACGATCACGCCGATGGTGCCGCCGAGCGCAGTCGAGCCGATCCCGACCGCCAGCGAGATCCGCGCGCCATGGATGATGCGGCTGAAGACGTCGCGGCCGAAGGAATCCGTCCCCATCCAGTGCGACAGGCTTGGGCGGCCCAGCGCCCGGGCTGCGTCGATCGTCAGGGGATCATAACGCGCGATGAAGTCGGCGAAGACCGCGGTGAACACGAACAGGGTCATGATCACGAGCCCAGCCGCGCCCAGCACGTGCCGCTGCGCCAGGAACAGCACGCGCCGCCAGCCGCCGGGCGCGTAGGCGCCGGCGCGCCTCAGTTCAACGTCATAGTCGATCGCGGTCAAACTGATCTCCTAATCCGTAAATCGGATGCGCGGGTCGAACACGGCGTAGAGCATGTCGACGATGAAATTCGCGCTCACCACGACGATGGCGATCAGCATCACGAGGTTCTGCACGATCGGATAATCGCGCCAGCGGATCGCCTCGACCAGGAAGCGCGCGACGCCGGGGATGTTGAACACGGTCTCGGTGACAATGAGGCCGCCGATCAGGAACGCCGCCTCGATTCCGATCACGGTGATGACGGGTAGAATCGCGTTCTTCAGCGCATGATGATAGTTCACGGCGGCATCCGATGCGCCCTTGGCGCGCGCGGTGCGAATATAATCCTGTCGCAGCACCTCCAGCATCGAGGAGCGGGTGATGCGCATGGTCAGTGCCGCGCTGCGGAAGCCGACGGCGGCGGCGGGCACGGCATAGGTTGCGAAGGCTTCCAGCCATGTCGCCGGATTCGGGTTGAAGATCGGCATCTGGCCGAACATCGCCACCGACGCGGTGAGGATCAAGAGGCCGAGCCAGAACGAAGGCAGCGACAATCCGCTGAGGCTCACCACACGCAACGCGTAATCGAGCCTCGTTCCCTGCTTCACCGCGCTGATGACGCCCAAGGGAATGCCGATCGAAGCCGAGAACAACAACGCCAGCCCGGCGAGCCGTGCGGTGATCGGGATCCGTGGCAGGATCTCCTGAAGCGCCGGCTTCTCGGAAACATAGGAGTAACCAAAGTCGCCGCGCAGAAAACCGCTGATCCAGTGCCAATATTGCACCACCAGCGGCTGATCGATGCCGAGCTCCTTCTCCAGACTGGCCTTGTCGGCGGGATCGACATAGCCGGCCGCGGCAAACAGGATGTCGACGATGTTGCCGGGGACGATGCGCAGCAGGAAGAAGATGACGACCGAGATCCCGAACAGGGTCACGAGCATCAGGAACAGGCGCCGCACCAGATAGGCAAACATGCATCGCCTCCCGTCGAACCCGTCCGCTGCTAGCGCTACTTGTCCATCCAGACATCCTCGTACCGGTATCCATTATACGAGCTGTTCGACATCACCGTCACGCCCTTGACATAAGGCTGCCAGCAGCTGCCGGTCCGTGCATGGAAGATGATCGGGCGGGCGACGTCCTCCTGCAACTTCTTGTCGATATCCCACACCAGCTTCTTGCGCTTGTTGAGGTCGGTCTCCTGCGACTGCACGTCGAACAGCTTCTCGATCTCCTTGTTGCAGTAATTGGTGTAGTTGCGCTCTGAGCCGCAGGAATAGTTCTCGTAGAACGACTGGTCGGGATCGTCGACGGCATTGCCGGTTAAATTGAGCCCGAGCATGTAATCCTTGCGCGCGATCTTCGGGAACCAGTTTGCGGTCTCGACCACGTCGAGCTCGCCGTCGATATAGATGCTCTTGAGCTGGTCGATCAGGATCACCGCGGGATCGCGGTAGACCGGGATGTTGCGGGTCGAGACCTTGACGGCGAGGTGCTTGTCGGGGCCGTAGCCGGCCTTCTGCATCAGCTTCTTGGCTTGTTCGCGGTTGGCGGTGATGTCGGGGCCGTAGCCCGGAATGCTCTCGAGCATCTCCTTCGGCATGGCCCAGAGGCCGGCCGGCGCGGGCTCCATGGTGCCCCCGACGTCGCCCTGGCCCTCGAATATGATCGAGATGAACGCCTTGCGGTCCAGCGACAGCGCCATGGCGCGACGGATGTCGATGTTGTCGAACGGCGGCGCGGACGAATTGACGATGATGTTGGTCGCAACGTTGTTGGGCTCGACCACGCAGACCGCGTTCGGCGCCTGCGATTTGACGTCCTTCAACAGCGGAATGCTGACCTCGGTCGGGAAGGTCATGTCGAACTTGCCCGCGACGAAGGCGAGGATGGCGGTCGAGCGATTCGGGATGATGGTGAACTCGATGCCGTCGAGATAGGGCCGCCCCTTGCGCCAATAGTCGGGATTACGGGTCAGCTTGATCGATTCATTGGCCTTGAACTCGACGAACTTGAACGGCCCCGTGCCGATCGGATGGGTGCGCATGTCGCCGGGCGAGACATGGCAGGGATAGACCGGCGTGTAGCCCGAGGCGAGCAGGGCCAGCAGCGAAGGCTGCGGCCGCTTCAGGTTGAAGGAGACTTCGAGATCGCCGTTGGTGGAGACGTCGTTGACCTGTTCATACCAGCTCTTGCGCGGATTCTGCCGGAACTTCTGCTGTGACTTGCCCATCAGCATGTCGAAGGTGCATTTGACGTCCGCCGAGGTGAACGGTTTGCCGTCGTGCCACTTCACGCCCGCGCGCAGCTTGAAGGTCAGTGTCTTGTTGTCGTTGACCCAGGCCCAGCTCTCGGCGAGCTCGGGCACGATGGTGTCCATGCTGTTCTGCGCCACGTCTTGCTTGTAGATGACGAGGTTGTTGAACACCGGCATGAAGGGAACATTGAGCGAGTAGGTCGCGCCTTCGTGGATCGAGGCATTGCCGGGACTGTCGCGGTGGTACATCCGCAAAATCCCGCCCTGCTTTGGCTCGCCGGCCAATGCAATCGTCGAAAACGCCAGCAAAGATAGCGCCGCCATTGCGGCGAGCGCTCGTACGCTCCGCATCCTCGTCCTCCCTGGACCTCGGCCTTTCGCGGCCTGTTTGAACGGACGATAGCGACGCGCGCGGAGGGAGGCAACCGGCAAGGCCGCCCACGCTCTCGACAATTCGGATGACGGAAGGCCGCAGGCGATTTCCTCTCACGATGTGAGAGAAGTTCCTCCGGCATCGTTGGCGAACGCCGGGACGACATCGGGGTTCACACGATCCTCGACGCCTTGTTCCCCCAATACCGGTCCCTTAGCAGGCGCTTGTACAGCTTCCCTGTCGGCAGCCGCGCGGCAATTCCTTCTCGAAATCGACCGAGCGCGGCACCTTCTGCCGCGACAGCGACGCCCCGCAGAAGGCGATCAGCTCTTCGGCGAGTGCCTGGTCCGGCACGACGCCGGGCATCGGCTGCACCACCGCCTTGACCTCCTCGCCGAGATCGGGATGGGGCACGCCGAACACCGCGGCGTCCGCGACCTTCGGATGAGTGATCAGCAAATTCTCGCATTCCTGCGGATAGATGTTCACCCCGCCGGAGATGATCATGAAGGTGGCGCGGTCCGTTAGATAAAGGAATCGGTCCTCGTCGACATAGCCGACGTCACCCACCGTGCTCATACTGCCATCGGCCGAGCGCGCCTCCTTGGTCTTCTCCGGATCGTTGA
Organism: Bradyrhizobium sp. LM2.9; assembly: GCF_054056555.1. Taxonomy (NCBI): domain Bacteria; kingdom Pseudomonadati; phylum Pseudomonadota; class Alphaproteobacteria; order Hyphomicrobiales; family Nitrobacteraceae; genus Bradyrhizobium; species Bradyrhizobium sp. LM2.9. The sequence goes on from NZ_JBSRYJ010000002.1 coordinate 6,501,764, forward strand.
AATACTCGAATGGCGTGGCCGTCCTGAACCAGACCTGTCCCGGGGTGCCGGTGGGGCATGGCTTCATGTTCTCGTCGAGAATATGGAGGTCGCCGAGCAGCACCTTGCCGACGGTGCCGCGATGGGGCGAGCCATTCCGCGCTGTCGCAGGCGGTGAAGCCGAGGCCTTCGGTCGCGCCGTAATATTCGTGGATGATCGGTCCCCACCATTTGATGATGTCGTCCTTGACCAAGGCCGGGCAGGGCGCGGCGGCGTGGATCGCGATCTCGATCGAGGAGAGATCGTAGCGCTTTCGCACCCCCTCCGGCAGCTTGAGCATGCGCGAGAACATCGTCGGCACCAGCTGGGTGTGGGTGATGCCCCATTGCTCGACGAGCTGGAGATAACGCTCGGGATCGAAAGTCTCCATGATGATCACGGTCCCGCCCATGCGGATCGTGAGGTTCACGGCGGCCTGCGGCGCCGAATGATAGAGCGGCGCCGGCGAGAGGTAGACCATGCCCTCGCGGTATTGCCAGAGCTTTGTCAGGAAATCGAACAGCGGCAGATTGTGCTTCGGCGGCTCCTCCGGCAGTGGCCGAATAATGCCCTTCGGCCGCCCCGTTGTGCCCGATGAATACAGCATGGCGGTACCGAGCCATTCATCGTGGAGCGGCGCCGTCGGCTGATCGGCGGTCACCTCCGCGAGGCCGACGATGCGCTCACTCTCGCCCGGGCCGTCGGCAACGATGCACAGCTTGATCTCGGGGCAGGCGTTGATCGCCTCGCGGGCGATATCGAGCTTCGCAACCGACGTGATCAGGATTTTCGACTGGCTGTTGACGAGGAGATAGGCGAGCTCGCCCGGCGTCAGGAACGAGTTGATGCAGGTGTAGTACAGCCCGGATCGCTCGCCCGCGCCGCAGGCTTCGAGGTAGCGGGAATTGTTCTCCATGAAGATCGCGTAGTGGTCGAGCCGCTTCAAGCCGTGCTTGCGAAACAAATGCGCCAGCCGGTTGCTGCGCGCATCGAGCTCGCGATAGGTGACGGCCTCGCCAGTCGCCGCCATGATGAAGGCAGGCTGGAGCGGGCGCAGGCGGGCATGGTAACCTGGGTACATCAGTCCTCCGGCTTTAGATCATGCGGTCAAGAAGCAGGATTTCGCGCAACTGCGCAGGGCTGTCGATCTTGCGCGGGTTGCGCGGGATCCAGTTCGTGCGCATTGCAGCCTCCGCGATGGCGTCGAAATGCTCCGGCGAGACGTGAACCTCAGCGAGGCTGCGCGGCATGCCGAGCGAGCGGATGAAGGCATCGAGCACATCGGCTGCCTTGCGGCCGGGAAAGCCCATCGCGGCTGCGACGATCATCTGGCGCTCGGCATTGTCGCGCGCATTCCAGCGCATCACCGCTGGCAGCATGACGCAGGAGGTGTAGCCATGCGGCACGTCGAAGGTCGCGCCCAGCACGTAGCCGATGCCGTGGCTTGCCCCCATCGGCACGCCGGCGGCGAGCGCGCCCATCGACAGCCAGGTACCGATCTGCGCATCCATCCGCGCGTCGAGGTCGGACGGGTCAGCCTTCACCCGCGGCAGCGCGTCGGCGAGCATCGCGAGGCCTTTCACCGACTGTGCGTCGGCATAAGGGTGCGTCTCGCGCGAGCAGATCGCCTCGACACAATGATCGATGGCGCGGATGCCGGTCGAAAGAAACAGCCATTCCGGCGTGTGCACGGTGATGGCGGGATCGAGGATGGTCGCGCGCGGCACCGCGAGCGGATGCCGTAGCATCTGCTTCACATGCGTGGTGCGGTCGGTGACGCCCGCGATGGAGCTGAACTCGCCGCCTGCGATCGTGGTCGGTACGCTGATCTGGCGCACAGTCGGCGCGGTCATCTCGGGCGCGACGCCCTTGTGCACGCGGATACGCTCGATGCCGTCGATATCGTCGATGCCGTTGGCGAGGCAAAGCTGTACCGCCTTGGCGCCGTCGGTGACCGAGCCGCCGCCCACCGTGACGATCAGGTCTGTGCCCGCTTCCCGCGCCGCATTGGTGGCGGCGATCACCGCCTCGCGCGGGGTGTGCGCGGGCATGGCATCGAAGACGCCCGCGCAGCGTGTGCCCAGGGCCTGTTTGATCTTGGCGATTTCGTCGGTCTGCCGGTTGAGCGTGCCCGACACCATCAGGAAGGCGCGACGCGTCCCCAGCCGGTCCATCTGCGCGACCACGGCGTCGGCGGCGGGGTGGCCGAACACAACCTCCTCGATCGCGCCGTAAACGACACGTCCCTGGTGCACGCCTGTCCTCCCCGGACAATTCGTCTTGTTTTCTGGGGGTAATCTAGCCGAGCCGGCTCCGGCCGTCATGTGCGAAGACGCTGGCCCCGCTCCCGCCTCCAGCGGAGGGTGACACCTTCGACGCACCGCCTCCTGCCATTGATGAGCCCGGCGAATAGCTCCATTCGCATCCCGCCCGCTAATCATCGCGTGCGAAGCCCGCTATGTCCGTGTCAACCCGCCATCCGGCCGGGGCATTCTTCCGAGCATTGCGCGTGCGATGGTCTTGAACAGTTCATCATTGCGACCCATCTTGTGGCGCCCGCGGGTAGAGGCGTACCCTGCCTTTTCCGCGGCTTTAGGCGAGGACCTGGAATGAGTGGACCGGACGGAAGCGAGCAGTTTGTCAAAATGCACGATCTCGTTTCGCCTCGACCTCGCGCGATCGCCGGGCTTCTCGTTGCGGTATTCGCTCTCGCCGGTTGCGGCCAGCCGACGTCGCAGGCGGGTGCACCGCCGCCCGCGCCGGTGACCGTCGCCCAGCCGGTCAAGCGCACCGTCACCGATTGGGACGAATTCACCGGCCGCTTCGAGGCGACGGAGGAGGTGCAGGTGCGCCCCCGCGTCGGCGGCTTCGTCAACTCCGTCGAGTTCCAGGACGGCGCCATTGTGCATCAGGGCGATCTGCTCTACGTCATCGACCCGCGTCCGTTCGAGGCGGTGGCCGAGCAGGCGGACGGCCAGCTGTCCGACGCACGCGCCAAGGTGGAGCTTGCCAAGCGCGAGCTCGACCGTGGCTTGAGCCTGGTTCAGACCAGCGCGGTTTCCGAGCAGGTTGTCGACCAGCGCCGCCAGGCCTTGCAGGGGGCACACGCCGCGGTGTCGCAGGCCGAAGGCGCACTCAAGGCCGCGCGGCTCAACATCGAGTTCACGCATGTGACTGCGCCGCTCACCGGCCGCGTCGGCCGCCATCTCGTCAGCCCCGGCAATCTCGTGCAGGGCAGCGACAACGGCTCGTCGACGCTGCTGACCTCGATCGTGACGCTCGACCCGATCTACGTCTATTTCGACATGGATGAGGCGACCTTCATCAAATACAGCAAGCTGTGGTTCGAGGGTCGCCGCCCCAGCTCGCGCGATACCGCGAACCCGATACAGGTGACGCTCGCCGGCGAGACCAAGCCATCGCATGAGGGCTCGATCAACTTCCTCGACAACCGCCTCGATGTCTCGACCGGCACGTTGCGCAGCCGCGCCGTGGTCAAGAACACCGATCTCTCGATCCTGCCCGGCCAGTTCGGCCGCGTCCGGCTGATCGGCAGCGCGCCTTATGAGGCGTTGTTGATTCCGGACGTCGCGGTCGCGACCGACCAGTCCCGCAAGATCGTGTTCGTGGTGAAGCCTGATGACATCGTCGAGGCGCGTCCTGTGACGCTTGGGCCGCTCGATGAGGGCCTGCGTGTGATCCGCGAAGGCCTGAAGCCCGACGATCGCGTCATCGTCAACGGCATCCAGCGCGCCCGTGTCGGCGCCAAGGTCGCGCCGCAGACTGCGCCAGCGCCGGCCGGTGGCAAGCCGGGTGACAAATCATGAATCTAGGCCGTCTCTCCATCAACCAGCCCATCCTCGCGATGGTGCTGTCGATCGTGCTGCTGATCGTCGGCGCATTGGCCTATACCACGCTGCCGGTCTCCGAATATCCGCAAGTGGTACCGCCGACCGTCGTCGTCACCACGCAATATCCCGGCGCCTCCGCGCAGACCGTGTCCGACACAGTCGCAGCTCCCATCGAGCAGGAGATCAACGGCGTCGAGGACATGCTGTATCTCTACAGCCAGGCGACCTCGAACGGCCAGCTCACCATCACCGTCACCTTCAAGCTCGGCACCGATCTCGACAAGGCCCAGGTCCTGGTGCAGAACCGCGTCGCGATTGCGCAGCCGCGTCTGCCGGAGGAAGTGCAGCGCAATGGCGTCACTACGCGCAAGAACTCGCCCGACATCCTGATGGTCGTGTTCATGCTGTCGCCCGACGATACCTTCGACCAGCTCTACATCTCCAATTACGCGCTGCTCCAGGTCCGCGACCAGCTGCTGCGCATCGACGGCGTCGGCGACATCCAGATTTTTGGCGCGCGTGACTATTCGATGCGGCTTTGGCTCGACCCGGATCGAATCGCCAATCTCGGCCTGACCTCGGCCGAAGTGCTCGCCGCGATCCGCGCGCAGAACGTGCAGATCGCGGGTGGCCAGATCGCCGAACCGCCGATTTCCGACCGCGCCTTCCAGCCGAACCTCACCTTCACCGGGCGCCTGAAAGACCAGAAGCAGTTCGAGGACATCCTGATCAAGGCCGGCTCCGACGGCCGTACGGTGCGCCTGCGCGACGTCGCGCGTATCGAGCTCGGTGCGCTGGCGTACTCCACCAACAGCTTCCTGTTGCGCAAATCGGCGGTCGCCATGCTGGTGACGCAGCGGCCCGGATCGAACGCCCTCGCGACCGCGAAAAACATCTCGGACACGATGACGAAGCTGAAGGAGACCTTTCCGAAAGGCCTCGACTACAATATCGGCTACAACCCGACCGAGTTCATCGCGCAGTCCGTCCATGAGCTGATCAAGACCATCTACGAGGCCATGCTGCTTGTGGTGATCGTGGTGCTGGTGTTCCTTCAGGGATGGCGACCCGCGATCATTCCGATCATCGCGATTCCGGTCTCGCTGGTCGGCACCTTCGCGGTAATGGCGGCGCTCGGCTTCTCCATCAACAATCTCACGCTGTTCGGTCTCGTTCTCGCCGTCGGCATTGTGGTCGACGACGCCATCGTGGTGGTCGAGAATGTCGAGCGACATCTCGAGCACGGCATGAGCCGGCGCGACGCCGCGCTGAAGACCATGGAGGAGGTCGGCGGCGCACTGGTGTCGATCGCGCTGGTGCTATGCGCGGTGTTCGTCCCCACCGCGTTCCTGGGCGGCATTTCCGGACAATTCTTTCAGCAATTCGCCGTCACCATTGCGGTTGCGACCGCAATCTCCTGCTTCTGCTCCTTGACGCTGTCGCCGGCGCTGGCCTCGCTTCTGCTCGTTCCGCACGAGGAGAAGCGGCCGCCGGCGCGCTGGAACCTTCTCGCACGTGGCTGGAACGCTTTCACAGGCGTCTTCAATCGCGTGTTCGACCGTCTCGCGCATGGCTATGCCGGCCTCGCCAATTTCGTGATCCGGCATTCAGTGGTGATGATCCTAATCTATGTCGTACTGATCGGCAGCGCAGGCTGGCTGATCGCGACCACGTCGCAGGGCTTCATTCCGGCGCAGGATCGCGGCTACGTCATTATCTCCGTGCAATTGCCGGGCGCGGCCTCGCTGGCGCGCACCACCGAGGTCGTGCGCGAGATCGAGCGGATCTCGCTGGATACGCCCGGCATCGTCCGCGTCGCCGCCTTCGCCGGCTTCTCCGGCGCCACGCGCACGCAGGCCGGCAACGCGGCGGCGCTCTTCCCGGTGTTCGACGAGCCCGAGGCGCGGATGAAGAAGGGATTGTCTGCGAACGCCATCACGATCGAGCTGCGCAAGCGCCTGGCCGCGATTCAGGGGGCCTTCATCATCGTGATTCCGCCGCCGGCCGTGCCCGGCATCGGCACTGGCGGAGGCTTCACCATCCGCATCCAGGACAGGCAAGGCCGCGGGCCGGAGATGCTCGCGGCCGCGACCGACGAACTCGTCGCCGCGGCGCGCAAATCGCCCTTGCTGCTCGCTCCGACGGTGTTCTCGCCGTTCTCAGCCAACACGCCTCAGCTCTTCGTCGACATCGACCGCACCAAGGCGCAGAAGCTCGGGGTGCCGATCGCCAACATTAACGACACGATCCAGACCTATTTCGGGTCGACCTATGTCAACGACTTCAACCTGTTCGGCCGCACCTATCACGTCACCGCGCAGGCCGATTTTCCGTTCCGCAAAGAGCCGAGCGATCTCTCGCGGCTGCGCACGCGCAACGCCTCCGGCGACATGGTGATGCTCGGCAGCGTGGTCGACTTCAAGGATGTTTCCGGCCCCGACCGCGTCGCTCGCTACAATCTCTATGCAGCTTCCGAGCTCCAAGGCGAGCCAGCGCCGGGCGTGAGCTCGACCACCGCGCTCAACACTGTCAAGAAGCTCGCGGACGATTCCTTGCCGAGCGGCTTCACCTTCGAATGGACCGACCTCTCCTACCAGCAAATCACCGGCGGCAATGCGGGCCTGCTGGTGTTCCCGATCTGCGTGCTGTTCGTCTATCTCGTGCTCGCCGCGCAATATGGCAGCTGGACCTTGCCGTTCGCAGTGATCCTGATCGTACCGATGTGCCTGTTGGCCGCCACCATCGGCGTGCGCATCATGGGGCAGGACGTCAACATCCTCACCCAGATCGGCTTTGTCGTGCTGGTGGGATTGGCGGCAAAGAACGCGATCCTGATCGTCGAGTTCGCCCGCGACATCGAGAAGGAGGGCAAGCCGCGGCTGGAAGCCGTGATCGACGCTTGTCGATTGCGCCTGCGGCCGATCCTGATGACGTCCTTCGCCTTCATCCTCGGCGTGCTGCCGCTGGTGATATCGTCAGGCTCGGGCTCGGAGATGCGGCAAGCCGTCGGCGTCGCCGTGTTCTTCGGCATGATCGGCGTCACCTTGTTCGGCCTGTTGTTCACGCCGATCTTCTACGTGGTGGTGAGGAATCTGGCGGAGGGGAAGAACGAGAAGAAGCCGAAGGTCGCGGCGTGATGTTCCCACAGCGCCGTCCCTGCGAAAGCCTGGATGACGGCGCATTATGGTGCCGCCCTTCATACTAACGACCAACATGCAATGGATGGGCAGGCGCGGGGTTCTTCACTAATATCCGCGCGATTTCAAAATAGAACACTGCTGGGAGCTAACGAATGAAATCAGCACTTTTGGCCGCCGTCGCAACCTCTGCCCTGCTGCTGGCGGCGCCAGCCTTCGCGCAAGGCGTCAAGATCGGCATTCTCAACGACCAGTCCGGCGTCTATGCCGACTACGGCGGGAAATACTCGGTCGAAGCCGCCAAGATGGCGATCGAGGATTTTGGTGGCGAAGTGCTCGGCCAGAAGGTCGAATTGATCACCGCTGATCACCAGAACAAGCCTGATCTCGCCACCTCCATCGCGCGGCGCTGGTACGACACCGACAACGTCGACATGATCACCGAACTGACGACGTCGTCGGTGGCGCTGGCCGTGCAGGAATTGTCGAAGGAAAAGAAGAAGATCGACATCGTGGTCGGTGCGGCTTCCTCGAGCATCACCGGCGCTGCATGCTCGCCCTACGGCTTCCACTGGGCCTTCGACACCCATGCGCTTGCGGTTGGCACCGGCGGCGCGCTGACCAAGGCCGGCGGCGACACCTGGTTCTTCCTCACTGCCGACTATGCGTTCGGCTACGCGCTCGAGAAGGACACCAGCGAGATCGTCATCCATAATGGCGGCAAGGTGGTCGGCTCAGTGCGCGTGCCGCTCAACTCTTCGGACTTCTCCTCCTTCCTGCTTCAGGCGCAGAGCTCGAAGGCGAAGATCGTCGGTCTCGCCAATGCCGGCCAGGATACGACCAACTCGATCAAGCAGGCGGCCGAGTTCGGCATCGTGCAGGGTGGCCAAAAGCTAGCCGGTCTCCTGATGACTCTCGCCGAGGTGAACGGTCTAGGCCTGCAGGCGGCACAAGGCTTGGTCCTGACCGAAGGCTTCTATTGGGATCAGAATGACACCACGCGCGCCTTCTCCGAACGCTTTTTCAAGCGCATCGGCCGGATGCCGAGCATGATCCACGCGGGCACCTATTCCGCGACACTGAGCTATCTCAAGGCGGTCAAGGCGGCCGGCACAAAGGGGATACTGAAGCGGTTTCCAAGAAGCTGAAGGAGCTGCCGGTCGACGACGCCTTCGCCAAGGGCAAGGTGCTGGAGAACGGCCGCATGGTCCACGACATGTATCTGTTCGAGGTCAAGAAGCCCTCGGAGTCGAAGAAGCCATGGGACTATTACAAGCAGCTCGCGGTTGTTCCGGGCGATCAGGCGTTCTTCACCGCCAAGGAAAGCGGCTGCCCGCTGACGAAGTAGGCTTCTCGTGTCCCGGACGCGGTGCAGCGCCTCTCGGCGGTGCACCGCAGAGCCGGGGCCCATGCTACTCCACGCCGTCGCCCCCTACGCCAGCCGCAACACCAACGCTCCCAGCGCCCCCGCCCACAGCGCAATCGCGGCGATGCCCTGGATCATGAAGCCCGGGCCGCGTTTTGCGGCGGCCTTCGAATAGCCGATGAAATAGACGATACGGCCAGCGATCCAGACCGCGCCGATTCCCGCTGCGATCGCGTCGCCGATATAGATCGCGAACAGCCAGAGAGCCGGCAGGAAGATCGGCATCCATTCCAGCGTGTTCATCTGGATTCGGAACGCGCGCTCGAAATCCGGATGGCCCGACATTGCCGGCACCTTGACGCCGGTTTTGGTGCGCGAGCGTGACACGTTCATGGCTGTGAAGAAGTAGAACAGGATCGCCAGCAGCGTGACGAGGCCGGTGAGGTGATACATCGCTAATCCCTTCGAAGAGGTCCCGGTTCAATACCCGGTCAGCTCGAGATAGCCAACGCCGTCATGCGTGCCGGCAAAGCTGATCGGCCCTTCCCAATAGGAGAAGCCGGTCCCCATCCAGGCTTTTGGATTGAGCGGCTTGCAGAGGATCGAGAACGATCGTGAGGGGATCGCGATCTGCCATTCCACCGGCAGCTTGCGTCCCGCGACCTCGGCGGTCGCCTTCGGACTCATCTGGATGTCGTTGCCCGCGATCATTTGCGTGTCGCCGGCGGCGCTGATCCAGTTGCCGAACGGATAATCCTTGCCGCCCTTTTGGCGCAGCCGGTACAGCATCAGCTTGTCGCCCGACGCGAGATGCAGCGACAGCCAGTCCCAGCCGGTCTGGTCGGTGTCGAGCGGCTGACTGCTCCATTCGCGGTCCATCCAGGCCTGGCCGGAAACATCGAGCGTCTTTTCGTCGACGGTGAGCCTGCCGCGGGCGCGATAGAACGGCTGGCTGTAATAGTAGGAGGCCTGCCCGCGCTCCGACTTGCGGCTGTAGCCGCCATCGCCCTCCAATATCAAGGGACGATCGGCCTCTAACGTCAGCGCGTAACTGAAATCGGCACCCGAGGCCTTCAGCGTCAGCGGCGCCAGGGTTCGGTCGCCGGTGCGCTCGGATCCGTTCATCGCCCAATCGTCGATCCAGGCCGCAAACGGTTTTACCGTAACGCCGGCCTGCCCAATCCCACCGCGTGAAAACAGCTCGTTGAAACGGTGAGTATCGGCGCGCGTCACCGCGGCATGCGCCATCCAGATTTGCTGATTGGCCCAGCCCTCGCCTTGCGGTCCCGGCTGCGCTGCCTGGCGGAACAGCGTCCATTGCAGGCCGCAAGCCGCGCCGCCGGCATCGACGAGATTCGCCGTGAGATACCACCACTCGATGCGAAACTCCGGGTGCGGCCCGTGATCGTTCGGAAAAGCGAACGTTTTCCCGGGCGTTACCTTCGCAAAGCCGTCGGCCGTCTCGCCGAGCCCTGCATAGCCTTGCGCGCTGGCGCGGCGAACAGCCGCGAGCGCGGCGATGCCGCCGGCGAAGGTGCGCCGCGAAATCCCGTCAGCGCTCATTGGCAAACACCTTGACGAGGCTCGCCGGCTGCATCCGTGCCAGTCGGATCATCGGCAGCAGGGCGGCCAGCAGCGCGGCGAGCAGCGCGACCGCGACCAGCTCGATCAATTGCAGCGGAAACACGTGGAACGGCAGCCGCCAGCCGAACGCTTTTACGTTGACGATCGCGATCAGGCACCACGCCACCAACAGCCCGAGCGGCACAGCCAAGAGCGACGTGAACAGCGCAGCCGACAGCGTCTTGGTCAATTCGATCGCGGCGAGGCGAGGCCGCGTGATGCCGATTGCCCAGAGCGGCGCGAGCTGCGGCAGGCGCGAGTTCGCCAGTGTCAGCAAGCTGGTCAGAAGCGCGATCCCGGCGACGCCGAGCGTGAACGCATTCAAAGCGGAAGTGACGGCAAAGGTGCGGTTGAAGATGCGGATGGATTCCGCTTTCACCGTCGCCTGGTCGGCGACGCTGCGGTGGTCGAGCGCAAATTGCTTCTGCAGCGCTGCGATCAGGCCGGGGATATTCTCCTTGGCGACAATGAGGCCGATCCGCGTCTGCGGCGTCTGCGGAAATTGCCGGATCAGCGCCGCGACATTCACCGCCAACTGTCCCTTGGGATTACCGTAGTCGGCATAGATGCCGACGATGTCGAGCTCCCAGGTCCCGCCCGGCGCCGGCACCTCCAGGACATCGCCGACGCGGACGTTGAGGCGGCGGCTCAGCTGCTCGCTGATGAAGGCGGCATTGCCGGGCACGAGCTGGGTCCATGCACGTGGCGCGGCCTCCAACAACGGCCACCGCTCGCGATAGAGCGCGTGGTCGGGCAGGCCGAACAGCTCCACCGGCTGGCCCTGCACTTGCGTCTCGGCCCGCCCGCCCGACAGGATCGCCTGGACATCGCTGCGCTCCTTCAGCCAGTTGCGGATCGCGATGGCTTTCGCATTATCGGAGGCGCTGATGTAGACGTCGGCTGCGAGCCGCCCATTGAGCCAACCGACAAAAGTGCGGCTGAACGTTTCCACCATCGTGGAGACGCCGACATTGACGGCGAGCGCGAGCAGCAGCGCCATCAGCGCCAGCGACAACCCGGAGAGCTGTTGCCGGCTGTCCGCCCAGAACCACAGCGCGAGCGGTTTTCGTGCACAACGCTGACCGACGAGCAGGATGAGTTCGAGGAAGGCCGGCAGGATCAGCGCCGCGCCGAGCATCAGTGCTGCCAGCACGCCAAAGCCCGCGATCAGCGACTGTCCGTACTGGAGCAGCAGCAGCGCGACCGCGAACACGGCGCATGCAGCCCCGCTCTGCAGGATCAGCCAGCGGCGCTGCCTCTGTTGCCAGGCGCGCGGCTGCGCGGTCGCCAGCACCGGCATCCTGACCGCCTTGATCAGGCTGGTCGCGGCCGCGACCAGCGCGCCGGCAATGCTGATGCCGATACCCGCGAGCCACCATTCGGAGCGCAGCGTGAGCTGTCCCGGGATCTGCGCGCCATAGAGCCCGCGCAGCGACGCCGCGACGTCGGGCAACAGCGCGGCGGCAATGAAATAGCCGCACACCAGCCCGATCAGGCCGGCGACCAGCGCCAGTGCCACCAGCTCGACCACCAGCACGGTGTTGACCAGTCGCGCCGAGGCACCGCAGGCCCGCAGCGTGCGCAGCATCGGCAGCCGCTGTTCGAAAGCGAGACCGACGGCTGAATTGACGATGAAGAGACCGACGAAGAACGACAGCAGGCCGAACGCCGTGAGGTTGAGATGAAAGCTGTCGGTGAGGCGCTCCAGCTCGGTCTCCGCATTCGGCTCGACGCGCTGCAACTGGTCGCCGACGACGCTCGCTAATGGCGCGGGCTTGCCCTTCGGTTTGCCGATCAGAAGCCGCGAGATCTGGTCCGGCTTGTTCAGCAGCCGCTGCGCCACGCCGATATCGACCACCAGCACGTCGGGCACGAGCTGCGGCAGCACGCGCAGCGGCGGCAGTTTTGCGCCGTTGCTGATCGGTGGTGCCGCGCCTTCCTGCTCCTGCACATCGCTCAGCGTCTCCCGCGCCACCAGCGTCTGGCCCGGCGGCGCGATGAAGCTGCCGAGATCCGAAGCACCGAGGCGCGGCGCGTTGCCGACATCCGCCGGCAGCGTCACTGGCTCGATCCCGAGCAATCGCACCGAGCGTCCGTTGACCTGGACCCGTCCCTCCAGCATCGGCGAAACCGGCCAGCCGGCGCGGCGGAGCTTGACGAACAGCTCCTGCGAAAAGGTCGCGGCATCAGGTGCGACCAGCATCGCGGTGCGCGCGCCGCCGAAGGTCGCCGCGGCGCGGTCATAGGCGTTGCGTGCCTGCTGGTTGATCGCCTGCACGCCGCTCCACAGCGCGGTTGCCGAAATCAGCCCGATCAGGAGCGTCGCGAACTGCATCTTGTGGCGCCGCCAATGGCTGAGCAGCACGGCGAGGATCCAGAGCGCGCGCCTCATGCGATCCGGCCTGCATGCAGGATGACCTGGCGATCGAGTGTCGCAGCCAGATGCAGGCTGTGCGTCACCATCAGGAAGCCGCAGCCGGTGCGCGTGACGAGATCGCGCGTCAGGGCCAGCACGTCCTCGGCGGTGGCCTCGTCGAGATTGCCGGTCGGCTCGTCCGCCAGCAGCAGCGAGGGCTTTGTCGCCAGCGCACGGCCGATCGCGACCCGTTGCTGCTGCCCGCCTGATAATTGTTTCTGGATAACGCTTGAGCAGGCTGTCGAGCCCGAGCCGCTCGATCAGCTCCCTGGACCAGGCTGCATCATGCCGGCCGGCGATCCGCGCCTGGAAGGCGAGATTGTCCGCGACCGAGAGCGACGGGATCAGATTGAATTGCTGAAACACCAGGCCGATCCGATCGCGCCGCAGGCCTGCACGCCCCGCATCAGACAGCTTGGTGACCTCGGTGCCTTCCAGCCGGATCGTGCCGCCATCGGCGGCATCGAGCCCCGCGATCAGGTGCAACAGCGTGCTCTTGCCGCTGCCGGATTCGCCGGTCAGTGCGACCCGCTCGCCGGCCTTGAGGTCGAGATCGACGCCGCGCAGCACATGGACCGGCTCGCCGGCCGAAGGGAACGTCTTGGAGAGGTTTCGAATGCTCAGCACGATGAATGGCGCCGGACGGAATTAGCGGAATTGCTGCGTAGCACACTTGCTCCGGAAATGCCGGGTTGCGTTGGTCTCGAAGCCGTTGTTAGCTTCCAGGACGGTCAAATCAAAAAAGTGCCAAAAAGACGACGGGGGGAATCATGAGCGTTCAGGGAACGGCAGCGGTGGCGGGCAAGACGACGGGGACGCCAAAGGGAGCCTGGACGGTCACCTTTCTGCTGTTTCTGTTCATGCTGGTAAACTTCGCCGACAAGATCGTCGTCGGCCTCGCCGGCGTGCCGATCATGGCAGACCTGAATCTCCGGCCGGAGCAGTTTGGTCTGCTCGGCTCCTCGTTCTTCTTCCTGTTCTCGATTTCCGCCATCGTAGTCGGCTTCATCGTCAACAAGGTGCCGACACGCTGGGTGTTGCTCGCGCTGGCGGTGGTCTGGGCGCTGGCGCAGTTTCCGATGGTCGGCACCGTCTCGTTCACCACGTTCTTGATCTGTCGCATCGTGCTGGGCGCCGGCGAAGGCCCCGCCTTCTCGGTCGCCGCGCACGCGATCTACAAATGGTTCCCCGACGAGAAGCGGACGCTGCCGACCGCGATCCTGTCGCAAGGTTCGGCCTTCGGTGTAATCCTCGCGGTGCCGGCGCTGAACTGGATCATCGTCAACCATTCCTGGCACTATGCTTTCGGCGCGCTCGGCGTCGTCGGCCTGATGTGGGTTTGTGCCTGGCTCGCGTTCGGCCAGGAAGGCCCGCTGGAGGATACGCAGGCTCTGGCAGCGACCCAACCGAAAATCCCCTACTTGCGCCTTCTAACCTCACGCACCTTTCTCGGCTGCGTGATCGCGACCTTCGGCGCCTATTGGGCGCTGTCGCTCGGCCTCACCTGGTTCACGCCATTCATCGTCAAGGGCCTCGGGTTCACGCAGAGCCAGGCCGGCTTCGTCTCGATCCTGCCCTGGGTGTTCGGCGCCACAATCGTTATTCTCACGGGCTGGATCTCGCAGGTGATGAATGCGCGCGGCTATACCACGCGCATTTCGCGCGGCGTGCTCGGCTCGGTGCCGCTGATCATCGGCGGTCTGATCCTGGCGACGATGCCGCATGTGCAGGGCGCTGGATTGCAGATCGCGCTACTCGTCGTCGGCTCGGGCCTGTGCGGCGCAATCTATGTCGTTTGCCCGCCGATGCTCGGCGAGTTCACGCCGACGTCGCAGCGCGGCGCGATCCTCGCGATCTATGGCGCGCTCTACACGCTCTCCGGCATCATCGCGCCGAACGTCATGGGCGCCGTGATCCAGCGCTCCGGCAGCATGCTCGACGGTTACATGACCGGCTTCACCATCAACGCGGCGGTCATGGTCGGCTCCGGTCTGCTCGGGCTGCTTCTGCTCTGGCCGAACACGGAAAGGGCCAGGCTGACCGGTAGTGCAGCCCCGCAAGCTGCGCCGCTGAAGAGCGCGGTGTCGGCGACGTAAGGAGCGCGCTGCTCGTTCCAACCAACACTGTCGTCCCGGCCTCGTCCGCAATTGCCCACTAGGCCGGGACGACACCGGAGATAGAGGCAGCGCCTCCGCGCCTTAGCGCTACTGCATCCCCTGCGCACCCCGAATCAACTTCCCCGGCCGTCTTCCCGTGGCCTCGCCCTGCCGTCGCGTCACCACGCCCGACACGATCGTCGCCTCATAACCATCGACATCCTGCAACAGCCGCCGTCCGCCGACCGGCAAATCGTAGTGCACCTTCGGCGGATGCAAATGCAGCCGGCCGTAGTCGATCACATTGACGTCGGCTTTATAGCCGGGAGCGATCAGCCCGCGATCGGTGAGGCCGACCGAGAGCGCGGTCTTGCGCGATTGCGCGGCGACCACGAACGGGATCGTCAGCTTCTCGCCGCGCTTGCGGTCACGTGTCCAGTGCGTCAGCAGATAGGTCGGAAAGCTCGCGTCGCAGATGATGCCGCAATGCGCACCGCCATCGGAGAGGCCGGGCACCGATTGCGGATCAATCAGCATCTCGCGCGTCGCGTCCAGATTGCCGTCGGCATAGTTGAGGAACGGCACGTAAAGCATGCCGCGGCCGTCGTCCGACAGCATCGCCTCATAGGCGAGCTCCTCCGGCTGCCGGCCCTGCTTGCGCGCCTGCGGGCCCAGCGCGTTCTCCGGCGGCTGCTCGTAATCGGGGGGGTCGCCGAGCAAGAACATCTTGTCGTAGTTGGGACGGAAGAACAGCGGATCGTCGGTCGCAGTCGCCGTCTCGCTCAAAATTGCCTCGCGCACCTCGCTTTGATGCAACCGCGCCAGCCGCTCCTTCAGCGGCAGATGCGCGATCGCCTTGTAGCTCGGATGGGTCTGGAACGGGTTTCGCGACAGCTCGAGCCCGAGCAGGAGGCCGACGGGCCGCGCGGCGATCTGCGCGGTGATCGAGAGGCCACGCTTCGCTGCCGCATTGATCTCGTCCAGCGTCCGGCGCCAGCGCTGCGGCGCCTTGTCGTTCTGCGTGATCGAGAACGAGATCGGGCACTTCGTGGCGTCAGCCACCCGCAGCATCATCGGCAGGTCTTCGTCGATGGTGGAGAGATCGAGCACGAATTGCAGAACGCTGCGTCCCTCACGATGCATCGCGCCCGCAATCGCGGTGAGCTCGTCCTCGCCGGCCTTCAGCGTCGGCGTGAAATCGCCGGTCGAGGTGCGGTGGTTGAGGGTGCGAGAGGTCGAGAAGCCCAGCGCGCCCGAGCGCACCGCCTCGCCCGCGAGCTTTGCCATCGCCGCATTGTCTTCCGCCGTAGAAGGATCGCGGCGCGCGCCGCGCTCGCCCATGACATAGACCCGCAGCGCCGCATGCGGCAGCTGCGCGCCGACATCGATGTCGAAATCGCGCTTGGAGAGCCATTCCATGTAATCCGGAAAGCTCTCCCATGCCCAGGGGATGCCGGCGCTCAGGACGGGCTCGGGAATGTCCTCGACGCCTTCCATGAGCTGGATCAGGCGGGTGTGGTCGGCGGGCTTGCACGGCGCAAAGCCGACGCCGCAATTGCCCATGATCGCGGTGGTGACGCCGTTCTGCGAGGACGGCGTCATGTCCTGGCTCCAGGTGACCTGGCCGTCGTAATGGGTGTGAACGTCAACGAAGCCCGGCGTGACGAGCTTGCCGCGCGCGTCGATCTCTTCCTGTCCCTTTGCAGCGACCTTTCCGATCTTGCTGATTCTGCCGCCGGTGATGGCGATGTCAGCCTCGAACAGCTCGCCGCCGCTTCCATCTGCGACCGTGCCGCCGCGGATCACGAGATCAGGGTTGCTCATGGTGTTTCTTCCCCGTTTGTTGTTGTTTCTTGTCGTCCCGGCGTTGCAGCTACGCCTTGGCTTGCCGCTTCCGCTCCGTGAACGGCGACAGCACCACCGTCGCCAGCATGAAGATCACGGACGCCCCGAACACCCAATGCGGCGCGCTCTGGTCCATGATCCAGCCGAACAACAGCGGACTGACGATGCCGCCGAGATTGAAGCCGGTGGAGACGATGCCGAAGGCGCGGCCTGCCGCGCCGGGAGGAGCTGCATTGCGCACCAGCATGTCGCGCGAGGGTGCGATCACGCCGGAGAGGAAGCCCGCCATCATCATCGCGGCCGTCAGGATCCAGCCGGGCAGCGTCACCAGCGCGATCAGCAGCACGATCAGCGCATTCGCAGCGAAGCAGGCGGCGGCGACATAGCCGTGGCGCTCGGTGTGGTCGGCAAGGAAGCCGCCCGCGAGCACGCCGACGGCGCTTGCACCGAGGAACGCGGTGAGCGCGACATTGGCTGCGGAATAGGTCGCGCCATAGCCACTCATCAGCGCCACCACGCCGAAATTGTTGATGCCGGCCACCGACAGGCTGAGCAGCATGAACAGCGCCGTCAACGTGATCAGCGCCGGCGTGATGACGGCCTGCTTCGGTGCGTTCTCGTTGCCCGGCTTTGACTTGTGCGCGCCGGCATCGGGAATGTTCATGGTCACCAGCAACAGCGCGACCAGAACACCGATCGCGCCCGACGCGATCAGCGCACCGCCACCGCCAGACACCGTGACGAGCGCAGCAACGATTGCGGGTGCGACCGCGCCGCCAAAATAGCCGGCAAAAGTGTGGATCGAGAACGCACGGCCCATCCGCGCTTCGTCCATGTGCTCGGCGAGGATGGCGTAATCGGCGGGATGGTAGACGCTGTTGGCGAGCCCGAGCAGCACGGCGCAGGCGATCAGCGAGGTGTAGCTCAGGTGCAGGCCGAGCAGGATCAGCGCGATCCCGCCGAGGGTGAGGCCGCCGAGCAGGATCTTTCGCGCGCCAAAATGGTCGACGAGATAGCCGGTCGGCGCCTGCGTCAGCCCCGATACCACGGCGGACACGGTAAGCGCGAAGCCGAGCTCGACATAGCCGACGCCGAGCTGGCTTTTCAGGAACGGGAACAGCATCGGCAGGACCAGCAGATGGAAATGGCTGACCCAATGCGCGATCGAAATTCCGGTCAGCGTGCGTAGCGCGCTGTCCGCCTTGCCTTGCTGCGGTGCGGCAAGAACGTCAACCATTGCAGTTCCGTTTCACGTCACTTGGACACGCGCAAATTATCGGGGACAGCGGTTATTTGTCCATGAACGCAGGCGCATGGCAGGTAGCAGAGGTGACTGGCTGCGATCTCGATCATTCAGCGGTCGCAGGGCGAACATCACCGCCTCACAAGGGCTCATCGTCATTCCCATGGCGATCACGCTTCGGTGTAGCAAAATCGCCGTCTTCGTAATCGTCGTCGATCTCGCGCGGGGGCGGAGGCTGCTTTGCCTTGTTCTCGGCCGTCTTGGTCTTCGTCTTTGGCGGCTCGCTCGGCTTGCCGATCTTGGCCATGGCTGCTCCCGGATGGTGATGCTGCATCCGTCCTAGCCCGACTATATGGGCGGTTCCTGATCTATCTCAAGAATGGCGGCGAGGCCGTCGTCAGTGCATCACCGGCCCGCCGGCCTTCTTCCAGGCATCGATCCCCCCGGCGATATGCGCGGTGTTGGTGAGCCCGGTCTCCTTGGCGGCGGCCACAGCCATCGCCGAGCGTTCGCCGAAGGCGCAGAAGAACACGACGCGGCGGCCGGTGGCGGCCGCGACCTCGCGCAGCATGCCGCCGGGCTTGAGGCTGTCTTCAATGGATGGATAGGGCGTATGCAGCGCGCCTTCGAGCATGCCGTGCTTCATCCGCTCATTGGTCTCGCGCAAATCGACCAGCAGGATGTCGGGCCGGCCGAGCGAGCGGATCGCCTCGACGGCGCTGAGCGCGCGGCCCTCTTTCTCGAGCTCCTCCTGATGCAGGCCGACATGCATGTTGGCGGGCACTGCGACGTCCATCATCTTCGGATTGGGCAGCTTCAGATTGGCCATCAGCTCGATATAGTCGTCGACCGAGCGCACCTGAAGCCGCGGATTGTAGCGCTTCTCCTCGCCGATAGTGGAGACGGTGTCGCCCTTGTAGTCATGCGCCGGGAACACCATCGTCTCGTCCGGCAGCTTCAGCAGCCGATTGAAAATCGACTCGTATTGTGCGCGCGAAGATCCGTTCTGGAAATCGGTGCGGCCGGTGCCGCGGATCAGGAGCGTATCACCGGTGAAGACGCGGTCGCCCATCAGATAGGAATAGGAATCGTCGGTGTGGCCGGGCGTGTACATCACGTCGAGCGACAGGCCCTCGATCGTCACCTTGTCGCCGTCGGCAACCCGCATCGCCACCACGTCGGCCTTGGTCTGGTCGCCCATCACGGTCATGCAATGGGTGCGGTCGCGCAGCTCGCCGAGGCCGGTGACGTGGTCGGCGTGCAGATGCG
Source organism: Bradyrhizobium sp. LM2.9 (assembly GCF_054056555.1). NCBI lineage: Bacteria > Pseudomonadati > Pseudomonadota > Alphaproteobacteria > Hyphomicrobiales > Nitrobacteraceae > Bradyrhizobium > Bradyrhizobium sp. LM2.9. Next base: position 6,520,629 of record NZ_JBSRYJ010000002.1, read on the forward strand.
TGTCCACCGCCTTGACCAGCTTGAGGTCGAGCTCGCGCAGCAACTGGCAGTAGCGGTCGACCTTCTCCAGCACGGGATCGAGGATCAGCGCCTCGCCGCCGGGGCGGCTCGCCAGAAGATAGCTGTAGGTACCCGAAACACTGTCGAAGAGCTGGCGGAAGATCATGGCAAGACCCGCGTGAACTACCTTGAAATTCTACTACACTTCGGTCCAAAAAGAGAAGTAATTGACTGTCTAAGTAAGGTAATTTAGAAGATTTTTATTCCCGCGATGGGCGGCTGGGAGTCACCTCAGCCACCGCTGTCATTCCCCGCGAAGGCGGGGAATCCAGTACGCCGCGGCCTTTCCGTACCCCTCGCGGTGTCGGAGTCCTGGATCGCCGACCGCGGGCGACGACACCGAATGTGCCGCGACGTTTTGCCCAGACAAAAGGCTCAGGGCCGCACCAATGTGTACCCATTCTCCGCCAGAAACAGGATCTGCCCGACACCCACCTGCACCGGTGTGGCCGCGGGAATGAACTCCGGCCGCTTGCCCGTCTCCCGCTCGATCGTGTCGACGGTGTTGAGGCAGATGTCGAAGCGTACGCCTTGCGCGATCAGGCTCTCGACCTGCTTGCGGCGCTCGCTGCCTGACAACAGCAGATCGATGCCGGGACCGAACGCCACCACCTCGATCGCAATTTTGTCGGGGTCGTAGGCCTTCAGCAAATTGTTGGCGACGCTCAGCACCAGCGCCTGCTTCTTGGCATCGCCATCGGAGAGCTGCAACACGACCTTGTGCTCCGCGAACGGCTTGTCCTGGAGCGGCACCTGCTGTGCGTAAGCGAGCGGCGTGGCAGCGAAGGCGAGCAGCGCCAGCAGCATCGCGGATAAGATCTGCGATCGCATCATCCCTGTCCTGCAATACCTGGATTGCCCTCGACGCCTTTCAGCGTGACGCCGGAGCCGAGCCGCTCCTGTAACATCCGGCCCGAGCGCAGATATTTGGCGACGACCTCCCACACCGGCGCGCCTTGCTGGCCGTTGACGGAGGCCCAGCCCGCCACCTTGTAGCGGTGGTTTGCGGAAACCGCCTTGCCGCCGTTGAGCTTCAACTCGGAGATGCGGCTGCCGATCGCAGCCGTCGGGGTGCAGGTGTAGCGGAGCCCGCCGGCGCGCACCATGTCACCGCCCTGCTGGTAATAGGGGTCGGGATTGAAGAGATTGTCGCAGATGTCTTCCAGCACGTCCTTGATCTGCGTGCCGGTCATCTCCTGCACATAGGTCTCGGGATAGCTGATCGCGGTTTCCGCAAGCAAATCCTCCATGGTCAGCGCCTGGCCGGACAGCGCGGTGACGCCCCAGCGGAAGCCCGGCGACAGCGCGACCTCGGCATCGAGCTCGCTGCGCAGCGCGGTGCAGATCAGCTCGTCGACCGGGCCGGCGAAATTGTCGCGGCGATACAGCAGGCGATCGGGCGTTGCGATCTTCTCCGACCAGTCGGTGACGAAGGGCGCCCGCAACCGGCCAATCAGTTCGGCCATCCCCGGATCGGGTTTCAACAGCTCGGAATAGACCGGCAGCAGATGATATTTGATATCGCTGACCTTGCCCTTGTCGAGCGCGAGGTCGAGCACGGCCAAAAATTTTCCGTTGGAGCCGGCGTTGGTGACGAGCGTGGTGCCGCTCGCGTTCTTTACTGCGATTGGCTGCGGGATCGCATCATGGGTGTGGCCGCCGAGAATGACGTTGATGCCGGTGACGCGGCTTGCGAGCTTGAGATCGACGTCCATGCCGTTGTGCGACAGCAGGATGACCGCATCGACCTTGTCGGTGTTGCGCAGGCCGTCGACGTGCTTCTGGAGCTCTTCCTCGCGAATGCCGAAGGTCCAGTCCGGCGTGAACCGTTTGGGATGCGCGATCGGCACGTAAGGGAAGGCCTGGCCGACGATCGCGACGCGATGGCCGCCTAGCTCCTTGATCACCGAGGGCTTGAACACGCGCCCCGTCGCCTTGTCGAAGGCGGGCGCGTCGTTGAATGCGGCTTCCTCGGTGAGAAAAACGTTCTGCGCCAGGAACTCGCCCTTGAAGCGCCCGAGATTGTCGCGCAGCGCCTGCTCGCCATAGGTGAATTCCCAATGCCCGGTCATCGCCTCGATACCGAGCAGGTTTGCGACCTCGACCATGTCGCGGCCCTGCATGATGTTGGTGAGCCCCGTGCCTTGCCAGAGATCGCCGCCGTCAACGAGCACGGAGTGCTTTTCGCCGGCATCGCCGCGCAGGCGATCGATCAGCGTCTTCAGATGGGCGAAGCCGCCGAGCTTGCCGAAGCGGCCTGCGGACTTCTCGAACTCGAAGCAGCTGAAGGCATAGGCATCCGCGCTGTCGGGCCGGATGCCGAAACGTTCGAGGAAGGCGCGGCCGACCAGATGCGGCGGCCGTCCCGCCATCTCGCCGATGCCGATATTGACGCTGGGCTCGCGAAAATAGACCGGATTGAGCTGCGCATGCGTGTCGGTGAGGTGAAGGATGCGCGCATTGCCGAACCGTTCGAGGTCGTAAATGCTCGCGGCCTCGGCTCCGCGCGCAAGCCGCGGCAGGCTGAGCGATGCGGCGGCGAGCCCAGCATTCTTCAGGAAATCGCGGCGGCGGATCGCCATCCAGAAATTCTCCGCGCCCTCTAATGGTCGCAAGGCTGTTGCACGAGCGAACAGTCTAGCGGATTTCCATCGCCTTCCAGGCTTCTTTTTCGGAAATGGCCTGGAAGATCGAGGCCTTCGCCAGCGCCTCGGCCTGCTTGGCTGCGGCGACGGCCCGGTCGAAATCGCCGCCATCGCCCGCTTTCTTCGCGGCGGCCAGCGCCGAGACGGTCACGGTCCATTGGTGGCGCAAGCTGGCGGCCTCCTTCGATGCGGCTTCGGCGGCGGAATAGGCCGTCTTGTAATCCGCCTCATTTGCCGCGCGCGCCGCCGGCGCGAGGCCCAAGGCGAGCAGCATGGCGAGAGGAAGTGACCGCTTCATGGCCGCGCTCCCGGGCCTGATATCGGCAGGCCGTTGGCGACGTAGGACAGGAAATACTCGACGTCGCGATATTCATCCGCCTGCGGCTCCAGTGGAACCGCGCGGGTCTGGCTGTTGCAGGTGACGAAGCGGCGGGTGGTCGTGCCCATGCCGCTCCATTCGGAGCGGTAGATCGGCATCGCGTTCAAGATGCCCAGCGCCGGCGCCAGGATCTCGGCGCGGATGCGCTCGCCCGGGCTCTGCACATGGCAGCTCGCGCAGGAGAAATTCATCTGGCCGCGGCGGGTGTAGAAATACCGCTTGCCGTTCTCGAACGCCGCGAGCGCGCGGGGATCATCGGGAATCTTGATGTCCATCGGCTTGCCGCGCGAGGTGAAGGCCATGTACGCCGTGAGCGAGGCCATCTCGTCCTTGACGTAGGAATAGGGCGCCTCGCCATTGGCCTCGCGGCAGCGGTTGAGCGCCAGCTCCAGCGTGACGACCTTGCCTTCCTTCTCGTCGAAGTAAGGATAGTTCTGGCGGACGCCGATGCCGCCGTTCGGGAAGCAATCGGCATAGGTCTTGCCGTTCTTGAACGGGGTCGCGAACATTTCCTTGCCGGCGTCGAGCGCGAACTCGTAAGGCGGGAATTCCTCCTTCTCCTGCCACTGCCGCTTCATGTCCTCGTTCATCGAATAAGGACCGTTGACGAAATCCTCGTGCTTCACGGTCGGAAATTTCTGGAAGAAGAAGTTCTGGAACGCTTTCGCATCGGCAACGGGATCGACCTTGTCGGCCGCGACCACACGCGGAGAGGCGAGGGCGAACGCGACGAGCGCGGCGCTCAACGAGCCAAGCAGGAGAGAGATGGGGGCCTTCATCACGCGATCTTCGCGGTGGTGGTGTCCGAGCCACCCTTGTTGTCGGTCCAGGAGATCTTGAGATCGTCGCCCTTCTTGGCGCCCTTGAAGCTGAACTTGACGTAGGGGTCCTTGGAAATGGCGGTGCCCCAATCGGCGACGAAGACGTCCTTGCCGTTACATTCGAACTTTAGCTCCTGGATGTAATGCGCGGGGATCAACTCGCCCTTGGCATCCTTGACGAAGCCGGTGTCCATGGGATGCTGGATCAGCGCCTGAACCTCGGTGATGTCGCCGTTGGCGGTAGCGCGGACGCGAATGCTGGATGCCATGTCGAACTTCCTCGCTTAGCCGCCGCAGCCGCCGACGGTGACTTTGACTTCCTTGGTCGCGCTGTAGAGCTTGCCGTCGGCCTCCACGATTGCGACGACGTTGGTGGTCTTGGCCATCTTCAGGCGGTTGGCGACACCAGGGATCGTGCCTTCGGGAATCTTGTAGCTCGCGGCCAGTGCGCTCGGGTTCTCGGCCACGAAGAACGAGATCGAGGTGACCTTGTCGAGCGTCGTCGTCACCGAGATCGGCACGACGCCGCCGTTCTCGGCGATCTCGGGGGCATCCAGCTTGACCTTGTCGGACGGCTCGGCGGTCCTGCCGTAGAGCGCCTTGATGGCGTCCGCTTCGCTCTTCTGCCTGAAGGCCTCTTCCGGATATTTGTCGTTGGCCGCGGCACGCGCGGGAGCGAACGGCAGATTGCCGAGGCCGAGCAGCGCGACCGAGGCCGCGCCCTGGAGGATCAGGCGCCGCGTCGCGCGTGGGCCGGTGAGTGCGGTCATCTCAGGTCTCCTGGCGTGCCGGCGGTCACAGGGTTTGCAGGAAATCAACGATCGCGCTGATCTCCTGTTCGGTCAAAATCCGGTTCCGGGCCGAACGGCGGCATCATGGTCTGCGGATTACGCTTGGTCTCGTCGAAGATGATCGCGGTCAGCTCGTTGCGATCGGGGTACTTGGCCTTGAGGTCCTTCAGTTCCGGCCCGATCGTTCCCGGCAGGTCGCCACCCTTGATGACGTGGCAGGTCAGGCAATTGCCCTTGCCGCGGTCGAAAGCGAGTTTCTGGCCCTCGGTCACGGCGGATTGCGCCCGCACCGGGGTCGCGGCCGCCAAGAGCCCCAAGGCGGCCAGCGCAACGAGCAGGGCGGGTTTGCAGGGAAAGGCGGTCAAGGCGTCGTCCCGAAACATGATCTGGTGTACCAAAGGTAGTGCTCAAAAGCACACCCGGCTCGTTCTGACAATCAAGACTATGCAGGCCGCAAAATGGAGTTAATATCTTCTGCATTGCAACTTAAGGAGCTAGTTCGTCCGTAAGGCCTGTTGGGGCCAGTCATTTTTTCTCGGGCGCTTGGCTCTGATCGCGTTTTCGTCTGCTTCTTCTTTTCCGGGGACTTCAATTGGCTGAATATGTCGTCGAATTTGGCAGGGACGGCGGGCGGGTCGAGTCGGATGGCCGTCTCGATGCACCCGCGTTTCATCGCAATCACGAATCGCTCTGGGCGGTACTGGAAAAGCATCTCGCCGGCTGCACCGGCGACGTGGTCGAGCTCGGCAGCGGAACCGGGCAGCACGTGGTCCACTTCGCCCGCCACACGCCCGGCCTGATCTGGTGGCCCAGCGATCTCAACCAGCGCCACATCAAGAGCATCGAGGCCTGGCGCGTTCATGCCGGCCTGCAAAACATCCGTTCGCCCTTGCGGATCGATCTCACGGATCCCGACTGGTGTCTGGAGATGACGAGCGGGCAGGGGCCGACAAGTCTTGCCGCCGTGTTCTGCGCCAATGTCATCCACATCGCGCCATGGGAGGTCGCCGAGGGCCTGTTCGCCGGCGCCGGCCGCTATTTGCGGGCCGACGGCAAGCTGTTCCTCTACGGCCCCTTCAAGCGCGGCGGCAAGCACACCGCGCTCAGCAATGCCGTGTTCGACACATCCTTGCGTGAAGGCAATCCCGACTGGGGCGTGCGCGACATCAGCGACGTCGAGCGCCTCGCACGCGGCGTAGGTCTTCGCCTCGTCGATACGATCGACATGCCGGCGAACAATCTGACCCTGGTGTTCTCGCGTGACCTCACGGTTTGATGTAGCTCCAGCCCTGCTCCTGCAGCTCCATAACGCGGACGACGCCGGATTTAACAACCGTCGCCTGAGCAATCAGGTTGATGTCCTTGTTCTCCGCCTTACGCATATTTTCCTGGGTGTTTCCGCAGGCCTTGAAAGAAATTTCGGGATGGCTCATCGCGAGCACCTCGATGCGCGGCTTTACCGGCGAAGTGTCATCGCGCAGCATGTGAAGGCCAGGGCCAAAGGTGACGACCTCGATCGACACCGCCTCACCGAGCTCGCGGTAGTATTGCGCGACGTTGGTTGCATTGTTGAGTACCAAGTTCATCATCGCGGGTTCGTTGGAATTCACTTGCAGGATCAGCCGATGCGACTTGTTGGCGATCTCGGGTCTTGTTGCTTGAGCCAGCCGCGTCTCACTCGCGGGGGCCCGGTTAATTGTTTGATTCTGCGCCGGCTTTCTCGCCTGCCTGTGTCCGCCCGGGTGCTTCTGATTGCTCGCTACGCTCTCACTCGCCTGCGGGATCATATGGTTGTCCGACTCGGCCTGGACGTTTGGCCCGACCAGGAACATCATCGCCAAGCCGCTGATGACTGCGATTGCCGACTTCAGACTGATCATCTTGTTTCTCCCCGCTCCATGACCATCACCCTCCTGGTCTGGCGACGCTATGTGGCCATTTGCACGCAGCCGCCATTTTTTCACGCACGTTCTTGAATCCGCCGAGCCGGAACTGTCCCTCTTGCACCGCGCCGGTGCGGCTGGAAAGACGCACAATGATGCTACCGTCATCGGGTAATGACTTCAGCAATTGCACGGCATCGCCTCCCAAAGCGATTCCAGACCCGAACGACGGCGAGGCGGCCGCAAGTTGAATTGGCGGATCCGCATTGAGTCGATAAGAGACAGCATATTCGTTGGCGCCGCGTGAGAGCGCCGGTCCCGCGATCATGACTTCCGTGCGACCTTTGCGGCAGTGGATAGCGAGTTGCATCGCGGCGCCGTTCGGGCCGCTGACAGAAGAGATGGTGGCGGTGACGATCGGTGAATAGTCGACCGGCGATGTGGTCTCGCTGACCAGCCAGCTATCATCTGCCCCGCGTCGGCCAAGCGGTGGGCCCTTAGGTGATAAATCTTGCACACACTCCAGCTGCGCTGATCCCTTCGTCGCCGAACATGCCCCAAGTGTTTCCATGGAATCGCTCGTGCTTTGCGCGTACGCGATTCCGCAGACAATGTTGAAGGCGACGGCGAGTGGAGGAGCAGCAGTCTTCATGGCGGCGCCTGTGCGCTGCGCGCTTTGCGGTCTAGCCATTCCTGCGCGGCTTGGAAGCGGGTGAGACCGGGGACGGTTGCCGCGAGATTGATCGACCGCCATTTCGGGTCAAAGCCCGGCGCCTGCAGGCGATCGACGCGCGAGAACAGGTACTCGACAAGGCGTGCCACGCGTTGATAGCGGTTCGAGCGCGGCGGCCAGTTGAATGCAACAAGTGCTGTCGGCACCGCGATGGTCGAGACCCGCTCACCCTGCTTGATCAGATTGGGGTACTCATTTGCGTCCAAGGTCGCGGGCAGATAATAGTCCTCGAACTTCCTGTCGTAATGGACAGGGAGAAACTTGAAGCCCGCCTCCCAGCGGCCGCGCACGAAGGCGTCGACGGGTTTCGATGTGATGAACACGACGGCCGACATCTCTCCTTTGCGCATCTGCTCCAGGGCAACTTGATGCGGAATGAACGCCTTGTCGATCTCGATGCCGAGACGGCTAAAGATCAGCGGTCCTGAATAGGCGGCTGCGGTGCCCTGGGTATTGAAGTTCACTTTCTTGCCGGCAAGATCCTGCAGGCTTGTGATCTCCGGTCGCACGAAAATGTGCAGCTCAGACGGGAAAAGATTGAGCAGATAAGTGATGCGACTTTGGATCTGCGGTACCTGAAGCTTGTATTCATCGAGCGCGTCGGAATTGATGATGGCGGTATCGACACCACGCAAATAGAGCAGCGCATTAAGATTGTCGGTAGCGCCTCGGGTGACGATCGGGAGGAGATGCAGGTCTGCACCGTCGTCAACGACCCGGGCCATTTCTGCTGCGAGACGGATCGGCGCGCCCTCGAGCAGGCCGCCGGCAAGGCCGACCGTCCAGGCGTTCATTCGGTCTTTTTCGTTCACTTGCGGGAGTGGCCGTCGGACGAATTGTGCATCGCCCGTGGAGTTTTTCCCAGTTTGTGCTTTCAGGCAGGCCGGCTGAAGCAGAATGGCCATTGGCACCAGCGCGGTGACCAGCAGCAGCGAGAGTGACCTTGGCACCTTGTTCATGTCGTTCCCTTCTCGATCGCCATCGCAGCCTTTCGTTCTGCAACAAGACTCAGGGATGCAACGCATCCAGCCGTTCCTTGGCCTCGCGAATGCCGCCTCTCTGTGCCTTGGCGTAGAGTTCTCGCGCCTTGATCGCTTCGCTGCGCGTTCCATAGGTACCCCAGGCCGACAAAACCGCAGGATCATATGTCTCCGCGAGCATGAAACTTGCTCGTGCAATGTCCTTCTCAACCGCAAGCTCAAGCACAATTCGCGCTGCACCAATATTTCCCTGATCGAGCAATTCCCTGGCGCGCGGGATCAATCTGGCCTCTACCTCGTTTTGCTCTGAAACTATCAGCGGCTCCGCTGAGGTCACTTTCACCTTCTGCGTCGCCGGCAAGATCGAGCCTGCAGGTGGTTGCTCGGGGCCGCGCTCATCGGGGCGCCCCGCCGATGCGAGGTCGCTCTCCCTGGCGTCAGCCCTGCTCCGCTCCTGTTGCAGCGACTGCCGCAAATCGGCGATCTCTCGGCCCGCTGCCTGTTCCTGCTGCGAGGCCGCATCGGCCGCCTCACGCAAATGCACGTTTCGGCTTTCGATTTCGCGGCGCATTACGGTAAGTTTGCTCGCCAGCGCAGCGGCGTGCGCTCTGGCTTCTTCGAGTGCGCGGCGTTGTTGTTCGGCGTCGGCCGTTACCGCTCGCGCCGCTTTGGCCTCTGCGACGAGAACGGCGCTCCTTTCCCGTTCCTGCTGCAGGGACTGCCGCAATTCCGCGATCTCCTGTCCCTTTAGATCGCTTTGCTCAGCTGCCGCACCATCCGGCGTGAGCGGTCCGCGAGGTATTCCGGCAAGTTCACTCGCGAGTGCCGCGGCGCGTGACTGTGCCTCGTGGCGTTGTTGCACAGCGGTCGCGGTCGCTGCTTGCGCGGCGTTCACCTGCTTGTCGAGCACGGCGCTCCTGTCCCGCTCCTTCTCCAATGACCGTCGCAGTTCTGCGATGTCCTGAGCCGCCGCATCTCTCTGCTGCGCAGCGACAGCCTCCGCGTCGCGCGATTGTTGGTTCCGCGTCTCGATTTCGCGGCGGGTTCCGGCGAGTTGGTCCACGAGCGCGGCGCTGTGAGCTTGCTCCTGTTGAAGCGATTGCCGCAGCTGCTCCGTGGCCATTTCAGCCGCCTGCGTGCGCTGGACCGCCTCGTCAAGCTCTTTGCGCGCCCCGGCCAGTTCGCTGGCGCGTGGATCACTGCGGGGAGAATCGTCGACGAGCTGCTGCCGGCCCGTGCTTGCCGGCACCGCCAACACCGGGGCTCCAATCGTTTCTGGCTGAGGTGTTGCTTGCGAATTGGTCGCGATTTCCGCCTGCCGACCGAGGCTGACGACACTTTCGCCGTCGATGCGCGTCGCCTCCTGAGCCGTTCGCGCGTTGAATGGCTCGAACACACCGAGCAGGGTTGCTCCCACGAAGATTGCGACGATCAAGATCACAGCCGCCGCGAGCGAACTGCCTGACGGCTCAATCCTCTGGATCGACATCCTCGGTTGCGGGATACCAATGGGTCGGCGCGATGTCGATCGGAGAGCCGTCCGTCCAAACCCATTTGCCCTCCTCGCACGACCAGTGGGCGGCCTCAACAGCCCCGGCCGCATCTTCCACCCAGATGTCTTCTCCGTTCCTCGGCGCAATATCAATTGGGCGGCGCATGCATCACGCCTCTTTCAATAACAACTACAATGGCGTGATTAATCGGCCTGGTCGCATGGTTTTGGTACTCATCGAATTAATTAATGTCATAGAATAAATAAGATAGCTGAATTAAATATATAACACATAATTTTAATGCAAAATCAAATTAAATTCTCCGCCGCTCCGGCTCGCCGCGCGGGGGTAGGGCTATCGCATATGGGCGAGGACGGAGAGGAGGAAGTCGTTATTCCACCTCGCCTGCAGCAGCGGTGCAATATGCGATTCCCCCTATGCCTGCGGGGGAGGGCTGGGGAAAGGGTGTTTCCGCAACGGGGGTACCTCCTAGAGGATAAAACCCTCACCAGGCGCGCGGGACGATGCTTCGCATCGCCCGGGACGCGCCGACCTCTCCCGCAACCGGGAGAGATGCACCACTTGCTGGGCGGCGTGCGCTGAACTCGGGCAAGAGGCGATCACGCCTCGCCGTCCTCCCACCCGATCTTGTTCTTCAAGAACCGGAAGCCGAGCACCTCGAAGCCGGCGCGCTCCTTGTTGTCCTTGCCGTAGCCGTGGCCGCCTGCTTCCGGTTCGTAGAACCAGGCTTCATAACCCATCGCCTGGAGCTTTGCCGCCATCTTGCGCGCATGCCCGGGATGGACGCGGTCGTCGCGCCGGGTGGTGGCGATCAGGATCGGCGGATAGGGCTGGCCGGCTTTGACGTTGTGATAGGCGGAGTACGTCTTCAGCCAGTCCCACTCCTCCGGCTTGTCAGGATCGCCATATTCCGCGATCCAGCTCGCGCCGGCGAGCAGCTTTGTGTAGCGGCGCATGTCGATCAGCGGGATCGTGCAGAACAGCGCGCCGAAACGTTCGGGGTATCGCACCAGCATGTTGGTGATGAGGATGCCGCCGTTCGATCCGCCCTGCGCGGCGATGCGCTTCGCCTTGGTCACGCCACGGCGGACGAGATCCGCGGCGACCGCGGCGAAATCGTCGTGCGACAGTTTCTTGCCGGCGAGCCGGCCGGCATCGTGCCAGCGTGTGCCGAATTCGCCGCCGCCGCGCAAATTCGCCTGCACCGTCGTGCCGCCGCGCTCCAGCCACAGCTTGCCGAGCGATGCGTTGTAATACGGCTTCACCGAGAGCCCGAAGCCGCCATAGGCGCTCATATAGACCGGCGCATCGCCGCTCTCGCCGGCGGGGCCGGTCTGGACATAGGGAATGCGCTCGCCGTCGATCGAGATCGCCTCGTGCTGGGTCACCACGAGGCCGTCGGCAGTGAAAATCTTCGGCGCCTGCTTCAACACAATCGGGCTCGCGGCGCCGCGCTCCATCAGCAGCAGCGACGGCGGCGTCAGGGGATCCTGCACATTGGCGAGCAGGTCGCCATTGCTCTCGGAGGGATGGCGATCGAGCGGCCAGATGTCGACGACGCCGATCTGCGGCAGGCCGCCGAGTGACTCGCGGCTCCAGCTCGTGGCGGACGGCGTGCATATCTCGAATTGCGGCTGGAGTTCGTCGAGGATCGACAGTACCAGTCTGCCCCCGGCCCAGAACAGACCTTGCAGGGCGCGGCGAGGCTCCGGCTCGAACAGGACCGCGAAATCGCGGCTGCCGGCAAGGAATGCCGAGAGCGACATGCCGAGCACGGTGTCGGCGGCATAGGTTCTCCCCTCGATCGACCAGGCTTCGCGCAGCTTCATCGCGAACCAGTCGCCATGTGCCTGCATCCAGATGCCGGTCGGCAGGTCGAGCTTCGTCGTCGTGCCGTCTGCATCCCGCAGCCAGATCGTATGATTGAAGAAGTCGATCTGGTCGACGAACCAGCTGCGTGGGACCGCGGCGGTGTCGTCGGCTATGCCGGACATGGCCATATGATCGGCCGTGGTCTCGATCATCATCTGCGCCTGATCGACAGACTGGCCGCGCCGCCACAGGCGAACCGTCCGCGAATATCCCGAACTCGTCGCCATGCCTTCGCCATGGGCGCTCGACAGCAGCAGCGTGTCGGCATCGAGCCAATCGGCGCCGCCCTTGGCTTCCGGCAGCGCAAATCCGTCCTCAACGAAACTCTTGGTGTCGATGTCGAATTCGCGCAAGGTGACGGCGTCGCTGCCACCGCGCGACAGGCTCAAAATCGCCCGCGAGTTTCCCGGCTGTGTGGTGATGCCGCTCAGCAGCCAGTCCTCGCCTTCGCGCGCGGCGAGCTGGTCGACATCCAGCATGATCTCCCACGCTGGATGCGGCTTGCGAAACTCTGCAAGCGAAGTCCGCCGCCACAGGCCGCGCGGGTTGGTCGCGTCCTTCCAGAGATTGTGCAGATCTTTGCCGCGCCGGCTCACATAGGGAATGTTGTCGGGGCGATCGTAGATCGCCGCGAGGATGTCGCGATCGCGCTCGAAGGCCTTTCCACCAAATGCGTCGAGCGTCAGGCTGTTCTGCCGCGCGACGAAATCGAGCGCCAGCTTGCCCTCGATCTCCTCCAGCCACAGCCAGGGATCGTCGTCGGGAGCGCTGAGCGTAGGCCTGTCGTCGACGGACATGAACGAAACTCCTGAGATCGCGGCGGATAGGATTTGATCGAGCGCAAGCCGTCAAGAGCGCGGCCCATTATCATCGGCCCGATTGCGTCAGAGGCATGGCCTGCGCCCGTTTGCACCGGTTGCCCGCCCTCGCGCGCCCCGCCATAGTGCCTGGAATCAACAGGGTCCCTTGAAAGCCCCGTGAAAGCCTCTTGGGGCGGAAATGCCGATGTTAGACGTGACTGCAGCCGATGAGATCGCCGCCGACGCACGCGTGCGCGCCAATGTGGTGCGCCTTGCCGCCGCTCAGGCGCTGACCGGCGCCAATTCGGCGGTGATCTTCGCCACCGGCTCGATCGTCGGTGCGACGCTCGCACCCGACATGTCGCTCGCGACCGTGCCACTGTCGATGTATGTGCTGGGGCTTGCGGCCGGCACCTTGCCGACCGGCGCGATCTCGCGCCGCTTCGGTCGCCGCTGGGCGTTCATCATCGGCACGGGTCTGGGTACGCTCACCGGCCTGCTCGGCTCGTTCGCGATCCTGCACGCCTCGTTCGCGCTGTTCTGTGTCGCAACCTTCCTCGGCGGTCTCTACGGCGCGGTGGCGCAATCCTATCGCTTCGCCGCCGCGGACGGCGCCAGCGCGGCGTACCGGCCCAAGGCGGTTTCCTGGGTGATGGCGGGCGGCGTGTTCGCCGGCGTGCTCGGTCCGCAGCTCGTGCAATGGACCATGGACGTCTGGCAGCCTTATCTGTTCGCCTTCAGCTTCCTGGTGCAGGCCGCGGTCGCGCTGGTCGCGATGGGCATCGTCGCCGGAGTCGACATGCCGAAGCCGGCGCCGGCCGATCTGCACGGCGGGCGGCCGCTGCTCGACATCGTGACCCAGCCACGCTTCATCGCGGCGGCGCTGTGCGGCGTTATCTCCTACCCCATGATGAATCTGGTGATGACCTCGGCGCCGCTCGCCATGAAGTTGTGCGGCTTGAGCCTTTCCGATTCCAATTTCGGCATTCAATGGCACATCGTCGCCATGTACGGGCCGAGCTTCTTCACGGGCGCGCTGATCGCGCGCTTCGGCGCGCCGAAGGTCGTTGCCGGCGGCCTGCTGCTGGAGGCCGGTGCGGCCGGCATCGGCCTGTCCGGCATCACCGCAATGCATTTCTGGGCGACGCTGATCGTGCTCGGTGTGGGGTGGAATTTCTCCTTCATCGGTGCCTCCGCGCTGGTGCTGGAGACGCACCGGCCGCAGGAGCGCAACAAGGTGCAGGCCTTCAACGATTTTCTGGTGTTCGGCATGATGGCGATCGGCTCGTTCTCGTCCGGCCAATTGCTCGCCAATTACGGCTGGTCCGCGGTGAACATGGTGGTGTTCCCACCGGTGCTGCTCGGCCTCGCCGTGCTTTCGTTCGCCTCCTTTGCCCGCCGCCGAAAGGCGCGGCTGGACGCTGCCATGGGTGAGTTCCCGGATGCGATTTAAGGTGGCAGGAGACTGTCAGCAGCGTTGATAGTTCGACCCGGGTCGAAGTGATTTTCGGGGCTTGGGTTGTTACATGATGCTCGTCATGAACAGGCGGGCGTGAAGCACGGCGCTCGCGGGGAAACAAAGGACAAGCGCAAATGCTCGACAATCCCCGGCACGACGCATCCATCGACGAATCCTCTCTTCGCTACGAAGGCTGGCCCATCGTCGCGGTGTGCTTCCTGCTCGCGACCTTCGGCTGGGGCCTCGGCTTCTACGGCCAGAGCGTCTATGTCGCCGAGCTCCAGCGCGCGCACGGCTGGTCGGCCTCGCTGATCTCATCCGGCACGACGTTCTTCTATCTGTTCGGCGCGCTGCTCGTCGTTTTCGTTGGCGAGGCCGTCAACAAGTACGGGCCGCGCCTCGGCCTGATCGCGGGCACGCTGGCGATGTCGGTCGCAGCGGTCGCGATCGGCGCGGTGCGCGAGCCGTGGCAGCTTTATCTCGCGAACGCCGTGCTCGCCTTCGGTTGGGCCGGCACCAGTTTGGCGATGATCACCAACACGATCAGCCTGTGGTTCGACCAGAAGCGCGGCATGGCGATCAGCCTGGCGCTGAACGGCGCAAGCTTCGGCGGCATCGTCGGCGTGCCGCTGCTGGTGACCTTGATCGGTCGTATCGGCTTCGCCAGCGCGATGTTCACCGTCGCCGGCGCCATGCTGGCGCTGCTCGTGCCGGTGATCCTGATTGTCGTCGGCCGTCCGCCCGATCTCCATGGTCGGCGTGCAGCGACGAAAGCAAAGCCGCAATCGTCGGCGCAGATCCGCGCCGGGGCGTTGCGCGATGTCGGCTTTCTTACCGTGACGGTCGCGTTCGCGCTGGTGCTGTTCGCGCAGGTCGGCTTCATCGTGCACCTGATCTCGTTCCTCGATCCCGTGATCGGACGCGAGCGCGCCGCCGTGGCCGTCGCGGTGCTGACGGCGATGGCGGTGATCGGTCGGGTGCTGTTCTCGCTGGTGATCGACCGCCTCAACCAGCGGCTTGCGTCCGCGCTGTCGTTCCTGAGCCAGGCCGTGGCGCTTCTCGCCGTCATCAATTTGCACAATGATTACGTGTTGATCGCCGCCTGCGCGTTGTTCGGCTTCTCCGTCGGCAACCTCATCACGCTGCCGTCGCTGATCGTGCAGCAGGAATTCGACTCCGCCTCGTTCGGCGTGCTGATCAGCCTCAACACCGCGATCAACCAGGTGACCTATGCGTTCGGCCCCGGCGTGGTCGGCTTCCTGCGCGACTTTTCGGGCGGCTATGCGCTTCCGTTCTATCTCTGCATCGCGCTGGAGGTGGTGGCGGCGCGCGTTGATCATGGTGCGCGGGAGACCGCATGTGAAGACGACGTAGGGCCCGACAGCGTCTCTACACACCCTGTCATTGCGAGCGCAGCGAAGCAATCCAGACTGCCACCGCGGAAAGGTTCTGGATTGCTTCGTCGCTTCGCTCCTCGCAATGACGGGGAGAGAGTGGAGTTTAAGCCTCGCGCTGCTTCAGCAGCTCTTCCAGGTCCAGCCGCTTCGTGACCATCGCAAGCTTTCCGTCCGCCCCGAACGGCCATTGCTCCCTGGGCCGGTCCCGATACAGCTCCACGCCATTCTGGTCCGGGTCGCGCAAATACAGTGCCTCGCTGACGCCATGGTCGCTGGCGCCGTCCAGCGCAATGCCGGCCGAGAGCACGCGGTGCAGCGCATCCGCCAGCGCGGGCCGTGTCGGATAGAGGATCGCGGTGTGATAGAGACCGGTCGCATCAGGTGGCGGCGGCGAGCCGCCCTTGCTCTCCCAGGTATTGAGCCCGATGTGGTGGTGATAGCCGCCGGCCGAGATGAAGGCCGCGCCGGAGCCCATCCGCTGCATCAGCTCGAAGCCGAGCACGCCGCAATAGAAGCCGAGCGCGCGATCGAGATCGGCGACCTTGAGGTGAACGTGGCCGATCCTGGTGCCGGCATGGACGGCTGGGCTTTGCGACATGTAGCTGCTCCGTTGGTGAATTCCACATAAGGCGAGCCGGGGCACAGCGCTACCGGGCTATTCCGAAACCCAGCGTTTCCGAATCGGCAATCAAGCCAGCTCCTGGACCTCGCCCTCCGGCAACTCGAACTCAAACGTGTTCAGCGTCATCGACACCATTGTGTAATAACCGCACAGTCCGATTACCTCGACGACGCCGCGCTCGCCGAGCACCTTTACCGCCTCGTCATAGAGGCCCTTCTCGACGCCGTGGCCCTCGTGCAACGACTTCGCGACGTCGTAGATCATCTTGCCCTTGGGATCGTCGAAGACGGGCGTGCGGCGGTCGCGGATGGCGTCGATGATCTCGGGCTTCATGCCACCTGCAAGCGCCAGGCGCTTATGCGCATACCATTCGTAATGCGCTGTCCAGTACCGCGCCGTCACCAGGATCGCGATCTCCGAAAGTTTTGCGGGGAAGATCGTGTCGTAGCGCAGGACCTCGCCGAGTCGCGTGGCGTGACGGGCCATGTCGGGGCTGTTGAGCCAGGCCATCATCGGCGCCGGCGGCTTGCCGCGTTTGCCGGCAATCGACTCGTCATAGGTCTGCCGCTGGCTCTCGTTCATTTCGCCAGGCGAAAGAAGCTTCAGGCGCATTGTTGTTTCCTCTTTCTTTTCAAGCTTCGCCGTCGCGGCGACTATAGCCGATGCGGGACGCGGAAGTGGTTGAATTCCACGAGGCGATGGCCCAGAGTCGCCGACAACAAGTCGTTTTTGATTGATGGAAACGCCCATGAGCGATGCTGAAAACACCGATCTTGAAACGTTCCGCAAGCAAACACGTGCCTGGCTCGAGGCCAACTGCCCGCCGGAGATGCGCCGGCCCGCGATCTCCGACGCCGATGTGTTCTGGGGCGGACGTAACGCAAAATTCTCGTCCGAGCCGCAACGCATCTGGTTCGAGCGCATGCGCGACAAGGGCTGGACCGTGCCGGACTGGCCGAAGGAATATGGCGGCGGTGGCCTCAGCGCTGCCGAACACAAGGTGCTGCGCGCGGAAATGGCCAAGCTGGGTGCGCGGCCGCCGCTGTCGAGTTTTGGCATCTGGATGCTTGGGCCGGCGCTTCTGAAATACGGCAACGACGCCCAGAAGAAGGAGCATCTGCCCAACATCGCCGCGGGCCTGATCCGCTGGTGCCAGGGCTATTCCGAGCCGAACGCCGGCTCCGATCTCGCTTCGCTCCAGACCCGCGCCGAGAGCGACGGCGATGATTTCGTCATCACCGGCCAGAAGATCTGGACGTCCTATGCCAACTATGCCGACTGGATCTTCTGCCTGGTGCGCACCGATTCCGCGGCGAAGAAACACGACGGCATCAGCTTCATCCTCTTCGACATGACGTCCAAGGGTGTCTCGACCAAGCCCATCCTCCTGATCTCCGGCTACTCGCCGTTCTGCGAGACCTTCTTCGACAATGTCCGCGTGCCGAAATCGCATGTGGTCGGCACCGTCAACCGCGGCTGGGACGTCGCAAAATATCTGCTTCAGCATGAGCGCGCGATGATATCAGGCATGGGCGAGCGCGGCGTCGGTCGTCCGCTCGGCCAGATCGCGGCGGATTCCGTCGGCACCGATGCGCTGGGGCGGCTCGACGATCCCATGCTGCGTGGCCGGATCGCCAGCTTCGACGTCGACGAGGCTGCGCTCGCGGCCTGCGCCGAGCGCGCGGTCGACCTCGCCAAGGCGGGTCAGGCGCATCCGGCGTTCTCTTCGGCGATGAAATATTACGGCACCGAGCTCAACAAGCGCCGTTACGAAATTCTGATGTCGGCCGGCGGTGTCGATGCGCTGGAATGGGAGAGCGAGCGTTCGAAGCAAGGCGCCCGGCCACGCGCCTGGCTGCGTACCAAGGCCAACTCGATCGAGGGCGGCACGACGGAGGTCATGCTCGGCATCGTCGCCAAGCGCATCCTCGATCTGCCGGGGGCGTAAGCGAAGTCCTCATCCCGAGGAGTGGCCGTCAGGCCGCGTCTCGAAGATGGCCTCGTGGTTCGAGACGGCGCTGACGCGTCGCCTCACCATGAGGGTCACCACCGAATTCCGCCGAACCGCACTTTGTTGGAGCCCGCCATGGCCCTCGTCCTTACCGAAGAACAATCGATGCTCCGCGACAGCGCGCGCGGGCTGATCAGCGACAAGGCGCCGGTGTCGCATCTGCGCAGCTTGCGCGATAGCAAAGACCCCACCGGCTTCTCCAAGGAGTTTTGGCATTCCTTCGCCGAGATGGGTTTTGCCGGCTTGCTGGTGCCGGAAGAGTTCGGCGGCAGCGGCCTCGGCTATGTCGAGGCCGGCGTGGTGATGGAGGAGATCGGCCGCGCGCTGATGCCGTCGCCCTTCCTCGCCACCAGCGTGGTCGCGGCCTCGGCGCTGAACCGTGGCGGCAATGCCGCGCAGAAGTCGGAATATTTGCCGAAGATTTCCAACGGCTCGCTGCTCGCGACGCTCGCGGTCGACGAGGGCGCAAAGCACCGCCCGCTTCAAACCAGCTTGCAGGCGGTGCGCGCCGGCAACGGTTTCAGGCTCTCCGGCGCCAAGGCGCTGGTCGTCGACGGCCATGTCGCCGACCTCCTCATCGTCGCCGCGCGCACCGCGGGCGCTGCCGGCGAGCGCGAGGGGCTGACGCTGTTCCTGGTCAACCCCAAGGCCAAGGGCGTTGCGATCGAGCGCACCATCATGGTCGACGCGCACAATGCGGCGCGCATCGAGCTTGCCAATGTCGAAGTCGATGCCGACAGCGTGCTCGGCGAAGTCGACCAGGGTGGCGCGCTGCTCGACGGCGTGCTCGATATCGGCCGTGGCGCAGTTGCCTCCGAAATGGTGGGCTTGAGCGAAGAGGTGTTCAACCGCACCGTCGAGTACCTGAAGAGCCGCAAGCAGTTCGGCAAGCTGATCGGCGAATTCCAGGCGCTGCAGCACCGCGCCGCCGAGCTCTATGTCGACATCGAGATTTCCCGCGCCGCGACGATGAAGGCGCTTCAGGCGCTGGATACGGACGTTGCCAAGGCCGCCTCAGCCGTCGCAGTGGCAAAGGCCCGCGCCGGCACCACCGCCGCGCGCGCGGTGCAGGAAGGCGTGCAGATGCATGGCGGCATGGGCATGACCGACCAGTTCGACATCGGCTTCTTCATGAAGCGCGCGCGTGTGTGCGAGGAATTGTTCGGGGACGCCAATTACCACACCGAGCAGCTGGCAAGGGCGCGGGGGTATTGAGCTCCATCTCCTCATGGTGAGGAGCCGCGCTCTTGCGCGGCGTCTCGAACCATGAAGGCCCGGCTGGGGCCTGCATCCTTCGAGACGCGCGTTCCGCGCTCCTCAGGATGAGGGGGAGAGAGCGTCACCCGTTACGTAGGTCGTCATGGCCGGGCTTGTCCCGGCCATCTACGTTCTTAATGTGCCTCAAACGTAGATGCCCGGGACAAGCCCGGGCATGACGAATGAGGATGTGGCGCGAGCCCCGCTCCGCTCGCAATGACGGCGGATAGAGCTCCTTATCTCACCGGCGGCGCGTACTGCACGCCACCGGCATTCCACAGCTGGTTCATCCCGCGCGGGATCTTCAGCTTGGACTTCTCGCCGATATTGCGCTCGTACATCTCGCCGTAATTACCGACGTTGCGGATGATGCGGACGACCCAGTCCTTGGTGAGGCCGAGCTGCTCGCCGTAATTGCCCTCGGTGCCGACCAGTCGCATCACTTCCGGCTTCTTCGACTTCAGGGCCTCGTCGATGTTTTCCGAGGAGACGCCAAGCTCTTCGGCGTTGATCATCGCGTACAGCGTCCACTTCACGATCATCATCCAGTCGTCGTCGCGCTGGCGCACGACGGGGGCGAGCGGCTCCTTGGAGATCATGTCCGGCAGGATCATGTGGTCGCCGGGCTTCGACAGGTTGATCCGCAGCGCGTAGAGCTGGGAGACGTCGGCGCTCAGCGTGTCGCATTTGCCGGTATCGTAGGCTTTCACGACGTCGTCCAGCTTGTCGAACTTCATCTCTTCGTACTTCATGTTGTTCGCACGGAAGTAATCCGCGACGTTGAGCGCCGTGGTGGTCCCCGTCTGGACGCACACCTTGCTGCCGGTCAGGTCCAGTGCGGTCTCCTTGTTGCGCGCGCGCGGCAGCATGAAGCCTGCGCCGTCATAATAAGCGACCGCCGGGAAATAGAGGTCATATTCGAGTTCGCGCGCCATGCTCCAGGTCGAGTTGCGCGAGAGGATGTCCACTTTCCGGCTCTGCAATTCCTTGAAGCGCTCGCTGGCATCGAGCGCGACGAATTTCGCCTTGTTCGGATCGTTGAAGATCGCGGAGGCCACCGCGCGGCAGAAATCGACGTCGAAGCCGGTCCAGTTGCCCTTGTCGTCGGGGATCGAAAACCCCGGCAGGCCCTTGTTGACGCCGCACAGCACTTCGCCGCGGCGCACGGTGCGCTTCAGCGTGCGGGTGTCGTAGAATTCATAGATGATGGCCAGGACGGCGACCAGCACGGCGACTGCGAGCCCGATCAGCAGGCCGCCTCGAAAAGTGCGCATCATGTTGCTCTCTCGAAAATATCGGGAAAAGGAATTTTGACGAAGCGGGAAGATCAGAGTTCGGGCTTCTGCCGGATCACCACCCTGGTGCCGACAGGGACGCGATCGTAGAGATCGGCGACGTCGTGGTTGACGAGCCGGAAGCAGCCCGAGGACACTTTGGTGCCGATCGTGTCGGGCCGATTGGTGCCGTGGATGCGGTAGACGGTGGTGCCGAGATACATGGCGCGCGCACCGAGCGGATTGCCGGGGCCGCCGGCCATGAAGCGCGGCAGATAGGGCTGGCGCTGGATCATCTCCGGCGGTGGCGTCCAGTCCGGCCACTCCTTCTTGTTGGTGATGTTCACTAGCCCCTGCCACTGAAAACCATCGCGGCCGACGCCGATGCCGTAGCGGATTGCGCGACCGCCGGGCTGCACCAGATAGAGATGCCGTTCGGCGGTCGAGATGATGAGGGTGCCGGGCGCTTCGGTGGTGCGGAAGTAGACGACCTGCTTCTGCCATTCCGGATCGAGCTGGTAGGCATCGTCGGCGACCAGGCCCGGCTCGTCGCCGCGGTCGGGCTGCTGGGCGTAGGCATGCGGGATGGCCAGGACCAGGCCGATCGCAGCCACAAACATCCCAGTCAGGCGACGAATATCCGTCATTTCAAGCTCTCCCCGCTGCCACAGCGCAAATCATCAGAAACCATCTGAACCCAGGGGCAGCTTCATGGCAAGTTGATGCTGCGCCCGGCTGGTATGTCACGAGAATGCTTTGGTTTTTTGACGGAGCGCGGGCAATGCCACAAACGGGGCATGGCGCGAAAAGCAGTGAGCTGGGCGCGATGTGCTCCCTCCCCCCCGCTTGCGGGGGAGGGTCGGGGAGAGGGTGTCTCCGCAGGAAGACTCCCCCAGAGGAGAGAACCCTCACCCGGCGCTCTGCGCCGACCTCTCCCGCAAGGGGGAGAGGTTAGAGCGAGCACGCGGCCAGATCACGTGAGCCGAAGGGCAACCTTGTCACTGGATCTGATTGCTCTCAGCCGCGATCCCGAGGCGCCGGACGATCTCGGCGCCTACGGCCCGGGCCTCAGGCCGCGAACCGATGCGCGGGCTGCGAAACCGTTGTCCTGAGAGCAACCGGATCACAACGATGCAGTGCTCGTCTTCCGACCGGCCGCGGCGCTCGACCGTGATCGTCTTCACCTGGCGCCCTTCAATATGGTCGGCGCGCAACGTGCCGTCGCCCCACAGGCGTTCGACGCGGATATCGCCTTGGCGGATGATCCAGAAAGCGCCGGTCACGAGATTGGCGTATCTGTGCACGGCGAAAGCGGCAATCGCGCCAACCGGCAGCAGCATCATGTCGACCGGCCCGGGGGAGAGGCCACGCCAGAGCCTGTAGGCGTAGGGTACGGCACATAGCGCGACGACGATCAGTGCGACGATCCTTATGTCCCTCGTGGAAAACGGCTCGAGGGGGTCGCCGAGACGCATCTCGGGATTGCTGGCATCAAGCGGATTGACGGGGGACTCGACGTCGGGAACGTCGAATTGTGCGGCGATCCGCGCCACCGTGTCGTGCACGTGGGTGACATCGGCGATCGGCGGGGATGTCAGGCGCTCCCCGGAGGCCAGCGTGAAGGCGAGCCGAAAGCGGGCTTTCGCCCTCTTGCTGCCGGGAACCTGCAATCCCCTGATGTCGTCTTTGGCGACGACCCGCGTCCGGAGTTTTCCGAACGGGCGCTGCTCTCCGATCAAGATCTCGTCCGCCGTGATGATCCACACCACCGCCGGCGCCAGCATGATGACGCCGACGAACGCTGCTCCCACGAGGAGCGCGACCACGGAGATGATCACTTCCAGGGTGTCGTGCGTGAACAGGCCCGGCGTGAAGCACAGCGCAACGGCGGCCGCAAAGCCGGCCATGACCAGCCGCTGCGCGATCGAGGCGCCTTCACGAAGGCGAATGTCGGTGCTGGTGCTGGCGTCGTCCATCGCGGGCGGCTGATTGCGTTGCCGCGAAACTCCACGGACGGGTCCGTGGAGTCAAGCAACAAGGGCGGGACCGCCGCAACCGGCATCAGCTGTTGGCGTTCAGCAGCTTTGCCACGGTGCGATCAATCTCGTCATAGCGGCCTTCGCCCTCGTGCTGGAACACGATCTTGCCGTTCTGGTCGATGATGTATTGCGCCGGCCAATATCGGTTGCGGTAGGCGTTCCAGGTCTTGGAATCATTGTCCTGCGCCACCGGATAGGTGATGCCGTGGCGCTTCAGTGCGGACTGGACGTTGGAGGCCGAGCGCTCGAACGGGAATTCCGGCGTGTGCACGCCGACCACGACGAGGCCCTTGTCCTTGTATTTCGCATAGAGCTCGGTGACGTGCGGCAGCGTGTTGACGCAGTTGACGCAGCCATAGGTCCAGAAGTCCACCAGCACGACCTTGCCGCGGAGATCGGCAATGTTCAGCGGTTTGGAGTTGAACCAGTTGTTGATGCCGGCGAAGTCGGGCGCGGCCTCCTGGCTGGCGGCAGCGGTGACGACAGGCACGGCGCGCGCGGCCTCGTCGCAGATGCCGGGAATGACGGCGCCGGTCACAGCGATGCCGATCAGTGCGGCGGAGACGGCGAGCAGTTTGAAAGTCATGGATGAGTCCTCCGGTTGAGATGCGCGATGATCACAGGCCGATCTGGCCGGTGGGATAAAAGCCGGTGAGCCACGCCACGATCAGCGTGTCGTATTGGAAATAGGCGGCGAGGGCGAAGCCGATCACCACGACGCCAAAGCCCCTGCTGAAGCCGTGGCGAGATGCGGGCGAGGCTGCGCACCCGCGTGGTCGCGGCCTGCCCGCCATAGGCGATCGCCAGCATCGGAATCGCCGCGCCGATCGCGTAGGCCACCAGCAACGTGCCGGCCCAGCCAAAATTCTTCGCGGTCGCGACCAGCGTCAGGATCGAGCCGAGCACCGGGCCCGCGCAGGGCGTCCAGACCAGGCCAAGCGTGGTGCCGAGCAAGAGCCCGCCGAGCGCGCCCTCGCGCTGCGTAGCGTTGGAATTGCCGAGATCGAGCCAGCCATTGAGCCGGATCGACAGCCATTCGAACGGCGCCGGCCACAGCATCAACAGACCGAAGCCGAGCAGCAGGATCGATGCCGCCTCGCGCAGCACGTTCGGATCGAAATCGAACAGCCGCGTGATTGCACCGAGCAGCAGCGCGGTCGTCGAGAACGAGATGACGAAGCCGAGCGCGATCATCGCCGGCCGCAAGTGTCCCGCGCGCCCGATCGAGGGCCCCGAGCAGGATCGGCAGCATCGGCAGCGTGCAGGGCGCGGCGATGGTGAGGACGCCGGCAAGGAGAGCGAAGATGAGTTCCAGCATGGGGTACTCGTGATGGGGGTCACGAGGGGAGTTCGGGGTGGATGTGTCGGACGTTACGCGCCGTCACACGTTCGTGACGGGGAAGCCGTGGCCGCATCGGTGGTGTGCCCCCTCTCCCGCAAGCGGGAGAGGCGGGAGCCCGTGGTTGGCCCCACAGACCCCCAAAATACAAAACGACCCGGAGGGGGGCATCCCGTCCGGGTCGTTGGAGGTCTTGGGAGGTTTAACGAAACCGTATGTGAGTTTTATAGGAAGAAAGTTTTTCCGCCTGATGTTGTGCTTTGTTTCAATTGTTTCGTCCGCGGTAACACTTCCGTGTCCGGGATAGGACCATCGTAAAACCCTATCTCTTTGAAATAATTCATCTTTAGGCAGCGAAGCGCTCGACGCCGGCGCCCTTAAGCAACTCGGCCAGTTGCTTGCGGGCGTAGAACATGCGGGTCTTCACCGTGCTCTGCGGGATGCCGATGATCTGACCGACCTCCTCCACCGACTTCTCATGGTAGTAGACGAGGTTGATGATTTCGCGATGCGCGGGTGACAATTTCTGAACGCAGGCGCGCAGGATGGCGCTGGTATCGCTGCGGTCGAGCGAGGTCTCGGGCGTGTCGCAACCATCGGCGATCTGTCGCACGTCTTCCTGGTCGATGTCCTCGAAGCGGCGCTGGCGCATCGCGGTGAGCGCCTTGAAGCGGGCGATCGAGAGCAGCCAGGTCGAGACCTGCGAGCGGCCCTGAAATTGGCCGGCGGTCCGCCACACATCCAGAAACACCTGGCTGACGAGGTCTTCCGCCGTGGTGGCGTCCCGCACGATCCGCAGGATGAAGCGGTAGACGCGCACACTGTGACGGCAATAAAGGATGTGCATGGACGTACGGTTGCCGTCGGCAATGCTTTCGAGAAGCATGTCGTCCGAGGTCGCCTGAGCGGCGATGATGCTCTGGCTGGCTTGGGCGTTGATGGCGATGACGTTCGGCATTGACCTGGCTCCCCGTAGCGCCGCAACCGAGCGGCGTTTCCTTCGAGCAAAGTGTTAATGAGCCAACGTTTCGGGACGTCTGCACGAAAAGAGGAAAATGGTTTCGTGCGCCGCCAAATTGTTTCGTCGGATAGGGTGCGACGAAACATTCGGGGCAAAAAGGCGTGGAATTTCAATATACGGAAAATACGGGGCGGGGGTCAGGGACGCTTGGAACGTATTTCGGGCCTTTGCGTTCGCTGTCGCCTCAACCCCGATGTCGTCCTGGCTTTCGCGAGGACGACACTCAAGCCTTCTCCCCGACCGGCGAGAACAAATAGCCGCCGCCGCGGATGGTGCGGATCACGGCGGGTTTTGTCGGATCGGGCTCGATCTTGCGGCGGATGCGCATGATGCGCAGATCGACGGCGCGGTCGAAGGCTTCGGCGTCGCGCGCGTTGGCCAATTCCAGCAGGCGCTCGCGCGACAGCACGCGCTTCGGGTTGGCCGCGAACACCTTCAACAGCCCGAACTCGGATGCGGTCAGCGGATGCTCGTTGCCCTCGTCGTCGCGCAAGGCCTGCGCTTCGAGATCGAGCCACTTTGTCCCGAACCGTACCAATTGCTCCTTGTCCGATTTCGCAGCCGCCGCTTCCGCCGCCACGGCTTTCACCGGCGTGCTCCGGCGCAGCACCGAGCGGATGCGCGCCATCAGCTCACGCAGCTCGCACGGCTTTGCCACGTAATCGTCGGCGCCGAGCTCGAGGCCGACGACACGGTCGATCGGGCTCGCCGTCGCGGTGAGCATGATCACCGGCACGTTGATGCGGCTCTTGAGGTCGCGGATGATCGAGAGCCCGTCTTCCTCGGGCATGTTGAGGTCGAGCACGACGAGGTCGGGCATGCTGCCGTCGATCGCGGTGCGCAACGACTTGCCGCCGTCGCACAGCGTCACGGTGAAGCCGTGCATCTTGAGGTAATCGCCGACCATCTCCCGGGCCGGGGCCTCGTCATCGACAATCATGATGTGCTGGCTTTGGGTCATGGTCTTGAAATCACGGGATTTCTGTCGCGGGGAGGGTGATGGTGAAGGTCGAGCCCTTGCCGGGGCCCTCGCTCTCGGCGGTCACTTCGCCGCCATGCATGTCGATAATACGCTTGACGATGGACAACCCAAGCCCCGTCGAGCTCTCGCCGGCGGTCGGTTTTGCGGACAGTCGCTGGAACCGGCCGAACAGGCGGCCGAGATCCTCCGGCGACAGGCCGGCGCCCTCGTCGCTGACGCGGACGATGGTGTCGCCGCCCTCATGGCTGACGGCGACGTCGATCTTGCCGCCGATCGGTGAGTATTTGATCGCGTTGCTGATGAGATTGTCGATCGCCTCGCGGATGCGGTCGGTGTCGCACATGGTGACGATGTTGGCCGGCGCGATAACGCTGATCGCCTGCTGCTTGTTGACCGCGAGCGGCTGGTTGGCCTCGGCGACCTCCTTGACCAGCGCCGCGACGTCGACCGGCTCGCGACGGATGGTGATGTCGAAGGCATCGGCCATCGCGTCCGAGATCAGATGGTCGACCATCGTGGTCAGGCGCTTCGTCGCATCGCGGATGTGATCGACCTGGGCGACCACGCCGCTCGACGACGCGCCGGTCGAGATCAGCTCTTTCAGCATCTCGGTGCGGCCGAGGATGACGCCGAGCGGGTTCTTCAGATCATGTGCGACGGTGCCGAGAATCTCGTTCTTGAAGCCGTTGGCGCGCTGCAGCCGCAGCCATTGCGCCGAGAGGCGGCGGTTGGCCTGCATCAGCGCCCGGGTGCGCTGGGCGACGCGGTCTTCCAGCTGGGTGTTGGCGGCCTGGAGCTGCTGGTAGAGGATGACGTTGTCGAAGGCGATCGAGAGCCGGCTGGAGAAGATCTCGACCAGCGAGCGGTCGGTCTCCGACAGCTCGCGCTCGGCCTGGAGCAGCACAACGACCTCGCGGCCGCTTCCGGTGCGCAAATAGATCACGCTGCGGTGGTCGGCGAACTCGTTCTTGCGGCGCTGGAACGCGTCCTCCACCATCTGGCGCAGCTCGGGGTCGAGCGCCTTCGAGGTGGTCATGCCGATGAAGCGGCTGTAGCAGCCGCTGCCGGCGAGCACCGAGAGCTCGGGGTCGATGCCGCCATTGTCGCGCAAAACCAGTATACCGGCGCAATCGACATTGAGCAGCGAGGCGAGCTGGGTCAGCACGCCCTCGGCGAGCCGCTGCATCGACTTGAAATCGTACAGCGTCGAGGCGGCGTCGATGATGATCTCGAGCCCGCGCCGGGTCTGCAGCATGCGCTCGAGCTGCTGGTAGGAGCGCAGCGCCGCGGTCAGCGAGGTGAACAGCTTGTCGGCGGTGAGCTCGGTCTTGGCCTTGTAGTCGTTGATGTCGTACTGCACGATCACGCGCCGCTCGGGCGCCTGCGCCGGGCTGCCCGGTGCGCAGGATGATGCGCACGGTCTCGTTCTTGAGCTCGTTGCGGATGTACTCGACCAGGTCGAGGCCGGCGACGTCGGTTTCCATGATGACGTCGAGCAGCACGGCGGCGATGTCGCTGTGCGCGGCCATCAGCTTGCGACCTTCCGCCGCGGAATGGGCAGAGAGGATCTCCAGGCCCTGGCCGTTGAGACTGTAGTCCGACAGCGCGAAGCGGGTGCCGTCATGCACGGCCTGATCGTCGTCGATGACGGCGATCTTCCATTTCCGGGCGTCAACATCCTCCGACGCGGTACCGGTGTCGTCGATCAGGTGGAGGACATCGTCCTGTTCGGCCATTGAGAAGTCCCGTCAGTCTCTGTGCTTTGCGCGCCGCCCCTGGCGACCCGGGGCATGATAATGCGAAATGTAGTGCCTTGTCCCAGCTTGGATTCCAGCATCATGCGACCGCCGAGCTGCTGGGTGACGAGGTTATAGACGATATGGAGGCCGAGTCCCGTGCCACCTTCATTGCGCCTTGTGGTAAAAAATGGGTCAAAGGCCTGGCGCTGCACGTCGGAGGTCATGCCGGCCCCGTCATCGGTGAAGATGATCTCGACGTCGTCGGCCCCGCGGGGCCGCGCCGAGATCGTGATCGTGCCGGCACGGCCGTCGGCAAAGGCGTGGTTGGCGGCGTTGAGGAAGAGGTTGGTCAGGATCTGGCCGTAGGAGCCGGGATAACCGTCGAGCAGCAGCCCCTCGGGCATGTCGACATGGAGCGTGATCGGCGACCGCTTCAGCACCGGGCGCAGGCTCGCGATGATCTGGTCGGTGGCTTCGCTCAAGGAGAATTGCCGCCGCTCGGCATGGGAGCGGTCGACCGCGACCTGCTTGAACGACTGGATCAGTTCGCCGGCGCGCTGCAGGTTGGCGACCAGCTGCTGCGAGGCGTCGCGCGAGGATTGCACGAATTCTTCGAGCTGCGACCGGCGCAGGCCGCCTTCGCCCTTGAGCTGGGCCTCGAAGATCTCGGTGCGCCGGGCGAAGCTGGACGCGACGGTCAGGCTGATGCCGATGGGGTTGTTGACCTCGTGGGCGACGCCGGCGACGAGGCCGCCGAGGGCTGCGAGCCGCTCGGCGTCGATCAGATTCTGCTGCGCGGTGTTGAGCTCGAGCAGCGCGCTCTCGGCCTTCTCTTTGGATGCGCGCAGCTCGTCCTCGGTCTCGCGCTTGGCAATCGCGTTTTCGCGGAATACTTCCACCGCGCGCGCCATGGCGCCGACTTCGTCGCGCGCGCGCGTGCCCTGCACCTCGCGGCCGAGGTCGCCGAGCGTAATCGCGCGCATCGCAGCCATGATCTGCTGCAGCGGCAGCCGGATCGACAGCGCGATCAGCACGCCGGCGGTGAGGATGATGCCGAGGAAGATCACGGCGATGGAAAGAACACGCCGCGAAATGTCCGCGAGCGTCCGGTCGAACGTCTCCTGCGCCTTCTGCTCGCGCTGGCGCATCTTGGTGGAGAGGTCGTCGATGGCGCCGATCGCCTCGGCCTGGTTGGCGTCGATGGTGCTGCGCAGCAGCTCGGTGCGACTCGTGAGCTGTTCGGAGAGCTTTGCAAAGCCCTCGCGCAGCGCCATGGTGCGGGCCCCGAGCTTTTGCAGCGCCATGCGCTGGAGATCGTTTTCGGCGAGATCGATCATGACCGGGATGGTTGTCTCGATCGTCTCGGTGTTGCGCCGCGCCTCGTCGGCTGCGGCCGGTGACAGCGACAGATAGTAGGAATTGGCCGCGACCAGCATCGCGGTGAAGGCCTCGCGCGACTTGCCGAGCGAAGGCCAGATCAGCGCGTCGCGATGGCCGGTGGCGCCTTCGATGATGGAGTAGAGGCCGGCCATGTCCCTGGCGGGTCCCTGCACCTGATCCTCGTAGGTCCTGGCGATGGTGACCTGCACGCTGCGCAGTTCGCCAAAGCCGTTGAGAAAGCGGTCGGTGGTACGCTCCAGCTCCTCGACCGAGCCCGACAGCATCGGGTCGTTGGCGGCGCGGTTGGTCAGCGTACCCAGCACCGCCTCGCGCAGCAGCAGGATCTCGGCGAACAGATCCGGGCTCGGCTGGTTGATGTAGCGGTGGATCAGATTGTGCAGCCGCCCTGTCTCGCTTTCGAGCAGCGCCAGAATCCGGTCGGACTCGCGCACCTGGCGCACGTCGTCCCAGGCCGAGCCGAGCACCTGCGAGCCGTTCCAGATCAGCGCGACCAGCACCACCACCACGGCGGAATTCAGCGCCGCGATCGACAGGATGCGCCAGCGGATCGGCACCGCCCGGAGCGCACCGAGGAGCCGCGCGCGCAGCCGCCCGATCGGGCCGGGCGGCCTGTCTGCGTGCTCGCTGTGTCCAAGCCCGGGCAAGAGGCCTTACTCCACCTTGCGAATGCGTTCGATCAGCGCGGTCGCGGCGGGATCGTCGACGGTCCTCGCGTAGACCACGCTCTTCACCGGGCGGAGGCCGTTGTAGGTCGACCGCGCGCCGGAATCGCAGAGGGCGAGGCCGACCAAGCCGCAGGGCTCGAAACCGCCGAGGGTCTCACTGCCGATGGGGCCGTCCAGCACCTTCTGCATGTGCTCGATGGACCGGAGGATCTCGTGCCGGCCGCCGCTGCGCTCGGCGATCAGGGCGCCCATATAGCGCAGCGCCTGCACGGTCGGATAATCCTCGGTCTGGGTGTCGGCCGCGCGGAATTCACGCGCGACGGCGCTCGTCGCGCAGATGGCGATCACAAGCGCGACGAAAACCACCCCGGTCCGCGAGCGTTCGGCACGGTTCAACACTGGCACACTCAACCCCTCAGTGGTGGAGTCTATGGCGGGAGGAAAAGGTTCAATGCAATCTAGCAGATGGTCGGGGGAAGGCCATCCCGCCCGGCGCAGCCGCATGATTGTGCGGCGCGGCCGGCGCGCATTCCCGGTTGAAACCGCAAATGCCGCGCCTTAAGCAGGGACAGCCGCCTTTCGTCGTGCGGCACGGGAAGAGCCATCGTGACTTCAGCATCGCGCCTTTTGCAGATCGTCGCCGCCTTTGCGGCTCTCTCATTGGCTGCGCCGGTGCGTGCCGCCACCGACATCGCGTGGTGGCACGCCATGTCCGGCGAGCTCGGCCGGCAGCTCGAGAAGCTCGCCTCCGACTTCAACGCCTCGCAGCCGGATTATCGCGTCGTGCCAACTTACAAGGGCAATTACACCGAGACGGTGACGGCAGCGATCTTCGCCTTCCGCTCGCGCAGCCAGCCCGCGATCGTTCAGGTCAACGAGGTCGCCACCGCCACCATGACCGCGGCCAAGGGTGCGATCTATCCCGTGTTCAGCCTGATGCGGGACATGAACGAGCCGTTCTCGCTGGGCGATTACCTTCCCGCCGTCTCCGGCTACTACACCGATGCGGCCGGCAATCTGTTGTCCTTCCCGTTCAATTCGTCGACGCCGATCCTCTATTACAACAAGACCATGTTCCGCGACGCGGGCCTCGATCCGGAGACGCCGCCGAAAACCTGGCCGGAGCTCGGCGCTGCTGCAAAACGCCTGCGCGATCGCGGCGCGGCGTGCGGCTTCACCACGTCCTGGCCGTCCTGGATCCATGTCGAGAACTTTTCGGCGTTTCACAATCTGCCGCTCGCGACCCGGGCCAACGGCTTTGCCGCGCTGGATGCCGAGCTGACCGTCAACAATCCGGTCGTCGTCAAACACGTTGCCCAACTTGTCGAATGGCAAAAGACAAAACTGTTCGATTATAGCGGCCGCGGCCAGTCGGCCGAGCCGCGCTTCCAGAACGGCGAATGCGGCATCTTCATCGGCTCCTCGGCGACGCGGGCCGACATCAAGGCGAATTCGAAATTCGAGATCGGCTACGGCATGATGCCGTATTGGCCCGACGTGAAGGACGCGCCGCAGAACTCGATCATCGGCGGCGCTACATTGTGGGTGCTGCGCGACCGCCCGCGCGAGGAATACAAGGGCGTGGCGCGGTTCTTCGCCTATCTGTCGCAGCCCGGCGTGCAGGCCGCCTGGCACCAGAACACCGGCTATCTGCCTGTTACCCGCGCCGCCTTCGAGCTGACGCGCGCGCAAGGTTTTTACGAGCGCAATCCGGGCTCGGCGATCTCGTTCGAGGAGATCACGCTGCATCCTCCGACGGAGAATTCGAAGGGCATCCGGCTCGGCTCCTTCGTGCTGATCCGCGGCGCGATCGAGGACGAGCTGGAGCAGGCCTTTGCCGGCCACAAGAGCGCGCAAGGAGCGCTCGATTCCGCAGTCGTACGCGGCAACAAGCTGCTGCGCCAGTTCGAGCGCGCCAGCCCGGATAGGTAGCGGCGACCCGAGCGCGCGCCTCGTCCTTCGAGACGACCGCTTCTAGCGGTCTCCTCAGGATGAGGCTTAAGCGGCATCGGTGCCCGTTGAAATTGCTGCCACGCACTCCGCCCTCATCCTGAGGAGCCCGCCAAAGCGGGCGTCTCGAAGGATGGGCCCCCGGGATTGTTTGAAATGCTATTAAGGTTGCGATCGATGACACTACCTCACTTCGCCGACGCAGAAAGCTTTCGCGCCTGGCGCTCCACTTCCTCGCAATGGCTGCCGATCGCGCTCGACATCGCGCGCAGCCACGGTCTCGATGTCAGCGCGCCGCATGTATTTTCGACCGGCACCAATCTTGTCGTGGGCTTCGGCGAGAAGCTGATCCTGAAAATCTTCCGGCCGCTGCTTCGCGCGCAATTCGTCTCCGAGCGCGGCTCGCTGACGCAGCTTGCCGGCCGCCTTGACTTGCCGATTCCCGAGATCGTCGCGGAGGGGATGCGCGACGGCTGGCCTTATCTGATCATCACGCGCCTTGCCGGCACGCTCGGCTCGGAGGTCTGGCCGCAATTAGCCGAAGCGCAGAAGGAGCGCGTGCTGCGTCAGATCGGCGAGACCATTGCGTCCGTGCAGCGCGCGCCGCTCGGCCCGCTTGCGCAAATCGAGCCGCGCTGGGATGGCTTCATGCGCGCCCAGATGCTGGGCTGCAAGGCGCGACACACGCGTCTCGGCCTTGCGCCGAAATTCCTCGTCGGCCTCGACGATCTCCTGCGCGACGCGCCAAAACTCATTCCGATGGACGCGCCGCCGGTGATCCTGATCGGCGAATACATTCCGGAGAACTTCTTGCTCGCCTGCCGCGACGATCAATGGTCGCTCGCCGGCCTGTTCGACTTCGGCGACGTGCTGGCGGGATGGCGCGATTACGATTTGCTCGGCCCCAGCGCGTTCATGGCAGCGGGCCGGCCGGGGAGGGTGCGCAGCCTGCTCGAGGGTTTTGGTTATGCGAAGCCGGACTACGCGCTCAAGCGCCGGCTGATGGCGCTGATGCTGCTGCACCGTGCCAGCGACCTCAACAGCCACGTCTGCATCGAGGGCTGGCAGGAGAAGGCGAACGATCTTGTCGAGTTGCAGGATTTGATCTGGCCGGGATGACGCCCGCGGCTTGAGCGGAGAAGGTCAGCAGTCTATTTTCTGTGCAAATACGCTTCTTTGTATGCAATGACTTGGCATCTTGCTTGGGTGCGGCAGCTTGGTCGAAAAGCTAAATTATTTTGTCTTATCAATGGCTTATTCGGCGTTTAGTCACTCGTTAAGCCTTGGCACGAACCTTGCGAATCCAGTTCCAACCAAAAACTTTTGAGTTGGAGCCGTTTCATGAAGCGCCGCGATTTCCTCAAGTCCGTTTCCGGATTGGCCGCTGGTGCGGCGCTTCCGGCCATGCCGTCGGTGATCTCGTCCGCCCAGGCCGATGCGCGGTCGGAGACGCTGCTGATCGTCTCGGAAGGTGGCCCCAACAATCTCGACATCCACGGCGTCGGCACCAACGTGCCCGGCTATGAAGTGTCCTGGAATTGCTACGACCGCCTGATCAGCCACGAGATGAAGAGCGGCCCCGGCGGCGTGCCCTATTACGACCGCGACAAGTTTAGGGGTGAGCTCGCCGAAGATTTCAAGATCGACGACATGTCGGTCACCTTCACGCTGAAGAAGAACGCCAAATTCCACGATGGCGCGCCTGTGACCGCCAAGGACGTCAAATGGTCGCTTGACCGCGCCGTCAGCGTCGGCGGCTTCCCCACCTTCCAGATGAGCGCGGGCTCGCTGACCAAGCCTGAGCAGTTCGTCGTGATCGACGACTACACGGTACGCGTCGACTTCCTGAAGAAGGATCGTCTCACGATCCCCGATCTCGCCGTCATCGTGCCCTGCATCATCAACTCCGAACTGGTGAAGAAGAACGCCAGCGAAAAAGACCCCTGGGGTCTTGAGTACACGAAGCAGCAGACCGCGGGCTCGGGCGCCTACAAGGTGACGAAGTGGACTGCCGGCGCCGAAGTCGTCATGGAGCGCAACGAGGATTGGGTCGGCGGCCCCTTGCCGAAGATCAAGCGCGTGATCTGGCGCATGGTGCCGCAGGCCGGCAACCGCCGCGCGCTGCTGGAGCGCGGCGACGCCGACATCTCCTACGAGCTGCCGTTCAAGGACTTTCAGGAGATGAAGGCGAGCGGCAAGCTCAACGTGGTGTCGCTGCCGTTCTCCAACGGCATCCAGTATATCGGCATGAACGTCACCAAGCCGCCGTTCGACAATCCCAAGGTACGTCAGGCGGTCGCCTACGCGATTCCCTATCAGAAAATCATGGACGCGGTGATGTTCGGGCTGGCGAACCCGATGTTCGGCGCGCCGAAGGACAAGCCGACCGAAGTCGCCTGGCCGCAGCCGCACAAATACAACACCGACATGGACAAGGCGAAGGCGCTGATGGCCGAGGCGGGCTACGCCAACGGCTTCGAGACCACGATCTCGTTCGATTTGAACTTCGCCGGCGTCAACGAGCCGCTCTGCGTGCTGGTGCAGGAGAGCCTGGCCCAGATCGGCATCAAGACCACTATCAACAAGGTGCCCGGCGCCAACTGGCGCACCGAATTGAACAAGAAGGAGATGCCGCTCTTCACCAACGTGTTCTCGGGCTGGCTCGATTACCCCGAGTACTTCTTCTACTGGTGCTATCACGGCAACGATTCCGTCTTCAACACCATGAGCTACAAGTCGGCGGAGATGGACAAGCTCATCGACGGCGCACGCAATGCGGCAGCTATCGGCGACACGGCGACCTACGACACCGACGTGAAGGGCTTTGTCGACCTCGCCTACAGCGACATCCCGCGCATCCCGCTGTACCAGCCCTTCGTCAACGTCGCGATGCAGAAGAACATCAGCGGCTACCAATACTGGTTTCACCGCCGCCTGGATTACCGCGCGATGGCGAAGGGGTGAGGGGTCATGCTGACCATGATCGGCAAGCGCCTGATGTTCGCGATCCCCTCGCTGATCGGGGTCGTCATCGTCACCTTCCTGCTGACGCGCGCGCTGCCCGGTGATCCTGCCGCGTATTTCGCCGGTCCCGCCGCGACCAAGGAAGCCGTCGAGCAGATCCGCAAAAAGCTCGGCCTCGACAAGCCGTTGATCGAGCAGTTCTTCCGCTACACCAACGACCTCGCCCATGGCGATTTCGGCAATTCGCTCACGACGGGCCAGCCGGTCGCGGCCGAGATCCGCAACCGCCTGCCGGCCTCCGCCGAATTGACGCTGCTCGGCCTCGTGGTCTCGATCGTCATCGCCATCCCGCTCGGCGTGCTGGCGGCGACGCGGCCGGGATCATGGGTCGATCATCTCTGTCGTGTCACGACGACGGCCGGCGTCTCGCTGCCGGTGTTCTTCACCGGCCTCGTGCTGGTCTATGTCTTCTATTTCCGGCTCGGCTGGTCGCCCGCGCCGCTCGGCCGGCTCGATGTGTTCTATAGCGCACCGCCGACAGTAACCGGCTTCTACCTGATCGACACCCTGATCGCGGGCGACCTCGAGGCGTTCCGTTCGGCATGCAGCCAGCTCATCCTGCCGGCGACGACGCTTGCGATCTTCTCGCTGGCGCCGATCGCGCGCATGACGCGCGCCTCGATGCTGGCGGTGCTGTCGTCGGAGTTCGTGCGCACCGCGCGCGCCAGCGGCCTGTCGCCGGCGACCGTCATCGTCAGCTACGCGTTTCGTAACGCGATGCTTCCCGTCATCACCACGCTCAGCATGGTGTTCTCGTTCCTGCTCGGCGCCAACGTGCTGGTTGAAAAAGTGTTCGCATGGCCCGGCATCGGCTCTTACGCGGTCGAGGCGCTGATCTCGTCGGACTTCGCGCCGGTGCAGGGTTTTGTGCTGACCATGGCGGTCATGTACGTGCTGCTCAATCTCGTGATCGACATTCTCTATGGCGTGATCGATCCGCGCGTCAGGCTGGAGGGCTAGCGCATGATCCGGAAAAGTGAAGGCCGGTTTTCCGACAAGATCATGCGCAAAACGAAAGGGACACAATGAGCTCCGTTGCGCCTGCTGTTGAACCCGTCGGTCCCGCGCGGACGTCAGGGCTCGTCGCGTTGCTCGACCAGACCCGTTACGTGCTCGGCGAGAACAAGGTCACAGGCTTTGCCTTCGCGCTGCTGATCGTGATCCTGCTTGCCGCGGTCTTCGGTCCCTATGTGGTGCCGTATGACCCGCTGGCGTCCGACACCGCCGCGTCGTTGAAGCCGCCCTCGGCCGCGCACTGGTTCGGCACCGACCAATTGGGCCGCGACATCTTCAGCCGGGTCGTGGTGGCGACGCGGCTCGATGCGTTCATCGCGGTCGCCTCCGTCGTGCTGGTGTTTTTGATGGGCGGGCTCGCCGGCATCGCCGCCGGCTATTTCGGCGGCTGGACCGACCGTATCGTCGGCCGCATCGCCGACACCATCATGGCCTTTCCGCTGTTCGTGCTCGCCATGGGCATCGTCGCAGCGCTCGGCAACACCGTGCAGAACATCATTTTGGCGACCGCGATCGTGAACTTCCCGCTCTATGCCCGCGTCGCGCGCGCCGAAGCCAATGTGCGCCGCAATGCCGGCTTCGTTCAGGCGGCACGTCTCTCCGGCAACGGCGAATTCCGTATTCTTCTCGTGCATATTCTGCCCAACATCATGCCGATCATGATCGTGCAGATGTCGCTGACCATGGGCTACGCCATCCTCAATGCCGCCGGCCTGTCCTTCATCGGCCTCGGCGTCCGTCCGCCGACGGCGGAATGGGGCATCATGGTCGCCGAAGGCGCGGGCTTCATGGTCTCCGGCGAATGGTGGATCGCGCTGTTCCCTGGCCTCGCCCTGATGATTGCCGTGTTCTGCTTCAACCTCCTCGGCGACGGCCTGCGCGACATCGTCGACCCCCAGCGGAGGACGTGATGGCAAATTTCCCGCTAAAATTCTCCAACGATTCCAAGCCCCTTTCTACTGTGCATGGGGTTGTTTTCGACCTTTTGAGTGACGGGAGTCGCTCATGACCGCCCAGCCCCTGCTCGACGTCCAGGACCTCACGGTCGAATTCAACACCCGCCGCGGCATCGTCAAGGCGGTGCAGCACGTCAACATCTCCGTCGCCAAGGGCGAGACGCTTGCCATTGTCGGCGAGTCCGGCTCCGGCAAATCGGTGACGTCGTATGCGGTGATGCGCATCCTCGACCGCGCGGGGCGGATCGCCGAGGGCTCGGTGATGTTCTCCGGGATCGACGTCAAGGCCGCGACCGAAGACCAGATGCGCGACCTGCGCGGCCGCGAAGTCTCGATGATCTTCCAGAACCCGCGCGCCGCGCTCAATCCGATCCGGAAAGTGGGCGATCAGATCGAGGACGTGCTGCGCACCCATGTGCAGCAGGCCATGGTTTCGGATCGCGGCGAGAAGGCAATCGAGGCGCTGGAGCAGGTCAAGATCGCCCGCCCGCGCGAGCGCTATCACGCCTATCCGTTCGAATTGTCCGGCGGCATGTGCCAGCGCGTCGTCATCGCGCTCGCGCTCGCCTGCAATCCACAGCTTTTGATCGCTGACGAACCGACGACTGGATTGGACGTCACCACGCAGAAGGCGGTGATGGGCCTGATCGTCGAGCTGACCAAGCGCAAGGCGATGTCCACCATCCTGATCACCCACGATCTCGGCCTTGCGGCAGCCTATTGCGACCGCGTCGTGGTGATGGAGAAGGGCCGGGTGGTCGAGACCGCAAAGGCCGCCGACATTTTCGCCAATCCGCAGCACCCCTACACGAAGAAGCTGATGCGCGCGACGCCTCGGCTCGGCGTGAGCTTGCGGGATCTGTTGCCGGAGGAGGAGGGCTCAGCTGTTCTGGCCGCGCCTGACCCGGCCATCCACCAGGCGTGGCAAGACGAGGCCGGGAAGAGCGACCAGCCTCTTCTCCTCATCGAAAAGCTGGTCAAGGAATATCCTCGCCAGGGCGCGACCGCGACGCTCGGCAAATTGTTCGGCCGCAAGCCGCCGGTCGAGCCGGACGTGTTCCGCGCGGTCGACGGCATCAGCTTTTCCATCGGTCATGGCGAGAGCGTTGGCCTGGTCGGCGAGTCCGGCTGCGGCAAATCGACCACGTCGATGATGGTGATGCGGCTCTTGGACCCGACCTCGGGCCTGATCCAGTTCGACGGCGAGGACATCGGCGGCATTGCGCCGGCGGGATTTGCCCGGCTGCCGCAACGCAGCCGTATCCAGATGGTGTTCCAGGATCCGACCGACAGCCTCAACCCGCGCTTTACCGCCGCACGCGCCATCATCGACCCCATCATGCAGCTTGGCGACATCGGGGGGCGCGACGCGCTCCGCACCCGCTGCGAGGAGCTGGCCACCATGGTGGGCCTGCCGCACAATCTGCTGGATCGCTTCCCGCACCAATTGTCGGGCGGCCAGAAGGCCCGCGTCGGCATTGCCCGCGCCATCGCTCTGCACCCAAAACTCGTCATTCTGGATGAGCCGACCGCGGCGCTCGACGTCTCGGTGCAAGCCGTGGTCCTCAATCTGCTTCAGGACCTCAAGGCACGGCTAGGTATGAGCTATTTGTTCGTCTCGCATGATTTGAATGTGGTGCGCTTGTTGTGCGATCGTGTCATTGTCATGCGGTCGGGTCGAATCGTCGAGGAAGGCTCTTCCGACAGAGTTTTGAGCGATCCGCAGGACGATTACACCAAGGAGCTGCTGACGGCGATCCCGCATCCGCCGTTGCCGGTGCACTGATTGTTTGGGAGCGTGATGGCCGAACCGCTGGACGATTACATCGACGCCGTATCGCAGGCGCTGGCATTGCCGGTCGAGGACGCTTGGCGACCGGCCATTCGCGCCAACCTCGAAGTCTCGTTGCGGCTCGGCCGCCTCGTCGACGAATTCGCGCTGCCGGACGAGACCGAGCCGGCGCCCGTGTTCACCGTCTGACGCCGCCATGACGACCAAGCCAGAGATGACAGCTTCCGATATCGCGAGCGCGGTTGCGGGCCGCAAAATGTCGGCGCTCGATGCGACCGAAGCAGCGCTTGCGCGCATCAAGCAGCACGACACCATCCTCAATTCATTCACGGACATCACCGCCGATCGCGCCCGTGCCAAAGCGCGCGCGATCGACGCCGATATCGCCGCTGGCAAGTCCGTCGGCCCGCTCGCCGGCGTGCCGTTTGCGGTGAAGAATCTGTTCGACGTCGCAGGCCTCGCCACACGCGCCGGCTCGAAGATCAACCGAGACCGCGTGCCCGCCACGCGCGATGCCACGCTGATCGAGCGCATGGAAGCGGCTGGCGCCGTGCTGGTCGGTGCGCTCAACATGGGCGAATACGCCTATGACTTCACCGGCGAGAATGTCCATGACGGTCCCTCGCGCAATCCGCATGACACCACGCGAATGAGCGGCGGCTCCTCCGGCGGCTCGGGCAGCGCTGTCGGCGGCGCGCTGGTGCCGATCGCGCTCGGCTCCGACACCAACGGTTCGATCCGCGTGCCGTCCTCGTTCTGCGGCATCTTTGGTTTGAAGCCGACCTATGGCCGGCTGTCGCGCGCGCGGTCGTTTCCGTTCGTCGCGAGCCTCGATCATCTCGGCCCGTTCGCGCGCTCGGCCACCGATCTCGCGCTCGCCTACGACGCGATGCAGGGCCCGGATGCCGACGATGCCGCCTGCACGACGCGCGGGATAGAGCCGACGCTGCCGCTGCTCGCCAATCCGGTTTCGGATCTGCGCATTGCGATCGCCGGCGGGTACTTCCAGCAGAATCTGTTTCCGGAAGCCGTCGAGGCTATCGGCCGCGTCGCCAAGGCGCTGGGCGCAACGCGCGTGGTGGACGTGCCCGAAGCCGCGCGCGCCCGTGCCGCGGCCTATGTCATCAGCACCACCGAAGGCGCCTCGCTGCATCTCGATCGCCTGCGCAAGCGGCCGAACGATTTCGATCCAGCCGTGCGCGACCGGTTGATCGCGGGCGCCATGGTGCCGGCGCCGCTGGTCGACCGCGCCCAGAAATTCCGTCGCTGGTATCGCGCGCAACTCGCCGAGGTCTTCAAGTCCGTCGACGTGTTGCTCGCCCCCGCGACGCCTTGCACCGCGCCAAAGCTCGGCCAGGTCAATTTCAGCCTTGGCGGCGTTGAGCTGCCGGTGCGCGCCAACATCGGTATCC
Organism: Bradyrhizobium sp. LM2.9; assembly: GCF_054056555.1. Taxonomy (NCBI): domain Bacteria; kingdom Pseudomonadati; phylum Pseudomonadota; class Alphaproteobacteria; order Hyphomicrobiales; family Nitrobacteraceae; genus Bradyrhizobium; species Bradyrhizobium sp. LM2.9. Next base: position 6,560,461 of record NZ_JBSRYJ010000002.1, read on the forward strand.
ACACCCAGCCGATCTCCTTTATCGGCCTGCCCGTGGTCGCCGTGCCGGTGCCGCTCGAGCCGCTGCCGATCGGCGTGCAGATCATCGCCGCGCCCTGGCGCGAGGACATCGCGTTGCGTGTCGCGTACGCGTTGGAGAAGATGGGCGTCGTCGCCGCGCCCAGCCCAAAAGGATTTTGAGATGGAGATCGATCTCCCCGACGTGATCGCGGAAGTCAAAGCCGCGTTCGACCGCTACGAGCAGGCGCTGATCACCAACGACGTCGCCGTGCTCGGCGAGCTCTTCCGCAACGATCCCCGCACGCTGCGCTATGGCATCGGCGAGAACCTCTACGGCTATGAGGCGATCTCCGGCTTTCGAGCCGGGCGCTCGCCGGTCGGCCTCAACCGCCGCACTGCGAAAACCGTGATCACCAGCTATGGCCGCGACACCGCGGTCGCCTCCACCCTGTTCTATCGCGACACGGTGCCGGGTAAGGTCGGCCGGCAGATGCAGACTTGGGTAAAATTCCCGGAGGGCTGGCGCGTCGCCGCCGCCCATGTCAGCATCATCGACGAGTCGAAAGAGACCTGATCGTATGACGCTTGACGACCTTCCGCAGGGAACATTGCCGGCCGAGCCGGTGGTGCCGCGCGCCGATCGGGCGTCGCCTTCGGTGCAGAAGGTCACGCGCGCCGAGGAGCTGCGCCTGCAACTCGCCGACGAGATCGTGCGCGGAGCCCTTGCCCCCGGCGCGCCGCTTGACGAAACCGATATCGCGCGCCGCTTCAGCGTTTCGCGCACGCCGGTGCGGGAAGCACTGCGCCAGCTCGTGGCAAGCGGTCTCGTCGAAGCGCGTGCTCATCGCGGCGCGGTCGTGGCGCAGCCTTCATTCGAACGGCTGACAAGCATGTTCGAGGCGATGGCGGAGCTGGAGGCGCTCTGTGCAGGTCTTGCGGCCGAGCGCATGTCTGCCGTCGAGCGCCACGGCCTGGAGGCCATCCACGAAGAGCTGCGGGTCTTGAGCTACACCGGCAATCCCGATCGTTTCCACGAGGACAACGAGCGCTTCCACAACGCGATCTATGCAGGCTCGCAGAACGGCTACATCGCCGAGATCACGCTGGCGACCCGCGTGCGCGTGCAGCCGTTCCGCCGCGCCCAGTTCCGCAATCTCGGCCGTCTCGCCAAATCGCAAGCCGAGCACGACCGCGTCGTCGTCGCCATCATGCGCGGCGACAAGCAGGGCGCCGCCGCCGCGATGCGCGCGCATATCGAGCTGGTGCGCGGGGAGTACGAGATCTACGCGGTGTCGGTGTGATCTCCTCATCCTGAGGAGCGGCCGAAGGCCGCGTCTCGAAGGATGAAAGGCCGAGATGCAGCCGCGTGGCCTTCATGGTTCGAGACGGCGCCTGCGCGCCTCCTCACCATGAGGAGATGCACCTATCCCGTCGCCTTCTCCGCCATATACTTTCGCCAACCGCCATAGGCCGTAATGTCGCGGGCGTCGCCCAGCACTTCCGGCTCGACGAGAAACCCCTTCACGTTGCGGCCGTCGGCCAGCCGCACCGTGCCGATCGCCATCGGCGCGGGGATCGCGTTGACGAACTTGCCGAAAGCGGACGACGACAGCGACCATATCTCCAGCTCGATCGACGCGCCCTTGCCGGCTTCGACGCGCAGCATGCCCGGCTTCGGCGGCGTGGTCTTCAATGCGTAGAGCTTGTAGTCAGCCGCGGTCCTGGTCGCCTCGATCAGGTGGCCGTTCAGCGCTTTCAGCTCGCCGTTCAGCGCCATGCCTGACAGATGCGCGCCGACGACGGCGATCGGAATTCCATCGACGCTGGTCGCGGCAAGGGGCGCGAGCGCAGACTGCGCCACGCCCCTTGCGCCAAGCGTCAGCTCCGTAGCCGCGTGAAACACGCGGCCGATGCTCGCGAGCAGCGCGTCATGTCCGGCCGGCGCAAGCAGCGTGATGCCGAATGGAATGCCGTCGTCACGCATCGCTGCCGGCACCGCGAGGCCGCAGAGGTCGAGCAGATTCACGAAATTGGTGTAGGTACCGAGCCGGCTGTTGAGCTCGACCGGATTGGCCAGCACCTGAGCGGTCGTATAGACCGTCGGTGCCGTCGGCAGCATCAGCGCGTCGATGTTCGCAAACGTGCGTTCGATGATCTTGCGCAGGCCCTGCAAGCGATAGAGCGCGGAGAAGGTTTCCGCCGCCGTCAGCCGCGCGCCGGCCACGGTGATCTCGCGCGTCACCGGATGGATCGCATCCGGCGCGGACGCCAGCAGGTCGCGGATCACGAGATAGCGCTCGGCGACCCACGGTCCCTCGTAGAGTAGTCGCGCCGTCTCGTAGAACGGCTCGAGGTCGAACTCGACCAGCGTTGCGCCAAGCGCGGTCCAGCGCTTCAGCGCATCGCTAAAGGCCGCTTCCGCCTTCTTGTCGCCGAAAAAGATCAGCTGTCCGTTGCGCGGCACGCCGAGACGCAGGTTTGCCGGGAGCGGCGTGATCGCGCCCAGCGGCCGGTCGCGCGAGAACGGATCGGTCTGGTCGGGGCCAGTCATCACGGAGAGCGCCAACGCGGCGTCGTCCACGGTCAGAGCGAACACCGAGATGCAGTCGAGCGTCCGGCAGGCCGGCACCAGGCCAGCGGTCGAGATCATGCCGAGGCTCGGCTTCAGCCCGACGATGTTGTTGAGCATCGCCGGCACGCGCCCGCTGCCGGCGGTGTCAGTTCCCAGCGACAGCGGCACCAGCCCGGCGCCGACGGCGGTGGCCGAGCCCGAGCTCGATCCGCCGGGAATGAGATCATCGCGGATCGAATTGCGAGGGATGCCATGAGGGGAGCGTACGCCGACGAGGCCGGTCGCGAACTGGTCGAGATTGGTCTTGCCGATGATGATGGCGCCGGCGGCGCGCAGCCGTTGCACCGCGGTCGAATCATGCGTCGGCGTATACGAGAAGGCCGGGCAGGCCGCGGTGGTCGGAAATCCCAGCGCGTCGATATTGTCCTTCACCACAACCGGCACGCCATAGAGCGGCAGGCTGGCGGCATCCTTCGTGGCGAGCTTCTCGGCCTCCGTGATCGCGTCCTTTTCGTCGCGCAGGCTGATGAAAACGGCCGGATCGTTGTGATCGCGTATGCGCTGATAGGTGCGCGCGACCGTCTGCGCCGGCGTGAGCGTGCCCGCGCGATGCGCGGCCACAATCGCGGCAATCGTTTCAGGCTGCTCAGCCCCCATTCCAGCCCTCATGGCGACAAAACTCCGGCTATCTGTCTTCACCCGGATCGAAGCAAGCGATGTGCCATTGTGTACACGACCCGGGCAGGACGAGTGCTCCGGATATTATCGGGGGATCAGTGGCTTGAGGGATATTTCGAGGGTCGGGTGGCCGTCGTGCCAGCGCCCTGCCGGGGGCATTTGCATAAATAGTGGGCAGTCTGGGTCAGGTGAAGTCAGCGAGGATCCGCAGCAGCCGCTCCCGGTTCTCCTTGCCGATCCTGTCCTCGACATGCCGCTCGTGCTCCGCGGCGAGGCGCTTGAATTTCGCCAGCGCCGTCTCGCCTTGCGCGGTGAGGTGCAGGGCATGGGAGCGCCGGTCGGTCTTCGATCTGACCCGCTTCACGAGCCTGCGCTGTTCGAGGCTGTCGAGCAGATGCACAAGCCGCGCGCGCTCGATGCCGAGGCGCTTGGCCACCGCCATCTGCGAAAGGCCGGGATTGGCGCCGATCACCGTCAGCACCGAATATTGCGTCGGCCGGATGTCGACATTGCCGAGCGTTTTGACGAAGTCCTGGAAAATCCAGATCTGGAAGCGCCGCACCGCATAACCGGCGTGGCCGACCAGTGCATCGAGGCCGATTTCGTCCGCGTCGTTCCGCGGCGTTGCGCCGTTGGCCGCACGCTTGCGTGGGAAAGTCTGGGCTGCGGTGGTTGTCACGTCGGGTCTCCTGCCGGGCCATTGTTGTAGCGCCTTCGCCGTGCCAGCGGAAGATTGTTGTTGACGACAACAATTGCCACGCCCAACATTATGGTCAACGCGGCCCGCGACGAGGCTGCGGCCGATCCCGGCTTCCGGGCGAGGAGGAAACCATGACAGCCGCCCCACGCGGTGATGCTTCGAGCCTGTTCGCGACGCCCAGAACCGTTGCCGAGCATCGCGCCGACGGCAGCATCGTGCTGCGCTCGCCCGACCCCTTGCGCAATGGCGCGCGCTGCATCGGCGACTGGCTGGAGCAATGGGCGCGGCAGAGGCCTGATGCGATTTTCCTCGCAGAGCGCAGCAGTGCCGAAGCTCCATGGACCACCGTTACCTATGCGCAGGCGCTGCGCCAGGTGCGTGCTGCGGCGTCCTGGATTTTGGCGCGGGGTCTCAGCCCAGAGCATCCGCTAGCGATCCTCTCCGACAACAGCATCGATCATGCGCTGCTGGCACTCGCGGCCCAGCATGTCGGCGTGCCCTCGGCGGCGATCTCGCCAGCCTATTCGCTGATGTCAAAGGACTTTGACAAGCTCAAGAGCATGATCACACTGCTTGAGCCCGCCGCGATCTATGTCTCAGCAGTGAAGCCGTTTGCGGCGGCGATGGCCGCGATCAAGCCGCTGCATCGTGCGCAGATCATCAGCGGCAATGCAGACGATATCGATGCGCTGGCCTTCGGCACCATCGCGGCAACGCCCGAGAGCCCCGAGGTCGCAACGGCCTTTGCCGCGGTGACGCCCGATACGATCGCAAAATTCCTGTTCACCTCGGGCTCGACCGGTACGCCGAAAGCCGTGATCAACACCCAGCGCATGCTGACTTCCAGCCAGCAGGCCAAGGCGCAGACCTGGACCTTTCTCGAGCAAGCTGGCAGCGATCTCGTCATTCTCGACTGGCTGCCCTGGAGCCACACGTTCGGCGCCAACCACAATTTCAATCTCGTGCTGCGCAATGGCGGCTCGCTCTATATCGACGGCGGCAAGCCTGCGCCGGGCCTCTTTGCGACGTCACTCGCCAATTTGAAAAGCGTGATGCCGACGGTCTATTTCAACGTGCCGCGCGGCTTTGACATGCTGATCGCGGCGCTGCGCGGCGACGAGGCGCTGTGCCGCCGCTTCTTCGGCGAGGTGAGGTTCGCGTTCTACGCCGGTGCCGCGCTGCCGCAGAATCTCTGGGACGCGATCGAGGAGCTCTCCGTCAAGACCGTTGGCCGCGCGATACCGATGGTCTCGGCGTGGGGCTCGACCGAGACGTCGCCGCTGGCGACCGACTGCCATTTCCTCGCGGAGCGCTCGGGCAATATCGGCGTGCCCATCCCCGGCACCGAATTGAAGCTCGTCACCTCCGGCGACAAGCTGGAGGTGCGGGTGCGCGGCCCCAACGTCACGCCGGGCTATTGGAAGGCGCCGGAGCTGACCAGGCAGGCGTTCGACGAAGAGGGCTTTTATCTCATCGGTGACGCCGTGAAGTTCGCCGACGCCGGGCGGCCCCAGCGCGGCCTGTTCTTCGACGGCCGCGTCGCGGAGGACTTCAAGCTCAATTCCGGCACCTGGGTCAATGTCGGCACGCTGCGCGTCGCCGGCATCGCCGCGCTGGCGCCGCTCGCGCAGGACATCGTCGTCACCGGTCATGGCGGCGACGAGGTGCGCTTCCTGGTGTTCCCGAATATCGCCGCCTGCCGCGTTCACGCGGGTTTGCCCGAGACGGCAGGTGCGAACGACGTGCTCGCGCATGACAAGGTCAGAGCGGCGATCGCGCGGGGTCTCGCGAAACTGAGGCAGCAGGGGGCCAATTCCTCCGGCCACGCCACACGCGCACTGCTGCTCGCCGAGCCGCCGTCGGTGGACGGCGGGGAGATTACGGACAAGGGCTACATCAATCAGCGCGCCGTGCTGACGCTGCGCGCCAAAGCGCTGGCGCGGTTGAACGACGATGCGCCGGGGGAGTGGATTGGTCCGTAGCGGTTGGTTGGCCCGTGCCCCGGACGCAGCGCAGCACGCAGTGGTGCGCTGCAGAGCCGGGGCCTATCTCGCTTAGTGCGCGCGGTCGCATGGATCCCGGCGCCGCGCAGCAGCGTTTCACGCTGCAGCGCGTCCGGAACACGAGAGTTGGGCAAGCCCAATTATGCCAGCGATTCTGCCGCAATATCTTTGCCGATTCTTTTGTTGCCTAAGCAACTAACTTGTGCGAACCGTTCCGGACAAGGATGATGGCGGGAGGAACCGCCGCGTCAGATCTCGGAGGGAGCAATGCTCGGCAGAAAGGGTGCCGCGGGCGAGTGCCGGTGCATGCCTGGACGTGACAGGGGTCCGCGCCCGATGCGCGGCGCGTCAGGTCTCGGTGCCGCCGGTGACCGCGCCGAGATTCTCGTGCAGGCGGCGCAACAGGTCGATCAGCACCTCGCGCTCGTCCTTGCCCAGACAAGACAACAGGCGCCGCTCGCGCTCGAATGCCGCGACGATCACCTTGTCATGGGTGGCGCGGCCCTTCGCGGTCAGCGAGATCGAATGGGTGCGCCCGTCGTTGGGATCGGTGCGGATCGACACCAGCCCCCGCTTTTCCAGGCCCGCCAGCGTCCGGCTCACCGGGCCCTTGTCGAAACCAATGACGTGGCAGATGCGCGAGGCGGGGATGCCGGGCTCGATCGCCAGCAGCGACATGATCCGCCATTCCGTGACGTTGACGCCGAACTGCCGCTGATAGAACGCGGTGGCGCTGTTCGAGAGCTTGTTGGCGATGAAGGTGATGAACGCCGGGACGTAGCGATCGAGATCGAGCGTCGGCCCCGTCTCCGCGGGCGCAGGTTTTTGGCGGGCTCTGGTCGAAGACGGCGGCATATCGGGATTCTGTCTCGCGGCGTGTCCGGAGACCTAAAGGTAAGCGCGGCCCTTTCACAAGATCAAAATGAGGGAGGACTTCAATGAGTGCACCCGGCTCTGCCGTATCGGCGGTCCCGCATCTCGACGTTGACCCCTTCGACATGAATTTTTTTGCCGATCCTTATCCGACGCATGAATTGCTGCGAGAGACAGGTCCGGTCGTTTATCTCGATAAATGGAAGCTCTACGGCGTAGCGCGCTATGCCGAGGTTCATGCCGTGCTGAACGATCCCGCGACGTTCTGCTCCAGCCGCGGTGTCGGTCTCTCCGATTTCAAGAAGGAGACGCCGTGGCGGCCGCCCAGCCTGATCCTCGAGGCCGATCCTCCCGAGCACACCCGCACCCGTGCCGTGCTCTCAAAGGTGCTGTCGCCGACGGTGATGAAGGGGCTCCGCGACCGCTTTGCCGCGGCAGCGGAAGCGCGTGTGGACGCGCTGCTGGAGAAGCGCAGCTTCGATGCCATCACGGACCTCGCCGAGGCCTATCCGCTGTCGATCTTCCCGGATGCGCTCGGGCTGAAGCCTGAGGGACGCGAGAATCTCATTCCCTATGCGAGCCTGGTGTTCAACGCCTTCGGCCCGCCGAACCAGTTGCGCAAGGAGGCGATCGCGCGCTCGGCGCCGCACCAGGCCTACGTCACCGAGCAGTGCCAGCGCGACAATCTCACGCCCGGCGGCATCGGCGCCTGCATCCACGCCCATGTCGACGAGGGTGCCATCACCGCCACCGAAGCGCCGCTGCTGGTGCGCTCGCTCTTGTCGGCCGGTCTCGACACCACCGTCAACGGCATCGGTGCAGCGGTCTACTGTCTCGCGCGGTTCCCTGAGCAGTGGCAGCGCCTGCGCAACGATTTCACGCTGGCGCGCAACGCTTTCGAGGAGGCCATTCGTTTTGAAAGCCCGGTGCAGACCTTCTTCCGCACAACAACGCGCGAGGTCGAACTGTCAGGCGCGACCATCGGTGAGGGCGAGAAGGTGTTGATGTTCTTGGCGGCCGCCAATCGCGATCCGCGGCGCTGGGACAAGCCCGACAGCTACGACATCACCCGCCGCACGTCCGGCCATGTTGGCTATGGCTCAGGTATTCACATGTGCGTCGGCCAGCTGGTCGCGCGGCTCGAAGGCGAGACAATGCTCGCGGCGCTGGCCCGCCGGATCGCAAAGATCGAGATCACCGGCGCTCCACAACGTCGCTTCAACAACACGCTGCGCGGGCTCGACAGCCTGCCTGTGACCTTCACGCCGGCCTGACGCTGCTGGCATTGAAAACAATAAATACGACAGGGGAGGGAACAATGAAGAACTTGAAGTGGACACTTGCGCTGGCTGCGAGCTTGATCGGCGGCGCGGCAAATGCCGAGATCTCGGACAATGTCGTGCGCGTCGGCGTGCTCAACGACATTTCCGGAATCTTCCAGGACACAAACGGCATGGGTTCGGTCGAGGCCGCGCGCATGGCTGCCGAGGATTTCAACGGCGGCGGCAAAGGCATCAAGGTCGAGATCGTCTATGCCGATCACCAGAACAAGGCCGATGTCGGCAACGCCATCGCGCGCAAATGGCTCGATGTCGAGGGTGTCGACGCCATCGTCGACGTGCCGAACTCGGCCGTTGGTCTCTCCATCAACACGCTGCTGCGCGACAGCCGCATGACGTTCCTGGCGTCGTCCACTGCGAGCTCCGATCTCACCGGCAAGGCCTGCTCGCCCAACACCATCCAATGGGTCAACGACGCCTGGGCCACCGGCAATACGACAGCGGCCGCGATGATGTCGCGCGGCGGCAAGAACTGGTATTTCCTTACGGTCGATTACGCGCTCGGCAAGGGCATCGAAGCGGAAGCCCAAAAATACATCGAGGCGCATGGCGGCAAGGTGTTGGGTTCCAGCAAGCATCCGCTCGGCACCTCCGACTTCGCGTCCTTCCTGTTGCAGGCGCAGGGCTCGAAGGCGCAGGTGATCGGGCTCGCCAATGCCGGCGGCGACACCATTAACGCGGTGAAGCAGGCCGCCGAGTTCGGGATACAGCAGGGCGGACAAAAACTGGTCGCCTTCCTGCTCTTCATCAACGACGTCCATGGCATGGGCATCAAGGTCGCGCAGGGCCTTCAGCTCATGGAAGCCTTCTATTGGGACATGAACGACGACACCCGCGCCTTCGCCAAGCGGTTCGCCGCGCGGCCCGGCATGAACGGCAAGATGCCGAGCGGCAACCAGGCCGGCGTCTATGCGTCCACGCTCGCTTATCTCAATGCGGTCGCCGCGACCGGCAGCGACAGTGCCAAGGACGCTGTGCCCGAGATGAAGAAGTTCAAGGGCAAGGACAAGCTGTTCGGCGACACCACGATCCGCCAGGACGGCCGCGTCGTGCATCCGATGTATCTGTTCGAGGTGAAGAAGCCGGAGGAGTCGAAATATCCGTACGACTATTACAAGCTGGTCTCGACGATTCCCGCGGAGCAGGCGTTTCGGCCGCTGGCGGAGGGCGGGTGTGAGCTGGTGAAGTAGGGTCTCATGCCCGGACGCAGTGCGGCGCGTAGCGCTGCGCTGCAGAGCCGGGGCCCACAGGTATGGGCCCCGGCTCCGCGTCGCGTCATTTCATGCGGCGCCGCGTCCGGGACACGAGAGGATGGTCCCTACGCCACCTTGCTGCTTCCCTGCGTGATCAGCCGCGCGGCGCGCTGGTCGCGGGCGTAGATCCAGAGCCAGCTCAGCGCGACGCTGAGGCGGTGGCGCAAGCCGATCAGGAAGTAGATGTGGGCGATGCCCCAGATCCACCACGCGACGGTGCCGCGCAGTTTCACCTTGCCGAAGTCGATCACCGCGAGCCGTTTGCCGATCTGCGCAAGGCTGCCGGAGTGCTTGTAGCGGAACGGGCCTGTCGGCTCTCCGCGCAGCCGGGCCTTGATGCTGTCCGCGACGTGACGTCCCTGCTGCTTGGCGGCCGGCGCGATGCCGGGCACAGGCTTGCCGTCCCAGGCGTTGATCACAACGGTGTCGCCGATCGCAAAGATTTCGGGATGACCGGGGATGGTGAGATCGGCCTCCACTTGCACGCGTCCGGCACGATCGGCCGGCGCGCCCAGCCACTCAGCCGCGGGCGAGGCGCGGACGCCGGCGGCCCAGATCTTGGTTTTGGCATCGAGCCGCGTGCCGCCGAAAACCACGCCTTCGCGGTCGATCTCGGTGACGGCCTCGCCAAGTACGACCTCGACGCCGATCTTTTCCAGCGAGGCCTGCGCATAGGCCGAGAGGTCGTCGGCAAAACCTGCCAGCACGCGCGGCCCCGCCTCGATCAGCACCACGCGCGCTTTCGTCGTGTCGATGTTGCGGAAATCGCCGGGCAAGGTGTGGTGCGCCATTTCGGCAATGGTGCCGGCAAGCTCGACCCCGGTGGGGCCGGCGCCGACGATGACGAAAGTCAGCCGCGCCGCGCGCTTTTCCGGATCGGTCTCGCGCTCGGCGCGCTCGAACGCCACCAGGATGTGACGGCGCAGCGTGGTCCCGTCCTCCAGTGTTTTGAGACCCGGCGCGAACTGCTCCCATTCGTCGTGGCCGAAATAGGCATGCCGCGCGCCTGTGGGCGAGCACCAGCGTGTCGTAAGGCACCTCGCTGCCGTCGTCGATCAGCACGCAGCGCCTGTCGGCATCGATGCCGCTGACGGTCGCAAACAGCGTCGTCACGTCGCGCCGGTCGCGCATCAGGTGCCGGACCGGCCAGGCGATCTCGCTGGTGGCGAGCGAGGCGGTCGCGACCTGATAGAGCAGCGGCTGAAACAGGTGATGGTTGCGGCGGTCGATCAGCGTGATCTCGACCGGGCTGCCGGCCAGCCGGTGGGTCGTCTCCAGTCCGCCGAAGCCGGCTCCGACGATGACGACGCGATGCGGTGTCGTGGCCATGATACGCCCCTCGAATCTCGCTGCTGTGTTTTCCTATTTAAGTGCGGATTAGGCGCCGCGGTCCAATAGGCGTCATCAATCGGGAAATAAGCGAAGTGTATCGATACCCCGCGAAAAAGCGCCGCAGCCCCCTTCGAAGTAAGTAGAATTATATTTCTTGCTATCGCCGATCATGGCGAAATATGGTGCAGGGGCGGGCGCTGAGCCATTGGCGGCGCGACAGATTTTGCGTTCAATAGAGATGACCCGGGGCGGCGATCACCCTGCTTCCGGGCATAATAATAAGGAGGGGAGAGGCTATGAGGACGGCATTCTGGCTGGCGGGCGCAGCGGCGCTGGTGCTGGCAAGCCCGGCATTCGCCGGCGACACCATCAAGATCGGCTTCGTTTCGACCTTCAGCGGCCCGACCGCCGTGATCGGCAACGACATGCGCAACTCGTTCGAGCTCGCGCTGGATCACATCGGCCGCAAGATGGACGGCAAGCCGGTCGAGGTGATCTACGAGGACGACGGGCAGAAGCCCGATGTCGGCAAGCAGAAGACCGAGAAGCTGGTGCAGTCCGACAAGGTCGATTTCATCGTCGGCTACATCTGGTCGAATGTGCTGCTGGCCTCGCTCAAGACCGCGGTGGATTCGCAGACCATCCTGATCTCGGCCAATGCCGGTCCGTCGCAGCTCGCGGGCGATCTTTGTTCGCCCTACGTGTTCTCGACCTCCTGGCAGAACGACCAGACGCCGGCCGCCATGGGCCTCTACATGAACCAGAAGGGCGTCAAGAGCGTGTTCCTGATCGGCCCGAATTACGCCGCCGGCAAGGACATGCTCGCGGGCGTGAAGAGCACGTTCAAGGGCGAGGTCAAGGGCGAGGAATACACGGTGTGGCCGAGCCAGCTCGACTTCTCCGCCGAGCTCTCCAAGGCGCGCGCCTCGGGCGCCGAGTCGATCTTCGTGTTCTATCCCGGTGCAGCCGGCGTGCAGTTCCTCAACCAATATGCGCAGGCCGGGCTGAAGAGCACGATGCCGCTCTATACGGCTTTCACCGTCGACGAGCTGTCGCTGCCGCTGCAGAAGGAGAACGCGCTCGGGGTGCCCGGCGCGCAGGAATGGGTGAATGATTTGCCCAACGAGCAGAACAAGCGCTTTGTCGCCGACTACCGCAAGAAGTACACCGGCCTGCGCCCGACCTATTACGGCGCGCAAGCCTATGACGCGGCCCAGCTCATCAACAGCGCGGTGGTCGCGGTCAAGGGCGACACCAGCAAGAAGGACGCGATGAAGGCCGAGATGGAGAAGGCCAATTTCAAGTCGCTGCGCGGTCCCTTCAAATACGGCAAGAACCACATCCCGGTGCAGAACTTCTATCTCCAGGACGTGGTCAAGGACGGCGACGGCCAGCTTTCGCTGAAGACGGTCGCGACCATCGTCGAGAACGACCAGGATCGCTTCCACGACAAATGCGCGATGAAGTGAGGTCTCTGCTTTCCCTCTCCCCGGTCGCGCTAGGGCATGCACATATCTGGTGCGACGGATTGACTCGGGTCGAGGGTGAGGGGTTCCAGAATCGGGAATCCGTGTGATCTCTATGACGGCACTTCTGATCGGATGGAGGTGCCGCCATGCTGTCACGAATTGACTGGACGCTGGGCCGGTTCGGGGATCGTCGTCTCGATAAAGGGGGGCGGGCGCTTGTCGGACGCATGGTTGCTGGCAAGAATGTCTGCCTGCGGCAGCTTTCGAGAGGAGACCGTAACCTGGAGGTGCGGTTCAACCGCTTTCTCGGTCATGACAAGGTGACAGCGGAGCGGATCATCGAAAGCTGGAGTGAAAGCACGGTTGCAGCTGTCGAGGGCCGCCACGTTTTGGCGATCCAGGACACCAGTGAGATCCACTTCAAGACCACACCGCAACGCCGTCGCGGGCTTGGGGAAATCGGCAAGGGCAATAACCACGGCGTGCTGCTGCACCCGTTGCTGGCGGTGGATGCAGACAATGGCACCTGCCTGGGACTTTTGAGCGGCGAAGTGTGGACGCGTGAGGGCCGTCGGACCGTCTCGCATGACAGCCGCGAGCTGTCGGACAAGGAATCGCAGCGCTGGACTGCCACCGCCCTTGCGGCCAAGCCGCTGCTTGCGAAAGCCGCAAGGGTAACCCTGCTTGGTGACCGCGAGAGTGACATCTTTGCCCTTTATGCCAGCGCGGCCGAGCAGGGCTATCACGTGATCGCCCGCAGCATGCATGATCGCAAGCTGGCCGACATGGCGGGTTTGTATGCGGCCATCGAGGCTATGGTGCCGATGGAGCGTCGTACGGTCCAATTGCCTCCGAGAGCGCAGCGGCCGGCACGTCAGGCCAACCTCGAGCTTCGCTTTGGTGCAATCGAACTGGCTCGACCGCAAAGCAAGTTCCTGCGCCATTTGCCGAAAAGCTTACATCTGGCCGTCGTTGACGTCCGCGAGATCAACGCCGGCTCCGACGTCGAACCGCTGCGCTGGTGTCTTCTCACCTCTCACGGGGTCACCGGTGCAGATGACGCCTGGCGTATCGTCGAATGGTACAAGCAGCGCTGGATCATCGAGCAGTTCTTCCGTGTCCTCAAGACACAAGGCCTCAAGCTCGAAGACAGCCAAATTGGGACCGCCGACCGGCTTCTGAAGCTGGTCGCCATCGCTGCCAAGGCGGCTGTGATCACCATCCAGCTCCTGCAAGCGCGTGACGACAGACAGCAGTCCATCCACATCGCCTTCAACACCAGCGAGATGGCTACGCTGACTGCCCTGAACCAGCAGTACGAAGCCAAAAGTAAGCGGCTGAAGAACCCGCATCCGCCTGACAGCCTAGCCTGGGCCGCCTGGATCATCGGCCGCCTCGGCGGTTGGGACGGCTATCCATCTTCCAGGCCGCCAGGTCCAATCACCTTCAGCAACGGTCTCCAATACTTCCATGCCGTCGCAGCAGGATGGAGCCTCAGAGATATGTGCATGCCCTAGCCCGGTCGCGGGGAGAGGGGCTCTCAGCTCTCTCCCCGTCATTGCGAGCGCAGCGAAGCAATCCAGAATCTTTCCGCTGAGGGATTCTGGATTGCTTCGTCGCAAGGGCTCCTCGCAATGACGGCCTCGATAGAGACCTACACCCGCGGCATGCTCGCAGGCCGCACTTCGTGCGCCTGCGCGGCAAGCCTGATCCCGGCATTGGCCGCACCGAAGCCCGGATAATCCCGCCGCTCCACGATCTCGAAGAAAAATCGTTCGTCGAAGATGTGGGTGTAGACCTGGAAGAATTCTCCGTCGCCTTCGCGATCGTAGAGGATGTGGTTGGCGCGCAGCTGCGCCATCAGCTCGGGTGCCAGATCGTACTTGGCTTCGATGTCGTCGTAGTAATTATCGGGGATGTCGAGGAAATCAGCGCCGCGCTTGCGCATCTCCGCGACTGCCGCAAAAATGTCCCGGCACGTGAACGCGACGTGCTGCACGCCCGAGCCGAAAAACTCCGAGATGAAGCGCGCCGGCAGTGTACGGTTGGCGGATGAGCCGTTAAGCACGAAACGCAGGCTCTGGTCGCCATTGATGACGGCCTGGCTCTGCACGAGCCCTCTGGGATCGGCGATCTCCATCTGCGGCAGACGCGTCAGGTCGAGAATCCCGGTGTAGAACAACAGCCAGGACAGCATCTCGTCATAGGGCATCGACTGCGCGATGTGATCGACGGCCAGCAGCGCGTCCGCGCCGGCGTCGCTCGCAATCGGTTCGAAATCCGTGTCCCAGTTCTTGCCGGCCTGATCGAGGAAATACAGCAGGCTGCCGCCGACGCCGTGGATCGCGGGAATTTCGAGCTCGCCCGGCCCGACCGGCTGGTAGAAGGTGCGCGCCTTCAGTGTCTCGGCGCGTTGCATGGCAAGGCCCGCATTGTCGACCTCGAGCGCGATGGCGCAGACGCCGGGACCGTGCGTGACATAGTGCGAATGCGCAAAGCCGTCGGTCTCGGAGTTGATGACGAGCTCGACCTTGCCTTGCGACCAGCGTTCCACCGCCTTGCTGCGATGCTTGCCGGTCTTGCGGAAGCCGAGCTGCGAAAGCAGGTGGGCGAGTTCGCCGGCCTTGGTCTCGTTGACGGCAAACTCGATGAATCCCGTACCGCGACTTTTGGCCTTCGGCGCCAGGGGCTCGCTGATGAGCTTTGGCCAATCCGGTGCAAGCTGGTCCTCCAGCAGAATCAGCGAGCGCAGGCCGTCGACCGCGGTCTGCATGGCCGAGCCGGCGCGGAACTGGTCGTTGAAGATCTCCAGCGACAGCGGCCCCGCATAGCCGGTCGCCGCGATCGCCGCCATGAACTCGCCGACCGGCAGATCGCCCTGGCCGGGGAAGGAGCGGAAGTGCCGGCTCCACGACAGGATGTCGAGCTCGAGCTTCGGCGCATCCGCAAGCTGGACCAGAAAGATCTTGTCGCCGGGGATCGAGGCCATCGCGCGAACCGGAAAGCCGGGGGCCAGCGCGTGAAAGCTGTCGAGGATGACGCCGGTCGCGGGGTGATCGGCGCGCCGCACGATCTCCCAGGCGTCGCGGTAGTCGTTGACGTGGCGTCCCCAGGCCAATGCCTCGTAGCCGACGCGCAAAGACCGTTTTGCCGCGCGCTCGCCAAGTTCGCGAAAATCATCCGCGGCGCGGTCGATGCCGCCGAGCGAGCTGGGGGACACGTTGGAGCAGATCAGCAGCAGGTCGGTGCCGAGCTCCTGCATCAGGTCGAACTTGCGTTCGGCGCGCGCAAAGTTGCGCGAACGCTGCGGCTCCGGCATGCCCTCGAAATCGCGGAACGGCTGAAACGCGCAAATCTCGAGATTGAGGTCGCCGCAGACCTTTGCGATGTCGCGCGGGCTTGCGCCGAACGACAGCAGATCGTTCTCGAAAATCTCGACCGCGTCGAAGCCGGCGGATGCGATGGCGCGGAGCTTTTCGTCGAGGCTGCCGGACAGGGAAACGGTCGCGATCGAGCGCTTGTTCATGCTGCGTTGTCCTCCTCCATCGCACCGCCCAGGAAGAGCTGGCCGATCCGCGGGTCGTTCAGGATTCGCTTCGCGCCGTCGACCATGCGGGTCTGGCCGAGCTCGAGCACGATGCCGATGTCGGAAATCTCCAGTGCCGAGCGTGCGTTCTGCTCGATCATCAAAATCGTGACGCCGCGCTCGCGCAGGGATTTCAGGATGTCGAAAGTCTGCTGCACCATCAGCGGTGACAGGCCGATCGAGGGCTCGTCGATCAGCACGAGCTTTGGTTCGAGCAGCAGCGAGCGGGCGATTTCGAGTTGCTTCTGCTCGCCGCCGGACAATGTGGAAGCCTGCTGCGTCGATTTCCGCCGCAGCACCGGGAACAGGTCGAGCGCGGCCTCGATCCGGCTCTGCAGGTCGATGCCCTTGCCCGCGGAAACGCCGCCGAGCTCGATGTTGTGGCGCACCGACAACTCGGGAAAGATGTTGCGGCCCTGCGGCACGTAGCAGATGCCGACATTGAGCAGCGCGCGCTGGCTCAAATTGGTGACGTCGCGGCCGGCAAAACTGATCTTGCCCTCGCGCAGCTTGAGCAGGCCGAAGATCGCCTTGAACACGGTGGACTTGCCGGCGCCGTTCGGGCCGATGATGGTGGTGATGGTGGCCTGCGGCACGGCGAAGGTCGTGCCGTTCAAAATCGTCATCTTGCCGTAGCCGCCGACGAGATTGTGAACCGAGAGGATCGGATCGCTCATGATGGCTCTCCCTAATGTCCGAGATAGGCTTCAATCACGGCGGGATCCTTGCGGACCTCGTCAGGCCGTCCCATCGCCAGCACCTTGCCTTCCGCCATCACCATCACGCGCGAGCACAGCGACATCACGAATTCCATGTTGTGCTCGATCACGACGAACGTGGCGTTCTTCTCGCGGTTGATCGCGACCAGCCGCTCCTTCAAATCCGTCAGCATCGACGGGTTGACGCCGCCGGCGGGCTCGTCGAGCAGCACCAGGCGCGGTCCACCCATGAAGGCCATGGCGGCGTCGAGCAGCTTCTGTTGGCCATAGGAGAGTCCGCCGGCCGGCTCGTCGGCGAGATGATCGAGCTTGAAAAACCCGATCATCTGGTTGGCAGCCTCCGTCAGTCCGGCATCGGAGCGGCCGACCAGGCGCGAGGCCATGCTGCCCTGGTGCTCCTGGCCCGCGAGGATCAGGTTCTCGCGCACCGAGAGCTTTGGAAACACTTGCAGGAGCTGGAAGGTGCGGCTGACCCCGAGCTTGTTGAGCTCGGCAGGGCGCAGGCCGGTGACCACCTTGCCGTCGAGCTTGACCTCGCCGCCTGATGGCGTGAGCTGGCCGAGGATGCAGTTGAACAAGGTGGACTTGCCGCAGCCGTTCGGGCCGATCAGGCCGAGGATCTCGCCTTCGCGCACGTCGAAAGAGACGCCGCCGACGGCACTGATGCCGCCAAAGTTCTTCTTGATGTCGGTGACTTCGAGGACTGCGCTCATTGCACCGTCTCCAGCCGGGATTTTGCGACAGCGCGCAGCGTAGAAGCCGCCTTGGTGCGGCGTTCGGCCAGATAGCGATCCAGGATTCCCAAAATGCCGGTCGGCGACCAGATCAGCAGCCCCATCACCGCGATCGCGTAGAGCATCAGATAATAGCCATCGGTGAAGCGCAGCCATTCCGGCAGCAGCACGGCGATCATCGCGCCCAGGAACGGACCCAGGAAGAAGCCGGCGCCGCCGACGATCACCATCATCAAGAGGTCGAGCGAGAGCGACAGGTTGAACGGCACGGGATCGATATATTGCGTCAGCGGCGCGTAGAGCGCGCCGGCGACGCCGCCGAGCGCCGAGCCGATCGCGAACGCCATCAGCGTATAGCGGCGGGTGTCGACGCCGAGCGATTGCGCGCGCAGCGGATTTTCGCGCAGCGCCATGAACGCGCGGCCCCAGGGTGAGCGGATCAGCCACCACACAGCCAGCGACACGATCGCGAGCGAGCCGAGGCAGACATAGTAGAACGGCAGCGGCTTGCTGGTCGCGATGCCGAAGATGTGCGGGCGCGGAATGTTGGAGATGCCGTAGATGCCGCCGGTGAGCCAGCTCTCGTTGCGAAACACCAGGAAGGCCAGCGTGGAGAAGGCGAGCGTGACGAAGGCGAGGTAGTGGTGCTGCACCCGCAGCGCCGGATAGCCGAGCATCCAGCCGACCGCGAAGCTCAACGCGATCGCGACGACGATCGCCGCCGGCAGCGGCCAGCCATGCGTGGTCATGATCGCTGCCGCGTAAGCGCCGATGCCGACGAAGGCGCCCTGCGCCAGCGAGACCTGGCCGGCATAGCCGAGCGTGAGGTTGAGGCCCATGGCGGCGATCGCCATCACCGCCCACTGGCTCAGGATGAACAGGCCATAGCGGTTGAAGTTCATGGGGATGACGATCAGCGCGGCGATGACGAGGAGGCCGAGCGCGATCTTCAGAGGTTTGGCGAAGGCGCTCATACGGTGCGCTCCTCGGCACGGCCGAGCAAGCCCTGCGGCCGGAACAGGATGACGGCAATCAGGATGATCATCGGCACGGCGGCGCGGTACTGCGTCGAGACGTAGGCGGCGGCGAGATTGTCGAGCACGCCGATCAGGAGCCCGCCCGCGATTGCGCCGCGCACCTGGTTGAACCCGCCGACGATCGCGGCGATGAAGGCGGCCTGGCCCAGCACCTCGCCCGATGTAAATTTCGCAAGGTAGATCGGCGTGATCAACAGCGAGGCGAGCGCGACCAGAAACGCATTGATCAGGAAGGTCAGGAGGATCATGCGCTCGACCGGGACGCCGATGATGCGCGCCACCGTCGGGTTCTGCGCCGCCGCCTGCATCTGGTGGCCGAGCGAAGTTCGGTTCAGGAGCGCGGTCAGACCGGAGACAGCAAGGATGGCGAGGACGAGGACGCCGATGCTTTGCAGCGAGACGGCGTGGCCGAGGATGGAGACGTCGCCGGTCGGCACGATCGAGGGGAAGGGCGAGGCCTCGGCGCTGAAGAACTGCTTCACGGCCTCCTTGATGCCGATCGCGAGCGCCATGGTCGCGATCGCAAGCGGCAGCACGCCATGGCGCATCATCGGATCGACCAGCAGCATCTTGAAGGCGAGGCCCAGCAGCAGCATCGAGAGCAGGATGCCGAGGATGATCGCGAGCCAGAACGGCGCGCGCCGGCATGCATTGCTGCCAGCATCAAAAATGCCGGCAGCATCACGAACTCGCCTTGCGCGAAATTGATGGTCTGCGAGGTCTGCCACAGCAGTGTGAAGCCGACCGCGACCAGCGCATAGATCGCGCCGGTGGCAAGTCCCGCGACCAGAAGATCAAACAGATTGGACATTTTCCCCTCTCGGCGCTCTGTCTTCTCCCTCTCCCCGCTCTCTTTTTTCTCCCTCTCGCCGTTCTTACGAGGAGAGGGAGAAGAGAGATCTCTCCCCGCGCGGGCGGGGGGAGGCGAGGAAGCCCTCACTTCACCTTCGGCAGCACCTGCTTCACGACCTGCTTGCCTTCGACCACCTCGACCAGAAAGCTCTGGCGATCGATGTCGCCGGTGTCGCTGAAGGTGACGTCCATCAGGATGCCCGGCTCGTCCGCTGCCTTGATGGTCAGGCCATGCAGCGTGTCGGCGAAGGCTTTGGAATCGACTTTGCCCATTTTCTCGGTCGTGGCTTTCACCATGTAGACCGCAAGATAGCCCTTCAGGCCGTTATGGTCGGGCACGTAATTGTACTTCTTCGCGAACTTGTCGCGAAACGCCTTGATCAGGTCGACCGGCGCGTCGGTGGTCAGGCCGACATGGCCGCGCGCGCCATTGGCGGCATCGCCCGCGAGCTCGATCACCTTCTGGCCAATCAGCGTGGTCTCGCCCATCAGCGGCGCGGTGACGCCCTGGCGCTTCAGCTCCTTCAGGATGCGCGCGCTCTCTTCCTCGTTCAGGTAGACGAACACGGCGTCGGGATTGGCGGCCTTGATCTTGCCGACGTCGGCGGCGAAATCCGCCTGGCCCGCTTCGGTGGAGAGATCGGCGACCACCTTGGAGCCGAGCCGGTCGAGCTCCTTGACCACGACGTCGCGACCGCCGCGGCCGAAATCATTGTTGACCCAGACCACCGCGACCGACTTCGCCTTCATGTCGTCGTGAATGTACTTTGCCACTTTCGGCATCGAGGATTGCTGGCCGAATGAAGTGCGGAACAGGAATTTGTTTCCGGCCTGCGTCAACTCGGCGGCTTCGCCGCCCATGATCTGCGCGATGCCGGCTTCGGCTGCGAGCGGCGCGGTGACCTTCACGGAGCCGGAATAGCCGGGCCCGAGCAGCACATAGGGCTCGGCGTCGAGCGCCTTCTGCACCTGCGCGCGCGCAACGCCGGGGTTGGATTGCGAGTCCGCATGGGTGACCTCTAACTTGCGGCCGAGCACGCCGCCCTTGGCGTTGATCTCCTCGATCGCGAGGTCGATGCCGTTCTTCCAGTTGGTGCCGACGGTGGCGCCGCCGCCGGAAAGCTCGGCGACGTCGGCGAGCTTGATCGCCTGGGCGTGGACACTGGTTGCAGTCGCGAAGGCAAGCAGGGCGCCCGCCAGAATGGCCGATTTCATGGTCTATCCTCCCATTTTTCGTTGATGTTGTTCGCGGCCTTGTGTCCGGCCGCTTTGGTTACGCTGCGTGATAGGCCGAGCTTCGTGCGGCCATCACCTCGTCAAATGCCTCTCCCATGACCTCAGTCGACGGGGCCAGGCCCGTGAACAGTTCGAAAGCGTCGGCGGCCTGGTAGATCGCGAGCTCCCGCCCGGTCATGATCCGCGCGCCCGTGGCTTGTGCGGCAGCGAGCAGCGGCGTGATCAGCGGCGAGTAGACGGCATCCGCAACCCACAATTTTTCATGCAGCAGCGTGGCCGGGACCGGCATGCCGCGGTTCGGCAGCATTCCGACCGGCGTGCCGTTGACGAGGCCGGTCGCGCCTTGCAGCGCGTCCTCGATGCTCGACGCCAGCCTTGCGACGCCCCGCGCGGCCAGCAGGGAGACGAGCGTCTCGGCGCGCGCCGGCTCGCTGTCGAAGATGCGGATGTCGGTCACGTCCAGGCTCGCCAGCGCAAACGCGATCGCCTTGCCGACGCCGCCGGCGCCGATCACGGCGACGGCGTTGCCGGACGGCGCCAGCAGTGGCGCCACCGCGCGCGCGAAGCCGGTGGTGTCGGTGTTGTGGCCGGTCAGCCGGCCGTCCCGGGCGACGACGGTGTTGACCGCGCCCATCGCGGCAGCGCCCGGCGCCAGCTCGTCGAGCAGCGGGACCACCGCTTCCTTGTATGGGTAGGTGACGTTGACGCCGGCAAAGCCGAGCCGCCGCACGCCCTCGAGCATCATGCGAAGCCCGGCCGCATCGGCGCCGGCGACCTCGATGAGCTGGTAGTGGCCGCGCAAGCCCAGAGCCTCGGCGGCGCTCTCATGCATGGCGGGGGATGCGGAATGCGCGATCGGCGCGCCGATCAGGCCGGTGAGGAGCTTTTTGCTGGCGGCGTATCCGCGCTCGGACATGGTTCGCTATCGTCTCGTTGGGAGTGTTCGGTCCCGGCCATTAGCGGGGAAATCCGCGCAATTCCAAGGGGGCTTCCATGTGCGACGATAGTCTTTCCCTTGCCTAACACAATTACCCATTTATCTGGCAAACCTAACATAATGTTATTTCTTGCGCCCGCGCGAAGGGATGGCCTTGCCGTTGATGCGGGACGGCTCCACCGCGCGCATCTCGGCGCGCAGGGACTCGATGAAATACTCGACGTGAAGCGACAGCGGCGCGCCGCGCTTCACCGCGATGTAGGTGTCGAAACGCGTCGGCTCGGTGATCTTCAAGAGCTCGATGCCGGGATAGCCGCCATGGGCGACCGTGAACTGGTCGATGATGGCGATGCCGAGCCCCGCCTTCACCAGCGCGCAGACCGTGGTACCGAAGCGCGCGCGGATGGTGATGTTGTAGTCGAGCCGGTTGCGCGCAAAGATCTCGGCCATGATCCGGCCGTAAGGGTCGTTGGGATCGATGCCGATCAGCGGATAGCGGGTGATCTCGGCCGCGGAAACCTGCTTGCGGCCGGCGAGCTCATGGCCTGATGGCACGATGCAATAGAGCTCGCCGGAGGCGAGCGGCATGAAGTCGAGCCCGGAATGGTCGAGCCGATAGCTCATCGCGACGCACTCGCCGCGGCCGAGCAGGAGATAGTCGATGGCTTCCTCGAGCTTGAGGATGTTGATGTCGATGCCGAGGTCGGGATAGCGGCGGCGGACGCGCTCGATCGCGCGCGGCACCATCACCTGCGAGATGCTCGGCACCGAGCCGATGCGCAGCTCCGACAATCCACCGCGGCCGATCTTGGAGATGAGCTCGGAGAGGTCGTCCACCTTCTTGTAGACGCCGTTGATCTGCTCGAAGATGTTCTCGGCTTCCGGCGTCGGGAAATAGCGGCCGTTCTGGCGCTGGAAGAAGCGGATGCCGAGCGAGCGTTCGGTGTATTTGACGAGGCGGCTGATCCCCGGGGCCGAAACGTTGAGCAGCTTCGCCGCGCCGCCGATGGTGCCCGTCACCATCACGGCACGGATCACTTCAACCTGGCGCAGCGTCATCATGACCTGGGCATCCGAAAGATAATCGTGGTCGCGATCATCTCACGAGAGCCGCGAGGTCATCCAGCGGCAAATGTTCGACAACGTGAATTGGCGGCGCGCGCCCGCGCTGCCGCGACCGCGTTTAGCTCGACGGTCCTTCGGGCGACACGCTGCCGGGTCGTTCCGGGCGCTCGCTTTGCAGCACCTCGCGCGCGAACTCGATGATCTTCTGCTTGTTCGCCGTTTCACGGACGGCGAAAAACACGCGGTTGAGTTCCAGGCCGAGAACGCTGTTGAGGGCGATGTCCTCGTCTTCCATCGTGGTTTTCCCGCTTCAGACGTCATAGGTGTAACTTGACGTCCCATCTTCCACAAGTAGATCAAAGCTTCGAGGTCAATGGGATACCGGACAACTACGGAAACGGTGAATTGAGGCAGCCCGCGAAGACGTGCTATACCGGAGCCCAAGGGTCAGGAAACGCACCGATGTCCGCCGTGGATTATGGCCGGGAGGCGCTCGACTTCATTGAAGGCCTGGCGGCCTATCGTAAGGTTCCGGACGCTATGAACGCGCGCTCGAAGGGGCGTTCGGGCGCTTCGGCTTCGAAACCATCATCGTGACAGGGTTGCCGAATCCCGACCAGCGGTTCGCACAGATGGTGCTCGCCAAGCGCTGGCCCGCGGAATGGTTCAGTCTCTACACACAGAACAACTACGACCGCGTCGACCCGGTGGTGCGGATGTGCCGACAATCGGTCAACCCGTTCGAATGGTCGGAAGCGCCCTATGATGCCGAACTCGATCCGGGCGCGGCGGAGGTAATGAACCGCGCCGGCGATTTCCGCATGTCGCGCGGCTTCATCGTGCCGATCCACGGGCTCACCGGCTATGAGGCCGCCGTGTCGCTCGGGGGCATCCATCTCGATCTCAACGCCCGCAGCAAGCCGGCATTGCACCTGATGGCGATGTACGGCTTCGACCACATTCGCCGTCTGCTCGATCCGGCGCCGTATTCGTCGACACGCCTCACCCCGCGCGAGCGCGAAGTGATCTCCTGGGCCTCGCAGGGCAAGTCGGCCTGGGAAATCGGCGAGATCCTGCACATCACGCAGCGTACCGCCGAAGAGCATCTTGCAACCGCCGCGCGCAAGCTCGGTGCCGTCAACCGCACGCATGCGGTTGCACTGGCGATTCGCAACAAGATCATCAATCCCTAACCGACGTACTGGGAAATTTCCCAATATCGAGCCTGCCTCTTTTCGCAGACGCTGCTCCCCATTGAGGACGAATGGGGGCTTTCATGATTCACGCCATTTCTGCGGTAAATCGTCACCTTTACGAAGACGTGCTCGAGCAGCATTTCCGGCTGCGGCACGACATCTTCGTCGAAGAGCGCCACTGGGAGGCACTTCGCAAACCTGATTGCCGCGAGATCGATTCCTATGACGACGAGGATACCGTCTATCTGCTCGCGCTGGAGGGGCGGCGCGTCATCGGCGGTCACCGGCTCTACCCGACTACCAAGTCTTCAATGATGAGCGAAGTCTTCCCGCATCTGGCGGCGGTGCGCGGGCTGTCCGGCGGATCCGCTGGTCTGGGAATGGTCGCGCTACTTTGTCGTGCGCGATCGCCGCGACGGCGCGCTCAACCTGCAACTGATGACGGCGGTGCAGGAGTTCTGCCTCGGTCAGGGGATCGCGCAAGTCAGCGCGATCATGGAAACCTGGTGGTTGCCGCGCTTTCATGAGGCCGGCTTCGTCGTGACCCCGCTCGGTCTGCCGACTCTGGTGGAGAACGCATGGACCATGGCGGCGACGATCGACATTCGTCGGGAGACGCTCGATGCCCTGCATGATCGCATCGGCATGCCTTCGATCGTGCAACAGGACGGCCCGCGTTTGGACGCCGTCGCCCGTGCCAACCTCTGCGGCCTCGCCGCGCAACGAAAGAGCGCTTGAAATGTCGAACATGATGCGGAACAGCCAGATCATGGCGCAGACCAAGGACGAGAATCTCGGCTACATGTCCGACATGGCGCTCGAGCTTGCGCAGATGGCGGAAGACACCGGATTGGGGACGCTCGCCTATCTGTTCCGGATGGCGGCGCTGGAGGCCTCGACGGCCAACAGCGTGCTCGCTGAACCGGATAACCTTTCCCGGCAGATGACGTCGCACTAGGCGCCATCCTTCCTGACGTTGCGACGAATTTCACACCCTTCCTCCGGCAACGGGGGGAGGGTGATCGTTTGGGTGCGGCAGGTTGACCCATCCCGCGCGGCAGCCTTCTTGCACAGCGCTTTGCATGGCGGCGCTCGCTCGCATGCATCGGCATGCAACAAAGTGCATGTTTGGTGTCAAATCGCTCTTGCCTCGGAACGATACTGCCATTACCCATTTTTCCGCCTTGTACAGGCAGGGGGAGCTCTTTCACTGATGGCGACCGTGTTCGAACATCGGCGCGAACCTGCGTGCGCCTGAAAGAGTTTTGATGTTGCTCGTCGTCGAACAGTTCTTGAACGGATTGCAGTTCGGCCTGCTGCTGTTTCTGCTCGCCGCCGGCCTGACGCTGGTGTTCGGGATCATGGATCTCGTCAACCTCGCGCACGGCTCGCTCTACATGATGGGCGCCTATTTCGCCGCGACCTTCGCAGCCTGGACCGGCAGCTTCCTGCTCGGCGCGCTGCTGGCGCTCGGCGCGACGCTCGTGCTCGGCATCGTGCTGGAGATGAGCGCGCTGCGGCATCTCTACGGACGTGACCATCTCGACCACGTGCTCGCGACCTTCGGCCTGATCCTGTTCTTCAACGAAGCCGTGCGGCTGATCTGGGGGCCGGCCGGCCTTGCGCTGCCGCTCCCGGCCTGGCTCACCGTGCCGGTGCCGATCCTGCCCGGCATTCACTATCCCGCCTATCGCCTCGCCATCATCGCGGTGGCGCTGCTGGTCGCGCTCCTGCTCTATCTCGGCGTGATGCGTACCCGCATCGGCATGCTGATCCGCGCCGGCGCCTCCAATCGCGAGATGATCGGCGCGCTCGGCATCAACATCAAGCTGCTCTACACCTTGGTTTTCGGCCTCGGTGCCGCGCTCGCCGGCCTTGCCGGATTGATGCAGGCGCCGATCCTCACCGTGCAGATCGGCATGGGCGAGAACATTTTGATCCTCGCCTTCGTCATCATCGTGATCGGCGGCATCGGCTCGATCCGCGGCGCCTTCCTGGCCGCGATCTTCGTCGGCATGATCGACACGCTCGGCCGCGCCTTCCTGCCCAATTTATTGCGGCAGGTGCTGAGCGGCGCCGCTGCTTCCACCGCCGCGCCCGCGCTGTCGTCCATGCTGATCTATCTGCTGATGGCGATCGTGCTGGTGGTGCGGCCGGAGGGGCTGTTTCCGGCCAACCGTCGATGAAGACATTCACTGTGAGCAAGGCCGTCACGGCCCTGATGCTGGCGGGCCTCGTGCTGCTGCCGCTCTATTCGCAAGCCTCCGGCAACATCTTCATCCTGACGCTGTTCACTCGCATCGTCATCCTGGCGCTGGCGGCCGCGAGCCTCAACCTCATCATGGGTTTTGGCGGCATGATGAGTTTTGGCCACGCCGCCTATCTCGGCATCGGCGGCTATGCGGTCGGCATGCTGGCGCAGGAAGGCGTCGGAAGCGGCTTCATCCAGTTTCCGGTCGCGCTCGCGGCCTCCGCGATCTACGCGCTGGTGATCGGCGCGCTCTCCCTGCGCACCCGCGGCGTCTATTTCATCATGATCACGCTCGCCTTCGCGCAGATGGCCTATTACGTCGCCTCGGGGCTGGCGCGTTACGGCGGCGATGACGGCCTCACCGTCTACAAGCGCAGCGACTTCTCCGGGTTGATCAATCTGTCGAACCGCACGCAGTTCTACTATCTCTGCCTCGCCTGCCTGTTCGGCGTGGTCTTCCTGATCTGGCGCATCACCAATTCGCGCTTCGGTCTCGTCCTGCAGGGCCTGCGCTCCAACGAGCAGCGCATGCAGGCGATCGGCTTTCCCTCGAAACGCTACCAGCTGGTCTGCTTCGTCATCTCGGGCACGATGTGCGGCCTCGCCGGCGCGCTGCTCGCCAACAATACCGATTTCGTCAGCCCGGCCGTGATGTACTGGACGCGTTCCGGCGACCTCATGGTGATGGTGATCCTCGGGGGCATGGGCACGCTGTTCGGTCCGGTCGTCGGCGCGGTGGTATATTTGCTGCTGGAAGAATTCTTGTCGCAGCTCACCGAATACTGGGCGCTGATCATGGGCCCGCTGTTGCTGCTGGTCGTGCTGTTCGGCCGCGGCGGCATCATGGGCCTGCTCGGGAGGCTCAACCGTGGCTGAACCGCTGCTCCGCGTTGACAAGCTGGTGCGCCGCTTCGGCGGCATCATTGCCACGGACAACGTCTCGCTCGACGTCGCGGCAGGTGAACTGCACGCCATCATCGGCCCGAACGGTGCTGGCAAGACCACGTTGATCAGCCAGCTCACCGGGCATCTGGAGCCGCATTCCGGCAGCATCTCGCTCGGCGGTCGCGACATCACCTACTTGCCGGCCTATCGCCGCTGCGCGCTGGGCCTGGCGCGTTCGTTCCAGATCACCTCGCTGCTGCTCGATTTCACCGCCGCCGACAATGTCGCGCTCGCGGCGCAAGCGCATGCCGGCACCTCGTTTCGCTTCTTCGCCGATGCGCGCAAGGAAAAAGGCCTGCGCGATGCCGCGCATGCCGCGCTCGACCGCGTCGGTCTCGCCCATCGTGCCGATGTCCTGGTGTCCAGGCTCAGCCATGGCGAGCGTCGCCAGATCGAGCTTGCGGTTGCGCTGGCAAGCAAGCCGAAGCTTTTGCTGCTCGACGAGCCGATGGCGGGTCTCGGCGTCACTGAATCCCAGCGCATGGTGCAGCTGCTCCAGGAGCTGCGGAAGGAAGTCTCGATCGTGCTGGTCGAGCACGACATGCCCGCGGTGTTCGCGCTCGCCGACCGTATCTCGGTACTGGTCTATGGCCGCGTCATTGCCTCCGGCGATCCGGCCGCGATCCGGGCGAACGAGGACGTCAAGCGCGCCTATCTCGGCGAGGCGCATGTGGTGACGCACCATGTCTGAAAAAGTGGCGGCTGATACGCTGCTCGAGGTCGACGGCATCGAGACCTGCTACGGCCTGTCCCAGGTGCTGTTCGGCCTGTCGCTGTCGATCAAATCAGGCGAGATGGTCTCGCTGATGGGCCGCAACGGCATGGGCAAGACCACGACCATCCGCTCCGTCATGGGCCTGACGCCGGCGCGCGCGGGCAGCATCCGCTTCGCGGGCTCGGAAGTGCGAACGCAGCCGTCCTACCGAATCGCAAAACTCGGTGTGGGCCTCGTCCCCGAGGGACGTCAGATATTCCCGAACCTCACCGTGCGTGAAAATCTGGTCGCGGCCGCCGCCGATCGCTTTGGCAGCGCCAATCCCTGGACGCTGGCGTCGATCTACGTGATGTTTCCGCGCCTCGCCGAGCGCGCCTCCAACATGGGCAACCAGCTCTCCGGCGGCGAGCAGCAGATGCTCGCCATCGGCCGCGCGCTGATGACCAACCCGAAGCTCCTGATTTTGGATGAAGCGACCGAAGGCCTGGCGCCGCTGATCCGCGAAGAGATATGGAACTGCCTGTCGCTGCTCAAGAGCCGGGGACAGTCGATCCTGGTCGTCGACAAGAACGTCGACCACCTCGCCCGCATCTGCGACCGCCACACCATCATCGAGCGCGGCAAGACGGTGTGGAGCGGCACCTCCGAAGAGCTGATGGCGGAACCGGATCTGCAGCACAGATATCTGGGAATTTGAGCCTCCGCTCTCTCCCGTCGTCACATGCGTAGCGAAGCAATGACGGGGAGAAAGCCGAGGTCAAAACACCTCGAAATACTCGCGGTGCTCCCAGTCGGTCACCTCGGACAGGAAGCGGTCGATCTCGGCGTTCTTGATGTGGGTGTAGTAGTCGACGAACTCGGCGCCGAGTTTTTCGCGGAAGAACGGATCGTCCTTCAGCGCGCTGACCGCATCGCGCAGGGACTTCGGCAAGAGCGGCGCCTTGGTCTCGTAGGGCGTATCGGCGGACGGGCCGGGATCGAGCTTGCGGTCGACGCCGTCGAGGCCTGAGAGAATCTGCGAGGCCATGTAGAGATAGGGATTGGCGGCGGGCTCGCCGATGCGGTTTTCCAGGCGCGTGGCGGCATCGCCGGCCGCGCCGAGCACGCGGATCATCACGCCGCGATTGTCGCGGCCCCAGATCGCGCGGTCCGGCGCCAGCGAATAGGAGCGGTAGCGCTTGTAGCCGTTGATGGTCGGGGTCGTGAACACGGTAGACGCGCGGGCGTGGTCGAGCAGGCCGGCGAGCCAGGCCCGGCCGAACGCGCTGAGCGGTTCGCCGCCCTCCTTGGTCGTTTCCTTGGCCATGAACTGGTTGTCGCCGCTCGTGCGGGAGACGACCGATTGGTGGAGATGCCAGCCGCTCGCGAACAGGTTCGGCAGCTTCGGCCGGCACATGAAGGTGGCGTGATAGCCGTGGCGGTGCGCGATCTGCTTCACGGCAGAGAGCGGAACAGCACCATATTGTCGGCGGGCTCCAGCCCTTTCTTCGGCGCGAAGGTGAATTCGCACTGACTTGGCCCGAACTCGACCTCGACCGAACGCAAGGGCAGCCCGAGCGCGACGATGTCACGCCGCAAAATCTCCAGCACCGGCTCCATCTGATCGAAGCGCTGCTCGGTGAGGTACTGATAGCCGTGGCTGAGCAGGCTCACCGAGGGCGGCGTGCCTGGCTGTCCCGCATCCTCCGGGCGCATATGCGCGTCGTCGAGCTTGAAGATGTGGAATTCGACCTCGAGGCCTGCAACGAAATCGTGGCCGCGGCGTCCAAGCTCGTCGAGCGCCTTGCGATAAAGCGCGCGCGTCGCAAACGGCACGGGCCGGCCGTCGTTGAAATAGAGGTCGCAGAGCACCCAGCCCGTCGCCGGCGCCCATGGCAAAACACGAAAAGTGGTGGGATCGGCGATCATCAGCACGTCGGCCGCGCCCTCCATCTCCTTCATGCCGAAGCCGCCGCCTGACGTGAACACCGGAAACACCGTGCGGTGCGAGGTGTCCTTGGCGAGCATGGTCGTGGTGATCGAACAGCCGCTTTCCAGCGCGGCGATCGCCTCCGAGGCGATGATGGTCTTGCCGCGCAGAATGCCGTGCTGGTCGGGAAAGGCGAGGCGGATGACTTCGAGATTTTTCTCCTCGACGAGACGGCGCATGCGCGTCGCCGCGTCCTTCTGCTCATCCGACCACAGCGCATGACGCGCGACGAAACTCACTATGTTTGCTCCTTCAGTCACCGATGCACGACGGGTGCAAGACGCCCGCCACATTCTCCGTCATTGCGAGCGCAGCGAAGCAATCCAGAAATGCGTCCGCGGAGACAGTCTGGATTGCTTCGCTTCGCTCGCAATGACGAGGATGGGCCGTCACCCTTACTCCGCCGCCGTCAGCCGATGCACATTGTCCGCGATCTCCTTCGGCACCGGTGCCGTCCACGGCGCGCCGCGGCGGCGCTTGACGTCGACTTCCATCCAGTAGGTCTCCCAGCCACGTGTCGGCCCGATGCCGTCCATGGTCGCCGGACCCTGGATGCTTCGTGCGGTGCTCTCGTCGAGATGCAGCATCGGCTTCTCGCCGCCCGCGACCTTCTCGATCTCCTGCCGCAGCAGGCGGCGGTATTGCACGATCGCCTTGTCGCTCGTGCCGAGGTGCTCCTTGGTGCGGTCCTGAATCGCGCCCATCGACTCCACCGCCCACTGGTCGTGGACGTTGATGTCGGTGCCCATGCCGGTATAGGTCGCCGTCTGCTGCTCGTGCGGATCGAAGCCGTAATCGTTGTTGCTGTTCTTGCGCGATTTGTAGTCCGGCAGCTCGTAAAGCTCGAGCCGCTGGTCGCGCATCTTCTGCTTGTCGACCTGGTTCGCGTAGCTCGTGAAGATCGCGTACCAGTAGCAGTTCTCGTCGTCGACCGGCACGTGCCACTGCGTGATCGTCATCTCCGTGCTCATGGGGATGACGAAACCGTGCGGGAACAGCTGGTTGGTGACGCGCACATGCGTCCGCTCCTCGTCGATCTCGCGCAGCGCGATCAGCCGCAGGCCGTATTCGGTGTGCTCGACATTGATGATCGGGCGGTCGTACTCGCGCAGGATCTTGGTCATCGGCAACTCGCTGCCTGCGGAGGCGCCGCGGAACTGCTTGCCATACGCCGTGGACGTGTCCTCGTCCTCAAAGAAGCGATGCAGATAGGACGCGTGCGCGGGATCGATGCCGACTTCGAGTGCCTGGAGCCAGTTGCAGGCCATATGGCCTTTGAACGCAAAGGTGTGCGTGCCGGGCGCGACAAAGCAATCGAGTTCGGGAAATGCCGGCGGTTTACCTTCGCCAAGCCAGGCCCAGAGGATGCCGCTCTTCTCCACCACGGGATAGGAGCGCTGGCGAATGTTCTGGCAAAGCTTCGAGTCCTTCGGCTCGGCCGGCGTCTCGATGCACTGCCCGGCGGCGTCGAACAGCCAGCCGTGGAACGCGCAGCGCAGGCCGCCATGCTCGAGCCGTCCGAAGGCGAGATCGGCGCCGCGATGCGCGCAGTGGCGATCGATCAGGCCGTAGCGCCCGGTCTCGTCGCGGAACAGCACCAGGTTTTCGCCGAGCAGCTTGACGGGGCGGATCGGGCGATCGCCGTCGAGCTCGTCCACCAGTGCCGCTGGCTGCCAATAGCTCCGCATCAGCTTTCCGCAAGGGTTCTTCGGACCGGTGCGGGTGATCAGGTCGTTCTGCTCCTGGCTCATCATGGCGAGTGCATCCTTGTGGAGTGGCGTTTGTTCGCCTATTGAACGAATGGGCGAATTATGACATGCCTTGGATCGGCAGCAAGCACTATTTTGCAGGAATGTCCCGACGCCATGCCCAAGCTGAAGCGAAGCGAGAGCGACGATCGCGCAACGGATTTCGTCGAGAGCCTCGATCGCGGCCTGCGCCTGCTACAATGTTTTGGCACCACGGCCGGCCCGATGACGCTGAGCGATCTGGCTCGTTCCGCCGATCTGCCGCGCGCCACCGCGCGACGCATGCTGTTCACGCTCCAGCGCGGCGGCTTCGTCGCCGGCGACGGCAAGCTGTTCTCGCTGACGCCGCATGTGCTGACACTGGCCGCATCGTATCTGCGGTCCAGCCAGCTCGTCACGGTCTTGCAACCGGTGCTCGATCGCGTTGCGATAGCGGCCAACGAGATCTGCTCGCTCGCGGTGCTCGACGGCGATGAGGTCGTGTTCATCGCGCGCAGCAGCCCGGCGCGCATGTTCTCAGGCGGGCTCGAAATCGGCTACCGCCTGCCGGCCTTCTGCACCTCGGTCGGCCGCGCCATGCTGGGCCAGCTCGACGACGCCGATCTTGCCGCGCGCCTGAAAGCGATGAAGCGTGAGGCGCTGACGCCGCACACGGAGAC
This sequence comes from Bradyrhizobium sp. LM2.9, assembly GCF_054056555.1. NCBI lineage: Bacteria > Pseudomonadati > Pseudomonadota > Alphaproteobacteria > Hyphomicrobiales > Nitrobacteraceae > Bradyrhizobium > Bradyrhizobium sp. LM2.9. Next base: position 6,592,329 of record NZ_JBSRYJ010000002.1, read on the forward strand.
CGATCCCAGGGCGCTGCTTGCGCGCATCGTCGCCGACCGCGCGCAGGGCTATTCACTGGTCGACCGCGAAGCCGAGCCGCATTTCCGCTCGATCTCCGTCCCCGTCCGCCGCTACGACGGCGTGTTCGTCGCCGCCATCAACATGGGCGCCCATGTCGACCGGGTGCCGGCGCAGGAATTGGTCGGCCGCTTCCTGCCGCTGTTGCGGGACGGTGCGGAGTCGGTGCGTTCGCAGCTGTTGTAGCTGAGGCCAGGAGAGCAAAAAGCCCAGAGAGCAAAGAGGTGGGTTTCGCTCGTCCTGCCTGGCAGGCTATAATGCGCGCGGCAAAAAAGAGAACAGGGAGGACGCCATGCACCATACCATGGTTCCCAGTGATCGCGTGGAGCATGTCGCCGTCTACGGGCGCGACGGCACCAAGCTCGGCACGATCGAGCGGTTGATGCTCGACAAGGTGAGTGGAACGGTCGCCTACGCCGTGATCAAGACCGGTGGGCTGCTCGGCACCCACCATCATTATCCTCTGCAGTGGAGCGCACTGAGATATGATCCAGGACGTCAGGTCTTCCAGGTCGAGCTGACGCCGGAGCAACTGAGCAGCGGCCCCTGCGAGGTCGATGGCGATGAATTCGACTGGGGTGACCGCTCGCGGCCTTACCCGCATCCGAATTACTGGTCGATCTAGTCGCGTCGCAAGTCTCATAGTCCGGGTCAGCGAAGCGGTACCCGGAACGCCACACGTTGGCCTTGATCGACGCTTTTACGGCCGGTTGCGCATCCAGTCGGCGAGGCCGGACAGCGCCTTGTCGAGGTCTTGCCGCGCGGCAGCATCGACGACCGTCTCTTCCAACGCGCCGCGCATGCAGAGCATCCACGCATCACGCTCGGCGTCGCCGATGGCAAAGCCGATGTGGCGCTGGCGCAGCCGCGGGTGGCCCTTCTCGACCGAATAGAGTTTTGGGCCGCCGGTCCATTCGGTGAGATAGCGCTTCAGCACGTCCCTGATCGCGCCGAGATCGGCGGCGTGCATCGTGCGGATGACCTGCGCCTCCGGCAGGGTGTCCATGCGATCGTAGAAGCGATCGACCAGCCGCTCGATCGTGGCGCTGCCGCCGATCCGCTCGAACATCGAGATTGCGACGTCGCTCTCGGCCATGGGAGTTCGGACCTACAGCGCCACGCTGCGCAGCCCAAAGCTGCGCGCTTCGTTTTGCAGCACCGGCCGCACCGCATCAATCAGACGGGCCGCGGCGGCATCGACGGAAAGTCCCGCCGTGTCCACCACCGCCGTCGCGCGCGCATACAGCGGCTCGCGGCTCAAGAGGATGTTGCGCAGCTCCGCCATGGCGGAGCGGTCGTCCGCCATCGGCCGCAAATCGCCCTGGCGGCGGACGCGGGCCATGTGCTCCTCGGGCTCGGCCTTCAGCCAGATCGTGTAGAACGACGACAGGATCTGGTCGAAAGTCAAAGGCTCCGAGACGATGCCGCCGCCGGTCGCCAGCACCATCAGCTCGTTGCGCGCGAGCAGCTGTTGCAGCGCCGCCTGCTCCATGCGGCGAAAGCCTTCCTGGCCGTAGAGCGCGATGATCTCGGCGACCGAGAGGCCGTTCTGCTGCTCGACCTCCTTGTTGAGCTCGACAAAACTCCAGCCGACCTTCTTCGCCAGCATCCTGCCGAGCGTGGATTTACCGGCGCCGCGCAGGCCGATCAGCGCGATGCCGCAGAACGGCGCGCGCCGCGGCGCCGATGCGCTGCCGCCGGCGAGCAAATCCTTGGCTTGCGCGATCTGCGCAGGCGTCGCCTTGCGCAAGAGATCGCGAAACATCTGCCAGTCCGGGGTCGGATCGGCCGAGGGAAGCAGATCTTCCAGATGCGCGCCCATCGCGTCGGAGACGCGGCGCAGCAGCACGATGGAGACGTTGCCCTTGCCGCTCTCGAGCTGCGCGATGTAGCGCTCCGAAATTCCTGATACCTTGGCGAGCACTTTGCGCGACATGCCGCGCAGCGCGCGCATGGTGCGCACGCGCTGGCCGAGCTGTTCGAGAAATCGGGATTCGGCGTCGGGACTGTCGGTCATGGACTACGGATCATGGGCCTTCTTGAGCGGGTGTCCTGCGGCGCATATTAATGAAACATAGTGCCTGCTGGCATTGACAGCAAGCCGCCACAGTGTCTTTCTATGAATTATAATTCTAAATTCGGGGGAGAAGTCCGTGAGCGAGGGATCCTATAACGCGGTGACCTGGCTGCTCGACCGGAACGTCGAGGAGGGGCGCGGCAACAAGACCGTGTTCGACGACACCGTCTCCCGGCTCACCTATGGCGAGCTCCAGCACCAGACCCGCCGCACCGCCAACATGCTGCGCCGGCTCGGCGTCCGCCGCGAAGAGCGCGTGGCCATGATCATGCTGGATACGGTCGATTTCCCCGTCGTGTTTCTGGGTGCGATCCGCGCCGGCATCGTGCCGGTGCCGCTCAACACGCTGCTGACATCAGATCAATACGCCTACATCCTCGCCGACTGCCGCGCGCGCGTGCTGTTTGTCTCCGAGGCCCTCTATCCCGTCATCAAGGATGTCGTCGGCCGCATGCCCGATCTCGAGCATGTCGTGGTGTCCGGCGCCAAGCTCAACGGCCACAAGCAGCTCGCTGAAGAGCTCGCGGGCGAGAGCGACCGGTTCACGACCGCCGCGACGCATCCCGACGAGCCGGCGTTCTGGCTCTATTCCTCAGGCTCGACCGGCATGCCCAAGGGCGTGCGCCACATCCATTCGAACCTGCAGGCGACCGCCGATACTTACGCGAACCAGGTGCTTGGCATCCGCGAGAACGACGTTTGTCTTTCCGCGGCAAAATTGTTCTTCGCCTACGGCCTCGGCAATGCGCTGACCTTCCCGATGTCGGTCGGCGCCACCGTCGTTCTCAACAGCGAACGGCCGACGCCGGCGCGCATGTTCGACCTGATGGACCGCTACAATCCTTCGATTTTCTACGGCGTGCCGACATTGTTCGCGGCGATGCTCAACGACGAGGCGATGAAGAGCGAGCGCGGCGGCAGCGCCCTGCGCATCTGCACCTCGGCCGGCGAGGCGCTGCCGGAATCCGTCGGCAACAGCTGGAAGGCGCGCTTCAACGTCGACATCCTCGACGGCGTCGGCTCGACCGAGCTGTTGCACATCTTTCTATCGAATGCGCCCGGCGACATCAAATACGGTTCCTCCGGCAAGCCGGTGCCGGGCTATGCAGTGCGGCTCGTCAACGAGGCCGGCCAGGATGTCGCCGACGGCGAGGTCGGCGAGCTGCTGGTCGACGCGCCCTCCGCCGGCGAGGGCTACTGGAACCAGCGCCACAAGAGCCGCCGCACATTTGAAGGCCCTTGGACCCGCACCGGCGACAAATATGTCAGGGATGGCGAGGGCCGCTACACCTTCTGCGGCCGCGCCGACGACATGTTCAAGGTCTCCGGCATCTGGGTCTCGCCGTTCGAGGTCGAGAGCGCGCTGATCACGCATCCTGCCGTGCTGGAAGCCGCCGTGGTGCCCGAAGCCGATCCGGAAGGGCTGCTGAAGCCGAAGGCCTTCGTCGTGCTGCGTCCCGGCGCGACGACAACGGACTTGCAGGAGATGCTCAAGGACCACGTCAAGCAGAAGATCGGCCCCTGGAAATATCCGCGCTGGATCGACGTGGTGGACTCGCTGCCGAAGACGGCGACGGGCAAGATCCAGCGGTTCAAGCTGCGGGACGGGGCGAGCTGAGCGCGCGGAGACGTCTCGTTCTCATTGCTGGAAGAAAATGCGCATGACCGACCTCACCCCCACCGGCTTCCTCAGCATCGGCAACGCCAGCCTCGACTACAAATGGCTCGCGCCACAAACCGCGGACGCACCGACCATCGTCATGCTGCATGAAGGCCTCGGCTCGGTCGGGCTCTGGGGCGACTTCCCGGAAAAGCTGCAGCAGGCGACCTCCGCCGGCATCTTCGTCTATTCGCGTGCGGGCTACGGCCAGTCGAGCAAGGTCGCGCTGCCGCGGCCGCTCGACTATATGGAGCGCGAGGCGCTGGACGTGCTGCCGAAGGTGCTCGATGCGATCGGCTTCAAGCGTGGCCTCCTGCTCGGCCATTCCGACGGCGCCTCGATCGCGACGATCTATGCCGGCGCGCATCAGGATCATCGCGTGAGCGGGCTCGTGCTGATCGCGCCGCATTTCATCGTTGAGGACATCTCGGTGAAGTCGATTGCGGACATCAAGACGGCATTCGAGACCACCGATCTGAAGGCAAAACTCGCGCGCTGGCACAAGGACGTCGACAACGCCTTCCAGGGCTGGAACGGCGCCTGGCTCGATCCGAAATTCCGCGACTGGGATATTTCCGAGTCTCTTGCCTACATCCGCGTCCCTTTGCTGATCCTGCAAGGCCGGAATGATCAATATGGGACATTGCGTCAGCTCGAAATCGCGCAGGAAGAGTGTTATTGTCCGGTAGATTTGAAAGTCATTTCAGACGCGGGACATTCCCCGCATCGTGAAGCGCCGGGGGCGACGCTTGACGCTATTGAGCAGTTTGCAAAAGCGGCCCTGCGCGACGATCAGGGACTCCAGGTGCGCGCCGCATGACGTTGCGGAGGCACATCGATGAATGTGCCTTCGAACGCGAGTGATCCAATGCGCGCGCTGAACTCGCGCAGCGCTTTCCGGTCCCGGCGCTGACGGCCTGCTTCAAGCCAAGCTCGGCAGGCCGCAACTGTCCAAAGCCGACTGGATCGCGCTCAGCGCCGGCGCGTGATCCCAGCGGGGGTCATGAAACAAAGTGCATGCCTCGTCCGTTAAGGGCTAGACGCGCCCAAAAAGATGCACTATTGTGCATCTAACGCGACAGCCAAAACGCATAAACAAGCTCAAGGGTGGCCCATGGCCGGGGAAGATCGGCGCCTCGCAGGCGGCGCGACATTCATCGATTTCCAAACCGAACCGTCCCGCTACCGGCACTGGAAGCTCGCGGTCGATGGTGATGTCGCCACCCTGACCATGGACGTCGACGAGAACGGCGGCCTGTTCGAGGGCTATCTGCTCAAGCTCAATTCCTACGATCTCGGCGTCGACATCGAGCTTGCCGACGTGGTGCAGCGGCTGCGCTTCGAGCACCCCGAGGTGAAGGTCGTGGTGATGCGCTCGGCCAAGAACCGCGTGTTCTGCGCCGGCGCCAACATCCGCATGCTCGCGGGTTCGACTCACGCCCACAAGGTCAACTTCTGCAAGTTCACCAACGAGACCCGCAACGGCATGGAAGACTCGTCGGAAAATTCCGGCCAGCGCTTCATCACTGTCGTGAACGGCTCGGCCGCCGGCGGCGGCTATGAGCTTGCGCTCGCCACCGACTACATCATGCTCGCCGATGACGGCGCATCTGCCGTTGCCTTGCCCGAAGTGCCGCTGCTCGCGGTGCTGCCGGGCACCGGCGGCCTCACGCGTGTGGTCGACAAACGCAAGGTGCGCCGCGACCATGCCGACTTCTTCTGCACTATCGAGGAAGGCGTCAAGGGCAAGCGCGCCGTGCAATGGCGCCTTGGTCGACGAGATCGCGCCGAACAGCAAGCTCGAAGGCAAGGTTGCCGAGCGCGCCAGGGAGTTTGCGGCTGCGTCGAAGCGCAACGGAAGCGGCAAGGGCATTGCTCTCTCCCCGCTCAAGCGCGTCATCGACGAGACCAGCCTGCGCTATGGCTTTATCACCGTCGATATCGACCGCGCCGCGCGCATCGCCACGATCTCGATCAAGGCGCCTGAAGCCGCGCCGCCCGCCGACATCGACGGCATGATGGCGCAGGGTGTCGCGTTCTGGCCGCTCCAGGTGGCGCGCGAACTCGACGACGCGATCCTGCATCTGCGCATCAACGAGCTCGAGATCGCCATGCTGGTGTTCAAGAGTCACGGCGATCGCGCCCATGTGCTCGCCTGCGATGCCTTCCTCGAAGCCAACAAGGCGCATTGGCTGGTCAACGAGATCAGGCATTACTGGAAGCGCGTCTTGAAGCGCATCGACGTCACCTCGCGCACGCTGGTGACGCTGGTCGAGCCCGGCTCCTGCTTTGCCGGCACGCTCGCCGAGCTCGTCTTCGCCGCCGACCGCTCCTACATGCTGATCGGCACGCGCCAGGGCGACAACCGCCCGCCGCCGTCGATCGAGCTGTCAGCGATGAATTTCGGCCCGTATCCGATGAGCCATGGCCTGACGCGGCTTCAGTCGCGCTTCCAGGCCGACCCGTCCGATGTGGAACGCGCGGAAGCCACGATGGGCACGGCTCTGGACGCCGAGCAGGCCGAAGAGCTTGGTCTCGTCACCTTCGCGCTCGACGACATCGACTGGGACGACGAGGTCCGCGTGTTCCTGGAGGAGCGCGCCAGCTTCTCGCCCGACAGCCTCACCGGCATGGAAGCCAGCCTGCGCTTCGTCGGCCCCGAGACGATGGAATCGAAAATCTTCTCGCGTCTCACCGCGTGGCAGAATTGGATCTTCCAGCGCCCGAACGCGGTCGGCGAGGAAGGCGCGCTGCGCCGCTACGGCAGCGGCCAGAAGCCGAAATTCGATATGACGCGGGTGTGACGACTTTCGTGTCCCGGGCGCGCTGCGGCACGAAGTGACGCTGCGCAGAACCGGGACCCATTACGGACCGGACAATAGGTCCCGGCTCAGCAGTGCAGCACTTCGCGCCGCACTGCATCCGGGACAAGAGATCGCAAGGAGCACGGCCATGAGCATGAACATCATGAACGTCGACTACTCGACCAAGATTCCGAACAACGTCAATCTCGCCGAAGACCGCCAGGTGCTGAAGGCGCTGGAAGGCTGGCATCCCGGCTACATGGATTGGTGGAGCGACATGGGGCCGGAAGGTTTCCAGGAGTCGCTGGTGTATTTGCGTACCGCCTACTCCGTCGATCCGCGCGGCTGGGCCAAGTTCGACTATGTGCGGATGCCCGACTATCGCTGGGGCATTCTTCTGGCGCCCCACGAGGAGAATCGCGTCGTGCCGTTCGGCGAGCATTTTGGCGAGCCGGCCTGGCAGGAGGTCCCGGGCGAGTATCGCGCCATGCTGCGCCGTCTGATCGTGATCCAGGGCGACACCGAGCCTGCCTCGGTCGAGCAGCAGCGCCACCTCGGCAAGACCGCGCCCTCGCTGTACGACATGCGCAATCTGTTCCAGGTCAATGTCGAGGAAGGCCGTCACCTCTGGGCGATGGTCTACCTGCTGCAAAAGTACTTTGGTCGCGACGGACGTGAAGAGGCTGACGATTTGTTGCGCCGCCGCTCGGGTGACGCTGACTCGCCGCGCATGCTGGGCGCCTTCAACGAGGCGACGCCGGACTGGCTGTCCTTCTTCATGTTCACCTATTTCACCGACCGCGACGGCAAGATGCAGCTGCACTCGCTGGCGCAGTCCGGCTTCGATCCGCTGTCGCGCACCTGCCGCTTCATGCTGACCGAGGAAGCGCACCACATGTTCGTCGGCGAGACCGGCATCACCCGCGTCGTGCAGCGCACCTGCGATGCGATGCGCGAAGCCGGCATCACCGATCCGTCCGACATCGCAAAAGTCCGCGCGCTCGGCGTGATCGACCTGCCGACCATCCAGAAGAAGCTGAACCTGCACTACACGCTGTCGCTTGATCTGTTCGGCTCGGAAGTCTCGACCAACGCGGCCAACGCCTTCAACACCGGCATCAAGGGTCGCTATCACGAGACCCAGATCGACGACGATCACCAGCTCAAGAACGCGACCTATCCGGTGCTGAAGTTCATCGACGGCGAGATCAAGCTGGTCGACGAGCCGGCGCTGACCGCGCTCAACATGCGCCTGCGCGACGATTACAGCCAGGATTGTGTCAAGGGCATGCTGCGCTGGAACAAGGTGATCTCGACCGCGGGCTATCAGTTTGAGCTCAAGCTGCCCAACGTCGCTTTCCACCGCCATATCGGCGAGTTCAAGGCCATCCACGCGACGCCCGACGGACTCCTGATCGACGACGCCAATTGGGCCAAGCGCAAGGATGATTGGCTGCCCTCGACCGCGGACGGCGACTTCATTACCTCGCTGATGCAGCCCGTCACCGAGACCGGCGTGTTCGCATCCTGGATCTCGCCGCCGAAGGTCGGCATCGACAACAAGCCGGGCGATTTCGAGTACGTGAAGATCGAGTCGTAGGGGTCAGGGTCTGACGCTCTCGCAATACAAATGGTGTCATCACCCGCGAAAGCGGGTGATCCAGTATTCCAGAGGCAGCGAGGCCTAGAACCGATAGGCCGCAGCGTACTGGATGCCCCGCCTGCGCAGGGCACGACACTGAGTATGAGGCGAGGGCACGCCGCCGTCGCGGCAACCCTCAGCTATCCCACCCGCTCCCCTTGATCCCCGGGTTTGCGTAAACAATTCCACCATCCACCGCGATGGTTGCGCCCACCACATAGTCGCCCGCGCGCGAGGCGAGATAGATCGCGGCACCCGCCATGTCCTCGTCGGTGCCGATGCGCCCCGCGGGCACGCGGGTCGAGACCTCGTCGCTGTGGTCGCGCGCGCGGCGCGGTTCATGTCGGATTTGAACGGGCCCGGCGCGATCGCGGTGACCACGACATGGTCGGAGATCAGCTTCACGGCCATGCGCCGCGTCAAATGGATCAGCCCGGCCTTGCTCGCCGCGTAGGAATAGGTCTCGCCCGGATTAACGAAAATGCCGTCGATCGAGGCGATGTTGATCACCTTTGCCGGCCGCTCTGCCGAGGCCGCCGCGCGCAGCATCGGCGCCAGCGCCTTGGTCAGGAAGAACGGCGCCTTGAGGTTGAGGTTCATCACCTTGTCCCAGCCGCTCTCGGGAAACTCGTCGAACTCCGCGCCCCAGGCGGCGCCCGCATTGTTGACGAGGATGTCGAGTTTTGGCTCGCGCTTCCCAAATTCACTCGCGAGCAGCTCGGCGCCAGCGAGCGTCGAGATGTCGATCGGCAGCGCGATGCACTCGCCGCCATACTGCGCGGTGAGCTCGTTCGCGGTCGCTTCGCAAGGCCCGGCCTTGCGCGCGGTGATGTAGACCTTCGCCGCACCGGCGCTGAGAAATCCCGCCGCGATCATCTTGCCGATGCCGCGCGAGCCGCCGGTCACCAGCGCGACGCGGCCTTTGAGCGAGAACAGATCGTTGAACATGATGCCTCCCTTGGTTTGCGCTGGTTGTGAGCGGGGTGGGGAGGGGAGTCAACTCAGCTCGTCGTCAGCTCCGCCCTCATCCTGAGGAGCGCGCCAGCGCGTCTCGAAGGATGCGGGCGGCCCATCCTTCGAGACGCGCTCCTTCGGAGCGCTCCTCAGGATGAGGTCTGAGTGTGCGGTTGGATCAAGCCGCCGCGATCCTTCGAAAGCCATTCCACATCGCGGTCGCGGCGCCTGAGGTCAGCACCGGCAAAATTCGCGTGTCCTGGTAATTGCCGTTGAGCGAGACGCGTGGCAGCGCGGTCATGTGGCCGGCGTTCTCGGCGAACAGCATACCGGGCCGCGTCGTCACCGCGGTCTTGAAACCGGCGGTCGCCGCAAGGGCGAATTCACGCTCGCCTGCGGCTTGGCGGTCGCCATAGGGATAGGCAAGATGCTGGACATTGCGGCCGAGCGCCTGCTCGATCCGCGCGCGGCTCACGGCTATCTCTTGCGTGGCGATCTCTTCGCTTTGCTTGGCGAGATTGCAATGGCTGATGGTGTGGGCACCGATCGTGACCAGGGGGTCGGCGGCAAATCGCTTCACCTCGTCCCAGGACAGGCAGAGGCCGCGGCACAACGCGGTCATATCGACGCCGTACCTGGTGCAGAGCGCTTCGATCTCGCGCTTGAGATCGTGCTCGCCCGGCAATGCGCGGAGCCAGTCGTGCACGCGGTCGAACGCCGCCTGCTTGGCGGCCGGCGTCGTCGCATCGAGCCGCAGCGCGGCATTGCCGATTTTGACCTCGATCTGCTCGGTCTTGGCGATCACGGCTTCCAGCGCCTCCCACCACAGCCGCCCCGTGCCCTCGGCGAAATCGCTGGCGACATAGACCGCCAGAGGCGCGTCAAATTCGCGCAGAACCGGCAGCGCATAGTCGAGATTGTCGCGATAGCCGTCGTCGAGCGTGAAGGCGGCGAAGCGGCGGTCGAACCGGCCCCGCACCAGCCGCTCATGCAGCTCGTCCATGCTGACGATGTCGATCTCGTGCGAGCGCAAATGGCTGAGCGTGGCGCGCAGGAATTCGGGGGTGACTTCGAGATGCCGGTTCGGCTGGAAGGCGGCGTCGCGGCCCGGCCGCACGTGGTGCAGCATGAAAATAGCGCCGACGCCCGATAAAAGCGGGCGCAACAGATGGTGCGCCCCGCTGAAATAGAGTGCTCCCAGCCCGGCGCGGATGACGTTGTTTCGGAGTTGTTTCATGACCGGCGGGCGGACTCTGGCATTCCGGATTCAACTTACGGAAGAACCCTTGAAGAAAAAGTTATTCCAATTGTCCATGCAGGGCCTTTGGAAGGGCGTCATTTCCGGTTTGACAGCCTGCCAAGGGTTTGTTTTGTCTCCGGTTCCAGAGTTCGGGTCGTCGAATGCAGAAGCTTTTCAGGTGGGCCAGCAAATGGTGGCCGGGGTTAATCCCGCTGGCCGTCATGTGGGGATTTGCGGCCTGGAATAATACCTTGCCGGTCGAGGCGGACCTTTCCGCCCGGAGTTCGGCCGCCCTCAAGGACACCGTTCTGGACAAGACCCGGATCGCGGTGGACGGCCGCGACGTCAGCCTGGCCGCGGACGCGTTTTCCGAGGAGGGGCGGCGCGACGCCGTGGTGGCGGTCGAGACCGTCCCCGGCGTGCGCCTGGTCGACGACCGGACCCGCCTCGTTCCCGAGGCCAAACCCTTCGTCTGGAACGCCGAACGCGACGTGGTGCGGGTGACGCTGTCAGGCTCCGCGCCCTTGCCGTCGATCAAGGGCCGCCTGACCGAGGCGGCCCGCAAGGAGCTCGGCGGCGTCGAGGTGGCCGATCAAATGGGGCTGGCGCGCGGCGCGCCGCCGCGGTTCGAGGCGGCTGCGACGCTGCTGCTCGACCAGATCGGCAAGCTCAAGGACGGCAAGATCACGATAACGGACACCAAGGTCAATCTGTCGGGCATGGCGCGCGACCTCGGCGGCCGCGAAGCGGTCGCAGCCGCGCTCAAGAACCTGCCCGAGGGCTTCTCGATTGCTGCCAACGACGTCAAGGCGCCGCCCTACGTCTTCCAGGCCTACAAGGATCCGGTGGCCGCGACGGTGACGCTGACCGGTTATGTTCCCGACAACAATGTCCACACGGCAATCGTCACCAGCGCGTCGCGGAAATTCTTCAACGAAAAGGTCGTCGACAATCTCAAGGCCAGCCTCGGCGCGCCCGGCGCCTTCAACCCCGCCGTGGTCGCAGCGCTCGGCGGGCTGTCGCGACTGTCGACCGGCACGCTCGTCTTATCCGATCGTGAGGTAAAGCTGTCGGGCGATGCGCTCTATGAAGGGGCCGCCAACGACATCCGGGCAGGTCTCGGCAAGGATTTCCCGAAAAACTGGCAGTACAAGCCGGAAATCACGGTGAAACCCGCGGCCGGCCCGGTCGACGGCACCGTGTGCCAGCAATTGTTCTCGGAGCTGCTGGCCAAGGCCAAGATCCGCTTCGGGGCGAAGCGCGCCGACATCGATCCGGATTCCGCCGGCATTCTCGATCATCTGATCGAGACGGCGCTGCGATGCCCCACCACCAATATCGAGGTCGCCGGGCATACCGATGCCGACGGTGAGGACGCCTTCAACCAGGCTCTCTCGCAGAAGCGCGCGCAGGCGGTGATCGATTATCTGGTCAAGGCCGGGCTGCCCGCCAGCCGCTTCACCGCGGTCGGCTATGGCAGCACGCAGCCCGTCGCCGGTAACGCCACCGAAGACGCCAAGGCGCAGAACCGCCGCATCGAATTTCTGGTGAGGTAACGATGCCCTATCTCGTCTCGTTTCATCTCGGCTGGTTGATCGGCTCGCTACTGCTCGGCTTTTGCATGGGCTGGATCTCGGTGGTCCAGCGCGGCAACGGCACCTCGAAAGTGACCGCGCGCTGGCTCGCCGTGCTTGCGGCCGCCCTGGTCGCCGTCTCGTTCGCGCATGTGGTCCCCGGCCGTTTCGGCTACTGGCTCGACCTCGCCCTGATCATGTTCGCCTGCTACCTTGTCGGCTGCACCATCGGCGCCTGGCTGCGCGACCGCGTGGTCTCGCGCACCGCGCCGCCGGCCGCTCTGTGATGTTGCCGTGCCCCCTTGACCACGGGAGTCAGGGTCGGGCTGCGCGGCCGTTCGGCACATCGGAAAACCGCGATCAAGCGCTCAAGTCACCCCTCTTTCAAGAGGTGGGTGCGGCCCATAGATTGACGTCGGCTTAAGCCGTGACGGAACATTGTGCGGTCGAAATCATCAAAACTTCATGGCGACTGCGCAGGATCGCCATGGAGATTCGCGTCAGTCTTGCCGCCGAAAGCGCCAAACCGTGCACCAGGAGCCCATAACCCTGCCTAAAATACTGAAGGCACGAGTTTTTGTTCGAATTGCCGAATTCCACTCCGCCCGAAAACGCGCTAGGGGAGAGGAAGGGGGCCTGCGCGATGCCGGAGCCGGCGGCGAAGGTTCGTTGAGCGCCTGCGTGTCGTCCGCCTGTTCGCCGGCCTCCCTGGCCGCTGAAGCGTTGTTCGAGGTTTAGATGCTGGAAGCCATACGCAGAGCGATGTCGTTTCTGCGCCAGAAGCAAATCCTGCATAAGCTTGGAGTTGTGATCAGCGTCGCGGTCATCGGCATCGCTTGCTACGTGCTCTACCACATGCTGCGCGGCATCGATGTCAACGAGGTCCTTGAAGCGATCAAGAGCACCGAGCCGAGCCAGATTGCGATGGCGGGGCTGTTCGTCGCCGCGGGCTATTTCACGCTGACCTTCTACGATTTGTTCGCCGTGCGCGCGATCGGCCACGCGCACGTGCCCTATCGCATCAACGCGCTCGCCGCCTTTACCAGCTATTCGATCGGCCCACAATGTCGGCGCCAGCGTCTTCACCGGCGGCGCAGTGCGCTACCGCATCTATTCGGCCTACGGCCTGAACGCGATCGACGTCGCAAAAATCTGTTTCCTCGCCGGCCTGACTTTCTGGCTCGGCAATGCCGCCGTGCTGGGCCTCGGCATCTCCTATCATCCGGAGGCCGCCGCGGCGATCGACCAGCTGCCGCCCTGGCTGAACCGGACGCTGGCGATGATGATCATCGTCGGGCTGGTCGCCTATGTGGTCTGGGTCTGGACCCAGCCGCGGATGGTCGGTCGCGGACCCTGGACCGTGATGCTGCCGGGCGGCCCGCTGACGCTGCTCCAGATCACGATCGGCATCATCGATCTCGGCTTCTGCGCGCTCGCGATGTACGTGCTGGTTCCGGACGAGCCCAATCTCGGCTTCGTGGTGGTCGCGGTGATCTTCGTCTCGGCCACCTTGCTCGGCTTTGCGAGCCATTCGCCCGGGGGCCTTGGCGTGTTCGACGCCGCCATGCTGGTCGGCCTCTGGCAGATGGACCGCGAGGAACTGCTGGGCGGCATGCTGCTGTTCCGTGTGCTCTATTATCTGTCGCCCTTCGTCATATCTGTAGTCTTGCTGACGTTTCGCGAGGTTATCATCGGCGCACGATCGAAACGCTTGCAGCAGGCCGCGCTCAAGCTCGACCCCGGCCCCGCGCCTAAAGCCGCTTATGTGAGAAAGCGCAGCGACAGCGGCGCCTGACCGGCGCAAGTCTTGAGCCTAAAAGCCCCTTGGAGAAGCCCGCCCCGATGGCGATCGACGCCCCATCGTCTCCCACCGCCCGGCCCTGGTCCGACCGGCTGCGGCACTCGACCATCATCCTGATCGCCGCAGCGCTGGCGCTGTCGGTGGTGGTCTCGCTCGGCGAATTGTCGGTGATGCGGGCGGCGACAGTGTTCCTCTGCATCGCGGCCGCAGCGCTGATCCCGTGGCGCCTGCACGATACTGCCGCCTCGCGCGAAGACACCCGTCGCGTCACCCCCGTCGAGAGCGCGGCGGTGGCCGCGGTCGTTGCCGGCATGCCCGATCCTGCGGTGCTGCTCGACCGTGCCGGCCGCGTCATCCATCTCAACGCTGCGGCCGCCCAACTCGCGCCGGCGCTGCGCCGGAACGAGCTGGCCCAGTTCGCACTGCGCTCGCCGGAGATCATCACCGCTCTGCGCGAGTCGATCGCGACTACCGAGCCGCGGCGCGCGACCTATCTCGACCATGTCCCGGTCGATCGCTGGATGGAGCTGACCATCACGCCGGTGCCGGTGCCGACCACCTTCGGCGGCGCCGACAAATGCATGCTGATGACCTTCCACGACCAGACGCCGCTGCGCCGGGTCGAGGAAATGCGCGCCGATTTCGTCGCCAATGCCAGCCACGAGCTGCGCACGCCGCTGGCCGCACTGTCCGGCTTCATCGACACGCTCCAGGGCCAGGCCAAGGACGATCCCAAGGCGCGCGAGCGCTTCCTCGGCATCATGCACAACCAAGCCACCCGCATGGCGCGCCTGATCGACGATCTGCTGTCGCTGTCGCGGGTGGAACTGTCAGCCCATGTGCGCCCCGACACCCTGGTCGACCTGCTGCCGATTATCTTCCAGGTCGCCGACGGGCTCGAACCGCTGGCGCGGGAACGCCGGGTCGAGGTCGAGACCCATCTGCCCGAGACGCCGGTGATGATCGCGGGCGACCGCGAGGAGCTGCTCCGCCTGTTCGAAAATTTGATCGAGAACGCGCTCAAATACGGCGCCTCGGGTGGCCGTGTCGTCGTGTCGCTGACGTCCAGTCCTGCCATTGATGGAACTCATGAAATCCGGGTCTTGGTCCGGGATTTCGGCCCCGGCATCGCGCCGGAGCATTTGCCGCGGCTGACCGAGCGCTTCTACCGGGTGGATATCGGTGACAGCCGCTCGCAGGGCGGCACCGGCCTCGGATTATCGCTGGTGAAACATATTCTTAACCGCCATCGCGGCCGGCTTTTGATCGAAAGCGTGCCCAAGCAGGGCGCCACTTTTACCGCCTGTTTTCCCCAGGTGAAGGCCTTGATCCAGAGCTGAAATACAAGCGATTCCAATTGCTTGTCTCCGTCATCCAGCTGTCACGAAAGCTTCGTAAAAGCGCAGCTGTCCGCTCCTAAAGGAGCGGCACGGGGAGCGCGATCGGGCGCGGACGGCGCTTCGCTCCCCTGCATGGAGACCAACATGAATTTCCTCAAAACGATCGTCGCTGCTGGCTTGGTCGCCGCATCGACGACGGCGGCCTTTGCCGCCGATATCACCGGTGCCGGTGCGACGTTCCCGTTCCCGATCTATTCGAAATGGGCTGACACCTACAAGAAAGAGACCGGCAACGGCCTGAACTACCAGTCGATCGGTTCCGGCGGCGGCATCAAGCAGATCCAGGCCAAGACCGTGACCTTCGGCGCCAGCGACGCGCCGCTCAAGGCCGAGCAGCTCGAAAAGGACGGCCTCGTCCAGTGGCCGATGGTGATGGGTGCCATCGTTCCCGTCGTCAACATCGAGGGCGTGAAGCCCGGTGAGATGGTGTTCGACGGCGAGACCCTCGCCAGCATCTATCTCGGCAAGATCACCAAATGGGACGACGCCGCGATCAAGAAGCTCAATCCGAACCTGAAGCTGCCGTCGGAGGCGATCACCGTGGTCCGCCGTTCGGACGGTTCGGGCACCACCTTCAACTTCACCAACTACCTCGCCAAGGCCAGCGCTGACTGGAAGAGCAAGGTCGGTGAAGGTACCGCCGTCGAGTGGCCGGTCGGCGTCGGCGCCAAGGGCAATGAAGGCGTGTCGGGCAACATCAGCCAGACCAAGAACTCGATCGGTTACGTCGAGTACGCCTATGCCAAGCAGAACAAGCTGACCTACACCGGTCTCGTCAACAAGGCCGGCAAGCCGGTGCAGCCGACCGTCGAAGCCTTCCAGGCAGCCGCCTCCAACGCCGACTGGGCCAAGGCTCCCGGCTACTACGTCATCCTGACCGACCAGCCCGGCGAGAAGTCCTGGCCGATCACGGCGGCGACCTTCATCCTCATGCACAAGGACGCCACCGACAAGGCGGCCTCGCAGGAAGCCATCAAGTTCTTCCGCTGGGCCTTCAAGAACGGCGGCAAGGCGGCTGAAGAGCTCGACTACATCCCGATGCCCGAGGGCGTCGTGACCCTGGTCGAGAAGACCTGGGCTGCCGAGATCAAGAGCTAAGCTCGCGATCCTCGTGTCCCGGACGCGCTGCAGCGTGAAACGCTGCCGCGCCGAGCCGGGACCCACACCTGTGCCCCGGATCAGCGTCGCATCCGGGGCGCGGACCAACAAAAAACGTATACTATTTGGTACAGGGGATCGGCGTGGCAGAGATGGCCGTTCAGAGCGATATAATCGACGACGCCGGACCGTATGATCGCGCCAAGGCCTTGAGCGCGTTCAAAGTCGGGGACGTCACCTTCTACTGGATCACGCGGCTCTCCGCGATCTCGGTGCTTCTGATCCTCGGCGGCATCATCCTGTCGCTGATCGTCGGCGCCTTTCCGGCGATGAAGGAATACGGTCTCTCCTTCCTGTGGACGCAGCGCTGGGCGCCGTCCGCCGATCCGCCGGTGCTCGGCGCGCTCGGGCCGATGTACGGCACGCTCGTCACCTCCTTCATCGCGATGCTGATCGCCATCCCGGTCGGTCTCGGCATTGCGATCTTCCTCACCGAGCTCTGCCCGCAATGGCTGCGCCGCCCGATCGGCATGGCGATCGAGCTGCTCGCCGGCATCCCCTCGATCATCTACGGCATGTGGGGCTTCTTCGTGTTGGGTCCGTTCCTCGCCAACACATTCCAGCCCTTCATGATCAAGATCTTCGACGGCGTGCCGGTGCTGGGCGCGATCTTCGCAGGTCCCCCGTCCTATCTCAGCCTGTTCAATGCCGCGCTGATCCTCGCCATCATGGTGCTGCCCTTCATCACCTCGATCTCGGTCGACGTGTTCAAGACGGTGCCTCCGGTCCTGAAGGAAGCCGCCTACGGCGTCGGCTGCACCACCTGGGAAGTCGTCCGCAGCGTGGTGATCCCCTACACCCGCGTCGGCGTCATCGGCGGCGTCATGCTGGCGCTGGGCCGCGCGCTCGGCGAGACCATGGCGGTGACCTTCATCATCGGCAACTCGTTCCGCATCTCGACGTCGATCTTTTCGCCGGGCACCACGATCTCGGCGGCGATCGCATCCGAGTTCGCCGAGAGCGACGGCCTGCACCAGTCCGGCCTGATCCTGCTTGGCCTGCTGCTGTTCGTGCTGACGTTCTTCGTGCTCGCGGGCGCGCGGCTGATGCTGATGCGTTTGGAAAAGAAGGCGGGGAACTAACGCCATGAACCCGATCTATTCACGCCGCCGCCGCAAGGACTTCGTCATCCGCGGGCTCTGCATCGCCGCGACCGCCTTCGGCGTCACCTGGCTTGCGCTGATCCTGATCACGCTGCTCTACAACGGCCTGGCTGGCCTCAATGTCCAGCTGTTCACCGAGAACACACCGCCACCCGGATCGAACGAGGGCGGCCTGCTCAACGCCATCGTCGGCTCGCTGATCATGACCGTGATCGGCGTCGGCATCGGCGCGCCGCTCGGCATGTTCGCCGGCACCTATCTCGCCGAATACGGCCGCAACGACCGGCTGACCTCGGTGATCCGCTTCATCAACGACATCCTGCTGTCGGCGCCCTCGATCATCATCGGCCTGTTCATCTACGGCGCGGTGGTGGTGCCGATGCGCGGCTTCTCGGCGATCGCCGGCAGTCTCGCGCTCGCGGTCATCGTCATCCCGGTGGTGCTGCGCACGACTGAGGACATGCTGCTGCTGGTGCCGAACGCACTGCGCGAGGCGGCCTCGGCGCTTGGCCTGCCGCGCTCGCTGGTGATCAAGCGCATCGCTTATCGTGCTGCCCGATCGGGTCTCATCACCGGCGTGCTGCTTGCGACTGCCCGCGTCGCCGGCGAGACCGCGCCGCTGCTCTTCACCGCGCTGTCGAACCAGTTCTTCAGCCTCGGCCTGAACAAGACGATGGCGAACCTGCCGGTCACTATCAACAACTTCGTGCAGAGCCCCTACGCCTATTGGAAGCAGCTGGCCTGGAGCGGCGCGCTGCTCATCACCCTGACCGTTCTTGCCCTGAATATTGGCGCGCGCATCCTTGGCGCCGAGAGGACCGCAAAATGAGTGATCTTTCCGTATCGATGAGCGCGGCCGGCGGGCTGCCCCACGCGCCGGTGCTGCCCGAGGCCCCCCCCAAGGTGACCGTTCGCAACCTGAACTTCTATTACGGCGAGCACCACGCGCTGAAGAACATCAACCTGACGCTCGGCGCCAATCGCGTCACGGCGTTCATCGGCCCGTCGGGCTGCGGCAAGTCGACCCTGCTGCGCATCTTCAACCGGATGTACGACCTCTATCCGGGCCAGCGCGCCACCGGTCAGCTCATGCTCGACCAGACCAACATCCTCGACCCCAGGCTGGACCTCAATTTGCTGCGCGCCCGCGTCGGCATGGTGTTCCAGAAGCCGACGCCGTTCCCGATGACGATCTACGAAAACATCGCGTTCGGCATCCGTCTCTACGAGAAGATATCAAAGTCCGAGATGGACGGCCGGGTCGAGAAGGCGCTGCGCGGCGGCGCGCTGTGGAACGAGGTCAAGGACAAGCTCAACGCCTCCGGCCTGTCGCTCTCCGGCGGCCAGCAGCAACGCCTCTGCATCGCCCGCACCGTCGCGGTGCGGCCCGAGGTGATCCTGTTCGACGAACCCTGCTCGGCGCTCGACCCGATCTCGACCGCCAAGGTCGAGGAGCTGATCCAGGAGCTCTCCGAGGACTACACGATCGCGATCGTCACCCACAACATGCAGCAGGCGGCGCGCGTCTCCGACAAGACCGCCTTCATGTATCTCGGCGAGCTGATCGAGTTCGACGACACCAACAAGATCTTTACGTCGCCGACCGACCGGCGCACGCAGGATTACATCACCGGCCGGTTCGGCTGAGGAGACGCGACATGGGTTCTGAACATACCGCAAAGGCCTTCGACACCGACCTCCAGGAACTCACCCGGCTGGTTGCCGAGATGGGCGGCATCGCCGAGCGCATGATCGTCGATTCCGTCGACGCGCTGATCCGCCGTGACGTTCCGCTCGGCCAGCGCGTCGTCACCATCGACATCGAGCTCGACGCGCTGCAGAAGCGCATTGAGGAGCGCGCCGTGCTCACCATCGCCCGCCGTCAGCCGATGGCGGTCGATCTGCGCGAGATCGTCGGTGCCATGCGCGTCGCGACCGATCTCGAGCGCATCGGCGACCTCGCCAAGAACATGGGCAAGCGCGTCGCGGCGCTGGAGACGGATTTCCATCCGCTCAAGCTGTTCCGCGGCCTGGAGCACATGACCGACCTCGTGCAGCAGCAGGTCAAGTCGGTGCTGGACGCCTATGCCGCGCATGATTTGCCGGCGGCGATGGCGGTGTGGAAGGGCGACGAGGAAGTCGACGCCATCTGCACTTCGCTGTTCCGCGAGCTCCTCACCTACATGATGGAGGATCCGCGCAACATCTCGTTCTGCATCCATTTGATGTTCTGCGCCAAGAACATCGAGCGGATCGGCGACCACGCCACCAACATCGCCGAGACCGTGTTCTACATGATCGAGGGCCAGGCAATCACCGACAAGCGGCCGAAGGGCGATATGACGACCTTCGCCAGCTCGATACCAAACACCTAGGGAGCAACGACCGAGATGGGCGCACGCATTATGGTGGTTGAGGACGAGGAAGCCCTGACCGAGCTTCTCCGCTACAACCTCGAAGGCGACGGCTATGACGTCGAGACGGTCATGCGCGGCGACGACGCCGACACCCGTCTCAAGGAGCACATCCCCGATTTGATCGTGCTCGACTGGATGCTGCCGGGCCTGTCAGGCATCGAATTGTGCCGGCGGCTTCGCACCCGTCCCGAGACCAAGCAGCTCCCGATCATCATGCTTACCGCGCGCGGCGAGGAAAGCGAGCGGGTGCGGGGTCTTGCGACCGGCGCCGACGATTACATCGTCAAGCCGTTCTCGGTGCCGGAGCTCCTGGCGCGCGTGAAGGGCCTGCTGCGGCGCGCAAGCCCCGAGCGGCTCGCCGCCGTGCTCGCCTTTGGCGACATCGAGCTCGACCGCGACAAGCGCCGCGTGGCGCGCTCGGGCCGGCCGATCGATCTCGGCCCGACCGAATATCGCCTGCTGGAGTTCTTCCTGGAGCATCCGGGGCGGGTGTTCTCGCGCGAGCAACTGCTCGACAGCGTCTGGGGCCGCGACATCTACATCGACGAGCGTACCGTCGACGTGCATATCGGCCGCCTGCGCAAGCTGCTCAATCTCGGCCGCGAGCAGGACCCGATCCGCACCGTCCGCGGCGCCGGCTACGCGCTGGATGATCGTTTTGCCAAGGCGGAGCAGCAGGCGTAACTCGCTTCAAGCTCCGCCGTCGTTCCGGATCGACACGCGCTTTTGGCACGCTTGTCCGGGACGACATCAAGTGGGCCGAGGCGTCATCGTGTGACGGCGCCGCCCTTGCAGTCAGCTAAATCCGCTAGCTCAGCGCGGGCTCGGCTTCACCGGTGCGCGGCGCCGATCCGACGCCGGCTGATACGCGACGCGCGAGTGTTGTGCGCAATAGGGCAGGCCGGACAGCGCCTTGCCGCCGCAGAAGAAGAAGTCCGGGGTCGAGGGATCGCCGACCGGCCAGTGGCAGGTCGCCTCGTTCAGCTCGAGCAGCGTCAGCCGCTGGCTCATCGGCACCACGTTGTCGTAGGTGACCGGTTCGGCCTCCACTTCGACCTCGAAGGCCTGTGCCAGCGCGGTGTTGCCGCGCGAGATCGGGCGGGTCACCCGCATCATATGCTGCGCGGGGCGCGCCTTGCGCGGCCGGGGCGCTGCCGATGAAGGGCTCTTGGCGCGACCCGACAGGCCGAGCCTGTGCACTTTGCCGATCACGGCATTGCGGGTCACATTACCGAGCTCAGCCGCGATCTGGCTGGCCGAAAGTCCGGCCTCCCAGAGCTTTTTAAGCTGCTCGACGCGATCATCGGACCAGGTCAAAACTGTCATTGCACCCTTTCCCTCGCTGCCGGCCTGCCATCCTGGCGCCTCGCAGCGAATGCCTAAGCCTTTAAAAACCCGTGCCGCCAGAATCCCTTAAGGCTCGCCGGGCGTGACTAGAACGCCCGAACGTTTACGCCGGTACATAAGGACTTAGAGATCAGAACCACTGCACGAGATGTCGTATCTGACAATCCAAACGCTACAATATGGCGTGACTCCCGCGCAAGAGTCCGCCGACTCGCTTCCACATGTTCCGTGGTGAAATCCGCGAAATCGGCACCGCAAGACTACGGATTCAGCGTTTCGCGAGGCTTTCCGGGCGGCATTGACACCCGTCTTCCCAAGCATAAGATAGTGACACGTGCCGCCCCGAAAAGGCGGCACGTTTCGTTTTCCGGGCCGGTCAATGGTGCGTTGCGCAATGCACGCGTCACACCGTCCGCAACATCCAAGTGACATCATGACCAACAGCGCAGCGCCGCATTTGCTCCCCGTTTTCGCCAGAACCGACCTCGGTTTCGAGCGCGGCGAAGGCTGCTGGCTGATTGCGACCAATGGCGAGCGCTATCTCGATTTCACCTCGGGTGTCGCGGTGAACGCGCTCGGCCATGCCCATCCCGCGCTGGTCAAAGCGTTGCAGGAGCAGGCCACGAAGCTCTGGCACATGTCGAACCTGTTCCAGAGCCCGGATGGCGAGAAGCTCGCCAACCGCCTCTGCCATGAGAGTTTTGCGGACTTCGTGTTCTTCTGCAATTCCGGCGCCGAGGCGCTGGAGGGCGTGATCAAGCTGGTCCGCCATCATCACTTCTCCCAAGGGCATCCGGAACGTTACCGCATCATCACCTTCGAAGGCGCGTTCCACGGCCGCACGCTGGCGACGCTGGCCGCGACGGGATCTGCAAAATATCTGGAAGGTTTTGGTCCGCCGATGGATGGCTTCGACCAAATCCCGCATGGCGATATCGAGGCCGTGAAGAAAGCGATCGGTCCGCAGACCGCCGGCATCCTGATCGAGCCGATCCAGGGCGAGGGCGGCGTGCGCTCGGCAACCCCGGCCTTCCTCAAGGCACTGCGCCAGCTCTGCGACGACAAGGGCTTGCTGCTCGCGTTCGACGAGGTGCAGACCGGCATGGGCCGCACCGGCGATCTGTTCGCACACCGCCGTCTCGGCGTGACGCCCGATGTGATGTCGCTGGCGAAGGCGCTCGGCGGTGGCTTTCCGATCGGCGCAGTGCTGGCGACCGCGGATGCGGCGGCTGGCATGGGGCCCGGCTCGCACGGCTCGACCTTCGGCGGCAATCCGCTCGCGATTTCGGCTGCGAACGCCGTGCTCGACGTCATGCTCAAGCCCGGCTTTCTTCGACCACGTGCAGAGAATGTCGCTGCTGCTCAAGCAGAAGCTCGCCTCCGTGATCGATCGTCATAGCGATGTCGTCAGCGAAGTGCGCGGCGAGGGCCTGCTGATCGGCATCAAGGCCGTGGTGCCTTCAGGCGATCTCGTTGCAGCCTTGCGCGACGAAAAGCTGCTCACCGTCGGCGCCGGCGACAATGTCGTACGTTTCCTGCCGCCTTTGATCGTCACCGAAGCCGAGATCGAGGACAGCGTTGGGCGGCTCGAACGCGCCTGCACCGCGTTGTCCGGCAACAAGCGGGCGGCAAGCTGATGAGCAAGTCGCCCAATAAAGCACCGAAGCACTTCCTCGATATCGACGCGCTGCCGCTGTCGGAGCTCAAGAGCATGCTGGCTGCGTCCTCCGCGATGAAGGCGAAGCAGAAGGCGCATCAGCCGGTCAAGCCACTTGAAGGCAAGACGCTGGCGATGATTTTCGAGCGCCCCTCGACGAGGACGCGGGTGTCGTTCGATGTCGCCATGCGCCAGCTCGGCGGCGAACCCATCATGCTCACCGGCGCGGAGATGCAGCTCGGCCGCGGCGAGACCATCGCCGACACCGCGCGCGTGCTGTCGCGCTATGTCGACGCCATCATGATCCGCATTCTCAATCACGATGCCCTGCTCGAGCTCGCGGCGAACGCCACCGTTCCTGTCATCAACGGCCTGACGCGGCGTTCGCATCCCTGCCAGGTGATGGCTGATCTCATGACCTATGAGGAGCATCGCGGCCCGATCGAGGGCAGGACTGTGGCCTGGACCGGCGACGACAACAACGTGCTCGCCTCCTGGGCGCACGCCGCCGAACGCTTCAAGTTCCAGCTCAACGTCGCGACGCCCCCGGAGCTCGCGCCGAAAAAGGCGATGCGCGATTTCATCAAGGCGACCGGAGCGCCGATCATGCTCGGCAGCGATGCCGAAGCCGCCGTGCGCGGCGCCGATTGTGTCGTCACCGACACCTGGGTGTCGATGGGCGACAAGGAAGGCGAGCATCGCCACAACGTGCTCAAGCCCTATCAGGTCAACGCCCAGCTGATGTCGCTGGCCAAGCCCGATGCGCTGTTCATGCACTGCCTGCCCGCCCATCGCGGCGAGGAGGTCACCGACGAGGTGATCGACGGTCCGCAATCCGTCGTGTTCGACGAGGCCGAAAACCGCCTGCACGCGCAGAAGGGCATTCTGGCCTGGTGCTTCGACGCGGTGAAGTAGGCGCGGGGCGCGCGGTGAAGGCGAAGTCGGTTTGTTTCGCCGTCCTGGATTTCGCCAGGACGGCACCGAACTTGCAGTATCGTGTGTAACCATAACTGCGCCCGGAACACGCGGCCCGCGCCCCCTTCCATTTCCGCCCTCCGACCCCAGATAAAGCGCCATGATTTCCCAATCCCCTGACATGAAAACCGGGCCCGAAGGCCCGGTTCGCGCACCATCCGCGGTTCCGGTCGACGACGCCGTGCTGCCCTACGAGGTCGACGCGCTCGACGTACGCGGTCGTCTGGTGCGGCTTGGTCCGGCGCTCGACGATATCCTGACTAGGCACGATTATCCGGCGCCTGTCGGCAAGCTGCTCGGCGAGGCCATCGTGCTGACCACGCTGCTCGGCTCGGCGCTGAAGTTTGAAGGCCGCTTCATCCTCCAGGCCCAGACCGACGGTCCGGTGTCGTTCCTGGTCGTCGATTACATGGCGCCGGATCGCCTGCGAGCCTACGCACGTTTCGACGCCGCGCGCCTCGGCGATGCCAAAGATTCCGGCGCGCTGCTGGGCCACGGCCATCTCGCCATGACCGTCGACCAGGGGCCCGAGATGAGCCGCTACCAGGGCTTGGTTGCGCTCGACGGCGGCAGCCTGGAAGACGCAGCTCACGAGTACTTCCTGCGCTCCGAGCAGATCCCGACGCGCGTGCGTCTCGCCGTCGGCGAGGAGTGGCGTTCGAACGATGGCGGCAAGCATCGCTGGCGTGCCGGCGGCATGCTGATGCAGTTCTTGCCGAAGGCACCTGAGCGCGCGCGGCAGGCCGATCTGCATCCCGGCGATGCGCCCGAAGGCGTCGAGGTGCATAGCGTCGCTGAAGACGATGCCTGGGTCGAGGCGCGCTCGCTGATCGAAACCGTCGAAGACGTCGAGTTGATCGATCCCGAGCTCTCCGGCGAGCGGCTGCTCTACCGTCTCTTCCACGAGCGCGGCGTGCGCGTGTTCAATCCACTGTCCTTGAAGGCGCAATGCTCCTGCTCGCGCGATGCGGTCGCATCGATGCTGAAGAGCTTTTCGTCCGACGATCGCGCCGCCATGGTCAAGGACGACAAGGTTGTCGTGACCTGCGAGTTCTGCAGTTCGGTGTACGATTTCACGCCGGCCGAGGCGGGCGTGGAAGACGCTTGAGGCATTGGACCGTGTCGCCATCCGGGTCCCGGCTCCGCGCAGCAACGCTCGCGCGTTGCAGCGCGTCCGGGACACGAGAGTAATGACGCCGTCGGGGAAGCCGCGCCCCAAAAGGCCGCGCCGCCGCCTACCTCAGTTCAACACCCGCTTGTTGTCCGGGCTGTCCAGCGAGAATGTCGGCACCTCAACCTCGAAGCGTTCGCCGCTGGCGCTGACCATCTGGTAACGGCCGGTCATGAAGCCCGAGGCGGTCGTGAGTGGCACGCCGGAGGTGTATTCGAAGCGTTCGCCGGGGGCGAGCGTCGGCTGCTCGCCGACGACACCCTCGCCCTTCACTTCCTGCTGCCGGCCCGTGGCATCGGTGATGATCCAGTGTCGCGTCTTGAGTTGCACGGTCTCGTCGCCGGAATTGATGATGACAATGGTGTAGGACCAGAAATAGCGGGAGCGGTCGGCCGACGACTGCTCCGGAACAAAGTTCGGCTCGACGGTCACTTCGATCTGGTGGGTCACGGCGCGGTACATGATTGCCATCATACCGAAATCCGCCGGGGAACCAAACGCCGGAGGCGGCCTTGGTGACATCGTCCCGCCAGAATTCGAAAGGAAGTACACATCCAGGTGTATTTTCAGGTGTATTTGCAAGTGTACTTGCATGTGATCCGGTCGCTTTGCGAGATGACGGCCGGACCGGTACACTCCTTGCCACGTCTTACCAAGTCGCGATTTTGCGGAAGGGTTTTTAGGCCCCGATGACCATTGCCGACCAAGTGACGGGATCGATGATCGCGGGAACCGCCAAGCCTGTGCAGGCCAACCCTGCAGGTGCCAGGCCGCGCACGGCCTCGCCGGCTATTTCGCTGCCGGCCATCGGCGAGCGCGAGCTTCGGCTCGATCTGTTCCGTGGCCTCGCGCTGTGGCTGATTTTTATCGACCATTTGCCGCCGAGTCTTCTGACCTGGTTCACGATCCGCAATTACGGCTTCAGCGACGCCACCGAGATCTTCATCTTCATCTCAGGCTATACCGCCGCCTTCGTCTACGGTCGGGCGATGCTGGAGTCCGGCGTCGTCGTCGCCACCGCGCGCATCCTGCGGCGCGTCTGGCAGATCTATGTCGCCCACGTCTTCCTGTTCACGATCTTCCTTGCCGAAATCTCCTACGTCGCGACCAGGTTCGAGAACCCGCTCTACACCGAAGAGATGGGCATCATGGATTTCCTCAAGCAGCCCGACGTCACGATCGTGCAGGCGCTGCTGCTGCGCTTTCGTCCCGTCAACATGGACGTGCTGCCGCTCTACATCGTGCTGATGCTGGCGCTGCCGTTGATCCTGTGGCTGATGAAATGGCGCCCCGACGTGACGCTCGGCCTCTCGGTCCTGCTCTACGCGGTGACCTGGGAATACGACCTCTATCTGTCGGCCTATCCGAACGGCTTCTGGGCGTTCAATCCCTTCGCCTGGCAATTGCTGTTCGTGTTCGGTGCCTGGTGTGCGCTCGGGGGCGCACGACGCATGTCGCGCATTCTGGCTTCGCGGGTGACGATGTGGATCTCGATCGCGTATCTGGTCGCGGCATTCTACGTGACGCTGACCTGGTATGTGCCGCAGCTGTCCCAATTCATGCCGAAGCTGCTCGAGCAGTGGATGTATCCGATCGACAAGGCCGATCTCGACGTGCTGCGCTTCACACATTTCCTGGCGCTGGCCGCGCTCACCGTGCGCGTCCTGCCGCGGGACTGGCCGGGCCTGAAATCGCGCTGGCTGCGGCCGCTGATCCTGTGCGGCTCGCATTCCCTGGAGATATTCTGTCTCGGCGTCTTCCTTGCCTTTGCCGGCCATTTCATCCTGGCCGAGGTCGCGGGGGGGCCGGTCCTGCATGCGCTGATTAGCCTCTCGGGAATCCTGATCATGTGGGCCATGGCCTGGGTGATTTCGTGGTACAAGCGCGTGGCTGACAAAAGCGGTTCGAAAACCAAAAGCGCCGTCGGCAGCGCCGATATGGCGGGAGGGGGCTGATGAAGGCGAAGGTTTTCCTGAGCCTGATCCTGCTGTGCGGTGGTCTCGCCGCGCCTTCGGCGCGCGCGGGCGATGTTGCGCCTGCTGCTTCAGCCGCGCCTCCAGCCTGCGAATTGCCGTCCTATCTGCTCACCAGCGAAAGCCAGCTTCCCAAGGTCGCCGATGCCGTCAAGGCCGGCAAGCCGCTCGAAATCCTGGTGATCGGCAGCCGCTCGACCACGATTCCAGCCTCCGAGGACGCCTCCTATCCGGCGCGGATGCAGGCCATCCTGAAGGACAAGCTGCCGCCGTCCGAGACCGTGCACGTCTCCGTAGAAATACAGAGCAAGAAGACGGCAGAGGAAGCGGCCGCCAGCTTCGTTAAGCTGATGGAAGCAAAAACGCCTACTTTGGTCATCTGGCAGACCGGGACTGTCGATGCTATCCGAGCCATCGATCCCGATGATTTTCGTGGCGCGGTAACCGAAGGGGTTGCTGCGCTGCAAAAGGCAGGGGCCGACGTCGTCTTGATGAATTTGCAGTACAGCCCGCGCACCGAAACCATGATCTCGGTGCCGCCATACCTCGACAATATATGCGGGTGGTGGCGCAGGAGCACGATATCCCGCTGTTCGATCGTTTCGCGATCATGCGGCAGTGGAATGATCAGGGGCAGTTCGACCTGTTCAGCCCGTCGCGCGGGCTTGAGCTGGCGAAACAGGTCCATGATTGCCTTGGCCGGGCGTTGGCACAGTTCGTCATCGACGCTGCCCATCTGGAGCCGGCCCAGCAGCAAAATTGAGGTCTAGCGTTAATGAGTTCTCTCCGCCCTTTTTGCCTGACGGCATGGCTGGCTGCGCCCGCTGCGGCGGCGTTGCTGTTGCTAACGCCTGTATCGCAGTCGCGCGCGCAGGAGCCGGCCGCGCAGGCAACGCCGGCCCCGCAGCAATCGGCTAATCCCGCTTCCGCTTCACCGTCCCAGACCACCGTCGCCGCGACGTCCCCCGACCAGCGCGGCATCACGGCGCGCGCCATCGACAAGGTGAAGCAGGTCGCGAAATCCGCCGGCGACATCTTCAGCCGCGTCCCCTGCCTGTCGCCGAAGGGCGGCGCGAAGGCGATGGGCACGCTGCCGCATGTCGCGGGCAAGCTCGTCGCCGGCCAGCCAGTCGTCATCGTCGCGTTCGGCTCGTCGTCGACCGCAGGATTCGGCGCGAGCTCGCCGGAGTTCAACTATCCCAATCGCCTTGCCGCGCAGCTGCACCGGCATTATCCGACCGCCGACATCACGGTCGTCAATGCCGGCGTCGGCGGCGAGGACGCGCCCGAGATGATGAAGCGGCTCCAGAAGGCGGTGATCGACGTGCATCCGGATCTGGTGATCTGGCAGGTCGGCACCAATGCCGTGCTGCGCAATCTCGATCCCGGCGAGACCGCGAAGATGGTCGAGGACGGCATCGGCCGCATCCAGGCCGCCGGCGATGCCGACGTCGTGCTGGTCGATCCGCAATATTCGCCCGCCGTCAACCAGCGCGCGGAGAGCGCCGGCAAGATGGTGAAGCTGCTCGGCAAGGTCGCCGAGCTCCGTCACGTCGGCATCTTCCCGCGCTTCGAGGTGATGCGCGACTGGCACGAGAAGCAATCGCTTCCGGTCGAGAGTTTTGTGATCGCCGACGGCCTGCACATGAACGATTGGGGCTACGCCTGCTTCGCCCAGCTCCTCGGCGACGACATCATCCGTTCCGTCGGCCAGATCAAGCTCGGTGTGAACGTGCCGGCGGACGTGCGGACGTACCGGCCGATGTAATTGTCGTCCCGGCCTAGTGCGCAATTGCGCACGGGGGCCGGGACGACCAGCACCTCACGCCTTCTCCAGCGCTGCGGTCAGATCTTCGATCAGATCATCCGGATGCTCGAGCCCCGCCGAGAAGCGGATAAAACCCTCGCTGATGCCCAGGGCGGCACGATCCTCCGGCTTCAGGCGCTGATGCGTCGTCGTGGCGGGATGCGTGACGAGGCTCTTGGCGTCGCCGAGATTGTTCGAGATCTTCGCCAGCTTGAGCTCGTTGAGCACGCGGAACGCACCCTGCTTGCCGCCCTTGACCTCGAAGCCGACCAGCGTCGAGCCGCCGCGCATCTGCTTCTTCACCAGCGCCGCCTGCGGATGATCGGCGCGGCCGGGAAACACCAGCCGCGAAATCTTCGGATGGCTCGCCAGCACGTCCGCGATGCGCGCCGCCGTCTCGGTCTGCGCGCGCACGCGCACGCCCAGCGTCTCCAAGCCCTTGAGCAGGACCCAGGCGTTGAACGGCGAGATCGACGGCCCGGTCTGGCGCATGAAATTGTGGATGTGCTCGGCGATGAACGCTTCCGAGGACAGGATGATGCCGCCGAGACAGCGGCCCTGGCCGTCGATGTGCTTGGTCGCGGAATAGACCACGACGTCGGCGCCGAGCGCGAGCGGGCTCTGCCAGATCGGCGTGGCGAACACGTTGTCGACGACGAGCCGCGCGCCGCCCTTGTGCGCGATCTCGGCAATCCCGGGAATGTCGAGCACGTCGAGCGTCGGATTGGTCGGGCTCTCCAGGAAGAACGTCTTGGTGTTCGGCTTCACCGCGCGCTGCCACTGGTCGAGATCGAGCCCATCGACCAGCGTCGTCTCGATGCCATAGCGCGGCAGCAAATCCTGCACGACGTAGAGACACGAGCCGAACAGCGCGCGCGAGGCCACCACGTGATCGCCGGCCTTGAGCGGCGCCAGGATCGCGGTCGTCACCGCGGCCATGCCGGTCGCGGCCGACCGCGCCGCTTCGGCGCCTTCGAGCTCGATCATGCGCCGCTCGAACATCTGGATGGTCGGATTGGAGTAGCGTGAATAGATGAAGCCGGGGTCCTCGCCCTTGAACCGCGCCTCGCACTCCTCGGCGCTGTTGTAGACGTAGCCCTGGGTCAGGAACAGTGACTCCGACGTCTCGCCATATTGCGAGCGCAGGGTACCGGAATGGACCAGACGGGTTTCGGGACGGTATTGTGCGGTTGGCGCCGGGGACTTCGACATAGGACCTCCTCTGCGTGACCATCGAAAATGGTCACAAAAAAAAACCGGCCTGGAATACTTCCACGGGCCGGGATCACAGAGGTCCCCGGCCTGTTTAGCGACTTATTTAACGTGGCTGCAAGCCGGCCGGCTCAAATCACCACGGGATAAGTCATGCTCATATTCCGCAATGCCCTTTCCGTCAAGACGTCCATCGGATAGCCGTAAAACGCTAGTATTTCCCGCATGTCGGGATGCATTTGCCCCCCTGATGAGGACCCTCGGTTGACGTTCACGGTTGCCGCCGACGCCAATGGTATCCTGCCCGACCGCATGATCGCGGCAATGGCGGAGGGCGGTCTCATCCTGCCCGCATACGACTTCGTCGAAAGCCAGATCCAGCCGGCAAGCCTCGACCTTCGCCTCGGCGACATCGCCTATCGCGTTCGCGCCAGCTTCCTGCCCGGTCCCGGCGCCACCGTCGCCGAGCGCATCGACGAGTTGAAGCTGCACGAGTTCAGCCTTGCCGACGGCGCGGTGCTGGAGACAAACTGCGTCTACATTGTGCCGCTGCTCGAAAGCCTCGCGCTGCCGCCGGAAATCGTCGCGGCCGCCAACCCGAAGAGCTCGACCGGCCGGCTCGACGTTTTCACCCGCGTGATCGCCGACGGCACCCGCCGCTTCGACATGATCGGCGCCGGCTATCACGGCCCGCTCTATGCCGAGATCAGCCCGAAGACGTTCCCGGTGCTGGTCAGCGAGGGCTCGCGCTTGTCGCAAGTACGCTTCCGCACCGGCGATGCCATCCTCAACATCGACGAGCTCGAGGCGCTGCACGCGACCGAGCGTCTCGTCGACGTCGACGATGCCGATCTCACCGGCGGCGTCGCGGTGTCTGTCGATCTCTCCGGCGAAAAGAGCGGCGGCTTCGTCGGCTACCGCGCCAAGCGCCACACCGGCGTCATCGACGTCGATCGCCGCGCCGGCTACGCGGTTGACGATTTCTGGGAGCCGATCGCGGCGCGTCCCGACGGCAATTTGATCCTCGATCCCGGCGAGTTCTACATCCTCGCGTCGAAAGAGGCCGTGCAGGTGCCGCCCGATTACGCCGCAGAGATGGTGCCGTTCGATCCGCTCGTCGGCGAGTTCCGCGTGCATTACGCCGGATTTTTCGATCCCGGCTTCGGCTATGCCGGTGCGGGCGGGCTGGGATCGCGCGCCGTGCTCGAGGTCCGCTCGCGCGAAGTGCCTTTCATTCTCGAGCACGGCCAGATCGTCGGCCGGCTCGTCTACGAGAAGATGCTGGCCCGCCCCGACGCCATGTACGGTCAGCGCATCGGCTCGAACTACCAGGCACAGGGCCTGAAGCTGAGCAAGCACTTTCGGGTGTAGTGATCATCCGGGGCCACAAGGTGTTGACATGACCAATTCATCCCAACTGGACGCACATATTGTCAACGACGTCGCCGACGCGCTGATCTATTCCGATCCGTCGGGCACGATCACGCGCTGGAATCGTGCATCGACCGCGCTGTTCGGCTTCGCCGCCGACGAAGCGCTGGGCCAGAATCTCGACCTCATCATTCCCGAACATCTGCGCGCCGCGCACTGGAAGGGCTTCGAGGCCGCGTTTGCCAGCGGCGCAATGAAGCTCGCGGGCAAGCCGACACTGACCCGCGCGCTGCACAAGAGCGGCCGCAAGCTCTACATCGAGATGACATTCGCGCTGGTGCGGGACGCCGGCGGCGCGGTGCAGGGATCGGTCGCCATGGCGCGCGACGTAACCGAGCGCGTCGAGCGCGAGCGCGCCGCCAAAGCCACGCACAATTCGTGATGCGGAATTGGCGGGCCGGCACGCAGGGCGCCCTGCGTGCGGTTCAGGTTGTCCGTCACCCAATGCAGTGACACACTCGATCAAAATAACGATCGGGAGCGAACATGTCCGCCGCATCAGACCCCGCGCAGGAAGCTCAATGGAAACGCTGGCGCGCGGTTGCCGATCTCTATCACGCCTACTTCACCGGCCTGATCCTCACCGTCGTCACGCGGCGCGGCACGGCGGATGCGGCGGAGTTCGTCTTCCGCGTGTTCCGCCGCCAGCAGCAGGAGCGCTTCCTGCCGGGGCTGGAAAAGCTCGGGCTGGGCCATCTGCCGCCGGCCGTCGCCGCTGCGCAATATCACTACCTCTCGAACTGGATCGGCGGCGTGCATGTCGAATACATGCATGAGAGCGACACCAAAGCCTGGATCCGCTATCCGCCGCCGCGCTGGATCTGGAAGGGCACCGCGATCTGCGGCGTGCCGGGCGAAGTTTCGCGCGCGATGCTGCGCGGCTGGCACGCCAACAACGGTGTCGCGCTCGGTGATCTCCGCCTGGGCTTCGTCTGCACCAAGCAGAGCGTCGATGGCCAGGATGGGCTCGAAGGCTATTACCATCAATACGACCAACCGCTCGAGCTCGACCAGCGCCTCGTGTTCGCGCGGCATCTCGAAGCGCCATTGTTCGATGCGAAGTCCGCGCCGGCTCTTCCTGTCGCGAGTTGGCCAAAGCCGCGGCTCGAAAAAGCCTACCGCAACTATGCGATGGAATATGTGCGCACCGCCGCGCCCGTGATGGTGCAGCTGTTCGGTCCGGAGGATGCCGGCTATCTCCTGCATCTCACGGGTAAGCTGATAGGGATGCAATATTTCGATGAGGTCGCTGCGGCGCTGTCGATGGGCCGTGGCGGGGCGAGCGAATTCGCGACGTTCCTCAACGCGCTGTTTGCCGCGCAGGGCGATGCGGCCGAGGTAACGCCATCCGAAGGCACCTTCGAAATCCGTCAGCAGAGCTGGAAGTTGATGGACGACGTCGCCGACTGTCACCCCGCCTGCGCCAAGGTGCTGGAGGGATTGTTCGAGGGCCTCGCTGCAGGATGCGGGCGGCACATCGGCGTTCACCTGCGCGCGCCCGCAGGCGGCCGCCCGCCGTTGCTCTGGCGCATCGGGTAATTCCACTTTGAAACGCGACGCCGCAGGGCACGCCTGCATCTGACGCAGGAGGAATCGCTGCGTGGTGTGCTAACAAGCCCCTCGTTGCGCCCTGTGCGCGAATAAATTTATTGACACACCTACTCATTGCGGCGCCGCAAATGGCGCTCGTGCCCCGGAGAGGACATGTCCGACATCGCCGAAATCCCGGTCGATGAACAAGAGCGTCCGCTGCCGCCGCCTCCACGCCCCGTGAAGAGCGCGCTGTTGGACGGCCCGATTCTGCGCACGCTGCTCGGGCTGGCCTGGCCCAACGTGGTCGCGCTCTCCGCCGGCACCTGCACCGTGATTGCGGAGACCTCCTATATCGGACGTCTCGGTGTGGAAGCGCTTGCCGCGATGGCGCTGGTGTTTCCGACCGTGATCCTGACCATGACAATGTCGGGCGGCGCGATGGGCGGCGCGGTGGCCTCCGCCATCGCGCGTGCGCTCGGCGCCGGCGATCGCGAGCGCGCCGGCACGCTCGCCGCGCATGCGCTGCTGATCGGCATCAGCTTCGGCCTCGTCTTCATGCTGGGCATGCTGATCTTCGGGCCGCGCCTTCTGGAAATGCTCGGCGGCCGCGGCGATGTGCTGACACATGCGATTGCCTACACCCAGGTGTTTTTCGGGGGCGCCGTGCTGCCCTGGCTGCTCAACACCATGGCGGGCGTCCTGCGCGGCACCGGCAACATGAAGCTGCCGTCGCTGTTGATCCTCAATTCCGCGGTCTGGCAGATATTGCTCGGCGGCGCGCTCGGCCTCGGCCTCGGCCCCGTGCCACAGCTCGGCATGCGTGGCGTCGCGGCCGGCGCGCTGATCGCCTATTCCATGAACATCTGCGTGATGGGCTGGTACCTGTTTTCCGGCCGCGCCCGCGTTACGCCGAAGCTGCGCGGCCTGCGCATCCAGTGGGCGATGTTTTTCGACATCCTCAAAGTCGGCGCCATTGCCTGCTTCTCGCCGCTGCAATCGGTGCTGACGATCTCGATCTTCACCCACATGCTGGCGAAATTCGGCACCGCGATCCTCGCCGGCTACGGCATCGGTGCGCGGCTGGAATTTTTGCTGACCTCGATCGCGTTCGCGTTCGGCATCGCCTCGGTGCCGATGATCGGCATGGCGGTCGGCGCCGGCCGCATCGCCCGCGCCCGGCGCATCGCCTGGATCGCGGGCGCGAGCGCCTTCGTCGCCGTCGGCGCACCTGCGTGCCTGGTCGCGCTCTTCCCTGATCTCTGGGTCAATATCTTCACGGACAGCGAGATCGTGCGCGCCACCAGCCATCAATATTTGTCGACGGTGGCGCCGTTCTACGCGTTCATTGGCCTCGCCTCGACGATGTATTTCTCGTCGCAGGGGGCTGCGAAGGTGATCGGCCCGGTGCTGGCGCAGACCGCGCGGCTGATCTACATCGCGGCGGTCGGCTGGTGGCTGTCGACGCACGATGCCACTGCGCAGAACTTCTTCTGGCTGGCCGCCAGCTCGATGGTCGTGCTCGGCCTGCTCTCGTGCTCCAGCGTGGTGCTGACCCGCTGGGGACCGCGCGAGAGCAAGGATGCGATCAGGCGCGCTCTTTCGGCCGCGGCGGACTAGCGATGTCGGTGGCGGCGATGGCCGCCACCGCCGCCGACATTGGCGAGCCGCATCAGTTGCGGGATCATCGCCATCATGTCGCCGCCGCCGGCGCCACCGAGCATGCCCATGATATCGCCGCCGCCAATGCCGCCCATTCCGGTTGGCATGGTGCCGCCGTAATTGGGCGCACCGAAACCGCCGCCGAGATTACCGGCGTTGAGGCCGCTAAATCCGCCGCCGCCATTCTCCATCATGCGGCTCATCATCGGGCCCATGGTCTGCATCATCATGGCGAAGCGGCGCTTGCCCATCTTCGCCTTCATCATCTCCAGCATCGGCGCCATCTGGGTCATCATGTCCTCGCCGCCGGCACCTCCGCCGCCGAGGAATTGCGCCTTTGCCGGTGCGCTCGAAATCGAAAACGTCAGCAGCACGGCGGCCGCCTGGCAGATCACCTTGTCCGCACCTCTCATGGCCTGCTCCTCGCGTGCGTGGCGCCGCCGGGAGAGCGGAGCCAACCGGACGCACGCCGCCATGGTTACGGCGGACGAGGGCTGGGTCTGTGAAAAAGATCACGCAGCTGCGGGCATGATCCGGAAAAGTGTGCAGCGGTTTTCCGAAAGGATCATGCTCAAATAAGTAAACTAAGCCGGAAACGCTTTGTGGATGGCGATCACGGCATCCCCGGTTTGGCCCTGTACGTAAGCTGCAAGCTCGTTCGGCAGCATGTCGATGATCCAGACCAGGCGGCATCTCGCATCGCCCTCGGCGATCACCTGCACCGAGGCGCTGTAATGCTTCAGCCGCTCGCTGTTGATCGCGTAGACCAGCCGTTGCCGCGCATCGTCGCAATCGACCAGCACTTCGCGCGCCACCGAGCCATTGGCAAAGGTGACGACGCGCGCATCGCCGTCGATCGTGCAGGCGGTGACGAAGCCCGGCGCCAGCCGCTGATGCAGCGCGCCGAAATCGCGCACCGCGTCCCAGACGTGGTGCGCCGAGGCGGGGAGGGGAATGTCATTGTGGATGGAGGCCATGAGAGTGTCCTTGATTATGTTAGGTGTTGGCCGTGGACTCCGTCATCGCGAGCGCAGCGAAGCAATCCAGAAATGCTTCCGCGGCTACGGTCTGGATTGCTTCGTCGCAAGAGCCCTCGCAATGACGAAGAGAACTCACGTGCAGACCGCCTCGACATTGTTGCCATCGGGATCGATCAAAAATGCCGCGTAGTAAGTCGGGCTGTAATCCTTGCGCGGGCCGGCACCGCCATTGTCGCGGCCGCCGCTCTTCAGGCCTTCGCCGTGGAACGCCTTGACCGCGTCATGATTCCCGGCGCGAAACGCGATATGCGCGCCATCGGCTTTCCGTCCCTTGTTCAGGTGCAGCCACAACGCCGGCTCGCCCTTCGGCCCGAAGCCGGCGTAGCCGTCGCCGCTCGAGCACAGGACGTAGCCGAGCGGCGCCAGCACCGCGGTGTAGAAGCGCGTGGCGGCGTCGAGGTCGGCAACGCGCAACCCGATGTGATCGTACATGGTCGTCTCCATTTCCAAAGCGCGCCGCAACTGGCGCGCGCCGGAGACGAACCTAGTCAGTTGAGGGCGAGCGGCTCTTGGAGAATCTTGCGCTTCCCCCTCGAAGCCTGACGGAACTTGGTCGGCGACACGCCGGCGGCGCGGTGGAAGGTGCGGACGAAGTTGGAGAGGTCGCCGAAGCCGACGTCGTAGGCGATGTCGGTGACCGCGATGTCATCGTCAGTGAGCAGCCGCGCCGCATGCCGCAGCCGTGAGCGCACCAGATATTGATGGGGGGTGACGCCGAGCACGCTCGAAAACACCCGCAGGAAATGGAACGGGCTGAGGCCTGCCTGCCGCGCGGCCTGTTCGAGGTCGACCTCGGCATGCGAGTTGGCGTCGATCCACAGCGCGGCTTCCACGGCGCGGCGGCGATCGCGCGCAGTGGGCGTTGTCGGCTTGCGCGCCTTGCCCGAGACGACGTCAATGAAGCGGCCGGCGAGGATTTGACCGACCTCGTCGAGACCGAGATCGCTGTTGCCATCTGCCGCCGTCTGGGCGAGCTCGCCCAGCACCATCAGCTCGGGCAGCGGCGGCGTCGCGCCGACCTGCCAGATGTCGCGACGTCCCCCGAGGGCGTCAACCAGATCCTCGCCCAGGAAAAAGGACAGGCAGACGTCGCCGGCGACATGCTCATGGGTGCAGGTGTATTCCTCGCCAGGTGCGCCGACCAGCATCGAGCCCGCCACCAGCTCGAAGAAGCCGGCGCGGCAGTGGCAGCCGAAGCTGCCCGCGCGGACATAGGCGATGGAATGGCCGGTGCGGCACTCCGCAAACGACGCGTCGTCCGGTCCCGCATCGCAGCGAAACTCGGAGACCGTCATCGAGGGCGTCGTCAGCAGCGTGGTCGCATCCATGCCGCCTATCTAGGTGGGCGCACGGGGCGGGGCAACGGGCAGCAGCACCTCGAATAGCGTCTTGCTGGCGACCGGATGAGCGCCCTCGAGCGACAGCAGCCGCCGCTTGGAGATCACCCCGCCATAGGGCGAGAGCCGGTCGGTGTAATTGCCCGCCTCCAGCACCCGGTGGCAGGGCACGATCAGCATGTAGGGATTTTTCGCGATCGCCTGCGCCACCGAATGCGCGGCGCCGGAGACGCCCAGCGCCTTGGCGATCTCGTGATAGGTGCGCGTCTCCCCGCGCGGAATCGTGCAGGCGAACTCGTAGACGCGCCGGTTGAAGTCGGGCACGCCGCCCGCATCCAGGCTGACCTCGGAAAAATCAGGATCGTTGCCTTGCAGCAAGCCCACGATGCCCTCGATCGCAAGCTCGGCGTTCGCGGACGGCCGCTGTTCGCGCGCCTCGGGATGGACTTGGAAAATCCGGCGGCGGGTGTCGATCTCCCGCGCCTCCGGCAATTGCACAGCGACCACGCCGGTGCTGCTCCAGATGATGGCGCAGCGCCCTATGGTCGTGTCGAATATCGCGTAGCCACGCCCCACCATGCACACGCCCCACTCAGTGCACGTCTCTCCCCAGACCCGAGATCATAACACCGCCACAATCCGGCGCACCCAAAATCTTACCGAGACGTTAACAAGCGTCCGGCCGGGCGCGCCAAAGCGCTTGGCGGGAAGCGCCGTCTCGGCTAATCAGAGCGGGCGTCGGTTACCGCGCGTCCGCGGGCGTAGTTCAATGGTAGAACGGCAGCTTCCCAAGCTGCATACGAGGGTTCGATTCCCTTCGCCCGCTCCAGGCTTCTCCGATTGAGATTTTCCTTCCGATCGACCTGACAGGCGCAAGCGCACATCGCGCAGTGCGTGAGTTTCCAATATATTAGCCCATCGTGACCGGCACCCGCTGCTCTCTCGGCTAAGCTTCTCTCGCCTGGTGGCTTGCGGTCACCGCGCCGGGGCATGTTCGGATGAAAGCCAGGACCCACAAAAAATGGACCAGCAAAAGCGCGATCGCGCGATCGGTCGTCGCTTGAAGACGCTTCGGACGCAGGCCGGCATGACGCTGAATGAACTCGCGGCGCGCTCCGGCGTCAGCCAGCCATCGACCTGCCGGCCGGCACGCGGGTGCCGTACAGCCCGTGGGGCCGCAATGCCTTCACCCAGCAGCTCCTGATGCTGGAGGGCGCGATCGCCGTGCACATCGCTACGTCATCATCACGCGCCGCGGCGCTTCCTACGGGAAGATGTAAGTGCTGATGCGATATGAAATCCTGGAGTGAACCTGACAATGCAGATCCGCACCGGCGACACCTTTGATCCGCGCGTCATCGCGCTGCTCGATCATCACGTCACCGCCGCGCGGGCGCAGACCGCGCCGGGCAGCGCCCATGCGCTCGATCTCTTCGGGCTCCGCGCGTCCGACGTCGCGTTCTGGACCGGCTGGGACGGCGAGACGCTGGCCGCCGTCGGTGCGCTGAAGACGCTCTCGGCCGAGCATGGCGAGGTGAAGTCGATGCACACGCTCCAGACCACGCGCCGGCGCGGCTTTGGCGGTGAGATGCTTCGCCACATCATCACGAAAGCCCGCGCGCGCGGCATGGCGCGGCTCAGCCTCGAGACCGGCTCGTGGGACTATTTCAAGCCGGCGCTCGCGCTCTACCGGGCGCATGGCTTTGTCCTCTGCGGCCCGTTCCAGGGCTATGTCGAGGATCCCAACAGCCTGTTCCTGACCCTGGATCTGTCGGCGGGCCGATAGCTCAGGAGCGTGTCTCCTCGATCCTGTCGAGCACGCGCTCGGGGGCGATGTCCCGGCTTGCCTCCTCCAGATCGCGCTTCGAGTCGGGCTGGACATCGAGCCGCTCGGCGATTTGCGTGAGGAGGCGGGCGACCTTGGTCAACTCGTGCTCGGCGAGCAGGCTGATCTGGAGATCGAGATCGGCGCGCTTGTCCGCTGCTGCGCTCATGCGGTTCTGCGAGATCAGCACGAATGTCGACAGGAAGATCGCCTCGACCGAAGCAATCATTGCCAGCATCACGAAGCTCTCGTCCCAGGCCGGGATCCCCGGCAGCCAATGCAGATTGGCGATGATCCAGAAGCCGAACACCGCGAGATGCAGGTAGACGAAAATCATGCTGCCGGTGAAGGCCGTGATGGCGTCGGCAAGCTTTTCCTGCCCCCTGGCCGCGCGCCGCTCCCGGAGGCGGCGCTCGACCAACGCCTGGATGTTGCGCTCGAGCGTCGGGCTCAATCCCTCGCCGGGATCATGGGTGATGTCGTTATGCACGCGGCGGCAACGGCCGACCGAAGAGGCCGTTCCTAGCAACAGCGACTGAAAAATGCCTGCTGCCCCTCAAAATGAGTTGCGTACCTCAAAAAACCTCTGCTAGCCTTCAGCCATGGCCGAGACACTCACCACGACCGCGCTGACGCTGAAGGACATCGCCCGCCAGGCGGGCGTCAGCCTCGCGACGGTCGACCGCGTTCTGCACAATCGTCCGGGTGTGCGGCCGGATACGGTCCGGCGCGTCAAGGAAGCGATTGAGCGCAACGCCTTTCAGCCGCATGTCGCCGCGGCCGAGCTCGCCCGCGGCCGCGCCCGCCGTTTCGCCTTCGTGATTCCGTCGGGACCGAACCCGTTCATGCAGCAGATCGAGGCCTATCTCGGCGAGATGTCGGCCTGGCTCTCATCCCGGCGGCTGAGCGTCGAGATGGTCGCAACCGACGTGTTCGATCCGTCGGTGCTAGCTGCTTCGCTGGAAGGGCTCTCGGACGATTATGATGGCATCGCCGTGGTGGCGCTGGATCATCCCGGCGTCCGCGCCGCGATCGACGATCTCGTTGATGCCGGGACCAAGGTCGTGACGCTGGTCTCGGACGTGCCGTCGTCGCGCCGCCACCATTATATCGGCATCGACAACATCGCCGCGGGGCGCACCGCCGGCGCGCTGGTCGGGCGGCTGGTCGGACAAAGGTCGGGCAAGGTCGCGATCATCGCGGGATCGCAGGGGCCTGCGCGACCATGCCGAGCGCATTTTTGGCTTCATCCAGGTGATGGCGTCGGAATTCCCCGGGCTCAGCGTGCTGCCGGTATTGGAAGGGCGCGACGAGGACGCGCGTTCGGAACAGGTCTTGGCGCGACTGTTGGGCAGGCATGCTGACATTGTCGGCCTTTATAACGTCGGCGCCGGCACGCAGGGCGTGGCCAACGCGTTGAGCGAGAAGGCGCTGAGCGATGCCGGTCGCGACAGGCAGGTGGTATTCGTCGGACACGACGTCACCGCGCTGACGCGCCGGCTGCTGCTGCAAGGCGTGATGGATGCCGCGATCTCGCAAAATCCCGGACACGAAGCGCGCGCCGCCGTGCGCGTGCTGCTTGCGCTCGCCCGTGGTGAGCCGATCTTGCGCGAACAGGAGAAGATCAGGATCGACATCGTGATGCGGGACAATCTGCCTTAGCGGCAAGTGGATCCAAAACGACCCGTTGTGGCAAGGCGACTCTGAGTTCGCGCACCGCAACAGGCGACAGGGAGGATGGCGTGGATCTCGGAATCGACATCGGCACATCCGGTGTGAAAGCGGTGCTCGTGAGCGAAGCCGGCGCGGTCCTCGCGACGTCGGCGCGCGAGCTGGCGCTGTCGCATCCCGCGCCGCTGTGGTCCGAGCAGGATCCCGATGCCTGGGTCGATGCGGCGGTCGGCGCAGTCGACGATCTTGCCGCCCGCCATCCGCGTGAGGTCGCGCAGGTGCGCGGCATCGGGCTATCCGGCCAGATGCACGGCGCGACGCTGCTGGATGAGGATGGACGGCCGCTGCGTCCCGCGATCCTCTGGAACGATGGCCGCTCGCACGCCGAATGCGTCGCGCTGGAGCGTCGCTGCCCGTCGCTGCACACGATATCAGGCAATCTGGCCATGCCCGGCTTCACCGCGCCGAAGCTGCTCTGGGTCGCCAGGCACGAGCCGAAAATCTTCGCGCGGATCGCAAAGGTGCTGCTGCCGAAGGCCTATGTGCGCTATCGCCTGACCGGCGAGATGGTCGAGGACATGTCGGACGCGGCTGGCACGCTGTGGCTCGACGTCGGTCTGCGCCGCTGGTCGGCCCTGCTGCTGCATGCCACGGGGCTCGATCTGCACCATATGCCGCGCCTCGTCGAAGGCAGCGATGTCAGCGCGGTGCTCGCGCCGGACTACGCGCAACGCTGGGGCATGGCTCGGGATGTCGTGGTGGCCGGAGGAGCCGGCGACAACGCCGCGAGCGCGATCGGGCTCGGCGCAATCGCACCGGGCGATGCGTTCCTGTCTCTGGGAACCTCAGGTGTGGTGTTCCGCGTAACCGATCGGTTCGCGCCGGCGCCGGCCTCGGCGGTGCATGCGTTCTGTCATGCGCTGCCCGGCCGCTGGCATCAGATGGGCGTGATGCTGTCGGCTGCGGCATCGCTGGCTTGGCTCGCGGGCGTGATGGAGACGCCTGCGCCTGCGCTGCTGGCGCCGCTCGGCGAGCGCGTCGATGGACCGAGCCCGGTCAAATTCCTGCCTTATCTCGACGGCGAGCGCACGCCGCACAACGATGCCGCCGTCAGCGGCGCCTTCGTCGGCCTGCGCGGTGCGACCGGCCGCTCCCAGATCGTTCAGGCCGTGCTCGAAGGAGTCGCCTTCGCCGCGCGCGACAATCTGGCGGCGCTGAGCGCGGCGAGCGGGCCGCTTTCCGAGGTCGATCTCGTCGGCGGCGGCTCGCGCTCGCCGCTGTGGGCGCATATCTGCGCCGATGTGCTCGGCATTCCCGTCCACCGCGTTGAGGAAGGCGAGGTCGGCGCGGCGCTCGGCGCCTCCAGGCTCGGCCGGCTCGCCGCCACCGGCGAAGACGCTGCTGCGGTTTGCACCCGTCCGCGGCGGCTTGCGAGCTTTACGCCTCGCGCATCCGTCAGTGCAGCCTATGACGAGGCCTATCGCCGCTGGCGCGAGCTTTATCCTGCGTTGAAGGAGTGTGCCTGAGTGAACGCGTCAGTGAAATTCTTCGATGCAAGCGCGCCTGTCGCCTTCGCCGGCAAGGATGCGGGAAACACGTCCGCCTTCCGCTGGTACGACAAGGACCGCCTCGTCCATGGCCGCAGGATGGAGGACCATCTGCGCTTTGCGGTCTGCTACTGGCACTCGTTGTGCTGGCCGGGCGGCGATCCCTTTGGCGGCGAGACGTTCCTGCGGCCCTGGCACCAGGGCACCGATGCGATGGCGCAGGCGCGCGCCAAGGCCGACGTCGCTTTCGAGCTGTTTCGCCTGCTCGATGTGCCCTTTTTCACCTTCCACGACGTCGATGCGGCGCCGGAAGGCGCTTCGCTCGGCGAGTCCGTCGCCAATCTCAATGCGATCGCCGACCTGTTCGAAGCGAAGATGGCCTCAAGCAAAGTGCGCCTGCTCTGGGGCACCGCCAATTTGTTCACGCATCGCCGCTACATGGCGGGCGCGGCCACCAATCCGGATCCTGAGATCTTCAGCTATGCCGCCGGTCCAGGTCCGCGCCGCGCTGGAGGTGACGCACCGGCTCGGCGGCCAGAACTACGTGCTGTGGGGCGGGCGCGAGGGCTATGAGACGCTGCTCAACACCGACCTCAAGCGTGAGCTCGACCAACTCGGCCGCTTCGTTTCCCTCGTCGTCGAGCACAAGCACAAGATCGGCTTCAAGGGCCCGATCCTGATCGAGCCGAAGCCGAAGGAGCCGACCAAGCATCAATATGATTTCGACGTCGCCACCTGCTACGGCTTCCTCGCGCGCTACGATTTGCTGAAGGACGTCAAGCTCAACATCGAGCAGAACCACGCGA
The DNA here is from genome assembly GCF_054056555.1 of Bradyrhizobium sp. LM2.9. Taxonomy (NCBI): domain Bacteria; kingdom Pseudomonadati; phylum Pseudomonadota; class Alphaproteobacteria; order Hyphomicrobiales; family Nitrobacteraceae; genus Bradyrhizobium; species Bradyrhizobium sp. LM2.9. Next base: position 6,635,208 of record NZ_JBSRYJ010000002.1, read on the forward strand.
TCCTCGCCGGTCACTCCTTCCATCACGAGGTCGCGCTTGCCGAGGCGCTGGGTGTGTTCGGCTCGCTCGACATCAACCGTGGCGACGATTTGCTCGGCTGGGACACTGACCAGTTCGCGATGAACGTGCCGGAGCTCGCTTTGGTGTTCCACGAGGTGCTGAACCGTGGCGGCTTCACCTCGGGGGGCCTGAATTTCGACGCCAAGATCCGCCGCCAGTCGATCGACCCCGATGATTTGATCCATGCCCATGTCGGCTCGATGGATGCCTGCGCGCGCGCCCTCCTCGCCGCCGCGGACATGCTCGACGCCGGCGCCCTCACTGCGCCGCTTGCGAAACGCTACGAGGGATGGGCCGGGCCCGAGGGCCGCGCCATTCTTGGCGGCCAGCGCTCGCTCGCCGAACTTGCCGACCGCGCGCTCGGCCCGGGCTTCGACCCGCAGCCGCGCTCGGGCCGGCAGGAATATCTGGAATCCCTGGTCAACCGCTACGTCTGAGGAAGGCCGCTGATGACAAATACTGAAGCGACACCGGTCCTCGAGCTGACCGGCATCGGCAAGGAGTTCGGCGCAATCCGCGCGCTTCACAGCGTCGACCTGCAGGTCCTCCCCGGCGAGGTCGTCGGCCTGATGGGCGACAACGGTGCGGGCAAGTCGACGCTGGTCAAGATCATCGCCGGCAATTTCCGCCCCAGCCACGGCGAAATCCGCTTCGCCGGCAGCGCGGTTCATTTCAACCGGCCCGTCGATGCCCGCGGCGTCGGCATCGAGGTCGTCTACCAGGACCTTGCGCTCGCCGACAATCTGACGGCTGCCGCCAACGTCTTCCTCGGCCGCGAGCTGAAGCGCAGCTTCGGCCCGCTCGCGTTGCTCGATCACAAGGCGATGGCGGCGCGTGCGCTGGAGCTGTTCGGCGAGCTGCGCTCGGAAACCCGCCCCGACGATCTCGTCAAGCAGATGTCGGGCGGACAGCGCCAGGCGGTTGCGATCGCGCGGACGCGGCTCTCCAACGCCAGGCTGGTGATGATGGACGAGCCTACGGCCGCGATCTCGGTCCGCCAGGTCGAGCAGGTGCTCGGCCTGATCCACCGGTTGAAGGAGCAGGGCGTTGCCGTGATGCTGATCTCGCACCGCATGCCCGACGTGTTCGCGGTGTGCGATCGCGTCGTCGTCATGCGCCGCGGCGAGAAACGGGCCGACAAGCCGATCCACCAGACCTCGCCTGAGGAAGTCACCGCCCTGATCACCGGCGCGAAGGAGGCGGCGTGATGGCCATGCCCTTGGAATCCCCGATCAGCTTCACCAATGTCGGCCGGATCAGATGGTGGCAGCGCGGCATCTTTGCCTCCCAGACCGGCTATGTCCTGCTGGCGCTGGCGGTGCTGCTGGTGGTCATGCATTTCGCCAGCCCGTATTTCTTTACCGAAGGCAACATCCAGAACGTGGCGAAGAACTTTTCCTTCATCGCCATCGCCACCCTGGGCGTCACCTTCGTGATCATCACCGGCGGCATCGATCTGTCGGTCGGCTCGATGATGTGCTTCTCCGCCATGATCACCTCGATGGTGATGACCGAGCTGTCGTCACCCGGCTCGGCCGCAGGCTCCCTGTTCGTCCACATGGCGGCCGACGGCAAGACCGTGCTGGCCAATGTCCCCGGCCTGATCCTGCTGCTCTCGATCCTCGCCGGCCTCGGCGTCGCGCTGCTCGCCGGCCTCGTCAACGGCTTCTGTATCGCTGTGCTCGGCCTGTCGCCCTTCGTCACCACGCTCGGCATGCTCTCGATCGTGCGCGGGCTCGGCTATGTCGTCTCCAACGGCCGCGGCAGCTTTCCTGGTGGACCGGATGCCGATTATTTCTATGCGCTCACCTCGGGCGACGTGCTCGGCGTGCCCGTGCCTTTCATCTATCTCGTGGTCCTCGCGCTGGCGATGGCTGTGGTGCTGCACCACACGGGCTTCGGCCGCCACGTGTTCGCGCTCGGCGGCAACGAGAAGGCGGCCGAACTCACCGGCATCCCGGTCGTGCGGGTGAAGATCGAGGTCTATGTGACCTGCGCGCTCGCCGCGGGCCTCCAGGGCATCATCATCTCCGGCTGGCTTGGGTCGGCGCCGGCCAACATGGCGACATCCTACGAGCTCAACGTGATCGCCGCGGCCGTCATCGGCGGTGCCAATCTCGCCGGCGGCATCGGCGGTCCGTTAGGGGCCATCGTCGGCTGCGTGCTGCTCGAGGTGATCCGCAACGGCCTCGTGCTCGCCCAGGTGAGCTCCTACTGGCAGCAGACGCTGGTGGGCGTGATCATCATCCTGGCCGTGCTGGTCGACCGCATCCGCTCGCGGATGATCTGAAATGACGTCGTTCCGGGAAGGCAACGAAAATGCCGCCTGTCCGCTTCCCGGACGATCTTAAGAGGATGGGCGCCAGAGAAGGGTGGAGGAGACGATGAAGAAATTTCTTCTTGCCGGCATCGCCGTCGTGATGATGGCAACGCCGGCGTTTGCTGCGAACTACCGTTTCGTGATCGTGCCCAAGGCGATGAACAATCCGTTCTTCGACTTCGCGCGCGACGGCTGCCTGAAGCGTGCCAAGGAGCTCGGCAATATCGAGTGTATCTACAAGGGGCCGGTGGAGCACGAGCCGGCGACGCAGGCCCAGATCATTCAGGACTTCGTCACTCAGAAGGTCGACGGCCTCGCGATCTCGGTCGCCGATGTCGCGGCCATGTCGAAGTCGATCGAGGCGGCGACCGCGGCCGGCATCCCGGTCATCACCTTCGATGCCGATGCACCTGGCTCCAAGCGGATCGCCTATATCGGCACCAACAACAAGGAGTTCGGCGTCGCACTCGGCAAGCAACTGTTGAAGCTGCGGCCCGACGGCGGCAAATACGCCATGGTCTCGGGTGGTCCCGGCGCCAAGAACCTCGCCGAACGCGTCGACGGCGTCCGCGAGGCGCTGAAGGGCTCGAAATGGACCGAAGTCGCGGGCTCTCCGACGTTCTGCAACGACGATCCCGCGCTGGCGGTTCAGCAGATGACTGACATGCGCACTGCAACGCCCGACCTCGCCGCGATCGTTCCCATCGGCGGCTGGCCGATGTTCGCCCCCGAAGGCTTCAAGGCCTTCGCCTCCAGGTACAAGAAGGATATCGATTCCGGCAAGTTCACGCTTGTCGTCGCCGATACGCTGAAGATGCAGCTCGAGCTGTTGCGCGATGGCTATGCCAATGCGCTGGTTGGTCAGCGTCCCCTGGAGATGGGCGAGAAGGCGATGGATACGCTGCTCGCCATCAAGAAAGGCGAGAAGGTGCCGGAGATCGTCTATACCGGCCTCGATCTCGTGACCAAGGACAACGTTGCGCAGATGTTGAAATAGGAGCGGCCCCAGCCCCGCGCTCCTGCGTGCCTCTCCCGCTTGCGGTTTTCGCAAGCGGGAGAGATGATCTTGGCTGTTGGAACCGATACTTTCGGAAGCGGGACTTTCGAAAGCAGGCTCTTGGAAGGCAATGGGAATGAAAAGGTCGCGGCTCGGCTCTCTCGACGTCACGTCACTCGGCCTCGGTTCCGCCCCGCTCGGCGGATTGTTCACCCCCGTCAGCGATGCCGATGCGGAAGCGACGATCGCCCGCGCCTGGTCGCTCGGAATCCGCTTCTTCGACACCGCGCCGCTGTACGGCTTTGGCCTCGCGGAGCGACGCCTTGGCGCATTCCTGCGGCAACAGCCGCGTGACTCCTACGCCATCTCCACCAAGGTCGGCCGTCTGCTGCGTGCGCCCGATGGCGCTGCCGCCGAGGACGCGCATTACAAGGGCACGTCGCGCGAGCGGCCGGTGTTCGATTTCAGTTATGACGGCGTGATGCGATCGGTGGAGGAGAGTCTGGCGCGTCTTGGGCTCGACCGCGTCGACGTCTTGCTGGTGCATGATCCCGACGATCACTATGACGACGCCGTGGCCGGTGCCTTCCGCGCGCTCCAGCGCCTGCGCGCCGACGGCACGGTCAAGGCAATCGGCGCCGGCATGAACCAGTCGGAAATGCTGGTGCGGTTTGCGGAGGCCGTTCCGGTCGACTGCTTCCTGCTCGCCGGCCGCTACACGCTGCTCGATCAGGGCGGGCTGGATGCGCTGTTGCCGGTCTGCGCCGCCAAGAACATCGGCATCCTGCTCGGCGGCATCTACAACAGCGGGCATTTTGGCCAATCCGCACTCGAGCGCGAAGTTCGACTATCAGGACGCCGATGCGGCACTCGTTGCCCGTGCGCTCGCGCTCGACGAGCTCTGCCGCAAGCACGGCACCGAGCTGAAAGCCGCCGCGCTGCAGTTCTGCATGGCCCAGCCGGCCGTGACGGTCGCCGTGATGGGCGCCCGCAATGCCGCGGAAGTTGCCAACAACATCGCGATGTCGGAAAAGGCGGTGCCGGCGGCGTTCTGGCAGGAGCTGCGTGCGCGAAACCTCGTCGACGTCCGCGCACCATTGCCGGGCGGAGCGTAAGGCATGATCATCGACGGCCATCAGCATTTCTGGGACCCGGCGCGCGCCGACTATCCCTGGATGGACGCGCCCGAGCTCAAGCCGATTCGCCGCGCCCTCGGTCCGGCCGATCTCGCGCCGTTGTTGGAAGCGAACGGCATCGACGCCAGCATCGTGGTGCAATGCCGCTCCGCGCTGGAGGAGACCGAGGATTTTTTGCGGATCGCGCATGAAAACCCATTTGTCGTTGGCGTCGTCGGCTGGGTTGATCTGACCGATGCTGCACTTGGTGAAACGCTCGACCGGCTGCGCGCTTCGCCCGGCGGGGACAAGCTGGTCGGCATCCGCCACCAGGTGCATGACGAGGCCGATCCGGACTGGCTGCTGCGCGAGGACGTCCAGCGTGGCCTCACGGCGCTGTTCGCACGCGATCTCGCCTACGATTTCCTCGTCCGCATCCGCGAGCTGCCGGCGGCGATCGCAACCGCACAGGCCTTCCCGCAGGCGCGCTTCGTGCTCGACCACGCCGCAAAGCCGCCGATCGCGGACGGTGGAAGCAACGAATGGTCCGATCGCATCGCAGCACTTGGGGCCTGCGGCAATGTCTGGTGCAAGGTCTCGGGGCTGGCGACGGAAGCGGTGTGGAACGATTGGGATGCGGAGCGGCTGTTTCCGTTCGTCGCGCACGCCGCGAAATGCTTTGGCGAGGATCGCCTGATTTTTGGCTCGGATTGGCCGGTGTGCCTGCTCGCGGGCAGCTACGGCGAGATCAAGGGGGCGCTGGAGGCGTGCCTGATGAGGCTCGGCGCGCATGTGCGCGACAAGGCGTTCGGCGTGAATGCGAAGGCTGCGTATCGGTTGGCGTGATTGCAGCGGTCGCTCTGAAGCGCGATGATATTTCATCGCGCTTCAGCCGCGCGTAAATGTTGTCGTAAGCTTACTTCGCCGCGGTGACCATGATCTCGACGGTGTATTGCGCCGCTGCGAGCTTGGCTTCGACGGTGGCGCGCGCCGGGGTATTGCCGGGCGAGACCCAGGCGTCCCACACCGCGTTCATCTCGCCGAACGTCTTCATGTCGGTGATGTAGATCGTGGCCGAGAGCAGTTTCGATTTGTCGGTGCCGGCCTTGGCGAGATGGCTGTCGATGGTCGCCAGGATGTCCTGGGTCTGCTTGGTCACGCTTTCGCCGGCGGCGTTGTTGGCGACGACACCGGCGAGATAGACGGTGTTGCCGTGCACGACGACCTGGCTCATGCGCGGGCCGGCTTCAAGACGCTGAATGCTCATTGGGGGATCTCCTTTGAATGGCGGCCCTGTCTAGCGCAGCGGCTTGCTCCGTGCCACCCCGAGCACGCATGCGCCGCCGTCGATGCATGCACTCCCTACGGAAACTGGCTGAAAAAAGTCCAGATCGTCTCGGCACCGTCGATGTCGCCGTTCTGCGGCCCGAGCAGGCCGGCTGCGACCTTCGGGAAGCGGGCATCCGGAGAAAATCCGGGCATGCGGTGACCGCCTCGATTGATGCGATAAAGCACGACGTCGTGCCCATCAGGACAGCGCGAGGAGATCCGTGTGACCGTGGACTGGTCTGCGGGCGCCCTGTCGGGCAAATCGGTCATGTCGGCGTTGTCGGTCTCGCAGCCGTTGAGCTTGCGCCAGAACGCCAGCGTCTCGTCGGTGGACCAGAACCCGTCTGCGGCATAATAGCTCGATCCTGCCGCGGCCGCCCTCGTAGGGGACCAGCGGGTCGGCCGTACCGTTCATCAACAGCATCGGCAGCGGCCGCGACGGATGGCACGTGACGGCGGCCTCGTCGGTGAGATTCATGATCACGCTCGCGCCGGCAGCAAACAGATCGGCGCGGGCGCAGACCAGCGTCATCGCCATGGCGCCGCCATTGGAGATGCCGGTGACATAGACGCGGCGAGGGTCCGCGGTGCCGTTCGCCACCAGCTTCTCGACGAGCTTTGCGATGAAGGCGACGTCGTCGGTGCCTGCGGGCGGGCCACGGAGCGCGGGTCCCGCCTTGGTCCTCGCGTCGGCCCATGCATGGTTGAGGCCATCGGGAAAGACCACGGCAAACCCTTCGCGCTTTGCGACCTGCGGCCATGCCGTCCGCGTCATCATGTCGGCGCCGCGCTGGGTCTTGCCATGCAGCACGACCACGAGCGGCACAAGCCGCTTCGCCGGAAGTTGCGCGGTGTAGGACCGCTTCACGCCGTCGATGTCGATCGTATCGGCGGACGCAGCCGAGGCGGCGGCCAATGCCGCAACAAGCGCCGCGATGCGCATCCACCGCCGCATGATCTAGCTCACCGCCTTCGCCGCCGCGCGTCCGGCATTGCGGCCCGAGAACAGGCAGCCGCCGAGGAACGTGCCTTCGAGCGAGCGATAGCCGTGCACGCCGCCGCCGCCGAAGCCGGCGGCTTCGCCCACTGCGTAGAGGCCCGGAATGACGCTGCCCTCCTCGCCGAACACGCGTGAGGAGAGGTCGGTCTCGAAACCGCCCAGCGTCTTGCGGGTGAGGATGTTGAGCTTGACCGCGATCAGCGGTCCCTGCGCGGGATCGAGGATGCGGTGCGGGGGAGCCGTGCGGATCAGCCTGTCGCCGATATAGCGCCGCGCATTGTGGATGTTCATCACCTGCGCATCCTTGACGTAAGGATTGGCGATCTCGCGGTCGCGCGCCTCGATCTGCATCCTGATGTGCTCCAGCTTGAGGAGGTCGCTGCCAGCGAGCTTGTTCATCGCCGTAACGAGATCCTCGATCTTGTCGCGCACGATGAAGTCGACACCATGGTTTTTGAACGCTTCCACCGGCGCCGGCGCGCCCTTGTTGATGGCGCGGCGCAAGGTCATCCCCCAGCTCTTGCCGGTGAGATCGGGGTTCTGCTCCGAGCCCGACAGCGCAAACTCCTTCTTGATGATGCTCTGGGTCAGGATGAACCAGGAATAATCATAGCCGGTGGACATGATGTATTGGAGCTGGCCGAGCGTGTCGGAGCCGGGGAAGAGCGGCGCCGGCAATCGCGTGCCGGTGGCGTCGAACCACATCGAGGACGGGCCGGGCAGGATGCGGATGCCGTGGCGCGGCCAGATCGGATTCCAGTTCTGGATGCCTTCGACATAATGCCACATGCGGTCGCGGTTGATCAGCCGCGCGCCTGATTTCTCGGTGATGCCGATCATGCGGCCGTCGACATGCTCGGGCACGCCGGAGATCATGAATTTCGGCGGCGCGCCGAGTCGCTTCGGCCAGTTCTGCCGCACCAGCTCGTGATTGCCGCCGATGCCGCCGGACGCCACGATCACGGCCTGCGCCTTCAACGCAAACTCGCCGACGACATTGCGCGTCGAGCTTTTGCCCCGCTCGACATTGTCGGGGGCGAGAACGGCGCCGCTGACGCCATCCACCGTGCCGTTGGTGACGGACAGCGCATCGACGCGATGGCGGAACCTGAAGCTCAGCCGGCCGCCTCTGACGGCCTCACGCGCGCGGCGCTCGAACGGCTCGACGATGCCGGGCCCGGTGCCCCAGGTGACATGAAAGCGCGGCACCGAATTGCCGTGGCCCATCGCGTCATAGCCGCCGCGCTCGGCCCATCCGACCACGGGGAAGATGCGATGGCCCATCGCACGCAGCCAGTTGCGCTTCTCGCCGGCCGCGAATGCCACATAAGCCTCGGCCCATTGGCGCGGCCAGAAATCCTCGTCGCGGTCGAAGCCGGCGGTGCCAAGCCAGTCCTGCATCGCAAGCTCGTAGGAATCCTTGATGCCGAGCCGGCGCTGCTCCGGCGAATCGACCAGAAACAATCCGCCGAACGACCAGAACGCCTGGCCGCCGAGCGACTGCTCGCCCTCCTGGTCGACCACGATCACACGCTTGCCCGCATCGGCGATCTCGGTTGCGGCCACGAGGCCCGACAATCCTGCGCCGACGACGATGACGTCTGTCTCTTCAGCCAAGTGTTTAGCCAAGTGTTCCCCCTCCATCGGTTCCCCCTGTAGTTGCCCGGATTGAAGCCAGCGGTTGCAACTGAGATCAAGAGTATGGCGCGGAAGCCATCGTTAACTTGTTCCACTTCGGGAAAAGACCGCCCGAGTGCAGCGCGGGCGCAACACTGGATTTGAATTTGTTTTGAGCGAGCCGGCATGCCTAGACAAAACCGCGGTTACGACGGACCCTAGCAGGGCATCACCACCTGACACACAGATTCGAATTCGACTGGGGCGGGGGATAATGAAATTTCTGACGGGGTTGCTCGCGGCGGTTCTCCTGATCGCGAGCATGGGGGCTTCTCACGCGGTGGTCCGGATCGCGGATGACCGCGGCGGCCGGATCGGGACCTACGTCGACAAATACCAGGACCTGCGCCAGTCCGGTGATACCGTCATCATCGACGGCCTCTGCGCCTCGGCCTGCACCATCGTCCTCGGGGCCATCCCGCATGACCGTATCTGTGTGACCTCGCATGCGACGCTGGGCTTCCACGCCGCCTGGGATTTCGGCACCAATGGCCGCGCCGTGACCAATTCCGAAGCGACCCAGATGCTCTATGCGATGTATCCGTCGCAGGTGAAACGCTGGATCAATCAGCGCGGCGGCCTCACCCCGCATATGCTGTTCCTGAGGGGCAGACAGCTCCAGGCCATGTACAAGCCCTGCTACCTGGACGCGCAGGCGTCGGCGATCAAGCCGCCGTCGCGCCGGTCTCTGCCGGAAGCGGAACAGCTCGAGTCCGCTCGGGGCCAGGTCTTTCACTGAGATCCTCAGCATGACGGGATCCTTTTGGGTCGCCAGCGGCGCCTTGCCCCCAGGCGGCTCAAAGCCTATCTGAAAGCCTGGGAACCAGGGCCTTCGCCCCGATCGTTGTCATGGCTCAACCACTGCACCCTACCCATCCTGTATCGGACAATTCGCCCACTGCCGGCCGGACGCCGTTCGTGCTGCTGTTGGCAGGTGCTGGCGTCGGCGGCCTGGTCGTGCTCGGCGTGCTCGCGCTCTGGTTCCACTATGGCAGCCAGGTGTTCTTCGAAATGATCAGGACTGGCTTTTCCGCCTGCTTCTGACCCGCGACAGGAAGTTTTCCGCTCATGAGTTCAGCCGCCCGTCCGCTGGTAATCGCGACCGCCTTCGCTGCAAGCCTCGTCCTCGGGCTCCTGATCGTATTCTGGGCCATGGGCGGGGTCAGCAAGGTGGCGCAGCCGGCCGCGATCGGCGGCCCGTTCCAGCTCACCGACCAGAACGGCAAGGCCTTCACAGACAAGAACCTGAAGGGCAAGCCGACCCTGATCTTCTTCGGCTACACCCATTGCCCCGATGTCTGCCCGACCTCGCTGTTCGAGATCTCGGAAGTGCTGCGCGCGCTGGGCAAGGATGCCGACAAGGTCAACGCGGTCTTCATCTCGGTCGATCCCGAGCGCGATACGACCGCGGCGATGAAGGACTATCTGTCGAGCTTCGACCCGCACCTCGAAGGCCTCTCTGGCGATCCCGCCGAGACCGCCAAGGTGATCACCTCCTACCGGGTCTACGCCAAGAAGGTCCCAACCAAGGACGGCGACTACACCATGGACCACACCGCGCTGATCTATCTGATGGACCGCGACGGCCGCTTCGTCTCGCCATTCAACCTGAAGCGCACGCCGGAAGAGGCCGCGGTGGAGCTGAAGCGGTATCTCTGAAGGTCCTTGTCTAACCGCAATCGGCGCTCGCGTTCCCCGGCGGGATGGTCTATAAGGCCCTCCGATCTCAACGAAATTCGTTCATTTCCCGCCAATGGCCGCACCGCGACAGGTAAAACCGCTTCAGACCGTGCGCCGTGTCCTGCTTGGGCTGGCGGCCGGCGTTTGTCTGCTCGCGGGCCTGTCCGGCGCAAAAGCCCAGACTCCGGCCAAGCAGCCTTCCGCGGCGCCCGAAGCCGCACCGCAGGCGAGACCCCAGGCGGCCCCGCAGGCCGTGCCCGGCTTCTGGGACCCGCGGCGGCGGCCGGAGCGGCCGGACCTGTCGCGTCTGACCGTGATCCGTTTCCTGACCGAGACCGACTATCCGCCCTTCAACTACACCGGCGCCGACGGCAATCCGGCCGGCTTCAACGTCGATCTCGCCCGCGCGCTGTGTGAGGAGATCAAGGTCACCTGCACGGTGCAGATGCGCCGCTTCGAGACGCTGGTGGACGCGCTCGCTTCCAACCGGGGCGATGCCATCATTGCCTCGATGGGGGCGGTGAGCCCGCAGCTCCGCGCCCGCGTCGACTTCACCGATCCCTATTACCGCGTGCCGGCGCGCTTCGCCTCGCGCAAGGACGCGGTGATGCCGGAGATCCGGCCCGAATATCTCGAGGGCAAGAAGGTCGGCGTCATCGCCGGCTCCGCGCATGAAGCCTATCTCAAGGCGATGTTCACCGACGCCGAGCTGCACCCGTATCCCAATGACGACGTTATGCGGAGTGCTTTACGCAAGGGCGAGGTCGATTTCATCTTCGGCGACGCCATCTCGCTCGCGTTCTGGATCAACGGCTCCGATTCCGGCGATTGCTGCGCCTTCTCCGGCGGTCCCTTCGTCGAGAGCCGCTTCTTCGGCGAGGGCATCGGCATCGCCGTGCGCAAGGGCAACGACGTGCTGCGCCAGGCCCTGAACTGGGCGATGTTCCGTGTCTGGGAAAAAGGCCGCTACACGGATCTGTGGCTGCGGTATTTCTCGGTGAGCCCGTTTTAGTCCCACGCGCCGTTACCAATTCCTCATCCTGAGGAGCTTGCGCAGCAAGCGTCTCGAAGGATGAAGGCCCCGCTGGTGGCCTCGCCCTTCGAGACGCGCGCGAAGAGCGCGCTCCTCAGGGTGAGGGTCTCGCAAAATTGCATTCTGCCCGGAAATCGCTATTTTCCGCGGCCCGGAGGCTCCTAGATGTCCGTTATCGATCTTGCCGCAAACCCGAGCGATCTGCGTGCGCTCGCCGAACAATCCAACGCCTGGCCGTTCGAGCAGGCGAAGGCCATTGTCGCGCGGCTGAAGAAAAGCCCGAAGGACGAGGTGCTGTTCGAAACCGGCTACGGCCCGTCCGGCCTGCCGCATATCGGCACCTTCGGCGAGGTCGCGCGCACATCGATGGTGCGGCACGCCTTCCATGTGCTGACCGAAAACAAGATCAGGACGCGCCTGCTCGCGTTCTCCGACGACATGGACGGGTTTCGGAAAGTGCCAGACAACGTCCCCAACAAGGAGATGCTGGCTGCGCATCTCGGCAAGCCGCTGACGCGCGTGCCGGATCCGTTCTCCAACGAGTACCCGTCGTTCGGGCACCACAACAATGCGCGGCTGCGCGCCTTCCTCGATCATTTCGGCTTCGACTACGAATTCGCGAGCTCGACCGACTATTATACGTCCGGCCGTTTCGACGCGACGCTGCTCAAGATGCTGGCGGCTTACGACAAGGTGATGGCGATCATCCTGCCGACGCTCGGACCCGACCGCCGCGCGACCTATTCGCCGTTTCTCCCGATCAGCAAGATCACGGGTGTCGTGCTGCAGGTGCCGATGATCCGCCGCGACGTCGCTGCCGGCACGGTGACCTATGTCGACCCCGACACCAGCCAGGAAGTCGAGACGCCCGTGACCGGCGGCAACGTCAAGTGCCAATGGAAGGCCGATTGGGCGATGCGCTGGGTCGCGCTCGGCGTCGATTACGAGATGGCCGGCAAGGACCTGATCGACTCCGTAAAACTCCTCCGGCGCGATCGCGAGGGCGCTCGGCGCCACGCCGCCGGAAGGCTTCAACTACGAGCTCTTCCTCGACGACAAGGGCCAGAAGATATCGAAGTCGAAGGGCAACGGTCTGACCATCGACGAATGGCTGCGCTACGCCTCGCCGGAATCGCTGTCGCTGTTCATGTATCGCGAGCCGAAGGCGGCCAAGCGGCTGTATTTCGACGTCATCCCGCGCAACGTCGACGACTATCAGCAGTTCATCGACGGCTTCGCCAAGCAGGACGCCAAGCAGCAGCTCGGCAATCCGGTCTGGCATGTCCACAGTGGCAACCCGCCGAAGTTCGATATGCCCGTCACGTTCCAGCTCTTGCTGACGCTGGTGTCGTCGTCGAACGCGGAGAATGCCGAGACGCTGTGGGGTTTTATCGGCCGTTATCGTCCGGGCGTGTCGCCGCAGACGCATCCCAAGCTCGATGCGATGGTCGGCTATGCCATCAACTATTATCGCGACTTCGTGGCGCCGACGAAGACGTTCCGCGAACCGACCGAGACAGAGCGCGCAGCGCTCCAGGATCTGCGCGACGCGCTGTCGCAGCTTTCCCAGGACGCAACGCCGGAGGACATCCAGAACGTCGTCTACGAGATCGGCCGCCGCGATCCCTTCCTCGACCAGGTCAAGAAGGGCAAGGACGGTCGTCCGGGCGTGACACTCGACTGGTTCAACATGCTCTACCAGGTGCTGCTCGGCCAGGAAAAGGGCCCGCGCTTCGGCTCCTTTGTCGCGGTCTATGGCGTGCAGAACGCGATGAACATGATCGACGGCGCGCTGGCGCGGAGTGCGTGAGGGTGTCCAATTTGTTGTTTGCGTGATCTCTCCACAATGTCGTCCTGGCGAAAGCCAGGACCCATAACCACCGTCGGATGTGGTTACGGGGATTCGGAGTGACCACCTCTCGTGACTACTGCTCCCTGGGGTAATGGGTCCTGGCTTTCGCCAGGACGACGCCGAGTGTGCGGCGCATAACGCTCCCTCACTGGCTTGCCCATACGATCCTTGCGACCCACGCCACTTCGCTCGCCGCCATCGTCCGCTCGGCCTGTGTCGGATCGAGCGGCTGCAACTCCAGGGCCTTTGCCGTGCGGCGCTTCAGCGTCGCCACCGTGACCTCGCCCGCTCTTGTCTTCACCACCACGCGATCGCCTTTGCGGATCGGCGCGCCGGGTGAGACCAGGATGACGTCGCCGTCGCGATAGGCGGGCTGCAGCGCTTCGCCGGAAATGTGCAGCGCGAAGCTGCGGCTGTCCTCGGCGGTGGGAAGCGCAAATTCGGCCCAGCCCTTGCCGATGGGAAAGCCGGACTCGTCGAAGGCGCCGCTCGCGCCCGCCAGCGCGAAGCCGAGCAGCGGTACCGAGCGGCCGTCGCCGGCCTCGTCGTCGACCAGCCTGGCAAAAATGTCGATCGACGAATCCGCCGCCGCCAGCGCTTTCGCGATCGATTCGGTCGAGGGCCAGCGCTCGCGGCCGTCGGCGGTGACGCGCTTGGACTTGTTGAAGGTGGTGGGGTCGAGCCCGGCGCGCTTGGCGAGGCCGGACGGCGACAAGCCGGCGCGCGCCGCCAGCCGATCCAGTGCGACCCAGATCTGGTCGTGAGTGAGCATCCTCTGCGCTTTGGCCTGCCTGACCATGGAAGGTCCAGCCCGTCGCAACTCAGGAAAACTATCCTCAAATCAACCGGTTTTCCGTTTTTCGCGCAAGGGGGCGGGAAAGCGTTTTCAAGCGAAGTGGATGCCGGTTCGCGCAAAGAAAACGCGTCAAACAAGAATTTAGAGTCCCGGTTCGATTTCATCGGACCGGAAATGGCTCTAACTCTTGAGTTCGGACGGGGGCGCCATTACGGTCGCGCCCGGGTTTTAAGACCCGCAAGAGACGAAAAAACCCAAGCAACTCAAAGGGCTCCGTAAGCGGTGGTCAAGATCTACAAAATCTGTCCGGCCTCGGCCTGGCGCGAGGCGGAACGGCAGGGTGTCTACCGCGGCAGCGCGGACGATGCGCGCGACGGATTCATCCATTTCTCCACCGCGACCCAGGTTCCCGAGACCTTGCGCAAGCATTATTTCGGGCAGCGCGCGCTGTTCCTGGTCGAGGTTGACGGCGATGCGCTCGGCAGCGAATTGCGCTGGGAGCGCTCGCGCAATGAGGAGCTGTTTCCGCATCTTTATGGCGAGCTCGATTTCGGCGCGGTGATCGCGGTGATCAACCTCAACACGCGCTCCGATGGCGGCCATGACGTCCCGGAGCTTGCCCCGTGATCCGCGCTTTCGACGCTTTCTCGCTGCCGGTGTTGCGCTGGCTCGATCCGGAGGATGCCCATCGCCTCGCCATCCAGGGCCTGCGTTTCCTGCCGCCGGTCAAGCCGCGCGCTGACGATCCCAAGCTCGCGGTGCGCGCTTTCGGGCTCAATTTTTCCAATCCGATCGGCATGGCCGCGGGCTTTGACAAGAGCGCCGAAGTGCCGGATGCGCTGCTGCGGCTCGGTTTCGGCTTCGTCGAGATCGGCTCGGTGACGCCGAAACCGCAGAGCGGCAATCCGCGGCCGCGGCTGTTTCGTCTGGAGCGCGACGAGGCCGTCATCAACCGCATGGGCTTCAACAATGACGGCGCGGAAGTCGCGTTGCGCCGGCTCGCGGCGCGCGCGCAGCATGGCGGTATCGTCGGCGTCAATGTCGGCGCCAACAAGGACTCGCCGGACCGCGTCAATGATTACGTCAAGCTGATCGAGACTTTTGCGCCGGTGGCGAGCTATTTCACCGTCAACGTCTCTTCGCCGAACACGCCAGGCCTGCGCAATTTGCAGGAAGGCGCGCTGCTCGACGATCTCCTCGCCAGGGTGATCGACGCGCGCGAGCGGGTGCGCCAGAAGGCCGGCGACACGCCGGTGCTGCTCAAGATCGCGCCGGACCTCAGCCTCGCCCAGCTCGACGACGTCGTGCAGGTCGCGCGCTCGCGCCGGGTTGACGGCATGATCGTGTCGAACACCACGATCGCGCGGCCGAGCACGTTGCGCGAGGAGATGCGCGCAAAGGAGCAGGGCGGGCTGTCCGGCCGGCCGCTGTTCCGGCTGTCGACGCGGATGGTCGCGGAGACCTATGTGCGGGTCGAGGGCGCATTCCCCTTGATCGGTGTCGGTGGTGTCGATTCGGGCGGCGCCGCGCTGACGAAAATCCGCGCCGGCGCGAGCCTGATCCAGCTCTATTCGTCGCTGATCTACAAGGGCCTCGGCCTCGTCGACGAGATCAAGCGCGACCTCACCTCGACGCTCTTGCGCACCGGGAGGGATTCTCTCTCCGAGATCGTCGGCGCCGACGCCGCGACGCTGACGGCGGAAGACTGGCCGGGGATGTAGCCAATCGGGCTACGGCTTCGGAAACGTCTTCCTGAACTGCGCCGGATAGCGCGCGGCCTGCAAGCCACCGCGCGAGACGTAGGAGGCAATCAGCGCGCTCCACAGTCCGGCATTGCCGAACGATTGCAGCGCCCACCATGCGGCGAAGAAGATCGCGAGCGAGGCCAGCATCAGATTGCGCATCTCGCGCGCCCAGGTCGCGCCGATATAGATGCCGTCGAAGCCGAAGGCGAACACGCCGGGAATGGGTGCAAGCACGACGAACGGCAGGAATTCCCGCGCGCCGCGACGGACGGCTTCGCTCGCCGTCATGAAATCGATCAAGCTCGGCCCAAACAGCGCGAACAGCGCGGACACGACCAACGCGAAGCCGAGCCCCCATAGCAGCACCAGCCGGGTCGAATCCGTAAATCCCTTGGCGTCGCGTGCGCCAAGCGTGCGGCCGCAAAGCTGCTGGGCTGCGTTCGCAAGACCGTCGAGGAAGAAGGCGCTGACCAGCAGAAAGTTGTTGAGCACGGAATTGGCGGCCAGCGTGACGTCGCCGGCCCGCGCGCCCTTGGCGGTGAAAAACAGGAACACGGCGATCAGCGCCGCGGTGCGGATCAGGATGTCGGAATTCACCGCCAGCAGCCGCATCAGCTTGGCCCGGTCGAACAGGGCCGCGTATGGCACCGCGAACCCACTGTCCGCATGGCGGCGGCAGACGACCAGGCCGAGTCCGAATCCGGCCGCTTCAGACAGCAGCGCCGCGATCGCAGCACCCGCGATGCCGGTATCGTAGACCAGCACCAGCAGGATCGTCGCCGCCGCATTGACGAGATTGATGACGACCTGGAGCGCGAGCGCCGGATTGGCGCGGGCCTGGCCGACCAGCCAGCCGAGGATGACGTAGTTCGCGAGCGCCAGCGGCGCCGACCAGATCCGGATCACGAAGTAGGTTTTCGCCGCGCGCGTGACGCCTTCGCTGCCGCCCATCAGGTTGAACAGCACGGCGGCCAGTGGCAGTTGCAGCACGATCAGCGCTACGCCGATCAGGCCGGCCACGATGAAGCCGCGCACCAGGATAGCGGTCAGCTCGCGCGTCTCGCCGGCGCCCAGCGCCTGCGCCGTGAAGGCGAGCGTGCTCATGCGCAGGAATCCGAACAGCCAGAACAGGCAATCGAAGATGACGGACGCGATGGCGACGCCGCCGAGCAGCGCGGCATCGTCCAGCCGTCCGATCGCGGTGGTCGAGACCACGCCGATCAGCGGCGTGGTGAGGTTCGCGACCATCGCGGGACCTGCGATGGCGAAGACCTGGCGGGAGCCGATCCCTAAGTGAACGGGGGCGTGCATGTCAGAACACGAGCACCATGCCGTCTTCGGCGGCGAGATGGGCGATGTCGTCGAGGCGGGACAGCACGTCCTCGCTCATATGGGTGAGGACGAGGCGTTTTGCGCCGATTTCGGGAAGGTGCTGTTCCAAGGTCTTCAGGCTGAGGTGATTCTTGACCACCTTCTCGTACATATAGGCTTCGGCGATGAAAAGATCCGCGCCATGCGCCAGTGGAATGAGCATCTCCGTCCATTCGGTATCGGCGCTGTAGGCCAGCGTGCGGCCCTCGGCCTCGACGCGATAGGCGAGGAAGGGACCGCCGGATTCGCCGTGCACGACGGGGTAGGGCGTCACCGTCACCGCGCCGAAGCTTCGGCTCTGCTCGGGCGCGAGCTCGACGACGGACAGCTCGAAGCGCTGTTTCGTCTTCGATGAGTGCTCGAACAGAGCCTCCATCACCGCACGCAGCCGCGTCTCGATGCCCTTGGGGCCCGCGATGGTGAGCGGCCGCGTCCGCCGCGAGAATTGCGCGTCGAGCAGGACAAACGGCAGCCCGGCAAAATGGTCGCCGTGGAAATGCGTGATCAGGATGAGATCGATATCGTTGCGGTCGATCTCGAGTCGCTTCAGCGCCGGCAGAGCCGACGCGCCGCAATCGATCAGGAAGTTGACCTCGCGCCCCGAGACGTGGAAGCAGGTGTTGAGCCTGCCGCCGGATCCGAAGGCGTCGCCGCAGCCGACAAAGCGCAGTTGCATCGGCCGCTAGCTCCCTAGAGCGTGATCCGGAAAAGTGTGAAGCGGGTTTCCGACAAGATCATGCTCAAAACAACGACTTACCTGCGCGGCGTGCCGAAGACGCGCATCAGCAGCCAGATCGGGATCACGATGACCGCGCCGAGCAGGAAGTAGCGCCACAGCCAGTTCACGGTGTCGAAGCCGAGATCCCACAAACGCTGGAACAAGAGACGAATGCTGGTGATGATATTCCAGGGATCGAAACCGATCGCCGCCAGCACGACGCCGACGAGGATCGAGAGCAGGACCAGGCGAAACGCGACCGCCAGCGGCGAGCCGCCGAGAAAGCGGTTCAGGCCATCCGTGCGGCCGGCCGGCAAATCTCTGACGTCGTGAGCCATCTCAAACTCCTTGGGCGGATTCGACCGTATCATAAGGCACGGCGGGGGACATGGGGAACCCGCAACGACGCGTCAATCGGCTTACGGGATTTTAATTCGGGCAGGCGGGTTCGCCTTGGTTGTGGGATGATCGTGCCGCAGGCTCGCTGCAACCTCTCCCGCTTGCGGGAGAGGTCGCGCCAAAGGCGCGGGTGAGGGCTCTATTCTCTTGGGGAATCCCACTGCGGAGCTACCCTCACCCCAACCCTCTCCCGCAAGCGGGCGAGGGGGCGCGCTGCCTTCGTGGTGGCGCTCGGGCCGATCTCCGTCTCCCCTCACGCATCAACCTCTGCCGCCTCCGCTTTCAGCATCTTTTCCAGCGTTTCCAGCCGATCGGCCTCCCGCGGCGGCTTGTCCCAGCGCAGGCGGCTGATGCGGGGAAAGCGCATCGCGACGCCGGATTTGTGCCGCGGCGAGCGCTGCAGCCCCTCAAAGGCAACCTCCAGCACCAGCCCCTTGTCGCCCTCGTGCACGACGTGGCGGACGGGGCCGAATTTTTCGGTGGTATGACGACGCACGAAGCGGTCGATCTGCAACAGCTCCTCGTCGGTGAAGCCGAAATAGGCCTTTCCGACCGGCACCAGCTCGTCGCCGCCCGCGCCTGCGGTCCAGACGCCAAAGGTGTAGTCGGAATAATAGGACGAGCGCTTGCCGTGACCGCGCTGCGCATACATCAGCACGGCGTCGATGATGTGCGGGTCGCGCTTCCACTTCCACCATTGGCCCTTCGGCCGTCCCGGCAAATAGGGCGCATCGCGCCGCTTCAGCATCACGCCTTCGACGGCGTCCGCGTCGTCGCCGGCACCGGCGCCGGCGGGATCGGCGCGTGCGGCGGTCAGCGCCTCCCAGCTCGCAAACGGGACGGTGGGCGAGAGATCGATGCGTGGATCGTCGAGCTTCCCGATGAAGGCTTCCAGCCGTTCCCGCCGCTCCGCGAACGGCAGTTCGCGCAGATCGTTCTCGTCGTCGCCGAGCAGATCGTAGGCGCGCAGGTGAATCGGAAATTCCTTGATCAGCTTCGGAGACACAACCTTGCGGTTGAGCCGCTGTTGCAGCACGTTAAAGCTCTGTACCCGGCCCTCGCGCAGGATCAGAAGCTCGCCGTCGATGGCGCCGGGCATGCGCAACGACGGAACGAGGTCCGGAAAGCTGCCCGTGATGTCCTCGCCGGTGCGCGAATAGAGCCGCGCGGTGATGTGGCCGCGTTCGTCGCGGCCGGCGACTGCCTGAACGCGGATGCCGTCCCATTTCCATTCGGCGATGTAGTCGGCCGGATCGAGTGGTGCGAAATCGGTGTCCTCGATCGCATGCGCCAGCATCACGGGGCGGAACGGCGCGGGATCGCGGTTGACCGGCTTGTCGCCGCGGCCTTCCAGCCAGGCGAACAGGTCGAGATAGGGCGGCGCGAGACCGGGCCACATCAGCTCGACCTCATGCGGATCCTTGTTGCCGAGCGCGGCAGCCGCGGTCTTTGCCAGGCGCGCAGAGATGCCGATGCGCAACGCGCCCGTGACGAGCTTCAGCAGCGCCCAGCGGCCGGTCTCATCCAATTCGTCGAGCCAGCGCTCGAGCTGCTTTGGCAGCTCGGTCTTGCCGAGCGTGCGCAGCGTGGTGACGACCTCGGTCAGTGTCGGCGGCGGTGGGTTGTTGTGGTTGCGGGCATGAGGGGACTCATCGCCATCTCTTCCGGAGTACCCCCCTCCCTGACCCTCCCCCACAGGGGGGGAGGGAACGGTTAGGTTCGTGCGTCCATCACTTTGGGAATCGCTACCAGTTGTCGTGCTCACTGACAGCGCCGCGCGCAACTGCGCTCCCTCCCCCCTTGTGGGGGAGGGCGGGGGAGAGGGGTAGCCCGGAAAAGACGGCGCGTTACCATGCAACTTCGGCCACATCAGCGCCACCGTCTCCGAGAGGTCGCCGACATAGTCGTAGGACAATCCAAACAGCACCGGATCGGTGCGCGACGCGATCAGGTCGCGGATCAGCGCGGGCTTGGCGTGCTTGAAGCTGAGCGCGCCGGTCAGCGCGGCCAGTGCATAGCCGCGGTCGGGATCGGCAACCTCGCGAAAATAGCCGGTGATCAGCCGCAGCTTGTTGTTGCGCCCGGGCTCGTAGGCGAGGCGGTCGAGAAGTTCGGCGAAGCGGTTCATGCTTCGGCCTCGTCAGCGAGCGGTGTCTCGGTCTCCTCCTCGTCGCCATAGCCGACGAGATCGAGCGGCTTTGCCCGCAAGCCTTTGCTTTGGCACCAATGCACCAGCGCATCTTCCTGGCCGTGGGTGACCCAGATCTCGCCGGCGCCGGTCGCGGCGATCGTGGCGGTGAGGCCGTCCCAATCGGCGTGATCCGAAATCACCAGCGGCAGCTCGATGCCGCGTTGCCGCGCGCGGGCGCGCACCCGCATCCACCCCGAGGCGAATGCGGTGACCGGATCGGGAAACCGCCGCGTCCAGATATCCGAGGTCGCCGATGGTGGTGCCAGCGTGATGGTGCCGGCAAGCGCCGCCTTCTTCACGCCCTTCACCGGCCGTAACTCGCCGAGCGCGATCCCGCGGCTCTGATAGTAATGCGTGATGTTCTCCATCGCGCCATGCAGGTAGATCGGCGCGTCGTAGCCCGCTTGGCGCAGCAGCGCGATCACGCGTTGCGCCTTGCCGAGCGAATAGGCGCCGACGAGATGCGCGCGGTCCGGAAACAACGCCACCGACGCCAGCAGCTTCTTGACCTCGTCGGCGGCGTCGCCATGGCGAAACACCGGCAGGCCGAACGTCGCCTCAGTGATGAAGACGTCGCAGGGCACCAGCTCGAACGGCGTGCAGGTCGGGTCGGGCGCGTCCTTGTAGTCGCCGGAGGCGACGATGCAGGTGTCTTTGCACGTGACCGCGACCTGTGCCGAACCGAGCACATGGCCGGCCGGATGAAACTTCACGCTGGTCTCGCCGAGCCGGATCTCCTCGCCATAGCGGATCGCCTGCGTCGAGCTGGCGAAATTCTCGCCATAGCGCAGCCGCATCATGTCCAGCGTTTCCTGCGTCGCCAGCACCGCGCCGTGACCGGCGCGGGCATGGTCGGAATGGCCGTGGGTGATCACGGCGCGTTCGACCGGCCGGATGGGGTCGATGTGGAAGCCGCCGGGCTTGCAGCACAGGCCGCTCGCGACGGGCAGCAGGATGTCTTGCGGACGCATGCCTGTTATATAGGTTGCGCCACCGCGTGTTCGAGTCACCCGCCCGCTTCGCTTTCTGGTTCCCCCAATGCCCCTGCGCCTGTTCCTGACCTCCGGCGATCTCATGGCCGACCGCCGCTTCGAGTTCGCGCGCGACCTCCAGCTCAAGGGCGATCTGCCGGCCGCCGCCGACCTGCTCGAGCAGACGATCGAGCTTGCGCCGAATTTCACCTCGGCCTGGTTCACGCTCGGCGAAATCCGCGTGCAGCTCGGTGAGCGCGACAAGGCCATTGCGGCCTTTCGAAAATCGCGCGAGTGCGACGCGAGCGATCAGCATGGTGCTCATCTGCATCTGATACGCCTCGGCGCCGCGCAATTGTCCGAGATGCCAAAGGCCTACGTGCAGGCCTTGTTCGATCAATACGCGCCGCGTTTCGAGCACGTCCTGATCAACGATCTCGACTATCGCGCACCGTCGCTGATCTTCAAGGCAGTGGTGGCTGCCCGCGTGGCCGCGAAGAAGCCCGCCCTGTTCAAGCGCGCCATCGATCTCGGATGCGGTACGGGGCTGGCGGCCGCGGCCTTCGCAAAGCAGGTCGATCATTTCATCGGCATCGATCTGTCGCCCGGCATGATCAAGGAGGCGCGAGCCACCGCCCTCTATGCCGAGCTCGAAGTCGCCGACATGCTCGAAGGCCTGCGCGCCAAGAGTGACGCGAGTGCAAACCTCGTCGTCGCTGCCGATGCGTTCGTCTATCTTCCCGATCTCGCGCCGGTGCTCGGCGAAGCCAGGCGCGTGCTCGCGCCCGGTGGCGTGCTCGCCTTCACGCTGGAGACGCATGACGGCAGTGGCATCGTTCTCGGCGAAGGCCTGCGCTATGCCCATTCGGCGGAATATGCGCGCGATGCGCTGGCGAAGGCCGGCCTCAAGCTCCTCACATTGGAGCCGGCCTCGCCACGCATCGAGAACAACGAGGCGGTGCGCGGCCTCGTCGTGGTCGCCGAGAAAACTTGAGTCTAGGCGCTATACGCGACGCTTTGAACGTCATTGCGTCCCAAAGCGGCGACTTCCCGCTTGCGAGCCGTGCGGCGATGCCAGCACAATGCGCGCGCCAAGGGAGAAACAAACAATGACCAGGATTCCATCGCGGCGCGATTTCAGCGCCGCCGCGCTTGCGACCATCGCGGCATCCACCTTGCCCGCGCCCTACGTCTGGGCGGCGGAGAAGAAATACGATGCCGGTGCCAGCGACACCGAGATCAAGATCGGGCAGACCGTGCCGCATTCCGGCCCCGGTTCGCTCTACGGCGTGCTCGGGCGCATCGGCGAGGCCTATTTCCAGATGCTGAACGAGAAAGGCGGCATCAACGGACGCAAGGTCAAATTCCTGACCATGGACGATGCCTACAGCGCACCGAAATGTGTCGAGGCGACGCGGCGCCTGGTCGAGCAGGAGGAGGTGCTGGCGCTCTACGGCTCGCTCGGTACCGCGCCGCAGACGGCTGTGCACAAATACCTGAACTCAAAGGGCGTGCCGCAGCTTTTGCTCAACACTGGCGCCTCCAAGTGGAACAATCCGAAAGAGTTCAAATGGACGATGGCGGGCCTGCCGCTCTATCCGACGGAAGCGCGCATCCTGGCGCGGCACGTCCTCAGCGTGAAGCCGAATGCCAAGGTCGGCATCCTCTACCAGAACGATGATTTTGGCCGCGACTTCCTCGGGCCCTTCAAGAAAGTCTTGGAAGACTCCGGCGGCACCGCAAAGGTGATCATGGAGCAGACCTACGATCTCACCGATCCGACCGTCGATTCCCAGCTCATCAATCTCTCGAAATCGGGCGCCGACGTCTTCTACAACATCTCCACCGGCAAGGCGTCGTCGCAGTCGATCCGCAAGGTCGCCGAGCTCGGCTGGAAGCCGCTGCAGCTGCTGTCGGCCGGATCCACCGGCCGCTCGATCCTCAATGCCGCGGGGCTGGAGAACGCCACCGGCATCGTCGCGATCCGTTATTCCAAGGATGCCGGCCCCGGCCCCTGGGAGAACGATAAAGATGTGATCGCGTTCGACACGCTGCGCAAGAATTACCTGCCGAGCGTCGATCCCGACAACACCATCGCCTATGCCGGTTACGGCCAGGCGGTGACCATGGGCGAGATTCTGCGCCGCTGCGGCGATGAGCTCACGCGCGAAAGCGTGCTCAAGCAGGCCGCGAACCTCAACGGCTTCCACTCGCCGTTCTTCCTCGACGGCGTCAATTACAACTACACGCCCGGCGACTACACACCGATGAAGACGCTCTATATCTCGACCTTCAACGGCAAGGATTGGGCCGTGTCCGACAAGCCGGTGACGGAGTAGGGGTCTCCGCGAATGCGCGGAGCGTTGAAGGGCGATAGCTCTATACAATCTCGTCATGCCCGGGCTTGTCCCGGGCATCCACGTCTTCGCTTCCGTGTGGGCAAGAACGTGGATGGCCGGGACGAGCCCGGCCATGACGCCTGTGGGTGCATCCCGCCCACCCACCCCTCGACGAACTCACCCCCACGGCTTACCTGTGATGCCGTGCCGCCTCGCATCCTCAAATCTCCGGCCGAGCCGGCCGAGCCGGCCGCGCTGTTGCCCGACCGCTTCCAGGCGTGGTTCGCAGCCCGCGGCTGGTCGCCGCGCGAACATCAATTGGCGCTGCTGGAGAAAGCGCGCGAGGACCGTTCCGCGCTGCTGATCGCGCCGACCGGTGCCGGCAAGACGCTGGCGGGATTTTTGCCGACGCTGGTGGAGCTTTCGATGCAGACGGTCGAACCGACGACAGGCGCGAAGCAAAGCCTTGTCTCCACCGGCCGCACCCTGCAACGCAGCGGCGGCCTCCACACCCTCTACATCTCCCCGCTCAAGGCGCTCGCGGTCGACATCGCACGCAATCTGGAGCGGCCGGTCGCCGAGATGGCGCTGCCGATCAAGATCGAGACCCGCACCGGCGACACGCCGACGTCGCGGCGCCAGCGGCAGCGGCGCTATCCGCCGGACATTCTGCTGACGACGCCCGAACAGCTCGCGCTGCTGCTCTCCTCCGACGACGCGCCGTTCCTGTTCTCCTCGCTGAAGCGCATCGTGCTCGACGAGCTGCATGCGCTGGTGACCTCCAAGCGCGGTGATCTTCTCTCGCTTGGGCTCGCGCGGTTGTGGCGATTGGCGCCGCAGATGCGGGCGATCGGCCTGTCGGCGACGGTGGCCGAGCCGGAATCGCTGGCGCGCTTCCTGGTGCCGCAGCCCGGCGGCAAGGAAGCGGCGGCCGAGATCGTCATCGCCGGCGGCGCGGCGCCGCCGCTGGTCGAGATGATGGATACGCGCGAACGTCTGCCCTGGGCCGGTCACAGTGCGCGCCATGCGCTTCCCGAGATCTACGAGCTGATCAAGGCGAACAAGACCACGCTGGTCTTCGTCAACACCCGCAGCCAGGCCGAGATGCTGTTCCAGAATCTCTGGAGCATGAACGACGACAACCTTGCAATCGCCCTGCATCACGGCTCGCTCGATGTCGCGCAGCGCCGCAAGGTCGAGGATGCGATGTCGGCGGGAAAATTGCGCGGCGTGGTCTGCACCTCCTCGCTCGACCTCGGCGTCGACTGGGGCGACGTCGATCTCGTCGTCAATATCGGCGCGCCCAAGGGCTCCTCGCGCCTGATGCAGCGCATCGGCCGCGCCAACCACCGCCTTGATGAAGCCTCGCGCGCGGTGCTCGTGCCGGCGAACCGCTTCGAGGTGCTGGAGTGCCGCGTCGCGATCGATGCCGTCGCCGAGAACGCGCAGGACACGCCGCCCTTGCGCACCGGTGCGCTCGACGTGCTGGCCCAGCACGTGCTCGGCTGCGCCTGCGGCGAGCCGTTTCTCTCTGAGGACCTTTACGACGAGGTACGCACCGCCGCACCTTATGCCGATCTCACGCGGCAGGATTTCGACGACGTCGTCGATTTCGTCGCCTCCGGCGGCTACGCGCTGAAAACCTACGAGCGCTTCGCGCGCATCAAGCAGGACAAGCAGGGTCGCTGGCGCGTCGCCAATCCAAAGGTGCGGCAGAGCTACCGGATGAATGTCGGCACCATCGTCGAGGACGACATGCTGAAGGTGCGGCTGGTGCGATCGCGCGGCGGCGGCCAAGGAGGCGGTCAGGGAAAAGCAGGCGGGTCAACGGGCGTGATCGCCCGCGGCGGCAGGCTGCTCGGCGAGATCGAGGAAGCCTTCATCGAGGGCCTCAGTCCGGGCGACACTTTCGTGTTCAGCGGCGAGGTGGTGCGCTACGAGACCCTGGTCGAGGACCAGGTCTACGTCTCGCGCGCCAACGACAAGGACCCGAAAGTGCCGTCCTATATGGGCGGCAAGTTTCCGCTCTCGACCTATCTTGCCGAACGCGTGCGTCGCCTGCTCGATGACGCGCGCGCGTGGGGCGCGTTGCCGGAGCAGGTGCGCGACTGGCTGTCACTGCAAAAGGACGTCTCCCGCGTACCGGCGGTGCGCGAGCTGTTGGTCGAGAGTTTTCCCCGCGCCAACAAGCATTACATCGTCTGCTACCCGTTCGAAGGCCGTCTCGCGCATCAGACGCTCGGCATGCTCTTGACGCGCCGGCTGGAGCGGGCCCGCGCCCGGCCGCTCGGCTTCGTCGCCAACGAATATGCGATCGCGGTCTGGGCGCTCGGCGACATGTCCTTCATGATCCGGGACGGCAGGATCGACCTTGACGCGCTGTTCGATCCCGACATGCTCGGCGACGACCTCGAAGCATGGCTCGCCGAATCCGCTCTTATGAAACGTACGTTCCGCAATTGCGCGATCATCTCCGGCCTGATCGCGCGCCGGCATACCGGCGAGGAGAAGAGCCGCCGCCAGGTGCTGTTCTCGACCGATCTCGTTTATGACGTCCTGCGAAAACACCAGGCGGATCACGTGCTGTTGCGCGCCGCACGAGCGGATGCCGCCACCGGCTTGCTCGATCTGCGCCGTCTCAGCGACATGCTCACCCGCATCCAGGGCCGCATCACACATCGGGAACTCGACCGTGTCTCTCCGCTCGCCGTCCCCGTGATGCTGGAAATCGGCCGCGAGTCAGTTTATGGCGAAGCTGGAGACGAGCTGTTGGCGGAGGCCGCCGACGAGCTCGTCAAAGAGGCGATGGGATAAGAGCAGGTTCGGACGTGACGATAGGCGCGCTGGTTTCAGGGGATATCGAGGACATGCGCGTTTCAAATGTCAGCATCAGCGGCGTGACGTTCGCGGCCGATCTTTCCGGCGCACTGTTCTGGGAAGAGCAGCGCATGCTCGTCGTCTCCGATCTGCATCTGGAAAAAGGTTCCAGCTTCGCCATGCGCGGCGTGCTGCTGCCGCCTTACGACACCATCGCGACGCTCGGCCGGCTCGCTGCTGTCATCTCCCGCCATAATCCCCGAATCGTCATCGCGCTCGGCGACAGTTTTCATGATCGCACTGCACATGGACGGCTGTCGGCGGACGATCGCGACGCGGTCGCCGCCTTGCAGGCCGGCCGCGACTGGATCTGGATCTCAGGCAATCACGATCCGGCGCTGCCGCATGATCTCGGCGGCACCGTCGCCGACGAAGTCGCGATCGGCCCGATCACCTTCCGCCATGAGCCGACCGGCGCGTGCGGCGAGATCGCCGGCCATCTGCATCCCAAGGCCCGTGTCTCCGCGCGCGGCCGCTCGATGGAGCGCCGCTGCTTCGCGTCCGACGGGATGCGCGCCGTGATGCCCGCCTTCGGCGCCTATGCCGGCGGCCTCAGCATCCGCGATGCCGCGTTCGCAAAAATCTTTCCAAGGAACGGTTTTGTCGCGCACCTGCTCGGCGATCGCCGCGTCCACGCGATCGCGGCGTCACGGTGCAGCTAAGCCGCCTTCGCCTGCACGTCATCGCAAAACTCCGCAAGACGATCCGCCAGCCGTAGCGTCGCTGGACTGGCGCCGGGCGCGGCCATCAGCGCCATTTCGGTCCGGTTGATCGGCGCAAAACCATCCTTCGCCGTCAGCACGCGGTGGTCGGACTGGATCGCCATCTCCGACAGGATGCTCAGCCCCATGCCGGCGGCGACGGCGGCCTGGATGCCGGCGAGGCTCGATGAGGTGTAGGACATGTGCCAGATGCGGCCCGCGCTTTCCAGCGCGTGGATGGCGCCGGCGCGGTAGAGGCAGCCGAGCGGAAAGCCGATCAGCGGCACCGAGGCGACGTCGGCATGGATCGGATGGCTTTTGCTCGTGACCCAGTGCACCTGCTCCGGCCACACCGCAATCGCGCCCTTCGCACCGGCCTCGCGCTTGAACAGCGCCAGATCCAGTTCGCCGCGATCGAGGTCGCGCGACAGGTTCTTGCTCTGGTCGGCGCGCACATCGAGCCGCAGGCCCGGACGCGAGCGCGAAAATGCGCCAAGCAGTTTCGCCAGCCGATATGCCGCAAAATCCTCGGGGATGCCGAGCCGGATCGCGCCTTCGCCGTCGGGCTGGCTCAGCACGTCGCGCGCCTCCTCGGCGAGCGATAACAGCCGCCGCGCGTAGGACAGCAACCGCTCGCCGGCCTCGGTCGGACGCACGTCCTTGCCGTCGCGGTGCAGCAGCACCTGGCCGACATCCTCCTCCAGCCGCTTGATTTGCTGGCTGACGGTCGATTGCGTGCGGTGGACGCGCTCCCCGGCGCGGGTGAAGCCGCCGGAATCGACCACCGAGACAAAGCTGCGCAGGAGCTCCAGATCGAGCATGGATGTCTCCATTCGAAAATCAACTGGCAGTGAGTTAATCATTTAATTTCCAAATGACAAGCCGGGTTCCTAGATCGAGGGATCAGGAGATTCCACATGTCGCTCGCCCCCTCGCTTGCCGTCCCCCGCAGCCGTTTCAACACGCTGCCCTTCGCTATCGGCCTGTTCTGCCTGCTCTGGAGCTACGCCTTCGTCGCCGGCAACCACAAGATCGGCGTGACCCATTGCCCGCCGCTGATCCTGCTCGCCGCGCGCTTCTCGCTCGCCGGCATCCTGATCCTTGGTGCCACGCTGATCCGCGGCGACGACTGGTCGCTGTCCTGGCGCGACGCCGCGATCTTCGCCGTGCTCGGCATCGCCAACAACGCGCTCTATCTCGGGCTCGGCTACACCGGTCTGCAAACGGTCTCGGCGGGCCTCGGCGGCCTGATCGTGTCCGCCAATCCGGTGTTCACGGCGGGCCTCGCCGCGCTCCTGCTCGGCGAAGGCATGACGTGGCGCAAGGCGAGCGGCCTCCTGCTCGGCATCGTCGGCGTGACCTTGATCGTCTGGCATCGGCTGTCGGTCGGCACTGACTCACTGCACGGCATCATGTTCACGCTGGCCTCGCTCGCCTCCATCGTCGCCGGCACGATCCTGTTCAAGCTGCTCGCGCCGAAGGGCTCGTTGTGGATCGGCAATGGCGTGCAGAATCTTGCCGCCGGCATCGTGCTGACGCCGGTCGCGCTGACCTTCGCCGACGTTCATGCCATCGACTTTACGCCGGGCCTGATCGGCGCCTTCGCCTTCCTCGTGCTCGGCGGCTCGATCCTCGCCTACTGGCTCTGGTTTCATCTCCTGAAAGTGTGTGGCGCAACGGCTGCCAGCGCTTATCATTTCCTGATGCCGCCGCTCGGCATGTTGTTCGCGTATCTCGTGCTCGGCGAGCATGTCGAGGCCCGCGATCTGCTCGGAATCATTCCAGTGGCGCTCGGGATCTATCTGGTGACGCGGCCTGCCGCGAAGCCTGTGTCGTAGGAGGAGTTCTTATGCCCATTTCCATTACCCTGATCGGCGGCCCCACCGCGCTGATCGAGATCGACGGCTTCCGCCTGCTCACCGATCCGACTTTCGACGACGCAAATACCGCCTATCAGCTGCCGCATGTGAAGCTGGAGAAGACAATCGGCCCTGCGCTCAAGCCTGATGCAATCGGCCCGATCGATGCGGTCCTGCTCAGCCACGATCAGCATTCGGACAATCTCGACAATTCCGGCCGCGAGTATCTCAGGCACGCGAAGCGCGTCCTGACCACAGACGCCGGCGCCAAGCGCCTCGGTGGCCAATTCGAAGGCCTGCATGTCGAAGGCCTGGTGCCGTGGGGCACGGCGCATCTGAAAGATCGTGACGGCAATTCGCTGACGATCACCGCGACCCCGGCGCGTCACGGCCCGGCCGGCATCGAGCCGCTGTCAGGCGACGTCATCGGCTTCGTGGTGTCGTCGAGCCGGACCGACACAACCTCAGTCTATATCAGCGGCGACACCACCTGGTTCGATGGCGTCGCCGAGGTCGCACGCCGATTCAAGTGCGGCGTGGTGATGCCTTTCGCGGGCGCTGCGCAAACGCGCGGGCCGTTCCATCTCACCATGGACACCAACGACACCATCGAGACCGCACGCGCCTTCCCCGATGCGATGATCGTGCCGGTGCATACGGAGGGTTGGGCACATTTCCGCCAGAACAGCGAGGATCTGCGCAAGACCTTTGACGTGCTCGGCTTCGGGACGCGGCTGCGATTGCTGGAGCCCGGCGTGCCGACGGTGGTGCAGGCGCCGTAGCTAGCACCACAGCCGTCATTGCGAGCGAAGCGAAGCAATCCAGAATCCATCCGCGGCGGCAGTCTGGATTGCTTCGCTGCGCGTAACTGCCCAGGTCCGTTTGCTCGGTTAGGCGACGCTGAGTTTGTGGATGAGTTGTGTGGGGCATCGGGACAATGTTTCGAGCATGTTCCATCCGCGCTTTCGAGCGGTACCGATCAGGGTGCGAAGCGTGGCGAAATTGTCTGCGCCTTGTGAGGTGCGGAAGCCGGCAGAGATCTTCTGCCGCAATTTCATCATCCGAGCATCGCGCTCGGCCTCGTTGTTGGTAAACGGCACCGCCGAGTTGTGCAGGAACAGCAGCACCGCCGCTTTATGTAACTTGAGGCGCAACAGGAGATTATGGCCCGTGCGCCGTCTGATCCGCCCGCGCTTGATGTCGCGAGGCAGCGCGGGTAGCGCCTCGTGCCAGGCGATACCGGCGCGGATAATGCGGTCATAAAGTCGCTCGGCGGCGCGGATTCTGTTGGGACGCAGCGCGCCTGTCTGGTCGGTTGGATGCTCTGACGCCAGATTGACCTCGTGGCACAGGCAGCGGAGCAACCCGCGCATGCGCCGGGCCCAGGCCTCGCCATCGATGTCCACCAGCGCCGTCAACTCGCGCAGGTGATGCGCATTGCACAGCGCATGCGTGACACCGGACATCTGAAAATAGGATGTCCAATGGTCGTGCACAACGATATGCGCCGCTTGCGTCAGCACCTCGCCGCGCCTGGGTGAGACGCGATAATGCACCAGCCCATTGATCCCGGCGGTGCCCGCGACATGCAGCCATTGCGGCGTGGCGCCCACCCAGAACCCGGTCTCATCCAAATGCTTGACCGGTGCCCGGCGGATTTGCTCGCAGACTGCCGCAGCGAAATCCTGCGTCCGGCTGGCAGCCCGGGCGATCATTTGTCCGATCGTGCCGGCCGAGATGGTCACGCCAAACAGATCGGAGAGGATTTGCCCGAGCCGATCTTCAGGCAGAAACTGTCCCGCCGACAGATAGGTCACCACAGCGGCCAACCGGACGCCATATTGCGCCGGCGCCCTTACCTCGGGTGGAAACGATCCTGTCGTGACCGCGCCACAGCCGCTGCATTTGCAACGATAGAGCTGATGCTCCGTGACGAGCAGCGGCGCCGGCGCCGGCAGATCGAACACCTGACGGCTGCCGACAAGTTCCAGCTGTTCACCCTCCAGCGCCATTCGGCAGCGCCCGCATCTGACAGGGCGATGCATGATCGTATGATCGACCCGTTCGGACCGCTTCAAGTGTTTGCCTGCATGGCCGGGCTGGCCGCCGGGCTTCTTCAACCCTCGCTCACGCAGGCTCTGTGTCCGGCGAGAAGCCTGGCCCGGTCCATCGCTCGAAGGCGGCTTGCTGCTATTGGAGCTGTCCAGACCAAGCCGACGCTCCAGATCGGCCACACGCACCGTCAGCAATGCGTTCTGCTGCTCCAACATCAGGTTGCGCTCCTGCAACTCCCCAATCAGGGCCAGCAGGGCGTCCACAGACAATGAGGAATTTGGCGGCGTCACCCATACCTTGACTCACAAACACATGTGGTCAGTCAAGAGAATACAAACGGCCACCTGGGCAGTTACCGCTGCGCTCACAATGACGGAGAATGCAGTCAATCCTTCCGAAACACGATCGAGGCCATCCAGCCCGTCATCAGCGCCATCGCGGCGGTGATGAGGCCGTAGATCAGCCCGTTCTGCCGCGCGGTGGTGGCGACGAACTGCTCGAAGCCGACCTTGACGATCTCGAACGCGGTCTCTGTCTTGCCGACGAACGCGCCGTCGGCAAACAACTTGATCTCGACCTGGTAGGTGCCGATCGGCACCTCCGCCGGCAGTGGAATGCCGGTGCGGAACAGCGTCGGTGTCAGGAACGTCACCGCGCTCGGATCCTCGCGATAGAGCCCGCGCTCGGTGCGCAGGCGAATGAAGGCCGAGCGGAACGCGTCGTTCGGCACCACGTCGGCGTAGTCCCCGCTGACGCGTTGGGTCAGCCGCACGTTGTTGAGCCCGATCTGCTGTCGCCGCGCGACCTCGGGCGAGGTGATCGCCTCGAACGAGCGGTTGGCGAACAGCGCGAGATAACTCGGAACCTCCAGGAACTGACGGTAGTCGGTGTTGATCCAGATCCCGAAGGTGCGCTCCTTGCGCCGCGTCACCATATCGGCGCGCGGGCCCATCACGGTGACGACGAGATCGTAGCTCTTGCGGTCGGCGGGTGTGGTGGCGTCCTTCTCGACCGAGCCGAACAACACCAGCTCCTCGCCGGAATAGTTCGGCGTCACCGTGACACGATGGTTGGAGACCGACACGATCAGCCGCTCGGCGCGTGCGGCGGAGCCGAGCAGCAGGACAAGCAGGACTGCGAGAGCTGCGCGCATCATCCGTTCACCCCCAGCTCGCGGATGGTGAAGAGGTCCTCGGGCCGGATCACCAGTTCGATGGCGAAGCGAACACCGACCGAAAGGATCAAGAGGCCGAGCAGCAGCCGCAGCTGCTCGCCGCGGATCTTCTGGCCGGCGCGGGCGCCGAACTGTGCACCGGTGACGCCGCCGACCATCAGGATCAGCGCCAGCACCGCGTCGACGAGGTGATTGGTCGCAGCGTGCAGCAAGGTCGCAAACAGCATCGTGACCAGCGTCAGGACCATCGACGTGCCGATCACCGTCGAGGTCGGCACCCGCAGCAGATAGATCATGATCGGCACCAGGATGAAGCCGCCGCCGATGCCCATGATGGCGCCGATGAAGCCGATCACGATGCCGACGATCACGACCGGAATCACCGAAAGGTAGATCTTGGAGCGCTTGAACCGCATCTTCAGCGGCAGCCCGTGGATCCAGTTATGCGTGCGCCGTGGCGGCACCGCGCCGCGCC
Source organism: Bradyrhizobium sp. LM2.9 (assembly GCF_054056555.1). Lineage (NCBI taxonomy): Bacteria > Pseudomonadati > Pseudomonadota > Alphaproteobacteria > Hyphomicrobiales > Nitrobacteraceae > Bradyrhizobium > Bradyrhizobium sp. LM2.9. Next base: position 6,667,942 of record NZ_JBSRYJ010000002.1, read on the forward strand.
GGGTCCGTAGCAGGGCGCGCAGGCCTTCGGAGAACATCAGGCTGCCGACGGTGGTGAGCAGCACGACGTAAGACAGTGCGATCATCAGATCGAGCTGGCCGAGCGCGCGCAACTGCGTGAAGGTCCACACGCCGAGCGCCGTCCCGGTCACGCCGCCGCATAACAGGACGCTCGCCAGCGCCGGGTCGATTGCGCGCCGCCGCCAATAGGCGAGGGCTCCGGAAAAGGACGAGGCCGCGATGTGGCTCGCGACGGAAGCGACCGCGACCGCCGGCGTGATGCCGATGAAGATCAAAAGCGGCGTCATCAGGAAGCCGCCGCCGATCCCGAACATGCCGGAGACGAAGCCGACCGCCGCGCCCATCGCCAGCACCAGGAAGACGTTGACCGGAAGATCGGCGATCGGGAGATAGAGCTGCATCGAAGGACCACGCTCCGGCGAAAACGGATCGATTGCCGCATCCACTCAATAGCCGAATTCGCTGGCGGGAGTGATCAGGAATTTTGGGCGTGGTGAATGGGCGCGGCTAGCGCGCGAGGCAAATGAGACTTGATTGCTACGGAGAAAGTGCGCTCCCTCTCCCGCTTGCGGGGGAGGGTCGGGGAGGGGGGGTGTCTCCGCAGTAAGACTCCCCAAGAGGACAAAGCCTTCACCCGGCGCTACGCGCCGACCTCTCCCGCAAGCGGGAGAGGTACACCGATCCTGCGGCCCCTTTGGTCTGATCTAATGCTGTGTGCCTCAATGCACCGCTGACGCCGAGCGCTTGCTCGCGACCGGCTTCGGCGCGGGTTTTGCGGCTGCTTGCGGCGCGCTGTCCCAGCCGCCGGCGGGTGTCGCGACATTGACGGCATCATCGGGTTGCGGCTCGGCGCTGAAGGTCTGAATCGCGAGCTTGGCGGCCGCGAGCGATTGCGGGTCGAGCCGCTTGGCGACATCGTCGCGCTTGCCGGCGGCATCCGCGTCACCCTGGGCGGCTGCGAGGGTGAACCATTTGTAGGATTCGGCGAGGTTCTGTTCGACACCGATGCCGCGGGCATAGAGGATGGCGAGGTTGAACTGGCTGTCGGCGACGCCGCGGTCGGCGGCTTTGCGGAACCACTGCGCCGCGCTCTTGTAATTGGCGCCATGTCCGCCGCCATCGGCGTCGAGCACTGCGAGATTGTGCATCGCCTTGGCGTTGCCGCGCTCGGCCGCCTGGGTGTAGTAGCGGCGGGCGATGTCGGCGTCCTTCTTCACGCCGAGGCCCTTCTCGTAGAGTGTGCCGAGGCGGAAGGTCGCCGGCACCACGCCGGCCTGCGCCGCGCGGTCGTACCATTTGGCGGCTTCGTCGTAATTCGCGGCCACGCCCTTGCCTTCGGCAAAGCGCACGCCGAGCTCGTAGGCCGCGTTCGCATCGCCCTTCATCGCGGCGGTACGCAAGCTCGGGCCGCCGATGCCGTCAGGCAGTTTTTCACTCGGCGGCACCTGGATCATCGCGAGTTTCGCGCGGCTCGTGCCCGACAGCGCGCCGGTGACGTCGCTGGTGACAGGCGGCGTGGCTACGGCGGGCACCGGCGGAATTTCAACCGATGCCGAATTGCCCGAACCGGCGGCGGGAGCCGGCGCGGCATTGTTCTGGGATTGGCGCCCGATCGGGGTCGGAGAGGTCATCGAGGGCGTGACCTGCTCGGGCGTGGCGGGCTTGCTCTCGGCTGGCGGCGCCGCCTGCGGCGCGGGTGCGCTCGACGAATTCTCCATTGCCTGCGGCGACGGCGCCGAGCTGCCGCCATCGAGCAGGTTCATCGCCATCTTGAAGGTGCCGAGCACGATCACGACCACGCTTGCGCCGACCAGCAGCGAGCGGATTTTCGAGGTGATGGTCGAACCGCCGTCCTTACCGTTGTCCTTGCCCTTGGACCGATCGGCCCCTGCCTTGGCGCCGCGGGCCGGCTTTTCCGGCTGTGCGGCGGCGGCCTGGGCAGCGCGGCGCGCGGCCGCGATGAAGCTCGACGACGACACCGGCTCCTTCGGCGCGGCTGGGATTTCGCTGATTGCGCTTTCAGACGCGGCAATGCGCTCCGACGGCGTGGCGACGCGTGCACCCGGCCGGGTGCCCGGCTCGAGCGGATGATCCGGCGGCAATTCGGGCGCAAGCGCGGCCCGCGTGGGCACCGTATGCGGCTCGAGGATCTCGCTGATCGCGCGGGGCGGAACGGGCGGCGCGATCGGCATCGGCGGCGGCGCGGCCGGTGCAGCGGCGTGGAATTCGCGCGGCGCGGCGACGAAGGCGGCTTGCGCCGCCTGCGCGGCGGCGGGATTGGGCAGTTCCGGCTTCGGATCGTATTTCGGCGGCTGTTGCTGCGGCCGCGGCTCGCGCGCCATCGGCGCGGGCTCCATCGGAGCGGCCATCGGCATCGGCTGCGGCGCGGCGGCCGGCGGCGCGGTGCGCACATTGCGCAGATCGCCCTCGATCATCGAGAGACGATCGACGACGTGGCCGAGTGCGTTGTGGACGGCCTCCAGCGAATCCTGGGTGCTGCGGTTGGTCTCGGCCTGGCTGAAGCGGATGTCGGAGAGCTCGCGCTTGACGATATCGACCATTCCGGATTCGGCCGGCGCGGAGCTGCGGCTCTCGGCCAGCGCGGAATAGGTCGCTTGCTGCCGTTCCAGGTGCCGCAGGATGTCGTGCAACCCGTCCTCGACGCGGCTCAAATTGCCGTTGCGCGGATCGGAGGCGGTCTCGATCCGCTCCAGCAGATACGAGACCCGCTGTTCGAGATGAGCGAAGGTCGAAGCCGAATCGTTGCCGACCTGCATGCGGTCGAAACGGTCCGACAGCGCGCGGATCGCACTTTCGAGATGCTCGCTGCTTTCGGATGGCTGAGGCCGCTCGCGCGTTTCCAGCGCGGCGGTGAGCGCCGCGATGCGCTGCTCCAGCACCGCAAAGCTATCGCCGGAGCCGGACGAGCGGGTGACCTGGTCGACCTTGGACGACAGCAGCTGCACGTCGTCCGAGAGCCGTGCCAGCGCTTCGTTGGAGGCGACGTTGGAGACGATGCCGCGCAGCGCCGAGATCGCGCCTTCGAGCTGGCGGACCGTCGAGGGATCGTCATTGGCGCGCAGGATCAGATCGAGCTTGGCGCCGAGATTGCGGATCGCCTCGTCATAGCCGGTGAGCTGCTCGGCCGGCGTCAGCGTGCGCAGCACCTGCTTGATGTCGGACAGCGCGTGCTCGATGCCGGACAGGACCTGCCCGTCGGTGCCGTTGGAACGCGTCTCGTCGATGCGCCGATGCAGCGAGCGAATCTCGTTCTCGATCGATTCGATCGCGCGGCGCGGCATCGCCTCGGTGATGGCGTTGCGGATCTCCGCAAGTTCGCTGCGGAACGTGTTGATCGCCTGCTCGGTATTGTCGGGGCGCTGCAGCGATTCGATCTGGCTCGTGATCTTGAGCAGATGGCGCTCGAGCGCGGAGAAATCCGGCCCCGGCTGCGGTGGCGACGGAGCGTAGGCAGGCGCGGGCGGCGCAGCCATCGGTGCCATGGGGGGCGCGAAAGGAGCTGCCGCAGGCGCGATCGAGGGCGCGGCGCGCGGCGGCATCTGCCGCGGCGCAAAGCCGTCGAGCTCGCTCTGCCGTGCGGTGATCTCGGCGACGGCAACATCGAACGAAGCGGGGCTCAGGGGTGGTGAGTTGCGATAGACCTGCGCTGCAGCGCGCTCCACTGCATCGGCCTGGCGTTGGCGGCTGTCGACGGGAGCGGGGCGCGGGACCTGTGGCTGCTGCGGTTGGGGCTGCTGCGGCTTTGAGATTTGCGACAGCCGCGCATCGAGGCGCGAGATCGCATCGTTGAGCTGCCGTGCCACGCCCTGCTCGCGCGAGACGTCCGGTCGCGAAGAGTCCTGCCGTGAAGAGTCCTGCCGTGAAGGGTCCTGGCGTGGCGCGGGCTTCGAGATCCGCTCGATCTGCTGGGTGATGGCGTCGAGCCGCTGGTGGATGTCGGCGACTTCGCGGCTTTCCTGACTCGGTGCCTGGCTTGGTGCTTGGCTAGGCATTTGCTGCGGACGCTGGTCGTAAGGTCCGCGAAAGTTTGGCGGGGCAGTTTCGCCGAGCGTGGAGTTCAGCCAATCGTTGAGTGACATGCCGGCGCGATGCGCAGCAGCTTCGGCCCGCTCCCTGACCGACGGATCGATTCCGTCAACACTCCACGATACGCGCGAATTCATGACTCTGCCCGGTTCCGACTCCGGCGCCCCACCCGGCGCCTCCAGTCTTCCCTCGCGTGCCGGTTGCAAAGACAATCGGATTTGGCGCGGGTCGTCTGCCTCGAAAACCGACTTTTGTCTGTTACGGTAAATAACGGGTTAAGGAACTCGTTGACGGTGTCTTAAAGTTGGGCGGGGCCTACCAGCCCAAGGAGCAGGTGCGCTCCCTCCCTCGAAGTCGGTCTAGTCCTTGCCCTCGCGCTTGCCTTCCTCCAGCGGCACCACGGTGCCCTTGCCGCTCGTGGCCGACAGGGCCTCAAGCGCCTCTTCGCAGAAATCGGCCACCATCTGCTCGTGCCGGGCACCGAGCTGAAGCAGGAGCAAATTACCGAGGTCGAGCACGCCCGACGCCGCGCCTTCCGGAAATCGCTTCTTGAGGATCCGCTCGTAATTCTCGTGCCGATCGCGATGGTGCTCCAGCCGGGCCATCAGATCGGCGCGCAGGGGCTCGATGTCGATGCTGTCGAGCGCATGCAGCCGCACCAGGAGGTCGTCCTTGATCGAGGGCGGCGTGCTTGGCCGCGCGGCCCAGTGCCGCAGCGCTGTTCGGCCCTCGGGAGTCAGCGTATAGATCAGTTTATTGGGTTTGCCTGTTTGCACGACCTCGCGGCCCTGGATGTAGCCGCGGTCGCGCAGCTTGGAGAGCTCGCGGTAGATTTGCTGGTGGTCGGCCTTCCAGAAGAAGCCGATCGAGGAGTCGAATGTCTTGGCAAGCTCGTAGCCCGTCATCGGACGTTCCGTCAGGCATGCGAGGATCGCGTCGCCCAGTGCCATGGCGCCAGCTCCCGTTCGAGGTCTCTCGACCAATTGACTTGACTTTATGCGTATTGGTGCATATGCGTCAATGTGCATATGGACCGGCTAAGGTCGGGGCAAAAGACCAAGTCCGAAAACCCAGCGGAATCAATCTCATAGCTACTGTGCATGGGGTTGTTTTCGAGTTTTTGCCAAGGCCTTTTTATCCACGGGAGGCATTCTGACAATGACCGGTCTCGACTCCTGGTACGCCTTCATGAAGTCCCACGACGGTAAAGCGCTCTGGGACCTCCTGCATCCCGACGCTGTCTTCGAAAGCCCCGTCGTGCATTCGCCGCAGCGCGGACGCGACATCACCTTCAAATATCTCGCGAGTGCCGAGAAGGTGCTTGGCGGTCCCGGCTTCACCTATGTCGGAGAGTGGACAAGTGAGAGCGGCGCCGTGCTCGAATTCAAGACCCTGATCGACGGCCTCGAGATCAACGGCGTCGACATCATCACCTTCGACGGCGAGGGACGCATCACCCATTTCAAGGTGATGGTGCGGCCGCTCAAGGCGATCAACATGCTGCATCGCCTGATGGCGGAGCAGCTTGCCGCCCAATCATAAAGAAGCCCACCACTTCAAATCTATGCCGGGAGAACGCCATGCCGATCTACAAAGCCCCCGTCGAAGACGTGAACTTCCTGCTCAACGACGTCTTCCAGATCGACCGCTATGACAATCTGGCCGGCTTCTCCGACGCGTCGAGCGACGTGCGCGAAGCCATTTTGGGCGAAGCCGCAAAGCTCGCCGAAGAGGTGCTCCAGCCGCTCAATCGTGTGGGCGATCTCGAAGGCTGCAAGCGCGCCGATGACGGCAGCGTCACCACGCCGAAGGGCTTCAAGGACGCGTTCAAGCAGGTCGCCGAGGGCGGCTGGCTCGGCTTGTCGGCCCCGACCGAGTTCGGCGGCCAGGGTCTGCCGGTGACGCTGAGCCAGGCGGTCAACGAATTCCAGATCTCCGCCAACATGGCCTTCTCGATGTATGGCGGCCTCACCATGGGCGCGACAGCGGCGCTGATCGTCCACGGCACGCCCGAGCAGAAGCAGACCTACGTGCCGAAGATGGTGGCGGGCGAGTGGACCGGCACCATGAACCTGACCGAGCCGCATTGCGGCACCGACCTCGGCATGCTCCGCACCAAGGCGGTGCGCCAGGCCGATGGCAGCTTCAAGATCACAGGCACCAAGATCTTCATTTCGGCCGGCGAGCATGACCTCGCCCCCAACATCATCCACCTCGTGCTCGCCCGCATCGAGGGCGCGCCCGCCGGCATCAAGGGCGTGTCGCTGTTCGTGGTGCCGAAATTCCTCGTCAATGCCGATGGTTCGGTGGGCACACGCAACGGCGTGGTCTGCGGCTCGATCGAGCACAAGATGGGTATCCACGGCAATTCCACCTGCGTGATGAACTACGACAACGCCATCGGCTGGCTGATCGGCGAAGAGAACAAGGGCATGCAGGGCATGTTCGTGATGATGAACGAGGCTCGCCTCGGCGTCGCCGTTCAGGGTCTCGCGCAGTCCGAGGTCGCCTATCAGAACGCGGTGGCCTATGCGCGGGATCGCATCCAGGGCCGCTCGCTCACCGGCGTCAAGGCGCCGGACAAGCCGGCCGACCCGATCATCGTGCATCCCGACGTGCGCCGCACGCTGCTGTCGATCCGCTCCTTCAACGAGGCCGCGCGCGCCTTCGTGATGTGGACCGCGCTGAAGAGCGACGTCGCCCACCGCTCCGAGGACCCTAAGGACCGCCAGGCCGCCGACGATCACATGGGCCTGATGACGCCGGTCCTGAAAGGCTTCCTGACCGATTACGGCTTCGCCAACGCGGTGCAGGCGCAGCAGATGTATGGCGGCCACGGTTACATCGCCGAGCAGGGCATGGAGCAGTTCGTGCGCGATGCCCGCATCGCCATGATCTATGAAGGCGCCAACGGCATCCAGGCGCTCGACCTCGTAGGCCGCAAGCTGCCGCGCGACGGCGGCCGCGCCATCATGGCGTTCTTCGGCGAGGTCATGGCCTTCGCCAAGGAGAACGGCGGCGACGAGGCGATGAAGCCCTTCATCACCCCGCTCTCCGCTTCGCTCGGCCATCTCCAGCAGGCCACCACCTGGCTGATGCAGAACGCGATGGCGAAGCCCGACAATGCCGGTGCCGCCGCGACCGATTACCTGAATCTCTTCGGCTTCGTCGCTCTCGGCTACATGTGGGCGAAGATGGCGAAGGTGTCGCAGGTGAAGATTGCCGAGAGCGGGGCAACCCCCTATCTCTCGACTAAGCTCGTCACCGGCCGCTTCTTCATGGAGCGGATGCTTCCGGAGACCGCCGCCAATCTTGCGCGCATCCAGGCCGGCTGCGCCACCATCATGGAACTGCCCGCGGAAGCGTTCTGAGGATTTCCGCCCCACGAATGATAGCGACCGCGCGGCGGTCGTAACCAATAACCGCAATCAGGAGGCTCCCATGGCAGATGCCTATATTTACGACCACGTCCGCACCCCGCGCGGCCGCGGCAAGGCGGACGGCGCGCTGCACGAAGTCACCGCGCTCGCGCTCGCGACCGTGCCGCTGAAGGCGCTGAAGGACCGCAATAACCTCCCGGAAGATTCCGTCGATGACGTCATTCTCGGCGTGGTCGATCCGGTCGGCGAAGCCGGCTCCGACATCGCGCGCTTTGCGGCGCTGAAGGCGGGCCTCGGCGAGGCCGTGCCCGGCGTGCAGATCAGCCGCTTCTGTGCCTCCGGCTTGGACGCCGTGAATTTTGCCGCAGCCCAGGTGATGAGCGGGCAGCATGAGCTGGTGATCGGCGGCGGTGCGGAATCGATGAGCCGCGTCGGCATCGGCGCCTCCGGCGGTGCCTGGCCGATGGATCCATCGATGGCGGTGCCCTCATACTTCATGCCGCAGGGCGTCTCGGCCGATTTGATCGCCACCAAATACGGTTTCTCGCGCGACGACGTCGACGCCTATGCGGTGCAGAGCCAGCAGCGTGCGGCGAAGTCCTGGGATGAAGGCCGCTTCGACAAGTCGATCGTCCCGGTGAAGGACATCAACGGCCTCACCATCCTCGCCAAGGACGAGCATATGCGTCCGTCGACGACGATGCAGTCGCTGGCACAGCTGCAGCCGGCGTTCACGATGATGGCGCAGATGGGCGGCTTCGACGGCGTCGCGGTGCAGTCGCATCCCGAGATCGAGCGCGTCAATTACGTGCACCACGCCGGCAATTCGTCGGGCATCGTCGATGGTGCCGGCGCGGTTCTGCTCGGCAGCAAGGAAGCCGGCAGCAAATACGGCCTGAAGCCGCGTGCGAAAATCCGCGCCTTCGCCAATGTCGGCTCCGAGCCGGCGATGATGCTGACCGGTCCGGTCGACGTCACCGAGAAGCTGTTCGCACGCTCCGGCATGAAGAAGTCGGATATCGACCTGTTCGAGCTCAACGAGGCCTTCGCCTCTGTGGTGCTGCGCTACATCCAGGCCTTCGACATCGACAACGCCAAGATCAACGTCAATGGCGGTGCGATCGCGCTCGGCCATCCGCTCGGTGCGACCGGTGCGATGATCCTCGGCACCGTGCTCGACGAGCTCGAGCGCACCAACAAGGCGACCGCGCTGGTGACGTTGTGCATCGGTGGCGGCATGGGCACCGCGACCATCATAGAGCGCGTCTAAGGGTAGGGAGCAACCAACATGGCTTACAAGAATTTCAAGGTTGAGACCGATTCCGACGGCATCGCGCTCGTCACCTGGGATATCCCCGGCCGTTCGATGAACGTGCTCGACGAGACCTCGACCAGCGAGCTGGACGCGATCGTCAAGGAAACCACGGCTGACGCCGCGGTGAAGGGCGTCGTCATCACCTCTGCGAAAGAGGCGTTCTGTGCCGGTGCGGACCTGTCCATGCTCGAAGGCATGAACCAGGCCTACGCAAAACTGTTCAAGGAGCAGGGCGAGACCGCCGCGAACCAGATGCTGTTCGACCAGAGCCGGCGCTTTTCGCTGGTGCTGCGCTCCATCGAGACCTCCGGCAAACCGTGGGCGGCGGCGATCAACGGCCTCGCGCTCGGCGGCGGCTTCGAGATCACGCTGTGCTGCCACTATCGCGTGGCCGCGGAGAATCCCAAGACGCGCCTCGGCCTGCCCGAGGTCAAGGTCGGCCTGTTCCCCGGCGCCGGCGGCACGCAGCGCGTGCCGCGCCTGGTGCCGCCGCAGGACGCGATGACGATCCTGCTCAAGGGCGATCCTGTCACGGTTGAGAAGGCCAAGGCCCTCAATCTGATCCATGCCATCGTTCCCGCCGCCGATCTCGTCAAGGCGGCAAAGGACTGGATCAAGGGCGGCGGCAAGGCTGTTGCGCCCTGGGACGAGAAGGGTTTCAAGCTCCCCGCCGGTCCCGTGTTCTCCAAGGCCGGCATGATGATGTTCCCGGCCGGCAACGCGATCTATCGCCGCGAGACCTACGACAATTATCCGGCCGCGCGCGCGATCATGAGCTGCGTCTATGAAGGCCTGCAGCTGCCGATCGACGCCGCGCTGCGGGTGGAGTCACGCTACTTCACCTCGGTGCTGCGCTCGAAGGAAGCGGCCGCGATGATCCGCAGCCTGTTCCTGTCGATGCAGGAATTGAACAAGGGCGCGCGCCGTCCGAAGGATGTGCCGCCGACCAAGGTGAAGAAGATCGCCGTGATCGGCGCCGGGTTCATGGGCGCGAGCGTCGGCTATGTCTCGGCCCGTGCCGGCCTCGATGTCGTTCTGATCGATCGCGACCAGGAGAGCGCCGACAAGGGCAAGGCGCATGCGCAAAAGGTGATCGAGGAGCAGATCAAGAAGGGACGCGCCAAGCCTTCTGATGCAGAAGCGCTGCTCGCCCGCATCACGCCGACGGCGGACTATGCCGCGTTGAAGGACGTCGACCTCGTCATCGAGGCCGTGTTCGAAGACCGCAAGGTCAAGGCTGATACCTTTGCCAAGGCGCAGGAGCATATGAAGCCGGACGTGATCTTCGCGTCCAATACTTCGACGCTTCCGATCACCTCGCTGGCCGAGAGCTTCAAGGACCAGGGCAGGTTCGTCGGCATCCACTTCTTCTCGCCGGTCGAGAAGATGATGCTGGTCGAGATCATCCAGGGCAAGAACACCGGCGATCTCGCGATCGCGACTGCGCTCGACTATGTCCGGCAGATCGGCAAGACGCCGATCGTCGTCAACGACAGCCGCGGCTTCTTCGCCAATCGCTGCGTCGGGCGCTACGTGGCCGAGGGCAACGAGATGTTCCTCGAGGGCGTGCCCCCCGCGATGATCGAGAACTGCGCCAAGATGGCCGGCATGCCGGTTGGCCCGCTCTCGCTCTCCGACGAAGTCGCGCTCGACCTCGGCCTCAAGATCATGAAGGCGACGGAAGCCGATCTCGGTCCCAACGCCATCAATCCCGATCAGAAGAAGCTGATGGTGGAGATCGTCGAGAAGCAGGGCCGTCTCGGCCGCAAGAACAGCAAGGGGTTTTACGACTACCCCGAGAAGGGCAAGGGCCAGAAGAGCCTGTGGCCGGGCTTGTCCGCGCTGCAACCGAAGCAGCTCGATCCCGATACGCTCGACATCGAGGAGTTGAAGCAGCGCTTCCTGGTGGTGCAGGCGGTGGAAGCCGCCCGCACGGTCGAGGATCACGTCATCACCGATCCACGCGAGGCCGATGTCGGCTCGATCCTCGGCTTCGGCTTCGCGCCGTTCACCGGTGGCACCCTGTCCTACATCGACTTCATGGGCCCAAAGACCTTCGTCGAGCTTTGCCACAAGCTGGAGGCGAAATACGGTTCGCGCTTCACCCCGCCGAAACTCCTTGAGGAGATGGCCGCGAAGGGAGAAACCTTTTACGGCCGCTTCGCCCCCAAGAAAACGGCGGCGTAATTCTCTGAACCCGTAGCCGGGATGAAAAATACGAAAGGCCGGATTCTCGATCCGGCCTTTCGCATTTGCGTCTCAGGCGGCCTGAATCAGCCCTTCCTTCTTCATCGCTTCCTGCACCTGCGGCCGCGCCGCGACGCGGGTCTTGTACGCGACCAGGTTCGGCATCGCCGAGAGGTCGAACTTCATCCGGTCGCCCCAGGTCAGCATCGTGAAGAGATAGCCGTCAGCCACCGTGAACTGCTTGCCCATGAGGTAATCGCGGCCGGCGAGCTGGCTGTCGATGTATTTCAGCTTGCCCATGACGCGATCCCTGAAGAACGCCTTGGCCTCGTCGTTCAGCGCCGGCGCGAACATCGGACCGAAGCTCTTGTGGACCTCCGAGGTGAGGAAGTTCAGCCATTCGAGCAGCTTGTAGCGCTCTGAGCTGCCGTGGGCCGGCGCCAGCGCCTTGGCTGAGGCCTGATCGGCGATGATCTGGACAATCACCGGGCCTTCGGTCACGATCTCTCCGCTATCGAGACCCAGCGCAGGGACCTGGCCCTTGGGGTTCAGCTTCAGATAATCCTCACCATTTTCGAGCTTCTTCGCCCGGATGTCGACCTTGACCAGCTCATAGGGCAGGCCGGCTTCCAGGAGCGCGATGTGGGGGGATAGCGAGCAGGCACCGGGCGAATAGTACAATTTCATTGGAATTTCCTCCTCTTGTTGCTTGGTTCAGGCGAAAGAACGACTACATGCATCTGCTTGAAATAGTCAAGATTGATGCAGGTGCATCGAGTAGGGTAAGAGACGGGCGACGAGCTTGAGCGGGACCATGAAACGCAAACCATCGACCGAGGCGACTTCCGCCTGGATCCGCCTGATGCGGGTGCAGAGCCGCGTGCTCGATTGCGTCGAGCAGGACCTGAAGAAGGCGGGGTTCCCGCCGCTGGCATGGTACGACGCCCTGCTCGAATTGTCGCGGGCGCCTTCGGGTGAGCTGCGCCCGGTCGAACTCGAACGGCAGATGCTGATCCCGCAATATTCGACATCGCGGCTGATTGACCGTCTGGTCGACGAAGGCCTCGCCTCGCGGCGTGAATGCAAGATCGACAAGCGCGGCCAGTTCGTGGAGATCAGCGAAGCCGGCCGCGAATTGCAGAAGCGGATGTGGGGCGCCTATTCGGCCGCAATCGAGAAATATGTCGGTTCGAAACTGTCCGACGCGGATGCCGTCAAGCTCAGCGGTCTGCTCGACCGCCTGGGCTGCTCGTGCGGCGAGATGAAACTGCCGCCGGTCGTCCACGCCAACGAAACCACGCCGTCGCGATGAGCGCGCGGCACACCAGCTCGTCCGTGCACCCGATGGGTGCGCGGACCGTCCCCGTCACCCGCGCGCCTTCTGTCGAAGCGCCCTTTTAATTAGAGTTTGATATGGCGCGAGACCAGATCGATATGACGCCGCTGCAATCACGTGACGAGCTCGTCACGTGGTTCGAGGAAGGCTGCAAGGACCCGTCCGAATTCCGCATGGGCACCGAGCACGAGAAGACGCCGTTTACGCTCGAAGGCCACTGCCCGGTGCCCTACGAAGGCGCGCGCGGTATCGGTGCGCTGCTCGAAGGCATGAAGCTCCTGCTCGGCTGGGAGCCGATCATGGAGAAGGGCAACATCATCGGCCTCTACGACGTCACCGGCGGCGGCGCGATCTCGCTCGAGCCCGGCGGACAATTCGAGCTCTCCGGTGCGCCGGTCGAGAACGTGCACCAGACCCAGAGCGAGCTGATGGCGCATCTGGCGCAGGTGCGCGAGATCGCAACGCCGCTCGGCATCGGCTTCCTCGGGCTCGGCATGACGCCGTCCTGGTCGCGCGCCGACATCCCGGTGATGCCCAAGGGCCGCTACAAGATCATGACCAATTACATGCCGAAGGTCGGCCAATACGGCCTCGACATGATGTACCGGACCTGCACGGTGCAGACCAATCTCGACTTTTCCTCCGAAGCCGACATGGTCAAGAAGCTGCGTGTTTCGCTCGCGCTACAGCCGGTCGCAACCGCCTTGTTCGCCAATTCGCCGTTTACCGAGGGCAAGCCGAACGGCTTCCTCTCCTTCCGGTCCGAGATCTGGCGCGACACCGACAATGCGCGTTCGGGCATGATGCCGTGGGCGTTCGAGGACGGCATGGGCTTCGAGCGCTATGTCGACTACGCGCTCGACGTACCCATGTACTTCGTCAAGCGCGACGAGGATTACATCGACGTCTCCGGCTCTTCGTTCCGCGCCTTCTTCGATGGCCGCAACAACAATTTGCCCGGGGAACGTCCGACCTTGTCGGACTGGGCCAACCATCTTTCGACGATCTTCCCGGAGGTGCGTCTCAAGCGCTATCTCGAGATGCGCGGCTCCGACGGTGGCCCATGGGGCCGTCTGCCGGCGTTATCGGCGTTCTGGGCGGGGCTGCTCTACGACGACGTGTCGCTCGATGCCGCCTGGGACCTTGTGAAGCACTGGACCGCGCATGAGCGTCAGGGGGCCTGCGCGACGACGTGCCGCGCTTCGGCTTCAAGTCGCGGATCAAGGACCGCTATCTGTTCGAGATCGCCAAGGAATGCCTCGTTCTGGCACATGCCGGCCTGCGCCGGCGCGGCCGGATCGATCAGCTCGGCCGCGACGAGACCCGGCATCTGGAGCCGCTCGATCGCATCATCGATTCCGGCCGCACGCCGGCCGAGGAGATGCTCGAGAAGTTCAACGGTCCCTGGAACGGCTCGGTGGAACCAGCCTACGCGGAATACGCGTTCTAGACCCGTGGGCACAGCAGGGCCAACGATCAGGACCCGAGCCGTTCATCGCCCATACAGGTTTGCGGCGATCAAATGACCGCCTGAAAAACCTGAGCGTCGTCAATAACCCGAAAGCTGTTTCGATGGGGAAGGGCCGCCTGGCCGTCATGGCGAGCGTCCTGGCAAGCGTCGTGGCATGTGCCGCGCTGCTTTCGCTCGTGTTTGCGAGCTGGCCTGTGCGCGCCCAGGACGGCGTTCGATCGGCCCGGCGGAGACTATTTCAGCACGCCGGTCACGTCAGGTGATCCCGAGGATTGCGCGCTGCTATGCGAGCGCGACCGCCGCTGCCGCTCCTGGAGCTTCAGCTATCCCGACGTCGAAGGCGGCTCGGCGGTGTGCTGGCTCAAGAACGCGGTGCCGGCGCGCGTGCCGGAAAGCTGCTGCATCTCCGGTGTGCGTGGCGCCGGCGTGATCGAGCCGCGCGTCGCAGGCGTGGAGACCTCGATCGACCGTCCCGGCGGCGATTTGCGCAATTTCGAGATCAAGGCCGGCGAAGGCGGAGAGGCCTGCAAGGCCGCCTGCACCGCCGACAACAAATGCCGCGCCTTCACCTATGCACGCCCCGGCTACACCGGACGCGAGGCGCGCTGCTTCCTGAAAAAGGAAATCAAGCCGCCGCGCCGGAAGGCGGGGTTTACGTCGGGCGTGGTGCGCTAGCGTGCAGCTCTCACCGCCGTTATTGCGGGCGTAGCTAAGCAATCTCTCCCGCGCGCGGGAGAGGGCGAGACATTCCGGCCTTCAATGCACGGCGGTGAAAAACCGCGCCATGCGAAATCCGGACAGCCAGGTCCACACCGGCTGACCGCGGATGCCGAGATCCCAGGATCCGAGCACGGCATCGGCACGGCCGACCAGATTGTCGATCGGCAACAGGCCGACGCCGCCGGAGCGCAAGGGCACGCGGCTGTCGGCGGAATTGTCGCGGTTGTCGCCGAGCACGAAGAGATGGCCTGCCGGCACCGTCACTTCCTGCGTGTTGTCGAGAGGTCCGTTGTCGCGCATCTTGAAGATCAGATGCGAGACGCCGTTCGGCAGCGTCTCGACATAGCGATAGGCGGGCTCGCTGCCGCCATTGTCGTCCTCGGCGGCGCCGACGCCGTCCGGCTTCAGCTCGGCGGGACGGTCATTGACGAAGAGCTGGCCCTGCCGCAACTGGATGCGGTCGCCGGGCAGACCCACGACGCGCTTGACCCAGGCCTGCGAGCGGTCGCCGGGCCAGCGGAACACGACGACGTCGCCCTGCTTCGGCGTTTCCGCGAAGACGCGGCCGCTCTCGGGCAGGTTGATCTGGATCGGCAGCGACGAGGTGCCGTAGCCGTAGGGGAATTTCGAGGCGATCAAGGCGTCGCCGATCAACAATGTCGGCTCCATCGAGCCCGACGGCACGTAGAACGGCTCGGCCAGCGCGCCCTTGGCGATGAACACCGCGGCGACGATGCCGGCGAGCTGCACGAGCTGGCCGGCCCAGCCGCTGCTCTTCCGCTTCGTGGTGACAGTTACCTTCTCGACACTCATCCGCCCGTTCCACCCACCGTAATGCGTTCCATCAGAAGCGACGGCTGGCCGACGCCGACCGGCACGCCCTGGCCGTTCTTGCCACAGGTGCCGATGCCGGTATCGAGCGCGAGATCGTTGCCGATCATGCGAATGCGATGCAGGTCGGTCGGCCCGTTGCCGATCAACATGGCGCCCTTCAACGGCGCACCGATCTTGCCGTTTTCGATCTTGTAGGCCTCGGTGCACTGAAACACGTATTTGCCCGAGGTGATGTCGACCTGACCGCCGCCGAAATTCGCGGCGAAGACGCCGTTCTTCACCGAGGCGAGAATCTCGGCCGGATCGCGGTCGCCCGCGAGCATGTAGGTGTTGGTCATGCGCGGCATCGGCACATGGGCATAGCCCTGGCGACGGCCGTTGCCGGTCGGCTTCATGTTCATCAGGCGCGCGTTCTGGCGGTCCTGCATGTAGCCGACCAGCACGCCGTCCTCGATCAGCACGGTGCGGTTGGTCGGCGTGCCCTCGTCGTCGATCGACAGCGAGCCGCGGCGCGAGGCAATGGTGCCGTCGTCGACCACGGTGACGCCCTTGGCCGCGACCTGCTGGCCCATCAGGCCTGCAAACGCAGACGTCTTCTTGCGGTTGAAGTCGCCCTCGAGGCCATGGCCGACTGCTTCATGCAGCATCACGGCCGGGCCAGCCGGCTCCGAGCACGACGTCCATCTCGCCGGCGGGGGCGGGAATCGATTCCAGATTGACGAGGGCCTCGCGCAGCGCGCCGTCGGCGGCGTCACGCCAGTTCTTGCTCTCGATGAATTCGGCGTAGCCGGCGCGGCCGCCATAACCCTTGCTGCCGCTCTCCTGGCGGTCGCCCTGGCCGGCGACGACGGAGACGTTGACGCGCACCAGCGGGCGGATGTCACGATAGCTTTCGCCGTCGGGCCGCAGGATCTCGACCACCTGCCAGGTCGCGCCCAGGCTGACGCTGACCTGCCGTACCCGCGGATCCTTGTCGCGCAGATAGGCGTCGATCTCGGCAAGCAGTTTTACCTTGGTCTCGAAGCCGGGGGCATCGAGCGGATTGTCGTCACTATAAAGCCGCACGTTGGTATGCGCTGGAGGCGCCGCGAAGCTCCCGGAATAACCGCCGCGCACGGCCGCGACCGCGTCCGCAGCGCGAATCAGCGCCGGCCAGCGAAACGTCGGAGGAATGCGCATAGCCGACCGCGTCGTCCTTGACGGCGCGCAGCCCAAAGCCCTGCGAAGTGTCGTAGGTCGCCTGCTTCAGCCGCCCGTTGTCGAACATCAGCGCTTCGGTCTGGCTATATTCCAGGAACAATTCGCCGTCGTCGGCACCGGCAAGCCCGCGCGCGAGCTCGTTGCGAACCTGGTCGCGGTCGAGATTGGCGCGGTCGAGCAGGGAGGTTGTGGCAGGATTTGTCATGCGTCCGTCCATTATCGGGGGATGTGAGGCAAGATAATGGTTTCCCGGCGGTTCCGCGAGGGGCTTGGCCGTCACATTACGGAAACGATAGGATTGGGCTGGAAGCAAGGGGCCCTGACGCTGATACAGATCGATGCTATGTTGCTTTCATGAATTACCGAGACATCATCTCGATTGAGCCTGGCAAGCGTGGGGGGCGACCCTGCATCCGCCACATGCGGATCGCTGTGGCAGATGTGCTCGGCTGGCTGGCTGCTGGTCAGACCCACGCTCAAATCCTCGACGACTTCCCCGAATTGACCGAGGACGATATCCGCGCCTGCCTGGCCTATGCCGCCGACCGCGAGAGGCGATTGGTGACCGCACCGATATGAGGCTGCTGTTCGATCAGAACCTCAGCTTCATTCTTTGCCAGATGATCGCCGACCTTTTTCCAGATTCCAGTCACGTCCGGTCTCACGGACTATCGGAAGCTGCGGACCGCGCGCTTTGGGAGTTTGCGAAGGCAAATGGCTTCGCGATTGTGACCCAGGACGTCGATTTTGCCGACATGGCAAGCTTGTTGGGGTCTCCGCCGAAGGTGATCTGGCTGCGGACCGGCAATCAAACCACGGCGGCAATCGCGGCTCTGCTTCGCCGACATGCGCAGACGATCGAATCCTTCGAGAGCGACAACGGCACAGCCTGCCTTGAGATTTACTAGACGAGGCCGGCTCAGCCGCCTATGGCAGCTTGTCGTAGCCCTCGCCGAGTCCGTTCAGGCTGAGCGGGAAGCCAATGCCTTCTTCCGGGGTCTCGAAGATGATGAAGGTCGCGGTCTTGGCGGTGCGGAGCTGGCCGAGCAGCTTGTCGTCCATCACGACCTCGGCGACGCAGCCATTGGGCAGGCAGCGGACAAAGCCGGCACGGCCGACGTCCTGGTTGTCGAGCTTGAGGCCGAGGCCGGAGGGCAGGAGAACGCCGAGGGGGGCGACGACCCGCATCAGGCGGCTTTTCTGGTCGGCGGTCTTGAGCACGATCACGGTCAGGCCGGCATTGGAGCGGTCTTCGGCCACCACGCTCTGGATCAGGGCGCATTGCTCGGATTGGGCGCCCGGCGGGGTGTCGCAGCGAATCTGCCAGTCGCCATGGACGGAGCGCACCGCGCCCTGCGCATGGGCGAGGCCCGGGAACGCCAGGACGACGACAGCAGCCAGCAGGGCAGCCAGCTTCGTGAGGCCGCGAGCCTGTCTTCTCGCCGGCCTTGCCATGCATCTCGAAAACCCCATCGGGTCGGTCCCTCTGCTCGCCTGGGTCGCTCGCACCTGGCGGACTGATACGGGAATGACGGCGTCTTGAAGGCGATTCGCAAGCAAATTCCACGCCGCCACGGCCGCCGTCGCCCGCACGAATCAGGTTCCGGTGCGGCTGTCTGCCAGTGCCTAACGCGGGCAATTCCGCTGTCAAGCCGCAGCATCCCGGGAAACGGTATTTTTGTCTGATGTTACTAGGAAATATCTTGCGGGTGATCGCTGACAGACCGGGCTTAAGACTGCATTGCGATAGATCAAGAATTATGGTTTGAGAGGCTTGATTTCGGCGTTCTAGCGATCCGGCCCCAATTCCTCTTAGAGGTATTCTTGCGCGGCGGTTTGTCAGACGGGCGGATCGAATAATGCGTTTCCCGAAAATTAGGGGAATGCACTTGGGGTGATTTCGTTAGGGGAGCGCGAACGGCATGAAGTTGTCGATGGGCCCGGTGGGCCGGCACTTGCTGGGATTGGCCGTGGCGGGTCTGACGCTGGCGACGAGCGGCGCGGCATTCGCCGAACTCGGGCAACCGGCGCCGTGGGAGTGGACGCTTCAGCGGTCCGCTTCCCCGGTGATGGACAATATTGTCTGGTTCCACAATTTCCTGTTCGTGCTGATCACTGTGATCACGCTGTTCGTTCTGGCGCTGCTCGTGATCGTGGTCGTCAAGTTCAACTCGAAGGCCAATCCGGTGCCGTCGCGGACCACGCACAACACGCTGATCGAGGTGGCGTGGACGCTCGTTCCGGTGCTGATTCTGGTTGGTATCTCGGTGCCGTCGTTCCGCCTGCTGTTCCTGGAGCTCGACGTGCCGAAGGCGGATATCACCATCAAGGCGACCGGCAAGCAGTGGTACTGGTCCTACGCCTATCCTGATAACGGCAAGTTCGAGTTCGACTCGCTGTTGGCCCAGGACAAGCAGCCCCGGCTGCTCGGTGTCGACAACGAGATGGTGGTGCCGGTCAACAAGGTGATTCGTGTCCAGGTCACCGGCGCCGACGTCATCCACGCCTTCGCGATGCCGGCTTTCGGCGTCAAGATCGACGCCATTCCGGGACGGCTGAACGAGACCTGGTTCAAGGCCACCAAGACCGGCATGTTCTACGGCCAGTGCTCGGAGCTGTGCGGCAAGGACCACGCCTTCATGCCGATCGCGATTCGCGTTGTGGAGGACCAGGAGTTCGCCTCCTGGGTTGAGACGGCGAAGAAGAAATTTGCGAGCGGCGGCACCAGCACCTACGCCTCCACGGCCGGCCCGACGCAGTAAGCGCCGGGCGAGGGGACTGAAAGCGACATAAAGGCGGGACCTCCAAAGGGTCCGATCGGGACGCAAGGCAGGATTTGAAAATGGCAACGAGCGCAGCGGCACACGGCGATCACGCGCAAGACCACGGACATGACGAGCACGCCCATCCGACTGGATGGCGGCGCTACGTCTATTCGACCAACCACAAGGACATCGGCACGATGTACCTGATCTTCGCGGTCATCGCCGGCATCATCGGTGCCGCGATGTCGATCGCGATCCGTGCCGAGCTGATGTATCCGGGCGTGCAGATCTTCCACGAGACGCACACCTACAATGTGTTCGTGACCTCTCACGGCCTGATCATGATCTTCTTCATGGTCATGCCCGCGATGATCGGCGGCTTCGGCAACTGGTTCGTACCGCTGATGATCGGCGCGCCCGACATGGCGTTCCCGCGCATGAACAACATCTCGTTCTGGCTGCTGCCGGCCTCGTTCGCGCTGCTGCTGATGTCGACCTTCGTCGAGGGCGAGCCGGGTGCCAACGGCGTCGGCGCGGGCTGGACGATGTATGCGCCGCTGTCGACCTCGGGCCACCCGGGGCCGGCAGTGGATTTCGCGATTCTGTCGATCCATCTTGCCGGTGCCTCCTCGATCCTCGGCGCCATTAACTTCATTACCACCATCTTCAACATGCGCGCGCCGGGCATGACCCTGCACAAGATGCCGCTGTTCGTGTGGTCGATCCTGGTGACGGTGTTCCTGCTGCTGTTGTCGCTGCCGGTGCTCGCCGGTGCCATCACCATGCTGCTCACCGACCGCAATTTCGGGACGACATTCTTCAACCCCGAAGGCGGCGGCGACCCCGTGCTGTTCCAGCATCTGTTCTGGTTCTTCGGCCACCCCGAAGTGTACATCCTGATCCTGCCGGCATTCGGCATGGTCAGCCAGATCGTCTCGACCTTCTCGCGCAAGCCCGTGTTCGGCTATCTCGGCATGGCCTACGCCATGGTCGCTATCGGCGGCATCGGCTTCGTGGTGTGGGCGCACCACATGTACACGGTCGGCATGTCCTCGGCGACGCAGGCCTATTTCGTCGCTGCCACGATGGTCATCGCGGTTCCGACCGGCGTGAAGATCTTCTCGTGGATCGCCACGATGTGGGGCGGCTCGATCGAGTTCCGCGCCCCGATGCTCTGGGCGGTGGGATTCATCTTCCTGTTCACCGTCGGCGGCGTCACCGGCGTCGTGCTGGCGAATGCCGGCGTCGATCGCGTGCTGCAGGAGACCTACTACGTCGTCGCGCATTTCCACTACGTGCTGTCGCTCGGCGCGGTGTTCGGGATCTTTGCCGGCTGGTACTACTGGTTCCCGAAGATGTCGGGCTACATGTACAACGAGACGCTGGCCAAGGCTCATTTCTGGGTCACCTTCATCGGCGTCAACCTGGTGTTCTTCCCGCAGCACTTCCTCGGCCTGTCGGGCATGCCGCGCCGCTACGTCGACTATCCCGACGCGTTCGCGGGCTGGAATCTGGTCTCGTCGCTCGGTTCCTACATCTCCGGCTTCGGTGTGCTGATCTTCCTCTATTGCGTGATCGACGCCTTCGCGAAAAAGGTGCCGGCTGGCGACAATCCATGGGGTGCCGGTGCGACCACGCTGGAATGGACGCTGCCCTCGCCGCCGCCGTTCCACCAGTTCGAAGTGCTGCCCCGCGTGCAGTAATCAATCTCCCGCGGCGCCCGTGACGGGCGCCGCGGCTCTACAACAAAGCGAGTCAAACTAAGTGTCCGTCCTCGACCACAACGCCGTCGACATCAATCCCCGCATCTCCGAAGCGGAGGTTGGCGACTACATCGCGCTCTTGAAGCCGCGCGTGATGTCGCTGGTGATCTTCACCGCGCTGGTCGGAATGGCGCTGGCACCCGGGCATTTCCACCCGGTGCTGGCCTTCACCTCGCTGCTCTGCATCGCCGTCGGTGCCGGCGCCTCCGGCGCGCTCAACATGGCGCTGGAAGGCGACATCGACGCCAAGATGTCGCGCACGGCGAACCGGCCGATTCCGCGCGGCCGTATCACCCGTCCTGAGGCGATGACCTTCGGCATGACGCTCGCCTTCTTCTCGGTGATGACGCTCGGCATCCTGGTCAACTGGATCGCGGGCGCGCTGCTCGCCTTCACCATCTTCTTCTACGTCGTGATCTACACGATCGGCCTGAAGCGCCGGACCGCGCAGAACATCGTGATCGGCGGTGCCGCCGGCGCGCTGCCGCCGGTGGTGGCCTGGGCCGCGGTCACAGGCACGGTCGACGTCGAGCCGCTGCTGCTGTTCGCCATCATCTTCTTCTGGACGCCGCCGCACTTCTGGGCGCTGGCGCTGTTCCGCTCCGACGATTACGCGCGTGCCGGCATCCCGATGCTGCCCAATGTCGCCGGCCCCGACGCGACGCGGCTTCAGATCCTGCTCTACACCATCGTGCTGATCGCGGTCGCCGCTGCGCCGTGGGCGCTCGGCTATTTTGACGCCATTTACGGCATCGTCTCGCTGATCCTCGGCGCCGGCATGCTGGCGTTCGCCATCAACGTCTATATCCGCCGCGAGCGCAGCCAATCGTTGCGGGCGACGCGAAAGCTGTTTGCGTTCTCCATCCTTTATCTGTTCGCGCTGTTCGCGACTTTGCTGGCCGAGGTCGTGTTCCGGGCGCTTGCTCCGATGGTAGGGGGCGCATGATCGCAGGAATGGCCGACAAACCTGAAATCGATGGAATCGTCCTCACCGAGGCGCAGAAGAAGAGCCGTCGACAGCGCTCGATCGCGATCGCGCTCGCGCTCGGCGTGCTCGTGGTGCTGTTCTTCGCCGTGACCATGGTCAAGGGACCGGCCGTGCTCATCCGGCCGATGTAGGAAACATGGATCAGAAGCCGACCATATCGCGGGATCAGAGCCGGACGGCCACCAAAGGGCGTCGGCCTTTCAGGGGTGTCGGCCGCGACGTGCTGGTCGCCTCGATCTGCGGCGGCGTGGTCGCGCTGATGGTCGGCGCCTCCTACGCGGCGGTGCCGTTCTACAATTGGTTCTGCCGTGCCACCGGCTTCAACGGCACGACCCAGGTCGCGACCTCGGCGCCGGCGAGCGGTCCGATCGCACGGAAGATCGCGGTGCGCTTCGATTCCAACGTCGCGCCCGGCCTGCCCTGGAAGTTCGAGCCGGAGCAGAGCGAGATCGAGGTCAATATCGGTCAGGTCGTGACAGTCTTTTACACGGTGACCAACCAGGCCGCGCGGACGACCGCAGGCCAGGCCGCCTACAATGTCGCGCCGCTGACGGTCGGATCCTATTTCCAGAAGATCAACTGCTTCTGCTTCACCGAGCAGACCATGGCGCCCGGCGAGAAGCGCGAGATGCCGGTCGTGTTCTACGTCGACCCGTCGATCGCGGACGACCACGACAACGACGGGCTGAACACGATCACGCTGTCCTACACGTTCTATCCGGTGCGCGATCCGGTAGTGAAGCCGGTCGCCTCTGGCGAGGGCGACAAACGCAAGGGAAATCTCTGATCGCCGGGCTCACGCTCAGGGGGTTGGAAACAGGGGATAAGTGCCGGACAGGCACGGGATTGAGGAGCGAGACCGCAAATGGCAACGGCGCACACCAAGCATCACGACTACCATCTGGTCGATCCCTCGCCGTGGCCCGTCGTCGGCTCGATCTCGGCCTTCATCATGGCGGTCGGTGCGATCGCCTGGATGCACCACATGTTCTCGGCGGCGCCGATCATCTTCGGCGTCGGCACCGTCGGCGTGCTCTACACCATGGCGAGCTGGTGGGGCGACGTGATCAAGGAAGCCCAGTACAAGGGCGACCACACCCGCGTCGTGCAGCTGCATCACCGCTACGGCATGATCCTGTTCATCGCCTCCGAGGTGATGTTCTTCGTCGCCTGGTTCTGGGCCTATTTCAACGCAGCGCTGTTCCCGGCCGACGCCGTCCACGCCACGCGCGATGCGATATTCGGCTGCGGTCTCGGTACCGCGGCCGGCGCTTGCACTGTGCCGGGCACCTGGCCGCCGCACGGCATCGAGACCTTCGATCCCTGGCATCTGCCGCTCCTGAACACGCTGATCCTGCTCACCTCCGGCACCACGGTGACCTGGGCCCATCACGCGCTGCTCGAGAACGACCGCCAGGGCCTGAAATACGGCCTGATCATCACCGTCGTGCTCGGCGCGCTCTTCACCTGCGTGCAGGCCTATGAGTACGGCCACGCGGCGTTCTCGTTCGCCGGCAACGTCTACGGCGCGACCTTCTTCATGGCGACCGGCTTCCACGGTTTCCACGTGCTGATCGGCACCATCTTCCTGCTGGTCTGCCTGTTCCGCGCCTATGCCGGCCACTTCACGCCGACGCAGCATCTCGGCTTCGAGTTTGCCGCCTGGTACTGGCACTTCGTCGACGTGGTCTGGCTGTTCCTGTTCCTCTGCATCTATGTGTGGGGACACGGCGCCGAGTCCATGGCCCACGGCGCGCACTGAGCAGCCTTGGATTGATCAGAAAGGGCGGCCGCAGGACCGCCCTTTCGCTTTCGACGCGCCGGAGGTTTCGGCAGAACTGTGATAGACTCCTTCATCATGAACGAAGCCTCCGATACGTCCGAGCCACAAGCCACTGTCCTGCAAAGCGCGCTGCGCGGGCTTGCCTGCAAATGCCCGCGCTGCGGCCAGGGCAAGCTCTATGCGGGCTTCCTGACGCTTGCGCCCGCCTGCGACCGTTGCGGCCTCGACTACGCCTTCATCGATTCCGGCGACGGTCCTGCGATCTTCATCATCATGCTGGCCGGCGCGATCGTGGTCGGCTGCGCGCTCGTCGTCGAGGTCAAGTATCAGCCGCCGTATTGGCTGCACGCGGTGCTGTGGCTGCCGCTGATCCTCGCGACCACGCTGCTGCCGTTGCGCGCGATGAAGTCGCTGCTGATCGCGCTGCAATTCCACCACAAGGCGGCGCCGGGCCGGCTGGTCGACCGCGCGAAATGAACGAGACCGCGCGCAAGCCACGCGTGGCCGGCTTTGCGCTGTTCACGCTTTTCCTGGCCGCGGTCTGCGTCGCGCTCGGCCTCTGGCAATTGCAGCGCCGCCTCGCCAAGCACGAGCTGATCACAGCGCTCACCGAGCGTCTTGCGGAGGCACCGGTCGCGCTGCCGCCGCCAGCACGATGGGCCGCGCTAAGTCCCGCGCGCGATGAATTCCGCCGTGTCAGCTTTACCGCGACGTATGCGCCGTTGCCCGATGCGATGGTCTATTCGCCCGGGTCCGCCGTGCGCAAGGATGCCGCAAGCCCCGGTACCTGGGCGTTCCTGCCGGCGCGGCTGCCAAGCGGCGAAACGGTCGTGATCGATGCGGGCTTCGTCGAAAACACCATGCAGGATCGCAGTGTCGAGGATCGCGCGGTCAAGAAGCTCATCACGGGGCAGGTGGTCTCGTTCACCGGCTATCTTCGCTTTCCCGAGGCACCTGGCTGGCTGACCCCGGCGGAGAACCGCGACAAGCGGCTCTGGTTCGTGCGCGATCATGTGGCGATCGCGAGCACGCTGGGCTGGGGCGCGGTTGCGCCATTCTATATCGACCTCGAGCAGCCCGCACCCGAGAACGGCATTCCGCGGCCGGGGCCCCTCGACATCCATCTCAAGGACGATCACCTGCAATACGCCATCACCTGGTTCACGCTCGCAGGCGCCGTGCTGATCGCCTTCGCCGTGTGGGCTAAAGCGCGGCGACAGAGCTGAGCTCCGCAGATACCCCGAGGGAACCCGGTATCGCCCGGGGTTTACCATTCAGCGCACATTCACGAGTGTGGTCCTAAGCCACCAGTGATTTTTCGCGGCAGACAGGATTGCGGCGTGAGCGATTTCGACCAGATGGGAATTGTCGTCGACTGGGTGGACGCCTGCAGGAAGGGCGATCTCGCGACGCTGCTCGACCTCTATGCGGACGACGGCCAGGTCGAATGCACATGTAACGGCACGCAGCGCTATCGCGGCCGCACCGAGCTCGAAGCCTATTGGCAGCCGCGGCTCAGCGCTTTCTCGTCGGCAGGTTTCGGGCTGGAGGAAATCCATCCCGCGCCCCACGGCGTCGATCTCGAATATTCCGTCGCCGGCGCGCTGCGCATCCGCGCCTCGTTTTGCTTCAGCCCGGACGGCAAGATACGCACCACGCTGTGCGAGCCGGCGCGACAGAACACGCACCTTGGCTGTGCGTGCTAATCGGTGACCGGTGCCTCGCCTGCCGGTTCGGCGGGAAGGCGGCAGCGCACATAGGTTCGTTCATCCGCGCGCAGCAGTGACAGCGATCCGCTGAGCGCGCGCACGCGCTCATGCATGCCGGTCAGGCCACGGCCGAACAAATCGCCTTCGGGAAAGCCGCCGCCGTCGTCGGAAATCTCGATGACGACCGTCTCGCCGGCGAAGGTCGCCTGCACATGGGCATTGCTGGCGCCGGCATGGCGCAGCACGTTGGTCAGCGCCTCCTGAATCACGCGATAGACGGTCTGAGCCAGCGGCCCGTCGATCCCGTTGAGATCCGGATCAATCGTGTCCGTCAGGCCGACATACGGGGCTTGCTTGCGAAAGTTGCGGAGCAGCGTCTGCACGCTGGTCTCCAGACCCAATTCCTCGATGTAGAGCGGTCGCAATCGGTCGAGGATGCGGCGGTTGGTCTGCTGGAGTGCCTCGACCGATTGCAACACCTCTTCCGCCGAATTGCCGAGATGTCCCGCCGTAGGCGAGGCCTCGACCAATGCGATCGTGCCGACGCGAATGCTGAACAGCAACGGGCCGAGTTCGTCGTGCAGTTCGCGCGCGAGATCGCGCCGCTCGTCGTCCTGGAGCGACACCAGGCGGTGCAGCAGGTCGCGATTGTCCTGGCTCAATTGGGCCAGCGTTGCGGCCAGCGCATTGGCCTCCTCGCAGCTTTGCCGGATTTCCGGCGGTCCTCCGACCGGGATCGGCGTCGCGTAGTCGCCGCGCCGTATCCGCGTGAGGCCTTCGCCGAGATATTGCAGCGGGCGCAGGGCCGATCCGGCGAAAACATAGGCAATGGTGCCGGTGAGCACCATCAGCACGGCGACGAGGGTGGTCAGCGCGAGAAAGCCGATCCACTTCTCGAACAGGTCGGCCGACAGGTCCGGCAGGAAGAGGAGATCGCCGACACGCTGGCCGCCGATCATCACCGGAGTTGCCGTGTCCATATCCGGAATGGTGAGCAGGTCGACAAACCATTGCGGCACGCCATGCGGCTTGCGCAGATCGTCCTTCGCTGAAGATGCGGGACCCGCGTCCACAGCACGGAATTGGATATCAGAGGAGATGTCCAGAGAATGGACAAAGGCGTCGAGGGTCTGCCGCGGAGTGTTCGAGGTGCGCAGGGTGTTGTTGAGCGCGGCGGCAACCGTCTGGGTCAAACGCCGCCTTGGCTCGTTCTCGTCGGCCAGTTGCCCGGCCGCGAAGGTTTGAAGCAGCACGCCGCCCATGATCAGCGCGGCGAGGAAGCTCGTGCCGAGCGGCAGGAACAGTTGGGTTCTGAACGAGAGGCGTTGCCACATTAGGTCAATTCTAACGCGCATCGGCCGGATTTGCTCTTTCCATTTGTTCCCGGGGGTCTATGAGTCGAAAAGCAAGAGAGCTGCGATGCAAGATTCCACTAAGCCGGCAACCCGAGTCCTGATCGTTGACGACCATCCCGTGGTGCTGTCCGGTTGCCGCACCCTGTTCGCCTCCGACCATTCGATCCGGATCGAAGAGGCGGCCGACGCCAAATCCGGGCATCGCGCCTATGTCAGCAAGCGGCCCGACGTCACCGTGATCGACATCAGCCTGCCGGATGTCTCCGGCTTCGAACTCATGCGGCGCATTCGCAAGGACGATCCGGACGCCAAGATCATCATGTTCAGCATGAATGACGATCCGGCCTTCGTGGTGCGGGCGGTCGAGCTTGGGGCGCAGGGCTATGTCTCCAAGGGCGACGATCCCCGGATCCTGCTCAAGGCGGTGCGCAAGGTGGTCGCGGGCGACAATTTCATCTCGCCGCAGCTCGCGGAAGCCGTGACGTTTTCCGGCGCGGCGATCAAGGCCAACCCGGCCTCGCAGATGACGCCGCGGGAGCTCGAGATTCTTCGCCTGCTGGGGCGAGGCGACAAGATCGTGGAGGTCGCCGAGGCGCTCGGCATTTCTTACAAGACCGTGGCCAACACCACGTCCCTGCTCAAGCAGAAACTCGGTGCCAAGAACCATTCCGATCTGATCCGGATCGCGGTGGAAATCGGGATGAGCTGACGCCCAGAGCGCCGAACCGGCTGCTCCAGGATGCTGCCGGTTCGGCGGGGCGGAGCGGTCTCGGCGCTGAGCCGGGCAATGCATGGATAGCGCCGATACCATCCGCCGACACAATGGACCGAGCCGGCAGTTCGTTCCGGAACTGTCCGGTCATTCGGGAAATAATGGCAATGTGCGCCAAGAAATCGCTCGCGAGCATTTGTCGACGCCGAGGCATTGCCGGGAAAAATAGGAACATCTTCTCTCACGGGCCGTTTTGGCTCTTGACGATGTCGTGACAGGCGACGAAAGCTTGCGCGAATAGTTTTAGCGGGTCAGCGACCCCAAGAGGCAAACTGGTCTGCACACATCAACGACAGACCTTCCAGGAGAGGGCTGCGGCATTGCCGCAGCCCTTTTTATTGGGCAGCCCTTTTTCGTTGGATCGGCAGGGACGCGAAGCGGTTTCCCGATGCCGCAAAACACTTTATGGTGGCCCAAGCCTCTGGCTGTTAACAAGTAGTTTCGTAAAATCAAAGGCTTGCGGATCGAGCTCGGGCTCGGCCGGCCTTTGGAGGGCAGTTTGACTCGTTATATCTCGACCCGGGGCGAGGCCCCCGAACTCGGCTTCTGCGACGTGATGCTGACCGGGCTTGCCCGCGACGGCGGCCTGTATGTGCCGGCCGTCTGGCCGCAACTCTCGACTGAGGCCATCGCCGGCTTCTTCGGTCGTCCCTATTGGGAGGTCGCAGTCGAGGTGATCCGCCCCTTTGTTGGCGGCGAGATATCGGATGCCGAACTCGGTCGCATGGCGAACGAGGCCTACGCCACCTTCCGCCATCCGGCGGTGGTGCCGCTGCGCCAGATGGCGGCGCACCAGTTCGTGCTGGAGCTGTTCCATGGTCCGACGCTCGCCTTCAAGGATGTGGCGATGCAGCTGATCTCGCGGCTGATGGACCATGTGCTTGCCAAGCGCGGCCAGCGCACCACCATCGTGGTCGCGACCTCCGGCGACACCGGCGGTGCTGCGGTCGACGCGTTCGCGGGGCTCGAGAATGTCGATCTCATCGTGCTGTTTCCGCACGGCCGCATTTCCGAGGTGCAGCGGCGGATGATGACCTCGACAGGCGCGGCCAATGTCCACGCGCTCGCTATCGAAGGCAATTTCGACGATTGCCAGGCGCTCGTGAAGGGGATGTTCAACAACCATCGCTTCCGCGATGCGACCTCGCTGTCCGGCGTCAATTCCATCAATTGGGCGCGCATCGTCTCCCAGGTGGTCTACTATTTCACCTCCGCCGTTGCCGTCGGCGCACCGGCGCGCGTGGTGGACTTCGTCGTGCCGACCGGCAATTTCGGCGACATCTTTGCCGGCTATGTCGCCAAGCGCATGGGTCTTCCGGTGCGGACGCTAGGCATCGCCGCCAACGTCAACGACATCCTGGCGCGCACGCTGAAGACCGGAATCTACGAGGTGCGCGAGGTGCACGCGACGGCGTCGCCGTCGATGGACATTCAGATCTCCTCGAATTTCGAGCGGCTGCTGTTCGAGGCTGGCGGGCGCGATGCCGCCGGCGTGCGCCGGCTGATGGATTCGCTGAAGCAGTCGGGGCGCTTCGTGCTGCCCGATGCGACGCTGGCCGCGATCCGCGCGGAATTCGACGCGGGCCGCGCCGACGAGACCGAGACCGCGGCCGCGATCCGCGCCGCCTGGCGCGAGGCGGGCGAACTGGTCGATCCCCACACCGCGGTCGCGCTCGCGGTCGCCGACCGCGACACCACCGACACGACGGTTCCCAGCATCGTGCTGTCCACCGCCCATCCGGCCAAATTCCCCGACGCGGTCGAGGCGGCCTGCGGCCAGCGGCCGCAACTGCCGGCCTGGCTCGACGGTCTGATGACCAAATCCGAACACATGAAGGTGATGAAGAACGACCAGGCCGAGGTCGAGCGGTTCGTGCTGTCGGTCAGCCGCGCCGCGAAACAGGGAGTTGCCGGATGAGCGTCGAGATTTCCAAGCTTGCGTCCGGCCTGACCGTCGTCACCGACAAGATGCCGCATCTCGAAACGGCGGCGCTCGGCGTCTGGGCCGGCGTCGGCGGGCGCGACGAGAAGCCCAACGAGCACGGCATCTCGCATCTTCTCGAACACATGGCGTTCAAGGGCACGACGAAACGCTCCTCGCGCGAGATCGTGGAGGAGATCGAGGCGGTCGGCGGCGACCTCAATGCCGGCACCTCGACCGAGACCACGTCCTATTACGCGCGGGTGCTGAAGGCCGACGTGCCGCTCGCACTCGACGTGCTCGCCGACATCCTCGCCAATCCCGCCTTCGAGCCCGACGAGCTCGAGCGCGAGAAGAACGTCATCGTGCAGGAGATCGGCGCGGCGCAGGACACGCCCGACGACGTGGTGTTCGAGCATCTCAACGAGCTCTGCTATCCCGACCAGCCGATGGGCCGTTCGCTACTCGGCACCGCGAAGACCTTGCGTGCCTTCAGCCGCGACTCGCTGCGCGACTATCTGTCGACGCATTATCGCGGGCCGGACATGGTGGTGGCGGCGGCCGGCGCGGTCGATCACAAGCAGGTGGTCGCCGAAGTCGAGCACCGCTTTGCCAGTTTTGAGGGGACGCCGGGTCCCAAGCCGCAATCCGCACAGTTCGGCAAGGGCGGCACCAAGGTGGTGCATCGCGAGCTCGAGCAGGCGCATCTGACGCTGGCGCTGGAAGGCGTGCCGCAGGGCGATCTGTCGCTGTTCTCGCTCCAGGTCTTCACCAACATCCTCGGCGGCGGGATGTCGTCGCGGCTGTTCCAGGAGGTGCGCGAGAAGCGCGGCCTCTGTTACTCGATCTACTCGTTCCACGCGCCCTATACCGACACCGGATTCTTCGGCCTCTACACCGGCACCGATCCGGCCGATGCGCCCGAGATGATGGAAGTCGTGGTCGACATCATGAACGATTCGGTGGAGACCCTGACCGAGGTCGAAATCGCGCGGGCCAAGGCGCAGATGAAGGCGGGCCTGCTGATGGCGCTGGAGAGCTGCTCGTCGCGCGCCGAGCAGCTCGCCCGCCATGTGCTGGCCTATGGCCGGCCCCAGACGGCCGAGGAGCTGGTGGCCCGGATCGACGCCGTCAGCGTCGAATCGACCCGGGATGCGGCGCGTGCGCTGCTTTCGCGCAGCCGCCCTGCGGTTGTCGCATTAGGCAGCGGCAGGGGTCTGGACACGGCGGTGTCTTTTGCGGAAGGATTGACCCGGGCACGCGCCAAAGCGCGGCTGCATTAGGAGCCGCGCACGGGCTGATCTGTCCCGGGAAGCATCACCATGGCCCTCTTTCGCCTGCCATCCAGTGGACCTGCCGCGCTCGCGCCGCGCGGCAACGGCCTGTTGCTACGCGCGCCGCAGATGTCGGACTTCTTGCAGTGGGCGCATTTGCGCGAGTCCAGCCGCGATTATCTGACGCCTTGGGAGCCGATCTGGCCGTCGGACGATCTCACCCGCTCCGGCTTCCGTCGCCGCCTGCGCCGCTATTCCGAGGACATCGCCGCGGACCGTTCCTATCCCTTTCTGATCTTCCGCGAGCTCGACGGCGCCATGCTCGGCGGCATCACGCTCGCCAATGTCCGGCGCGGCATCGTCCAGGCCGGCACCATCGGCTATTGGGTCGGGAAGCCTAACGCCCAGCGCGGCTACATGACGGCCGCGCTGCGGGTGCTGCTGCCGACGCTGTTCGGCGAACTCAATCTGCACCGGGTCGAGGCCGCCTGCATTCCGACCAATGCGCCGTCGATCCGGGTGCTGGAAAAGTGCGGCTTCTCCCGCGAGGGGCTGGCGCGCCGCTATCTCTGCATCAACGGGGTCTGGCAGGACCATCTGCTGTTCGGCCTGCTGCACGAGGATTTCCGCGGCTGAGCCCGTTCATTCATGTGGCCAGAGTCTCCTTGTTTGCTGCCTTGTTGTGCTTGCCTTGGGTTCGCCGGTTTTGACGATATAACGGCGCAAGGCCGGCCGGCGATCGGCCGGAATGTTGTTGTGGAGTATGGGCGTTGATGGTGCAGAAGTTTCGGTCATCGCGGAGTGCGTTGCGGCGGGGGACAGCGGTCGCGCTGGCGTTGTCGGTTGCGCTCGTCTCCGTCTCGCCGGTCGCGGCGCAATCGCTGACCGATCGATTCAAGGGTCTGTTCGGCGGCAAGTCCGACGAGCCGGCACAGCCCAAGCCTGCGCCTGCGCCAGGCCAGCCGGCGGCTGAAGACGACATCGATTGTCCGCAGGTTACGGTGCGCGCGGGGGCCTCGACCTACGCGGTTGGCGCCACCGGCAAGCCGGCCGTCGGCAATGAGATCCGCTTCCAGGCTACGATCACCAAGATGGCGCGTGAATGTACCCGGAACGGTGCCGATATCACGGCCCGGATCGGCATTCAGGGCCGCGTCATCGCCGGTCCCGCCGGTGCGCCTGCGACCGTCGAGGTGCCCTTGCGCATCGCCGTGGTGCAGGGCGGCGTCGGCGAGAAGGTGATCGCCTCGAAGGCCTACCGGACCACGGTCGAGATGTCGGAGGGCGGCAGCGTGCCCTTCACGTTCGTCGCCGAGGATCTGGCCTATCCGATGCCTTCGGCCAAGGCCGCCGATTCCTACATCTTCTATGTCGGCTTCGACCCGCAAGCGCTCTCGCCCGAGCCGAAGGCGCGAGGAAAGAAGAAGTAACCACGAAAAGATAGTTGTCATGCCCCGCGAAGGCGGGGCATCCAGTACGCCGCGGCTTCTCGATTGATCAGGACTGTCTCTGGAATACTGGATCGCCCGCCTTCTCAGGCGATGACATCAGGTTTGCCGATGCAGTGCCCGACAAACAAAAAAGCCGGCACTCATCGCGCCGGCTTTCTGATTGGTGAAGCGAGACCCCTCAGTTCAGCTTCTGCCGAACCTCGGTGATGCCCTTGGCGAGCAGATCGTCGGCGACGTTGCCCTTGACCGACTGCGACAGGATCGTGGAGGCGGCCTGGACGGCGGCTTCCGCGGCTGCGGCGCGGACATCGGCCACCGCCTGGGCCTCGGCGAGCGCGATCTTGCCTTCCGCGGTCTTGGTTCTGCGGGCGACGAAGTCTTCCATCTTCGCCTTGGCCTCGGTCGCGATGCGCTCGGCTTCGGACTTGGCGTTGGCGATGATGTCGGCAGCCTCGCGCTCGGCCGTCGCGGTGCGCGCCTTGTAGCCGGCGAGCACCTTGGCCGCCTCCTGCTTGAGGCGCGTCGCGTCGTCGAGCTCGGCCTTGATGCGGGCTGCGCGATGATCGAGCGTCGTCAGCAGGGTCTTGTGGATGCCGAGATAGGCAAACACGAGCATCAGGATGACGAAGGCGACGGCGACCCAAAATTCAGGTTCGAAGAACATATCGACTAACCCTTCAAGGACGCATCGACCGCGGCATTGACCGACGCGGCGTCGGGAACGACGCCGGTAAGCTGCTGCACGATCTGGCCGGCCGCACCGGCTGCGATGCCGCGGACGTTGCTCATGGCGGCGGTGCGGGTCGAGGCGATGGTCTTCTCCGCCCCGGCGAGCCTGGCCGCCAGCTGTTCTTCCAGCGTCTTGCGCTCGGCTTCCGCCTGCGCATTCGCCTTCTCGCGGGATTCGTTGCCGATCGCCTGTGCTCGCGTGCGCGCCGAGGCGAGCTCGCTTTCATAGGCCTTCAGCGCGGCGTCGGACTGGTCCTTCAGCTTCTGCGCTTCGGCGAGGTCACCCTCGATCTTGTTCTGACGCGCCTCGATCGCACCGCCGATACGCGGCAGAGCGAGCTTGGACACGATCACGTAAAGCAGGACGAAGAAGATCGCGAGCGACACCAGCTGTGAAGCGAAGCTGCTGCTCTCGAACGGCGGGAAGCCGCCACCGTGGTGACTACCGTCAGCCTCGGTGTGGGCGCCCGCCGCCGGACCTTTTGCGCCGCCATGACTTTCAGCCATGGAGTACTCCTGTTGCAGTCATGCGCGCCGCTTCGGTTGAAGCGGCGCGAAACACGTCCTCAGAGCGGAACGAACAGCAGCAGCAGCGCGATCAGCAGCGAGAAAATGCCGAGCGCTTCGGTCACGGCGAAGCCGAAGATCAAATTGCCGAACTGGCCCTGAGCAGCCGAAGGGTTGCGAACGGCTGCGGCGAGGTAGTTGCCGAAGATCACGCCGACGCCGACGCCCGCGCCGCCCATGCCGATGCATGCGATGCCCGCGCCGATAAGTTTTGCTGCTGCCGGATCCATTTTAGACTCCTTGGAAGAAAGATTGGGTTGTGGGTGGAAATTCCCCGGACCGCTCAGTGTCCCGGATGAATGGCGTCGTTGAGGTAGATGCAGGTCAGGATCGCAAACACATAGGCCTGCAGGAACGCGACCAGAATCTCGAGACAGCGTACAGCGCGACCGTGAGCGCCAGCGGCAGCACGCCGCCGACCCAGCCGACGGCGCCGAGCGAGAAGCCGAGCATGGCGACGAAGCCCGCGAACACCTTCAGCGCGATGTGGCCGGCCAGCATGTTGGCGAAGAGACGGACACTGTGGGAGACCGGACGCAGGAAGAACGACAGGATCTCGATGAACATGACCAGCGGCAGGATGTAGATCGGGACGCCCTGGGGAACGAAAATCTTGAAGAATTTCAGGCCGTTCTTGTAGAGGCCGTAGATCAGGACGGTGAAGAACACCAGCAGCGCGAGCGCTCCCGTCACGATCAGATGGCTCGCAATCGTGAAGGTATAGGGGATGATACCCACGAGGTTCGAGACGCAGAGGAACATGAACAGCGAGAAGATCAGCGGGAAGAACTTCATGCCTTCCGCGCCGGCCGTCGAACGGATGGTCGAGGCGACGAACTCGTAGGAGATTTCGGCGACCGACTGAAGGCGCCCGGAGAACCAGTTGCGTGCCGCTGGCAAGCATCAGGATCGAGATGATCGCGACCGCCACCAGCATGTAGAGCGACGAATTGGTGAAGGCGATCGTGTGATTGCCGATATGGCCCAGGGTGAAGAGAGGCTCGATGTTGAACTGGTGGATCGGGTCGATTTTCATCAGCGCAGCATCTCTTGGTCTGCCGGGCAATGCCGGCGGGTCTCGGTCTGCCGGTCGGGCCGGCCCGTACCGGCGAAGCCGGCACGATCATTCCTCTCCTGGTGTGGACCGCTTAAGAACCACCGCGTCTGTTTTGACCCGCGCCTGCCGTCCTCACCACATTCACCACGCCGGCCACGAAGCCCAGCAGCAGGAACACGATAAATCCGAAAGGCGACGTCGACAGCAAGCGGTCGAAACCCCAGCCAATCCCCGCTCCGACAACGACCCCGGCGACCAACTCGGAGGATAACCGGAAACCAAGCGCCATCGCCGAGGCTCTGGCCGCTCTGTCCTCACCGTCACCTGCGGGTTGCTCGGTCTTGACGTGGCGGCCGCGAAATTCGGACAACCGCTGATCAAGATTTCCGAGCCGTTCGGAAAGCGCAGCTTCCTCGGGCGATCTATCGCGATCTCCATTCTCGCCGTGTCCCGTGCCCTGTGTCATGCAACGAAGACCCGAAACGCCGCGGCTGAATGGAAATTACGCCCGCCACCCTCAAAAGCCGCGCGGACCATACTGATGGGCCATAATCAAGTCAAGCCAAGTCACGATTGTGTCCATTCCTGTTATGTATCTGATTTATTTTACAATATTGGCGCGCGCGGCAGCGCTGCACACAGCGTGACGCCGCACCGCAGCAGCTCTCCGCATGATCGGCGGATGCCGTCGCCATTTCGCCCCGCTGCCGGGATCAAAGAGGGCACTGCCCTCGTTGATATCAGGGGCGCGTTTTGGGCGGCGGATCGCCTCGCGGGGGTGTAGAATTTGCGAGAGCCACCTTTCGCGTCGTGGCGGAGAGCGCGATGAGACCAGCGAATTCATCCACAACATCATGGCTTGCGGCTGCGGCGTTTGCCGCGGTGATGACCATCAGCGGCGGCTGCCTCGCTGCGCAATCCGCACCCGACAGTGAAAACGGCCGCTACAGCATGACCCCCATCCCCGAGGGCGTGCTGCGGCTCGACACCCGCACCGGCACGGTATCGACCTGTACCCGGAGCGGCGCAGGTTGGGCCTGCTACGCGGTGCCCGACGAGCGGACCGCGCTCGACGCCGAGATCGGCCGGCTCCAGGCTGAAGTCGAGACGCTGAAGGGACGGCTCGCGGCGGGGCCGACCGTATCAGGCAAGATCGACGAGGCGCTGCCGAAATCCGATCAGTTCAAGAAGGCGGAGCCGAAGGCCGCCGAGGGTGACCGCAGGATCGAGATCCCCCTGCCGAGCGACCAGGACGTCGATCGCGTGATGTCGTTCCTGGAAAAGGCCTGGCGCCGGCTGATCGACATGGCCAACCGCGTGCAGAAGGACGTGTCGGGGAAGATTTGAGAGTTTGAATGGCATCTGAGAAACGCTTCGCACGCTCTGCGCCGTCGACTGTGCAAGTCACCGCCATCGCATCGTCGCTGCTGACCGTGCAGACGCCGGGCCGCGGCTTCACCGATCTCACCGGCGAAGCTGCGAAATTCGTCGCCGAGGCGGGCGCGCGAGACGGCGCGTTGACATTGTTCATCCGTCACACCTCGGCGTCGCTGACGATCCAGGAGAACGCCGATCCCTCCGTGCTCGTCGATCTCACCACCGCGCTGTCCCGGCTCGCGCCGGAGAACGCCGGATGGACGCATGATACCGAGGGACCCGATGACATGCCGGCGCACGTCAAGACCATGCTGACGCAGACTTCGCTTCAGGTCCCGGTCCTGAACGGTAAGCTCATGCTCGGTACCTGGCAGGCGATCTACCTGATCGAGCACCGCGAGCGCCCGCACCGGCGCGAGGTCATGCTGCAATTCATCGGCGGCAATCAGTAGAGCCCAAAAGAAAACCGGCCGCGGAGCGATCCGCGGCCGGTTGGTGTTGATTTGGATCTGCCGCCGATCAGGTCGCCTTGATGTCGACGTCCTTGGTCTCGGGCAGGAAGAACAAGCCGATCACGACGGTAATCGATGCGAAGATGACCGGATACCAGAGGCCCGCATAGATATCGCCCGTTGAAGCCACGATGGCGAAGGCGGTCGCCGGCAAGAGGCCACCGAACCAGCCGTTGCCGATGTGGTAGGGCAGCGACATCGAGGTGTACCGGATGCGGGTCGGGAACAGTTCGACCAGCATCGCGGCGATCGGGCCGTACACCATGGTGACGAAGAGCACCAGGACGAACAGCAGTCCGACAACGGCGGCTACCTGCGGACGGAAGATGTCGAACGGATGCGCCATCTTCACGATGCCCGTATCGCCGGCCTTCGGATACCCGGCTGCCTGCGCGGCGGCGAGGAGCGCCGGATTACCGTCCTTGGCGTTGGCGTAGGCAACTTCCTTGCCGTTGACCATCACCTTCACGCCGGAGCCGGCCGCACCTGGCGTGGTCGTGTACTTGACCGACGACTGCGACAGGTAGGCACGTGCGGTGTCGCAAGGCGAAGTGAAGACGCGGGTGCCGACCGGGTTGAACAGGTCGCCGCAACCTGCGGGATCCGCCACCACCTCGACCTTGACCGATTCGATCGCCTTTTCCAGCGCAGGATTGGCGTTGGTGGTGATCATCTTGAAGATCGGGAAGAAAGTGAGCGCCGCGATCAGACAGCCGCCGAGGATGATCGGCTTGCGGCCGATCTTGTCGGAGAGCATGCCGAACACGATGAAGAAGCCGGTGCCGAGCAGCAGCGACCAGGCGATCAGCAGGTTGGCGGTGTAGCCGTCGACCTTGAGGATCGATTGCAGGAAGAACAATGCGTAGAACTGGCCGGTGTACCAGACCACGCCCTGGCCCATCACGCCGCCAAGCAGCGCCAGCAGCACGAGCTTGCCGTTCTGCCAGTTGCCGAAGGCTTCCGTCAGCGGGGCCTTCGAGCTCTTCCCCTCGTCCTTCATCTTCTGGAAGATCGGGGATTCGTTGAGACGAAGCCGGATCCAGACCGAGACGCCAAGCAGCAGCACCGAGACCAGGAACGGAATGCGCCAGCCCCACGCCGCGAACTCGGGTTCGCCGAGGGCGGAGCGCGTGAACAGGATCACCAGCAGCGACAGGAACAGGCCGAGCGTCGCCGTGGTCTGGATGAAGGACGTGTAGTAGCCGCGCTTGCCGTTCGGAGCATGCTCCGCGACGTAGGTCGCCGCACCGCCATATTCACCGCCGAGCGCCAGGCCCTGGGCGAGGCGCAGCGCGATCAGGATGATCGGGGCCGCGATGCCAATGGTCGCCGCGTTGGGCAGCAGGCCGACGATGAAGGTCGACAGACCCATGATCAGGATGGTGACGAGGAATGTGTATTTGCGGCCGACGATGTCGCCGATACGGCCGAACACGATCGCGCCGAACGGGCGCACCAGGAAGCCTGCCGCGAAGGCCAGCAGCGCGAAGATGTCGCGGGTTGCCGGGGGATAGGCCGAGAAGAACTGCGCGCCGATGATGCCGGCCAGCGACCCGTAAAGATAGAAGTCGTACCACTCGAAGACGGTACCGAGCGAGGAGGCGAGAATGACGAACCGTTCGTCTTTCGTCATCCCACCCTCGCGTGCTTGAGACACAGCCATTGTCGACATGTTGAGTCGCTCCCCGAAAAATCGTTTCCTCACGCCCTAGGTGTCCGGGCGGGCCGGATCAACCTAGGTCTTGCCCTCAAGGTAACATTGGCGTGAAACCCGCCCCAATACGACTTTTGGCCTTTCGCACTGACGCGCAGCTGACGGCGGATATCGGGCCGCCGCGTGGCCTCCGGATTAACCCCTTTGCTTTAAAGGAATAATGCGCCCTTGCATGCCACGGCCGCTCAGGGAAGAATTAGGGTGCTGCGGCGTTGACTCGCCGCCCGGCGCGAACGACAGCAAGAGAACGATGAACGCTCCTTCCACCCATCTCGTCATTGCCGATGACCATCCGCTGTTCCGCGACGCGTTGCGGCAGGCGGTGGCGGGCGTCCTGACCTCGGCCAGGATCGACGAGGCCGGATCGTTCGAGGATCTGACCAAGCTTTTGGAACAGGCCTCTGACGTCGACCTGATCCTGCTCGACCTCTCGATGCCCGGGATCTCCGGCTTTTCCGGTCTGATTTATCTGCGCGCCCAATATCCGGCGATCCCGGTGGTCATTGTCTCGGCCTCCGACGACAGCGCCACGATCCGCCGCTCGCTCGATTTCGGCGCCTCGGGTTTCATCCCGAAGCGGTTCGGCGTCGAGACCCTGCGCGATGCCATCCTCAAGGTGATGGAGGGTGACGTCTGGGTTCCCGCCGACACCGACCTGTCGGCCGCCGCCGACCCGGACATGACGAAGCTGCGCGACCGTCTGGTGACGCTGACGCCGCAACAGGTGCGGGTCCTGATGATGCTGTCGGAGGGGCTGCTCAACAAGCAGATCGCCTATGAGCTCGGCGTCTCCGAGGCCACCATCAAGGCGCACGTCTCGGCCATCCTGCAAAAGCTCGGCGTCGAAAGCCGCACCCAAGCCGTCATCGCCGCCGCGAAGATCGCCGGCGGCCAGTGGAGGCAGGGCACCCCGACGGGGTGAGCCTGAGCGAGCTGCGCGACCGCGTGTGTGTCGCCCTCCTGTCAATCCGCCAGCGCGAAAATATTCCACTTTACCGAAATTCGGTTTTGACGTATGTGTCGTCCATCCCGGCTCACCCTTGAGGGGCGACCATGTGTCGTGATGGTCGTAGAGCCGGGCTTGCGGTGGACGCGACAGCGTCGGGCGCGAAAGTCCGGGCAGGGCGGATTGCTCTTCGTGAGCCCAGAACTTCGTGCCGACGAGCGGCGCTGTCAGGTTCGTCTCGCCAGTATTCTTCCGGCAATGTCGACAACGCCGGGAGATAATGCGGTGAGCAGCGAGCCGTGCGTACGGCAAAACCGTGTGGTCCTGGCCGTCGTTGCTACGGTCAAGCCTTTGCGGATGCGGCACTTGCGTTAACCGGCGCGGCGTCGCGACTTTCGTGAAGGCGAGGGAGGCCAAAACGAACTCGGCTCCCGGGAGAGCACGGCATAAGCCGTAAAGCCACTGCGCAGGGAAGGCCGAGTGATTGGCTACACCTGTATGCTGCTGTGCGGTTTCCTTGCGCTACCTTTCGCGCAGCGGACCGCGGGTGCCAGCCGGCACCCGGCCTTCCCTGCGCCCTCCTGGACAAGAGGGTGAAGCGACCAAGCAAAGCTCGGGTGAAATCCGCCGCGAGGATGCGAAGGCGTGTCTGCGAGTTCAAATCTGCATTGGAGGATGGCGATGCCGCCCCTTGCTCGCAATGACGATGCGGTGCGCCCTATAATGTCTGCAGCAAAGCGTTGGCTATTCTGATATCCGCAGTCTCTAATCCCTCGATAAAACCTTCGAGCGCCGATTGAAGCAATCGTTTCGCTTCCTCGCGCCGGTCGCGTTCGGCAAGGAATCCGGCAAGATCGATCGCGGCCCGCAGCTCCCAGGCTTTGGCGCCTTTGCGGCGACTCAATTCCAGTGATTGCACGAAGTGGGCTTCTGCCTGATCGGCCTCGGGCTGCGGGCGGGCCAGGAGAACCCTGCCCCTGATGCGCAGCAGCTCGGGCATGTACAGATGATCGCCGCTCTGCTCGACGAGGCTGATCGCATCGTCGAGCAGGCGTGCACCTTGTTCGACTTGCTCGAGCGCCAGAAGACCGTTCACAAGCGCGATGTTGAACGTCGTGGTGAGCAGCTCGTAGCCGGCATCGTGAAGCTCGCGCAGGCACGCCTCGATCGTCTCGACGCCGCTAGCTGCGGCGCCGCGTCGGATCGCCAGCTCGCCTTTGACGCCGCGGCCGACCGCAAGATAAGGGCCCATCGAGCGCGATTCGGCATGGGCGATGAAGCGGTCGATGTTCTCTTCCGCGCCATCGAGGTCTCCGCTCCAGAGATCGATCGAGACCGCCCAGATCAACGCGATGCAGAGCGTGATCGGATGGTCCATCTGCGCGGCCTCGATGACCGTCTGCCGGGCCAGTTGCAACGCATCGGCGGGGCGGCCCTGCAACCAAAACTCTCGTGCGAGCGAGATGCCGGCCCGGTTGCGGTGATCGAAGCCATAGACGGTGCTGATCCGTTCCGTGCCCGGCCCGTGCCAGGCGGCCTCCAGCATGGTCAACGCGTCGCGATGCTCGCCGGCCAGATGCAAGGAGACACCCAGCAGCGAATGGGCGAGGGCGAGCGAGGCGG
Organism: Bradyrhizobium sp. LM2.9; assembly: GCF_054056555.1. Classification (NCBI taxonomy): domain Bacteria; kingdom Pseudomonadati; phylum Pseudomonadota; class Alphaproteobacteria; order Hyphomicrobiales; family Nitrobacteraceae; genus Bradyrhizobium; species Bradyrhizobium sp. LM2.9. Next base: position 6,708,758 of record NZ_JBSRYJ010000002.1, read on the forward strand.
CATCGCCGAGTGTCTCGGCGACTGCGAGGCTTTGCTGCGCATAGCCGAGCGCGGCGTCGAACTGTCCCATCCGCTCGTGGAAGATATGCACGCGGCCGAGCAGCTGGAGCTGGTTCGGCGCGTCGCCGCGCGCCTCGGCGATCGCAAGGCTCCGGCTCAGGGCGGCACGTGCCGCTTCGCTGCCGCCGCGCGTGAACATCAAGGTCAGTCCGAGCGCGGCCTGGATGTGCATTTCCTCGGCACTGCCGCGCGAGGCCGGATCGATTGCAAGCAGCGCCAGTTCAGACCAGCGCCGGCATTCGATCAGCAGCGACATGGCGAGAAAGATGGGAGCCGCCGCAGCGGCGAGTGTAACGCCGATGCCGGCATCGCCGTTCACGCCAAAACACCAGTCCAGCGCGGCGCGGACGTTGTGAAGCGCGGAGAAATGGATCGCGCGCTCGTCGGCGCTCGGCACCGTGGCCCATGTCGTACCGGCCTGCTCCAGCCATCGCCGGTAGTAGGTTGCGTGGCGGGCGGCGAGCGCTGCGTCATCAGGTTCGACATCGCGCAGATAGGCGCGCGTCGTGTCGAGCAGACGATAGCGCATCATGGCGCCGATCGGCCGCGGCACGACCATCGACTTGGCGACGAGGCCGTCGATGGCGTCGAACAGGCGGGAGCGGTCGACCCGTTCGTCCGGCACGATCTCCAGTGCGGCGTCGATGGTGAAGTGACCCGCGAAGACCGCGAGCCGGCGCAGCACCACGCGCTCGATGTCGGACAGGAGCCCGTAGCTCCAGGCCAGCGTCGCCTGCAATGTCTTCTGTCGTGGCGGCGCCGTGCGCTGGCCCTGCCAGAGCAGATTGAGGCGCTCGTCGAGCAGCGTCGCGGTCTGCTCCAGGCCGTAGGCTTCGACCCGGCCGGCGGCGAGTTCGATCGCCAGCGCCATGCCGTCGAGCTTGCGGCAGATGCCGGCGACGATCGCGGCATTGGCATCGTCGAGCGCAATCTGCGCGCCGCCGGCCGTGGCACGTTCGAGGAAGAGCTGAAGCGCGGGGTAGGTCTGCGCCGCGGCCGCCGTCAGTCCGGGATTGTCGGGCGGAACGGCCAGCGGGGCCAATCGATAGACCTGCTCGCCCTCGACGCGTAGCGCTTCGCGGCTCGTCGCCAGGATATGGACATGCGGTGCGGCGTGGAAGATCTCGGCGGCCAGCGGCGCTGCGGCTGCGACGACGTGTTCGCAATTGTCGAGGATCAGCAGCATCCGCTTGTCCCGGAGATGAGCGAGCAGCGCGGGCAGGGGATCGTCGGTTTGCGCCGGCAGGCCGAGCATCAGCAGGATCGAGGTGATCACGAGATCGGGATCGCTCAATGCGGCAAGATCAACAAAGTGCGCGGCGTCGGAGAATGTTTCGAGCAGGTCGTGAGCGATCGCAACCGCAACGGCAGTCTTGCCGACGCCGCCCGGGCCGACGATCGTGACGAAGCGCGAGCCGATCAGCCTGTCGGAGACGGCGGCGACTTCATCGTCGCGCCCGACCATCCGTTGCAGCCGGTTCGGCAGTTTGACGGGCGGCAATTCCGCTCGCCGTGCGGCGCGCCGCTGTGCCGGGAGTTCCACCCGCGAGATCGGCGCCACGAAGCAATAGCCGCGGCCGGAGAGGGGTGTGGCGATGTAGCGGGTGCCGTCGTCGCCAAGGACCTTGCGAAGCGCCGCGACGTGAAAGCGCAGATTGGCTTCCTCGACCGTGATGCCGGGCCACACCAGCGCCATCAGATCAAACTTGCTGACGACCTCGTTCGGCCGCGACATCAGCGCGATCAGCGTGTCGAAGGCCTTTGCACCGAGCGGCAGCGCGACGCCATCGCGCATCACGAGTCTTTCATGCGGCATCACGGTGAATGGTCCAAACGACAGGGTTCCCGTTGCGGTGCCGGCCGGCTCGGTCATGGCGGAATCCTGATCGTTTCGAAGGGACCGGATAGCCAGATGATCGCGATCCGGCAAGGCCGTCCCTGCATCGGCATCAGACCGCGGATGCAGGCCTTGCGAGGGGTGCGAGCCGAGACCTCACAACTTCTCACAAGTCCAAACGGGTGTCCCGAGGCCGCCGCTGCTAGTCAGTTGTGCGACGGCAAGGAGACCTCGATGACCCAAGCGGCAAAATTGCTCTACACGGCCCGGACCCACACCAGCGGCGGGCGACAGGACGGCATGTCGCGCAGTTCAGACGGCCGCCTGGACGTCAAGCTGTCGCCGCCGGGCGGCGCGGGTATCGGCACCAACCCCGAGCAATTGTTCGCGGCCGGCTGGTCGGCCTGCTTCGAGGGCGCGATGGAGATCGCGGCCCGCAAGCGGAAGATCCAGCTTCCAAGGAAATGCGCGATCGACGCGGAGATCGACCTCGTGCTCGACGAGGGCGCCTATTCGCTCAGGGCACGCCTCGATGTCAGCCTTCCCGGTCTCGATCGCGAGATCGCGCGCGGCCTCATCGATGAGGCGCACCAGACCTGCCCCTATTCCAAGGCCGTTCGCGGCAACATCGACGTCACGGTCGCGCTGATCTGACGCACCAACACCAACCAACCATCAACAAGGTAGCAACACCATGAAACAGATCATTGACCAGCACCGGCGTCAGTTTTTCGGCGTGGCGGCGGGAACCGTCGCCGCCGGCCTTGGCGTGATCGGCCTCGCCCGCGCCGAATCGGAAGCGCCGCGCTCCTCCGCGACGAATGCGTCGTTCGGCGCGATCAAGCAGATCGATGCCGGCGTCCTCAACGTCGGCTACGCGGAGGCCGGTCCTGCGAACGGTCCCGTCGCGATCCTGCTGCACGGCTGGCCTTACGACATTCACGCCTTCGTCGATGTCGCGCCGATCCTGGCAAAGGCCGGCTATCGCGTCATCGTCCCTTATCTGCGCGGTTACGGCTCGACGCACTTCCTCTCCGGCGAGACGCCCCGCAATGGCGAGCCGGCCGCAATGGCCGTCGACATCATTGCGCTGATGGACAAGCTCGACATCAAGAAGGCGGTCGTCGCCGGTTTCGACTGGGGCGCGCGCACCGCCGCTATCATCGCCGCGCTGTGGCCGGAGCGTTGTCGCGCGCTGGTGTCGGTCAGCGGCTATCTGATCTCCAGCCAGGCCGCGGGCAACGCGCCGCTGCCGCCATCGGCCGAGCTGCAATGGTGGTACCAGTTCTATTTCGCGACCGAGCGCGGCCGCGCCGGATACGAGAAGTACACGCATGATTTCGCAAAACTGATCTGGAAGCTCGCTTCGCCGCAGTGGAAGTTCGACGACGCCACCTTCGCCCGCAGCGCGGCGGCGCTGGACAACAAGGATCATGTCGCGATCACGATCCACAATTACCGCTGGCGGCTCGGGCTCGCCCAGGGCGAAGCGAAATACGAGCAACTCGAAAAGAAGATCGCGGCGGCTCCCGCCATTGATGTGCCGACGATCACAATGGAAGGCGATGCCAACGGCGCGCCGCATCCCGACGCGAGCGCCTATGCCAAGAGATTCTCCGGTCGGTACGACTATCGTCTGATCACCGGCGGCATCGGCCACAATCTGCCGCAGGAAGCTCCACAAGCCTTTGCCAAGGCCGTCATCGATGCCGACGGCGGCGCCTGAGGATTTGCTCGACACTTCGGTCCAGCGCGGCTGGGCCGAGGCCTCACACGTGATCCCAGCTTGATGAAGCGTCATGACGATGAAATCTGAAAAGACCAAATTTCTGTCCTACACAACGATGATTGTGCTGGCTGCGCTCCTCCTCGTCGTTGTCCTGACATGCGTGCCGTATCTGGTCACGATCGCTTTCGCGGAGGAACCGGCGGATGCCTCGCCGATCTTCGGCATCACTGTCCCGCCCGGCTACAAGCAGTGGCAGCTGATCGCACCGGCCGAGGAGGCGGCTCCCTTGGACGAGCTGCGTGCCATCGTCGGCAACAAGACTGCGATCGATGCTTATCAAGACAACAAGCTTCCGTTCCCGGACGGCACCATTCTGGTCAAGCGCGCCTGGAAGCGGAAACAGTCGCCCGAATTTTCGTCCGCAACCATTCCCGGAGAGCCCACCACCGTCCAGGTGATGGTGAAGGATTCCAGAAAATATGCCTCGACCGGCGGCTGGGGTTTTGGCCGCTTCGTCAACGGCAAGCCGGTCGACGAGGCCCAGCATCGCACCTGCTTTGCCTGCCACGAAGCCCGAGTCAGGAGCCGCGATTACGTCTTCACGCGGCTCGCGCCGTGAGTGCGGCGTGTCACTCCGCCGCGACCATCTGCTGGGTGCGCCACTGGCCGAGCAGGGCGCGCAGCGATGCCGGCTTCACCGGCTTGTTGAGCACCGCGACCTTTTCCTCGCGCGCAGCCATTTGCACGGCGGGGCTGCGGTCGGCGGTGATCAGGATTGCGGGGATGCCGTCGCCGAACCGGCGGCGGATGTCGCGGATCGCGGCGATGCCGTTGCCGCGGTCGAGATGATAATCGACCAGCAGGCCGGTGACGCGGCCGCCGGCACTTTCGATCGCGGCGATCGCGCCTTCGGGATCGGCGACCGCGATCACCTCGGCGTCCCACGCCTTCAGCAGCGTGCGCATGCCGTCGAGGATCGCCGCGTCGTTCTCGATGCAGACAATGAGCGCGCCCGAGATCGGCGCGCGCGCCAGCGGCGTCGCGCTCGTCACCGCGGCGGTGTGGGTGATCGCCTTCGCCGTCGGCACAGTTACGGAGAACACCGAACCGCCGCCGACATTGGAGTCGATGGCGATGCCGTGATTGAGCACCCGTGCCAACCGCTCGACGATCGACAGCCCGAGCCCGAGGCCGCGCGCGATCCGCGCGCCTTGCTCGAGGCGGTGGAACTCCTTGAAGATCTCGCTGCGCTTGACCGGCGGGATGCCGACGCCGGTGTCGTAGACGCAGATCTTGAGCGAGGGGCCTTGGCGGCGGCAGCCGACCAGCACGCGGCCGCGCGGTGTGTATTTGATCGCGTTGGAGATCAGGTTTTGAAGCAGGCGCCGCAGCAGCAAGCGGTCAGACTCGACCGGCAGCGAGCAGGGCACGAAGGCGAGCTCCAAATTCTTGGCGCGTGCGATCGGCGCAAACTCGATCTCCAGCGAACGCATCAGATCGGCCATCTTGAAGCTCGAGATCGAGGTCGTCATCGCGCCGGCGTCGAGCCGGGAGATGTCGAGCAGCGCGCCGAGGATCTCCTCGATCGCCTGCAGCGATTCGTCGATGTTCTCGACCAGCCGCGTCTCCTCGCCGCTGTGCTGGCGCTCGACCAGGCTCGTGACATAGAGCCGCGCCGCGTTCAGCGGCTGGAGAATGTCGTGGCTGGCGGCGGCAAGGAACCGCGTCTTGGAGATGCTGGCGTCTTCGGCCGCGCTCTTGGCCTGAGCCAGCTCGGAATTCAGCCGGGTCAGCTCCTCGGTACGGTCGCGCACCCGCTTTTCCAGCGTCGCATTGGCGCGCTCCAGCGCTGCGGCCGCCTCGAAGGTGGGGGTGACGTCGGTGAAGGTGATGACGAAGCCGCCGCCGGGCATGCGGTTGGTCAAAATCTCGATCACCATGTGGCGATCGGGCAGGCGCTCCAGATAAGGCTCGCCGTCGGTGGTGTAAGCTGCGAGCCGGCGTTCCAGCATGGCCTCGCGCTCTCGACCGGATCGTTCGGCTCGCTCACGCCCATGAATTCGAGGATTTCACGCAACGGCGTGCCGAACTGGATGAAATGCGGGGGAACGTTGAGGAGATCGCCGAACTGCCGGTTGGAGCAGATCAGTTGCAGATCGGCGTCGAACACCGCGATGCCCTGACGCACATGGTTGAGCGCGGTCTGGAGGATCTCGCGGTTGAAATGCAGCGCCGCATGGGAATCGTCGAGCAGCTTGAGTGCAGCCTTGGCGGAGACCGTCCGCTTGCGCAGCAGCAGCGACATCACGAGCCGCGAGGAGGCTGCGCCGATCGAGGAGGCGATCAGGTGCTCGGCGTGCTGCAACAGCTCGAGATCGGCGGGTGCCCCGTGCTCCAGCCGCACATTGCGCCGCGCGGTGAATGCCTCGAACGAATGCCGCGCGCGGTCCGGCCCGAGATATTGCGCCACCGTGGTCTGGATGTCCTGCACCGTGACCGTGGTGCGCCAGCGGCGGAAGTTCGGCGAGATCGGCGCCAGCGTGTTGGGCACGAACAGATCGGCCTGCACCAGCTCGATCGAAGACGGCCGGCGCGCCAGCGACAGCAGCACATAGGTGAGGATGTTGAGCGACAGCGACCAGATGACGCCGTGCATCAGTGGCGGCAGGTCGGCGCCGAACAGCGCCTGCGGCCGCAGCGCCTCGATCCCGAACGGTCCGTGCTGGAGCAGCAGGATGCCCGAAGTCGAGGAATCCATGAAGCTCGGGATGAACAGCGTGTAGAGCCACACCGCGAATCCGACCAGCATGCCGCCGATGGCGCCGCGCGCGGTCGCGCGCCGCCACAGCAGCCCGCCGAAGAAGCTTGGTGCAAGCTGGGCGATGGCGGCAAAAGACAGCAGGCCGATTGCCGCGAGCTGGGTGTTGCCGAGCGCGCGGTAGTAGAAGTAGGCCATCACCATGATGGCGAAGATCGCGAGCCGGCGCGAGCGCAACAGGAAGTCGCTGAAATCGGCGCCGCCGGTGCGTCCTTCCGGCCGTCGTTGCAGCACCAGCGGCATCACGAGGTCGTTCGAGACCATGATGGAGAGCGCGACGCATTCGACGATCACCATTGCGGTCGCCGCCGACAGGCCGCCGACGAAGACGGCGACGCTGAGCAGATTCGCGCCGCCTTCCATCGGCAGCGCCAGCACGTACATGTCAGGATCGGCGGTGCCGAACGGGAAGCTGATGAGGCCGGCGAGCGCGATCGGGATCACGAACAGATTGATGGCGACGAGGTAGAGCGGAAACAACCAGCGCGCGCGGCTGACCTCGGCATCCGAGGAATTTTCCACCACGCTGACGTGGAACTGGCGCGGCAGCAGCATGATCGCGCACAGCGACAGCAGCGTCATGGTCAGGAAGTTGCCGATCGACGGCGAATAGTTGATGGCGCGCACCGCCTCCGGGGTCTTCATGGCGCGCTCGATCAGTTCGTGCGGCGAGAACATCCAGAACGTGACGAAGATGCCGGCGGTGAGGAAGGCGACCAGCTTGATGATGGATTCGGTTGCGACCGCCAGCATCAGGCCGTGCTGATGCTCGGTGGCGTCGGTCTGCCGCGTGCCGAACAGCACCGCGAAGGCCGCCATCGCCAGCGTTACCATCAGCGCCATGTCGCCGACGATGGGGATGTGAGAGAAGGCCTGGTCTTCGCCCAGGATGGTTTCGAGCGAGGAGGCGACCGCCTTGAGCTGGAGCGCGATATAGGGCACCGAGCCGATGATCGCGATCAGCGCGACGGTCGCCGCCACCGCCTGGCTCTTGCCATAGCGCGCGCCGATGAAGTCGGCGATCGAGGTGATGTTGTGGGCTTTCGCGAGCTGGATCACGCGGCGGAGTACGCCGGCTCCGAGCCCGATCATCAGGATCGGGCCGACATAGATCGCGAGGAAGTCGGTGGACGTGCGGGTGGCGAAGCCGACCGAGCCGAAGAAGGTCCAGGAGGTGCAGTAGATCGCCAGCGACAGCGGATAAATCAGCCCGGAGGCGCGGCCGCGCCCGGCCGGCGAGCGGCGGTCGCCATGGCTCGCCACCAGGAACAGAAAGCCGATATAGCCGAAGGCGGCGGCGATCACGCCCCAGTCGTGCAGCATGGCGAGCGTGCTTCTCCCTGGGCGCGCTGGCAGCGCCCGATCTCATTTTCCCTGCAAATCTAGCGCGTTGGCCGGCGGCAGGCGACAGCGAAATGCCGTGCGGGCGCGGGAACTGGGGTTGTCGTTAAGGTGCAAACCCCAACGTCGTCCTGGCGAAAGCCCGGGACGCATAACAGCCGGACATGGTTATGGGCACCCCTATGATGGCCCCAGCGAGCGCAACAATTCACAGTCGGGGTAATGGGTCCAGGCTTTCGCCAGGACGACCCGGAGCTACTCCGCCGCCAGCGACTTCTCGCGCAGCGGCAGCCCGAGGCGGTCCCATACCTGGAGCAGGGCTTCGGCGAGCTGATCCACCAGGCCGTCGTCGTGATAGGGCGAGAGGGCGTGATGCGCAGGCGCTCGGTGCCCTTGGCGACCGTCGGATAGTTGATCGGCTGGATGTAGATGCCGTGCTGTTCGAGCAAGAGGTCGGAAGCCTGCTTGCACTTCTCGGCATCGCCGATGAACAGCGGCACGATGTGGGTGTCGCTCGACATCACCGGCAGGCCGGCGGCGTTGAGGATCGCCTTGACCCGGGCGGCGCGGTCCTGGTGGCGCTCGCGCTCCCAGTTCGACGTCTTCAGATGCTTGATCGCAGCGGTGGCGGCCGAGCAGATCGCCGGCGGCAGCGCGGTGGTGAAGATGAAGCCCGGCGCATAAGAGCGCACGGCGTCGATGATCTGTCCGTTGGCGGCGATGTAACCGCCGAGGCAGCCGAACGCCTTGGCGAGCGTGCCTTCGAGAATGTCGATGCGATGCATCACGCCGTCGCGCTCGGCGATGCCGCCGCCGCGCGGGCCGTACATGCCGACGGCGTGGACTTCGTCGACATAGGTCATCGCGCCGTACTTCTCGGCGAGATCGCAGATTTTTGCGAGCGGGGCGATATCGCCGTCCATCGAATAAAGGCTCTCGCAGGCGATCAGCTTGGGCCGGCTCGGGCCCGCAGCCTTCAACAGCGCTTCGAGATCGGCGAGATCGTTGTGGCGGAACACGACCCGCTCGCAGCCGGACTGGCGGATGCCCTCGATCATCGAATTGTGGTTGAGCTCGTCCGAGAGAATGAGACAGTTCGGAATGAGCTTCGCGATGGTCGCGATGCCGGTCTGGTTCGAGACGTAGCCGGACGTGAAGAGCAGCGAGGCGTCCTTGCCATGGAGATCGGCGAGCTCGGCCTCGAGCTGCACCAGCGGATGATGCGTGCCGGCGATGTTGCGGGTGCCGCCGGCGCCGGTGCCGACGCGCGTCGCTGTCTCGACCATCGCGCCGACCACCTTCGGGTGCTGGCCCATGCCGAGATAATCGTTGGAGCACCAGATCACGACGTCGCGCTTGCCCTTGGGCGAGTGCCAGAGCGCATGCGGGAACCGGCCGGCGATGCGCTCGAGATCGGCGAACACGCGGTAGCGCCGCTCAGTGTGGAGGCGATCAAGGGCGGAATTGAAAAACTGGCTGTAATCCATCGTCAAACCTGCAACGGAACTGACCAAAGGGCGGCATCTTCTTAGAGCTATTCCAGCTCTAATGTCTATGCGCTATCCCACATTTGGACCTGCGGGGCATTTGGGCAAAATGCCCTATCGTGCGATTTGAAACTTGATCCCGATCAAGTTCGCGCGAGATGCAATGTTGCTCTGCACCATCGGTTGAATTGGAGTCAGCGCTCAACTCGTTCTGAATTGAAGCACGCCGTCTTTCGTCTCCGCCGTTAGCCGGCCCTCGACGATCATGTAGTTGACATGGGCGACCAACTCGCCGGCGGCAAAACCCATCTGGTGTTCGTCGAGCACGTGCTTGTTGAACACGACGGGCACCAAGGCGCGCGAGGTCTGCGGCACCTCGCGGCAGGCTTCCGCGATCAGGCGGCAGCGCTCCTCGTGGTGATCGGCCAGCTGCTTGATGCGGGGCTTCAGCCCGTAGAACGGCACGCCATGGCCCGGCAGCACCAGCACATCATAGGGCAGCGTCGTGGTGAGGCTGGCGAGCGAGGCCAGATATTCGCCGAGCGAGTTCTGGTCGGGTTCGACCGCCCACACGCTGACGTTCGGCGAGATCTTGCTCAGCACCTGGTCGGCCGAGAGGAACAGCTTGTCGTCGGCGCAATACAGCATCACCTGGTCGAGCGCGTGACCGCCGCCGGTGATCACCTTGAACCGGCGCGTGCCGATCACGACGTCGTCGCCATGCGAGATGCGGCGGTAGGACGGCGGCAGCACCGAGACACGCTTGAGATAATCCTGGCCGCGGCCGAGCAGTTTTTCGGTGAGCGACTCGTCCATGCCGTGGCGGCGGAAGAACAGCCGTTGCGCCTGCTGCCGCTCCTCCGTGCCGCGGTTCTGGTGATAGACCGATTGCAGATATTCGACCTGCGACATCACCAGCGGGCAGTTGAATCGCTCGACGATCCACCCGGCCAGACCGACATGATCGGGATGGGAATGGGTCACGATCAGGCGCGTGATGTTGACGCCCTTCAGCGGCCCGTCGAACAGCTTGGTCCAGGCCTCGATCGTCTCTTCGTTGCCGAAGCCGGTGTCGACGATGGCATAGCCGTCGCCGTCGGCGAGCAGGTAGATGTTCACGTGGTTGAGGCGGAACGGCAGTTTCAGCCGCGCCCACAATACGCCCGGCTTCACCTCGACGACCTCTTCGGGGCCGGGATGCTGTTCCCATGGATAGCGCAGGGCCTCGGCGGAGGACTGCACGGTGTCGGCTTTTGCGTTCATTCTACCGGCTTAAACCCACTGGCTGCGGCGCGCCAGCCGAAAAAAGCCGCGCGGCGGCCGTCGCATGGCCGTCATACCGCAAGGGTTTTTCCGTGACCCGGATGGAGCCACGACAGGCCGGCGGCGGCTTACGCCGCCCGTATGTTGTTGAGGAACGCGTCGATCTCTCCGCGCAGCATGTCGGCTTCGCGGCGGAGCGCGTCGGAGGCGCCCAGCACTTCGTTCGCTGCTGCGCCGGCTTCCGCCGAAGCCGTGGAGACGCCGACGATGTTGCTGGAGACCTCGCTGGTGCCGCCGGCCGCATGCTGGATGTTGCGGGCGATCTCGCGGGTCGCCGCGCCCTGCTCCTCGACCGCGGCGGCGATCGTCGTGGTGACGTCGTTGATCTCTCCGATGATCCGGCCGATGCCCTGGATCGCGCCGACTGCCGAGGTGGTGACCTGCTGCATGCTGGCGATCTGGGTGCGGATCTCTTCCGTTGCCTTGGCAGTCTGGCTCGCGAGGCTCTTCACCTCGGAGGCGACCACCGCGAAGCCGCGGCCGGCCTCGCCCGCGCGCGCGGCCTCGATGGTGGCGTTGAGGGCGAGCAGATTGGTCTGCGAGGCGATGGTCTGGATCAAATCGACCACGACGTTGATGCGGCTCGCGCTGTCGGCAAGGCTCTGCACCGTGGCGTCCGTCGAACCGGCTTCGTCGACGGCCTTCCTGGCGATCTCGGCGGAGGTGATCACCTGCTTGCTGATCTCCTGGATCGAGGACGACAGCTGTTCGGTGCCTGATGACACGGTCTGCACGTTGACCGAGGTTTCCTCCGCGGCCGACGCCACTGCGTTCACCAGCGCGTTGGACTGGTCGGCGGTGTTCGACATGCTCTGCGCTGTCGTCTGCATCGAATTGGCCGACTGCGCGAGATTGTCGAGCGCGGAGCGCACCGTCCCCTCGAACTCGGCGATCTTCGCCTCCATGCGCGCGGCGCGCTCGGCCTTGGCGAGCCGATCCTTGTCCTGCTCGCCGGCGAGGGTCCGGGCTTCGATCATGCTGTCGCGGAACACCTGAAGCGTATCCGTCATCGTGCCGATCTCGTCATTCTGCTTCGCGCGCGCGATCTCGGTGTCGAGATCGCCGGCCGAGAGCAGCTGCATGGCGCGCTGGAGGCCTGTGATCCGGCGCAGGATGTTGCGGCCGACATAGAGCCAGACGAACAACGCCGAGCCGACCAGCATCAGCGCGCCGAGCGCCAGCATCGCGGTCGTCGCCAGCGAGATCTCCTGCCGCGCCTGGAAGGTCGACGCGTTGGTCTCCTTCTGCACGCCCTCGACGAGCTGCTGCACGCTGATGCCGAGGCCGACATTGAGCTTGCGGGTCTCGTCCAGAATGGTCTGGCCGTAGTCGATGGCGTCGAGCTCTTTCTGGCGGATCTTGAACACGCCGGTCTTGCCCTCGCCGAAGGCGAACAGCTTTTGCACGGTGTCGCGCACCGCCTGCATCGAGGTCATGTTCGGCAGGTCCTCGAGGTTCGACTTGACGCGGTCGCGCGTCGCCTTGAACTCCTTCTCGATCGCCTCCAGCGTGTCGCTGTTGTTGGCCGATAGCGCCGCCATCATGTCGGCGGCCATCAGATTCCCGTTGGCGGAGATGGTCGCGACCTGGGAGACGGTGCGGGCGGCTTCGGTGGCATCATCGGCGGAAACTTCCGCCGCGCCGAGAATCGCGTTCAGGCGCGTTTGCGCATCCAGCATGGCAGGACCGGCCGCACCGACGAAGGTGAGCTGCGCCTTGCGCAGCGCCTCATACTGCTTGTCGTGCAGCGCGCCGGTATCGAGCCGCTCGCGCGCGGCCGACACCAGGCTCTGGGTCGCCTCGTCGATGCTCTTGGCGGTGTCGCGCAGTGCGGTCGCGATCTGCTTGTCGGCGCCGAGCTCGATGATCTCGCCAAGTTTGGCCATGGCGAGCTGCTGAATCTCCTGCACCTTCTTGGTGCGTTCGTTCAGCGCCTCGTCGGACGGCGATGCCAGGAGGCCGGGCCCCTGCGCCGCGAGCGTTGCGCTTTGCGATGCGAGTTGAAGGCTCGCGGAGAGGCGCGGAATGTCGCGGCCGCTCAGGTCCATCATGGTGCTGCCGAGATGGTTGAAGACGAAGCCGGCGCCTGCGGCGATCAGGAGGCCCATGCCTGCGATCACTGCGAAGGCCGTGAACAGGCTGCCGCGCACGCCCCATTTCGGCATCTTGAAGCGAGGCTTGAAACGGCCAAGGACAGGGCCAAGAATGCCACCAAGACGGATCGCCATCGAAACTCCCCCACCCATGATCTTATGTTTTCGCCGCGGAGTATCCTTGGAGCGGGTTAAAAATTCGCAAGTTGCTCAATTGGTTGCGCGCGTTCCGCACAGCGAAAAAAGAAGGGCCGGCAACAATGCCGGCCCGTCATCACGATAAGGTCTTGGTAACCGTTCAGTAGCGCGCGACCGCCGAGTTGGCCCAGTTGAAGCGGTAATTGACGCCCGCCTTGATGGTGTGGTCGTCGGTGGTGAAGTTGCCGGAGCCCGCCAGCGGACCTCCGATGAAGTGCGCGTCGCCGAAATTGTAGTACTGGTACTCGGCCTTGGCCGACCAGTTCGGGGCGAACATGTATTCGAGGCCGGCGCCGACGGTGTAGCCGTTGCGGTGATCGCCAGCGATGACGAAGGCGGCCGGCACGCCGCCAACAGTGACCTTCTCGTTGTTGTCGGAGTAAGCGTAGCCGCCCTTCACGTAGAGGAGGCCCGGACCCCAGGTGTAGCCGACGCGGCCGGTGATCGAGCCGAGGCCGCGCTGGTCGTTGGTGTAGGCGACGCCGCCCGGGAACACCGCGCCGACGCTACCGGAGAGCCAGGAATACTGGCCTTCGACACCGACCAGGAAATTCGGGTGGAACTGCCAGTCCGCACCGGCCTGCACGCCGCCGAGAAAGCGGCCATTGCCGTTGTTGCCGGTGGAGAGGCCGTTGAAATTATTGTCGCTGGAGAATGCGCCACCGAGATGCGCACCGATGTAGAAACCCGTCCAGTTGTAGATCGGCGCGGCATAAGCCGGCGCGGGCGTCTTGTAATAATTGCGGTTACCGAGATCGGCAACCGATCGCCGGCGCAGCAGCGCCCACCATGAGCAGCGCAACGGTCGCAAACAGAATCTTCTTCATAGTCCAAACTCCAACACTTTGGTCCCCGGCAGGCGCGCTTTCCGCGCCGTCGTTGGTTTTGCAGATAGCTCGCTTTTGACGAAAATGCTGTCACATGCATGGCACAGCGGCAGCCAACCTAACTTATTGGCCTGTAAATGATTTTCGTGCTTAATGCCGGTTTAAGAAGTGGTGAAGGAAGACTTAATCCAGCGCTGTTCCGGTAACTTGCGCGCGTATCTCATTAACCAAGACGGCAACCAAGACGGCGCCGCGCCTCATCGCGCATCTGTTCGCGGAATGCAGCGCGCTTTGCGGGCCGGTCTTGCTCGCGCACGTCATGGCGATCGAAGACGTCGAACTTCTCCAGAATCGGATGGCGCTCGCTCGCCATCGCGAGCACGCGCAGCACCTTGGTTGCCGATGGTGTCGGGCCGCTCACCTCCCAGCGTCGGATGGTGTCGACGCCGCCCTGCTCCGGCAATCCGCAAAGCCGGGCCATGTCGGCCGCGGTGAGCTTGCGCTCAAGCGCCTCGGAGAGGTCGTTGCGGAGTTGCTTCAGTTCGGGGCCGGTCATGTCACCTCAATGCGCGAAGTCGTTGAGGTCCAATGCACTAGCGCTGATTCGGGTCGATCCGAAGGCGAGGCAGTCCGCCGCTGATGTCATCCATGTGACCTCGCCAGCGCGACGCAATCGACCTCGACGTCAAACGGGCCGGCCCGGGCGTAGATTTCGTTGAACGTGGCGAAATGCGCGGGATCCGGCGTGCAATAGACATTGCACTTCCTCTCCGCGTTCGGCGCGGTGCTGGCACCGAAATCCGCAAGCAGGCGAATCTTCTGCCGTCCATGCCTGGACTGGAGCGAGCTTTCGCAGGACGTTCGGCATTGATCTGAGCGGAAACGGCAGTCGCGCTCCGGCACCTTCGCGCGCGCACGGAGTTATGAACGGGAGGCCTATGGAAATCGTCCATTGAGTGAACAAATGGCACAAGGGGCCCGCAGCGTATGAAGGGATCAGCCATGACAAGCATCAAACCCGCCCTTGCGGTACTCGTCGCGATCGGGCTGCTTGCCGCGCCGCTTGCGGCTGAAGCCAAAAAGCACCGGTCGAGCCGATCTTACAGTACCGGCGTGGTGGCTCCGACCTATGGGAGCGCCGGATCGCCGGCGGCACAGCCCAGGACCTATGGGTCGACCGGGCAGTCGGTCGGGACGGTCACGGCGCCGTCAATCGGCACGTATAATACGCCATCGGTCGGCGTCACCAACACGGTCCCGACCTGGAACAACACCAACCCGCCCCTCAGATAGGGAACGTCCAATACCGGTCACCGTGTGCCGGTCGCGAGGCCAGAGAGAAGATAGAGCGCGACCAGCAATGTCGCGACCGACAGCATCGTCGTGACCGAGACCGTGGCAGCGACCAGCTTTTCCTCGACCTTGTGTTCGTGCGCCAGCACATACACGGTCTTCGCCGTCGGTACTGCCGCGCAGATGACGGCGGCGACCGTGTCGAGCGGGCTGAGGCTCAAAACCACACAGAGTCCGTAGACGATCAGCGGCATCACCACCAGTTTCACGGCGGCGAGCGCGAACGATGCCTTCAGGTTCGACCGCAGTCCCTCGACCGACAGACCTAGTCCGATGGCAAACAGCGCGCAGGGCGTGAGCGCAGCGGCAATCATGTTCAGATAGGCGATGCCCGGCGCTGGAATTGGCAAGCCGGTGATCGCCCATGCGAGACCAATGAGGGTCGACAGGACCATCGGATTGAGCAGGATTTGCTTCACCAGTCCGGCGGAATGTGCCGGCCCGCGCGCATTCCTCTCCAGCAGGACGACGGTGAGCGGAAACATCACGCCGGCCACGAACACCGTCGCCACCGCCGCGGGCAGGACGGCGGGCTGGCCGTAGATCGCGTGCAGGATCGGCAGGGCCACGAAGCCGGTATTGGTCATCGCCGCGGCCATGCCATGGATGGTGCTGCTGGCGAGATCGCGCTTGCCACCCGTGCGGACCACCAGGAACACCAGCGCAAAGCAGATCAGGGACCCGCCGCCGAACGCGAGCAGGAAGCGCCATTCCAGCAGATTGCGTGCCGGCTCCTGGGCGATCGTCACGATCAGTAGCGCCGGCATCGCGACGTTGTAGGCGAAATGCACCAGGGCATCGGCAAGCGAGCGGGAGAGATAGCCGAGCTCTCCGGCGAGCCAGCCGGTGACGATGATCGCGAAAACAGGAAGAACGAGGCTGGCGACCTCCATCCGGCTTCCCCTTGGCCAGGCAGATAAATGCCATCCTAGCTTGGAGATGCGCCGCCGTCACGGTTCAACCGGACCGCGGCGTTCGATCCGGTCCCTGCGATCTCAGGCGCCCCTGCGGCCCTGTTGGCCGATCACGCAGCGCCATCCGGCGAGGCGCTCGGCCGGATGCTGGTTCATCCATTCGGCGAGCTGCGGTGCGCCCATCAGGCAGGACTGCATCGAGACCTCGGCGAAATCGGACGTGGTGACGGTTTGCTCATGACAATTCGCCGGAGAGGCGAGGTTGCAGAGCACGGCGATGATCTTGATCACGCGAAATTGCCTCCGTCGCTGCGACGCGCAGTACCTCCGCTCGACTGGTCGCTGACCGGATCAGCCGGCGGGAAGATGCTGTCGTAGATCGCGCGTGCTTCTCGAATGAGGCGCTCTCGCTCGCGCTCCGATTTCGAGACAAACTGAATGACTTCGCCCATGATCGCTCCAAAACTTGGTCGGTACGTCATCATTAGATGACGTGTGTCATGTCATGCATGTAGGACGCCGCTTGCCGCTTTGAAGCCGGAGCAACGCTGATGGAGCAATAACAAGCGCGTGACTGCCCTGTTCCTAGGACGATCCGGCCGAGTATCGGCGCCAGAGCGGAATACCGCTCGTCTCACGCCGCCGGCGTGCGCTCCTCGCGTCCCGGTAACCGCCGCCAGCAGCTCGCGCGTATAGGCATGCTCGGGCGCGGCGAACAGCTGCGCGGTCGTTTTCAACTCGACGATGGCGCCGCGCTGCATCACCGCGATCCGGTCACAGATTTGGGCTGCGACGCGCAGATCGTGGGTGATGAACAGCATCGAGAGGCCGAGGCGTGCCTTGAGGTCTTCGAGCAACTTCAAGACCTGCGCCTGCACGGAGACGTCGAGCGCGGAGACGGCTTCGTCGGCGACGATGATCTCAGGCTCGAGCGCGAGCGCGCGCGCAATGCCGATGCGCTCGCGCTGGCCGCCGGAGAATTCATGCGGATAGCGCTCGAGCGCGCCGGCATCGAGGCCGACCATCCTGAGCAGATCGCGGGCGCGGTCGAATGCCACTTTCGGATCGGTGCCCGCCGCGATAGGACCGTCGGCGATGATGTGACCGACCTTGCGGCGCGGATTGAGCGAGGCGAACGGATCCTGAAAGATCATCTGGATGCGATGTCGCTCGGCGCGCAGCGCTTTGCCCGAGAGTGAGGTGAGATCGGTCTCGCCGATCCGCACCGTGCCGCGGTCGGCTTCGATCAGCCGCATCGCGAGCCGCGCCACCGACGATTTGCCGGAGCCGGATTCGCCGACGAGACCGAGCGTCTCGCCCTTGAGGATGTTGAAATTGACCGCGCGCGCGGCATCGACGCGGCGGTCTTCGCGAAACCAGCCGCCCGAGGTGACGTAAGTCTTGTCCAATCCGATCACCTCGACGGCTCTGGCCTGATCGTCCAGCGGCGCGCGCGCCGGCGGATCCATCGACGGCACCGCGGCGAGCAGCGCCTTGGTGTAGTCGTGCTGCGGCGCGTTGAAGACGGTTGCAGCGGGACCCTCCTCCACGACCTTGCCGTGGCGGAGCACTACGACCTGATCGGCGATGTCGGAGACCACGCCGAAATCATGGGTGATGAACATCACCGCCATGTTGCGGTTGCGCTGGAGGTTGCGGATCAGCTTCAGGATCTGTGCCTGCGTCGTGACGTCGAGCGCCGTGGTCGGCTCGTCGGCGACCAGCACCGCCGGTTCGAGCGCCAGCGCCATCGCGATCATGGCGCGCTGGCGCTGGCCGCCGGAGAGCTGGTGCGGATAGGCGCGCACGATGCGCTCGGGCTCGGGCAGGCCGACCTCCCGCGCCAGCGCCAGTGCCCTTGCGCGCCGCTCCCTCGGGGTGAGCAGGCCGTGCGCCTCGAACATCTCCGCCATCTGGTCGCCGATCCGCATCAACGGATTGAGCGCGGTCATCGGCTCCTGAAAGATCATCGCGAGCCGGCGGCCGCGCAGATCGCGCCAGCCGTCGTCATCCAGCTTGAGCAGGTCGCGGCCTTCGAACTGGATCTCGCCGGAGGTGACGCAGACCGTGTCCGGCAACAGACCCATCAGCGCATGCGCGCACATCGATTTGCCGGAGCCGGACTCGCCGACAACGCAGACGATCTTGCCGGGCCGCAGGTCGAGCGAGACGCCGTCGACAGCGAAGGGACGCTCGGCGCCCTTGGGCAGCGCGATCCGCAGATTCTTGATGGAGACGGCGAGCGGTGCGGTCATCTCTAGCGTCCCTCCCGCGACAAGCGCGGATTGAGCGCGTCGTTGAGGCCTTCGCCGATCAAATTGAGGCCGAGCACCGAGATCAGGATCGCGACGCCGGGAAACACGGTGATCCACCAGGCCTGGCGGATCACGGTGCGGCCGGCACCGACCATGTAGCCCCAGGAGATCAGATTGGGATCGCCAAGGCCGAGGAACGACAGCGAGGATTCCAGGAGGATCGCGGTCGCCACCATCAGCGAGGCCAGCACAATCACCGGCGACAGCGTGTTCGGCAGGATTTCGCGCAGGATGATCCAGGTGTTGCTCTGGCCAGTCACCACGGCGGCCTGGACGTACTCCCGCGTGCGCAGCGACAGCACCTCGCCGCGGACGAGACGCGCGACCGGCGGCCAGCTCACCAATGCGATCGAGGCGACGATCGAATAGATCGAGGGCTGCAGGATCGCGACCAGCACGATCGCGAGCGCAAAGCTCGGAATGGTCTGGAAGAATTCGGTGAAGCGCATCAAGGCGTCGTCGACCTTGCCGCCGAAATAGCCGGCCATGGCGCCGATCGGCAGGCCGACGACCAGAGCCACCAGTGTGGAGACAAGGCCCACAAGCAGCGAGACGCGAGCGCCAAAGATCATGCCGGCGAACACGTCGCGGCCGAGCGCGTCGGTGCCGAGCGGCACGGTCGAGAGCGTGAACGGCGGCAGGAACGGCCGCTGCACCATGCGCCAGGGCGAGTTCGGGAACAGCATCGGACCGAACACCGCGAGTGCGATCGCAAGAAGCAGGATGATGAGCCCGATGACGCCGCTCGGGCTCCTCAGCATCGATTTCCAGAACTGTTTCATGCGGTGAATTCGATGCGCGGGTCGACCAGGCGATAGACCAGGTCGGTGATGAGATTGAATGTCAGGACCATGGCGGAGCAGATCACGAAGACACCAAGCAGTAGATTGTAGTCCCGCTGCAGCAGGGCGTCGTACATCAGCCGTCCGATGCCCGGCCAGGCGAACACGGTCTCGGTGATGACGGCGCCGCCGATCAGCGTGCCGGAATGGACGCCGGCGAGCGTCACGACGGGCAGCAGCGCGTTGCGGAGCACGTGGCGGCGCTGGATCACGGCATCGGACAGGCCTTTCGCACGCGCGGTCTTGACGAAGTCGAGCCGCTTCACCTCCAGCATCGAGGCGCGCGTCATGCGGGTGTAGGTCGCCATGAAGAACAGGCCGAGCGTCATCGCCGGCATGATCAGGTGCCTTGCGACATCGACCACATGGGCAAGACCGGTGAAATTGGCGCCGACGGTCTCGTAGCCGAAGCTCGGCAGCCAATCGACAGCGACCGAGAACAACAGGATGCCCATCAGCGCCACCCAGAAAAGCGGCATGGCGTAGAAGATCAGCGCGAAGATCGTGATGGCGGTGTCGAGCCACGTCCCCGCGAAGCGCGCCGCGAAGGTGCCGAACAGGATGCCGAGCATCAGCGAGATCGCGAACGCGGTCAGCGTCAGCAACAGCGTCGCCGGCAGCCGCTCCAGGATCAGCTTCGACACTGGTGCCTGCTGGCGGAAGGAGAAGCCGAGGTCGAGCGTCACGACGCCCTTGACGTAGACGAAGAGCTGCTCGGGCAGCGGCGTGTCGAGGCCGAACTTCTGCCTGAGCTGCTGGACGAAGATCTGGTCACTTGCACCGGCCTCGCCCGCCATCACGACCGCGGGGTCGCCGGGCGCAAGCCGGATCAGGAAGAAATTGAGGACGACGATCGCGAGCAGGACGATCACGCCCTTCAGGTCACGCTGAGCGATGAAGGAGAGCATTGTTAGATGGCGATCAGATCAGGTTGAACGCAGCGGCAACAGCGGTGCGCCCCCTCTCCCGCTCGCGGGAGAGGGTAGGGGAGAGGGTATTTCCGCAGAGGGATTTGCCAAGTGGAGAGAACCCTCACCCGCTACGCTCTTCGAGCGTAGCGACCTCTCCCGCAAGCGGGAGAGGTAAGGGGAGTTCGGAGCGCGTCTCCTCACTTGTCGAGCCACGCGTCCTTGAAGCCATCATTGATCCCGACGCCCGTGGTGATCAGGTTCTTGACCTTGCAGCGCATAATGGTCGGGAATTGCAGCTCGAGCATCCAGGCCACCGGCACGTCTTCGACCAGGATCTTCTGCGCCTTCTCGTAGATCTCCTTGCGCTTGGAGTCGGGCGTCGCCACCGCGCCGTCGGCGAACAGCTTGTCGATTTCCGGGTTGGAGTAGCCCTCGACGTTGTTGAACACCTGGCCCTTGGCGATGGCGCTTGAGACGTAGTTTCGGCCGACGCCGAGCGCGGGATCGCCATATTGGTAGAGATAGGTGAAGGCGATGTCGTAGTCCCAGTCGCCGATCTTCTGGTTGCCGCCGGCAACGTCGGTGGCGATGGTCTCGATGTTCATGCCGACGTCCTGAAGGTTCTGCTTCACGGCTTCACCCCAGCGCTGCCAGGTCTCGCCATAGGCGAGCGGCAGAAGGCGGATCTTCTCGCCCTTGTAGCCGGCTTCCTTCAGCAGCGTCTTGGCCTTGGCGGGATCGTAGGGGTACTTCGGCACGTCGTCGGTGTAATATTTGATGGTCGAGGCCGATGGGCCGGTCGCAACCTTGCCGAGCCCGTTCCAGATCACGTCCTTGGCGAACTCGCGGTCGATCGCATACATGATCGCCTGCCGCACCCGCTTGTCCGCGAGCGGACCCTGGCGGTTGTTGAGCCACAGCCAGGCCAGCGGCGAGAAGAACTCCCAGCCGGCGCCGGTGACGCAGGTGTCCTTCAGCTTGGAGAGACGGGGCACGTCGAAATTCTCGACCGAGCCGCCGGGCAGTACGTCGACCTTGCCGGTCTCGTACGCCACGGAGCGCGCCGCGGCATCGGGAATGATCTGCCAGTAGATATCGTCGAGATAGGGTTTGCCCTTCTCGTAATAGTTCGGGTTCTTGACCAGGCGGATGAAAGAGCCCTTCTGCCATTCCTTGAACATGAAGGGGCCGGTGCCGACAGGGGCGTTGTTGTAGGGATTGGTCTTCCAGTCGGTGCCTTCATAGAGATGCTTCGGTACCATCGGCATCGAGCCGACCTCGAAGATGCCGAGGAACGGACCGAACGGCTGCTTCAGTGTGAACACCACCGTGGTGTCGTCGGGCGCCTCGACCTTGTCGACCTGCGCAAGGTTGTTGCGGGCGCGCGCATGAGTCTGCTTCAGCATCTCGACCGAGAACAGCACGTCGGCGGCGGTGAAGGGCTTGCCGTCATGCCAGGTCACGCCCTTCCTCAGCTTGAAGGTGTAGGTTTTTGCGTCTTCGCTGACGCTCCAGCTCTCGGCGAGCTCCGGCTGCGGTTCGAGCTTGGGGCTGTAGCGAAGCAGGCCTTCGAAAATGTTGCCCGCCACCATCTGCACCGGGCCGTTCTGGACCATCGCCATCATCAGGCCGGGCGGCTCGGGCTGGATCACGACATTGATCGCGCCCCCTGTTTTCGGCTCTTGCGCCAGCGCCGGGGCCGTGAGGCCGCAGGCCAGGAGGAGTCCAAGCAACACTCGTTTCGACATGTCGTATCTTTCTCAAGCGAGACCAGCCGCGAACGCTTCGCACGTCGTGGCGCGCTAAGCTGCGGCCGGCCCATCCCAGTCCCCATCCGCTATCGAGGCTCACATAGTCCCATTCGGCGCCGCAAGATGAAAGTCTCGACAGTGTTCGCACAAAAAATGTACAGCGCGTCCCGTGATGGCCTTTGGCGGCCAAGCCGGCGCCGCAGCGCCGCCCGATCCGGGCGGGACCCGGCTGGTCGAGGACGGCCGCGCCCGCATCCGGCTCGAGCGCTGCGGGCCGTCGCGCGAGCGCATCTGCGCCTCAGGCCAGGGCCAGACCTTCACCAAAATGCCCGAGGCGCTCCCGGGCCACGAGATTGCGCGGCTCTCGACGTCGTCGTCCATCTGCGCCGGAAGCCCGACGTAGACCCGGCATGCGGATCGTCTAACGCAAGCCCGCTCGCCGGAATCCCTCCATATAGTGCTCGCGATCGGCCTCGTTGGCCCACGGCAATTGCGTCGCGATCCAATGCAGCGAGATGCCGGGCTGGGTGCGGCGGAGCTCGCTCAGCGCCATCTCCGCAAGCACGCCGTCGCCGGTCATGCCGGCAGAAACCGCGAGCACGCGGTAGGCGCCGGTGAGGTCGCCGCGGTGGCGGATCGCCTCGCGCGCGAGCGCGATGGCCTCGCCATAGCGCCGCTCCGTGAAGCGGGCATAGCCGGCGATGCCGTGATAGATCGCCAGGGACGGATCACGCGGCGAGAGCCGCATTGCCCTCTGCGCTGCCTCGAACGATTCCTTCGGCCGCCCGGCATAGGACAGCGCCAGCGCGTAATAGCTCTGCGCCAGCGAGAAGTTCGGATTGAGCGCGAGCGCCTGCTCGAACTCAGACAGTGCGTCCGCAAGTCTTCGTGTCGAGAAGCAGACACTGCCGAGCGCGGCATGCGCCCAGGCATCCTCATGGTCGCAGCGCACCGCGGCGAGCGCGGCGGCCTCCGCCGCCGGCGCCACCACGGCAAGCTCGGTCCAGCCGAGATGCACGCCGAACATGTGGTTCGCCGCGAGCACCGACAGCGCCTGGCCGTAGTTCGGGTCGATCTCGACCGCACGCTCCAGCAGCGTCCGCGCGGTCTCGTGATCCCGCCGCGTCACGCGCCAGTAATGCGACAGCGCCCGCATCAGCAGGTCCCAGGCGTCCAGGCTCGCAGGGGGCTTGCGATGGGCGCGAAAACTTTCCGCTGCGTGAATCTGCGGCTCGATCGCCGCGGCGATCGCGTTGGTGATCTCGTCTTGCACGGCGAACACATCGACCAGCTCGCGATCGTAGCGCTCGGCCCAGAGATGGCTGCCGGTTGTGGCGTCGTTGAGCTGCGCGGTGATGCGCACCCGGTTGTCCGCCTTGCGCACGCTGCCTTCGACGATGTAGCGGACGCCGAGCTCCTGGGCGATCTGCCGGATGTGGACCGCGCGTCCCTTGTAGGTGAAGGACGAGTTGCGGGCGATCACCAGGAACCAGCGTTGCTTCGACAACGCGGTGAGGATGTCCTCGCTGATCCCGTCGCCGAAATAGTCCTGTGCGGGATCGCCGCTCATGTTCTCGAAAGCGAGCACTGCAATCGCCGGACGCTCCGTCTGGGCACGCGGCAGGGCAGCGACGGGCTCAGCGGACGGCGGGGCGAATGCCAATTCTTCCCGGACTTCGCCGACGAAACGAAAGCCCTTGCGCGGAATGGTCTTGATCAGCCGCTGGCTCGCACCGTCGTCACCGAGCGCCTTGCGCGCGGCGTTGATCCGGCTGTTCAGGGCGGAGTCCGAAATGATCCGATCGCTCCAGATCTGGCTGATCAGGTCATCCTTGCTGACCACACGGGTGCGCTGCGCCACCAGATAGAGCAGGAGATCGAACACCTGCGGCTGCAACGGAACGGCGGCTCCGCTGCAGGTCAGTTCCCGCAGGTCGCCGTCGAGCAGGTTGTTTTCAAAGCGAAATCGCACGTTTCTGTCGTCTCAAGCAAAAATCAAAGTCGTCTCAGGCGAAAATCAACCGTCCGCAAAAGTCTTCGGCACTCCGATGCGGCATGGTGCAGCGACCAATGAAGTGCCGGCGTTTTGGCACAACGGAGCTGTTTATGACCCAAATTGATCATCAGGTTCATCCCGTCGGCCCGGTTGCGGGCTCACGCATTTTCAGGTTCATCGCCTTTCTGTACGGAATTGCGGCGTATCTCGTTTTTTTTGTCACCATTCTCTACGCCATCGGCTTCGTCATGGGGCTGGTGGTGCCGAAGACTATCGACACCGGGACCGACACGCCCGCGGCCGAGGCCGTCATCATCAATCTGCTCCTGATGGCCCTGTTTGCGGTCCAGCACAGCGTGATGGCGCGGCAGCAATTCAAGGCATGGTGGACGCAGTACGTCCCCAAGCCGGTCGAGCGCAGCACCTATGTGCTGTTTGCGAGCCTGTCATTGCTCCTCCTGTTCTGGCAGTGGCGTCCGCTGCCCACGGTCATATGGGACGTCGCGAACCCGGATCTTGCTGTGACGATCGTCACGCTGTCGCTGGCGGGCTGGGTCCTGGTGTTCACCTCGACCTTCATCATCAATCACTTCGAGTTGTTCGGATTGCATCAGGTGACCAATCATCTCGTCGGCAGGGAGGCGTCGCCGGCGCGCTTCAAGACGCCGCTGCTCTACAAGTTCGTTCGCCATCCGATCTATCTCGGCTTCATCATCGCGTTCTGGGCGGCGCCGGTCATGACCGCGGGCCATCTGCTGTTCGCCGCCGTGACCACGCTCTACATCTTCGTCGGCATTGCGCTGGAGGAGCACGACCTCGTCGATCTCTTCGGCGACGAGTATCGGCAGTACAAACAACGTGTGTCGATGCTTATTCCCTGGCGCAAGTCACTATAGTTGGCGCGCATTTCCGCCGCGTCGGCCGAACGGAGGATGCGCGGCGGCGCCGAGGCGCGTAACGGAGCTTGCCGACCCGGCCTTCAACGTTTCTCGGGGTGAATCCCCCTCACCCCGACGCTATCAGTGCGAGCAAAGCTCGTCGCGGCCCCGCATCCGTTCTGCCGAGTTACCGGCAAACAGGAGCGGGGAGAGGAATTTAAACCTTCATCAACGGAGACGACCAAATGAAACATGTCGGAAGCTGCTTCTGCGGCGCGGTCACAATCGAGGTCACGGACGCGCCGGAGGCGATGGGTTATTGCCATTGCCGCTCCTGCCGCTCGTGGTCGGGCGGACCGGTGAACGCCTTCAGCCTGTGGAAGCCCGAAGCCGTGCGCATCACCGAAGGCGCACAGAACGTCGAGACCTTTACCAAGACACCGCTCAGCCAGCGCAAATATTGCCGGAAGTGCGGCGGCCATCTCATGACCAACCATCCGCCGCTCGGCCTGGTCGATGTCTTCACCGCCACCATCCCTACGCTGGCATTCGCGCCCGGCGTTCACGTCAATTACGCCGAGACAGTGCTGCCAATGCGCGACGGCCTGCCCAAGCTGAAGGATTTTCCGGCCGAGTTCGGCGGCAGCGGCGAGATGATGCAGGAGTAGCGGTGCCCTTCTCCTCTCCTCTCCTCGCGAGCGGGAGAGGAGAGGTTAGCTACCTCATCCCTGCGCGCCGCAATCCCTCGAGGTAATGCTCGCGATCCTCTTCCCGCAGCATCGGCAGCTCGCGCGTGACCCAGGCGAGCGAGATGCCGGGTTGGGCGCGGCGCAGGCCTTCCAGTGCGGAAGCCGCGAGCGCGGGATCCCCTGACATTCCGGCGGCGGCCGTCAGCACGCGATGCGCGCCGACGAAATCGGCGCGCTGCCGCATCGATTCGCGCGCCATCTGCGTGGCGCCTTCGTAGTCGTGGCCGATGAAACGGGCATAGGCGGCAACGCCGCAATAGATCGCCGCGAGCGGATCGCGCGGGCTGAGCCGCAGCGCGCGGCGCGCGGCGGCATCGCCGTCCTGCCATCGTCCCGCGTAGCACAGCGTCACGCCGTGGAAGGCGTGCGCCATCGCAAAGTTCGGATTGAGCTCCAGCGTCAGCTCGAATTCCGCCAGCGCGTCGTCGAAACGGCGGCGGAATAGATAAGTGTAAGCGAGGCCGTGATGGGCCCAGGCATCCTCACGATCGGCCTCCACCGCCGCGAGCGCCGCGCGCTCGGCGACCGGCACGGTCGCGGCCATGCCGGCCCAGCCCATATGCGCGCCGAAGATGTGGCTGGTCGCGAGCAGGCCGAGCGCCTTGCCATAGGCGGGATCGAGCGCGACGGCCTTTTCGAGCAGTTCTTGCGCGGCGGCATTGTCCTCGCGGGTGATACGCCAGTAATGCGACAAGGCGCGCATCACGAGGTCCCAGGCATCCAGGCTTCCCGGCGGCTTCTGCTGGGCGCGAAAACTTTCGGCGGTATAGAGCTGCGGCTCGATCGCGGCGACGATCGCCTCGGTGATCTCGTCCTGCACGGCGAAGATGTCGGCAAGCTCGCGATCGTATCGTTCGGCCCAGAGATGGCTGCCGGTCGAGACGTCGTTGAGCTGCGCGGAGATGCGCACGCGATCGCCGCTCCGCCGCACGCTGCCTTCGAGCACGTAGCGCACGCCGAGATCTCGCGCGACCTCGTGCATGTGCACGGCGCGGCCCTTGTAGACGAAGGAGGAGTTGCGCGCGACGACGAAGAACCAGCGCAGCTTCGACAGCGCTGTGATGATGTCCTCGCTGATCCCGTCGGAGAAATAATCCTGCTCGCGGTCGCCGCTCATGTTGGTGAAGGGCAGCACCGCGATCGCCGGCCGGTCCGGTAGTGCGAGCGGGGCCTGCAGAACCTTCGCGCCGAAACCGGGTTCCGGAGCGGTCGCCCCACGCTTGGTCTCGACATCGCCGACGAAACGAAAACCCTTGCGTGAGATGGTGCGGATCAGCGCCTGGCTCGCGCCGCTGTCGCCGACCGCCTTGCGTGCCGCATTGATCCGGCTGGTCAGAGTGGATTCGGAGACGCTGCGCCCGTGCCAGATCTTGTCGATAAGCTCGTCCTTGCTGACCACCCGGTCGCGGTTCTCCATGAGGTGGACGACGAGATCGAAGACCTGCGGCTCCACGGCAACGGGAACCTGCTCGCGGCTCAGTTCGCGCAAGTCGGTATCGAGCAGATGATCCCGGAACAGAAACTGCACGTCGAAGACTCAAACCTTACGATGACATCGGCAATAGTAAAATCAAAACGGATTTCGACTGAAGTCTGTGAGTCCGCCGAGGGGCCTGTCCGGTTCACCACGATCGCGTGATGGCTGCCATGCGGTTTGTGAGGAGGAATGCAACTTCGACGAGAATGTGGCGATTGAAGCCGGATGGTCGCGACCGGATGCACCGGGCTACGCCCGCCCCGGAATGACGGGAGTAGGGGGCTTTGTCCATTGCCGAACAGCTCCGTCTGCGTAAGCTGCCTCACACAGAACACAAACCACGAAGAAACGCTCATGCCCGCTTTTCCCGCCTCGACCACCGTGCTCGATTCTATCTTGTTCCGCGATGCCTTCGGTACGCCGCAGATGCGGGAGGTGTTTTCCGACGTTGCGACGGTCGCGCGCTATGCCGAGGTCGAAGTGGCGCTGGCGAAGGCGGAAGCGAAGTGCGGGGTGATCCCGCAGGATGCCGCCGATCAGATCGCGGCGCGGACCGATGTTGCCGCATTCGATTTCGATCTGTTGCGGCAGGAGACCGATGTCGTCGGCTATCCGATCTTGCCCCTGGTGCATCAGATGGTGAAGCAATGCGGCGACGCCGGCCGCTATGTGCATTGGGGTGCGACCACGCAGGACATCATGGACACCGCCGTGGTGCTGCAACTGCGCGCCGGGCTTGAGATCGTCGAACAGGACATCGCCGCCCTGCGCCAGATCCTCGCTGACATCTCGAAGCGCTACCGCGACACGCCGATGGCGGGCCGCACCCATCTCCAGCAGGCACTGCCGGTCACCTTCGGCTACAAGACCGCGATCTGGCTCGCGATGTTCGACCGCCACGCCGAACGTCTGGCACAATTGAAGCCGCGCGTCCTGGTCGGCCAGTTCGCCGGCGCGGCCGGCACGCTGGCCTCGCTCGGCGACAAGGGCTTTGAGGTGCAGGAAGCGCTCTGCGCTGAGCTGAAGCTCGGCGTTCCCGCCTCGACCTGGCACGTCGCACGCGACGGCTTTGCCGAGACCGTGAACTTTCTCGCACTCGTCACCGGCTCGCTCGGCAAGATCGCGCTCGACATCATGATCATGGCCTCGACCGAATTCGGCGAGGTCTACGAGCCGTTCGTCAAGGGGCGCGGCGCTTCTTCGACCATGCCGCAGAAGCGCAACCCGATCTCCTCGGAGCTGATGCTCGCTGCGTCCAAGGCGGTGCGCCAGCACGCCGGCCTCATGCTGGATGCCATGGTGCAGGATTTCGAGCGGGCCACCGGGCCCTGGCACGCCGAATGGATGGCGATCCCGGAGGGCTTCGTGCTGACCGCCGGCGCCTTGCACCAGGCGAAGTTCGCGCTCGCCGGCCTCATCGTGGACGAAAGCAAGATGAATGAGAATCTCGCCGTCAGCCGCGGTCTGATCGTGGCCGAAGCGGTCATGATGGGGCTCGCGCCGCAGATCGGGCGGCAGGAGGCGCATGACGTGGTCTATGACGCCTGCCGGCTCGCCAATGAGAACGGCCTGACGCTGGCGGACGCGCTCTCGTCCGACGCCCGCGTCTCTGCCAGAATCGACCGTGCCACGATCGAGGCGCTCACATCACCGAAAAATTACCTCGGCCTTGCTCCCGCCATGGTCGACCGGGTGCTGAAATCGGCAACGCGTTGAAAACCAAAATGCATGAAACTGCGTATCTTTGGCGTGTCGCAAGGCACTCGCACACTTGTGTCTCGCAATGCTAGACTTAGATTGAGTGAGAGACGTTCGGCAGAGGATCTGGCATGACTGATCAACGCATCACCTCCCCTCCCATCGATCCCGTGAAGCTCGACCGGCTGGCCGAGGTGGCGGTGAAGGTGGGCCTGGGCTTGCGGCCGGGCCAGGATGTGCTCTTGACGGCGCCCGCGATCGCGTTGCCGCTGGTGCGGCGGATCGCCGTGCATGCCTACAAAGCCGGCGCCGGCATTGTGACGCCGATACTCTCCGACGAAGAGATGACGCTGGCGCGCTACCGCCACGGCCACGACAACAGCTTCGATCGCGCCGCCAACTGGCTCTATGACGGCATGGCGAAGGCATTCTCCAATAACACGGCGCGGCTCGCCATCGTCGGGGACAATCCGATGCTGCTGTCGGACGAAGATCCGTCCAAGGTGGCGCGCGCCAGCAAGGCCAATTCGATGGCCTATCAGCCGGCGCTGGAGAAAATCGTCAACTTCGACACCAACTGGAACATCATCGCCTATCCCAGCCCGTCCTGGGCGAAGCAGGTGTTTCCGAACGATCCGGAAGACGTTGCGATCGGCAAGCTGGCCGATGCGATCTTTGCCGCTTCGCGCGTCGACCGCGAGGACGCGATGGGCAATTGGGCGAGCCACAATGCGGTGCTGCGTGAGCGCACCAACTGGCTCAACGGCCAGCATTTTCGCGCGCTGCAATATTCAGGTCCCGGCACCGACCTCACCATCGGGCTTGCCGACGGACACGAGTGGGAGGGCGGGGCCTCGCTGTCCAAGAACGGAATCAGCTGCAACGCCAACATTCCGACTGAAGAGGTTTTCACCACGCCGCATTGCCGGCGGGTCTACGGCCATGTCGTGAGCTCGAAGCCGCTGTCCTACCAGGGCACGCTGATCGATAACATCGCGGTGCGCTTCGAGGACGGCAGGATCGTCGACGCAAAAGCCTCGCGCGGCGCGGAGGTGCTGAACAAGGTGCTGGACACCGACGAGGGCGCGCGCCGTCTCGGCGAAGTCGCGCTGGTGCCGCATTCGTCGCCGATCTCGCAGAGCGGGCTGTTGTTCTACAACACGCTGTTCGACGAGAATGCGGCCTCGCACATCGCGCTCGGCCAGTGCTATTCGAAGTGCTTCGTCAACGGCGCGCAGCTCACGCCGCAGCAAATCGCCGCGCAAGGCGGCAACCAGAGCCTGATCCATATCGACTGGATGATCGGCTCGGCCGAGACCGACATCGACGGCATTCTCGCCGACGGAAGCAAGGTGCCGGTGTTTCGCAAGGGCGAATGGGCGAAGTAACGCGTCTTGCGGCCCATCCTTCGAGACGCCCGCCATTGGCGGGCTCCTCAGGATGAGGTCTTGCTTCGTTGCGACATCTTAGACCCTCATGGTGAGGAGCGCCGCGTTACGGCGCGTCTCGAACCATGCAGGCCGGGCAAGTACCCTCAAGCCCCTCTCACGCGGCCGCGTTGCGCAGCATCGGGCTGTTGTCGATACTGAAGCGGTTGAACAGCGTCGTGAACGGGCTGCCGTCGGTGGCCCGGACGATGGCGTCGGAAGCCGCCACCGCGTCGTAGAGCGCGCCGACCGGATCGCTCGAGTCGGGCAGGTCGAGGCCCCTGCGGATTTCCTCGCGGGCCTCGTTGACGTCGTCCTCGTCGTCGAGCGTCGCCTCCAGCTCATCGGCCGCATGCCGCATCTGAGGGAGGTCGCCGCCGGCGGAAAATTTGAGGATGTCGAGCCAGTAGGGGCGCGCGACGACGAGCTGCACGAAAGCCTCGAAACTCTCCGCGATAATTCCCGCGCGGCCTTCCGATGAGACGTAGAGCACATTCTGCGACGGCAGCAGCACGAACGCGCCGCCGGAGCCGTCACTGCCGATCTGCCGGGGGCTGTCGATGCCGTCGACGGTGAACCAGGGCTCCTCGTCGGTTGTGAAGGAGACGTCGAGGCTGCCGAGCCAGGCGACGGCTTCGCCTTGGGCTATCAGGACCTCCGGGGTGAGGGGCATCGGCATGGCTCCTTCGATTGTCACGTTCGCGCACTTTGTCGCACCCCGGAAAAGGTGGGTTCATGTGCACGAAAATGCAGGGGAATCGCGACGTTAACCGCTTCGGGTCTGCAACTTGCGGCTGATTGTCGAGGCCCGCGTAAGAAAGAATTAAAAGCCGGCTATTAGCGTTCCAACATCTTTTGAAACAATCCGGGCCGAGCCCGGCCGGTCATATTTTATTCCCAGGGGAAAAAGATGTCGCGCTCATTGATTGAAATCGGTAGTTGCAGTGTGGACCTCGAGTTGCGGCCGATCGAGCCGTCCTGGATCATCGAGGGCAACCCGGTGTCGCGCTCGCGCGTCCTGTCCACCAGCTCCGATGGTACCGCTTCGACCATCATCTGGGCTTGCACCGAAGGGCGCTTCAACTGGTACTACGATATCGACGAGACGATCATGATCATGGAAGGATCGATCGTGCTCGAAAGCGACGGCATGCCGCCGAAGCGCTACGGTCCGGGCGACGTCATTTTCTTCCGCGATGGCGCGCATGCCAAGTGGCACGTCGAAGGCCACGTCAAGAAGATCGCCTTCTGCCGCAAGACCAATCCCGCGA
This sequence comes from Bradyrhizobium sp. LM2.9, assembly GCF_054056555.1. Classification (NCBI taxonomy): domain Bacteria; kingdom Pseudomonadati; phylum Pseudomonadota; class Alphaproteobacteria; order Hyphomicrobiales; family Nitrobacteraceae; genus Bradyrhizobium; species Bradyrhizobium sp. LM2.9. The sequence continues at coordinate 6,740,053 of NZ_JBSRYJ010000002.1, forward strand.
TGATCGGTTTCCTGATCCGCGTCGTCAACAGGCTCAAGCGGATGTTCGTCTCCGCCGGCGAGCGCCGCCCCGCCTCGCTGATGGGCGCCGGTTAGAGCTCAAACAGTTTCAAGGACGCTTCCCAGCGGCTACGACGGAAGAGGGGTCGGGATCAACATCCCGGCCCCTCTTTCCGTCATGGCGCAAACCTTTTCATGGCAAATCGAGCCGGTAGAAGTCGCTCGCGGTCTGCGAGAATAGCGCCGTCTTCTCGGTCTCGCTCAAGGGCGCGGCGATGCGCTTGAAGGCGTTGAAGATCACCTGGTAGCTGCACTGGCCTTTGTCCGGCGGGAAATTGCTCTCGAACATTGCGCGCTTCACCCCGAATGACTCGATGCAAGTCTCGACATAGGGCCGCCATGCCGCGGCAAGCTCCTCGGACGACGGTGGCTTGTCGCGTAAATGGAAGTCGTGGCCGAGCAAACACATTGCGAGCCCGCCGAGCTTCACTACCACGTTCTCGCATTTCGCGATCTCCCGGATCGAGGCGCGCCACTGCGGAAACACCTCCTCGCGCCGCCCGCCAAAGCGGCCGATTCCGGCCGGACCGCCGCAATGGTCGAGCACGATCCTGGTGTCGGGGAAGGCGCGGGCAAGTTCGGTCAGCTCGCCGATCTGCGGATGAAACAGCCAGGCATCGAAGCTGAGGTTCAGCGGCGCGAGGCAGGCAAAGCCTTTGCGGAACGTCGGGTCCTGCAACAATCCCTTCGGCCGGTTCGCATACATGCCGGCGACGGCGGGGTCTTCGTCCCAGGCCGAGGAATGCCGGATGCTGCGGAAGCGACCGTTGCCCGCGGCGATCTCGGCCTCCAGCACCGGCTTTGCGGCGTCGCCGAGCAGAAGATTGGCGTGACTGACGATGCCGGCGCAGATCGCGGCCTTGCCGTAAGCGCCGCTCGCGCTCATCGCGGCCACGCCGTTGGCGAACTCGACCTCGCCGACGGGCCGGAATGCTTCGGGCCCGTGCGCGCGATACATCGAGCGGCAGTCGACATAGACGGTGGCGATGATGTTGTGGCCGGAGGCGACATCGGCTGCCATCTCCTCGATCAGATAGCGGTGTCCGCGATTCCAGAGATGGTGATGGGGATCGACGATCGGCCGTAAGGGATCGATGATCTCCTCCTGATGCAGCGCGAGCCAGTCCTCGCGCGGCTCGACGAATAGCCCGCTCGTGTTGGCGGGCAGACTGCTTGCAGCCATCGGCGTTCGCTCCCCTTGCGTATGCTTCTTGTTCTGGGAGCCTAGCACCTTGTCCTCGCACGCAGCAGCGCGCGTTGCGCAACCGCACCCGTCATCGCGGGCACAGCGGCGCCGTCGTTAGCCCTTGCGCCGCTTCGCCTTCACACCCACCATCAGCCGCCAATCGGTTGCGCTAGCCGGCTTGACCTCGCCGAGCCAGTGGAAGAAGTCCTCGGTGATCTCTGTAAAACTCCAGCGCGTCAGGTCGCCGGCTTCGGTCGTGCCTTGCTGCACGATGTCCTCGCCGCGCGGACGGCCGATCTGTTGGCGGAATACGCTACGGCCGGGATCGAACCAGGAAATCCGCCATGCATCGATGGTCGGATCGTAGACCCGCAGCGTGGTGCCGTACCAATTGCCGGCGATCGGCAAGGCCGGGCTGCCTGTCGGGCGCGGGATGATCCAGACGTCCTGCACGGCGCGGCCCTCCAGCACCCAGCCGAAATGGATTTCGCCGGGCGCGGTGTGTTTCGTTCCGTGGGGGCCATGGGCGCTGATCTCGGCATCCCAATCGCCGACGAAGCGGCCATAAAGCTGGAGCGCCGCCGCGTGCTCGGGGTTCGGTCCGTCCGCATGCAATAATCTCGCAAAGTCTGTCATGTCGATCTCCTCTGCTCAGGAGACCAGCACGGCCGGCCGATGGCCGGCTTGGAGAAAATTGCGCGTCAGACGCCGTCGAGGATAATCACCGTCGGCTTCGACGGCAGCGCATCCCGCGACATCCGGAAACTTCGCTCCATGCGCCGGTCGATCTCGAACTGTTGGCCGATGAGGCGCATAAACTCGTCGAGCGGGGTCGCGAAGCGGTGCATCGGCAGCACCACCGAGGCGCGCAGCCGTTTGGTGATCTCGGAGACGCCGTCGAGCGACATAGTGTAGGTGCCGTCGATCGGCACCATTACGATGTCGAGCCGCCCGATCTGGGCAAAATGGCTGTCGTCGAGCTTGTGGTGGAGATGGCCGAGATGGCCGATGCAGAGGCCCGCCACCTCGAAGATGAAGATCGAATTGCCGTCGCGGATCATGTCGGCGCCGGAATCGTCGCCGAAATAGCGGCGGATGTCGGTGGTGACATTGCGGATGAAGGTGTCGCCGATGCGCTCCGAAACCAGCGCCGGCTTGCCGTCCTCGCCCCAGCCATGCAGCACATGAGGAATGCGCCTGTCGGGATGCAGAGAGTAATGCGTGCTGTGGGCCCGGTTCATGGTGGCGACATCGGGCAGCCGTCCCACCTGATAGGCGCCGCTATAATCGGTGGCGATGCGCAAGCCGCCGGGCGTGTCGATGAAATAGGTGGAATGGCCGGCATAGGTGATCTGGACTTCAGCCGAGGCCGCGGCCTGCCGGAACGCGACAGGCGTCACGCGGGGGGCCGCATTCGCCATCGCCAGGCATTCGCTGCGCTGAGGCTGCTGGGCGAAGGCAGGTGTTACCAGCCAACCGAGAAGCGCACAGACCGTCAGCAATAGTCGAGACATCAGGAACCGTCCGCCGCTTATCGACGATCTGATGAGTGTATCTACGAATTATCCTCGCGTCATGTGGTGCTGGCGAGCCGCGCCATTCCGCCGCTCGCCTCGATCAGTTTCACGGCCTTTTTGTCGAACGACACGAAAGTATCGGCCCCAAGCCAATTGCCTTCGTGGGCGATGACGCCATCGGCAAAATCGCCTCCGGCGTCGAGGAGCGCTAATCCAGCCTCAGCTACGGGCCGGTTGACGACCACATTGGAGGCATTGATCAAGTGCCGGATCGAAGCCGCGATATTTCCAGCAGAGGTTTTGTAGCCTCGTGAGAGGACCCAAGCTAACTCGCATAATGCGGGAATCGAGATGGCTATTAGGTCCGCGTTCTCCAGAAGGGCTTCGGCCAACTTGCTCTGTTCGGCATCATCGCCGACCAACACCCGCACCAAGACGTTGGTGTCGGGTGTTATCTTCATCGCTTGCCGGCCCAGCCATCAGCAATGACCGCGTTCATCTCCTCGATCGAGAGCGATCGACCGTTCGTCTTTCCTTTGAGGAAGCCGAAGGCATTCGAGATCTTCCCGGTGGGCCGAACTGCCTTCACCTCAACTCGCCCCCCAGGAAGCTTTTCTATCGAGATTTTATCGCCCGGATGCACACCGAGATGTTCCAACAGGTCCTTCCGCAACGTGACCTGCCCCTTTGCCGTGACGGTGAGCGTGCTCATGGGATTCCTTCGATCCTTGAGATCTTCGATAAGTAAGGCAATTTATCCTTACTTTCAAGGGAGGCCGCCTTCACTCCCGCCTTCTAATTATTCACGCCTTGGGCTGAACTTCCAGGTGATGGCGACCAGGCTAGCGGTGATCAGGCCGCTGACGAGACCGGCGATGGGCAGCGCGAGCAGCAGCGCTGCGCTGGCAGCCCAGCCGATCGAGGAGAACGCCTCGGCGAAGGTCGCAAGCCGGGAGGAAGTCTGGCGGCGGCGGAATTGGCTGCGCCGGGCCTGCACCCGGAACCAGAGCTGGATCGCGGTCGCGGACGCCGCGCTGACGATGACCGCGCCGGCGCTGACCGCGGCCTGGAATGGCGAGACGAAAGCGAGCGCGGCGATCAGCGGGCAGAAGATGACGGCAATCGCGATCAGCACCACTTCGATCTTGGCGCGGATGACGCTGGACGAAGTTAGCGGCGCGGTCGCGACCAGATCAGGCGCGTCCTCGCCCGAGATCGTCAGCCAGGCGAGCCCGCCGGCGAGTTGTCCCGCCGCCATGACGATGACGGGCGTGATCAGCGTCAGCGCCGCGGAGCTGTCGGCAAAGCTGCGCCAGAGCAGCAGCGCCGGCGGCACCAGATAGAGCAGCTGCATCAGGGTCTGCGAGATCAGCCAGGGATCGCGCCACAGCAGCGAAAACTCCTTGCGCCGCAGCGCCTGCTGCCGCGACCCGCCGCGGAACGGGCGCTCCTTCGCGCTTGTGCGGCCGGATGCGCCATAGGCGGCGGCATCGATCGCGGTGTCTGCAAAGCGGCCCGAGAAGATCGCCATGACGCTCCCGAGCAGCACGAGGCCGAGCGCCAGAAGCAGCAGCAGCGCTTCGCTGTCGCCGATGGCCGCGCGCGCCGGCCACCACCAGATGCTGTCGACGTCGGGGGCATGGTCAGCCACGCTACCCGAGGTCAGGATGGTGAAGCGCGACAGCGTGCCGTAGGACATGATTGCCGCGACCTGGAGCGCGATCACGAAGCCGGCGCCGATGATCGCGGCGAGGATCTGCGCGACGAACCGTGTCCGCGCCGGGCCGATCAGGCGGAACAGCAGGATGGTGACGGCAATCGCGATCGCCGCAGCCGACAGGCCCATGGCGACGACAAGGCCGAACGCCGCAAGCCAGCGTGCGCCGCCCCCGAACACCAGCACGTCGATGAAGGGCGTCGAGAACAGCAGCGCTATCACCGTGACGGTGAGTGCGATCGCGGCGATGCGCACCGAGAACAGATTGGCCAGCGTCGCGGGCGAGGACATGATGAGGTCGAGATCGGCGCGGGCGTAAAACACCCGCGTCACCGATTCGATCGCCTGTGACAGCATCAACGTCCAGGCGAGAAAGATGGTCGCCGAGATCACGATCAGCGAGGATTTGTCGAGCGGCAGTTCCAGGTCCGCGAAGCGGCCGATCACCGCCCAGGCAGGCACGTGCAGCAGCGCCGCGAACAACAGCAGGCCGATCACCGCGACACGCGCCCGTTTGCGCCGCCCGCCGGTCATCATGGCGAACCATTCGCGCCAGGCGAGCCGAAGCTCGTGGCGGGCAAACCAGGAGAGCGCGGTGGCCGAACTCATGCGGCTTCCTGGAGCGTCACCAGCGCGATGAAGAGATCTTCCAGGCTGGTATCGGCGTGGCCGTTCTGCTGGCGCAGCTCGGTCAGCGTGCCCTCCGCGACCAGGCGCCCGGCTGCGATCACGCCGATGCGGTCAGCCATGCGTTCGGCGACCTCGAGGATATGCGTGGTCATGATGACGGTGCAGCCGCCGCGCACGCGATCGCTCAGCAATCCCTTCACGTGGCGGGCGGAGACGGCGTCCAGTCCCGTCAGCGGCTCGTCGAGAATGATGAGGCGGGGATCGTGCACCAGTGCGCCGGCGAGAGCGACCTTCTGGCGCATGCCCTTGGAAAAGCCCTCGCAGCGTTCGTGCCGGTGCGGCTCGAGCCCGAGCGAGGCGAGCAGCCCCTCGGCGACCAGTTCCGAGACCGATGGTGCGATGCCCCACAGACCGGCGACGAATTCGAGATATTCGAGCGGGGTGAGCTTGTCGTAGATCATGGGCTCGTCGGAGACCCACGCCATCACCTGCTTGGCGGCGACGGCGTTTTGGAGCGCATCGATGCCGAAGATCGAGACCGCGCCGGCATCGGGCCGCAGCAAGCCGGCAACCATGCGCAAAGTGGTGGTCTTGCCGGCGCCATTGGGGCCGACCAGCGCATAGAATTCGCCGGCATGGATGGTGAGATCGAGGCTATCGACCGCCAGGCGGTCAAAACGCTTCGTTAACCCCAGGACTTCGAGCGCCGAGTCGTCCGGCTTCATGACGGCCACACTTTGCGGGTTTTGCATCGCCCGCGACCATGATCCGAAGATGTTGCGGCACCGTGAATCGCGCTGCCGCAAATTCCGTCGTCCGGATTGGACTAAAGGCAAGTCACCGTTTGTTGACAGCGCTTGGCGGTTCAGGCTGAATTGGCGAAGGGACGAATGGCGCGAACGCAGCGAAACGACTGCGTAGCGACTGAACACAAGATGCGGCAAGGCGGTCAGGAAGAACCGCCGGTTGTATCGGGAGGATGCGCGGCGATGCTGGATTTCGTTCAGCAGCTGGTCAGCGGTGTTGCGCTCGGCTGCGTCTACGGCCTGATCGCGCTCGGTTTCGTGCTCGTCTACAAGGCCACCGAGGTCGTCAACTTCGCTCAGGGCGATTTGATGATGCTGGGCGGCTTCTTTGCCTTCACCTTCATCGGCATGTTGGGCCTGAACTACTGGGTCGGCTTTGCCGGCGCGGTGGCGGCTATGGCGCTGTTCGGCATGCTGGCCGAGCGCGTGGTGGTGCGGGCCGATCCTCGGCTATCCGCAATTCTCCATCATCATGGCCACCATCGGGCTCGGCTATTTCCTGCGCTCGGTCGCCGGCATGATCTGGGGCACCGACGATTTCAAGATCGACACGCCGTTCAGCCAGGGCGTGCTGCGCATTGGTTCGCTGGTGCTCGCCTACGACAAGCTCTCGGTGATCGCGGCCACCGTCATCCTCTGCACGTTGCTCTGGCTGTTCTTCAACAAGACCATGCTCGGCACCGCGATGCGCGCCAGTTCCGAGAACATGCTGGCAGCCTATTACATGGGCATCCCGGTCAAGCGCGTGGTGTCGATCGTCTGGGCGATCAGCGCTGCGGTTGCGACCTGCGCCGGCGTGCTGCTGGCGCCGATCACCTTCATCCATTCCAATGTCGGTCTGGTGCTTGGCCTGAAGGCGTTCCCGGCCGCCGTGCTCGGCGGGTTCGGCTCGATCCCCGGCGCCGTCGTCGGCGGCGTCCTGATCGGCGTCATCGAGAGCATGGCCGGCTTCTATCTGGTCGAGGGCTGGAAGGACGTCGCGCCCTACATCGTGCTGCTCGCCGTGCTCCTGCTGAAGCCCGAAGGCCTGTTCGGCCGTCACGTCCGCAAGAAGGTCTGAACGCCATGCGCTTCCTGTTCAAGACCGACTATGAAGACGACATCAAGCTGTTCCCGCATTCGGGCTATTTCGTCTCATACGGTCTCCTGCTGGCCGTGCTGCTGATCGCGCCCTATGTGCTCTCCAGCTATCTGATGAGCCAACTCGTCTTCGTCTGCATCTATGCGACCGTCGGTGTGGCGCTGCTGATTTTGACGGGCTTCACCGGGCAGGCCTCGCTCGGCCATGCGGCGTTTCTCGCGATCGGCGCGTATACGGCGGCGTACCTGCAGAAATATGGAGTGCCGTTCCCGGTCTATTTCCTCGCGGCCGGGCTCCTGACCGGTCTGATCGGTGCGCTGGTCGGCTTCCCCGCACTGCGGCTGCAAGGCATTTATCTCGTCATCGCCACCATCTCCTTTGCCTTCATTGTCGAAGAGATCCTGGCGCGCTGGGAGAGCGTCACCAACGGCAATGAGGGCATGCGGATCAAGGCGGTGGCGCTGTTTGGGATCACAGTCTCGCGCGACAGCCCGACCTTCTATTTCCTCTGCCTTGCCGTGCTGGTGCTGACCATCGTCGGCACCCTCAATTTGCTGCGTTCACCTACCGGGCGCGCCTTCGTCGCGATCCGCGACAGCGAGACCGCGGCGCGCAGCATGGGCGTCAATGTCGCGCTGTACAAAGTCAAATCCTTTGCGATCTCGGCGGCGATCACCGGCTTCGCCGGCGTGCTGTTCGCGCACAAGCTCTCCTTCATCTCGCCGGAGATGTTCACCCTGCAGCTCTCGATCGAGTTCATCATCGTGATCCTGATCGGCGGCACCTTCAGCCTGCACGGCGCGGTGTTGGGGGCGATCTTCATCGTGATGATCGATCCGTTCCTGACCTACCTCAAGGACGACATGCCCGGCATCATCGCCGGCATTGCCGCGACGTTCGGAGCAGGCACGCAAGGCGCGGCCAACATCCAGTCCAAGGTCGCGGCCTTCGCCTCGCTCAACGGCCTGAAAGGCGCGATCTACGGCATCATTATCGTATTGTTCGTGCTGTTCGAGCCGCTCGGGCTCTACGGCCGCTGGCTGAAGATAAAACTCTTCTTCCAGCTGTTCCCACTCTACAAGCGCGCCACCTTCAAGCGGCAGAAGATCTATGTGAAGTCGGAGCGCAACCGATGAGCTATTTTCGCGCAGAGAATCTGTCGCTGCATTTCGGCGGGCTGAAGGCGGTCGATGCGGTGTCGTTCGCGGTGGAGAGGGGCGAGATCCTCTCGATCATCGGACCCAACGGCGCTGGCAAGAGCTCGATCTTCAATTTGATCTCGCGGATCTACCGGCCGACCTCGGGCCGCATCTTCTTCGAGGACCAGGATATCACCGAGCAGCCGCCCTACGACATCGCAAGGCTCGGCATCGCCCGCACTTTCCAGAACATCGAGCTGTTCGAGAATGCCACCGTGCTGTCGAACCTTTTGGTCGGCCGCCACCGGCATTCGACCACGCAGCTCTGGCAGGAGCTGTTGTTCCTGCCAAGCGTGCGCGCGGGCGAGAAGCTGCATCGCCGCCGGGTCGAGCAGGTGATCGAGTTCCTCGATCTCGAGCCTTATCGCGACAAGCTGATCTCCGGCCTTCCCTATGGCGTGCGCAAGGTGATCGAGCTTGCGCGTGCGCTGTGCTCGGAGCCCAAGCTGATCCTGCTTGACGAGCCGTCCTCGGGCCTCAACGTCGAGGAGACCGACGGCATGTCGTTCTGGATCCGCGACCTGAAGAACGATCTCGGCGTCACCGTGCTCATGGTCGAGCACGACATGTCGCTGGTCAACCGCGTCTCCGACCGCGTCATTGCGCTGAACTACGGCCGGGTGCTGGCCACGGGCTCCCCCGCCGAAGTGCAGCAGCACACCCTGACGTCGTCGCCGCGTATTTGGGAGCCTGACGCATGGACGCCGCCGTCACGCCCGATATCATCTTGAAGCTCTCCAACATCGAGAGCTATTACGGGCCGATCATGGCGATCCGCGGCATCTCGTTGGAGGTGCCGCGCGGCCGTATCGTCACCCTGCTGGGCGCCAACGGCGCTGGCAAGACCACGGTGCTGAAGACCATCTCCGGCATTCTCGATCCGCAGAAGGGCGCCATCGAGTTCATGGGCAGGCCGATCCAACGCATGGAGGCGGACAGAATCGTGCGGCTCGGCCTCAGCCACGTGCCGGAGGGACGCGAGGTGTTTCCGTTCCTCTCCGTGCGCGAGAATCTGATGATGGGCGCCTATCCGCGTAGGGATCGTGACGGCGTTGCGGAAGATCTGGAGCGTGTCTACGGCTATTTCCCGCGTTTGAAGGAGCGCATCAACCAACCGGCCGGACAGCTCTCCGGCGGCGAACAGCAGATGCTCGCGATCGGCCGCGCGCTGATGAACCGGCCGACGCTGCTGCTGCTCGACGAGCCCTCGCTCGGCCTGTCGCCGCTGCTCGTGAAGGAGATCTTCTCCATCATCCGCCGGGTCAACGAGGAGCAGGGCATGTCGATCCTGCTGGTCGAGCAGAACGCCAAGGTTGCGCTGGAGACGGCGCACTACGGCTATGTGCTGGAGATCGGCCGGATCGTGATGAACGACACCTGCGACCGCTTGATGCATTCCCAGGACATCCAGGAATTCTACCTTGGCGCCAAGGAAGCGGGCGCGCGAGGCGAGCGGCGCTGGAAAAAGAAGAAGACTTGGCGTTAAAGCAGGCGTTAGAGCAAGACTTGGTGTTAGAGCAAGACTTGGCGTTAGATCAGGATACCCGCCCGTAACAATAGACCGCCGGCAAGGCAGGCAGCGGAGGAGAACGCGACAAGGAGGAGACGTGCATGGCTCGACAGGCGGTGCTGACGGTCGCTGACACCATCGCGAAAAGCTTTTTGCGCGCCGCGGAGATGCGGGGCAGCAGGCCGGCTATACGCGAGAAGAAATTCGGGATCTGGCAGCCGACGAGCTGGCGCGAATGGCTGGAGATCTCGAAGGAGATCGCCTACGCGCTGCACGCCATCGACTTCACGCCTGGCGACGTCGCCTCCATCATCGCCAACGCCGTGCCGGAATGGGTCCATGCCGACATGGGCATTCTATGCGCCGGCGGCGTCTCCTCCGGAATCTATCCGACCGACGCGTCGTCCCAGGTCGAATACCTCGTCAATGATTCCCGGACCAAAGTGATTTTCGCCGAGGACGAGGAGCAGCTCGACAAGGTGCTGGCCTGCCGCGCGCGCTGTCCGTCTCTGCAAAAGGTCATCGTGTTCGACATGGAGGGCCTCAGCGGCTTCTCCGACGACATGGTGATGTCGCTCGACGAGTTTCGCGCGCTCGGGCGCAACCACATGGCCGGCCGCGAGGCGCTGTGGCAGGAGATGGTCGACAGTCGCGGCGCGGGCGATCTCGCGGTTCTCGTCTATACATCGGGCACCACGGGTCCGCCCAAGGGCGCCATGCACGCCAACCGCAGCGTCACGCATCAGATGTGGCACGCCAATGATTTCATCCCGGCCCGCGAGAACGACGACCGGCTGATCTTCCTGCCGCTCTGCCATGTCGCCGAACGGATCGGCGGATATTACATCTCGGTCGCGCTCGGCTCGGTGATGAATTTTGCCGAGAGTCCGGAGACCGTGCCGGACAATCTGCGCGAGGTGCAGCCGACCATCTTCCTCGCGGTGCCGCGCGTCTGGGAAAAGTTCTATTCCGCCATCACCATCGCGCTAAAGGATGCGACGCCGTTCCAGCAATGGGTCTACCGCCGCGCCATCGGCATCGGCTATCGCATGGTCGATTGCAGGATCGAAGGAAAGGCGCTGCCGCTGTCGTTGCGCATCGCCAACGGCATCGCTTACCGGCTCGCCTTCCGCAACATCCGCCGCATGATCGGGCTCGACCGTTGCCGCATCGCCTTCACCGGCGCGGCGCCGATCGCACCGGATCTGATCCGCTGGTATCTCGCGCTCGGAATCGACATCCACGAGCTCTACGGGCAGACCGAGAATTGCGGCGTCGCGACCATGATGCCGGCGGAGCGGATCAAGCTTGGCTCGGTCGGCAAGGCTGTGTCGTGGGGTGAGGTCGCGCTGTCGCCCGACGGCGAGATTTTGATCAAGGGCGACTTCCTGTTCATGGGCTATCTGAACCAGCCGGAGAGGACAGCCGAGACCATCGACCATCGCGGCTGGCTGCATACCGGCGACGTCGGCACCATCGACAATGAAGGCTTCGTCCGCATCACCGACCGGATGAAGGACATCATCATCACCTCCGGCGGCAAGAACATCACGCCGTCCGAGATCGAGAACCAGTTGAAATTTTCGCCCTACATCTCGGATTCCGTGGTGATCGGCGACAAGCGGCCGTACCTCACCTGCCTCGTGATGATCGACCAGGAGAATGTCGAGAAATTCGCCCAGGACCACGACATCCCATTCACCAATTATGCTAGCCTGTGCCGCGCGACGGAGATCCAGGACCTGATCTGGCGTGAGATCGAAGCGGTCAACGCCAATTTCGCCCGCGTCGAAACCATCAAGAAATTCTATCTGATCGAACGCCAGCTCACTCCGGAGGACGAGGAGCTGACGCCGACCATGAAGCTGAAGCGCGGCTTCGTGAACAAGCGCTATGCCGCCGATATCGAGGCGATGTACCTCGCGCGGGCGGTGGCTTGACCAATCTCGTTCGAAAACAGCGAAGGAGTGATGGCCCCCACCCTTCGCATCATGCGGGCCCCAAGGAGAGGAGACGTCAATGTCGAGATCGTCGAGAGCGTTCGGCTTTGCGGTAGGCGCGGTGGTGCTCACCAGTCTGCCCGCCGCAGCGCAGACCAAGGTCACCAATGAAGGCATCTCGGCCTCCGAGATCGTCATCGGCACCCATCAGGATCTTTCAGGGCCGATCAAGGTCTGGGGCGTGCCGGTCTCCAACGGCATGAAGATGGCCGTCGAGGAAATCAACGCGGCCGGTGGCGTCCAGGGACGCAAGATCAGGATGATCCTCGAAGACAACGGCTACGATCCGAAGAAGGGCGTGCTGGCCTCGCAGAAGATGGTCGAGCGCGACAAGATCTTCGTCATGATCGGCTCGATGGGATCGGCGCCGACGCTGGCTGCGCAGGACATCCTGTTCGATGCCGGCGTGCTCCAGCTCTTTCCGCTGACCGCCGCCGAGTTCACCTTCAAGTTCGACCCGGCCAAGCCGCAGGAGCGGCTGAAGTTCAACAACCTCTTGCCCTACGTCGAGAGCACGCGCGCCGCGCTGAAATACATGGTGGAGTGGAAGAATTTTGGGAAGCCCTGCATCATGCACCAGGACGACGAGTACGGAAAGAACGTGCTCGACGGCTTCACCCAGCAATTGACGGCCATGAAGCTGCAGCCGGCGTCGGTGACGAGCTACAAGCGCGGCGCCTCCGACTTCAGCGCGCAGATCGCCAAGATGAAGTCCGACGGCTGCGATCTCGTCGTGCTCGGCACCGTGATCCGCGAAACCATTGGCGCGATGACGGAGGCGAAGAAGCTCGGCTGGGACGTCACCTTCCTGGGGGCGACGCCGACCAACGTGCTGGAAGTGCCGGCGCTCGGCAAGGACGCCGTCGAGGGCCTCTATGCAGCGTCAGGGTTCGAGATTCCCTACGAGGACACCGCCAAGGGCAAGGTCCACGACTGGCTCGTCAACTACAAGAAGATGTTCAACACCGATGCCAACACCCAGGCGATCATCGGCTACAACGCGGTGACGACGTTTGCGTTCTACGCCAACAAGGCGGGCAAGGATCTGACCGGCCAGAAGATGCTGGACGCGCTGGAATCGGGCGACAAGTTCCTCGACATCTTCAACTCGCCGCCGACCAAGTTCTCCAAGACCGACCACCTCGCCAACACCATCACCCAGGTGCAGCAGGTCAAGGGCGGCCGCTGGGTCCTGGTGAAGGACAATCTGATGTTTTGATCGGATCGCTCTTGCGGCGCTAACGGTGCACCCTCGCCCCTTGCGGGAGAGGGTGGATCGCCGCGAAGCGGCGAGCCCGGTGAGGGGTCTCTTTCCACACGAATGGTCTTGCGAGTGGTGAGAACCCCTCATCCGGCACCATAGCCGATGCGAAGCGTAGGCGTTCTTTTAAGGACGGTTCACGATCCCCCGCCCGCGGTGCCGGAATTCACCGGGGCCAGTTCGTCTTCCCGGCAGCGCCAGCCGTCGGCGGCTTTCACAAACGCAAAAGTGCGCTGGATCCTGAGGCGGCGTGTGACGTTGAAGGCGTCTGCGGAGCGCTCCTTGTTGCCGCCGCCAGGCTGTGGACGACCCGTCCTGGCGTCCCAGCAGGTGCCCGTGCAGGCGGACGCGACCTTGCTGCACATGGTGAAGGGCGCCAGCACAACCATCTCGATCTCGCCCGTGACCTGCGCCTCCTGCTCGGTCACCTGGCTGTCGAGCGCGTAGACGCGGTTGATGCGGAGGAAGTTGCCGCAGGAATTGGCCGCGTGGATTCGCGCGGCGCAGAAGTCGACGGCGTCGGTGTCGGGCAAGCGGGCTACGACCTGTCGGCCGAATACCTTTTTCGGATCGCCTTTCGCCGCGCCGATCTCGCCGGCCTTGTGCTTGAGATAGCCGGCGAGACAGTCCTCCGCCGACTCGAGCTCCCCGAGCGGCACGTTCTCCTTGCCGACCAGATTGCATTTGCGATCGCGCTCCCGCGTCCACCGGCCATATTCGGCGAAGGCAAAGCGTGCCGCTGTCGGATCGAGCTTGCTGATCAGGCTGAGCACCTGGCTGTTCAATTCGGTCTCGGCAAGCGCCAGCGACGGGTCCGCACAGATCAGCGCACCCGCTGCGGTGTTGGCCGCGAGACAGTCGAAATCCGGATCGCGCACGATCGCTGCGCGCTCCTCGGTCACCTTGAGGAGGCATGCCTTCACCCGGTCGAAATCGTCGGTGCGGATTGCGGACTGGCCGACGATGCCGCAACCGAGGTTGCGCTGGCGGATCCAGATCGCGTTCTCCTCGATTCCAGGCAGGCGATCGGGCAGGCGGGCAAGCCGCGCCTCGATTCCCGTGCTCAGCTTCTCTGCGGCGGCGGCAAGCTCGGCATCACCGCAGAACAATTGATTACCGGGATCGCGAATCTGCTGGCAGTTGTTCCTGGCGAACAGCGGCAGCCTGTCGGCGATGGAGCGGTCGGAGGTGCCTGATTGCGCGAAGCCCGGTGCCGCCGGCAAAGCCAGCAGCGCAAGCAAAGTCAGCACGATGAACCGCATTTCAGTCGCCCCCGCAAAGCCGCGGCCATGCTAGCGTCCCGGATCGCGCGGCGAAATGGCTTTGTGGCGGGGTGGTTGGGCTCGTAGCCAGGATTTCGCTGCGTTCCGTCCGGGCTACAACATCAATCAATGCGTCTCGGCGGCGACCATCGAGAACCGCACGGGTTCGTCGACATATTTCATCACGGCCGACTGGTAGAGCACGAACAGCGGCTGGTAGCTCCGTGCAGCGTCGTCCTCGACCATTGCCATGCGGCGGTTGTCGAGCATCAGCCAATGGCCGTCGAGCCGTGCGGCGGCAACCGCATGCTCTTCGCCGGCCCTGACGTCGCGCACCACGACAATGCGAAGGTCTTCGGCGGCAACGCCCGCGAGCCGCAGGGCGGCGAGCTTGGCAATGGCATAGTCCTCGCAATCGCCGGCGCCGCGCGCGAAGGTCGCGAGCGGCGAGCTCCAGACGTCCTCAGAACCGTCATTGGCGGCACGGATAGCCAGGTTGATGGCGCGATTGGTTTCGCCCAGCAGAGCGCGGCCGTCACGGCTGCGGGCCTGGTCGACGATGGCGATCAGTTTCAGCGCGGCGGGCGAAGCGCAATTGTCCCGGTCGCCGTCGCACAGCGCAAGCTGCACCATGTCGTCATCGAGCCTGGACTTCAGCGCGAACCATTTCTGTTGCAGGCCGCCGGCGGAGGTGGCGAAGGCGAACACGCCGAATGGCTCGGCGGATTTGCGCACGAGGACACCGGCTCCCGGCGACAGCAGCGTGCCGGCGCGAAGCTCGGCGGCCGATCCGAGCAGGATCAATCCGCACAGCACAGTAATTGCGCGCCAAGCGCGCGAGCGAGCAGCGGTCTCCATCTGACATCCCCTTCCGGCTTCGCCAGGTCCCCCTCGACCTGGTCGTGCGGGCTTTGTTGCTTTCGCGGAGATAGTGCGAGACGGGCTGTTTTGTTCTGCTTAACGCGCCCGGCTGAGGTCCCACAACCGGGTAACAGGCTGAAATCGGTCTGGCCCAATTGCATAAAATTTTACGAATCGGGGACTAGGTAAGAGGCCGCCTGCCGCGAAATCGGACGAATTGCAGGTACTGGTTGTGCCGCGGCCGATTCCGCGCCCTATGGCTAACGACCCGCTATTTCACGGGTTCTGTTAATTGGGTCACAGATTTGGCTCCGTATTTGCCGCAGTATGTTGCGGGGCACCACGAAGGCTAGATGAAACAAGTATTCGTTGTAAAATTTATACGGGCGAATACAGGAGGGTACCGAAAATGGGCTCGGATAAGCAATCATATACTTACAGATATTTCGATAAATACGCTGTTTCCTCTAAGGTGGCGGGGCCTGGCAGGGGCGTCGACCGCTGGGTGATGCGAAATCACACAAGCAATAGATGGTTTCGCTAGGGACTTGGTAATGATAAGCAAGCTTAGGCGATCGATACTTACTTAGATTTTAACCCTTTTTTTGGTGCCCGGTTGAATTACGCTGGCATATTTAACGCCGCGATTTCCTTGGATGGCGGGGGTTCCCACTCGCCCTCCGACGTCCATGTCGATTCCTTTACGGGCAAGCCTTTTATCGCGAAGGCGCAGGGTCACGTGCCTGATGGTGCGTTCGTTGTTCCCGATCCAAACCTGATCTTCAACGGCGAGTACAAGCGCGCAGGCAGCGATCTCGTGCTGTCCCACGACGGTCACGAGTTTATCGTTCACGATTATTTCAGGGGCGACAAGCGCGCGGCGCTCTCGTCGCCGGATGGCGCACACCTCAGCGGCGACATCGTCAACGCGCTCACGGGCCACGTCCAATATGCGCAGGCCGCGTCCGGCATTGCCGCCGCCCAGGTCATCGGCCACGTCACCAAGCTGTCCGGCAGCGCGACCGCGGTCCGCAACGGCGTCTCCATCATCCTGAACAACGGCGACAACGTCGAGAAGGGCGACGTGGTCTCGACCGGCGGCGACTCGACGCTCGGCATCACCTTCATCGACGGCACGGTGTTCGGCCTGTCCTCCAATGCGCGGATGGTGCTGAACGAGATGGTCTACGACCCCAACGGGTCGAACAATTCCTCGCTGCTCAGTCTGGTCGCAGGCACCATCACCTTCGTTGCCGGCGAGACCGCCAAGCATGGCGACATGAAGATCGACACCCCGGTCGCCACCATGGGCATCCGCGGCACGGCGGTGCTGAGCCAGATCCACTTCGTCGTTCCCGCCGGGGGCGGTGAACCGCAGCCGGAGGCGAGCTTCCAGGTGCTGGTCGAGCCGAACGGCACGACCGGCTCCTACATCCTGTTCGACAAGGTCACGCTGCTGCCGATCGCGACGGTCAACCAGGCCGGCCAGATGATCCAGATCAGCGGCGGCAACGTCTCGATCAGCAATGCGCTGATGTCGCCGGACGTCCAGAAGCTGATCACGGACGTGTTCACGCTGAAGTTCACCGACAACAACAGCAACACCAAGCTGACCACGAACTTCACCGACTCGATCACACAGACCAGCTACGATATCTTGCTCAAGACGCCAATCGGCGCCACCGCGATTGCGACCTTCGTGAACCTCAATCCGCAGGGACCGCAGGGCCCCGGCACATCCACGTCGACCAGCAACCGTATTCCCGGCCCGCCCGACGCGCGCACCCTCGATCTCAACGGCAATGTGACGTCGGAATTCGCGCTGACCGAGCGCGCGAACACGACTGGCGACACGACGCATTCCGACACGATCTCCGGCCTGATCACCTTCCTCGACCAGAACCTGGGTGACCGGCCGACGGTGAGCGTGAGCCTCGGCGACGCGCCCAACTACGTCTACAAGGACGCCGGACTGCACGATGTCACCGGATCGCTCACCTCGCTCCAGAAGCAGGACATCGCGGCGACGCTGATCAACATCGACGTGGTCGCCAAGGGCGGCAACACCAACACCGGCTCGGCGGTCTGGACCTACACGATCCCGGACCACGTCTTTGACTTTCTCGCGGCTGGCGAAACGCTGACGCTGACCTACACGGTCCGCGTCGCCAACAATTTCACGGTGAGCCCGGACACCGCCACCAGAACGATCACCATCACGATCACCGGCACCAACGACAAGCCGGTGATCACGAGCAGCGTTCCGACCATCACCTTCGAAGGCGGCACCAGCGTGGCGGGTGGCCCGCTCACCAGCGAGGTGCCGACCTCGGGCACGCTGACCTTCAAGGATGTCGACCTCACCGACACCCACACGGTTGCGGTCAAGCTGACAAGCGCGACGCTGCCTGACGGCACCGTGCCGCCGGGCCCGCTGGCGATGTTCCAGAGCGCGATGTCGGCCGCGATCGCGGCCGGCGCCGACAGCAAGGGCAGCGGCACCGGCACCATCAACTGGTCGCTGGCCGACCTGCCCGTCTATCTCGCCGACTTCATCCCGAAGGGCGAGGTGCTGACGCTGGTCTACACGGTGACGCTCACGGACGCGCAAGGCGCCACCTCGCAGCAGACCATCACCGTCACGATCACCGGAACGGACGCTGCCGCCGTGGTGTGGATCGCGACCGACCAAGCCGGCGCGCCCTCCGGTGGCTTCTGGAAGGACGCCGCCAACTGGGAAACGGGCACGGTCCCGACCAGCAATGACGACGTCATCGTCATCACCGATCAGTTGCACGGGCTGACGCCGTCCTATCCGGTGACGATCGACACCGCTGCCTATGCCAAGTCGTTGACTCTGGACGACTACGACACGGCGCCGCACCACAAGACGCCGGAGGTAGTCAACAAGAGCACGTTGACTATCGGGGGCAAGCTCACTCTGAATGCCGACGCGAAGTTCACCAACTCGTTCGGAAGCCATGTCATCGTCGGCGGGGCGATCGATGTCGGAACGATCACCCGAACACCCGGCGTGGTCGTCATCAACACCAGCACGATCACGAATGCAGGCACGTTCACCCTGGCCGCAGGCGGCACGATCGATACTCTGACCGCCATTGCCAATTCCGGCACGATCGACCTGTCCGGCGGCACGCTGGTGCTGAAGAGCGATGTTGCCAATACCGGCGGTACCGTTCAGGCCGATGCCGGCACGATGCTGATCGTCGACACCGCCACCATCAGCGGTGGCACCGTCACCATCGCCGGCACGCTTGAGCTCGACGGCACCAGCGTCATCAAGGACGGCACGCTGAACAATTCCAGTGCGGTCAACGTCAAGGGCGCGGCGAAGTTTGCCCACGAGACCGTCTCCAACACCGGCAACGTCACCGTCTATGCCACCGGCAAGCTGACGGTGAACGGGGCAACGATCAGCGGTGCCGGCACGATCACCAACGACGGCGAGATCGACCTGAACGGCAATGCCATACTGAGCGGCGGCGTGCTGAACAACAACGCCATCTTCAACGTCAGCGGCACCGGCAACGCGCTGGATGGCGAGACCGTCACCAATGCCGGCACCATCGAAGTGCTGGCCAATGGCGTGCTCGCGATCGATCACGGCTCGACGGTGAACAATTCGAGCGGCAGCGTCATTGTCGACGCGACTGCCGCGCTGACGCTCGACAACGCCACGATCAGCGGTGGTGCCATCAACGGCGGCGGCACCATTCACCTCACCGGCGCCAGCAAGATTGACGGCGGGGCTACGCTGAGCGTTAGCGCGGTCACCGCCGATGCCAAGCTGACGCTGGACGGCGTCACGGTGTCGGGTTCGACGATCACCGACAATTCCAGCATCGAGCTCGACAACACCGTCAAGCTCAAGGACGCCGCCAAAATCCAGGGCGGCGCGATCACCAACAACGGCACGCTCGAGATCGCCGGCGCCGCGACGCTGCTCAACGATGTCCTCACCAACACCGGTCACATCGTCAAGGTCGACGATGGCCAGACGCTGACGCTGTCCGGCACCGAGATCACCGGCGGCACCATCGACAATTACAGCGTGCTGGGCGGCACGATCGACGTCACCGGTGACAGCAAGATCGACGGCAATGCGACCTTGAACAAGGGCGCCGTCGCGATCGAGACCGGCGTCACGCTGACGCTCGACGACGCGACCGTTGTGGGCACCGCGATCACCAATGGCGGCATCGTCAAGGTCGATACCAGCAAGAAGCTGACGCTGGCAGGTGCGAGCCTGACCGGCGGCACGCTCACCGTCGTCGGTACACTCGCGTCCTCGGACGCCACGACGATCACCGACGCCAATATTTCGAACAACTATCTGCTCGAGTCGACCCTCGGCGGCCTGCTGGCGCTGGTGGCGACGACTCCTGCCGCCGCCATCACGAACAGCGGCACCATCCAGGCCAATCACGCCGAGCTCGACGTCAACGGCGAGGCCGTCGCCAACTCAGGCACGCTTGCCGCCATCAATAACGGCACGTTGAAGCTGATCTCGGCCACGGTGACCAATAGCGGCAGCGGCACCGTGTCGGTCGAACTTGGCTCGACGCTCGATCTTGCCGGCGCGACCATCGACGGCGGCACGGTGACGATTTCAGGCACGCTAGAGTCGACCGGTACGAGCGCCATCAACAATGGCGACATCACGAACAACGGCACGATCACCGTCACCAGCGGCACGCTGACGATCGATCCCGCCACGACCCACGCCATCACCAATTACGGCCTGATCCAGGCGAGCGGCGCTGAGCTCGACGTCTCCGGCGAAGACATTTCCAACACCGCGGCTCTCAAGGCGATCAACTACGGCACGCTGAAGCTGGCAAATCTCACCGTCAGCAACAGCAGCACCGGAGCGGTCACAGTCGACGGCCACTCGAAGCTCTATCTGACCAACATCACGATCAATGACGGCAGCCTGAGCAATGCCGGCAACCTCTACAGCGTTTCCGGGCTCAACACGATCACGGGCGGTGTCACCAACGCCGGCACCATCGAGGTCCTGGCCGGCACGCTCAATCTGTCCGGCGGCCTCAGTGGCGGCGGCTCGCTCATCATCGACGGCGGCGCAACGTTCGAACTCGGCGGTGCGGACGCGCAGACCGTCACCTTCGCCGGCGGCACCGATACACTCCAGCTCGACAAGGTGGCGGGCCAGATCTTCACCGGCACCATTGCCGGCCAGTCGACGAAAGCCGGAACGTTCACGATCCAGGGCGCGGCCGACATCACGGCATCGAGCGGCGACGCACTTGACTTCACGGCTTCGGGCGGCACATCTGCCGCGCCCGCCGATATCGTGCTCGCGCTCACCGGTACGTTGACGGGCGCGGCGAGCGGCATTGTTGTGACCCAGAACGGCGCCGGTGACGTTTCGCTGACGGCAACCGGCGGCGCTGTCGGCGGCGCGTACGGCATCGACGCGGTTACCCAGGGCGACGGCGACGTCACCATCGTGGCCGGCGGCAACATCACGGGCACCTCGGTCTACGGCATCAGGGCGCGCAGCTATGGCGCCGGGAGCGAGGCCGTCACAACCGCGGCCGGCAGCGTCGTCACCTCGGGCAGCTCCGGCATCGTCGCCGTCAACCGAGCGACGTCCCTCGATGGCTCGGATCACAGCACCATTACGGTCAATGCCTACGGCACGATCAACTCCGGCAGCAGCTTGAACCAGAGCGGCAATACGCCTGCCGGTATCCAGGCCGGCTACAACGGCGCCACAACCGGCAGCAGCGCCAACATCGGTGTCAACGGCTCGGTCGTCGTCAACAACCATGCCAATGTCACCGCCGCGGCCGGCTGCGGTATTCACGCCTATAACTACGGAAACGGCAACGTCACGGTGAACGATGCGGCCGGCACCACGGTCGTCGGCGCGGAGGACGGGATCAGGGCGCAGGCGCTCAGCGGCGGTACCGGCGACGTCAGCGTGACGCTCGGTGCCGGAGCGTCGGTGACGGGCACGACCAGCTACGGCATTTTGGCCTACAGCATCGATGCGAGCGACATCAGCGTCACCATGGCGAGCGGCGACAGCATCATTTCGGGCAGCTCCGGTGTCGTGGCGGTCAACTATGCGACCGCGATCGCGAGCGGCGTGGGCAGCACGATCACGGTCGAGGCGCACGGCATCATCCATTCCGGCTCGATCTCGAATAACGATGGCACCATTCCCGGCGCGATCATCGCCGGCTACAAGCCGGGCGGCAACGGCGTATTCTCGAGCGCGGTCAAAGGCGACGTCACCGTCACGAGCGATGCGACGATCATCGCCGACGCGGGCTACGGCATCGAAGCGTTCACCTGGGGTGCCGGAAACGTCGCGGTCACGACCGGCGCGACCTCTTCGATCACCGCTGCGGGCACCGCGATCGGCGCCTTTGATCACGGCGGCGGCGACGTCAACGTCACCAACAATGGCTCCGCCGCCGGCGCGGTCGGCGTGTCTGCCATCGCGAATGGCAGCGGCGACATCACCATCGTCAATCATGGTGGTATCACCAGCACGAGCCTTGCCGGCATCAGCGTCACCCAGA
This sequence comes from Bradyrhizobium sp. LM2.9, assembly GCF_054056555.1. NCBI lineage: Bacteria > Pseudomonadati > Pseudomonadota > Alphaproteobacteria > Hyphomicrobiales > Nitrobacteraceae > Bradyrhizobium > Bradyrhizobium sp. LM2.9. The sequence continues at coordinate 6,761,717 of NZ_JBSRYJ010000002.1, forward strand.
ACGAAGCGGGTGCGACCGGCTCGACTCATATCACCAATACCGGATCGATCGTGGCGCCGAGCGCCCACGCCGCGATCTTCATCCAGGAGAACACGACCGGCTTGGCGACGATCGACAATTCCGTCACCGGCACGATCGGGCCCGCGATCGCCTCCACCGTGACGTCCACGACCTACGCCATCGTCGAGACCGGCGGCGCCATCACGATCAACAATGCCGGTCACATCAACGGCAATATCTCGGTCGCCACCGCGGCGTTCAACAATGAGCTGGGCGGCACCTGGACCGTTTCCGGAACGAGCGTGTTCGGCAGTCTGTCCTCGATCAGCAACGCCGGCGAGATCGATCTCTTCAATGGCGCCTCGATCTCCGGAACCAGCCTGAGCATCGCCAATTCCCACGACATCGAAAGCTGGGGCACGGCGTCGATCTCCGGCACCATCATCAACATCGGCAGCATCGAGGTCCACACTGGGACCCTGACGCTATTCGGCTCGCTGTCGGGCGCAGGCTCGGCCACCGTCGACGCCGGCGCGCTGCTGAAGGTGGAAGACGCGGTGTCGCAGACGATCGCGCTCGCCGGCGACGGCGCCAGTCTTCAGATCGACACGTCGACCTTTGGCGGCTCGATCGCGCAGCTGTCCGCGGGCGACAAGATCGACCTGTCGAGCATCGTCTATGATGACGGCACGTCGGCGACTTATAACGCTACGACCGGCGAGCTCGTTGTGAGCGACGTCCACAACCACACCATTACGTTGAAGCTCACGGGCGCCGATTACAGTAACGCGCATTTCGCCGGCAGCAGCGACGGTCATGGCGGCACGCTGATCACGTTTAACGCGGCCGACGACGCGCCGCCGGCGTTCACCGCGGCCGGGGCGACGCTGACCGCAACCGGCCCCGAGCTTCAAAACACCACTGGCTCCTCCGCGCTCGACCCGGCGTCGGGCGGGACAGGCTCGATCGTCTTCAAGGATATCGATCTGACCGACCGGCCGACCGCGACCATCACCGGTCCGTTGGTCATCGCGCTCGATCACACCACGGCTATGACGCTGACGCCGGACCAGATCACCGCTCTGGAACATGCCCTGACCCTTCAGCAGGCCGGCAACACGAACAACGGCACGGTCGCCTGGAACTACTCGATTGCCGACAAGGCGCTGGATTTCCTCGGTGCAGGCCCAGACGGCGCAGGTCGTCTCCACGATCACCCTCGACGACGGCCATAAGACCGACACGACACAGGTCACCGTGACGATCGCCGGCGCGAACGACGCGCCCGCGCTCAATGTCGACCAGGCCAGCGTCACGCAAGTGGGCGATCAGGTGACAGTCCATGGCCTCTCGGTCGCCGATCCCGATACGAATGACACGTTCACGATCGCCGCTACGGCTGCCTCGGGCGCCGCTGTGAACCCGTCAACGGGGGGCGGCTCTCTGGCCATTGTCAATTCGGCGCTCCAGGCGGTGACCTACACGGAGGCAAGCAGCGGCGGCCCGGCTGCGGACATGGTGACCGTCACCGTGACCGACGCGCACAACGCGAGCGACACGGTCAATCTGATCTTCAACCTGACCGAAGCAGGCCCGGTCGCTCTCACCGGCACGACGGACAAGGATGTGTTCTTCGGCACCGGATACCAGGACCAGTTCGTGTTCGCGACCAACTCGAACCACGATACGATCGTGAACTTCACGTCCGGCACGAACCATATCGACCTGTCGTTCGTCGGAGTCTCCAACGTTTCCGACTGGATGGCTCACCATGTGGCCGCGTCAGGGGCAGACACCCTGATCACGATCGATGCAGCCGACACCATCCTCGTGAAAGGCGTCAGCCTCCAGACGAACGATTTCATCCTTCACGTCACCTAGCGCGCCGCCCCTCCCCGAAAACTGTGTTTCCTTCCGCCTTGGCCGCGGCAAAAAATCCATAATCCTCCACCGCCAGGGAATAGCCAATCGCGGTCCCGCGCTCCATGATCGGGACGCACGGCATGATGCTGCGAGGCAGGAAGTCCGATCGACATGAAACGTCTCAAGATCCTGCGGCGGTGGTTTACGCGGAAGTTCGGGTTTGCGCGGCTGATGTGCCTTGGGCTGCTGGTCGTGTTTGCCGGCGCTCGGCTCTGGGATCCGCCGCCGATCCAGGAATTGCGGCTGCGCACCTTCGATATGTTTCAGTTGATCGATCCGCGCCACAAGACGGCGCGGCCGGTCACCATCGTCGACATCGACGACAAGAGCCTCGCCAAGCTCGGGCAGTGGCCGTGGCCGCGGACGCGGATCGCCGATTTGATCCAGAACCTCACCAATAACGGCGCGGTCGCGATCGGCTTCGACGTGGTGTTCTCGGAGGCCGACCGGCTCAACCCGGATATCGTCGCGAGCCAGATGCGCGATCTGGACGATGCCACCCGCGCCAAGCTGCGCGAGCTGCCGAGCAACGACCAGATCCTGTCCGAAGCGATCAAGCGCTCGCGCGTGGTGCTGGGCGAGACCGGGCAGCACGCCATATCCTCCGAGGTCGACAAGTCGCTGCCCTTCACCGGCGTCGCGACGGTCGGTGAGGAGGGCGCCGAACGCTTCCTGTTCGAATTCCCGGGCCTCCTGCGCAACGTGCCCGTCATCGAGAAGGTCGCTGCCGGCCGCGGCCTGTTCTCGATCAGGACCGAGCGCGACGGCCTGATCCGGCGCGTGCCGATGATCATGCGCGCCCAGGGCATGATCATGCCCTCGCTCAGCCTCGAGATTCTGCGCGTCGTCACGGGCACGCCGACGCTGCTTGTCAGGACCGACAAGACCGGCGTCCGAGCCGTGCGTCTGAGGGGCGTGGAGATTCCGACCGACAGGAACGGTCAGCTGTGGGTGCACTATGCCCGCCAGGATCCCTCGATCTACGTCTCGGCCGCCGACGTGCTCGACAATACGGTGCCGCCGGGCAAGTTCTCCGGCAAGCTGGTGCTGGTCGGCACTTCCGCGGTCGGACTGAACGACATCAAGACCACGCCGGTATCCTCGACCATGCCGGGCGTCGAGATTCATGCGCAGGTGCTCGAAAGCGTGCTGAGCGGCGCAGTGATCTCGCAGCCGAACTATGCGCTTGGCGTCGAGCTGCTCGCGGCGCTCGTCATCGGAATTCTGGTCATCATCTTCACGCCGAATCTCGGACCGGTTCGCCTCGTGCTTGCGGGTGCGACGTTCGCCGCGATCCTGATCGGCGTGTCCTGGTTCTTCTACGCGCAATATCGCTATCTCATCGACTTCACCTATCCGCTGCTCTCGACCACGGCGATCTATTTGACGCTGATCTTCGCCAGCTTCGTGCGCGAACAGCGGCAGCGCGTGCAGATCCGCGGCATGTTCGCGCAATACATGTCGCCGGTTCTGGTCGAGCAGCTCGCCCAGTCGCCGGAAAAGCTCGTGCTGGGCGGCGAGGAGCGCGAGATGACGATCATGTTCTCCGACGTGCGCGGCTTCACCACCATATCGGAAACCTACAAGCACGACCCGCAAGGGCTTATCGCGCTCATGAACCGCTTCCTGACGCCGCTGACCGAGGTGATCATCGATCAGAAGGGCTATATCGACAAATATATGGGCGACGCCATCATGGCGTTCTGGAACGCGCCGCTCGACGATGCCGCGCACGAGGTCAACGCCTGCGAGGCCGCGATCCAGATGCTCGAGAAGATCGACGCGGTGAACAAGGACCGCGAGCAGGAAGCCGCCGATGGCGGCCACGTCTACATCCCGCTCAATGTCGGTATCGGTCTCAACACCGGCATCGGCGTGGTCGGCAACATGGGCTCCGACCTGAAGAAGAACTATTCGGTGCTCGGCGACAGCGTGAACCTGGCCTCGCGCCTGGAAGGTCAGTCGAAAGAGTACGGCTTTCCCATCATCGTCGGCTCGAGGACCGCGCTCGCCGCCAAGGACAAGTTCGCAATCCTCGAGCTCGACTTCATCATGGTCAAGGGCAAGACCGAGCCAGAAGTGATCTACGCCATCGCCGGCCGCGGCGACGTGTTGCATTCTGGACCGTTCCAGCGCCTGCGCAACGTCACCATCGAGATGCTTGCCTGCTATCGCGGCCGCGACTGGCAGGGCGCGCTGGATGCGATCGAGCGCGGTCGTCGCAGCGAGGATGCCGACACGCTGGAAAAGCTGTTCGGGCTGTACGAAGCCCGCATCAAGGATTTCCAGATCAACCCGCCGCCGGAGGGCTGGACCGGGGCGTATGCACTGCTGACGAAGTAAGGGGGCGAGAGGCTCTCGCTGCCGCCTCAACAAGAGGTGTCGTCCTGGCGTTCGCCAGGACGACGGCAGAGAGTTGAGCTGCCGCCTTCACTCCACCCCGATCGTCGTCAGATCCTGGAACCAGTGCTGCGCTTGCACGAACTGCTTGATCTTGGGCGACAGTGCATGCGGGTTGGTGTCGTGGACAACCCACACCAGCGTGGCGTCGTCGACGATCAGCGCATGCGCTTGGGCCAGCAGTTCGTCCTGCTTGGTGGCATCGAAGGTCTGCTTGGCCTCGTCGATCAGCGCGTCGACCTTCGGGTTCTTGTAGCCGCCCCAGTTGACGCCGACCGGCGCGATCTGGCTCGAATGGAAGAAGCGGACGATGGCGTAAAGGGGATCCGAAGTGACGTAGGCGATGTTGTTGGCGGTGATGCCGGCGTTGATCTCGTCGGCCGCGCCCTTGCGCCAATGCGTATAGAGCGTCTCGAGCTCGACCACCTTGAAATCGATGTCGATGCCGATTTCCTTGAAGCTCTGCTGCAAAAATTCGTTCATCGGCAGCGACAGCATCTGGCCGGTACCGCCTTGTGCGATGATGAAGGTAGCCTTCAGCGGCTTCGCCTTGGAGTAGCCGGCTTCCTCGACCAGCTTCTTCGCCGCGGCGACATCGTATTTCAGCTCGAAGCTCGGCTTGCCGAACCAGGGGCTCGACGGATCGACCTGGCCCTTGGCGGGTTTTGCGAGGCCGTTCATCAGGCCGACCACTGCCTCACGATCGATCGCGAGATTGAGCGCCTTGCGCAGGCGGATGTCGGTCCAGGGCGAGCCCGGCAGCACGCTCAGATGATAATTCCAGACATGCGGCGTGATGTTATCGACGAGCTTCATGCCGGCCGCCTTGAGCTGCGGCACGGCGTCCGGCGCCGGCGTCTCGATCAGGTCGACTTGCCCGGCGAGCAGCGCATTGGTGCGCGTCAGCGCTTCCGGCATCGGCACCAGCACGAGCTTGTCGACCTTGGGAATGCGCTTCTTGTTCCAATAATCCGGATTCTTCGTGAGCTCGGCGAGCTCGCGCGGCACCAGTTTCGTCAGTTTGAATGGGCCGGTCCCGGAGGGCTGGCTCGCGAACTTGTCCCAATCCTTGCCGAGCTTGTCGTATTGCGCGGGGCTCGACACAAGAAACCAGAGCATCTGGTAGGGAAAGAAGGAATCGACCGTCTTGGTGGTGATCTCCACTGTGGAATCGTCGATCTTGGTGTAGCTTGCGACCGAGGGCAGGCGGGTCTTCACCTGCGCGCTCTGCCGCTTGTCGAATTGCGGCGCCTTGTCGTTGAGCACCTTGTCCAGATTCCAGATCACCGCATCGGCATCGAACTCGCTGCCGTCGTGAAACTTCACGCCCTTGCGCAAGGTGAAGCGCCACTTGGTCTTGTTCGTGTCGTCGACCTTCCACTCCGTGGCCAGTCCCGGCACCAGCTTGCCGGGCCGGTCGGCGACGTCCATCTCCCAGGCCACCAAGGGGTCGTAGATCGTGTAGGCCGTGAACTGATAGGCGCCGGCACCGCGGTCGGGCTGGCCCGTCGTCAGCGGAATATCCGCCATGGAGATGCCGTAGCGCACCACCGTTTCGGCACGCGCCGAAATTGCGGAAAACGCCAGCGCAAGCACGGCGAGACAGGTCGGCAGTCGGATACGCATGGCCCATAGCTCCCAGGGAGAAATCGGGGCCAAACTTGCAATCTTGATGCCAGAATAGGCAGCGGGCTGCCCTCGCCGACGTCCGATCACAAGGACTTGTCGTCGCAGGGACAATTCGCAGAATAAGTTTCCCCATTGGCACAGCCATTGCATACGATTGCATCAAAATTGATCATCGAAAGACGAAGAGGATTGAGTCGATGCTTATCAAGAAGACTACGCGCGCGGCACTGATTGCGGCGCTGGCCCTGACGAGTGCGGCAGCGTGGCCGCGCGCGGCCAGTGCCGACACCGTGCTGCGGATCGGCATGACCGCTGCCGATATTCCGCGCACGCTGGGCCAGCCGGATCAGGGATTTGAAGGCAACCGCTTCACCGGCCTCACCATGTATGACGCGCTCACAGGCTGGGACTTGTCCTCCGCCGACAAGGCGAGCGTGGTGATCCCCGGCCTTGCCACCGAGTGGAAGGTCGACGATGCCGACAAGACCAAATGGACATTCAAGCTGCGCCCCGGCGTCACCTTCCATGACGGCTCGCCGTTCAACGCCGATGCCGTGGTGTGGAACGTCGAGAAAGTGCTGAAGCAGGACGCGCCGCAATTCGACGCCAGCCAAGTCGGCGTTACGGCGTCGCGCATGCCGACGCTGGCGTCCGCGAAGAAGATCGACGACATGACGGTCGAACTCACCACCAAGGAGCCCGACAGCTTCCTGCCGATCAACCTCACCAACTCCCTCTTCATGGCGAGCCCGGCGAAGTGGCAGCATTTTTATGACAAGGCGGAAGGTGCTGACGCCAAGGCGAAGTCGCAGGCCGCATGGACCGCGTTCGCCAAGGACGCTTCGGGCACCGGCCCGTGGAAGATGGCGGCCTTCACCCCGCGCGAGCGGCTCGAACTGGTCAAGAACGCGAGCTATTGGGACAAGGCGCGCGTGCCCAAGGTCGACAAGATGGTGCTGTTGCCGATGCCGGAAGCGAATGCACGCACTGCGGCGCTGCTCTCCGGACAGGTCGATTGGATCGAGGCGCCGGCGCCGGACGCGCTGCCTGAATTGAAGCAGCGCGGCTTCAAGCTTTACGCCAACGAGCAGCCGCATGTCTGGCCGTGGCAGTTCTCGCGTGTCGAAGGCTCGCCCTGGAACGATATCCGCGTGCGCAAGGCGGCAAACCTCTGCGTCGACCGCGAAGGTCTCAAGGACGGTCTGCTTGCAGGGTTGATGGTGCCCGCGACCGGCACTTTTGAGCCCGGCCATCCCTGGCGCGGAAAGCCGACCTTCGAGATCAAGTATGACAAGGCTGCCGCGCAGAAGATGATGCAGGAGGCAGGCTTCGGTCCGAACAAGAAGCTGACGGTCAAGACCCAGACCTCGGCGTCCGGCTCGGGCCAGATGCAGCCGCTGCCGATGAACGAATATATCCAGCAAGCACTGGCCGAATGCTATTTCGACGTGCAGCTCGACGTCATCGAATGGAATACGCTGTTCACCAACTGGCGCCGCGGCGCCAAGGATCCCAGCGCCAATAGCTCGAATGCGACCAACGTCACCTATGCGGCGATGGATCCGTTCTTCGCCCTGGTGCGCTTCCTGCAATCGGGCATGGCGCCGCCGGTCTCGAACAATTGGGGCTTTATCAACAATCCCAAGTTCGATGAACTGGTGAAGAAGGCGCGGCAAACCTTCGATCCCGCCGCGCGTGACGCCGCGCTCGCCGAACTGCACGCGGCCTCTGTCGACGACGCCGCCTTCCTCTACGTCGCCCACGACGTCGGGCCCCGCGCCATCAGCCCGAAGGTGACAGGTGTCGTGCAGCCGAAGAGCTGGTTCATCGACTTCTCGCTGGTGTCGATTCAGTAGTGAGCTGCTAGCAACGTACTCGCTGTACCCTCTCCCCTTGCGGGAGAGGGTGGCTTCGCTTTAGCGAAGCCGGGTGAGAGGTCTCTCTCCGCGAATGCGGACCTCTCAACGCAGTATCATCCGCGGAAACAAGCCCTCGTCCGGCGCCGTAGCCGAAGCTCTGCTTCGGCGTCGTCTTAAAAAAACGGCCTGAGGCGGCCTATGCCACCTTCTTCCACAAGGGGAGAAGGGAAGAAAGAATCCGACGTGCTCGCCTATATCGCCAGACGCATCGTCTATGTCGTCCCGATCGTCATCAGCGTCGCGCTGGTGTGCTTTCTGCTTGTGCACATCACGCCGGGCGATCCGCTCGTCGCGGTGCTGCCGGCCGATGCGTCGCAGGAGCTTGCCGCACAACTCCGCGCCGCCTACGGTTTTGACCGCCCTCTGCCGGTGCAGTTCGGCCTGTGGCTGATGCGCGCGCTGCATGGCGATCTCGGCAATTCCATCGCCAGCGGGCGTCCCGTGCTTGCCGAGGTCATGCGCGCGGTCAGCAACACCGTCACGCTGGCGATTGCCGCGGCCATCATCGGCTTCACCATGGGCATCCTGCTCGGCCTGATCGCCGGCTATTTCCGCGAGACCTGGGTCGACAAGCTGGCGACGTCCTTTGCCATCGCCGGAGTTTCGGTGCCGCATTATTGGCTCGGCATGGTGCTCGTCATCATCTTCTCGGTCCAGCTGAACTGGTTGCCCGCGGTCGGCGCCGGGCCCGGCGGCTCCACCGCCTGGGCCTGGGACTGGGAGCATCTCAAATATCTCGTGCTGCCGGCGATCACGACCTCGGTGATCCCAATGGGCATCGTCACCCGCACGGTGCGCGCGCTGACCGGCGACATCCTCAGCCAGGATTTTGTCGAGGCGCTGCGTGCAAAAGGCCTGCATGAGCGCGGGGTGTTCCGCCACGTCATCAAGAACGCCGCGCCCACCGCGCTCGCGGTGATGGGGCTTCAACTGGGTTACATGCTCGGCGGCTCGATCCTGATCGAGACCGTATTCTCCTGGCCGGGCTCGGGCTTCCTGCTCAACTCCGCGATCTTCCAGCGCGACCTGCCGCTGCTGCAGGGCACGATCCTGATCCTGGCGCTGTTCTTCGTCTTCCTCAATCTGCTGGTCGACATCGCGCAAGCCGCGATCGATCCGCGCATCAAGCGGGGCTAGCGATGAGCGAGCTTCCGTTGTCCGTCACAAGCGATGCGGCGCTTCAGGCCGCGCCCGCGACCAAGGCGCGCGGCTATTGGGCGACCGTCGGCCGCCGCATCCGGCGCGACAAGGTCAGCATGGTCTGCGCGCTGGTGCTGCTGTTGATCTTCCTGTCTGCGATCGTTGCGCCCTGGCTGGGTCTGGAAGAACCCTACAAGGGCTCGATGATTCGGCGCCTTCGGCACATCGGCACGCCGGGCTACCCGTTCGGCACCGACGAGCTCGGTCGCGATATGCTGGCGCGGCTGATCTATGGCGGGCGGCTGTCGCTCCTCATCGGCATTTTGCCGGTGATCCTCGCCTTCTGCATCGGCACCTCGCTCGGCCTCGTCGCCGGCTATGTCGGCGGCAAACTCAACACCGCGATCATGCGCACGATCGACGTGTTCTACGCGTTTCCGTCCGTGCTGCTGGCGATTGCGATCTCCGGCGCACTCGGAGCCGGCATCCTCAATTCCATCGTGTCGTTGACCGTCGTGTTCGTGCCGCAGATCACACGCGTCGCCGAAAGCGTCACGACAGGCGTGCGCAACATGGACTTCGTCGACGCCGCGCGTGCCTCCGGTGCCGGTCCATTCACCATCATGCGCGTGCATATCCTCGGCAATGTGCTCGGTTCGATCTTCGTCTATGCCACCAGCCTGATTTCGGTCTCGATGATCCTGGCGGCAGGCCTCTCATTCCTCGGCCTCGGCACCAAGCCGCCGGAGCCGGAATGGGGCCTGATGCTGAACACCTTGCGCACCGCGATCTACGTCAACCCCTGGGTCGCCGCGCTCCCCGGTGCGATGATCTTCGCGGTCTCGATCTGCTTCAACCTGCTCTCGGACGGCCTGCGTAGCGCCATGGACATCAGGAACTAGCCATGAGCGAAACCAACGCTTCCGTCGTGATGCTGGAACCGGTCGAGGACCGCGGCGGCGTCGCGCAGCCGCTGCTTCAGGTCAATGGCCTCACCAAGCATTTTCCGGTTCGTGGCGGATTGTTCGCCGCAAAGCGCACCGTGCGCGCGGTGGACAACGTCTCCTTCTCCGTCGCCAAGGGCGAGACCGTCGGCATCGTCGGTGAATCCGGCTGCGGCAAGTCGACCACCGCGCGGCTGCTCATGCACCTGATGCCGCGCGATACCGGCGACATCATCTATGACGGCATGAGTGTCGGGCAGTCGCTCAGCTTGCGCGAACTGCGCCGCGGCATGCAGATGGTGTTCCAGGATTCCTACGCCTCGCTCAATCCGCGCCTGACCATCGAGGAATCGATCGCCTTCGGCCCGAAGGTGCACGGCATGGCGGACGGCGCGGCGCGTGCGTTGGCGCGCGAGCTGCTGGGCAAGGTGGGGCTGGTCCCTGCAAACTTCGCCAACCGCTATCCGCACGAGATCTCCGGCGGCCAGCGCCAGCGCATCAACATCGCACGTGCGCTGGCGCTGTCGCCGCGGCTGGTGATCCTCGATGAAGCGGTCTCCGCGCTCGACAAGTCCGTCGAGGCGCAGGTGCTCAATTTGCTCGCCGATCTCAAGAGCGAGTTTGGGCTGACCTATCTCTTCATCAGCCACGACCTCAACGTCGTCCGCTACATCAGCGATCGCGTGCTGGTGATGTATCTCGGCGAGGTCGTCGAGCTCGGTCCGGTCGACCGTGTGTGGGACGGGCCTGCGCATCCCTATACGCGTGCGCTGCTGGCCGCAATGCCGTCCTCGGACCCAGATCGTCGCACCGAGACGCCGCCGATCACGGGCGATCCGCCCAATCCGATCGATCCGCCGTCGGGCTGCCGCTTCCATACCCGTTGCCCGTTTGCGGAGCCGCTCTGCGCAAATGCGACACCAAAGCTCACCGCGCTCGATACAATGGGCCACGAGGCCGCGTGCTACATGGCGATCCCCGGTTCAGGCCATAGTCGCGCGCCGAAGGAGGAAACCGCATGACGAGACCGACGATAAAAGAGATCAAGGCGACGGCACAGGTCGCGGGTGTTCCCGTCGACGACGAGATCGCGACGCGCATCTCCAATTCCATCGGGCCTGCCTTTGAAGGCTTTGCGGCCATCGCCGGCACGTTGCCGTTCGACCTTGAGCCCGCACTGTATCCGATCGCGCAGACGCAGAAGGTGTCGAAATGAGTACCGAGCCTGCATTGATGACGCTCGCCGAGGTCGCGCGTGCGATCGCGATGAAGCAGGTGTCCTCGCATGAGGTCACGCGCGCGCTGTTGCACCGCATCGCGCAATGGCAGCCGCATCTCAACGCCTTCATGTCGATCGAATCAGAGGCCGCGCTGAAGGCTGCCGATGCCGCCGACGCCGAACTCGCCAAAGGCGAAGTCCGCGGGCCGCTGCATGGCGTGCCGCTCGCGCACAAGGACATGTATTACGATGCCGGCCACGTCGCGACCTGCGGCTCGCTGATCCGTCGCGATTTCGTGCCGACGGTGACCTCCACCGCCTTGCAGCGCCTGAAGGACGCCGGCCAGGTCCGCCTTGGCACGCTGCATCTGGCGGAGTTCGCCTATGGCCCGACCGGCCACAACGCCCATTACGGTCCGGTGCGCAATCCCTGGAACGTCGCGCATATCACCGGTGGCTCCTCGTCGGGCTCCGGCTCGGCGGTCGCGGCGCGGCTAACCTATGCGGCGCTGGGCTCCGACACCGGCGGCTCGATCCGCATGCCCGCGCATTTCTGCGGCGTCACCGGGCTGAAGACCACCGTGGGCCGCGTCAGCCGCGCCGGCGCGATGCCGCTGTCGCAGTCGCTCGACACGGTCGGCCCGCTTGCCCGCACCGCGGAGGACTGCGCGCTGCTGCTGGCATTGATGGCCGGCCCTGATCCCCAGGATTCGACCTGCAGCCACGAGCCGCTTTCCGACTATGTCGGCGCGACCAAGGGCTCGCTCAAAGGTCTTAAAATCGGCGTCCCTTCGTCCTTCTATGTCGACGATCTCGACAGCGAGGTCGCGCGCGTGCTCGACGAGACCATCGCCGTTCTCAAGCGCCAGGGCGCCGACATCGTCACAGTCGAGCTGCCGGACCAGCGGCAATTGTCCGCGGCAAGCCAGCTCGTTCTCGCGGCCGAAGCGGCCGCGTTCCACAAGCGCTGGATGATCGAGCGTGCCCAGGATTACGGCCCGCAGGTCCTGATGCGGCTTCAGAACGGTCTTGCCGTTCCCGCCATCACCTATCTCGAGGCGATGCGCTGGCGCGGCCCGGCGCTCGCCGCGCACAATGCGGCGGCCGCGGGCGTTGACGCGATTATCGCACCGGCTTCTCCCGTGCCGGCGCCGACGATCGAGGAGAGCGACGTCGGCGGCGGGCCGAACGCACCGGCGCTGTTGCAGCGGCTGACGCTGTTCACCCGTCCGGTGAACTTTCTCGGCCTGCCGTCGCTCACCGTGCCCTCAGGCTTCACCAAGAGCGGTCTTCCGATTGGCATGCAGCTGGTCGGCCGCTCCTTCGACGAGGCGACCTTGCTCACCATCGGCGCGGCATTCCAGCGCGTCACCGACTATCACGATAGGCTGCCGAAACTTCCGTCATGACAAAGCTCGTCGAGATCTCAGGCCTCAACATCCGCTTTACCGGGGAGCGCACGGTCTATGCCGTGAACGATCTCAGTCTCTCGCTCGGCGATGGCGAGGTGCTGGGCCTGCTCGGCGAGTCCGGTTCGGGGAAGAGCGTGACCTTGCGCGCGCTGATGCGGCTGTTGCCGAAGAAGCGCACGCAGATCGCGGGCAAGGTCAACGTCATGGGCCGCGACGTGCTCGCCATGAACGACGAGCAGCTGTCGTCGTTCCGCGGCCAGACGGTATCGATGATCTTCCAGGAGCCCGCGCTCGCGCTCGATCCGGTCTACACCATTGGCGCGCAGATCGCCGAAAGCGTCGTGCGGCACGAGGGCAAAAGCTATGCGGAGGGACGCGCGAGAGCACTCGACATGCTCGAGGTCGTGCGCATTCCTTCCGCCAAGCGTCGTCTCGATGCCTATCCGCACGAGATGTCCGGCGGCATGCGACAGCGCGCGATGATCGCGCTGGCGCTCGCCTGCCGGCCGAAGATCCTGCTGGCGGACGAGCCGACCACGGCGCTCGACGCCACCGTGCAGATTCAGATCCTCTTGCTCTTGCGCGAGTTGCAGCGTGAATTCGGTATGTCCGTCATCTTCGTCACCCACGACATCGGCGTCGCCATCGAGATCTGCGACCGCGTCGCGGTGATGTATGCCGGCCAGATCGTGGAGCAGGGCACGCTTCGCGATATCGTCCGCTCGCCGGTGCATCCCTATGCCAAGGGCCTGCTTGCCTCCACCGTTCACGGCGCGAAACGTGGCGCACGGCTCGGAACCATCCCCGGCACGCCGCCCTCGTTGGCCGAAAAGCCCCACAACTGCTCCTTCGCCCCCCGCTGCGCTGTGGCCCAGCCCCGCTGCCTGGAGCAACTGCCTGCGGATGTGGAAGTGGGAGCGGGCAGGGCAGCAAGGTGTGTGCTCGCGGAGCCGGTCACCACACTGTCCTAATATTTGCACGGGGGAGCGGGGAACAGCATTCACACCGTATTCATCCCGGTTCCGGTTCCATGGGCCGTTCACGCAGAGGGACCTCACTTATGTACATTTCCAACGAAGGCCTGCTTGTCATCCTGTTCGTCGTCGGCCTGGTTGCCGGCTGGTTGGCCGGCAAGGTGGTGCGCGGAACCGGGTTCGGCATCATCGGCGACATCGTGGTCGGCATCGCTGGCGCGCTGGTCGCAAGCTTCCTGTTCCCGAAGCTGGGCATTCACATCGGCACCGGCTTGATATCCGAGATCGTCTATTCCGCGATCGGCGCGGTCATCCTGCTGCTGGTGGTGCGGCTGGTACGCGGCGGCGGCCGATTCTAGCGGCGCCCGAGTTCAGTTGATCCAACTTTCGACCTGTCCCCGCCCGGGGAGAGGTGACTTGTCTGCAAGAAAAAGCCGCAAGACTGTGAGATTCCGGACTTGCGTGCGAGGCTGGTCGGGGGTGATGTGGACCAAAGGAGTCCCGGATTATTCGGCTGCGTTGGGCGAGGAGCGCAAACGCGATATTAATCCGGGTCAATTACTCCTGAATTTGCCTTTGAAATCAAGGGCTTTGGCCCCCACCCGAAAGAGATCAGACTGATGGCAGCCCGTTCCCGGCCTCCGCCGTTCAGAGCTCGGTGACGCGCTGCGCGCTTGTCGCGCGGCGTTTGTCGGCGTCGGCTTGATGAGCTGCATGATCAACCTGCTCTATCTGACCGGGTCGATCTTCATGCTGGAGGTCTACGACCGGGTGCTGCCGAGCCGCAGCATTCCGACGCTGGTCGGCCTGATCGTCCTCGCCAGCTTCCTCTACATGGCGCAGGGCGTGCTCGATATGATCCGCAACCGGATCCTGGGGCGGGTCGGAACCGCGCTGGACGAAGCCCTGAACAAGCGCGTGTTCGACACCATCGTGCGCCTGCCGCTGCTGGTTGGCAGCCGCAACGAGGGCCTTCAGCCGCTGCGTGATCTCGACAATGTCCGCTCCTTCCTCGGTGGCATGGGACCGAGCGCGTTCTTCGACCTGCCCTGGCTGCCGCTCTATCTCGCCATTTGCTTCGCCTTCCACGTCATGATCGGCGTCACCGCGCTGATCGGCGCCATCATCCTGGTCGGACTGACGCTGGTCACCGAGTTCATGTCCCGCCAGCCGGCGCGCGAGGCGATGGGGCTCGCCGCCCAGCGCAACGACATCGCCCAGTCCAGCCGCCGCAACGCCGAGGTGATGGTGTCGATGGGCATGGCCGGCCGGATGAACGCGCGCTGGAGCGAGGCCAACGAAAAATATCTCGACGGCAACCAGCGTGCGAGCGACGTCGCCGGCGGTCTCGGCGCGGTTGCAAAAGTGCTGCGCATGATGCTGCAATCGGCCGTGCTCGCCGTCGGCGCCTATCTCGTCATCCACCAGGAGGCGACCGCCGGCATCATCATCGCCGGCTCGATCCTCTCGGCCCGTGCGCTTGCGCCGGTCGATCTTGCGATCGCGCACTGGAAATCCTTTGTCGCGGCACGTCAGAGCTGGCACCGCCTTACCCGTCTTTTGGAGCAGATGCCGGCGCAAACGATGCCGACCCAGTTGCAGGCGCCCACCAGCCGCCTTTCGGTCGAAGGCGTCGCCATGGTGCCCCCCGGCGACCAGCGCGTCATCGTCCAGGACATCACCTTTGCGCTCGAAGCCGGCAACGGCCTCGGCGTGATCGGACCGAGCGGCTCCGGCAAGTCGTCGCTGATCCGCGCGCTGGTCGGCGTCTGGCAGCCGGTTCGCGGCAAGGTGCGGCTTGACGGCGCGGCGCTCGACCAATGGTCGTCGGACATGCTCGGCCGCCACATCGGCTATCTGCCGCAGGACGTCGAGTTGTTCGGCGGCACCATCGCACAGAACATCAGCCGCTTCGATCCCGACGCCACCTCCGACGGCATCATCGCTGCCGCGAAAGAGGCCGGCGTGCACGAGATGATCATCAAGATGCGCGAGGGCTACAACACCCAGGTCGGCGAGCAGGGCACCTCGCTCTCCGCAGGCCAGGCGCAGCGCGTGGCGCTGGCGCGCGCGCTCTACGGCAACCCGTTCCTGATCGTGCTCGACGAGCCCAATTCCAATCTCGACACTGAAGGCGACGAGGCACTGACCCGCGCCATCCGTGGGGCGCGCGAGCGCGGTGCCGTCGTCATCGTGGTGGCGCACCGCCCTATCGGCGTGGAGGCGGTCGACCAGATACTGGTGCTGCGCGACGGCCGCATGCAGGCCTTCGGGCCGAAGGAACAGGTCCTCGCCCAGGTGCTCCAGCCGCGTGTGACGCCGCCGACACCGATCAAGATCGTCAGCGAAGGCGGAGCCAAGGCATGAGCACGATGGCGATCGGCGGTGGGAAGCCTGCCGCAAAGCGGACCGTGCGGGAATCGATCCGATTTCACCTGATGCTCGGTCTCGCGATTGTGCTGGTCCTGGCCGTCGGCCTTGGCGGCTGGGCATCGACGGTGCAGATCTCGGGCGCGCTGATCGCGCCGGGCCAGATCGTGGTCGAATCCAACGTCAAGAAGGTGCAGCATCCGACCGGCGGCGTGGTCGGCGAGGTGCGCGCCCGCGACGGCGACGTGGTCAAGGCAGGTGACATCGTGGTGCGGCTCGACGACACCGTCACCAAGGCGAACCTCGCCATCGTCACCAAGAATCTCGACGCCGCGCAGGCGCGCACGGCGCGGCTTCAGGCCGAGCAGCGCGGGATCGACAAGCTGGAGTTTCCGCAAGTCCTGCTCGAGCGCGGCAACGATCCCGATGTCAAGAACCTGCTCTCCGCCGAGACCAAGCTGTTCGACGTCCGTGTCAACGGCCGCGCCGGCCAGAAGGCGCAGCTTCGCGAGCGCGTCCAGCAACTCAATGAGGAGATCGAGGGGCTCTCCGCGCAGGAGAGAGCCAAGGACAAGGAAATCTCGCTGGTGCAGCAGGAGCTCGTCGGTGTCCGCGATCTCTATGACAAGCACCTGGTGCAGATCTCCCGCCTGACCACGCTCGAACGCGATTCCGCCCGACTCAACGGCGAGCGCGCGCAATACATTGCCTCGCGCGCGCAGGCCAAGGGCAAGATCACCGAGACCGAGCTCCAGATCATCCAGGTCGACAAGGACATGGTGAGCGAGGTCTCGAAGGATTTGCGCGAGACCAACGACAAGATCGGCGAAATGATCGAGCGCAAGGTCGCGGCCGAAGATCAGCTTCGCCGCGTTGACATCCGCGCGCCACAGGACGGCATGGTGCTGCAATCGACGGTGCACACCGTCGGCGGCGTCGTCACCGCCGGCGACGCGCTCATGCTGATCGTGCCGCAGGCCGATGATCTCCAGGTCGAGGCCAAGGTCAATCCGGTCGATATCGACAAGCTCCAGATCGGCCAGAAGACACTGCTGCGCCTGTCCGCCTTCAACCAGCGCACCACGCCCGAGCTCAACGGCGTCGTCAGCCGCGTCTCGCCCGACGTCACCACCGACCAGCGCACCGGCCAGAGCTACTACACCATCCGCGTCTCGTTGCCAGCGGAAGAGGTCGCCAAACTCGGCGACTCCAAGCTGATCCCGGGTATGCCGGCGGAGGCCTTCGTCCAGACCGGTGGACCGCACCATGCTGTCCTATCTGATGAAGCCGCTGCACGACCAGTTCATGCGGGCGTTCCGGGAGAAGTGACGCGCGAAAGCGCGTCATCCCATTCGTCATTGCGAGTGCAGCGAAGCAATCCAGTCTGCCTTCGCAGCGAAATTTCTGGATTGCTTCGCTACGCTCGCAATGACGGCGAGCCTTCGTTCTTGCTATAGTTCGATTCAGCCCCAGCAACCCGGCGTCGAACAATGCAATCCATCCAATCCCCACCGTCCATCGCCACCGAATCCTTCTCCGACGCTGGTCTCGCCGTCGCCCGCCTCGAAGAGATCTACGAGCGCAACACAAAGTTCCTGCGCGACCGGTTCGAGGCTTACGTCAACGGCGAGGCGATCACGACGCGGGTGCGGGCCTTCTATCCCTTCGTCCGCGTCACCACTGCGACGCATGCGCGGCTGGATTCGCGGCTCGCCTACGGCTTCGTCGCCCGGCCCGGTGTGCACGAGACCAGCGTCACGCGTCCGGATCTGTTTCGGACCTATCTCACCGAGCAGATCGGATTGTTGATTCAGAACCACGGCGTCCCGGTCGAAATCGGCGAGTCCGGCGAACCGATCCCCGTTCACTTCGCCTATCGCCGCGATATCAACATCGAGGCGGCCATCACCACCAGCGAGAACTTCGCCGTCGCGGGATCGCTGCGCGATGCGTTCGACGTGCCTGATTTGGCCACCATGGACGATGCCATCGCCGACGGCACTTTCGAACTCCAGCCCGGCGCGCCCGAGCCGCTATCGCTGTTTCGGGCGGCCCGCGTCGACTACTCGTTGCGCCGGCTCTACCACTACACCGGCACGGACCCCGAATATTTCCAGAACTTCGTGATCTTCACCAACTACCAGTTCTATGTCGATGCCTTCGCGCAGCTCTGCCAGCAGCGGCTTCAGTCCGGCGAAGCCGGCTTCGAGGCATTCGTCGCTCCCGGCAATGTACTCACGCGCAGCGGCGGCGCGATGAGACGGGCGTTGCGCCCGCCCGCACGCCGCAGATGCCGGCCTTTCACCTGGTCGAGCCCGGCTATGGCGGCATCACCCTGATCAACATCGGCACCGGCCCGTCCAACGCGCGCAACGTCACCGACCACGTGGCCGTGCTGCGGCCCCATGCCTGGCTGATGCTCGGCCATTGCGCGGGCCTGCGCAACACGCAGCGGCTCGGCGACTACGTCCTTGCGCATGGTTACGTGCGTGAGGACCATGTGCTCGACCGCGAGCTGCCGCTGTGGGTGCCGATCCCGGCGCTGGCGGAGATGCAGGTCGCACTCGAAGAGGCCGTCGAGGACGTCACGGGCCTCGAAGGTTTCGAGCTGAAGCGTCTGATGCGCACGGGTACCGTCGCAAGCGTGGACAATCGCAACTGGGAGATCTCCGGCCCGGCGGTGATCCGCCGTCTGTCGCAATCGCGCGCAGTTGCACTCGACATGGAATCGGCCGCGATTGCCGCCAACGGCTACCGTTTCCCGCGTCCCCTACGGCACGCTGCTGTGCGTCTCCGACAAGCCCCTGCACGGCGAGATCAAGCTCGCGGGCATGGCCAGCGAATTCTACCGCCGCCGCGTCGGCCAGCATCTCGATATCGGCCTGAAGGCGCTGGAACGGCTCAAGCAGCAGGAATCGGAGCGGTTGCATTCGCGAAAGCTCCGCAGTTTCGCCGAAGTCGCGTTCCAGTAGCGCGTCCCTCCCACTTGCCGGCAGGATCTGGCAGCAAGGCTGTCGCACGCACGACACTGACGTCTCCGTGAGAACGCAAGCATTCCGGAATACCGCCGTCGGAGCAGGGTTATCACGTCGTCTGAGTTGCGTCGTCAGAAACAGGAGGCAGCAATGATCACAGCGATGATCAAATTTGTCGTGCCGGGAATGCTCGCCGCGACGTTGTTCGCTTCGCCAGGGCTGGCCGCGGGAGGCGGTGGTGGTGGCGGCGGTGGCGCCAGTTCCACCGATCCCTATGCGGGCGCCTATTCGGACCAGAAAGCGCAGCCAGCCTACCCGAAACGTTCCAGCCCCAAGGCAACCCAGAAAGGCAAGAAGCCGAACAACCAGTCGCGCATCGGTGACCCCGCATTCGCGGCCGGCTATCGTGTGGCCTATGACACGATCTACGAGCGCAACGACTACGCAGCTGCGATCGAGCAGTTGAAAGCGTTGGACCACGACGATCATCCGAACGTCGCCAACCTCATCGGCTACTCCTATCGCAAGCTCGGCGACTACAAGCAGTCGCAGATCTGGTACGAGCGCGCGCTGAAGGCCGATCCGAATCACGTGCTGACCTGGCAGTATTATGGGCTCTGGCAGCTCGAGCAGGGCAACCGCGAGCAGGCGATGTATCACCTAAGTCGTATCGCCACGATCTGCGGCCGCGATTGCGAAGAGTACAAGTCTCTGGCGATTGCGCTGGACAAACCTACTGGCACGGCTCTCGTTTACTGAGACCGTAGGGCGGGGCTAGCGAAGCGTACCCGCCAATTCCGACGACAGCTCGGGACAAGGAGTGGGCTGCGCCTTCGGCTAACGCACCCCACGCATGGTGACAAGGCGTCAGATTTTCAGCATTGTCCGGCGCGGGGGCTCGACCGGGACGACTTGATGCCACTCATGCGCGACAGGATCATTGGCCATGATCTCGAACGGCTGGCCTTTCTCTTCACCATGCTGAACGACGGCGAGGTCGTGCAGTGCCAGATCAGCGACGCCGCGATGGACGAGCTTGCGGGCATGCAGGGTACCGAAAGCAGCGCGCGGCAGGCGCAGTTCATGTCGCTGCGCGAGACCATCGAGCGGCTCGCGTCAGACCTCTACGACGAGGCGCCGAGGGTCAGGGGCCATGTCGTGCGGATTTTTACGCGACATCTGCAGCGGTAATGCCACTCCAGCCTCCGCCGTCATGCCCCCAAGCTTGATCGCTGCAATTCGTCGCGCTTGGTTTCTCTAAAGCATTCGCTAACCAAACAATCTTTTCGCAGCAATCCCAAGACATGCAAAGCCAGACATTATCCAGCCATGAATTGGTTACTCGTACAGGTTAGGTCACGAACCTGGAGCCCAGAGGCTTGCTTCGACCTTGAAGAAGTCACTATGGACGCGCCCGAAGCTTGGAGTGCCTCTGTGTTTGACCGAGCGCAAAGGAAAGCCGACCACGTCCGGAACTCCGGTATCCAACGGTTCCCGATTTCATGGCGGCCGCCAGAGGGCGCCGATGGTCGCGCACAAATCCCGCACGAGTGATCCCGTGACAAAAGAGATTGTTGGAAACGACGCGAGCCGCGAGTCCGGTCGCTACGTCAATCCGGACAAGACGCTGCCAAAGAGTTGGCGGCTTGCAATGGCCATAGCGATCGGGTGCGGATTTGTGGGCCTCGTGCTCCGCTACTTCGCCCGGGAGCACGCGACCGACGACACCATTCGGTATGTGATCCCCTGGTATGTCTTTGCTCGAGATCACGGCGTTGGTGGGCTGGCCGAAGCTTTTACCAACTATACCCCGTTTTTCAGCTACCTCCTGTTGATCGCCGCTCGATTTGATGGGCTAGGCGAGCCACTTTCCCTCCTGAAGATGATCTCGGCAGTATTCGAGCTTGGCTGCGCGATCGCTGTGGCCCAGATCGTCTGGCAAGCTACAAAGGTGCCGTTGCGCGCGTCCCTGGGCTTCTGCGCCGTTTGGCTTGCACCGACGGTGATCTTCAACGGGGCAGTATGGGGGCAGACTGATTCGATCTGGACCTTCTTCACGCTGGTTTCCGTGGCGCTGTTCATACGGGACCGAAATGGCGTCGTGTCATTTGCGTTGGCCTTTTCGGTGAAGGCCCAGGCCGTATTCCTGGGGCCCTTCGTGCTCGGCATGATTTTGCGCCGCAAGATACACGTGGCGTGGCTCGCCACTATTCCCGGGATCTATGTGGTCCTCTCCATTCCGGTTCTCGTCGCCGGCAGATCCTTGGCCTCCGTGTTCGAGGTCTATCTAGACCAGGCCGACACCTTTCACCGTCTCACCATGAATGCAGCGAACATCTGGGTGTTGGCTGGGGCAACGCCGTACGCGATCGGAGTCGCGGCCGGTCTGGCGCTCGCAGCGGCGAGCGGGCTCGCCTTGTCGATCTTCATCGCGCGCTCCAAGCAAGCGGGGCCGGAGTTTATTCTGCTCGCCGCGTGTGTATCGCTCATGCTCATGCCGTATCTCCTCCCGAAGATGCACGAGCGCTACTTCTACGCGTTCGAACTAGCGTCCATCGCGCTCGCCTGCCTCAATCCGCGCTATTTGCCCTTCGCGGCGATTGCTCAAGTCGACGGCGTGTTATCCTATCTCGCGTTCGAAAGCGGGATCGTCCTGGGCCTGCTGCCGGCGGCACTCTGCAACACCGTTCTCGTGTTCTACCTCGTGCTTGATCTTTGGCGCGGCGAACGTGGATTTCGCTTTCCGAGGCTTGCCTGGTTCGGCTTCATCGTGTCGATTGCGGGATTGCTCTGCAATCTGGTCTTCGAAGGTGCCAGTTGGAGCATGTCCCCCGTGTACCTGCTCACCGCCAGTCTCGCCACGGTCATGACGTTGCTGCTCCTGAAAGAGTCGCGTTGCGGCTCGGCCGACGGCCCGGACCGGTTGCCTTGACTCCAACTCGCGCCCGGTCAAGCCGGGCGCTGACAGCTGTTTCGGAGCAACACGGGAGCGTCAGCAATCAGCTGTCGAACATGATCACGCTGCGCAGCGTCTTGCCGGCTTTCATGTTGGCAAAACCTTCGTTGATCTCGGAGAGCTTCAGCTTGGCCGAAATCCAGTCTTCCAGATGCAGCCGTCCCCGCAGGTAGAAATCCACCAGCCGCGGCATGTCGACGCGAAAATGGTTCGAGCCCATCGAGGAGCCCTGGATCCTGCGCTCGCGCAGGAAGTCGAAGCCGTGCAGCTCGATCTTCTGGCCGAACGGAATCATGCCGACGATGGTGGCCGTGCCGCCTGAGGCGAGCATGCCGAAAGCCTGCTCGGCGGTCTCCTTGCGGCCGAGCACCTCGAAGGAATGATGCACGCCGCCATTGGTGAGATCGCGCACCTGCTTCACGACGTCGCCGTCGGCAGGGTTGATGATGTCGGTAGCGCCCAGCTTGGTCGCGAGCTGGAGTTTGGCCGGATTGGTGTCGATGGCAATGATGCGGCCGGCACCCGCGATCTGCGCGCCGTTGATCGCAGCCATGCCGACACCGCCGCAGCCGATCACGGCCACGGTCTCGCCGGCCGTCACCTTCGCCGTGTTCACGACCGCGCCATAGCCGGTGATGACGCCGCAACCGATCAGCGCGGCGAGATCGAGCGGCATCTCCTTGCGGATTTTGACGATCGCGTTCTCGTGCACCAGCATCTGCTCGGCGAAGGAGGAAAGATTGAGGAACTGATGCAGCTTCTCCGAGCGGGCCCACTGCATCCGATTGGAGGCACCCGGCAGCAATTTCACCGTGGTGTCGGTGCAGAGCACCGTGCGGCCCGTGGTGCAATTGTCGCAGGTACCGCAGAACACCGACAAACAGGTGACCACGTGATCGCCGGGCTTCACATAAGTCACGTCGGAGCCGACCTGCTCGACGACACCGGCGGACTCGTGCCCGAGCACCGCGGGCAGCGGATGCGGATAGAGCCCCTCCATGAAGTGCAGATCGGAGTGGCAGAGACCCGCCACCGACGTGCGGATCAGGACCTCGCGCGGGCCGGGCTTCGGCAGGCTGACATCCTCGATGACCAGGGGTTTGTTGACTTCATGGAGGACGGCGGCCTTCATCGAGCACTCCCTATCGCTTTTTTTGCTTTGAACGCCGGTGCAGCCTACGCTGCCAGAACCAGTTCGCCAACCTCGCTCATATCAGCTGCGCGCTCGCCGAGCAGCAGCGCGGCGATCTTCTGCTGCGCGGCATTTTCCGTCAGCCGGAACGGATCGCTCGGCGACACCCGGTGATCGATCACCAGCCGCGACATCAGCAGCCTTCGCGCATCGCCGCGCATGTCGTGAATGCGGTGCGCCTCCCAGGCGAGCGCGACGGCACTGGCGACATGATAGAGCAGGCTGGTGGCGCGGCGCGCATCGGCCTCGTTGTCGGCCTTGCCCGCGACCTCGCGCGCGAAGCCGACTGCGCGGTCGGTGAGAATGTGCAGCCGGTCGCGCCACGCCTGCGGCAGCGAGGGGCTGTCATCGAGCCGGGCGTGCAGATCGGCGGCGAGCGCAGATTCGGCGCCGTGGCGTCCGACCGCGCGCCTCAGCGCATCAATCGCGACGATGTTGCCGGTGCCTTCCCAGACCGAGCCGAGATGCGCGTCGCGCAGCAACCGCGCGGTCGCGAATTCCTCGATGTAGCCGATGCCGCCGCGCATCTCGAGGGCATCGCCGCAGACCTTTCGCGCATCACGCGTGGCGCGGAATTTCAGTGTCGGGGTCAGGATGCGAAGCAGCGCAGCGGCATCCTGGCTGCCGGCCTCGGCGCGGTCGAGCGCGTCCGCGGTGAGAAAGCTCATCGACAGTGCCTGCTCGACCGGCAGCATGATCTTCAGCATCTGGCGCCGGCCCAGCGGCAGGTCGATGATGCGGTTGCCGAACACCATACGGTTCTTCGCCACCGTCATCGCGTCGTGATAGGCCCGGCGCATCAGCGCCGTGGATTTCACGCCATTTGAAAGACGCGACGAGTTCACCATCTCGGCCATCTGCACGAAGCCGCGGTCGAGCTTGCCGACCGCATAGGCGATCGCGCCTTCGAGCTTGATCTCGCCTGACGCCATCGAGCGCGTGCCGAGCTTGTCCTTAAGACGCACGATGCGGTAGTGGTTCTGCGAGCCGTCGTCGAGGAAGCGCGGCATCAAGAACAGGCCGACGCCGCGCGTGCCGGGCCCGGCGCCTTCGGGGCGCGCCAGCAGCATCACGATTTTAGCGTCGGCGTTCGAGCAGAACCATTTCTCGCCGGTGAGGCGCCAATGGTCACCCTCCTGCACGGCCGTCGTCGTCAGCGTGCCGACATCGGAGCCGCCTTCCTTCTCGGTCATGAACTGGCCGCCTTGGGTCAGCTTGCTCATGTCGGTCTGGGTCAGGCCGTCGAGATATTTCGCCTTCAACGCCTCGCTGCCGAAATTCGCCAGCAATTTCGCGCAGCCGTCGGTGACGTTGATCGGGCAGCCCATGCCGAATTCGGTCTGGTTGAACAGGAAAGTGAAAGCGTGTTTCGCTACGACCGGATATTTGTCCGGCCAGCCCATGATGCCCTTGCGGATCGAGAGCGCGTGGATGCCGAACTCGCCGAAGGCCGCCTTCTCCAACTCGCGATAGGCCGGGTGGTATTCGATCCGCTGCACGTCGCGGCCGAACTTGTCGCGCTGGTGCAGCACCGGCGTGTGCCGGTCGGCGAGCCGCGCGCAGTCGTCGAGATGGCCGCCGGCCAATTCACCCAGGCGATCGAGATGCGGTTCGATGTGACGGAATAGCGTCTCCGGCAGATGGATGCGCAAGAGATCCGTCAGCGCCTGATCGGCGCGGTAGAAATTCATCCCAGTGGTATCGGGAGCCAGCAGTCCGGATGGTGCGGCCGCGACCTGTTTTGCCTGCGCGGGGGCCGGCTTGTGCATGATCGTCCTCTTCGTTTCTGCCTTACGGACATTTTGCGCCGATTTGGCGCTTGCCGCTTGAGATGATGTCGATCATGCTCCAGTCGCGAAAGCGGAGAAAGCCGCAAATCGTCAGGGAGGCATGAACGCCGTGAGGGAGCAATTCGCTCTGCGGAATTGTGATCGTCCCGGCTGGTTGTCCGCACGGACCGTGCATAGATCAGCGGCTTCCCGTCTGCGAGAGATCACGCCATGGAACACCCGAAATACAAGATCGCCCTCATCGTCGGCGCCGGCGAAGGCCTGAGCGCCTCGCTGGCGCGGCTATTGTCTGCCCAAGGCATCCGCGTCGCGCTGGCCGCGCGAAAAATCGAGAAGCTTGGCGCGCTCTGCAGCGAGACCGGCGCCAAGGCCTATGCCTGCAACGCCACCGAGCCCGAGGAGGTCGAGCGCTTGTTTGGCCTCGTCGAACGCGAGATCGGCACGCCCGACGTGGTCGTCTACAACGCCAGCGGTCGCGCGCGCGGGCCGTTCGTCGATCTCGTCCCGGCCGACGTGGCGCAGGCGATCGCGGTCAGCGCCTATGGCGGCTTCCTGGTGGCGCAGCAGGCGGCAAAACGTATGCTGCCGAACAAGCACGGCGCGATCCTGTTCACCGGCGCTTCGGCAAGCGTCAAGGGCTATGCGCAGTCGGCCTCGTTCGCGATGGGCAAGTTCGCGCTGCGCGGGCTCGCGCAGAGCATGGCACGCGAATTGTCGCCGCAAGGCATCCACATCGCGCATTTTGTCATCGACGGCGGCATCCGCAGCGCGGCGCGCACGGAGCCCGAAGACAAGCCGGGCTCGATGCTCGATCCCGATGCCATCGCGGAGAGCTACTGGAACGTGTTGCAGCAGCCGCGCAGCGCCTGGAGCTGGGAGCTCGAGTTGCGGCCCTGGGTGGAGAAGTTTTGAGGGCGATAACGTCACAACGACCGTCATTGCGAGCGAAGCGAAGCAATCCAGAATGCCTCCGCGGAAAAAGGCTGGATTGCTTCGTCGCTTCGCTCCTCGCAATGACGAAGGAGAGGGAGCGACATGACCACGGAAACCACCATCGACACCGGCACCAATGAACTCCTCTGCGTGATCCGTGATCGCGTCGCATTGATCACGCTGAACCGGCCCGAGGCGCGCAACTCGCTGTCGGACGCGCTGACGCCGGCGCTGCGCACGATGATCCGCAGCTGCGGCGAGAACCCCGATGTCGGCGCGCTGCTGCTCACCGGCGCGGGAGAAGCTTTTTGCGCCGGCGGCAACGTCAAGGGCATGGGCGCGCATCGCGACCCGAAGAAGCTGGAGGTGTCGCTGGAAGACCGCGTGGCCGATCTCCAGGAGCGGCAGCGGCTGCTCACCGGCGCGCTGGTGTCGGTGCGCAAGCCGACCATCGCGGCGCTCCCCGGTCCGGCGGTCGGCGCGGGGCTGGCCATCGCCATGGCCTGCGACATCCGCATCGCCGCGCAATCGGCCTTCGTGGCCACCGGCTACGCCCGCATCGCGCTGAGCGGCGATTACGGGATCGCCTGGCTGTTGACGCGGCTCGTCGGCACCGCGCGAGCGCGCGAGTTGCTGTTCACCGGCGATCGCGTTGACGCAGCACGTTGTGAGGCGATCGGGCTCGTCAACCGCGTGGTGCCCGACGACAAATTGCAAGCAGAGGCCTTCGCGCTGGCGAAGTCGCTCGCCGAAGGCCCGCGTCTCGCGCTGCGCTACATGAAGGACAATCTCGACGAGGCCCTGCAGTTCGACTTCGAAACCGCGCGCGATCATGAGGCTGAACGGCTGATCCGCCTGACCACGACCGCCGATCACAAGGAGGCGGTGCAGGCGTTTATCGAGAAGCGCAAGGCGGTGTTCAGGGGGAAGTAGGGCTTCCGAAAGTGGTTGACCGTCACCCTGAGGTGCCGGAGCGAAGCGGAGGCCTCGAAGGGCGACGGCCCCGCTGTTGCCGCGGCGAAAATAAAAACCAGCCGGGCCGTCCATCCTTCGAGGCCCGTTCTGCGGAAGACCGCAGAACGAGCGCCTCAGGATGACGGTTTATGAATGGGATAAAAAAATGCCCGGCTCTGGTTTTCGCCAGGCCGGGCTCGAGTGGTGTCAGACCGAGGCTGAGGGGCTTTCGGCCCGACGGGAAAGGGCGATGAGGCGCCAGCTCGCGCAGGGAATGTCCTTTGGTGCGACGCTGATCTCCTTGTCGAAGCGGACCAGTTTCCAGTCGTCGGGATGGTTGACGAAGGCAAAGCCGGATTTGCGCGCGAGCGAGATCATGGCCTCGTTGGAACGGAGCGTGTCGCCGAGCATGTGCTCGGCACCGAGCGCAGCCGCGCGGCACTCGAGATTCTTCATGAGCACGGTGGCGATGCCGTGGCCCTGCCAGCGATCGTCGACCGAGAGGCCGAATTCAACCGTCGCGGTTTCGGCATGCAGCGCGTAGCGCGCTTCGGCGACGATGGTCTCGAACCCGTCGACCATCATGGTCGCGACCACCGTAAAACGATCGCGCTCGCCGACCTGAAGGAAGTCGTGAAGCAGGCCTTTCGGCAGCTCGCTGATCCCGCCGAAGAAGCGGTTGTAGCGGGAGCGGGTCGAGAGCGAGCGGATATAATGCTGGAGCTCGTCGGTGTCGCGCGGCTCGACGAAGCGAACGTTCACCGGCTCACCGTGCCGGGTGCGCAGCGAGTCCGAATATTGCTTCAAATCTTCCAGGCGGAGGGTGCTCATGACACATGCCCACAAGGGGACCTCAAGGGAGAAGGGACCGCCGGCGCCCCTGTGATCAGGCGGCGCCGGCCTGGCGGCCAATCAGGCCCGCCAGAAGGGTTTATCGGCCTCGAAGGCCACATCGCTCCAGGACAGCCCGACGTCCTGGAGGTCACGCGCGGACCAGTTGGTCAGCTCACGCCGGGTTCGGTAGCGCTCGTGCCAGACGTGAAGGGTCTCGCCGATCTGGTGGATCAGGCCGGGCGCATGATGATTTGTCATCGAATTCTGGGTCAACGTAGACATTTTCAGCTCCTGGAGCTAAGTTGACCGCTTATATCTGCTTCCTACTGCGCTGCGACAAACGACAATTTGTACTCTTTCGCATGAAATAACGTCATGTATCCTGCTGCCAGATGACTGCCAGATTGCCTTCCCTGAACGGATTGCGGGCCTTTGAGGCCGCCGCGCGCCATCTCAGTTTCACGCTGGCCGCTTCCGAGCTGAATGTGACCCAGACTGCGATCAGCCATCAGATCCGCAGGCTGGAGGAGGAGCTCGGCATCCGCCTGTTCGTCCGGCAGAACCGCGCGCTGGCGCTGACGCCGGAGGCGCGCGACTATCTGCCGGGCGTCCGTGCCGCCTTCAACGACCTCCGCCTTGCCACCGATCGGCTGCTGCGCAAGGACGACGACAAGGTGCTGACCGTCTCGACGCTGGCCTCGCTCGCCGCAAAATGGCTGCTGCCGCGGCTCACTGATTTCCAGGAGCACCATCCCGGCATCGACGTCCGCATCACCACCTCGACCAGCCTGGTCGATTTTCAGCGCGACAATGTCGACGCCGCGATCCGCTACGGGCGCGGCCAGTGGCCGGGCTTGCGCGCCGACTGGCTGATGGCGGACGAGCTGTTTCCGGTGTGCAGCCCATCTTTGTTGCACGGGGGCAAGCCGCTGCGCTCTCCGGAGGACCTCAAGAGCCATATGCTGCTGCACACCTCCAACGCCAATAGCGACGACTGGCGGCTGTGGTTGACGGCGGCGGGTCTGCCGGCCGACATCGCCAGGCAGCCCGGCGTCACCTTCGACATGATCTTCATGACCATCCAGGCCGCGATCGACGGCATCGGCGTGGCGATGGGGCGGACCTCCTACGTCCGGGACGACATCGCCAAGGGCCGGCTCGTCGTTCCGTTCAAGATCGCGCTGCCGGCCGACGCCGGTTTCTACCTGGTCGCGCCGGAGGGCCGCCGCGAGGCCCCGAAGCTCGCCGCATTCCGCGAATGGATGATTGCTGCAACGCAAAATATAGCCTGAAAATCATCGGCTCCGCCGGCGAATTGAGTTGACGCGCCGCGGCCAGCGCGAGAGGGGTAGGGCAGATTGTCGCAGCAACTATCCGTCGCCTGCCGTGAAGTGAGTTCCGGTCCGGCTACGTCTTCCAGGGGAGTGACGCCATGGCTGGACCAGCAGCATCAACCAATCCGCCCGAGATCAAGTCGCGCATCGGCGCAATCCTGCGTGCAACGAGCGGCAATTTCCTCGAGCAGTTCGACTTCTTCCTGTTCGGCTTCTATGCGCAAGATATCGCAAAGGCGTTTTTCCCCGCCGCGGACGAGACCGCGGCGCTACTCAATGCCTACGGCGTGTTTTGGCTCGGTGCTCTGATGCGTCCGGTCGGCGCGATCGTACTAGGTGCCTATATCGACCGCATCGGCCGTCGCCAGGGGCTGATCGTCACGCTCGCGCTGATGGCGCTCGGTACCGTGGTGATCGCCTTCTGCCCCTCTTACGCCGCGATCGGCGTTGCCGCCCCGATTATCGTCCTGATTGGCCGGTTGATACAGGGGTTCTCCGCCGGCGTGGAGCTGGGCGGCGTCTCTGTTTATCTTTCCGAGATCGCGACGCCCGGCAATCGCGGCTTTTACACCTCGTTCCAATCTTCCAGTCAGCAGGTCGCGATCTTTGTGGCTGCGGTCATCGGCTTTGTCCTGAGGGAAGTCATGCCCAGCGACACGTTCTTGGACTCCCTCGGAGGAATCGCGAAGTGGCGCATCCCGTTCCTTATCGGCTGCATCATCATCCCCGTCATTTTCATGTTGCGGCGCTCGCTTGAGGAAACGCCGGCCTTCCTGGCCATGAAGAGACATCCGACCGCAAGCGAGGTGTTCACTTCGGCGCTCGCGAACTGGCGCATTGTCGTCCTCGGCATGATGATCGCGGTCCTGACCACGACGACTTTCTATTTCATCACGGTGTATGCCCCCGGCTTTGGCAAGCAGCTCAACCTTTCGCCCACGGGGACATTGCTCGTGACCCTTTTCGTTGCGGTGACCAACTTCATCTGGAATCCGGTCGGCGGCGCGATATCCGACCGCATCGGCCGCAAGCCGGTGCTGCTGACGATCGCAGGCCTATCGCTGGTCACCGCTTACCCGGCGCTGTCCTGGCTCGCGGCAGAGCCCACTCTCGGAAAGCTGCTGGCCGTGCAGATGATGTTCTCGTTCTACTTTGGCGTTTACAGCGGCACGATGCTGGGATGTCTGGTCGAGATCGTCCCGGCACATGTCCGTACCACCTGTTTCTCGATCGCTTTTGCGATGGCTGCAGGCATCTTCGGCACGTCCACCCCCATTGTCGCGACCAAACTGATCAGCATGACCAATGGCGACAAGGCTTCGCCGGCGTACTGGCTCATGTTCGGCGCGGCGCTCGGCATCATCGCCGCGCTCGTCGTTTATCGCGGCGGCGGCAAGACGGTGCCGACGTATGATGCGGTGGCGGAGCCGGTTGCCGGACACTGAATGTCGGTCCGGGGCCGCCCTTCGGCCGCCCCGGAATGACGGCGGGAGTTACAACTCCACCACCACGTAATCGCTCTCGACCTTTACCGGGATCGTCTCGGCGACATACGGCCCCTTGACCACGCTCGCACCCGGCTCGACATGGGCCGGATAGGCCTTCACGCGGAAGCGGCGGGGGTCGCAGTAGGACTGGCCGGTGCGGATGTCGAACTCCCAGCCGTGCCATGGGCAGCGGATGATCTCGCCGAGTTTGGTATACTCGATCTCGCCGGGGTCACTGGATTGCGCGAGCCCGATCAGCGGTCCCTCGCACAGCGCCGCGCCCTGATGCGGGCAGCGGTTCATCAGGCCGAAATATTCGCCCTTGATGTTGAAGACCGCGATCGGCCGCCCGTCGATCTCCAGAAATTTTCGCGTGCCGGGCGGCAGTTCATCCACCGCGGCAATGACGTGTCTTGCCATCAGGACATGCCGTACAGCTTCTTCGCATTTCCCAGATAGAACGCCTCGCGATCGGCCTCGCCGACGCCCGCCGGCAAGACGCGCGACGGCTCGTCATAGTCCCAATGCGGGTAGTCGGTCGCGAACAGCAGACGGTCCCAGCCGATCCACTTGATGACGTCGAACAGATCCTCGCGCCGCTCCGGATCCTCCATCGGCTGCGTCGTGTACCACACCTGCTCGCGAATATATTCCGACGGCGGCCGTTTGACGTGCGGCACCTCGCTCCTGAGCCGTTGCCAGACCTTGTCGAGCCGCCACGCCAGTGACGGCGCCCAGCCGAAGCCGGCTTCGATCATCACCATCTTCAATTTCGGGAAGCGCTCGAACACGCCCTCCAGCACCAGACTCGCAAGCGCCGATTGCTGGCACTGCGAGTGGCCGACCATCTCCTCGATGTAGTAGCTCGGCCAGCCCGACGGCGTGATCGGGTTGCCGCCGAAGCCGAAGGCGTGGACGCCGACGGGAAGGCCGGCCTCTTCCGCGGCCTGATAGATCGGCCAGTAGCGGCGCTGTCCGAGTGGCTCGACATTGCGGCTGAGCAAGAGCACCTGCACGAAATTCTTGTCGCCGGCGCGCTCGCGGATTTCGGCCGCGGCCGACGGCCCGTCCTCATTGCCGACGACGATGGACGCCTTCAGCCGCTTGTCCTTGCTGGTCCATTTGTCGATCTGCCAGTCGTTGATCGCCGAGCACAGCGCCGCCGAGAGCTCGTGATTGCGGATGCCCTGTCCGGTGTTGAGCGGATTGAGCACGCCGAGCTGCACGTTGTTGGGATCGAGCAACTGCTTCTGCATGAAGGAGAGCGAAGAGCCCTGCGGCCCGCCTTCCGGCGGATAGGCGTCGCGGCGCGAGGCGTTGGGCTGAGCCTTCGGATAGGGCGGGCCCTCCATCATGCCCTGATAGGCATGGACGCCGTAGACTTCGAGATGATGCTGCCAGCGTTTGGCGAGATAGGGATAGAGCTCGGCGCGGGTCGCGCGTGCCGGATGGATGTCGCAGTCCGCGATCGCGGTTTTGACGGTCAGTGGGGAAGCGGCTTCGGAGCTTTCGCGGAACTGAATATTCATCGCCTTGCCTCCTTTGGCAGCGGGCTAGGTCAGGCGGGGATAGGTTGCATGCGGATTGTTGATCATGATCTTGCGCACGAGATCGGGGGTTAGACCTTCGGGCAGCGCGTCCTGGCCGTCGAACTGCCAGTGCGGGTAGTCCGTGGAGAATAGAACCAATTCATCCGACTGCATATGATCAAACAGGCGAATTAATGTCGCCTCATCCGGCGGCGCATCGAACGGCTGTAACGAGAAGCGGATATTGCTGCGCACAATGTCCAGCGGCGCGCGGTCGACCCACGGCGTCTCCATCCGCACGCCGCGCCAGAACTTGTGAAGGCGCCAGAGAAAGGGGGAGATCCAGGAGACGCCGGATTCCAGCATCACCATCTTCAAGCGCGGATATTTGGCGAACACGCCCTCGACGATCAGGCTGGTGAGCTGGGTCTGGAACGCCTGGGCCTGACCGACATAGTCCTCGATGTGATAGGAACCCCACCCCACAGCCGTCGGCGGATTGTGATAGGCGGAACCGGCATGCACGCCGATCGGCAGCTCCAGCCGTTCCGCCGCCTCGTAGATCGGCCACAGCGCGCGCTTGCCGAGGGGCGTGTCGCCCATCACCAGCATCAGCACCTGCACGAAGCGGCGGTCCTGCGCGCAGCGCTCGATCTCGGCGACGGCCTTCTCGATGCTTTGCGTGGGGATCACGATCGAGCCGCGCAGCCGCGGATCGCGATCGAGCCATTCTTTCGCGAGCCACTCGTTCAGCGCGCGGCAGAAGGCGGCCTGCAGATCCTCCGAAAACACCATCTGCACGCCATAAAGCGGATTGCAGATGGCGTGCGAGAGCTGGAAGGGATCGAGCACATGGCGCTGCATGTCCGCCAGGCTCTCGCCCGGCTTGCCGCTTTCAGGGCGCCAGTCGGGCCGCGCCGTGATCGGCGAGTTCTGCGGATAGGACTGCGAGATGAGATCGACCATGCCGCGCGTCGTCACCTGATCGCGCCAATAGTCATTCAGGTACGGCAGCAGGCTGGTCAGATGCGGCACGGCCGGATGCACATCGCAATCCACCCCGCCGGCGATCAGGGACGCCATGACGTCTCCCTTTTACGTTTCCTCTTGACGTTACGCTTGCGCAGCGCTTAGCCGCGCCGTCTTGTGCCTGCCATTCAAGCAGGCCTGCCCGTCGTCCGCAACTCGGCCAATGGCGCTGTCATATGCTAGGAAGGCACAGCTCGGTTGCGAGGATCAGAGGTGCAGGACATGAAAGAGCTCGTCGGTATTGCGGAACAGGTCGCGGCGAAACTGATCGCGCGCAAACAGACCATTGCCGTGGCCGAATCCTCCACCGGCGGCCTGATCGCGGCCAGCCTGCTCGCGGTGCCCGGCGCGTCCGCCTACTTCCTCGGCGGTGCGGTGGTCTACACCCGCGACGCCAGGCGCGTGCTGATGGATATTTCGGACGAAGGAATGAAGGGCTTTCGCTCCTCGTCGGAGCCCTACGCGCAACTGCTGGCCGAGCAGATGCGCGGCCGCTTCAACTGCGACTGGAGCCTGTCCGAGACCGGCGCCGCCGGTCCCACCGGCAACCGCTACGGCGATGCGGCAGGCCACAGCTGCATGGCGGTTGCCGGTCCGGCCGCAGAGGTGATGACGCTGGAGACGGGCAGCAACGACCGCTTCGCCAACATGCAGACGTTCGCGGCGACAGCGTTGAATTTGCTGTTGAAGAACTTGGACCGGTGACCTCCGGGCGCGCGAAGCATCGAGCCGGAATCTGGCAGCTGTTCTGCACCGTCATTGCGAGGAGCTCTTGCGACGAAGCAATCCAGTGTCCCTCCGCGGATGGATTTCTGGATTGCTTCGCTTCGCTCGCAATGACGAGCACTAATCATCAAACATCTTCGGCGGCACGAACCCGCCGAACTCGCGTTCGATCAGCGCGGCGAGCTTCAGCGGCGTGCGGTCCTCGAGGAATGGCCCGATGATTTGAACGCCGACCGGCAGGCCGTCCTTCGACAGACCGAGCGGAATAGCCGTTGCCGGCAGGCCCGTCAGTGTGGCGATGCCGGGCCAGGCGAGCTGGTCCGGATAGGCAAAGTCCTTGCCGTCGATGTTGATCCGGCGCGCCTCCTGCTGCGGCGAATGATCATGCGGGTAGGCGGGGGTAGGCATGATCGGGCAGATCACCGCATCGAATGTCCTGAACAAATGCCGCCATTGCGCGCGCAGGCCGGCGCGAGCGCCCTCGTCGAACACCCAGGCCTGATGTGTGCTGGTCATGCCGCGCAGCCGCTCGGCAGACAGGCCCTTGTCTTCTGGTGAGAGCTGCGCTGCCCCGGCACGCGCGCCGGCGAGAATGTCCGGCGGAAGGAAGGCGCCCAGAAAGCCCATCAGCATGCGCATGTAGAGGCGAGAGGACTCCGTGAAGTCGGGAAACAGCGGGCTTTCGCGGGTGATGCTCGCACCTGCGCCCGCCAATTGTTCCGCCAGCTTCTCGATCGCGCTGCGGATGTCGGCATTCGCAGGCAGCAACGGGTGGCTGTCGATCACCAGCACACGGAAATCCTTCAGCGCATGGTGTCGCGCCTCCGGCAGCGCGAGCCTGTATCCGATGCCCAGGTCCAGCGGATCGGGGCCCGCCATCACGTCCAGGAGCAGGGGCAGATCGGCTGCGCTCCGCGCCATCGGACCGATCACCGCCATATCGCGCTCCATCGGAATCGCTGGAAACGGCGGCGGCGTGTGGCCACGCGTCGGACAGAGATTGTAGGTCGGCTTGTGCGCATAGACCCCGCAATGGAAGGCGGGCACGCGCAGCGAGCCGCCGATGTCGGACCCCAGCGAGAGCGGTCCGTAGCCTGCCGCGAGCGCGGCAGACGAGCCGCCCGACGAGCCACCGGGCGTGCGGCCGAGATCGAACGGGTTGTTCGTCGTGCCGTAGATGTCGTTGTAGCTCTGCCAATCCGCGAGCCCAACGGGGACGTTGGTCTTGCCGAGGATGACGCCGCCCGCGTTCTTCACCCGGGTGATCGACAGCGCGTCCTCCGCCGGCTTGAAATCCTTTTGCGGCGTCCAGCCCCAGGTCGTGGGCAGGCCGGCGACGTTGTAGGATTCCTTCACCGTGACGGGGAGGCCAAGCAGCGGCTTCCGCTCGCCGCGCGCCAATGCGGCGTCCGCCTCGCGCGCGGCGCCAAGCGCGCGATCAAAATCCCGGACGCAGATCGCATTGACCTTGCCGTCGTGGCGTTCGATGCGGTCGATCGCATCCTGCGTGAGCTCGACCGACGAGACCTTCTTCGCGGTCAATGCGGCCGACAGCTCGACCGCACTCTTGAAACTCCATTCCGACTTGGCCACGGCGCTTCTCCTGCTCTTATTGCCGGAGGGATGATGCGCAGTTTGGCCGAATGCTGCAACGGCTGTTTGATGGTGATTGATATGCCGCTACAGAGCGCGAGGCGCCTACGCCGCTCCGATCAATATCCCCACCGCCAGCACGATGGCGCCGCCGAGCACGATCTGGAACACGGCCTGGAGGAACGGCGTGTCCATGTAGCGCGAGCGGATGAAGGCGATCGCCCACAATTCGAAGAACACGACGACACCGGCGATTCCCGTCGCGATCCAGAATGCGTTCGGCCAGCTGTCCGGGACGAGATAAGGCAGGGTGTGGCCGAGGCCGCCGAGCGTCGTCATCGCGCCGCAGGTGATGCCGCGCAGCCATGGCGAGCCGCGCCCCGAGAGCGATCCGTCGTCGGACAGCGCCTCGGCGAATCCCATGCTGATGCCGGCGCCGATCGAAGCCGCGAGGCCCACCAGAAACGTTTGCCAGTTCTGATGCGTGGCGAAGGCCGCCGCGAACAGCGGCGCCAGCGTCGAGACCGATCCGTCCATCAGGCCGGCGAGGCCGGGCTGCACATATTGCAGCACGAACGTCCGCCGCCGCGTGCGATCCTCCTCGGCGCGCACGTCCGGCTTGAGTATCTCGTCGGTGAGCGCGGCGGCGCGATTCTCGTGATGCTTCTCCTCCTCGGCGAGGTCGCCGAGCAGGCGGCGCACGCCGACATCCTCGGCCTGCTCGGCGGCGCGCGCGTAGAAGCGCTCGGCTTCGAACTCCATCGTCTCGACCTCTTTGCGGATCGTGTCGAGCGTCAGGTTCTTGGTCAGCCAGATCGGGCGCCGGCGCAAAAAGCCTTTGACGTCCTCGCGGCGGATCGGCGGCAGATGCTGACCGAAGCGCTCTTCGTAGAGTTTGAGCAGACGACGCCGGTGGCCGCGTTCCTCCTCGGCCATCTCCTCGAATATCTTGGCCGTGTCCGGATAGCGCTCCCTGAGATCCTCGGCGAAGGTCATGTAGATGCGGCTGTCTTCCTCCTCGGAGGAAATCGCGACCGCGAGCACCTCGCGTTCGGTCAGATCGGCAAAGGTCTTCACGGTGGCCCTGTCTATATAGTTTAGAATAGTTCTAAACTATATAAGGCGTCAGGGTTCCCGGGTCAAATCACGCCGCGCGGCTCTTCGCCAGGAAATCGAGCAGCAGACGGCTCACCTCGACAGGCTGCTCCTGTTGCACCCAATGGCCGGCGCCATCGACGAGGTGGCAGCCGAGCAGCTTCGTGCAGGTCCGCGCCTGCATCGCTTCAAACACGCCGGGACGCTGATAGGTGCCCCAATCCTGCTTGCCCGAGATGAAGCAGGAGGGGACGTCGATGCTGCGGCCGGCCAACAATTGCAGCTGGCTGTTGAATGCGCCAGATGTGCCACAGCGATACCATTGCAGGCCGCCCTGGAATCCGGTGCGGCCATATTCGGCGCTGTAGTAGGCGAGCTCGCGGTCGGGCAGCCATTGATTGGCAGCGATCGTAGCCGGCGAGGGCATCTCCTTCGCCACCGTCTCGGCCATGGTCTCGTTCAGGTCCATCACATAATAGGTCGGCAGCTTCGCCAGCTCGTTCGCCGACCAGGATTTCAGCGGATACGGCTTGTTGCCGGTCCAGTCCGCGCTCTTGTGATGATAATAGGCGCGCAGAACATCATGCACGCCCTGCGGCGCGCGGTGCATGTCGGCATTCGCCGGGCGCGTCGCATAGTACCATTGATAATGCTTGCGCGGACGCGGCAGCGCGGCGAGCTCGCGATGCACGGGATCTTCGACCGGTGGCTTTGCCGGCGTGTCGATCGTGTCTAACGGCAGCGGCGGCGCTCCGCCGAACGGCGCACTCATCATCGCCACCGAACGAAACACGTCGGGCCGCATCAGCGCGCACCACGCCGCGACCGGGCTGCCCGAAATCATGTCCGATCACGTCGACCTGCCTGTAGCCGAACGCCGACACCAGCCCCAGCGCGTCACGCACCAGGTTGAAGAGCGAAAAGGGCGCGAGATCGCTATCGTACTCCGCGCTCCACCCCGTCGTCCGGCCATAGCCGCGCTGGTCCGGGGCGATCACGTGATAGCCGGCCGAGCCAAGCGCCGGCATCACCTTGCGCCAGGAGAAGGCAAGCTCGGGAAAGCCGTGCAGCAGCAGGATGCAAGGCCGCCCCTTGGTCTCGAAGCCTGCCTCCAGCACATGCATGCGCAGGCCGTTGATGTCGTCGACATAGCGTGAGCGGATGCCGGCGGGCAGGGGAATATCGGGGAGCGCTGTCATCGTGTCTCTCCACTCGGTGGAATCGCTACACCGCCGCGCAGACGAACCCGTTGCCCTTGCGCCGGATCTTGCCCACCGACGGCGACGGGAAATGCGCGGTGCAGCACAGCGTGTCGGTGTCGCAATAGCGTTCCAGGAAGCTGCGGCGCGTCGTTGCCGCCTGCGCCTGATCGACGTCGAACTTCACCGACATCTCCGGATAGAGCGTCTGGATCGGCGAATGCATGAGATCGCCGCTGAAGACTGCGTCGTCCTTGCCGCGGCCGAAAGTGAACGCGACATGGCCGGGCGTGTGGCCCGGCGTCGGCAGGATGCGCACGTGGTCGCCGATCTGGTGATCATTGCCGACGATCTCGTGCCGCTTGGCCTCCACCACCGGCAATACACTATCCACGAAGGGCGGCACCGGCCCCTTCGCATTTTGTTCAGTCCAGTAGTCGAACTCCTGCCTGGCGAACACGTAGCGCGCCTTCGGGAAGGTCGGCACCCAGCGGCCGTTTTCCATCCGCGTATTCCAGCCGACGTGATCGACATGCAGATGTGTGCACATCACGAAGTCGATGTCGTCAATGGAGAATCCGGCGGCGTTGAGCCCGCTCAGATAGGTGTCGTCGGTCTTCATGTTCCATTTCGGACGCTGCGGCCGAGGCTTGTCGTTGCCGATGCAGCTGTCGACCAGAATGGTGTGATGCGGCGTCTTGATGACATAGGACTGAAAGCAGAGGATCAGCGTATCCTGTTCGTCCAACGCATTTGCCTGACGCATCCATGCGCGATTCTCGGACAGCACCTCCGGCGTGAGACCGGGCATGAGGTCTAGCGCCGGCAGGAACGTCGTCTCCTGCTCGACGACGCGATGGATGGTGAGATCGCCGACCGAGTATTTGAGGCTCATGAGGATTCCCGAGATTTAAGCCGCTGGCGGCACCGAGATCTTCACGGAGGGCCGTTCCAGCATCTTCTGATGAAAAGCGTCGAGCTTCGGATAGGCCTTGCGCCAGCCGCAATCGGCGAAGCGGAAGTCGGCATAGCCGAGCACGCAGACGAGGCCGATCTGCGAGATGTCGAACGGGCCGTTCAGGACATCAGGCATATTCTCGAAGCGCGCCATGCCGGTCCAGGCCCGATTCCAATGGTCGTCCGACCAAGCCTGCCATTGCAGGCCCTGCGGCCGCACCATCTTCTCGTAGCGGCACAGCAGCATGGAATCGAGCATGCCGTTGAGCAGGGAATGATTGGACTTGGCCTGCCAGCGCCGCGGACCGTAGTCGGGGATCAGGCTGCCGCCGACCATCTCGTTGAGATATTCGACGATGACGTAGGAGTCCAAAATGACATCGCCGTCGTTGGTGATCAGCACCGGCAGCTTCTTCAGCGGCGTGATGCGCGAGTAGTCCTCGTTGGCCGTGCCCGGCGCCACGGCTGCCGGCGTGAACTCGATCTTGTCGATCAGCCCGAGCTCGATCGCGGCAATGCGCACCTTGCGGGCGAAGGGCGAGGCGGGAGAGAAGGTGAGCTTCATGGGAAATAACCTCTATCCAGACATACAAACCTCATCCTGAGGAGCGCGCCGTTTGGCGCGCGTCTCGAAGGATGGGCGAGGGAGGCGCTCTCTCGTCACCCGGCGCGAACGTCGGGCGACTGTGTTCGTGTCCATCCTTCGAGACGCGCGCTGTGCGCG
The DNA here is from genome assembly GCF_054056555.1 of Bradyrhizobium sp. LM2.9. Classification (NCBI taxonomy): domain Bacteria; kingdom Pseudomonadati; phylum Pseudomonadota; class Alphaproteobacteria; order Hyphomicrobiales; family Nitrobacteraceae; genus Bradyrhizobium; species Bradyrhizobium sp. LM2.9. Next base: position 6,800,954 of record NZ_JBSRYJ010000002.1, read on the forward strand.
CTCCTCAGGATGAGGACGGAGCCTTTACGCCGCGACGATCTCCTGGCGCTGCTCGCCGAGACCCTCGATGCCGAGCGTGATGACGTCGCCGACGTTGAGGAAGGTCGGCGGCTTCATGCCCAAGCCGACGCCGGGCGGGGTGCCCGTGGTGATGATGTCGCCGGGCAGCAGCGTCATGAACTGCGAGACATAGGAGATGCACTTGGCCATGGTGAAGATCATGGTCTTGGTCGAGCCGGACTGGCGGCGCTGGCCATTGACGTCGAGCCACATCGACAGGTTCTGCACGTCCTTGATCTCGTCCTTGGTGGCGAGCCACGGGCCGACCGGGCCGAACGTGTCGTGCGACTTGCCCTTGGTCCACTGGCCCAGGCGCTCGATCTGGAAGGCGCGCTCGGAGACGTCGTTGCAGACGCAGTAGCCGGCGACGTGGTTGAGCGCATCGGCTTCCGAGAGACGTATTTTGCGCGAGTTCCGATGATCGCGGCGATCTCGACCTCCCAGTCAAGCTTGGTCGAGCCGCGCGGCTTCTCGACCGCGTCGTTCGGGCCGGACAGCGAGGTGTTCGCCTTCATGAAAATGATCGGCTCGCTCGGGATCTCGGCGCCGGTCTCTTTGGCATGATCGCTGTAGTTGAGGCCGATCGCCACGAATTTCGAGATGCCGGTAACAGGCGCGCCGAACCGCGGCTTGCCGGAGACGGCGGGCAGCGAGGCGGGATCGAGCGCCGCCAACTTCTTCAGGCTGTCAGGCGAATAGGCCTCGCCGGTCAGGTCCTTCACATGCGCCGACAGGTCGCGCAATTGGCCGGATTTGTCGATCAGGCCGGGCTTTTCCGCACCCTTTTCGCCATAACGAACAAGTTTCATTCTCGTTTCTCCCTGGAATGGACCGATCAGTTGAACAGCTTCATGGAACAGGGCGGCGGGAAATTCAACCGCCGACTATCGCCCGTTGCCGCATTGCTCCCCCTCATCCTGAGGGCCCGCCAAAAGGCGGGCGTCTCGAACGATGGCCGCGGGCGAAAGCGGGGCCTTCATGGTTCGAGACGCGCGAAGACGCGCTCCTCACCATGAGGAGCAACTTCCTCACCCCAGCGCCTCGAACCTGAACGCGTCTCCATCCCGCGTGATGTGCCCGGCCGAAAAATGCCCGCCGATCACCAGCGTCGGGGTATCGGCAAAGCGGCCGAACAATTCGCGGCGCGTCACCGCCGATTGGCCCTGATCGGAATCCGCGGTCGAGGACCAGCCGAGATGCGCCATCTGGCAGGGATGATGGGCGACGTCACCCGTCAACAGTCCTTGCTCACCGTCCGACTGGATCAGAATGCTCATATGCCCGGGGCTGTGGCCCGGGGTCGGGATCATGCTGATCTCGTCGCTTAGCCGGTGGTCGCCCGGGATCAACTCGGCCCGGCCGGCATCGACGATCGGCTGCACGGAATCGCCAAATACGGCCTGCTTGTCCGGCTCGGTGGAGTGGTCGCGCCAATGCTCGTATTCGGTCTTGCCGAACACATAGCGCGCCTTGGGGAAGGTCGGCATCCATTTGCCCTCGACCAGTTTCGTATTCCACCCGACGTGATCGACATGAAGATGTGTGCACAGCACGGTGTCGATGCTCTCGGGCGGAAAGCCCGCCGCAATCATCGTCTCAAGGAATGGCGCGGTGCGGTTGTTCCAGGTCGGGACATTGCGGCCCTGCTTGTCGTTGCCAAGGCCGGTGTCGACCACGATGCGGCGCGTCGGCGTCTCCACCACCAGCGAGTGGATCGACATTTTCAGCCGGCCTTCTTCGGTGGCGAAATGCGGGATCAGCCAGGGCAGATTCTGGATTTCCGCGTTGCTCGCCAAGGGCAGAATGAAGCGGGTCGAGCCGACCGTCTCCAATTCCACGACCTTGGTGATTTTGACCCTGCCGACCTTCCACTGCATCCGGCGCATTCCGACGTTCTTGCTTTGGCACGGAACATGCGCAGTTTCGCCGTCAGGCGCAATGGATCATCTGACGTGATGCGGCGTTATCGCGGGAACCCAGGGAAAGCCAAAGGGCCAGCCATGCCAGAGCCAGACATGCCAGAGCTTGCAATCTCCGCCGAGAAGATCGCCTTCATCATCGAAAAGGCGCGCGAATTCGACGTCAAGGAAGGAAATTCCGATCCGGATTCCGGCTCGAACGCGACGGATGACGATGCGGTCGACATCCTCGAGGATGACGGCTCCGATCCGGTCGTCAACGAACTCGGAAGTTTCATCGTCGCCCTGAACGAGGACGAGCAGATCGATCTCGTCACGCTGACCTGGCTCGGCCGCGGCGACGGCACGATCGACGACTGGAACGATTTGCGCGCACGCGCCGTGCAGGCGCGCGCCGAGTATCACAGCCCCCGGCGCGAAACGGCGCATTATCTGCTCGGTGAGCCGATGCTGGGCGATCTGCTTGCCGACGGGCTCGACGAATTCGGCATCGACTGGACCGACGGAACCCCAGTCGCCGATTCCTCCAGTTCGAGCCAGCGGGACGAAGACGAACCCACCAAGCAACAGCGGTGATCCTGGCCGATTACTAGCGCGCGCAGTCGACGACCACGGTGCCGAGCTTGTCGCCTTTCTCGACGGCGACATGGGCCTGCGCCGTCTCCGACAGGGCAAACTGCGCCGCGACGTTATGAATTCGCGGCCCCGCGGCCAGCCATTTCGAGACGTCGGCCTGCGCCGCCGCAAGCAGCGCCGGCGGCAGCGCGAACAAGACGAGCGAGCGGAGCGTGATGCACTTCTCCATCAGCTCGCGCATGGGCACAGTCGGCGTGCGGTTGCCGTTCGTGGCGTAGACCGCGATTGTCGAATTGATTGCCATCAACTTCAGGGTCGTCGCGATGTTGCCGCCGAAATCGACATCGACCACGTGGTCAACCCCGCGTTCGCCGGTGAAGGCCATCGCCTTGGCAACGACATCTTCGTCCCTGTAATTGACCACGAGATCGGCACCGGCTTGTCGCGCCTGCACGCCCTTCATCGCCGAGCTGACGGTCGCGATCACCTGCGCGCCGCCCCATTTCGCGAGTTGCACTGCGTAATGCCCTACTGCACCCGCGCCGCCGGTGACCAGCACGGACTTGCCGACGATCGGTCCGTCCGCAAACAGGGAGCACCACGCTGTCATTGCGGGAATGCCCAGCGTCGCGCCTTCCGCAAAAGAGAGATTGTCCGGCAGCGGCGTCACCAGATGCTCGCCAAGCGCGATATGTTCGGCCGCGGTGCCAAAGGCGCGGCCGTTGCGCTGGCCGTTGAACAGCCAGACCCTGTCGCCGAACTTGAACCGCGTCGCGCCATCGCCGATCTGGTCGATAAACCCCGCGCCATCGCTGTTCGGAATGACACGCGAAAATTCCTTCGCGCGATAGCTGCCGCCGCGCCGGCCGACATCGGCCGGGTTGACGCCGGAGGCTTCCAGGCGAATACGAACTTCGCCTGGGCCTGCGACCGGCGTCGTCATCTCACCATAGGTGAGGACGTCCGCCGCCGGTCCTGTCTCTTCGTACCAGACTGCCCTCACAGCGTTCCCGGGAAGGCACCGCCGTCGAGCAAAAGGTTCTGGCCGGTGATGAAGCCGGCCCTGCTGCCGCACAGGAAGGCGCAGGCGTAGCCGAACTCGTCGGGATCGCCGAAGCGGCCCGCGGGATTGAGCTTGGCGCGTTCGGCCAGAACCTGGTCCGGCGTGATGCCGCGCTTCTCGGATTCCCCCTTCGCGGTGCTGCGCAGGCGGTCGGTCTCGAACGGGCCCGGCAACAGGCCGTTGATGGTGACGTTGTTGATCACGGTCTTGCGCGACAGGCCGGCGATGAAGCCGGTGAGGCCGGCGCGCGCGCCGTTGGAGAGACCGAGAATGTCGATCGGCGCCTTCACCGCGGCCGAGGTGATGTTGACGATGCGGCCGAACTTCCGCGCCATCATGCCGTCGACCGTCGACTTGATCAGTTCGATCGGGGTCAGCATGTTGGCGTCGATCGCCTTGATCCAGTCGTCGCGGGTCCAGTTGCGGAAATCGCCGGGCGGCGGTCCGCCGGCATTGTTGATCAGGATGTCGGGCTCGGGGCAGGCCTTGAGCACGGCCTCGCGGCCGGCCGGCGTCGTGATGTCGCCGACGATCTCGGTGACAGTCACATCAGGACAGGCCTTGCGGATGTCGTCGGCCGTCTTTTTCAAAGCTTCGGCGCCGCGCGCGGTCAGTGTGACGTGAACGCCGGCTTCCGCCAGCGAGATGGCGCAGGCGCGTCCGAGGCCTTTGCTGGATGCGCAGACGATGGCGCGGCGACCTTTGATCCCAAGATCCACTGTTTCACTCCCGTAATGTCATGCAGGTTTTTAGAGCCGCTATTCTAGCCAACCTTGGCGCCGCTGATAAGGGACGGGCTCGCATCAAAATGCATGCGGTCCTGCGCGGCGATGCAAATGCGCCTGATCAGATGCGCCGCTCCTGCTTGAGACGGTCGATCGCGGAGCTCGCCTCCGGCGGCAGCGACTTGAAGCCCATCTGTCCCGCGGCCGAGAACAGCGGCCGTAGATGCGAGCCGGCGAGAAAGGGCGGCTGGCGGTTGGCCGGCACGATCTGGTCGAACACCAGCACCAAGGTGGTGGCGACGAGGCCGACCCTGATGGCGCCGAGCGCGGCGCCCCCGAGCCGGTCGCCGATGCCCGCCTCGCGTATCGTGTCGCTCAGCGCCAGCCGGCCGAGATATCCAAACAGCATGCCGACCACCACGAAGATGCCGAAGAACCAGATCCAGTTCTGAAGCAGCGGCGAATTCGGATTGCCCGCGACCTGCGGGACGATCAGCGGCATCAGCGCGACGGCGATGGGGGCGGCGAGGAGATAGGCGAGGATCGTCATGGCGCTGCCGAGCAGGCCGGTCCTGAAACCGAAGCCGATCGCGATTGCGAGCGCTGCATAGACTGCGAGATCGAAACTGTTCATGCGCGAGAGCCTGCCATGGAACGAATGAACGCAGAACCGATCATTCCGGTTTCAGATCGTTAAAATCGTCTGTATTGATGGCTGCAAAGCTCAGGGATCACGCCCCAAGAAAACGTCAAGGAACTCGTCATGTCAGACCTATTCGACGTCAGTCGAGAAACCATCCTCGTGACAGGCGCGAGCCAGGGCCTGGGGCGGCAATTTGCCCGGATGCTGGCAGCGCATGGCGCGGCCGTCGCGCTTGCGGCGCGGCAGACCGATAAGCTGAAGAGCCTGGAAGAAGAGATTCGCGGCAAGGGCGGCCGCGCCGCTGCCGTCGCGCTCGACGTCACCGACACCGCATCGATCGCCAGGGCCGTCGATGCCACGGAAGCCGCGCTCGGCCCGGTCACGGTCCTGATCAACAATGCCGGCATCGCCATCGAAAAGCTCGCGACCGAGCAGACCGAGGCCGATTGGGACGCGGTGATCGGCGCCAATCTCAAGGGCGCCTATTTCCTCGCCACCGAAATCGCGCGGCGGATGATCGCGCGCAAGCAGGAAGGCAACATCGTCAACATCGCCTCCGTGCTCGGCACCGGCGTGCTGAAGGCGGTGTCGCCTTACGCGATTTCCAAGGCGGGCATCATCCAGGCGACCAAGGCGATGGCGCTGGAGCTTGCGGGGCAAAACATCCGCATCAACGCGCTGGCGCCCGGCTACATCGACACCGAGATGAACCACGCCTTCTGGTCGACGCCGCCAGGCGAGCGCCTGACCAAGCGCATCCCCCAGCGCCGCATCGGTGCCGAGTCCGATCTCGACGGCGCGATTTTGCTGCTGGCCTCGAAGGCCTCGCGGTACATGACGGGCAGCGTTATCACCGTCGACGGTGGTTTCCTGCTCAATTGAGCTACCGCATCTCCGCCCTGATCATGTCCGCCGCCTTCTCCCCGATCATGATTGTCGGCGCATTGGTGTTGCCGCCGATCAGCGTCGGCCATGATCGAGGCGTCGACGACGCGCAGACCCTCGACGCCATGCACCTTCAATGCCGGATTGACCACGGCCATCGCATCCGTCCCCATCCTGCAGGTGCCGACGGGGTGATAGACGGTGTCGACGCGCTCGCGCAGGATGGCGCGGATGTCGTCGTCCGTTCTCACATCAGACGTGAACATGTCCTTCTTCTGCAACGCGCGCATCGCGGGCGTCTCCATCAGCCGTCGCGTGGTCTTGAAGCCCGCGACCATCGTCTCGAGATCCTCCGCCTCACCCAAAAAATTCGGATCGATCATCGGCGCTGCCAGCGGATCGGCGCTTTTCAGCCAGACGCTGCCACGGCTCTTCGGTCGCAACAGGCAGACATGGCATGAGAAGCCCGCCTCCTTGTGCTTCTTGCGGCCATGGTCGTCGAGCATCGCGATGATGAAGTGCAGCTGGATGTCGGGCACATCGAGGTCGGCTCGGGTCTTCAGGAAGCCACCGCATTCGGCGAAATTGGTGGTCATCAGGCCGCGTCGCTCCCGGCGGTATCGCTGGATGGCGCGGAGCAGGGATGGCAGCCGACTGATCGATGAGTGGACGAAGTGCGGATAGTCGGAGGCGTAGACGAACACGAAGTCCGGATGATCCTGCAGATTGCGTCCTACGCCCGGCAAATGATGCACGACGCCGATACCGTGCGCTCGAAGCGCCTCGCCATCGCCTATGCCCGACAGCATCAGCAACTGCGGTGACTGGAAGGCGCCGGCGGCGAGGATCACCTCGCGACGGGCGCGCAGCTGCTTTGTCTGCTTGCCCTGCATATATTCGATGCCGACCGCGCGCCCGCCCTCGAACAGGATGCGCGTGGCATGCGCCTGCGTCTCGACACGCAGATTCGTGCGCTTGCCCATGTAGGGATGCACATAGGCGCGTGCTGCGCTCCAGCGCTCGCCATTATGCTGCGTCACCTGGTAGCTGCCGAGCCCTTCTTGGTCGTCTTCATTGAAGTCCTCGCGGATGCGGAACTGCGCCTCGCGGGCGGCCTGATGGAAGACGTCATGGATCGGATTGTCCGAGCGCAGCCTGTTGACATGCAGCGGGCCGCCCTTGCCATGACACGCGCCGTCGAAATCGGTGTTGTTCTCCGAGCGCTTGAAATAGGGCAGCACGTCCGCGTACGACCAGCCGGCATTGCCGAGCGAGGCCCAGTGGTCGTAGTCCCATTTGTTGCCGCGGATGTAGACCATGGCGTTCATCGCCGAGGAACCGCCGAGCCCCTTGCCGCGCGGTTGATAGCCGATACGGCCGTTCAACCCCTTCTGCGGCACGGTATCGAAGGCCCAGTTCGCTGCCTTGTATGGCAAAGCGAGCCCGAACGGCGTGGTGATCCGCCAATTGTCGTTCGGGCCGCCGGCGTCGAGCAGCGCCACGGATGTGCCCGCATCCTCCGACAGCCGCCCCGCCACCGTGCAGCCGCCCGAGCCCGCGCCCACGACGACGAAATCGAATGTGTCAGTCACTGATGTTTCCCCCCGGATTTTTCTTCTCGTCATTGCGAGCGAAGCGAAGCAATCCAGACTGTCCATTCCTCATCCCTTGCGCAACGGCGAAGCCGTTGTCGCTAGGAGCGCGACTTCGCGCGTCTCGAAGGATGAAGGCCCGGCTGGTGGCCTCGCCCTTCGAGACGCGCGCGAAATGCGCGCTCCTCAGGGTGAGGGTCTAGGTTCGCTGCGCTCGCAATGACGGGTGTTGTGCTTAAGACATGAACCGCATCATCTTCTCCAGCCGCGCGATCTTGCCGCCGTAGGGCGGATAGAGGTCGGCGAGGCGGTTGAATTTCGAGCGATAGAATACCGGCTTCAGCTTGCTGAACGTGCGAAAGCCCCATTCGCCGTGATAGACGCCGGTGCCGGATGCGCCGACGCCGCCCATCGGCTGGTTGATTTGCGCGAAGTGAAACAGGCAGTCGTTGATCGTGACGCCGCCGGAGACGGTGCGCGCCAGCATCTCGTCGCGTGCAATGCGGTCCTTGCCGAACCAGTACAGCGCCAGCGGCCGGTCACGCCGGTTGACGAAGGCGATGGCGTCGGCTGGTTCGCGATAACCAAGCACCGGCAGCACAGGGCCGAAAATCTCCTCCTGCATCACCGTCATCGCCTCGGTCGCGCCCACGATCAGCGTTGGCGGGAATTTGCGGTGTGCCTTCCAGTTCGGATCGTTAGCCTTCGCCGGCTGCAAAATCTTTGCGCCGCGGCTTGCCGCATCGGCGACGAGATTTTCCAGCCGCGCATAATGCCGGTCGGAGATCACGGAGGTGTAGTCCTTGTTGGCGGGATCGGTGCCGAACATGCGCCGCATCTGCGCCCGCACTTTTTCGGCGAAGGCCTGCAACGAGCGCTCGGGCACCAGCACGTAATCCGGCGCGATGCAGGTCTGCCCGGCATTGAGCAGCTTGCCGTAGGCGATGCGCTCGGCCGCCTCTTCGAGATCGGCGGAGGCGTCGATGATCGCCGGCGACTTGCCGCCGAGCTCGAGCGTGACGGGCGTCAGATTGCGTCCCGCGGCCTCCGCGACCAGCCGTCCGACCCGGGTCGAGCCGGTGAACACCAGATGATCGAACGGCAGCGATGCGAAGGCCTTTGCGATGTCGTCCTCGACGCCGGTGACGAGCACTTCCGCGGCATCGAATTTTTGCGCGATCGTCTCCTTCAGCAGGCCTGCGAAGCGCGGCACCAGCTCGCTCGGCTTGATGATGACACGGTTGCCGGCGGCGAGCGCGCCGATCGCAGGCGCGAGCGTCAGCTGGAGCGGATAATTCCAGGGCGCGATGATGCCGACGACGCCGAGCGGCTGCGGCATCAGCCGGTTGCGCGCGGGCAAAAATTGCAGCGCGGTGGCGATGCGCTGCGGCGCCATCCAGCTCTTCAGATGCTTGGTGGCATGCCGGATCTCGGAGAACACCATCATCGTTTCGGCGATGGTGGTCTCGACCGCGGAGCGGTGGCCGAAATCGGCCGAGATCGCCTGCCGGAAGCGCTCCTCGTTGTCGGCGACCACGGCGCGCAGCCGCGCCAGCCGGTCGAGCCGCTCGGCAAGGTCAGGCGCCGGCTCGGCCCGCGACCGCGCGACCATGGCATGGAAGGCGTCCTCCAGCGCTCGAACTGGGACGCTCGTCGGGGGGCGTTCCAGGGGACGGTCCAAGGCGCGATCCAAGCCGTGGTAGTCCATGGCGTTCTCCCCATTTTAACGACGTTCCGCCTGGTTTTGTTGCCGCAAGCTGGCCCTTTGTGGAACTTCTGGCAAGGGCACGCCAAATGGGCCGGAAATCGGCCCAGCTCGCTGTTATAAAGTCGAAAAAATCGTCCCCGGAGCCCTTTCCAAAGGCAGCCCGGGTTGGTACATACCGCCCGCACCCAACGGGCTTTGCCCGGGGTCGCCTTCCAAGGAAGCCTTTGGGACGGACGAAGCAAGCCACGCGAGCAGCGTCGGCCCTCCATCCACCGTCCCTCGGCATTTCACGAGGGCAAGCAACGGTTTAACGCGGGGTGGAGCAGCCCGGTAGCTCGTCAGGCTCATAACCTGAAGGTCATAGGTTCAAATCCTATCCCCGCAACCAAGTTCGGACTTTACCGGTCCCGGTACGAAAATGGCCCGCATTGAGCGGGCCATTTTTGTTTTGGCCGGGGGGCGGTCGCGCCAACTTTACTAGGTGAGGATCACTCCTTGAGTCTGCTGCGCCTGCGAGCCGCCGCAGCAATTTCGATGCCTACTCGCAGTCAATTACGTGCACTGGCACAACAGTAATCCTCATTACCTCGCTGTATGAATGGTTCGGCGTTATCGACCTGTCGGTTAAGTGCTTGGAAGCAGAGTTGGAAAAGATGCGGAGCCATCGCGCTTCGATCAGCAGCTAGGGGGCTCGAATGGTCATCACATGGAAAAGCCTGGTCGCCGCGATTGAGCGAAATCCTGAACGCAAGAACATCCCCGCCGAGCTACCCGTTCTGGGCGAAGGGGAGCAGAAGGAGAAAGCCGGGATCGAGCGCCTATTTCAGTTCATCGGCATGTATGTGGTCGTCTTTCAAGACGTGGAATCAAAGCTCGATCAAATCATCCAACTCGCAATCGGCCTGGAGCGACGGCACGTTGGTCATGGCGTCATCGCTCTTCTGTCGAACAGCCAGAAGATTGATCTGGTGCAATCGATTGTTCATTCTTCGGAAATCGCGGATGGCAGCCCGGCTCAAGAAGCGTGGGTGACGTCCTTTGACGAAGTTATGCAGCGGCTAAGGGCCGAAGCGACCCGGCGCAACAAGATCGTCCACTCTCTCTATATTTTTGATTTCATGAAAATCGGGCACTCCCCGGTGCGCAGCAAGCGGACGCGAAAGAGAACCGGAGCGTCGTTCGATCTGGAGCACGTAGATGCCGCCTACGTCGATAGAGCGACGTCAGACGTAGCCGGATTATCATTCGACGTTGGGATGGTCCTGGTGCAGTTGAGGCACTGGTACGAAAAACTGGGGCGAAGCTTAGCGGCCTCGGAAAAAGAAGCCGCTGAAGAATGACGACTAAATAAGTCATGAGAGGTTGGGCTATCAGGCGAATCACCTCTCAATTGGGATCGGTCAGGCGGCCGCGGTCTGCGCTGAGAGCAGGGTGACTTTCAGAGGTGCTTCAAACGATCTTCAATCTCGGTTTTCCAATAGCAGTTGGCGCCCTTTCCGAGACTGACGACAAAAGGAATCCTGCGGCAGTTCTCAGAGTATTCAATGGAGAGCTGTGCGATGCGTCAACCCAAGCTTCAAGTCAGTCTGCTGAGCCTTAAGATCAATGCCGAAGGTGTTGTGGCTATCCCGGCCACATTGTTGGTCTTTTTGCGGTGCTGGTGGCTTCGCGATCTTCAACGATCTTTGCACCGGAAACGAGATTAGAGATGACTGATCAGAAGTCTGGCACGTGGTTAGAGAACGGCGAGAAATTCGCCTTGCTTGGCCTAAGCCTAAAGGATGATGAAGCCGGGTTTTCCGAAGGACCGCTCTCTCCCGAACTGTCGGTTTTAATCGGAGCGAAGTTTAAGATGCCTACGCACTGGCGTGAATGGTTAGGCAGTATTCGCGCCGAAGAGGTGGACGACTGTAACCTCTTCATCCTCAGTAAACTGAAGTCAAAACAGCCAGATGTTTTGGACGGCGAAAGCCAAACCCTTCAGCGACGCGTCTGGAATTTCTATATTGGTCTTCTTTTGACTTGTCCATTTGCGACCGCCCACAAGCCCGTCATCGTGACCGGATCACGCGAAGACGACGGGATCGGTGTGCGCCAAGCGCAAGATTTGGAATTGCCAGTACCTCGCATTTTTCGTCCCTATCCGGAAGTCTCGCAGTCCGATCTGCGCCAGGCTGCGGCTGCCGGGACGCAGCTCAGCAGGATTGGCGGGATTGCCAAGGGCGACAGTCACTGGCGCCTGTTCCGAGTTTTGCATCTTTATATTGCGACACGTCCCGAACAGGATCTGCTCCACCGCTTGCATCAGTATGCGCGCTGTGTTGACGGCTTATTGCTGACAAGGCCGGGCAAGGGTGCAAGTGATTTTAAAAACAGAACCGAACTGTTCATTGGCTCCGGACATGGTAACGTATTGGAAGAAATTTACGCGGATCGCAGCTCCGTTGAACATTTACACGAAGACCGCCTTCTTGAACCATTTGATCGCCCCAAGCGTCTTGAGCTTTTGCGCAAAGAAGCGATTGTCGAGCACATCGCGCGAATAGCGTTGCAGCGGATCGTTCTCAATGAGGTTCTATGGCAGCATTTTGCGAACCGGGCCGGGCTTGAGAAGTTTTGGGCGTTCGCTCCCGAGGAGCGGCGGGCGATCTGGGGCGCTCCGGTCAATCCACTCGATGCACTCACGGACTTTGATCCGAAGTACATTCACGATGGGCTATTGAGCAATTAACGCTGGCTGGCTCGCAGTTGCGGTGACAGTGCGGATTGTCACTTTAATCGGCTACCCTAGCGCGCCCCGCAAATCTGCTCGTGAGCGAATGCCCTCACTCCGGATAGCTCAAAATCATCTTCAGCAGTTTCGGGAACCGCGCATTGATGTCCTCCTCGCGCAAAACGTTGCGGTGCTGGACGCCTTGCTTTGACGTCCGGATCAGGCCGGCCTCGCGCAGGATGCGGAAATGGTTCGACAGGGTCGACTTCGCCATGTCGGGGCAAGGCGCCGCCTCGGTGCACGACATGCAGTCGCTCTGCGCGGCCAGGCTTTTGACGATTCGCAGCCGCATAGGATCCGCGAGCGCGCCTAGCACCCCGGCCAGTGTGATCTCGCCCCGCGGTGGGTGAACGAACTGCACCATACCTAAAATATAGCACCTCCCTTGAACTCATTCAATAGTTCACTAGTATTGAACTATTGAACATCGGCGTCGTGCCGGATCATGGAGATATACGATGACCAAGAGACTCGAAGGAAAAGTTGCGCTCGTGACCGGCGCATCCAAAGGCATCGGTGCCGAAATCTCCGCCCGGCTCGCGGCCGAGGGTGCGGCGGTCGCCGTCAATTACAGCTCCAGCAAGCAGGCCGCCGACCGCGTCGTCGCCGCCATCGTCGCCAAGGGCGGCAAAGCGGTGGCCGTCCACGGCAATTTGGCCGACGCCAAGGACGTGAAAAGTGTGGTCGCGGAAACCGTGAAGGCGTTCGGTGCGATCGATATCCTCGTCAACAACGCGGGCATCTACGAATTCGCACCGCTCGAGGGCATCACCCCCGAGCACTTCCACAAGCATTTCGACCTCAATGTGCTCGGTCTGCTTTTGATCTCGGGTGAAGCGTCGAAGCACTTCAACCCCAATGGCGGAAGCATCATCAACATCAGCTCCGGCGTATCGACCATCGCGCCGGCGAACACCGCCGTCTACACCGCGACGAAAGCATCGGTGGACGCGATTTCCTCAGTGCTGTCGAAGGAGCTGGCGCCGCGCAAGATCCGCGTCAATGCCGTCAATCCGGGCATGATCGCCACCGAAGGCGTCGTGTCGGCCGGCCTGCACGAGGGCGACATGCGCAACTGGATTGAATCCACAACCCCGCTTGGCCGCATCGGCAAGGTCGAGGAGATCGCCGCCGCGGTGGCCTTCTTCGCTTCGGACGAAGCCTCTTACATCACGGGCGAGACACTTCACGTCACCGGCGGCCTTCGCTGAATTTTTCGGTTTACATGAGGAAATGGCCCGTCTCGCGCGGGCCATTTTTTTGCGCGGACCTCAGGGCAGCTCAGAACTGCGTCATTGCCTTCCCGTCCGCTCCGACCAGGCTCGACGGCGAACGGGGAGGTCCTGGGTTCATCACTTCCCGCGTGCCTGTGGGGCACACGCGAGGTGATGACAGCCATTCTGTCGCGTCGAATGTGTCCGAAGATCAGGGTCTGTGCGGACAAACCATCGTCAGATAAAGCAGCGTCGGCGCCTTGTCCTCGCCATCGCGATACTCCCACTCCAGCCGGATCTCATGCCGGTGCGCATAGGCGTCGCTCGCCTTGTGCGTGACGATCTTCGTCTTCATCGGGATCGGCGGCTCGGAGTTGAAGCATTTTCGGACACAGGCATCGAGCAGATCGCATCGCGTCAAGGGGATGACGCCCGGCTCGTCGTTGGACAAGGGGATCGTGTTAGGCTGGGTGCTGAGGTCGACGCGGGCTCGGCCTTTTTCCTTGTGCCAATACGCCGCGCTTCCATCTGGCCATCTGTCTGGCGGCGTCAAGATCAGGTGGTATTGGCCGTATTCGAGCGTCGGCAGGTGGATGTCCGGGGACGCCTTGAGGATGTCCACGCTCCGCTGCATGTTTTCCAGCGGGAAATAATTCTCGTTCATCAAATCTTTGAATGAAGCCCCGGTATAAGTTCTTGAGCCCATCGCCTTTTCCTTCAATATGTTCTTGGCTTTATGTTCTTGGCTTTGCGAAAATACGTACAACTCCAGCGACGCCGGTCAGCTTGGCCAATCCTCGCGCCGTCGAAATATGTGCCCCGTCTTTGTTGGGATTTGCTTACGCTACCATTCAGGACTGTGTTTCGTCCAGATCGCCAACCGCACCGTGCCCCGCTAACGGTGAGGAGCGAGCGCGATTGCTAAGCGGTTTTCGACAGGTATTCTTATCGAGAGTTGCTCGCGGATTCTGGTCGACAGAATGGCCGCGACCTTTGAGGCGCAGGAATGAATTGCTTCACGTGTCAGTCTGCGATCGGTCCGGACGATAGCTGGTGCTCCAGATGCGGGGCCGCAGTGCGTCAGCGGGTCGATCCCGACAGCGAACGTCGGTTTGTGACGATTCTTCGTGCCGATGTCATAGACTCGACAGGTCTTGTTGCCGAATTGGAGCCTGAGGAGGCTGTCTCGCGCCTCGAGCCGGCACTGGCGGCCATGAGGGCCGCGGTACGCCAGTTTGGCGGCATCGTCAGCAAGGAGCTGGGAGACGGGCTGGCTGCAGTCTTTGGCGCTCCGATCGCCGACGACAACCATGCGCCCCTTGCCTGCCATGCGGCGATCGAGCTGGTCCGGCGCGTCGGCAGTTTGGGGGATCCCGGGCTCCAGGTCCGGGTCGGTCTGCACTCCGGCCATGTCGTTGCCTACATGGTCGCCAGCGAATTTTCCAAGGTCTACGAGATCGGCGGCGCTGCCCAGCATCTGGCCGCGCGGCTGGAGACGGCAGCCGAGGCGAACCAGATCTACGTGTCCGAAGCCTGCCAGAAGCTTGCGGACGGGCATGTCCGCTTTGATTTTCTTGGCCGCAAGACCCTGCGCGGTTTCAACGAAGCTCTGCCGGTCTATCGGATCATTGGAGCGAGCGATCTTTCGAGCTGGCGGGTGCGACGCGCTCGTAGCGTCTCCCGGTTTGTCGATCGGACGACGGAGCGGGCGCTGCTATGGCGCGCTGCGGAGAAGGTCGTCACTAGCGGGCAGACTGTTCTGCTGATGGGTGATGCGGGCATTGGAAAGTCGCGGCTTGCGCACGAATTTGCGCAGGGCCTCAGGGCTGACGGCTGGCGGTTGCTCGACGTCGAGTGCAGCCCAAATCTTCAGGGCGCGCCATTTAGCACCCTGAAGCGACTGGTGCTTTCCCTCCTGGAGGCAGTCTCCAAGGACTCAGATCGCCTGACAGACCCTCGAAGGGAATTGTCGCCGGTCCATCAGTTTGCAATCGACGCGGTGCTGGATTTGCCCATTTCCGATCCGCGTTGGAGCGAATTGGAGCCCTACGCGCGGGGACGGGCGATTTCGGAGGCAAGCTGCGCAATCCTGGAAGGCGTAGCCCGCCATAACGGCACCGTTCTTCTCATCGAGGATCTGCACTGGGTTGATCGAGCCAGCGACACGGTTATTGCCGCCATAGCGTCGCTGCAGGTGCCGAATCTGTTCGTTTTCCTCACGAGCAGGCCGAACGGAATGCCGGAATGGATCGCGCGTTGTCATGCAGAAGTGATCGCGATGCGGCCATTGGATGATGAATCCGGAATGGCCATGTTGGCCGACATGCTCGGCACGTCCGTGACGAATGCAGGCTTGAAGAACCGGATCATCTCTCACACGGCCAACGTTCCGCTGTTCATCGAGGAGGTCTGCCGTGGTCTGAAGGATAACGGCACACTTCGCGGCCAGTGGGGTGATCTGGCCTTGGTGCGTCCTATAGAAGAGCTGGGTATCCCCACAAGTATCCAAGGTGTGATTGCGGCGCGACTCGATCGGGTGTCGAGGCAGGAGCGCCTGGTTTTGCAGGTCGCCGCCGCATTAGGGCCGCGCTCGAGCGAAGCCGTCGTGCGGAGAGTCTCGGACTTGCCCGAAGACGCCCTGCGGGACTGCCTTGCAGCGCTCGATCGGGCCGAGCTGCTGGTCAAGATCGATAGCGACATCGCGGACTCGCTTGAGTTTCGACACGAGATGGTTCGCCAGGTGACCTACGAGTCGATGGTCGAAAAGGTCCGCGAGAGCGTACATGCGCGCGTTCTTGCGCGCATTCGAGAGCGACGAAATATTGAGAGATGATCCTGACGCCCTCTGTTACCACGCGATGCGTGCCAAGGACTGGCCCAAGGCGTTCAACTACGGGAGAAGCGCCGCACAGAAGTGTCTTTTGCGCTCGGCATATGCAGACGCGGTCGACTACTTCCGGACCGCGATGAGTTCACTCGATAAGACGCCAATAACGAGTTCGAGGGAGACGAATGCCATTGATCTCCGGATGGAGGCGCGCATGGCGTTCATCTGGTCCGGTCGGGTTGCCGAGTGGGTCGATCTGGGAAAGGAAGCCGACCAACGGGCCAGCGAGATCGATGATGTCGGCAGAAGGGTTGCCGCCAAGACGGTCATGGCGGGTGGGCAGAACTTCTATGGGACGCCTACGGAGGCCGTTACTCTTGGCGAGGAGGTCGTTGGTCTTGCCGAAGAGTCCGGCAACCCGGGTTGGCGCAACCTTGCGCAATACAATCTCGGGCAGGCCTATTTTCTTGCCGGGCGCTATCGCGAGGCGGAGCGGACTATCGCGCGAGCCCGTGCCCATCTCATGGGGCCGGAAGCGAGTGCGCCCTTCGGAACTCCCCCCAAATACACACTCCTTCTCTGCTGCATGATGAAGAGCTTCACCCACACCGTCATGGG
Source organism: Bradyrhizobium sp. LM2.9 (assembly GCF_054056555.1). Classification (NCBI taxonomy): domain Bacteria; kingdom Pseudomonadati; phylum Pseudomonadota; class Alphaproteobacteria; order Hyphomicrobiales; family Nitrobacteraceae; genus Bradyrhizobium; species Bradyrhizobium sp. LM2.9. The sequence goes on from NZ_JBSRYJ010000002.1 coordinate 6,817,557, forward strand.
CGAGCTCGATGCCGCCGAGCAGCTCCAGCGCGAGGCCGCGGCGATCGCGGAGGAGACGGGCCGTCCCTACGACCGGGTCGCCGCCGCCTATAGCGGCGGCTGGCTGAAGCTCGGCCGTAACGAGCCGGCGGCGGCCGCGGCCATTCTCGAAGACGGTTTTGTGCTTGCGCAAAAGCACGGCATCCGGCTGTTCGTGCCGGTGCTCGGCTGTCACCTCGGCATGGCCTATCTGGAGCAGGGGCTGTTCGACCGGGCGCGCGGCATGCTGACCGAAGCGCGCGAGGAGGCGAAGGCGGTCGGCTATACCTCGGCGGTGCTGCGCAGCTCGATCTACCTTGCGCTCGCCACCCACCGCCTCGGCGACATCCAGGCCGCGCAGAACATGCTGCGCGAGGCGCGCAACACGGCGCGGCAGCAGGGGTTTTCCGGCCTGGAAGCCGAGGCCCTGTTCGGCGAGGCCGTGGTGACCCCGCCGTCGAATGCAGAGGCCAGGGCGGCCATCCTTGCGGCCCTGCGCGCGACCATCGCGATCGCCACTGAGAGCGGCGCGCTGCCGCTCCAGCACAAGGCCGAGGCGATGCTGAACGAGATGGTGGCGCGGGACGACGAGCTGACCTGAACTCTGCTCCCGGTTGGATCGGCCGCCGCAGCCGAAATCTGCCCGACGCGTCAAATAAATCCGGCAGGCGACGCAAGGGTTTAGCTACTGTGCATGGGGTTGTTTTCGCCCTTTTTTTGAAGGGTCTCCCATTGTGCAGCGCAGAGACGGCACGCTTGTGCGATCCGCTTTGATGAAAGCCTCTTGCGCGCACAGCAAGGTCGGCTACCGTCCGCCCTAGCCGCAGGGGCAGGCGACATTTCGATTCAAGTTTTTTAGCATCCGATTTTTCGGCGCCGCGACGGCGCGACGCCCACCGAACGAGGCGGGGCCATGATCTCACGGGACCAGTCAGCGCTGCTTGCGCCGGTCGAGCGCGATTTGCGGCTCGATCTCTTCCGCGGCATCGGATTGTGGATGATCTTCCTCGACCACATCCCGCACGACGTCGTGGCCTGGCTGACCTTGCGCAATTACGGCTTCAGCGACGCCGCGGAGTTCTTCGTCTTCATCTCCGGCTATCTGGTCGGCTGGATCTACGGCCCGATCGTCGCAGGCGGCTGGTTTCTCGCGGCGCTGAAGCGGCTGTGGCGGCGCGCGGCCGAGATGTATGTCGCTCACATCATGCTGTTCCTGTTGTTCACGGCGCAGATCGCCCGGACCGCGCGCCGCTTCGACAATCCGATGTACGAGCACGAGTTCAACGTGTTCAATTTCCTGTCGCATCCGGACGAGCTGATCGGCCAGGCGATCCTCTTGAAATACAAGCCGGTCAATCTCGACGTGCTGCCGCTCTACATCGCGCTGGTGTTCGCCGCGCCGTTCATCGTCTGGTGCCTGGTGCGCCGGCCGAACCTGACGCTCGCCGCGTCCGTGGTGCTCTACGTGCTGTCGCGCTGGTTCGACTGGAACATCGCCTCCTATCCGCCCGGCACGACCTGGTATTTCAACCCGTTCTGCTGGCAGCTGATGTTCGTGTTTGCGGCCTGGTGCGGCATCGGCCAGATCGACAAGGTCGCGACATGGGTGTGGTCGAAAGCGGCGATGGGGCTGGCCGCGGCCTGGCTCGCCTTCGCGCTGCTGATCGTGATGACCTGGCATGTCCCTGCGCTCGAAGCCCTGGTCCCGAAATGGATGATCAAGGCGATCTACCCGATCGACAAGACTGATCTCGACATGCTGCGCTTCACGCATTTCCTGGCGCTGGCGATGTGGGTGACGCATTTCGTCTCGCGCAAATGGCGGGCGCTGCACGGGCTCTGGCTGCGGCCCGTCATCCTGTGTGGCCGGCATTCGCTGCCGATCTTCTGCCTCGGCGTATTCCTGTCGTTCTCGGCGCACTGGATCCTGACGCAATACACCAAGGGCGTCTGGGAGCAGCTCGCGGTCTCCGCCGTCGGCATCATCATCATGATCGCAGCCGCCTGGCTGCTCGACCGGGCCAGACGAGTGCCGAACCTGTTCGTGAAGGTGACGGAGGTCGAGGAGGCCGACGCCACATTGCAGACCGCGCCGGCGGCAACTGCCGGTCGTTGAGCATCGCCAGCCTGCATCTCGTGGAGCGGTTCATGTCCAGACGTTTGTTGACGATCGCCGGCGCCCTCCTGCTCCTGATCTGTGACGCAGCGGCCCAAGCACCCTCGCCGGAGGCGATGAGCGCGGCGCGCAAGCTCGTGGTCACCTTGAAGATCGCGGATCAATATCGCGCGCTGTTGCCGCAGCTTCTGCTCAAGCTCCGGCCCGTGGTCGCGCAGGACAGGCCGGAGATCGAGCGCGACTATGACGCGATGACGGCACCCGGCTCCGAGATCTACACCCCGGCGCTGACCTCGATGATCGACCAGGTCGCCGCCCTCTATGCCCAAGGCTTCAGCATCGACGAGCTGCGCCAGATCGAGGCCTTCTATGCCCAGCCGGCCGGGAAGAAGTTTCTGGAGAAGTCGGACGCGCTGGCGCAGGCAAGCGCGCAGATCGGCCAGGACGTCAGCCAGAAGGCTGCCGACGAGTTGAAGCAGCGCCTGATCGAGGCGCTGCGCCAGAAGGGGCACAAGCTGTAGACAGCTCTCTCAGTGGATAGCCGCGTACATGATCCTCTCCTCAGTCGCGTCCTGCGCGGAGAATTCCTCCACAACCTTGCCCTGGCGTGAGACCAGGATCCGGTCGGAAAGGGCCATGATCTCGGGCAGATAGGACGAGATGACCACGACCGCCTTGCCCTCGTCGGCAAGCCGGTTGATCAGCTCGTGGATCTCGACGATGGCGCCGACGTCGACGCCGCGCGTCGGCTCGTCGAAGATGATCAGGTCCGGCTCCTGCACCAGCGATTTTGCGATCACGACCTTCTGCTGATTGCCGCCGGAGAGCTCGACCACCTTGCCGTGGTCGCCGATGGCGCGCACCCCGAGTTTCTTGATCCAGCTCCTGCCGACCGTCTCGGTTTCCCGCCGGGACAGCATCATGCGGCCCTTGGGGAATTTCGACAGCAGGCCGAGATAAATGTTGCGCGCGATCGAGGACGTCTCGAAGAAGCCCTCGACCTTGCGGTCCTCGGTGACATAGGCGATGCCGGCCTTGACCGCCGGCGCCGGTACCCGGTAGCGCACCGGCTTGTCGTGCAGCAGGATTTCTCCGCCGTGGAAGAAGTCGCGCTTGAGCACGCCGGAGACGATCTTGAAGGTTTCGGTGCGCCCCGCGCCGACCAGGCCGAACACGCCGGTGATCTGTCCCGCGAACACCGACAGTGAATTGTTCTTCACCATCGGCGCCATCTTCAAATTCTGCACCGTGAGCACCCGCGCACCGGCAGGCCGCACGTTACTTTTCCTTGCGCCGTAGAGCGTGTTGGAAAGGTCGCGTCCGACCATGGCCTGCACGATTGCGGCACGGTCGAATTTTGCGGCGTCGTCGGTCACGACATGCTTGCCGTCGCGCAGTACCGTGATGCGGTCGGCGAGCAGCAGGGCCTCTTCGAGGGCGTGCGAGATGAAGACGATCGAGACGCCGCGCTTCTTGAGATCACGGACGAGGTCGAAGAAGTATTTCTTCTCTTCCGGCGTCAGCGATGCGGTCGGCTCGTCGAAGATGATGACCTTGGCGCGGTGCAGAACCGCGCGCGCGATCTCCACCATTTGCTTCTTGGCAGCTCCAAGGCCGCTCACGGTCGCAGTCGGCGTGACGTCGAAATTGAGCGATTGCAAGAACTGTTGTGCGGCGATGTAGATGCCGCGCAGGCGGTTGTAAAACTTCTCCTGTCCGAGAAACAAGTTCTGCGCGACCGTCATGGTCGGCACCAGGCTGTTCTCCTGGAACACCATGGCGATGCCTAGATTGCGCGCCTCCAGCGGCGTCCTTGGTGCGACGTCGACGCCGTCAACCGTCATGGCGCCTGAGGTCAGCGTCACCACGCCCGCCATCACCTTGGTCAGGGTCGACTTGCCGGCGCCGTTCTCGCCGACCAGTGCGTGAATCTCGCCGCGGCGGAGGTCGAAGTCGACCCCGTCGATGGCGGGCACGCCGGCGTAGAGTTTTGTGGCCTTGCGCAGCGAGAGCATGATGTCGCTCATGAACCAAACTCCTCGGCAAGGCCGGCGAGGGGCAATCTCAGGACACGGCCCGGCCCCTTGGCGATCAGGACGAGATCGTCGCCCATCTCGATGGCCGCAACGACGCCGTGATTGACGCCGTCGACCCGGCTGTGCAGCGAGTAAAGCGGCTGGCCGTCGGCGTCGAGCCGGATGACTAGCCCGTAGGAGCGCGGCGGCGCCCACGGCTTGATCACGCCCATGGTCTTGATATGTGCGCCCTGCATCGGCTCCTTGAACGAGAGGCCGGAGCGCAGGCGCGGCGCGACCCAGTACTCTGGATCGATTTCGGCCATCATGCGCCGCCGGTAGGCCGGCTCGCGCAGCACGAACTCGATGAGCTGGGTGCGCGCGGTGAAGGCCGTGAGCCAATAGCCGCCGCCCGAGGCCTTCGCCAGCCGCGATGGATAGACGGGAAGGCGAGCAAGCATTGTCTGCGGTGCAGCGCCCGGCGCCACCAGGACGAGGCGGTGACGCCAGCTCTCGCTGACCAGTACGCCATTGCCATGCGCGCAAGCACCGAAGGCATGGCCGAGCCCTTGCGCCAGCGGCGTCACGGTTTTGCTGCCGGGATCCAGCCTGAACACGCGGCCGCTCCGGTTGAGCTCCATCAGATCGCGCGCCCAGTCGTCGACGCCGCATGTTGTGGAGCCGTCAGTCGCAATGAGCGTATTGTCGTCCGCGAGCGCGAGCGCGTTGATGGCGTTGAAGGCGCTATCGGCAAACGTCGTGCCTGGCTGCTCGGCCGAAGCGTTTGCGTAGAGATGCACCTCGCGCCCTCCGAGCGCGACTGCGAGGCCGCCGCCGGGAAGAGTACACAGGGCCGAGATAAGCCGATCGAAGCTGCGGACCTCTGATGCCGAGACGCCATCCAGGCGCATCAAGCGCGGACCATCCGCAATGAAAAGCTTGCTTCCATCGGTGGCGATGTCCTCCGGCGCTTCGCAGGTCAGCAAGATCTCCGCCGATTCCAGCTTCTGGTTGGGCTTCAATGCGCCGTCAAAGGACGGCACGGTGATGGTGGCGTCGCCCCGCCCGAGAAAGCGGTTGGCGAACTCCCTTACAGCCGCGATCACGATTGCTTTCCCCACCTCTTGTCGTATTGGACGAAGTTCGGATCGGCGTTGTCGAGCTTGTAGCGGCCGATCCGGTTGTTGAGGATGCCGCCGAGATAGAGATAGCCGCGATGCTCGCGCATCGATGTGATCATCGGATGGTTTTCGCCGCGCAGATCCCAGAGCGATTCGACGATCTTGCCCTGCTCGTTGAACTTGACCACGCAGCCTGTGTTGATATTGGGGAACAGCCACTCATCCACGGGCACGCGTTTGGCCATGCGTCGCCGGAAGCCAGGCAATTTCCAGGCGAGGTCGAGCGAGGGGCTGCGCATGCCGACCAGCGCCAGCCAGTAATTGCCATCCGAGGCCAGGTTGATGTTGTCAGGGTAGCCCGGCAAATTGTCCATCACCACCTCGATGGCATCCTTTTTCGGTCCCGCGAACCAATAGCGCTTGATCGAGCAGCCGAACGTTTCGGCAAACAGGATCGACTGGCCGTCGCTGGCGACGCAGATGCCGTTCGGGAATTTGAGGCCGCGCAGCTCCGTGCGTGTCGTGCCGGTCTTGGTGTCGTAGGAAATTATGCGTCCGTTGCCGCGCGCCTCAAGGCCGTCGATCGGCCATTCGTCCATCTCGTAGCGCACAGTCGCCTCCGAGAAGAAGATGAGGCCGTCGTCGGTGATGTCGAGATCGTCGGCGAGCCGCAGGCGGCTGTCGTCGTTGACCGAGCGCATGCTGCGGTTGGTCTCGTCGGTCACCTTTTCCACCGTTCCGTCGGGCCTGACGCGATAGAGTCCCATGCCACCGATGCAGATGTAGAGGTTGTCCTCGCGGTCGAAGGCCATGCCGAGCGGCTGGCCGCCGATATGGGCGAACACCTCCATCTTCTGATAGTCCGGTGCGAGAAAGCGGATGATGTCACCGTGGCGCGAACCCGCATAGAGATTGTCGTGGCGATCGAGGATGACGTCTTCGGGTGCCTCGATCCGTCCGAGGCCGATCAGCTCGACGTTACGCAGCTTGTCGTTCTGCTCGAACGGGCCGCCTTGCCCGATTTCGGTCGGTGGGGGCGGTGGCAGCGCGTGATAGGTGGGCGCGACATAGACTTTGCTGATGATGCGTGTGCGGTTCTTCTGCCAGCGGATATCGACCATGGCAGCGACAAGCAGGATACCGGCGAGCGCCATCCGGTTGACGCCGCCGCGCGCGTTCATGGTCGTCAGGCCGTTGGTGATCAGGAGTACGATCAGCACCCCGACGGCTGATTTAGCCACCGAGCCCTTGCCGCCGCCGAGCGTGATGCCGCCCAGCACCGTTGCGGTCACCACGATCACCTCAAGTCCGACGCCGATGTCGCCGCCGACGGTGCCGAGCCGGGACGCGAAGAACAGCGCGCCGATGCTGGTCAGCACACCGCTCGCGACGTAGCAGAGCGCAATGGTGCGGCGGACGGGAATGCCGGAATTGTAAGCCGAACGGCGCGAGCCGCCGATCGCGGTGATGTGCCAGCCCGGACGCAACCGCGTCATGAAGATATGACCGAAGATGGCGATCACGATATAGACGAGCGCCACGGTCGGAAAGCCGAAGACACTGCCGCCGCCGATGAAATCCCAGGACGGAATGTCGGGAAAGGACGACGCGATCGCGTTGGAATAGCGCTGGATCAGGAGATCGTAGGCCGAGCGGTAGATGATCAGCGTGATCAGCGTGGTGATGAAGGCCCGTAGCCGCAGATATCCGATCAGCACACCATTGACGGCACCAAGCAGCGCGCCGCAGAGCAGCGTCGCGGCGACCACCGCCGGCACCGGCCAGCCCAATACGTCGAGCAGATAAAGGGCGCAGAAATCTGTCAGCGCGAAGATTGAACCGACGGAAAGATCGATTCCGCCGACGATGACCACCAGCGCCAGCCCGAGCGCGATGAAACCGATCTCTCCGGCCTGGCGCGCGGTGTCGGCAAGGCTCGCCGGCGACAGGAAATTGTCGATGGATCGGCTGAGCGCGAGGCCAATGATCAGGAGAAGGATCACCGGGATAGCTGTCTCGGTCCATCGCTTGGACAGAATTTCACCGAGCAGATGATCAGGCCAGTAACGGTAACGCAGACTCGTCAGGGTATCGCGCATCGGCATTCCAGGACCTTGCAAATTTGGAGCGACGTCCCGGGCGCGAAGCGGCCCGGGACGCTTGAGTCTGGTGTCGTGGAATTATTTCTTGAGGTCGCTGAGATTCCAGCAGGCCATCTGGCTGTCGGCGTTCTCCTTGGTGATCGGAATCAACGTCGTGTATTCCGAGCCCTTGATCGAGCCGGGCTTGACGCCCGAGGACAGCAGCCATTTGATCGTGCCGGCCATCTGCGCGGCCTGGGTCGGCACGTCGTAGCTCATGTTGAGATCGAACGCGCCGGATTTCACCAGCTCGCACGCGCCCTTGCGCTCGCCGCCGCCCGAGGTGGCGACGAACACCTTTCCGGTGAGGCCTGCTTCCTTCACGGCCGCCGCGGTGCCGATATCCATGCCGTCCCAGAAGCCGACGATGCCGCAGAGATCGGGATTCTGCTTCAACACCGTTTGCGTGATCGCCTTGGCCTTGGCCGCGTCCCAATCGGCGGCTTGGCTGGACACCACCTTGACCTCTGGATGCTTGGCGAGCACGTTCTCGACGCCTTTCAGCGTATAGGCGCTCGCTGCCGCCGACAGCGCCCCCTGGATGATCGCAATCTTGTTCGACTTGCCCTCGCAGGCCTTGACCACGGCTTCGGTCTGGCGTTCGCCGATCTCGACCCAGTTGGCGCCGACGAAGGCCGAGCTCCGGTAGGCCGAGCCCATGTTGATCTGGATGACGTAGATGCCTTCGTTCTCGGCGCGCTGCAGCAGCTTGGCGTAGGTTTGCACGTCCGGATTTTGGACCACGATCACCGCCGGCTTCTCCGAGATCAGCGACGTGACGGCCTGCGCACCGGCGTTGGTATTCCAGTTGGCATCGCGGATCACGAACTTGACGCCGAACGGCTCGAGCTCCTTCTTCAGGCCGGCATACCAGCCTTCGGTGAGGTCGAAGTTCATGGCAACCGGAACATAGGCTACGGTCTTGCCGGCCAGGGCTTCCTTGAACGGCTTCTGGAACGGCTCGTCCAGGCCCTGTTGGGCCAGGGCCGGTACGGTCATTGCCGCGAGACCCAGTGCGGCCACGGTCGCCTTTGTCGGGCTGCCGAAATGTTTCATTACTTCCTCCTCGGTTATAGTTGTCGTTCTCGTTGGGTCGTTCAGATGTCGCCTTGCTGTGCCGTTTCTTCGTTGCGCGGATTCAAGAAAGAGTCCGTGATGACGGCGAGCAGCAGGACCACGCCCTTGATGAGATTCTGTCCGGCGTAGGAAATGTCCATGATGGTCATGCCGTTGAGCATCGTGCCGATCACGAGCGTGCCGATCACGACGTTCAGCACGCCGCCGCGGCCGCCGGATAGCCCGATGCCGCCAAGCACGACGACCAGGATGACGTCGTAGATGAGCGTCGAGTTGAAGATGCGGGTCGGCATTGAATTAACGGATGCGGCCATTACCAGACCGGCAAAGCAGCCGATCAGGGCGGCGACGACATATTGCAGCACGATGATCGGCCGGGAGGGAATGCCGGTGACACGCGCGGCGTAAGGGTTATCGCCGATTGCATAGATATAGGCTCCCCAGCGCGTCTGGCGCAGCAGGAAAGAGACTGCGATACAGGCGAGCGCGAACATCACGATTGATGTTGGAATGCCGAGGATGGTGCCTTGTCCGAGCCGCTCGAAGCCGTCCATGCCGGGGCTCCACTGCACGACGTCGAGCTGAAACAATGCGGTCTGCCCGAGCCCGGCGAGCAGCAGGCCGGTTGCGAGTGTCGCAAATAGCGAGGGGACCTCCGCATAGGCAATCAGCCAGCCGTTGATGAGGCCGAAGGCAATCGTGAGCAGCACTGCGGCCAGCAGCGAGGCCGGCAGCGAATGACCGTTCTGCACCATCTGCAGCACCAGCCCCGGCGGGACCGCGAGGGCTGCGATCAGCGAGATGTCGATGCCGCGGCCGATCACGACGATCGCCATGGCAAGGCCGAGTATGCCGAGCACCGCCACGTTCTGGAGCAGCGTCAGCATGTTGTCAGCGGTCAGAAAGCCGCGCAGGAAGATCGAAAAAACGAGGAACAGCAGCGCGAAGACGGCGAAGACGATCTCTTGCTGATTGAACCGAAAGCGTTTCATCCCCGTTTTGCCTTTCTTCGACTTCGGCCTCTGTGGGTCCGTCAGGACGATCGGGTCTCTATGCGATAGGTTTGCGGAAGCGTCGCCAGGCTTTCGGCAAGTACCTTAGCCCGTTCCTGATCATTGGAGTCCACCGAGATGTGGACGAGTGTGTTCAGCCTGGCGTCCCTCTCGACGAGGATGTTTGCCGCGGTGTCCGGGCTGAAGATGCGGTCGATCTCGGTCCTGACCTTCTCCCGAACGGCGAGGTCGCGAAGCGTGGGCTTGAAGATCTTCCCGACGGCGGTGACTGGCAGCGCTTCGAGCAGCACGACCCGCTTCGGCCGCGCAGGAGGTTCATTGACGTTGCGTTCGAGATGCTCGCGCAGCTGCGGCAGATCGATCGTCTGCCCCGGAGACGGCACCACGAAGAGAATCGGGACCTCGCCGGCATAGGCGTCCGGCATGCCGACTGCCGAACTCATCTGCACGCCGGGGAAGGCGTTCGCGACATCCTCGATTGCGGCAGGGTCGATGTTGTGACCGCTGCGCACGATCAGGTCTTTCTCGCGGCCGGTCAGCACCAGGCGCTGATCCGGGGTGAGATATCCGACGTCGCCGGTGACGATCCATTGGTCGTCGGTCAGCACGCCTTTGTTGTGCCGGGGGTCGACGTATCCGGGAAACACCTGCGGTCCGCTGACGAGGACGAGGCCGCTGGTGAGCGGCGGGCAGTCTTGCTTCAGGTCGGCATCGGCCAGAGAAACGATTCTGGTCCTCGCAAACGGCGCCCTGAATCCTACGCTGCCCTGTATGGGTGTCCCGCGGCCGGGATTGAACGCGATCGCTGCTGCGGTTTCCGTCATGCCATAGGTCTCGAACAAGGTAATCCCGGTTCGCGCCTGAAACCTCTCGCTGATGGCCTTCGGAGCCACGGCCCCGCCGGTGAGGGCCATTCGAACCGAGCTGATATCGGAGGATCCGATCGGCACCTCGGCAAGCGCGGCAATCGACGTCGGCACGCCGCTGACGATGGTTGCGCGGAAGCGCTCCACGGTGTGCCAATAATCGCGGATCGCATCCGGACTTCTGAGAGCGTAGGGCGAGGGAATGATGACATGGCCGCCGGCTGCGAGAATGGACAGACCGAGCGTCATCGTGCCGCCGACGTGAAACAGTGGAAAGCCATTCACGGCGGCATCTAGCTCGTCCAATCCGTGAACCTGCGCAAAGCTCCAGGCGGCATGGATCTGGTTTCCATGCGTCAGGCGCACGAGCTTCGGCCTTCCGGTCGTTCCGCCGGTGTGGAAGAGTGCGCATACGGCTTGGCGATCTGTCGACGGCTGGAATTCGAGAATGTCCGGCGCACCTGCAATCGCCTCATCGAAGCTCAGAAAAGTGGCCAATCGAGCGGCTATCCTTGCCAAGCACGAAAATCGTTCTGAGTGACGGGACGCGCTTCGCGACGTTAGTTGCTTTGGTCCAGATCGCGCGATCGGCCGCTTCGGAAGCAACGACCAGCACGGTTGCGTTCTGTGCCTCGAGCAGGTCGGCAATCGCATCTTCGTTCAGGAGAAAATTGATCGAGCTGGCGACGCCCGCGATTTGGGCGCCAAGCAGCGCCGGGAATAGCTGCGGAAGGATCGGACAGAGAAACGCGATCGTTCCGCCATTCCTGTTGATCCCGTGCGACCGGAACAGGTTTGCCGCGCGGGCGATTTCCGCGAGCAACTGCCGATGCGTCAGCGTGACGTCGCCCGGTTCGCGCGAGCCTTTGGTCAAAACCGTTAGCGCAGGCCGATCAGGATGCAGGCGCGCCGTTGCTTCGAAGAGATGATGAAGATTGCGGGCAGGAACGAGAGAATCGTAAGACCGCCGCTCCAGCGCTTCGATATCGGCGATGGCCTTGATCGGTTGCGTGAACCGCGTCGTGATCGGCAACGCGCTGCTCACGGGCACCGCCATTCAAGCGGCACGGCAGATTGTGCAGCGGTTGATCTGACCTGATGCAAGCGAACGTTTCCCGCCTATTTCGTTGTCCGTTTTTTGTTCTTCATAGGCCACATGCCCGGAGGCGGCTTGCTCCGGAGCGCAAAGCTTTTGCTTCTCCGCGCAAACCGGTCTTGCGTGCAGACGGCGGCCATCTAGAATCTCTTTGCCTGGCCGACTTGTGCGATGCACAAACAACGTTCATCCTGGCCTCGCAATGGATGGGCCGACGATGAACCTGGTATTTTCGACAGACGATCTGGAGCCGTCCAAGCGCTACGCCGCGTGGCAAGGCGCTATTTGCGATGTCTACGTCCATGTCGACGTGGATGCCGAGGAGCGATCCGACTACCACGGCTTCATTCGCGAGGCGCGGTTCGGCGCAGTTACGATGACAGACGTACTGCTGTCCGAACAGCGCATATCCCGACGCGAGCGGCATATCGCGAAGCTCGACAAGGATTGCTACTACGTCGAGTTCGTCCAGCAGGGCCGGGTCAACGTCCTCCAGGCCGGCCAGACCCTGCTCTCGAATCCCGGTATGGGCGCGATCTTCTCGGCCTCGGAGGCCTATGATCTGGAGTGCATCGGCAAGGTGCGATCGCTCTACCTCGAGATTCCGCGCCAGGAATTCTCGGCGCGCTTCAGCGACGGACGCCTGCCTGTCGTCACGACGATGGCGACGAGCCGGGGCCTCGGACGGATTGCCGCCGAGTTCTGCGCCACGCTCGCGGCGCAAGGAGGTCCGCTGGATGAGACCGTAAGGACCCGGCTCGGCGGTGAGCTGATGGACGTGCTGGTGCTCGCGCTCGACATGGGTGACCGGGACGAATTCTCGGAGGATGCCGGCGCGCAGCAGGCCCGTCTGCGCTCGGTCAAAGCCTGGATCGAGACGCACCTCACCGACGCGGACCTGTCGCTCGAGAAGGTCGCAAAGAACAACGGCGTCTCGCTCAGGCATCTGCATTATCTCTTCCGGCTCACCGATGTCTCGGTGTCCGAATGGATTTTGGATCGCCGGCTGCAGCGCTGTTACGACGTCCTGACCCGTCCCGAGTTGCGCTCCCTGTCGATCACCGAAGTTGCCTATCAGTTGGGATTCAGCAGCTCGTCGTACTTCAGCACGGTCTTTCGTAGGAAATTCGGGCACAGCCCATCCGATCTGCGACGGCGCTAAAGGACCTGCACCGCGCGAGGCGATGCAGGTCGGTCGTTGCGAAAGCATTACTTCACCAGCGGGCAACCGCCGTCCTTGAGCGGACGGAAGGCCTGGTCGGCAGGCACCTCGGCGAGCAGCTTGTAATAGTCCCAAGGCCCTTTCGATTCTTCGGGCTTCTTCACCTGGAACAGGTACATGCTGTGCACCATGCGGCCGTCCTCGCGTAAGACGCCGTTGTCGGTGAAGGCATCCTTCACCGGTAGCTCGCGCATCTTGGCCATCACCGTCTTGGTGTCCTTTGTGCCGGCGGCCTGCGCCGCCTTCAGGTAATGCAGCGTCGCGCTGTAGGTCGCTGCCTGGTTCATCGTCGGCATGCGCTTCATGCGTTCCATGAAACGCTTGCCGAAGGCGCGGGTCTTGTCGTTGAGGTCCCAGTAATAGGCCTCGGTGATGATCAGTCCCTGTGCGAGCTTCAGCCCTAAGCTGTGCACGTCGGAGATGAACATCACGATCGCAGCCAGGTTCTGGCCGCCGGCGACGATACCGAACTCACCGGCCTGCTTGATCGCGTTGATGGTGTCGCCGCCGCCGTTCGCCAGCCCGATGATCTTGGCCTTGGATGCCTGGGCCTGGAGCAGGAAGGATGAGAAGTCCGCGGTGTTGAGCGGATGCTTGACGCTGCCGAGCACCTTGCCGCCGGCGGCCCTCACGACGTCGCCGGTGTCGCGTTCGATCGAATGGCCGAATACATAGTCGGCGGTGAGGAAGAACCAGCTGTCGCCGCCGTTCTTGACGATGGCGCTGCCGACCGTGTGCGCGTTGGAATAAGTGTCGTAGGTCCAGTGCGCAGTGTAGGGCGAGCAGGACTTTCCGGTAATGTCGGAGCTCGCGGCATCCGTCACGATCATGATCTTCTCGTATTGCTTCGACAGCTCCATCACCGCGAGCGCAGTGGCCGATGTCGGCAGGTCGATGATCATGTCGACGCCTTCGGTCTCCCACCATTTTCGCGCGATGGTCGAGGCGACGTCGGGCTTGTTCAGCACATCGGCAGAGACCATGTCGATCGGCTTGCCGAACATCTGCCCGCCAAAATCCTCGATCGCCATTTTGGTGGCCTCGACATTCCCCTGGCCTCCGATGTCGGAATAGACCGAGGAGAAGTCGGAGAGCACGCCGATCTTGAGCGGCGCCTGCTGGGCGGAGGTGGGGGTGATCAGGGCAGCCGACAGCAAGCCGGCCGCAGACACGAATGCTGCGATAGGTCTCATGGATACGTTTCCTCTTGAGCGGGACTATGCTGTGCCTTTGTCCGACAAAGTTAGAGGCGGGTTCCTCAGGAGTCAATTTGTTGCATCGTCGGCGCGAATAACGCAGTTTGACGCGCCCACCGCCGTTCCTATAGTTTGTCCGACAAACGCCATTGGAGCCAGATTTGCCTCTCGCGCCGCTCTTCCGTCCGATCGATGTCGCGCCCGCCTATCAGAAGGTCGCCGACGCCATCGAGCGCGAGATCGTCAATGGCCGCATCAAGCCGGGCGATCCCATCGGCACCGAGCACGATCTGGTGCGCCAGTTCGGCGTCAACCGTTCGACCATTCGCGAAGGCATTCGCGTGCTGGAGGAGGGCGGGCTGATCAGCCGCGATTCCTCGCGACGGCTGCATGCCTGTCTGCCACGCTACACCAAGCTCGCGAGCCGTCTCAGTCGCGCGCTTGTGCTGCACGAGGTCACTTTCCGCGAGCTCTACGAGGCCTCGATGACGCTCGAAGTGGCGAGCATCGAAGGCGCGGTGGAGCGGGCGACGGAGGAGAACCTCGCAGAGCTCGCCGATAACCTCGTGCGCAGCGAGGCCGTGGTCGGCGATCCCGCGATGCTTGCCGAATGCGATGCCGAATTCCACGTGCTGGTTGCCAAGGCCTCGCAGAACCGCGTGCTCCAGCTCGCGCGTGAGCCGGCCGCGCAATTGTTCTATCCGACCACCGAGATGATCGTCGCTGGTGTGGCCGAAGGCGGCCCGCGCCTCGTCGCCGCGCATCGCCATCTCATCGAGGCGATCCAGCGCCGCGACCGCGAGGCGGGCGTGCTCTGGACGCGCCGGCACTTGCAGGATTGGCGGCGCGGTTTCGAGAAGATCGCTTCGCTCGACCGTTCCGTCGAGCATATGTACATGGAGCACGCGCAAGCGGTCCGACGCAGATAGCGCATGATCCGGAAAAGTGTGGAGCGGTTTTCCGGGAGGATCATGCGCAAGAAAAGACAAGCCGCAAGACTTCAAGCAAAATCCAGCAAAAAAAGACATCACACGGAGGGACACATGACCGGCGACATCGTAGCCACCATCTCGAAGGCCCGCGAGCATTCCATCGGCGATCTTCTGCGCCGTTCGGCGGGTCGCGAGCCGGACAGGCTTGCGGTGAGCTGTGGCAATGTGAGCTGGACGTTTGCCGAGATGGACGCGATCTGCAACCGGCTCAGCCGCGGTCTGCTCGGCCTCGGCGTCAAGAAGGGCGACCGCCTCGCCGTGCTGTCGCGCAATTCGCACGCCTTTGCGGCGCTCCGGTTCGCGGTGGCCCGGATCGGCGCGGTGCTGGTGCCGATCAACTTCATGCTCAATCCGGACGAGATCAACTTCATCCTGAAGAGCTCCGGCGCAAAGGTGCTCGCGGCCGGTCCTGATTTCGTCGAGCCCGCGCGCGCCGCAAGCGCCAGGGATTGTGCGGTCGAAAAGTTGATCTGGCTGCCGGGCGAGGATCCGGCCACGGCGCCCGCGGGCCTCACCACCTTCGACGATCTCCTCAGCCCCGACGCTTCGTTCCTGGAGGCGTCCGTCGACAGCCGCGATCTCGCGCAGATCGTCTACACCAGCGGCACGGAGTCCCTGCCCAAGGGCGCGATGCTGACCCATGATGCCGTGATGTGGCAATATGTCAGCTGCATCATCGACGGCGGCATGAGCGTAGATGACAAATTCCTGCACGCGCTGCCGCTCTATCACTGCGCGCAGCTTGACGTGTTCCTGGGGCCGCAAATTTATCTCGGCGCCTCCGGCGTGATCACGGGCAAGCCGACCGCCGACAACATTCTGTCGTTGATCCAGGCGCACAAGATCACGTCCTTCTTCGCGCCGCCGACGATCTGGATCGCGATGCTGCGCTCGCCGAACTTCGACAAGGCCGACCTGTCGACGCTTCAGAAGGGCTATTACGGCGCCTCGATCATGCCGGTGGAGGTGTTGCTCGAGCTCCAGCGCCGTCTGCCCAACGTCAAGTTCTGGAATTTCTACGGCCAGACCGAGATAGCGCCGCTCGCGACCGTGCTGGGTCCTGCGGACCAGCTGCGCAAGGCGGGCTCGGCCGGCAAGCCCGTGCTCAATGTCGAGACACGAGTCGTCACCACGTCGATGGAGGACGTCAAGATCGGCGAGGTCGGCGAGATCGTGCACCGCTCGCCGCATCTGCTCTCCGGCTATTACAACGACCCGGTCAAGACGGCGGCAGCGTTCTCCGGCGGCTGGTTTCACTCGGGCGACCTCGCCATCGTCGATGAAGAGGGCCACATCACCGTGGTCGATCGCGTCAAGGACATGATCAAGACGGGCGGCGAGAACGTCGCCAGCCGCGAGGTCGAGGAGATGGTCTATCGCATCCCCGCGGTGTCCGAAGTCGCCGTCGTCGGCTTGCCCGATCCGCGCTGGATCGAGGCGGTGACTGCCATCGTCGTGGTCAAGAGCGGCGAGAAGCTCGACGAAGATTCCGTCATCAAGCACTGCGCCGGCCAGATGGCGCATTTCAAGGTGCCCAAGCGCGTCATATTCGTCGATGCCTTGCCCAAGAACCCGAGCGGCAAGCTGCTCAAGCGCGAGTTGCGCCAGCGCTTTGTCGGGGGCGAGACGCTCGACAAGGCGATCCAGACAAATTTTGGCACCTGAGGCGGAGCGATCGCCATGAAAGCCTGGCAGGTTGCGCGTGACTGGTCGATCGAGGGCCTGCAGCTGGCCGATCTGCCCGAGCCCACACCTGGCGCGGGGCAGGTCGCGGTGCGCATGCGGGCGGCATCTGTGAATTATCGCGACCTGCTCACGGTGCAGGGGAAGGGCGGCGTCACCAGATTGCCGCTGATCCCGTTCTCGGATGGCGCCGGCGAGGTGATCGCTGTCGGTGATGGCGTTGTCCGCGTCGCGGTGGGTGATCGCGTCTGTCCGATGTTCTTCCAATCCTGGATCGACGGGAAGGTGTCGGCCGCCAGCCGTCGCTATGCGCTCGGCGGCACGCGGCCCGGCGTGCTTCAGCAGGTCATGGTGCTCGACGCCGAGGGCGTCACCCATATCCCGTTGCATCTGTCTTTCCGGGAAGCGGCGACGCTGCCCTGTGCCGGGCTAACCGCCTGGCGCGCGCTGTTCGAGGAGGCCAGGGTGCAGCCCGGTGACACGGTGCTGGTGCAGGGTACCGGCGGTGTGTCGATCTTTGCGCTGCAATTCGCAAAGCTCGCCGGTGCGAGCGTGATCGTGACCTCGTCGAGCGACGAGAAGCTCGAACGTGCCAAGGCGCTCGGAGCGGATCACACCATCAACTATCGTTCGTTGCCCGAATGGGGCAAGGCGGCTTCGGAGTGGACCGGTGGCGGCGTCGATCATGTCGTCGAGGTCGGTGGCAAGGATACTTTTGCGCAATCGCTCGAGGCGGCGCGGGTCGGTGGCAACATCCTGGTGATCGGCGTGCTCACAGGCTTCTCCCAGCAGATCGCGATTCCGAGCCTGTTTTCCAAGAACCTGCACGTCATTGGTCTGTCTGTCGGCAGCCGCCGGATGTTCGAAGGTATGAGTGCTGCGATCTACCGCAATGGCATGAAGCCCGTGATCGACCGCGTGTTCGGCTTCGACGCCGTGCCCGACGTGCTGCGGCTGATGCAGCAGGGTGGCCATTTCGGCAAGATCGTGGTGGAGTTCTCTTAGGAATGCGCTGGGGCGTCGGAGCGAGCGCTCGTCCCGCAATGACGCTCTCAATACTTCTTCACGGCCGCGCCGAACACCAGCCACAGCGCCATCGACGCGAGCCCGAAGCCGCCGAGCAGCAGGAAGGTCGGGCCATAGCCGATCCATTGTGCGATCCAGCCGCCAAGGGCGGGACTGAGGCTCGCGCCAACGCCCTGCACGGTGATGACGGCGCCTTGGCCGAGATTGATGCGGCCGGTGCCGTTGAGCGAGCGCGCGACCATGCCGGGGACGGCGACCGTCTGGAGCCCGGTGCCGATACCGTCGAGCACCTGCATCGGCACGACGCCCCACCATCCCGTAACGAAGAAGGCGAGCACGCCGCGAATCGGCAGGAACATGAAGGAGACGAGGATGACGGGCCAGTAATTGCGCTTGCTCGCGACCTTCATGGCGATTAGCGAGGTGACGATCATCACGCCCTGTGCGATCACCACGGTGGTGGCGACGAAGCTCGGGCCGTTGGCCTGTCCGTCGGCCACGGCCGCAAGACTGTAAAGCGGAACGATCGCGGCGTTGCCAAGATGGAAGAGGGCGAGAGCCAGCGCAAGGACGAGCAGCGCCTTGTGCTTGAGCAGGATCGTGAGCGCATCCGGTTGGCTGTCGAGGTCATCCTCCTTGCTGCCGCGCGCGGCGCGGTCGTCGATCGTCTTGGCCGGTATCATCAGCACGCAGGCGATCGCGATGGCGCCGAACGCGGCGGCCAGCACGAACACCGAGACGTAGCCGAATTGATAGCCGAGATAGCCCGACAGCGCCGCGCCGACCATGTTGCCGGCATGGTTGAACGCCTGGTTGCGGCCGTTCAGTGCATTGAATCCCTTCTGTTTCGCGATGCCGAGCGTGATACCTGTGACGGCCGGCACGATCGCGGCGCTCGCCAGCGATTGTGCGACCTGCGAGAACGTCACCGCCCAGAAATTCTGCGAGATCAGGATGATCGCGGACGCAAGCACCACGCAGATGCCGGGGATGACCACCCACAGGCGCTTGTTGCGGCTGGAATCGATGAACCCGCCAATCGGCGTCGTGACCAGCATGCCTGCGACATTGCCGATCGTCATCGCGGTGCCGATCAGCCCGCTCGCCCAGCCGCGCTCCTGAAGGAACACTCCGACGAACGGCCCGATGCCCGACTGCATGTCGGCCATGAAGAAGTTGACTGCGAACAGCGGCCAGAGGCGGGACGGGGCGGGGCGCGATGTCATCGAGACGCTGAACGTATTGCTGCCAACCGACTATGGTCTCGTGCAAGACTGACGGCCGGCCAATTGCGCCGGGGCGGACCAGAAAGTAACCTGCGCTCAGCGCGTTGGTTCCGGCCGCGCCTGCGATTGAGGACGGGAATGTTGCCTCGCGCCGTTCCGGTCTCGTTCTGGATCATGATCATGCCCCTCTGGACCTGCGAAACCTGCGGCGCGCAATTCCCGGACGGCGAAAATCCGCCCCCGTCCTGTCCGATTTGCGAGGACGAACGGCAATTCGTCGGCTGGAAGGGGCAAACTTTCCTCACGCGCGAGGCGCTCGGAGAACGTCACCGCCTGGTCTGGCGCGAGGATCTCGGCCTGACCGGCATCGCGCTCGAGCCAAGCTTTGCCATCGGCCAGCGCGCGCTGCTGGTGCCGCTCGCGGGCGGCTGCCTGATGTGGGACTGCGTACCGCTGGCGACGCCGGAGGCGATCGCGCATGTGCGGTCACTCTGCGGGCTGAAGGCGATTGCGATCTCGCATCCGCATTACTATGGCGCGCTCGCCGACTGGAGCGAGGCGTTCGGCGGGGTGCCGGTCTATTTGCACGCCGATGATCGCCAATGGGTGACGCGTCCACATTCATCGATCGTGCACTGGACCGGTGAAAGCCATCGCATCTCGGACGATTTGCTGCTCCTGCGCACCGGCGGTCATTTCGCCGGTGCCACTGTGCTGCACCATGCGCGCGGTGCGGGCGGCAGGGGTGCGCTGCTCACCGGCGATATCGCGCAGGTGACGATGGATCGCCGCTTCGTCAGCTTCATGTACTCCTATCCGAACTACATGCCACTCAATGCCGCGGCGGTAAGACGGATTGCAGCTGCGGTCGAGCCGCTGGCGTTCGATCGCATCTACGGTGCGTGGTGGGGCCGCAACATCGCCGCAGGCGCCAAGGTCGCATTCGCGGCGTCTGTCGCGCGCTATCTGGCGGCCATCGCCTGAGCCGACGCGCGATCGGATTCACCTTGCCGGTCCATAATAAATGGACTATAAGTACAGTTATTAAGCGTGGCGCAACGATGCGTCTGCGGGAACGGCATGATCGATGCATCGCCGTTTTGGCGGCGCGCTTAGCGCGCGAGCGGGAGTTGGACGCATGACGGCGGACCGCGACTATGAGATCTTCGAGGCTGGCGACGTCACGCTCCAGTCCGGCGCCGTCGTCCCTTTGCTCCAGCTCGCCTACAAGACCTACGGCCGGCTTAGCCCCGCCAAGGACAACGTCATTCTCTATCCGACCTCGTTCAGCGCGCAGCACACCGACACCGAGTGGCTGATCGGCCCCGACGGCGTGCTCGACCCCACACGCTATTTCATCGTCATCCCGAACCTGTTCGGTAACGGCCTGTCGTCCTCGCCGTCGAATACGGCGGCGTCGTTCCCGATGATGACCTATCACGATGCCATCGCGGTTCAGCACCGGCTGCTCACCGAGCGGTTCGGCATCTCCAAGCTTGCCCTGGTCTATGGCTGGTCGATGGGCGGCATGCAGGCCTACCACTGGGCGGCGCTGCATGCCGATATGGTCGAGCGCGCGGCTGTTGTCTGCGGCAGTGCCCGCTGCGCGCCCTATAATTACGTCTTTCTGGAAAGCGTGAAGGCCGCGCTGACCGCCGATCCGGCCTTCCGCGACGGCCGCTTCGTCGAGAAGCCTGTCGCTGGCTATCGCGCCATGGGGCGCGTCTACGCGGGTTGGGCGATGTCGCACGGTTTCTATCGCGACGAGATCTGGCGCGAAGCGGGCTTCGCCTCGCTGGACGATTATCTCGTCCGCGCATGGGACCCGGCGTTTGCCCGGCGCGACGCCAACGATCTCCTGGCCCAGATCGGCATCTGGCAGAACGGCGACGTCAGCCGCTGCACCGCATTCGACGGCGATTTCGATCGCGCGCTCGGTGCGGTCAAGGCGCACATGCTGCTGATGCCGGGCGCGACCGATCGCTATTTCGACGTCCGCGACAACGAGGACGAACTCGGCCGGCTGGTCAACGCGAAATCAGCGGCGCTGCATCCGATCCCGTCGCTGCACGGCCATCGCGCCGGAAACCCCGTCAACAATCCGGGCGATCAGGCCTTCATCAAGGCCGAGATTGCAACACTCCTCGGCAAGTAGGGCAGGCATCCGATCATGAGCGACGCAGCCGTTTCAGAGTCCGGCCATCGCCTGAAGCCGCTGTCACCGGCGATGCTGCGCGAATTGTCGTCGCGCTCCAATTTTCAGGGCGCAGCGCGCAGCCTCTGCCATTACGGCCTGATCACGCTGGTCGGCGCGCTGATATGGAAGGTTACCGCGACATACGGCGTCCTCTGGGCGCTGCCACTGGTGGCCGTGCAGGGCTATTTCGTCGCCTTCCTGTTCATGGCGGTGCATGAGACCGCGCACAAGACCGCGTTCAGAAGCCGCGGCCTCAACCTCGCGGTCGGCTATCTCTCAGGCTTCATCATCGGATTGCCTTACGAATATTACTGTCTGTTCCACTGGGACCATCACCGCTACACCCAGGATCCGGACAAGGATCCCGAGCTGGTCGTCGGCGTGAAGCCGAAGTCCGACACGCAGCTCGCGCTCGCCTATAGCGGCCTGCTTCAGGTCGTCGGCCGCGTTTGGCTGATGTTCGGCCATGCCGTCACCGGCAAGGTCGTCGTGCCCTGGATCCCCGAGAACAGGCGCGCCATCATCGTGACCGAGGCGCGTGCCTATGTCGCACTCTATGCGCTGCTGCTCGTGCTGTCGCTCTGGTTCTCGTCGGCACTGCTGCTCTGGGTCTGGATCGTTCCGCTGATGATCGGGCAACTCTTCCTGCGGCCGTATCTCTATGCCGAGCACACCGGCTGCGAGCGCACCCGCAGCGCTTTCCAGAATACCCGCACCACCTATACCGGCGCGATTGTCAAATGGCTCACGTGGAATATGCCCTATCACGTCGAGCACCACGCCTATCCCTCGATTCCCTTTCACGCGCTGCCGAAGCTGAACGTGATCGTCGACGGCGAGATCCTCTATCGCGGCCGCGGCTACATCAGAACGACGCGCGAGACCTGGGCCTGGTTTCGCCGGCAGCGGCAGGCCGGCTAGCGCAAACGCAAAGCTCCGGTCGCGGCGCGACCGGAGCTTTGTCGTGGAGGCGATCCATCAGTAGGCGCCGTAGGCGCAGACATTCACCATGCGGACGCGCAGGCCGTGGCGGGTCTGGATGACGCGCCCCTGGTAGCAATTGTTGACGCCGGTGTTGACATAGATGCCGCCAAAGCCCCAGCCGGGACCCCAGTGATGATGGAAGCCATGGGCCGACGCGGCGGTCGGCGCGAGAGCGGCAACGCCGAGCGAGCCGGCAGCGATCAGACCAAGTGCAAGCTTACGAAACATTTTCATTCTCCAGTGTGGCGCAAGGGCCGTTGTTGTGTCCCTGCATCTCGGTCGAGCCGAAACGCGAATGCGTTCATGCCGCGAGCGGAGAATCGTGTTTCAGGAGTGTTTCGTCGGTCGCGGCGGGTTACGCCGCCGCCATGTTTTCCGCGCCGCGCGGTAGCGCGCAGCCATCGCCTGTGTCAGCTCCGCCATCTTCTCGCGCAGATCGGCCGGCTCCAGCACTTCGGCCTCGGGCCCGAGCCGCAACAATTCGGCCGCAGCGTGCCACGACGTCTTTCCGGTCGGCACTCTGGCAATGCGCCAGCCGTCTGCATCGGCGGTGTCTTCAAGCTGCGTACGCGCCCTGACGTAAGGCTGGCTCAGCGCGTCGAGCAGCTTGACGCCGAAGGGCGATAGCCGGACGACCGCGACATTGGGATGCATCTCGGCCTCGAGGCGCAGCGTTGCATCCCGCCAATAGGCCGCGAGATCGAAATCGGCGGGACGCTCGCAGTGATCGTCGAGCGCCGTGCAGTCGAGCACGCGCGCGACGCGATAGGTGCGCACGCTGCCGTCGACCAAACCTGCGAGATACCAGCTGCCGCCCTTCAGCACGAGGCCGAGCGGCGCGACGCGGCGCTGCTTCTCGGCGCGCCAGCTCTGGTAGCGGATTTTTATCAGCGTCCCGCGCAGAGCCGCGCCGGCGATGGTGCGCAGATGCTTTGGCTCTTCCGCCTCGCCGAACCAGCCCGGCGCGTCGAGATGAAAGCGCTCCTGCATCCGGCTGGCATCCTCGCGCAAATTGGCGGGCAGCGCTGCCATCAGCTTGTTCTGCGCGGCGATCATCGCGGCATCGAGCCCGAGCGCCGCGGCCGGGCCCGGCAATCCGGTCAGGAACAGCGCTCCCGCCTCGCTCTGCGACAAGCCGTTCAGCCGCACGCGATAGCCGTCGAGGAGGCGATAGCCGCCCTCCGCGCCGCGGTCGGCATAAACGGGGACGCCGGAGGCCGCGAGCGCGTCGATGTCGCGATAGATCGTGCGCACCGAGACTTCGCAGGCCTCCGCGAGCTCGGGCGCAGTGACCTGCCCCTTGGCCTGGAGGGTGGTGAGGATTGACAGCATCCGGCTCGCGCGCATGATCCCTTGAACCATACCTGATACAGGATGTCAGGTATGGTCCGCTACAAGGCCATCGCCAGCCGGCCAGATGGAGACCTGCCATGACCGATTCGAACCGCATCACGCTGTATTATTCGCCGCAAAGCCGCGCCACCGGCACGCGCGTGCTGCTGGAGGAGCTGGGGGCGCCCTACGATCTCCATGTCCTCAACATGAAGGCCGGCGAGCAGCGCAAGTCGGCCTATCTCGCCATCAATCCGCTCGGCAAGGTGCCGGCGATCGGCCACGGCGGGCAGCTCGTGACCGAGCAGGTCGCGATCACTATCTATCTCGCCGATCTGTTTCCGCAGGCAGGGCTCACGCCCGCGCTGAACGATCCGCTGCGCGGCCCTTATCTGCGCTGGATCGCCTATTACGGCTCGTCCTTCGAGCCGGCCCTGATCGACAAGTTCATGCAGCGCGAGCCGGCGCCGATCACGCAGTCGCCCTATGCCGATTATGACACCATGCTGGGTGCGCTCGAGGCGCAGCTGTCGAACGGGCCGTATCTGCTCGGCGAACGCATGACGGCCGCAGATGTTCTCTGGGGTGTCGCGTTCAGCTGGACCATGATGTTCGGCATCGTGCCGAAGAAGGACGTGTTCGTCCGCTATGCCGAACGCATGACCTCGCGGCCTGCGTTCCAGCGCATCACTGCGGCCGATGCCGAGATGGCGGCGCAGCATGCCGCGGCGGCTGCTGGGGGATGAGTGATCCAGGGTTGCGGATGACGACGCATATGCACACGACCAACTGCTTCAACACCTTCATCCGGGTTGCCGAAGACTGTCTCGCGCGTACTGGCGAGGAGCCGCCGCTGCGCGCGGGAAAGCCGACGGTGGCGTGCCTGCAATATCTGATGATCGCCAAGGCACCCTATAAATACACGTCCGACGACGTGATCTTCGCGACGTCTGCGCCGGGACGCGAGCTCGCTGTGAAGGCGGCGAAAGCGGAGAAGCATGCGGCCCGTGAAGCGTTCTTCTCCCGGAGGGCAGGCGTGCATGAGGGCGTCGAGCCTGGGCAAGCGCTTCGGCTGGGGCGTTCATGCCGATAGCGAGGGCCGGATCGCGATCTACGCCATCGACAGCAAACGCTACCAGGAGCTTGTCCGCGATCCCAAGCTCACGCAGGTGCGCGCGATGCGGTCGAAGCGGGCGTAATCAGAATTCTGGCGATCGCTTCTCCGCGAACGCCTTGATGCCTTCCTTGATCTCGTCGCCGCGCATGCTGTCGCGGTGGCGCTGATCGGCGGCTTGCTCGTCCAATTCGCCGCGGGCGAATTCGTTGATCGCGCGCTTCATGCCGCGCATCGCCTGCGGCGCGTTGCCGGCAAGGATGCTGGCGAGCTTGTCGACCTCTTCATCCAAAAATTCCACCGCTACCATTGCGGTGAGATAGCCGATCCGCAGCATCTCCGGCGCGCTGATCTTCTGCGCGGTCAGGAACAGTCTTTTCGCATTGTCGAGGCCGAGCCGCGTCACGTAGCGTTTGATGCCGCTCCTGTAATAATGCAGCCCGAGCCGTGCCGCCGGCATGAACATCTCGGCGGTGTCGACGCCGATGCGGAAATCGCAGGCAAGCGCGAGGTCGGTCGAGCCGCCATAGACGCCCCCGTTGAGCCGGCAGATCGAGGGCACGCCGAGATCCTCCAGCCGGTTGACGACCATCTCGAAGGCGGAGCCCGCGCTCTGCTGCTCGTTCGCGCTGACCGCGCGCTCGGCGACCGAGTTGAGATCATAGCCCGCGGAAAAGGCGCGCCCGGTGCCGGTCAGCACCAGCACGCGGATATCGGGATCGGCCTCGATCCGGTCGAACAATTTCACCAGCACGCCGAGATCCTCGGCCTGGAGCCGGTTGAGATGTTTGGGCCGGTTGAGGCGGATGGTGGCGCGTGTGCCCATGATTTCGAGCACGGGGCCAGAGGCCGCGTCGGTGATGTCCGACATTCTTGTCTCCTGTTATTTGTTTTCGAGCGCGCGGCGCTTTGCTTCCGTGTCGATGGTCTCGGCGAGATCTGGGTGCCGGGCCATCAGCACGCGAAAGTCGACGAGGTCGAGCACCAGGAGCCGCGACACCTTGGTGGTCGAGACGTTGGCGCCGCGCAAATTGTTGCCGAGCAGTGCCATCTCGCCGAAGAAGGCGCCGTCGCCGAGCTGCACCTTCTTGCCGGGCAGGTCGACCTCGACCTCGCCGGCGGCGATGAAATACATGCAGTCGCCCTGCGTACCCTTGCGGATGATCATGGTGCGCGCCGGCAGCTCCATGGTCCGCAGCATGTGGGTGACGTCGGCGATCGCCGCCGGTCCGAGCGCTGCGAAGAACGGTACCTTGCTGACGGATTCCCAGGTCTTGAGGAAATTGTCGCGCCGGGTCTCTGCGGCAAAGCCGGTGGCCAAAATACCGGTCCAGAGACCGAACACGCCGAGGCCGGAGATCATCACCAGCGCGGCCACCATGCGGCCAAGCGGCGTCACCGGCACGACATCGCCATAGCCGGTCGTCGTCAGAGTTGCGACAGCCCACCACAGCGCGGCCGGCACGCTGCCGAAAGTCTGGGGCTGCACGTCCCGCTCCAGGAAATATTCGGCGACCGAGGCCAGGAAGACCACCATCAGGAAAATCACGAGCACGCTGACCAGCGGTCCCGATTCCAGCACCAGCACGCGGCGGAGCTGCCGCAGGCCGGGAATGCCCGGCACCACCTTCAACACCCAGAGCACGCTGAGTAGCCACGCCGTCTTCGGCTCGAGCCCGACAATCAGCGCGGCCGGCACGGCCAGTGCCCCGAGCGCGTCGACCAGCCCGGCGGAAGAGGACATGTAGAGTGCGAGGCGCCCCTGTCGCGCCATATGGCGCAGCCGGACCACCCATTCGAACACGAAGTAGACGAGGCAGGTCCAAAGCAGGGCATCGACCCAGCGATGCGCCGTCTCATAGGCCGGATTGACCGTCAGCAGCACCATGCCGAGCACGCCGACGCCGACCGCCACATAGGCTGCCCTGGTCATGTTGCGGCCGGCCGTGGCGGCCGCGAACTGGGCCAGAGCGGAGATCAGCGGCTTGGACATGCGGAAAGGCGGCTCGGTTTGTGCTTTGCGGTCCCGGCTGGAACCTCGATGCCAAAGTGCCTGCCCGGGCCGAGGCCGTCAACGAGAGCGGCCTGCCGTTCCGCGAGCCGTTACCTGAAATGCGGCGGTTCGTCGTAGCCGCGACGGCTGCTGAAGAACAGCAGCACCATCAAGCCTACGCCGACAACAACGGAAAACCCGGCCCCCAGCGCCAGCGCCACATAGCCTTCTGTCGGGATCGGCTCGCCCCCGACCGTCATCGCGGAATAAGCGAAATAGCCAACTGCCGTCAGCATTCCCAGCAGGAAGATGATGAGGAGTGCACGCATGCGCGGTCTCCGGTTGTATCCGGGAGGCAACGGTTGTGGAGGCAAGACGGTTCCCGAACCCGGCCTGGTTGCTTGTGGAATGCCGGCAACGCGCCGCCGCAAGACTTCAGATCGATAGGTCAGGCACTCTGAGCTGTCTTCACCACCACGATGTTGCTCTCGTCGTGCTGGGGAGGGGCCACATCCTGAGTGGCCTTCTCGCCCTCGCCGGCATGGCGCTTGAGGTAATCGCGACGCATGCCGATCTCGTCGCGGACGAATTCGTAGCCGAGCTTGAAGGTGTCGAGTCCGTCGGTGCTGATCGTACCGTCCCGCAAGCCGATCACCGCGCCGCGCAAGATGCCTTCCAGCTCGTCCTGGAGACATTCGAGCTGGTCCAGCGAATGGGCGTGCTCGATCCGCTCGCCGATGTCGAGGATGGCGGTCGAGAGTTCGCTGGCCTTCTCGGGTGCGATCCGGGTGATCTTGGCGTAGATCGCGGCGAAGATCGAGCCGATGACGCTGAGCGCGGCAGCGCCCAGATACATCAGGTCGCTGTACTTATCCATGAACGATTTGGTGTCGTCGTTGATGTAGTCGGCTGCGCCTTGATGCGCCATCACGAAGGCGTCCTTCTCGACGGAGGCGGGCTCGATTCGGCTGGCAAAGCCGCTGTCGAGCCCGAGCGCGGACTTGTTCTCGTAGACGGTGCGCGCCAGCTCGCCCGCGGCGGCCGGCGACATCTTTGATTGCGTCACCAGCAGCCATTCGAGCCCGATCGTGTCGAGATCGTCGTCGGGAATTTCCGGCGATGCAGACAGTGTGCCCGCCGTCAGCGTCTCGCTGGAAATGCCGGGGATCTTGCGCGCCAGCGCCTTCGCCTCGTCAATCGCCTTCAGTGTGAAGCCGCCGCGCTTGGCGACCTGCTCATAGGCCTTGTCCCGCACCGCCTTCGAGGCGTGGACGATGGCGACGACCGCACCAAAGCCGCTTGCGGGGGCGAACAGCTTGTCGAGCGTTGCGCCCTGCGGCGCCATCTGGATCTTCGCCGCGTCCGGACCATCGGGAACGTCGAGGATGCCGCGGACGAAGGCGAGCGAGGCTTCGTTGTCGGCAAGGACGGCGACCTTCTTCTTCTTCAACTCGGCGAGCGACTTGATCTTCTTGTTGCCGGGCCCGAGCAGCAGCACGAGATCGTGCTCGAGGATCGCGAGCGTGCGTGCCCGCAGCGGCACCTTGGCGTCGGTGCGCAGCACGGCAAGGTCGGCCTGCTTGCGGTCGAACTGGGCGATCGCCTTGGCGTTGTCGGCGTTGTTGACGATCTTGATCCGGAAGCGCGAGGTGTTGTTCTTCAGCACAGCGGCAAGCTTGGCCGCGAACAGCGCCTCGTCGCTGTTGGGGGCGCCGACGGCAAAGATCAGCGTCTCCGAATGGTGCACCAGCGCGCGGCCGCCCCAGACGGTGGCAAGCGACAACAGCAGGGTCAGCACGACGTAGAGGAAGACCTGCTGCTGATTGGTCTTGATCACCTTGGGTCGCCGGGACAGTGGCTCGATCGGCGACGAGGTAGGGCCCTCAGTACTCATGGCAGCACTCTGGCCTTATTCTTCCAACGGCGGCCGGCTCGCGGAAGTGGATCGCTGCGGACGCCCCCGTAATTCGTAAACGTCTGAAAAAGGAACGATATTCTACTGACAATGATAGCGCGCAGGTCGCGGAAAGCAAATTTCGAGCCGAAGGTAACCTTACTCAACTCGGCCGCGGCCATTGGTCATCCTATCACCAGTTTGCCACAGTTGGCGATTTTCCGGTTCCCCCGGCTGCATTCCGCCGCGGGAAATGTCATAAATCGCAAGTCCCGGCAAATTGACCGGTCCAGGAAGAGGTTGCGCTGCACGCTCCAATTCTTCTTCTCACGTCAATGAGGGCGTCAGCTTTGTCGTTTCCATCCCTGTCATCGGCGGTTCCGGTCGAAGCGCTCATTGGCTGGATGTTGCTGCTCACCTTCAAGCACATCATCGCCGATTTCGTTCTGCAGACCGCCTGGATGGCGCAAGGCAAGGACCAGAAGCACGGCTGGGCCCTGCCGCTCCTGGTGCATTGCCTGATTCACCTTGCGGTTGCGCTGCCGCTGATCCTGATCGTGGCGCCGAAATTCTGGTTTGTGGCGTTGATCGACTTCGTGATCCACATCACGATCGACCGCGCCAAGGGCCTCGTCTCGGCCAATTTCGGTGTCGACCTTGCGCATCCCTGGTTCTGGACCCTGATCGGTGTCGACCAGGCCCTGCACCATTTGACCGGCTTCGGCCTGTCGATCTTCATGGCGGCGAACTGAGGCCGGCGGCCCTCTGGAGTGGCTGTCGGGCCTGCATGGTTCGAGACGGCGCTTCGCGCCTCCTCATCATGAGGGGTGAGAATCTTTCAGCAGAAACCGGCCTCATCCTGAGGGCCCGCCGGAGGCGGGCGTCTCGAAGGATGGCCACGGAGAAAACCCTTTCCGGCCCTCTGATACGCGGTCAGGGCGCAAGGACCCCGGGTGACTACCGGGCAGCGTGGTTAACCTTTCATTAGAGAATTGCACTGCATCTTCCCCCACGAGGGAGAACTGCAATGTTTTCAAGCCGCGACGCCTTTGAAAGCGATTTCTGCCCGGTCCGCGACGAACTCCTTGGCGAGATGTATCGCGCCAATGAGAGCGGTCTGCCGAGGCTGGTTGAGACTGTTACCCCTGAGGTCCGCGCCATGCTGGCCTTGTTCTGCTATCGCCGCAGCCATCTGCATTCGCTGGCAGTCGCGATCGCAGGCAGCTGCAACGAGCGCGACCTGATCGAGAGCGGCGGCCGCGTCGGCTCGACCCTCTACGCGCTGGCGCGCGAAGGCGCGGCGAAATCCTCGCCGTCGTCGGGTGGCCGCAAGCCGATCACGCTGTCGACCAAGCCGCTCTCGGTGCTCGCACCGCTGGACGATGAGATCGACGACGAGATCAGCGAAGCCGTTCCGGCCTAAGCCTCATTTGCTGGCGCATGATCTTGACGGACAACCGCTGCACATTTTTCCGGATCATGCGTTCGTGATAATCGGCAGCCCGAATTTCCGCCGCGCCATCGCGCATTCGGCGTCGCCCGGCATGCATGTGCGGCAGACCTCCGGCCGCACCTGGTAGATGCCGCATGCGGTCTGCTTTCCGATCTCTCCCTGCAACGCCGAACAGCGATCGCCCTCGCAGCGCATGCCGGACTGGCGGTCGTTGACCAGCGTTTCGGGAATCGCGGCAAGCTCCTCGTCGCTCTCGATCGAGAAGCGCGGCCAGTTCGCCGAATAGCCGCAGCAGGCGCCGCAACTCTGGCAGCAGTTCGACAGGTCGATGGGGGAGTTCTCGTCCATCGTCGTCACGTGTCCTTTGGCGGACCCCAGACCAGGCTCTGCCGCCATTTCGCGCGCAGCACGTCGCGCCGCTCCGGATATCTGTCCTCGAGATAGCTCGCATCCACCACGCGGTCGGTGCGGAAGCTGCGGAAGTCGCCGCGTAGCTCGCACCAGGCCGCGAGCAGGCGCACGGCTTCGAGATAGCCGACCGAAATCGGCCAGATCATGCGCTCGCTGGCGCGGCCCTGCTCGTCACGATAGCGCAGCATGATCTTCCTGCCTTCGTGGATCTGGGTGCGCGTGCGCACCATGTCCAGGCGGTCCGGCTCCCTGTTCCAGCTCGGCCGTGCGCGGCTTGCCGGCTCCAGCACAAAGGGACGCAGGCGCTCAGGGACGGTGTCGGCGATCTTGGCCATCAAATCTTCAGCCGCGCGCGCCAGCGCGGGATCGGCATGGCCGGCGACCCATTGCGCGCCCAGCACCGCCGCCTCGATCTCCTCGGGTGTCAGCATCAAAGGCGGGAGGTCAAAACCCTTTTCCAGGATGTAGCCCATGCCGGCTTCTCCGCGGATCGGCACGCGCTGGCCGATCAGCGTCGCGATATCGCGATAGATCGTGCGCTTCGAGGTCTCGAGCTCGGATGCGATGGCGTCTGCAGTCAGCGGCTTACGCGTTCGCCTCAGCACCTGGATGATTTGAAACAGCCGGTCGGCGCGTCTCATGAGGGGTCTCTTGTCGCTTGTTTTTTCAGAAGGCGGCGCGCGGCTGCTGACAGGATGTTGGCAGCAGGGGAGTTCTATACCGGGACAACAATTCGACTGAAGAGGATTTGTCCATGATCATTCCAACCCATTTCGGCCCGGCCGCTGCGCTGTGGCGGACCCAGCCTTCGCAGGCCCGGCCCTGGAGAGTCCAGCCTTGGAGAGTCCAGCCTTGGCAAATCCAGCCTTGGCAAGTCCGAGCCTGGTGCGCATGGGCGTCCAGCCGCCTCGTATCGCTTGATCTCATGGTCATCGATCTCCGCCTTGCGCTCGCGACCGTGGTGGCTCGCTCGTTGGTCCAGGCTGCGGACGCGCTGGTCCGTCATGTCATGGCCCGCGCCTGGCGAGGAGCCCGTTTCGCAGAAGATATCACGGCTGCTGCCACCATGGTGGCAGCAGCCGGCGGTTAAGTTCCCTCAACTCTTTCGGTCGCTTCAGGAGAGCCTTCATGATCACGCTTTACGGCTTTGGCACCGGCTTCGGCCTGCCGGAAATCAGCCCCTTCGTCACCAAGACGGAGGTGCAGCTCAAGATGGCGGGACTGCCCTACCGGAAGGAGCGGGCGATGCCGCCCGCCTCTCCCAAGGGGCAGCTGCCTTTCATCGACGATGGCGGCGAGGCGGTGGCGGATTCCACCTTCATCCGCGCCCATATCGAGCGCCGCTATGGCTTCGATTTCGACGCCGGCCTGTCGCTTGCCGAACGCGCACAGGCCTGGGCATTCGAGCGCATGATCGAGCATCACGTTTATTTTGCGCTGGTCGGGGCGCGCTGGGTCGATCCGGTCAACTTCGCCAAGGGGCCTGCGCATTTCTTCGACGGCGCGCCGGAGCACGCTCGCGAGAAGCTACGCGAGGACGCACAATTCCGTGTCGCCGAGAACTATCTGCTCTCCGGCCTCGGCCGCCACGCGCCCGATGAGGACGTCGATCTCGCCGTGCGCTCGCTGTTTGCGCTCTCGGTGCAGCTCGGCGACAAGTCCTATCTGATGGGCAACAAGCCCAGCGGCGTCGATGCCACTGCCTTCGGCGCGCTGGCCGGCATCCTGACGCCGTTCTTCGAATCCGGACTGCGCCGTCGCGCCGAAGGGTTTCCGAATCTCACCGCCTATGTCGACCGGATGATGGACAATTACTATCCGGAATTCGCCTGGACCCCGCTGCGTCAGGCGGCCTGAGGCCGCTCAAGGATCGCAAATGAAAAGAGCCGGCCCATTGGGCCGGCTCTCGTCGTCTCGAAACTATCGCCGCATCTACTTCACCAGCGTGTACTTGCCGTTCTTCACCGTCAGCAGGATGCGCGAGCGGTCGTCGAGGCCGTAGCGGTCCTTTTCGGTGAAATTGTAGACGCCCTGGCTTGCAGCAATTTCCTTCTCCGACAGCAGTGCCTGGCGGATTGCTTCGCGGAATTCCGGCGTGCCGGGCTTGGCCGTCTTCAGCGCCGTTGGAATCACGCGCTTCAGGATCTCGAAGGCATCGTAGGAGTGGCCGGCGAACTGGCTTCGGCTGTTCGGGCCGTACTTGCCCTCGTAGGCCGAGTTGAGCGCCAGGCCCGGCTTCTTGGTCGCGGCTTCATCCGGCTGATCTTCCGGGTCCATCACCGGGCCCGAAGCCATCAGCACGCCTTCCGCGGCCTTGCCCGCGATGCGGATGAAATCCATGCTGGCCGCGCCGTGGGTCTGGTAGATCAGACCCTGATAGCCGCGCTCGCGCAGCTCGGTCTGCGGCAGTGCGGCCGCGGTGCCGGAGGCTCCGACCAGGATCGCGTCGGGATTGGCGGCGACGAGCTTCAGCACCTGTCCGGTCACCGAGGTGTCGGGCCGCGCAAAGCGCTCTTCGTCTGCAAGGGTCATGCCCATCGGCACGCCCTGGGCCTTGAAGTCGTTGAACCAGAGGTCGCCGTAGGAGTCGGAATAGCCGATATAGCCGACCGTCTTCACGCCCTTCGACTTCATATGCTGGTAGAGCACCTTGCCCATGATCGGAATCGGCTGCGGCATCGCCACCGACCACTTCATGCGCTCTGGTGTGATCGGGAACGGTGCGAGGCCGAAATGCGGGATGCCGGCTTCGTTGGCAACGTTGGAGACCGCGATGGTCGGCGGCGTCAGCGCCGAGCCCATGATGATGTCGGCCTTGGATTCCGTGACGAAGCGGCGGGCGTTGGTGGTCGCGGTGGTGGGATCGCCGCCGTCGTCGAGCACGATCACCTTCAGCGGCACGCCGCCGATTTCCTTCGGCACGAACTCCAGCGCGTTGCGTTCGGGAATGCCAAGCGCCGCGCCCGGGCCGGTGGTGGTCGTGGTGATGCCGATGGTGATCTCGGTGGTCTGGGCCAGTGCGGGCAGGGCCGGCAGCGCAAGCGCGGCCGCGGTGACGGCAGCGGTCAGGTAAAAGCGTTTCATCTATTCCTCCCTTTATGTGTTTCTTTGAAAGCAGAAATCGGGGGGTAATTCAGCCCCCTCTTTGGGTGATGTGGCGATTTAGCTCCAGACCTAACTCCCCGTGAATTTGGCTACCATTTCCGCAGGGAACGGTGCCGATTTCAGCTTGTCGGGGTTAACGGGGTCGCGGCCGACCAGGACGCGGGTCTCAAAACCCTCGATCGCCAGCGCCTCGCCCTTGTAGACGCTGTGCTTCACCTCGAAGCTCGAGCGCTTGATGCTCTCGATCTTCGTTTCGATGGTGATCCAGTCGCCATAAGTGGATGGAATGTAGAACTTGGCGCGCGTGTCGACCATGGGAATGCCCACCAGGCCGTATTTTTTGACCAAATCCTGCTTGGAGAAGCCGGCGACCTCGAACAGGGTCGACGTCGAATCGTCGAACATCGCGAAATAGCGCGGGTAATAGACGATGTTGGCGGGGTCGCAGTCACCCCACTGGATCTGTACGTCGCGCCGGTTCACGAACATATGTCGTGCCCTATTTCGGCGCCATGCGCAGCGAGCCGTCGAGGCGCACCACTTCGCCGTTCAGATAGAAGGGGAATTCTCGACCATGTGCAGGGCGAGTGCCGCGAACTCGTCGGCGTGGCCGAGCCGGCGCGGGAAGGGGATCGCGGCGGCGAGTGAGTCCTGGGCTTCCTGCGGCAGGTTGGCGAGCAGCGGGGTCAGGAACAGGCCGGGCGCAATCGTCAGCACGCGGACGCCGAACTGCGCCATCTCGCGCGCGATCGGCAGCGTCATACCGACGATGCCGCCCTTCGAGGCCGAATAGGCCGACTGCCCGATCTGGCCGTCATAGGCCGCAACGGACGCCGTGTTGATGATGACGCCGCGCTCGCCGGTTGCCTGCGGCTCGAGCTTGGACATCTCGGTTGCGGCAAGACGCAGCATGTTGAAGGTGCCGATCAGGTTGACCTTGATCACCTTGTCGAAATCGGCGAGCGCCATCGGGCCGTCGCGGCCGACGACGCGCTTGGCAACGCCGATGCCGGCGCAATTGACCAGCACGCGCGCGGGTCCATGGGCCTTGGTCGCCTGCGCGATCGCAGCTTCCGCGGAGGCGGCATCAGAGACGTCGCAAGCCACGGCCACGCCCTTGATCTCGGCGGCGACAGTCTCGGCGAGCTTGGCATTGAGATCGAACACCGCGACCTTGGCGCCCTGCGCAGCCAGCTTTCGCGCGGTCGCCGCGCCAAGTCCCGACGCGCCGCCGGCGACGATGACAGCCTGATCCTTCAACAACATGGCGTTCTCCCTGTAGCGATGACTTCTTAGCCGACCGATATCACACGGTCCGATGGATTGGCAGCGTAGAGCTCTTCGATCAGGAGGCTGCGATGTTCGAGCACCGCGCGCTGGTTGATCGAGCCCTTGTCGGTGACTTCGCCCTTGTCGATCGAGAGTGGCGTGTCGATGAGGATCGCGCGCGTGATCCGCGTCGAGGAGCCGGTGGCTTCGCCGAGAAAACGGGTCAGCCGTTCGCGGAAAGCTTCGCGCACCAGCCGGTCGCGGGTCGCGACGACGAGATCGTCGGCCGGCAGCGTCGGGTTGATCAGCCGGCAGCCGTCGAGATCGAGCACGACGAGCGCGGAGACCTCGTCACGGTTGATGCCGGCGATGACGACATCGCGCACCAGCGGTGCGCAGGCCGCAACGAAGCGCGCGCGCAACGGGCCAACGCTGACCCAGGTACCGCTGCCGAGCTTGAAATCCTCACCGATGCGGCCGTCGAAATCGAAGCCGGCGTTGAGATCATCGGGATCAACGGGCTTGAGCGCATCGCCGAGCTTGTAGAAGCCCTCTTCGTCGAACGATTTTGCGGTGATGTCGGGCTGGCGCCAATAGCCGGGCATCACGTTCGGCCCCTTACAACGAACTTCCATCTTGCCGTTGTTCGGCACCAGCTTGGCGTCGTTGCCAGATACGGGAAGCCCGACATGGCCGGAGCGGCTGGTGCGCGGGTTGACCGACATGAAGAACGGCGCGGTCTCGGTGGCACCCAAGCCGGTCAGCATCGGCACGCGGTAGCCTTTTTCCTTCACCGCGAGCTCGTCGAGGCTGTTCCAGACGAACGGCGACAGCGCCGCGCCCGAGAAGAACATCGCATGCAGACGGTCGAAGAATTTTGCGCGCAGGCCCTGGTCGTCGCGCAGATAAGGCAGCAGCGACTCATAGCCCTTGGGGACGTTGAAATAAACCGTTGGCGAAATCTCCTGGAGATTGCGCACGGTCTCCTCGATGCCTCCGGGCACCGGCTTGCCGGCGTCGAGATACATCGAGCCGCCATTGTAGAGCGTCAGTCCGATATTGTGGTTGCCGCCAAAAGTATGATTCCAGGGCAGCCAGTCGATGATGACGGGCGGCTCGTCCTTGAGGAAGGCGAGCGTCTCGCGCAGCATCACCTGGTTGGCGCAGATCATGCGCTGGGTGTTGATGACCGCCTTGGGGTTGCCGGTCGAGCCCGAGGTCAGCAGGAATTTCGCGATGGTGTCGGGGCCGATCTTGCCGTGGACCTTGTCCAAATCGGCGCGGATCGGCGTTGCCATGAGATCGGCGAGCAAGGTGACGTCGCGGCCCGGGACGTGACCGTAAGACGCGGCGATTTCGGTGCCGAGCGAGACATTGGCGGCGAGCGCGTCGGCGAATTTGTCGGCGTCGTCGGCGAAGACGAGGCCGGGCGTCAGCAGCTTCATCAGGTAGGACAGCTTGCCGTAATCCTTCGACACCAGCGAATAGGCCGGCGACACCGGGCAGAACGGAATGCCGGCATAGAACGCGCCGAACGCGAGCAATGCGTGGTCGATCGAATTGCCGGAGAGGATGACGACCGGCCGCTCCGCCGACAGGCCGCGCGCAATCAGGCCTGAGGCGATGTGCCGGCTCGCGGCGAGCAGCTCGGCGTAGCTGATCTTGCGCCAGCCGCGGCCGCCTTCGCGCTCGGCCATGAAGACGCGGTCGGGTGTGGTCGTCGCCCAATGATGCAGGCGGTCGGTGATACGAACCGGATAGTCGCCGAGCGGCTGTGTTGGCCGCAGATAAATCGTGCCGTCGTCGCGCCGCTCGATGTTGACGGCGGGATCGCCGAACGAAATGGGCCGCAGCGGGGAAGTGCTCGCGCCGCGCTCCATGCTGGAAGAGGACGGCTGCGCACTCATGATTTCGGCTTCACCTTTGCGGTCTTGTGTTCGAGGAATTCGCGAATCCTGCGTTTTGCCTCTTTGTCGCTCTGCGCCACCGTTGCCATCAGCGACTCCATCAGAAGACCGGCCTGCGGATTGGCTTCCGCGATCATCGGCAGTGCCTGCAGCACGGCGAAATTCGTCAGCGGCGCGTTGGAGGCGACCTTGGTCGCAAGCTCCAGCGCCTTGCCGAGGCCGTTGCCGGCTTCCGTGACATATTGCGCAAAGCCGTAGGAGGCGCCTTCGGTCGCGGTATAGACGCGCCCCGTCAGCATCATGTCCATCATCCTGGCGACGCCGATCAGCCGCGGCAGCCGCACGGAGCCGCCGCCGCCGACGAAGATGCCGCGCTGCCCCTCCGGCAGGGCGAAATAGGTCGAGGGCTCGGCGACGCGAATATGCGCCGCACAGGCGAGCTCCAGCCCGCCGCCGATCACCGCGCCCCTGAGCGCCGCGATCACGGGCACGCGGCTGTACTGAATGCGGTCGAACACCCGGTGCCACATCTGCGAATGCAGCAGGCCGCCTGTCGCGTCATGGTCGGTCAGCTCGGAGAGATCGAGCCCGGAGGAGAAATGGTCGCCGATGCCGTGGATGACGACCGCGCCGATATTCTCGGGCAGGGACGCAAAACACTCGCCGATTTCCAGGATGATGCCGTCGTTGAGCGCATTGCGCTTGGCCGGCCGGTTCAGGCCGACGGTCAAAACCCGGTCCGCCCGCTCGATCCTCAATAGCCCGGAGGCGCCCGCGTCAGCGGTCTCGGCGTTTCCCTGTGTCATTTGCGTCCTTGTCAGAATAGTTATGTTCTATAACGAATTTGGGAGGAGTCAATACGGGAAGCTCTCCCCAAGGGCTGTGTGAACGCTCCTTCGGGTTCGGACGAATGCCAGGCAATCGGGCGCCTTATAGGGGGCGAGGTTCAGAAGCGTCTCAGGCCGCTTCAGTCATCAGCTTCTTCGCGGCCTGAGCAAGCAGGCCCGATCGCGTATAGCCGTGGGCCTCGGCATACTTGTCGATCTGCTCCAGGACATCTCCGGGCAGAGTGACATTGACGCGCACGACCTTTGGCTGGTCATCCTTCACCGACACCAGAATGGCGACACCGGAGCGGTTCTCGGGATCCGACATGATGTCTTCGAGCAACGAAGGCTCGGGAATAGCCACTCCGTCCTCCGCCATGCCCTCGAGGTGAAACGCCAGCGCTTCCTCGGCCATGTCGCGCGCCTCGTCAAGCGTGGTCCCCGCAGTCACGACGCCGGGCAGGTCCGGAAACGACACGCCGAAATCGCTGTCGGCATCCTTATGGATAAGACCAATGTAGTGACGCATGGCGCTTACCTCAGCTTCAGTCCTGATTGCTGTTCAATACTCTTCAACGTTCCGAGCGCGATGTCTCGCTTCGGATGAGGGACCGTGACGCGGCCCTTTTTCGACGGATGTCTGAACTGGACGTGGCTGCCCTTTTGAGCCACCTGCACCCACCCATCCTTGTGAAGGGCCGAGATAATGTCTCGACTATTCATGGTGTGTATTTATACACACTAAACAGGCGGTGGTCAACGTTGACTTACATCACCTGATGCACGTCGATCACGACGCGATCCGCATGCCGTGCCGCTGAACCCACAAAAATGTGCTCCATCAGCCAGCGGTACTTCTCATGCCCCGTCTCGAATTTCGGCACGGTGCGGAAATAGATCAGTTTTGGATCGACCGGTTCGCCGCGCTTGAGCTTTTGCAACAGCTCGACTGGGCCGAAGCGCATGCCCTTGTTCTCGACATAGACGATGGCGCCGTCGTCGGTTTCGAAGGCGTACTTCGCTTCGAGATCGATCAGCTCATTCGGGCGGATGGTCTGGAAGTCCGCCCCGAACGGCAACACGCGACCGGTGATCGCGCCCGTCACCTCGCCGCCGAGGATCGGGATGATGCGGCGAACGCCGATGCCGGTCTCGCCGGCGGTGACGACGTCGCCGATTTTTGCGGTGATGGTGAAGACGTATTTGGTTTCCAGCGCCGGTGTGGTCATCGCTTCGCCTTTCAATGCGCCATCATCCGTGTCGGCAGCCATGTCGCCAGCAGCGGGAACGCGATCAGGATCACCAGGCGCACGAGGTCTGTCGCCACGAACGGGATCACGCCCTTGAAGATGGTGGAGAAGGAGACGTCCTTCACCACGCTTTTGATGACAAAGACGTTCATGCCCACCGGGGGATGGATCAGGCCGAGCTCGACGGTCATCACGATGATGACGCCGAACCAGATCGGGTCGAAACCGAGATGCATGATCACGGGGAAGATGATCGGCACGGTGAGGATGATCATCGCCATGGCGTCCATCAGGCAGCCGAGCACGAGATACATCACCATGATCAGCGCCAGCACGCCGTAGGGGCCGAGGCCGAGGCCGGTGAGGAATTCCGTCACCTTCTGCGGGGTCTGCGTTACCGTGAGGAAATAACCGAAGATCAAGGCGCCGATCAGCACGGTGAACACCGCGGCCGCCGTGCGGGTGGCCTGGAGCAGCGACGCCAAAATCTTCTCGCGGTCGAGGCGGCCGGTCGCCACGCCGATGATGAAGGCGCCGGCAGCGCCGACGCCGCCGGCTTCGGTCGGGGTGAAGCGCGGCAAATAGGGCAGGCCGTAGAGGCCGCCGATCACGAACACGAACAGCAGCACCGGCGCCCAGATGTCCTTCAGGCCGGCAAAGCGCTCGCGCCACGGCAGCACCTTGCCCTTGGGCAGGAAGTCGGGCCGGAAATACCCGATCAGAAAGATCGTGATCATGTACATGGTCATCGCCAGGATGCCCGGGATGATGCCGGCGATGAAGAGTTTCCCGATGTCCTGCTCGGTGATGATGCCGTAGACCGCGAGCACAGTGGAGGGCGGCAGCATCGCGCCCAGCGTGCCGCCGGCCGCGATCACGCCGGTAGCAAAGGACTGCGGATAGCCGAAGCGGCGCATCTCCGGGTAGGCGACGGCGGAGAAGGTCGCGGCGGTCGCGACCGACGAGCCGCAGATCGCGGCAAAACCGCCGCAGGCGCCGACGGTGGCGATGCCGAGCCCGCCGCGCAGATGCCCGACAAAACCGTTGGCGGCGCGGAACAGCTCGCGGCTCATGCCGGAATTGCTGACGAAGGAACCCATCAGCAAAAACATCGGGATGACGCCGAAGGTGTAGTCGGTGACCGTGCGCATCGAGGTCTGGCCGACCAGTTTCAGCGCCGGCGTGGCGCCGACGAGATAGGTGAAGCCGGAGACGCCGACGAGGCCCATGGCCATGCCGACGGGCACGCGCAGCAGCATCAGTGCGAAAAGGGAAACAAAGCCGATAACGGCGACGGCATCGGTGCTCATGATTATTCCGTCGCCTTCAGCTTGGGGTCGTGCATCTCTTCGGGATGGAAGATCAGCCGGTAAGTGCGGATCGCGATCAGCAGCACGGCCGAGACGTCGCCGATCCAGGCGATCGCGAAGAACGGCCAGGTCGGCATGTGCATGTCGAAGGTCTGGACGTTGTCGTTGTAGGTGCCGCGGACCTTGTCGA
Organism: Bradyrhizobium sp. LM2.9; assembly: GCF_054056555.1. Lineage (NCBI taxonomy): Bacteria > Pseudomonadati > Pseudomonadota > Alphaproteobacteria > Hyphomicrobiales > Nitrobacteraceae > Bradyrhizobium > Bradyrhizobium sp. LM2.9. The sequence goes on from NZ_JBSRYJ010000002.1 coordinate 6,857,601, forward strand.
ACAGCGTCCAGGTCTGCACCGTGACGACGAACAGCAGCACCAGGGTTGCGAACACGTCGATCCAGCGCTGGTAGCGCGGTCCGACATTGCCCCAGACCAAATCGACCGTGATGTGGGTGCCGCGATAGGATGTCGCCGCGATGCCCCAGAAGATGAGGATGCCGAGCAGCATGCGGCCGATGTCGAAACTGTCGGGAATCGCATAGTTCAGCGTGTTGCGCAGCAGCACCGACAGGAAGATGTCGAGCGCGACGATGCCGACGAAGGCCGCTGCGATCCATTCGATCGAATCGATAACGCGATCCATCCAGCTGCGCTTCATGGGGTGGTCCTGTTCAAAAGCTTGACGAGTTCGAGGTGCGCCCGCGATCAAGCTGCGCTCCCTCTCCCGCTTGCGGGGGAGGGTCGGGGTGGGGGTCTCTCCGCAGGCGATAATCCCGATGTGGAGAGAGCCCCCACCCGGCGCTTCGCGCCGACCTCCCCCGCAAGCGGGAGAGGTACAGGGAGTGCGCAGCCGCAGCCCAGCTTCACTCCGCCAGCGCGTTGTACTTCTTCAGCGATGCCTTCAGATCCGCGAGCGCAGCATCCGGATCGGCGCCGGCTTTCTTCGCGCCGTCGGACCAGGTCTTGACCAGCGGCTCGGCGGCCTTCTTCCAGGCGGCGGTCTGCTCGGGTGTCAGCTTGTAGACCTCGTGACCGGATTCCGCCTTGACCTTGTCGATGCCGGCATCCTCGAACTTGCCCCAGTGCTCGCCGACCACGCCGGCCATCTCGGTCGTGCAATTCTTGTCGACCGCGGCCTTCTGCTTGTCGGACATCGCATTGTACTTGTCCTTGTTCATCACGAACACGAAGGTCGTGGTGTAGAGCGGCGCCTCCATGTCGTACTTGGTCACCTTGTCGATGCCGAACAGCACCAGCGAGCCCCAGGGGAAGGTGACGCCGTCGGCGACGCCGCGCTCGATGATGTCGCGCACTTCGGGCGCGGAGGACTGCACGTTGGTGCCGCCGAGCGAGGTGACGAAGTTCGCCATGGTGGCGTGGGCCGGGCGGATCTTCAGGCCCTTCACGTCCTCCGGCATCACGATCTTCTTGGTGCGGGAGTGGAAGGAGGAGGGCGAGTGGACGAAGGCGAGACAGTACTTGACGTCCTTCATCTCCTTCTCGGCATATTTGCGATACCAGGCGTCGAGCCCCATCGAGCCACCCTTGGCATCCGAGATCAGGAACGGCAATTCGCCGGCGCCGATGATCGGGAAGCGGCCGGGCTGGTAGCCGGGATTGACGTAGGTGACGTCGGCGATGCCGTCGCGGGCCATATCGTAATGGTCGAACGCCTTGCCCATCTGCTGGGCCGGAAACACCTTGCCCTTGATGGTGCCGCCGGAATCCTTCTCGACCGCGGCGGCCCAATCCTCCAGCGATTTCTGCAGGGGGTGCGAGGCCGGCACCCAGTGCGAGATCTTCAGGTCGAAGGTCTTGTCCTGCGCGAGCGCAGGGCTCACGCTTGCTGCCAGCAGCAACGCCAGACAGGCTTTCCTCATCACGTGTCTCTCCCTCTTGTGACTGCGGGCTTCGATGGCCCGGTCTCGTTAATTAACATGTTATCTAATTAGCCGGCGCATTCAAGCCGGAACTGGCGCGGCGTGCCGCCGCGCACTCCCCTTTTGCCCAACCGTTATATGATATAATTATCGTGCGCGGACGGCTGCGACAAGCGAGCCGCGACGAAAACCTACAGGATCGGGAGGAGCAAGTATTGCGGACAAAAGTCGCAATCATCGGGGCAGGGCCGGCTGGATTGTTGCTTGGGCAACTTCTGCACGGTTACGGCATCGACAACGTCATCCTGGAGCGCCAGAGCCCGGACTATGTGCTCGGCCGCATCCGCGCCGGCCTCCTGGAGGAGGGAACCGTCGCGCTGCTCGACCAGATCGGCGCCGGCGCGCGGGCGCATGCCGAAGGTCTGCTGCATGAAGGGATCGAGCTGGCCTTTTCCGGCCGCCGACACCGTATCGACATGAAGGCCGCGACCGGCAAGACGGTCATGATCTACGGCCAGACCGAGGTCACGCTCGACCTGATGAATGCGCGCAAGGCCGCCGGTCTCACCTCGGTCTACGAGGTCAAGGACGTGCAGCCGCATGATTTCGACGGCGGTCGCCCGCGCGTGACCTACGTCAAGGATGGCGTCACCCACACCATCGATTGCGACTTCATCGCCGGCTGCGACGGCTTTCACGGCGTCAGCCGCGCCAGCGTTCCGGCCTCGGCGATCGAGGAGTTCGAGCGGATCTATCCATTCGGGCTGGCTCGGGATCCTCTCCGATACCCCGCCGGTCAGCCACGAGCTGATCTATTCGAACCACGCCCGCGGCTTTGCGCTGTGCACCATGCGTTCGGCCAAACGCAGCCGTTACTATGTGCAATGCGCGCTCGACGACCATGTCGACCAATGGCCCGACCACCGCTTCTGGGACGAGCTCAAGAGCCGGCTCGACCAGGAGGCTGCGGACAGCCTGGTCACAGGACCCTCGATCGAGAAGAGCATTGCGCCCTTGCGCAGCTTCGTGGCCGAGCCGATGCGCTTCGGCAGGATGTTCCTGTGCGGTGACGCCGCCCATATCGTGCCGCCGACCGGGGCCAAGGGACTGAACCTCGCGGCCAGCGACGCCCATTATCTGTCGAGCGCGCTTCGCGAATTCTACGACGAGAAATCCAGCGCCGGGATCGACGCCTATTCCGCCAAGGCGCTGGCGCGAGTCTGGAAGGCCGTGCGGTTCTCCTGGTGGATGACCTCGATGCTGCACAAATTCCCCGACACCGGCACCATCGGCGCCCGCATCCAGCTCGCCGAGCTCGACTACGTCACGCAGTCGCAGGCCGCGATGACGTCGCTGTCGGAGAATTACGTGGGGCTGCCGTTTTGAAAATAGCTGTCATGCCCCGCGAAGGCGGGGCATCCAGTACGCCGCGGCCCGTCCGTATCACGTCACCGCCTCTGGAATACTGGGTCACCCGCTTTCGCGGGTGATGACAGTGGTTGTGGGGCGACAGTGCCGCTCGTTTCAAACACCCGCGCAAATTTCGTTTAAAACTTTGTAGGTGGTGAAACGGTCGTTTACATCGCGTTCAATGGCGGCAGCCAACGACGCGAGCCAGACATGACCAGCACCGACATTCCCGCCGGCTTCGAGCCGCATTTCCGAAAAGCGCCCCTCACCGACCCGTGGGAGCCGCTTTATTCCAGAAAGACCGATAAGGGCGTCACCGTGGGATTGCGGCTGGCGACACCGCACACCAACGCGCGCGGGCTGATCCATGGCGGATTGATTGCGGCGCTGGCCGATGCCGCCATGGGTTACAGCTGCGCGCAAGCGACGGGCTGGACGACGTCGCTCGTCACCATCTCGCTGTCGGTCGACTACGTCGGTGCCGGCGAAATCGGTCAATGGCTCGCGGTCGAGGGTGAGGCGATCAAGACCGGCAGCACGATCTGTTTCGCGCAGTGCCTCGCGAAGGCCGACGACGCCGTGATCGCGCGCGCCAGCGGCACCTTTCGCGTCGTGCCGAAGAAGGGGTGAATTCCCTTGTCCCGGACGCGGTGCGGCGCGAAGTGCCGCTCCGCAGAGCCGGGACCCATAGCCTTCTGGGCCCCGGCTCTGCGCAGCAACGCTATGCGTTGCAGCGCGTCCGGGGCACGAAAATCACCCAAATCTCCACTCCGCCGTCTCCACCACGAGATCGACGAATGCGCGCACCTTGGCTGAGAGCAGGCGCGAGGTCGGGTAGACGATGTGGATCGGCAGCGCCGGCTGCTCGTATTTCGCAAGCACGATCTTTAGCCGCCCGCGACGCAAGCCCTCGGCGGCCTGATAAGCCAGCACCCGCGTCACGCCACCGCCGGCCTCCGCATATTGCAGGGCGGCGTCGGCGCTGTTGCTGGCGAAGCGCGGTTCCGGCGTCACCTCGATGTCGCGGCCGTCCAGTACGAAGCGCCAGCTGGCGGATGGACCGAACGCGATGGTCTGGTGCGTGAGCAGTGCCTCCGGCGTCTTCGGCTCGCCATGGCGCTTCAGGTAACCCGGCGTCGCCACCACGATCCGCCGCATCTCGCCGACCTGGCGCGCGACCAGTGAGGAGTCGGCGAGATGGCCGATCCGCACCGCTACGTCGACGGCATCTTCCACGAGATTGACGAGGTTGTCCGACAGCCGCAATTCGCAGGTGACGTCGGGATAACGCTTGAGGTAGGCGGTCATGACAGACCCGACATGGAGACGGCCGAAGCCGACCGGAGCCGACACCACCAGACGTCCACTCGGCCGGTTGCGCTCCTCCCGCGCCGAGCCGTCGGCCTCCTCGACGTCGGCGAGGATGCGACGCGCGCGTTCCAGATAGCGCGTGCCGACGTCGGTCAGCCCCACCTGCCGGGTGGTCCGCTGCAGCAGCCGCGCGCCGAGATGTTCCTCCAGCGCCGCGATCAGCCGCGTCACCGCCGAGGGCGACAGCCGCAGTTTTCGTGCCGCTGGCGCAAAGCCGCGCAAATCGGCGACGGTGACAAAGACATGCATGGCTTCAAGGCGGTCCATCTCATTATTGCATATATTGCAACGATTAAGTGTCAAGCGGACAGATTGTTTTGGCAGCCGGAAGGTCCATTTTAGGTCCCGAAGACGCAGAGATGCGCCGGGATTTCAGGAGATGTTCCGATGACGGCAACTCACACCTACGCCAGCGACGTGGCATTCACGCCGGCGGTGAAATCGATCCAGACCCGAAAAGGATCACGCGAAGGCTATGCTCATGCCGAGCAGCGCGGCTGGCGCACCGAGGTCGACGAGAACCTCGCGGCGTTCATCGCTGATGCCAACAGCTTTTATTTCGCCACTGCCTCGGCCGATGGCCAGCCCTACATTCAGCACCGCGGCGGCCCGAAGGGCTTTTTGAAGGTGCTGGATAAGCAGACGCTCGCGTTCGCCGACTACGCCGGCAATCGGCAGTACATCACGCAGGGAAACCTGTCCGAAAATCCCAGGGCCTACATCTTTGTGATGGACTACGCCCATCGCCGCCGGGTGAAGATCTGGGGTGAGGCGCGCGTGGTCGAGGACGACGCCGCGCTGACGCAGTCCCTGATGCCGAAAGGCTACCGCGCGCGGCCGGAGCAGGTGATCCTGTTCAAGATCGAAGCGTGGGACACGAACTGCCCGCAGCACATCCCGCAGAAGTTCGACGCCGGCGATGTTGCGGCTGCGCTGGCGGCAAGGGATGCAAGGATCGCGGCGCTGGAGGCGGAGGTCGCGGCGTTGAAGGGGGAGAAGGGGGCGAGCTAGGCGACGGTCTTTCGCCTCTCCCCGAATCCTCCGATGTCATGCCCCGCGAAGGCGGGGCATCCAGTACGCCGTAGCGTCTCGGTTCAAGCACAGCGGTTTACGGAATACTGGATCGTCCGCCTTCGCGGACGATGACAGGTGAGTTTGAGAAGCAGAGCTACAACCCACTCGCGCCTTCGTGCTGGAAGCCGAGATAGCTCGCCGCCACCCGCTCGTTTGCGGCGATGTCGCTGGCCTTGCCGCTGAGCACGAATTCGCCGAGCTCCATCACGTAGGCCTGATCCGCGATCTTCAATGCGGCCTGCGCGTTCTGCTCGACCAGCAGCACGGAGACGCCGGCGGCACGCAGTTCGGTGACGATGCGGAAGATGTCGGCGACGATGATCGGAGCGAGGCCGAGGCTCGGCTCGTCCAGCATCAAGAGCTTGGGCTCGCCCATCAGCGCGCGGCCCATCGCGAGCATCTGCTGCTCGCCGCCGGAGAGCGTGCCGGCGAACTGCTTGCGCCGCTCCTTCAGCCGCGGAAACAGCGTGTAGACCCGCTCCATCGAGGCTTTCGCCTTGCTTCTCTCGATCCTGAAGGCGCCGAGTTCGAGATTGTCCTCGACATTCATGGTCACGAACAGTTCGCGGTGCTCGGGAACGAGACCGAGCCCCATCGCGACGCGATCCTCGATGTCGAGCCGGGAGAGGTCCTGGCCGGCAAAGGCGACGCGGCCCTTCAGCGGAAAAACGCCCATGATGGCCGAGAGCAGCGTGGTCTTGCCGGCGCCGTTGGCGCCGACGATGGTGACGATCTGGTTTTGGCCGACTTCGAGCGAGACCGAACGCACCGCCTCGACCTTGCCATAGGACACATGGGCGTCGGTGACGGACAACAGCGCGCTCATGCCGCCACTCCGAGATAGGCCTTGATCACTTCGGGATTGGTCTTGATCGTGGCCGGCGTTCCTTCCGCGATCTTGGTGCCGAAATCGAGCACCACGATGCGGTCGGCGAGGTTCATGACGAAGCCCATGTCGTGCTCGACAAGCAGCACGCTCATGCCGCCGTCGCGCAGCTCCCGCAGCAGCGTCGCGAGCCGCTGCTTCTCCATGTGGCGCAGGCCGGCGGCCGGCTCGTCGAGCAGCAGCAGCATCGGATCGACGCACAGCGCACGGGCGATCTCGACGATCCGTTGCTGTCCCAGCGAAAGCGCGCCTGCGAGCTGATGCATCTGCTCGCCAAGTCCGACGCGCTCGATCTGGCGGGCGGCTTCCGCGAGCAGCTTGGCCTCGTCGGCACGGTCCAGCCGCAGCATCGAGGAGATCGGCCCGGAATGGCCGCGCAGATGCGCGCCGATCGCGACGTTCTCCAGCACGGTCATGTCAGGCACCAGCTTGACGTGCTGGAAGGTGCGGGAGATGCCGAGCTTGACGATCTCCTGCGGCGGCGCCTTGTCGACCTTGTTGCCGAGCACGGAGATCGAGCCCGATGTGGCCGACAGCACGCCGGTGATCAGGTTGAACGTCGTGCTCTTGCCGGCGCCGTTCGGGCCGATCAGCGCAACGATCTCGCGGGCCTGGACGTCGAAGGAGACGCTATTTACCGCGACCACGCCGCCGAATTGCTTCCGCGCCTTCTCGACCTGGAGCAGGACGCCGGATTGGCCGGGCGAGCGGGTGCGCTGCGCCAGTTTCAGGGAGGTGTCCGGCTTTTTGCCACGGGTGCGCTCGGGCAGGAACGACATCAGCCAGGGCCAGACGCCGCCGGGTGCGAGCTGGAGCAGCGCCACCAGCATAATGCCGAACACGATGGTTTCGACCTGGCCGGAGCCCGGCAGGATCAGCGGCAGGTAGCTCTGGAGCACTTCTTTCAGGACCACGACGAGCGCCGCGCCGAGGACGCCGCCCCAGACATAACCGGCGCCACCGACCACGGCGATGAAGAGATATTCGATGCCGGCCTGCGCGCCGAACGGCGTGGGGTTCACCGCGCGCTGAAGATGAGCGTAGAGCCAGCCGGAGAGGCCGGCGAGCACGGCGGCATGGATGAACACCAGCATCTTGGCCCGCGGCGTGTGCACGCCGAATGCTTCGGCCGCGACATGGCCGCGCCGGAGCGCGCGGATGGCGCGGCCGGTGCGGGAGTCCAGCAGGTTCATCGTGAGCAGCGCCGAGACGATCACGGCCACCCAGATCGCGTAATAGATCGAGCCGGGCGAGAGCATCTTGAACGAGCCGATCGACAGCGGCGGGATCGCCGAGATGCCGTCGTTCCTTCCTAAAAATTCCAGCTTGCTGAAGAGATAGAACAAGCCGAGTCCCCAGGCGAGCGTGCCGAGCGGCAGATAGTGGCCGGAGAGACGGACCGTGACGAGGCCGAGCAGCACCGCCAGCAAGCCGCTGACCAGCAGCGACAGCGGCAGCGTCAGCCAGGGCGACATCCCGTAGGCCGTCGACAGCACCGCGGTGGTGTAGGCGCCGAAGCCGACGAAGGCCGCTTGTCCAAACGAGGTCAGGCCGCCGACGCCGGTCAGCAGCACGAGGCCCATCGCGACGAGGGCGGTGAGGCCGATATTGTCGAGCAGCACGATCCAGAACGGGGGCATGCCCGGAACGAACGGGATCGCCGCCATGAGAAGCGCGAAGATGAGGATGGGGAGCCGGCTCTGCATCTTGGCGTCAGTCCTTCTCTTCCTCGACCGCGGGGGCAGCGAGCGAGCGCAGCAGCAGCACGGGGATCAAGAGCATGAAAACAATCACCTCCTTGTAGTTGGAGGCATAGAAGGACGAGAACGCCTCGACGATGCCGACGAACAGCGCTGCGACGGCGGTGAGGGGATAGCTGACGAGACCGCCGATGATCGCGGCGACAAAGCCCTTCAGGCCGATCAGGAAGCCCGAGTCGTAATAGAGCGTCGTGATCGGCACGATCATGATGCCCGACAATGCGCCGATGACGGACGCCAGCAGGAAGGCGATTTGCCCGGACAGCGTCGTGCGGATGCCGACGAGCCGGGCACCCAGCCGGTTCACGGCGGTCGCGCGCAGCGCTTTGCCGTAAAGTGTCAGCCCGAAGAACAGCCACAGCCCGACGATGAAGGCGATGGTGATGCCGTAGACCGTGATGCTCTGGCCGGTGAAGCGCAGCGCGCCGGCGGTGAAAGAGCCGGACAGTACGGCAGGTCCGCGCTGGCCCTCGGCGCCGAAGAACAAAAGGCCCAATCCCTGAAGCGCGAGGTGGACGCCCACCGAGGCGATCAGCAGCACCAGCACGGAGGTGTGCGCCAGCGGTTGGAATGCGATACGGTAGAGAAACAGGCCGATCATCGCCACGATCACCAGCGACAGCGCGATGCAGACCGCAACCGGCGGCTTCTGAGCGGCGTAGTAGACAGTCAGCGCCAGCACGATGGCCGGGAGCACGATGTTGGTGAGGGCGCTGCGCAGGACCAGGCGTCCGTGCAGCGCCTTGCGCGCGGCGAACAGGTCGAACGCGAAGGCGCCGATGCCCAGGGCGAGCGCGAGTTTCGCCGTACCCGGCATCTGGCCCGCAGCCAGCGAGGCATAGGTCAGCGCACCATAGGTGACGAATTCGCCTTGTGGGATGAGGATCACGCGGGTGACGGCGAACACCAGCACCAGCGCGAGGCCGAGCAGCGCATAGATTGCGCCATTGGTGATGCCGTCCTGCAGCAGGAACAGCATGATGGTGGTATTCAAGACCGGACGCTCCCCCTCAAAGATTAAGGACCGGTCCCCTGATAGTCGTGGACGGTCCGCTCACAGCCATTGAAAAACGCTGACGATATTTGATATGGTCCATAACAATTATCAAATATAACTTCAAGGGTGGCGGGACGACCCTCCCGAACTTAGCGGGATTACGAGCATGAGGCGATGACCGTTTCGAAAACCTCCGAAAAGTCCTCTGAAAAGCCCGCCGATCCGGCCAAGGTCCGCAAAGACGCGGCCGAGGTGCAAGGTCCAGGGGCCCGGCGAAGCCCTCCAGCTCGGCGAGCTCTCGGAGCAGCTCGGCTATGTGCTGAAGCGGGCGCAGCTCAAGGTGTTCGAGAACTTCCTGCGCTGCATGGCCTCGCTTCAGCTCACGCCCGCGCAGTTCTCCGTTCTGCTGCTGGTCGAGAAAAATCCGGGCCGTAACCAGACCGAGATCGCCTCCACCCTCGGCATCCTGCGCCCGAATTTCGTCGCCATGCTCGACAATCTCGAGAGCCGCGACCTTTGCGCGCGGATCCGCTCCACCAACGACCGCCGCTCGCACATCCTGGTGCTGACCGACAAGGGCAAGGCGGTGCTGGCCCGCGCCAAGAAGCTCGTCGCCACCAAGCACGAGGCCCGGCTGAACGAGCTGCTCGGCCCCTCCAACCGCGAAGCGCTGCTCGGGATGCTCTCGAAGATCGCCAACGAGTTTTAACGGGGCGGTCGGCTCAGCTGTCGTCGCCCGCGAAGGCGGGCGATCCAGTGTTCCAGGGGCAGTAGTGGGTGATGGAGAAGCCGCGGCGTACTGGATTTCCTGCCTTCGCGGGAAATGACGCTGTGATTGGGGCAGGCGCCTCAGTCGACCAGAATCACCCTTATATCGTTCACGTTGGTCAGCGTGGGCCCCGGCAGCAACAGGTCACCCGTCGCCTCGAAGAACGTCGTCGCGTCGTTGCTGGCGAGATACGCCTGCGGCTGCAGCCCCTGCGCCTTCATCTTCGCGAACGTCGCCGCGTCGATCAGCGCGCCGGCGGGGTCGGTGGGATTGCCGGCACCGCCATCGGCGCCGTCGGTATCGCCAGCGAGCGCGGAGATGTTTGGCGTGTCCTTCAACAGGTCGGCGAGCGCCAGCGCGTATTCCTGGTTCGGGCCGCCGCGCCCCTGGCCGCGCACGGTGACCGTGAGCTCGCCGCCGGAGAGGATCGCGACGCGCTTGCCTTGCGCGCGGGCCTGAAGCGCCAGCCTGGCGTGATCGGCGGCAACCTCGCGGGCCTCCCCTTCCAGATCGGCGCCGAGATCGATGGTCTCGTAACCTGCCTCGTGCGCGAGTTTCACCGCGGCATCGAGCGATTGCTTCGGACGTGCGATCAATTCGAAATGCGCGCGTGCGAAGGCGGCGTCACCCGGTTTGCAGCTCTCGTTGGCGGGGACGTCCAGCGCGCGGCGGACGGCATCGTCGATGTCGAGCTTGTACTTGGTCACGATCGCACGCGCGTCGGCGAGCGTGGTCGAATCGGGCACGGTGGGGCCCGAGGCGATCGCGGAGGGGTCGTCATGCGGCACGTCGGAGATCGCGAGCGTAATGATCTCGGCGGCATTTTTGCCGGCGCGCGCCAGCCGCCCGCCCTTGATCCGCGACAGGTGCTTGCGCACGATATTCATCTCGCCGATCGGCGCGCCCGAGCGGAGCAGCGCCTTGTTGACCGCCTGCTTCTGCGCGAAGCTGATGCCGTCGACAGGCGCGATCCAGTTCGCCGAGCCACCGCCGGTGAGCAGCACCAGGAGAAGGTCATCGGGTCCGGCCTCGCTTGCGAGCGCGAGGGTATCGGCCGCGCCCTTCAGGCCGGCCTCGTCAGGCACGGGATGGCCGGCCTCGACCACGCGGATGCGGCGGGTCGGCACGCCGTAGCCGTGGCGCGTGGTGGCGATGCCGACGAGGCGCTCCGGTGCGAGCCCGAGCGTGTCGAGATAATGCCGCTCTGCCGCCGCGGCCATCGCGGCCGCGCCCTTGCCGGCGGAGAGGCAGATCACGCGTCCCCTCGGTGCAGGCCGCAAGTGAGGCGCCAGCACAGTGTTGGGATGGGCGGCGGCAACGGCGGCGTCGTAGAGCGCGCGGAGCAGGGGGCGTCGGTCGGTCATGACGAAAGGCCTTGAGCGGACAGAAAAGACTGGCGGCAAACGCGCCGTTCACCTGCCTACCGCATCAGGCGCGAAAGCGTAAGCGGGCTTTGTCGTCATTCGATTGTGCAATCGCGTGATCATAATCGGCGCGCAAGCAAAAACCCCCTGCGAGAGTTCGCAGGGGGCTTGTTGTCGTGTCGGGGCTAGCCGCCGACGTCGGCGCTGATCACGTCGCCGAACAGCTCCCACTTGTCGCCCTTGAACTTCTCGAGCCGGAGCTGGCTGATCGGGGCAAAGTCGGTCGGGGACGTGTTGATCTGGATTCCCGGCAGCAGCGCCTCCGTGCGGAAGTTCTTCATGCCAGCGGCCTGCTTCATGATGTTCTCGCGCGTGAGATTATCACCGCACTGCTTCAAGACGTGGACCAGCGTCTGTGCCACGGCATAGCCGACGATGGTGCCCTTATCGAGCTTGTCGCCGTCGGGGAAGTATTTGGTCATGAACGCAAGAAAGTCCTTCATGCCGGGATCGTTGGCCCATTCGGGATCCGACACGTCCTTCAGATAATCGGCCGAGATAATGTCCTGGCCGTTCTCGAACCCGGCAGGCTTCATCACGCTGCCGACGGAGGCAGAGACGTTGTTGAGGAAGTGCAGCGGCTTCCAGCCGATCTCGGCGTTCTTCTTGATCGCCTGGGCTGCGAATTTCGGCGTCGTGATGTTCATGAAGACGTCGGCGCCGGTCGATTTCAGCTTGACGATGTGGTTGTCGATGCTCGGCTCCGAAGTCTCATAGCTCTCTTCGATGACGATCATCGAGGCGGCCTTGGCGCCGAGGCCGTCCTTCAGGCCCTTGAGATAGTCCTTGCCGTAATCGTCGTTCTGGAACAGCACGGCGATCTTGGCGTCGGGCTTGTTCTTGAGCAGCCACTTCGCGTAGATCTGCGTCTCGCTCTGGTAGTTGGGCTGCCAGCCCATCGTCCACGGGAAGTTCTGCGGATCGTTCCACTTGGTGGCGCCGGTCGCGACGAAGAGCTGCGGCACCTTCTTCGAGTTCATGTATTTGTGGATCGCCGAGTTCGGCGGTGTGCCGAGCGAGTTGAAGATGAGCAGCACCTCGTCGCTCTCGACCAGCTTGCGCGCCTGCTCCACCGTCTTCGGCGGCGAATAGGCGTCGTCGTAAGAGATGAAGTTGATCTTGCGGCCGTTGATGCCGCCTTCGTCGTTGATCTTCTTGAAATAGGCGGCTTCGGTCCGCCCGATGATGCCGTAGGCGGAGGCCGGTCCGCTGTAGGGCATGATGTTGCCGACCTTGATCTCGGTATCGGTCGCGCCGGTATCGTATTTCTTCTGGGCCGATGCAGTGGAGGCCGAGGCCGCAATGAGCGCAAGCGCCAGTGACGCGGCCGCAAGTTTGCCGGTGACAGCGGGCATTCCTATCTCCCTATTTTCTTGGTGTGTGTGCGTTCCTTTTCTTGCGTTGCTTGTTTTTGGTGACGCGGCCGCAATTCAATACGATTTACCTGATGCCTTCAACAGAAAGCCCCTGCGACGGCGTCGCAGGGGCTGCTTCTTTAGTAGTCAAAGGCGGCCGCGGGATCGTGTGCGCTGCGAAAAAATCGCGACCGCCGCTGATTGATTAATTTGAATAGCGCGATTTTGAGTTGATCGGGCTCAATGGCCAGGATCGCTCGATATGATGTCGCCGAACAGCTCCCATTTCTTGCCTTTGAATCGCATCATCTGGAGCTGCTCGATCGGGGCGAAATTGTCCGGCGCGGTGTTGATCTTGATGCCGGGCAAGAGCGTATCGGGCTCGAAATCCTTCAGGCTGGCGGCCTGCTTCATGACGTTTTCGCGGGTAAGGTCATCGCCGCACATCTGCAGCACCTTCACCATGGTCTGCGCGGCGGCATAGCCGAACACCACGCCGGCATCGAGCTTGTTGGCCGTGGGAGCGTATTGCGCGAGGAAGTTATAGAACTTCTTCATGCCGTCATCGGCGTTCCATTGCGGGTCGGAGCCGTCCTTGGTGTAGCTCGCCGACAGGATGCCTTGCGAGATCTCGAGCCCCGCCGGCTCGAGCACGCCGCCGACCGAGGCCGAGACGTTGGAGATGATGTGGACCGGGTGCCAGTTGATCTCGGCCGCCTTCTTGATCGCCTGGGCGGCAAATTTCGGCGTGGTGATGCTGATGAGGATGTCGGCGCCGGCGGCCTTCAATTTCACGACGTGCTCGTCGATGGCCGGTTCGGACGTGTCGTAGCCTTCCTCCAGCACGATCATCGAGGCCTTGGGCCCAAGGCCGTCCTTCAGCCCCTTCAGATAGTCCTTGCCGAAATCGTCGTTCTGGTAGAGCACGCCGATCTTGCCGTCCGGCTTCTCCTTCATGATGTACTTGGCGTAGATGTGCGCCTCGCTCGCATAGCTCGGCTGCCAACCCATGGTCCAGGGATACTGCCTGGGATCGTTCCACTTCGAAGCGCCGCTCGCCACGAACAATTGCGGCACCTTCTTCTCGTTCATGTATTTGCGGATGGCGCCGTTGGTGGAGGTGCCGAGCGAGCCGAAGATCAGCAGCACCCCGTCGCTCTCGACCAGCTTGCGCGCCTGCTCCACCGTCTTCGGCGGCGAATAGCCGTCGTCATAGGAGATGAACTTGATCTTGCGGCCGCCGATGCCGCCCTCGGCATTGATCTTGTTGAAATAGGCTTCCTCGGCCTTGCCGATCGCCGCGTAGGCGGAGGCCGGGCCGCTATAGGGCATGATGTTGCCGATCTTGATCTCGGTATCGGAAGCGCCGCTGTCGTATTTTTTCTGCGCCAGTGCAGGGCCGCTCATCGCAGTGCACAATATGAATGCGGCCAACAGGGCCGCAACCTGAAATCGAACAGCAGTCATTTCTCTCCCACCCCGGCTGGATCGGCGCCGCATTGAACAAGATTGACGCTCGACGTCAACAAAAAGCCCCCGCGATTGCTCGCGGGGGCTTCTCGAGGCGTTGGATTATTGCGTCAGAGTATCACTCCGTGGCGACGTCGCCGCTGATGATCTCGCCGAAGAGTTCCCACTTCTCGCCTTTGAAGCGCTGCATCTGGAGCTGCGCGATCGGGGCGAAGTCGGTGGCGCTGGTGTTGATCTTGACGCCGCCGGGCAGCAGCGTGTCCGGAGCAAAATCCTTCAATGAGGCCGCCTGCTTCATGATGTTGGCCCGGGTCAAATCGTCGCCGCACATCTCCAGGACCTTGGCCAGCGTCGACGCCGCGCCGTAGCCATAGACCATGCTGGTGTCGGATTTGTCGGCACCCGGCATGTACTTGTCGACGAACTCGTTCCACTTCTTCATGCCGGGGTCGTTGGCCCACTGCGGGTCCGTCGAGTCCTTGGCGTAGGCGGCCGAGAGCACGTTCTGCGCAGCCTCGAAGCCGGCCGGCTTCATCACGCTGCCGACCGAGATCGACACGTTGGTGAGGATCTGGAGCGGCTTCCAGCTCAGCTCGGCTGTCTTCTTGATGGTTTGGGCAGCGAATTTCGGCGTCGTGTAGATCAACAGCACGTCGGGATTGGCAGCCTTGATCTTGACGATGTGACCGTCGATCGACGGCTCGGACACCTCGTAGCTCTCTTCCATGATGATCATGGACGCGCCCTTGGCGCCCAAGCCGTCCTTGGTGCCCTTGAGGTAGTCTTTGCCGAAATCGTCATTCTGGTAGAGGATCGCGATCTTGGCGTCCGGCTTTTCCTTCAACAGCCATTTCGCGTAGATCTGCGCTTCGCTCTGGTAGGAGGGTTGCCAGCCCATGGTCCAGGGAAAGTTTTTCGCGTCGTTCCACTTGGTGGCGCCGGTGGCGACGAACAGCTGCGGGATCTTCTTGGCGTTGAGGTACTTCTGGATCGCGCTGTTCGAGGGCGTGCCGAGCGGGTTGAACACGGCCAGCACCTCGTCGCTCTCGACCAGCTTGCGGACCTGCTCGACGGCCTTGGGCGGCGAATAGCCGTCGTCATAGGTGACGAAGGTGATCTTGCGGCCGTTGATGCCGCCCTTGTCGTTGACCATCTTGAAATAGGCTTCTTCGGTCTTGCCGATGATGCCATAGGCCGACGCCGGGCCGCTGTACGGCATGATGTTGCCGATCTTGATCTCGGTATCGGACGCGCCGGTGTCGTATTTCTTCTGCGCGAGTGCTGCGCCGGAGGTGAGAGTGATGACCGCCGTTGCCGTGACCAGCGCAGCGGTTCGCAGTGTTCTTTCAAAAAGCAATTCGGGTCTCCTTGGTTAAATTAACGGATTTTCAGTTCTTTCTGAGCCGGCCGACGAGTTGCTGGCCCAGAATCGCGATCTGCCTTGCGCCGTGCGGCACCAGGTAGATGACGAGGAACAACAGTACGCCGAATACCGCGCCGGACAGGCCTTTGGAGATGCCCTCCGCCATGTTCGGCACGAAGATGATGAAGGCTGCGCCGACGAACGAGCCGGGCAGCCAGCCGACGCCGCCGACGACCATGCCGAGGAACAGCGAGATCGCCAGCGTGATGGTGTAGCTGTCGGGCGCGACGAACTGCACGGCGATGGCGCCAAGCGAGCCGGCAACGCCGGTGATGCCGGCGGACACGCCGAAGGCCAGCGTCTTGTAGAGCGCGACGTTGACGCCCATCGAGGAGGCCGCGATCTCGTTGTCGCGGATCGCCATGAAGGCGCGGCCCGAGCGGGAGCGCAGCAGGTTCACCGAGAAGATGTAGATCGCGAGCACGACGGCGAGTGAGAAGTAGTATAGCCACATGTCCTGCGACATCGGCAGCCCGAACGGCGCGTCCGGCTTGGTGACGACGAGGCCCTGCACGCCGCCGGTCCAGTGCTCGAGGAAGTTCAGCTTCAGCAGCTGCGGCATCGCGGTGGCAAGCGCAAAGGTCGCGAGCGCGAGATAGACGCCCGACAGCCGCAGCGCCGGCTTGCCGAACAGGTAGCCGAATCCGAAGCAGACCGCGGCGGAAATCGGAATTGTCAGCGCATAGTTGACGTTGAAGTACTCCATCAGCACCGCCGACGTATAAGCGCCCACGGCGTAGAAGGCGCTCTGGCCGAGCGAGAACTGGCCGGAGCCGCCCGTCAGGATGTTCAAGGCCAGCACCGCCAGCCCGTAGATCAGGAGCATCGTCATCTGGAAGATGATGAAGTTCTTGACGAACACCGGCACGATCAACAGCACCGCCAGCACCAACAGGGAGGTGCCCGTGCCCAGCGTCATCGCCCGCTTCGGAACCGCATCGATCGCCGGGGCTTCCGTTACGACATCTTCTGCAGCGCTCATATCAAACTCGCTTGACGATGTGCCGGCCGAACAGGCCAGCGGGTTTGACGACCAGGACGGAGATGATCAGCGCGAGCGCGATCGGGAGCTTCAGCTCGTTGCCGACGCCGGGAATGTAGGTGCCGGCGAGGTTTTCGAAGACGCCGACCAGGAAGCCGCCGACCACGGCGCCGAACGGGCTGGTCAGTCCGCCGAGCACCGCCGCGGCGAAGCCGTAGATCAGCACGCCGCCCATCATGTTGGGCTCGAGGAACACGACCGGTGCGATCAGCATGCCGGCGATTGCACCGATCGCGGAGGCCATGCCCCAGCCCAACGCGATCATCCAACTCGTGTTGATGCCGACCAGCCGGGCCGATTCAGGCACGGAGGCGGCCGCGCGCATGGCGAGGCCGATCTTGGTGTACTGGAAGAAGAAGTAGAGGCCGAGCAGCAGCAGCACGGTAACGCCGATCATGCCGGCCTGGTGGGTCGAGATCAGCTGGCTGCCGAGGAACGGCGAGGAACCGAACGGGGTCGGATACTGCTTGATGGTGAAGTCCCAGATCAGGCCAGCCGAGGAGTTGATGATCGCGAACAGCGCGATGAAGCCGGCGACGTTGGTCAGCACCGGCGCCTTGGCGAGCGGCTTGAAAAGAATGCGCTCGATCGCGATGCCGCCGACGAAGGATAATGCCAGCGTGATCACGAAGGCGGCCCAATAGGGGATGCCCCATTGCATCAGCTGCCAGGAGATGAAGGTCGAGAACATCGCCATCTCGCCCTGCGCGAAGTTGAGATGGTCGATCGCCTGGTAGATCATGACCACGGCGAGCGCCATGCAGGCGTAAATCGCGCCCGTGGCGATCCCGGCCAGCACCTGGTTGGTGAAAAGCTCCATCGTGCCGGCTCCTCAGTAGCCCAGATAGGATTTGCGGATTTCTTCGTTGTTCGCGATGTCCTTGGCATTGCCCGACATCACGATGCGTCCGGTCTCGATCACATAGGCCTGGTCGGCGAGCTCGAGCGCGAGCTGGGCGTTCTGCTCCACCACCAGGATCGACACCTTGTCCTCGCGGTTGATCTTCCCGAGGATGCCGAACAGGTCGCGCACGACGAGCGGCGCCAGGCCGAATGACGGCTCGTCCAGCAGCATCAGCCGCGGCCGCAGCATCAGGGCGCGGGCGACCGCGAGCATCTGCTGCTCGCCGCCCGAAAGCGTGCCGGCCTGCTGGGTGTGCCGCTGCTTCAGCACCGGGAAATGCGCATACATCCGCTCGATGTCGGAGACGATGCCGGCGCTGTCCTTGCGGGTGATGGCGCCGAGCTGGAGGTTCTCCTCCACTGTCATGGTGGTGAAGGTTCCGCGGCCCTGCGGCACATGCGCGATACCGAACCGCACGATGCTCTCGGTGGAGCGGTTGTTCAGCGGCTTGCCGTCGAACTCGATGCCGCCGGTGGAGCGCACCATATTGCAGATCGCGCGCAGCGTAGTGGTCTTGCCGGCGCCGTTCGCCCCTAACAGCGTCGTCAGCGATCCCTCGCTGAGCGAGAAGGACAGGCCGTGAAGCGCCTGGACCTGGCCGTAATAGGCGCGCAGGTCCTTGACGTTGAGCAGCGTCGTCATTGGTCCTTGCTCCCGAGATAGGCCTTGATGACGTCGGGATCCGCCTGCACCTGGGCCGGCGTGCCTTCCGCGAGCTTCTTGCCGAAATTCAGCGCGACGACGTGGTCGGCGATCGACATCACGAGGCCCATGTGGTGCTCCACCAGCAGCACGGTCATGTGGCGCTCGTCGCGGATGCGGCGAATGAGGTCGCCGAGAACGTGGACTTCCTCGTGGTTGAGGCCGCCGGCGGGCTCGTCGAGCAGCAGGATCTTCGGATCGGCAGCAAGCGCGCGCGCCAGCTCGACGCGTTTTTGCGTGCCGAAAGGCAGGCCGGACACGACGGTGTGGGCGACATCCTCGAGGTTCAGATAGGCGAGGATCTCGTGCACCTTCTTGTTGACGTCGGCTTCGCTGCGGCGAATCCAGGCGAGACGCAGCGAGTCACTGATGATGTCGCTGGAGGTGCGGGCATGGGTGCCGACGCGGACATTGTCCATCACCGAGAGGTTCGGAAACAGCGCCACGTTCTGGAAGGTGCGGCCGATGCCGATCTCCGCGATCCGGTGCGGCGGCCGCTTCAGGATGGTCGCGCCCTCCATCAGGATGTCGCCGGACGACGGCTGATAGAGCCGGGAGAGGCAGTTGAAGAGCGTGGTCTTGCCAGCGCCGTTGGGGCCGATCAAGCCGAGGATCTGGCCCTTGTGCATGTCGAAGGACACGCCGTTGAGCGCGACAATGCCGCCGAACACGACGCTGACGTCGCGAACCGCGAGCAGGGGCGATGTCCCCTGCGCGAGCTGTGCCTGCGTCATCTCGTCTCGCCCACGCTGTTGAGTGGACGAAGGGGCGATACGAACCGCTCCTGATGATCACAAAGGCTATCTGATCCCCTCGACCACACGCGCAACTTTTCCTCCTGATTTCAGCTTTTTGCTGACGTCTTTTTTGGAATGCGGCATCAGACCCCCGAGCGCCGCTTCGATGTTCCTTACCATCGCAAGCAGACGCGGTCCAATGTCGTTGATCAAACGCTCTTCCGTGAAGCGGAATGCGGGCGCGCCGCAATTAAATGCGTAGGGACCGGTTCCGTCATTGAGCTTGAGCGCGACGCCGGCGGCGCCGATGTCGTCGTGCCAGTCGCCGACCGAGGTCGCAAAACCATGTTTCGCGATTGTTTCGCCGGAACGTTCCAGTCCGTCGCGCATCTTGGGCCAGCGGCTGCCGTAATGCTCGCGCAGATCGCGCAACAATTCGGCACGCTCGTCGTCGTTCAGCGCCCAGAAATAGGCGCGGCCCATCGCGGTGGTTGCAATCGGCACGCGGGAGCCGACGTCAAGTTGAACGCCGACCGTCTCGCTGCCGCGGCTTTGCCCGAAATAGATCATGCTTTGGCGGTCGCGGCCACCGATCGCGACGGCTCCCCCGGTCGCGCGCATCATTTCCTCGCGGAACGGTTCGGACAAATGCCGAACGCCGAGATTGGATAGCGCCGCGTAGCCGAGCGCCATCGCAGCCGGCGCAAGCTGATACTTCTCGAAGCGGGGAACCGGCGTCAGATAACCGAGCTTCGTCAACGTATAGGTCAGCCGCGAAACGGTCGGTTTGGGCAGGTTGGTGCGGGCCGCGATTTCCTGATTGCCAAGAAGTCCGTCGCTGGGCTGGAATGCGCGCAATACGTCTAGTCCGCGGGAAAGCGCGACGACGAAATTCCGATCGGTCGCGGTCTTCTTTCCTGTACGCTTCATCCCTGATCTGCTTCTTGCGCGGAGTCGTTGACAAGCCACGTGCTTCAAAATAACCCTGCCGTCAAGATGCGGAATTAAATTCCGCAATGCGAAATCGAACAAAGTTACCCAGCAAGGAGGGACATCGTGAGCGAAGTGGTCAAGCTTGAGCGTCATGACGAAGTCGGGATCGTCACGGTCGACAGCCCTCCGGTCAATGCGCTGAGTGCCGCGGTTCGCGGCGGTATTTTGGAGTGCATCAAGGCCGCGATCGCCGATCCCGCGATCAAGGGCATTGTGCTGACCTGCGCTGGCCGCACCTTCATTGCCGGCGCCGACATCACCGAATTCGGCAAGCCGCCGAAGGCGCCCGCCCTCAACGACGTGCTTTCCGAGATCGAGAATTCGCCGAAGCCGGTCGTTGCCGCGATCCACGGCACCGCACTCGGCGGCGGCCTCGAGGTCGCGCTCGCCTGTCATTTTCGCGTCGCTGTAAAAGAAGCCAAGCTCGGCCTGCCCGAGGTGAAGCTCGGCCTGCTGCCGGGCGCAGGCGGCACCCAGCGCCTGCCGCGCGCGGTCGGACCGGAGCTTGCGGTCAAGATGATCGTCAGCGGTGATCCGATCGGTGCGGCGGAAGCGCTGAAAAACGGCCTGATCGAAGAGATCGTCGAGGGCCCGGCTGCCGGAGGCGAGGCCTTCGTGCGAAAGCTGCTGGCCGAAAAGCGCCCGCTGCGCCGCCTGCGTGACGACGATTCCAAGATCGCTGCGGCCAAGGCCGATCGCTCGATCTTCACCAATGCGGTCGCCGCCATGACCAAGAAGTCGCGCGGCCTGGAAGCGCCCTTCGCGGCGGCCGACGCCGTCGGCTACGCCATTGACCTACCGTTCGACGAAGGTCTGAAGAAGGAGCGCGAGGGCTTCCTGAAGCTCGTCGCCAGCGATCAGTCCAAGGCGCAGCGCTATGCCTTCTTCGCCGAGCGCGAGGCCAGCAAGATCGCCGGCGTGCCTGAAGGCACCAAGTCGCGGCCCGTGAACCGCGTCGCCATCCTCGGCGCTGGCACCATGGGCGGTGGCATCGCGATGTCATTTGCCAATGCCGGCGTTCCCGTCACCCTGATCGAGACCGGCGAAGAGCAGCTCAAGCGCGGCCTCGGCATCATGCAGAAGAACTGGGAAGCGACCGCGGCGCGCGGCGGCATCCCGGCGGATGCGCCCGCCAAGCGCATGGCGCTGATCAACGGCGTCGTCGGCATCGAGAACGTCGGCGATGCTGACTTGGTCATCGAAGCCGTGTTCGAGACCATGGCGGTGAAGAAGGAAGTGTTCGGCAAGCTCGACCAATACGTCAAGCCGGGCGCCGTGCTCGCCTCCAACACCTCGTACCTGAACATCGACGAGATCGCGCAGTCGACCAAGCGCCCGCAGGACGTGCTCGGCATGCACTTCTTCTCGCCGGCCAACGTCATGAAACTGTGCGAGATCGTGCGCGCCGACAAGACCGCGCCGGACGCCCTTGTGACGGCTGTCTCGATCGCGCGCAAAATTGCGAAAGTGCCGGCCGTGGTCGGCGTCTGCGACGGCTTTGTCGGCAACCGCATGCTCGCCCAGCGCGGCAAGCAGTCCGAGAAGCTGTTGTTCGAAGGTGCCTTGCCGCAGCAGGTCGACGCCGTGGTGACGAAGTTCGGCATGCCGATGGGCCCGTTCGCGATGGGCGACCTCGCCGGCCTCGATATCGGCTGGCGCTCACGCAAGGACCGCGGCATCAAGTCCGAGATCGCGGACGCGCTCTGCGAAGCCGGTCGCTTCGGCCAGAAGACCGGCAAGGGCTATTACAAGTACGAAGCCGGCTCCCGCTCGGCGCTGCCCGATCCCGAGGTCGAAAAGCTGATCGACGAGACGCTGCTCCGTTTGGGCCGCAAGAAGCGCGTTGTCAGCGAAGACGAGATCCTCGAGCGCATGATGTACCCGATGATCAACGAGGGCGCGAAGATTTTGGAAGAAGGCATCGCGGCGCGTCCCTCCGATATCGATGTGGTCTGGCTCTACGGCTATGGCTGGCCGATCTACCGCGGTGGTCCGATGTTCTGGGCCGACACCGTCGGCCTCAAGCACATCGCCGATCGTCTCTCCTTCTATGCCAGGGAGACCAACGATCCCAGCCTCGAGCCCGCGCCGCTGCTGAAGAAGCTCGCGGCCGAAGGCAAGACCTTCGCCTCGCTCGCGGCGGCCTCGAAAGCGGCGTGATGGCGGCTGGCACGCTCTCTCGGCTCCCTTCCCCCTTATGGGGGAAGGGAGCCGGTCCGCTTGTGCCCACCCCACACGACACCGTCACGACCGCCCTACAGAGTATCGATCGTTAATGACCCATCCCGGCGAACAGTTTTATCCCGAAGGCGTGCGTTGGGACGACACCATCGTCCAGGGCTCGCTGCCTGACCTGCTGGCAAAAGCCGCCGCCGAGTACGGCCCGCGCACCGCGCTGGAATTCCGGGAGCGTCCGATCAGTTACACCGAACTCGCCGCGATGGCGGAGCGTGCGGCTGCCGCGTTCCTGCGCGCCGGATGCGGCAAGAACACCTCCATCGCGCTGTTTCTCGGCAACACGCCCGATCACCCCGTCAATTTCTTCGGCGCGCTGAAGGCCGGCGCGCGCGTTGCGCATCTCTCCCCGCTCGACGGCGAGATTGCGCTGACTCACAAGGTCTCCGATTCCGGCTCGCGCCTGCTCGTCACGTCCAACCTCGCGGCGCTGCTGCCCACCGCGCTGAAGTTCCTGGAGAAGGGGTTGATCGATCGCCTCGTCGTCTGCGAGGACGACTATTGGGGCAAGGTCGGCACGCCGCAGGCCGCGATCCCCGTTGATCCCCGCATCGTCACCTTCAAGACCTTCGTCGAGGGCGCGACCGCGCCGGCGCAGTGGCCGTCCGTGACGGCCGACGACGTCGCGCTGCTGCAATATACCGGTGGCACCACCGGCCTGCCCAAGGGCGCGATGCTCACCCATGGCAACCTCACCTCTGCCGTGTCGATCTACGACGTCTGGGGCAAGCCGTCGCGCGTGACGCGGGGCGATGCCATCGAGCGCGTGATCTGTGTGCTGCCGCTGTTCCACATCTACGCGCTCACCGTCGTGCTGTTATCCTCGCTCAGCCGCGGCAATCTGATCTCGCTGCATCAGCGTTTTGACGTCCAAGCAGTAATGCGCGATATCGAAATCAAGCGCGCGACCTATTTCCCGGGCGTGCCGACGATGTGGATCGCGATCGCAGCCCTTCCCGATCTCGACAAGCGTGACTTCTCTTCGCTGGCGACGATCGGCTCCGGGGGTGCGCCGCTTCCGGTGGAGATCGCAAATTTCTTCGAGCGCAAGGTCGGCAAGAAGCTTCGCAGCGGCTGGGGCATGACCGAGACCTGCTCGCCCGGCACCGGCCATCCGCCCACAGGTCCCGACAAGCCCGGCTCGATCGGCTTGATGCTGCCCGGCATCGAGCTCGATGTCGTCTCGCTGGACAATTCCACGAACGTGCTGCCGCCGGGCGAAGTCGGCGAGATCCGCATCAAGGGCCCGAACGTCACCCAGGGCTACTGGAACAAGCCGAAGGAATCCGCGGAGTCCTTTGCCGACGGCCGCTTCCTCACCGGCGACATCGGTTACGTCGACACGGACGGCTATTTCTTCCTGGTCGACCGCAAGAAGGACATGATCATCTCCGGCGGCTTCAACGTTTATCCGCAGATGATCGAGCAGGCGATCTACACCATTGCCGGCGTGCACGAGGTGATCGTGCTCGGCATTCCCGACCAGTACCGCGGCGAGGTCGCGAAGGCCTTCATCAAGCTGAAACCGGACGCAAAGCCGTTCTCGCTCGACGATTTGCGCGCGCAGCTCACCGGCAAGCTCGGCAAGCACGAATTGCCGGCCGAGGTCGAATTCGTCGACGATCTGCCGCGCACGCCGGTCGGAAAGCTGTCGCGCCACGAGTTGCGTCAGCAGCAGAAACCATCACAATCCGCCCAACTTGCCACCCAAACCTGTATCAGGAGGTCGCTCTTGACCGACGCCGTCATCGTTTCCACCGCCCGCACCCCGATCGGCAAGGCCTATCGCGGCGCGCTCAACGCCACCGAGGGTGCGACCCTGCTCGGCCATGCCATTGGCGAAGCCGTCGCGCGCGCCAAGATCGACCCGAAGGAGGTCGAGGACGTCGTGATGGGAGCGGCGCTGCAGCAGGGAACGACCGGAGGCAATATCGCGCGCAGGGCGCTGCTCCGCGCCGGTTTGCCCGTCACCGTTGGCGGCACCACCATCGACCGGCAATGCGCCTCGGGCCTCCAGGCGATCGCGCTCGCCGCGCGCTCGGTGATTTTTGACGGCGTCGAGATCGCGGTCGGCGGCGGCGGCGAGTCCATCTCGCTGGTGCAGAACGACAAGATGAACAGCTTCCACGCCCAGGACCCGGCGCTGCTCGAGATCAAGGGCGAGGTCTACATGCCGATGATCGACACGGCCGAAATCGTCGCCAAGCGCTACGGCATCTCGCGCGAGAAGCAGGACGAATATTCGCTGGAAAGCCAGCGCCGCACTGCGGCCGCGCAACAGGGCGGTAAGTTCAAGGACGAACTCGCGCCGATCACCACCAAAATGGCCGCGACCGACAAGGCGACCGGCGCAGTCTCGTTCAAGGACGTGACGCTGTCGCAAGACGAGGGTCCGCGGCCCGAGACCACCGCCGAAGGCCTCGCCGGCCTCAAGGCCGTGCGCGGTGAAGGTTTTTCGGTCACCGCCGGCAATGCCAGCCAGCTCTCGGACGGCGCCAGCGCCTCCGTCATCATGAGCGACAAGGAAGCGTCGAAGCGCGGCCTCAAGCCGCTCGGCATCTTCCGCGGCTTCGTCTCCGCCGGCTGCGAGCCGGACGAAATGGGCATCGGCCCGGTGTTCGCGGTGCCGCGGCTGCTCAAGCGTCACGGCCTCACGGTCGACGACATCGGCCTGTGGGAGCTCAACGAAGCGTTCGCGGTGCAGGTCCTGTATTTGCCGCGACAAGCTCGGCATCGACCCTGACAAGATCAACGTCGACGGCGGCGCGATCGCGGTCGGCCACCCCTACGGCATGTCGGGCGCGCGCCTCACCGGCCACGCCCTGATCGAAGGCCGCCGCCGCAAGGCGAAGTACGCGGTCGTCACCATGTGCGTCGGCGGCGGCATGGGCGCAGCGGGCTTGTTTGAGATTTTGCAGTAATTCACAGGAGGATCCGATGGATCTCGCATTCACGAAAGAAGAGCAGGCGTTTCGCGAGGAAGTGCGGGAGTTCTTCCGCGGTAACGTGCCGCCGGATACGCGGCGCAAGCTGGTCGAGGGCCGCCATCTCTCGAAGGACGAGATGGTGACGTGGTGGCGCATCCTCAACAAGAAGGGCTGGGGCACCAGCCACTGGCCCAAGCAATATGGTGGTACCGGCTGGACTTCCGTGCAGCACTACATCTTCAACGAGGAGCTGCAGTCCTATCCGGCGCCGCAGCCGCTCGCCTTCGGGCGTCAGCATGGTCGGCCCTGTGATCTACACCTTCGGCAACGAAGAGCAGAAGAAGCAGTATTTGCCGCGCATTGCCAATGTCGAGGATTGGTGGTGCCAGGGTTTCTCCGAGCCCGGCTCCGGATCTGATCTCGCTTCGCTGAAGACAAAAGCCGAGCGCAAGGGCGACAAGTGGATCATCAACGGCCAGAAAACCTGGACCACGCTCGCCCAGCACGCCGATATGATCTTCTGCCTCTGCCGCACCGACGCGACCGCGAAGAAGCAGATGGGCATCTCCTTCATCGTGTTCTCGATGAAGTCGAAGGGCGTCACCGTGCGCCCGATCCAGACCATCGACGGCGGCGTCGAGGTCAACGAAGTGTTCTTCGACGACGTCGAGGTTCCCTACGAGAACCTGATCGGCGAGGAGAACAAGGGGTGGGACTACGCAAAATTCCTGCTCGGCAATGAGCGCACCGGCATCGCGCGGGTCGGCGTCTCCAAGGAGCGGCTGCGCCGCATCCGCGACTTGGCCTCCAAAGTCGAATCCGGCGGCAAGCCGATCATCCAGGACGCGGCCTTCCGTGAGAAGCTCGCGGCCTGCGAGATCGAGCTCAAGGCGCTCGAGCTCACGCAGTTGCGCGTCGTCGCCGACGAAGGCAAGCACGGCAAGGGCAAGCCCAATCCGGCGTCCTCGGTCCTGAAGATCAAGGGCTCCGAGATCCAGCAGACCACCACCGAGCTGCTGATGGAAGTGATCGGCCCGTTCGCCGCGCCCTACGACGTGCATGGCGACGACGGCTCGAACGAAGCCATGGACTGGACCGCCCAGATCGCGCCGAGTTATTTCAACAACCGCAAGGTCTCGATCTACGGCGGCTCCAACGAGATCCAGCGCAACATCATCGCCAAGGCGGTGCTGGGGCTTTGATCGTACACTATTAACACGCACTCACCGTCATGGCCGGGCTTTGACCCGGCCATCCACGCCTAGCGGCCGAAAGAACGTGGATGCCCGGCACAAGGCCGGAATGACGAAATCGATACCGGGAGAGCAAAGAACATGGATTTTGATCTGAACGAGGAGCAACGGCTTCTCAAGGAAAGCATCGACGGCCTCTTGACCGATTCCTACGATTTCGAGAGCCGCAAGAAGTACATGAAGGAGAAGGGCGGCTGGAGCAAAGCCGTCTGGGGCAAGCTCGCGGAGCAGGGCCTGCTCGGTCTGCCTTTCGCGGAGGCCGATGGCGGCTTCGGCGGCGGCGGCGTCGAGACCATGATCGTGATGGAAGCGCTCGGCAAGGCATTGGTGCTCGAGCCTTATCTCGCAACCGTCGTGATCGGCGGCGGCTTCCTGCGCCATGCCGGCTCCGATACGCAGAAGGCTGCGCATGTGCCCGGCATCGTCGACGGCAGCAAGACGCTGGCGTTTGCCCAGCTTGAGAAGAATTCGCGCTACGATCTCTTCGACGTCTCCACGACGGCGAAGAAGAAGGGCGACGGTTGGGTCATCGACGGCGAAAAATTCGTCGTGCTCAACGGCGAGAACGCAGATACCCTCATCGTGACCGCGCGCACCAAGGGCGAGCGCCGCGACAAGAGCGGCATCGGCGTGTTTCTGGTCCCGGCGAGCGCCAAGGGCGTGACCAAGAAGTCGTACCCGACCCAGGACGGCCTGCACGCCGCCGACATCACCTTCACCGGTGTTGAAGTCGGGGCTGATGCGGCGCTTGGCAATCCCGACGACTCGCTCGCGCTGATCGAGCGTGTCGTGGACGAAGCCCGCGTCGCGCTCTGCGCCGAGGCGGTCGGCCTGATGGACGAGTCGCTGAAGACCACGGTCGAGTACATCAAGACGCGCAAGCAATTCGGCGTCGCGATCGGCTCGTTCCAGTCGCTCCAGCACCGCGCCTCCGACATGTTCGTCGCCGCCGAGCAGGCAAGATCGATGTCGATGTTCGCGACCATGGCGGCCGATTTCGAGGACGCCAAGGAACGCTCCAACGCCATCGCCGCCGCCAAGGTGCAGATCGGCAAGTCGCTGAAGTACGTCGGGCAGCAGGCGATCCAGCTCCACGG
The DNA here is from genome assembly GCF_054056555.1 of Bradyrhizobium sp. LM2.9. NCBI lineage: Bacteria > Pseudomonadati > Pseudomonadota > Alphaproteobacteria > Hyphomicrobiales > Nitrobacteraceae > Bradyrhizobium > Bradyrhizobium sp. LM2.9. Next base: position 6,884,974 of record NZ_JBSRYJ010000002.1, read on the forward strand.
CGGCATCGGCATGACCATGGAGGCGAAGATCGGTCATTACTTCAAGCGCCTGACCATGATCGAGAACTCGTTCGGCGACACCGACTACCACCAGCGCCGCGTCGCGGATGGTGGCGGGTTGATCTAAGCGCCACGCCGTCATTGCGAGGAGCTCTTGCGACGAAGCAATCCAGGCTTTCTCCGTGGAAAGATTCTGGATTGCTTCGCTGCGCTCGCAATGACGAAGCAAACGGAATCAACGGAGCAGCGACAATGAAAAACACCCCGTTCGATCTCACCGGCAAGGTCGCCGTGGTCACCGGCTCCAGCCGCGGCATCGGTCGCTCCTCCGCCGAGCTGCTCGCAAAGCTCGGCGCAAAAGTCGTGGTCTCCTCGCGCAAGGCCGACGCCTGCAAGGAGGTCGCCGACGGCATCAATGCGGCCGGCGGCGATGCAACCGTCATCCCCTGCAACATCGCGCGCAAGCAAGAGGTCGAGGCGCTGATCGCGGGCGCCACGAAACATTACGGCAAGATCGACATCCTCGTCTGCAACGCCGCGGTGAATCCGTATTACGGGCCGCTGCTCGACATCACCGACGAGGCCTTCGACAAGATCATGGGCTCGAACGTCAAGAGCAACATCTGGCTCTCCGCGCTCGCGATCCCGCAGATGGCCGAGCGTGGCAAGGGCTCGGTCGTCATCATCTCCTCGATCGGCGGCCTGCGTGGCTCCACCGTGATCGGCGCCTACGGCATCTCCAAAGCCGCCGACTTCGCGCTGTGTCGTTCGCTCGCCGGCGAATGGGGTCCGAAAGGCGTCCGCGTCAACTGCATCGCGCCCGGCCTCGTCAAAACCGACTTCGCCCGCGCGCTGTGGGAAGATGAAGCGAATCTAAAACGCCGCACCGCCGCCACCCCGCTCCGCCGCATCGGCGAACCCGACGAAATCGCAGGCGCAGTCGCCTACCTCGCCTCGGATGCGTCGAGCTTCATGACCGGACAGACCATCGTCATCGACGGCGGCGTGACGACGGCGGCGGTGTAAAGCGGTTTACTCCCTCGCCCCGCTCTTCCGGGGAGAGCGTCGGGGTGAGGGACTGTCTCCGGGAATACGGCTGGCGATGAGTTCGCGCCCCTCACCCGGAATTCAAGCTGCGCTTGAATTCCGACCTCTCCCCGCGAGCTGCCGCGAGCTGGGCGAGGTGAAGACGATTCCGGCAGCCTTGACCTTCCCGTCCTAATCCGCTCCCTTTGGCGCGACATATGACCCGTCACCGGGAAACACCAAGGTAGCTCCCATGTCTTTCGTCCTCGCCATCGACCAGGGCACCACCTCCTCGCGCGCGATCGTGTTTCGCGGCGACATCTCGATCGCCGCCCGTGCACAGCAGGAGTTTCCGCAGCATTTTCCGGCCTCGGGTTGGGTCGAGCACGAGCCGGAAGACATCTGGACCTCGACCGTGACGGTCTGCCGCGATGCGATCGCGCAGGCCGGCATCACCGCAAAAGACATCGCCGCGATCGGCATCACCAACCAGCGCGAGACCACCGTGGTGTGGGACCGCGCCACGGGCCAGGCCGTGCACCGCGCCATCGTCTGGCAGGACCGCCGCACCGCCGACATCTGCGCCAAACTGAAATCAGACGGCCGCGAGCCGGTAATCTCGCAGAAGACCGGCTTGATCATCGATCCCTATTTCTCCGGCACCAAGGTCGCCTGGATTCTCGACCACGTCCCCGGCGCACGGGCGCGCGCCGCGCGCGGCGAGCTGATGTTCGGCACCGTCGATTGTTATCTGCTGTGGCGCCTCACCGGCGGCAAGGTGCACGCCACCGATGCCACCAACGCCTCGCGCACGCTGCTGTTCAACATCCATACCGGCGCGTGGGATGACGAACTGCTGGAGATCATCGGCGTGCCGCGCTCGATGCTGCCCGAGGTGAAGGATTCCTCCGCCCTCCCCGCTTCGGCGAGAGCACGCCCGATCTGTTCGGCGGCGCTATCGCGATCTCAGGCATCGCCGGCGACCAGCAGGCCGCGACCATCGGCCAGGCCTGCTTCCGCCCGGGCATGATGAAGTCGACCTACGGCACCGGCTGTTTTGCGCTGCTCAACACCGGCACCACGCCGGTGGCTTCGAAGAACAAGCTGCTCACCACCATCGCCTATCAGCTCGGCGGAAAACGCACCTACGCGCTCGAAGGCTCGATCTTCGTCGCGGGCTCGGCGGTGCAGTGGCTGCGTGATGGCCTCGGCATCATCAAGCACGCCGCCGAGACCGGACCTCTTGCCGATCAGTCGGACTCCATGCAGAGCGTCTATCTCGTGCCGGCCTTCGTCGGCATGGGCGCGCCCTATTGGAATCCGCGCGTGCGCGGCGCGCTGTTCGGCCTCACCCGCAACACCGGCCCCGCCGAGCTCGCCCACGCCGCGCTCGAAAGCGTCTGCTACCAGACTTTTGACCTATGGGCCGCGATGCGCGCCGACTGGCCGAGTTCGGAAACGGCAAGCGTCGTGCTCCGCGTCGACGGCGGCATGACCGCATCCGACTGGACCATGCAGCGCCTTGCCGATTTGTTGGACGCGCCGGTCGACCGCCCCGTGATCCAGGAAACGACTGCGCTCGGCGCCGCCTATCTTGCCGGCCTCCAGGCCGGCGTCTATCCCGAGCCGACCAAATTCGCCGACAACTGGCGGCTGGAGCATCGCTTCAAGCCGAACATGAGCCAGGCGACACGGGAGCGGAAGCTCGCGGGCTGGGCGCGCGCGGTGAAGGGCGTGCTGGCGAGCGACGAGGGGGACTGAGTGATCCTCCCCGACGGCTATTCCGATGTGCCCAACGGGAAGATGGCTGCCGTCGTCACCCATCTGGAGATGACCGCGCCGGCGCGGGCGAGTCTCCAGGTTCATGATGTCGCAGCGGAGGACGCCCTGACCGTTATCGGTGAAAAATTGGCAGGCGATGTTTTTCGACGGGGTCGAGAACCCGATCGGGCGGTCCTGCGCGTGAGCAGTGGTGGCGGCGAGCACGGAGACTCCAAGGACTAACATCGCAAATCGCGTCATCATGCATGCACCTGCGCCCAGCTCTGTCATGCCCGGACTTGATCCCGGCATCCATCGCTTCCTAATCTGGGGAAAGATGGATTGCGGGGCCTTCGCCGCGCCGAAGGGGCTTCGGCCTCGCAGGCGGGTCAAGCCCGGCAATGACGAAAGGTCTCGCCATGTTCCTGATCGGCCAATACGACTCCCCCTTCGTCCGCCGCGTCGCGATTGCGCTCCGGCTTTACGGGCTCGCCTTCGAGCACCGGCCGTGGTCGACCTTCGGCGATGCCGACAAGATCGCGCCCTATAATCCGTTGCGCCGCGTGCCGACGCTGGTGCTCGACGATGGCGAGGCGCTGATCGAGAGCACGATCATCCTGGATTATCTCGACGAGTTCGTGGGACTCGAGAAGGCGATGCTGCCGCGCGGCGGCGCCGGGCGGCGGCATCACCTGCGCATCTGCGCGCTCGCCTCCGGCCTCGGCGACAAGGCGGTGAGCCTGCTCTATGAGCGGGTGCTGCGGAAGGAGCAGCTTGCGCTGTGGGTCGAGCGCTGCGAGGCGCAGATTGTTGACGTGCTCGGCGTGCTGGAGGCCGAACGCGCCAAGGTGACCACGCCGTACTGGCTGGGTGATCGCATCGGTCATGCCGATGTTGCGGTGGCCTGCGTCGTCCGCTTCACCCGCGAGGCGCATCCGCAGTTGTTCGACGTCGTGCGCTATCCGGCGCTGTCGGCGCATGCCGACGCTTGCGAGGCGCTGGCGCCGTTCCGGGAGATCGTACAGCCACTGGCGCCGCCGAAGGGGTGAGCCTTTTTCAATCTCTCTCCGCGGGCGGCAGGGCAATTGCATTTGGCGTGCATGATGCGGCAGCATCAGCAGCGGGCTCCCTCTCCCGCTTGCGGGCAGGGCAAGTGCATATGAAGAAGCATATGGCTGGAGCTCGACTGCGGCCATCCTTCGAGACGCCCGCCTGCGGCGGGCCCTCAGGATGAGGGATGAGTATGCGGCAGCATTTTAACGCAGAGGGATGCAGCTGAGCCTCATCCTGAGGAGGCCGCGAAGCGGTCGTCTCGAAGGACGAGGCGCTCGCTCAGGCGCCGCTGAGACGTCATGTGCGATTGCCCCGCCGCTAGCGGGACGAGGCGAAGGGAGAGGCGCCGCTACGCAAATCCAATTTTGATCAGGATTGTCAGGAAAAGGCCTCCGACGAGCGCGCAGACGGCGGCACCGATCAGCGACCCCAGCGCACCTTCCCGGCTTGCGGGCAGGGCAAGTGCATATGAAGAAGCATATGCCTGGAAGCTCGACTGCGGCCATCCTTCGAGACGCCCGCCTGCGGCGGGCCCTTAGGATGAGGGATGAGTATGCGGCAGCATTTCAACGCAGAGGGATGCAGCTGAGCCTCATCCTGAGGAGGCCGCGAAGCGGTCGTCTCGAAGGACGAGGCGCTCGCTCAGGCGCCGCTGAGACGTCATATGCGATTGCCCCGCCGCTAGCGGGGAGAGGCGGAGGGAGAGGCGCCGCTACGCAAATCCGATTTTGATCAGGATTGTCAGGAAAAGGCCTCCGACGAGCGCGCAGACGGCGGCACCGATCAGCGGCCCCAGCGCGCCTTCCCGGCTTGCGGGCTCCAGCACGGCTTGTCCCGGCTGGTCCGGATCGTAATAAACCTTCACACTCTGCCCGGGACGATATTTCGCCGCGGCCTCTGCGGCGACCTCGCGCAGCCCGGAGATCATGGTGCCGTTCCAATCGACTTCGGTGCCGATGAAGTCGCGCTTGCCGACCCTGTAGGCATAGCGCAGGTCGACCTGATAGCGGTGGACGAGCTTTGATGTCGTCGGTCGATTGTCGTGGTCGGTCTTCTCCTCGATGATTTCCTCGATCACGTCGCAGCGCGTGACCCTGCCCGACGCGGTCGGCCAGCGCAGGCTGGCACTCGCCAGCCGGCGCGTCCTGACATATTCGGCGACGCAGAACACGCCGCCCACGAGCACGATGATCGGCAGCGCGAACGCGAACAGCGGAACGCCATTGTCGGCGTAGAGCACGTGGCCTGCGAACGAATGCGCGGTCAGGGTGGCGGCGATGACGCCGAACACCATGGTGAACGCCACCAGCGCCGCGACGTTCTGCGCGGCAGCAGGCTCCAGCAGCGCCTCGGTCGGTTGCTTCGGATCGACATGGACGTCGACATGGGCGCCGACCGGATAGCGTCCGGTCAGTTTTGCGGCCAGGACCCTCGTCGTGATGGCGGGGCCGCCGACAAAGATCTTGTCGCTTTCCAGCTCCTGGCCGCCGGCCTGATAGCGATAGCGGATGATGGGCTTGGCGTCGTTCCGATCGTCCGAGGCGTGCGCCGCCGGCTGGTCGACCCGGGAGACCGTGATGATACCCTCAACCCTGTCCCAACTCCGCGCGGCCTGCATCCGGCCCCGCATGCGGACCAGATTGAACAGCGTCAATCCAAACAGCAGCACTGCGATGCCGGCGGCAATCTGTGTCCACATCAATTGTTGGGCGTTCAGCATCCGATTCCCCTGCTCTTCGGCGGCGACCGCCATTGGTCGCAGCGAGCGCGCGTTGCGTTCACGGCAGGGTGCCGTTTCAGGAGATCGTGCAGCCGCTGGCGCCGCCGAAAGCGTAAAAACGCGATACTATTTCCGCGTACAGGGCTTGATCTCGCCCGTCGCGGACTTCAGGACGATCGGATTTGGCGACAATCTTATGCCGAAGAACAGTTGAGAGCCGGACACCTTGTCGTCCGCCCTCTCGTGTACGTCCAGATCGAGCTTCGCGGCGATCTCGGATGTCAGCTTGGCCTTCTCCTCCATCGAAATCGCGTTGCGATATTTGATCTCGTAGACGACATCGGCCTCCAGCACGGACCGCGTCTGGCACACGACGGCGCCGCTCGAAACGTTCTGGGTGATCGCGTCCTCGCATTCGGCCTTCAGCAATGCGTTCCGGGTCGATATCAGCGACTCGTCGGAAATCAGCAGAATGTTGGCATTCTCGAGCTTGAGGTTGACCGCCTCGACCTGCTGCATCCCGGCGACGGCCGACAGCTTGTCCCTGACCTGGGCCGACACGTCGAGCTTCTTCTCGAGCGACTGCTTCAGGTCCCGGTCAACGGTCCGCGATCTCTGGATCTTGCCGGTCAGGAGTGTAGGGTCGATGTCGCAGGTCGGATGCAGCTCCAGCCGGCCGTTGCTCAGATACTCGATCGTGTTGATCGTGCCGGGGCCGCCAAAAGTGCTTGGCGGTACCACTTCGAAATATCCGGTCTCGGAGAGGATGGCCGTGATCGTGTGCTTCTTTCGCGGGAAGCCAGCGTAGACCGAGACCATCACGAGGGCAATCGCGACAAAAACTCCGCTGCCAAGCCAAAGCCATTTGCGGCTTGCTACTTGCCTGGGCAGCACAACTGACTTCGCTCTCCGCATGGCACGTAGCCTTTCGGACAGTCCGCCGAGGCAATCGTGGGCAGCACGACAAGAACGATCGCGGCGACGAACAGTGCAATGAACTGCTTCATGTGTTCGATCCCGAGCAAACCATCGGTTTGAAGGTAGCAGACCGGTAGGCTATCGAATCCAGGTTGAGTGGACAAGTGAACGACTTCACACCGTCTGGTTCCCGCGCGAAAAAAGCCGGAGAGGCGAGATCGTGCAGCCGCCAACGCCACTGAGGCGTGAGGGCTCGCAACGCGGAGTGCGAAACTGGCGCGGTTGGCGATGATGGAATGCTACAGGTGTTTTGCCCGACGGAGCAACAGTGCTTGCGGTCGCCGCCCTGGTCGCGGCCGACGATCTCGTGCCCGTCCGCCGCTCCGGAGGGGAAAAAATGTTCAGGCTTTTCAACCCCATGGCTACTGTGCATGGGGTTGTTTTTTAGTTTTTGAGTTGAGGGGCGCGCCTACCCCGCGCCCGCGCGCTTCTTCTGCCAGACGAGATGCACCGCGCAGGTGCAGCCGGGCGGGTGCGAGGCGAGGTCTTTTGAGGTCTCGTCGTTTGCGGGTGTCGCCGCAAACGCCTTGTCGGTGCCCTCCCGCGACGGGATGTAGTTCAGCACCGGCGCGAGCCAGCGCTCGGTCTCGGCGACGCTCATCCCCTTACGTACGGCATAGTCCTCGACCTGGTCCCGCTCGATCTTGCCGACGCCGAAATAATAGCTCTCGGGGTTCGCAAAATAGAGCCCGGACACGGAAGAGCCCGGCCACATCGCAAAGCTCTCGGTCAGCGTCACACCAGCGGTGTTTTCTGCGTCGAGCAGCTCGAACAGCGTCGCCTTCTCGGTGTGATCGGGCTGCGCGGGGTAGCCGGGCGCGGGGCGGATGCCCTGGTACTTTTCGAGGATCAGTTCGTCAGTCGAGAGCGCCTCGTCCGGGGCATAGGCCCAGAACTCGCGGCGCACGCGCGCATGCATGCGCTCGGCGAAGGCTTCCGCAAGGCGATCGGCCAGCGCCTTGCACAGGATCGATGAGTAGTCGTCGTTCGCCATCTTGAAGCGGTCGGCAATCACATCCTCCCCGATCCCCGCAGTGACGACGAAGCTGCCGACATAATCGGGCACACCGGTGCCGACCGGTGCGATGAAGTCGGACAGCGCCGCGTTGAAACGGCCCTCGCGCTTCTCGAGCTGCTGACGCAGCGTGTGCAGCGTCGCGATCGACTTGGTGCGGCTTTCGTCGGCGTAGAGCACAATGTCGTCGCCCTGCGCATTCGCGGGCCAGAAGCCGACGGTCGCGCGCGCCCGGAACCATTTCTCCTTGACGATGGTGTCGAGCATTTTTCGCGCGTCATCGTAAAGCGAACGCGCGACTTCGCCGACCTTGGCATCATCGAGAATCGCCGGGAAGCGGCCCGCGAGCTCCCAGGTCTGGAAGAACGGCGTCCAGTCGATATAGGGCACGAGCTCGGCGAGATCGTAGTCGTCGAAGCTTCTGGTGCCGAGGAAGGTCGGCTTCACGGGCTTGTTCGCTGCGAAATCGACCGGCACGCGGTTCTTGCGTGCCACCTCCAGCTTCAGCCGCTTCTTGTCGGCCTGCGCGCGCATATGCGCGTCCGAGATCTTGGCGTATTCGGCACGCACCTCGGCGGCATAGGCCTCGCGCTTCTCGGGCGAGAGCAGCGCGGAGGCGACGCCGACGGCGCGGCTGGCGTCGTTGACATGCACCACGGGGCCGGCGCGATAGCTCGGGTCGATCTTCACGGCCGTATGCACACGGCTTGTCGTCGCGCCGCCGATCAGCAGCGGCAGCTTGAGGCCTTCGCGCTGCAATTCGCCGGCGAAGAACGCCATCTCGTCGAGCGAGGGCGTGATCAGACCGGACAGGCCGACGATGTCGGCCTTCTCCGCCTTCACGATCTCGACGATCTTGGCGGCAGGCACCATCACGCCGAGGTCGATGACCTCGTAATTGTTGCACTGGAGCACGATGCCGACGATGTTCTTGCCGATGTCGTGGACGTCGCCCTTGACGGTCGCGAGCACGATCTTGCCGGCGGAGGATTTTGCATCGCTGTCGATGCCGTTGGCGCGATTGCGCGCCTTCTCCTCTTCCATGAACGGCATCAGCCAGGCCACCGCCTGCTTCATGACGCGTGCGGACTTCACCACCTGCGGCAAAAACATCTTGCCGTCGCCGAAGAGGTCGCCGACCACGTTCATGCCGGCCATCAGCGGTCCTTCGATCACGTCGAGCGGACGCGTCGAGGTCTTGCGGGCCTCTTCGGTATCCTGCTCGATGAATTCGGTGATGCCGTGCACCAGCGAATGCGACAGCCGCTTCGCCACCGGCCATTCGCGCCAGGCGAGATCGGCTTCCTTGGTCTGGGTCTTGTTGCCGCGGAATTTTTCCGCGAGCGCCAGCAGACGCTCGGACGCGCCCGGATCGCGGTTGAGGATGACGTCCTCGCAGACCTGGCGCAATTCGGCATCGATGTCGTCATAGACGATCATCTGCCCGGCGTTGACGATGCCCATGTCCATGCCGGCCTTGATGGCGTGATACAGGAACACCGAGTGCATGGCCTCGCGCACCGGCTCATTGCCGCGGAACGAGAAAGACAAATTGGAGACGCCGCCCGAGATGTGCGCGCCCGGCAGGTTCTTGCGGATCCAGCGCGTCGCCTCGATGAAGTCGACGCCGTAATTGTTGTGCTCCTCGATGCCGGTCGCGATCGCGAAAATGTTGGGATCGAAGATGATGTCTTCCGGCGGCAGGCCGACGCGGTTGACCAGGATGTCGTAGGCGCGCTTGCAGATCTCGGTCTTGCGCGCGAACGTGTCGGCCTGGCCGACCTCGTCGAACGCCATCACCACAACGGCCGCGCCGTGACGGCGGGCGATCTTGGCCTCGTGAATGAATTTCTCCTCGCCTTCCTTCATCGAGATCGAATTGACGACCGGCTTGCCCTGTACGCATTTCAGGCCGGCTTCGATCACCGAGAATTTCGAGGAATCGACCATGACAGGCACGCGGGCGATGTCGGGTTCGGCGGCGACGAGGTTGAGGAAGGTCACCATGGCCGCTTCGGAGTCGAGCAGGCCCTCGTCCATGTTGACGTCGATGATCTGCGCGCCGTTCTCGACCTGGTCGCGCGCGACCTGCAGCGCGGCGGTGTAGTCGCCGGCGGTGACCAGCTTGCGGAAGCGGGCGGAGCCGGTGACGTTGGTGCGCTCGCCGACGTTCACGAAGGGAATCGCGTCGGTGAGGATGAAAGGCTCGAGGCCGGAGAGCCGCAAGCGAGGCTCGATCTCCGGCACGATGCGCGGCTTGTGCGGCGCGACCGCAGCGGCGATCGCCGCGATATGATCCGGCGTGGTGCCGCAGCAGCCACCGACGATGTTGACCAAACCATCACGTGCGAACTCGCCGATCAGGCGCGCCATGTATTCCGGCGTCTCGTCATACTGGCCGAACTCGTTGGGCAGGCCGGCATTGGGGTACGCACAAACAAGCGTGTCGGCGACGCGGCCGATATCGGCGATGTGCGCGCGCAGATCTTCTGCGCCGAGCGCGCAGTTGAAGCCGATGGTGACGGGCTTTGCGTGCTGCACCGAATGCCAGAATGCCTCCGGCAGCTGGCCCGACAGCAGGCGGCCGGACTTGTCGGTGATGGTGCCCGACACCATCACGGGCATGTCGATGCCGCGCTCCTCGGTGATCTCGGCGATCGCGTAGAGCGCCGCCTTGGCGTTCAGCGTGTCGAAGATGGTCTCGACCAGCAGCAGATCGACGCCGCCGTCGAGCATGCCGTTGATCTGCTCGCCATAGGATTTGCGCAGATCGTCGAACCTGACGGCGCGGTAGCCGGGATTGGAAACGTCGGGCGAAATCGAGGCGGTGCGGTTGGTCGGGCCGATGGCGCCGGCGACGAAGCGCGGCTTGCCGTCCTCGGCTTCGACGCGGCGTGCGGCGTTGCCGGCAAGGCGGGCGCCTTCGCGCGCCATCTCGTAGACGATGTCGGTGAGGTCGTAATCGGCCTGCGCGATCGAGGTCGTGGAGAAGGTGTTGGTGGCGACGATGTCGGCACCAGCGCGCAAATAGGCCGCGTGGATGTCCTCGATCGCCTGCGGCTGGGTCAGGATCAAGAGATCGTTGTTGCCGCGCAAATCGCGATGGAATTTCTTGAAGCGCTCGCCGCGGAAGGTGGCCTCGTCGAACTGGAGGTTCTGGATCATCGTGCCCATGGCGCCGTCGAGCACGAGGATACGCTCGCGCGCGGCGTTCAAAAGGGCAGTTCGCTTGGAAGAGGTGGATACGGTCATGTTGTCTTAAGCCGCCTTCTGCGCGCTCTTGGCGCGGATGCCGAGCAAATGGCTGATCGCGAACACGAGATCGGCGCGGTTCATGGTGTAGAAATGGAAGGTGTCGACGCCGTGCTTGGCGAGCTTCTGCACCTGGCCGGCCGCGACGGTGGCTGCCACCAGCTTGCGGGTCTCGGCGTCGTCGTCGAGGCCCTCGAACTTCGCGGCGAACCAGTCCGGCACGGAGGTGCCGGCGCGGGTGACGAAATTGCGAGCCTGCTTGAAATTGTGCATGGGCATGATGCCCGGCACGATCGGGATGTTGATGCCGCGGGCACGGACGCGGTCGAGATAGCGGAAGTAGAGATCGTTATCGAAGAACACCTGCGTGATCGCGCGGGTCGCACCCGCATCGACCTTGGCCTTCAGCGTGTCGATATCATCGTCGAAGTCGCGCGCCTCGGGGTGCTTCTCGGGGTAGGCCGAGACCGACACTTCGATGTCGGCGTGACGCTTCTTGATGCCGGCGACGAGCGCATCGGACGTCTGGTAGCCGTCGGGATGGCTGGAATAGGGCGTGCCGATACCGCCTGCGGGATCGCCGCGCAGGCCGACGATGTGGCGGACGCCGACCTCGTGATAGCGGTCGACGATCTCGTCGATCTCGCCGCGCGAGGCGCCGACGCAGGTCAGATGCGCGGCCGGCAGCAGCGCGGTTTCCTTCAGGATACGCGAGATGGTCGAGTGGGTGCGCTCACGGGTCGAGCCACCGGCGCCATAGGTCACCGAGACGAATTTCGGGTCGAGCGGGGCCAGCCGGTTGATGGTGTCCCAGAGGTTGCGCTCCATATCTTCGGTCTTGGGCGGAAAGAACTCGAAGGAGATCGCAGGCCGCTTCTGGTGCCGGTCGGTCTGGGCAGCCGTCGTCACGTCAGTCATGGGCACCACTCACTCCAGATTATTCACCAGGTTTTGGCGCCGGTCAGCGCTAGCCTGGGATGTCCAAGATATGACAAAGGCAGTCTGATCGACAGCCCATCGTGGATGGGAAGTGGCCCACTTCATGTGTATTAGGCTGAATTTTTCTACCTTATGGTCGAATAGTGGGAATTATGTTCATGGTAAAATACATCGATATATCAATATTTTGATGCAAGTTAAGGGCAGTTCGGTGGTTGGCTTGATCTGTGGGCAGCCTGAATTAGAAATGATATGCACGCCATTTGTCCCAACTGCCGGCTTCGGTGTCCCGGCCCGCGGCCTGCACGTCAGACCTGCGCGGCCTGCCCATTGCCGCCGCGCCGCTCTCCACTACGTTAGCGCGCCATGATCCCGCTCTCGGTCCTCGACCTCTCCGTCGTCACAACAGGCACAAAGCCCGCCGCGGCGTTGCGCAACAGCATCGATCTGGCGCGTCATGTCGACGGGCTCGGCTATGTCCGCTATTGGCTCGCCGAGCATCACAACCTCGCCTCCGTCGCGAGCCCAGCGCCCGACGTGATGATCGGGCAGATCGCGGCGGTGACGAAGCACATCCGCGTCGGCTCCGGCGGCGTGATGCTGCCCAACCACGCGCCGCTGGTCGTGGCCGAGCGCTTCAAGATGCTGGAGGCGCTGTTTCCCGGCCGCATCGATCTCGGCCTCGGCCGCGCCCCCGGCACCGACGGCGCCACGGCCTATGCGCTGCGTAGCCGGCTCGATCGCCGCGAAGGCGACGATTTCCTCGAGCGGCTGCACGAATTGATCCTGTGGCAGACCCGGGAATTCCCCTCGGGCCATCCCTACCACAACGTCGTCGCGATGCCCGACGATACGCCGTTGCCGCCGATCTGGCTGCTCGGCTCCAGCGATTATTCCTCAGAGCTCGCCGCGCAGGTCGGCATGGGCTTCGCCTTCGCCCATCATTTTGCGTCCCACGATGCGATCGATGCCATGGTGCATTACCGCAATCGTTTTCAGCCCTCGGCCTGGAGCGCGAGCCCGCGCGCGATCCTCGCAGTCGCCGTCATCGCGGCCGACACGGATGAGGAGGCCGAAAAGCTCGCCACGTCTTTCGATCTCAACCGCCTGCGCCGCGACCGCGGTCAATATCTTCCGCTACCAAGCGTCGAGGAAGCACTGGCCTATCCCTATACCGACTCCGAGCGCACCTCGATGCGGCGCAACCGCTCCCGTCTGTTCGTCGGCAGCCCTGCTACCGTGCAAGAGACGCTGCGGCCGCTGATCGATTCGAGCAAGCCGGACGAGTTGATGGTGATCACCGCCGTGTACGACCACGACGCGCGCAAGAAGTCGTATTCGCTGCTGGCGGAGGCGTTTGGACTTAAGGCGGCCGGATAAAGCTCTCGTGCCCCGGACGCAGCGCAGCGCCCTTCGGCGGTGCGCTGCAGAGCCGGGGCCCATCCTACGCTTCGCAGCCTCTGGATCCCGGCTCGCGCTTCGCGCGTCCGGGACACGAAACTATTCCATCGTTGCCCGGAAAGGATGCCCCGGATACACGCCGACGATGCGAAATTCGCGCGAGAAGAATTTCAGCTCCTCGATCGCAAACGCAAGGCCCTTGTCGTCAGGGTGGCCGTCGACGTCGGCGTAAAACTGGGTGGCGAAGAAATTGCCGTCGACCATGTAGCTCTCGAGCTTGGTCATGTTGACGCCGTTGGTGGCAAAACCGCCGAGCGCCTTGTAAAGGGCGGCCGGCAAATTGCGCACCCGGAACACAAAAGTGGTAACCAGCGGGCCGGAGTTTTGGGCGGCCCATTTCGGCTCGCGCGCGAGCACCACGAAGCGCGTGGTGTTGTGGGCCTCGTCCTCGATGTCCTCAGCCAGAATGTCGAGGCCGTAGATCTTTGCGGCGAGGCGCGAGGCGATCGCGGCGACGGTCTTGTCGTTGCGCTCGGAGATGTCACGGGCGCTGCCGGCGGTATCGGCGTGCACGATCCCCTTGATGCCGAGCTTGCGGATGATGCGCCGGCACTGGCCGAGCGCGTGCACATGGCTCTCGACGCTCTTGACGTCGGCAAGCTTGGTCCCCTTCACCGCCATCAGCTGATGACGGACGGGCAGAAACCATTCGCCGATGATGAAGAGGCCCGAGGCCGGCAGCAAATGATGGATGTCGGCGACACGGCCCGCGACCGAATTCTCGATCGGGATCATGCCGAGATCGGCCTCGCCCGAGGAGATCGCCGACAGCGCGTCCTCGAAGGTGGCACAAGGCATCGGCTCCGCGTCCGGATAGGCCTCGACAATGGCGATGTGGGAATTGGCCCCAGGCTCGCCCTGGAATGCGATTTTAAGCTTGCTCATGCTCGGCCTTGTAACAGCGGCTCAGGATTTGGAAAGGATGCTGCGCGCGGTTTCGAGGTCCGCCGGCGTGTCCACCCCGCGCGGCACGGTATCGACAATGGTGAAGTCGATGCGCATTCCGGCCTCAAGCGCCCGAAGCTGCTCGAGCTTCTCCTGCAATTCCAGCGGCGAAGGCGGAAGCCGGACGTAGCGCTCCAGCGCGGCGCGGCGATAGGCGTACAGGCCGATATGGTGGTAACGCGGTCCGTCGCCGGTCGGAGCGGTGGCGCGGGTGAAATAAAGTGCGCGCATCCGCCTGCCGCCGAGCGAGGTTCCGATTGCCTTCACGACGCTCGGCGCGAGGTCCTCCTCCTCGGTGTGGATCTGCGAGGCCAGCGTGGCGATGTCCACGACGGGGTCTTGCAGCGGCGGCAGCACCTCGCGGATGTTGTCGATCGTGATGGTCGGAAAATCGCCCTGGAGATTGACCACGATCTCGGCCTTGCCGTCCGGATCGAGCTTCTGCATGGCCTCGTGGATGCGGTCGGAGCCGGAGGGGTGCTCCGGGCGGGTCATCACGGCCTCGCCGCCATGGGCGGTGACCACGGAAGCGATCTCCGCCGTGTCCGTTGCGACTGCGACCCGGCCTATCCCGGCGGCCTCGGCACGGCGCATCACATGCACGATCATCGGCTGCCCCGCGATATCGGCGAGCGGCTTGCCGGGCAGGCGGGTGGCGGCCATGCGGGCCGGAATCAGCACCAGGATGCGGGGATTGATCATCGGTTCAAGGGCCTGGAAACGGGGCGTTTTCCGCGCCGAGAAATGGGGTGGGGACGGGCCTGAAGCCCGCTCGCTTATACGGGTTGCCAGACCCCGGGCAAACCGATATCTCAATGGCAAAACTCGGGGAAACAATTGGGAACGTTTGATTCTCCCGAGGCTCGTCCTGGCGGCCGCCTGGCCGCCAATTCTTCTTGCGGTGTGGGGCCTGGCCGGAAATGGACTCTTTCGAACTCAACAAAATTCTCGGTGCCGTGCTCGGCACCTGTCTCATCCTGCTGGTGACGAGCTTCACCGCGAGTGCGCTGTTCTCGCCCAAGATGCCGGAAAAGCCGGGCTTTGAGATCGCCGTGAAGGAAGACGCCGGCCACGGCAAGGAAGGCGCCGCCGCCGCTGCGCCCTCCGAGCCGATCGAAAAGCTGCTCCAGACCGCCTCGGTCGAGAAGGGCGCCTCCGCCGCCAAGAAGTGCGGCGCCTGCCATACCTTCGAGAAGGGCGGCCCGAACCGCGTCGGTCCGAATCTCTTTGGCATCGTCGGCGAGCCCAGGGGTGAAGGACGCGGGTTCAATTTCTCGGCCGCCATGAAGGCCCAAGGGCGGCACCTGGACGTTCGACGACCTCAACAAGTTCATCGCCAACCCGAAGGGCTTCATCCCGGGCACCGCCATGGGCTTCGCCGGCATTCCGAAGGATTCCGAGCGCGCCGACGTCATTGCATATCTGAATTCGCTGTCGGACCATCCGCAGCCGTTGCCGACCGCCTCAAAGTAAGGCGTCAAAAAATCCTTCTTGAACTATGCGGCCAGGCTGAAAAGCCTGGCCGTTTCCGTATCCGGGCCTCGCGGCATCGTTATCGGGGCGTTTGGCCGCATCGGATGGCCGTCCGGCCTTCCAAGATGAGGAAAAAGCAACATATTCCGTCGAAACCTTGCCTATATTGGGACCTTAAAGGAGTAGCCTCCTTCAAGACAGGAATGTTGATTTGGCCATTACCCGACGCGATCTCCTGCTCACCGGCACTGCTGCCGCCGCGCTCCCCGCCCTCGGTTCCGTAGGGGGCCTTCCTGTCGGCGTGGCGCACGCGCAATCTGCCGGTGCGCTCACCTGGCGCCACGCTCTGTCGCTGTTCGGACAGGTCAAGTACCCCGCGGACTTCAAGCGCTTCGACTATGTCAATCCGGAAGCGCCCAAAGGCGGCGTCGCGCGCCAGATCGCCGTCGGCACATTCGACAATTTCAACATCGTCGTCTCCGGTGTAAAGGGGCAGGTCGCCGGCGCCGTTGCGTTCATTTACGAATCCCTCACGACGCCCTCGCTCGACGAAGTCTCGACCGAATACGGCGCGCTGGCCGAGGCCGTCAGCCACCCGGACGATTTTTCCTTCGTCACCTATCGTTTGCGGTCCGACGCCAAATGGCATGACGGCAAGCCTGTTACCGCGGACGACGTGATCTTCTCGCTCGATTCCTTCAAGAAGCATCACCCGCAATACTCGGCTTATTACAGCCATGTGACGAAGGCCGAGAAGGTCGGCGAGCGCGAGGTGAAGTTCGTGTTCGACGCGCCGGGCAACCGCGAACTCCCGCAGATCGTCGGGCAGCTCACGGTCTTGCCGAAGCACTGGTGGGAGGGAACCGACGCGCAGGGTCGCAAGCGCGACGTTTCCGCCACTACGCTCGAAGTGCCGCTCGGTTCGGGCCCCTACAGGATCAAGGAATTCGTTGCCGGACGGTCAATCGCGCTGGAGCGCGTCAAGGATTATTGGGGGCGCGATCTCGCCGCCAATGTGGGCCGCAATAATTTCGACGAGATGCGCTACGAATATTTCCGGGACGCCACCGTGGCGATCGAGGCTTTCAAGGCCGATCAGGTCGATTGGCGTACCGAGAACAGCGCGAAGAACTGGGCGACGGCCTACGACTTCCCGGCCGTCACTGAAAAGCGGGTGATTCTCGAGGAGTTCGCCAATCGCAGCTCGGGCGTCATGCAGGCCTTCGTACCGAACCTGCGCCGCGCCAAGTTTAGCGACCCCCGCGTGCGACACGCTCTCAACTATGCGTTCGACTTCGAGGAGATGAACAAGCAGATCTTCTATGGTCAGTACAAGCGCATCAGCAGTTATTTCGACGGCATCGACGACCTCATGGCGACCGGCCTGCCGCAGGGCAAGGAGTTCGAAATCCTCGAGACCGTCCGCGCCGAGGTCCCGCCCGAAGTCTTCACCACGGCCTACACCAACCCGGTCGGCGGCAGTCCGGAAGCCGTGCGCGAGAATCTGCGCGAGGCGCTGCGCCTGTTCAAGGAAGCCGGCTACGAGGTGCGCGACCGCAAGCTGATCGACGTCAAGACCGGTGCCCAGTTCTCGCTGGAATTGCTGAACTCGGATCCGAGCTTCGAGCGGATCACGCTGTTCTACAAGCCGTCGCTGGAACGGCTCGGCATCGCGGTCAGCGTGCGCACGGTCGATCCGACCCAATACGAGAACAGGACCAGAGAGTGGGATTTCGACGTCGTCACCAACTCCTGGGGCGAGTCGCAGTCGCCGGGTAACGAGCAGCGCGAATTCTGGTCGTCCAAGTCGGCTGATATCGCCGGGTCGCGCAACATTACCGGCATCAAGAATCCGGCAGTCGACAAGCTGATCGAGCGGGTGATCTACGCCACGGGTCGCGACGATCTCGTCGCGGCCACCAAGGCGCTCGATCGCGTGCTGCTGTGGAATCACTACGTCGTGCCGCAATGGACCTATTCGAAAGTCCGCACCGCGCGCTGGGACCGCTTCGGCCGGCCGGCGGAGCTGCCCAGATATGGTCAGTCCGGCTTCCCGTTCATCTGGTGGTACGACGCGGACAAGGCGGCGCGGATTGCAAAGAAGTCGTGAGGGGCATTTCTCGCATGGCGCAGCTTTCACGCCGGCATGTGCTGGCCTTGGGTGCCGGCGGCGCGTTCAGCGCCTCCTGGCTCCGGGGCGCGACAGCGTCCGAGATGCCCGCCGAGGCCCATGGCATCTCGGCCTTCGGCGACCTCAAATACCCCGCCGACTTCCACCATTTTGACTATGCCAATCTCGATGCGCCGAAAGGCGGCACGTTCTCCCTCATTCCGTCGGTGCGCGCGTATAACCAGTCCTACCAGACCTTCAACTCGCTCAACGCCTTCATCCTGAAGGGTGACGGCGCGCAAGGCATGGACATGACGTTTGCGCCGCTGATGGTGCGCGCAAACGACGAGCCGGACGCGATGTACGGGCTTGCCGCCAAGTCTGTAAATATATCGGCAGACAAACTGGTCTATCGCTTCACGATGCGGCCTGAGGCGAAATTCCACGACGGCACCAAGCTTACCGCGCACGACGCGGCGTTTTCCTTGACGGCGCTGAAGACCAAGGGGCATCCGCTGATCATTGTGCAGATGCGCGACATGGTTAGCGCGGAAGCGATCGACGCCACGACGCTTGTCGTGACCTTCGCCAAGGGACGCGCGCGTGACGTCCCGCTCTATTTGGCGAGCCTGCCGATCTTCTCGAAAGCGTATTATGCCTCTCGCGCCTTCGACGAAACGTCGCTTGAGACGCCATTGGGCTCGGGTCCGTACAAGGTCGGGAAGTTCGAGGTCAATCGCTACATCGAGTTCGAGCGGGTAAAGGACTGGTGGGCCGTCGATCTGCCATCTTGTCGCGGCAGCTACAATTTCGACGTGGTGCGCTATGAGTTTTATCGCGACCGCG
This sequence comes from Bradyrhizobium sp. LM2.9, assembly GCF_054056555.1. NCBI lineage: Bacteria > Pseudomonadati > Pseudomonadota > Alphaproteobacteria > Hyphomicrobiales > Nitrobacteraceae > Bradyrhizobium > Bradyrhizobium sp. LM2.9. The sequence goes on from NZ_JBSRYJ010000002.1 coordinate 6,903,553, forward strand.
ACGTCGCCTTCGAGGGATTTACCGGCAAGAACTATCTCTACCGCGAGGAGTTCACGTCCCGCATCTGGGCCACGCGCTATGACTTCGCTGCCGTGAAGGATGGCCGCGTCAAGCTCGAGATCGTGCCCGATGACACGCCGTCCGGTGCGCAAGGCTGGTTCATCAACACGCGGCGCGACAAATTCAAAGACCCTCGCGTGCGCGAGGCCCTGATCGATGCTTTCGACTTCGAATGGACCAACAAGACCATCATGTACGGCGCTTATGCCCGTACGGTGTCGCCGTTCCAGAATTCGGACCTCATGGCAAGCGACGGACCTCCTCCGCCGGACGAGCTGAAGCTGCTGGAGCCGTTTCGCGGCCAGATTCCCGACGAAGTGTTCGCCGCGCCCTTTACGCCGCCGGTCTCCGACGGCTCCGGGCAAGATCGCAGCCTGTTGCGCAAGGCGCAGCAACTGCTCAGCGACGCCGGCCTGCCGATCAAGGACGGCAAGCGAACGCTGCCGAACGGAGAGGTGTTCAGGATCGAGTTTCTGTTGGATGAGCCTTCCTTCCAGCCGCACCATGCGCCCTACATCAAGAATCTCGCGACGCTCGGCATTGAAGCGAGTGTGCGCCTCGTCGATGCCGTGCAACACAAGGCGCGCCAGGAAGACTTCGACTTCGACATCACGATCCAGCGCTTCAGCATGTCGGCGACACCGGGTGATGCCATGCGCGCTTTCTTTTCCTCGCAGGTCGCGGCAACCAAGGGATCGTACAATCTGGCGGGCATCGCCAACCCGGCCATCGACGCGATGGTCGAGAAAATCATGGCGGCTGACAGCCGCGCAGAATTGACCGTGGCCTGCCGCGCCTTCGATCGCCTGTTCCGAGCCGGCCGCTATTGGGTGCCGCAATGGTATAACAAGACGCACCGGCTTGCTTATTGGGACCAATTCGGCCATCCGCAGAAGCTGCCGCGTTATGCCAACGGCGTCGGTGCCCCCGATATCTGGTGGCACGATGGCGGCAAGGCCGCCAAGCTCGAACAGGCGAAATAGCCATGAGCGCCTATATCGCCCGCCGCATCCTGCTGATGATCCCGACCTTGCTCGGGATCCTCTTCGTCTCCTTCATCGTCGTGCAGTTCGCGCCGGGCGGCCCGGTCGAGCGCGTGATTGCGCAGCTCTCGGGCGCCGACACCGGCGGCAGCTCGCGCATTTCGGGCGGCAGCGACTTTGCACAGCGCGCCCCGGGGCAGTTAGGGGCCGGCGGCGATGCCATCAACTCGAAATATCGCGGCGCGCAAGGCCTCGATCCCGATTTCATCAAGAAGCTGGAGGTGCAGTTCGGCTTCGACAAGCCGGCGCCCGAGCGGTTCGCGCTGATGGTGTGGAATTTCGCCCGCTTCGATTTCGGCAAGAGCTACTTCCGCGATGTCAGCGTGATCCAGTTGATCAAGGAGAAGCTGCCGGTCTCGATCTCGCTCGGCATCTGGCTGACACTGCTGACCTACCTGATCTCGATTCCGCTCGGCATCCGCAAGGCGGTCAGGGACGGAACGCGCTTCGACACCTGGACGTCGAGCGTGCTCGTGCTCGGCTATGCGATTCCCGGCTTCCTGTTCGCGATCCTCCTGATCATCCTGTTTGCCGGGGGCTCGTTCTTCAACTGGTTCCCGCTGCGCGGACTGACCTCGGACGGCTGGTCACAATTTCCCTGGTACTGGAAGATCATCGATTACTTCTGGCATTTGACGCTGCCGCTCATCGCCATGGGGCTCGGTGCATTCACCACCATGACGTTCCTGACCAAGAACTCGTTTCTGGACGAGATACGCAAGCAATACGTGATGACCGCGCGCGCGAAAGGCTGCAGCGAGAATCGAGTGCTCTATGGCCACGTCTTCCGCAACGCGATGCTGATCGTCATCGCGGGCTTTCCCAGCACCTTCATTCACGCCTTCTTCTCGGGCTCGCTTTTGATCGAAACCATCTTCTCGCTGGACGGACTGGGACTGCTCAGTTTCGAGAGCGTTCTCAACCGCGATTACCCCGTGGTGTTCGGCACGCTCTTCATCTTTTCGCTCGTCGGCCTCGTCATCAACCTCATCTCTGACCTGACCTATATGTGGATCGATCCGCGGATCGATTTCGAGGCGCGGGAGGTCTGATGACGCTGGCCGCCCCCACCACGCCGATCGAAACCACTGCGAAGTCGCCGCTCGGCAATGCGGTGCCGATCACGCGCAAACCGTTCGTGCCGTCGCCGCTCAACAGGCGCCGCTGGCAGAATTTCAAGGCGAACCGGCGCGGCTACTGGTCGTTCTGGCTCTTCATGATCCTGTTTGTGGTGTCGCTGTTCGCCGAGCTGATCGCCAATGACCGGCCGTTCATGATCAAATATGATGGCCGCCTCTACTGGCCGTCCGTCATCACCTATTCGGAAACCACTTTCGGCGGCGACTTCGAAACGGCGGCCGATTATCGCGATCCCTATTTGCAGAAGCTGATCAGGGACAAAGGCGGCAGCATCGTCTGGCCGCTGATCCGCTACTCCTACGACACCCACAATCTCGATCTGCCGACGCCGGCACCGTCGCCGCCGACCTGGATGCTGACGGAAGCGCAGTGCAAGCCGGTGGTCGAGAAGAAGGGTCTCAAGAGCTGCCGCGACCTGGAATACAACTGGCTCGGCACCGACGATCAGGGCCGCGACGTGGTGGCGCGGCTGATCTACGGCTTCCGCATCTCGGTGCTGTTCGGCCTCTGCCTGACCATCGTCTCCTCCGTCGTCGGCATCGCGGCCGGCGCGGTGCAGGGCTATTTCGGCGGCTGGATCGACCTGCTGTTCCAGCGTTTCATCGAGATATGGACTGCGATCCCTTCGCTCTATCTGCTGCTGATCCTGTCGTCGGTGCTCGTGCCCGGCTTCTTCGTGCTGCTCGGCATCCTGCTGTTGTTTTCCTGGGTGTCGCTGGTGGGACTCGTGCGCGCGGAATTTCTGCGCGGGCGCAATTTCGAGTACATCCAGGCGGCGCGGGCGCTCGGCGTGTCGAACGCCGTGATCATGTTCAGGCATCTGCTGCCGAACGCGATGGTCGCGACGATGACGTTCCTGCCATTCATCGTGTCGAGTTCGGTGATGACACTCACGGCCCTCGACTTCCTCGGCTTCGGGTTGCCGCCCGGCTCGCCGTCGCTCGGCGAGCTGCTGTCGCAGGGCAAGTCCAACGTGCAGGCGCCTTGGCTCGGTTTCTCCGGCTTCTTCTCGGTCGCGATCATGCTGTCGCTCTTGATCTTCATTGGCGAGGCCGTGCGCGACGCCTTCGATCCGCGCAAGACGTTCAGGTAAACCAATGGACGCGATCAACCAGCCCCATGCTTGCCGTGCGCGACCTCTCGGTGGCCTTCCACCAGGGCGGCGCCACCACGCTCGCGGTCGACAAGGTCTCGTTCCAGATCAAGCGCGGCGAGTGCGTCGCACTGGTCGGCGAGTCCGGCTCCGGCAAGTCGGTCAGCGCGCTCTCGATCCTTAAGCTGTTGCCCTATCCGAACGCCTCGCATCCCTCGGGCAGTATCCGCTTCAAGGGGCGCGAGCTGATCGACCAGTCGGAGCGGGAGATGCGCGAGATTCGCGGCAGCGACATCTCCATCATCTTCCAGGAGCCGATGACCTCGCTCAATCCGCTGCACACGATCGAGTCGCAGATTGGCGAGATCATCCAGCTCCATAACCCGACCGGCAATGCCGAGGTGCGCAGGCGGACGCTGGAGCTGCTGACGCAGGTCGGCATTCCCGAGCCTGAAACGCGGCTGAAGAGCTATCCGCACCAGCTCTCCGGCGGCCAGCGCCAGCGCGTCATGATCGCGATGGCGCTCGCCAACGAGCCGGACCTCCTGATCGCGGACGAGCCGACCACGGCGCTCGACGTCACCGTGCAGGCGCAGATCCTGACGCTGCTCGCAGAGATCCGCGGTCGGCTCGGCATGAGCCTGCTCTTCATCACCCACGATCTCGGCATCGTGCGCCGCATCGCCGACCAGGTCTGCGTCATGAAGGGCGGCGAGATCGTCGAGCAGGGGCCGGTCGAGCAGGTCTTCAAAAGCCCGAAGCATCCCTATACGCGCGACCTGCTTGCCGCCGAACCGAAGCCGGATCCAGCGCCGCCGCAGCCAGATGCGCCGGTGGTGATGTCGGCCGACGACCTGAAAGTCTGGTTTCCGATCAAGCGTGGGTTGATGCGCAAGACGGTCGGTCACATCAAGGCGGTCGACGGCGTCAGCATCGCCGTGCGCAAGGGCGAGACGCTCGGCGTTGTCGGCGAGTCCGGCTCGGGCAAGACCACGCTGGGACTGGCATTGATGCGGCTGATCTCCTCGAACGGACGCATCGTGTTCCTGGGAAAGGATATCCAGGGTCTGCGCTTCAAGGAGATGCGGCCCATCCGGCGCGACATGCAGATCGTGTTTCAGGATCCGTTCGGCTCGCTCAGCCCGCGTATGTCGGTTGCCGACATCGTCGCCGAAGGTCTCTCCGTGCATCAGCCGAAGCTCTCGCACGAGGAGCGTGAGGTGCGCGTCGTCAAGGCGCTCGAGGACGTCGGGCTAGAGGCAGACACTCGCCACCGCTATCCCCATGAATTCTCCGGCGGCCAGCGCCAGCGCATCTCGATCGCGCGCGCCGTGGTGCTGGAGCCGGATTTCGTCGTGCTGGACGAGCCGACCAGCGCGCTCGACATGCTGATTCAAGCGCAGATGGTCGATCTGCTGCGTGAGTTGCAGCGCAGGCGCGATCTCACCTACATGTTCATCTCGCACGATCTGCGCGTCGTTGCCTCGCTCGCCAGCCATCTGATCGTGATGCGTGGCGGCAAGGTGGTCGAGGAAGGCCAGGCTTCTGAACTTTTCAAGAACCCGAAAACGGATTACACCCGCGCGCTGTTTGCGGCGGCGTTCCGGCTGGAAACGGCGGGGAACGGGTCGACGGCGACATAGCGTCCGTCAGAGCCGCTTGATCGCGGTGATCTCGCTGCCGGCTTGCTTGATCCTTGCGATTGCCGGCTCGATCGGCTCGATCACCGTTGCCATGTGATGCGCGTTGGCGTGGACCATGGTGGCGCCATCGCGGACGATGGCGACATGACCCTTCCAGAAGATGAGATCGCCGCGTTGCAGCTTGCTCAGCTCATGCGGCTCCAGCGCGCGGCCGAGGCCGGCCTGCTGCATGTCGCTGTCGCGCGGGCAGCCGATGCCCGCCGATGTCAGCGAGACCTGGACGAGACCGGAGCAATCGATGCCAAAACTGCTTTTGCCGCCCCAGAGATAGGGCGTGCCGACGAAACGCTCGGCGGCTGTGACGAAATCCGACTCGCGATGTTCCAGCGGGACGAGATGAGCCTTGGGCAGATATTGTCCGTCGCGCGTCACGGCGAAGCTGCCGTCCTCGCGCGCGACCGCGATCTTCGATCCCATCACCAGCGTGTCTGCCGGCGGCAGCTTGATCGAGGGACCGGGGAAGGCAAAGGTTCGTAGCGCGCCGACCATGTGGGTCGGGGCGGACGAGGGTTTCATGAGCGCTGCATCCGGCAGCCAGCCGACATAGCCGTCACCGGAAAGCTGACCCCAGGCCCAGCCTTCGCCGTCGCGATCGTAGACCGTGACGCGTTCGCCGCGTAGCGCTTGTGTCATCAGCATCGCGTTCGACGACGGCTGCTGGCGCACGGGGGCGATCGCCTCGACTATCTCGTATTCCTCGCCCGTGACGAAGCGATCGGCCTGCACCTTGCCTTCGAGATATTTCGCGGCGAGGTCGCCCCGCATTGGTGTCAGTCGCGGATCATGCATAGCGCTCGCTCAGCAATGTGTAGATCGCGCGCGCGGCCTGGCATTCGCCGCCCTCGGGGCGCGCGGGCTTCGCCGACGGCGTCCAACCGTAGATGTCGACATGCAGCCAGCTCCTGGCCTGCTCGACGAAGCGTTGCAGGAACAGCGCGCAAATGATCGAGCCGGCAAAGCCGCCGGACGGTGCGTTGGTGATGGTGGCCGTCTTGGAGTCCAGCCACGCATCGTAAGGCGGCCACAGCGGCATGCGCCACAACGGATCGTTCTCCTTCACCGCACATCGTGCGACGTCGGCGGCAAGCGTCTCATCATTGGTGTAAAAGGGCGGTAAATCAGGGCCCAGAGCGACGCGTGCCGCTCCCGTCAACGTGCCGAGATCAATCAGCAGGTCCGGCTTTTCTTCGTCGGCCAGCGCCAGCGCGTCGGCGAGCACGAGGCGGCCCTCTGCGTCGGTATTGCCGATCTCGACCGTGATGCCCTTGCGCGAGGTGAAGATGTCGAGCGGGCGGAAAGCGTTGCTGGAGACCGCGTTCTCCACGGCCGGAACCAGCACGCGCAGGCGGACCTTGAGCTTCGCATCCATCACCATGCGCGCCAGCGCCAGCACGTTGGCGGCGCCGCCCATGTCCTTCTTCATGAACAGCATGCCGCTCGATGGCTTCAAATCGAGCCCGCCGGTGTCGAAGCAGACGCCCTTGCCGACCAGCGTCACCTTGGGATGAGCCGGGTCTCCCCAGCCGATGTCGATCAGCCGCGGCGCGCGGTCCGAGGCCATGCCAACGGCGTGGATGAGCGGAAAATTCGTCTTCAAGTCCTCGCCGATGGTGCAGGCAAAGCTTGCACCGAATTCGGCGGCGAGATCTTGCGCGGCTGTGGCCAGCTCCTCCGGCCCCATGTCATTGGCCGGCGTGTTGATGAGGTCGCGCGCCAGCGTCGCAGCGTCCGCCATGCGGTTGATCTCGGCCGCGTCGACGCCGTCAGGCGGCACGAGGCGGACCTCGGGGCGGTCCGCCTTGCGGTACCGGGCGAAGCGATAGCTGCCGAGCGCGAAGGCGAGTGCGGCGAGCCGTGCGTCGTGCGGTGCATTGGCGAAGCGATAGATGCCCGGCGGCAACAGGCCGGGCAGGGCGCCCGGCCGGAACAGGTCGGGCGCTCTTGCACCTTCGTCCTCGAGGCCGAACAGCACTTGCGCGATCGTGCCGTCGGGCGCTGGCAGCGCGAGGTAGCCGCCCGGCTTTGCGGTAAAAGCGCTCGCGGTGGCGAACCGGCGTTGCGCCGGCGGCAGCGTCTCGGCGACCTGATCCCAGCTCGACTTGGTGACGAAGGTGATCGGGATGGCGGAGGGCGACGTCTCGAAGACAGAAGGCATTTGGAGGGTCCGGATCGTCAGATCGAGCGGGTCATACGAACGGACGAGATTTCGCAGAGTTTCGCCGCCGCTGCAATCAGCTTTGCGCTCACCATTCGGCGATCCGCTACTCGCAGCAGGAGGGCCATGCTACGTTCCGGCAACGGCCGTCAGGTGCGGAGATATCCGGCGGCCGACGACCAAGCCGGCCGGGAGGAATGCAATGGAATTTGTGTGGAGCGTGGTCACATTCATGGGCCAGGCCGTCGAGGCGAGTTTCGGCTATGTCGAGCATCATCATTGGATCTTCGCATTCCTTGCCGGCGGTTACGTCTTCTATCTCCACGACCGCTCCGTTCACGCGCGGTTCGATGCGCTCGACAAGCGCATCGACGAAATCCGCAAGCGGATGGCCATCGAATATTGATCGGGCGAGCGAAGCCATCATCTGGTAGGACTCGTATCTCATGCTGAGAACTGCCGTTCACGCGAGTGTGGCCGCAAGGGCTTTACTAGCGCTGCGGTTGTGGCATTATCGATAATTATTTTAGATTGTGTCGTGCGGTTCTGCACCTAGCGAGAGTTTATTCTCACCTAGGGTCTGTTGGGATTCATCTGGAGTTTATCGCGGCCGCGGCCAGATAGATCATTGAAGTGAAGCTCTGGTCGGTCTTGTCGGCGCGCATTGCGATGCGCTTGAATTCCTTGAGCTTGCCGAAGAAGTTCTCGATGAGATGCCGCCATTTGTACATCTCCTTGTCGATGGCGAGAGGCTGTGCACGGCGCGGATGCTGGGAGATGACGACTTTGGCGCCACGCGCTTCGAGTTCGGCGATGATGGCGTTGCTATCGAAGGCCTTATCAGCGATCAGCGCGTTGAAGGCCAATCCCTCGATGAGCGGCGGCACGCCCACCGTATCGAAACGCTGTCCCGGCAGGAGCACGAAGCGCACGAGATTGCCGAGCGCATCGGTGAGCGCCAGAATTTTGGTGATCATGCCGCCTTTCGAGCGGCCGATCGCCTGGCTTTGCGTCCCCCTTTTGCGCCCTGACCGTGGCGGTGGACCTTGACGATGGTGGCGTCGACCATGGCGTATTCCATGTCGGGATCGTCGGAGATGGCCTCGAACAGCCGCTTCCAGACATCCGCCTTCACCCAGTCGCGAAAGCGCGTGAATGTGCTATTCCAGTGGCCGAACATCGCCGGCAGATCCCGCCAGGGACTGCCGGTTCGGGCGATCCACAGAACGGCCTCGACAAACAGTCGGTTGTCCTTGCCGCTGCGGCCCGGATCTCCCGGCTTGCCAAGACAATGCGGCTCCATCTTCGCCCATTGGGCGTCAGTCAAAACGAATCGGTCCATCCCAAGCTTGAATCACAACCAAGCCCCGATGAGAATCCTGAATCCCAACAGACCCTAGCTCATCACGGCCCGGGTTGAAACCGGACTGAACCTGATCGGCGAAGGCATTTCTCTTATCTTTTGGGCGGCGCAGCATTTGTAAACAAGCGGCGCAAGATGGATAGATCGTTTGTTATTGTACACATCTCCGACCTGCATCTGGACGGGACGGGTCGGCTGCTTGCAACGATCGAGACGCTCAATGCCGCAATTCGCGAGAGGATGGCGGACTTCGCGAACGTTCCCGATCGCATCCTGATGATCACGGGCGATCTGGTGGACGACCCGACGCCGCGTGCGCTCGACGAGGCGCTCGCCGTCATTGCGTCCTTCCGGCAGACCGGGCTGTTCACCGACATCCAGGCGATTGCCGGCAATCACGACGTGAAGCGCCCGAGCCAGCGTGCAGGCCGCCACGACGTCTATGATTACCTGCATCTGCCACGCACCTCGAAGAGCGTCTACTACCGCCGGGCCGGCCTCGATCTGGTGCTGCTCGATTCCAACCGCGCCAGCATTACGACACTCGCGAGCGGCAAATTGGACGAGGGCGCCTATAGCGCCATGGTTGCGGATTCCGCGCGGCTGAGCGTCGAGCTTGCGGGCAGCCTTGGGTCGGCCGGCCGCGCCGATTATGCCGAGCCGGCGGAAAACCTCGTGCGTGTGCTGGCGCTGCACCATCATCCGCTACCGCAGGCAACCGGAGAGGGGAAGCGATTTCTCGGCGTGCCCGACGAGCCGCTGATGTATCTCGCCGCGCCCGCGACCTTCCTCGAAGCGGCGACGTCGCTCAACGTCGATCTGGTTCTGCACGGGCACCGGCATGTCGAGGGGCTGACACGTTATTCGATCCCCGATCCGCGTGCCACGTCGAGCGAGAGCGGTGAAGCATTGTGGCGCACGATCTACGTCTTGTCCTGTCCGTCATCGACCGGACGGGCCGGTGACGATGCCGGCTTCAACGTCATCTATTTCGGCCCGATGTCCCATGCCGGCCGTATGGAATATCGCTTCGCGATCGCCCGCTACTCACGCTCACGCAACGACGGAGTCTTCAGGCCGCTCGATTCGAACCTGCCGCACGGCGTCGTCAGGCTGCCGGCAGGGCGGGATTTTTTCCGTGACCCGGCCGTCCAGTCGGCCATCGAGATCGACGCATGCACGGCGCTGAAACTGGATGAGGTTACAGCATTTGTCCGCCGGCTCCTGCTGCGCCGCGCCTTCTATGCCGACGGGGAGGTGGATTGGGCCAATTTGCTCCACGTCTATCTCGTCACCTCTCAACGCCTGGGCCGATCTCGAAAGCAAGTTCCCGAGGTCTGCGTGCAAGCATGACGTCGAGGCGGCGTCCGTGGTGACATCGGTGCTGCGCCGATTGGTCGAGCAATCGGCCAATGTGCTCGGCATCGACGATTTTCAGCTCGACGAGCTCCGCGCGAGGCGTCTGGTCAATCGCGACGATCTTCGCCGCGAATTGCCGAGGGTGGCGCGCCCGGGCATCGATGTCGAGGTCGAGGCGCAGCAACGACTGCAATTGCTGCGGGACCTGAACGAGCAGGCGAAGGCGCTCGGCCTCGATCCGGGTCTCGGCGGCAAGGTGCCGCCGCAGACGCCGCAGTGACAGGCGGGTCGGGGAGCGTTAACCGGCCGTTAGGGTTAACAGTCTATTGCTGGCGCGTTCGGCTCGATCAATCGGCTCGAGAGTCAAAGCGTCATGCGTCAACGGTTCAGTCTCGAACGGTTCAGTCTTGCCCGGCTTCTTGCGTCTACCTCGCTGGTCGCGGCGGTGGCCATAGGCCTCGGCGGCTGCACGGCCATGTCGAAACTCTCCGACGTCACGGGCTCGATCGGGCCGCGGGCGGAAGCCGCTCCCACCGATCCCGCGCGCGCCGCTGAAGTCTATGGCGAGCGCTACCGTGCCAATCCCAAGGACGCCGAGGCGGCGCTCGCCTACGGCCAGGCCTTGCGCGCCAACGGCCAGCGCGCCCAGGCCGCCGCCGTGCTCGAGCAGGCGACCATCGCCAATCCCGGCAACAAGGCGCTGATGGCCCAATACGGTCGCGCGCTCTCCGACAACGGAAATTTCCAGCAGGCCTTCGATGTGCTGTCGAAGGCGCATTCGCCCGACAATCCGGATTGGCGCCTGCTCTCGGTGCAGGGTACCGCGCTCGATCAGATGGGTCGTCACGAGGAAGCGCGTTCCTATTATGCGAGCGCGCTGAAGATCGCGCCGGGCGATGCCGGCGTGCTCTCCAATCTCGGCCTGTCCTACATGTTGTCAAGAGACCTGCCGAAGGCCGAAGACGCGCTGCGACAGGCCTACGCCTCGCCGCGCGCAAGCACGCGGGTGCGGCAGAATCTCGGTCTGGTCGTCGGTCTCCAGGGCCGCTTCGCCGAAGCCGAGACCATCGTGAAGGCGGACCTGCCGCCGGACCAGGCCGCGGCCAATGTCGCCTATCTCAAGGAAATGCTGACCCGCAGCGCCGCCCCGCGCGGGGCCCCGAAGCGGACTCCGGTCGCCTCGCTCGGTCAGCCCGACTGATCAGACGTGATTTTCCAATGCTGAAGACAACCGCGGACCGCGCGGTCCGCGTCTTGCGTCATTGCATCGCGGAGATCTTGATGCCGGTCGGGCCGAGAATGACGACGAACAGAACCGGCAGGAAGAACAGGATCATCGGCACCGTCAGCTTCGGCGGCAGCGCGGCGGCCTTCTTCTCGGCTTCGTTCATGCGCATGTCGCGGTTTTCCTGCGCCATCACCCGCAAGGAGTGGCCGAGCGGGGTGCCGTAACGCTCCGCCTGCTGGAGCGCGAGACATACCGACTTGACGCCCTCGAGCCCGGTGCGGCGCGCGAGGTTCTCATAGGCGACCTTGCGGTCCTGCAAATAGGACAGCTCGGCCGTGGTCAGGGTGAACTCCTCCGACAGCGCGATCGACTGGCCCACGATTTCGACCGCGACCTTCCGGAACGCCATCTCGACCGACATGCCGGATTCGATGCAGATCAGGAGCAGGTCGAGCGCATCGGGAAAGGCGCGCTTGATCGAGAGTTGTCGCTTGGAGATCGCGTTCCTCAGGAAGAGCATCGGCGCCTGAAGGCCGAGATAGGCCGCACCGACGCAGATGCCGATTTTGATCGGCATCGACTGCTCCATATGCGCGATCAGGAACACGTAGACGACCGAGCCGACGAACAACACGATCGGGGCCACCAGGCGGGCGAACAGGAAGGTGATGTAGGGCGCCTGGCCGCGATAGCCCGCCATGATGAGCTTGTCCCGCGCAGCTTCCTGCGCGAGCCATTTGGTCAGGTTGAAGTCATCGACGACTTTCGAGACGAGTTGCTTCGGCGTCTGGCGCAGCGAGACCTTTTCGCTCTTGTGAAGGCGCTCGCGCTCGCGCTGCCGGATGCGCTCACGTTCGTTCGCCACCGCCTTCATGCGCTTGGCAAGGCCTTCGCCGGCGAACAGCGGCATCACCAGCGAATAGACGGTGGCGCTGGCGGCGATGGCCGCCAGCATCATCGTCATGAAGTGGACGTCGTGAAGTTTCGAAACGAGGAACTCTACCATAAGGCACCATCAGAAGTCGAAGTTGATCATCTTCTTCATCACCATGATGCCAACCGACATCCAGACGACGCAGCCGACCAGCATGAGCTGGCCTGTGGGATGGGTCCAAAGCGTCGAGATGTATTGCGGCGTCGTGAGATAGACGAGGAACATCACGATCGGCGGCAGCGAGCCGATGATGCCGGCCGAGGCCTTGGCTTCCATCGACATCGCCTGGATCTTCTCTTTCATCTTCTTGCGGTCGCGCAGCACCTTGGAGAGGTTGCCGAGCGCTTCGGAGAGGTTTCCGCCCGACTTTTGCTGGATCGAGATGACGATGCCGAAGAAGTTGGCCTCGGGCAGCGGCATGCGATCGTAGAGCCGCGTGCAGGCCTCGCCGAGCGGCATGCCGACCGCCTGGGTCTCGATGATAGACAGAAACTCGCTGCGCAGCGGCTCGGGCGCGTCGGCGGCGACGACCTTGATCGATTCGAACAGCGGCAGGCCGGCCTTGATGCCGCGGACGATGACGTCGACGGCGTCGGGCAGCGCCTTCAGGAACTTGGCTTCGCGGCGATTCTTTAGGAAGCCCAGCGCCCAGCGCGGCAGACCGAGGCCGCCGGCAAAGGCGAGGCCGGCGGCGCCGAGCAGGCCGCCGCCGATGAACAGGGCGGCTGCGAACAGCACGCCCGCCACGACGGCGGACACGATCCAGAATTTCTGCGGCGCCCAGTCGAGGCCGGCCTGCGACAGGCGAACACTGAGCGGTACGCTCTTCTCCTGCTGGCGCCGCGCCTCGAGATCCTTGAGCGAGGTCTCGACCTGCTCGCGACGCGAGCGTTGCGTCTTCTCGGCCGCGCGGGCCGTGGGCGCCTCGGCGCGCGCGATCGAGGCGCGGCGGCTCTCCGCCTTCCGTTCCCCGGACAGCACTGGATAGAGGAAGACCCAGGCGAGGCCGCCGACGGCGGCGGTAGCGAGGAAGGCGAGGGCGAGGACCTGCATGTTCATGGCCGTGCTGACTTCCTCACGTCGGGGGTGCCACTTCTGCGGCGTCGAGTGCCGCGGCAAGGCGCTTCTCTTCGCCGTAATAGCGGGCGCGTTCCCAGAACTTCGGGCGGCCGATGCCGGTCGAGCGATGCCGGCCGATGATCTTGCCGTTGGCATCCTCGCCGACCATGTCGTAGAGGAAGACGTCCTGGGTGATGATGGTGTCGCCTTCCATGCCCATCACCCTCGGTGATGTGGGTGATGCGGCGCGAGCCGTCGCGCAGACGCGCGGCCTGGACGATGACGTCGATCGAGGCGCAAATCATCTCGCGGATTGTTCGCGAAGGAAGCGAAAAGCCGCCCATCGTGATCATGGATTCGCAGCGTGACAGCGCTTCGCGCGGATTGTTGGCGTGCAGCGTGCCCATCGAGCCGTCATGGCCGGTGTTCATGGCCTGAAGCAGGTCGAAAGCTTCGGGTCCACGGACCTCGCCGACGATGATGCGCTCGGGGCGCATACGCAGGCAGTTGCGCACGAGTTCGCGCATGGTGACCTGGCCTTCGCCCTCGATGTTGGGTGGCCGGGTTTCCAGCCGCACCACGTGCGGCTGCTGGAGCTGGAGTTCGGCGGCGTCTTCGCAAGTAATGACGCGCTCGTCGTGCTCGATGTAGTTGGTAAGGCAGTTGAGCAGCGTGGTCTTGCCCGAGCCGGTACCGCCGGAGATCAGCACGTTGCAGCGGACGCGGCCGATGATCTGGAGGATTTCAGCGCCCTCCGGCGAGATCGCCCCGAACTTGACGAGCTGATCGAGCGTCAGCTTGTCCTTCTTGAATTTGCGGATGGTGAGCGTGGGGCCGTCGATCGACAGCGGCGGTACGATGGCGTTGACGCGGGAGCCGTCGGCCAGGCGCGCGTCGCAGATCGGCGAAGATTCGTCGACGCGCCGGCCGACTTGGCTGACGATGCGCTGGCAGATGTTGAGCAGCTGCTGGTTGTCGCGGAAGCGGATGCCGGTGCGCTGGATCTTGCCGTTGACCTCGATGTAGACGGTATTGGCACCGTTGACCATGATGTCGGCGATGTCGTCGCGCGACAACAGCGGCTCCAGCGGACCGTAGCCGAGGACGTCATTGCAGATGTCGTCGAGCAACTCTTCCTGCTCGGCGATCGACATCACGATGTTCTTGATCGCGATGATCTCGTTGACGATGTCGCGGATTTCCTCGCGCGCGGACTCCGAATCGAGCTTGGCGAGCTGGGCGAGGTCAATGGCTTCGATCAGCGCGCCGAAGATGGTCGCCTTGACCTCGTAGTAATTGTCCGAGCGGCGGGCTTCCATGGTCGGCGCAGGCTTCGCCGGGGCAAGCGGCGGCGAGGCGACCGCCGGCGGCGGCGGCGCGCGCGACACGGCGGGCGCCGAAGCCTGGGCAGGCTCTGACGCCACGGCGCCGGGCTTCGGGGCCCGAGTATCGGTGTCTGTTCCGCTACGCTTACCGAACACTTAACAACTCCATGCGGGGCTATTTTCCCCGCAACTTCTCAATCAGGGGTGAAAGCAAGGACGATTTTTGCTTCTTCGTCTCGCTGCGGCCGGTCAGGCGCTGGGCGATCTGAAGGAACATCTCGATTGACTTGTGGTTGGCCGATATCTCCGCGATCATCTGGCCGTTATTGGCTGCCGAGCCGAAGATCTGCGGCTCGAACGCGATCGAGACGACCGGCTGGCTCTCGATCGCCTTGGCGAACTCCGCCGCGGCGATTTCAGGCCGTTTCGGGACGCCGACCTGGTTCAGGCAGTAGAGCGGCGGTCTGTCGTTGGGCCGCGAGGCCTTCAGGAGATCGAACAGGTTCTTGGTGTTGCGTAAATTGGCGAGGTCGGGCGCTGCTACGATCAGGATGTCGTCCGCTCCGATCAAGGCGCGCTTGGTCCAGCCCGACCATTGGTGCGGGACGTCGAGCACGATGCAGGGCATGGTGGAGCGCAGCGTGTCGAACACGGCATCGAAGGCGTCGGTGCCGAAATCATAGACCCGGTCGAGCGTCGCCGGCGCCGCCAGCAGGCTGAGGTGGTCGGTGCATTTCGACAGCAGGCGGTCAATGAAGGCGGTATCGACGCGATCGGGCGAGAACACGGCGTCGGCAATGCCCTGCGGCGGGTCCTGGTTGTAGTCGAGCCCGGCGGTGCCGAAGGCGAGGTCGAGGTCGGCGACGACCGCGTCCATCGCGAGATCGCGTGCGATCGCCCAGGCAACATTGTGAGAGATGGTCGAAGCGCCGACGCCGCCCTTGGCGCCGACCACGGCGATGATACGGCCGACCGCCTTGGCTTCCGGCGCCGAGAACAGGTTGCAGATCGAGCGCACGACGTCGATCGGGCCGACTGGCGCAAGCACGTAGTCGCTGACGCCGCGGCGCACCAGCTCGCGGTAGAGCGTGACGTCGTTGATGCGGCCGATCACGACCACGCGGGTGCCGGCGTCGCAGACGGTCGCGAGATGGTCGAGCCCGCCCAGGATGTCGCTGCGGCCGTCACTTTCGAGCACGATCACGTTCGGCGTGGGCGCCGAGCGGTAGGCTTCGACCGCAGCCGCCATACCGCCCATCTGGATCTTCAGATGGGCCTTGCCGAGACGGCGATCCTCGCCGGCCGACTGCACGGCGGCCGCCGTTTCCACGGTCTCGCAGAACGCCTGCACGGAAACGCGCGGCGCAGGCGCAATATGCTCCTCGATCGGGGGGAGAGATGCCTCAGACTGCTCTTCTTGAGGCTGGCGAGCGTAGTTGATCATCTGCCGGTGTCGCTGAGTTTGGCTTTGTCGGCGTCAGGATATGCGACGCCCGTCGGCAATCCCTTGCGGTACTTCTCGAACGCGGCAGTGCGCCGCGCCGTGTAAGACGGCGTTTCCGGCCGCGGCTGCTCGAGATCCGATGGATTGTCGACCATCGCCGCGAGGTTGCGCTGATAGGCGCAGCCGTAATTGTAATAGTCCTTGTTCTCGAACCAGCTCTTGTTCTTCATTGAGGGGCCGATGTCCTCCGGCCACAGGCCGCAGGGACCTGCGACCGCGGCGATCTTGGAATAGGTGAGCCGGATCGGCGGCAGGAAACGCTTGTCTTCCGGCTGGTAAGGACGCGCGTTGACGCCGCGCGGCGGAACGCCCGCCGCCGACAGCATCGCCTGGATTTCACGCATGGTCTCCGCGACCGGACGCGCGTTGGGCGTGCCGGACGGCACGTCGATCCGGATGGCGCCGGTGCCTTCGTGCAGCCAGGCCGACGCGACGCCCATCACGTCGGCGCGCTGGGCGGCGGTCAATCCGCCGCGGGCATGGCCGACGAAAACGACGATGGAGCGGTTCTGCTCCTCGATCGCGATCGGATGGCGCTGCTTGTAGTCGTCGGGAATCGAGCCCGTGACCGCTTCGTCGTGCTGGCAGCCGCCAAGGGCGAGCGCCATGCCGACGAGCGCGCCACCGAGGCGGATGGCGCGACTGCGAAGCTGGGGTGGTCTTGTGATCTTCATGAAGTCCCCGTTCCGCCTCAGTCGGTGATGAAGCCGTAGGTGCCGCGGTAGCTTTTGGCCGGTTCGGTCCGGCCGGGCACACCGTAGATGCGGTTGATGTTGCCGAGCAGCTCGGCCTGCGGATCCGCAGGCGCGGAGAAGCCATCATCCGGCCGCGACAGGTCCTTTTGCGCAACGGCGCGAACGATATAGGGCGTCACGATCACGACCAGCTCGGTCGCGTTGTTGACGAAGTCGCGGCTGCGGAACAGCGTGCCGAGGATCGGAAGCTGCATCAGGCCCGGCAGTCCGCTGACCGCCTGCTTGGTCTGCTGCTGGATCAGGCCGGCCATCGCCATCGCGCCGCCGGAGGGAATTTCCAGCGAGGTCTCGGCGCGGCGGGTCTTGATCGAGGGCACCGTCAGCGAGTTGACCGACGTCGAGGTCACGGCCTGGGACAGCGTGATCGCATTTTCGTTTGAGAGCTCAGAGACCTCGGTCATCACCCGCAGGCTGATCTTGCCCTCGCTGAGAACGACCGGGGTGAAGTTGAGCGAGATGCCGAACTTCTTGAAGCTGATCTGGGTGGTACAGACATGCGTGGTTGGGTCGCACGCATAGCCCGCAGGCACCGGGAATTCACCGCCGGCGATGAAAGTTGCCGATTCACCGGAGATCGCGGTCAGGTTCGGTTCAGCCAGCGTCCGGATCACGCCCGCGGTTTCCATCGCACGCAGGGTGGCCTGCACCGACGGGGTCGCGCCGAACTTGGTGGTCAGGTTGTTGCCATCGACGAGGTTGTGGCCGAGCGCCGTGAACGGATTGGCGTTGGTGAAGCTGACGACCGAGGTGCCGTAGTTGAGGTTGGCCGTGAGGTCGATGCCGAGCTGCTTGACAATGCTGCGCGCGACTTCCGCGACCGTCACCTTCAACATGACCTGGTCGCGGCCGCGGACCACGATCGAGTTCACGACCTTCTCGGGGCTGCCCGCGAGGCGCGAGGCGAGATCGTTGGCCTGCTGGGCTTCGGCCGGGTTCGCCGCCGAGCCGGTCAGGATGATGCCGTCACCGAGTCCGTCGATCTGGATGTCTGCATTGGGCAGGACCTGCTTCAGCGCGGCGCGCACGCCGTTGAGGTCGCGCTTGACCGCGATGTCATAGGCCGCGATCTGCTGGCCGGCGGAATCGAAGAACACGATGTTGGTCTGGCCGATCGCGGCGCCGATGATGTAGGCGCGCTGCGCCGAGCGAACGACCGCATTGGCGATCTTGGGATCAGCGACCAGCACGTCCTTGATGTCGCGCGGCAGGTCGATCACGATCGACTTGCCGATGCCCAGTGAGAGGAAGCGCGCGTTCATCTGACCGTCGGCCGCGGCCTGCGCCGCAGGGCGATAGTCGGCAGCGACCGCGGGGGTCAGCACCGGGTTGAGCGCGAGCGCAACGGCAGCCGAAAACGACAGGGCGCGGACCATTGAGGTTCGCATCGTCGTCAAATCTGCCCTGCATTCCATATCGACAGTCCTCATCGTGCCTTCGCCGTCGAGCTTGGGATGCCATAGCGAATGATGGAAACGCCGTCGCGCTTCTGCGCGGATTCATCGAGCGTGATCTCACTCATCTTGACGTCGACGATGCTGCGCAGCGCCAGCGACAGCGTGCCGCTCTGGCGCGCGGCGGAGAGTGTCGCAGTCTGCGCGGGGTTGAGCTCGAGGGTGACGGTCTTGCCGACCACCGCGTTCTGACCGTCCTTCTCCTTGGGTGCCTGGTCGATGGCCAGGACGCGGACATTGGCCAGGATGATCTCGGACGTGACGACATCGGGCGCGCCGTTGTTCTGGTCCGGGTTCTTGAGACGGCGAGTCAGAAGCACGTCGACACGATCGTTGGGCAGGATGAAGCCGCCTGCGCCGGTCTCCGGCGAGATCTCGGTCGAGATTGCGCGCATGCCGGTGGGCAGGATTGCCGCCATGAAGCCGGAGCCTTCGGCCTTGACCAGCTTCTGGTCGCGCATCGGCTCACCCTGGATGAAGGGAGCGCGTGCGATCGAGCCGGTGACCTGGGTTACCGCCTCAGGGCGCTCATTGCGGCGGATAAAAGTGGCGCTGGCGGTCGCGGTCGGCCAGGTCTGCCACTGCACATCTTCCGGTTTGACGGTCTGGCCGAGGCCGATGTCGTTCTTGGCCACCAGGACGTCGACCGTCGGAAGCTGCGCGACCGGAGCCGGAGGCGGCGCAGAATTGTCCGAGCCGCTCGCCAAGTACGCGGCGACACCGCCGGCGCAAATGGCAACCGTCAGGACGACAATGCGTGCCCTATTCATACGCTTCACTTTCCACCAAACGCCGCGACGCTGCCGTCGCTGTAATCGGCAGTTGACCAGCTATTCGTCAAAGCATGGTTAATGAGGCGTATCTAAATCGCCTTAACGCCGGGTTTACCCGATGCGTTCAGCGCAATGCGAGGTGAGCGAGGTCGATCGCCTTCACCCATTCGGTCTCCGGGTAGATCATCAGCGCGCCGAGCGTGAGCGCGATGCCGTAAGGGATGCCGCTTTCCTTGTCGTGCAGCCGTGCCAGCCAGGCCTGGCCCGCCAGCCCGTATGGCAATGGCCATTGGCGGAACTGGAGCAGGAGCAACGTCAGCGCTCCGCCGAACAGCGAAGCGTAGAGCAGAAAATCCATCAATTGCGCGAAGCCGAACCAGAGCGCGACCGACGCGGCGACCTTGGCGTCGCCGCCGCCCATCCAGCCCATTGCAAAACAGGTGAAGGCCACGACCAGGAGAAGCGCGCCGGCGCCGACATGGTTCATTATCTCGTAAGGTGCCATGCCGCCGGCGAGAGCGAGCGCGAAAAAGCCGGCGACCAGCGCCAGCGACACGCGGTTCGAGATCGTCATCGTGAAGAGATCGCTCGCGGCGGCAAACGCCATCAGGGCAGGGAAGAGCAGAAGGCGCGCAAGGTCGAGGATCATGGCTGCGTCTTGAGGCCTGGGGTTTTGGCGCGGAGCTGGCGTCGCCGGAGGCTAGCCGGCAGTGCTAAACAAACCGACAACGACGGCCGCGCTCCCGAAGGGTGCAACCCGCCGAACGCGTGCTCACCAGAGACTGGCGATGCGCGCGGCGAGCGCGGTCGTCGCAAGCAGCAGCGCAAGGCAGATCCAATAGGCCGGCGAGCCGGTCTGCGCCGTCTCCGCCTCGTTCGCCGCGACCGCGGCATCGGTTCTGTACTTGCGCAACGCCACTGGAACTCACCGTCTTAGAAAACAAAGGCCCCGGAGGTCCGGGGCATTTGCCGTCGTTCGTCGGTCGCTTACTTCAGCGAGGTGCTGATCGAGGTGAACTTGGTGTTCAGCGTGCTGCCGAGATTGTTGACGACGGTGATGATGGCCAGCGCGATGCCGGCGGCGATCAGGCCGTATTCGATGGCGGTGGCGCCGGATTCATCTTTCGCGAAACGCGCAATCAGGTTCTTCATGAACATAACTCCATCTGGGGTGGGATCGCCTCGTTCGGCGCTGTGCTTGACGCGCTGACCATGAGATCCGAGCTCTTTCGGTAGAGTTAATTCGATCGGGCAAACCCGCTTCCCGCTGGCCAGAGTGAATTTCACCTTAAGGCGGCAGCTGCAATTCGTCCCGGAAGCGGATGTGCAGCAAGCGCAGTGCCGGCTTCACCGTCCCTTAAATTTAGGAGAGTACGCGTAGGCGGGACCAGCAATTCGCAAGAGAGACGATGATGTCGAGCCTGCCCATGCAAGTCGCCCTGATGCTCGGCGAGACCATCGCGAAGGTGGTCCCCACGACCTTCGCGCTGGCGGTGGTCTTCACCGTGCTCGAGCATTTCTGGGCCTGCAATCCCGGCGTGCCGTGGTGGCGCAAGCGGGAGATCGTTACGGACATCTGCTACTGGTTCTTCGTTCCGGTGTTCGCGCGCGTCATGCGGATCGGACTTCTGATCGTCGGCGCGAGCTTCGTCTTCAACATCCACGATGCCGACGAGCTCATCGCCTTCTACGACAATGGCCACGGCCCGCTGTCGCTATTGCCGCTCTGGGTCCAGGCCGTGCTGTTCCTGGTCCTGTCCGACTTCATGCTGTACTGGCTGCACCGGTTGTTCCACGGCGGCGGGTTCTGGAAGTACCACGCGATCCATCACTCCTCGGAGGAGATAAGCTGGATTTCGGCGGCCCGCTTCCATCCCGTCAATCTCATGCTCGGCACGATCGGGGTCGACGTCGTGCTGCTGATGGCCGGCATTTCCCCGAACGTCATGATCTGGGTCGCCCCGTTCACGACCTTCCATTCGGCCTTCGTGCACGCCAACCTGAACTGGACCTTCGGGCCGTTCAAATATCTGCTGGCGACGCCGGTGTTCCACCGCTGGCATCACACCTCTCTCGAAGAGGGCGGCGACACCAATTTTGCCGGCACGTTCCCGATCTGGGACGTGCTGTTCGGCACCTTCCGCATGCCCGCGGGGGAACTGCCGCAGGATTACGGCAAGGACGAAGCCACCATGCCGAAGGAGATCGGAGGGCAGCTTGCCTATCCGTTCCGCCACTAGGGTCCTCGAGGGCCGCAAAACGCCAGTCCGTTCAAACAATAGTCGGCGAATTTGCGGAACGTTCACGAATTGAGGGCAGGTTAGCCGCGTCGGGCACCGGCTCCGCTGCTATCTGATCGCTTCTGCCGGTTTGTGACGTCCCGGGGGTAAGAGTATGCCTAAACAACTGCTGCGCCGTCATGCGCGCGTCTGTCTTCTGGTTGCGGCCGCGGTGCTGGCATCGCCGGCTGCCGGACTTGCCGAGCCGACCGCCGATACGATCGCCGTCAATGTCGACCAGGCCAAGCTGGTGCGGCTGCCCGGCAAGGTGGCGACCATCGTGGTCGGCAATCCCATGATCGCCGACGTCACGCTCCAGCCCGGCGGCATGATCGTCGTGACCGGAAAGGGCTATGGCGCCACCAATTTCATCGCGCTCGACCGGGGCGGCGAGATCCTGGTCGACCGCCAGATCCAGGTCGAAGGTCCGAGCGACCGGCTCGTCACCGTCTATCGCGGGATCGAGCGCGAGTCCTACAGCTGCGCGCCGCTTTGCCAGCGTCGCGTGACGCTCGGCGACAGCGACGTCTACTTCAACAACACGATGAGCCAGGCCGGTTCGTTGAGCAGCACGGCCAGCGGCAGCGCCGGTGCGGGCGCCAAGACGAACTAGCAAGACGAATTAGCAAGACCGATTGGCGGGTGTGCCCGGGCAGGATCGTCGTGCCCGGGACGCACGCGCGTGCGGGTGTTCCTCTCTCCGAGCCTCGGGTCGTTCGCGGTTAACGCACCTTTAACGGCCCGGGCCGCCGAGTGCGGATCGCCTGAACACTTAAACAATCAGTTTCCGCTACTGAATGGGGCAGATGATCGCCGCTGCTGGGGAATTTGATGCCATCGCCCGCGCCTAAGAGGTTCACGCTCCTCGCCGCATTACGCCGGTTTCGCGGCAGCCGCCGTGGCTCGGCAGCCGTCGAGTTCGCGCTCGTCGCGCCGGTTTTCTTCGCGCTGCTGTTCGCCATCATCGAGTCGGCGCTGATGTTCTTCGCGAGCCAGGTGCTCGAGACCGTCGCGCAGAATTCCGCGCGCGTGTTGCTGACCGGTCAGGCGCAATCCGGTTCAGTGACGGCCTGCGCGGTATCCGGCGTGAGCACACCCTGCTCGCAAACGACGTTCAAGACTTACGTTTGTAACCAGATCCCGGCGCTGTTCGATTGCGCCAAGCTCTACGTCGACGTCGTGAGTACGAACACTTTCGGATCGCTGAGCCTCACCAGCTATGGCAATTCCTGTAGCTTCAACCCAACCGGCGTGCAGTACAGTGCCGGGGCCGCCGGCCAGGTCGTCGTGGTGCGGCTGTTCTATCAGTGGCCGCTCTTCGTCACCGGCCTCGGCTTCAACATGGGCTGCAGCAACAAGCGGCTGCTGGTGGCGACCGCGGCCTTCAAGAATGAACCCTTCTGAGACAGATGGATCTGAGCAGACCGATGCAGGAGATTGCGAATATCTGGAGAAATGCCCGTAGCTGCGTGCGGGACTTCGTCGCCGACAAGCGCGCGGTCGCGGCGACTGAATTCGCGGTGATCATGCCGCTGATGCTGGCGATGTTCTTCGGCACCGTCGAATTTTCATCGGCCGTGGCCATCGATCGCAAAATCACGATGATTGCACGGACTCTGTCCGATTTGACGTCGCAGTCAACGAAGCTCGACAATACCAACATGCCGGACACGTTCACGGCAAGCATATCGGTCATCATGCCTTACGACGCTACGCTCGTGAAGGCGGCGATCTCGCAGATCCATATCGATAAGAACAGCATTGCCACGGTTGACTGGAGCACGGGCGGCACCATTGCGAGCGGTGCAACGCAGGCGACGCTGACGGTCTCGGCCCGGAAGGCCGGCGACATTGTCACGTCGATGATCCCCGCGACGCTCCTGGTCCCGAAGACCTACCTCATTCTCAGTGAGGTGAGCTACCTTTACACACCTTCGGTGGGCTACGTGTTGAAATCGGGCGTAACGCTGGCCGATGTCTCCTACACGCGGCCGCGCCAGGTCACCTGCGTTCCTTACAACGATGTACCGTCGCCCTGCGTGGAATGAAAAAAAGGCCGGGCGTCGCGCCCGGCCTTTTCTTTTGACTTGTTCGCTTGAGCCGATCGGGCCCTAAGCAGTAGCTCAGCCGGCGGAGCGGAGGTTGTCCGCTGCCGACTTGCCGGAACGGCGGTCGGCCACGATCTCGTAGGAGATCTTCTGGCCTTCGTTCAGCGTGCCGAGGCCAGCGCGCTCGACGGCGCTGATGTGGACGAACACGTCCTGGCCGCCGTCGTCGGGCTGGATGAAGCCAAAGCCCTTGGTCGCGTTAAACCACTTCACGGTTCCCATGCTCATGGGGGTAGTCCCTTCTCAGATAACACAATGTAAGAGCCCGCTTGCGCGGACAGGTTAGATCGAATTTTGGAAGGGTCGTCAGCGTGTCTGAACCGGCTGTACCGGTGGATGCCAATGTCGTCCGGCCGAAAATCGATGAGCTGTTTTTACTGGAAACGAGGCCGCATAACAATCCTGCATGCACGTTTTTTTGATCCGCCGTGACGGTCACGGCGGATCAGCATACAGGTCGAGATTTTGGGTCCGCGCTCGCGCGCTGACCCCTGTTAGCGGCGGCGGAACTGGCCACCGCGCTGCCCGGGACGCGGAGGTCCGCCCATGCCGCTCGGGCGTTCATCCTTGTGGCGGAAAATCAGCCGGCCCTTTTCGAGGTCATAGGGCGACATCTCCACCGTCACGCGGTCGCCCGCCAGCGTCTTGATGCGGTTTTTCTTCATCTTGCCGGCGGTGTAGGCGACGATCTCGTGTCCGGCGTCGAGTTGCACGCGGTAGCGCGCGTCGGGGAGGATTTCGGTGACCAGTCCTTCGAACTGGATCAGCTCTTCCTTAGCCATGAATTTCTCCAGGTCGTGGACGGCTAGTGCGAATGGGGTTTGCGGCTCGGTTGGCCGTTCGGCCGACTCTCGCGGCGCAAAAAGGCAACGCCTTGTATCCCATCAGACGCCCCGGCGCTATGCGCGGAACGCTGTTCAGGACGGCCGTTTGGCGAAGAATGCACCTTGCCGCCGGAGCGGCCGTGACGAGATGGCTTCGAAGCCTTCGGGCCGCTGCCGGGCCGTCCGTCGCCCTGCTTGCCGGCACTGTGGTGACGACCGTCAGCATGCCTTTCGTCGGCACGCCGCCCGTCGCCATTCCGTGCGCCTTGCGGACGCTGGCCTGGGCGGCTGGGCCGGCCTTGACGCTGCTGGGACGGGGGAGGGCCCGCATCGCGGCGGCCCGCGTCGGTGCGGTGGTCTTCGCGCGGCAGCGTCACTTTGATCAACCGCTCGATGTCGCGGAGATAGGCGAGTTCCTCGCCGCCTGCGACCAGCGAGATCGCGGTGCCCTCGGCGCCGGCGCGCGCGGTGCGGCCGATGCGGTGCACGTAGGTCTCGGGCACGTTGGGGAGGTCGAAATTGATGACGTGGGTGATGCCGTCGACGTCGATGCCGCGAGCGGCGATATCGGTGGCGACCAGCGTGCGGATTTCACCGGTGCGGAACTGGGCAAGCGTCCGTTCGCGATGGTTCTGCGACTTGTTACCGTGGATGGCGCTGGCGGGGATGCCCGCCTTCTCGAGTGTCTTTACGACCTTGTCGGCGCCGTGCTTGGTGCGTGTGAAGACCAGGGCCCGGTTGACCGGCTCGTCCTTCAGCAGCTTGGCCAGTAAGGCGGGCTTGGAAGAGAAGTCGACCTGGATGATGCGCTGCTGGATGCGTTCCACCGTCGAGGAGACCGGGGTGACCGCAACGCGGGCCGGGTCCCGCAGCATGGCGTCGGCCAGCTCGGCGATGTCCTTCGGCATGGTGGCCGAGAAGAACAGCGTCTGCCGCTTGATCGGCAGCTTGGCGACGATTTTGCGGATGTCGTTGATGAAGCCCATGTCGAGCATACGGTCGGCCTCGTCGAGCACGAGGAATTCGACGCTGCCGAGCTTCAGCCCGTTGCTCTGCACGAGGTCGAGCAGGCGGCCGGGAGTAGCGACCAGCACCTCGACGCCCTGCATCAGCGAGCGGACCTGACGGCCCATCGGCACGCCGCCAATGGCGAGCGTCGAAGACAGGCGGATGTGGCGGCCATAGGCGTTGAAGCTGTCGAGGATCTGGCCGGACAGCTCGCGGGTGGGCGAGAGCACCAGGACGCGGGTCGTCTTCGGCTGCGGCTTGATGCGGTTCTCGAGCAGGCGGTGCAGGATCGGCAGCGCGAAGGCCGCAGTCTTGCCGGTTCCCGTCTGGGCGATGCCGACCACGTCGCGGCCAGTCAGCGCGGTCGGGATCGTCTGGGCCTGGATGGGGGTGGGGGTGACGTAGTTCTCTTCGGTGAGGGCACGTGCGATGGGTTCGGCGAGGCCGAAATCCTGAAAGGAAGTCAAAAGAGGGGTTCTTTCCATGTCGAAAGCAGGCGCCCGGCGCAGTTAGCGGGGCACGCGCAATAGGGGTGTCAAATGGGACACCTGCGTGTTTGGGGTGTCGGATGGCTTGGTGAGATGGGGCAAGCCAGACGCCCGAAAGGGCTTAAGAACACGCGGCTCGCAACGGCCGCTTGATTCGCAAGAGGCCTCGGCCACCATATGGAACATTGAGGGGGCGCTTTCAAGGCACGTTGGGCCACAAATAGCGGTTGCGGTGCAGAAATAGTTATGCCGGAAATTTAGCCAGAGTGCGCATCCTGCTCAGAAAGTAACCTGCCTGCCGCTTTCGCATACATTTGAATTGCCTAAATTTTGGGCTGGCGAATAGTGGCGATACTTCGTTTTCAGGCAATTTTACAAACAAAAACAATGACTTGATCGGTGTCCAATCCATGGCACGGTTCTTGCGAATCCGTTAATCGCAGGCGGCCGTGGGGCCGTTTCGCAGCGTTTTTCACGTCTGCGTCAGGGAGATGAGACACTCATGCATAGCAAATCCACTCACGATATAGCGGCGTCATTTAGCCGCCGTGGCGTTCTCGCCGCGACCGCCGGACTGATGCTCGGTCTGGCTTCCATTTCCAGTGCGAAGGCCGCTGACGACACCATCAAGGTCGGCGTGCTTCACTCCCTCTCCGGCACCATGGCCATCAGCGAAACCACGCTGAAGGATACCATCCTCTTTCTGATCGACGAGCAGAACAAGAAGGGCGGCGTGAACGGCAAGAAGCTCGAAGCCGTCGTCGTCGATCCCGCTTCGAACTGGCCGCTGTTCGCCGAGAAGGCGCGCGAGCTGATCACCAAGGACAAGGTTGCGGTCGTGTTCGGCTGCTGGACCTCGGTGTCGCGCAAGTCGGTGCTCCCGGTGTTCAAGGAGCTGAACAGCATCCTGTTCTACCCCGTCCAGTACGAGGGCGAGGAGAGCGAGCGCAACGTGTTCTACACTGGTGCTGCGCCGAACCAGCAGGCGATCCCCGCCGTCGACTATCTGATGAAGGACGAGAAGGTGAAGCGCTGGGTGCTCGCGGGCACCGACTATGTGTATCCGCGCACCACCAACAAGATCCTGGAAGCCTATCTGAAGTCCAAGGGTGTCGCCCAGGAAGACATCATGATCAACTACACGCCGTTCGGTCATTCCGACTGGCAGACGATCGTGGCTGACATCAAGAAGTTCGGCTCGGCCGGCAAGAAGACCGCGGTGGTCTCGACCATCAACGGCGACGCCAACGTTCCGTTCTACAAGGAGCTCGGCAACCAGGGCATCAAGGCAAAGGACATCCCGGTCGTCGCGTTCTCGGTGGGTGAGGAAGAACTCGCCGGCATCGACACCAAGCCGCTGCTCGGCCATCTCGCCGCCTGGAACTACTTCCAGTCGATCAAGTCGCCGGAGAACGAGAAGTTCATCAAGGCGTGGCAGACCTATACCAAGAATCCGAAGCGCGTGACCAACGATCCGATGGAAGCGCACGTCATCGGTTTCGACATGTGGGTCAAGGCGGTCGAGAAAGTGAAGTCGACCGATCCGGACAAGGTGATCGATGCGCTCCCGGGCATCGAAGCTAAGAACCTGACCGGCGGCACCTCCAAGATGCTTCCGAACCATCACATCACCAAGCCGGTGTTCATTGGCGAAATCAAAGCCAACGGCCAGTTCGACGTGGTGTGGAAAACCCCGGGTCTTGTCGCGGGCGATGCCTGGTCGAAGGAGCTCGACGGCTCCAAGGACCTGGTCGGCGACTGGGTCGGCAAGAAGTGCGGCAACTTCAACACCAAGACCAACAAGTGCCTCGGTTCGGGCTCCTGATCCGGATCTGACGCTCCATTGCACGATCGGAGAAGACGGCGATCCCGCCGCCTTCTCCACCATTCTGCCGGGGTCTTTCACAGTGCCAGCCAATTTGTCCGCCCGTTTCTGTTCGCTCCTGCTCTCGTTGTTCCTGATCGCGTTCGCGCTGCCGGCCTTCGCCGGTCCGTTCGAGGATGCGGTCGCCAAATTCGCCAACGATGATTTTTCCGACACGGATGAAGCGATCGGCGTCGTCGCGAGCAGCGGCAACAAGCTGGCCTTTCCCATCATCAGCGCGCTCCAGGACGGCCGCCTCATGGCCGATCCTGATAGCAAGAAGGTTTACGTCACCGGCGCCGACGGCAAGTCGATCGACGCGGCGACCGGTGAATCCGTCGCCAGCGTTCCCGACAGCGCGAGCGCAGTGCGTCTCAACAACCGCCTGCGCCGCAGCGTCGACGCTGCGATCGGCAGCCTGACGCTGCAGTCGCCGGACGTCGGAACGCGGCTCCAGGCTGCGCAATCCGTGTTCAAGTCGCACGACGAAACCGCGCTCGAGGCGGTCGATGGTGCGCTCGCCAAGGAAACCAACAAATCCGTCAAGGCTGCGCTCGGCGACGCCCGCGCCGGCATCCTGCTGTTCAAGCCTGATGCCGCCGAGGTCGAGAAGCTCGAAGCGGTCGCCACCCTCAAGGCGCGCGGCGACCAGGAGGCGCTGGCGCTGCTCACCGGCATGGGCGACCAGCCGGCCTCGGTGACCAAGGCCGCCGCGAGCGCGATCGGCTCGATCCAGAGCTCGCTGGCGGTCTGGTCCACCGTGCAGAATGCTTGGTACGGCCTCTCGCTCGGCTCGGTGCTGCTGCTCGCCGCGATCGGGCTCGCCATCACCTTCGGCGTGATGGGCGTCATCAACATGGCCCATGGCGAGATGGTGATGATCGGCGCCTACGTCACCTTCGTGGTGCAGGACGTGATCCGCACCCGCTATCCCGGCCTGTTCGACTATTCGCTGCTGATCGCCGTGCCGCTCGCCTTCATCGTCGCCGGCGCCCTCGGCGTGCTGATCGAGCGCAGCATCATCCGCTTCCTCTATGGCCGTCCGCTGGAGACGCTGCTGGCGACCTGGGGCCTGTCGCTGGTGCTCCAGCAAGCGGTGCGCACCATGTTCGGTCCGACCAACCGCGAGGTCGGCAACCCCTCCTGGATGAGCGGTGCGTTCGAGCTCGGCCAGATCACCATCACCTATAACCGGCTCTGGATCCTAGTCTTCACGCTTGCGGTGTTCGTCATTCTGCTCGCGATGCTGCGCTACACGGCGCTCGGGCTCGAGATGCGCGCGGTGACGCAGAACCGCCGCATGGCGGCTTCGATGGGCATTGCCACCTCGCGGGTCGACGCGCTGACCTTCGGTCTCGGCTCGGGCATCGCCGGCATCGCCGGCGTGGCGCTGTCGCAGATCGACAATGTCAGCCCCAATCTCGGCCAGAGCTACATCATCGATAGCTTCATGGTCGTGGTGTTCGGCGGTGTCGGCAATCTCTGGGGCACGCTGGTCGGCGCCTTCACGCTCGGCATCGCCAACAAATTCCTGGAGCCGGTCGCCGGCGCCGTGCTCGGCAAGATCGCAATCCTCGTTCTCATCATCCTGTTCATTCAAAAGCGGCCGCGCGGCCTGTTCGCGCTCAAGGGCCGTGCGGTGGAAGCATGATCCCTCACATGCTGACGCGGTCGCTGGACCGCGGCGCGACGATCTTCCTTGCCGTCGTCGCGGCCTGCGGCATCCTCATCCCGCTCTCCAACCTGCTGCTGCCCGCGGGCTCGTTCCTGCAGGTGCCGACCTATCTCGTCGCGCTCTGGGGCAAATATGTCTGCTACGCAATTCTCGCGCTCTCGATCGACCTGATCTGGGGTTATTGCGGCATCCTCTCGCTCGGTCACGGCGCCTTCTTCTCGCTCGGTGGCTATGCGATGGGCATGTACCTCATGCGCCAGATCGGCAGCCGCGGCGTCTACGGCAACCCGATCCTGCCGGACTTCATGGTGTTCCTGAACTATTCGAAGCTGCCCTGGTACTGGCAAGGCTTCGACATGTTCTGGTTCGCAGCCCTGATGGTGCTGGTCGTGCCGGGACTGCTCGCCTTCTGTTTCGGCTGGCTCGCCTTCCGCTCGCGCGTCACCGGCGTGTATCTGTCGATCATCACGCAAGCGATGACCTACGCGCTGCTGCTCGCCTTCTTCCGCAACGATTTCGGCTTCGGCGGCAACAACGGCCTGACCGACTTCAAGGACATCCTGGGCTTCAACGTCCAGGCGGAAGGAACCCGCGCGGCGCTGTTCGCGCTGAGCTGTCTGGCGCTGATCGCGAGCTTCCTGATCTGCCGCTCCGTCGTGTCCTCCAAGCTCGGCAAGGTGCTGATCGCAATCCGCGACGCGGAATCGCGCAGCCGGTTCCTCGGCTACCGGGTCGAATCCTACAAGCTGTTCGTGTTCACGTTGTCGGCCTGCATGGCCGGCGTTGCCGGTGCGCTCTACGTGCCGCAGGTCGGCATCATCAACCCGTCCGAATTCGCGCCGGGCAATTCGATCGAGGCGGTGATCTGGGTCGCGGTCGGCGGCCGCGGCACGCTGGTCGGCGCGGCGCTCGGCGCCGTCGTCGTCAACTACGCCAAGACGGTCTTCACCTCGGGCATGCTCGCGCCCTACTGGCTCTTCATGCTGGGCGCGATGTTCATCCTGGTGACGCTGCTGCTGCCGAAGGGCATCGTCGGCACCTTCAATGCATGGTGGGACTCGTCGAAGGAAAAGCGCGCCGCTGCGACGACGGCGAGCGCCGCGGCCGAAGACGGCATCACCGAACCCAGGATGGCGGAGTAGCGCGATGAACGTCATGGACACCCGCGCCACTTCCGCAATGCTCTATCTCGACGGGGTGCACGTCTCTTTCGACGGCTTCCACGCCATCAATAACCTGTCGCTGACGCTCGAGCCCGGCGAGATGCGGGCGATCATCGGCCCGAACGGCGCCGGCAAGACCACGATGATGGACATCATCACCGGCAAGACCAAGCCCGACGAAGGCACGGTGCTGTTCGACGGCGTCACCGACCTGACGCGCCTGGACGAGACCCGCATCGCCGAACTCGGCATCGGCCGCAAATTCCAGAAGCCGACCGTGTTCGAGAGCCAGACCGTGCAGGACAACCTGCTGCTGGCGCTCAATGTCGACCACAGTGTCAAGGGCACGCTGTTCTGGCGTGGCAGCAAGGACGAGTCCGAGCGCATCGACAGAGTGCTGGAGACGATCCGCCTCACCGATGCCCGCAATCGTCTCGCCGGCAGCCTCAGCCACGGCCAGAAGCAGTGGCTCGAGATCGGCATGCTGCTCGCGCAGGATCCGAAGCTGCTGCTGGTCGACGAGCCGGTCGCCGGCATGACCGACGTCGAGACGCATCTCACCGCCGAACTGCTCAAGGAAATCAACAAGACCCACACCGTGATGGTGGTCGAGCACGACATGACGTTCGTGCGCGAGCTCGGCGTCAAGGTCACTTGCCTTCACGAGGGGACCGTGCTCGCCGAAGGCACCATCGACCAGGTCTCGGCCAACGAGCGGGTCATCGAAGTTTATCTGGGACGCTGAACGATGCTCGAGGTCAAGGATATCAACCTGTTCTACGGTGCGGCGCAGGCCCTGCGCGGTGTGTCGATCGCGGCCGAGCCGGGCAAGGTGACCTGCGTGCTCGGACGGAACGGCGTCGGCAAGACCTCGCTCTTGCGCGCCATGGTCGGCCAGTATCCGATCTCATCGGGCGCGATCGTGCTCGACGGCAGCGACATCACGGCCCTGAAGCCCTATGAGCGCGCGCGCAAAGGCATCGGCTTCGTGCCGCAGGGCCGCGAGATATTTCCGCTTCTGACGGTCGAGGAGAATCTCAAGACCGGCTTCGGCCCGCTCAGGCGCGAGGACAGGCACATTCCGGACGACGTGTACTCGCTATTCCCGGTGCTGCAATCCATGCTCGGCCGGCGCGGTGGCGATCTCTCCGGCGGCCAGCAGCAACAGCTCGCGATCGGCCGCGCACTGGTGATGCGGCCAAAGCTGCTGCTGCTCGACGAGCCGACCGAAGGCATCCAGCCCTCGATCATCAAGGACATCGGCCGCGCCATCTCGTACCTGCGCAACCTCGGCAACATCGCCATCGTGCTGGTCGAACAATATCTCGACTTTGCCTGCGAACTCGGCGACAGTTTTGCGGTGATGGATCGCGGCGCGGTGAAGTTCACCTGCGACCGCTCCAATCTCGACCCGGCCGAAATCAGCCGCCAGATGGCGCTGTAATCCCAAAATTTCTGCCGCGGCCGGCTGGGGAGACGGATGCGCAGCGACGTTTTAACGACATCTTCGGTGTTTGAAGCCAACCGCGCCCGTGGCGTAGTGCGCTTCGACGTCCACGCGCGCGACGGCGTGACGCGGCGAGGGATCTTGCATGAATCCGGCTCCCTGCGCGTCCGCTTTCCCTCTCCGGAAGGCGAGGGCCTCTCCGGCGTGTTCGTCAACACGGCCGGCGGCGTTGCCGGCGGGGACAATTTTGATATCGATATTGCCGCGGGCGAGGGTTCGCGCCTGACCTTGACCACGGCGGCGGCCGAGAAGGTCTATCGTGCCCCCGGAGCGGCGGCGCAGCTCAATATCGGCTTGAAGGTCGCCGCGGGTGCGCATATCGGATGGCTACCGCAAGAGACGATTCTGTTCGATCGGGCCCGCGTCCATCGTAGCTTCGACATCGCTCTCGATGTGACGGCCTCGCTCCTGCTTTGCGAGATCGTCGTGTTCGGCCGCACCGCCATGGGCGAGCGGGTGGAGCAGGGCGAATTCGTCGACCGTTGGCGACTCTCCCGCGGCGGCAAGCTCGTGTTCGCGGAAACCGTCAGGCTCGACGGCAATATCGGCGCAAAACTCGCGCGATCCGCGATGGCCAAAAGCGGCGCGGCGATCGGCACGGCGCTGATCGTGCCCGGCGACGAGGCATTGATCGAGCGCATCCGGGAAGCGTCGGACTCATTCTCCGGCGAGGTCGGAATGTCCGCCTGGAATGGCTTTGCAATGGCGCGGTTCTGTGCCCAAGATGCGGCGCGCCTGCGTGCCGACATGATGACCGTGCTGGCGCGCAGCGGTGCGGCGCTGCCGAGGCTCTGGCTGAACTGACCGGCTGAATTGATGCGTTGAACGGAAGAGATTTCGCATGAACCTGTCTCCCCGCGAAAAGGACAAGCTTCTGGTCTCGATGGCGGCCATCGTGGCCCGCCGCCGGCTGGATCGCGGCGTCAAGCTCAACCATCCCGAATCGATCGCGATCATTTCCGATTTCATCCTCGAAGGCGCGCGCGACGGGCGCACCGTCGCCGAGCTGATGCAATCCGGCGCGCAGGTCCTCACCCGTGAACAGGTGATGCCCGGCATCCCCGAGATGATCCACGACATCCAGGTCGAGGCGACGTTTCCGGATGGCACCAAGCTCGTCACCGTGCACGAGCCGATCAGGTAGGAGCGAGAGCATGATCCCCGGTGAACTCTTCATCAAGGACGGCGAGATCGAGCTCAATGCCGGCCGCAAGACCGTGACGCTGACGGTTGCCAATACCGGCGACCGCCCGATCCAGGTCGGCTCGCACTACCATTTCTTCGAGACCAATCCGGCACTGAAGTTCGACCGCAAGAAGGCCCGCGGCATGCGCCTTGACATCGCCGCCGGCACAGCCGTCCGGTTCGAGCCCGGGCAGACCCGCGACGTCCAGCTCGTCGCGGTGGCCGGCAAGAAAACCATCTACGGCTTCCGCGGCGACGTGATGGGGAAGCTGTGAGCTCCACAGGAACGAGCGCGGCACGGCACGGTTGAGACGAAAACGGAGGTCTTTGCCATGCTGTCACCCGTCCGCCTCGTCTCCGAAGCCGCCGAGCTCGCCGCGCGCCGCCACAACGGAATGGCGCGCAAGGGCCGCGGTCATGAGCCTTACATCAACCACCTCGCCGAGGTCGCGAACCTGCTTGCGACCGCGACCGATGGCGCCGACGCCGAACTCGTTGCGGCCGGCTGGCTGCATGATGCGATCGAGGACACCGACACCACGCGCGAGGAGCTCGCGCAAAAATTCTCCGACCGTGTCGCGTCTCTCGTCGTCGAGTGCACCGACGACATGAGCCTGTCGAAGGCCGAGCGACGGCGTCGGCAGGTGATCGAAGCACCGAAAAAGTCGGCCGGTGCCAGGCTGATCAAGATCGCCGACAAGATCAGCAACATCGGCGCGCGCATTCATTCCGATCCAGCCGCCGAAGAGCGTGACGACCTCACCGACTACGTCGGCTGGTCCGAGCAGGTGGTCGCGGGCTGCCGCGGCGACAACGCCTGGCTCGATACGACATTCGACGACATGGTGCTCACAGCGAGGGCCTCGCTGTGAGCACCGATCCGAAATTCAAACGCAAACGGGGCTTGTGATGTCCGTCAAAATAAAGCGTTCCGTCTATGCCGACATGTTCGGTCCGACCACCGGCGACAGGGTGCGGCTGGCCGACACCGACCTCGTCATCGAGGTCGAGAAGGATTTCACCACCTACGGCGAGGAGGTGAAGTTCGGCGGCGGCAAGGTGATCCGCGACGGCATGGGGCAATCACAGGTCACCAACAAGCAGGGCGCGGCTGATACCGTCATCACCAATGCGCTGATCGTCGATCACTGGGGAATCGTGAAAGCCGACGTCGCGATCAAGGACGGCATGATCGCCGGTGTTGGCAAGGCCGGCAATCCCGACATCCAGCCGGGGGTCACCATCGTCATCGGTCCCGGCACCGACGTGATCGCGGGCGAGGGCAAGATCCTCACCGCCGGCGGCTTCGACAGTCACATCCATTTCATTTGTCCGCAGCAGATCGAGCACGCGCTGATGTCTGGCGTGACCTCGATGCTCGGCGGCGGCACCGGTCCCTCGCACGGCACGTTCGCCACCACCTGCACGCCGGGGCCGTGGCACATGGGGCGGATGATCCAGTCGTTCGACGCCTTCCCCGTCAATCTCGGCATCTCCGGCAAGGGTAACGCCTCGCGGCCTGCCGCGCTGGTCGAGATGATCAAGGCCGGCGCCTGTGCGCTGAAGCTGCACGAAGATTGGGGCACGACGCCGGCTGCCATCGACAATTGCCTGTCGGTGGCCGACGATTACGACATCCAGGTGATGATCCATACCGACACGCTGAACGAATCCGGCTTCGTCGAGGATACCATCAAGGCCTTCAAAGGCCGCACCATCCACGCCTTCCACACCGAGGGCGCCGGCGGCGGTCACGCCCCTGATATCATCAAGGTCGCCGGCTTGAAGAACGTGTTGCCGTCCTCGACCAACCCGACGCGCCCGTTCACGCGCAACACCATCGACGAGCATCTGGATATGCTGATGGTGTGTCACCATCTCGACCCCTCGATCGCGGAAGATCTGGCCTTCGCCGAGAGCCGTATCCGCAAGGAGACGATCGCCGCCGAAGACATCCTGCACGATCTCGGCGCGCTCTCGATGATGTCCTCGGACTCCCAGGCCATGGGCCGCCTTGGCGAAGTCATCATCCGCACCTGGCAGACCGCCGACAAGATGAAGAAGCAGCGCGGCTCGCTGCCGCAGGACAAGGGCAAGGACAACGACAATTTTCGCGTCAAGCGCTATATCGCCAAATACACCATCAATCCCGCGATCGCCCATGGCGTCTCGAAGCTAATTGGCTCGGTGGAGAAGGGCAAGCTCGCCGATCTCGTGCTGTGGTCGCCGGCCTTCTTCGGCGTCAAGCCGGACTGTATCGTCAAGGGCGGCATGATCGTCGCCGCGCCCATGGGAGATCCCAACGCCTCGATCCCGACGCCGCAGCCGGTGCACTACCAGCCGATGTTCGGTGCCTTCGGCAAGGCGCGCACCGCATCCTCCGTGGTGTTCACCTCGAAGGCCGCGATCACCGGCGGCCTCGCGCGAAAACTCGGCATCGACAAGAAGCTCTATGCGGTCCAGAACACCCGCGGAAAAATCTCGAAGAAGAGCATGATCCACAACGACGCCACACCCAATATCGAGGTCGATCCGGAGACCTATGAGGTGCGCGCCGACGGCGAGCTTCTCAGTTGCGCGCCGGCCGAAGTGCTGCCGATGGCGCAGCGATATTTCATGTACTGAAATAGCGCCTCGACACATGCCCCCGGCGCGCCCCCGGGGCAGCGGATTTACGGTGTTGCGTTCGATCCCGCCTGGTCTAATGTCCCGCCCGATATCTTGAACCCAAAAGAAAAGCCGGGAGGATTTCTCGTGATCTACGTCGTTGCCACCCTGACCATCAAGCCCGAAACGCGCGCCGAATTCATTGCAGCTGCCACTGCCTGCATCAAGGAGACCCGGAAGGAGCCCGGCAATATCGCCTATGATTTGCACGAGAGTGTCACCGATCCGGCCAAGATGGTGTTCGTCGAACAGTGGGAGAATGTCGAGGCGCTGGTGCCGCATCGCGGCCAGGAGCACATGAAGACGTTCGGCCGCGTCGCGGTGAAGTGCTTCACGGCACCGCCGAAGATCGAAGTGATCACGCCCGAGAAGGTCGACATACGCTAACAAGAACAACAGGGAATAACCCTCATGATCTATGTCATCGCCACCACGCCCATGAAGCCGGAAAACAAGGACGACTTCATCAAGGGGCACAAGGCCTGCACCGTCGAGACGCTCAAGGAGAAGGGCTGCCTCTCCTACGACGGTAGTGTCAGTGTCAATAACCCCAATCAGTACGTGGTGGTCGAACGCTGGGAGACCCGCGACGATCTCACGGCGCATGCCAAGGCGCCGCACATGAAGGTGTGGCGCGAATATTCCGCGCAGATGAAGACGGCGCCGACGGTGATCGAGATCATCAGCGACGGCAAGGTCGAGAAGCTCTGAGGTAGCAGCGCATGATCCGGGCGACGCAGGTCAAGGGACAACACCGCTTCACAGAAGCGCCAGCGGATACAGTCGTGCTCGATTTCGACGATCGGCACCGCCGCCGCATGGCGATGACGGGGACGCGGGGGCTCGCCTTCCTGCTCGACCTGGAGAATGCCGTTGCGCTGCGCGGCGGCGATGCGCTGGTGCTGGAGGACGGTCGGCTGGTCGAGGTGGTCGCCGCGCCCGAGCCGCTGCTGGAGATCCGCGGCCAGGATCCGCACCACCTCATCCGCGTCGGCTGGCATCTCGGCAATCGCCATCTGCCGACGCAGATCATGGCCAAGGGGCTGCGCATTCGCCGCGACCACGTCATCGAGGCCATGGTGAAGGGCCTCGGTGCGCGCGTGATCGAGATCGAGGCGCCATTCGATCCCGAAGGCGGCGCCTATGCCGATGCCGGCCACGCACATGGACACGACGACCACGCGCATGACCATGTTGCGCATGACCATGGTCACAGCCACGATCATCATCACCACGACGAGCATTGCGATCACCCCGACCATCACCACGGCCACAAGCATGCTCACGACCACAAATGAGCCGGTCGGCGCCGGCGATCTCGCGGAACGTGAGGCGGCGGCGCTGTACCGGCTGATGACCTGGCTGTCGCCGGCGTTTCCCGTCGGCGGCTTTTCCTACTCCAGCGGCATCGAATGGGCGGTCGAAGCCGGAGACATCGCGGACACAGCGACGCTGGCGGACTGGCTCGACGCAATGCTCCGCGACGGCTCGGGCTTCTGCGATGCGACGTTTCTGGTCCACGCCTATCGCGCCACTGAAGCGGACGAGGGCGCCACCTTGAGCGATATCGCCGAGCTCGCCGCGGCCTTTGTGCCGTCGCGCGAGCGGCAGCTGGAGACGACGTCGCAGGGGCGCGCCTTCATCGACATCGCCCGCGCCGCTTGGGATGCCGACGGGCTGGAAGCCATGGTTGCGGCATGCCGAACGCCGCTGGTCTATCCCGTCGCCGTCGGCGTCGTCGCTGCCGTGCATGGCGTGCCGCTGGCGCCGACCTTGCACGGCTTCCTGCATGCGCTGGTCTCGAACTGGATTTCCGCGGCCAGCCGGCTCATCCCGCTCGGCCAGACCGACAGCCAGCGCGTGCTGGTGAAGCTGGAAGCCGCGGTTGCCGCGACGGCAAATCGTGCGCTGAATGCGACGTTGGACGATCTCGGCAGCGCGACGTTTCGCGCCGACCTCGCCAGCCTGCGGCACGAAACGCAATATACGCGGCTGTTCAGATCATGATTGCTGGCCAGTACATTCCGCAGTCGCCAGGACGACGATAGGAAAGAATCGATGGCTACGTCTCACGGCCCCTTGCGTGTCGGCATCGGCGGCCCGGTCGGATCGGGCAAGACCGCGCTGATGGACCTGCTCTGCAAGACCATGCGCGAGCGCTACGACATCGCCGCGATCACCAACGACATCTACACCAAATGGGATGCGGAATTCCTCGTGCGCTCGGGCTCGCTGACGCCGGATCGCATTGCAGGGGTCGAGACCGGCGGCTGCCCGCATACCGCGATCCGAGAGGATGCCTCGATGAATCTCGCCGCGGTGGCGGACATGCGCGCCAAGTTTCCCGGGCTCGATCTCGTGCTGATCGAATCCGGCGGTGATAATCTCGCTGCCACTTTTTCCCCGGAGCTCGCCGACCTCACCATTTACGTCATCGACGTCGCGGCCGGCGACAAGATCCCGTCCAAGGGCGGCCCCGGCATCACCCGGTCCGACCTCCTTGTCATCAACAAGATCGACCTGGCGCCCCATGTCGGCGCCTCGCTGGAAAAGATGGAGACGGACGCCAGGCGCATGCGCGGCGAGCGTCCGTTCGTCATGACCAACCTGAAGAAGAGCCAGGGGCTCGACCGCATCATCGGCTTCATTGAGGCCAAAGGCGGCTTGAAACGGGACAGCTGACCGACGCGACGACTTAACGCAGGCGTTTCTCTCCGTTAACGCCCAGTGGGCGGAGCCATCCGCGGAACCAATTTCGGACACGGCGATTATCTACCTCCGGTGCCCGGGAGCCGAACCATCCCGGCCGGACCATCGGCCGAGCGGATTATGCTTTTCAGGCGACCCAAGTTGCGTACTGATGCCTCCTCCTTCATTATCTCCGCCACCGGGGTTCACCCTGTTTCGGCACATGGCCGTTCGAGCGGCGTTCATATGTTCCTTGTTTATTGCCGACCTCCCGCTTTCGCCTGAGTAGTCGCGTGGTCCGGCTGGGTTTCATCATCGGCTTCATCGCCCTGCTCGGAGCCTTGCTCTCCGGGCTTGCGGCCTATCGCGTCCACGACCAGGAGCTGGCGCTGGACCGGATTGCGCTGGCGCGCGCGATCGACGTCCATGCGAGCCTGGTCCAGGACCGGCTCACCGAGCGCGAACTGCTTGCGCGGGTCGCCTCCGGCCTGTTCCGGACGCCGTCGGTGCTCAAACCGAACATGCTCGAGCCGCTGCGCTCGGCGATCTACGCCTTCAAGACCGATTTCGTGGTGGCCGGCTGGGTCGCCCGCCTGAAGCCGGACGAACTTGCCGCAGCGCAGACCGCCATCGCCAGCGCCGGCTTCCCCAATCCGCAGATCCGCAGCTATGACGACAAGCCGATCGATCCGGCGCGTGTCACTCAGCCGATCGACGTGCTGATGGACCTCGAACCGCGCAGCAATGAGACCAAGGCGCTGCCCGGCCGCAGCTACGACCAGGATCAGGTGCGCAGCGCCATGCTGACACGCGCCAGAGTGGAGAAGAGGTCGGTTACCTCCGAGCCGGTTCCTCTCCTGCGCGGCGACGGACCGGTCGGCATCATCGTGGCCGCTCCGGTCATCCCCGAGGGCGCGACGGAGCCGGTGGGCTTCATCACATTTTCCTACGAGCTCGCCTCCTTGATGCTGACCAATGACGACATGTCGCTGTTCGCGGTCGCGCTGAAGGATCCGCGCAGGGAGGGTGGCGAGCTTGTCGCCAACGATCAAGGCGTGGTCTCGGCCCGCACGACGGCGGCGGATGGGCCGGCGCCGTCGGCGACGCGCACGGTGAGCTTCGGCGGTCGCGACTGGCAGCTCGGCTATTACGCCAAGACCAACTCGGCGCGCCGCGCCGAGCAGACTGCGATCATCGTGGCGGCGATCGGCTTTGCGATCACCGCGATGGTGTGTGGCCTGTTCGGCTATGTCGCCTACAACAATCTGCGGCTCAGCCGGGAAATCCAGGTCAGAATCGGCTTCGAGCGCCGGCTGACGGCGGTCATCGACGAGCTCAACCACCGGGTCAAGAACATCCTGGCGGTGATCCAGTCGATCGTGACGCGCACGCTGCGCCATGGCTCCGACATCGATGTCGCGCGTGAACTCCTGATCGGCCGCATTCACGCCATGTCCAACGTCGTCTCGCTGCTCAGCGAGAGCCAGTGGCAGGGCGTCAAGCTGAAGGGCCTGTTCGAGGCGCGCGCCATCCCGCACGCCGACCGCATCGCCGTCACCGGTCCGGATATCGCAGTCAGCGCGCGCGCGGCGCAGAGCCTGTCGCTGCTGTTCTTCGAACTGGCCTCGCACTCCGACGAGGGCCTGTCGCTGGTCGGCAAGCATCCGCACATCACCGCCAATTGGACGGTGACGAGCGAGGAGACTGGCGAGGTTTTTCATTTCCGCTGGGAGGAGTTCAACACCAGCGAGGCGACGCGCCGCCCCGATTCCGATTTCGGCCTGATCCTGCTCGACCGGGTCGCGCCCGAGGCGCTCGGCGGCGCCGCCAAGCGCTATTTCACCGACGTCTCCTATGTCTACGAGCTGACCGCGCCGATGGACACGGTCGAGGACATGACCGAGCGCGACCGCACTGACAAGCTTTCAGCACCGATCCGGCCGGCGCGGTAATGCGAGGCTAGCTCTTCGGCCGCAGCACGAGGTCAACCAGATTGCGCGCGTAGGCCGGCGTGATCGGCGCGATGCCGAAGACGTAGCGGTAGAACAGGCCGCCATAGATCGCGTCGTAGAGATCCTCCGGCGGTGCTTCCGCCAGAATGCTGCCGTCGTTCTGGCCGGCGGCGATCATCTCGACCAGGGCGTCGCGGCGGAATTGCAGATAGCGGGCGTAGAACAGCTCGGCAGAGCCGGTCTTGGAAATGCATTCGGAGATGACGGCGAGCTGGACCTTGCCGAACTCGCCCTGGAGCGCTTCGGCATAGGCCGCGGCGTGGCGGCGTGCGCGCGCGGCGGCACTGCCGGAGCTTGCAGGCGGTAGCGGCAGCATCCGCGCGGCATGCTGGAGGAAGGCGTCGATCAGCAACGCCTCGCGAGACGGCCACCATTTGTAGATCGTCATCTTGGAGACGCTGGAACGCCGCGCGACCGCGTCGATGGTGGTGGCGGCAAGGCCGGTCGGTGGCCATCAGCGCATAGGCGCTCTGGAGAATGGCGTTGGTGGTCTCGATCGACCTTGGCCGGCCGCGCCGGGGCGCGCTGTCGGCTCCCTCACCCCCGCCTTTCACCATCGCCACGCCCGGCCTCCTCGCGCAATCCGCTCCCGCTCCGCATACCGCAGCCGTGATGGTCGGCCTAGCGGAATCGGAAGGTGCCGGGCTAGGCCTGCTGGCGCAAGGCCGCGGGCAGGTCCTGCCGCTTCGACCAGGCGATGTAATACGCGACCGCGGCCATCGCCGCGAAGCCGGCCAGACTCACGGCGATCTGCATCACCACCAGATTGGCGCCGGTGATCAGGATGAGATGTCCGGCAAAGGACAGGAACACGCCGACGCAGAACACGGCGAGCCATTCCTCGCCGCATCTGATGACCGCCTGGAGCGGCCTCAATTGCAGACCGGGATGATCGGCCGGGACCAGATGGGTCGCGAGGAAAGCGAGCGCGAGGAAGTGGACCACGCGCACCGGCCCCCCCCCACACATAGGGTGCGAGGTTTTCCTTGTCGGTCGGCGTGATGTTGTCGAGCACGATATCCGGCAAGTAGACGGCCAGCGTCGGCGAGTGGCGCATCAGCGTGATCGCCATCGCGAATACGAGATAAGCGCCTGCAAGCACGCGCAGCCAGGTCAGGCCGTGCAGGGCGCGGCCCGACGTACCGGTGACGGCGAACCAGCCGCCCAGCACCATCAGCATCTGCCAGCAGAACGGGTTGAAGGTCCACTCCTGGTCCGGATAGACCCGGAAATTCCAATCGAACCAGCGCGCCGCGAAGTACAGGGCGACCGATGCCGCCAGCGTCAGGTTCGGACGCCGCAACAGCCCCCACAGCGCGAACGGAAGAAACGCCATCAGCGGGATCATCAGTTGCAGGAGATCGAGGTTCAGCGGCTCCTCCTGAAGCACCAGTCCGCGTACCAGGATGCGCAGCGGATGCTCGATGATCCCGGAAATGTTGTATTCGTGGATGATCTCGGGCGCCATCGATTGCGAGGCGACATAGGCGATGGTGTCGATGTAGATCACGAACAGAACGACATAGGCGGCGTAGAGCCGCCAAACGCGCTGGAAGATGCGCGTCGCTGCGACGACGTAACCACGCTCCAGCACCATCTTGCCATGAATGATGGCCATGCCATAGCCGGCCACGAACACGAACAGATCTGCGGCGCCGCTGAAGCCGAAGTTTCGCAGCGTCAGCAAGTT
Source organism: Bradyrhizobium sp. LM2.9 (assembly GCF_054056555.1). Lineage (NCBI taxonomy): Bacteria > Pseudomonadati > Pseudomonadota > Alphaproteobacteria > Hyphomicrobiales > Nitrobacteraceae > Bradyrhizobium > Bradyrhizobium sp. LM2.9. The sequence continues at coordinate 6,945,656 of NZ_JBSRYJ010000002.1, forward strand.
GACGACATTGTTCGGGATGTGGTCGACGAAAACCGACCAGTTGGCGATGCCGAGCGTCAAATAGAGCCGGGCGTCGTGATTGAATGCGGCGAGGTTCGCCTTGACGGACGGTTTCATCGAAAAAATAGCTTTTGGAATCAGGGGCGCTGCTTGTAGCGGCAACCTCCTGCCTATCCGAGTAGCGATTGCGTGATGGAGGGGGCATCGCTGCCCCATGGCGCAAAATTGCGCGGCGGCGTCCGTGCCCAATTCCGATAAATGCGCTCGTGAGACTTACGACGAAATTTTCTAACCCGCTTGAGCCGTCACTCGGCAGGTTCAGCCGACGCCTCGTCGGGCACGCCGGCGCGGCTTGCCATGATTCCGAGGGCGACGCCGCCGATCGCCAGGATCGGCAACAGCCGCTTGATCCCGATGGCGCGAACGATCTGGAGTCCCGTGGCGAGCAGCATGGGGTCCGCAAGCATGCTCGCGGCCGTCGACTTCGCGGCGCGCTCGGCCGCGATATGGGCTTGCTTGCGCAACTGCCGCTTGTAGGCCCAATAGCTCACTGCCGCAGTCAGGGTCAGCAGAAAGAAAACGCCGGCACCGGCGAGGCAAGCCTGCACCGGACCATATTTTTCCAGCACCGAGATGAATGCCGCGGCGCACAGGAAGCATGTCGTGATGAAGAGCGCGAGCGCCGCGCCCGCCGCCAACGAGGTCAACCGCACAGTCGTGCCGGTGGATGCGCTGATCCCGTCGATGATGCGCTGAAACATGGCCTTGCTCCTCAAACCCCCCACGAGCCGAATCGTCACATGCCGGCACCGACGGCGCCGCAGCGCCGCCGCTTCAAAACCCGTTCACGACCTCAGCGGCGCCAGGCGGCACCGATCAGGAAGCCGATGCCGAGCGCGATGCCGACGGTCGCGAGCGGTCGCTGCGTGATCGCGTCTTCCAGCCTCTCCTCGATCGAGCCGTAGGCATCTTGCGCTGCGCCCATCATGGCGCTGCCGCGCTCCGACATGTCGTCGAAGGTCGAATCCACGTTTTCGCGCGCTTGGCGGTAGCCGCGGCGGGCTTGCTTGCCGGCAGAATTGGCAAAGACGTTGAGCGCGTCGGTGATCTGGTCGGTGAGGGCGGCGATATCGTTTTTCACGGCTGCTACATCCTTATCGAGGCGTTCTGCGGTGGCCTTGTCAGTCCAGTCTCTCATCCTGGCTTCGCCGTCGGACGTTGACATCGGGAGCTCCGAACTGTTGGCGGTTGAGATGGGCGGAGAACGTTTCGTCGTGACGGAAGTTCCGTCATCGAAACCTCTCAACCTTGTGGGAGCTGCGGCGAATCCGTCGGCAGCAGATGCTCCTTCAGGACCAGCGCGACGATCAGAAGCGGCGACGACAGGAACGCGCCCATTGGGCCCCACAGCCATGTCCAGAATGCCAGCGCCAGCAGCACGGCGAGCGCATTGAGCTCCAGCCGCCGGCCGATGATGGTTGGTGTGACGAAGTGCCCCTCCAGGAAGGTGAGGCCGCCAAAGGCAAGCGCCGCCATCAGGCCACCTCCAATGGTCGGAAAAGTGACCAGTCCGACCACGACCAGAATGGCGAACATCGCAACCGGCCCGATGATCGGGATGAAGTTGAGGGTGGCCGCGAGGGCTCCGAGGCCGGCGGGATTGGGCATGCCGATAAGCGCGCAGACCATGCCCGCGCCGACGCCGACGCCGATATTGATGACAGTCACGGTCAGAAGATAATTGCCGAGATGGACCTCGATCTCGTTGAGGATACGAAGCGTGCGCAGCCGCGCGTCGTGATCGCCGAAGGTCATGATCATCGCGCGGCGCAGGTCGCGCCAGCTCGCGATGAACAGGATGAGGGTGACGAAGAACAGCAGGAATTCGGTGAAGGTTGGCGACAAAAATTCCAGCGTCGGCTGCACCCATTCGAATTTCGGCATCTGGAAGCTGTGCAAGCCGTCCGAGCCGCCGCCGACCATCGTCTGCAGCTCCTGCCACAACGCCAGCGGCCGGTCGAACACGTGCAGCTTGTCCTTCAATTGCGCGCCGAGTTCGGGCAGGCGCGAGCTCCATTCCATCAGCGGTGAGGCGATCAGCGCGACCATGAAGCCGACCACGGCGGTCACCGCGATCACGATCGACGCGGCCGCGAGCCCGCGCGGCACCTTCCGCTCCTCCAGGAAGGTTGCCGCCGGCGACAGCATCGTGCCGGTGACGAACGCCATCACGACAGGCAGGAAGAACGCCTTTCCGACATAGAGAACGGCGATCACCGCGATCAGCAGCAGCCCCGCAAGCGCGAATGCGACGAATTCGGTGCGCCGGATCACTGGCGGAAGTTCGCCGTGGCGCTCGGGGAGCGGTGTGCCTTCGCTGTTGCCGGGAATTATACGTTCACTGGGAAGGACGCGCACAATACCTCTCCGGCACGGAAGGCTTCGGTCCGCGTGCCCTATGAAATGAGAAACGTACCAACGCGCCACCGGTTCCATCGCCGCTTCGTGAAGAGACGCTCGCTTGACTGTGACTTGGAGGCCGCATCCTGCCGCGGAACTTATAGCGGCTCGACCGCGTTTATCGGATCAGCGCATCACCCTGATGCAGGCATCCAACGGGGCAGCACATGACCAAGTTCTCTGCAGTCCGACGCCGCTTTTCGCCGCGCCGCATCGCCGCTTTCGCCTTCACAACCGCTTTGCTGGCAGTGCCGTTCGGCGCCGCGAGCGCGCAGACGCTGGGTTATACGTACCCGCAGGAGCAGGCCTATCCGCAGGATCAGGGTTATTCGCAGGGCTATGCCAGGCCGGGTTATGCGAGTCCGGAGTCGCAGGCCTCCGACGAGGATGCCGCATTGCCCGATCGCCTGCGCAAGCAGATCGTCAGCTTCGACCGGAGCGAGCCGGCCGGTACTATCGTCATCGATACCAACAACACCTATCTTTATTATGTGCTCGGCCAGGGCCGCGCCATCCGGTATGGCGTCGGCGTCGGCCGCGAGGGCTTCACCTGGTCGGGCGTGCAGAGCGTCAGCCGCAAAGCGGAATGGCCGGACTGGCACCCGCCGGCGGAGATGATCGCACGCCAGCCCTATCTGCCGCGCTTCGTCGCTGGCGGTCCCGGCAATCCGCTCGGCGCGCGCGCGATGTATCTCGGTTCGAGCGAATACCGCATCCACGGCACCAACGATCCCACCACGATCGGCAAGTTCGTTTCGTCCGGCTGCATCCGCCTGACCAACGAGGACGTCACCGACCTGTTTAGCCGCGTCAATGTCGGCGCCAAGGTCGTGGTGCTGCCGAAGAACGCACCGCTGATGGCGAGAGGCGGAGATTCCCTGCGCAAGCGCCCGGCACCGACGACGTTGCCTTCAGGCAGGCAGGCGCTGAACATTTCGACGTCGGCCGTGAATTAGAGTTGAGCGAGGTTACATGAAGAGACGTTCGATCGGCAAACTGGCAGGTGGCGCGGCGGCGTTCTTCGCCGTCGCCTCCTTCGGCCTCGCGCTGACGCCGTCGGCGCACGCGGAGGACTTTTTCTCGGCGCTGTTCGGCGGCTTCCGCGGGCGGCCGGCGCCGGAGATCCGCATGCCGTTCCCCGGCGATGACATGCCGCGATACGACGCGCCGCGCCAGCGGGCCTCCTATGGCGGCGGCACGGCCTATTGCGTGCGCGGCTGCGACGGTCGCTATTTCCCGGCGCAGGGAAACGATGCCGAGAGCAAGGCGCAGTCCTGCAAGAGCTTCTGCCCGGCCTCGGAGACTTCGCTGGTCTATGGCGGCAATATCGACGACGCCACGACGGACAAGGGAAAATCCTATTCCGAGCTGCCGAACGCCTTCCGGTACCGCAACGAGATCGTGACGGGCTGCACCTGCAATGGCAAGGATCCGGCCGGGCTCGCTCAGGTCAAGGTCGACGACGATCCCACCTTGCGCAAGGGCGACATCGTCGCGGGCGCGGACGGCCTGGTGGTCGCCAGCCGCAATGCCAACGACCGTCGCGGCGTCGCGATGAACTTCTCTCCGCTGCCGGACTCGGTGCGCGCAAGATTCCGCCAGGTGCCGGTGGTGGCGAAGGAGTAGGGGGAGCTCTTTCCACGTCGTCCTGGCTTTCTCCAGGATGACTGTGAGCGGATAGCGCCCGCAGCCCTACGCCGCCCGGATCTTGCCCAGGAAGTCGCTGACCTGATGACCGAGCTGGCGACTCTGCGTTTCCAGCGTTTCGGAGGCTTGCTTGACGTTCTCGGCGGCCCCGGCTGCGGTATCTGCGTCGGCCTTTACGCCGGAAATATTCTCCGAAACGTTCTTGGTGCCCTGCGCCGCGTATTGCGTGCTGCGGGTGATCTCCTGGGTCGCCGCGCCCTGCTCCTGTACGGCGGCGGCGATGGCGGTGGCGACTTCATTGACCTCGCCGATGATGCCGCCGATCGCCTGGATCGCGTTGATGGCATCGCCGGCGACCTTCTGGATGTCGGCGATCTGCTCCGAAATCTCCTCGGTCGCCTTGGCGGTCTGGCTTGCCAGTGACTTCACCTCGGATGCCACAACCGCAAACCCGCGCCCCGCTTCGCCGGCGCGCGCGGCCTCGATCGTGGCGTTCAGCGCCAGCAGATTGGTCTGTGCCGCAATGGTGTTGATGAGACCTACGACCTCGCCGATGCGTCCCGCGGATTGTGCTAGCCCCTGAACGGTGCTGTCGGTTTCGCGGGCCTGGTTGACGGCGCGGCTGGCGATGCCTGCGGCGTGCGCGGCCTGCTGGCTGATGTCGTTGATCGAGGCTGACAGCTCCTCGGCGGCGGCAGCGACGCTGTCGACGCTCATCGAGGCGTCGTTGGAGGCCTTGCCGGCGATTTGCACGCGGTCGTTGGTCTGGCGCGACACCGCGGACAGATCGCCCGAGGTCTTGCGCATTTCGCCGGAGGCTTCGCTCAATTCGCCGAGCGTCTTGCGCACCGCGCCCTCGAACTCGCCGACATAGGCCTCGACCGCGCGCTGGCGCGCGGTGGCGCCCACATTGCGCTCGCGCTCGTGCGCCTCGATCTTGAGCTTCTCGTTGGCCTGCTGCTTGAAGGTCTCCAGTGCGCCGGCAAGCGCGCCGATCTCGTCCTGGCGATCGAGATAGCCGCTGTCGACCGCGAGGTCGCCGCCGGCGACCTTCAGCATGGCATCGCGGATGGTGTTGAGCGGAGTGATGACGCGGCGGCTGACCAGCATGATCGCGCCGACGGCGAGCCCCATGGCGAGCGCTAGCAGCGTGAGCTGCACGATCAGGGCGCGCTGCGCGCCACTGCGCTGCTCCAGCGTATGCGTCCTGGCGGCGTCGAGCGCGGCTTCCGCTACCGCGACCGCGCTTGCCATGCGGCCGACCGTGAGCGGGCTCCACTGGTTGGCGGTCATCTCGGGCTTCTCGCTCTTTACCAGCGCGTCCGCAAGGCGGTCGCGCAAGGCCAAATATTGCGGCTCGAAATAGGCGGTCTTGGCAGCAGCCACGGCAGAGGTCAGCGCCGGTGCCAGTTGCATGCCAAACGTCGACAATTCCAGCGCCTTCCACATCGCCGCCGTGCCGCCGACATATTGGGTGTAGTTGTAGCGGCCCTCTGGCGTGATCTTCCCCGCCGCCAGCCCGGTCGAGACGATCAGCGAGGCTTCGCCTGCGGTGTTGCGCAGCAGCCAGGCGTTCTGCTTGATCGACAGCAATTGGTCGATCGTGGCGTCCTGGTGGTTGACAGTGCCGGCTAGCGTGTTCGACAGCCTGTCGAGCACATCGAGCAGGCCTTGGGTCGTCTCCATGTATTCCTTGGTCAGGCCGGCCCGGCGTTGATCCTTGGCCTTGGCGACGTCGTCCCAGAACTGCGTTTGCTCCTCGATCAGCAGCTTGTAGAGGCGAGCCAGCTCCGGCACCATCGTGCCCGATTGCGGAAAGTCGATGCTAGGCAGCAGCTTGAGCGCGCGAGCCATCGCCGGCATCTGCGCATCGCGCAGGCTCCGCAGATATTTCTCGATTTCGGGGTCCATCGGCTCGGTCGCGTTCAGCAGCCGTGACGTGGTCGACCGGTCGGTGCGCAGATTGTGCATCGCCTTGAACAAATCGGCGGAGGCGTCGGCGATCTGCGAGATGCGGTTGGCGGTCCTGAGGCGATCCCACGACTCGTAGGCAGTAAGCGAGAGCGAGATCACCACACAGACCGACGTGATCGCGATCACCGCCTTCAGCAGCGCGGATACGGTCAGACGATTCAGCATCGAAGTCCCCAATTCCCGTTGCAAAGTTCGTGACGTCGCCCCGGGCAACATCGGAAAAGAGGGGCACGCAAGAATCGGCAATCGCATGCCGTTTGCGGCTCAGGACCCAAACGGTTTCTGCATCTGAAAGGAAAAGGGTAAAGTTTTAGGCAGGCCGGCGGATCGTAGAAGTACGTATTTACTAGAAGTTGCAGAGGGTTGCGGCGATGGAACCGGTGCGGGAGTTGCGCGTTGTGAAACCGTCAGCAACTTTGCCTAAAGGGGGGTCCCAGCGATGCTGGTCGGCGTACTCGTCACCTTTCTCGTCGTCATTCTCGTGCTTTACCTCATCAACATGTTGCCGATGGATGGCCGAGCCAAGCAGATCGCGCGCGTTGTCGTCATCATCATCGGTATCGTGTCGCTGCTGAAATATCTCGCAGTGTTCTAGCGGACGGTGCTACCGCAAACAAGAAAGCCCCGGCGCGAGCCGGGGCTTTGGCATGAGACCGATCGGGCTCAGCCGTTGGCCTTGGCCTCGCGGCGGCGGGCGGTGAGAATGTATTCGGTGTAGCCGTTCGGCTGCTCGCGGCCCTTGAAGACGAGGTCGCAGGCGGCCTTGAAGGCTGTGCCGTCGAACGCCGGCGCCATCGGCTTGTAGATGGCATCGCCGGCATTCTGCTTGTCGACCACGACCGCCATGCGCTTGAGTGACTCCATCACCTGCGCTTCGGTGATGACGCCCTGGTGCAGCCAGTTGGCGAGGTGCTGGCTGGAGATGCGCAAGGTGGCACGGTCTTCCATCAGGCCGACATCGTGGATGTCGGGTACCTTGGAGCAGCCGACGCCCTGGTCGATCCAGCGCACGACATAGCCCAGAATACCCTGGCAGTTGTTGTCGATCTCCTGCTTGACGTCGTCGGGCGCCCAGTTCGACTTCGACACCGGAATAGTGAGGATGTCGGAGAGCTTTGCGCGCGGGCCGCCCTTGGTGAGCTCCTGCTGGCGTGCGGTGACGTTGACCTGGTGGTAGTGCAGCGCGTGCAGGGTCGCGGCGGTCGGCGAGGGCACCCAGGCGGTGGTGGCACCGGCCTGCGGATGGGCGAGCTTCTGCGCCAGCATGTCCGCCATCTTGTCCGGCGCGGCCCACATGCCCTTGCCGATCTGGGCGTGGCCGGGCAGGCCACAGGTCAGGCCCATATCGACGTTCCAGTCCTCATAGGCCTTGATCCAGGGCTGCGCCTTCATCTCGTTCTTGCGGATCATCGGACCCGCTTCCATCGAGGTGTGGATCTCGTCGCCGGTGCGGTCGAGGAAGCCGGTGTTGATGAACATGATGCGCTTGGAGGCGCGCTGGATGCAGGCCTTGAGGTTGACGGTGGTGCGCCGCTCCTCGTCCATGATGCCGACCTTGAGCGTGTTCTCGGGCAGCGACAGCATCTTCTCGACGCGGTCGAAGATCTCGCAGGTCAGCGACACCTCGTCGGGGCCGTGCATCTTCGGCTTGACGATATAGGCAGATCCCGTGCGGCTATTCTTGACCTTGGAGTTGCCCTTGAGGTCGTGAACGGCAAGAAGTCCGGACACGGCGGCATCGAGCAGGCCTTCGGGAATCTCCTCGCCCTTTTCGTCCAGCACCGCGTCGGTGAACATGTGGTGACCGCAATTGCGCATCAGCAGCAGGCTGCGGCCGTGCAGCTTGACCTCGCCCTTGCCATCCGGCGTCTTGTAGCTGCGGTCGGCATTGAGCGAGCGCGTCAGCGCCTTTCCGCCCTTCTCGAAATCGGCCGTCAGCGTGCCGTTCATCAGGCCGAGCGTGTTGCGATAGACCAGCACCTTGTCCTCGGCATCGACCGCGGCGACCGAATCCTCCATGTCGAGAATGGTGGAGACCGCGGACTCCATGATCATGTCGGCGACGCCGGCCGGATCGTCCTTGCCGATCGTGCTGTTGCGGTCGATCTTTACCTCGACATGCATGCCGTTGTTGACGAGCAGCACTGCGCTCGGCGCGGCCGCGTCGCCCTGGAAGCCTGCGAATTGCGCGGCGTTCTTCAGCGCGGTGGCGTTGCCGCTCTTCAGCTTCACCGCGAGCTGGCCCGCGACGACGCTATAGGCGGTGATGTCGGTGTGGCTGCCGGTCGCCAGCGGCACGGCGGCATCGAGGAACGCTTTTGCTTTCGCGATTACCTTGTCGCCGCGCGCCTTGTTGTAGCCCTTGCCGCTCTCCGAAGGATCGTGCGGGATCGCATCGGTGCCGTAGAAGGCGTCATAGAGCGAGCCCCAGCGCGCATTCGCCGCGTTCAGCGCGTAGCGCGCATTGGTCAGGGGCACAACGAGCTGCGGGCCGCAGATCTTGCCGATCTCCTCGTCCACATTGGTCGTCTCGACCTTCTGCGTCACCGGCTCAGGGACGAGATAGCCGATCTCCTTGAGGAAAGCGGTATAGGCATTGAGGTCGAACGCCTTGCCCTTGTTGGCGCGGTGCCAGTCGTCGATCTTGGCCTGCAGCGTGTCGCGCAGCGCCAGCAATGCGCGGTTCTTCGGCCCCAGCTCCTTGATGATGGCGGCGAGCCCGGCCCAGAACGCATCCGGCGCGATTCCCGTCTTCGGGGCCGCTTCCTTGGCGATGAAATCGAACAGGACGGGAGCGATCTTCAATCCGTGGGCGTCGACGCGTTCCATGATGGGCTTTCTCGTTGGAAATCGATGTTTTTGGCTGCTTTTGACCAGACAGCAGCAAAATGCGCCCCAAGGGAGCAGCTTTCGGGGCCTTATTAGCCCCAAAATCGGGGCCGTGAGAAGGCCCCCGACGTCTGTCAAAATGTCAAGGCGCGGTGGGCGGCCCACGCACCGGTGTCATTCCTCGCGAAGGCGGGGAATCCAGTACGTCGCGGCCTCTCGGCTGAATCACTGCTGTCGATGGAATACTGGGTCGCCGGGTCAAGCCGGGCGACGACAGCGGAGCAGCAGCCCGGCTTCAAATATTCGCGGCGAGGTCCACGACTTCGTCGAACAGCACGCCGGTCGTCTTCAGCATCTGCTCGATCTCGTCGGCCGCCTCGGCGACCGTCCGCGTCGAGGTGTCGATCACGAGCTCGGCGGCCTGCGGTGTCTCGTAATCATTGCCGATGCCGGTGAACGACGCGAGCGTGCCGGCCCGAGCCTTCTTGTAGTGTCCCTTGGGATCGCGCTCTTCGCACACGCCGGCCGGGGTCGCGACATGAATCTCGCGGAACGAAGTGTCGGCGATGCGGCGCGCGGTGGCGCGGTCCTCGCGGGCGGGCGAGACCGCGGCGACGATGGCGATGTGGCCGTTGCGCGCGAGATGCGTCGCCACTTCGGCGAGCCGGCGGATGTTCTCGCTGCGATCGGCGGCCGAGAAGCCGAGATCGCTGTTGAGCCCGGCGCGCAGCGTGTCGCCGTCGAGCAGGATCGGCGAGCCGCCATTCGAAAACAGCCGCCGCTCCAGCGCCTTGGCCAGCGTCGACTTGCCGGACGCCGGCAGGCCCGTAAGCCAGACCACGGCGCCGTTGTGCTGATAGCGCGCAGACCGTTCGTCGGGCCGCAGCGCGGATTCCACCGGCACGATGTCCACGGGCAGGGCGCGCTGGCCGGCATCGACCGACAGCACGAGGCCGCCGCCCGCGATGCGCCCAGACACCTCGATCACGATGCGGCCAGTGCGCGGGTTCTCGGTGTAGGGGTCGGTGGCAATCGAATTGGAAAGAGAGATGTCGATCTCGCCGACATGGTTACGGCCGATCGCCTTGTTCTCGACGCTCGACAGTTCGCCCGGATCGACGGCTTTCTCGATCGCGACGACGGTGGCGCGGCTTTCCTTGGGTCCGCAGCGCACCAGGAGCTGGTCGCCCTTGGCCAGCGGCTTGTCGTGCAGCCAGAAGATCCGCGCGCGCAACCGCCGCGTCTCACGCGGGGCGCTGTTGGCATGCGCGATGATATCGCCGCGCTCGACGAACAGCTCGCGGTCGAGCGTGATGCCGACCGAACGGCCCGCACCCTGGCGTCCCGCAACCGGCGTCACGGGCCAGGCTCTCGACCGTCTTGATCCTGGCGATCTTGCCGGCCGGCATGATCACGATCTCGTCGCCGGCGATGAGGCTGCCGGATTCGATACGGCCAGCCACGATGCGGCGGTCGTCGAATTTGTAGATCGCCTGCACCGGCAGCCGCAGCGCCAGCGCCTCCAGCGGCCGCGCCGGCTCGAGCCTGTCCAGCGCCTCGACCACAGTCGGGCCCTTGTACCAGCCGATCCGGTCGGTGCGCTCGGCGACGCCGTCGCCGTCGCGGGCGGAAATCGGAATCACGGCCGTGGGCTTCACGCCGAGGCCCAGCAGATGCGCCGAGATCTCGTCGCTGATTTCGTTGAAGCGCTCGGCGGAGAAGTCGACGCGGTCCATCTTGTTGACGACGACCGCGACCTGCTTCACGCCGAGCAGATGCAAGAGATAGCCGTGTCGTCGGGTCTGATCGCGCACGCCTTCGAGCGCGTCGATGATCAGCACGGCGCCGTCGGCCTGCGAGGCGCCGGTGATCATGTTGCGCAGGAATTCGGCGTGGCCGGGCGCGTCGATCAGCACGATGTCGCGCGAATTGGTGCGGAAGCGGATCTGCGTGGTGTCGATGGTGATGCCCTGGTCGCGCTCGGTCTGGAGCGCGTCGAGCAGGAACGACCATTCGAACGGCATGCCGCGCCGCGCGCTGACGGCTTTCAGCATCTCGAGCTTGCCGTCGGGCAGGCTGCCGGTCTCGTGCAGCAGGCGGCCGACCAGCGTCGACTTGCCGTGGTCGACATGGCCGACGATGACGATGCGGACTTGGGGCCGCGTGGTGCCGTTCGGCGTGGCGGGCGAAGCGGGGGTGACGATCATGTTCATACGGCGCTCGCGTCCTTGATCAGAGATAGCCGGCGACACGGAGGCGCTCGAAAGCGTCCTCGGTCTCGTGGTCGAGCGCGCGGCCGGCACGTTCCGGCACCTTGGTCTGCTCGAGCTCGACCAGGATCTCGTCGATGTTCGACGCCGTCGAAGCGACTGGATTGGTGATGTCCTGATCGCCCAGCGAGCGGTAGCGCTTGCCGTTTTGCGAGAGATAAAGCGGAATGATCGGGATGTTCTCGCGCTTGGTGTAGGCCCAGATGTCGGACTCGGTCCAATGCAGGATCGGGTGAATGCGCAGATGCGCGCCTTGCGGCGGCGAGGCGTTGAAATGATCCCAGAACTCCGGCGGCTGGTCGCGCACGTCCCAATTGCCCTCCAGGCCGCGCGGCGAGAACACGCGCTCCTTAGCGCGCGTCGCCTCCTCGTCGCGGCGGATGCCGGCAATCAGGCCGTCAAAACCGTATTTGCCGAGCGCCATCTTGAGACCCTCGGTCTTGCGCGCGGCGGAACGGGCGGCGGGGGGCAGCGTTGGGTCGACGGCATCGATGGGCGGGCAGGGCTCGACGCGCAGATCCAGCTCCCACTCCTTGCCGTAGTGATCGCGGAAGCGATACATCTCCGGAAACTTCTTGCCGGTGTCGACATGAAGGGCCGGGAACGGCAGGCGGCCGAAGAACGCCTTGCGCGCCAGCCAGATCATGACATTGGAGTCCTTGCCGAGCGACCACAGCAGGGCAATCTTCTTGAGGCGACCGAAGGCTTCGCGGAAGATATAGATACTCTGGGCTTCGAGCTGGTCGAGATGGTCCATGCTCGGGGCAAGGTCAGCAGAAAATTCTTTCGCGGGCGCGCGCACGGTGAATGCGGGGCTGCTCAGTCCGTTTGCTGCGGAATCGTCCTTGAGAAGATGCATCTCTGCCACTTTGCGTTTGGAGGCGAAAATTCTATAGTTGCGGTGCGGGAGAGAAGAAAAAATTTTCTCTTTGCGCGCTCGAAACGACACATATATAGAAAATAATTCCAGTCAACCCCGGATGTGGGGGAAGCGAGTATCGCATGCGGTTCTTGCCGGTGTTTCTCGATCTCAAGGCCGGCCCGGTGGTCCTCATCGGCGCGGGTGAGCTTTTGCGCGCCAAGTTGCGCGTGCTCGCCGCCGCCGGTGCGCGCATCCGCGTGCATGCGATCGACGGCGATCAGGACTTGGGCCTCAGCCCCGCGGACGCGGCGCGTATCGAAGTTGTGGCTGCCGATCCGCTGACGGCCGATCTCTCAGGAATCATTGCCATCGTTTGCGCAGGCGCGGGGGATATCGGCGTGGCGATGTCGGCCCGCGCCAAGGCGCTCGGCCTGCCCGTCAACGTCATGGACGATCTCGAACATTCCAGCTTCATCTTCCCGGCGATCGTCGATCGCGGCGATGTCGTGGTCGCTGTCGGTACCGGCGGAACGTCGCCGGTCGTCGCGCGGCGCGTGCGCGAAAAGATCGAGGCGTTGCTGCCGGCGCGGATCGGCGAGCTTGCCGAGTTCATCGGCGGCTTTCGCAAATCCATCAACGAACGTATTGCCGAGTTTCCGCTGCGCCGCCGCTTCTGGGAGCGCGTCATCGACGGCCCGATCGGCGCCGCCGTTCTGGCCGGCCGCAAGGGCGAGGCTGGAGCGGCGCTGAACAGGATCACCGATCCGTCCGCGTTCGCGCGCGCCGACAAGCCGGAAGGCTCCGTCGCACTGGTCGGCGCCGGACCCGGCGATCCGGATTTGCTCACCATCAAGGCGCTGCGCGCATTGCAGGACGCCGATACCGTCTTCCATGACGAACTGGTTTCGCCCGAAATTCTCGACCGCATCCGCCGCGACACCACGCGCGTGCCGGTCGGCCGCCGCGTCGGCAAGCCCGGCATCGGGCAGGACGCCATCAACAAGCGCATGATCGAGGCCGCGCAATCCGGCCAGCGCGTGGTGCGGCTGAAGGGCGGCGATCCCTTCGTGTTCGGCCGCGGTGGCGAAGAAGTCGAAGCCCTGCGCGCAGCCGGCGTTGCCTATTCGATCATTCCCGGCATCACCGCAGCGCTTGGCGGTGCCGCCGATTTCGAGGTGCCGCTCACCTACCGTCATGAAGCGACCCGCATCACCTTCCTCACCGCGCACAAGGCGCGCGACGCGGAGACGGTGGACTGGTCGACGTTGACCGACGCCAAGATGACCGTTGTGGTCTACATGGGCATGACGGCTGCCCCCGCGATCCGCGCCGGCCTGTTTGCCGCCGGCCGTTCGCCGGAGACGCCGGTCGGCGTGTTCGCCCGCGTCACGCGTCCCGATGCGCAAGGCGCGATCGGCACGCTGCGCGACCTGCCCGAGCTGGTGCGGCGGACCAACGGCGGCCCCGCCATTCTCATCATCGGCGATGTGGTCCGGCATGCCGGCTCGCTTCGCCGCCAAACTCCAAAGCAAATCATCTCTGAACTATTGGATGCAGCCGAATGACCTCCCCGCTTGAACAGAAGAAGATCAAAATCGCCGGCCCCTCGGTCGTAACCGCCAACCGTACCTGGGACGGCATCGTCGTTTACCGCACCGCCGCCATGAGCTGGTCCGCGGACCTGTCGGAAGCCGCGATCGTGCGCAACTCCGACGAGGCGAAAGCGTTGCTTGCGGAGTCCGTTGCCGATGACGTCGGCGCGATCGGTCCCTATATCGCACCAGTACAGGTCGGTGCGGACGGCAAGATCGAACCCGGAAATCTGCGCGAACAGATCCGCCGCACCGGCGTGACCATCGGACAGCCGGTCCAGGTTTAAGGCGTTTTCTTATGTATGCTTACGATGAAATCGATCGCACGCTCGTCAACGAGCGCGTCTCGGAGTTCCGCGACCAGGTGAAGCGCCGCCTCTCCGGCGAGCTCACCGAGGACGAGTTCAAGATCCTGCGGCTTCAGAACGGCGTCTACCTGCAACTGCACGCCTACATGTTCCGCGTCGCGATCCCGTACGGGACGCTGGCGTCGAACCAGTTGCGGGCGCTCGCCCATGTCGCGCGCAAATACGACCGCGGCTACGGCCATTTCACCACGCGGCAGAACATCCAGTTCAACTGGATCAAGCTCGCCGAATTGCCGGATGCGCTGGCTGATCTCGCCGAGGTCGGCATCCATGCGATGCAGACCTCCGGCAACAACATGCGTAACGTCACCTCGGACCAGTGGGCCGGCGTCGCGCCCGGCGAGATCGAAGACCCCCGCATCTGGTCGGAGTTGATCCGCCAGCACACCACGCTGCATCCGGAATTCTCGTTCCTGCCGCGCAAGTTCAAGATCGCAATCACCGCGTCGGGCCATGACCGCGCGGCGATCAAGATCCACGATATCGGCCTGCGCCTGATCAAGAACGAGAAGGGCGAGACCGGCTTCGAGGTACTGGTCGGTGGCGGGCTCGGCCGCACGCCGTTCATCGCCAAGACCATCAAGCACTTCGTGCATGGCCGCGACATCCTCAGCTATATCGAAGCGATCCTGCGCGTCTACAATCAGTACGGCCGCCGCGACAACATCTACAAGGCGCGCATCAAGATCCTGGTGCACGAGCTCGGCATCGAGAAATTCTCGCGCGAGGTCGAGGAAGAGTGGCAGCACATCCGCAACTCCTCGCTCCAGATCGACGACGAGGTGATCGAGGACATCCGCTCGCGCTTCGCCTACCCGTCCTACGAGAAGCTGCCGCACATGCCGGACCAGCTGCGCCAAGCCGCGGCCGATCCTGATTTCGAGGCGTGGCGCAAGAACTCGGTCGCCCCGCACAAGGTCCAGGGCTATTCCATCGTCACGATCTCGCTGAAGCCGATCGGCGCGCCTCCGGGCGATGCCACCGCAGAGCAGATGGATGCACTGGCCGATCTCGCCGACAAATACTCATTCGGTGAGATTCGCGTCGGCCACGAGCAGAACCTCGCTCTGCCGCACGTTGCCAAGCGCGACCTGCCGGCCTTGTGGAAGGCGCTCGACAAGCTCGGGCTGGCGACGCCGAACGTCAACCTGATCACCGACATCATCGCCTGTCCGGGGCTCGATTATTGCTCGCTGGCCAATGCGCGCTCGATCCCGATCGCGCAGGAATTGACGCGGCGCTTCGCCAATCACGAGCTCGCCAATCTGATCGGCCGTCTCCACATCAACATCTCCGGCTGCATCAATGCATGCGGCCATCACCATGTCGGCCATATCGGCATTCTCGGCGTCGAGAAGAACGGCGAGGAAGTCTACCAGATCACCATCGGCGGCCGCGCCGACGAGAGCGCCGCACTCGGCAATCTGATCGGCCCTGGCGTCAAGTTCGACGAGGTCGCCGACGTCGTCGAGGACATCGTGGAGGCCTATCTGGCGCTGCGCGAGCGGCCGGAAGAGCTGTTCATGGACACCGTAAAGCGCCTCGGCGTCGAACCCTTCAAGGAGCGCGTTTATGCCACTCGTTAACGGCGGAAAGATCGTCGACGACAGCTTCGTCAAGCTCGCCGTCGACACGCCGCTGCCCGAGGGCGGCGACATCCTGGTGCCGGCCGAGCGCTTCGTCGGCGAGGCGGATGCGTTGCTCAAGCGGACCGGCAAGGTCGGCGTGATCTGGCCGAACAACCGCGACATCGCCGAATTGGTGCCGTATCTCGGCAAGATCGCCGTCGTCGCGCTGGTGTTCCCGACCTTCCGCGACGGACGTGCCTACAGCCAGGCGCGGCTGCTGCGCGAGCGCTACAATTATCGCGGCGACCTGCGTGCCACCGGCCAGATCCTGCGCGACCAGTTCGTGTTCATGCTCCGCGCCGGCTTCGATTCCTTCGACGTCAAGAAGCAGGCCGACGCGGAAGCCTTCATGCAGACCGCGAAGCGCTATTCGGTATTCTACCAGCCGACCGGCGACGGCCGGATCACGGCGCTGCACCGGCGCATGCAGCTGCGTCACTCCGAAGGTGTCGGCACGTGAACGCAATCGCGCCTCAGGTTCCGTCGATGTCCGTCTCTGCGCTGCCCTCAGCGGAGGAGCTCGATCATGCCCTACGCGATGCCTCGCCCGCTGAAATCATTGCCGCTGCGCTGAAGACGGTCGGGCGCGAGAAGCTGGCGCTGGTGTCGTCCTTCGGCACGGAATCGGCGACGCTGCTGAAAGTCATGGCTGACGTCGATCCGGCGATCCCCGTGATCTTCCTCGATACCGGCTGGCTGTTCGAGGAGACGCTGGCCTATCGCGACACGCTGATCGCGACGCTGGGCCTGACGGACGTCCGCTCGATCAAACCTGCCGAAGAGACGCTGTCGCGCGAAGATCCCGACCGCGACCTCTGGTTCTCGGATCCCGACGCTTGCTGCCGTATCCGCAAGGTCGAGCCGCTGGCGCGTGCGCTGAAACCGTTCGATGCGTGGCTCAACGGCCGCAAGCGCTTCCAGGGCAGCACGCGCGCCGACATTCCGGTGGTCGAGGACGACGGCGCGCGGTTGAAGTTCAATCCCTTCGCCAATGTCTCGCGCGAGGAACTCGAGGCAATTTTCGCCCGCGCCAAATTGCCGCGCCATCCTCTGGTGGAGTCCGGTTTCCTGTCGGTCGGGTGTATGCCTTGCACGAGCAGAACGGCTGAAGGCGAAGACGAACGCGCCGGTCGGTGGCGTGGCCGGGCCAAGACAGAATGCGGCATCCACACGATGAAGATTTCGTAGCACAGTCGCGCTGCCCGGCTACGAACAAGAAAATCCGGTTCCGTTGACTTAAGCCCGTTTGGATCCGAGTTATGCCTGCAGGTCTTCGCTGACACCGACGTCATCGAAGTGAATGGAGATGGACATGATGCGCCGTATCGTTCCGCTCGCTGCAGGACTTCTCGTTACTGGCTTGCTGGCAAGCTCGGCTCTCGCCGCTGACATCAATCTGCTGAACGTCTCGTATGATCCGACGCGTGAGCTCTACGTCGAGTTCAACAAGGCGTTTGCGAATGCCTATCAGAAGGAAACCGGCAAGAGCGTCGAGATCAAGCAGTCGCATGGCGGCAGCGGTTCGCAGGCGCGCGCTGTGATCGATGGATTGCAGGCCGACGTGGTAACGCTTGCGCTCGCCTACGACATCGACGCTATCGCGGGCAAAGGCCTCACGGCGGCCGACTGGCAGAAGCGGTTGCCGCAAAATTCATCGCCGTACACCTCGACCATCGTGTTTCTGGTCCGCAAGGGTAATCCCAAGGGCATCAAGGACTGGGATGATCTGCTCAAGCCGGGCGTCGCGGTGATCACGCCGAACCCGAAGACGTCGGGCGGTGCGCGCTGGAATTATCTCGCGGCCTGGGGTTTTGCGCAGAAGAAATACGGTTCAGTCGACAAAGCGAAGGACTTCATCGGCAAGTTGTATCAGCAGGTGCCGGTGCTCGACACCGGTGCGCGCGGCGCGACCGTGACCTTCGTCGAGCGCGGCGTCGGCGACGTGCTGCTCGCCTGGGAGAACGAGGCCTATCTGGCGCTGAAGGAATTCGGTCCGGAGAAATTCGAGATCGTGGCGCCGCCGCTCTCGATCCTGGCGGAACCGCCGGTGACCATCGTCGACAAGGTTGCCGATAAAAAAGGCACCCGCAACGCCGCCGACGCCTACCTTCAATATTGGTATACCAAGGAAGGTCAGGAAATCGCGGCACGCAACTTCTATCGTCCGCGCGATCCCGAGATCGCCAAAAAATATGAAAACTCCTTCGCAAAGGTCGAGCTGTTCACGATCGACGATGTGTTCGGCGGCTGGACCAAGGCGCAGAAGGAACATTTTGCCGACGGCGGCGTCTTCGATCAGATCTACAAGAACTGATCGGGCGCTGTCGGAGGGGCTTTAGGGGGCCGGGTGAGCGCAATAGCAGCACGACGCCGGACATTGCCGGGCTTCGGTCTCACGATGGGGCTGACGCTTTCCTGGCTGTCGATCATCATCCTGATTCCGCTCGCCGGCCTGTTTCTGAAATCACTGGAGCTGAGCCTGGAACAGTTCTGGGCCATCATCTCCAGCCGCCGTACCCTGAACGCGCTTCGCGTGTCCTTCGGGCTCGCGTTTGCGGCGGCCTGCGTCAATCTGGTGATGGGCAGCATCATCGTCTGGGCGCTGGTGCGCTACCGCTTCCCCGGAAGGCGGCTGTTCGATGCCATCGTCGACGTGCCCTTCGCGTTGCCGACGGCGGTTGCCGGCGTCGCGCTGACCGCCTTGTTCGCCGAGAAGGGTTGGCTCGGCGCGCCGCTTGCGGCGGCCGGCATCAAGGTTGCGTTCACGCCGCTCGGCATCTTCATCGCGATGATCTTTATCGGCATCCCGTTCGTGGTGCGCACCGTGCAGCCGGTGCTCCAGGATCTCGATCCCGAGATCGAGGAGGCCGCGGGCAGCCTTGGCGCCAGCCGCTGGCAGACCATCATCCGCGTGATCCTGCCCTCGCTCGGGCCGGCGCTGCTCACCGGGCTCGCGCTCGCCTTCGCCCGCGCCGTCGGCGAATACGGCTCGGTGATCTTCATCGCCGGCAATCTGCCGAACGTGTCCGAGATCGCGCCGCTCCTGATCGTGATCCGCCTCTCTGAATTTCGCTACGCCGATGCGACCGCCATCGCTGTGGTCATGCTCGTCGTGTCTTTCGTCATCATCTTCGCCGTCAACCGGCTCCAGCGCTGGGCGCGGAGCCGGATCCCGGCGCGCTGAGGGCGGATCATGACGATGCAGATCGCTGATTCCGTATCACTCTCGGCCCCCGACGCCAAGGCACGCGCGCATGCGGCAGCTGCGCGGAACAGCCTTCGCACCGAACCACGCGCGGTCCGCATCATTATCATCGCGCTGGCGATGATCTTTCTCTCTGTCTTCGTTGTGCTGCCGCTGGTGGTCGTGTTCGCGCAGGCCTTCTCGAAGGGAATGCTCGCTTATCTCGCCGCGCTGGCCGACCCGGAGGCGTTGTCCGCGATCAAGCTGACACTGGTGGTAGCCGCGATCTCAGTCGGCCTCAACCTCGTGTTCGGTCTCGTCGCGGCCTGGGCCATCGCGAAGTTCGAGTTTAGGGGCAAGACCTTCCTGATCACGCTGATCGACCTGCCGTTCTCGGTGAGCCCGGTGATCTCGGGCCTCGTCTTCGTGCTGCTGTTCGGCGCGCAGGGCTATTTCGGGAGCTGGCTGCGCGATCACGACATCCAGATCCTGTTCGCCGTGCCCGGCATCGCGCTCGCGACCACCTTCGTCACCTTCCCCTTCGTCGCACGTGCGCTGATTCCGCTGATGCAGGAGCAGGGCACGCAGGAGGAGGAGGCCGCGATCTCGCTCGGCGCCTCGGGCCTGCAGACCTTCTTCCGTGTCACGCTGCCCAATATCAAATGGGGCGTGCTCTATGGCGTCCTGCTCTGCAACGCGCGCGCGATGGGCGAGTTCGGCGCAGTGTCCGTCGTCTCCGGCCATATCCGCGGCGAGACCAACACCATGCCGCTCCTGGTCGAGATTCTCTACAACGAATACCAGTTCGTCGCGGCGTTCGCGATCGCATCGCTGCTCGCAATGCTGGCGCTGATCACGCTGATCGCCAAGACCGTTCTCGAACATCATCTCGACGAAGGACACGACGCAAGTGACCATTGAAGTCAGGAATCTCGTCAAGAAGTTCGACAGCTTCAAAGCCCTCGATGGCGTCGACCTCAAGGTCGACAACGGCGAGCTGCTGGCGCTGCTCGGCCCGTCCGGTTCCGGCAAGACCACGCTGCTGCGCATCATCGCCGGCCTCGATTGGCCGGATTCAGGTGACGTCGCCTTCAACGGCGAGGACGCGCTGGCGCAGGGGGCACGCGAGCGGCACGTCGGCTTCGTATTCCAGCACTACGCGCTGTTCCGCCACATGACGGTGTTCGAGAACGTGGCCTTCGGCCTCCGCGTGCAGCCGCGCGCGATCCGCAAGGACGAAGCGACCATCCGTGCGCGCGTCAAGGAGCTGCTCGATCTTGTGCAGCTCGACTGGCTCGCCGACCGCTATCCGAGCCAGCTTTCGGGCGGCCAGCGCCAGCGCATCGCACTCGCCCGCGCGCTCGCGATCGAGCCGCGCATCCTGCTGCTCGACGAACCCTTCGGCGCGCTCGACGCCAAGGTGCGGAAAGAGCTGCGCAGATGGCTGCGGTCGCTGCACCACGAGATCAACGTCACATCGATCTTCGTCACCCATGACCAGGAGGAGGCGCTGGAAGTCGCCAACCGTGTCGTGGTGATGGACAAGGGCAGGATCGAGCAGATCGGTTCGCCCGACGACGTCTACGAAACTCCGGCGACGGCCTTCGTCCACGGCTTCATCGGTGAATCCATCGAGCTGCCGGTCAAGATCGAAGGTGGCGTCATCAGGCTCGGCGATCGGCCGCTGCGGCTCGCGGCAGACGGCCTTGCGCCTGGCGCGTCAAGACTGTTCGTGCGGCGACACGACATGCTGGTCGGGCCGCCCGGCAGCGGCGCTTTCGAGGGCGCGGTTCAGCACGTCCGGAATTTCGGCCCCGTGCAGCGGGCCGAGGTCGCCCTGTCAGGCGGCGAGACCATCGAGATCGACGCCCCCCGCGACAGGGAACTGCGCGCCGGCGATACGATTGGCCTGGAGCCCCGCCGCTACCGGATATTTGCGGGCGCCTGAACCGGCTCAAGGGGGCAATTTTTCTTCAATATTCACCTTTCAGCCACGGTTGATATGCAACAACGGCCCCTGATTTTGGGGGCTTCTGTTCATGCGCGCCGCGGCCGCAGTACTCATCACTTTGCTGCTCGCCGGCTGCGCCGGCAACGAAGCGCCGGTCCAGCAGCCGTCCATGTATGCCGATATGTCCGTCCCCGGCACCAAGCTCGATGCGCAGGCGGCTGCGATCATGATCTCGCAATACCGCCAGAATAACGGGCTCGGCACCGTCGTGATCGACCCCGATCTGATGCGGCTCGCCGAATCCCAGTCACAGGCCATGGCGGCGGCCAACAAGATGGACCATGACGTCCGCGCGCCGCTGGCCAAGCGCCTCAGCGCCGGCAGTTATCCGGCGAATGTTGCGGTTGAGAACGTCTCGGCCGGCTATCATACGCTGGCGGAAGCGTTTTCCGGCTGGCGCGACTCGCCCCCGCACCGCGCCAACATGCTCAAGAGCGGTGTCACAAAATTGGGCATAGCGGCGGGTTATGCTCCCGGCACCAAATACAAGGTGTTCTGGACCATGATCCTGGCCTCGACCGACCCCCGATAAGCCAGACTTGATCTTGGGATGCATTGACGCCGCGGCGAAACTGTCGCCACGGTGGCTCGCCTTTTGCTACTGTTCCCACATGACAGATCATAGCCCGGAAATCGCAACAGTCCCCGCGAATGCGCAACGCGTCCTGGTCCTCCAGGGCGGCGGCGCGCTCGGCTCCTATCAGGCCGGCGCCTATCAGTCGCTCTGCCATGCCGGCTTCGAGCCGGAATGGGTGGCCGGCATCTCGATCGGCGCGATCAACGCCGCGATCATTGCCGGCAACGAAGGTCAGACGCGGGTCAGGCGGCTCAAGGAATTCTGGGAGATGGTCTCCGCGCCGGTGCCGTGGAAGCCGATCGGCAAGAGCGATCACAGCCGCGAGCTGTTCAACTCCAGCAGCGCCGCGCTCATCGCAACGTTCGGCGTGCCGCGGCTTCTTCGTGCCTCGCCTGCCTCCGGCGCTGCTCTGGCCCCCCGGCAGCCCACAGGCGCAGAGCTACTACGACACCGCGCCACTGAAGAAGACACTGGAGCGCCTTGTCGATTTCGACCGCATCAATGACTTGAAGACACGGCTGTCGGTCGGTGCGGTCGGCGTCACCTCCGGCAACTTCAAGTATTTCGACAATTACGAATTCAAGAAGCGTGGCAAGAAAATCGGCCCGGAGCACATCATGGCCTCCGGCGCGTTGCCGCCGGGCTTTCCGTCCGTCGTGATCGACGGCGAGCATTATTGGGACGGCGGCATCGCCTCCAACACGCCGCTCGACTACGTGCTGGACGCCGAGGTCGACCGCGACCTCCTGATCTTCCAGATCGACCTGTTCAGCGCCCGCGGCGATCTGCCGACGTCGCTGCTCGAGGCCACCGAGCGCGAGAAGGACATCCGCTTCTCCAGCCGCACGCGGATGAACACCGACAAGAACAAGCAGGTGCACAACGCCCGCAGGGCCGTGCGCGACCTGATTTCCAAATTGCCCGATTATCTCAAGAACGACCCTTCCGTGGAATTCCTTGCCAAGGTATCGCGCGAAAGCACTGTTACTGTGGTGCACCTGATCTACCGCAGCAAGAACTACGAATCCTCGTCCAAGGATTACGATTTCTCGCATGTCGCCATGGTCGAGCATTGGGAAGCCGGCGTGCGCGACGTGCATCTGTCGATGCGCCACAAGGACTGGCTCGAGCGGCCGCAATCCGGCGAGACCATGGTGACTTACGATCTCACGGGGGACGTCACCGCGCCCCCGCCAAAAAGGAGCGAATGAATATGGGTAGTCTGTCAGGCAAGAATGCCGTCGTGACCGGGTCGACCAGCGGCATCGGGCTTGCTTATGCGCGCGCCTTCGCCGCCGCCGGCGCCAATGTCGTCATCAACGGGTTCGGCTCGCCGGAGGACATCGAGAAGGAGCGCGCCAAGATCGAATCCGATTTCGGCGTCAAGGCCGTCTATTCGCCCGCCGACATGACCAAGCCGGCGGAGATCGCCGGGATGATCGCGCTCGGCGAGAAGAGTTTCGGTTCGGTCGACATCCTCGTCAACAATGCCGGCATCCAGTTCGTCTCGCCGATCGAGGAATTCCCGCCGGAGAAGTGGGACCAGATCATCGCGATCA
Organism: Bradyrhizobium sp. LM2.9; assembly: GCF_054056555.1. Classification (NCBI taxonomy): domain Bacteria; kingdom Pseudomonadati; phylum Pseudomonadota; class Alphaproteobacteria; order Hyphomicrobiales; family Nitrobacteraceae; genus Bradyrhizobium; species Bradyrhizobium sp. LM2.9. The sequence continues at coordinate 6,968,617 of NZ_JBSRYJ010000002.1, forward strand.
ACCTGTCCTCGGCCTTCCATGCCATTCGCGCCGCCGTGCCCGGCATGAAGAAGAAGGGCTGGGGCCGCATCATCAATACCGCTTCCGCGCACTCGCTGGTCGCCTCGCCCTTCAAGTCGGCCTATGTGTCGGCCAAGCACGGCATCGCCGGCCTGACCAAGACCGTGGCTCTGGAGGTCGCGACCAGCAAGATCACCTGCAACTGCATCAGCCCCGGCTATGTCTGGACGCCGCTGGTAGAGAAGCAGATTCCCGACACGATGAAGGCGCGCAACCTTACGCGCGAGCAGGTGATCAACGACGTGCTGCTCGATGCGCAGCCGACCAAGGAGTTCGTCACCTCCGAGCAGGTCGCGGCACTCGCGCTGTTCCTGTGCGGCGACGATGCCGCGCAGATCACCGGCACCAACCTCTCGATCGACGGCGGCTGGACCGCGGAGTAGGGGACTACGGCTGGCGAATGGCGGAGCCGAGCTCCGCCATTTTCGTTCAGTGTGTCCAGGCTAGCGCCGTCACGAATGCCGAGGACAGGTTCAGCTCCGCGAACATGATCTTGCCGGCGACCACGAACAGCACGCTGGCAAGTGTCAGGCGCAGCACCGTCTCGGGCACGCGCGTCGCGCTGAAGCTGCCGACGATGATGCCGGGCAGCGAGCCCAGCAGCAGCACGCCCATCAGCGCCCAATCGACGTCGCCGAGCGCCCAGTGCCCGATTCCGGCGACCAGCGTCAGCGGTACCGCATGGGCGATGTCGGAGCCGACGATGGTCGCCATCGGCAGGCGCGGATAGAGCAGCAGCAGGACGGTGACGCCGACCGCGCCGGCGCCGACCGATGAAATCGAGACCAGCACACCGAGCACGATTCCGGTGATGACCGTCGCGATCGCCGTGGTGCGGTCATCGACCTGCTCCAGGCGTCGACGATAACGCTTCATGATCGCCTTGCGGAAGATCAGCGAGGTCGCGGTCAGCAGCAGAGCAAAGCACAACACCAGATTGACCAGGCTGCGCTCGGAATCGCTCTTGAGGTCGAGCTCCCACAGCACGAGCAGCGTCAGCGCGCTCGCCGGAAGGCTGCCGCAGGCGAGCCGCAGCACCGCCGGCCAGTGCACGCTGCGCGACCAGCCATGCACCACGCTGCCGCCGGTCTTGGTGGCGGCCGCATAGAGCAGGTCGGTGCCGACCGCGGTCGATGGATGAATGCCGAACAACAGGATCAGCAGCGGCGTCATCAACGAACCGCCGCCGACGCCGGTCATCCCGACCAGCAGGCCGACGCCAAAACCGGAGGCGACGTAGAGTGGATCGATCATGTCCAGGGAATCTTAGGTTTATCTCGTCAGTTGGGCAATATGACGTAGAATAAAATTTCCCTACGGTGCAACTGATTGGGAGCAATAAGAAAAATCGTGCTGTATGCCGACGATGAGTAGGCATTTCTTTTTGTTCCCGGGCCTGCTGCGAAACAGCCGTTCCCCGAGGGCAGCATGCGAGGGCAGGTGTGAAGCGCCTATTTACCGAACGCCAGCACGTGCAGGCCGAGGCGCTGTCGCACGATCCAGAACAGCAGCACCGTCTCGAAGCAGAGCGAGATCGAGGTCGCGGTGGCGGCGCCATGACCGCCGTAGCGCGGCACCAGCGCGATGCAGAGTACCAGGTTCATCACAAAGGCCAGCGCATAGGCCAGCGCGCAGATCTTCTGCTGCCCGAGCATGTTGAGCAGGCGTTCGACCGGGCCGATCGCGGAGCGCACCACGAGCCCGATCGCGGCGACGAACATGATGTCGTAACCGACCACGAATTGCGGCCCGAACAGCCAGAGCAGCGGCCTGCCGAGCGCGAGCAGCACGATGGTCGCCGCCAGCGACGGCCAGAACGTCCAGTTGATGGCATGCGCCACGTAAGCCGACAGCCGCACCTTGTCGCCAGCTGCGTTGTACTCAGCGAAGCGATGCGCGGTGGTCGCCGACATCGCGTAGTGGATGAAGGAGACCAGCGCCAGCGTCTTCACCACGGCGAAATAGACGCCGACCTCGTCGGAGGGGCGGAACTGCTGAAGCACCAGCACGTCGGTATAGGACAAGAGCAAGTAGAAGCTTTCGACCAGCAGGATCGGCAGCGAGACGGCGAGCCAGCCGCCGATGTCATAAGCCTTGGGGCCCGGCTCGATGTGATTGGCAAGCTTGCGGTTCAGCACCATCATCTGCCCGGTCATCGCGATCCACACCGCGCCGGCGCTCGCGACCATCGCGGCGACCGCGCCGAGATGATACCCGAGCAGGAAGGCGCAGGCCGTGATGCCGATGATCAGCGCCTGGCGGATGATGAATTGCGGCATCAGGCCGAGCTGCATCCAGTCATGCGAGCGCGCGATGCCGTCCTGGGTGTTGGCGACGACGAAAGCGGGCAGCGTCATGCAGCCGATATAGAGCGGCAGTACCTCGGCCGGATCGATCCAGGGCGACAGCAATTTGACGATACCGGCAAGGCCGAGCGACGCCAGCGCGGAGACGGCAAAGGTCAGCCAGCGGCTGCCGGAGAGAAAGCCGCGCAGCAGCGCCTGCTCGCCGCTGGTGCGGTACTCCGGAATGATTTTTTGCGCGGAGGCCGAGATGCCAAAATCCATCATGCTGCCGAGCAGCAGCACCCAGGTCCAGACATAGACGTAGACGCCGTAGTCGGACGTGCCCATCCAGCGCGCGAGCAGGACCTGCGAGAAATATGCAAGGCCCGCGCTGATCACCCGGATGATGAAGATGGTGCCCGCCAGCCGCCGCGTCAGCGACGCCTCGCTCGATCCGCCCGTCAATTTTTCGCGCAGCCGCGCGATCAGGCCGGCAGGTCCGGTCGTTGCGGGTTCTGCATCCATCACGGCCAATTCGAAGGATCCCCGGGGCGCACGCGCATGCTGCGGCAGCCTTGCTGCAGTAGCCTTGGGGATTAGCAACCATTCGTTAAGATTCGGTTGGGTGTTTCCGTCGTCTCCCCCGTGCGCAATTGCGCACGGGGGAGGACGACGACTACTCCAAATTCGTATTGAACTCGTACGACTTCTGCGGCCCGACCAGCGTGAACTTCAGCGCGGCGCCGTCGGGCTTGGCGCCCGGTGGCAGTCCGTCGAGCTCGAAAGAAAATCGCTTCACGCCCGGCGGGCTGGGCTCGACCGGCGCGGGGATCGGCAACGACCAATCCGGCGTCGGGCCTTCCACGAACAAATTGACGTTGCCCGCATCCGGCGTCACCACGTCGACCACCACATTCTTGGGCCCGTCACGCTTGACGTCGCGGATGGTGATCGGGTTGGGATCGCCGATATTGGCGGGCTTGGGCACGGTGTCGAGCGCTGCACGCAGATTGGCGTCCTCGGTCGACGCGACGCTGTTGAAGCCAAGCTCGGCCTTGGCCTCGACCGGAATGCAAAGCTTTTCGCACACGGCGTAATTGATCTCGGCGCGCAGCGTCACCGGCTTGTCGGCCGCCTTGGCGATGATGCGCAGCGGCAGCACGATCTGGTCGTGATAGCCGATCGAATGGCCGCCGGCGCCGTCGTCGAACTTCAGCGGCGCCGGCCACATCACCGTCACCGCTTCGACATTGTCAGACTTCGAGAAATCGAAGCGCGGCGGAACGCCGGAATCGCCCGGCATGCGCCAATAGGTTTTCCAGCCGGGCTGGATCTGGAAGGCGATACCGCCGAGCAGGACGGCGCCGCTGCGCGATCCCGCGAGCAACCGCACCGCGGAATGTCCGTCACGCTGCCACGGCGATGCGTCGTCGGCATGGGCCGCAAGCGCCAGCGATGACACAAGCAGGGTTGTCGCGACGCCAATCGCCGCATGCAGGGGAACTCTTGTCAGCATGATACGTCTTTACAGGGTCACCCCGGGGCAAACCATTGAATTGCTTGTGATGACTTGAATCAAGTCCCTGCAAGTCTTGACCTTGCAAGCCTTGATTTGACAGCGGACCGGCCCGACATCAGGATAGGAATTGAAACCGGAGTGCTTCACCGATGGCTCCCACAGGAAAGAGGATGGGCGAAAGCACCCGCAAGCCCGGCCCCGCGCTTCCCAGTTCGGCGGGTTACCTCGACGGCCGCCTCCTCATCGCGATGCCGGTGATGGGCGATGAGCGCTTCCAGCGCTCGGTGATCTACCTCTGCGCTCACTCCGCCGAAGGCGCCATGGGCATCATCGTCAACCATCCGGCCGGCAGCATCGACTTCCCCGAGCTGTTGCAACAGCTCGGCATCATCAAGAAGGGCGAGCACATCAAGCTGCCGGAGAACGCCGAAAGCATGAAGGTGCTGCGCGGCGGTCCGGTTGATACCGGCCGCGGCTTTGTGCTGCACTCCAGCGATTTCTACATCGAGAACGCGACACTCCGGATCGACGACGGCGTCTGCCTCACCGCGACCGTCGACATCCTGCGCGCGATCGCCGACGGCTCCGGCCCCAAGCACGCCATCCTGGCGCTCGGCTATGCCGGCTGGGCGCCGGGCCAGCTCGAGACCGAAATCCAGAGCAATGGCTGGCTGCATTGCGACGCGGATTCGGATTTGATCTTCGGCGATGACGTCGATGAAAAATACGGCCGCGCGCTGCGCAAGATCGGCATCGATCCCGGCATGCTCTCGAACGAGGCGGGCCACGCGTAGCTGTCGCGACACTCTTGGTGTCGTGCGTCGCCCTCGCTGTCATGCCCCGGCTTGACCGGGGCATCCAGTACGCCGCAGCGTATCGGCTCGATCACACCCGTCTCGGCGTACTGGATCGCCCGGTCAAGCCGGGCGTTGACCAGCTTCGGAAAATGACGAACTACTCCGCCGCCTGCTGCTGCACCGTCGGCTCGGTCCCCGCCACTGTCGCGCGGCGCATGTCGCGGGGCTGGGACTGGTCGTAGCGGCGGACGCGGTGCATAGTCTGGCGGTTGTCCCACATCACGAGATCATGCAGCTTCCATTTGTGGACGTAGACGAACTCCGCGCTGGTCGCGTGCTCGTTGAGATCGCGCAGCAGTACCCGGCCCTCCGGCACGTTCATGCTGACAATCTTGCCGGCATGCGATGAGAGATAAAGCGACTTGCGACGATGCACGGGATGGGTGCGCACGAGACGTTGCAGCACCGGTTTGAACATCTTCTTCTCGTCGTCGGTGTATTCGGTGAAGCCGAGCGATCCCCGCGAATACATCAGCGAGTGCTCGCACACGAGGTCCTCGATCTCCGCCTTGGTGTCGTCGTCGAGCGCGTCATAGGCCGCGCGCATATCGGCGAATTCGGTGTTGCCGCCCTTCGGGTTGAGCACGCGGGCCGACAGCAGCGAGAATTTTGCCGGGATCGGGCGGAACGAGCTGTCGGAATGCCACAGGCAGTTGCCCAGATTGAACAGATGCGCCCGGCTGTCTTTCGCCAGCGGCTTGCCGTCCTTGCCGAGATTGGAGACGTCGTTCAGTCCGGACTGGAGCCGGTAGTCCTTCTCCTTCGTCACCGTGCCGCCGCGCGCGTCTTCGCGCTGGCCGAAATTCAGTGCAAAAGCCATCTGTTGCTCGTCGGTGATGTCCTGGTCGTGGAAGACCAGCACCGCATATTTGTCCATGGCAGCCTCGACCTCGCGCGCCTGGTCCTGTGTGAGAGGCTGTCTCAGGTCGAGGCCCGAGACCTCGCCGACAAAATGCTTCTGAAGCTGCCGGATGGCGATCGTCATGACGTTTTCTCCCGCGAGCCGCGAGCGGTTGGTCCCGCTCTGTCGCTGAAAAAACTACTCCCGTAACCGGCGTTGTCAACGCTCGGTGTGCATAGCTGCCCGTAGCCCTGATTGCGCTGCGCTCCATCCGGGCCACAGCTCTTACGCGTTGCGCGCCATCAGGCCGCCGTCGACGGGGATGACCGCGCCGGTGAGGAAGGACGCTGCCGGCAGGCACAGGCTCAGCGTCATGTGCGCGACCTCTTCGGGATCGCCGTAGCGGCCCAGTGCGGTGCGGCGCTTGGCGTAGATCGTCTTGTGCTCTTCCGATATCCGGTCGGTGATGGCTGTGCGGATCGGACCCGGGCAGATGCAGTTGACGGTAATGCCTTCGCGGCCGAGCTCCACCGCGAGCGAGCGGGTGAGGCTGGCGACGCCGCCCTTCGCCGCCGAATAAGGGCTGTGCAACGCGGTGGCGCCGAGCGCCTCGGTGGAAGCGATGTTGACGATGCGCGGGCTGTTTGACTTGCGCAAGTGAGGCAGCGCGGCGCGGACGATGCGCGGATGCGCCGTCAGCATCACCGCGATGCCCCTGGCCCAGGCGTCTTCATAGGCCTCGTCGTCGATCGCGACGCGCACGGAAATGCCGGCATTGTTGACGATGATGTCGAGCCCGCCGAAATGCGCGGCGACGTCGCCAACCACGCGCTTGATCTCGGTGCCGTCGGCAACGTCGAGCTTCCAGGCTTTCGCCGATCCGCCAGCTGTCGCGATGTCCTCCGCGACGGCTTGCGCGCCTTGTTCGTCATAATCGGTGACGGCGACGTTCGCGCCTTCAGTGGCGAACACACGCGCCGTCGCGCGCCCCATGCCGCTGGCCGCGCCGGTGACGAGAACGGTCAGACCCTTCACGGACCGGCTGAGCTGTTTGAAATCGGACATGCTGTTTCCTCGCGCTCTGCTTGTTCTTGTTATGATTGACAAGGCTGGCATCGATCCGCAGACAGGTCAAACAAGCAAAGCAAAGAGGGAGGTGGCGATGACGAACGAACTCGATTTCTCAGGCAAGCAGGTGCTGGTTATCGGCGGCTCCAGCGGCATCGGCAACGGCATCGCGCAAGCCTTTCGCGTCAGGGGCGCGCAAGTTGCGGTCTGCGGTACGCGTGCTCACGCCAAGGAATATTCGCAGGAGGAAGGCTCGGATCTCGCCGGTCTCTCCTACGCGCAGCTCGACGTCGGCAATACCGGAGCGGTCGAAGCCTTCAAGCCGTCGTTCGACAGACTCGACGTGCTGGTGCTCGCGCAGGGCGCGGTGCTCTATCGCCGCGGTGAGTTCGAGATGGCCGGCTTCCGCAAGGTCGTCGAGGTCAATCTGATGAGCCTGATGGCCTGCGCCACGCGGTTTCATTCCATGCTGCGGGACTCGCAAGGGTTGCTGATCATGGTGTCCTCGACCGCGGCCTATCATTCCACGATGGGCAATCCCGCTTACAACGCGTCGAAGACCGGCGCGGTCGGATTGACGCGGACGCTGGGCGAGGCCTGGGCCGAGGACGGCATCCGCGTCAACGGCATCGCGCCCGGTCTCGTCGACACCAAGATGACCAAGGTGACGACCGACAATCCCAAGCGGCTCGAAGGTGCACTTTCACGCATTCCGCTGCGGCGATTGGGCACCCCGGCTGACATGGCGGGCGCGGCGCTGTTTTTGGCGTCGCCGCTGTCGTCCTACATCATCGGCCAAACATTGGTCGTCGACGGCGGGCTTATTCTCTAGCGCGAAGGAACCGTGCCGCTCCTGATCGGTTACTTGGGCTGACCCCGAGGAGGAGCATCATGGATAAGGATCGGATTGTCGGATCGGCCAAGGAATTCGCCGGACGCGCGGAAGGCGCTGTCGGTGATCTCGCAGGCGATGCGCAGACACAGGCGTCGGGCAACGCGCGGGAAGCCGCAGGCACCGTGCAAAATCTCTACGGCCAGGCCAAGGATGCCGTCCGTGACGCTGGCGAAACGGCGGCGGGTTACGCCAAGGATGCCTACGAGAACAGCGGCGACACTTTCCGCGATGGTTCGCAGGCAATTGCCCAGAAGGTGCAGGACAACCCGCTCGGCGCGCTGCTGGTCGCCGGCGGCATCGGCTTTGCACTCGCGCTGTTGATGGCGCGGCCTTCGCGCCGCCCGCCGCCGCGCTGGCGCTATTAGGGCTCAGCTAAACGCCATCCAACGTGCCCCGGACGCAATGCGGCGTGAAGCGCCACATTGCGTCCGGGGCTTATTTTTGTGAGTCAAGAGCTGGGTCCCGGCTCTGCGCAGCAGCGTTACACGCTGCAACGCGTCTGGGACACGAGGGCTCAGCTCGGTAAACTACCGAGCCACTTCCGCCGATCGCCCGACATTGCCCGGCGGCCGCGGAATCGCGGGGTTCTGATTGGGATTGCGCGGCCCTGGCGCGGGCGTCAATTGACGCGGCGGTGCTTGCGGAGAGCCGAAGCCGAAGAAATCACGAATTGACGGCGTTGCCTGTGCCGGCTGCTGCGGCACCGACGGCTTCTTCGGCGCGAGCTTTTGCGGCGCGATCGCTGCGGCGGCGCCGGGTGAACCCGGAGCAGCATTGCCCTCGGGCGACGTCGCGGCCATCGGCGTATCGCCTTTGGACTGCTCGCGGCCGACTTCGCGGCGCGGCCAGGCATAATCGTCGGCACGGCCCGCGGGCGCAGCCAATGGCTCGCCCTTCACCATTGTTCTCGCAGCGAGCGCATCGACGGCGGCAGGGCGCGAGCCCGGTCCGCCCAGCAATTGATCGGTCGAGATCGAGGCCGCAACCAGCGGCACGATCGGGCCGGCCAGCGGCCGCGGCGCGGGCTTGCCGGGTTCGGCACTGGTGTCGGGCGTTGCGGGTTCGCTCGGCAGCGCGATCGGGCCGGAGCGCCCGGCGAGCAGGCGCGTGATCTCGCGTTCGACATAGTGAGCGAGCTTGCGCGCGCCGGGTTTTGTGAAATAGACGCCGTCATAGCTGCGGAGCTGACGGATCTGGCCTTCGAAGTCCGGGCCCTTCTGGAGGAAGCGGCCGGCCTCGTCGACAAAGCCGTCCCAGACGTCGACGTAAGTTATGCCGGCCTCTTGGCCGCGCCTTCGCGATAGAGCGAATCCAGGAACAGCATGTCCGCGGTGCCCTTGGGGCCGCGGATCGCGGGCAGGCCGACCCAGAGCACCGGCACGCCCTTGCTCTTGAGCACGTTGGCGAGCTCCTCGATCTTCTTGCCGTAGAGCTCGACCCAGCGCTCGTCGCGGAATTCGTAGAGGCCGTTCGGGTTGCGTGCGGTCTTCTCGGGCGTTGCGACCGCCGGTGTGTCAGCGTTGTCGGCATCATCCTGCGGCAGGTCGGCGTCGTCCGGCTTGGCCGCGCTGTCGTTGGGCTTGGCATCGCCGGGCTTGGCCGGTGGTTTGCCACGCGCGCCCTTGTCGTTCTTCTTGTCCTTGTCCGTCGCCTTGTCCGACTTATCGGGGGCTGCTGCCTCGCGGATGGCGATGCGGTCGTTGAGGCCGAGCATGACCACGATCACGTCGGGCTTTTCGGTTTCGAGGATGCCCTTCGCGGCTGCCGCCCAGTCCGAGGGCTCACCCTTGGGCTGGTACTTGATCAGGCCGGACGTGGTCTTGTGCTTGCGGATCACGCCCATGTCGGGCTGCTCGGTGTAGGCGTCTTCGAGGCCGTAGGCGAGCCAGTCGGCCATGGCGTCGCCGATCACCAGCACGTTCTTGTCAGGCGTCGTGTCGTGCTTGGCCGGCGCCGGTGCGCGCGAAAAATCCTGGCGCGGCGCCTGCTGCTGCTGTTGCTGCTGCTGGAACGGCGCGAAGAAGTCGCCGCCGAACCATCCGCCACGTTCACCGCCGCTTCGCGGTGGCGGGGCCTGGCGTTGCGGCGGGCCGCCGAAGCCAGGGAAATTGAAGAATTGCGCCGAGGCCGGCCCCGCGATCAAGACCAGAATCGCAAGCGCCGTCCCCAGCGCGATCAGCGGGCCGGTCTCGGTCAGCGCCTTGAACAGGGACTTCTTCGACATGCGATCTCGGGCACGCGCAATGGGGATCGGGAGTAGTTCAATATAATAACGGAATCAGGCGCCAAACGGGCAGATTCTCTTTTCAGATTCTCTTCAGATTCTCTTGGCCCATATTCTCTTGGCCCATACACGGGGAACAGCCGCCCCCGTCAAGGCTGCCTGCCGGAATCCTTGTTCAGGGTTACTTTCGGCGCGATTTTACCGCCCGCGCAGCCGGTTCAGCGCGTCGGAGGAGGCAAATCCGTCCGCGGGGACCCCGATCGAGGCCTGGAAGTTGCGCAGGGCTTCCCGGGTCTGGCCGCCGAACTGGCCGTCGGGGGTGCCCTTGTAGAAACCGCGCTGGGCCAGCAGTTGCTGGAGTTCCAGCCGCTCGGTGCGGGACAGCTCGCGTTCCTGCCGCGGCCAGGGCTGCACGAAGGGCTGGCCGCCGCGCAGGCGGTCGGCGAAATGGCCGATCGCCATCGCATAGGCCTCGGCAGGGTTGTACTTCATGATGACCCGGAAGTTCTGCAGCATCAGGAAGCCCGGCCCCTGCGCGCCGGCGGGCGCCAGCAGATAGGCTTTCTCCGCCGGGTGCGGCAACGGCTGGTTGGCCGGGCGCTTGAGCCCGAGCTTCTCCCATTGCGCCATCGTCATCGCCTTGGCGCGATCGGCCAGCATGTAGTTGAATCCCTCCGGCACCACGACCTCGTAGCCCCAGGTCTGGCCGGCCTGCCAACCGTCCTTCTTCAGATTGTTGGCGGTCGAGGCGATCAGGTCGGAGGGATTGTCGACGACGTCGCGCCGTCCGTCACCGTCGCCGTCCACGGCAAAGCGCTTGAACGCGGTCGGCATGAATTGGGTCGGGCCGAAGGCGCCGGCCCAGGAGCCGCGCAACTGTTCGGGCCTGAGGTCGCCGCGGTTCAGGATCTCCAGTGCCGAGAGGAACTCGTCCTTGAAATAGGCCTGGCGGCGGCCGATGCAGGCGAGCGTTGCGGTCGATTGCAGCACGCTGCGGTCGCCCATCTGGGTCGAGTAGTTGGACTCGATGCCCCAGATCGACGCGATGATATAACGATCGACGCCGGTGGCCTTTTCGGTGGCGTCGAACTGCGCCTTGTATTTGGCGAGGACCTCGCGGCCCTTGGCGAGGCGGTTGTCGTTCACGAGGATGTCGAGATAGTCCCAGATCGACTTGGTGAACTCCGGCTGCGAGTCCATGAGGTCCATGATACGCAGGTCGGGCGCAAGGCCTGCCGTGAAGCGCTGGAAATTTTCCTGCGTGATGTTGCGCCGCGCGGCATCGGGCCACATGCCTGCGACGCAATTGTTGAAGTTACCCGCGGCCTCGCGGATCGCGGCGGCCGTCATCAGCGGATGACCGGAGGCGCCGTCCTCGCCGGTCCAAGGTTGAGCTCCCGTTTGAGCGTCCCCGGGGCCGGGCATTGCTTGCGAGGGCGCCGGGTTCGGACCGGAAAAAATGCCGCCGAACAGATTTGACAGACCGTTCTGAGTCTGCGCGCCGGCGGGGAGCGGGAACAGCAGGACGGCCGCAATCATCATCGCACCGGTCACGGACCCGCCCCGTTTTGCCAGCCCTGCCATTGATTGCATCATGTCCTCACCTGTCCGGCCAAATCCGCCCTCAGGAGGCCTGGTTACGGTTGCCAACTGCTTAACAAAGGTGAAATTTTGATGACGGCCTTTTTCTTAACTCTGTGAGGACGAGGCCCCACATCCGCCTTTGTTGGCGGCTGCAAACAAGCTAGCAAGATGCCATTGCTTCCTTCACGTGTTCCTCAGGTATTCGATCAATCCCATGAAAATCCGCAAAGCCGTATTTCCCGTTGCCGGCCTCGGCACCCGCGTCCTGCCCGCCACCAAGGCGATGCCGAAGGAAATGCTGACGATCGTCGACAAGCCGCTGATCCAGTATGTCTATGACGAGGCCAGGGAAGCCGGCATCGAGCACTTCATCTTCGTCACCGGCCGCAACAAAAGTGTCATCGAAGATCATTTCGACCGGATGTTCGAGCTCGATGCGACGCTGGCCGCGCGCGGCAAGAAGACCGAGCAGGACGTTCTGGCGCAGAACCAGCCCGAAGCCGGCGCCGTCAGCTTCACCCGCCAGCAGGCGCCGCTCGGCCTCGGTCATGCGGTCTGGTGCGCGCGCGACATCGTCGGCAACGAACCGTTCGCGGTCGTGCTGCCCGACGAACTCGTGCTCAATTCGCCCGGCTGCCTGAAGCAGATGATCGAGACCGCCAGCAAGCTCGGCGAAAAATCCAACATCATCGCGGTCGAGGCGGTGCCCGACCATCTCACCCATCAATACGGCATCTGCGGCGTCGGCAAACGCACCGGCAAGATGTTCGAGGTCGACGGCATGATCGAGAAGCCGGCCAAGGGCACCGCGCCCTCCAACCTCTCGATCACCGGCCGCTACATCCTCCAGCCGGAGATATTCAAGATCCTGGAGACCCAGGAGCGCGGCGCCGGCGGAGAGATCCAGCTCACCGACGCCATGATCGGACTCGCCAAATCGCAAAAATTCTACGGCGTCGAATTCGAGGGCGAACGCCACGATTGCGGCTCCAAGCCCGGCTTCCTCCGCGCCAACATCGCCTACGGCCTGAAGCGGCCCGAACTGCGCGATGGCCTGATCGCGGAAATGAAGAAGTATCTGGGGGAATAGACGTCGGCTGTTTCTACTCGTCACGGCAAGCGAAGCGAAGCGATCCGGAATGCTTCGTCGCAAGAGCTTCCCGCAATGACGGCGGCAAGCAGCGTAGCCCTCACGCCACCAGCGACAGCTTCGGCAAGCTCGCGACCACCGACTGGTTGCGGCCGCCGGCTTTCGCGGCATAGAGCGCCTTGTCGGCGGCGGCGACCAGGATCGGCCAGTCCATGCCGGTGGTGGGAACGAAGCTCGCGATGCCGCAGGATACCGTCGAGGCCGTCTGGTCGTCGGACCAGCCCTGCACCTTGATGCGGATCGCCTCGGCGACCTCTAAGGCGTCGGTGACCGAGGTGCCCGGCAGCAGCACGGCGAATTCCTCGCCGCCATAGCGCGCGGCGCAGTCGCCGGCGCGGCTCACCGAGTCGGAAATGCAGATGGCGATGCCGACCAGCACCTGGTCGCCGGCTTGATGGCCGAACGTGTCGTTGTAGGCCTTGAAGTGATCGGCATCGATCATCAGCAGCGCGACCGGCGTCTTCTGGCGCATGGCACGGCGCCATTCGACGTCGATGACCTGGTCGAACTTGCGGCGGTTCCTCAGGCCGGTGAGCGCATCCGTCGTCGCCATCTCCTCGAGCTTGCGCTCGGCTTCGGCGCGCCGGCCGATCTCGCGCGCGAGCACCAGCGTCGAGGCCAGCATGAACAGGATCAGCGCCAGGACCACGGCGCCGATGCGGTAGGCTTCCTTCTGCCAGAGCTCGAACACGGCGTTCAGCGGCTTGCCTGCCACCACGAACAGCGGACCGCTGTCGGTGCTGCGTACATAGAGCCGCGGCGTCGGATCGACCGGGCCCTGGCCTGCATAGGAGGCGCCGGCCCGGAGATTGTCGGCGCTCCAGGTCCGGCGATCATTCAGGTTCGTGCCGATCACGTCGAGGTCGAACGGCCGCCGCATCATGATGGTGCGGTCGCGCTTGAGCACGGTGATGGTGTCATCGGGGTTGAGGTTCAGCCGCTCGAACAATTCGTGGAAATAGCTGAAGCGGATCGAGCCGGCGACGACGCCGAGAAAGCCGCCGTCAGTGTCGCTGATGCGCCGGCTCAGCACGATCGCGTAGGCGCCGCGGAACAGCATGGGACGGCTGATGTAGAGCCCGGCTCCAGGATTGTCGCGATGAATCCTGAAGTAGTCCTCCTCGCTGCGGTTCTCCGGCAGGGGATCGAGCGTGGAGGCATCGATGGTCAGCCTGCCCTCGGCATCGAACACCTGGATCGCGCCGAAGTTCCTCGCCGTGGTCGCATGGTCGAACAGGATCAGGTGCCGGATCGGCTTTGAGACCGTCGCGATCTCCGGCAGCAGCATGTTGCCGGCGACCGCCTTCAGAGACAAATCGTAGATCTCGATGTTGCGGGTGACGTCGGACTCGATGGTCGTTGCGAGGTTTTCCAGCGTCTGGCGGGCGAGCGCCTCCTCGCCGCGGCGCATGTCCAGCATGACGTTGACGCAAATGGCGGAAAAGCCGATCACCGTCACCACGGACGAGATGATCAGCAGCTTCGCCGAAAGCCGCCACGGCCGGCGGGCCATGACTTCGCGCCATCCAGACAACATCATTCGCTCCCGACATCAGTGAATGCGCCCGAAAGCTTGAGTAGTGTTTAAGCCGGGACGGCGCTGCCGTAATGAGTTAAAAATTGGTTTCCGCGGCTGACGTTTTTTGGCAAAGCGGGGCTTCGACCAGCGAAGAGGACAGCGGTGAACGATTACGACGCGTTGCGCGATTATCTGATGCGGCACAAGCAGGCGGAATTCGTGCTGACCTATGAACAGATCGAGGAGATCATCGGCGTGGCCCTGCCGCGCGCGGCGAATCGTGCCTCATGGTGGGACACCCAGCGCAGCCCCGACATCCAGATGCCGCAGCGTGAAGCCTGCCTCGCCGCCGGTTTTAAGGCGATGCGGATGCCGGACGGCCAGAGCGTGCGGTTCACGAAGCGGAAGAGCGACCGGCGGCGGTAGCGGCGTGCGCTTTCTTCTCTTCTCCCCTTGCGGGAGAAGGTGGCGCGAAGCGCCGGATGAGGGATTGCATCCGCAATTGAGAGAGTAGCGTTCGGGGAGAGATACCCCTCACCCCCGCTCGCTCTACGAGCGGACCCTCTCCCACAAGCAAGGGGAGAGGGAAAGAAGAGCTAGCTGGCCGCTTCCAGCCGCACTTCCGTGAGCAACCGCATCGCGGCGTCGGCGTCCATGGGCTCGCCGAAGGCGAAACCCTGCGCGTATTCGCAGCCCATCTGGTAGAGCTCGACCGCGTCGGAATCGGTCTCGGCGCCTTCGGCGACCACATCCATTCCGAGGTCGTGCGCGAGCGCGATGATCGACTTCAGGATCACCGGCCGCGTGCCGCGATTGGTGGTGCGCACGAACGACTGGTCGATCTTGATGGTATCGAACGGGAAGCGCTGGAGATAGGCCAGCGACGAATGGCCGGTGCCGAAATCGTCGAGCGAGAGCCCGGTGCCGAGCTCGCGGATGCGCGTCAGCATCTGCGCCGCGTGCTCCGGATTTTCCATCACCATCGATTCCGTCAATTCCAGCTTGAGCGTGCCGCGCGCGACAGAGGAGCGCGACAGCACGGTGCGGATGTCGTGGATGAGGTCGTGGCGCAGCAATTGCCGCGAGGAGACGTTGACGCTGGCGAAGATCGGCTCGCGCGAGCGCATCGCACGCTGCCAGATCGAGAGCTGCTTGGCGGTCTGGTCGAGCACGAACATGCCGAGGTCGATGATGAGACCGGTCTCTTCCGCGATGGCGATGAATTCCGACGGCGCCATGCGCCCGAGCTTCGGATGATCCCAGCGCACCAGCGCCTCGAAACCGGCGATCGAACGATCCTCCAGCCGCACGATCGGCTGGTACAGGATCGTGAGCTCCTGCCGCTCGATGGCGCGTCGCAGCTCGCTCTCCAGCGTCAGCCGGTCGGTTTTTCGCGCGCGCATCGCAGGCTTGTAGACGTCGATGCGGTCGCCGCCGATGCGCTTGGAATGATACATCGCAAGCTCGGCGTCCTTGATGATCTCGTCCGTGAGCTGCACTTGCGGATCGGACAAGGCGAGACCGATCGAGGCGGTGAGAAAAATCTCGCGTTCGTTGAAGGCGATCGGCGCGCGGATGGTCTTGCGGATGGTCTCGGCGAAGGCGGTGATGCGCGCGGGGTCTTGCTCCGATAGCAGGATCAGGCCGAACTGATCGCCGGCAAGCCGCGCCAGCGTGTCCTGCGGTTTCAGGATGCGGGTGAGGCGGCGGGCGAGCGTCAGCAGGATCGAGTCGCCGACCGCGATGCCGACGGAATCGTTGACTTGCTTGAAGCGGTCGAGATCGATCACCATCAGCGTCGGCCGCAGCGTCGGCATGGTCTTGGCGAAATGCGCGACCGCGCCGAGCCGGTCCATGAACAGTTTGCGGTTGGGCAGGCCGGTGAGGTTGTCATGCACGGAATCGTGCAGCAGGCGCTCCTCGGCGTTGCGCAGTTCGGTGACGTCGGTGAGGGTGCCGACGACGCGCGAGACCTCGCCGTCGGAGCCGACCACCGGGCGCGCCTTCAGCGCAAACCACATGAAGTGACCGTCCGGCGTACGCAGACGGAAATCCTGCACCAGGCGGCCGCGGCGCTGATCCAGCACGCTGTCGAGCGCGGCGCGGAAGCGGTCCTGGTCGAGCGGGTGCAGCACTTCCAGCCAGGACGCGGCCGGGCCTTCCAGCGTGCCGCGTTTGAGACCGAGCAGGGCTTCGGTCTCCGGGCTGGTGAACACCTTGTCGGCGGAAACGTCCCAGTCCCAGATCAGATCGCCGGAGCCGGCCAGTGCCAGCGCGCGCCGCTCAATGTCGGAGACCACGCCGGGTGGTGGCGCCGCCGCCCGCGAACGCGTGCTGCATCACCGTGAAGCCGATCAGCATCACGATCAGCACGAGACCGCCGAGCAGCGCCGGGCCGACGATGTCGTTGGTGACGGAGCCCGCGACCGCCATGCCGGCCGCGATCACCCAGATCACCAGCAGGAACCAGGTCGGGATCAACAGCACCGCGCGGTCGAAGCCGTGGGTGGAGAGATAGACGATCAGCGTGAAGCCGGCGAAGGCGATCAGCACCAGCGAGATGCGCGCGATGCCGGAGGCGACCGCAGGGTCGAACAGAGCGAGCGCAACCAGCGAGCCCAGGAACGCGAGCCAGCCCACCGTAATGTGCGAATAGCGCACGTGCCATCGACTGAGGTTGAGATAGGCGAACAGGAACACCAGCAGCGTTGCCGCCAAAATCGCCTCACCCGCCGCGCGCCAGATGCGTTCGGCGTTGTTCGACATGTCGAGCACCTTGCCCCAGAAGCCGAAATCGACGCCGATATAGACCAGCACCGCCCAGGCCAGCGCCGCGGCGGCCGGGAACATGATGCTGCCCTTGACCACGAACAGGATGGTCAGCACCAGCGCGAGCAAGCCGGAGATGCCGATCACGATGCCCTGGTAGAGCGTGAACGAGTTGACCTTGTCCTTGTAGGCCTCCGGCTCCCACAGATAGAGCTGCGGCAGCTTGTCGGTGCGCAGCTCCGCGACGAAGGTGACGACGGCGCCGGGGTCGAGGGTGACGCGGAAGACGTCGGCGGTCGGGCTCTCCTGCCGCTCCGGCCGGTCGCCGGTCGAGGGCGTGATGGTTGCGATGCGCGACAGCCCGAGGTCGGGCCACAACAGCCCCGAGGAGACGATGCGGTAATGCGGGGCGACGATCAGGCGGTCGAGCTGGTCGTCGGTGTTGTTGGCGAGCGCGAACACCACCCAGTTCTGGCCGCCTTCGCGGGCGCGCACCTCGATGCGGCGGACGATGCCGTCGGTTCCGGGCGCGGTAGAGACCTGAATGCGGTCGGCGTCGCTGCGCTGATGCTCAAGCACGCCGGTAAGGTCGATCGCGGGCGCGTCACCGCGGACGCTGACAGCGTCCAGCGCGCGCGCCGGGAACGCGCAGACGAGAATCATGAGGCCCAGCGCTATGGGCGCGAGGCGCCTGATCAGACGCAAGGTCAGTTCTCCGCGTTCGACGCAAACTCTTCAGTGCAGGCTCTTCGGTGCACGGCGTTTTCCGAACGGAACAAGATAGTTCGGTGCGTCGCGATAGATGCCACGAAAGCGAGGAAAATCAAAGGGTTTCCGGCCCGCCTGTGGGTCGCTGGCCTAGACCTCCAACACAATTTTGCCAATATGTGCCGAGGTTTCCATCCGCCGGTGTGCATCGGATGCCTTTTCCAGCGGGAAAGTGCTGTCCATCAGCGGCTTGACCCGGCCTTCGCGCAAAAGCGGCATCACTTTCGCCTCGATCGCGGCCACCATCGCCGCCTTGTCCGCATTACTACGGGGGCGCAGCGTCGAGCCGGTATGGGTGAGGCGCTTGACCATCACTTTGGCGATGTTGACGGTGACCTTGGGCCCGTTGAGGGTCGCGATCTGCACGATGCGTCCGTCGACCGCGGCGGCATCATAATTGCGGTCGACATAGTCGCCGGCGACCATATCGAGGATCAGATTGGCGCCGGTATTGTTCGTCTCCGCCTTGACCACGGCGACGAAGTCTTCGTCCTTGTAGTTGATGGCCCGATCCGCGCCGAGCTTGAGGCAGGCGTCGATCTTGTCCTGCGATCCCACGGTGACGATCACCTTCGCGCCGAACGCTTTCGCGAGTTGGATCGCCATGGTGCCGATGCCGGACGAGCCGCCATGGATCAGCAGCGTCTCCCCGGTCTTGAGGCCGCCGCGCTCGAACACATTGTGCCAGACCGTCATCAGGGTTTCCGGCAGCGCGCCGGCTTCCTTCATCGACAGCGACGGCGGTACGCTCATCGCCTGGGCGTCCTGGGGCGATGCAGTACTGCGCATAACCGCCACCGGCGACCAGCGACATCACCTTGTCGCCGATCTTGTGCCGCTTGGCATTGCTGCCGACGGCGACCACTTCGCCCGCGATCTCGAGGCCGGGCAGGTCGCTCGCGCCGGGCGGCGGCGGATAGGCGCCGGAGCGCTGCGCGACGTCGGGCCGGTTGACGCCCGCGGCCTGCACCTTGACCAGGATCTCGTCGGGGCCAGGCTGCGGCAGCGCCCGCTGTTCCGGCACCAGCACTTCCGGTCCGCCGGGTTTGGAGATGGCGACCACCGTCATTTGCGCGGGCAGCTTGTCCATGATGTGTCCTTGAGCAAAGGTGCGGGATGGAAACGAGGCCATTGCTTAGCCAGCGCGGTCCACGCTGGCAACCGCCTCAGCCGCTTGTGATGCGAACGCAGGAGGAACGACAATGCCGACGGAAGACGACGACAAGCCGCGCAGGAAGATCAGCCATGACATTGGACAGGATCTCTCACTGTTGTCCGTGGAGGAATTGACCGAGCGTGTGACGTTGCTCAAGACCGAGATCGCCAGACTGGAAGAAGCCGCCATCAAGAAACGCGCCTCGCGAAATGCGGCGGATAGTTTTTTCAAGAAGTAGAGCTCCCGACGCTGGAGCGGGGTGGCCCCACACGATAGTCCTCATCCTGAGGAGACCGCGCAGCGGTCGTCTCGAAGGATGGCCGCGGGCGAGAGCGGGGCCTTCATGGTTCGAGACGCGCGCGATGCGCGCTCCCTCACCATGAGGGAATAGTCTTTGTCCCTGCCGCTGAGCCTGGATTGTTCCGCAGCGCCCTCGGCCACTGACCGACATGGCTAATGAACTCTCAAAATAATCGCTCGTTTACTCCACATTAAGCTTTCGAGTTTATGACTGGAACTGTCCTTGTTTGGACACCGAGTGGCTCCTGTCCACTCTGTTTGACGCCTCCCTGTTATCAACTTTCAAGCCGCCGGTTTTCCGGCGGCTCTTTTTTTGCTTTGAAAGCGTTTTCGAACGAAGTGGGTACCGGTTCGCGTGAAGAAAACGCGTCAAAAAAGAGACTGGTTTCGGTTGAATTCCGAGGAAAGACCCGCGGAAACCATATCCGCGCTTGCCGCTGGACTCGGCGTCCCGCCCGCGCAATGATTTATTCATCATAAGCCGGCGCCAAGCCGGGCAGTCAGACAGTTGCGTAAGGGGCGTTAACCATGGAACGTTTGCAAGCCGACGGCGCTCTCGTTCAACTCAGCGAGCGGTTCACCAATTCTGCGGCGTTCGGCGTCCTGTTCCGCGAGGGTATGGATCTGGTCGAGGAGACCGCCGCCTATCTCGACGGCGCCGGCCGCACCGAGGCCAAGGCGCTCGATCGCGCCGTCAGCCTCACCTACGCGACCGAGAGCATGCGCCTCACCACCCGCCTGATGCAGCTCGCCTCGTGGCTGCTGCTGCACCGCGCGGTCAAGGAAGGCGAGATGACGCTCGGCCAGGCCAGCCGCGAGAAGACGAAGGTCAAGCTCTCGGCCGCCGATCCCGGCCCCACCGATACCGTCGAGAAGCTGCCCTCGCAGCTCCAGGACCTGATCCATCGCTCGATGAGCCTCCAGACCCGCGTGCGCCGCCTGGACACCACCATCCACACCCCGCCGGTCGATCATCCCTCGATCGGCAACCCGCTGGTGCCGCATCTCAACGCGCTGAAAGCGGCGTTCGAGCGGTAAGATCCGGCTGGCAGCTACGCGACAGACCCCCACAAACAAAAACGCCCCCGGCTCTCCGGGGGCGTTTTTCATCTCCAGCCTCGAGGGCCGGATCAATCCTTCTTGAGGAAGCCCGAAAACTTCTTCTGGAAGCGCGAGACGCGGCCGCCGCGATCCATCAGCTGGGCGTTGCCGCCGGTCCAGGCCGGATGCGACTTGGGGTCGATGTCGAGGTTCAGCGTGTCGCCTTCCTTGCCCCAGGTCGAGCGGGTCTGATACTCGGTTCCGTCGGTCATCACGACCTTAATCGTATGATAATCCGGATGAATTTCGGCTTTCATGGCAATTCCTAGGGCGCCCCGGCGCCTCGCTTGAGTGGCTATCGAATGACGGATTTGGCCGGGTCTATACCCCACGAGCCCCTGTAAAACAAGCCGCCGGACGGCCTTGGGACCGTTTTGGGAGCGCCTTCGCGGTGCCTGAAGGACCGGGCGGTCCTCCCAAGGGACATCCCGGATTTGCCACTCCCGCTCGCCAGGCCTATTTGGAGCGTACTCCTCTCTTTTTGGTCAGATCTCATGAGCGCAGTAGAACGGCTTGAAACCGGGCCCGCAGAAGCCCCGTCGATCGAAGCCGAATTGATGGAGGCGCCGGCGAAGAGCCGCGCGAAGCTGCGGCCGCTGCTGGCGCTCGCGCCCTATGTGGCCCGCTACCGCGGCCGGGCGGCGCTCGCTTTCGTCGCGCTGACGGTTGCGGCGTTGACCACGCTGCTGGTGCCGGTGGCCGTGCGCCGGATGATCGATTTCGGCCTGACGCCCGAGGGCATCGCGCTGATCAACAGCTACTTCTCGGTGATGATCGCGGTGGTCGCCGTGCTCGCGCTCGCAAGCGCCGCGCGCTACTACCTCGTGATGACGATCGGCGAGCGCATCGTCACCGATCTCAGGCGCGACGTCTTCGCCCATCTCTTGTCGCTCTCGCCGGCCTTCTTCGATTCCGCGCGCAGTGGCGAGCTGGTGTCGCGTCTCACGGCGGATACCACCCAGATCAAATCCGCCGTCGGTGCTTCCGTCTCGATCGCGCTGCGCAATCTGATGATGTTCTTCGGCGCCGCCGCGATGATGGTGTTCACCAGCCCGCGCTTGTCCGGCTTCGTGCTGCTTGCCATTCCCCTGATCGTGCTGCCGCTGGTCGCCTTCGGGCGCTGGGTACGGCGTCTGTCGCGCAATGCGCAGGACACGCTGGCCGAGGCATCTGCCTATGCGGGCGAGCTGATCGGTGCGATCCGTACCGTGCAGGCCTATACCAGCGAAGGGTTGGCTGCGAAGCGCTTCGGCGGCGAGGTCGAGCAGGCCTATGAAGCCGCGCGCACCTCGACCCAGGCCCGCGCCGTGCTGACCGCCATCATCATCTTCATCGTGTTCGCAAGCGTGGTCGCGATCCTCTGGATCGGCTCGCACGACGTGCTGACCGGCGCCATCTCGCCGGGCCGGCTCGGCCAGTTCGTGCTCTATGCGGCGTTCGCAGCGGCGGGCCTCGGCCAGCTCAGCGAGGTCTGGGGCGAAGTTTCGGCAGCGTCCGGCGCTGCCGAGCGGCTGTTCGAGATCCTGCATGTGCAGCCTGACATCAAGGCGCCCGCGGCGCCGCGCGCGCTGCCGGTGCCGGCACGCGGCGAAGTCGGTTTCGACCAGGTCAGCTTCGCCTATCCGGCGCGGTGCGACGTCAATGTGCTCGATGCCGTGTCGTTCACCGTGCGCCCCGGCGAGAAGGTCGCGATCGTCGGTCCGTCCGGTGCCGGCAAGAGCACGATCTTTCATCTGCTGCTGCGCTTCTACGATCCGCGGAGCGGCGCGATCTCGCTCGACGGCGTGCCGGTCAAATCCGCCGATCCGCGCGATTTCCGCTCCCGTATCGCGCTGGTGCCGCAGGAATCGAACGTGTTCGCGACCAGCGCCCGCGACAACATCCGCTTCGGCCGGCCCGATGCGACCGACGCCGAGGTCGAGCGCGCCGCCGAGCTCGCGCACGCCGCCGAGTTCATCCGCCGCCTGCCCGAAGGTTTCGAGACGCCGCTCGGCGAGCGCGGCGTGACGCTATCAGGCGGCCAGCGTCAGCGCATCGCGATCGCCCGCGCGATCCTGCGCGATGCGCCGCTCCTGCTGCTGGATGAGGCCACCTCCGCGCTCGACGCCGAAAGCGAAACGCTGGTGCAGACCGCGCTGGAAGAGCTGATGCGCCACCGCACCACGCTCGTCATCGCGCATCGCCTCGCCACCGTGCTGTCCTGCGACCGCATCCTGGTGATGGACCAGGGCACGATCGTCGAGCAGGGCACGCATGCCGAGCTCGTCGCTGCGAACGGACTCTATGCGAGGCTGGCGAGATTGCAGTTCGAGGGGGCGTGAGGCGTCGCCTCATTCGCAGAGTCATCATCCGCGAAGGCGGATGATCCAGTATTCCAGAGGCAGTCGTGATCGCCCGAGAAGCCGCGGCGTACTGGATGCCCCGGTCAAGCCGGGGCACGACAGCGGAGTTTGTGGGAGGAGCTTCAGGCTCCCACGTAAGCCATTGATTTCACATTCACCGGCTACTGTGCATGGGGTTGTTTTCGCGTTTTTGGTTTTGGAGCGCTCTATCATTTGCACTTCGGCGAGAGCGCCGGCACGTTCGGCCAGAACCAGTTCTTCCAGCTGCCGTCCTCTTCGACGCAGGCCGATGGCGCGGGGCCGTTCGTCGGAGCAGGAAGACTTGTCGTCTTGACCGGCGTGGCGAAGCGCTGATCGACATAATTCGTCGAGACATATCCGGCGACGATGACGCCGAGCAGGACCGAACACCCCTTGGCCAGATCGCTCAGTTTCATCGGTCATCTCCATCCGCTTGCCGGCCCAACTTCCGGGCACAACGAATAGGTGACGTCCCGGGATCCCGACGTGACGGGGGTCACGCCCGCCAAAATCAAGGCCGCCAGAATCAAACCCGCCATGACATCTTCAGCACCGGCCGGCCCGAGGTCGGGTTCAGCTCGTCGCCGGCATGGGCAAAGCCGTTGCGTTCGTAGAAGCGGATGGCGCGGGTGTTGTCCTTGTTGACGAGCAGCGTCACGCCCGCCGGCGACAGGCGCTTGGCCTCATCCACCAGCAGTCTTGCGGCGTCCGAGCCCCAGTGACCGGGATCGACCACGAGCTGGTCGAGATAGCCGTCGCCGTCGATGGTGACGAAGCCGGTCAGCGCGCCATCCTGCTCCGCCACCACGATCGAGGCTCTCGGCACCAGATCCTTGCGCCAGCGCTCGCGCCACCATTCCAGGCGGGCGGCGAAGTCGATCTGCGGATAGGCCTGCTGCCAGGTGCGATGCCAGAGCTCGATCGAGGCTGCCTCGTCCTCGGGACGGTAAGGGCGGAGGTGGACGGCGCTCACTACCGCTCCGTCAGCTTCAGCTCGATGCGGCGGTTGCGCTTATAGGCTTCTTCCGTGTTGGCGGTGTCGAGCGGCTGGAATTCGCCGAAGCCGGCGGCGACCAGGCGCTGAGCGGGCACGCCGAGCGAGATCAGATACTGCACCACCGAGATGGAGCGGGCGGCCGAGAGGTCCCAGTTCGACTTGAAGTTCGGCCCGTTGACCGGACGCACGTCGGTATGGCCGTCGACGCGCAGCACCCAGGGGATCTCGTTCGGGATCTTCTTGTCGAGGTCGATCAGCGCGGTCGCCAGGGTGTCGAGCTCGGCGCGGCCTTCAGGCAACAGCACCGCCTGTCCGGTGTCGAAGAACACTTCGGACTGGAACACGAAGCGGTCGCCGACGATGCGGATGTCGGGGCGGTTGCCGAGGATGGCGCGCAGGCGGCCGAAGAATTCCGAGCGGTAGCGCGACAATTCCTGCACGCGCTGCGCCAGGGCAACATTCAGGCGAGACCCCAGATCGGCAATTCGATTTTGCGATTCCTTGTCGCGCTTCTCGGAGACGTCGAGCGCTTCTTCCAGCGCCGCCAATTGCCGCCGCAGCGCGCTGATCTGCTGGTTCAGCACCTCGATCTGCGCCAGCGCCCGCGCCGAAACCGCCTTCTCCGAGTCCAGCGCCTTGCCGAGTTCGGAGGACTTGCCTTGCGCGTCGTTGCCGGCGGCGGCTAAGCCCTCATAGAGGCCCTTGATGCGGTCGCGCTCGGACTCGGCCGAAGCAAGGCCGGCTTTCAGTGACGAGACCTGGTCGTCGAGCGTGAGCTTGCCGAGCTTTTCCAGCGACAGCAGCTCGTTGAGCTGCGCGATCTTGGCGTTGAGCAGCTCCAGCGCCTTGTCCTTGCCGGTGACCTCCTGCGACAGGAAGAATTGCACGACCAGGAATACCGACAGCAGGAACACAATCGACAGCACCAGCGTCGACAGCGCGTCGACGAAGCCGGGCCAATAGTTGAAAGAGGTGTCGCCGCGACGGCCGCGCGCCAGAGCCATGTTGCTAGCCCTTCTCGGGTTGACGCGCGATGCGCTCCAGCAGGCGCCGGATCTCGCGGTTCTGCTCGCCCTGGCCGTCGGCCCATTCGCGGATCATCTGCTGCTCGGTCCGCATATGCGAGACCAGCGCCTGGATGGCTTCGGCAAGGCCTGCCATTGACGCGGTGGTGCTGCGGCTGGCCGTGCCCTCCTCGAGCACGATGCGCAGCCGCTCGACCGCGGCCTGAAGTTCGCCGCTGGCAACACCGCCGCCACCGGAGGCCGCCGCCACCTCACCGCTTCCGTACTCGCGCACGGTGGTGGCGAGCCAGTCTTCGAGGTCGGTGTAGAAGCGGTTCTGCGCCTGGCTCGA
The DNA here is from genome assembly GCF_054056555.1 of Bradyrhizobium sp. LM2.9. Classification (NCBI taxonomy): domain Bacteria; kingdom Pseudomonadati; phylum Pseudomonadota; class Alphaproteobacteria; order Hyphomicrobiales; family Nitrobacteraceae; genus Bradyrhizobium; species Bradyrhizobium sp. LM2.9. The sequence goes on from NZ_JBSRYJ010000002.1 coordinate 6,993,429, forward strand.
TTGCAGGTCGAGAAAGCCGAGGATCAGCGAGCCGGCGAGGCCGAACAGCGAGCTCGAGAACGAGATGCCCATGCCGCCGAGCGGCGCGGCGAGACCCTCCTTCAGCGTGTCGAACAGGGCGCCGGAATCGCCACCGACCTTGAGCCCGTCGATCACCTTGCCGACCGAGCCGACCGTCTCGATCAGGCCCCAGAAGGTGCCGAGCAGGCCGAGGAACACGAGAAGGCCGGTCATGTAGCGGGAGATGTCGCGGGCCTCGTCGAGGCGGGTCGCGATCGAATCGAGCAGGTGCCGCATGGTGGTCTGGGTGATCGACATCCGCCCGGAGCGCTCGCCGCCGAGGATCATCGCCATCGGCGCCAGCAGCTTGGGGTGGCGGGCGGGCGCCAGGCCGGGATCGGCGATGCGGAAATTATTGACCCAGGAGACTTCAGGATAGAGCCGGATCACCTGGCGGAAGGCCAGGATGATGCCGATGAACATCACGCCGCCGATCAGCGCATTGAGCCCGGGATTGGCGAAGAAGGCCTGGATGATCTGCTTGTAGAGCACCACGCCGACCAGGGTGCAGAGCACCAGGAAGACCAGCATCCGCACCAGGAAAACGCTGGGCGAGGAGAGCTTGGTGTATTCGATGTCGATGGGAGAGCGAGGCGAGGCGCCTGACGGCATGGTCGGTATCATCCGTTACGAAACTTGCTTGCGGGCGCACTATGGCACAGCGCCAGCCCAAAAAAAGCGCCGGATGCGGCGATTTCGGGGAGGGTTGTGGAACCCAATGCCGAAACGGGGCTTTGATACCCGCGTATCTTGCAGAACTTCGGTATTCCACAGGCTTAGCTCGGATTTTGGCCCCTGCCGCCCAGAGACGGAGTGATCGCATGAGCGTCGTTTGCGCGATCATCGGGACTGCCGAACGGGTGCCGCTGCCCGATGTCGTGATCCGCGCGGCGATCCAGCGCCTGTGTTCGCGCACGGCGACGCGCCTGTCCGCGCTGGGCGCGGCCGACGATGCCGCTTTCGCAGGAAGGATGATGCTGCGGCCGATCGCCGAGGACGCGGATGCCGGGCATGACGAGATGCCCGCTTCGTTCTTTGCGAAGGTGCTCGGTCCCAACCGCAAATACTCGTCCTGCTTCTACAAGACCGGCGCGACCACCTTGCGGGAGGCCGAGGAGGAGGCGCTGCGCCAGACCGTCGAGCATGCCGCTTAGACCATCCTCGAACTCGGCTGCGGCGGGGGTTCGCTGTCGTTGTGGATGGCGCGTCAGTTTCCGCACGCGAAGGTGACGGCGGTGTCGAGCTCGCAGGCGCAGCGCGCCTATGTCGAGGAAGAGGCGCGGCTGCGCGGTCTTCTCAACCTGCGCGTGGTCACTGCGGACATGAGCGTGTTCGCGCCCGACGGGCAATTCGACCGCATCGTCTCGGTCGAGACGTTCGAGCACGTGATGAACTGGCGCAAGCTGATGACGCGCCTGCGCGCGTGGCTCGCGCCGGAGGGGCGGTTCTTCATGCACGTCGTCGCCCATCGCTCCGGCTCTCACCGGTTCGACCGGGCCAATCGCCAAGACTGGATCGCGCAGCATGTCTTCACGGGCGGGCTGATGCCGAGCCATCACCTCGTCAGGCAATTCGGCGACATCTTCACGATCGAGAAGGAATGGTGCTGGAGCGGCACGCATTATCAGCGCACCGCCAGCGACTGGCTCGCCAATTTCGACGCGCATCGCGGTTCCATCGAGACGGCCTTGCGCAACATCCATGGCGAGGAGACCGGCCTGTGGCTGCGACGCTGGCGCTGGCTCTTCCTCGCGACGTCGGGCCTGTTCGGCCACGCCGATGGAACCGAGTGGGGTGTCAGCCACTACCGGATGAAGGCCGCCGGGTAATTGCGATCTTCTGTCGCAGCACGCCGCGATGGAACCCGATTCACAATCGGGTGAGGCGTGAAAAACGCCCTGACCTCAGCATGATAGGCCGTGTGACATTGAGCCGCCGCAACGTGCGTTGCGTCGCAGCAAGTCCCCTCTATGTTGACGACATCGGCCGCGCGGAATCACCCAGAACAGGCCCCGCGGAGCGTGATCGGTTTCAACAATATCGGGGCACCCCACTTCATGTCAGGACTTCGCGCGCGATCGGCATGCGTTGCAATGATGCTCGCGGCCTTTACGCCGCTGTTGGCAGGCTGCGACGAATCCAGCTCTGCCATATCAGCCGCCCAGCCCAACGACCCCGACGTCAGCATTGTCATCGTCAAGCCGCAGCCGCGCGCCGTGGTGCGCGAACTGCCGGGCCGCATTGCGCCGACGCGCGTGTCCGACGTGCGGCCGCGCGTCTCCGGCATCGTGGTCGAGCGCCTGTTCCGACAGGGCAGCGAGGTGAAGGCGGGCGATGCACTGTACCGCATCGATCCGCGTCCGTTCGAGGTCGAAGTGATGGCCAACGACGCCGCGCTCGCCAAGGCCGAGGCTGCGTTGATGCAGACCCAGCAGCAGGCGCGCCGCATCGCCACGCTCACCGCCCAGCGCGCCGCGCCCGAAGCCGAGAACGAGAAGGCGATCGCGGCCGAGCGCCAGGCCCATGCCGAGGTCGAGGGTCGCAAGGCCGACCTCGCGCGCGCAAAGCTCAATCTCGACTATGCCACCGTGCGCGCGCCGATCGACGGCGTCGTCGGTGCTGCCCTGGTCAGCGAGGGCGCGCTCGCGGTCCAGAACGAGACCAACCTTGCCACGATCCAGCAGCTCGATCCGATCTATGCCGACTTCACCCAGTCGGTGAACGAGCTCAACCAGCTCCGCCGCGCCTTCGAGAGCGGCGACCTCGAGCGCATCGCGCCTGATGCGGCCAAGGTGCATCTCGTGCTCGACGACAACACCCTCTACTCGCTCGACGGCAAGTTGCTGTTCTCGGACGCCAAGGTCGATGCCAACACCGGTCAGGTGACCTTGCGCGGTGAGTTCCGCAATCCCAAGCGCGAGCTGTTGCCGGGCATGTATGTCCGGGTCCGCATCGACCAGGGCCTCGATAGCGACGCGATCGCGGTGCCGCAACAGGCGATCCAGCGCAACGGCGGCGGCGGCAGCGAGGTGTTCGTCGTCAAGGACGACAACCACATCGCGGTGCAGCCGGTGCGTACCGGCTCGGCACAGGACGGAATCTGGTTCGTTACCGACGGCCTGAAGGCCGGCGACAAGGTCGTGGTCGAAGGTTTCCAGAAATTCGCCGCCGGCGACAGGGTCAAGCCGCAATCCTGGTCGGAAGCGGATGCAACCGCGGACAATCGGCACGCCCAGAAGCTCACGCGGTAATAGGCCATGGCGAGTTTCTTCATCGACAGGCCGATCTTCGCCTGGGTGGTCGCGCTGTTCATCTGTCTGGTCGGCGCAATTTCGATTCCGCTGTTGCCGATCGCGCAGTATCCGATCATCGCCCCGCCCTCGATCTCGATCTCGACCAGCTATCCCGGCGCCTCGCCCGAAAACCTCTACAACAGCGTCACGCGGCTGATCGAGGAGGAGCTCAACGGCGCTTCCGGCATCCTCAATTTCGAATCCACCAGCGACTCGCTCGGCCAGGTCGAGATCATCGCCAATTTCCAGCCGGGCACCGACACCAGCGCCGCCTCGGTCGAGGTGCAGAACCGCATCAAGCGCGTCGAGGCGCGGCTGCCGCGCGCGGTGATGCAGCAAGGCATCCTGATCGAGGAAGCATCCAGCGCGGTGCTCCAGATCATCACGCTGAACTCGACCGACGGCAGCCTCGACGAGGTGGGCCTGGGCGACTTCATGATCCGCAACGTGCTCGGCGAGATCCGCCGCATCCCCGGCGTCGGCCGCGCCACGCTTTACTCGACCGAGCGTTCTTTGCGCGTCTGGGTCGATCCGGCAAAGCTGGTCGGCTATGGGCTGACCGCGGACGACGTCAACAAGGCGATCACCGCGCAGAACGCGCAGGTGGCATCGGGCAGCATCGGCGCCGAGCCGTCGACGTCGAGCCAGCGCACCTCCGCGCTGGTGCTGGTCAAGGGCCAGCTCTCGTCACCGGACGAATTCGGTTCCATCATCCTGCGCGCCAATGCCGATGGCTCGACCGTGCGTCTGCGCGACGTCGCGCGCATCGAGGTCGGTGGTCTCAGCTATCAGTTCAACACGCGTCTCGACGGCAAGCCGACCGCCGGTCTCTCGGTGCTGATGTCGCCGACCGGCAATGCGCTGGCGACTGCGAGCGCCGTCGAAGAGAAGATGAAGGAGCTGTCGCGCTTCTTCCCGGCCAATATCTCCTACGAGATTCCCTACAACATCACGCCGGTGGTCGAGGCCTCGATCAAGAAGGTGCTGACAACGCTGGTCGAAGCCATCGTGCTGGTGTTCGTGGTGATGTTCGTGTTCCTGCAGAACATCCGCTACACCATCATTCCGACCATCGTGGTGCCGGTGGCGTTGCTGGGCGCCTGTACCACGCTGCTGCTCGCCGGCTACTCCATCAACATGCTCTCGATGTTCGGCATGGTGCTCGCGGTCGGAATCCTCGTCGACGACGCCATCGTCGTGGTCGAGAACGTCGAGCGCATCATGGCCGAGGAGGGGTTGCCGCCGAAGGAGGCGACGCGGAAAGCGATGTCGCAGATCACCGGCGCCATCATCGGCATCACGCTGGTGCTGATGGCGGTGTTCGTGCCGATGGCGTTTTTCCCGGGCTCGGTCGGCATCATCTACCGCCAGTTCTCCGTGACCATGGTCGCCGCGATCGGCTTCTCCGCCTTCCTGGCGCTGTCGCTGACGCCGGCGCTGTGCGCGACCTTGCTCAAGCCCGTCGCGGCCGGCCACGGTCATGCCAAGAAGGGCGTGTTCGGCTGGTTCAACCGCATGCTCGACGGCAGCAAGGAGGGCTATTCGCGCACTGTCGGCTTCTCGCTGAAGCGCACCGGCCGCTTGATGCTGGTTTACGTCGCGCTGCTCGCCGGCCTGTCATGGGCCTTCGTCAACCTGCCGGGCGCGGCTTCCTGCCCGTCGACGACCAGGGCTTCGTCACCACCGACGTGCAGACACCGTCGGATTCGTCCTATGCCCGCACCGAGGCGGTGATCGAGAAGGTCGAGAAATATCTGGCGGAGCGGCCGGGCGTCGACAACGTCACCTTCCTCACCGGCTTCAGCTTCTCCGGCCAGGGCATGAACACCGCGCAGGCCTTCATTACCCTGAAGGACTGGTCGGAGCGCGGGCCGAAGGATTCGGCAGCGGCGATCGTCACGGACATCAACCGCGATCTGTCGTCGTCAATCCGCGACGCAAAGATCGCCGCGCTGCAGCCACCGCCGATCGACAATCTCGGCAATTCCTCGGGCTTCTCGTTCCGCCTTCAGGACCGTGGCCAGAAGGGCTATCCGGCCCTGATGCGTGCCGCCGACCAGTTGATCGCGGAGGCCAACGCGAGTTCTGTGCTGCAGAAGGTCTATGTCGAGGGCCTGCCCGAGGCCGGCGTGGTCAATCTCGTGGTCGACCGCGAAAAAGCCGGCGCCTTCGGCGTCACCTTCGAGGACATCAACAACACGATCTCGACCAATCTCGGCTCGAACTACATCAACGACTTCCCGAACCGCGGCCGCATGCAGCGCGTCGTGGTGCAGGCCGATGCCCGCGACCGCATGCGGACCGAGGACATCCTCAACTACAACGTCAAGAACAGCCGCGGCCAGCTCGTGCCGTTCTCGTCCTTTACCACCGTGGAATGGGCACGCGGACCAACCCAGATCGCCGGCTTCAACTATTATCCGGCGGTGCGCATCTCGGGCGAGGCCAAGCCCGGCTTCACCTCGGGCGATGCCATCGCCGAGATGGAGCGGCTTTCCGGCAAGCTGCCGCGCGGCTTCGGCTATGAATGGACCGGACAATCGCTGCAGGAAAAGCTGTCCGGCTCGCAGGCGCCGTTCCTGCTGGCGCTGTCGGTGTTCGTGGTGTTCCTGTGCCTGGCCGCGCTGTACGAGAGCTGGACCATTTCCGCTCGCGGTGCTGCTCACTGTGCCGCTCGGTATCGTCGGCGCCGTGATCGCGGCGATGCTGCGCGGCCTGCCGAACGACGTCTATTTCACCGTCGGCCTGATCACCATCATCGGACTAGCGGCAAAGGACGCGATCCTCATCATCGAATTCGCCAAGGATCTGCGGAAGGAAGGCAAGCCGCTGGTGGACGCCACCATCGAGGCCTGCCGCCTGCGCTTCCGCCCGATCCTGATGACCGGCCTCGCTTTCATCTGCGGCGTGCTGCCGATGGCCATCGCCCACGGCGCCGGCGGCGCCAGCCAGCAATCGCTCGGCTCCATCGTGATGGGCGGCATGATTGCGGTGGTGATCTTGGCCCTGCTGATGGTGCCGGTGTTCTTCGTCTCCGTGCAGCGCGTGCTGGGCGGGGATCGGGAGAAGGTGGCGGAGGAGGCCGAGATGTATGGGCCGCCCGCGCCGGCAAGGGCCGGTCACTGAACGCCAGATCGGTTTTGCCTTCGGCTTGCTTTCTTGGGAGCATCAATCCAGACTGCATCCCTGGATTGAAAAAACCGTCATTCGCGCTGCACCGCGAATGCACGGTAGCCTGCCGATTGAGAGCATGCGATGCGTCCGATTGAAATTGCGATCTCGAACTATCGCTCCATTCGGCGGCTCTCCATACCCATCCACCCCTTATCCGTGTTTGTGGGCGAGAATGGTGTTGGCAAATCCAATCTCTACAAGTCCTTGTCGCTGTTGCGCGACGCGGCGACCGGTCAAATCACCCGCACGATCGCCGATGAAGGCGGATTGAATTCGGTCTGCTGGTCCGGCATTCGCAAGCGAGGCGAAGACGGGCGGCTGCGCCTCTCGGCCACATTCGACAGCATGAGGTATTCCATCGAGCTGGGGTTTCCAAGCCCGGCTCAGGCCGCGTTTTCCGGCGAGCCGATGATCAAGGCCGAAGGTATCGAGGCGACGCACGGCAAACGAATGGTCAAGCTGATGGAGCGGATTAATTCGCTCATCAGCGTCCGCGGCGAGAGCGGCGCCTGGAACGCTCACAAGGATGCGGTGCTGCCGTCAGAGACCGCGCTTGCGGCTTTTTCCAATGGCAAGCAATGCCCGGAAATCGACCTGATCAGAAATGCGATGCTGGGCTGGCGATTCTATCATGACTTTCGCACTGATCCGGCGTCACCGATACGAAAGCCTTGTCTGGCGATCGCAACGCCCTCACTCAGCGCCGATGGAACCGATTTGGCTGCCGCCCTCGCGACCCTCTATGTCATTCGGGAAGACGCCAACGACCTGCAGGACGCAATCCAGGATGCATTCCCGGGCGCCGAACTCCGCGCGTGGGAGGAAAACGGCTTCTGTCAATTTGATCTGCAATTGGCGGATATGCCGCGGCCGTTCAGGGCTCATGAACTATCCGATGGCACGCTGAAATACATCTGCCTGCTCGCGGTGTTCATGGGTTACCGGCTGCCGCCGTTCATCGCGCTGAACGAACCCGAGACAAGCCTGCATCCGTCGCTGCTGGCACCGCTGGCCCGGCTGATCGCCAAGGCATCACGCCGCGCCGACATCTGGATTGTCACCCATTCGGAACAGCTGATGGAGGCGTTGCGAAGCGAGAGTTCGGTCCCACTTCGCCGGGTGATCAAGTCGAAAGGCGCCACGGCTATCGAGGGCCTGACCATCGGCGGTGAGTACCGCGACGAATCCGACGAGGATGACGCTTAGTTGGTTCAGATGAAGCCGCAGAGCTGCCACCCAGCGGCTTGGGAAGGAGCAGGCGATCCATGAGAATGGTGGCCGCCATAGCGATCGCTTATATACTTACGGGCGCTCTTTACATTTGGCGCGATTTCCGAAGGCCGGTCGATGAGCAGCCCAGCTATGTCAAGTGGGGCGGTATAAGGACCAAGCTGTTTATCGTGCTCTATTGGCTCCCCGGAACGCTGTCTGCGGCCTGCCGGGGCGGTGTCTTGCGAGACTTAGCCGTTCCATGGGCAATCTTTGCTGCTCTCATCGTCGCCGGGCTTTACTTCTCAAGTCGATAGCTTGCCGCAGGCGGAGCATCCAGTACGCCGCGGCCGTTCCATATCCAACTGAACTCTCTGGAATACTGGATCGTCCGCCTTCGCGGACGATGACAGAGGTGTGTAAGGCGCGACCTCGGCCTACGCCTACTTCCTCAACACCTTCACCAATTCCCCGTGCACGAACTCATTCCCGCACACGACATTGCCCGTCACCAGGGCATCGCCGGGCGTGTCGATGTCGGTGACCGTTCCGCCGGCCTCGCGCACCATGATCATACCCGCCGCGATGTCCCAGGATTGCAAATTGCGCTCCCAGTAGCCGTCGAGACGACCGGCGGCGACGAAGGCGAGATCGAGGGAGGCGGCGCCGAAGCGGCGGAGACCGGCGACGCGGTCCTGGATCGCGGTCATCTCGCGGCGGAATTCCTCGTGGTCGCCGCGGCCGATATGGGGCAGGCCGCAGGCCACCACGCATTCGTTGAGCTGGCGCCGGCCGGCAACGCGCAGGCGCTGGTCGTTGAGGAAGGCACCCTTGCCGCGCTCGGCGATATAGAGCTCGTCATTGGCGGGGTTGTAGATCACGCCTGCGATGATCGTGCCCTCGCGCGAAAGCCCGATCGAGATCGCGAATTGCGGGATGCCGTGCAGGAAGTTGGTGGTGCCGTCGAGCGGATCGACGATCCAGGTGTGGCTCTTGTCGGAGCCCTCGCGCGTTCCCCCTTCCTCGCCGATGAAGCCGTAGCCGGGGCGGGCCTTGGCGAGGTCCTGGTAGACGATTTCCTCAGCGCGCTTGTCGGCGAGCGAGACGTAATTCGCCGGTCCCTTCAGCGAGACCTGGAGATGCTCGATCTCGCCGAGATCGCGCTTGAGGCTGCGGCCGGCGCGGCGCGCGGCCTTGACCATGACGTTGATAGTTGCGGAATACAGCATGAGCTCTGGTCTTGAACGGGGGAAATGGCGCGAAATCGCGCCTGTTTGAGAGATTGGGTGCCCTGCGAGGGGCCCAACGTCAAGTCATTGCGTCAAGTCATTTGGTCCCGAGCCATTTCCTGGCGGCGGCCTCGACCTTGGCGCGCTCCTCGGCCGGCAAATCGGACAATTGCTTGTCCAGCTCCGGATCGCCCTTGCCGCCGGTCTTGGCCACAAGATGCCATTTAAAGCCTTCGACCTTGTCCACGGATGTACCCATGCCGTTGATCAGGACCCAGGCCAGCCGGTTCTGAGCGATCGCGCTGCCCTGGCGGGAGGCCTTGCGCAGCAGGGCCACGGCCGCCGGCTGGTTCTTCGGCGTACCGGTGCCGTTGAACAGCGCGATGGCGTATTCGACCTCGGCATCGACATTGTCCGTCAGCGTGGCGGCCTGGAGCAGACGCACCGCCCTTTCGGGGTCCTTGGGCACGCCGGTGCCTTCCTTGTAGAAGGTCGCGAGCGCGTATTGCGCCTCGGGCAGGCCGGCATCGGCGGCGGCCTGGCGCAGCAGCTCGGCGGAGCGCTTGACGTCCTGCGGCAGGGTCTGGCCGTCGAGATAGAGCAGCGCGAGGTTATAGGCCGCCTTGGGCTCGCCGAGCTTGGCGGCGGAGGCCATCAGCTTGACCGCCTCGCCCTTATCGACCGCGCCGCCGCGGCCGGAAATCCTGAGCATGGCGAGCGCGAACATCGCCTCACGGTCGCCGGCATCGGCGGCGCGCTTGTACCATTGCAGCGCCTTGACGTAGTCGCGCCGGATGCCCATGGCGTTGGAATAGAGTTCACCCAGCATGGTCATCGCCTTGGCATCGCCGGTCGCGGCACGGGCGGTGGCGAGATCGAGGGCGGTTTTGTACTGGCCGCGCTGATAGGCGCCGAACACCAGATCGACGTTGGAATTGTCGGTCGGAGGCGCCGGGATCACGGTTGCTGCCGGGGCCGGCTTGGGGGACGCCGAAGGTTTGGGAGCCGGCGCGGCCTCCTTTTTCTTGGCGACCGGGGGCGGCCTGGGTTTCTGTTTCTCGGCGGGCGGGCTCGGCGTCGCCGCAGGCGGCGTGATCTGGAGCTGCGCGGCCGCAGGCACCGTGAGCAGCAACGTGGCCAGGATGGTGATGCGCGGGAGCTTCATGTCGGGCGCTAGCCGTGCTCTCGACCCGCAGGCTTCCGGCCCGCAGGATCTTGGCCAGCAAGCGCTGTCGCATAGGCCTTCCTGATCGCAGCGTCGATCTCGATCAGCGCGGCCTTGGGTCCGCGCGGATCGGCCCAGATGAACTCGCCGACCAGCACGAAATCGGCGCCGCTGGCGGCGAATTCGTGGGCCTCTTCCAGCGACATGGCAAAGCCGACGCAGGGCGGCTCGAACAACTCGGCCCACCAATCCAGCCGCTCGGCAATCGCCTGAGACGACGGCCGCTGGCCTTTCTCGTCGGGCTCGCCGAACAGCACGTAGTCGGCGCCCAGCTCGCCCGCGCTCATGGAATCGTGGCGCGTCTCAAGCCCGCCGACGCCGGCGATACGATCGGGCTTGAGCGAGGGTGCGGCCTCTTCCAGCGCAGCGAGGCTCGCAAGATGCGCGCCGTCGGCGCCACCGCGCGCGACCAGTTCGGCATGGCCTTCAATGAGCAGCGCGGCGCCCGCTTTCTGAACCGGCGGCGCCAGAGCCTTGATCCGCGAGATCATGGTGCGTTGGTCGGTCTCCTTCAGCCGCAGCAGCACGGCCGCGACGTCGGCGGAAGCAAGCAGGCCGGGCAGCTCGGCCAGAAGCGAAGCGTGATCATCGATGACAGGCGTCGCGAGATAAAGGCGCGGCGCAGGGCGCGGCGGAGGAGATTTGTTCGACAAGATCTAGGCTGCCTTCTGTTCCAGGCTGCTTTGCCATTCGCCTCTGGAGGCGAGCCCATTCATACGCGCGCGGTGACTGAATGCGTTTTGTCCGGCTGCGACGTTCTCGGCCTTGCCCGACCAGGCCTTCTGCGGCGCGGCCTGGAGCGCGCGGCCGTAGGAGAAGGTCAGGCCCCAGGGCAGCGGACCGAGCTTGTGCATGGCGTTGAGATGCGCGGTCGCCTCTTCATCCGACTGGCCGCCGGAGAGGAAGGCGATGCCGGGCACCGCCGCGGGCACGCAGGCCTTGAGCAGCCGTATCGTCTTCTCCGCGACCTCCTCGACGGAAGCCTGCTTCGCGGACTTCTTGCCGGAAACTGCCATGTTCGGCTTCAGCACCATGCCCTCGAGCGCGACCCGCTGCAGGCGCAATTCCTGGAAGGTCTTGTTGAGCACGCGGTTCGTCACCTCATAGCAGCGATCGATGTCGTGATCGCCGTCCATCAGCACTTCCGGCTCGACGATCGGTACGATCTGCGCAGCCTGGCACAGCGCCGCATAGCGCGCCAGCCCATGGGCGTTGACGCTGATCGCGGTCATCGAGGGAATACCGCTGCCGATGTCGATCACCGCGCGCCATTTGGCGAAGCGCGCGCCGCGCTCGCAATATTTCTTCAGCCGCTCGGCGAGCTTGTCGAGCCCGACGGTGACGAGCTCGCCCGGGCACATCGGCAGGGCTTGGGTGCCTTCGTCGACCTTGATGCCGGGAATAGCGCCGCTGCTCTCGATCAGCTTGAGCAGGGGCGTGCCGTCCTTCGCGTCCTGCCAGATCGTCTCGTCATAGAGGATGACGCCGGAGATGTACCGGCTCATGGCTTCCTTCGAGCGGAACAGCATCTCGCGATAGTCGCGGCGGTTCTCTTCGGTCGATTCCACGCCGATCGCGTCGAAACGCTTCTTGATGGTGCCGGAGGATTCGTCGGCGGCAAGGATGCCCTTGCCGGGCGCGACCATGGCGGTCGCGATCCTGTTGAGCTCAGTCAGATTCATCGAGAGGTCCTCCCAAAACGATTTCTGCCCTTGCCTGCGAAAATAGACCGTTCTCGGGCAAATGCCGAGTTAACGTTCGTCGCAGGGCAAGGGGGGAGGGGCTTTGGTACCGGCAACAAGGTCGCCATCCCGGGCTCGCCGGTTTGCGGCGCCCGGAATGACGGAGAAAGTGGGGGCTGGTTACGCCACCGCGCGATCGCTACGCGACGCGGGGGGCGAGCTCGCCCTTGGCGTAGCGCTTGGCCATTTCGGCCGTCGTAAGCACCTTCTTGATCTTGGAAGCTTGCCCGGCGGTATTGAATTCCTGGAGCCGCTGCTTGCACAGCCTGGTCATGGCTTCCATCGCGGGCTTCAGGTACTTGCGCGGGTCGAACTCTTCCGGATTGTCCTTGAGCACTTTCCGGATCTGGCCGGTCATCGCCATGCGGTTGTCGGTGTCGATGTTGATCTTGCGAACGCCGTTCTTGATGCCGCGCTGGATCTCGGCGACCGGAACGCCCCAGGTCGGCTTCATCTTGCCGCCATAGGCGTTGATGATGTCCTGGAGGTCCTGCGGCACCGACGAGGAGCCGTGCATGACGAGATGGGTGTTCGGCAGCTTGCGGTGGATCTCCTCGATCACGTTCATGGCGAGGATGTCGCCGTCGGGCTTGCGGGTAAATTTGTAGGCGCCGTGAGAAGTCCCCATCGCGATCGCGAGCGCGTCGACCTGGGTCTCCTGGACGAACTTCACGGCTTCGTCCGGATTGGTCAGGAGCTGGTCGTGGCTTAGCTTGCCCTCGGCGCCGTGGCCGTCTTCCTTGTCGCCCATGCCGGTCTCGAGCGAGCCGAGCACGCCGAGCTCGCCCTCGACCGAGATGCCGCCGAGATGGGCCATGTCGGTCACGATCCTGGTGACGCCGACATTGTAGCCCCAGTCGCCGGGGGTCTTGCCGTCAGCCTTGAGCGAGCCGTCCATCATGACCGAGGTGAAGCCGGCCTGGATCGCGGTCATGCAGGTTGCGGCTTCATTGCCGTGGTCGAGATGCACGCAGACCGGGATGTGCGGATAGATCTCGGTCACCGCGTCCATCATGTGCTTGAGCATGATGTCGTTGGCGTAGGACCGCGCGCCGCGCGAGGCTTGGATGATGACAGGCGCGTCGACCTGATTGGCCGCGTCCATGATCGCCAGCGCCTGCTCCATATTGTTGATGTTGAAGGCCGGTACGCCGTAATCGTTCTCTGCCGCATGGTCGAGCAATTGACGCAACGTGATCCGAGCCATGTGTCTTCTTCTCCCGTTTGGGCCTTCAAGGCCACTTCTTCAAGGCCGCTAATTATTCGCGACTGATTATTTGGTGCGCAGAACTTCGACGCCGGGCAGGGGCTTGCCTTCCATCCATTCAAGAAATGCGCCACCGGCGGTCGAGACATAGGTGAACTGACCGGCCACATGGGCCTGGTTGAGGGCCGCGACGGTGTCGCCGCCGCCTGCGATCGAGATCAGCTTCTTGGCCTTGGTGCGCTCGGCAGCATGCTTGGCGGCTGCCATCGTGCCGCGATCGAAGGGCTGCATCTCGAAGGCACCGAGCGGTCCGTTCCAGACCAGCGTCGCCGCGTCGTCGATTGCGGAATGGACGCGGACGATCGACTGCGGACCGACGTCGAGAATCATGCCGTCGTCCGGGATCGCGTCGAGGCCATAGGCATGCGACGGCGCGTTGGCGGCGAAATGATAGGCGACGACCGCGTCCACCGGCAGGATGATCGCGCAGTTGGCGGCTTCCGCCTTCTCCATGATGCGCAGCGCAGTCGCGGCGAGATCCTTCTCGGCCAGCGACTTGCCGATCCCGACGCCCTGGGCGTGCAGGAAGGTGTTGGCCATGCCGCCGCCGATCACGAGCGCGTCGACCTTGGTCACGAGGTTTTCGAGCAGGTCGATCTTGGTCGAGACTTTGGCACCGCCGATGATCGCGATGACGGGCTTGGCCGGTGAGCCCAGCGCCTTCTCCAGCGCAACCAGTTCGGCCTGCATGGTGCGGCCGGCATAGCCCGGCAGCTTGTGGCCGAGGCCTTCGGTCGAAGCATGGGCGCGGTGCGCGGCCGAGAACGCGTCGTTGACCCAGATGTCGCCGAGCTTGGCCAGCTCCGCGACGAAGGCGGGATCGTTCTGTTCCTCTTCCTTGTGGAAGCGGGTGTTTTCCAGACAGAGGATGTCGCCGTCCTTCAAGCCGGCAACCGCCGCGGCCGCGGGCTCGCCGATGCAGTCGTCGGCGAAGGCGACGGGCTTCTTCACGACCTTCGACAGCGCCTCGGCGACGGGCTTGAGTGAGTCCTTGGCATCGCGCCCTTTCGGCCGGCCGAAATGCGCAAGCAGGATGACCTTGCCGCCCTTGTCGGAGATTTCGGTGATGGTCGGCGCGACGCGCTCGAGCCGGGTCGCGTCAGTGACGCGCCCGTCGTCCATGGGTATGTTGAGATCGACGCGCAGCAGCACGCGTTTGCCCTTCACGTCGACGTCGTCGAGGGTGCGGAATTTGTTGGTCATCTCTGGGCCCTCTTGCCCCGGGTGCACTGCGGCGCGAAGTGCCGCTGTGCAGAACCGGGACCTACGCGGGGAACATGGGTCCCGGCTCTGCCGAGCAGCGCACGCGCGCTGCACCGCGTCCGGGACATGGGACCTACGTTCTTAGATCACCTTCGCCATCGCAACGGCGGTGTCCGCCATGCGGTTCGAGAAACCCCACTCGTTGTCGTACCAGGACATCACGCGTACCAGCGTGCCGTTCTGCACCTTGGTCTGGTCCTCGTGGAAGGTCGAGGAGTGCGGGTCGTGGTTGAAATCGATCGAGACGTTTGGCGCCGTGGTGTAGCCGAGAATGCCCTTGAGCTGCTGCTCGGAGGCGCGCTTCATCGCCGCGTTGATTTCCTTCGGATCGGTGGCGCGCTTGGCGACGATCTTGAGGTCGATGACCGAGACGTTCGGGGTCGGCACGCGGATCGCGACGCCGTCGAGCTTGCCCTTCAACTCCGGCAGCACGAGACCGATCGCCTTGGCGGCGCCGGTCGAGGTCGGGATCATCGACATCGCGGCGGCGCGGCCGCGATAGAGATCCTTGTGCATGGTGTCGAGCGTCGGCTGGTCGCCGGTATAGGCGTGGATCGTGGTCATGAAGCCGGTCTCGATGCCGACGAGGTCGTTCAGCACCTTGACGACCGGAGCGAGGCAGTTGGTGGTGCAGGAGCCGTTGGAGACGACCAGATGATCCCTGCTCAGCGTGTCGTGGTTGACGCCGTAGACGATGGTGGCATCAGCGCCGTCGGCGGGCGCGGAGACCAGCACGCGCTTGGCGCCGGCGGTCAGATGCGCAGACGCCTTGTCCTTCGAGGCGAAGATGCCGGTGCACTCCATCGCGATATCGATGCCGAGGTCCTTCCAGGGCAGCTTCGAGGGATCGCGCTCGGCGGTCACCTTGATCTTGTTGCCACCGAGGCTGATCGTGTCGCCCTCGACGGTCACGGTGCCGGGGAAGCGGCCATGGACGCTGTCGAAGCGAAGCAGATGGGCGTTGGTCTCGACCGGGCCGAGGTCGTTGATGCCGACGACCTCGATGTCCTTGCGGCCGGACTCAGCGATGGCCCGCAGGATGTTGCGGCCGATGCGGCCAAAACCGTTAATTCCGACGCGGACCACCATGTTTCGTCTCCTTATGACCGTTCAATGACGGTGTTCGATAACGCCGATCTTCCCGCACAACGCGCTTAGCGCGCCTGCGAGGGTTTTTTTAGGGCGGACGCCCGGTTCAGCCGGGCGGTGCTTGATCATATGAGAACTTAGGTAATCCTTTTTTTTGGCAAGCTCAACTCTCAGGAAACGCGCTTCAGCACGGCGTTCACCGCAGCCTCGGCGGTAATGCCGAAATGCTTGTAAAGCTCCTTCGCCGGACCGCTTTCGCCGAAGGAATGCATGCCGATGAATTCGCCGTCATGGCCGATCACGGCATCCCAGCCCCAGCGTACCGCCGCCTCGATCGCGACCTTCACCGGCGCGTTGCCAATGATGGCGGCGCGCTTGGCCTCTGGTTGCGCTAACAACAGCTCGAGCGAGGGCACCGAGACCACCCGCGACGGGATGCCGCGTTCGGCGAGCTGCTTCTGCGCCGCGACCGCGATCTCGACCTCGGAGCCGGAGGCGAACAGCGTTGCCTTGGCTTCGCCCTGGGCGGCCACCAGCTCGTAGGCACCCTGGGCGCAAGGGCTGTCGTTCGGCGCGGTGGTGCGGAGCTGCGGCAGGTTCTGCCGTGTCAGCGCCAGCACGGTCGGGCCGTCGAGGCGGTTCAGCGCGAGCTCCCAGCATTCGGCAACCTCGACGGAATCGCAGGGGCGGAACACACGCATGTTCGGGATGGCGCGGAGCGCTGCGAGATGCTCGACCGGCTGATGGGTCGGGCCGTCTTCACCGAGGCCGATGGAGTCGTGCGTCATCACATAGACGACGCCGGCGCCCATCAACGCGGCAAGGCGCATCGCAGGGCGCGCATAGTCGGTGAACACCAGGAAGGTCGCGCCGTTCGGCGCGAAACCGCCGTGCAGGAAGATGCCGTTCATGGCCGCGCACATGCCGTGCTCGCGGATGCCGTAATGGATGAAGCGGCCCTTCGGCGTCTTGGCGGAGAAGGCGGTTGCCGACTTCGCCTTGTTGTTGTTGGACCCCGTGAGGTCGGCCGAGCCTGCCAAAAATTCCATCGGCATGGCGCCGGCAATGACTTCGATCACCGCTTCCGAGGATTTGCGGGTCGCCGCTGTCATCGGCTTTTCCAGCAGCTCCTTCTTGTAGGCGCGCACTGCCTTCACGAGCGAGGCCGGACGCTCATGGCGCAGGCGGCGCTCGAACTCGGCGCGCTTGCGGCTGCCGAGGTCACCGAGACGGCCTTCCCATTCCTGGCGAGCTGCCACGCCGCGGCTGCCGGCTGCACGCCACGCCTTCAGCACGTCGTCGGGAACCGCGAACGGCTCGAGCGAGATGCCGAGATTTTCCTTGGCTGCCTTGAGCTCGTCGGCGCCGAGCGCCTCGCCATGCGCCTTCGCCGTACCGGCCTTATGCGGCGCGCCGAAGCCGATGGTCGTGCGGCAGGCGATCAGCGTCGGCTTGCTCGACTTCTGCGCCCGCGTGATCGCGGCAGCGATCGCGGCCTGGTCGTGGCCGTCGATCTTCTCGGCGGCCCAGCCCGCCGACTTGAAACGCTTCACCTGGTCCACGGAATCCGAAATCGAGGTCGGGCCGTCGATCGAGATGCCGTTGTCGTCGTAGAGAACGATCATCTTGTTGAGCTTCCAGTGCCCGGCCATCGCGATCGCTTCCTGCGACACGCCTTCCATCAGGTCGCCATCCGAGGCGAGCACGTAAGTGTGGTGGTCGACGATCTTCTTGCCGAACTCGGCGGCGAGCATTTTTTCGGCGAGCGCCATGCCGACGGCGGTGGAGATGCCCTGGCCCAGCGGGCCTGTGGTGGTCTCGATACCCTTGGTGCGGAAATTTTCGGGATGTCCGGGAGTCAGCGAGTCGACTTGGCGGAATTGCTTGATCTGGTCCAGCGTCATGTCGGAATTGCCGGTCAGGTACAGCAGCGAATACAGCAGCATCGAGCCGTGGCCGGCCGAGAGCACGAAGCGGTCGCGGTCGGGCCAGGCGGGCGCTGCCGCATCGAATTTCAGGAACTGCGTGAACAGCACCGTGGCCATGTCGGCCGCGCCCATCGGCAAACCGGGATGGCCGGATTTCGCCTTCTCGACGGCGTCCATTGCGAGGCCGCGGATCGCGTTGGCCATACGGGTGTGGTCGACTTGCGTCATGTCTGAAATCCGTCTGAAATGAGGCGCTTGGCGGCGGGTGCGAGCCGTATGGGAGGAGCCTGGCGGCCACTGAAGGTCGGGGGCTGAAATAGCACCTCGGTTCCGGGAGTCCAAGGCAATCAAACGCTGGTTTGGCCGTAAAAGTTGCTTAGCGGTGCATAGTTTCGCGGCGGCGTTGCGCTTCCCTGGCTTGCCACGTAAATTTCTGCTTCTAACCGCTTGCCGAACCGAGTCTTTTGCCGGGCGGCAAGCCCCAGAAAAAGCCCAAGGAAAAGCCCATGGGCAAGGCCACAGGTTTCGCCGCTGACTGCATGAACGATCGCGTTTCCAACAGCTCTGCCATGACCGAGTCCTCTGCCGTCGAGATCGAGATCGCGACCCGCAGGCTCATGGCGGCGCTCGACTCGCTCGAAAGCGCGGTGGAGCGGCGGCGCGATGCCGACCGCGACGAGAACGAGCTCGCGGCGCGGATCCAGGCGCTGGGCGCGGATCGCTCGCGGCTTGCCGACGAGCTCGACGGCGCGCTGGTGAAGGCGCGCAAGCTCGAACGCTCCAGCCGCGAGATCTCCGATCGGCTGGATTCCGCGATCGTCACGATACGCTCAGTGCTCGATACCGGAGAGGACGGATGAGCCACATCAACGTCACCATCAACGGCCGGCAATACCGCATGGCCTGCGAGGAGGGCCAGGAGGTGCGGCTGCTCAAGCTCGCCGAAAGCCTGGAGACGCGGATCCAGTCCCTGCGCGGAAAGTTCGGCGAGATCGGCGACGCACGGCTCACGGTGATGGCGGCGCTGACCGTTTGCGACGAGCTGGTCGACGCCGGCAACCGCATCCGCACCATGGAGCAGGAGCTGACCGAATTGCGGGATTTCCGCAATGCCGCTGTCGAGCGCGCCCGGTTGAGCCAGACCGCAGTCGTCAACGCACTGAACGCCGCCGCCGAGCGCATCGAGAAATCGACCCAGGTCCTGAACCGGACCGTCGGCAACGGGATCGCGATCGGCTGACCCCTCACCGGGCTGGCGATTCGTCAGCATCGTTGTTACATTGCCCAAGCGAGGCTGCGACGCGCGTCAGGAGCCATAATCCCCGGGGCCTTATCGATCCTTTAGGGAACTGTCCCTGGCCGGGCCCGTGGGCTCGGACATATGGTGCCCACCTACTTTCGTAGGGAACTCCGGGATCGAGTGCTTCAACGGCGTTCGCGGCTTCGCACTTTTGTTTGCTCGATTTGTGCTTGTTGAAACGACTGCGGCTGGTTCAACAGATGTCATGCCCCGGCTTGACCGGGGCAACCAGTACGCCGCGGCCTTTGTGTGAATCACCACCGCCTCTGGAACGCTGGATCACCCGCTCCATTGCGCAAGGGCGCACAAGGCGGGTGATGACGTGGGGACCCTGCGCATGTCGAATTCGAAAGCCGAACTCCGTGCCAAGGCGCTCGCGGCGCGCGATGCGCTGAGCGAAAAGAAACGCACCGCCGCCGCCGCCAAGCTCGCCAGGCGCGGGCTGCCGTTCCAGCTCCTGCCTGGCAGCATCGTGTCCGGCTATTCGCCGATCCGCAGCGAGATCGATCCGATGCCGCTGATGAAGAAGCTCGTCGAGGAGGGCGCCAGGCTCGCGCTGCCCTGTGTCACCGCGCGCGGCCAGTCGCTGATCTTCCGCATCTTCCATCCGAACGATCGGCTGATGCTCGGTCCGCTCGGCATTCCCGAGCCGTCGCCCGGGGCCGCCGAAGTCATTCCGGACATCATGCTGACGCCGCTCGCTGCCTTCGACCGTCTCGGCCATCGCATCGGCTATGGCGCCGGGCACTACGACCACACTTTCGCGCATTTGCGAAAAGCCAACAACATCATCGCTGTCGGGCTCGCTTTTGCAGCGCAGGAGATCAAGGCGGTTCCGGCACTATCCCACGACGTCGCGCTGGATTATGTGCTAACGGAATCCGACGTATTCGATTTCCGGAGTTCTGAAGTTGCGCATTCTCTTCGTGGGTGATGTCGTCGGCCGTGCGGGGCGCAACGCCATCGCCGAATATCTGCCCGGCATGGTCAAGGACTGGTCGCTCGATTTCGTCGTCGTCAACGGCGAGAACTCTGCCGGCGGCTTCGGCATCACGGAAGCGATCTATCACGAGTTTCTCGACGCCGGCGCCGACGCCGTGACGCTCGGCAATCACTCCTGGGACCAGCGTGAAGCGCTGGTGTTCATCGAGCGCGCCGAGCGTTTGGTGCGGCCCGCGAACTATCCGCGCGGCACGCCCGGCCGCGGCGCCGCGCTGGTCGAGACCAAGAATGGCAAGCACGCGCTCGTTGTCAACGCGCTCGGCCGCGTCTTCATGACCCCGTTCGACGATCCCTTCGCAGCCCTGGAGCGAGAACTCGGCGCCTGCCCGCTCGGCGTTGCCGCGGACGCCATCGTCGTCGATTTCCATTGCGAGGCGAGTAGCGAGAAGCAGGGTATCGGCTTCTTTTGCGACGGCCGCGCCAGCCTCGTCGTCGGCACGCACACCCATGTGCCGACCGCCGACCACCAGATCCTGTCCGGCGGCACTGCCTACATGACCGATGCCGGCATGACCGGCGACTACGACTCCATCATCGGTATGCAGAAGGAGGAGCCGCTGCGGAGGTTCACGTCGGGCATTCCGTCGGGCCGGTTCGAGCCGGCAGCAGGGGCGGCGACGCTGAGCGGCGTCGCGGTGGAGACGGATGACGCGACGGGGCTTGCACTACGGATTGCACCGGTGCGCGCGGGCGGAAGGCTGGAGCCGACGACGCCGAGATTTTGGTTGAGTTGAATTTTCGAGCGGCATTCGCGACGGACCTAGACTTATGACTGCATCAAAAGGGCCGTTACCAGCCGTCGAGCGGGTGACCGTAGATCCGGTCGCAATTGCCGCCTTTACACGCGAATGGGACTTCACGGTTCTCGCGTCTGAGCTATTGCGAGAAGTGACATCCTACGTCAGCGTGGCGGCATGTGTTCTCGGATCGGCGCCTGTATGGACACGCGATCAGGCTGCGGTTGGTGGCAACATGGTGCGGCTCTCCAAGTTGCTCTCTGCCTTCCTCGACCAGATCGTAGAGAAGAAGATGGAGACCGGAACGATCCTGAGCCGATTAGCGTTCGAGACCATCGTCAATGTCCGCTACCTGATCGCGAACTTCTCCCCAGAACTCGTTAATTCCCTCGTCCGTCATTCGCTGAAGCACGAGCGCAGGCTGCACGACACAATCCAAGCCAACATCCGAGAGCGCGGCGGAGACGTCCTTCACATCGAGCAGCGCATGCTGAATTCTATTGATCGGGCATCGCGGATTGCTGGTGTCATGCTCGACAGCGTTGACCTTAAGGATCGAACACCTTGGGGCGGCAAAGATCTACGCCAGAAGGCGGCGGCTGTCGGACTGGAGCAGCCATATCTGGCCGTCTTCGGAGGCATGTCCCACAATGTTCACGGCTCTTGGCACGACCTGTATCATTTCCACTTGGAAACGGATGAAGCCGGCGCGTTCACACCGAACCTCGACTGGGGTCGGCCGCGCCCACAACCACTCTTCGCGCTCGGACATCTCGCCCTCTCCGCAGTAGCAGAGTATCTGATCTTTATTGGAGGTGAGGCTACATTCGATCAGTTGCGCCAACAATTGGCCGACCTCGGCGTACGCATCGAGTCGGTGGACCAAGCCCACGAATCCTATCTATCAGCAAAGGCGTGGCCCGCGATCTAACGCGCATGAGCAAAAAATCTGCTTCTTATACCTTCTGTACACCGACGCGCTGAAGGGGCATAGCGTTCGCAGCAAGAGATTTACTCCGCCGTCTGCTCCCGCATCTCCGCCACGTCCTTCGCTGTCAGCTTCGAGCCCTTCGCCCCGAACCGTGCCGTGACGTAGTTGGCGACCGCCGCGATCTCGTCGTCGCTATACGCATTGCCGAACGCGGGCATCGACAGCGCGCCGTCCGGCGTGTGGCGCTTGGTGCCGGACAGCACGATCTGCGCGACGTTGATGGCGGCGGGGTCGTTGACGGCCCAGGTGCCGGTCAGCGTTGCCATCGGCGAGACCGGGCTCTCGCCGCTCCAGCCGTGGCAACTGGCGCAGGCGCTGGCGAACATTTGCTTGCCGCGCGCGTCCGCCGTGACACCGTCCTTGTGCGAGGCGGGCGCGACGGGCGCCGTGGTTGCGGGCAGGTCGGGCGAGGGCACCGGCGGCACGCTACGCAAGTAAGCAACAACGGCGTGGATGTCTTCGGGGGCGAACTGGCTAAAGCTGTGGTCGACCGCTTCACCCATCGGCCCCGACGCCGAGCCGTGACCCGGCGCATGGCCTACGGAAAGATAGGAGATCAAATCCTCATCACGCCAATTGCCGAGGCCGGTGGCCTTGTCCGAGGAGATGTTGAAGGCGCGCCAACCGGCCGTGATCGCGCCTGCAAACTTCTTGCGGTTGTCCAGCGCGAAGCCGAGATTGCGCGGGGTGTGGCACTCACCGCAATGCGCGAGCGCCTCCGCGAGATACGCACCCCTGTTCCACTCCGGGCTCTTGGAGGTGTCGGGCGCAAAGCGCGTGTCCGGATTGAACACGGCTGACCAGAAGATCATGGCCCAGCGCTGGTTGAACGGGAACGAAAGCGTGTTCTCCTGCGGCTTCGCGCGCACCGCCGGCAGGCTGAACAGATACGCCTTCACCGCCAGTACGTCCTCGTCGGTCATGGTGGTGTAGGACGTGTACGGCATCGCCGGATAGAGCCGGGCGCCGTCATGGCGCTTGCCGCGCTGGGACCGCGTTGAGAAAATCCTGGTCGCTGTAATTGCCGATGCCGGTGTCCTTGTCCGGCGTGATGTTGGTGGAATAGAGGGTGCCGAACGGCAGCTTGAAGCCGAGCCCGCCGGAATAGTCCTTCTCGCCGGGCTTGGAGTGGCAGACCATGCAGTCGGCCGCCTTCGCGAGATATTCGCCGCGCTCGACCAGGCTGGCCTTCTCCAGCCTCGCCGGCACGCCGGTCGGCTTGCCGGCACGGTAGTCCGCCAGCGCCACCTTGGGGCCGCCGGCGAAGTCGAGCGGGCCGGGCCCGCGGATGATCCAGACGCCGAGCGCCACCACGACAATGGAGATCACGACCAGGCTCGTGAGGATACGCATCTTGCCGCTCATGCCTTTTTCCCCGCAGCCAGCAGTTTCCGGTCGATCGGCAGGCGCCGCAGCGCGATGCCGGTTGCCGCATAAATGGCGTTGCGCAGCGCCGGCGGGCCGGCATTGACGCCGGCCTCACCAATGCCCCCGGGCGCCTCGCCGCTCTTGACCACGATGACCTCGATCTTCGGTGTCTCGTTGATGCGCATCATGCGGTAGTCGTGGAAGTTCGACTGCTGCACGCGGCCTTTCTCGATGGTGATCTCGCCATAGAGCGCGGCGGTGAGGCCGAACACCAGGCCGCCCTCGATCTGCGCTTTCACCGTGTCGGGATTGACCGCGATGCCGGTGTCGACCACCGAGGTGATGCGGCGGAGCACGATCTCGCCGATATCGTCGATCTCCGCTTCCACCACGGTCGCAATGAAGCTTGCGAACGACGGCTGCACGCAAACGCCGCGGCCGACGCGCGGTGGCAGTGGTTGCCCCCAGCCCGATTTTTCAGCGACGTGGTTGAGTACCGCAAGCATGCGCGGGTTCTTGGTCAGCATGGACCTTCGGAATTCAATCGGATCCTTGCCGGCCTTGCGCGCGAGCTCATCCATCGCGCATTCGACCGCGAACACGTTGTTGTTCGGGCCGACGCCGCGCCAGAAACCAGTCGGCACCGACAGCGGTTCGGCGCGGACATATTCAACATGGAAGTTGGCGAAGTCGTACGGCGTATCGATCGCCGCGTCGACGGCGTCTATGTCGACCCCCTTCTGGAACGCCGGCGGAAACCAGCGTGCCATTACCGAGGAGCCCGCGACCTTGTACTTCCAGGCCGCGACCTTGCCGTCGACCAGCGATGCCGTGATCTGGTCGCGATAGACCGGGCGGTAGACGTCGTGCTGGATGTCCTCCTCGCGGGTCCACACCACCTTCACGGGGTAGTCGACCTGCTTGGCGATCTTGACCGCCGCGATCACCATGTCCGGCTCGAGCTTGCGGCCGAAGCCGCCGCCGAGCAGATGATTGTTGACGATCACCTTGTCAATGGGAAGGCCCGCGGCCTTCGCCGCTTCGGACTGCACGCGCGTCATGATCTGCGTGCCGGTCCATATCTCGCAAGAGTCCGGCTTGACGTGGACGGTGGCGTTGATCGGCTCCATCGAGGCGTGCGCCAGGAACGGCAACTCGTAGGCCGCCTCGAACTTGTCGCCGCTCGCGAGCGCTTTGACGATATCGCCGTCGGACTTCGCGACCGCACCGTCCTTCTCGCTGGCCTTGCGCAGATCCTCCCAGATGTCCTTGGTCGTGATTTTGGCGTTCGGGCCCTCGTTCCACTCGATCTGGAGCGCTTCGAGGCCCTTCTTGGCCGCCCACATATGATCGCCGATCACGGCGACCATGTCGTCGAGCACGACGACCTTGCGCACGCCGGGGAGTTTGACCGCGGCGCTGTCGTCGACCTTGCCGACCTTGCCGCCGAACACCGGGCAGGCAGCGACGGTTGCGAACTTCATGCCGGGCAGGATCGCGTCGATGCCGTAGACGGCCTTGCCGTTGACCTTGTCAGGTGTGTCGAGCCGCTTCAGGGGCTGGCCGATGATGACGAAGTCCTTGGGGTCCTTGACCGCGACATCCTTCGGCGGCGTCTGGCCCTGCGCGGCGAGCGCCACCGCGCCATAGCCGAGCTTGCGGCCGCTCGCGGCATGCGCGACCTCGCCCTTCGCGGCCGAGCAGCTTGCGGGCTCGACACCCCATTGGCTGGCCGCGGCCTGCACCAGCATCGCGCGCGCGGTGGCGCCGGCCTTGCGCAGCGGCGTCCACCAGGCTCGGATCGAGTTGGAGTTGCCGGTCGCCTGCAGGCCGAAAGCCGGATTGCCGTAGAGCTTGTCGTTCGGCGGCGCGTGCTGGACCTCGACCTTGCTCCAGTCGGCGTCGAGCTCTTCAGCGAGCACCGCCGAGATCGAGGTGTAGGTGCCCTGGCCCATCTCGACCTGCGGCATGATCAGGATCGTGCGGCCGGCCTCGTCGATGCGGATGAAGGCGTTCGGTGCGAACTTGCCGTCGGTCGTGTCAACCGGCTGCACCGGCTCGTTGACGGCGGCGCGCAGCGGCAGATGGAAGGCGAGCAGGAAACCGGTCGCGAGACCACCGGTCAGAGCTGCGCGGCGGGAGAGGCGCGGGAGAGACTTGTCTGTGATCATGGCGAACCTCACGACTGCCGGCCGGAGGCGGCCTGCTGGATGGCCTCGCGGATGCGCACATAGGTGCCGCAGCGACAGATATTGCCGGCCATCGCGGCGTCGATGTCGGAGTCGTCGGGGTTTGGCGTTGCCGCCAGCAGCGCCGCGGCCGCCATGATCTGGCCGGACTGGCAGTAACCGCACTGGATCACTTCGGCATCGAGCCAGGCCTTCTGCACCTTTGCGCCCGCTGGCGTGCTTCCGACATGCTCGATCGTGGTGATGGCGCGGTTCGCGACCGCGCTGACCGACAATACGCAGGAGCGCACTGCCTTGCCGTCGACGTGCACGGTGCAGGCGCCGCACTGCGCGATGCCGCAGCCGAACTTGGTGCCGGTCATTCCGAGGACGTCGCGCAGTACCCACAGCAGCGGCATTTCAGGTGGCGCGTCGAACGATTTCGTTTCGCCCGTTGATGGTGAGAACAATTGCCATATGCATCCCCTTGCTCGCTCGATCGCTTACGGCGATCTAGTCAGCGAATTTGCGCGCGACAATAATCATATCGATGCGAAACGATGAAGCGTCGACATGCATATTTGCGCAGCGAGCGCGTCAGGCCATGACGTTCACAAATTTGTGCGGCGATCGCTGCAACGGTTTTGGGCTAATTGATATGATAATCGTCATGTTTTGACGTTTTTTCTCCACACGCGTCATTGATCGCCGCAGATGATCGTGCGAATGCGCAAAATCATGCGATGACGAAAGTCGTGCGATTGTGGAAGTCGACCGACGGCGAGCGCGGTGCAGTTCTGACGCGATTGATCGCAACGGCCAGCCGCCGGATCCAACGATGCGATAGCCAACATGCGCGATGATGCCATCGTGCGCCTGTTTTGCCCGACGGCGCAACGACTTCACCAGGCGGGCGCCTAAACCCACGGTTTCGTCAGGCGCTTAAGCCATTGATTCCGCTCGCCCCGGCTACTGTGCATGGGGTTGTTTTCGAGGTTTTGATTCAGGGACGCCAGAGCGCCGTCGCGGCAGGCCCGTCGTGAGACCGTCAGCTCTGCCGGAAACCCATCCGGAAGGCGCCCCAGTGCTTGCCGCGGATCATGATCGGTGAGGACAGATCCTTCATCAGCACGAACTGCCCGCCGCCCATGTCACGGCGATAGGTCTGCAGCAGGAACGGCTTGGTGTTGGCCGCGACCTTCTGTACCGCGCGATCGGTGAACAGGCGGCGGTTGCGGCAATTGGCGTTATTCCAGACGGGGTCCTTGCCCTGCGGCAGGCGATAGTTCGGGTTGTGCGTCGGCAGATAGCCGCCCTTGGCCCAGGCGACGCAGAACACGATCCGGGAATCGGATTTCTGGATCGGGTCCTGGATCGCGGGCAGCAGGCGGTCGGTGAACTCGACATAATTGGTGTTGTACTGCTTGGGATCGCTGCCGGAGATTTCCCGGTAGTTCTCGTCCATGAACCGATCGAGCGTCATCTCGCCGCGGCCGATTGCGGCTTCGAATTCATCCGAGATCCGCTTTGCGGTCTCGACGACGATTCGGATCAGCGGAGCATCCGATGTCTCGACGCCGCTGTCGGCGATCATTGCGATCAGGCCTTCGGACGTGTCGAGCAGTTTGGTCACGCGCTGATCGGCGTTCTTGAGATCGCGCGAGGACAGGTCAACGCCCTTGGCAAGCTCGTTGAGCTCGCTGATGACGGTGTCGCAGTGTCCGAGATTGGAGGTCGCCGCGCGCGTGACGCTGCCGATTTCCGCTTCCACGGAGGCGAAGCCCTGCTGGACCCGCGAGATGATGCCGGAGATCTGCTGGGCGCCTTCGCCGGCAGTCTTTGCGCGCTGCGAGGCGTCGCTGCTCTCCCCGATCAGGCCTTCGATCTGGCCGTCCAGATCACGCACGGTCTCGGAGATCTGGTGCGTGGCCTGGCGGGTAGCTTCCGCGAGGTTCTTCACCTCGCTTGCGACCACCGCGAAGCCGCGGCCGGCATTGCCGGCGCGTGCCGCCTCGATGGTGGCGTTGAGCGCGAGCAAATTGGTCTGCTTCGCGATCGCCTCGATCGAGCCGGACACTTTTGCGACTTGTGCCAGCGCGGAGCCCACCGCGCTGAGCCGCGCCTCGATGCGTTCGACGGCTGCGACGAGCTCGGAAATGTGGTTGACCGCAGTGTCGACGGCATTGCGCGACTGCGCGATCTCGCCGACCGCCGCTGACGTGGTCGTTTGCACCGCCTGTGACGCATTGGCGATGTCGTGGTTGGCCGACACCATCGTCTCGGCGGTTTCCTGGAGGTGATGGAATCGTTCCGACTGGTTCGCGACGCGGTGTGCGACTTCCTGGACGTTGCCGGCAATGTCGGCGAGTTCCACGCCGAGGCCGCCGATGCGGTCGGCGAGCTGATCGATCAGCCGTTCGGCAAGCGTTCGGTTGGAGCCGGTGTCCAGTACTGCAAGTTGTACGACGGACATGTCTTGAGAGTCCTCCAGTCAGAGCCGTTCGCCGGCTCTCCGCGGCATTCCCATTCCAATTTCGATCTTAAGAGGTGATTCGCGCTTTGATGTCTTGCCTGAGCGCGCACTAGAGCTTGTAGGCCGTCCTGAATCCGCCCCAGTGCCGGCCCTGCACGCGGATCGGGACGTCGATCTCGCGCATCATCACCGTATTTCCGTTGCCCATGTCGCGCGCATAGCTCTGGACCAGATACGAGCGCAGGTTGTGCGCGGCGGCCAACCCCGCCGGATCGTTGAAGATCCGCCGGTTGCGGCTGTTGGCGGTGTTCCAGGCGGCATCGCCCGGCCGCTGCGGATGCGAATAGATCCTGTTGTGCACCGGCAGGAAGCCGTTGCGATCGACCATGGCGCAGAACGCCAAACGCGGATCCTTCGCCAGAAACGCTTCCTGGAACGGCGGCAACGCGCGGTCGGCCCAGTCCAGATATCTGGTGCGGTATTGCTGCGGATCGGTCCCGGCGATTTCGGCATAATCGGTGTCGAAGAGGTCGTTGATGCCGACATCGCCGCGTGCAACCGCCTGCTCGAAGATTCCGGTCAGCGCGTTACCCGCCTCCATGGCGCGGGTGACGAACTCCGTGTTTTCTTCGTGGATCGACCAGAGCCGGTCCTCGATCTTCTCGTTGAGCGCGGCGTTGGGAGCAACGAATTGCGCGCGGGCGCCGGCCTTGGATTGCTCGACCACGCGCAGGCGGCAGGCCCCGACGTCCTCGAGAGTACCTTCAATCATTGCTTGCGGTGCAAGGCGGCCCGCGTCCGCGCCGCCGATCAGCACGCCGTCCATCGATAGCTCGTAGACCGGCAGCACCCCGCGGGCGGTTTCGATCTTGAGATGGCAGGGCAGCCGCTCGGTCTTGCGGCGGTCGTCATGCTCGCTCTGGCGGAGCAGCACGGCGCAACGCGATTTCAGTTTCTGTGCGAAGGCGGTCACGGCCTTGCCGGCGCTGGCGACGTTCTCGCCGTGGGTCTCGGCCGCCTTGGTCGCAGCATCGATCTCGGCCGCGCTTTCGCCGACCGAGACGATGAACTCCGACGCGCTTGTCGCGTTGCCGGAGACTTCGCTGGTGGTGGCGTTTTGTTCGGCGACCGCGCCGTTGACGGTCTCGAATACCGGGCGGATCGCCTCGATCGCCTGCGAGATGCGATGCACCGCGTCCGCGGAGCCGGCGGCGTCGCGCTGCAGCGCGTCGATCTTCCTGGTGATCTCCTCCGTGGCACCCTGGGTCTGCACCGCGAGTGCCTTGACCTCGGTGGCGACGACCGCAAAGCCTTTTCCCGCATCACCCGCACGCGCAGCCTCGATGGTCGAGTTGAGAGCGAGCAGCGTCGTCTGCCGCGCGATCTGTGCGATCAGATTGACCACGTTGCCGATGGCGGCCGAGGACTCGCGCAAGCGATCGACATTGGCGCGGGCTTCCTGAGCCGCGGCGCTGGCCTCGTCGGCGAGCTTGCCGGCTTCGCGAACCTGCGCGCCGATTCCGTGCGCGGACTGGGTGAATTTGTCGGCGGCATGGGCGAAGGTCGAGGCGTTCGATTGCGCGGCGTTGGTCCGGCCGGTCAGCGCGTCGGTGCGGTCGCGGATGGCGGCAAGCGTCGTGGCGGTCGCCCCGGCGCCGCCGGCCACCGAATTGGCGGCGCGCTCGAGCTGGCGAATCATCGCTCCCAGCTCGAGTTCCAGCAGTTCCAGGATTTCCTTGGCGGAATCGCCCTCAACGGCCGGAGCGGGCTCGGAATTGACCGGCTGCGCAGCCTGCGGGGTTGCCGCAGGCGCAGCCATGTCCGGCAGACGCTTCCGAAATAGTCCGAACACCATCAGGTCTCTCTTGTCGGGGAACGGTCGGACGCTATTTTTGCAGGCTGGAATGAAATCAGGGTTAACGATGCCTGACATCTAGGCAGGGGCCACTACGCTATTACCTTAAAGTCGTAGAGCCTCTTGTCATTCCAGTGGGGTGGCGGCCTATAAGGCCGCGCTTCCCACGCTCATCTTGGCGCACGATTCCCTAGAGAAGATCACGCATGGCCGGACATTCCCAATTCAAGAACATCATGCACCGCAAGGGGCGGCAGGATGCCCAGAAGTC
Organism: Bradyrhizobium sp. LM2.9; assembly: GCF_054056555.1. Classification (NCBI taxonomy): domain Bacteria; kingdom Pseudomonadati; phylum Pseudomonadota; class Alphaproteobacteria; order Hyphomicrobiales; family Nitrobacteraceae; genus Bradyrhizobium; species Bradyrhizobium sp. LM2.9. Next base: position 7,023,073 of record NZ_JBSRYJ010000002.1, read on the forward strand.
GAAACTATTCGGCAAGCTGGCGCGGGAAATCACCGTCGCGGCCAAGCTGGGGACGCCAGACCCCAACATGAACCCGCGCCTGCGTGCGGCCATCATCGCGGCGCGCCAGGAGAACATGCCGAAGGACAATATCGAGCGCGCCGTCAAGAAGGCGCTCGGCAATGACGGCGAGCATTATGACGAGATCCGCTACGAGGGTTACGGCCCCGGCGGCGTTGCCGTCGTCGTGGAGGCGCTGACCGACAACCGCAACCGTGCCGCTTCCGACATCCGCTCCTTCTTCACCAAGTCCGGCGGCAATCTCGGCGAGACCGGCTCGGTCTCCTTCATGTTCGACCGCACCGGCATCATCGAATACGACCGCGGCGTCGCCTCCGACGATGCGGTGCTGGATGCCGCCATCGAAGCCGGCGCCGACGACGTGATATCGAGCGAAGGCGGCCACGAAATTTACGCCTCGACTGAAGGCTATCGCGACGTCGCCAAGGCGCTCGAAGCCAAGTTCGGCGAGCCGCGCAAGGCGGCGCTGATCTGGAAGCCGCAGAACACGATCGCGGTGGACGACGAGACTGGCGAGAAGCTGATCAAGCTGATGGATTTGCTCAACGAGCATGACGACGTCCAGCACGTCTACGCCAATTTCGAGGTGTCGGACGCGCTGCTGGCGAAGATGGGCGGGTAGGGCACACTTCCCCTGTTACTTTCGTTCTGTTTCTGTTTCCCCCACGGCAGCTAGCCGCTATCACTGGCCCATGACTGCGCTCCCGATTCGCGTCCCCGTTCGCATCATCGGCATCGACCCCGGCCTGCGCCGCACCGGCTGGGGCGTGATCGAGGCCGAGGGCAACCGCCTGATTTACGTCGCCTGCGGCTCGGTGGAACCGCCGGACGATTTGCCGCTCGCGAGCCGGTTGCTCGCGATCCATGAAGGGCTCGCCGCGATCTTGTCCGTTCACAAGCCGATGGAAGCGGCAGTCGAACAGACTTTCATCAACAAGGACGGCGCTGCGACACTGAAGCTTGGTCAGGCCCGCGGCGTTGCCATGCTGGCGCCCGCAATATTCGGCATCAGCGTTGCCGAATACGCGCCGAACCAGGTGAAAAAGACGGTGGTCGGCGCCGGCCATGCCGACAAGCACCAGATCGCGATGATGCTCAAGATCTTGCTGCCCAAGTCCGATCCGCCGTCCGCGGACGCCGCCGACGCGCTCGCCATCGCCATCACCCACGCCCATCATCGCACGAGCACGGCGCTCAGGCTGAAGGTGGTGGGGTTATGATCGGCAAGCTCAAGGGCCTGATCGATTCCTACGGCGAGGATTTCGTCATTCTCGATGTCGGCGGTGTCGGTTATCAGGTGCATTGCTCGTCGCGCACGCTGCAGCATCTGCCGTCGCAGGGCGAGGCCGCCGTGCTGTCGATCGAAACCTATGTCCGCGAGGACCTGATCAAACTGTTCGGCTTCCGCAGCGACCACGAGCGCGAATGGTTTCGCCTGCTCCAGACCGTGCAGGGCGTCGGCGCCAAGGTCGCGCTTGCCGTGCTCGGCACGCTGCAGCCTTCCGACCTCGCCAACGCGATCGCGTTGCGCGATAAGACCGCGGTGGCGCGCACGCCCGGCGTCGGCCCCAAGGTCGCCGAGCGCATCGTCACCGAACTGAAAGACAAGGCGCCGGCCTTCGCAACTATTGACCCAGCCGTGGTGCATCTTGCCGGTGCCGTCGACGACCGGCGCGCGCCGCGCCCCGTCGCAGACGCGATCTCCGCGCTGGTCAATCTCGGCTACGGCCAGCCGCAGGCGGCGGCGGCGATTGCATCGGCATCGCGCAGCGCCGGCGAGAGCGCCGAGACCGCGCAGCTCATCCGGCTAGGCCTGAAGGAGCTGTCGAAGTGAGCGACCCGAAGGCCAACCGCATGGTCACGCCCGAGCGCCGCAGCGATGATGTCGGCGATACCGCGCTGCGCCCGCAATCGCTGTCTGACTTCGTCGGCCAGCAGCAGGCGCGCAAGAACCTCTCGATCTTCATCGAGGCGGCACGCAAGCGCGGCGAGGCGCTGGATCATGTGCTGTTCGTCGGCCCGCCCGGCCTCGGCAAGACCACGCTGGCACAGATCGTGGCCAAGGAGCTCGGCGTCGGCTTTCGCGCGACGTCGGGCCCGGTGATCGCCAAGGCCGGCGATCTCGCAGCACTCCTCACCAATCTCGAAGAGCGCGATGTGCTCTTCATCGACGAGATCCACCGCCTGAGCCCGGCGGTGGAAGAGGTGCTCTATCCCGCGATGGAGGACTTTCAGCTCGACCTGATCATCGGCGAAGGCCCGGCGGCGCGCTCGGTGAAGATCGAACTGTCGAAATTCACCCTTGTCGGCGCCACCACGCGCGCCGGCCTTCTAACCAATCCCTTGCGCGACCGCTTCGGCATTCCGATCCGGTTGAATTTCTACACGATCGAAGAGCTCGAGAGCATCGTCACCCGTGGTGCGCGCGTGCTCAATGTCGGCATGAGCGCGGATGGCGCCAACGAGATCGCGCGCCGCGCCCGCGGCACGCCGCGCATCGCCGGCCGGCTGTTGCGCCGCGTACGCGATTTCGCCTCTGCGGCCGATGCCGACAGGATCGATCGCAAGATTGCCGACCACGCGCTGAGCGCGCTCGAGGTCGACGCCGCGGGCCTCGACGCCATGGACCGCCGCTACCTCACGACCATCGCGCAGAACTATGGCGGCGGCCCGGTCGGCGTGGAGACGATGGCAGCCGCTCTGTCCGAGCCGCGCGATGCGATCGAAGACATCATCGAGCCCTATCTGATCCAGTGCGGCTATCTGCAGCGCACCCCGCGCGGCCGCCTGCTCACTTCGCACGCCTTCCGCCATCTCGGCATCAGCGAGCCCTCGCGCGATGCGGCGGCACAGTTCGGCCTGTTCGGCACCGACGAAAGCGACGACTGACCTGCGCAAGTGCTGAGTGCTCGGGCCATCATGAATTTCCGGTAATCTCGTGCAGAGGGTCTGCACAAACGCACCCCATTTTCGCTCCAATCGGATCGCATCACGAAGCTGCATCACGATCGGGCTGCCATGATCACGCGCCGTCATTTCTTCCGTTCCATGGGCGGCCTGTCCGCGCTCGGCCTCTCGACCGCGGCCTATGGCGTCGGCGTCGAACCGGTGCTGCGGCTTCGGGTTACCCGCTATCATCCGGCCCCGCGGCAATGGCCGGCGGATTTCCCGCTGAAGATCGCCGTGATCGCCGACATCCATGCCTGCGATCCCTGGATGTCGCTGGAGCGGATCGAGGCCATCGTCGATCGCACCAACGCCCTGAACGCGGATATTATCGTGCTGCTCGGCGACTATGTCGCCGGTCTGCACCAGGTCACGCGCATCATTCCGGCGAAGGAATGGGCCAAGGTGCTGGCCGGCCTGAAAGCGCCGCTCGGCGTCCATGCCGTCATGGGCAATCATGACTATTGGGCCGACAGAACCGTGCAGCAAGCCGGCCATGGCCTGACGGTGGCGCATCGCGCGCTGGAGGCGGCCGGTATTCCCGTCTACGAAAACGACGCGGTGCGGCTCACCAAGGACGGCCGCACGTTCTGGCTCGCGGGGCTGGGCGATCAGCTCGCCTTTCTGCCGGCGCGACGCTTCCGGAGCACGGGACACTTCGGCGCCGACGATCTCGCCGCGACGCTTGCCAAGGTCACCGACGACGCGCCGATCATCCTGCTCGCGCATGAGCCTAACATCGCGCCGCGCGTGCCCGCCCGCGTCGCGTTGCAACTGTCCGGCCACACCCATGGCGGCCAGGTCCGTCTGCTCGGCTGGTCGCCGGCCGTTCCGCCGCAGCACGGTCTCCGGCTCGCCTATGGTCATGTCCGGCTGAAATGCGACGTCATCATCTCCGGCGGCCTTGGTTGCAGCATCATGCCGCTCCGCGTCGGCGTGCCGCCTGAGATCGTGGAAGTGACGCTGGGGCGGACGGGGGCGGCTGTGTCCTAGCCGCGCTTGCGCGTCCGGCCATTTTTGCGCAAAACGGGCCTCTATCTGAAACAAGAGGTTCGCGACGTGACAGCTCATCTCGACGGCGAGATCCGCGACGGCCGCCACCATATGCAGGTCCGGGTCTACTACGAGGACACGGATTTCCCTGACTTGCCATTGTCGTAGCAGGGAAACGTGCTGATTTCTCGCCCCTTGCTGCGGTTTTCTGGGAAAAGGTTCTTGCCGTAAAGCGCGGAGCTGTTCAGGTAAGGCGTATATTCGTAGGGCATCCGCTTGCGAACCGGATGCACTACTATGCATTCGATCAAGTTGCGGAAGGCTACGCGAGTTTCGATCGCCTTCGGATTGGCCTTGAGCGCGGTGACCAGCCTTCTAACCTCCGAACGGTATCGGTCACCGAATTTCGGGTGATCGAAGCCAATGACATTTTCGCCGCCAGCGCCCAGCAGCCGCAAGCGCTCTTCAACGCTTTCCCGCTCCAGGTCGCACTCATCGATCCGCTTGAGCAACTCGTCCGGCTTCCGACGGCTATTTGCGATGGCATATGACAGGCGTTCGATCTCGGTAGTCAACACGCGGCGTCGACGCTCTAGCTTAGAGTGTTCGCTGCCCTTGTTCCGATCGTTTTTGCGCTCCTCCTTCCAGGCACACATCGCCTCTTCAATGGCTTTCGGCGAAAGCAATTTCAGTTGGATTTTGTTGGAGGCATCCTCGAGCAGAACGTCCATGTCGAAGCTACGGGTGTGCTCGCACGTGCCCCGCTGATGCGCGCTCGCGCATGCCGCGCGCGGTGCACCGTTACGCGAGGATTGAGCGATTCGCATGTGGCCATTGCAGACGCCGCACCGGAAGCACACCGGCAAGCGGGTGCTCGTTGTTGCGCGGGATCACGGCGCGACGCCGCGGCTTGCCAGTCGGTCCGAACATAGATACGGCGCGCGCGCTACGAACCTCCTGCGCTCGATTCCAGAGCACTTGCGGCACGATCCGTAGCTCCGGCTTCTTAACTATGATGTGGCGCTCTTCTGGATTGCGGCGCTTCTGTTTCTTCTGGGTCTCCGGGTTGAGAATTGTCGAGCGAACGTTCCAATGTATCTCGCCGATATATAGATCGTTGCCGATAATGCCGCGACCATGCCGACCGCCTGTAATGCACTGGTGATTCCAGGTGGTACGATCAGCCTTATTCTTGTGACGAGTTGCCCCTGGTGAGGGCACGCCTTCGCGGGTGAGATCAGCGGCGATAGTTCGGGTCGAGCGGCCCGCTGCATATTCGGTGAAGATGCGGAGCACAATCTTTGCTTCGTTTTGATCGATCACGCGTTCGCCCGGCGCGCCCGACCTTGGTCGATAACCATAGGCGCATGAGCCAGGAATTCTTCCGTTGGCAACAGCGTTGTCATGGCCGCGCCGAACCTTTTCGGCGAGCTGCGGCTTGTAAATCGTGTTGTAGAGACTTGCGATGCTGATGTCAGTGGCGGTCGCATAGACCCCCTTCTGATCCATCAGCTCAACGCCGTTGAACTCGAAAACCTGCTTGAGACGCTGGATGGTTGCGGGATCGCGCGACAAGCGGTCGAAATGCTCAACCACGACTACGTCAAAGTCCCGGTTTCTCACACCGTTGAGCAAACGCTGATAGCCGTCCCGCGCGCCTTCGGTAAGACCAGATTTTGCGGCATCCACAAACTCGCCGATGACATCGAGGTCGTTGCGCAATGCGACCTTCCGGCAGAGCAATAGCTGACCATCAATCGAGGTCGCCTTTTGCATGTCGCTGGAATAACGGGCGTATAGTACGGCCGTTTTCTTCGATGACGCCGTCGTCATGTCGGTCCTTTATCGGCTGTACTGAGCCGTGATTTTCATCCCGTGCGACCTGACATCCGATAGCACGAGCCAACTCAAACCAGATTTCCTCATTGTCCGGATTATCCCAGCTCTGAGGATGTGAGGGGGCGAGCGGTCGAATGATCGCTCGTTGTCTTCGGAGAGATCGGGTGCGGGTACGCATTTGCAAACTCGCGAGCAGAAGCTAGCCTAAATTTCTGCGCTGCGCTACAGCCAAGCCGCAGCGATCTTCTCGCATGCTGACTTCGGCAGCGTCGAATGAAAATGAAATTCTTGAAGTGCCGCGGCGCGCGTGAGGGCATTCCTATCGATGAGGCGCGTAGTCGAGAGCAGAGACGCTAAGCAAAGCGGAGTAAAAATACTTGCGGGTGACGGCGACGTAAGTCCGTGGCGGACCCGTTCTCGGTTCACGAGGCTTCTCGTACAGATGTGTAGTGGCCGGCGCGGAGCGCCGGCTCGTCCATCAATAAAATTTGGCCGCTGGCGGACGCATTGTCGCGCACAGGCCAGACACGGTGGTTCGACCCAAGGAACCGTCGCTGATTGGGTCTTTCTTATTCCGCTGGTTCGATGACCCTTGCGTCGAGCCTCCAAGAGCAAGCACTCGCGGTCGCGCGTCGCTGCCCAGGTCCCGTCCGGCGTCTGGATCCCCGCGGATTTCCTCCCTTTCGGCTGGCGAGGCACCGTTGATGATGCCCCGTGGCGCCTCACCAGCGCTGGCGAGATACGCGACCCGCTGGCCTGTGGTGGGAAGAGCACGCCGAGTCTGCCGTCTCGGCCAAGATCGGGTTGGGCAGGATACAGTTCGCCGTTTTCCACGAGGAATCAGCCAGCCCGCAACGGGAATCGCGGCTCCGTCGAGGCATTAGCATAGCCGCCCCGGTGCGTCGGAGTGGTGTAATTATGTTTTGTCCTATTTTATTGAACGTTGTCGTGTGTATGCGTCCATGTTTTGCGGGAACGGAGACTGCGATGTCAAAGCATCAGACCTCGCTTGAAAAGATTGAAAAGATCGAGCGCAAGAAGGATGAGGCTGTCTTCCTAGTGTGTGAGTTCACCAAGCTCGGCGGCGAAGATCAGATCTTGCGCGGTTCGTACCGCTCTGGGCAAGGGCCGTCTGGTACGGCTCGGCTACGCCCCATGGCCGTGCCAGTCCCTCGCGGCTGACGCCGGATGGCTTCGCCCGCGAGGCGCGTCAGGCGCTCGACGAGCCTGGCGTGGAAGGGGAGCCTACCGAAGCCGAAAATGCCTATGATGAGGGCCTTCTCGACTCAGATTCCCGTCAAACCCGGTCGTCCCTCAAAGGCCGCTTCTCGCGTAAAGGTCCTGATCATCATCTATGCAGGCACATACACCAGTTCGTCGCGGGAGGCATAAATCGGCTCAACCTGGGCATTTGGTCCGGCGGGCTTCGGAGGCTTACGGCTGCCGCATCTGCTGATGACGGCGGCGGCTCATCGCGCTGTCGATGGCTGCCTCGCGCTCCTTGAGATCCTAGCCTTGCAGGGCGCCGTCGTCTGACCTCCCGCCAGATCCAAGGGCATTCCGTGAGCACGGGAATCTGCCCGCGGATCCGGCCGAATGAGGAGCCGAAGCGCAGATCGGGCAAGTCGGCTTCGAAGCCGAAGAAGGACAGGCGCACCGCATCAATACAGTCCAAAATGAGCGCTGAATTCAGCGATCGGGCCCGTCATATTCCGCCCAACAATCTGTCGTCTCGTACACCCTCGCGCTCGAGAGTTGCGCGAGGCGCGGTTTCGCGTGCTGCCAGATCCAGATGGCGATATTTTCCGCCGTCGGATTTTCGAGTCCCGGGACTTCGTTCAGGCAATGGTGATCGAGCGTCTTTAGAAGAAGACCGAACGCTTCTTCCATGCTGAAGAAATCCATTACGAACCCGGTGTGCGGATCCACGTTCCCGTTCAGCACGACCTCGACGCGATAGGAATGACCGTGCGTCCGATGACAGCGATGTGTCTGCGGGACGTTTGGAAGTCGGTGCGCCGCCTCGAACTTAAATACTGGGATATCTTCATCTTATGCCGGGATGTTTGTGGGATTGCACTCTGATTCGCCATTTCCGATGAGTCAGGCGTTACGCGACGGCCTGCCGCATGTGGTCGACGGCGCCAGGGCCGTCTGTGGGTCGAAGCAAAAATCGTCCGAGCCCCTCTCATCGAACCGCCGGCAGAGCTTCCGGCTGCGGCTACACGAATTTTGAGTTCGTGTCCGCGAGCGATGGCCAGCGCGGCGCGATTTGCTGACGCAAACCCAGTTACCACGCCGGCCGAGACCAGCAGCTGCCGTTCGTCTCGGTCGCGACAAGGAACCCGAGATCATGGAGCGCTTGCACGACATCGTCGCCGAACCCAATACTGGTTCTGGGCACGTTCATTGCGTGTGCCATGCAGACGATGGAGCGTCTACTACAAGGTCCGGTAGATGCCAAAGCCAAGTTGAGGCCCTAGGGTCCGGCCGCGTTCCCCCGCCGATCATCATCGAGGAAACAGAAATGAACGCACCCGATGAGAAGTCAACAAAGGGCAGAACGGCACAATATGACTAGCAGAACCTCGGTGGCTACGCACGGACACCTCAATCAGGATCCTCGTTGTTCTAACTTAAGAGCCGCAGAAGGCTACGATTGGCGGGAGGCGTATGCCTAGGGAAAATCGAACAAGCTAAAAATCAGCTTGTGAAACGTCAAACGGGTCCACGCGATCACGACGATCGATCGGCGCAGATAAACTTATGTACCGCTGTGCAAGAGCGGATCGGAAACGGTTGCGCTGAGTGCGCGATCAGCGAATTTGGAAAAGTCGCGACACGTTCACGCATGAATGAGCCGGATACGGAATTCGCGCTCGAGAGCGAGCGAAGTTTGATGCCACAGAAGAAACAGCACATCGATCTATCGGACCCGAATCTCTCAAGCCTTATCCTGCGGCTCGCCATTCCCTCTGTTGTTGGGTTATCGATCCATGCGTTACAGCAGGTCGTCAATGCGATCTTTGTTGGCGCACTTGGCGCGCAGGCGACCGCAGCTGTGAGCATGACCTTGCCGATCATCGTCCTGCTCGCGGCAGCCGGACAGGGAACCGGTGTTGGAACGGCGTCCTTCATATCTCGTCATCTGGGCGCCCGTGAGTACCTAGAGACGAGTCGAGGCGCAAGTACAGCTCTCGCGCTCACCGCTCCGATCGGCATCATAGTTACCGTCGCTCTGCTTCCAAGTCTGCCAGCGATATTCGCAATCCTCGGAGCGACTCCAACCATCATGCCCGTGGCGCTCGACTACGCGGGAACGCTTTTGTTCGGGAACACCCTGATGCTTCTAAACATCGTTAGCGGGTTCATTGTCAGAGCCGAAGGCGATATGCGATTCAGCATGTGGGCGATGCTTACCGCGTTTCTACTGAACGCTGTGCTTGATCCTGTCTTCATATTCTTGTTTGACCTTGGTGTGCGTGGCGCAGCCCTCGCAACGCTGGTATCGCAGATCGCCGCTATCGGACTATATATTGCGTATTTTACGAAGCTCGGCGGGACAGTTCTCGTCAGGATATCTCACATATCATTGCGAGCAGATCGCATCCGACAGCTCGCGTTGGCGGGCGCGCCAGCGACAATGACGAGTATCTTATCGGCTCTTGCGGTTATGCTCTTGTACGGAGCTGCCGCACCGTTCGGCGATGATTCCATCGCTGCAGTTGGAATAGCTATGCGAATCTTGATGGTCGGCGCACTGCCTATCACCGGGTTCTGCATAGGCGCTCAAGCTATCCTGGGTTTCGGTTGGGGCGCACGCGACTATGTTCGTATTCTGAAGACTGCGAAGTTCATGCTCTTCGTTACGGTCGCATTCTCCATCGCGTATTCTGCGGCCGTTGTTGTTTTTGCAAGGCCTTTGGTGAGCCTATTTAGCGATAACGAGAATGTCACGGAATTAGCCGTCTCGTCCTGCATCGTGTTCCATCTCTTTTTTGGACTGTTTGGGGGTTCAGAGTTTCGTGACGGCAATGCTTCAGGCATTTGGGAGAGCACGCCTCAGTGCAATTGTTGCCCTGGCGAGGCAGGGCTATCTCTTCATACCGGCCGTACTGTTATTCCCGGTGGTTGCGGGTTTCGATGGACTGTTAGCCAGTCAAGCAATCGCTGAACTGGGCGCCGGAATGATCGCTCTGTTCGTCATGTTCCATCAGTTCGGTGAGCTCAGACGAGCGCTCCGGCACCGTGGCTCAAGAGCGATCGGGATAGCGGGTTGACCTTAGAATGGATGTCATCGAACCCAGAGCATTGGGCGCAAGCCTCCCGAGAAGCTCGCGGCAAGATGGGTTGCCAGTGGGCACGGATTTTGCGGGCTCGCGGGCGTGCGATCGGCGCGGCCCTTCCTCCAGCCGTGCTCCTCGCACTCGCGGATCGCACCGGCTCGCCTAGCGGACGGATCGGGCAGTTCGGCGAGCGATAGCCGATGTGCTCCCGCTCGCCAACCGGGGCGGCAAGGGCTCTACGCGCGGTCGAAAGGCTCGGCTTTAGCAGAGTGGGTGGTTTCTGCGCTTATGCAGGTTTGTCTCTTAACCCGCGTCTTTGGAGCTGACTTGAATGCCGCCGCTTTGGGTCGACACTTCGCAGGACGCTCTTGAATTTTCGCCTGCTACGATTCGCTGTTGGGCCGTCGTGGCCGCCTCGGTCAATCTCGCTTTCATCGCATTGGTGATATTTTTGGCGTGACCGCGAGACGTAATCTTGCTGATTGGACTAGTTGTCTCACCCGCATCTGAAACGCGCAACACGCACCAGGGAGCTCGGTGCTCTGAGGCACAAGCATTCCGATATTTCATATCCAGGCGCAGGAGCTGTCGTGACTGTCTGCACTGGGCCAGTGTTTGATATGGCCGTAAAGCAATTCGAACTGATCGCGAATTATCTGAGGATACCAGACGACCTAAAAACCCGTCTGCTGATGCCGAAGCGATCTGTCACGGTATTGTTCAAGGCTTTTGGAAATGTCGGTTCAATCACCGCACTCGAGCTACACAATATGGGAGCGAAAGTGATCGGAGTCAGAGATCACACGGGTGCGCGTTATCGACCTCGGGGCTCGATATACCACAGCTGGTCGGACATGCTGCCTCGCAAGGTAGCCTGGATGGCTACTCCAGCGAGCTTGCTCTAGCAGTCTGCTGAAAAACCTTGAAATGGAGAATTTTCATTTTTCCGCCGGTCGCACGCGATGTCAACATCATTTCCGTCGGCAGCGGCGCACCGGGCATGGTGGCGCTTGAGGCTATGAACGTCGATGCCCTGGTCTATTTCGATCACATCGCGACGCTTCTCGCGCGCAAGAAGAACGTGACAGCGCTGTTCGATGCGCGCACGATCGAAGGCTCAAAGCAGGCCTTCGGCGGATCCTATCCGACCGCGTGTCTCTACCTTCAGCAGTCTTTCATCGACAAAATCCCGAAACGGTCCAGCGCCTGGTCAACGCCTTGCTCAAAACTCACCGCTGGATCAACGCAACGCCGACGGAGCAGCTCGTCGATACGATTCCTCCTGGTTACAAGACTGACAATCGCAAGGTGAATATCGAAATCATGAACGCATCGAAAGCGCTCTTCTCGCCGACCGGACAGATGGACGTCGAGGCGGCCAAGGTCCCGCTGGCTGTCCTAAGCGACTTTGATCCAAAAATTGCTGCCGCAAGGATCGACCTGAACGAAACTTTCACCAATCGTTTCGCGGAACGCGCCGCACAAGAACTGAAATAGCTGCCCGCCGGCCAAGCCCTCACCATGGGATCACCTAAACGAAGGCGTCTTCAGATGTCTCTGCCGCTCATCGGCATCCGCGTCCTGGACCTGTCGAACGTGTTGGCCGGTCCGTTCTGCGGTTATCATCTCGCGCGTCTTGGCGCGGAGGTCATCAAAGTCGAAAATCCGAAGAGCGGGGACCTCGCGCGACGCCTCGGCGCCGATCCGCAAAGGGCAGAGCGCCTGCAGGGCCTCTCTTTTGTCGCGGTGAACGCCGGCAAGCAATCCGTGGCGCTGGACTTGAAGTCGGAATCGGGCCGCGAGGTATTCTTGCGACTCGTCAAGGAAGCCGATGTGGTGCTCGAAAACTTCCGGCCGAAGGTGATGGAACGGCTTAGCCTGGGCTTTGATGTGCTCAGCAGGCAGAACCCGCGTCTCGTCTATTGCGCGATCTCCGGCTTTGGGCAGAGCGGGCCGTGGTCCGCCCGTCCAGCCTATGACCAGATTGTTCAGGGTCTGTCTGGTGCCATGAGCGTCACTGGCGATACGGCCTCGGCTCCCCTGCGCACGGGCTTTCCGATCTCGGATACGATTGCGGGACTGACTGCTGCCTTTGCCATCGCCGCGGCTCTGGTCGAACAGCGGCATAGCGGCCGCGGTCGGTTCATTGACGTGTCCCTGCTCGAAACCACCGTTGCAGCGATGGGATGGGTCGTCTCCAACCACCTGAACGCTGGTGTCGAGCCGCAGGCCCATCGGCAACGAGAACTTCACCGCGGCTCCCTCCGGCACATTCCGCACCGCAACAGGCCCGCTGAACATTTCCGCCAACGAGCAGAAGCAGTACCAAGCCCTATGCAACCTGATTGGCCGACCGGACCTGAAGACGGATCCACGCTTTGCTGAGCGCGAGATGCGCAAGACCAATCGCGCAGCGCTGAACACGGAGTTGAACCAGGCGTTGAGTTGCAAGCCCGCTGAAGAATGGGAGGCCCAAATGAATCTGGCTGGAGTCCCCGCAGGCTGCGTGCTGACGGTCTCGCAAGTCTTGCAGCAGCCACAGCTCCTCGAGCGCGGATTCGTCGAGACTTTGGCCCCAGAACAAGACGGTGCGCAGCCGTTACGAATCATGCGGCCGGGCTTCCGGCTGGATGAGGAGTTTTCGGTGCCTTCACCACCTGCGACGCTCGGAGCAGACACCGAGCGATGGCTGCAGCGGCTCGGCTATTCGTATGCGGAGGTCGAGCAACTGGTCTCAAGCCGGGCCGTCGGGACGCCAAAGCAAGGAGGGGCTGATTTCCTGCCCGTCCGCGTAGCCGCGGACGGACCAATATCATGATATTCGACGGCTTGCGGCGGTTGGCAATCGGCAGGTTGAAGGGGCGGAAGCGGAAATGAGCGAAGAAGAATTGCGACAGAAAGCGGCCCGTTGGTGGCGAACCTCCATCTGCGACATCGCGCCCGGTCGCATCGCCTATCGGGGTTATCCAATCGAAGATTTGATCGGCCGGATTTCCTTTCCCGCCATGATCTGGCTGATGTTACGCAGCGATCTGCCGACGCCAGCGCAGGAGAGGCTGCTGCAAGCTGCGCTGGTCGCGTCCGTTGACCACGGTCCGCACGCGCCCTCCATCGCAATTGCGCAGATGGCGGTGAGCTGCGGGCTGCCCCTGAACGGTGCGATGGCCTCCGCGATCAATACACTCGATGACGTGCACGGCGGAGCAGGGGAGCAGGCGGTCGAACTCTACGAGGATGTGCTGCGGAGGCGCGATGGCCTAGAGATCGGCGAGGCCGCGGCCGCCGCAATCGACCATTTCACTGCAAGGCGCGGCAAATATCTGCCCGGCTTCGGCCACCGGTTTCATCCGATCGACCCCCGCGCGGCACCGCTATTGGCGCTGGTGGATGGCGCAAGTGCTGAGGGCAGTGTCAGCGGCGACTATGCCAAGGCCGCCCGCGCGATCGAGCGCGTGATGCAGCAGCGCAAGGGCAAACTCATCCCGATGAACATTGATGGCGCGACCGCGGTCATTTATGGCGAGCTCGGCTTCGCGCCTCCGCTGGCGCGCGGCGTCTTCTGCCTGTCGCGCGCGGTCGGAATCCTGGCCCACGCCTGGGAACAGACCAGGCGCAAGGATCGTAACAAGGGACCGATGCCCAAGCAGTTTGGCTACAAATATGAGGGCCAGCCGCGCCGCACGCTGGGAGGCGCGTCATGATGTATCTCGACAAGCCGCCTCAGCTGGTTGAGACCCGCGTGTTCTCGTCGATGCCGGCAGAATTTCGTCGCCCTGGTGTTTCCTCAAAATGGGGCGGATGCCAACCGCGGGGGCCATCCGGTGGGATTGTTTCATCGAGGGGCCGTCGTTCGACAAGTCCGGGGATCTCTACGTCGTCGATATCCTCTTCGGCCGCATTTTCCGGATTTGCGCGACGGCATCTGGTCTCTGATAATCGAATATGACGGCTGGCCGAATGGTCTGAAGATCGCACCTGATGGCCGGGTGCTGGTGGCCGACTAGATGAACGGCCTCATGGAGCTCGATCCGCAGCAGGATACTATCAGCCCGCTTCTGAGGCACCGCAATTGCGAGTCCTTCAGAGGCTGCAACGACCTGCATATCGCGACCAACGGCGACATCTATTTCACCGATCAGGTGCAAACTGGATTGCACGATCCGACCGGCCGGGTGTTCCGACTGTGTCCTGACGACCGGCTCGATTGCCTGATTTCGAACGGGCTGGTGCTCAGTCCCGACGAGGCCGTGTTGTTCGTTGCAATGACGCGCGACAACAGCATCTGGCGCGTGCCGCTGATGCGTGACGGTGGGGTTGGGAAGGTGGGACGGTTCAGCTTGTTCTTCGGGACCAGCGGTCCTGACGGGCTGACGATGGATCAAAAAGGGCGGCTCTTTGTCGCGCACGCCTCCCTCGGCCACGTCTTCGTCATGGCGCCGAACGGCGAACCGATCGCCCCCCCATCAAGTCCTGCGCTGGGGCGACCTGCACGAACCTCGTATTGGAGGCGGCAAACGGCACATTGCTCATTACGGAATCCTCTACCGGATCAGTGTTGATGGCTGATCTCGCTCGCTTTCCTTGAACGTTCGCCAGCAGGAGTGACAAGGTGGTGCCGAATCCTTTTACGCGACGGTCCACCGAATCAAGATGCAGGAAGGAGCCCGGTAGATGATTGGCTTGCCAGTTGCCGAGGCATTGTACTTGGCGACGAATGGATCGCATTTGTGTGCGGTGATCCGAAACTGGCGTCAGTAAGTCGCATTGTATAGGAAGCCACGAGAGAACGACTCGGCTATCGTTTGTAAGGCTGGGTCGGGCTTCGCCCCCAACGGGCCGCCGCCGACCTGGCTCCGCGCCTTTAGCCGGGCAGGTTTCGGCTCGCGGTCCACGAGCCTTGAAGACTATCGTATCGCTTCGCACTATGAAGAACGATTTGATGGCTGATACCCGCCAAGAAGGTCGAAGGGGTAACCCGCTCGCAGTGGGAGTAAGCACCGCATCAGCGCCGATCATCCTCGGCCGCGACGCACGCGTTGGAGCGTTCGTTTTGAGAACCAACAAGCAGCAGGATTTGCTGCTTTGAAAGTCTTTTCTGATAGACCCAGGAGCGCTTTTAACTGTGTGGAGCAGAGGTCGCGGTACTGTCATAACCTCTTTCGCGCGCGCAATCCTCCAACCCGATATCCCCTCTCCTCGTAGAAACGGCGTACCCATTCTAAAGCTGGATAGCCATCCGGGGCAACGCAACCTCAATCATCTGCCAGCCTCGGCGCTTCGCCTCCGAATGTACCGCCTCGAGCAGATGCCGACCGTGGTCAGAGCTTCGGAAGTCGCGAGAAATCCATAGCTCCTGAAGCACACCGTACGCTCCGGCTGCTCTCACGGCCTGTACAGCCGAGATGGCAGCGACCCCCTACAATCTGCCGCGTGGCTTGTTCCTCGATGACAACAATGAGGCCCTCTTCGGGATCCTGGAATCAGGCGCAAAGCAGCCTGCTTCGCGCCCTCAAGCCTGAACTCTGGTCCGGGGCCACCTAATTCAGAAAGTAGCTTTCCGACGGCTTCTGCGATCGCGTTCTCATCTCCTGGCACGCCTTTGCGTAAAGCCGTGCCCCCGCAAGGCAGGCCTTGCGCTTCAGCGCCAACACGAACACCCGTCACGTTAGTCCCTCCAGTCCCTCTTGAGGATATCCATGTTCAGAAGGATACAGAAAACGCAACTGAGAGCAACGATCAAGCTCGATAGGGAATAGGACGTCCGCACTCGCTATAAGCAACAGAGGTGAGGTAAGTGCAAGCTGTTGCCGTTCTCAGAATCGACCGCGGCTTGACCTGCTGCGAACTCATGATGGACTTCCTTCGATTGGAAAGGAAAAGCGTACCAGCGCTCGCCCGCGCCGCATGCCTACTCGGCACCAGGCATGCGGCTGACTGCAATTAAATCGGTCACTTTGCAAAGCCAGTAATCGCGTCTCCCGGCCGAACTTCATTTCCCTCCGAAGCGAAGCCGAAGCTTATTGTAGCAAAACCCGTTTTGGCAAACCTCCGGCGAGTCATCCGCGGAGTTAACGTTGCAGCCGTGGAGCGCGGCTTGCACAAAACCTCCAGTCACGGCGTATGACCGGAGGTTTCCTGAGATCCGGCGCAGACGTGCGTCGGCTCGCGGCTTTTAGTCGCGCCGCCGGTTTCGGAATCGTCGAGCGTCGCTGGGCCCCGCGCTGCCATGCCAGACAAACCGACGGAATCTCGCAGCAGTCGAGTCGCGACTGGCTATCGGAGTAGGGCCCGAGGGCTCGGATGGCTTTAAATTGAAGTGGCCCGTTGCTGTCGCAGATGCAACATGGTCTCAGACCCGGGACAGCACAATTGGCCAAATTGCCCATGATTGTGAGCGCTTCTGTCCTTGGCACGGAATTTGAAGGGGATCGCCAATGGCATCGCTCGCCTAAGGAGTCGGAAGGCATGGCTTACAAGATCGTCGCTTCGCAATGCACCGTTTGTGGGGCATGTGAGTTCGAGTGTCCCAACGCGGCGATCAGCCTCAAGGGCGACATTTACGTTATCGATGCCAAAAAATGTACGGAGTGCGAGGGCCATTCCGACACGCCGCAATGTACGGTGGTCTGTCCGGTGCCTGACACCTGTGTCCCGTCTAAAACAACATAAGAAGCCCGCGTCCAGAAGGCTTTAGCGCTCGATTTCGCGAACGAAGTAGTTGATGTCGAGCTTGAGGAGGCCGCCGTCCGCGTGGGGCGCATCGAGGTCGATCAAATCGTTATGAGCTTAAGGCGCTGATCGACTCCGAGAAACCCTCGAAGGGCCCTGTCAGAGGACACCGTCAAATTTGTCTCGAATAAGGACAAGGCCGCCTCGATGCTCCAGGTCGCCGCGTTGAGGCTTATCGTCGTTGGCTGACGAGCCGAGGCGAGGTGGACGGGCGTCGAATGTCCCAAGATCGGCTTGCAGGATATCTAAAGCTACGTCACTTCGAAGCCGAAGAGACGGTCTCCACGCGCGGCGTGATCGGTCCGGAGATCCTGAACACGTACGAGATGCTCGGCATCCGCTTGCCCACGGTCACCTGCGCGAGTGCATGGTGCCTACGGTCATAACAGGATCCCCGCCGCGCTCTCGCCGCTTACTCCAGTGTTGTAAGTCAGCGTGCATCCCGACGTCCGGAACTGTTCCTGCGATGTCGCGCAGGCCAACGTCCAGGCTGCACTACTCGCCAGCGCGACGGAAACAACGAAGGCGCGCGCCAAAGTCGCTCAGCACGTAAGTGCTTGGCGCGCCGAGGAGATCATCTTGACCAACGCCACGGAGGCGATCGAGCTCGCGGCTCGTCGCGGGGGCCGCCGAACACAGGCAGTCTGACCTGATCATCCGTTCGATCCTGGAGCAATCCGGCTTGGCAATTCCTAAGGAGCCTCATGGCGCTGTGATCAAGCGGATGCGGACCGAGGATGATCGCAACTTCCCCACCGGCGATTTCGAGAAGCTGCTGACGGAAAAGACCAGGATTGTCGCGATCACGCAGATGTCGGAGCGCCGAGCGCGTTCGTTCTACCACGATCTCACGAGCTTCTTCGTTCTTGGCATCGACTAGGCGGCTGGCCGCTTCAACCTGCTCCTTGGACGACGCGATAAGCGCATCTAGCTTCGCGATTTCTACGTGCGCTTCCTGCTCTCGCTTTTCTAACTCCAAGATTGGCGAGCCTTCGCGTCAACACCGTAAATCGTCGTCGCGAATTCTTCAAGGCGCCTCCCTCCAAGTGAATACTCATCCCAACGATCTAACAGGTGAACTGCCGCTTTCATCCGGCGCTAACGGTCCACCGAGCGTCAGACCAAACTTGGGTCTCGGGATGTTGGCCATGACGAGACTCCTGGCGCGAGGGCCTCGAGTACGAGCGTGAGGCAGCGGCAGTCGGCTCGCCGCTGCTCGGCCTTGCAAGGATGCACAGGGGGTAGCCAATTCTCAACTTGAATTGGTTAATGGCGTCGATCACACGATTCCTGACCGAGCGGCTGCGGCTCACCGAACACGTCAGAGTACCCCTATTCTCGAGCGGGTCGTGTCTCACGTCACGATCACTGACCCGCATCATTTTCTGTTCGGGCACCGGCTTGAGGTGCTGAAGGAGCGGTCGGGGCGCGGTCCCGCCTATGTCGTTGTCGCGCTGCCGGACGGCCGGCCGCGGGCGGTTCGGATCGCGTCGACGGATCTTGCCGAGATAATAACTTCTGGCCCGAACGCCGCCGATCTGCCGCGCATCAGCAACGTACGCTGATTGTCCTTTACCGCAGGAATGACTGAGGGGATCGGATGGAAGATCTGCCTGGCGGTTCTCATGAGATCATCGTCCGCGCTAGCTCCTGACGACATCAGCAGCCCAATCGCCAAAACAGATGCTTCAGCCACAAGCCGAAGCTCCCGAATCGATTTGTTCATACACCCGCCTCATCAGTTCTGATTGACATCAAGGAAACAGTCGAAAGCGATGCCAAACTCTCTTCCCTCAACGGGCCGGCGCAGCATGCACGGGATCCTGTGAAGCGAGGCTGCATCAGATGTTCGATTTCGAGGTGCTCGCTGCCGACGTTCGCCCACGAGGCTTTAAGCCTTTATTTGATTCGCGAGTTCGCTTTGAGCTTAGGTCACGACCTTGGTCGATCAGACTAGCGCCTCAACCTTCGGAATGATGGCCGATCTGACAGCCGAAACAAGGATAATCTGTCCGGTGGCCGCATCGGTTTTCCATCAAGCGATTGGGTGGCCAATACGCTCCAGCGAAGTTGATAGTATCCGTGTTGCACCGCTGGTCGCGCTCAGCGCTCACGATGCGGCTGGACAATAGCAACCCACATGCCAGTTGCATCTGACATGCAAACTGCTGATTTAGTACAGAACGAGTCCGGGCTACCGAACAACGTCGGATGTCTTGGTTTGGTGAATACATACAGTGTCACAGATGCGACAAGCGCCAGTCCCGGCTAGACATCATCGCACAGAAAGTTTTGTGATGAGATCCAATTGCCAGCTTGCCGGCCACACGTGGGACGGCGGTAAAAAGATCTACGCCGGCCGACGGCGAGACACTGAGCCGAGGCGCCCGGCGATGCGCATCGCTCACGATTTCGCCTCGCCCTGCCGAGTGAAGGCTCTCCGACCTCATATCCGGGCCAGCTCTTTGCGCGCCGCCGCCGAAATCCGCGCTCGTTTGTAACAGACGAGCCCCGAAGCCTGAACATGGCTTGTCTTGAATCCCACCTGGGGTTCGCTGGCATGGCAATTGCCGATATCAAATCTGTTACCCAGAGCTTGACGGTACGACCGTCCGATTTCCTCGGATACTCCCATTCGACACCAGCTTAAGTGCCGGCCTGACACCTGATCGGGCCGCGTGTGGGTTGGGATAAGATAACCATTTCGACCCACTCACGGCCGAGTGGCAGCTTTTGAATCCTGCGCGCTGATGGCAAAAATCGCTGAACTTCTGCAGAAGCAACGGTCACTTCGTGCTCTTGCGTTGAAAGACTTCGGTACAAGAGGACATGCTGGGAGGAGATCGTTACATCATGTCCGCAGACGCCAGGTCGTGAGATCTCATCGGCGTCTTACCGCGGGAAGGACGTGATTGACCAATTGTCCATGGCTGGTTCAAGTTAGATATGGTGTCCGTGATGGCTTCGATTGACGATCGATTGAATGAGATCAGATACGTGCGGAATGACATTTGGCGCTGTCGAAGAAGGCTTAAAAGCGAGCTAAGTGATCTCGAGCGTAAGGTTCTCGAAGATCGCCTGCTTGAGCGGCAATCTGCCTTTGAACGGCTCCTAGCGACCACGTTTCCTTTTACATTGACACTGTGAAGCAAAATTCGGGACCTGTGCCGCGGGGCATTGGCGCGCAAAATGGCGTCCGCTCATAGAACGCGTGCGCCTGCGTCGGGAACGTAGGCTCCGTCGCCGCGCCCGTTATGGCCGCCGCCGAGCTGAAATGCGTCGGTCCTCAGGCTTGGTTCACCGATGTGCTGGCCCGCGGCGCACCGTGAGCGCTGAAACCGTTCGGGCCGCCCATCCAGGACCACCGCTGGGGGACACCGATTGCGCCGTTTCTGCGAAAGCGCGGTCAACATGAGTAGCTTTCATCCGACAAAGCGATCGAAGAAGCTTGAATCGGCCGTAGCGTCAGATTGTACAGAGCAGGCGAACGATACTCCAGACTAGGTGTAGCCGAATGAGAAGAGCCGTTATCGCTTTTGCATTATGTCCCGCTCTCGAACTGCTCGGGCTAAGCGCGAGCGCGGTTGCGGACACAAGGCGGTACGCGTGCACGATCACTGCCGCCGATAGAGAGCCGGTCGGAGTTCGGAACGAGCGGGTCATTCTCACGGTTCAATATGGCTGCCGGATCGCGGATGGTCTCTTGAGTGACGCGGGGATTACAGCAGTGTCGGTCAGCGAGTGGGCTGCTGATAAAGGAACGTACTTAGCGTCCCTGGAATTTCACCGCGCGCTGGAGGGAGTTGCAATTGGGCAACTCTCCGAGGCGACCGGCTTCTCTAGCATGGAAGGCGAGCAAGGAACTGCGGTCGCAACTTCCGGCACGACAGTATTCAAGTTCGCATCTGGCTCATTGGCAGCCCTTTCAGGGAAGACCCTTAAATTCACCACCAAACTTACTGGCCTACGTAGCTTCGAATTGGAGTTCACAGATTGGCCGAGAATCTCTTTTTTGGAAGTGACTGGTGTCTTACGCTTTATTTCCGCAAGCGCAGAAATCTCCAAAGGAGTGAAGAAGGCGACGGACATTCTGCAGCAGATAGCACTGAGAGGCTCCGCGCGGAGGTCAATAGGATGTTGCCGCTGGGGCAGCGGGTGACGCGTCAAGAGCCCGGGCGCGCATCTTCCACGGCGGCACTCATGTGGAAGATAAGGTTCTCAGCGTGTTCTAGCCGTCGACGGAGATCATCCGTAAGGACAAGCCGGCAAGCCCAATGAGTTCGGCAAAATGATCAAGCTGCAAGATTGTCGACTAAGTCTATTTTCGGCGGCCCAATGGCGATCTGTTGATCCCGGCCACCGCAACCCACCACGGGGCGTGCCGCGGCTGGTGCGGACTGACGCGGGATTCTACTCTGCCAGGAACGAGGCCGCTGCGAGAGAATTGGGGCCGAGCAAAAGGCGCGGAGCGCAAGCGCGAACAGAAGAAGCGCTGGTTCCGCGGTGGCCAAAAATGGCGCACGCCATGGACGCATCAGCGTGGTTAAGCGGCGAAACGGCCTCAATCGATGCTGATAGAAGGATGACGCCGGAATGCAGCGCTGGGTCACCCTCGGTGTGATCTCAACCTCGGCAACATCGGCCGGACGATGAGCAGCCGAGCCGCTCCGTAGACGTCGCACCCATCATGCTCGCTTCAGACCCCGCCGTCCACCCGGCGGGGGTTGTTTTGGTTTATGCCGTTGGCCAAACAAGCATCAATTTCGCGCCGGGAAGTAGATAAAAGTGGGCTATCCACGGGCCCTCAGCCCGCGCTGATGCCCGCGCTCATCATCAGACGGGCCTCGTTGTCCCTGCACTCGGTGCTGCGTGCCGGCGCCGGCTCACCGCGTCACGCTCCCGCAAGCAGCGATAGAAAAAAGTCGACGCGCGCCCGATCGAAGCGCCGAATTGCGTCGCGGCGTGTCTTACCGAGATGCTGAAGCGAGCTGCAACTGGACTGCCGAATGACACGGACGAGGCCGTTGTAGAACGCCGACCTCTTTACCCCGAATGAGCAAGGGCCACGAGCTTGCGCCTTTAAGGCTATCGCGGCTGAGAATCGATCAGCCCCAATGCTTTCCACGAGATCGCGTGTCGCCACATTAGAGCGCGTCTCCACGAGATCAAGTGGAATGACGAGCGAAGCGAAAGATCGCGTGTAGGTGAAACAAAGCGTTCTGCTGACAACTGAGTTCTCTTAGTCATTCGGAAGAGGTGCTGCAGCGCTCATCATCACTTGCTCAGTATCGATCGCAAACACCATCGGCGCATGTACGTGCGCTGGACTCTCTCGAACCGATCGTGTTTGCGGTCGCTCGATGGGTGCGCCAAGCAAAGCTGCGCACCGGAGTGACGTCGGCGCGCGGGAAGACTCTAGCTATCTCGCTGGCGGAGAGCGCAAGCGATTGTTTTGTTTCAGACAGGGCGTTAGCGGATACGGCTGTCGGTGCCACGCAGAGTCAGGTTTATAACAATCCGCATCCTACCAGCTATCTAGCTCTACAGACGTGGGTTTTTGTGTTCAACCAGCGCTGGCACGCTCGTTGCAAACCCCTGCGCAACAGGCGGCTGTTAGCCCTTTGCATCGACATGCAGAGGGGCAGGCGGGCCCCTGATGGCACGCGAGCGAGTAAAGAAGCCGATAATGACCAATCGCTGGAGGGCAGGCATGACATCACCGAGACGCGTCTTGGTCAGCGTTTCCGTCGACAAACCAACAGCCTCACACATGGCGCTCGCGAGCGCTTAGCCGAGATGAGCTGCAACATCCTGATCGACCGCTGCGGCATGATCCAGAAGCCCGCGAAGTTGCGTTCGGTAGGACTGGCCAGGGAGATTGCACGCTTTACGCCTCAACGCCGGATCGGAAGTCCGTCGGTCTACCGGAAAAGCGCCGCATCTTCATTTGAGACGACAATCGAAAGGAAATTTGTATGAGCCGAGCAACTACCGAAAGCGTCGCAGAGATCAAGGCGCGCAACAAGCAGCTAATCGACGAGGTGTTGAAGGTCTACCCAGAGAAGACCGCCAAAAGGCGCGCCAAGCATCTGAGTGTTCACGAGGTGGGGAAGTCGGATTGTGGCGTCAAGTCGAATATCAAGTCCATTCCGGGCGTAATGACCATCCGCGGCTGCGCCTACGCGGGCTCCAAGGGCGTCGTCTGGGGGCCGATCAAGGACATGATCCACATTAGCCACGGTCCGGTCGGCTGTGGTCAGTACTCATGGGGCTCGCGGCGCAACTACTACGTCGGCACGACCGGCATCGACACGTTCGTGACACTGCAGTTCACTTCCGATTTCCAGGAAAAGGATATCGTGTTCGGCGGCGATAAAAAGGTCACCAAACTCATCGACGAGCTGCAGGAGCTGTTTCCTCTCAACAGGGGCATCACCATTCAGTCCGAATGTCCGATTGGCTTGATCGGTGACGATATCGAGGCAGTCTCCAGAGAAAAGTCAAAGGAATATGGCGGCAAGACCATCGTGCCTGTGCGGTGCGAGGGTTTTCGTGGCGTGTCACAATCGCTCGGCCATCACATCGCGAACGACGCCGTTCGAGATTGGATCTTCGACAAGAGCGCCCCAGAAGCCAGCTCTAAATTTGAGCCGACCCCGTATGACGTTGCCATCATCGGCGACTACAACATCGGCGGCGACGCCTGGTCGTCACGGATCCTGCTCGAAGAAATGGGCCTGCGCGTCATCGCCCAGTGGTCCGGGGATGGATCTCTCGCTGAATTGGAGGCGACGCCGAAAGCGAAGCTCAACATATTGCATTGCTATCGCTCGATGAACTACATCTCACGGCACATGGAGGAAAAATTCGGGATTCCCTGGTGCGAGTACAACTTCTTCGGGCCTTCCAAAATCGCGGAGTCGCTGCGCAAAATTGCAAGCTTCTTCGATGATAAGATCAAGGAGGGCGCCGAGCGCGTCATTGCGAAATATCAGCCGCTGGTCGATGCGGTCACGGCGAAATACCGGCCGCGGCTCGATGGCAAGACCGTAATGCTGTTCGTCGGCGGCCTACGTCCTCGCCACGTCATCGGCGCCTATGAGGACCTCGGCATGGATGTTGTCGGCACAGGCTATGAGTTCGGTCACAACGACGACTATCAGCGCACCGCCCAGCACTACGTCAAGGACGGCACGCTGATCTACGACGATGTCACCGGCTACGAATTCGAGCGCTTCGTAGAAAAGATCCGGCCCGACCTCGTTGGCTCCGGTATCAAGGAAAAATACGTCTTCCAAAAAATGGGCGTGCCGTTCCGCCAAATGCATTCCTGGGACTACTCGGGTCCTTACCACGGCTACGACGGCTTCGCGATCTTCGCCCGAGACATGGACATGGCAATCAACTCCCCGATCTGGGGGAAGACCACCGCACCTTGGAAGGACGCTCCGCGGCCGAGCCTCATGGCGGCGGAATAGGAAAGCCGACGCCCGGGCCCTTTCTTCCACAGAGGAGGGGAAGGGCAGGAGAACGAACACAAGAACCTGAAGAGTGCCATGATGACACAGAACGCCGAACACATCCTCGACCACTCTGAGCTTTTCCGGGGAGACGAATACCAGCGGATGCTGGCCAATAAGAAGGCGCTATTTGAGAATCCGCATGATCCCGCCGAAGTCGACCGTATCAGAGAATGGTCCAAGACGCCCGAATATCGCGAGAAGAACTTCGCCCGCGAGGCGCTAACCGTTAATCCGGCGAAGGCTTGCCAGCCGCTAGGTGCGGTGTTCGCCGCGCTTGGGTTCGAGCGCACACTGCCGTTCGTCCACGGCTCCCAGGGTTGCGTCGCGTATTATCGCAGCCATTTGTCGCGGCACTTCAAGGAGCCGACCTCGTGCGTCTCCTCGTCCATGACGGAAGACGCGGCTGTGTTCGGGGGGCTCAACAACCTGACCGACGGGCTTGCCAACAGCTACAACATGTACAAGCCGAAGATGATCGCGGTCGCCACGACCTGCATGGCGGAAGTCATTGGCGACGACCTCAACGCCTTCATCAAAACATCAAAGGAAAAAGGTTCAGTCCCCGCGGACTACGACGTACCATTCGCTCACACTCCTGCATTCGTCGGTAGCCACATTACGGGCTACGACAACACGCTCAAGGGTATCCTCGAGCATTTCTGGGATGGCAAAGCCGGCACGGCGCCTAAACTCCAGCGCAAAGCGAACAACTGGATCAACTTCATCGGTGGCTTCGACGGCTACACTGTCGGAAACATCCGTGAGATAAAGCGCATCTTCGAGCTGATGGGGATCGGCTACACGATCCTCGCGGATAACAGTGATGTGTTCGATACCCCCACCGACGGCGAGTTCCGCATGTATGATGGCGGCACCACACTAGAGGATGCCGCGAACGCAGTCCATGCGAAGGCAACCATTTCCATGCAGCAATATTGTACGGAGAAGACGTTGCCCTTCATCAAGGGGCACGACCAGGAGGTCGTCGCCTTCAATCACCCGCTGGGTGTCAGCGCTACGGACGATTTCCTGATGACGCTGTCGCGTATCACCAACAAGGCAATTCCAAATGCGCTGGAGCGGGAGCGCGGGCGTCTGGTAGACGCAATGGCTGACTCTAGCGCGCACGTTCACGGCAAGAAGTTCGCGATCTACGGCGATCCCGACCTCTGCTATGGCCTGGCCGCATTCTTGCTGGAGCTTGGCGCTGAGCCAAGGCACGTGCTCTCGACCAACGGGAGTAAGGCCTGGGAGCAGAAGATGCAGGCGTTGTTCGCGAGCTCGCCGTTCGGTAAAAACTGCCGCGCCTTCCCGGGCAAGGATCTCTGGCACATGCGTTCGCTCCTGTTCACAGAACCAGTCGATTTCCTCATCGGTAACACCTACGGCAAGTATCTCGAACGTGACACTGGAACGCCGCTAATCCGCATCGGGTTTCCCATCTTCGATCGCCATCATCACCATCGTTATCCAGTGTGGGGCTATCAGGGTAGCATGAATGTGCTGGTCAAGATTCTCGACAAGATCTTTGATGAGATCGATAGAAAAACCAGCTCGGTTGGTAAGACAGACTACAGCTTCGACATCATACGCTAAGGCGAGCGCCCCGCCTCATCGTCCGCAGGAACAGCGGCGCTGTGGCGGGGATCACAGGTTATCCGCCGGCCCATCCTCTTGGTCTGTGCGGATGTCTTGACATCCCCGAAAGAGACACCATGACTTCGCTTCCCACGACCATACAGGACGTCTTTAACGAACCGGGCTGCGCCAGGAACGCGAGCAAGTCGAACGTCGAGCGCAAGAATGGATGCACCAAGCAGCTGAAGCCCGGCGGCGTCGCCGGTGGGTGTGCCTTCGATGGCGCCAAAGTCGCACTGCAGCCCTTCACCGACGTCGCCCATCTTGTGCATGGCCCAATCGCCTGTGAGGGCAATTCTTGGGACAATCGCGGTTCCGCCTCCTCCGGCTCCGATCTGTGGCGCAGAAGCTTCACCACGGACATGAGCGAGACCGACATCGTGTTCGGCGGCGAGAAGCGGCTGTACAGGGCAGTCAAGGAGATCACAGAGAAATACGACCCGCAGGCCATCTTCGTCTACCAGACATGCGTGCCCGCAATGATCGGTGACGACATCGACGCGGTCTGCAAGGCAGCCTCCGCCAAACTTGGCAAACCGGTCATTCCCATCAATGCCCCGGGATTTGTGGGGTCGAAGAACCTTGGCAACAAGCTCGCAGGCGAAGCACTGCTGGAGCACGTCATCGGTACCGGAGAGCCCGATTACATCACTGCGTATGACATCAACATCATCGGCGAATACAACCTCTCCGGCGAGCTCTGGCAGGTCAAGCCGCTGCTCGATGAGCTCGGAATCCGGATCCTGTCGTGCATCTCGGGGGACGGCAAGTATCGCGAGGTGGCTTATTCGCACCGAGCCAAAGCCGCGATGATGGTCTGCTCAAAGGCAATGATCAGCGTCGCACGCAAGATGAGGCAGCGTTACGGCATCCCGTTTTTTGAAGGCTCGTTCTATGGTATTGAGGATTCCAGCGATTCACTACGCCAGATCGCGCGCATGCTGATCGAACGCGGCGCGCCGGCTGAGCTGATGCAACGCACAGAAGCCCTGATCGCACGCGAAGAGACCAAAGCCTGGGCTGCGATTGAACGTTTCAAGCCACGCTTTGCCGCCAAGAGGGTTGTTCTCATCACCGGTGGCGTGAAATCCTGGTCGATGGTGGCCGCTTTGCAAGAGGCCGGGCTCGAGATCGTCGGCACGTCCGTGAAGAAATCGACCAAGAAGGACAAGGAACGTATCAAGGAATTAATGGGCCAGCACGCCCACATGATCGAGGACATGTCGCCTCGCGAGATCTACAAGATGCTAAAGGACGCAAAAGCCGACATCATGCTCTCCGGCGGCAAGTCGCAATTCGTCGCACTAAAGGCGGCGATGCCGTGGCTCGATATCAACCAGGAGCGCTGCCACGCCTATATGGGCTATATCGGGATTGTCAAGCTCATGGAGGAGATCGAGAAAGCGCTCTACAATCCGATATGGGATCAGCTCCGCCAAGCCGCCCCATGGGATGAGTTCGACCGAAATCGTCAGGCAAGGCCGGTTGCGCAGATGTATGCGCAAGCCGCTGATCCAGCTCGAGACGCGAGCAAGAACGGCGTCGATACGATAAGTCTCTCCCGTGAAAGTGAGGCCAGCGGTGGCGAGAGCGCGATTGCGGCGCATGGCCCGAACCTCGCCAAGCCCGCCAAGCCGTGCACCAATTCCACCGCACAGTGCGTTGCTTGTAAGGACATTCGTTCCGATCTGCAGCCCCCGGCGCTGCAGGCGGCGGAGTAGGGGAACGGCATGGCGATCGTCACTACCTCGAAGAAAGCCTGTTCGGTCAATCCGCTCAAAATGAGCCAGCCGATCGGCGGCTCATTTGCCTTCCTGGGCCTGCGCGGCGCGATGCCGCTTTTGCACGGCCCGCAAGGTTGCACCTCCTTCGGGCTAACGCTGTTCGTGCGCCATTTCAATGAAGCCGTGCCGATGCAGACGACCGCCATGAGCGAGGTTGCCACCGTGCTCGGTGGCCACGAGAATCTCGAACAGGCGATCCTCAACATCTACAATCGCGTCGAGCCCGAGATCATTGGTATCAATTCAACTGGCGTCACCGAGACCAACGGCGATGATGTCGAAGCATTCATCCGGTTGATCCGACAGAAGCATCCGAAGCTCGAAAAGCTCCCCCTTGTCTACGTCTCGACCCCGGATTTCAAGGATGCCTTTCAGGATGGCTGGAGCAAGACAGTGGCGCGGATGATCGAGATGCTTGTGGCTCCCGTCGACACCGCGAGACCGCGCGATATCTCCCGCGTCAACGTGCTACCTGGATGCCACCTCACGCCCGGCGATCTCGACGAGCTTCGCACGATTTTTGAGGATTTTGGCCTCAAGCCCTCGTTCCTGCCGGACGTCGCCGGTTCGCTGGACGGTCACATCCCCGACGAATTCACGCCCACCACGATCGGGGGCATTGGAGTGGACGAGATTGCGACCATGGGGCAGGTGGCCTGGACGATCGCGATCGGTGCGCAAATGCGCCGTGCGGCCGAGGCCATGCAGGTGCGGACAGGCACGCCGTTCCGCCTGTTCGAGCGGCTCTGTGGCCTTATCCCAAATGACGAATTCATCGCCTTCCTGAGCCAGATCAGCGGCCGGTCGGTGCCCTGGAAATATCGCCGGCAGCGTGGACAGCTGGCAGACGCCATGCTGGATGCACATTTCCATATCGGCGGCCGCAAGCTCGCGATCGGCGCCGAGCCGGACTTGTTATTCGATCTCTCCAGCTTGCTCCACGAGATGGGCGCACAGGTTAGTGCTGCGGTGACGACGACGAACTCACCGGTGCTCCAGCGGGTCAGGACCGAGGACGTCCTGATCGGCGATCTGGAGGACCTTGAAGAGCTTGCCAGGTCGCGTGACTGCGACCTCTTGATGTCGCATTCACATGGTCGCCAGGCCGCTTCGCGACTCAATGTCCCGTTCTTCCGGGTAGGCTTCCCTATGTTCGATCGCGTCGGGGCTGCGCACCTCACGATCGTTGGCTATCGCGGCACGCGCAATCTGATCTTTGACATCGCCAATCTGATCATCACTGACCGCGAAGCCAACCATGGGCCGACGCCCGACACCTGGCGATCAACCTGCGGCGGCCCGCAGGTCCAGCCCCAGTTGCATTGAGCAGGGAAAGAAAACAACCCGGATGAAAGTTGCATTCGCCACTCAGGATTTGAAGCACGTCGATGCCCACTTCGGCTGGGCCAAGAACATTGCGATCTACGAGGTCGGCCCGGACGGGCACCGGTTTATTGAGGCGATCCAGTTTGACGGTGACCTCACCGAAGACGGCAATGAGGATAAGCTCGCGCCGAAGGTCGAGGCGATCAGGGAGTGCGCAATCCTCTATGTTGCGGCGATTGGCGGCTCGGGTGCTGCGCGAGTCGTCGCCAGGAACATCCATCCGATGAAGGTGCTGCAGCCAGAGCCCATCCATGACCTTTGCGTCAAACTCGAAACCGTGCTGAAGGGGTCGCCGCCGCCCTGGCTGCGGAAGCTGCTCACCAAAAGCCGGGAACGTCCGGTGGATTTCGAAGCCTGAAGGAACAAAGATGGCCGATCCGTCTGAAGTCACTCCACCCGCCGCCGCGGCGGAACGGCCATTTCTGAAAGAGCTCATCAAGATCTGGCGCGCCCAGGACACCCACGGCGCCTGGGACGGCAAAAAGGATCTCGAGCTGCTCGAACCCTACGTTCTCGACAAGCGCAAGCGGCGTGCGCTGCCGATCGTCGGCAATCCCGACCCGGACACGACATGGCGGCTGGAGCTGTTCTTCGACGCCGTTGCGCTCTCGATCGAGACGGCCACCGGTGTGATGATCTCGCCAATGCTGAAGATGCATCACGAAGGGTTCGGTCGGATCGTGCTGATCGGCGGCCGGCTCGTTGTCGTGAGCAAGCAGCTGCGCGACGTGCATCGCTTTGGTTTCGACCATCTCTCTGATCTCGCCAATCAAGGCGACAAATTCGTCAACAGTGGCGTTGAGATGATCCGTAAGTTCCCGGAACTGGCGAGTTGTTGAGGCAAGTGTGAGCGATATCGAAACTCTGAAAGCGGAAATAAAGAAGCTGGCGGCCAAGGCGACCCAGGCCAAGATGGACCTCCACGACCTCTCCGAGGAGCTGCCGGTCAACTGGTCGTCGATCCTGAGCGTGGCCCAGAAGGCCCACGCTGCCTTCAGCGAGCTCGAAAGCAAGCGCCAATATCTCGAGGCGCTGGACAAAAGAAACATAGCGGACGGTTAGCCATGTCATTCAGGACCCGCGACGGTCGCAATTGGAGGCCGGACTACCTGGTTTCTATCGATCCCAACAAGTGTATCGGCTGCGGCCGCTGCTACAAGATCTGCGGCCGTGAGGTCATGACGCTGAAGGGGCTAAGCGAGGGTGGCGAGATCATCGATCTCGACGAGGACGACGATGAGCTCGAAAAGAAGGTCATGGTGCTGAAGGACGAAGGCGCTTGCATCGGCTGCAGCGCCTGCGCCCGGGTGTGCCCAACAAACTGTCAGACCCACACACCACCTGGTTGATTCAGCTTTCTCCGACGAGATCGAGGAGTGAGTTGTCAGATACAAGCTGGTAGGGAACTCCCAGATCCGACCTGTTATGGCGTGAAGCCGGCAGTTGCCGAATCGGGCCGCGACCTCGCATGGACCGCCGGCGGCGTAGGCCAGCAGGATCGTGAAAACCACAATGCCGACACCGTCGTTGAAAGAGTGACTCGCCCTGCATCTCGACCTCGAGACTTCAGGTGCCTTTACCTTTTTGAGCGTACCCATGACCGCCAGCGGATCGGTCAGGCTGATGAGGCCGCC
Source organism: Bradyrhizobium sp. LM2.9 (assembly GCF_054056555.1). Classification (NCBI taxonomy): domain Bacteria; kingdom Pseudomonadati; phylum Pseudomonadota; class Alphaproteobacteria; order Hyphomicrobiales; family Nitrobacteraceae; genus Bradyrhizobium; species Bradyrhizobium sp. LM2.9. The sequence goes on from NZ_JBSRYJ010000002.1 coordinate 7,053,891, forward strand.
AAACATCAGCGCCAAAGACAGCGGCAGCGACTAACCAAGGCGACCAGCGGGCTGCCAGAATAGAAAGCCAAGGATAAACGTCGACGTGATCGTGGCGAAGGTGGCAAGCTCGATTGGGGGTACGGCGCGGCTTACCAACGTTGCGAGATCGACGTGGAGCGCTCCCCCGAAGAGCAAGAATGCTAACAGTTCCGTTCATGACGACGGACCTGAAGTCGGTCTGGAGCACTATCTTTGTTAGCGCTTCGAGCAGATGCGTGGCGACGAAGGCAGAGATCCCGCGTTTGCCTGACGCTTCTGGCTCGATTGCAAGGTTCGCGAATAGTGATGACGAAACAGTGGATCAGCATACCGTAAGCCCTGTGCAAAAAAGCGGGCCTTCGTGCCCCAACCCCTCATTAGGAACGGGTGTGCGCGGATCTCATTATGGCCTGCCTGCAACAGCAGTCCACTTGCGAGAGGCCGCATTTATTCCAGCAACTGGAATCGTCATTCAGGAGAACTGATAAAGAAGGTGTCGCCAGTCTGGCGTCTGACCACTATCCGACACTGTTCTGTCGCCTTTGTTGGTCCGCGACACTGGCCTAGCATTACAGTTGCTTTGTTTGCAGACTTCTGAATCCATGGGCAACCATGATTCGAATGTCGTGGGCGCGGGCCGCGTCGGTTGAGGAGACGCTTGCGTTGTGGGCGGCGTCGCTTCGAGAGGTCAAGCAGCGGATACGTCCGTTGTTCACGCAAGAGCGTGTTGCGACGAATGCCGGCCTGTTCCTGGAAGGTCTGCTCGGAGATGAGCAGCGCAAGACCGGTTGGATGCGCGCGGAGGCGGCTGGCAATCCTGGCCCATGGCGGCAGCAGGCGATCCTGGGTCGCGGGGATTGGGACGCTGATGCCCTGCGCGATATCGTCCACGACTATGTCATCGAGCATTTGGCGGATGACGATGCGGTGCTGGTGATCGACGAGACCGGCTTTCTCAAGCAGGGTAAGGCCTCGTGCGGAGTGGCGCGGCAATACACTGGTTCGGCAGGGAAGATCACGAACTGCCAGATCGGCGTCTTCGCTACCTACATTTCGCGTCATGGTCATGCGTTCATCGATCGCGCGTTGTATCTTCCGAAGGAATGGACCGACGATCCAGATCGTCTGGAAGCCGCATACGTGCCTGCCGATGTCGGCTTTGCGACCAAACCAAAGCTTGCGACGAGAATGATCGCACGTGCGATAGCCGCGTCTGTACCATTCAAGTGGGTTGCCGGTGATACGGTCTACGGTGTTGGCGACATCGAACAGCAACTACGTCGGGCAGGCAAAGGCTACGTGCTTGGGGTCAGCAGCGCTCATGTGTTTCGATCCTGGGGCAAGCGACCGCCGGTCGCCGGTATGGCCGCGGACCTCGCCCGGACGCGGCGCCCGTCCGACTGGAAGCGCCTGTCGGCGGGAGCCGGAACCAAAGGACCGCGGCTGCATGACTGGTGTTATCTCGAACTGGCCGATCTCGAGGCCGAGCAGTTCAACAGCGCAAATGATGGTTTATGGACGCGCGGTCTACTGATCCGTCGTCGCATCGCCGATGATGACCTCGCCTTCTTCACCACCTGGTGCCCAGCGGGAACATCAATTGAAACGTTGGTCGCGGTCGAAGGCCATCGATGGGCGATCGAGGACAGCTTTGAAACCGCGAAAAACGAGTTCGGGCTGGATCACAACGAGAGCAGATCCTGGCATGGCTGGCACCGTCATGTGTCCTTGGTGATGCTCGCCTTCGCCATGATGGCCGCGATCCGACATCGCGCTAATCCGCCACCGCCCAAAAAAACGAAACGTCGCCCCCCGGCAAAAGCCAAAGCATAACCACACCGCCACTGATCCGTTGGTCAATCCAGGAAATCCGCCGCATTGCCATCAGACTTGCTCGAAAGCGTATTCAACCCGCACGCATCATCGCATGGTCTTTCTGGCGCAGAGCTCATCAGGCTGCCGCTCAACGCGCTCACTTCAAATCAAAAAGACAACTGTAATGCTAGGGTCCAGACTCGATTGAGCCAATATGCGACGAGAGCGGCGAGATGAACAGCGGCCAAGAAATTCCGAGCGAGCTTGTCGTATCTGGTGGCGAGGCGGCGGAAGTCTTTGAACCTGCAAAAGCAGCGCTCGATGACATTTCGGCCTTTGTAGGCGCGTTTGTTGAAGGCATGGATGACGACGCGGTCGGATATGTTGGGGATGACGGGCTTGGCGCCGCGACGAAGAATTTCGCCGAGAAGGTTGTCGCCGTCATACCCTTTGTCAGCGAGGAGCGCGCTCATGGGCGGCGCGAGCGCCAGAACATCGGGCGCCGCCGCGATGTCGGCATCCTGGCCTCGGGTCAGATGCAGGACGACCGGCCGGCAGAGCGGATCGCTCAGCGCACGGATTTTGTCGTGCGGCCTCCGCGCGATCGGCCGATCGCTTGATTGTGCTCCCCCTTTTCCGCCGGAGCCACACCGGTGTGCTTTAGTCGAGGTCGAGTCGAGCGACAGCACGACGCCGTCTTCGCCGGGCTTGGCCAGCGCTCGAAGATTGCGCACCATCGCCCGCGCTTGACCCCGCGCTTGAAGCGATTGTAGATGGTCGTGTAAGGGCCGTATTCACGCCGGCAGTCGCCCCATCGCGCACCGGACTGCAGCATGTGAATGATTCCGCTGATAATGCCCCGTTCGTCGTCCCGATCCGGCCCCGTCAGTCCCGTCGGCAGATGAGGCTCGATACGTCCCCATTGCCGATCATTCAGCCAAAACAAACCCGCGCGCATTCTCTCGCCCGAAATCACGTGGCGCTGTTTGGGTGCAGGCCCTGGGACAGCTTCGGTTGCGGCATTCTGCATAGCTTCGCTTCGTTCTCACAACATTGAGAACGTGGGGCCAAGTCTGCTCAGCTATCGCTTGGCCTGGCTCGATCGACCGGCACCCCGCCGTCGCATTTTGAGGCTCTGCGGAACTGCAGTACGAGGCAAACCGCTTGGCGCTGGCTTGCTGGGTTCTCTCGAATGATGCAACCCTCGCGAGACTCAATCCCCGGGGTCGGTTTCCATCGTCCGCGGGCGCAGCTCGTCGACAACTGTCCGCGCGATATCTCTGCGCCAGGCTGGCAAAGGCCTCGAGCACAGCGCCAAAGCCGATCCATACATCGGCGATCCGCCCTCTGAAATGTGACCACGATCATCAACCGATGAGCATTGGATTGTCCGGATCCCCCATGGATGCAGTCAGGCGGACGGTCGTGGCCAGCCGCCCCTCAGTGCAATTGACGACAGTGCTCTTGGCCGACACACGACTAGCAGAGTGGGCATGTGATCTCCCGAAAGGTAGGGCGGTAGTGCATCACCAGAGTCTGTCAGAGCCAGTCCCGGCGAAGCGGGCGCAGTGACTGTCTCTGCGGCATCCTCGTCGAGCTGGCGAGAGAGGTCTGAGGCAATGCCTCAGACGGGGCGGTTTTCGCTTCTGCTTTTCACAGGCTCCATTTTGGCCAGGCCGTCCTCGTATGAAATTTCCGTGTATGATCCACCGACGTCCTTGGCCGCGTCAAGCAGGTAGTCGAGCCTACCGGCCGTACCGAGCTTCTTGATGTCATTCTTGTCAACGCCGGCGAGGTCCATCATCTCCTTCCACACAGTTGATTCGTCGCAAGGCAGAATGCGGAAGGTGATGTCGCCTATCTTGGTGCGGTACTTCGCGAGCAGATCAATGTTGTTGCAGAAAATGAAATAGCTGCCTTTGGGGCTCAGCCTGCCATCCAGAACCTTTGCAGCCTGAGGTAGATATGCGAACGAATGCAGATATCCGGCAAGGACTGGGATCGTCGGTTCGCCTTCCTGCGCGATTGCAAGAACTTGTTCAATGGAATAGTCTGGAGGTCGTTTTTCGTCGGCGAGCTGGGCTTGGAACTTAAGCGCGATGTCGCCCCGAAATCCAAATCGCCCCGGTTTCGTTGTCTCGGTCTTAAGCACCGCATTCAGCAACCGCCCCTCCTTGTCCAACTGGCCAAGAGCGGTGTTGTCGATGGACGTCATGGAAGGCTCCTCATCAATCTGTCGTGTACATGCATCGCCCAATGCGGCGTGTCCGCTGACCTTATGCAAGTTGTTTGCCGTGCGCCCATGTCTGCAGCGACGCACACGGTAAGCGGCGGCTTGGCGCAATGTGCAGGGATAATACGTGCTGGCACCATCACGAGGTCTCGGCGGGATAAGGTCGGGACGCCGGAAAGCCGCCTGTCTCAAACCCGACAGGTCGCAAATCGTATGGTCGCCGCCTGCAAAACCAATTGATTTCAGCTGCATCCCGACTGGCATGGGATTTGCCAATTGTGCCTCGCGACAGAAACTGAGAGCGAGCCAGAAATGATCAAGCTAACGGATAGCGCCATCAACGCACTGAAGACCGCAATCTCCTCGACGGCCGAGCCGGCAAGCGGTTTGCGGGTCATGGTCGAAGGCGGCGGTTGCCAAGCGTTAACATACAAAATGGGTCTTGCTCATGAGCCGGTCTCCGATGAGCCCGTGTTCGAGCAAGAGGGGATCAAAGTCTTCGTCGACAACGCGAGCCGGGCGCATCTCAACGGCACCACGATCGATTTCGTGGTGTCGCTCGAAGGGTCAGGGTTCCGCTTCGATAACCCAAATGCCAAATCGAGCTGCTCCTGCGGCAAATCATTCAGCTGAGTCGCCTTCGGACCATTCGCAATGGAAGGAGCATCGAACATGGGCCTCAAGGCTGAACGAACGAAGCAGTCTTCGAGTGCAGAGGCTTCCGATGGCGAGCGGATTGTCCGGGCCGTGCTCGATAAGATTCGGCCAAGCCTCAGGCGTGATCGTGGGGATTGTGAGCTCGTCGAAATCGAAGGCAACAAGATCATGGTCAGGCTCACCGGCGCCTGCATGTTATGCAAGCTTGCGGGAACGACGCTCGCGGCCATTCACGCGCGCCTGATCGAGCGGCTCGGCGAGTTCGTCCGCCTGATCCCGCCCCCCGGAGCTGCCAAAGTGGGGCCTTAAGTGCAGAGCGGACAGTCCGTGCGGCCGATCTACCTGGATAACAACGCGACGACCCGTGCACATCCTTTGGTGGTCGCGGCAATGCTGCCGTTCTTCTCTGGGCAATTCGGCAATGCGTCGTCCGGGCATGCATTCGGCATTGAGGTTGCGCCCGCGTTGAAACAAGCGCGCCGGAGGCTGCAGGCCCTCGTTGGCGCCGCATTCGATCACGAGATCGTCTTCACCTCGGGCGCGACTGAATCCGACAACACCGCGATCCTGTCCGCGCTCGCCGTGCAGGAGGGACGCGAGGAGATCGTCACTACGGCCGTTGAGCATCCAGCCGTGCTGTCCCTTGCCGAGGAGCTGGGCCGACGAGGAATCAAGACCCATGTCATTCCGGTCGATGCAAGCGGCCGATTGAACATCGAGGCTTATCGCAACGCATTGTCGAGGCGCACGTCAATCGCCTCGGTCATGTGGGCCAATAATGAGACCGGTACGATCTTTCCGGTGAAATCCCTCGCCAAGATGGCGCGCTCAGTCGGCGCGCTCTTTCACACCGATGCGGTCCAGGCGGTCGGGCGGATTCCGATTGACCTGAAGACTACGGACATCGACATGCTGTCGCTCTCCGGCCATAAGCTCCATGGTCCGAAGGGGATCGGCGCGCTGTATGTGCGCAAGGACATCAAGTTCCGACCGCTGATCTTCGGCGGCGCACAGGAGCGGCATCGCCGCGCTGGCACGCAAAACGTTCCGGGCATTATTGGGCTCGGCAAGGCGGCGGAACTCGCTGCGGCACACCTCATAGAAGAGCAGATGCAGATTGGCATGCTTCGCGACAGGCTGGAGCAAGGCATTCTCGCTCTCGGCTGTTGCATCGTGCTTGGTGATATCAAGAACCGCTTGCCAAATACGTCCAACATCGCATTCGAGCATCTCGAAGCAGAGGCCATCGTCGACCACCTGAACCGCAACGGAATTGCCGTCTCACTCGGTTCAGCCTGCGCGTCCGGCTCGATGGAGCCGTCCCATGTCCTGCGCGCGATGAGAGTACCACCGGCTTTTTTGCGCGGTGCGGTTCGGTTCTCGCTGTCGCGCGAGACGGCGCCGGATGAGATCGATCGTGTCCTGCAAGCCCTGGCGGACATCAATGCCAAACAGAGAGCCTTGTGGCGTGCGTGTCAGGAGCGCGCGGGCGAGAGCTCACAAGTTGCGGAGCTCCTATGAAGGTCATGATTCGCCGTTCGCCCGAGACGGGGCTTTCCATTTATGTGCCCAAGAAGGATCTTGAGGAGTCGATTGTCGAATGTGAGTACGAGACGCTGTGGGGTGGTTGGATTAAAATCGCGAACGGGTGGGTGCTCGACCTACCCGCGATGGCGAGTGACACCATCCTTCCGATTACTATCAATGCCAGGAAGCGCGGCGGCGAAGCAACCGAATGATGAATGCTGCGACTCCACAGAACCTCGCCAAACCAGCGAACGCGGAAGCTATTCTTGGCGCAGCGGTCCGACGCCTTTCCGAGGAAGGCCACATCATTCCTGGCTTTGGCTTGGCGTGATCGAAGGTTCCAGCCGAACGTGCCGATGACTCCGGAAGCGGTCGAAGCGTTCTTGGAAACCAAGATGGCGCCGACGCATGGTGCCAAACGCAATACTCGGCCTAGGCCAGCACTGTTGAGCCTGCGAGACGGCGTTGACGGGGAGGCCTCGCGAGGGCCCATTGTGCTGACATCGCCAGCCCGGTCGTTGCATTCCGCACATCTTCACAGCGTCAGGCCAATTGCTGCAACTCCGCAAGATTCAGTTTCGAGAGGATTGAATCTCGCGCCGGGCCAAGTGGTAGCTTGCAAATCGTGATGCAACGTTCGCGATGCAAATCCTTGAAACAGTCGAACTGCGCGAAGATTAGGTCGTGTGGACAGTTACGTTAACCAGAGCAGGGTGGCGGCGATAGTTACGATGGCGAAGTAATTTCGTGCGGTCTTTTCGTAACGGATCGCGACACGCCTGAACCGCTTGAGTTCGAGAAGCAGCATTCGATCAGGTGACGCTCGGCATAGAGTGGTTTGTTGAGCGGATATTTGATTGCCGGCGAGGGTTGTTCGGAATGACGGCTTGAGCGCCCTTTGCGGCGATGGAAGATCGCAGCGCATCGGAATCGTAGGCTGCATCGCCCATTACGACCTCGGCTGGAAGCCCCTCGATGAGCGGCTGGGCCTGAGGCGCATCACCGGCTTGCCCCACTGTTAGGAAGAAACGGACCGGGCAACCCAAGCCGCGGGCAGCCATATGGATTTTTGTCGTCAGGCCGCCGCGCGAACGTTCGGTGGCCTGATTTTGAGTCCCCTTTTGCGCCGCTGGCGTGCTCGTGGGCGCGGACGTGGAGTCAACGATCAAGTACTCAAAGTCCGGATCGTCTGCGAGCGCTTCGAACATGCGCAGCCAAACCCCCTTTGCGCTCCACCGGCTGAAGCGCCGAAACGCGCTATTCCACTCGCCGAACGCTTCAGGCAGATCACACAACGGCGAACCGGTCCGCACGATCCATAAAACGCCCTCGACGAACATGCGGTTGTCGAGGCCCGTCGAGCCACGCTGGTCCGGCCGACCGATGATCAAGCCGGAGATACGTTGCCATTGCGCATCGCTCAGGACGAGCCGTTCCATAACACCCAAGGCTTCCTCCTAAAAGAAAGCCTTGAATCACATTCAATCCAATTTTAGAATCCCAAAAGGCCGCACGACCTAAGGTTGTAAATGACGCATGGTCAGACAAGGAGCGTCGACGACTCGCGAACTGCAAGGCCAACGCCCTCCGCTCCTGACGATGATCCCTATCTGTGGTTGGAACAAATCGAAGGCGCGCGGGCGCTGAACTTCGTCGAGCGGCAGAATAGCAGGACGCTGGAGGTGTTTGGCGGACCCGCAGCCGAACGAGACAGAGATGCGCTGACAGCGATTTACGACCGACCTCACAATATCCCCTATGTCAGCCGGCGCGGCGAGTATCTCTAATTTGTGGAGGGACGCCAATAATCCACGCGGGCTCTGGCGGCGAACCACTCTGGAAGAGTATCGCAGGCTGAACCCGTCATGGGACATCCTGCTCGACCTCGATCACTTGCCGTCACCGAAGGAAAAGACTGGCTTCTGAACGCCACGGCCGCACCGCCTGGAAATCAGTCGCGATGGATGTTGAGTCTATCGCGCGGCGGAAGCGATGCCGTCACTTTGCGTGAATTCGGCTCAGACACGAAGCTCTTCATCTACGATGGCTTTGTCTTGCCGGAAGCCAAAGGCAGCGGCGTATGGCTCGATTTTGATACGCTGGTGTTGTTAAGCTCCCGTGGCGACGGCATGGCCGCGACCACCGGCTATGCGCGCACGGTGAGGCTGTGGCGGCGTGGTACGCAAGTCGACAAAGCGGCAGTGATCTTTGAGACCAAGGCCGCTCATGTGTCAGTCGGTTGCAGTGTTGACGACATTGTCGTGCCGCCCGAGGATCTGGTTCCTCGATGCGACAGACGTCTCCAATTGCGTGGCCTGGCTGGGCGATGAAACGGGCGCCAAGACGAGGCTCGATTTGCCAAATAACATCTCGATGCGGTCGCTTCGCAACTGGCTTGTCCTGAAGCCGCGCGAATCCTGGTCTGTGGCAGGGCAGACCGCTTGTGCTTTGTATTCTCGACGAACTCCGCCCAGTGTTCGAGATCTGCACGCCATCCGATCATCGCTGGAACCGCGAGCAATTGGGCGGGCTTCCTGATCTTGGCTCCGTCGACATCTGGTCTCTCGATCGCGATCCGTCCGAGAGCAATGGCGACTTGCTGGCTCACCTCGAGGATCCGCTCACCCCGCCGTCCTGGAGCGGGGCGTTGGCAGTCCCGCCGTGCTGAAGCAGGCGCCGAAGACGTTTGCCGCGTCGCACTGCGTGGTCACGCGGCACGAGGCCATCTCGATCGACGGTGAGCAAATTCCCTACCTACAGACCGGCCTGGTCAGACAGACCGGCAACGCGCCGGTCCATCTGAGCGGGTATGGCGGGTTTGGAATCTCCGTGAAACCGTACTACAATTCCGCGCTCGGTAAGCTTTGGCTTGACTGCGGCGGCACCACGGTTCAGGCAAATTTTGCGCGGCGGCGGTGAGTTCGGCACCCGCTGGCACGACGCCGGCCGGCTGGCCGGCAAGAGATTGTCGCATGACGATTTCGCAGCCGTCGCCGCCGATCTCGTTAAGCGCGGCGTGACACAGGCCAAGCGGATCGGGGCCGAGAGTGATCGAACGGCGGCATCCTCATTACCAACATGCTAACGCGATATCCTGGGCTCTTTGGCGCACTGTTCTGCACCGTCCCGCTGATCGACATGCGCCGCTACACCAAACTGCTCGCCGGGGCGAACTGGCCCGCCGAATATGGCGGTCCCGACAAGGCTGAGGAGTGGGAGTGGCTGAAGACCTATTCTGCCTATCATGCCGCAAGACCCGGGCAGTCCTATCGACCGATCCTGATGGCCACCAGGCGGCGGGACGATCGCGTCCATCCCGGACATGCGCGCAAAATGGCAGCGAAGCTGCAGGCGGTGGCTATGAGGCTTATATCTACGAGCATGCCGCCGGCGGCCACGGCTATGGCAAGGACAACAGCGAGCACGCCGGCTTGTTGGTGCTGGGCCTGCGTTTCCTGAAGAGCAGGATCGGCTGGCTGGATACGGAGGACGCAGCGACGTAGGTAGTTGTTGGACGGCAGTTCGTTCGATGTCGACCGAGGCGGCTGCAGCTTTACGAATCTGAGGCGTCACACCCGCGCGACCTATTCGAGATGGCCAACCAACGTTTGGACGAACGGTCCAATTCGTGGCCCTCGGGACGCTGGCCACCAGGCGTCTCTTCACCTGCCCGACATTGTCTTGCGGAGTGTCGGGCAGGGGCCCGCCTGATCTTCCACGACATAGGTCGATAAACGGAGGGCTGCTTCTTGTCTGCATCTACGAAGGATCGTCAGTTCAAGTTGGTCCTTCAAAACGTCCGGAACGTCTTTTGCGGATTGTGCTTGATACGCGTCACATTTCGGCGACAAGATCAACTTTCAACGACACCAGCCGCCATGCTCTTTGCCCAAGGGCATAGATGAAGCTGCGTACCCGCCGTCATACTAGCGCTGCCAGCGCTCTTGTGATCGCAATTTTTGTCAGCTTTCCAACATGAGTTGATAAAACTGACATTCGAGCAGGCGTTACCTAACTGCTTGAAGCGAACCACAAAGTTCATTTGTGGCAGGTATGGCACGCCAGTTGCTCTTGGCTTTTCAGAAACGACTCTGGGGATGCTTGCTGGAAGGATTCGGCTTGCGAAGAGAATTGGAAAAATGAGTACTTCAGCGCAACACCAGGTATCCTGCGGCGGCAACGAGATCAGCGAGACCATGCAAGTCATGGCTAAGCACAAGAGCTGCGGTCCGGCCGACGGCAGCGGCAAGGCGAGCTGCGGATCTCAGGCCGGCATCGGCAATGTGCCAAATGAGGTCTGGGAAAAGGTGAAGAACCATCCCTGCTACAGCGAAGAGGCGCACCACCATTACGCCCGCATGCATGTCGCGGTCGCACCCGCCTGCAATATCCAGTGCAATTACTGCAATCGTAAATACGATTGCGCGAACGAATCGCGCCCCGGCATTGTCAGCGAGAAGTTGACGCCGGAGCAGGCTGCCAAGAAGGTGCTGGCGGTCGCTTCCGCGATCCCTCAGATGAGCGTGGTCGGCGTTGCTGGCCCTGGCGACCCACTCGCGAATCCGGACAAAACATTCAAGACGTTCGAGCTCGTCAATAAGCTCGCGCCAGATCTCAAGCTGTGCCTCTCGACGAACGGTCTGGCGCTAGCTGATCATGTCGACACGATCGCAAGACTCAAGGTCGATCACGTGACGATCACGATCAACATGATCGATCCCGATATTGGCGCAAAGATCTATCCCTGGATCTTTTACCGCCACAAGCGCTACACCGGCATTGAAGCTGCAAGCATCCTCAGCAATCGGCAGCTCCACGGCCTGGAGATGCTCACCGCGCGCGGCATCCTGTGCAAAGTCAACTCGGTGATGATTCCCGGGATTAACGATCAGCATCTGGTTGAGGTTAACAAGGCCGTGAAGTCGCGCGGCGCCTTCCTGCATAATGTGATGCCGCTGATTTCATCGCCCGAGCACGGCACCGTGTTCGGTCTCAGCGGGCAACGCGGCCCGACCGCACAGGAAGTGACAGCATTGCAGGATAGCTGCGAAAGCGAGATGAACATGATGCGTCATTGTCGCCAGTGCCGCGCCGACGCCGTCGGACTGCTCGGGGAGGACCGCGGCGCGGAGTTCACCATGGAAAAGATCATGGCCATGGACGTCAAGTATGATGAGCAGGCCCGAAGGGAGTATCAGGCCAAAGTCGAGAAGGCGCGCGTTGCAAAGCTTGCGGCCAAGCAGGAGCAGCTTGCGGGGCTCGCCAGCGCGTCCAGCGCAATCAAGATGCTGGTGGCGGTTGCAACCAAGGGCTCGGGATTGATCAACCAGCACTTCGGTCACGCCAAGGAGTTCCAGATCTACGAGCTCTCGACTTCAGGCGCAAAATTCGTTGGCCATCGTCCTATTCATCCCTATTGCCAGGGTGGCCATGGCGAGGACAGCAAGCTCGAAATCGCCGTCGGTGCCATCAACGATTGCCATGCCGTGTTCGTGTCAAAGATCGGCGGCTGCCCGAAGGCCGAATTGATCAAGGCCGGAATCGAACCGGTCGATCAGTACGCCTGCGAGTTCATTGATGGCTCGGCGATCGCCTGGTTCAAACTCTATCTCGACAAAGTCAATGAGGGGAAGATTAAGCACGTTGAGCGGGTCGATCCGACGGCCCGCCGCAATGCGCTGATTTCCGCCGCCTGAGGATGGGTTCAGACAATGCCGTTCAAGATCATCGCCTCGCAATGCACTGGCTGTTCGGCGTGCGAAACGCAGTGCCCGAACTTCGCTATTTCCGAGCGAGCCGGCCTTTTCCTGATCGATCCTGAGAAATGCACCGAGTGCGCCGCCTACTTTGATGAGCCGCAATGCGTGGCGGTTTGCCCGGTTGACAATACATGCGTGCTCGACACGGCACTGCCGCGTCACCAGGAGCCTGCTTGAGGGCCACGATGGATGTCACTATGACACTAAAGGTTCAGAAACTCGGGCGGATGATGCTCCGCCTTGACGAGGCGCCGGCCGCGGCTTTCGCCTCCTCAGACCGGGTGGACGGCTCGCCCTGGTCGCTAACCTTTTCGCCAGTTGTCAAGCCATATTCTGGCGACGCGCCCGTCGGCGGGAGCGCGTCCAGCTATTCCTGTCGGCGCGAAGGCCCCTGTCTTGAGCGTCGAGGATCGATTTCGCCGATGGGCCCACGAAGAGCGGACCCGTCTTCCACGATATCAATCCAGTCGCCTGCGGCCATCACTGATCATGCGACATTCATGCCCGAGGCCTTCTTCAGTTGGTCATCCGAGAGAGGGCGTCCTCACCGAGTCCTGTCTTGGTCGCACGGTGTCGAGCCCGCCGAGCATGATCCCAGGGCGACAGGGCTATCCTATCACCCCGATGAAGGTGCAGAAAGTACACCTGCGCCACGCCAAGGCGTTCGCACCCGATCACGTGATGCGGAAACGAATTTCCTGCCACCGGTGCGGTGGGCGCCACCAAGCCGGAATTCGGCTGCTATGAGAGCACCTCGTGTTTGTCTTCCTGTTCTCGCTCAACGCTTATTGCCGACTTGCAGATGCGTCTCGGGCAACTCGGAAAAGACGGCAGCTGTCGGGAGACTGCTGGGGCTTTTTCGCACGGACAACGCTGGCGCCAAGGTGTTGTTGGGCACGCTCGAGCGTATGGGCGGGACCGTGAGTGATGACGTCCACAATGCCCTCGGTTGCCGGGGTAATCGGGTCGACTCTGTCGGCTTTGCGCATCCCGCGCTGAAGCACGCGGCTCGCGGCCGGCTTAAGCACGCCTCGCTCGATGACAGACGCGCGTGCCGCGTCGATGGCTTCTTCAATATCAACCATGGGCTCACGGATAGTTATCTTGAGCATCTAGATTTTAGGTTGCGGGCATTGATGTTGCTGCACCGGGATCCCGACAGGCTCATGCAATCCGCAATCGCAAGCGCCGCCGTGCGGGAATGGAGGGGGTCGATCGAGGATCATGATAGGGCGGTTCGTAAGGCCGGGCGCCCGCGAGGCGCGGTACAGTTGAACCATGGAACGGGGACGGCAGCATGAGCAACATCGCCCGTGATAGTGACATCGTCGAGCTGACGGACGCCCCCTTCTTTGATTATGGTGACAACGTGCGGGCCAACCGCACCATCCGCAACGACGGCACCTATGTGGGCAAGGAGATCGGTGAGGTTCTGGTCAAGAAAGGCGAGCTTGGCTATGTCGTCTCGATCGGCACGTTCCTGCAACAATTTTATATCTATGGAGTCGAATTCCTCGGCTCCGGCAATCGCGTCGGCATGAAATGCAAGGAGCTCGATCTAGTCACGCCAAGCCATCAAGGCGAGGAGCCGTTCTTGCCAGGAGTGGCACACCGATGATCGAACCAAGATCGCCAAAATACTGGTCAGGCCAACGTGTCAAGGCGGCAATCGATCTGCTCAATGACGGTTCCTTTCCCGGCGCGTCGGCGGAAGAGTGTCTGGTCAGCGTCGGGTACATTGGTGAGATCGTCCAGGTCGGTCGCCATACTGAAGCGAACCTACCCATTTATATGATCGACTTCGGCAAGCAGTTGGTGGTTGGCTGCCTCGAGGCAGAAATCTCTGCAGTCTAGGATATCGCGCAGTGAACGCCGCAATCATCAGACGACATCATTCCGGATTACCTGCGCATCCATATCAATGCGGAGGGCGGCCTCGTCGACGTCGCGCTGCTGCACCACGATAGGACTGGGGCGGCATGGCAGCTGCTCCGCAAAGATGACCCCAAGGGCGTTTGGAAGTGGCATTCGACCCATCAACGGCTTGGCTTGGCGACAGCGGTTCTGAACGGGGTGCACGGTAGAGCAGCGGCAAATTGAGAGGTGGACACATGTCATTTGCCTATAAGCGAATGAACACGTTCGCCATCAGCCTCAAGGTTCACAAGGGCGTGCCGCAAATGATCCACCATTGATTTACACCATTATTCAACATATCCAGATGGACGTCTTAGATACCTCATCAAGTGCAAGTCGGAGAATATCGAGCGAGTCGTTACGGAAGATCAGCTTTCGTATTTTCAGTGATCTGGCGCGCTTGGGTGACCTTAGGAGTCTAGTCGTGCTGAATGATCGAGAAAATCTCCTGAGCGCGCTCCGCGAAAAGCCACTCAAAGTCTACGAAGTCATGAAAGGTGCCAATATCGTGAATGAAGAAGCGTGCCAATCCCTCCTATTGAAGATGCGAGACGAAGGCTTGGTGAAATTCGGTATCCAAAAAAGGGCGATGGCTCATCGGATGATTCGTGAAATTCGGCGACCGTCCAGCGTTGATCACAGAAGGCTCTCTGCGGCGCTTGGGGACACGCTCAGACTTGGAAGATCAGAGCGGCTGAGAAAGCTTGGCAGGCCTGTGATGGCACTGGCCCGTGCAGCGACGCTGCTTGTGGCGTTTTCCGCAACTCGTGCACCCGCCGCTGACATCGGTTATCTGGCTCCTCCCGGGGCCGCGGCAAAGGAGTTTCCCTCGCCTCAGCGTCCTGTTGCGCGGATCGTCAGCCCACACCGCTCTGGCGAAGAGCTCCGCGACTCCGTGAATGAAGCCGGCCAAATCGCCCGTCTTCTTGAACTGAAGCCAGGCATGACGGTCGGCGACATTGGTGCGGGCGATGGCTACCACACGGTCAGGCTCTCCCACCTCGTGGGGCCCGCGGGCTCTGTCGTTGCCCAGGATGTCACGCGCGATTACCTCATCGAGCTCGCCAAGCGAACGGAACTCCTGAAGTTGACCAACGTCAAATTCGCGCTCGGCGAACCGCACGACCCGCGCCTACCCGCTTCCTCGCTGGATGCCGCAATCTTGGTGCACATGTATCACGAGATAGCCCAACCCTATGCCTTTTTCTACAATCTCATACCCGCCTTGAAGCGGGGTGCGCGAGTTGGAATTGTCGACCTTGAGTTCCCGACGTCGAGCCATGGCACGCCTATTGAGCTCTTGCGGTGCGAGCTGACGGCAGTCGGCTATCGCGCGATCGCCACATATGAGCTCGCAGGGCGTGGCGGATACCTGGCGGTGTTCTCTCCGCCGGAGCAAGCCCATTCTCCCCGGGATATTGTTCCTTGTGAGGACCGTACCGGCGCGCGCTGACACTTGATGAACGCCGGCAGCCCGTCCCAGAAGCCACGATTTGTGAACCTCCGATCGATTCAAGCGGGCAGCATCCCGATCGGGACACTAGGGTCGGGACCCGCCGCGCGGTCGCGCTGGCGGGGGCTTCTCACTTCTTTCCCTGACGGCGATCACCTTCCACAGCGCGGTGTCATTGGATACGTCGGCTTCCGCATAGATCAGACGCGGCTGGCGTCTGCCCGGACCTCTGCTAATGGGCCCTTAGCTGCCCCCACGCGTGCTTCGTTGCGCAACATAGCCAGCGTCGACCGCAATTGTACGCAGCCCGAAGTGAAGCCATTGCCGTTGCGGGTTATCCATGTTAGAATCGACTTCTGGTTGATTTTATGACGATCCAGTTTTCAGTCGAGGTCCTCGTGAGCGTCAAAGCCATGATGACGACGATCCTCCAGAATCAACTGACGTTACACGGCGCGCATTCACTGACGCCATCTGACTACGAGCAGACTATAGAGCGGCTGATCCAGCAGCTCTTCGGCTGCGCGAGAACTCGCTGAGAAGTAGGATCCATTAATTCTGCCCGCTCTAGGCCTACTCGCGTGCATGCAGTGCCGACCGGCTCCACGAATCGAAGTACGATGACGTCGCCTCCGCTTGGAGCGCGATGGCGACCGGTACGTCTGATCACGCGCGGCGGCTACAATTGGACCAGCCGTTATCCTTGGATCGTCGAGGCAGCGCGTAAGGTCCGCCAACAGCACTCGATGGCGAGGCGGTCGTGCTCGGCGTCGATAGCAATTTCTGATTTCAACGCGTCTCACTCGCGCAGCACGATTACGAAGTGCAGTTCTGCGCTTTCGATATTCTCGCCGAAGGCGGTGACGACCTCCGCATGCTCCCCCTGTCGATGCGGAAGACGAGGTTGGAGCGCCTGGCGTCCCCGAAGGTGTGTTCGTTAATCCATCCGAACGTGGCGAGCTTGGGCCTGATGTATTCCGCGCCGCGTGCAAGATGGTCTTGAGGGACTGGTGTCAAAACGCCGCGGCCGATCGTATGAAGCGGGCCGTTGCCGCTATTGGATCCAGGTGAAGAACCGCTCTCATCCATCGATTGATCGCGTCAAAGCGACATTTGCCTGAAAACTTTCGTGCAGCATTGGTCAGGTTTTGTGTCTCAGCGGATCAAACAAATGCACCGCTTCCTGCTGATCTGCGCTGCCATTAACTGCTTTGCAGCGGCCCTTCTTTTCCGTTCCTCAGAATGCAGTCTTCTGGCGCGGCATCACCGCGCCGTGCCGGAGCCAATAGCCGCCGCTTACTCGTCTCCATCCAGGGCCTTGTAAGCACGTGCGCGGACATCGTCCTCGTGTGCGACCAAGTCTTTCGCTCGACATCAGGCCGCCCGGCTGCTCACTTTCTGCCCGCAGCCAATATTCGATGTGGCGCCCTTCAGGACGGTCGGCTTCCTGCCAGAACTCAAAAGCGCGTCTGCGGATCTCCTCGCGTAAGCTGGCCGCCTGGAGTTCGTCGAGCTTGTCCCTGATCTCCTTCCCGAACGTTGCAAGCCGGTTCACGGTGGCCTAGTCGCTGATGAAGGATAGCGCCCGATTGGCCAATTCCAGCTGATGTTGCAGCCTTTGAAGTTCTTCCCAGTGGTCCATGCGCTGCTCCGGCAGTCTATATGACGCTGCACGGCGAGGAATGTTCGAGCGATAGCGATCCAGGGGTTTACTGCGGGGCATCGTTGCCGAACGGCCGGTTCAGATCATTCCGTTCTTGGAAGGTCGAACACCACGAGAGAGCTGGTCCTGTATTCCGCCACCGCGAACTGAAAGGTCTGATACTCTCTGAATTAGTATTTCGTGGCGACGTAGCGCTTCAGCTCTGCAAGATGGCGCGCGGGCTACAGTCGCTGGTGCCATCAGTCTCACCATCTTGTCCGAGCAGACCCCTCAATAGGACCGCCGGGTGGGATGGAGGCAAAATCGATCTTGATGAAATCTATGACAGATACCACTACCTACGTGAGAAGCGCGCCGCGCCCTTTTAAAGCTCGAAGCGCACCTGAAAAAAATAATGGCTCATTGCTTAGTACTACTATACTGATTGATAGTCCGCCCTCCCTCATTTTTTAGTTGTGCCCTACGATAAATTGTATAGTTTGCCCGATTTGACATCGATTGGCTTTTTTCAGGTCCTTTTTTCCGGGGCAGGTAATGAGTGAGCAGTATCATATTTACGGTTGTTCTGCGGTTCTACAGAAACGGAAAACGCTGATCGCGCAGCTCTTAGAAGTGCAGAAGCTCCGAGATCGGTTGCGAGAGGCCGAGACGAGGATGATTGGCCGAAAGAGACGGCGCAGTGCCCGTGACGTTAGCAGAGGAAGCGCGCGTCGGCCGCGTTAGGCGGCGCCTTCCCTCCGCTTGGTCACAAATCGCGGATGGTCCGGGGATCTGTCCGGCAATCCGCGAGGCAGCAAATCCCAACACGGCGCCCAATGATCGTGCTTTGGCGCTTCGCGCGGTCGATAGATGCGCTACTTGCACGGCAAGCCGTCGTGGAGGTCCAACTGAAGTAGCGAGCCCGATGACCCATAAGCGCAGCCGCTATTTGGCTACGCCTCTCAAAGTCACTTCGTGATCAGCGCTGAGGGCACACTCCGTTAGCGTCGTGTCTGATCCAACTCTCTAAGCAACGCGTGCAGAAAATCACTTGCATGGTCATAACTGACGCTGCCGTTCGCGATGTCGCGGGCGCGCGGGCAAAGCACTCCGCTGACCGTTTCGGGGCCGAGTGAGTCAGCTCGGGCCGACCATAGATCGAGCAGATCGTCGGGGATATTTTCGCTCGATCCAAACAATTGCATCAAACGATATTCGCCTTCGGGTTTGTTGTCGTGGTGAGCCTTGGCGGCATAAAGCGCAAAAAAGCTGCGGAACGCGTCACGGGAAACGGCAGGCTTTGCCATGGTAATTTCCGCCGGTTAATCCAAAAAGCCGAACTATTAGAATCACATAATAACGCAGGTCGAGCGCCGATTGAAACTAGAAAGGAATTAAATGCAGGATGGGGAATAAAAAATCGGTCCAAGAAGCTCCCGTATTCGGTAAAAGCACAGAGTTAATCAAACATTTCTCGCAACAGTCGTGGCAGGCAGCTGCAAGGCCCCTAACGCGGCTCTAATACCCTGCTGACCATCAGTTTCCCCGGCAGTCCTCGTCAGCGCGCTGAGCCACTTCGGCGGTAGTCGCCCTCTGCGCAGTGCTTCTAATCATTGTTCGTCTTCCGGCTTGTTCGCCGTTCATCATTGATTTAGATCGCATCATGATCATTGGGGAGCCGCAAGGGATCCGATCATGCGATTGCACCAGGCAAATACCTTGGAAGAGATCGAGGTGACGGTCGCTGACAAAAGTCAGCGAAGTCCCACTGCCGCGTGTGGCGCTGAACCCGGGAGATCTCTCGAGTCCAAGTCGAGAAGTGGTTCTGGCGTTATTGAGGCCAGGCGGCGATCGAACGCGCACCATTGCGCGGTCGCAGGCGCACTGATCTTGGGTTTGTGCTCGGATGGAGGACACGATGGCGTTCGGACGGCAACACGCGGCGACTCCGCGCCGGGTATTGGTCGGATCGACTCCATCGTGTGTTGGGGCAACCGGTGGATCGTTGCAACAGCTAGTGGATTGATCTCGACGCCAAAAAGGCGCTCAGACTTCTTTTCCGGTTTTCTACAGCGTGTCCGGCGTCTTGAGTTCATGGCGGATCAGCTCTTCGTTCAGCTGTCGTTCCGCTTCTAGATAGAAGTCTTGATCGCGCCCCTTAGGCATTCCGGCTTGCTCGCACAGGTGATATGCGCGGCGCTCGACGTCCTTCTGAGTCAGAGGACCTACCATTTGCGTGACTCCTAAGGAGACCCAAGGGCGGCTTAGGCTGGCCGCGTCCGAGGGAGTCAGTAGCACAGTTTAAGATGGTTTCTCTGAGTTTACCTTTGACAGGAGATTCACTTGGCTACGGATTTTTCACCTGAGATTTTGGATCAGCTGCTTGGTGGGGGCACTCGCAATGGGAACTTCGCGGGTCGATGCCGACCACGTTGATCATGATGACGTGGCGCTCGGGGCGGGCTACACGGTCACATTTCATAGGAAAGCTGCCATCCAACTCATTTTCAAGAGAGCTTGAATCGTACGTAGCGTCATATTGTACGCTACCGATCGCGTAGAGTTGCGCTTCGGTTGCGGCAATTGGGACGACATTTATCGCGGACGTGTCGAGTTATGGACAGTACCGCCAATGGCATGAGTGATGCATGTTGGAATGAACGAGACGTTAGACCAACCCCATCGACACATGTGCATTCGGCAGCCGTCCAATCCTGCTGGATTGGGGCGCTAAGGGGAGAGAGCCGTCGCATCTGTCGCGACCGTGCTTGCTGCCGTGTCGCGTTGATGGACGAAGAATCGAGAATGATGCATGAGCGAAACCGGCATGAGATGCAAATCAACGGTCCCCTCAAGATCTCTTTGTTCCAAACGCGGAGCCCGGAAGTGGACGATATAGAATCGATGACTCTACAGGAGCTGCGCTCCGCAATCGGTGGCGGCAGGGTCTTGGAGATAACTACGACAACGGGCTGTATCGTCCGATGTTCTTATTGCCCGCAGGACAAGTTTCGCCGAACGGCAAAGAGCGATATCCGACGTGAAGCATCTTTCTCTCCAAGATTTCAAGCGATGTCTGGCGCGCGTACCAGCAGCTGTCGACATCAGCTTTTCCGGGTATTCGGAGCCTTGGCTCAATCCGGCTTGCACAGAAATGGTTGAGCATGCCTATGCGTGTGGCCATGGAATCCGGATTTCCACAACCCTGGTAGGAATGAACGGGCGGGATCTAAGACGCTTGCGTGCGCTGCAGTTCCGCGTTTTCCTGGTGCATGTTTTTGATGACGGCACGCACATGGATAGTGGTCTCGTCAGGCGCAACTATGTCGATTTGGTGCGCCAACTTGTCGACGCCGACGTTTCATCGTTGCTCTTCATGGTCATGGGCGAGGTGCATCCCGAACTTATCGGCATAATTCCTGACGAAGCGCTGGTTCGCTCGCGTCCGCCGCGCAGCAGGGCTGGCAACGGCGAGAAGATGGTTGGAGCGCGGCAGCCAATCGTTGGAGCACTGACATGTCCTGACGAACGGCAGTATCGTAATGTTCTTCTCCCAAACGGCGACGTTACTTTCTGCTGCATGGATTTTGAGCGACAACACGTTTTGGGCAACCTCCTCCGCGACAGGTACAAGGATCTCTTCCAAGGGGCAGCCTTTTGCAATATTGCCGATCGCATAAACGGAACGGACGGCTTTCTGCTTTGTCGATCGTGTGAATTCGCCGAACCAATGAAGTCGGAATGTTGATCTTTGAGAGAAGTTGACCCTGCTCGAAGCGAATCGCGAGACCTGGCAAGGACGGCCTCCCAGCTTATCACCACATCATCCGCGGGGACGACCCTGCCATGAACGGAGGGCCGCCATGGCCTGGAGCATTCTGTTGGTTGCCGGCCTGCTGGAGGTCGCCTGGGCAATCGGTCTCAAATACACCGAGGGCTTTACCAAGCCCGTTCCATCCGTGCTCACGCTCGCGGCCATGGCCGGCAGCGTGATCCTGCTCGGCCTTGCTCTAAAAGACGCTGCCCATTGGAACTGCCTATGCGGTCTGGACCGGCATCGGTGCGGTCGGCACCGCAGCGCTTGGCATCATCCTGTTCGGAGAACCGGCCGCCGCGTTTCGCTTTGCCAGCATCGGACTGATCGTCGCCGGCATTGTCGGGCTGAAGCTCGTGTCCTGACGAAAACATCGAAAGCAGTGACCCCCACCAGGTCAGCGCCGTAAGGATCGCCGAGGCCGGCACGTGATTCTCCACGCATAGACGATCGAGCAGGCCACGTTCTAGCGCCCCGGCGAGGGCGCGGCGCCGATAATGGCGAGGAAAGTCGCCAAAAAGCGAAATGCCGATGCAAGCCCTCTGGGCCGAGACCGTCTGGCCGCGACCTCTGTGTCGTGAAGCGAAAGCCCTGGTGCGGACGATACGCCAGCCGCTCATCAGCGTCCCATCGCCATCGCGACTGGCACAATAGCACCACCGAAAACGGCACGAACAATTCGCTGCCGAGATCGCGGTACCCAATAGAACAGCAATGAAACCCAGCTATGCGGCTGATCTCCGGGCGACGGCCAAGAAAGGTCCCTTGCCGGAGTTATACGATGCCTGATCTCCGGGGCAGCAGGGGAGACGATGCAGACCGGTAGATCGTGTTCGTTCGCTCCGAACTGCTTCCGACCATCCGGCGTCGGCACCATCAGGGACTGCCGACCAGTTCAACCCTCAGGTCGCGGTCAGGTGAGCTTGCGATCTCTGACTGAGCTCAGCTCCGCGCCTCGAATTACCGGCGCGACTTCATTGTGTGGTTGCAAAGAAGCTCGATCACCTAATCTCTTTCGCAGGACATCGTGCCCGTTGGCACAGAGTCTGCACACCACCAGGGCATGGGAGCGACGTTGCGAGTTCAGTGGCTCACGCTTCGTTCTGGAAGGCGGGCACTTCGTGTTCGGGAGGTGACATGCGATCTGACGTTCTTGTTCGGACTGCCGCAGCAGTCGCGCTCGTCGCATGCGGTGTTGCTCATTCAGCGGATCTCCAGCCAGTCGTCAGCGAGCCATGCTGTTTCCAACCGCACCAACAGCTGCATTGTCTTCTGTGGCATTGTTGTGATTGGCGCCTGCAAGGCAGATCCACACGTCTTTGTCACCGAAACCACACGTGTGGTATTAGGCTTCTTACCCGCCCGGAAAAATGCTGGCCTATGTCGGAGCAGCCCTGGCTTGAAAAGGCAATCGCGGCCGATATCGCCAATAGCAGCGAAGTCCGGGAAGGGACCTATGCGGCGTTCCCGCGGCAAAAGGCGCAATTCGACTACCGTCGTTTCGATGGGCCCCTCGGAGCCGGCGTTGCGCAAGCGCTCACACCTGCTGCTTGGTCCGTCAGATTTGAGTGCGAGTGTATGAGTTTTGGCATGACAGCATCTGGCGACCTCTGGAAATCAAGCTGCGAGCTCTGGGCATGTCAAAACCTGAAAGTTAGAGTCGAATGGAGTCAGGTAGGCTGCATCCCGAGCCACATTCGTGTTGTCTACCTTGCCCAGGGGTGCCTTGAAGGCCACCAGCCTTCTTTCTTCCGCTCGACCTGTACCCGGCGGAATCTGATTGTTGTTTCCGTGCCACGCCTTTGTCTTGTTTAGGCTCTGGAGAGCTCGCCGTTCTTCAGGCGTAAATGCGGCTCTCTCTCGAACTCAAGAGGCGCGGATTGCGAGTCCATGGTTCCCAAGAACTACGCCGAGAACGATGGCGTTCCTGCGGAGTGAGCGATTTTCGGTCTTGCGACTTTTCCGCTTACGAGAGCTTCAGACCGTCTTACTCGTTTGAGCATGGGTGGGCGGCCGTGGTAAGCTTGCTCACTCCCGGTCGACGCATTTATTCTGGTGTGGGGAATGCCGCTCAAGTAAATGTGCATTCGTGTCGTCAGAACAGCTGGCTGGTCGACCACCTAAGCAAATGCAATTTCGATATAGCCAAGGTACGGCAAAGCTGCCCGCCCACACGCCCAGTCCGGCACGTTCGGCTGCGCCTTGCGCATCGTCGCCTGGAGTATCGCTCGAGCGCGAGACCGTTACGCACCAACCATTCTCCGGAGATCGATGCCATCAACTGAACAGGTCCCCATCGTCCCATCCTCCAGGACTGACAGGCAACTGACTTCGCGCTCTGCAATGAAGCTTTCAAGATCGCTCGCGGCCCTGAGGCCACACCGATATGGATTGCCGTTGATATATCGGCACGTTTGAGTCTCGTCCGGCGCGTCGATGCCCCAGAGATGAACGCGTGTCCCGTGAACTTCAAGGGTGTCGGTGCTGATGACCTTTGCCGGCCCCGTCAATTCGCGGGCAAACACGATGCTGCACAGTGCGAGCATGGTCAACACCACGATCAATCCATACATGGCGATCTTCTTTGCCGAACTGCGAACATTCCGGCCGAGTGCAGCAGAGCATGGGGGACCGCCGAACGGCGCTCCATCGCGGCTGAGCTTAGGAGGGTGCTAATGTTGCATGGGTAAGCTCGTTCGACGGATGACTCCCCCTGTATCAGCAGCGCAAGGCGCCCCTCGTGTCCAACCTCGCCCCCGATGCTCTGCGACCAGGCTGCAGCGCTGGCCGCATCCCGCCATTCCTCCACGCCCTTGCGGCAGTTCGCCTTGGTGATGGCTTGCAAAGCAAATGACAGAGAGCCCCGCTCGCGTATGGTCTCGACCACAAGCTTGGCGGCGATGCGGCCCGTCGCAATGCCTGTCGCGTAGCTCCACACGAGCTTGGCGCCGGTCACTATTCCCGGTTCGATATGCACGGTCTCAACTCCGTTCTGCCGTTGTACTCGGGCCTTGGCTCAAGAATTTGCCGGGACGATCGTTTGGGGTGTGCGCTCCGCCTTCGCTCGGTCAATGCGACATTTCATAGCAATAGCTATGCCAGCGCCGCTGACGCGGCTAAGGCTCTGATTGCGGCTTGAAAATTCCGCCGCGCGCAAGAGTCACCGTGTTCTGTAGCCGACATGCTCTGGAGGAAGTTGAACACACACACACTGCGGCCAGTTTTTTGGTCACCTGTGCCGTTTCAAACAATCATTTTTGCTCGCCCATTGAAGCGGAAATCCTGAGGCCGCTGGCGCGAAGATACCGGTTCGGCATCAATCTTGCTCGACCTTGTTCAAGGGACGGCGTCTAGGGCGCAGCCAAATGTTTGGCGGCCTGGGTCGTCGAATTCCTCGAAGAGCTTGCTGGGTCGTTCGATTCACCTTGCGGCGAAGCATGCACGAACATGGAAATGGCGACCACCGATCCAAACTGTGGAGCCCGCATTTGCTGGATCTCAGCATCATCTCTCAGCGACGCTCCCGGCAAATTCCGCTGCATCATCTGCGACGAAGTTCTGGACGTATTTCCAGGGGAGCGCTATCGCGTCGCAGTGGCGCCAAACCGCATGCAAATGTGAACATGGATCAACTTACGCCCGGTAGGCCTGCCGTCTCCGGACAGACGGCGGCCGCGTCGATGCTGCGCATTCGGGCAGTCATGCTGGGGGATCGTATCAACCCGTCGGCTCTGGAAATCGGAACGCTGGTGTCCTCGACGCCGGTCGCTTTCCGCATTCATGCGGGCCTTGTCGTGATCTTCCGCTATGGCGTTGTAGTGCTCATCGGGTTGTCGCCCTCGGAAGAAAGCGCGCTGATCGAAACGCTGATATCGCGGGTCATCGGTGAACTCAGCTCCTATGAGGAGGAGAGCGCGCAGGCGCAGCTCTGCGACGACCAGAGCGCCGAGGTCATCCTGCCGGGCGGACGGATTTGTCTCAGAGACTTTAGCGACGATCGGCTGCTGCTGATCGCCGATACGCTAGCCAAGAGCACGGCGCTGGAGCGAGATGAGCGCCGTATCGCCGCGGTATTCGACGTGATCGAACCCTTTGCACGCGAACTAGCCGAGCACGGCCGGACGCCGCGGAGCCGCAAGGGCATTCTCGAATTGATCGGCAATGCGCTCCTGGTCCAGCAGCGCGTCGCGGGCCGCGTCGCCATTGCCGAAAAGCCCGACGCACTCTGGGAGAAGCCGGAACTCGAGCGGCGTTATGCGCGTCTGAAAGACGAATACGAATTGAAGGAGCGTCTTGAGATGCTTGAGCGCAAGCTGTCGGCCATCTCCGGAACGGCTAACGCACTGACGGACATCATCGACACACGCCGCTCGCTGCGTCTTGAGTGGGTTGTAGTCGTGCTGATCGTGATGGAAGTTGCGATCGGATGCTTTCAGATTATTACAGCAGCTCACTGAGTGCGGCTGGCCGTAGCGCATGAGGGGCCTTCGTGGGGTTTGAGCGGGCCTACTGACCGACTTGGGCGGCATTGACGTGGGACGCGCCGTTCGGCCGCACTCAGCTGCGGATTCCGGCTATGTCTTCGCCGTGCTCGTGGACGCGAGGTTCGGCGAAATCCCGGTGCGGCTCGCGAAAACAGCGAATAGCCGAGGCGAGTTCGTTTCCCCGGCGATCGAGCAAGGATAGGGCGTGTATGGCAGACGCGCGGCGGAGCGTTGATGTCGACGATCCAGCGCTACCCAAGAAGGCCCTTTTGCCCAATTTGCAGCGGGCCGCCACTCAGCTTGTCTGCTATTCTCGACTTAGTCGTGGCATACTTGCCAGACCTTCCCCCGCCGCCCCCATGGCGCAGCCAGCGACTACCGAAACACAAAGGACGGTCGATTTCACCAGGACGCCTCACTGGGTTGAGCGACTGCCTTTCGCCGCTTTGCCACATCGCCGCGGCTCGGTCGATGTGTCCTGCCGTGATTTCCCTTGCGTGGCTGTTAGCGAACGGTTCCATGATCCGCCAGCGCGCAAACGCGCGCTGCAACTGAACATGAACGCTCAGAACTGCGGGTCTCGTCCTCGCTAACGCGAAGGCGCCGAGCTGAACGCGGCCGGGGACTGCGACCGGGCGTGCATAGCGGCTCCGCGTCAACGATAAACACTAACGGGATGACAAAGGAACTACGCCGCGAATTTCGACGCGGCTTTGAGCTCGCAAGCCGGCGCCGAGAGTTTCTGACGTCCCCATCCGCTCTGGACATTCCATCTGCAGGACTGTCCGTCAAAGCGCCTGGACACTCGCCCTCGGCAGCTCCTCTCAAATCCGCTTCCGAACCGACCCCGGCATGGCGATCCTTCGCTGGCTCGTTCAGGAGCCCGGCGAGCCTGAGGCCTTCAAGGGCTTCTTCGAGCCGCTGCTCGCGAATGATTGCGACCAGCAGCGAAACGGCCTCCTCCCGATCGACGGTGAAGCAGACACAGCTGGTCTCAGAAATCTGAACATCGCGATAAGTGGAGTTTCTGCCTGAATGCGGCGATAGTTGCCGCAGACAGGAGCGACGATGAGCAGACGATCCCGCCGAACCCATTCCCCGGCCTTCAAGGCGAAAGTAGCGCTGGCCGCCATCAAGGGCGATCGAACGCTGGCGCAGTTGGCCGAGCACTTTGATGTCCACCCCAATCAGATCACGGCGTGGAAGGCCCAACTGGAGGGCGGTGCCTCTGACGTTTTCGGGGCAGGTCCCGCGGCATCTGCCGGGCCGGCCATCGACGTGAAGTCGTTGCACGCCAAGATCGGAGAGCTGACGCTGGAGAACGATTTTTTAGAAGGAGCGCTCACCAAGGCGGGGTTGCTGAGCGCAAAGCGATGATCGACCGTGAGCACGATCTGTCGATCACTAGGCAAGCGGAAGCTCTGAACATCAGCCGTGGCAGCGTCTATTACCTGCCGCGTCCGGTGCCCTCCGCCGACCTCGCGATTATGCAACGGCTCGATCGGTTGCATCTGGAGTATCCCTTCGCCGGTTCGCGTATGTTGCGCGGCCTGCTGGCTGCCGAGGGGTGCAAGGTCGGCCGCCGGCATGTGAAGACGCTGATGCGGCGGATGGGGATAGAGGCGCTCTATCGCCGTCCGCGCACGACCAAGTCAGAGCCCGGTCACAAGATCTATCCGTATCTGCTGCGCGGCATGGAGATCACACGGCCGAACCAGGTCTGGGCGATGGACATCACGTATATCCCGATGGCGCGCGGCTTCGTGTATCTCGCTGTCGTGCTGGATTGGGCAACCCGCCGGGTTCTCTCGTGGCGGTTGTCGATCACGATGGAGGCGGCCTTCTGCGTCGAGGCCCTGGAGGATGCTTTGGCGCGTCACGGCAAGCCCGAAATCTTCAACACGGATCAGGGCTCGCAGTTCACTGGCGCGGCCTTCACGGGCCTGCTCACCAACCAAGCCATCGCCATCAGCATGGACGGCAAAGGGGCTTGGCGGGACAATGTGTTCGTCGAACGGCTGTGGCGCAGCGTCAAATATGAAGAGGTCTATCTGCGAGCTTACGAAACGGTCGGCGAGGCGCGAGCTTCGATTGGCCGCTATCTCGACTTCTACAACGGCCGACGTCCACACTCGAGCCTTGACGGCAGCACACCGGATCAAGCCTACTTCAACCAGCCGCCAATCCGCATGGCGGCCTAACCCCGGCAGACGCTCCACTTATCGACGCGGAGATTTTGTTCAGACAACCGGGACCAGCTCTGACGTCAGGCCCTCGCGAAACTAACAGGTCCAGCAAGGTCGGAAGGTCAGCAACGTGGTGGCGTAAGGCCGAGACCACATCATTCGCGAGATAGGTCGCCAAATCAGCATTCGGCGGCGGATCAAAGTCCAAGTCGACTTTGGCGCGCTTCTCGATCGCAGGTCGTATCAACTCGCCCTTCCGTCTTGCATCCATCGAGAGCATGAACACCGCATCCGCGAGGTTCTCGCGCGGCAAGCTTCTCAGTTCGGCTATGAGGGCCTGGGTGTCGCCGACCGAACTCTCACGGCGTGCCTCTGCTCGCCGCGCGTTAGCGCGGCTGCCCTGCTCTTTTGTAATCGAACCATCGCCATGCTCGCCGGCCGATCATATATCCCGGCGATACAGGCGAATGAAAGTGCAAACTTACGTGCTGCATGCGCGCAGCCCGCCTGACGAACGCGCAGCCGGCGGTCGCGCGAAGGAGTCACAAAGCGCTAATTTCGTGATCCGCTCGTGCTTGTCTGTCTACAAGGCGCTCGATGGCACGATCGTCGGGTCGGCGGCTACGGCGAAGCGAAGTCCTGCTTCCAGCGTTCCGTTTGTAGGTCATAGGCAGCGTCGCGAGGCAGTGGCGGCAGGCGGATCGCCGCGAACTCGAAACCGGCCAGATGTTGAGGGGGAGACGTCAAGCACCAGAAAGCGGCGCTCATCACCGGAAGCAGGAACAACGTGATCATCATTAGAGGCCATAATAAGATGCACGTAATTTGGGCTGCTTTACTCGTCGTCGTGGACGGTGAGTTCGTCTTCGAGGTGTTCAAAGGGGGCGTTGTTAACCATGGCATCAGCCTCGGCCTCGGCGTTGGTCTTCATGTGGAAGGGCACGGCCAGCGAGGGCGAGGGCGCCGCGTCCGCAACGGGGTTGTCACTTGACCGTTGCCGTGACGTCCACGTCGGTGTTCAGCTCGATCTCGTCGTCCACCTTGGGCGCGACGTGCGGCGAGCTGTGCAGCTCCATGTCCCCAGGCTCCACAATGTGGTTGACGAGGTTGACAACGAGCGCGTCCACGCTCCGGTCGTCCTGGGCTTGGAGGCCAATGGCGTGCACAAAGCCTTCCTTGCTCAGCAGGCAACGCCCAAGGCGACGGCGCTGTTCGTTGGTTCGTTCCATGATCTCTTGTGTCAGTCTGTTCGGCATACGGTTCTCCTAGGGTTGTTACACTTGTTCCGTGATGATAGGCACCGGCACAAACACCGCGCACGGCTCGCGGTGTTCAGGAAGGATGTAGTAGATGTGGCCGCCTTCCACAGGCAAGCGCATCACTGCTGGCCCAGGGAAGACAGGCGCCGCTACGGTGAAGAGAACCAGGATCGATCGACAGATCCGAGATGGACGACCTGATCCAGCCAATACGTTGCCCCTGTTTCGGATCCGCTCGCTTTGACTACGCGGAACCTGGCAAGGGCCCGCCCGGTAGATGGAAAGGTCGGGACTCGATTGAATCAGGTGAAATCTCAACTTGGCGCGTGATCTCGTTGTATCGCGAGAACGCCGCGGCCTGCCCATCAGCTCCTACCCCGAAGCTTTAACCAAATTTGAATAGCACACCGTAACCGCCACGTGGGTAGCTCCACTCGATATCACCACTTTCTTCGCAGATCACCCGGCAGGTGCCGCACTCGACACACCCGTCGACTGTCACCTCAACATGACCTTTATCGCTGAGCTCGTAGCAACGTGCAGGGCAGGCCTTCAGCATCGATAAGAGCCGTGAGGATGGTGTGGTGTGCGGCCGCACCTTGATATGGGCGCGGCCGGAATCAACGAGATAGCGGTTGTAGAATAGTTTGTCCTCGACACGTCGGGATGGCTCGCTCGGCATTGTTTCTGGCTCCGTCGTTCGTCGTTGTCTTTGGTTTGTGATCACCGCCAGGCCCGGGCGATGCGCAGGGCATCGCTGAACACACCACTCCCACGACCGCGCCTTGATGAACGAGCTCAGCATCAGCTTCTCTTTCTCAAGCTTTGGTGTGCCGTCGACGCGCAAATAATCCTGCATCGCCTTGGAGAAGAGCTGCGGATATGTGAGAAAGAAGTTCTGCGAGTGGGTATGCATCAGTGCCGGCATATCCTTGTACTTCTTCAGGTCCTTTATCACGAAGGAATCATTCAGCAGTTTTTTGTAAAGCGAAAGATTTTTGGCCGTCATCGGATCATTTCGCGATTTAATAAGGCAGATCGCTTCCGCGGCGATACGGCCCGACGTCATCGCCAGATTGGACCCCTCGCGATGGATGGCGTTGTTGAGCTGGGCGGCGTCTCCGACAACAACCCAGCCCTCACCACAAAGCTGCGGGATCGCCTTGTATCCACCTTCGGGGATCAAATGCGCGGAGTATTCCTTTACTTCCGAACCCTCGATCAACGGCGCGACGGACGGGTGACGCTTGAAGCCCTCGAGCAGGCCGTAAGGCGTCTCGCCGGTACGCTGGAAGTCGGCAACAAGACAGCCGATACCGAGCGAGATGCATTCCTTGTTGGAGTAGATGAAGCCCATACCGGTCATGCCGCGGGAGATGGTTCCGGCGGCTTCGATGACGAGCCCCTCGTCGCCTTTGAGATTGAAGCGAGCATCGATTGTCTCGCGCGACAGGAAATGCATCTCCTTGACCGCGAGTGCGACCTTGTCCGGTTTCGGCCGCCCTCTTAAGCCTGCACCCGTCCCGAGCACTCCGTTCACCCCCTCGGCCAGCACGACGACATCTGCGTGGATTTCACCGCCATCTCGGTCTGTGCGCACCCCGACGACCCTCCCGTGGGAATCCCGGAGGAGCTCGGTCACCGTGGTCTCGCACAGCACCGTGGCGCCGGCCTCGCGGACCTTCTGGGAGAACCATTTATCGAACTGGGCGCGGATGATGGTGTAGCGGTTCGGCTTCTCCTCGTTGAAATCATCGGAGCGATAGTGAATCCCGGTGTGCGAACGCTCGTCCACGATCCAGAAGCGTTGCTCGACGAGATGCCGTTCAAGCGGTGCATCTTCTCGGAAATTCGGGATCAGCTTCTCCAGCATATCGGCATAGAGGATGGCGCCTTGCACGTTCTTCGAGCCCGAATACTCGCCGCGCTCCAGCTGCAGCACTTTTAGGCCCCGCTCGGCCATGGTCAGCGCTGCCGCATTCCCGCCCATGCCAGCACCGACGACGATCGCGTCGAATCTTTCTTCGATCATAACAAGCTTCCCTAACCAGCGATGCGGTCGTGCGAGTGCGGCGATAGCTGCGCGCGGAATGCAGACATCAATGCGGGCAACAGTCGAATGGCGTCCGTGACGATGCCGATATGGGCGAAGTCGAAGATCGGAGCGTTCTTGTCGGTGTTGATGGCAACGATGAGGTCGCCCCCCTCCACGCCAACACGATGCTGGATCGCGCCGGAAATACCGGCCGCGATATAGAGCTTTGGCCGAATGGTTTTCCCGGTCTGGCCGATTTGTCGGTCCGAGGTGACCCAGCCCTTCTGGACCAGCGGCCGCGAGCAGCCATACTCGGCGCCAAGCACGTCCGCGAGTTGCTGTACCAGTTGGAAGTTCTCAGGCGACCCCAGACCGAGCCCTCCGGCGACGACCACGTCGGCATAGGCAAGGTTGGACTTTGTCGAATCGCGGTCTGGCAGAAACGACAGCACTTTTGTGACGATATCTTCCTCTACAAGGCCGAGTGGATGCGAGATGACGCGCCAGACCGCACCGGTCACGCGCTCGGGCATCGGCATCACGCGCGGACGGACTGTTGCCATCTGTGGACGATAGTTCAGTGTGTAGATCGTGCACAATAGTGAGCCGCCAAACGTCGGCCGCGTCGCTGCAAGCGAGCCGTCGGCATCGACATCGAGCTCGGTGCAGTCGGCAGTAAGGCCGGTGAGCAGTGTGGTGGCCACTGAGCCAGCGAGATCGCGGCCGAGTGTAGTTGCCCCTAGGAGTAGGATTTCCGGCTTGTACGTATTGACCAGCTCTGACAGGGCCTTGGTGTAGGATTCATTGCGATAATCGGCTAACAGATCATCCGCGACGATATAGGCGAGGTCTGCGCCGTAGCAGAAGGATTCGGCGACCGCCTGCTGCGTTGTCTCCCCGACCGGGCCGATGACAACCGCGGCGAGGTCAACGTTGAGCTTGTCGGCGAGCCGGCGGCCGGCACCCATCAGCTCCCAGGAGACGGGATGCACTATGCCACGTTCCTGCTCGATGAAGACCCAGACGTGCTTATACGCCTTGAATCGTTCGGGCAGCTCCCTCTTGGTCGCCGCGCGACCACCACCCGCGGCCGGAGCTGCGCTTTTGGGTGCGGTGCTCATCATCTGTACTCCCATCCGTGTTCAGTAGCGGCTCGCCAGGAAGCGTGCTCCGCCTCCAGCTTTGAATTCGCGCGTGAAGATTGCTTCAATTAAGAGTTCGGCCGCGTGCCCGCCGCCATCTTTCAACACCGCCTGGCAGCAGCGCGGGGCCGAGACACCCATTGCTGGACGTTTGTCGACGAGCCCGGAAGCACGCGCTTGGGCGTTCTTCCCCGCTTCGGCAATGGAACTAGTGAGGCACGCAACCGCGCGGTCACGCGAGCCGATCGATTGGTCCCCCTCATCTTCGAGATGCAAGCGAGTTCGAACAGATCGAGGACGTGCCGGCGGCTCGGCTGGTGCCACTGTCGGTCGCGAGCTTGCCGGTGAAAACGCGATCCATTACTCTGAATGCCCTCGCAATCTTGCCGATTGCAGCGACACGCCCGCAACTCTTGGCGAAGGCACGAGGGCCGGCGATGAAGCCGCCCATCAACGGCGCCGCGCGACCGGCGCTGGAGAGCAAGGGCTCCCCCCGGGAAACCTCGGCCATAGATCGGCCAAGGGGAGTGATTTCGTCGACGAATTGTTGGCGCGGATCAAGCGCAGCTTTCAGCTCAGCCAGGCCGGAATATGCAACCATAGCTTTGGCGTCGCGACGCATCATAATGCCAACAGGCAGCGCGCGCGAAACTGCGCGTGTTCCAAAACAAACTCGATCCTGACCAAGATGTGCATTCGCTTCTCCAGACTAGCTGAGCATATGTCAGCAATTGTCGTACCAATTGCGCAGACGATGAAAACTGACCGCCAATACAGACTCTTACTGAAGGAAATCGGATTGGCAGCCTCTCGAACGTTCGACAACCGTGCTGGACCCGTGTCCGGAATGCGACAGAAGACATTCATCCGAATCTTGCTGCGCTTTCCTCACCAACATGCGCTCACCGCTGCCGGCGTTCCATTGCAGGAGATAGGTGCACCATGAGCACCAGCTTGAAACGAGGGAAATATCAGGGCTGAGCGGTGATCACCTTCAGGAGCCGAGTGTCCAAGCTGCGGATCCGCGAGGCGGTAACTGCAAGTTTCATTTAACTTCGACGCCATGGGAGGTTGGCAGGTTCTCCGAACCTTCACACTCCAGAGCACGGGATACAACTCAATTCACTCCAAGCAACTGAGCTGCACCAATGCTGGATGCTTGTTCGATTGTGGTGCGGCCGCATCCTTCAGAACCTTGAATACGCGCTGTTCGATCGGGGAGGACGTGACGAAGTCGGCATAGGCGCGCTCAAGCGTGGCCTTGCAACGCGAGGCGATCTCAGGATCGGATGCACCGGTAAACTCCTCGCCCGCGAGATATTGACCCATGCGACGCAGGATGTGAAGCCGCGCCACGTCGATGATTTTCGCATCGTACTCGACGCCGAGCAGTGCAAAAAACTCCTCTGCCGCCGAGGCCTTGCTCAATTGCGAAAGGATCCCGTCCGTCGTCATTCTCAACCTCCATTAGATCCGCGTCCAGAAACCGTCCTGGCTCGAATGTTCCAACCTGATCGCGCGATGCGCATGGCTGACCACCTGATAGCCCTCGGTTGACGAGCGATCTCTCGTGAATGTCGCGCCAGATCGCCACCACCGTTTCCTGGGAAACCGGGCCTTTGTGCTCGATGGCATGCTTGCCGACGCGCGCGAGAATGGTTTCGGTTTGCTCGGCGGTGACCGAAAACTGTAGCTCGGACAAGAGCGAAGTGATAGCGGCAAGGCCTGAATGCTTGCCGATCACAATGCGGTGGGAGCGGCCGAGCAACCCCGGGTCCAGCGCTTGGTAGATGGGCCGGTCTTTTAAGAGCCCATCGACGTGGATGCAGAATTCATGGGTAAAGACATGCTCGCCGACAATCGCCTTGCTGGGCGGAATGTTGCGGCACGCTGCGGCTGTAGCGGCGGCCGCGAGTTTTTCCAGTTCGGATAGCAGCACGCCGGTATCACGGCCGTAGAGCTGCCTAAGTGCGACGGCAACTTCCTCCAGCGGCGCATTGCGGGCTCGCTGGCCCAGTCCAATGGCCGTCACAGAGGCGTGCGTCGCACCGGCCTTGATCGGCGCCAGCGTATTAGCCGTCGCCAGCCCAAGATCGTCATGGCCGTGGAACTCGAGCTCGAGATCGGTGCTGGCGCGCAGTGCGGCCAGGAGCGCGAAGGACGCGTCGGGATCGAGCACGCTCAGCGTATCTGCGACACGAAAGCGCCGCGCGCCGGCCGCGTTGGCGATTGCGATCAGGTCGGTCAGGAAGTTGACATCGGCACGCGAGGAGTCTTCGCCACCCACCGCGACATCCAGTCCCTTGTTGCGAGCATAGGCCACGACGCGCTTCACCCGCTAAAGCACGGCCAAGCGGCCGCCACCGAGTTTCGCCGCAATCTGCACGTCGGCCGTGGAATCGATAGGCTGACCATCGAAACACCAGCCTCGATCGCCGCATCGATGTCCGCGGGTTTCATCCGGCACCAGCCGATGATCGTGGTCGCAAGGCCCGCTTCGGCGACCGCTCGGATCGCGGTAATCTCTTCCTGACCCATCGCCGGCGTGCCGGCCTCAATCTCCGAGACCCCGGCCGCGGCCAGCGCACGCGCGATCGAGACGTTTTCCGGTGTCGTGAAGGCCACGCCGGGTGTCTGTTCGCCGTCGCGCAACGTGATGTCATTAAGGACCATGGACCTCGACCGATCTTTGTCGGGCCCGGTGATTGCGGCAGCGAACGCCATCAGCGGCTCCGTATGTTTATTCCGGAAGCTGTTCAGCAACTGTTGTGCCAACCCGCTCGAATTTCCAAGAACCTGTGAATGACGCCGAATTTCAGATTAGTCGGGTTTGTCGCAAATCCGACAGGGTGCAAACGGCGGAGCGCCAGGTTCGGTGCGCTTGCGACCGAGCTGAGCGCAGGCGCCGAGCTTGGAAGCTTGCTAGCCAGGCAACGGTTCGGGCCTCACCTCAAGCTGCAGCACTTCGGGCAAGGCGCGTGCATTCCGGCGCTTATCGAAGAAGGGTTCGGTCCAACCACAAGTCAGTGTTCGTAAACGAGTTCAGCGGGGCGCGATCGAGAGGCGGATGTTGGCGTCGATCGCGCGTCAACATAGAACATCTCGGCGGTAAATGTGACGTCCCCTCTGCCAGTTATCAAGCCGCCATCATCAGACGCCGCCGCGTCCTGCTTAGGCCGCCTGCGCGAAGTTGTTTACCCCGGTATCCTTTCAAACCCTCAGTCTCGTCATGTGACAGCTGGCCGAAAGCTCGCCCGATATACCGGAACTCGCGCCGAGGAGGGGGCATCCGTTATGAGCTCAGTCTTGCGAACTTGGGATGGCTTGGACGGAGTCATCGAGACGACGCAGATGATCCCCGCCGGCGTCCGGCCATCCGGCTCTCCCCGCTCTCCTCGCCGAAGCAAAGATCAAAATCATTGCATTCCGTGCAGACCGGCGCGGTACACATCACCAGACCGTCATCTTCGCATAGCGTGCGATAGAAGAAGCGCTTCCAGCGCATGTTCTTGGTGTTGCGAGCCGCCAGTGGCCCGAAATGGCGCATCAGGAGGCGGGATAATTCGTCCCGCTCCCGCAGACCGAGATCTTCCCACAGGTGATTAGGCTCCATGGCGCGCCGCGCAATCATCGTCGCGAGCCACCCGCCGACCTCGCCATGCGTGGAACGTTGCGCAAGCAGGAGGTCGCGCACCATAATCGTCTCGTCAGGAGCCAGTAACGCGGACTGTTCGCGCCAGGTACAACTCCTGACCGGGGTAGATGGGAAGTATTGCACCAAGAGCGCATCGAGCTCCTGGTTAGTCAAGCCAGCCCGCTCGGGAAGTTGGCCACCATCCATAGCGGATGCGGCGAGAACGCAAGCGAGCACATGGCGATCGAAATTGCCATCGTCGCTGATGTCGACTTCTGTTGGATGGCGCCCGGTCAGAAGCCCGTAGAGCTCACTTGCATCGCGCTGCTCGGCGATGTGAGCTGCTGATACAGGAGATGACATCGTATCGGCCAATTTGCTTTGTGCGCCAATCATGAAGTTCCCCCAGCTTCTGAGTGGACGATGTCGGCCTTCCCGGTCGAGAAGGCCGACAACATGAACTATGCCGAAACAGCGGCGAGCTCGGCGGCGGTCTTGCCGACCAGGTTCTCGTCGACAGGCTTGATGATGCCGTGCTCCATGAGCATATCCTCGAGCTCGTCCATGCTGATTGGCGTCGGGATGGCGCCTTGTCCCGCATTATTGTGGATCTTGGTCGCGAGATTGCGATAGTGATCCGCCTGCTTGGACTCTGGCGCGTATTCCAGCACAGTCATGCGGCGCAGCTCCGCGTGCTGCACGACATTGTCGCGCGGCACGAAGTAGATCAGCCGACTGCCGAGCTTCTTGGCAAGAGCATCTGCAAGCTCCAGCTCCTTGTCGGTCTGCCGCTCGTTACAGATCAGGCCGCCGAGGCGCACGCCGCCGGAATTCGCATACTTCAGAATACCCTTGGAGATGTTGTTGGCGGCATACATCGCCATCATCTCGCCGGACATCACGATGTAGATTTCCTGTGCCTTGTTCTCGCGGATAGGCATCGCGAAGCCACCGCAGACGACGTCGCCGAGCACGTCGTAAGAGACGTAGTCGATGTTTTCATAGGCGCCATTCTCCTCCAGAAAGTTGATCGAAGTGATCACGCCTCTTCCGGCGCACCCGACCCCCGGCTCTGGACCGCCGGACTCGACGCATCGAATGTCCTTGTAGCCGAGCTTGATGACGTCCTCGATTTCGAGGTCCTCAACGCTGCCGGCATTCGCCGCCAGACTCAGAATGGTGTCCTGCGCTTTGGCGTGCAGGATGAGGCGAGTCGAGTCCGCTTTGGGATCACAGCCGACGATGAGAATCCTTTGGCCCAGCTCAGCAAGAGCCGCTAACGTATTTTGCGACGTTGTCGATTTACCGATGCCACCCTTGCCATAAAACGCGATTTGTCTCAGCGAAGACATGTTGCTCTCCATCAACCGATTGCCAATTTTTCGCGCCGAACGCGCGAGGCTGTTTCTCTCTCAGAAACGTGGACACACGGGTTTCGGGAAGGAGGCCATCGCTCGCCATCAGCGTCGGCGTGCCCTCAGCCCTCACTCCTTGTTGCTGCATCCAGTTAGCAACTAGCGTGCCATTCGTTCGCACGCGCGTTAAGCATCTGACTAGGCTCAACTAATAGCGCAGCATCCGAGACCGGAAGCTGTGGCGGACCCAACAGCGGCAAGGGCTCTGACAGAAACCCGACAAAGCCTGGCGCGTGGATTCCACTACGAGCGCCGGGCGAAAGAGCGCGGAAATGGGGAATGCCGGGTCCCCGAGTCAATTGAGGAGACCACACGGTGCAGATGGGGTTCGAGGACACCGCCGTCACCCAAGGCGAATTTTCCAGGACCGGGATGATGGGTACTTGCCGGCAGATGGGTGGCATATCGCTTGCTTTGCCAGTCGCGGAACACTGTTCCGTGTGACGCGATGTTGTGAGGACAATATGCCTGGAATTGGAAGCAAGTTGCCGCCGTTTGACATCACAGGCGTGAAGCCCGGCTTTCACCTGCAAGAGGAGAACGGGCAGAGCGCCTTCGAGACCCTGACTGAGAGGAGTTTCCCCGGAAAATGGAAAGTCATCTTCTTTTACCCGAAGGATTTCACATTCGTCTGCCCAACCGAAATCGCTGAGTTTGCGCGCCTGTCCAAGCATTTTGCCGATCGCGATGCAGTCGTGCTTGGTGGCTCGACCGATAACGAGTTCTGCAAGCTCGCCTGGCGGCGTGAGCACAAGGATCTGCACCGTCTATCGATCTGGCAGTTTGCCGACACCAAGGGCGCACTGGTCGACGGCCTTGGCGTGCGATCGCGTGATGGCATCGCGCATCGCTACACCTTCATCGTCGATCCTGAGAACACGATCCAGCATGTCTATGCGACAAGCCTCAATGTCGGCCGCAGCCCGACGGACACGTTACGCGTTCTAGATGCGATACAGACTGATGAGCTCTGTCCTTGCAACCGCGAAATCGGCGGCGACACGCTTAGAATTGCCTGAGGCAACATGTCGAAAGTGCAGCAAGGAGCAGCTCCCGCATTCGAACGACGTCAGATTCAATCGTTTGTCGGATACCAGATGAGACGATCTTACCGCAAATGCGGCCTGCTGCTAGCGAGTGCGGCCCGCAATTCAATTCTCATTGCCGCCATGGAGTCTGCCGCGGCCGCCGCGCTGTCCGCGCGCGGCAGTCGCGGCGGCGAAATCGACGGTCTCGATGATAACGATGAACAATGTTCACCACCGCTTTGCTCACCTCACAACAAATCCCGCATACAAGAGGGTGCGGCGCATGAACATACAAAATACTTGTACGCTTCTGCGCCTGCTCGACCCACATCTCCTGCCGCAGGTCCTTTATATTGTCGCCGTAGGCCGGACCGCGGCTATTCCCTTCTTTCTGCGGCTTGCCGGCCGGCAGCATCATCAGAGCGATCTGCGTCAGCCGCAGGCCGCTAATGCTGTAGGCCGACGATGCCGGCGCCCACGGACTCGGAAAAATGGTGCCAAGCTCCCTCTTGGGGGAACTAGATTCCAGTCGCCGCGCTTCGAGAAAGGTGGAGGCAGAGGGAGATGGCTCAGCGCCGAATGACGTCTACCGGCCGAGATGATGATCCGCCGGCACGCTCGCGGACCGTATTTCCGGGCTCGGTAAATCTATATTCACGATGTAAGCCGCACAGTGAGACGAACGAGTCGGCTTTATCAGTCCCTGAATTGAAACCATGCCAAATCGACGAGGTTTAGGCCAATTGACTGGTCTATCGGGAAACCGATCAGCTCTATAGGGAAACCGGTCAGCTCGTTCACCGCGCGAGCTGACCCTCGGGCGCAGGGACCTGAAACGATCAATGGCCGGCTGTCGTAAGCCGCCTGGCCGTCCGATCATCACGCCGGTCAATTTCCGAACATTGACGCGAATCTCAACGCTGGTGACCCAAGCCAATCCCCAAGGTGCGTGCTTTCTGTCTTAGAGAGCCCTCGGATCGCTTCATAAGCTTTGAAACCCTAGCTACAGGGGTGCGGGCCTTTGAGTGCACTTTGAGCAGCTTGACGTCATCCTTACTATACTCTTTGCGCTTGGTGCTTTTTGCCACGTGTTCTCCGATTTCGCTTTGCACATCTGCCTGTAGCGTCTTGTTTTTGGCGAAGACGCAACTGCTTCCCATTACCATATCAATGGTCATCGACAACTATTCAAGCGGATTTTTCTCTTCGAGACAGGAACCGGAACTACACGCGAATTTGTCCTCTGTCTTCTGGATCTTTATCCGCGTGACAAAGCCGATTTTCGACGTGCGCGTCGGCCGCTTCAACATGGAAGCAAGCATACAGAAGGGACGCTCGATGCGTCTTCGAAAAACAACTCAAAACGCGCTTCTTGCTTGAATGCGCCGACTTCACTCACCAATTTCGTAGTATGATACTTCCAGCCGCCGATACTATTGATGGAGTAGCGCGGATCGGCCGGGACAGTCGCACTGCCTCACTTGCGCGCGCATCATCAACCGGCCTTCACGGCGAATGCACGGCGTTACCGCGCGAAGAGCAAACGTCTTCTCCTATTTTCTGAAGTCCTGCCGACTTAAGGGCGAGTACTCACAAAGGCAAACCTTGCAACACCTACGCGTTACTGCTCGTCAGCTGATCGAGCAGAGCTATCGCCCAAAGTTGGTGACGGCGGGAATCGGGAAGGCGGCATATCGTGGGGGTGCTTGACGCCTCCACTTCTCCACCGAAGGAGCGATATGCCGTGTCCAACAATAACGTCATCCATCTGATTCAGCCAGGAATCTTCGACGATCAACTCACAGAAGTCTTGCGCAATGGAGCGCGTGCCCTGCTGGCCCAGGCGGTCGAGGCCGAGGTTGCAGACTTTCTCGGCCAGCATGCCGATTTGAAGACCCGGGACGGCCACCAGCGCGTGGTCCGCCACGGCCACCTGCCGGAGCGCGAGGTGATGACCGGCATCGGTCCGGTCGCCGTCCGCCAGCCGCGTGTACGCGATCGCGAAGCGGACGCCGCCGATCCTGGCCGCATCCGGTTCTCGCCGTCGATCCTGCCGCCCTACATGCGCCGGTCGAAGTCGATCGAGACGCTGCTGCCGATCCTTTACCTGAAGGGTATCTCGACCGGCGACTTCTCTGAGGCGCCGGCTGCGCTGCTCGGCAAGGATGCTGCCGGGTTGTCGGCATCCGCCATCGGTCGCCTGAAGGATGGCTGGCTCGACGGGCACGCCGCGTGGCAGAGGCGCGATCTGTCGGCGAAGCGCTACGTCTACATCTGGGCCGATGGCATCCATCTCCAAGCGCGCCTCGAAGACGAAAAGCAGTGCATCCTGGTGCTGATCGGCGCGACCCCGGAAGGCCGCAAGGAACTGGTCGGCTTCACCGATGGCGCCCGCGAGAGCGCGCAGGACTGGCGCGATCTGCTGCTCGATCTGAAGCGGCGCGGGCTCGACGTGGCGCCGCAGCTTACCATCGCCGATGGCGCACTCGGGTTCTGGAAGGCGGCCGGCGAGGTCTGGCCGAAAACGCGCGAGCAGCGCTGCTGGGTGCACAAGACCGCCAACGTGCTCGCCAAGTTGCCGAAGAGCCAGCAGCCGAAGGCCAAACGCGCGCTGCAGGCGATCTGGATGGCTGAAACGAAGCTCGCCGCCGAGCTGGCGTTCGACGCCTTCATCGAGAGCTACACGCTGAAATACGAGAAGGCGTCCGACTGCCTGAGCAAGGATCGAGACACGCTGCTCGCATTCTACGACTTCCCGGCCGAGCACTGGAAACACTTGCGGACGACCAACCCCATCGAAAGCACCTTCGCCACCGTGCGCCACCGCACCATCCGGTCGAAGGGTTGTCTGTCGAACGGGACCGCGCTCGCCATGGTCTTCAAACTCGTCGAGGGCGCGCAGAAAAGCTGGCGCCGTCTCGATGGCCACCACCAGTTGCCAAAACTCGTTCTTGGTGTGACATTCAACGACGGGATCGAGGTCATCGCCAAGCCGACCGACCGTCAGCCCATAACCGCCGCCGCCTGACCGGCCCGGCCGTCACCAAAATTTGGCGATAGCTCGATCGAGCACGGCTCGCCATCCAAATTTGATCTACCGCAGTATCCTTGGTTTAATAAGCCACGTTGAGATACCCAGGCAATTTCGCCCTCAGCGAACACTTCTGCGAGACCATCGCCTGCCCCCGTCTCATGGACCCGATGAATGAGCGAGCGACCTGATAGTGATATTTCCCGGGCCGGGCACTCCGGCATGGCAAGCAACCCGCGGGCCTAGCCGTCCTGTGTGAGCTTGGCACCGGCAGGCGATTGCTTGATCATGATTTGCCAGAGCGCTTGGCCAGCACAATGCCGGCGGCGCGCTGTGGATCATTCGTGATCTGTACACAGTGACCTCCACTGTCGAGCAGATGAAGGTCGAACTTTCCAACCCGGCGGAACGGGCTCTGCGTCATGTCGCACGCCTCGCAACAAATCCAGGCAAGATGTGGAACTTTCTGCCGGAGCATCAGGCAGGGCTCACAGCTATCAATAGCGGCGAGCGTCTGCTCGATCTCCGTCAAGTCGCCTTCCATCTCCACAATCTTATTGCCAGAACAAGCGTTCAGGGTCGCGCTGTGATGCAATGCATCCTATTGCCCTCCAGCTTGGGCTCGCGAAATTGAGCAAGTCAGCTCGCATCGTTGGTTGCGCCCGCCCACCCGCTCAGGCGCTCTGTGTTGCCTAGCGTAAAGTTGCGTAGAGAGCATCAAAATCGGCCGTTTGCAAACATTCGTCTCGCTTTTACGGAACTAGGTAAACGAACCAATTATCGTTCATTCCATGGCGTTCATCAGGCTGGCGATGTTGATCGTCGCGAAGTTGCAGAATGTATCCGCGACCGCGTAGGGAAAATGATCTTATCGTGATGTCGCAATGCGCCGCAGGTGTACACGACGTTTGGGACATACCCGTTTGGTCCGGATTGACGGCAAGCTGGATGTCTTAGCCTTCGCGGCAGCCGCGCAGTCCACGATCGCGGCGCATGAGCCTCTCCGCTCCATTTGCAGGAGGCCGCGGCGAAGAAGCCAGCGGCCAAACCGCAGCGGAAGTCGGCGTAGCGTATCCTTGCCGTGGGTTCACGGAAAGCTCGCTCCGACAAGCCGCATGCGTTGGGATATCTTCCGGGCCGGCCGCTCTGTTCGCCCCGCTTTGGAAATTCTCTGCTCGCGAGGTAACGGCAGAGCTGATCGCATGGCAGCGGTCACTGGGCGGCGAAGCGTCTCATGGCCAGAAAACTGAAGACCTACGAGACTTCGGTGGGCTTCTTCGATCTGGCAATCGCCGCCCCCTCCATGAAAGCGGCTCTGGAAGCGTGGGCCGCCGACAGCAATCTCTTCCATCAGGGCGCGGCGAAGGAAAGTGATGACCCTGACGTCATCGCCGCGACCATGGCAAAGCCCGGCGTCGTTCTCAGGCGCTCGGTTGGAACCGATCGCCCTTTCAGCGAACATGCCGAGCTGCCCACCGATCTCGGCGGCGGCGGACCAACGAAAGTTTCCCGCAAGCCGAAAGGCTCAAAGGCGAAGCGGCGTTCCGCTCGCTCCGTCCACAAGGCTACTGAGCGGAAGGCCGCTCGCCTACGAACGGGAGCAGAGGCGCCGCGAGCTTGAACGGGCGAAGGAAGAGGCCGCCAGGCAGAAGGAGCGTGAACGCCGTCAGCAGGCGGTCAACAACGCACAGGCTGCGTTGGACAAAGCCAAGCGGGAGCACGCGAACCGGGCCGCCGCCATCCAGACCGAAATTGAGGCTCTTGAGAAGAGGTCGCAAACCGAACAAGCCCGCTGGCACAACGAGAAGGAGCGCTTGGAAGCGGCGCTGCGGCGCGCGCGCGGCTAGTTTCTGTGCCGCACACTCGCGTGCGTTCATCGTTCGGGATCTGATACGCGTGCTGCGGCCTGGTTCACGGCGGCGCGGTCTTGCCGGTCCTCAGCAGCGAGCTCCGAGACGGCTTGGTGTAGTTCGGCTGGAATCGTCAGTTGGCTTTCCAGGGGCTTGTTCGCTCACCACCAGAAGCGATCGAATGCATCCATCACAGGTCCTCCCGCAAGCCCCGAAGAACGGGTGCCGCACCTTTCCCTCGCCCGACTTCGCGCGATATTCGATCTCGGCGAGCAGCTTTGGTTCGACCCAGGTGCCCTTATGTGCGATCCTCTTCGTGTATGGCTGGGTCTTCCGGATCAGCGGCTTCAGTCTCTTCCGGAGGTGAGCAGCGGAAGACTTGTCAAAGCCGTGGTCGACCTTGCCCGCATGGATCAGATCGTCGCCCTTGGCGGCCGATATAGATGCCGTCCCACTTCGTTCCATCGAGTGCGAAGCCGGCAATGGTCAGCGTCTCCCCTGGGCGCAGGTCTTCTTCAGCTCGGCTTTCCTCTGGATCAGCGGCAGCTTCCGCAGATCGCGGCCATTCAGAAAGAGCAGATCGAATGCCACCAGCACGATCTTGGTCGACTTGCCCTAGTCTTACTGAGTCAGAAAGTCGCGATCTTTGATCCTGGAATTGCTGGTATTTTCGGGAGATTCGTTTTTCGGCATGGAGAGCTGGGATGGGTCACCCAAGATCGGA
The DNA here is from genome assembly GCF_054056555.1 of Bradyrhizobium sp. LM2.9. NCBI lineage: Bacteria > Pseudomonadati > Pseudomonadota > Alphaproteobacteria > Hyphomicrobiales > Nitrobacteraceae > Bradyrhizobium > Bradyrhizobium sp. LM2.9. The sequence continues at coordinate 7,097,517 of NZ_JBSRYJ010000002.1, forward strand.
CGGGAGTGAATCGCGGTTTGCGGCCTATGTCGAGGGGCTTGTGAGCGTGATCGGCCATGCAGACCGGGCGAAGCCGTTACGGGATTACTGCGTTGGTCTGATGATGCCATGCGAACGCAAGAGCGTGGAACCGATGGCGGCGATCACCGCGCCTGAACGGACAGCGGCGCAGCATCAATCGCTGCTGCATTTTGTCGGTGAAGGGCGCTGGTCGGACGAGAAGGTCTTGACCAAGGTGCGCGAGATGGTGCTGCCGCGGATCGAGCGTCATGGACCGATCGAGGCCTGGATTATCGACGACACAGGTTTTCCCAAGCAGGGCCGGCATTCAGTAGGAGTGGCACGACAGTATTGCGGCCAACTCGGCAAGCAGGACAATTGTCAGGTCGCGGTGTCGCTGTCGATTGCCAATCACCACGCCAGCCTGCCGGTCGCTTATCGCCTGTACCTACCGCAGGAATGGCAAGATCGCGCACGCCGGCGAAAGGCCGGCATTCCTGAGGACATTGTCTTCAAGACCAAGCCGCAGATCGCGTTCGATCAGATTCGTAAGGCCTGCGAGGCCGGCCTGCCGCGCGGCGTCGTGCTGATGGATGCCGGTTACGGTGCCAACACCGAACTGCGCACGGATATCGCAACGCTGGGGTTGAGCTATGTCGCTGGCATTCTACCGAACACCACGGTGTGGGCGCCGGGCATGGTGCCGCTGCGCGCCAAAAGATGGTCGGGCCAGGGAAGGCCGCCGAAGTTGATACGGCGTGATCGCCATCATCAGCCAATCTCGGTCAAGAAACTCGCGCTCGGCTTGCCGGCAAAGGCATGGCGCACGATCGCGTGGCGCGAAGGTTCGGCCGAGCAGCTCACCTCGCGCTTTGCTCGGGTGCGCGTGCGGGTTGCCCATCGCGATTACAACCTCACCAAGAGCCGCCCGGAAGAATGGCTGTTGATCGAGTGGCCGAAGAACGAGGCCGAGCCGACAAAATATTGGCTCTCGACCGTTCCCGAAAAGATCGCCTTCCATCGGTTGGTCGACCTGACAAAACTGCGCTGGCGCATTGAGCGCGACTATCAGGAACTCAAGCAGGAGGTCGGGCTCGGCCACTTCGAAGGGCGCGGTTGGCGCGGCTTCCACCACCATGCCACACTATGCATAGCGGCTTACGGATTCCTCATCTCCGAAAGGGAGACGATTCCCCCCTCAGCGCCTCGTTCAGCCGGGCTATTCCAAACGCCTGCCCTTCCCGAAGGTTACAAACCCAGAGGCTCCGCCGCTGCGCACCGAACGGCACATTCCAAACTCGATTGCGACGATGCGTCGACGGCTCGTTCTCGCCCTCGTCAGAAGTCTGTCGCGATGTCCATGTTGCGCAAGAGCGATCCTGCGTCCGCGATCGCGCAAAAATTTATGACGCAGTAAGACTAGCAGTCTGCTGAAAAACCCTGAAATGGAGAATTTTCATATTTCCGCCGGTCGTTTTTGGAGCGGCGCGGTAGAGTTGGATGTAATTTCTAGCTTGTTATTGAGTGTGCCCCGGCGCGGGGTGGCTATGCGGCGAGCAGTTTGGGAATTCGGATCAGGTTATAGGCGATCAGATTAAGCAGGAAGTCGGCGGCGACGCGAGCGATGCCCCGATGTTTGGTCTTGCGCATGGTGCCATGCTGCTTGCCCCATCCGAAAATGCACTCGACCATCGCTCGGCGTGATTGCGACATGCCGTATCCCGGATGCCGCGTGGTTCGTTCGTCGATCGCGCTGTTACGGTTCTTGCCGGTTTTGGTGATGGCCTGGTTCTGTGTCACATGCGGCGTCACGCCGATGGCGCGAAGATTGGCGACATGATCGGCCGTATCGTACGCCTTGTCCTCACCAGCCGTGATGCGGCGACCTGCGGCTTTGCGTCTCGCCTTCAGCATGACCTCCGCAGCCCGGCGTTCGGCGGTGCCATTGGCATGCGTGACCCTGCCGGCCACCGCCAGCCCATGCCGGTTCTCCATGGTGGCGTGGCCCATATAGCAAAGCTTGGCCTCCCGTCCGGCCGCCTTGCGATAAAGCCTGCTGTCCGGGTCACTGGTGCTCGCATGGGTGTCGTTCTTGCGTTTCTGGCCATGGAAGTTGGCGCCGTCATCATCGTCGCCGCTGCCGTCCTTGGGGCGAAAACTCTTCTGCGAAGCCCAGGCTTCGATCAGCGTTCCGTCCACCGAAAAATGCTCGTCCGACAATAGCGGCTTGACCTGAGAATGGTTCAGAAGCCTGGTCATGAACTTCGTGAACACATCGCCGTTCTGCAGCCGCTCCCGGTTCTTGGTAAAGGTGGTCGGGTCCCAGACCGGATCGTCCGGCGACAGTCCCACGAACCAGCGATACAAAAGATTGTAGTCCAGTTGCTCCATCAGCTGGCGTTCCGAGCGGATGCCGTAGAACACCTGCAGCAGCAAGGCGCTCAGCAATTGCTCCGGAGGGATCGAAGGACGTCCCTCGCTGGCGTATAGCTTTCCAAGGCTGCGGTTCAAATCACTCAAAACATCCCGGACAAGTTCCCGGACCTTCCGCAGCGGATGGTTCGCTGGCACGCGCTTATCCGGCGCGATGTACGAAAACAGGCCGCCCTGATCCGTAAACCTGCCGCGCATGATCGTCTCCGCCGATTCGAGATGATAAAGTGAATCATCAAGTCCCCTCCCTGGCGAGGGGGTTTTTCAGCAGACTGCTAGAGCTCGTTCTGCAGCACCGAGAAGTTGGTCGTGCCGTCGGCAGCGGGGACGACGATCTCGCTGTCGATGACGGCCGAGCTCGCCCTTATGCGCCAGGCGTCGTGGGCGACCTTCTTGAAGCGATGCGTCCAGTCGTGGCCACGCCGGGTAAAGATCTTGGCTACCTCGTTGGCCAGAAGGTCGGCCCGGAGGGCCGCCGCGAAGCGGCTTGACCTTGACGCGAGCGAGCACGCCATCAGGCTTTGGTGGTCGGGCGGATGCGGGGCGGATAGCTCCTTCTCGTCAGGCGATCTCAGGTTCGAGCCGGTTTTCGCAATCTGGTTTCGCGTGCCAGATCAAACTCACATCCGGTCGTCGCGCGGTCGCGACTGCACCAACATTCCGCTTGCGGCGGGGCAGGCTCGAGAGGACGGGACCATTCTTCGTTGCGGCATTTGAAGCCATGCAATCCATCGGTTCGTCCACCCGGATCGGCCGAGGCTGATCGTTCCTCGGCTGATTGGTTTGAAGACTGTGAGAGGGGTTGCCTCAGGCGGCGGACTTCATCACGGCTCCCTCAATCACGACGCCGGCGGTCACGTACTTCCAAGGCACGAGCAGCTTGCGCGCCAGCGCCACGATCGTGCGCTTGCGGCCGCGCGGGCTGTTGGCTAGAACCATCGGGTCAGCGCCGATTGAGGCTGGTGGCGGATCCACAGAGTAATCCACGCAACAGCTGATTCAAACTGACACACTTCGAATCGTTCCGGAACCCGTGAATCCTTTGCTGTGTTGGTTTGTCATCGATCCGACAGGAGGAGCCAATGGCGGCAGCGAAGAAGAAGCCGGCGCGCCGGCGCGCGGGCGCACGCAGGACCGAGCCCGTGTGGCCGGCGGGCAAAAGTATGAATTGGGGTACGAGTCCAAGAAGACAGGGCGGTCGGCGTCAGCGGTCAAGAAAGCTGTCAAAAAGGTCGGCAACAGCCGGAAGCGCGTCGAGAAGGGTCTTGGGCGTTAGTCACCTTTGCCGCGTCGATAGCCCAGCGCGTGCCTAGACGTCAGGCGGGCATTCGGGGCAGGTATCGCCGATCGAGTCCAGGACCTCAGTCACCGCGCCCGCGGCCGCCTCGCGCGAAAGACCCGGTGGCGCATCCTGGCGGGCGATTTCGAACGCCCGCTCACGGGCGTGCGGATCTGCGCGGTCCTGCATCCAGCCGTGGTATGCACACTCGCAGATCGCGCCTGCCTCCTGCAACACGGCTATCGTCCACCCCCTTACCGTGCGGATCGCCGTCCGCCTCTCCTTGATCATCAGCATCAAGATCGCTCCTCCGCGAGGGACGAATCCTTGCAGCCCTCGGTTCGTTCCGGGCTGCTAACACAGAGCAGGGATTCCAAAACGTCGGGGCAGGTGCTTTTCCAGTGTTCCGCCGTCCTGTGCAAAATCAGCTACGCAGCAATCTCGTCTTCCTTGTCAGCGCCGCGCATGACGACTTTCAGCGCCTCGTCTGGTAAAGGGCGCTGCAGCGCCTTTCCTCCTCCCAAAGGCGCACGCTGGGACGAAGTTTACGCGCTTTGCCGGCTGAACAGCCTGCGATTCAACGCGACCGGAAAAGTTATAAAGAATGACGGCGTCTGGAAGATTTATGAATTCACTTGGCTTATGGACGCGATTCTGCTCTGGGCTGGCTCCGAGGCAGCCGGCGGCGCGGCTCGGAGTTTCACTATCACGAGCGGCCAGACAACCTGCCAGCACTGAAGCCACTTGAGAACTGGCCGAAATCCAATCCGCGAGATTTGCGGTAGCTACAAGGTCATTGGAATGCGTCGAACCTCTGTCGCTTTGATTCTCGCCATTCTGTCGAGCGTGGCGCTGGCCGGCGATTTTGTCGGACAGGCCAGCGTGATCGACGGCGACACGTTGGAAATACATGGAGTGCGCATCCGGTTTTGGGGCATCGATGCACCGGAGAGCAGTCAGCTGTGCCGCGGCGAAGACAGCTTACAATATCGTTGCGGCGCGCAGGCCGCGAACGGCCTTGATGTCTTCATTGCCGGCCGCCCCGTCAATTGTGTTCCAGTTAGCCTCGACCCGTATGGCCGCACCGTCGCGACCTGCTCGGTCGCAGGCAGGGATCTCGCTGAATGGCTTGTACGGAGCGGCCTTGCGTTGGATTGGCCTCAATACTCAAAGGGCAGATATCACGAAGCTCAGCGCGAGGCTGAGCGTACCGGCAGGGGACTCTGGAAGGGCAGCTACGTCGAGCCGTGGCTCTATCGTGCATGCATCCGGGCAAGTGGAAAGCCGCCCACCTGCTCGGATGACGCAAATGCCCATCCTTGACGCGATTCCAGAGAGATGCCGATCCACAATGTGTGTTGGCCTATCACCGCAGTTGGGCAGGTGGCTCTGGCGCGGTTTGGGCGACTCACGCTACCGATCATTCCCGATCACCTCACTATACAATGGGAATGAAATGGTTGCAGCCACCCGTGAATTGCCGGCCGCCGGTTACGCACTTGAAGTCGACGGCCGGTTCAAAGCCGAATTTACAACGAGAGACGGCGCCAGGGCGGGTGGCGAAGAACTAAAGAAGCGTTTTCCGATGCTTCAGATCAGGATCTACGACGCGCAGACGCATGCGCGCGAGGAAATCTAGATCCCCGACTTAAGCCTTAGAGTGTCTTCTGCTTGCGCGCGTGCGGCTCCGCCGCATCGGGCTCTCTTGAACCGAGCCGCTTTGCGTCTCGGTAGGGTAGGCGCGGGACACCTCGAAGAGGATATCCCTACGCCTCCCCCCAAACCGTGCGGGCACTTTTCAATGCACACGGCTTTCCGTACGCGCATACTCTCGACCGGAGACGGCTGCACGGCATGACGGGCACAGGACAATGGTCTTGCGCCGCCAACCGGACCGTTTCCAGACCGTCAGCGATCCGCTTCGCAGGTCACCTAGGCGGCGGAGATGATGCATCTCGAATGGTCCCGTCGTATCGCTGCACGCTTCGCATTTGCGAGCGTTAAGTCGATCGATCAGATCATTTGGGCTTTTGACCCACCACGCACCTGCCGTGACGTTGTCGATAGTCGGACTTGTCCAGTAGGCTCGGGTCAGATGCTTCAGTCTCCACAGCTTGATGCTGCGAAGCTTACCACGGACCACGGAGCTGACCTCGTAGTCCGTGCCTTTCCACAGACGCGCCATGGTTTTTGCTCTCGTCGTCCGATGTCGCATCGCCAGCGTCTTCACAAGACTGCGGAACACGACAAGCTCCAGCAATCCCAAGGCGCTCTTGATGTCGTCGGCAAACGAATGGTAGTTCGCAAACCCACGGAACTCTGAGTTATAGGCGAGGACGGTTGCAACGTCGCTGGTTACCAGGAACTGCTCGCGCGGACTGCCGGTCTTCTTGGCGAGATCGCCATAGCCGTGTTGCTTGCAGAACTTGGTGACTTCCTTGCGCGGCACCCGCAAGCTGACATTTCCGGTGGTCGGCCGACGCATCACGCGCCATGTCCGTCCAGCCGGTCCCTTGCGGCTGGATTTTCGTCCAGCCCCGTAGGATGTGTATGTCGAGACGCGATAGCTCAAGAAGGTCACTCCCTTTGAAGCGGCGTGAACCCCACTTTTCTCGGGCGAAACGGTGAGCTTCAAGGTCTCCGTCAGGAATCGTTCGACGCAGGCCATGATCTCACACGCTTCCCGCTTGCTCCCGATCACGCCGATAAGAAAGTCGTCGACTGAGCTGCACCCGGTTCCGAAGACACCAAGTTAGGTGTTTTATGGAGCAGGAGGTGCGTCATGGAGAGAAGGCAGTTTACGCGGGAGTTCAAGCTTGAGGCCGTGCGGCTGATCAAGCAGCGCGGCGTGTCGTATGCGCAGGCGTCCAAAGACCTTGGTATTCATCCGACACAGTTGCGCAGTTGGGTGAAGCAGCTTGCGGACGATCCGCAACATGCATTCCCTGGCCACGGTCAGATGAAGCCGGAGCAACTGGAGATCGCGCAGCTGAAGCGCGAGGTCATCAAGCTTAAAGCCGAACGGGACATCCTAAAAAAAGCCGCGGCCTACTTCGCGAAGGAATCGACGTGAAGTTCGGTTTCGTTGCGAAGCACCGAAGGATCTGGCCGGCGGAATGGTTGTGCGAGGCGCTCGGTGTCTCGCGGGGTGGCTTCTATGCCTGGCTGACACGGCCGCGCAGTGAACGCAGCCGGACCGAAGAAGAGCTTGGCGCGAAGGTTCGAGCCAGCTTCCTGGCCAGCGACCGGACCTATGGCGCCAGGCGGGTGTGGCACGACCTGCTGGCCGAAGGGATATCTTGCGGGCTGCACCGGATCGAACGATTGATGCGGCTGCAGGCCCTTAAAGCACGCCCACGACGGCGTCGACTGCCGCCCGATCTGGGTGAGCGGCAGATCGCCGCCGTCGCTCCCAACGTGCTCGACCGCTCCTTCGAAGCGCCCGCTCCCAATCGCAAATGGATCGCTGACTTCACCTATGTTTGGACGGCGGAGGGTTGGCTCTATGTGGCCGCAGTCGTTGATCTGTTCTCGCGGCGGGTGGTCGGCTGGTCAATGAGTACAGCAATGACGGCACAGCTCGTCACCGATGCCCTGGTGATGGCGATCTGGCGACGAGGCAAGCCGGACGCGCTGTTGCATCATTCCGATCGCGGCAGCCAATACACCAGCGAACAGTTCCAGAGGCTGATGGCCGATCACGGCGTGGTCTGCTCGATGAGCCGGTCAGGCAATGTCTGGGACAACGCTGCAATGGAGAGCTTCTTCTCGTCCTTGAAGACCGAGCGAACAGCGCGCAAAGTGTACCGGTCACGTAACGAGGCCAAGGCCGACGTGTTCGACTACATCGAGCGCTTCTACAATCCGAAGCGAAGGCATTCGACGATCGGATATCTGAGCCCTATGGAGCTCGAACGGAAGGTCGGATTAGCTTAAGCCGGTGTCAACAGAACCGGGTGCAGCTCAGACATAGCGGCAGTAGCGGAGCCTTTTGAAGTTGGGGTCCATCGGATCGACGGAAGGCACTTTCCGTCTCTCCTTGTTGATGGCTTTGATCTCCGCAAATGCAGCATCGATCTCGGCCCGATCCGCGCCTTCGGCACGGAGCCGTTCAATCTTCCGGCGGAGACTGAGGACGCGCCGTTCCAACGCCACGTAGCGCGGGAATGGACGTCGCTCACGGCCTTTGTCGAAGTCCGCCTTCATCATCTGCATGTGCTGGTCCAGCTCGTGCAGATAGATGTTGGCGAGCAAGGGCGAGACAACGCCGCCCTGTGGCGTGCCACTGTAAGTGCGTCCGTAGACCCAATCTTCCATGTAGCCTGCTTTGAGCATTCCTTCGATCAGACCAATGAACTTATCGTCATCGATCCGCTTCCTTAGAAGCCCAAGCAGGATGTCATGGTCGATGTTGTCGAAGAACCCACGCACATCCACTTCGACCAGCCACTTGCAGCCCGTCCAACTCTTCTTGATGAGCTTGAGTGCGGTATGACAGGATCGCCCCGGGCGGAACCCATGTGATTCATTGAGGAACACAGGTTCATAGATCGCTTCGAGTAGAATCCTGACCGCCTCCTGAACGAGCCGATCTTCCACCGTGGGGATACCCAGCGGTCGTGTCTTGCCGTTGTCCTTCGGGATATAAACCCGCCGGACTGGCCGGAAGCGATAAGTGCCATCTGCCACGCGCCTGGCGATGTCGGCGAGCTTCTCCAGCGACATGCCGTCGAACGTCTTGCCATCTACACCGGGCGTCAGAGCTCCCTTGTTGCGGGAGACCTTTTCGTAGGCCCACTCGAAGAGATGCGGACATCTCATCAGGCGGTGAAGGCCATTTACGCGCTTACCCGACCGCGACAAAGTCGGCAGTGATTCAATTCTCCTCTGGATGGTGACGGCCTGCATCAGCAGAACCTCTCCGTCGAAGAATCTTCTCTTCGCATACTGCACATGCCGTTATTGGCGGCATCGTCCTTCCCCCGATCGGAGGCGCTTTCGGTCCGGTCACCCGGCCTTATACGCATGATCGTCCGCCTCGCGGCGGCTGTCCCGGCCATTACGTCGGGCATTTGGGTACTATGACGGCTCCGTCGCCATACAGGTCCTCGAAAGAGCCTGCTGCAGGCGATCCCGTAGTTGCGTGTGTGGGAAGTTGCGGCGTGTTTAGGTGTCCCATTCGTCTCCTTGACCCACCGATGGTGGTCGTCCCGCGCGGACTGGTGGCAAATCGCACTGGCCGGTGCGATCTGCCCCGCGTGGCGTAGCGTGTCAGCCGCGTTCGCTACTGCCAGCCCTTTGGCGACTGGAAACTGGGATTCAGGCAATACAGCTTTCACCATGCACACCTTACTCTGTGCTCTCCACCGGGCTGCGGCGCCCGATTTCGAGACGTTTCCCGGCATGCTCTGGTCCCGTTCTCCTTTCGGAGTCTCAGTCGTTTCCGACACCGGTAAGCCGGGCAAGTACGAGCCATAACCAGCAGGCTCCATTCTTTCGAACACTCCCTTCTTCTCCACGCCTCAACGGCGCACGCCGTCCGGCTTCGATCCCTCGCGCAAGAGCTTCGGAGTTCCTCGCCGGGGGCACTCGGGAAAGGGGCTCGCCTTCGGCGATCGCTATCACTGCCCCGTTCCCGGGTGCCGCTGTTAACCGGTCTCGTCGCTGCACTCGGACCCGCGTGCCCCTTCGGGTCGCTATGCTCACGCTCTCCGGGTGCCATTTTCCGCTGAGGCGATGCGCCATTGGCGCACGCCAGGTCAGGGCCTGCGGCCCTGATCTCGATGCCAAGCCCCAAGACGAATCGGACCGAAGCCGGGCCGCCCCCTAGATTTCGCACTCTCTCGCGGAGAGGCTGAGAGTAAGAGTTTCGCGCGGTTTTGCCGTGACGGGTTACGGGCTGCGAGAGAGGCTCGCGGCGCCCGTCGCGGAGATCCGCGATGTCCAGACATTATCCTCGGGCACGATCCGGTGAGGACCGGGCGAACCTTTATGACGAAATCACCAACAAGATCAACGCCGAGCTTGAGGCCGGCCGCGCGCCGTGGGTGCAGCCATGGGGCACGGCGGCGGCGAAGACGCCTCTGGCCCTGCCAAAAAGTGCCGCGACCGGCCGCCAATATAGCGGGATTAACATCCTAATTCTCTGGGGAGCCGCCACTGAGCGCGCATTCACAGGTCAGAGCTGGCTGACATTTCGCCAGGCGCTGTCGCTCGGCGGTCACGTCCGCAAGGGCGAGCGCGGCACGACCGTCGTCTATGCCGACCGCTTTGTGCCGGTCGACGAGAAGCGGCGGGCGAGCGAAACGGGTGACGAAGCGCAGGCCATCGCATTCCTGAAGCGGTTCACGGTCTTTAATACTGATCAATGCGACGACCTGCCTTCGGAGATCACGACGACGGCGCCGCCTCCGCCGCCAGGCCTGATCGAGCCCCGGGTCGAAAAGCTCATCAAGGCCACTGGCATCGACTTCCGGATGGGCGGCAATCGCGCATTCTATGTGCCGGCAGAGGACTACGTGCAGGTGCCGCCACCGCAAGCCTATTTTGAGCCGATCAATTGGCATCGAACGGCCTTGCATGAATTAGCACATGCCAGTGGTCATCCATCACGTCTCAACCGCGACTTGTCAGGCGGCTACGGTACCAAGAAGTATGCTTTTGAAGAGTTGATCGCGGAGATATCGGCTGCGTTCAGTTGCGGCGTCGCTCGGTATCGTACCGACCGTGCGGCATGCCGACTATATCGCCTCCTGGCTTGAAGTGCTGCGCGAAGACAATCGTGCGATTGTTCGCGCCGCCTCCCATGCCAGCAAAGTTGCAGATTATCTGCTTGGCTTTCTGCCGGAGTCCGTTGTTGACGTGACGACCGAGGGAGCGGAGCAGGAGGCAGCGTGAAGATCTCGCCGGTCGCTTCGGAAACGAGAGTGAGAGAGGAGATGCGGTTTTCGCGACGGGTTGGAGGCCGAGAGAGAGGCTCCCGGCCGCCCGTCGTGGAGAATCGAGATGACGAAGGCTGTCCAGAAGATCACCCTGTCGCCCTCACGGAACATTCCGTTCAACAAACTTGTGCTCAGCCAGTCGAACGTGCGGCGGGTGAAGGCAGGCGTTTCGATCGAGCAGCTCGCGGAAAGCATCACCCAGCGGACGCTCCTGCAAAGTCTCAATGTGCGGGCGGTTGGCATCCTGTCCGATGCCCAGCTTGAAAGCGTCATCTATGCCGGCGAGGCGCATTCCAAGTTTCTAGCGGGCTCCTGGACCGTGGATGCGACCTTTGATGTTGTGGCGGCCGCACGCGACGATGCCGATAATGCCGTCCGCTTTCGCCGGGGCTGGTTCCTGGGCGACGGCACCGGTGCGGGCAAGGGGCGGCAGGTCGCCGGCATCCTGCGCGACAACTGGCTCAAGGGCCGCCGCCGCGCCGTCTGGATCAGTAAGTCCGACAAGCTGATCGAAGACGCGCAGCGCGACTGGTCCGCGCTCGGCATGGAGCGATTGCTCGTGACGCCGCTGTCTCGGTTTCGCCAGGGCACAGCGATCAGGCTCTCGGAAGGCGTCCTATTTACCACCTACGCTACGCTGCGAACCGACGAACGCGGCGAAAAGCTTTCGCGCGTTCGGCAGATCGTCGAATGGTTGGGCTCCGACTTCGACGGAGTGATTGTCTTCGACGAGAGCCACGCGATGCAGAACGCGGCAGGCCAGAAGGGCGAGCGCGGCGACCTCAAGGCGATTGCTTGCAATCGTCCGGGGGCGGCCTCCCAGCAGGGGCGTGCGGGGCTGAGGCTCCAGCACGCCTTGCCGAATGCTCGCGTCGTCTATGTGTCGGCAACCGGTGCCACCACCGTGCACAATCTGGCCTACGCTCAGCGGTTGGATTTGTGGGGAGGTACCGATTTCCCGTTCGCCACCCGCGCCGAGTTCGTCGAGGCCATCGAGGAGGGCGGCGTCGCCGCGATGGAGGTGCTTGCGCGCGACCTCAAGGCGCTCGGGCTCTACGCGGCCCGCTCGCTCTCTTACGAGGGCGTCGCGTACGAGCTCGTCGAGCATCAGCTCACGCCCGAGCAGGTTCGCATCTACGACGCCTATGCCGGGGCGTTCAGCGTCATCCATAACAATGTCGATGCGGCAATGCGGGCCGCGAACATCACCGGAGAGACCGGTACGCTAAACGGTCAGGCCAAATCGGCCGCGCGATCTGCCTTCGAAAGCGCCAAGCAGCGCTTCTTCGGGCACTTGCTGACCTCGATGAAGACGCCGACGCTGATCCGCTCGATCGAGCGCGATCTTGATGCGGGCCACGCCGCTGTCATCCGGATCGTCTCGACTGGCGAGGCGCTGATGGAGCGGCGGCTCGCCGAGATTTCGACGGAGGAGTGGGGCGAGGTCCAGGTCGACATCACCCCACGCGAATATGTCCTCGACTCTGACGGTCTCTTCGGAGAGATCATCTCCTGGAAGCTGCGCATGTTCGTGCCCATGGACGCGAGCGGTGTCGAGATCCTGTCGAAGGTGCTCGACCGCTATCCAGTCGAGCGCGCCAGTGAGCGGGAGGCAGCCTGATGCTACGCGAGCCTTGCGAACTGGCACGCCGCCTCGCGCGCGAGGCCGAGGCGGTGTGCCGACACTATCTCTCCAACGGCAAGCGGGCGGGACAGTACTGGGTGGTCGGCGACGTCCACAACACCCCGGGCCGCTCGTTGTTTGTGCGGCTTAAGGAATCACCGAAGGGCTCCGCCGGAAAATGGACTGACGCCGCAACCGGCGAACATGGCGATCTCCTCGACGTCATTCGCGAGACCTGCGGTTTGCGTGACTTCCGCGAAGTCGCCGAGGAGGCGAGGCGGTTTCTGAGGCTGCTTCGGAGTGAACCGGCGCTCGTCTCAAAGCCCATCGGTCCGGCAGTACCTACCGGATCACAAGAGGCCGCCCGTCGGCTCTTTGCGATGTCCAGCCCGATCCACGGGACCGTGGTTGAGACATATCTGGAGCGCCGTGGGATCACCCGCGTACATCATGGTGGCAGCTTACGCTTCCATCCACGCTGCTACTATCGGCCGGACGACCATCTGCCGACCCAGACCTGGCCGGCGATGATTGCCGGCGTCACGGATCTCGATGGTCGGATCACCGGCGTGCACCGCACTTGGCTCGACCCGGACGGCTTTGATCGCGTGCGGCTCGGCAAGGCCCCGGTCGATACCCCACGACGCGCGATGGGCGATCTGCTCGGCAACGCCGTTCGGTTCGGCGTGGTCGATGACGTGCTCGCTGCCGGCGAGGGTATCGAGACCATGCTTTCGCTACGCTACCTGCTGCCGACTATGCCGATGGCGGCACCGCTTTCGGCTAATCACCTCTGCGCCATGACGCTGCCGTCTAGCCTGCGCCGGCTCTACATTGCGCGCGATGCCGATGCCGCCGGTGATGCGGTGCTGGCAACTCTCAGCCAGCGCGCAGCAGACGCCGGCATTGAAGCGGTCGTGCTGTCGCCCCGGCTGGGTGACTTCAACGAAGATCTGCATGTCTTCGGTCTCGAAGCCCTCCGAGCAGCGCTGCGGCTTCAGCTTGTGCCAGAGGATGTCGTTCGCTTCCTGCATTCGTCGACCGTGGCCGCGGAATAGCTCCCGGTCTTTGATCGACGTTGATAGGCCGGTCATAGGCGAGGCCAATACCGGAAGGGGACGCGACCTCGGCCTTCTACCGGGGGCGATCGGACGGCAGCCGGCCCGGGCCGGCAATGGCTGCGTCCGGCTATTTTCCGCCGCGCGCCAGCGATGTGAAGACACATCATGCAGTTGGCCGCGCGCTTTGCATCGCGAAGCAAAATAGCCGGCCTCCGCCATCCTTCGCTGTCGCTTCGGCCCTGTCGGGTTCTGGCCCGTTCCGCCTGCCGTCAGAGGATCGCCACGAAGGCCGCGATGGTCGCGGCCGATCCGGCAAAGGACCTCTTCTCATGACTGACATCGAACCGCCGCACGCCTCGTCTCCGACCGACCACATCCTCACCGAATTACAGCTCTTCGGCTTTCGTCCCTTCGACGACCAGCCCGATCCAAGACCACTCCCGGAGGGCAAGATGATCATCGGCGCCGTAGTCGATATCTTCGACGCCCTGGTTGCGACCCTGAACGACACGCGGCTTGAGCCGGACCTTGACGATCTGCTCTGGTCGACCGTCAACCTGTTCCACCGTGCCGTCGATCGCATCGAACGGCAGCTCGATGAAAACGAGCAGGCGCAGCAGAAGAGCCAACGTGAGCAGAACGGCTCGGAAGTGCGATCAGTGGAACTCGAGCGCTTGACCGCCGAGGGCCTCACGCTGATCGAGCGCCGCAATTGCCTGGAACTGTTCCGGGATCAGGCCATCGAGCGATTTGAGGTCCACACCGGCTCAGCTTGGCGTCCTCGGTCGGGATCATTGGTCAATCACCGAACGCTCACCGCGGCAATGATCGACTCCCGCGACTTCATCGCCGCCAAGCGTCGTTCCGAGACTGAGGTCATGTTGCCAACAGGACCGAAAATTGCACTCACCGGTGGGCTCGACTTCAATGACCACCACCTTATCTGGGATCGCCTCGACAAGGTTCATGCAAAGCACCCCGACATGGTCCTCCTCCATGGCGGCTCCCCGAAAGGCGCTGAACTGATCGCCTCGAAATGGGCGACCAATCGCAAGGTGCCACAGATCGCCTTCAAGCCCGATTGGACGAAACACGCTAAGGCGGCCCCGTTCAAGCGCAACGACGCTCTCCTCGAGCTTCTGCCGATCGGCGTCATGCATTTCCCGGGCACGGGAATTCAGGACAATCTCGCTGACAAGGCGAAGCGGCTCGGCATCCCCGTCTGGAGGTTCGGTGGCGCATGAGCGCCGTCTCGCCTCGAAGACGCCAAGGCGGAGTTGCACGCCGCAACTTCGCCTCGTTTCGATTTTAGGTCCGAAGCCGCGCCGCGGTGGTGGTGGAAGGCGGGACCAGTACATGTATGCATTGGAGCCACCGCCGTGCTCGCGCTTGGGATTGTGCCCAACACACTCGGCATCGGTTTATTCTGCTGGCTGAGTTTTGCGCTGGTCTATGCCTTGCCGTGTTTCGTCTCACTCAGCATGGGGATGTTGGCATGCCGTGATGGCGCGAGCATCTTCGGCGCACTGCTCATCGGAATTGCTTCTGGCTCGCTGACGCTTGCCGCTGGTCAGGTCGCCGTCGCCGCTAGTTGGTCCTTGACTTTGCGCGTCGCGATCGCAGCCGTATTCGCGGTCCCTGCGGCAATCGCTGGCTATCATGTGGTGTTTGCCCTGTCGCAGATCGGGGGTGCCTTCGCTGGTTTGGCGCGAGGCCTTCGCTTGCCTAGGTACGGTTTGCATCGGCGGCACGGCATGGACACGCTTGAGAGTTTTGGCGAAGACCCGCCCGCTCGAGTCCGGTCGGGCGGTGGAGCGATCCCAGCCAGTTCTTACGGCCACTATCCGCAAGGGAAGACCCTTGCGTCTTCATCATCGAACAGGTTCGCGTAAATCGGTCCGTTGAACGAGGGATCAGCGGGACGCAAGCGGGGAGCCAGTCCTTCTCGGAGTGCCTTGACCAATCCGCGTCCATCTCGGCCCAACCCACGTAGCTGCAGCGGTGCGGCGTGCCCCTTGATCATTCCTTCGAAGAGGACACCGCCCTTTGCAACAGATTGTTTCTCTTTCTACGCCGGATCGTTCACCGCTCTTGTTCAGAAGAACCGAGATACGCCACGTCTTCTCCTTAAGATTGCGGTTCAGCACGCGACGCACGTGGCCTCCTTGATGGCTTGATCTGGCCGAAGACCGGCTGCGCCTCGATCGTCTGAGCCGCAACGCCGTTGATGCGACTTTCTTCCCCTGGGCTTCGCCCATTCCTCGCGAGACAAGAAAGTCGCCACAACGGCGTCCTCCGCTGCGCTCCGGCCCGCAGACCGCGGGTGCGTCGCCGATCGTCTTCGGCTTCAGATCGCCATCGAGGCCGCGGTGGTCGCGGGCTCGAAACGCAAACAGGAGAAGTAACATGGCTAACATCGGTTCGTTCAAGAAGGTCGGTAACGAGTTTCACGGCGAGATCGTCACCCTGAGCCTTCAGACCAAGGGCGTCCGCATCGTCGCCGAAACCAACCGCTCCAGCGACAACGCGCCCAGCCACCGCATCTACGTGGGCCGGGCGGAGATCGGGGCAGCCTGGTCGAAGCGCTCCGAGGAGGGCCGCGACTACCTCTCGCTCAAGCTCGACGATCCCTCATTCAACGGACCGATCTACGCGAACCTTTTCGATGACGAAGGCGGCGAGGGGTACACCCTGCTCTGGTCGCGGCCGCGCAAGAACGGCGAGTGAGACTCGCTCTAAAGCCCCGCCCGAGTTGATCGGGCGGGTTCCTTTTGGAGCCTAAAGTCGAAAACATCAACGCTGCCGCTGCATCGGAGCAGTCGATTTTTGTGAGTCGCGTTCTAGAGCTCGCAGTGCCGCTACCGATCTGGTGGTCATAAAGTCGCTCTTACGCAGCAGTGCTGTTTCTTCTTGGAATGTGGCTCGCCGGCTTGCGACGCTTAGGCGAAGTCCTTGAGAGCCGGCCTCGCAAATTTGAACAGGACGCTAAGTGGAGTTTCTGCCTGACGGCGGGCACGATAAGCCCGCGAATCAGGAGAGACGATGAACAGACGACCGCGCCGGAACCACACACCGGCCCTTCAAGGCGAAGGTGGCGCTTGCCGCCGTCAAGGGTGACCGGACGATAGCCCAACTGGCCGAACACTTTGATGTTCACCCCAATCAGATTACGGCCTGGAAGGCCCAGCTCGAAGGCGGGGCATCTGGCGTATTCGGCCCGGGCAGCGCTGCGTCGGCGGCGCCCGCGATCGACGTGAAGTCGCTGCACGCCAAGATCGGAGAGCTGACGCTGGAGAACGATTCCTAAGAAACGGCAGCACCAGCTTTCGGCTCCACGGGCTGGAGAACAAACCCGAATGCCTTGGCACGCCGATGCAGATTGTTGACGACTCGCGTGCGGTAGCGCGTCTCGTAGGATGAGGCCCCCGGATCGACATACTCCATTCCGTGTCGCACCGCGTTGTAGAACAGGACTGCGATCTTGCGGGCCGTGGCGGTCACCGCCTTGGCCTTGCCGATGCGGGACGAGAGGCGCCTGTAAAAGGCGCCGAGCGCGGTGTCAGTGCGTCCGACGGTGACGGCAGCGAGGCGCAGAAGAGCCGCGGCCCGACCGCCGGATCGGCGTGTTCGTGACGAGAGCACTTTGCCGCCGGAGATCTTATTGCTCGGAGCCAACCCCAGCCAGGAGGTAAAATGCCTTGCACTTGGCCATGAGGTAAGGTCGTCGCCGCATTCCGCGATCAACTTCAGCGAAAGGTAAGGGCCGAGGCCGTCGATCATAGTGATGTCCTTTCCGAGCAACACGAACAGCGCCGCCCGGACGTCGAAAGCCAGAGCGTTCGCCTGATCGGTTCTGTTCCTACGCCGCGAGACTGGCGGTGCTGATCCATGATCACGGCCCCTGTGGGTGCTGAGTTCCTTCAACACAGCTTCGATCCGGACATCGCAGGCAGATGCCTTCTCGCGATAGGCGTCGTAAAGGGCGAGTGCCTGATCGAGCGCAAACAGATGCTCGGCACGGTAGCTACCGGCGAGCGCCTTCGCGATCGTCTCGGCGCTGGAGTGGCAGCTGTAATGGCGTAAGCACGCCAGCGCCTCAGGGTCGCGCTCGCCGGCAAGGATCGCGCGAATGATGCCCAGGCCGGTCGCACCGGTGATGTCGGCCACAACGTGGTGGAGTTGAAGATTCATCTCAGTCAATGCTTTCTGCATATGCTGGATGTGTGAAGCCGCGTACTCCAGCAGACGCTCCCGCTGACGCACGTAGGCTCGCAGTTCGGCAATCTGCCCTTTGGGTCGAAAGCTGGCTCGCAGCAACCCGAACGAATGGAGCCGCTGCAGCCACTGCGCGTCGCTGACATCGGTCTTGCGCCCCGGCACGTGCTTGGCATCGCGCGCGTTGACAAGAAACACAGTGAACCCCCGTGCATCGAGAAGCTCGAAAATCGGGATCCAGTAGACACTGGTCGATTCCATGACGACGGTCTCGACGCCGCATTTCTGTAAACCAGTCGACCAGCCGATGCAGATCAGCCGTGAAGGTACCAAAGCTGCGTACTGGCTCAGGTGCGCGATCTGCCCTGACGGCAGCCATGTGCATGGTCGCGCCAATGTCGATGGCAGCCGCGTTCGGGTGCACCATGGGCATCGTGCGGTCGGCCCTGGATTTCGATTTGTTGCGGTTCATCTCCAATCCTCCTGCTGACACGGCGGAAGGGCTGGGCTGCGCAATTTATTCAGATTCCTAAACGGGATCGCCGGGACGGCGTCACCACTCTCACGTACGCAACAGCCCATGGACCAGGTTTTTTAGCGGGGCAGAATCATATCGGCCGCTCCCTTCCGGCCGCAGTCTAGCGGCAATGCGTTTCTATCCCACAGGGAGCGAGCAGCGCTGAGACCAGTTTTTTAGAAGGAGCGCTCACCAAGGCGGGATTGCTGAGCGCAAAGCGATGATCGACCGTGAGCACGATCTGTCGATCACCAAGCAGGCTGAGGTTCTGCGGATCAGCCGGGGCAGCGTCTATTACCTGCCGCGCCCAGTGCCGGACGCCGATCTCGCGATCATGCGGCGTCTCGACTGGCTACATCTGGAGTATCCCTTCGCCGGTTCGCGTATGCTGCGTGGCCTGCTGGCTTTGCAAGGGTGCAAGGTCGGCCGCCGGCATGTGAAGACGCTCATGCGGCGGATGGGGATAGAAGCGCTCTATCGCCGCCCCCGCACCACCAAGCCTGAGCCCGGCCACAAGATCTATCCCTATCTGCTGCGCGGCATGGAGATCACGCGGCCGAACCAAGTCTGGGCGATGGACATCACCTACATTCCGATGGCGCGCGGCTTCGTCTATCTCGCCGTCGTACTCGATTGGGCGACCCGCCGGGTTCTGTCGTGGCGTCTGTCGATCACGATGGAGGCGGCCTTCTGCGTCGAGACGCTCGAGGATGCTCTGGCACGTCACGGCAAGCCGGAGATATTCAACACCGATCAAGGCTCGCAGTTCACCGACACGGACTTTACCGGACTTTACCGGCCTACTCGCCAGCAACGGCATTGCCATCAGCATGGATGGCAAAGGCGCCTGGCGTGACAACGTGTTCGTTGAGCGATTGTGGCGCAGCGTCAAATACGAGGAGGTATACCTGAGGGCCTACAACAACGTCAGCGAGGCTCGTGCCTCGATCGGCCGATACCTCGATTTCTACAACCGCGCATCAGAACACCCATCTGTCTATGTTGTTGTAGAGAAGAGACTTTGCTGATTGGGATGCGATCCCGTGGGGTATCTTGGGTTCTGTCGCGCTCGTTCGGCGATAGATTGAGCGGCAGTTGTTATCAGCGAGGCGCGGGCGAAGATCCACGGGCCGTCCGATAGCGGATGGAAGGCTTCGATTTCGCCGGCTTCAGCGGCCAGCCGGAGCGTCTTGGGCGCGATCTTCAGGAGCTTTGCGGCGTTGCTAAGGTTGAGCCAGGGTTCGATCCCGTCATCGGCGGGCTTGAACACCGGGAGGTGGTAGCTCGAGCGCATTGATGTGACGCGCTCGCGGGTCCAGCGATTGCCGTTGCCTGTCTTGAGGCCGTTTTCGGTTGAGGAGGCCGGCAATCAGATCGTCGCTGGCGATCAGCACCAGTTGACGCACGGCTTGGATAATATCGGCAGAGGTGCTGTTGCGCTGTCCGCGCCGGCGCTTGGGCAAGCGCAACTCGCTGTGGGCACCACCCACCCAGTGGACGATGAGAACGATCTCGGAAGCCGCGTCGTCGATATCGGCCACGACCTCATGGACGAGGGTGCGTACAATGCGCTTCTTGAGGCGAGCATCCGTCGTCGGCGCATCCCAGACCGTTTTGAGGTTCGAGGCAAGAACGCTGAGCGAAGCTGGATCAGCAATGGGCGCGGACGTCACTGCATCATGCATGGCGATCTTGCCCTCGACCTCCGCCACGTGAGCGAGCGCCCTGTTCCAGCGCGCTTCCAGCTCACTCGCCACCAGCCGGTTCGCGGGGTCAGCGGCATCGTATTGCCGGAAAGCCCTGTCGGCGGCATAGCGCGCCGCCTCGAGGTCGCGATTGAGAGCATCGCGCACCTGATCGCGGCGTTCCCTGGCTCCCTTGGCGGCAGCGGTTGCAGCGGCGATAGCGCCTGGGCCGACAACGCCAAGCAGTGCTTCCTCTATTGCATCATCGACGCGCAATCCTCCGAAGGCGATGCAGTGAGGGCCGCCATTGTCCATCCAAGCGCGGCTGCAGCTGTAGCGCGGGATATGGTGCTTCATGCCTGAGTACCGGAGTGTGAGCTTGCGGCCGCAGCGCTTGCACCGGATCAGACCGGCCAGCAGCGCGTCTCCATGCTTGGGCGCGCCGTGATGCCGACCAGTGGGAACGTTGCTGCTGACCATCGCGCGGATCGCCTCGAACCTCTCCCAGCTCACATACCCGTCGTGGGTATTAGGCTTCAACGTCAACCATTCGTTCCGCGTCTTGCGGCGGATCTTCACGGTCACGCCCTCGGCGGTGTATCCCGCCGCCACAGCCGTCTTACCATAGGCATAGGCGCCGCCGTAGACCGGGTTCTCAATGATCCGGTGGATGGCGGAGTAACTCGGTCGCCGCCAGGCTGTGTCGCCGTTGGACTGTTTCACCGGCAGATCGAGATTGTACTCGTGGAGCCAGCAGAGCGCCTGTCGCGCGCTGCCCAGTTCCTCGACCTTGTCGAACACCAGCTGGATCGCTTCCTGGACGCGCTGATCCGGATCTTTCTCATAGCGGTCGCCGGCCTTCACGAAGCCGACGGGCGCCGCCACAACCAACTCGCCCCGGCGCGCCTTCTCGTAGCGGGCCGAGAGCGAGCGTTGGCGCAACAGATCCAGTTCGTACTCGTTGAGGCTGCCCTTGAGCCCGAGCAGCAGGCGGTCGTTGCCGTGCCTTGGCGCATAGATTGTCTCCTGATCGACCAGAACGGTATCGACCACGCGGCACATCTCGATGAGTTGCTGCCAATCCCGGCTGTTGCGGGCGAAGCGCGAGACCTCGCGGGCGCAAACCGCACCAACCTTACCGAGGCAAACCTCCGCTACCATTCGCTCGAAACCGGCGCGTTGTACCCCGCCGGCGGCTGAGCGACCGAGATCATCATCGATCACTTCAATCTCTGACCACCCGAGCGCCGTCAGCCGGTCCCGCATGGCGTATTGCAACGCGCTGCTCTCGCGATTGTGCAATACCTGATGTGCCGAGGATTGACGCACGTAAAGAATCGCCTTGCGCTCCAGACGATGAGGCCTGACCTTGTCAGAGATCATGACCGACCTCCTTCGCGGGCGGCGTCGCTGTCATCGCAGCATGGTCGTCAACTGCGTCATCAGGCTTGTGAGGGCCGCCCGAGCTTCCGCCGGCAGCTCCAGCCATGCTGGTGCGCCGATGGCGCCGTTCGAAAGGCCGCTCCCGAACAGATCCATCTGCTGCCGCGGCCGCGGTTGTCGATTGTGTCGGTATCCGCTCCCTGGCATTGCCGTCTGCCGTGACATGAGTCGCTCCCCGATTCTGGCCGTGAGAGCCTCTGGATGCGCCAGAAAGCGGGGCAGCTGATGGCGTTCGATCCTTCAACGCTAGATCGAGAAGCGCAGAGAGCGCCGCAAGTGCGTCGATGCTGACAAACGGCCGAGCTGTCAAAGGCTCGGCGTCAGGGCATGCCGTCCGGTCGAACATCCATGCTGGAACCTCCAGCCAACGATCTGCTTGCGATCCATCCAGCGTGCAGCGGAAGGCGACATCGCCAGCCTTGTCGACGGCCCCATGAACGCAAACTCGGCAGCCAAACCAAGGATGATATCGATAAAGAACCTCGCGAAGAACAGTCCTGTGGGCGTTCTCAAACCTCGTTGTACAATGGTCACCGACCGCACCAAAGCCTTGACGACGCCACACCGGATCAAGCCTACTTCAACCAGCCGCCAGGCCGCTTGGCGGCCTAACCCAGGCAGACGCTCCACTTATCGACGCGGAGATTCTGTTCAGACAAACGGGACCGGCTCTTTCGGTGTCGTCGCTCCTCTGGGTGGCTGAACAGAGCCTTCAGCATAAGTGAACACCTAGCCTGTCGGCCAGCCAGTTGAGAAAGACTAGTTCTCCGGTTCACAGATTGCCTCTCGAGGCCACCCATATATGAGTGGTCACTGCCGACACTATAGGCACGTTGCTCGTGGGGCACCGAGGCCTTGCCGATGCTGGTGCCAGTCGTGCGGAGCGCGTCTGCCTCGCCGCTGCGCAACCGTCTGCTGATCTTGCATCGGGCAGCAACTGACAGGCACCCGATGGTTGATGGTGCTGTAGTGCGCATTCAGGGAGCGCAACATCACCTTTGGTTCAAAAAGGCGCTGCGGCCAGTGTCCCGAGCCACAAGTCTGCAATCGTAGATTTGCATTAGATTTGCGTCGCTGTGCCAAGATGGAGGATGTAGCAGGGACGGAGAATGTGATGGAGGTCCGGCAACTTGCCTCCCTGACATTGAGCGATGAAGTTCGTGCCGAACTGAAGTCGCTGACGACCCGGCGGAAGACGGCGCTGGTGCTGGCGCTGCGAGCGCGGATCGTGCTGACCTGCGCGGAAGGCTGTTAGGAACAAGGTAGTGGCGGCCAAGCTGGGCCTTGACGGGTCGACGTAGGTGGCGGCGTTTTGCGGAGCGGCGCGTGGACGGCTGCACGACGAGCCGCGCTCCGGGAAACGCGTACGGTCGAGAATGCCCGCATCGAACCCGGGGCGAAGGCTACACCCTGGGCGGAGCTTCGTGTTCGAGCCATGCAGCAACTGCCGAGCAACCGGAAACGAGCGTCTCGCCGAAGTCCTCTCATTTTTGCTTCGGCGTCTTGGTTCGCTCCTTGCAGAATTCCTCATCAGGCAACACGAGATCGACGTGGCTAACGCCTAATGTGCTCGCGAGTTCGAACAGCGTCACTACCGTGGGATTGCGCCGACCACGCTCTAAATCGCTGATGTATTGCTGAGTAAAGCCGGACGCCTCGGAGAACTTCTCCTGCGTGAAGCCTTTTTGCTTCCGGAACTTAGCGAAATTCCGCCCCACCAACTTGCGCATGTCCATCTGCGCAAGTTGCGTGTTTACATACTATGCGGTTTATCTCCTATAGTATGTATTCCCCAAGTGTGACCGCCTTGGGAGCGAGGCCAGCGGACTTTCAGCTAACGCCCGCTGAGCGTACCGTGGCTGCGGGCACTCTTATTGTTTTTCTTGCGAGATTCTTGATGCAAACACCGCCGCTCGACCCGGATGTCGCGGATTTGGCGCCCAACGATGCGGTGCTCACCTCCTATGACGAGCAGCATCTGGTGACCTACTGGCGCCTGCTCGATGCCGAGGCCGATGGCGCGGACTGGAAAGAAGTTGCCCTGATCGTGTTGCATATCGATCCGCACCGCGAACCGGCGCGAGCCCGCAATGCATTTGACAGCCATCTGGCGCGAGCAAAATGGATAGCAGACCACGGCTACCGCGACTTGCTTCGCGGCGGAGCCAATAAATAGCAAAGATTCTATCGTCTCGAATTCCAAATCGAGAACAGATTTCTTCCCGCTCAAAGCGTGATCGCCTGCGCGCATCGCGCAATGCACATTTGGTGACTTCCCCGACAACCCACGGCTTTATAGACATTTCGCGGCAATCGATTTACGGCAGGGGATCAGGGTAATGTCTGAGTTCGACTGGCGCTCACCCGAGGCGTATCGGCACGCCATCAAGTTGGCGGAGATGCCGGACTTCGCCTGGGAGTCACTCCGACGCAGTCCCAACTATCGAGCTTCCTTTCGGGAAGCTCGCTCGAAAGGCGGGCAGGCGAGGTCCGAATTCCGGAGGAGATGGGGCGTCTGCTTTCGCTCATGATCCGGAGCGGTCCTTTTACGAACAGACGATCTTCTGGGCGCCCGAGACCCTGCCAACCGTCGTTTCGGTTGTGCGCAGCGCGTCAGCACCACGAGCGATCGGCCTTCTACCGCTTGCCGATCTTGGATCGGCAAGCATCAGACAGGCATCTGACGGTTGGCATGCGGTGTTGCGGATTCAGGGGGCGCAACATCACCTGTGGCTGAAAGAGGCGCCGCAGCCGGGTTTCTCTTATGCGGCTGAACTGCCGCTCGACGACGATTACGAGATCCGCGTGCACGCTTCACGTCGGCTGTGGCGCGCTATCACCGGCCGCGCCCCGGGACCCCCCATCTATCAGCTTTCGGCGCAGCGACGCGAACGATTGGCCTTGGCGCTGCGCGCGCTCGATGGGCACTTGGATGGCGCTTCTTATCGGGTCATTGCCGAAGTGCTGTTCGGCCGAAAACGCATCCCCGAACGAGCCTGGAAAACTCACGAGCTGCGCAGCCGAACCATCCGCCTGGTGCAGGCCGGCTTGGCTCTGACGCGCGGCGGCTATCGCGCATTGCTGCGTCCTTCATCTCGCCGGGAGTAGAGCAGGGTGCCGAAAACCATCGGTCCATCTTCGGCATCCCCCTGAGCACTCCTACTCCGTCATGGTGACCGTCGACGTGCGACCGAACCCGGTCGCGCTCCAGACGACCACGGAGCCTCGCAAATGCCCGATCCGAACGCCGGTTTGCCGCCGCGCTATCTGCGCACGCCCGAGGCGGCGCGCTTTCTCGGACTGTCCGGCCGCACCCTGGAAAAGCACCGCACCTATGGCACAGGCCCGACCTACCGGAAGCTGGGCGGCCGCGTTGTGTATGCGCTCGAAGACCTGACGGCGTGGGTTGACCGCGGCGCCAAAACGTCCACCAGCGATCCTGGCGCAGGCACAGTCCTGCCCGCGAAACGGCACACACCGATTCCGTATGCGGGCAAGGAGCGGCGCTGACCCATGCTGGACAGCAACTCAACTGCAGCGAGGAGGCGGCGGTCAGAGCGCGACCAACTCGATCTGTTTCGCGCGCTTCCTGGCGATCTCGCTGCACGGGACGCGCAAGACTTGATGGCGTATCCGTTCTTTTCGCTAGCAAAGTCGAAACGGATCGTTCGGATCGACTTCCGCGCCGGCAGCATCACCATCCGTCTCGAAGCGGTGCCGGAACATGGCCTGGCCACGATCTGGGACGCGGACGTTCTGATCTGGGCTGCCTCACAGATTGTCCAGGCACGCGATGCCGGGTTGAAAACCTCGCGCCTGATGTCCACCACCCCCTACGAGATCCTGACCTTCGTCGGCTGCGGCACCAGCGTACGCGACTACGGCCGCCTCAAGGTTGCACTCGACCGATTGCAATCAACCAGCGTCTTGGCCTTAATCCGGCAACCGACAGAACGGTCGCGGCTTCGCTTTTCCTGGATAAACGAATGGAAACACACAAGCGGTATGCACGGGCGTGCCCGTGGGATTGAGTTGATCTTACCCGATTGGTTCTACACGGGCGTTCTAAACGAATCGCTCGTGCTGACCATTGACCGCGCGTATTTCGATCTGACCGGTGGACAGGAACGTTGGCTCTATCGCCTTGTCCGCAAGCACGGGGGTCATCAGCATGGGGGTTGGAGCTTCGGGCTCGCGCACTTGCATGCCAAGTCCGGGAGCCTCTCACCGCTGAAGCACTTTGCCGGGCTATCGGCTGGCTATCACACACGACCTGAATGGCGAAGGACGATTGAATTTCGCACTCGTCCCGATGGACTCGCCCACGCAGCGATTGCGAAAGCGTGGCCTTATCAGCCCTGCGGGGGACTAGCTGTGAATTCGCTCGTGTCATCAGGAGCTGGAAGACTCGTGCCATCGGGGACCCGATCCGCATGCTATCGAGGACCTAAATCACACCTGAAGCACTGCAACGCCAATCCTTCCAGCTCTCTTAACTTTACTAACGTACTGACACTAACGTCTTGTTGTGAATCAGTGCGTTGTGAACAAGTCGGTCGTGCATGCAGCGAGGATGCCTCATGCGCGTACTCTGTCACGCGCAACACGTTCTTGCAATGCGATTCCTTTCTCCAACGTACGCGCGAGAACGCAATCGCGCGCAAAGCCACGCGATCATCAACTTCAGCGTCACCGCATCACGATCGTTGCTTCCGTTTGCGGCAGCTCGCTCGTCGAGGAGGACTCGCTAACGTCCGTAGTTGGCACCAAGGCCACCACATGCCGGAATCTGGAGAATGGGCGCTCAGGCTAACCAGGGCGCTGCATGATGGCCTCAAAGCTCTGCATGAGGCCGCCGGCAAGAATAGTTGCGATCTCACCCACATCCCCGTCCCCTCGGGAGACGCCGCTCCGCCGTGGCGGAAGAAGGTGGCAGCCATCGACGCGGCCGGTCCGCGAAGGCCCTTAACGAGCCAGTGCGGGCCGGCCGCGCTTGACGCCGGCGCCAAATCGGAAAGTCGTGCCATCGATCCAGATCTTGTGCAGCAGCACCGCGAGCGCTCGCGCGACCGCAGTCGCTGCGCGCTTAAGACCCTTCTTCCTGGCGAGCCGCAGGCCCCACAGCCGCAGCTTAAAATTCTTCGGGATGCGGGTCAGGATCGCGATCGCCGCCTCGTACAGCATCGCCCGCGTCAGCTCGTCACCGCATTTGGAGATGCTGCCGATCCGGTCGGTCTGGCCGGATTGATCGCGCCGCGGCGTCAGCCCGAAGTGGGCGCCGACATTGGTCGACTTCTTGAATCGCGTCGGATCATCGACGGTGGCGCGAAATGTCAGCGGCACGCGCGCGCCGCTTCCGGGCACCATCATCATCCGGCGCAGTGCGCTGTCGCTGCGCGCAGCTGCCAGCGGCAGGCGGTGCAGTTTTGCCAACTGCAGCCGTATGGCGTTGCGGGCGTCGAACAGCCGTGCGACGATCGCTTCCAATGCGCTCTTTCCGGCCATGATCTCGCGCACCCGCGCATCAAAACGGCCGACCGAGATCTTGCCGACCTGGAGGCCGAACGGGCTCAACAGGCCGCGGATCATGTTCTCCATGCCCAGCATCTTGCAGCGCATCGCCTTGCGCCCGACCAGCGGCGCGCGCAGCGGCTGTGCGCTCTCCGACTTGACATGAACCGTACGGAACCAACCGGTCCGCATCATCTGCACAATGCCTTTGGCGTTGCGCTCGGTCTTGTTCGCCATCGCGTTCAGCGCCGCCTTGGCGTGCCGGCTCTCGATGCAGATCACGACGAGGCCTTTTTCGGAAATCGCCGTGAACAGCCAGGCGCTGTACGAGAACGCTTCCAGGCCGACGCGCTTGAGGTGGATTCCCGGTTCCGCCAGGAACAGCTCGATCGCGTCCGGGTCGGTCTCGAGTGTCGTTTCCTGAACGACGTTGCCGTGGCCGTCCACCGCACAAACATTCGTTGCATGCAGTGACACGTCGAGCCCTGCATAAAATTCCGTCGTTCGTCTCTAGCATTCTCCGCCGGAACGCGCGCTCCGTTCCCTTCCCGGATTCTTGCCAAGCAACATCTGCGCAATCTGGCCGGCGAGGGGACACAAGCCACTACCTCGGAAAACCTGCAGTTCTTTCGATTCCTTCTATCGAATTGGAGCCTCGCCGATGTGGTCCCTTGCAGCAGGATTGCAGCAAGCCTTCGGCGACCACGATCCATCGCAGCGTCATTACAGCCGTCCTGCCGACGCAAAAGGCGTCTCGCACGATGCGCCGGTGATAGCCATTCTCGGGAGGTCCAAAATCCGTCTCAACAATAAGGAGCAGTCAGGTGAGCGACCTCACAACTGTTGAGCTCTTGTGGCTCGAGAAGCGCATCGAAAATCGGATCCGGTTCGGTCAACCTGCATCAGTGGAGATCGTTGACCATCACCGGCGCATTCTCTCGTTTTTGCCCGGCAGCATCTTCGCGTTCGTGCGCTGGACGTCCAACGACTTCGGAACCATCCTGTCTCGGATCGACATTTTGCGCGCCGTCGCGCCAGGGCAGCGATACTCAACCGTGCCTTGGGTCAGCCCCGGCGGCGAAAGCCTGCTGCGATTAGCTGGTTGGCCAAAGGTCGAACGCGTTCTCCAGTTGATCGACTCCGTAGAGTCACTGGGCATCGATCCCGCCGATGCAGCCCCCGAGTATTGGCATCACGCCCACAACCGTCTTTCCGTCAACGAAAAGCCACGAGCTTATACCCGTGGACGCCACCAGGCGTGGCTCCATCGGCGCAGGATCGCACTCTGATGGGACGGATGGGGAACATTCTTGCGATGTGTGGGGCGACAATGCTCGCGCTCTGGCCAGTCAACAACACCTCACCATTGTACATCTGGAATGCCTCGGACAGCGTGCCGATCGGCGTCTATCGCTTGCAAGAGGCCGGACCATTGTACGTCACTGAGCTCGTGGCGGTTCGAACGCCAGACCCGCTCGCGACTTTTCTCGATCTCAACGGCTATTTGCCAAGCGGCCTTCCAATGCTCAAGCGTGTGCTGGCGCTGCCCGGCCAAACCGTCTGCAGAACGGGCCTCGCAATCATCGTCGACAGCATACACGTGGGTGAGGCAAGCCAGCGCGATCGCCGCGGCCGGCCGTTGCCGGTCTGGCAGGGCTGCCGGGTCATTGCTGAGGGTGAAGTGTTTCTCATGAACTGGCAGTCGGCGGACTCGCTAGACGGCCGATATTTCGGGCTCCTGCCGAGATCGGCCGTCATTGGCCGAGCGCTTCCGGTGTGGACCAGAGAGAAGTGACAATGCCGGATCTCCCCTATTGGCCCCTCATTTCTCCATATGGCCGGTCGCAACATCGTTCCTCCGTCTCGGCCAGCTTCTTGACAATCGGCGCGCATTTCCCCGTGATCAGGCGACCTCAAGGCGGGCTGGGAGAAACGTTATACTTGGCGGCTGTCCGCCCAATTCGATGTGGGGCCACTGTTTGCTTTTTGGGAATTCTGCTGACGTTAGGACCGCCCTCGACAGCCAGAGCGGAGGTCGCATCGCGGGCACCAGCTGCGCACTCCACAACCCTGCTTCGTAGCGTTTCATACGCCCCGTTCGTGACCGAAGCCTCCCACCGGTTCGCGATCCCGGAGCGTTGGATCGATGCCGTGATGCAGGTCGAAAGTGGCGGTAATGCGCATGCCATATCGCCTCGAGGAGCGCTCGGGCTGATGCAAATCATGCCCGCGACCTGGGTCGAACTGAGCGCTCGTTACGGTCTCGGTATCGATCCGTTTGATCCGCACGACAATATTATAGCTGGCTCAGCGTACATTCGGGAGATGCTCGACCGGTTCGGATCGAGAGGGTTTCTTGCGGCCTACAATGCGGGACCGAAGCGATATGACGAGCATTTGGCGACAGGTCGATCGCTTCCAGAAGAAACGCAAACCTATGTAGCCAGACTCGCAGCATTGATCGGAATTGAGCAAAGCAACAGCCGTGGTTCGGCCGCCAGACACGTCGTCCTGTGGCAGCAAGCTCCTGTTTGTGTTGAGCGATACGGCAGCTCGTCCGCTACCGACAGCTTTGCATCAAGAGTGCGCACAATGAATTCGTCGAAGGCAGCGCCTAACGCCGTTACCAGTGCACTCGTACCTCGCGCGACAGGGCTGTTTGTGCATCGATCAGTCAACGTGCACTCTCCATGATCGCAATCGGATTTGGTCGCATGGCCTCGAAGGTTCTCGCATGTTTGAGAATGGCCGGGAGGGAGCAGGGGGGAGCCGCCCGCCGATGGCAGGATAAAAGCCGCAAGGTGCGGCCGGTCGGTTGTGCGAGAAAGTATATCCATTTCAATGATCGACTAAACATTGCGGCGACTCGGAGCAAAGTTCAGCTTTCCCCAAGGCGCTGTTCTTACCAGGGTTTCCGTGCCTTGCGGCGGCCGAAATGACGCGCGACGATGATCTTCGGATCCGTCCCGGCCGTATCCGTTCCACGCGCGCGCCCCGGACAAAGCCGTTTCTCGCGCAGGTACTCACAGCCGCTCAGAAGGCCGGCGGCCTCTCGCGAGGCAAGAATGGCCATGGCGGAAAGTTTGGACGCGGCCGCGCCGCGAGCATCGCTGCGGCACGGCTCCTCAACGCCCGCGGCCGCGGCGCTATGGTCAAGGCGCGGGTGGTGCGGCGGATGCGTTCGCCGGGCGCGTTGCGCGCCCATATCGGTTACCTGCAGCGCGACGGAGTCACACGCGACGGCGCTCAGGGCAAACTATTCGACGCTGAGGGGGATGATGCGGACGGTCGCGCCTTCGTCACGCGTTGCGAGGGCGACCGCCATCATTTTAGGTTCATCGTCTCGCCTGATGATGCTGGTGAACTTGCCAGCCTGCGTAGCTTCACTCGGGAACTGATGGACCAAGCCTCGCGCGACCTTGGCACACGGCTTGACTGGGTGGCGGTCGACCATTGGAACACCGAGCATCCGCACATTCACATCCTCGTGCGGGGCCGTACCGATGACGGTGCCGACCTCGTCATCAGTCGCGATTATATCGCTATGGGCTTACGCGCCCGCACCAGCGACCTTGTCACGCGCGAACTTGGCCCTCGTTCGGAGCTCGAGATCCGCCAGAGCCTTGAGGCGGACACGACAGCCGAACGCTGGACCAGGCTCGATCGGACGCTTGCCCGGGAAGCGGGGAAGGCGGACGGCGTTATCGATTTGAGATTTGAGCGGGATGCCGGACGCGATCCATTGCGGGAAATTCGGATCGGGCGGATGCGGACGCTCGAGCGGCTCGGCTTGGCGGAACCTGCGGGCCCCGCGGTCTGGATTCTGGCCGCCGATGCGGAGGCGAGGTTGCGCGCGCTGGGCGAGCGCGGCGACATCATCAAGCGGCTGCACAAAATCCTCACGCGGGATGGCGCCAGCCGCACGGCCGCATCCTGGGCACTTGAGGGCGAAACTCATGGTGAACCGATCGTTGGCCGTCTCATCGCGCGCGGGCTTGATGACGAGCTGAAGGGCACAGCCTTTGCCATTGTCGATGGGATTGACGGGCGCGTGCATCACGTGAAGCTTTCTGACCTGGAGGCGGCCGGCGATGGGCCGATCGGTGGGATTGTGGAACTGCGCCGGTTTGCGGACGCCCGTGGTCGAACGCGGATTGCGCTCGCGGTCCGCTCGGAGCTCGTTCTGGACCAGCAGGTCGCGGCGGATGGTGCAACATGGCTAGACCGGCAGCTCGTTGCGCGAGATCCTGCCGAGCTCTCGCGCAACGCGTTTGGCGCCGAGGTCCGTGCGGCACTTGAACGGCGCATCGATGTTTTGGCTGACCAAGAGCTCGCTCAGCGCGATGGCAACAGGATTCGGCTAAGACGCAACCTGATCGAAACCCTCCGCGACCGCGAACTCGACGTCGTCACACGACGTCTCATCGAGGAAACGGGGCTTCCGCACTTGTCATCTGATGTAGGTGAGCAGATTTCGGGGGTTTATCGTCGACGCCTGTCACTGGCTTCCGGGCGCTTCGCGATGATCGACAACGGCCTCGGCTTTCAGCTTGTGCCCTGGTCGCCTTCGCTCGAGCGGGACTTGGGAAAGCAGGTCAGCGGCATCGCCGGTCCAGGTAGTGTCGACTGGGACTTCGGGCGCAAGCGCGGCCTATCACTCTGACCTGAGGTCCCGGCGCTGCACTGCGCCCAATTGCAGGGAGGGAAGACCTTGTTGCCTCGCGTGGACTGGTCGGGCGGAAAAATGGGGGAGGAGCGATAGTGAGCAGCGAATAGCGAATGGCGGATCCACCGTCCGGAACTATCTCTTCATCGCCTCCGGGTTCCCTCGATTTTGGTGGCGCTCGATCATCAATTGGACGCAGCTGTGTGGAAGAATGCGCCGTTCACCCTTAGGTCGCTGAGACTCTCAACGGCTAAATCGGACAGCAGAACCCTTCCAATCTAGATGGCCATCCCGTGTAGCGGAAACGGCATGGGACCTTCGATCTTTAAGTGATCGGAAGGTGTCTGGCTCGGGCGTGATTGCTGTGACGATACTTCCGTGCGTGCTGGTCTCGGATGCCGATGGTCAGATGCTCTGCAGAAGACTGCGGCGCTTCGCGCACCGCCTTTCCGACCGCCAAAGTCCAGTTTGCTGGACCCAGTTGTGGGCGTGTCATCGAGCGGACGAATAACGA
Source organism: Bradyrhizobium sp. LM2.9 (assembly GCF_054056555.1). Classification (NCBI taxonomy): domain Bacteria; kingdom Pseudomonadati; phylum Pseudomonadota; class Alphaproteobacteria; order Hyphomicrobiales; family Nitrobacteraceae; genus Bradyrhizobium; species Bradyrhizobium sp. LM2.9. The sequence continues at coordinate 7,129,406 of NZ_JBSRYJ010000002.1, forward strand.
TTTCAACCTGCTCGATTTTAATCCGGAGGCATTCGCGCGAGCATCCGCAGGCTGGCGAGGCCCGCAAGCCGGCGTTCGACAGGGCATAGCCGAAGTGCAACTCGATTCGCGCAATGGAAGATTTGGCAAACGCCAATTCGCCTGTCCCAGCTTCCAGAGAGACCGCAACAGCTGACGTACAATATCCAAGCACCTGGCTGGCCAAAACAACAGGGCACCAACAGGCGACCGGCTGGAGGAGGACTCGTTCGATGCCGATGTGCGGGAGTATCTAGATGACCGTCGACCCGGCAGTGTCGTCCCGTCCGAAATAAGCTCCTGCCGGGACTCTCCCCGCATGATTCTTGTACTCTGCGAGCCCCGCCTGCCGCCGATTTAATCCGGGAACGCCCGCCTCATCGATAACGCGTTGTGGCACGCCGCACTCTCTCTTGATCGCGCGCGCTTGACGGAGAGCTTAGGGCAGACGCGAGCTAGCTTTCCGGGCATCTATAACCCGGAGCCTCGCTTCGCGAAGGCCGGCCGGTTCGCCTCGAGCGGCAGCACGGTACGAGTTGATTGTCTCATCATCCAATCGCCTATCACGCGAAGCTGCTTGGGACGGTGCTTTGAGACGGCCTGTTCTACGCGAGGGATCTTTTTCGGCCCAAGCGCGGCTTGCCCGATCTGATCCGCCAATACCTTCGCCAGGGCGCGCGCGACTACGAGAAGCATAAGCCTCTGATTGTAGCCAACAGGTCGATGGTGTCGATATTAGCAAGCCATGTCTGCGACAAAAATCATCTGGCATCAGGTGATCCTGGTTTGCCTAATCGCGTTCACCTTCGTGTGGGCAGCGACCGAATGGACCGCTTATCAGCTTGCGTTTCAGCCACAGCTTGGACCGGCCTGGTTCAGGTTAGGGACCTGGCCCGTCTACCAGCCGTTTGCCTTCTTCATCTGGTGGTTTGAATTCGACGCTTACGCGCCCACGATATTCCTCCAGGGAGGCGCCATTGCCGGGAGCGGTGGGATCGCGGCAGTTGCCGCCGCAATGGTGCTTTCGGTCTTGCGCGCGCATGAGGCTCGCGATGTCACGACTTACGGATCAGCGCGTTGGGCCGATACGCGCGAGGTCAAACGGGCGGGGCTGCTAGGCAACGATGGCCTTGTGCTCGGGCGTTTTGATGGTCGATATCTTCGCCATGATGGGCCTGAGCACGTGCTCTGCTTTGCGCCTACCCGTTCGGGCAAGGGAGTCGGTCTGGTCGTTCCAACTCTTTTGACCTGGCCGCGTTCGGTGATCGTCCACGATATCAAGGGCGAGAATTTCCAGTTGACCTCGGGATGGCGCGCGCGCCTTGGAGATGTAATCTTGTTCGACCCGACAAACGCGGCAAGCGCCGCCTACAATCCCCTTCTTGAGATTCGCCGCGGTGATTGCGAAGTACGAGACGCGCAAAATGTCGCGGATATCCTGGTCGATCCCGAAGGGGCGCTCGAGCGCCGCAATCATTGGGAAAAAACCAGCCATTCTCTGCTCGTCGGCGCTATCCTGCATGTTCTCTACGCTGAAGCTGACAAGACACTTGCCGGGGTTGCCAGATTCCTTTCGGACCCGTGCCGCCCGATCGAGGCCACCCTGAATGCGATGCTTGCGACCCCTCACCTTGGTGATCGCGTCCATCCCGTCGTCGCTTCAGCTGCGCGAGAGCTGCTCAACAAGAGCGAGAACGAGCGGTCGGGCGTGCTGTCGACCACAATGAGCTTCTTGGGCCTTTATCGCGATCCGGTCGTCGCTAAGGTCACCGCGCGGAGCGATTGGCGCATTCGCGATCTCGTCGACAGATCGCAGCCCGTTTCACTCTACCTCGTCGTGCCGCCATCCGACATCGTCCGCACAAAACCCCTGATGCGGCTCATCCTCAATCAGATCGGACGGCGCCTGACCGAGAGCCTGGATGCCGACCGGCGCCGTCAAAAGCTCCTCCTGATGCTCGACGAGTTCGCAGCTCTGGGCCGCCTCGATTTTTTCGAGAGCCAGCTTGCCTTCATGGCGGGCTATGGCATTCGGAGTTTCCTGATCACTCAGAGCCTGAATCAGTTAGAACGCGCCTATGGGCCGAACCACGCGATCCTAGACAATTGTCACATCCGGATAGCCTTTTCCACAAATGACGAGCGCACCGCTAAGCGCGTCTCGGATGCGCTGGGGACCGCGACCGAATTGCGAGCCATGAAAAACTATGCCGGGCATCGCTTAAGCCCCTGGCTTGGGCACTTGATGGTGAGCCGCCAAGAGACGTCCCGTCCGCTCCTGACGCCTGGCGAAGTCATGCAGCTCTCATCGAAAGAGGCGATTGTGATGGTGTCGGGCCTCCACCCGCTGCGTGCCACCAAGGTTCGCTACTACGAGGACCCGCAATTCCAGAAGCGAATCTTCAAGCCCGCTAGAGCAGGAACAATTCTCTTGTCCTCGCGCCCGGATGAGGACTGGTCAGGGCACCCGCCCCCTGCGCCCTCGAACGAACTGGTTGGGATTCGGCAGCGAAAGCGTGGCGATCCGAACGGGGGGCGGCGGCGCGAGCTAGAATTGCCGCAGCACGAGGAGATCGAAATCAAGGCACCGCTCGCGGAACATGAGTTCGATGCTGGTCCCGATGAGCCCGACGCAGATGCGGTCCAGGCACAAGCGCTAAGCCGCGTAATGCAGGGATTAGCGCGCGCGACCAGCCTCGACCCTGACGATGGCATGGACCTCTGAGTGGGACAAATCGGTGAAAAAGGTTCAGCTCAGTATCTACCTTGATCCGCAGACATTCAGGACTCTTGATGTCTTCGCGGAGCGTCGTGGCCAGCCCAAGTCGCTGGTCGCAGAGGCCGCGATCGCTTCATTTCTTTCGCCTGACGATTCCGACCGACGCGAGGCGGCTATTGCCAAGCGGCTGGATCGCATCGCACGGCTGCTCGAGCGCCTCGAACGCAATGACAGCATCACTCTCGAGACGCTCGCCCTGTTCGTTCGCTTCTGGTTGACATCGGTGCCGGCATTACCAGAACAATCCAGTCCAGCCGCTCGCGCCAAAGGCGCCGAACGTTATGATCGATTCGTTGAAGCGCTTGGCCGAAGGCTTTCCAGTGGATCAACCGTTCTGAAAGAGGTGAGCTTGGATTCGAACGCCGCAATTCCAGAGTAATTCAACAACGGCCGGAGCGGGCGGACGATGCAGGACTACAAGTGAATTTGTAAGGGTGCTCGCGCCGAGTACATGCCGCAAACAACGATAAGGCGGATCGAACGGAGCGAGCGCGTTAGATCGGGATCGACGGCAGATATCTAAGGGTAGCAGCCGCATGACATGAATGCTGAAATGTGAAGGGAGTTGAGGCGACGTCCGGCCCCATCCGAGCTGCCGCTCAATGGAGTAACGCTGCTTGCTTGAGCAAGCGGAAGGCTAATCCAGAGTTCTGGAAGGTCTTCTCAATGGTTGCCCTACCAGTTTTCGCGAATTGCATTGCAGGTCCTCTGTGTTAGTAGTCCACGTTGTACCGTCCTGGTGTGCGAACATCCTGTCGAAAAATGCGAGCCCTTGCATCGCCCTTCAGCAAACTGATGCGATGTTATCCGTTTACGTCAGATTGCAATCGGGCATCGCCCGAGACCGCCTGCAATATGCTTCCACAATTCCAGAGGAACGGAACTAAATCATTCTCTTCCGATCGAAGAGACAACTGCGCCAAGAGAAGCACATCGGCTTGGAGCCGTTGAATGAGAACCAATTCCCTCGGGATGGCGACGATAGCCAAGCATCCTCACACCAAGATCAAACTGATCAGCTCTCTCGCCTCACGACAAGACGGCATTACGCAAGCATAGTTGCGCGAGGCCACGGGATGGAAGCTTGTCCCGATGCCCCTGATCGCCAAGCGGTGCAAGATGAAGCTGATTACCAAACGTACGAAGGGCAACGTCACTCGCAACAATGGTAAGATCGCCAGCAAGAGCGGCCACAGCAGTAGCCGGAGCGACTACCGACACAGTAGGCAGAAAGCCTTCTCAATGCATAAGCGAAGCGATGCGGAAAACGCGTCATGAGCCAAAGTCCTGCAGGGCATTGCGCAGCTATCCGGACAACGAGGCTTGACTATTGGCGCTTGTCGCGCCGGCTATCCCGCTTCGAAGGAATGCGCAAAACCATTATAGCTTATTTCGATGCCAATGCCGAAATAGTGAAACTCGGCTCGCTCGCGGAAACAACGCAGCACAGCTTTGACGTCATGAGAGTCGATTTCCCTAGATCCTATTTCAATGTTCAGAACGCGCCGCCTCTCGCGCGCAATATAAACGCGATCGTCTTCACGGCGTCTTCGTCCGATCAGGTCGAAATCGCGGGAACATTGGTTGTATCGGCATCCAAGGCCGCACTGTGCAACATGACGCGAGCCCTTGGCACCCAACTGATCCGCCGAAGCGCTCGGGTAAACGCCGAGAGCTCGGGCGTCACCGAAAGCCCGCCGTTTAGGAAGATCGGCATTTCCGAGGCCAGCGTGCAAGACCGCGGAACGGTCCTGCTGGAGCAGATAGCCGCGAAACACTTCGGTAAGCCACGGAAGATCGCGGCGCGTGAGCTTCCTCGCTTTCGGCGACGCATCCTACATCACCGGCATCGACGTGGCTGTCGATGGCATCCTTGCAGCGCGCCGCCTTGAGATCTGGATGTTGCCTCGATGAGGATCCGCTCATATCGGGAGACCACATCGTCAGCTCGAGACGGCTCGTCACGGCAGGTCTTTCCGAGCGGCCCCAAACGGCGGAGAGATCAGGTCCGGGCGATCCTCGCCGGGGAAGCTGGCGGCTGAAGGTGAACGCGCACTCAAGCTACGGTGATCTCCATGCAAGGGCATCCAGCATCCTGCGCAACACGAGCGCCCCATTCGGATTAGGAATTTTATGGAGGACGACAAAACCAGATCACTCGCCGAGAAGGTGCCCACGCTTGCGCTCAACGATCCGGACCCAGCCCGCGGCTCGAGAACTGGGCCAAAGGAGTACGAAAAACTGTGTCCTGGACCCGGCCTGCAGACGCGATGAAGATTCATAACTGTCGCCGCACGGTGCTCTGGAAGGCGCCGGCACGCTCTCAGTAAACAACCGCAGTTTCAGGGCGCAGTATCCAGGCCTATGCTGGGCGTATGGAGCAATCAGTACTTTTCAGGTGCCCGGGCACGGGCATGAACGTGCAGCAACTGCTGACGGGACTGGAGCAGATCGGTCCCGATACTCATCTGCCGGTCGTTTGGCCGGCATGCTCCTCGGTCCGTTTCCTGAATGCCTCCACCGGCAAGGTGTGGCGACCACAGTCCTTCCGAAATGCGGTGAGGGCAGTCGACGGGTGCCATCCCGCATGCTCACTCCGGTTTGGGTGCGCATCCTTTCCCGGTGTAGTTCGCGCATCGACCTTGGAAAATCCAGCGCCTTGGAGCGGTGATGCTTGCTGCCGCTGCAGGCGGCGCAGTCGACGTCGCTGCCAGCGCTCTTCGTCAAGCTTCGCCAGCATCGGAGAAGGCGCTCACGGTTGGCGCGGTGCGGGGCAGCGGCAGCGTGCGTTGGAGATTGCGGCTGGCCGGCGAAGGTTTCCCCAGCTTAGCATTGTATTTCTCGGCGAGCACCAGAAGCCGCTTTCGCGTGAACGGGTCGGCCTGATCGCGGGCCCGCTGTGCAAAGCTCCTGTAGAACTCGCCATCCATGATGTGCCCTCACTCAACGCCACCAAGATTTGCATTTAAGTACATCGGCGGCTCCGACGTCAAGCCCGGCGAGCAGGTTGGGCCTTTCGCAGAATGTTCTGCGACGAGCCTGTAGCAGCCGATCTGGCGCAAGTAAGATCGCCGTCGGCAGGGGCAATTCACATGTCAGTCCTCCATCGGATCCGGAGCGATGCCCGGACTGCGGGGGACCGATGAATCTCCTGGCTGGCGAGGACGGGCACAACGAGCGCTACGTTTGCAGCCATAGAGGGGGACCCGCTGCGCGATCCACCCGCCCGCCCAGTGCGGCCGACACTTCCCCTGAGGCCTCCTGACAAGTGAGTGGTCGCACCGGGCCAGCAGATACGTTTCAACGGCCGTGGGGCCGGGCTCAACGCGCGGCACGCGAACGGTTGTACGTCCTATCGCACGTTGGTGATGCATGCCGGAAATCGGTGAGGCGCAGGTGTTTTTGGTCGCGCGCATGAGCTGGTGCGCTTCTTATGAGACGCATCACCCCACAGGGAATAAGGCCGGTGCGTCCGCGCGGGTCGTTCGCGACCTCGAGGGCGCGAGGGCGTCGTCTAGATTGCGCCTGCGCCTCTCTTTGGATCGATAACTTTGTCGATTTCAAGTAAGCGTGCACGTACCGTCCGCGAAATCGCGCGTCTGTCGGCGACCTGACTGTCTAGAGGGACAAGAGGCTACGACTCTGGCGCTGGTCTTTAGGAATCCGCCGTTTCTTTCTTTCGGTACGCCAGACTGCGACCAGAACGTCCCCGCGGTTGAAGCGACATGCGGTCTCGGCCTTTTTGTCATGCGTCATCGCAGAGCGATTCATCCGTTGTTTCGACCGAACATCCAGACCACGCGCGTGCAAGCGCGGGCGGTGTGCGGTCGCAGAGAGAAGGAAGCTGGAGTATGCAGATTAGCGGCGGGCGCCGGGAAGAACGGAGCTCAAGTCGGAATGAAGCTGAGGTGGACGCGCAGCCGAGTCCAAGCGAAGCTCAGCAGACCAAAAAGATAACAATTCAACTTTCTGAGTGCATTTTCCGGCGACTCCAAGCCGCGACTGACCGCTGTGGTATGGGCAAGAGCGTCGTCGTCGAGGCGGCTCTTGAGCGCTTCCTGGATCCGGCGCCGCCTATAGAGGGTCTTGTTTACGAGGCGATCGAGCGAACGAGTGAGCAGGTGATCAGTCTGCGGACGGACATTGCGACGATCGCGGAAATAGTGGCTCTCCATGTGCGATACCACCTCACGCTGACGCCGCCAATGCCGCCATCCAAGCAGGACGAGGCGTGCGTACTCGGGCTCGAGCGCTTCAAGGCTTTTGCCGAGCAGGTCGAGCGCCGCGTACGGTTTGGCCGGCCCTTGCTGCAGGAGGCAATTGATAGCTCGGGAAATTCCACCGGATCCGGGCCTGAAATGGGCGGCGGAGCGTCACGCGCCGTTCCACGAGCGCCAGTTGAAGAAGAACCCCACTGTGTGGCGGTCGTAGGTGAAAACTCAGACGCGGGTGCTGTCGCCGAGGAGGGCGGCAGCAATATCCACTTTCGACAGCTGCCAAACGCCTTGTGTTAAAGCCAGTGGCCGCGCTTCGAGCAACACGCGCAGCGATGCCGCTGGGCTGATATCAGGCGAGAAGCTCAACCGGCGTTGGAGCTGGCGGATCATCTCTTGCGTGTTCCTTCCCTTTGCCGCGGGATATTATCTTTCCTACCTGTTTCGGATGATCAACACGCTCATTTCTGGCCGCCTCGCCTCTGATTTGGAGCTTGGCATGGCCGATTTGGGGCTGTTGGGCTCGATCTACTTTCTGGTTGTTACCGGCAGCCAGATTCCGATGGGCATGCTCTTGGATCGCTTCGGTCCGCGCCGAGTCCAGTGTGCGCTCTTGCTGCTGGCTGCCGCAGGCGCTGCGCTTTTCGGATTATCGAGTGGATTTCTGTCGCTTCTGGTTGCTCGCGCGATGATTGCATTCGGCACCGCAGCTTCCCTCATGTCTGGCCTGAAAACAGTCGTGCTCTGGTTTCCGAGAGAGCGCGTGGCGCTCATCAACGGCTGTATGATCATGCTGGGTGCGCTGGGCGCAGTAACGGCAACCGCACCAGCCGAGGCATTGCTTAACTGGATAGGGTGGCGCGGTCTATTTGAGCTGCTTGCCGCATCCAGTGCCTCCGCGGCCGCTTCGATTTATTTTTTGGTTCCAGAGCATGAGGCAACTGCGAAGAGCCCTCCAGGGACAGTCAGCCTGAAGACCGTCTATACGGATGGGCGGTTCTGGAGAATTGCGCCGATCTCTTCAACATGTATCGGGTCGGCGTGGGCCCTGCAGTCCTTGTGGGCAGCGTCCTGGCTGAGCGATGTGGAAGGCTTGGATCGAACAAGCCTTGTCACACAATTGCTCGTCATGGCGATAGCCCTAAGCATTGGCGCGTTGCTGCTCGGCGTGGTCGCCGATTCGCTGCGCCGGCATGGCAAGAACATTGAAAGGTTGCTCGCAATCATAGCTGCTGTGTTCATTGCAGCCGAACTCGCGCTGATATTGCATCCGCCATTCCCGTCGCTACCGTCGTGGATCGTTGTGGCGGTGGTCGGATCAGCAATCGTCCTCAGCTACGCGATCATCGGAGATTACTTTCCGGCCCAACTGATCGCGCGCGCAAACGGCGTGCTCAACGTTCTGCATTTCGGGTGGGCTTTCCTCGTCCAGTACGGGACGGGGGTAATTCTCGAGCAGTGGCCGGCAAAGGACGGACACTACCCCTCAATCGCCTATCAGACGGCGTTCAGTATCAATGTTGTGCTGCAGCTGGTCGCCCTAGTTTGGTTCATCGCCCCTTCGTTCAAAGAGTTGAATTGGAAATCTGAGATCGCCGTCAAGCGCAAGTCGACAGGCCAAAGCAGGTCAGTTCACGTTGTAATCCCGACCGCTCAAATGGTTATCCTGGAAACCGATCAAGACGTGGAGTGGTGAACTCGGCCTTCTGCATGACTTCCCCTCGTCGGTCTACAGGCGCGTCAAGATCGTCCGGTCGCCGGCCTACTGATTGCCTGAGAAGCTCCAAACAGCTGGTCGGATATGCGACATGCGTCGCAAGGTCGACAGGAATGATACGTAGAATGCGTAATATCAATGAGTGCTGGCTGGCATGCGGCTTGCTCTTGTTCTCCGTAGGGCCAGGTAAAGGTGATTGAGCAATGACCAGTGTGACTGAGAGCGCGAGTCAAGTCGGTGCGGAGAACGTGCTGAGAGTCGGTTCGCCGGCTCCCTCCATCAAAGTTGAGGACTGGCTACGTGGCCAGCCCGTTACGAAGTTCGAACCTGGGAAAGTATACATCATCGACTTTTGGGCGACGTGGTGCGGACCATGTATCGCCTCGATGCCGAAGTTGGTGAGTCTGCAAGGCAAATACAGGAGCAACGGAGTTGAGGTGGTGGGCATCGCGGCTAGCGAACAAGCTTCGACGGCAGATGAGGCGCGAGCCAGCTTGGACGCTTGGCTGACGAAGAGCTTGCCAAATCTGAACTTCCCGATCGCATTCGACTACGCCGGCGAAATGAACAAGCTTTGGATGGATCCCAGCTTTTCTGTCGGAATTCCGTCGTCGTTCGTGGTCGATCGTGATGGCCGCTTGGCCTTTATCGGCGATCCGACGAAACTCGACAACGTGTTGCCGAAAGTTCTGAACGGCTCCTGGGCAGGGAGCGACGAAGCCAAAGCCCTGGATGCGGAGAGGATAAACACGGGTCAACGCGTAAAGCGCGAACGAGCGCTGGTGGAGCCGATCTTTGCCAGACTTAGAGCCGCCATGAATAGCAAGGATTGGGCGGCAGCCGTTTCAGCTGTTGAGGAGGCACTCGCTGCGAGGCCGGACGAAGTCGAGCTCCGTGGGCTTCATGCGGAATTGTTGCTTTACAAGATACGGGACATGCCGGCCGGCCTGGCGGTATTGCGCGAATTGGTTCGCGACGCAATCGGCAAGAAATGCGTGGTTTGGATGTACGTGGCCATCCGCCAACTCTTCGACCCCGCCAAAGACTACTCCGGTTTTCCACATGCCGACCGCTTTGCCATGGGCAAGGACCTCTGCGAACACATCCTGGCGGCGAATCCGCCCCAAGGCAGCGAGGTCGCGAAGTTCCTCTCGTACGGGCCGGTTGCTCAGTACTATTACGAGACTGGTGAAAAGGATCGCGCGATCGAATTGCTCGAGGTGACGCTGAAATGGCTGGATGCAGCGCCCATCCCGGATGAAGCGAAACGGAAGGGAGTGCAGCGCTCCCTCCAGACCTTAGCGAGCTACAGGGGCGAGAAGCTCTCTTAGGAGGAGTGTTGTGCGAGACCGCAAAACAAAGCTTCCGAAAAGCCGGAACCGGAATCGCGAAGGGAGGCAGCGTGAGCAATGCTGCTTGCCATGTCTTCTCGGCCCTTGCGGTTTTGCGATCGAAGTCGATGCCTTTGGGAACGCCGGGGCATTCACCTAAAGTGAAGATAGCACGAGTGAGCGGGTGAACGCAGGCAAGCCGCACCACCACAAGTGTTCTGCGGTGAATGTTAATTCAAGGTACGTCGCGCTCTGGCGCGACGGGGGCGAGAATGCCTGTCCAGGTCAAGAGTGGTCGCCGCCTGCTAGAGTTGGTCTCTTAATAAGATGCTGGTGGCATCTTCGAACAAAAAAAATAGAAATGGGTGGTGACGTTGATGCATTCCAACTCTCAAGGAAGCTTTCTCAAGTTTTTACCGCTGGTTTCAGAAGGGATTCAGGACTTTGTTTCGCGCTGGCCGCAAGCCCATTCGGGAGAGGCGGCAAACCGTGGCAACGGACGGGGTTTTTTAGAGCGGTCAGTGCGCTGTGCGCGCCGCGCTAAGGGAACACTGAGCGAGGCCGTGCCTTCATTGTCACCCCTCTTTGGTGCCACGGCGCCGGGTCGAGCGTGATGTACAATCACCGCCAGCGCCGCTCTGTCAAAGCCGCCGCCGCGTTTCAGCCATCTGGCCCCTGGTACAATGTTCTTTACATCCAGGTACTCATCGCGATCCTGATTGGCGTTCTCGTTGGCTGGTTGTGGCCTGCTGTAGGGACGAACGGCTGGGTCAAAGCGCTTGGTGACGGATTCATCAAGCTGATCAAAATGGTGATCGCGCCGATCATCTTCTGCACTGTTGTGTCCGGAATTGCGCATGTTCAGGATGCACGAAAGGTCGGCCGTGTCGGCGTCAAGGCGCTGCTTTACTTCGAGATCGTGTCAACTTTCGCGCTGATCTTGGGTCTCGTGATGGGCAATCTCGTTCAGGCCGGCCATGGGCTCGCTCCCAGAGCTGATGCCGCGGCGGTAGCCAACTACGTCAAAAGAGCGGAAGGGCAGAAGGCGGTCGATTTCCTCCTCAATATTATTCCGGATAGCGTAGTTGGCGCTCTGGCTCGAGGCGATGTCCTTCAGGTGTTGCTGTTTGCCATCCTATTCGGGTTCTCGCTGATGGCGCTTGGCGAGCGGGGTGAGCGGATGCGCAGTCTGGTCGACGATGCTGCACACGCGGTGTTTGGTGTCATTAGGATCATAATGAAGGCAGCGCCAATCGGGGCGTTCGGCGCCATGGCCTACACTATCGGCGAATTCGGACCGTCCGCGCTCGGTAAACTCATCGGATTGGTTGCGCTGTTCTATGTGACAGCCGGGCTCTTCGTGATCATTGTGCTTGGCCTGGTCGCGCGCTTGGTCGGGTTTTCTATTCTAAAGTTCATCGTCTACATCAAGGATGAGCTGTTGATCGTGCTCGGAACGTCGTCATCCAGAAAGCGCGCTGCCGCAGTTGATGGAAAAACTCGAACGGCTGGGCTGTTCCAAGCCGGTCGTGGGCCTGGTGGTGCCGACAGGATACTCTTTCAATTTGGATGGGACCAACATTTACATGACGTTGGCGACCTTGTTCATCGCGCAGGCGCTCGGGGTCGATCTCGACTTCAGCCAGCAGCTCACGATACTCGTTGTGGCGATGCTCACCTCGAAGGGCGCAAGTGGTGTTACCGGTGCCGGGTTCGTCACCCTGGCCGCAACGTTGACGGTGGTCAGTCCTGACCTCGTCCCGGGCATTGCGATCGTATTCTCGATCGACAAGTTCATGAGCGAGGTGCGCGCGCTTACCAACATCATCGGGAACGGTATTGCCGCGGTGTTTGTGTCGTGGTGGGAAGGTGAACTCGACCATGTCTCGCTACACGCGCAGCTCAAGTAGATCGGAGATCTCAGCTCGGCCATTGCGGATTAGAAATCACTCTTTGAATGCCTGCATTCTGCGTTGGCAAGCCTCGTGCAGTACTGGGCCAGCCTGTATCCAGGGGGAATGGTGCAGGGTCATTACGATCACGGTGGTGCACCAGACCAGCGTCGGCATTACTGCCTGCGGCAGCCCGCCGGCTGATGTGGTTCATTATCCCGGGTTTGAGCTTCCTCAAAAAGCGGGAGCTCAATCGTGCCCACGTGAGGGAGCGACAGTGGTTCAGGAGAAGCAACGGGGCCTGAGCAAACACCGCGACCGGGAGAGGCGGAAAATAGTAAGCTCCGGATCATTGGTCATTGCTGATTTCTCGCCTCGCCGTCGAGGGGTTGGCGCGTCAAGCCGGTGCTCTTTTCGAATGTTCCTTTCTCTACGCTAGACTACGAACGGCATTTTCCCGTTGTTGCGGTAACACACGACCTGTCTTTTATTTGCCTTCAGATGAGGGCGCCCGAAGCGGCCTCAGCAGCTTGGCGCAAATCGTGGCGATCCATTCTTTTGATTCAGAAGCGAACGTCCGCGGAGCGCGTATGCTGCGTACCGCGTTGCGGCCCGCCATCGTAGGGTTTTTGGAAGATGCGGCGATCGTCGAGGTGATGCTCAATCCCGATAGCCGACTGTGGATCGACCGACTGTCGAGCGGCCTTACGTATACCGGCAAGAAAATATGCCCCTCTGACGGAGTGCGAATCATCCGCGTGGTGGCTCACTACGGGTGCCGAGGTTCATCCCGGGAGCCCACGGATTTCTGCCGAGCTGCCCGAGACGGGGGAGCGCTTTGAGGGGCTCCTGCCGCCGGTCGTTGCTGCGCCAACATTTGCGATCGGAAAGCCGGCGGTCGCCGTGTTCAGCCTCGAGGATTACGTCGCACTCGTCATCATGACGCCGGATCAGGCCGGTGCATTGAGGGATGCAGTTTGCGCGCGCAAGAACATTCTAGTCGCCGGCGGCACCTCGACCGGCAAGACGGCACTGACCACTGAGCTGGGGTCTTGCCAGCCTGGACAGGGCCGGCTGAGGCGCGCCGAAGCAAGGGACCTCTCTCCAATTTAGGTCCATGAGCTTGGCTTGTGCTAGGGAGTTAAGCCACTGCGCCAAGTCGGCACGACAAACCGGCTGAGTTGCCTCCGCGCAAGCGCGGAGTAACTGCTGGCTAACGAGGCCGGCGCAGCCAACCTGGACTGTCACGATCTCCGCCGGCGGATGGCCCGTCGGTTCTGATTGACCAGAGGCGGCATGGCCGCAGTCGGGCCCAACACGAAACTTTCTTGGTGCTGCCCGCGCGCTCTTGATCGGCTGTCGCTTCAATGATCAGAGTTTCGCGGCAGATCACCAAACGGTTGGCTGAGCGTCCATTACGCGATCGTCGCTCCGCAAGCACTCGCGCGCAACGAACTCTGCTTTCTGCTCGAGCGACGCCTGACACCGATCGCGATATGGCTCCCGCACGTAATAGAGATATTGATCGCCAAGTAGCGGCGCAAAGCGGGCTGCTCGCCCCGGTCCGCTAGGGTCCAGACTCAATCGAGCCAATATGCGACGAGGGCGGCGAGATGGAACAACGGCCAAGAAATTCCGGGCGAGCTTGTTATATCGTGTGGCGATGCGCCGGAAGTCCTTGAGCCGGCAAAAGCAGCGTTCGATGACATTTCGGCCTTCGTAGGCGCGTTTGTTGAAGCGATGGATGACGACACGGTTGGATTTATTGGGAATGACGGGCTTGGCGCCGTGTCTAGCGATTCGGCGCGAAGGTTGTCACCGTCGTACCCTTTGTCTGCGAGAAGCGCGCTCATGGGTGGCGCGAGCGCCAGAACATCGGGCGCAGCAGCGATGTCGGCATCCTGACCTGGGGTCAGATGCAGGACGACCGGTCGGCAGAACGGATCGCTCAGCGCATGGAGTTTTGTCGTACGGCCTCCCCGCGAGCGGCCGATTGCCCGATTGTGCTTCCCCCTTTTCCGCCGGAGGCACACCGACGAGCGGGTTGGGAGGATGCCACGCGAGTTCAATGAGAACGCAACGATCATCTCCGTCGCAATTGCGACGCCTGTCGCATTTGCGACGAGTGAACTGTCTCTGACGCGTGCCACAAATGTGCAGATCACTTCCAGCTGACCCATTCACGTGGCGGGAATGCCATCGCCCCCGAGATGGCACGCGAGTTGCTGACTCTCGTTCTGGGGCCCCTCATGCTGGTCGCCACCAGGAGAATTGAATGTGAACGCTGTTGCCGGACGCGGAAAACATGTCAAAGATGCCGAGGATAGCGGCGGGATGCGGGTCATCACCGAATATAAGGGTTGCCGGAGCTCTTCGAACAATGGCAAAGGACGCTGTGGGTCACAGGCTGCCTCGGGCGATCTGCCGTCCGAAATCGTGGACAAAGCTAAGAGCCATCCCTGCTATAGCGAAGAAGCTCATCATCATTACGCTCGCATGCATGTCGAGGTGGCGCCAGATTGCAATATCCAATGCAACTACTGCAATCGCAAGTACGACTGCGCCAATGAATCGCATCCGGCTGTTGTTGGTGAGAAGCTCACTCCTGAGCAGGCGGCGAGAAAGCTGGTCGCGGTCGCCACGACAATTCCACAGCTGACTATCCTCGGTATCGCCGGCCCCGGCGAGGCTTTGGCCGATCCGAAAACGACATTCAAGACTTTTGAACTCGCTGTCAGGGCGGCGCCCGACATCAAGTTGTGTCTACCAACGAACGGGCTGGACCTGCCTCGACGCGATATGCCGCTGCAAAATCGACCACCTCACCCATCGACACGATCTATCCCGAAACCGGTGCCAGGATATATAAATATACTTGGAGTTTCCCCAACCACAAGCGCTACACCGGAATCGGGGCTGCGAAACGAATCTCCACTCGCTAATTACGAGGTCTCGAGATGTTCACGGAAGAGGACTTCCTGTGCAAGATCAATTCAGTGATGGTTCCCGGCACTAACGAGCAGCACCGCATCGAGGTCAATAGGGCGCGAAGTCGCGCGGCGCCTTCTTGCATAACACGCCACTGATCTCCGCGCCCGAGCACGGCACAGCATTCGGGCTCAAAGGCCAGCGAGGCCCGACCAGCGCAGGAATTGGCGGCGCTGCAGGATGCTTGTGAAGGTCAGATAAAGATGATGCGGCATTGCCGCCAGTGCCGCGCTGACGCCGTCGGCCTGCTCGGAGATGATCGCAGCAGCGAGTTCACCATAGAGAAGGTCATGGCCATGGACGTTCAATATGACCTCGAGACGCGCAAGGCTTATCAGGCCAAGATTGAGGATGAGCCTGCGGCGAGGATCACGACCAGGCAGGAAGAGTTAGCGGAACTCGCTGGCGAAATGAGCGAGGTCAAGCTTCTGGCCGCAGTCGCAACCAAAGTCTCGGGCCTCATTAATGAGCATTTTGGGCATGCTAGGGAGTTCCAGGTATACGAACTCTCGACATCCAGCGTCAAACTCGTCGGGCACCGTCATGTCGACGTTTACTGCCAGGGCGGATATCGCGAGGAGGATCGGCTTGCGGGCATCATCCGCGCCATCAACGACTGCCATGCTGTATTCGTGGCCAAGATTGGTGGCTGCCCAAGAGACATTCTGATCAATGCTGGGATCGAGCCGGTCGATCAATACGCGCACGATACCATCGAGAAATCGGCGATCGGCTGGTTCAGGGGCTATCTCCATAAAATCAAGAGCGGCGAGATCCGGCACGTCCAGCGCGGCGACGCCGCGATGCGGCAAGAACCGCTGACCTCGGTCGCGTAAGAGGTTGTATCGATGCCATTCAAGATCATCGCCT
The DNA here is from genome assembly GCF_054056555.1 of Bradyrhizobium sp. LM2.9. Lineage (NCBI taxonomy): Bacteria > Pseudomonadati > Pseudomonadota > Alphaproteobacteria > Hyphomicrobiales > Nitrobacteraceae > Bradyrhizobium > Bradyrhizobium sp. LM2.9. The sequence goes on from NZ_JBSRYJ010000002.1 coordinate 7,145,215, forward strand.
CGCAACGTACGAGTTCCACGGCTTGTGAACCCTTATGCCCGAATGTTGCAACCTCCGAGAAGGCTGCAAACTTCGTAATTGAACCCAAGAAGTGCACCGAATGCATCGTCTATTTTGACGAAACGCAGTGTGTCGCTGTCGGTCCAGTCCAAAACACCTGCGTCATCGGCACATCAGTGATGTGTTATCAGGCGCCTGTCTGAAGGGGTGTGCTCGTGAACTTCATGCTGACAAAGAGATTGTTGAGAAAACTAGGGGCGATCCAGCATCCGAACGAGCGAGATCGCAAGCGGATCGAACGTGGCTTGATCTCGCGCAAGCAGTATGGCTATGTCTCGCCGAGTGTGACGCTGGTAAAAGTTGGCTATCTCATTGAGAGTTCCCACCGCTCACGCACAATCGACTACGACGGCGGTCAGATCGATGTCGCGATATTTCATTACGATGTCGTGAGCGGGGTCTGGAAGGTGTTTTTCAAGGATCATGCGCGAGGAAGTTGGAAAATTTACGGAATTTTCCACCGGCTGGCCTCGGCGATCGACGAACTGAACACGGATCCCGAGCGGCTGTTCTGGTAGTGATGCTCATTTGACAGCAGTCATATAGGAGCCACAATGGCGCTCGCCACAGAACAATTGATCGAGATCGAACGCCTACTTGCGACAGCTAACAGTGACACTAGCGCCGTTGCTGACCTAAGCCGCCGCTTTCCGCGGCTTACCTTCGTTCGATGTGATGCGGCGGGTGTGACGGAGCAGCCATTCCGCGGTCTTCCGCGGTTTGACCTGCATCTCATCGATGGATCGGACCGCTGCATGCAGATTACCGCCGGCCAGGCGCGAGCCACCGGATTGGTGCTGGCTGGAAGGCATGTTGGGCGGTGATCGGCACTGGAGCCGCAGAGAATCACCTCGATCACGCGGAGGCGGTGAATGCAATCTCGATTTCGGATCCCGATATCATTATTGCCGACTCTCAGCGAATTTCCAATCGGTCGACGATTGAGACGCTCCAATGAGCTTTCGCTGTCGGCCCGAAGGGTAGCGTTGCGGTTCCAAGCGGCACGATTGGGCTCCTGCTTGGCCTGAAGGCGCTCGGTATTAAACCCCGGCAGGAGGTAATGGCCTCCTCCTGTTCGTTCTCAAGATGGTCATGCCATCAATCTCGCGGACGCACCGGCCGGTGTTTGCTGACAAAACGTGGCTGAAGGCAATGCCAAAGAACGTATCACGCCTAACGCACGGGCAATTATCGCCGCCACCGCCAGGGGCCACCCGGCACCTATGCAAGTGCGAAGTTCAAGTCGCCGGCCGAGGTCCGCGCCGGGGAGGGCGAAACTGATCACGTCACAATCGAGCAGCCTCCGGTCTCTAAAGCTGGCAAAAAAAGGGAACGATATGAATCCGCAGATTACCATTCACGTCCGCTTCGCCCCGAATGGCAGGGTGATCCAGATCAGCGAGCGCCCGGCGAGGCTCACGCCCGACCAATGGTTTGATGTTCTCAGGGACCGAGCCGGCTCTGCCTATCGCCCACTGTCCCTGGTCGTGGCGTTTTTCGGCTGACCCGGGCCACAGTTGACACCTTCAAGCAAGAAACTGTCACGCCGGCATGAGCGAAGAGATCCTCGATAAACTGGCTAGCCTCCAGGTTGAGGTGTTCGCAAGCTGTCCAGCCGCTGCCATCGAGCGGGTCGCGCCAGGGCGTACGTCTGTCGCAGATCGAAGACATCGGCGAGGGCCTGCCGGTTACAACTGTTGTGATCCTGACTTTCGGATGACTATTGTCATTCGGCCCTTCAATTGCAGTTTGTTGTCAAGCTTACATTTCTGAACTCGCCCACGGCACGGTGGTAGTGCTCGCGCCGTCGGAGCTGGTCCGGGTTGCGGAGACGGCGCGGGCGCGGCTGATACGTGCCCTGCCGGCCAGGGCATTGGATCTCCCGGGCTTGTTGATGTCTTCGCTGGGGTCATGGTCCTTTCCGAGGTCGCGCAGCGCCTCATGATGATGTCCGGGTCGGGCGCCTCAACGTCTGCAGCGGAGTACAGTCAAGCCGCCACCAGCCGAATGAACGAGGTCGCCACAACGCCGTCCCAGCGGGACATCGCCAGTCCGGCAGACCGGACCAGGAACTCTACAAAATCGGATCAGGCTTCCTTCGCCTGGCCCCAATCGAAGGATGTGCCATCGACCCAGATACAGTGAAGAACGATGGCGATTTTGCGCGCGATGGCGACCTTTGCCTTTCGCATGCCAATCCTCTTGGCGAGCTTCATGCCCCAAGCCTTGAGAGAGGACCATTTCTTCGTGCGATAAAGCAGGACGGTCGCCGCCTCGTACAGGTAAGTTCGGAGAAGACGGTCGCCCCATCGTGATATCTTGCCATTAATGTCAGTTTCGCCGGACTGGTTGCGTCGAGGCGTAAGACCCAGATAGGCGCCGACGCTTGATGCCGATCGGAAGCGCGATGGGTCGTCGATCGTATGGCGGAAGGTCAAGGCGGTCACCACGCCGACACCAGGAACCGTCATTAGGCGGCGCGTCGTCTCATCCGACTTCGCCAATTGGCGGACTTCGTCGTCGAACTTGCTTTGCTGCTTGCAGATCTGCTCATGGATCGACAGAAGCGGCGCGACCACACCGCGGAGCTGATGGTCCTCGCCCAATAGCTCGCAGACCTGATTACGAAACTGCCGTCCGATCGCGCGTGGGAAGAGCAAGCCGTATTCTTTGATTAGACTGCGGACTTGGTTCTCGATATCCCGACGAATGGCCACGAGCCGAGATCTCGCGACGAGCATCGCGCGGATCCTCTGACTTTCCTCGCTCTTGACTTTGACTTCTCGATACCAGCCGACCCGCACCAGTTCGGCCAAACCTCGAGCATCATTCTGATCGCTCTTGTTCATGCGTACGGACAAAGCCGCGTGGGCATGACGCGCGTCGATGCAGACCACCGGAAGAGCAACCCTACGGAGTTCATGCCATAGCCAACTCGCCATCGCGCCGGTCTCAAATCCGATGCGCTCTGCCTGTGGCGCCCGCTTGCGAAGCAGTGCCGCGAGCGCCCCCGGGTCGGACTTGGCCTTTCCCTCGGACAAGACCTGCCCCACTTCGTTGACCACACATACTGATGTTTCTTTTTGCGAGACGTCGAGCCCAACATATTGCTTCATAGTCCCCGACATTGCGGGAAGGCTTGAAGATAGCGGACCTTTCGAGCCGCGGGCGCCGACCGCAATTACGTCATCGTCTGCAATATTCGCTCTGACGCAATTTTGGTGCATCGGGATCATGTAGCACCGATCAAGCGGGCCCGCAGAAGATCGAGCTTGGCGCGCCCGTACATCTGACGCTTGACGAGCTTGAGCTTGGTAATCTGACCCTCGGTCTGCCCGTTGGACCAAGACGTTTTAATCGCAGCGTTGATGGCGGCCTTGTCTCTGGTGACACCGTTGGCGAAGGACCCGACGAGACTTGCGCATGCTCGTTCCAGCCAAGGGTCAAGATCTACGTGAGCCTTCTTGCGGATCATCGTGTGGAAAGCGGCGATGATTTCGCGAGCTTCCACCAGGAGAGGAACGCCTTGCTCGATCGCCGCGATGGTAACGGTCTCAGACTTTGATAGTGCATCGCGGCCATTGGTCATCAGGCGGGCGATGGTTCTGGCAGACGGCACGCGCTGTATACTTTGAACATCGGGCGTTTCGGCGCGCCGACGGCGTGTCGTCCACTCTCTAACAACCCGCTCGGAGCCCCTAAAACCCAGCCTCCTGAGGCGACGCCACAAGTCGGCACTGTTGTGATGACCACTAGTCCACTGGGCATCAAGCCAAGACAGATGATGTTCGAGAGAACTCTCACGCACTCTGAACACATCCGTTCGCTGACCTCGGAGGACCTTGCGGACGAGGCCTCGGCTATGTCCCGTAAGTCGTACGATCTCCTTTATGGAGACGCCCGTCTCCGCCTGTCTGAGGATTGCCGCGTTGGTATCCTCACGCCGTAGATAACCCTCGTACTGGGTCCGCTCCGCGGCTGTCAACAAGGCAGGATTTATTGTGGCGGAGCCGACCGCCACACGAACCTGGCGCATTGATTTGCGGACCGCATCGAGAAATGCGTGGCTGGCATTCTCCATCAAATGCCAGCGGTCAGCGACCGGGGTGGCCTGCGGAAGCGCCTTGGCTACAGCAAGGGCGTAACCACCGCCGCGATCGCGCGCGACGACAGCAATTTGCGGCTGCCCCGAGAGCCAGGCCTGTGCAGTAGCTGGCTCTCTGTCGGGTAACAGGGCGATCGGTCGTCGCCGCTCGAGGTCGCAGATGATTGTTCCGTACCGCTGATTGCGCCGCCAGGCCCAGTCGTCGATACCAATCACGCTCGGCGCAGCAAAGGCGGACACCCGCGCCTTCGAACCACCCGAAGTAACGTATCGTTGCTCACGGGCAGCATAAGTCGACGGGCAAAACTCGCGGCCGGGCGGCCACCCAGGGCAAGCCCAAGGTGATGGACCAGCAGATCGAGCCGCGCCGTTCGCCGCGCCCACGGCGCCAGAGCCCCGTCATCGAAGCGCTCGGTGAAAATACGTCGCCCGCACATAACAGTGACGCAGCGGAAGCGGCGCGCCACGACCACCAGGCGAACCGGCCGCCCGCCAGCGGCAGATCGGTGAGGCATCGCTGATATCGGCTATGAATCCGCCCAGAACTGGCTCCGCATCCGGGACAGAGACTCTTGTCGCTCGTGGGACGGACGGTGATCACGGTCGTGGGCCATCACAGACGGCGCTCTCCACGTCAAAACCAGGAGGGATCAGGGCCGACGGTCGCAGGGCACGCTGCATCATGTTGATTCCTTTGTGAAACCAACGCGAGCCGGCGCTTGAACTTCATCAAAAGTGAGTCAGAGCCAAATTTGAACGCCGATTGACACTCGATCGCAGATTCCGCTTCGAGAGCGGTTTCGAGATTCAACTCGATCCGAAGCTTGAGCGAGGCAGGTACGCGGGTTCTCGTTTTGAGAATTTTCTTTCCCACCTTTATTCAAAACATGAGTCAGGTCGCGATCGTATGCACGAACACTCCGTGATCGCAACCGTGTCACACGTGCGCTACAGTATCGGCCGTGCTCGATCGGAATCGTCACGCACGCTCACGAAGTACCAGCCCCACTCCGCGTCCCCCATTGCTCGACGCGAGCCGAAAAACGCAGTTAAATTAAATAGATGCAGCGAACCGCATTCTCCTCCACAACCATCCGAACCATACGGGCCGGGACCTCGGGTGAAAGCTTGTTCGCCTTCTTGCTTGTCATGGCTCCATCCTCAGGATTTGGAGCCTCCGGCAAACCCGGATTGGTTCAATGCCCTGTGGAGTTGGCAAATCGTCAAACTCTCCGAGCCACAGGAATGCGCCAACGCGCCAACTACTTCGCAGCCGCTGGATGTGACCCCCGATAACGAGGACGTCCTCTTGGCGTCCACTGCGAGAGCCACTGACCTCAATCACGCACCATCGGAATTTTAAGAGAGTCACACCTGAAAAGGCGGTGCGGCCGGCCGGAAAAATCACTTTGACGTTCTAGGCTCCGCTTTTCTTTGCCCGGACACATCAGGCAAAATTCCAGAAGCCTTGGGCCGATTGCTAGCGCGCTCAATTTGTACGATGTCCCGCGAGGTCGGATAAGTGACATAGCAGTGTTAGGGCTAGCATACTGACAAAGAACGATTCCTCCTTTGGCACGATACATGCGTAGGCTCCTCCATAAACGCGCATTGAGGAGAAGTCGTCTGATGATCTCGCTCACCGGAAACTCAGACCAGGCAAAGATGGCAGCTGCGATTCTGCCGGAGACGATATCTGGAGGCGTGCGGCCTGCCCGCGACATTGGGAAGATCTTGGCGGCGCGCAAGAGTTTCGGCGCCGCCAATACCCCATTGCGCAAGCGACTTCGGGCGCGGTTATCCCGAGCAAATTCGAACCAGTGTGGCTGATTTGAGTCGCTTCGTGGCGCGACGCCATGGCGGGAAGCCCAGCTTGATGCATGGACTGCAGGAGCGGTGAAGATGACATATCAGGTATCTCCGGCGCGCGGGAGCGTCTGCCAACCAGGCGATCAGGACAGGCTACCTGAAGCGCGATCGATCCCCTCTACCGTCTTTGTCGGCAGTGGTACGCTCGCTATCAGATGCGTGCAGCTGGCAATTGAGATGGGGCCACGTCATTGGTGCAGCATTGTGTGCTGATGGCGTATTCCGCGATTGGGCTTTTCGCTCGAACATCCCGTCTATAGCAAGTGTTGAAGAGCTCTCTTCTTTTTTGAAGGCCGCGCCGGTAGATTTGATTTTCTCAGTTGCAAATCCGTTCATACTGCCAGCGGATGTATTGGAGTGGGTTCGTCGAGGTGCTTTTAATTACCACGACGGTCCATTGCCACGATATGCGGGAACGCACGTGACGTCCTGGGCGCTGCTGGCCCAAGAGACCGAATATGCCGTCACGTGGCATTGGATCGATGACGGTGTTGATACCGGTGACGTCGTGATCCAGCGCCAGGTGTTGATTTCGCCCACCGATACGGCACTGACCCTGAATCTTAAATGCCATGAAGCCGCAATCGAAGGCTTCCGCGAGCTCTTAACTGGCCTCGAGAACAGGAAGCTTTTGGCCTATCCGCAGGCACTGGTGGACAGAAGCTACTTTTTGAGACATCGACGCCCAGATTCCGCAGGCTGTCTGCGATGGGATCAATCCGCGCAAGAGATATCGGCGATGACACGGGCCCTAGGCTTTGGGCCGTATCATCTTAATCCAATGTGTCTGCCCAAGGCTCTCCTAAGCGATCAGGCTGTCAAAGTCAGAAACTTGGAGGTGTTGGCTCAAAGCTCGGGCAGTCCGGCAGGTTCCCTGCTTGAAGTCCACTCGAGCCATTGGCGTGTGGCGACGGGCACCGAGGACGTCGATGTTTGCTTTGGCGAACTCGATGGGCAGATGCTGGACGCGCGAGCCCTCGCCAGGCACTTGAAGCTGGATGAAGGTAGTCGCCTTCCGATCTTGAGCAATGAACAGGCGCGGAGCATAACTGCCACCCATGAATTGCTGGCGCCTCTGGAAGATTTTTGGCGACAGCGGCTCGAGCAGTTTAGAACATTGCATTCTCCTTTCCTGTCATCGTCCGTGGCTGCGGCGCCGCCCGGATGGCAGTCGAGTTCGTGGGTTCAGTCCAAGTGCTTTGGCTAAACTGTCCCCACTCGATCGCTCGGAATACGTGGCAACGGCTTGGCTGATCTATTTCGCCCGCATCACGGGAGAAACAGAGCTTCAGCTGGGATGGACGCCAGCATCGGATGGATCGCAAGCTGCCTCCAAAGCGATAGAGGCGTTGATCTCCCCTGTCGTGCCGATGGAAGTGACCATTGAGCTTGCTAATGATTTTGAAGAGGTGCGCAAAACCGTAGCGGCCGAACTCGCTCAGCTGAGGGCGCACGGTAGCTTTGCCCGGGATCTTATCACGCGTTGCCCGGCCTTGCGACGTATGAAAGCGCTACGCTCGCGCCGACCCTGGCCGATTGGCATCACAATCACGACAGAGAGCTGTTCGGTGGCTGGCGATCTGATGACGAGTCACAAAGCTGACCCGGCCCTATGCGGCGATTTGCTGACCTTTGAGGTTTGCGCTCTGGATGGGAGCTTCCGCTGGCATTTTGATGCCACTCGATCTGCGCCAAGGCAGATCGGCCGCATGACGCAGCATTTGCAGACTTTGTTAAATGGTGTGATGGCCGATGCGGGGCAGCCGGTCGGCCGCATCGACATTCTCCCGGCAGACGAACGCACGTATCTACTGGAGGAGCTGAATCGGACGGCGACGCCTTATCCGTCGGAGCGGTTCATCCATAAGCTGTTCGAGGCGCAGGTGCAAAAGGCGCCGGAGGCGTTGGCTGCGGTCTATGAGAACGAGAGACTGAGCTATGGCGAACTCAACGCGCGGGCCAACCGGCTAGCGCATCATCTGATCGGGCTCGGGGTCAAGCCCGACCAGCTGGTGGCGATCTGCCTGGAACGCGGCTTGGCAATGGTGGTTGGCGTTTTGGCGATCCTGAAGGCGGGGGGGGGCTATTTGCCGCTCGATCCGGCTTATCCGCCGGCGCGGCTGCGGAAGATTGTCGACGATGCCGCGCCGCGACTGCTGCTTTGCGATGCGGCCGGTCGAACCGCATTGGGCGCCGAGGCTGTGGCCGATGTCAGCGTAGTCAATCTGGATACTGCCACTCCGGTCTGGGGCGAGCGGCCGGCTTCGGACCCCGACCCGCGCACGCTTGGCCTCACATCCCGTCATCTCGCCTATGTGATCTACACCTCAGGCTCCACCGGAACGCCAAAGGGCGTAGAAATGTCCCACGGCTCGCTTGTGAATTCGCTCGCGGCGGTTGGCACGTCAAAACGATGCACACTTCAATTCGCTACCCTGAACTTCGATGTGTCCTGTCAGGAAATGTTCATTTGTTGGAAGGACGGTGGACTGCTCGTACTTGTGCGGGAAGAGACCCGCAGGCAGTTCTCCGAGTTGCTCGAATTCATGGAAAAGGAGGCGATCGAGCGACTTTTCCTCCCATTCGTAGCATTGAACCATTTTGCGGAGGTCTGGGGCGCGCAGCAAGTGAAGCTGCCCTCTTTAAGTGAGATTTATACAGCGGGTGAGCAACTGCAGGCCACTCCACTGCTTAGGGCCTTCTTCGAAGCACATCCAAAGGCGAGATTGATCAATCAATACGGGTCCACAGAAATCAGCGTCATTGCCGAGCACCACCTTGCAGCTGACCCATCATGTTGGCCCCAGTTGCCTCCCGTTGGGCGTCCGATTGCGAACACGCGGGTGTACCTGCTGGACGGTCATGGCGCGCCCGTGCCGTTCGGGGCGGTGGGCGAGCTTTACATTGGCGGGGCGGGAGTGGCGCGGGGCTATCTGAACCGCCCCGAGCTGACAGCCGAGCGGTTCATCGCCAGCCCCTTTGTGGACGGCGACCGGCTGTACCGGACCGGCGACCTCGGGCGTTATCTGCCGGACGGCAATCTGGAGTTCCTGGGCCGCAATGACGACCAGGTGAAGATCCGCGGCTTCCGCATCGAGCCGGGCGAGATCGCGGCACGGCTTTGCGAGCACGCCTTTGTGCGCGATGCGGTTGTGGTGGCGCAACAGGATGGCCGTGGCGACAAGCACCTCGTCGGCTATGTGGTGTGTGCGCCCGAAGCTCAATCGGATGAGGTGGATGGCCCTGACCTTGCCAACACCTTGCGCGCGCACCTAAGTGCGCGGCTGCCGGACTACATGGTGCCGTCGGCGTTCGTGCGGCTATCGGGGCTGCCGCTGACGGTGAACGGCAAGCTCGACCGCAAGGCACTGCCGGCGCCGGCTGACGATGCCTATGCGCGGGCGGCCTATGAGGCGCCGCGCGGCGCGATCGAGACGGCGCTGGCAGAGATCTGGGCGGAGCTTCTCGGGGTCGAGCGGGTCGGACGCCACGACAACTTCTTCGAGCTCGGTGGCCACTCGCTCCTGGCGGTGCAGCTCTTGAGCCGGCTGCGGCGGCTGTCGCTCGGGGTGGAGGTGCGCACGCTGTTCGCCACGCCGGTGCTGGCCGATCTTGCCGCAAGCCTTGGCCGTTCTCATGAGGTGGCGGTGCCTGCGAGCCTGATCACCGAGCAGAGTACGGCGATCACGCCGCAGATGCTGCCGCTGATCGAGCTGGCCCAGCCGGAGATCGACCGGATCGTCGCCACGGTGCCTGGTGGCGTCCGCAACATCCAGGACATTTATGCGCTGTCGCCGCTGCAGGACGGCATCCTGTTCCATCATCTGCTGGCCAGCCGGGGCGATCCCTATCTGCTGGTGTCGCAGATGGCGTTTGCCGACCGTAGCCTGTTGGAACGCTATCTTGGTGCGGTTCAGCAAGTGGTGGACCGGCACGACATCCTGCGCACGGCCTTTGTCTGGGAGGGACTGTCGAGCCCGGCCCAGGTGGTGTGGCGTCGTGCGTCGCTGGAGGTGAGCGAGGTCGAGCTGGATGGCTGTGATGGCTCCGGCGCCGATGAGCTCCGGCGCCGGTTTGATCCGCGCCGGCAGCGCATCGATCTTGGCCGGGCACCCTTGTTGCGGTTTGTGACCGCGCTCGATCCCGGCAGCGGGCGCTGGCTGCTGCTGCAGCTGCAGCATCATTTGATCGGGGATCACACGACGCTGGAAGTGATGCATGCCGAGGTGCGGGCCATGCTGGCAGGGCGGGCCTATGAACTGGCCGCGCCGCTGCCGTTCCGTAATCTGGTGGCGCAGGCGCGTCTTGCTGTTGATGCCAAGGCGCATGAAGAGTTCTTCCGAGGGCTGCTGGCCGACATCGACGAGCCGACCATGCCGTTCGGGCTAAGCGAGGTCTACGGCGACGGCAGCGGCGTCGGCGAGGCGCATCGGATGCTGCCGCAGGCGCTCAACGAGCGGCTGCGCGAACAGGCGCGGCGGCTCGGGGTGAGCCTGGCCAGCCTGTGCCATCTGGCCTGGGGGCAGGTGGTGGCGCGCAGCAGCGGCCGAGAGCAGGTGGTGTTCGGCACGGTGCTGTTCGGCCGGATGCATGCGGGTGCGGGCGCCGACCGCACAATGGGCCTGTTCGTCAACACTCTGCCTGTGCGGCTTGCCTTAGACGAGACCGGGGTTGCGGCGAGCGTGCGCAGCACCCACGCGCAGCTTTCCGAGCTGCTGGCGCACGAGCATGCCTCGCTGGCGCTGGCGCAACGCTGCAGCGGCGTTGCGGCGCCGGCGCCGCTGTTCAGCGCGCTGTTGAACTACCGCCATAACAGGACGGCAGCCACGCCCGGCTCCGGAACGGATGATGTCCCGTCGGGCGCGGAATGGCTCGGCGGCGAGGAGCGCACCAACTATCCCGTGACCCTGTCGGTCGAGGATTATGGCGAAGCGCTCGGCCTGACGGCGCAGGTGGCGGAGCCTGTCTCTGCGGATCGGGTCTGCGGCTATATGCAGCGGGCGCTCGAGCAAATGGCGGAGGCGCTGGAGCATGCCCCCAACACGCCGGTGCGCGAGCTCGACATCCTGCCGGCCGACGAACGCAGCTACCTGCTGGAGGAGTTGAACCGGACGGCGGTGGCCTATCCGTCGGAGCGGTGCATCCATGAGCTGTTCGAGGCGCAGGTGCAAAAGGCGCCGGAGGCGGTGGCGGTGGTCCACGAGAACGAGAGACTAAGCTATGGCGAGCTCAACGCGCGGGCCAACCGGCTGGCGCATCATCTGATCGCACTCGGAGTCGGGCCGGGGGATAGCATTGCGACAGTGCTTGACCGCTCCGTCGCTCTTGTGGTGGCGCAGCTGGCGATCCTGAAGGCGGGCGGAGTGTATGTACCGATCGATCGCGGCCTTCCATCTGCGCGACAAGAATGGCTGATGGCTGATTGTGCTGCCCGCCTGGTGCTTAGCCAGATTGACGGTGATGATCTGGTTGACGCGACGATACCTGTTCTGGCTATTGAGCCGCTCATAGTTGGAACGGGATGTAGTTCCGATCCTGGCCTCGCGTTGAGCGCTGAGGCTGCCGCTTACGTAATGTACACCTCCGGCTCAACCGGCCTTCCCAAAGGAGTTCTTGTTCCTCATCGTGCTGTCAACCGGCTCGTGATCAATAATGGATATGCGAAGATTGAGGTCGGGGATCGTGTGGCGTGGGCTGGCAATCCCGCCTTCGACGCAAGCACATTCGAAGTGTGGGCGCCGCTGCTTAACGGTGGTTGCATTGTTGCAATGCAAGCTGTCACAGATGCTCCCAGTTTTGCCCGGGCGCTTAAACAGCACCGGGTGACGTCACTTTTTCTAACAACAGCATTATTCAACCAATGTACATCATCGATTGCTCCGACATTAGCCCAACTTAAGTACCTCCTCTGTGGAGGAGAGCGCAATGATCTTCGCTCATTTCTGAGATTGCTGAAAGAAGAAGGCCCCGTACGTCTCATTCACTGCTACGGCCCGACCGAGACGACGACCTTCGCGACAGTCTTCGAGATCAACTTGAGTAACGAAACACTCCGCTGTCTCCCGATCGGCCGTCCGATTGCGAACACGCGGGTGTACCTGCTGGACGGTCATGGCGCGCCCGTGCCGTTCGGGGCGGTGGGCGAGCTTTACATTGGCGGGGCGGGAGTGGCGCGGGGCTATCTGAACCGCCCCGAGCTGACAGCCGAGCGGTTCATCGCCAGTCCCTTTGTGGACGGCGACCGGCTGTACCGGACCGGCGACCTCGGGCGTTATCTGCCGGACGGCAATCTGGAGTTCCTGGGCCGCAATGACGACCAAGTGAAGATCCGCGGCTTCCGCATCGAGCCGGGCGAGATCGCGGCGCGGCTTTGCGAGCACGCCTTTGTGCGCGATGCGGTTGTGGTGGCGCGCCAGAACCGCGCCGGCGACAAGCATCTTATCGCCTATGTGGTCTGCGCGCCCGAGGCTGGCTCGGACGAGAACGATGGAGGCGGGCTTGCCGGCGTCTTGCGCGCGCACTTAAGTGCGCACCTACCGGAGTACATGGTGCCGGCTGCGTTTGTGCGGCTTGAGGTGCTGCCGCTGACGGTGAACGGCAAGCTCGACCGCAAGGCACTGCCGGCGCCGGCTGACGATGCCTATGCGCGAGCGGCCTATGAGGCGCCGCAGGGTGCAGTCGAGACGGCGTTGGCGCGGATCTGGGTCGAGCTTCTAGGGCTGGAGCGGGTCGGACGCAACGACCATTTCTTCGAACTGGGCGGCCACTCGCTCCTGGCGGTGCAGCTCTTGAGCCGGCTGTCGCAGGCTGTTGGCGTCGCGCTGCCGCTGTCGACGCTGTTCGCCAGGCCGGTGCTGGCCGATCTGGCGGCAAGCATCGTCGAGGAGTTGAGCCGCTCCGGTCCCCAAGACCTGCCGGCGATTGCGGCCGTATCGCGTCATGAGCCGCTTGTGCTGTCGTTTGCGCAGCAGCGGCTGTGGTTTTTGGCGCAGCTGGACGAAGGCAGCACGCACTATCACATTCCGCTAGCCTTGCGGCTGCGCGGGGTGCTCGACCGCAGCGCCTGGCAGCGCAGCCTTGACCATCTGTTTGCGCGTCATGAGGCGCTGCGCAGTGTCTTTGTCGCGCCGCAGGCCAAGCCCCGGGTTGAGATCCTGCCGCCGGATGCGGGACTGCCGGTGCTTGAGCACGATCTACGGCAGAGGCCGGATGCGGAAGCGGCACTTTTGGATCTGTGCCACGAAGAGGAGCGCACGCCGTTTGATCTTGCGCGCGGGCCGCTGATCCGCGGGCGTCTGGTGCGGATGTCGGATGAGGAACACGTCTTCCTGCTGACCCAACATCACATCGTCTCGGACGGCTGGTCGATGGGCGTGCTGGTGCGTGAACTCAGTCAGCTTTACCGGGCGTTCGAGGCTGGACAGGACGATCCTTTGCCGCCGCTGGCGATCCAGTATCCGGATTATGCCGCCTGGCAACGCCAATGGCTGTCGGGGGAACGGCTGCAGAAGCAAGCGAAATATTGGCGCAACGCCCTGTCAGGCACGGCTCGTCTTGTCTTGCCGACGGACCGTGCGCGGCCGGCCCAGCAATCGTTTGCCGGGGCCAGTGTTCCTGTTGTCATCGATGCGGATCTGACGCGGGACTTGAAGCGGCTGAGCCGGCGGCATAGCACGACGTTGTTCATGACGGTGCTGGCGGGCTGGGCGACGGTGCTGTCGCGTCTGTCGGGGCAGGACGACCTTGTGATCGGCGTGCCGAGCGCCAATCGCTGCCGGCGCGAGATCGAAGAGTTGATCGGCTTCTTCGTCAACACCTTGGCGCTTCGGCTGGACCTATCGGGCGAGCCGAGCGTGTCGGAGCTTCTGGAGCGGACGCGGCGCACGGCGCTGGCTGCGCAGGAGCATCAGGACCTGCCGTTCGAGCAGGTGGTGGAGATCGTGCAGCCGCCCCGGGCTCTTGACCACACGCCGTTGTTGCAGGTGATGTTGGCCTGGGACAACAATGCGCTTGGGTCATTGGACCTGCCAGGACTGAGTGTGGAGGCTGCCGGGAAGGGGCTCGATCAGGTCAAGTTCGATCTGGAGCTGAGCCTTAGCGAGCATGGCGAGGAGATCGCTGGAACACTGAGTTTTGCCACGGCGCTTTTTGATCAGGCGACGATCGAGCGGCAGCGTGGTTATCTGCTGGCGCTGCTGCGAGCGATGGCTGCCGATGCAGGCCAGCCGATGGGCCGCATCGACATCCTGCCGGCTGAAGAGCGCAACTATCTGCTGGAGGATCTGAACCGGACGGCCGCGGCCTATCCGTCGGAGCGGTGCATCCATGAGCTATTCGAGGCGCAGGTGCAAAAGGCGCCGGAGGCGGTGGCGGTGGTCCACGAGAACGAGAGACTAAGCTATGGCGAGCTCAACGCGCGGGCCAACCGGCTGGCGCATCATCTGATCGCACTCGGAGTCAGGCCGGACGAGCCGGTGGCGATCTGCCTGGAGCGCAGCCTGGCGATGGTGGTCGGGCTTTTGGCGATCCTCAAGGCGGGCGGTGCCTATCTGCCGCTGGACCTGATCTATCCCAGCGAGCGGCTGCGGCAGGTTGCCGACGATGCCGCGCCGCGGCTGCTGCTCTGCGATGCCGCCGGACGCGCAACACTCGGCCCCGAGGTGCTGAACGATGTGACGGCGGTTCGATCTAGAGACGGCCACGCCGGCCTGGGCCGAACGGCCGGCTTCGGACCCCGACCCGCGCACGCTTGGCCTCACATCCCGCCATCTCGCCTATGTGATCTACACCTCAGGCTCAACCGGAACTCCCAAAGGGGTACAGAATGAGCATCGGGCTATTATCAATCGCCTGATCTGGATGCAAAAGGCCTATGCACTCAATGCGGCTGATGTCGTCTTGCAGAAGACCCCGTTTGGCTTCGATGTCTCGGCCTGGGAATTCTTTTGGACATTGCTTGAAGGGGCGACCCTGGTGCTGGCGGTTCCTGGTGCGCACAAAGACCCAGATGCGCTTGTAAACTTGATAATCGGCCAACGCATCACCGCTGCACACTTTGTACCATCCATGCTGGTCAGCTTCATGGACACGAAGGGCGTTGATCGCTGCACATCCCTGCAGCGTCTCGTGTGTAGTGGTGAGGCGCTTTCCGCCTCCCTTGCGCAGAAGGTTCGGCGCGTATTACCTTGGACTGGTCTGCACAATCTATATGGTCCCACGGAAGCTGCTATCGACGTAACAGCCTGGAATTGCCCGGCTAATTTTAATGGGGCAGTGGTCCCGATCGGCCGTCCGATTGCGAACACGCGGGTGTACCTGCTGGACGGTCATGGCGCGCCCGTGCCGTTCGGGGCGGTGGGCGAGCTTTACATTGGCGGGGCGGGAGTGGCGCGGGGCTATCTGAACCGCCCCGAGCTGACAGCCGAGCGGTTCATAGCCAGTCCCTTTGTGGACGGCGACCGGCTGTACCGGACCGGCGACCTCGGGCGTTATCTGCCGGACGGCAATCTGGAGTTCCTGGGCCGCAATGACGACCAAGTGAAGATCCGCGGCTTCCGCATCGAGCCGGGCGAGATCGCGGCGCGGCTTTGCGAGCACGCCTTTGTGCGCGATGCGGTTGTAGTGGCGCAACAGGATGGCCGTGGCGACAAGCACCTCGTCGGCTATGTGGTGTGTGCGCCCGAAGCTCAATCGGATGAGGTGGATGGCCCTGACCTTGCCAACACCTTGCGCGCGCACCTAAGTGCGCGGCTGCCGGACTACATGGTGCCGTCGGCGTTCGTGCGGCTATCGGGGCTGCCGCTGACGGTGAACGGCAAGCTCGACCGCAAGGCACTGCCGGCGCCGGCTGACGATGCCTATGCGCGGGCGGCCTATGAGGCGCCGCGCGGCGCGATCGAGACGGCGCTGGCAGAGATCTGGGCGGAGCTTCTCGGGGTCGAGCGGGTCGGACGCCACGACAACTTCTTCGAGCTCGGTGGCCACTCGCTCCTGGCGGTGCAGCTCTTGAGCCGGCTGCGGCGGCTGTCGCTCGGGGTGGAGGTGCGCACGCTGTTCGCCACGCCGGTGCTGGCCGATCTTGCCGCAAGCCTTGGCCGTTCTCATGAGGTGGCGGTGCCTGCGAGCCTGATCACCGAGCAGAGTACGGCGATCACGCCGCAGATGCTGCCGCTGATCGAGCTGGCCCAGCCGGAGATCGACCGGATCGTCGCCACGGTGCCTGGTGGCGTCCGCAACATCCAGGACATTTATGCGCTGTCGCCGCTGCAGGACGGCATCCTGTTCCATCATCTGCTGGCCAGCCGGGGCGATCCCTATCTGCTGGTGTCGCAGATGGCGTTTGCCGACCGTAGCCTGTTGGAACGCTATCTTGGTGCGGTTCAGCAAGTGGTGGACCGGCACGACATCCTGCGCACGGCCTTTGTCTGGGAGGGACTGTCGAGCCCGGCCCAGGTGGTGTGGCGTCGTGCGTCGCTGGAGGTGAGCGAGGTCGAGCTGGATGGCTGTGATGGCTCCGGCGCCGATGAGCTCCGGCGCCGGTTTGATCCGCGCCGGCAGCGCATCGATCTTGGCCGGGCACCCTTGTTGCGGTTTGTGACCGCGCTCGATCCCGGCAGCGGGCGCTGGCTGCTGCTGCAGCTGCAGCATCATTTGATCGGGGATCACACGACGCTGGAAGTGATGCATGCCGAGGTGCGGGCCATGCTGGCAGGGCGGGCCTATGAACTGGCCGCGCCGCTGCCGTTCCGTAATCTGGTGGCGCAGGCGCGTCTTGCTGTTGATGCCAAGGCGCATGAAGAGTTCTTCCGAGGGCTGCTGGCCGACATCGACGAGCCGACCATGCCGTTCGGGCTAAGCGAGGTCTACGGCGACGGCAGCGGCGTCGGCGAGGCGCATCGGATGCTGCCGCAGGCGCTCAACGAGCGGCTGCGCGAACAGGCGCGGCGGCTCGGGGTGAGCCTGGCCAGCCTGTGCCATCTGGCCTGGGGGCAGGTGGTGGCGCGCAGCAGCGGCCGAGAGCAGGTGGTGTTCGGCACGGTGCTGTTCGGCCGGATGCATGCGGGTGCGGGCGCCGACCGCACAATGGGCCTGTTCGTCAACACTCTGCCTGTGCGGCTTGCCTTAGACGAGACCGGGGTTGCGGCGAGCGTGCGCAGCACCCACGCGCAGCTTTCCGAGCTGCTGGCGCACGAGCATGCCTCGCTGGCGCTGGCGCAACGCTGCAGCGGCGTTGCGGCGCCGGCGCCGCTGTTCAGCGCGCTGTTGAACTACCGCCATAACAGGACGGCAGCCACGCCCGGCTCCGGAACGGATGATGTCCCGTCGGGCGCGGAATGGCTCGGCGGCGAGGAGCGCACCAACTATCCCGTGACCCTGTCGGTCGAGGATTATGGCGAAGCGCTCGGCCTGACGGCGCAGGTGGCGGAGCCTGTCTCTGCGGATCGGGTCCGCGGCTATATGCAGCGGGCGCTCGAGCAAATGGCGGAGGCGCTGGAGCATGCCCCCAACACGCCGGTGCGCGAGCTCGACATCCTGCCGGCCGACGAACGCAGCTACCTGCTGGAGGAGTTGAACCGGACGGCGGTGGCCTATCCGTCGGAGCGGTGCATCCATGAGCTGTTCGAGGCGCAGGTGCAAAAGGCGCCGGAGGCGGTGGCGGTGGTCCACGAGAACGAGAGACTAAGCTATGGCGAGCTCAACGCGCGGGCCAACCGGCTGGCGCATCATCTGATCGCACTCGGAGTCGGGCCGGATCAGCCGGTGGCGATCTGCCTGGAGCGCAGCCCGGCCATGGTGGTGGGGCTCTTGGCGATCCTGAAGGCGGGCGGCGCCTATTTGCCGCTGGATCCGGCCTATCCGTCTCAGCGGCTGCGCCAGGTGCTGAGCGATGCCGCGCCGCAGCTGCTGCTTTGCGATGCGGCCGGCCGCGCCGCACTCGGCCCCGAGGTGCTGACCGATGTGACAGCGGTCGATCTGGAGACGGCCACGCCGGCTTGGGCCGAACGGCCGGCTTCGGACCCCGACCCGCGCACGCTTGGCCTCACATCCCACCATCTCGCCTATGTGATCTACACCTCAGGCTCAGCCGGAAACCCAAAGGGCGTCATGGTCCAGCATCGGGGGTTGGTCAATCTGATGTTGGCTCAGGTCGGTCTTTTCGGCGCTTCTTCCAACAGCCGAGTGGTGCAGTTCGCCTCCGTTGGGTTTGATGCAAGCGCTTGGGAGCTTCTTATGGCGTTTGGCTCTGGAGCCGCATTGCACTTGCCTGCAAACGAGATCCGTCAAGCGAGTAACAAGCTCTCGGATTATCTCCGAAGCGAAGACATCACCCATGCGACGTTACCCCCGGCGATGCTTCAGGCAAGCAAGAATCTGGAATGTTTGACTTCGCAAGTTCTCATTCTTGCTGGAGAGCTGCCGAAGGCTGAACTCATCCAAAGTCTTGCCCCGGCATCAATTGTCAACGCTTATGGCCCGACCGAAACAACAGTCTGCGCGACAGTCTGGAATTGCCCGGCTAATTTTAATGGGGCAGTGGTCCCGATCGGCCGTCCGATTGCGAACACGCGGGTGTACCTGCTGGACGGTCATGGCGCGCCCGTGCCGTTCGGGGCGGTGGGCGAGCTTTACATTGGCGGGGCGGGAGTGGCGCGGGGCTATCTGAACCGCCCCGAGCTGACAGCCGAGCGGTTCATCGCCAGTCCCTTTGTGGACGGCGACCGGCTGTACCGGACCGGCGACCTCGGGCGTTATCTGCCGGACGGCAATCTGGAGTTCCTGGGCCGCAATGACGACCAAGTGAAGATCCGCGGCTTCCGCATCGAGCCGGGCGAGATCGCGGCGCGGCTTTGCGAGCACGCCTTTGTGCGCGATGCGGTTGTGGTGGCGCGCCAGAACCGCGCCGGCGACAAGCATCTTATCGCCTATGTGGTCTGCGCGCCCGAGGCTGGCTCGGACGAGAACGATGGAGGCGGGCTTGCCGGCGTCTTGCGCGCGCACTTAAGTGCGCACCTAGCGGAGTACATGGTGCCGGCTGCGTTTGTGCGGCTTGAGGTGCTGCCGCTGACGGTGAACGGCAAGCTCGACCGCAAGGCACTGCCGGCGCCGGCTGACGATGCCTATGCGCGGGCGGCCTATGAGGCGCCGCAGGGTGCAGTCGAGACGGCGTTGGCGCGGATCTGGGTCGAGCTTCTAGGGCTGGAGCGGGTCGGACGCAACGACCATTTCTTCGAACTGGGCGGCCACTCGCTCTTAGTGGTGCAACTGCTCAGTCGCGCAGTCGATCTCGGGCTCAAGTTCAGCGCCGCCGACCTCTTCCAAGCCCCCGTTATAAAGGAACTTGCATCAAAGATTCATTTGAAACCACAGCCCAGCAGTTCGGGAGTGATTTGTGTTCGCGAAACCGGATCGCAGCCGCCGCTGTTGTTTGTTCCCACAGGTTTGGGCGATCGCTCCTATGCCCTTAGTTTGACGCAGGAGATGGACGCAGGATGTCCTGTCTACACTTTGCCATGGCCGCCCTTTGGTAAAGTTCAATTTCGAACTCTTGAAGAAATAGCCTCGCAACTCATTCTCGCAATAAGAGAGATCCAGCCACGAGGTCCATACCGGCTCGCTGGATACTCATCAGGGGGAATCTTGGCTTACGCAATTGCGCAGCAGTTACTGGATCACGATGAAGCTGTTTCATTCATCGGTCTAATTGACGTTGTACTATCTTCAAATCCATCAAGCGTATCGCCCACCCAAATGATACAAGAAGTGCTCCTGGAATCTCTCGAACTAGACGACGAGAGGTTCGAAGTACTTGAACGCTTCGCTGGACGAAGTTCAATTTCTCAGTTCCTTGAAAAGGCGCAGAAAATCGGGGCGATCCCTCTGGATCGCAATCTCCACAGTGACATTCTGACTTATGAAAGGGCCATGCACTTCCAATGGGCGCTGGACCTGCATCAAGTTCCGTCCCTTCCAGTTGAGATACACCAATTCTATGCGAACCGGCCCCTTAGCAGCCGGACGCGTTCTCGAAAAAGTTCACTAGGTCCAGAAGCAATTTCGCCTTTGCGGGGTTGGGACCGAATTTTAAGTGCGGAGGCCATTCATGCCGTGCCAATTCCGGGCGACCACGTGACTATGATGGATGTCCCGGAGAACCGCCAAGTTCTGGGTCGGGCGATCTCAACGGCGTTAATCGGGACTCTTAAATCGTCGTCCGTTCTTTAATCGCGGGCACGGTGTCAATCCCGCATTACCTGATAACCTCAAGGTCGGCGGCGATCTCGACCTATCCGATTCGGAGCTCACGGCTCTGCCGAACAATCTATCGGTTGGTGGGGACCTCAGGCGCAATGGCCGGGCGCTTCGCCTGAAGAGATGACGCGCCAGGTCACCGACCGGATCGAGAAGAAGCGCGATGAGCTGGAATCGCTCGATTGCACCAAGAGCGTCACTGTTGCCGGCGAGACCACCGTTTTCGTCTATCTGCGTGACACCACGAAGGCTGCCGATGTGAAGCCGACCTGGATTCGCCTCCGCAATATGATCGCAGACATCAAAGCCGATTTTCCTCAAGGAGTGATTTGTCCCTACTGCTTGATGTCGCCTTTGAGAAAGCGCGTGTGGCCATCCTTCATCCAGAGTTCGTGGCGGCGCTTGAGATCCTTGTAGAGCCGCAACATCCCTGTGGAGCTTAACCCTCGCACTTTTCTGCGCCTGTCCGCAACGCACATAAAAATTCTGATGTCCTGCGAAAATCACGCCCTTGTAGGCGTTTTTGCAATGAATGACGCAGAGGCGGATGGTACGCATACGACGAAGGCCGCCTGATTGACGCATGCGCGCGGGCACAGCGAGCTCTATGATCGGTTAGGTGAAGGTCAGGCGGCCTGCTGACCGGCGGACTTGTCGGTTTGGCCCAGGAGCTTCCATTCCCAGGGCAGCAGTTCGTGCAGGCGCGACGCGCGAAGATCGGCGATACGGGCGAGGATGTCGGCGAGCCAGGCCTTGGGATCGACGTCGTTGAGACGACAGGTCGTGATCATTGTCAGCATGATGGCGGCACGGTCGGCACCATGCTGGCTGCCGGCGAAGGTCCAGTTGCGCCTTCCCAAGGCGATGCCTCTCAATGCGCGCTCAGCACAATTGTTGGTCAGGCAGATCCTGCCATCGTCGAGGAAGCGGCCGAAGTCGTCCCAGCGCCTGAGCATGTAGTTCATGGGCTTCAGGACCTCGGAGGAGCGCGAGAGGGTTTCTCGCTCTCGGAGCAGCCAGGCGTGCATGTCGTCGAGCAGCGGCTTGCTTTTCTCCTGGCGCACGGCTCGCCGCTCGTCGGTGCTGCGGCCGTTGATGGCGCGTTCGATCTCGAACAACGCGTCAAGGTGTCTGACCGCCTCCAGCGCGATCGGAGAGACTGGTTTGCCCTTGCGGCCTTCCCGGGCGGTTTTCTCGATGTCAGCCAACTCGAAGAAGCCCCGCCGCGCATGGGCGAAGCAGAATGCCGGCGTGATCGGTAGCACCTTCCTCTTCGGGTCGAACAGGGGTTCGAAGCCGCTGTAGCAGTCCGCCTGCAGGATACCGGTGAAGGTGGCCAGATGCTTCTGTGGATGCGCGCCGCGACGGTCGCCCGAAGCGTAGTAAACCGCCGCCGGCGGCGCAGGCCCGGCGAACGGCTGGTCATCCCGCACATAAGTCCAGATCCGCCCAGTCGTGCACTTGCCCTTCGCCAGGATGCGGATGGTGGTGTCATCGCCATGAAGGCGCTCGGCCGCGAGCACATGGCGTTCGATCAAGTGGAAGAGGGGCATGACGGCGAAGGTCCCGTGCCCGACCTGGTCGGCCAGCGTCGACAACGGCAGGTCGATCCCCTCGGCCTTGAAGCGCGCACTCTGGCGGTTGAGCGGGATATGCATGCCGAACTTGTCGAACAGGATCGTCGCCAGCAATTGTGGGCCGATGAACCCGCGCGGTGTGGCATGGAACGGCGCGGGCGGCTGGCTGATCTTCTCGCAATCGCGGCAGGTGAACTTCTCGCGTACCGTCTCGATCAGCTTGAAGCGGCGCGGGATCTCCTCCAGCGTCTTGGTCACATCCTCACCGATCTTCGCCAGCCGCGATCCACCGCAGCAGGCACAGGTCGTTGGAGCCTCAATGACGACGCGCTCGCGTTCGATGTCATCCGGCCATGGCTTGCGCATCGGTCTCTTGCGCATGAAGGGGCGGACGTTCTGCGTCTTCGCCGCTGTGGCCTGCGCGGCAAGCTCATCCTCGCTCGCTGTGGTGACGAGTTCTTCGAGCTCCAACTCCAGCTGTTCGAGCAGCCGTGCCGAGCGCTCGGAGCGCTGCCCGTACAGTTCGCGTTTGAGCTTCTCGATCCGCAGCTCGAGATGCGCGATCAGTGCCTCGTTGTCCGACAGCTCCGCCTGCGCACTGGCAGCCACCGCCTCGGCTCGCAGCCGCGCCTCACGCTCGCCCTGCAGCGCCGCCAGGGCACTCGCAAGGTCCGATGGAAGATCGTCCGGCTTCGGTATCATGAAGCCATTGAATCAGATCAAGCAGCAGATTCAAACCGTAAAAGCGGCTATCCGACCCGCGTCGGCCGATGGGTTTCTTGAGGGTTGCGCCAATCGATCCCGGACAGCAGATAGCTCAACTGCGCCGGCGAGATCGTTACCGATTCACCGGCAACCGATGGCCAGATGAACTTTCCTCTCTCGAGTCTTTTTGTGAACAAGCAGGCTCCCTGGCCATCGTGCCAGATCGCCTTCACAAGATCGCTGCGGCGACCGCGGAAGACGAACAGATGACCGCTGAGCGGGTCTTTGTGCAGCACCTCCTGCACTTGGAGCGCCAGCGACGGAAAGCCTCTGCGCATATCCGTGTAGCCTGTCGCGAGCCACACTCGCACATTCCCCGGTATAGCAATCATCGGCGTCCAAGCACATCGAGGACCCGCGCCAGCGCGTCCGGATCGACGTGCGCATCCACCCGGATGCACCGTCGGTTGCCAAGATCGATCTCTATCAATCCAGTACGCGCGGCTGCCGCGGAGCGAACTCGGCCATCAACCGTAGGCAAAAGCTTCGGAGCTTCCTCAGCCGAGGCCGCTACGGCGGCGATCTGCACCGGCGTAAAAGATGGTATAACTTGTTCCGATGTTCGTGCTTGTCGACGCCAGGTAAACACCAGGCTGGCCGCTACTCCGTTGCGACGCGCAACCTCAGTCACCTTCGCGCCCGGCGCCAACGTCTCCTCGACAATCCGTGCCTTGTCGTCCTGCGACCAGCGCCGCCGCCGCTCCAGCCCGCCCAAAACCTCGACCCGCATCGCCTGATGACCTTAAAGCTCGACTTAAGGTCACACGCTTCGCGAATTACCATCCGTCACGCAAGACGGCCCCCGTCGGATGCGTACGGCGGATGGTCTTCTCGTCAACCTCTTTCAGGCCGACGAGGTCAGCCGCTTCACCTGAACCGTCGTCGTTGAAGACGAGGTCAAAATCGGCCTTGAGGCGTTGGAAGGCGTAATGCTGGATGGTGCTCGCGGCGCGAGACTTATCCATGGACCCGGTTCAGCGGGATATTCTTCCAGGGCCACGCTTCAAGTCGCGCTGCCGGGAAACGGCCTGCGTTCAGGCTGGTTGGGATGTGATAGCAATTGTAGGAGTGGGTCCCATCAGCGTACCTCACGACAAATGGATCGACCGCGAGATGCTCGTGGAACGGCGCGACTTCCTTGTTTTTTTTGAAGCCGACATTTGGCCCTGAGAGCTTCGTATCTCGGTAGCCGGCAGGAAAGCCGTTCGAAATGCTCAACCGGTAGGTCGCGCTCACCCGCACGCCTAACGCAATAGGGATCACCGTAGGCGTCCATCTGCCAGCGCCGCCACCGCGGCCTTCAGCGTGGCCGCGTCGACCCTACCTGTGATCCGCATCCGAGCCCCCGGCAGCAAACTCGATCTCGATCGTCCCGCCGCTGCTGGCCCGCGCGACTGGACAGGGCGCCGGACCTGATTCCGCGACCACCATCGCCGGTACGAAGCCAGGTTATGGGCGGCATCCTTCGGCTCAGGCCGAAACGACCGTCGCCGTCGCAGCAGCAATGAGCGTGAAACGCCATATCGCCGCGCAGTCGCAGCGACCTGGCGCGGCGCCTGTAAGCTCTCCAGGACGATCTTGAGCTTCTCGTCCTCGGACCAGCGCCGCCGCCGGCCTGTGGCCACCAGTTCGAGCCGTTCGACTTGGGCACTGCGCCTATCACTGTCCATAAGGACCGTTCTCAACAACATGCCTCACTCGGCAAGGCGCCCTTCACCGGCTTTCAATTACCCACAAATTCTCCTCCGACCAAGGCGCTAACGCTACGTCGGTGAGGCGCGACAGCCCGCGCCACATGACCGTATTGCCAGGGGGCGGATCGCTGGCACGGGCGAGATACCCGCCGAGCCGGGCGATCTTGATGAGATAGTGCGAAAGCGTCTTTCTCGCTTTTGGTTTGTCGTTGACGAGGCGATCGAGCACGCCGGTTTCGGTCGCCGTCAACGCGAGGGTTGGTGGCGCGTCTGGAGCGGAACGGTTGAGCATCGTCATCCAGAAGACCCGCCAACTCAGGATGCAAAAGAGCGAGATCAGATTGGTCGGACGCTGGGCGGTCCTAAGCTTCGACTCCTCAGCTTTGCAGCCTGATTTGAGGATCTTGTGGAACACCTCGATCTTCCATCTCAAAGCATACCATCCAGCTTCTCAATGGCCCCGGCGCGGGAACCAACACGCAGATCTGTGATCAGCTTCCACTCGATTTTCTTTCTGTTCTTCGGCGTCACGCGCTCTTCGGCATGGATCACCGTCAAGGTCAGCGCCGGGTAGCGCTTCTGCTTTCCGATCGGTGGCAAGACGCGAATCCTGCGATATCTGATCTCGAGGACGGCTTCATCGGGATCACCGTTGTTGTTTCGAACATCGATGCGATGCTGTCCTTTGACGGCGACCTCGTCCATTTCGTCAGCGATCGTGTGATCTCCTTCCCCAGCCAAACGATCAACGCAAGTCCTGATCACGAAGTGCGTTACAGCTTCTCGAGCCGCGCAGAACAGCTCATAGATGTCGCTCTCGCGATCACCGACATGGACGCATCGTCCCGGATCGCCCAGCAGCTCCGTGGATTGACAGACATTGTCCAGCCACCGAATTGCTCTCCTTCTTCTCGATGGGAACACGCGTCGGATTGATCTTCTTCTTAAGCGCGGCGATCCCCTTGAATTTCTTCCGGTCCAAAATTTGACGGCCGCCAGTCCAAGCGGCAGCCCTTCGGTCGTCACCGCCAGGCTCGAGTGCATCAGGATGCCGCAAACCGTGCGCGATCTCAGGCGTCCCGCCTTGTCCCGGCCGCTGTTTATGTTCTTGGTGATCCCGATCGCGCGTTTGAGTTCTCTCTTTGATAGCTGAATTCGGTCGTATCATGGAGCACCAGAACCGGACCGCCGGTGGCGATCGTGCGCTCACGCGTCGATTGAAAGTGGCCGGCCAGAATGTCCGCCTCACTGACCCGGTCGTTGGAGAGAAAACGATATGCAGCCTTGGTGTTGGCCCAGTCCTGGCACACCAGCGGAATGCTTTCTCCCATGGAGCTGCCGATCTGCGCTACCAGTTTGCGGAGCCGCTTGTTGAGGCGCTCGTCAACAAGGTTGCAGCCAGCGAGTTCGCGATCAAACCATGCGTCGGCTTCTTCGTCCATTGGCACCGCCCCATGCGAATCGGTGCCAGACAAGGAATCACGGTCGATTCCTGCGATGCAATGGTTTGTCCGCTCCCTCAGCCCATTCGACTAAATGTGGGTAATTGAAAGCTTCACCGGAAGCATACGCTTTCACCCCGATCCGCACGCTCCATGACGCAATTTCTTGCAGTTTGTGGGCGTGACCCGATCAAGCATTCATGCGATCCTGCAAGTATTTTTTCTCTGCTCTACGCCGTATCACTACGATGACTGAATACTTGTTGAACTAACCCTTTCCTGCCTTCTCTACTCATCCCCTCGCTGACCGCTTGCTGCGATCGGCGTTCGACGGGGACGATCGTGGCGGGCATATCAATCCATTCGGAAGTCTTTTCTCGTGGCGCGCGCATGCTGCGCACCGCTCTTGGCCCTGCGTGTCAATCGGCGTTCAAATTTGGCTCTGACGCAACTTTGGTGCAGCCGTGGTCATATAACGCCGATCAGGCGGGCCTGAAGCAAGTCGAGCTTGGCACGTCCGTACATCTGACGCTTGACCAACTCGAGCTTGGTGATCTGGCCCTCGGTCTGTCCGTTGGACCAAGACGTCATGATCGCGGCGTTGACGGCAGCCTTGTCCTTGATGACACCGTTGGCAAAAGACGCGACGAGGCTTGCGCATGCTCGCTTGGGTCAAGATCTACGTGAGCCTTCTTGCGGATCATCGTATGGAAAGCGGTGATGACCTCTCGAGCTTCCACCAGGAGAGGAACGCCTTGTTCGATCGCCGCAATGATGACCGTCTCTGACTTTGAGAGCGTATCGCGGCCGTTGGTCATCAGGCGGGCGATAGTTCTCGCGGACGGCACGCGTTGTAGGCTCTGAGCATCGGGCGTTTCGGCTCGCCGACGGCGTGCCGCCCATTCGGTGACGACCCGCATCGAGCCCCTAAGATCCCTGCACCTTGAGGCAACGCCACAGGTCGGCGCCGTTACAATGACCACCAGCCCACTGGGCGTCGAGCCATGGCAGGTGGTGCTCGAGCGAGCTCTCGCGCACCCTGAACACATCGGATCGCTGACCTCTCAGTACCCTGCGGACGAGACCCCGACTGTGTCCAGTGAGCCGATCGATCTCCTTTATGGAGACGCCCGTCTCGGCCTGCTTGAGGATTACTGCGTTGGTGTCCTCACGCCGAAGATAGCCCTCATACTGGATGCGCTCGGCGGCGGTCAGCAAGTCGGGATTTATGGTGGCGGAGCCGACCGCGACTCAGACCTGGCGCATAGATTTGCGAACCGCATCAAGGAAGGCCTGGCTGGCGTTCTCCATGAGGTGCCAACGGTCGGCGACCTGGGTGGCCTGCGGGAGTGCCTTGGTCGCAGCAAGGGCGTAGCTGCCACCGCGGTCGCGCGCGACCACAGCGATCTGTGGTTGCCCCGCGAGCCAGGCTTGCGCAGTGGCCGGCTCTCTGTCCGGTAAGAGAGTGATTGGTCGTCGCCGCTCGAGGTCGCAGATGATTGTTCCGTACCGCTGATTGCGCCGCCAGGCCCAGTCGTCGATACCGATCACGCTCGGCGCAGCAAAAGGCGGACACCCGCGCCTTCGCACCACCCGAAGTAACGTATCGTTGCTCACGGGCAGCATAAGTCGGCGGGCAAAACTCGCCGCCGGGCGGCCACCCAGGGCAAGCCCAAGGTGATGGACGACCAGATCGAGCCGGGCCGTTCGCCGCGCCCACGGCGCCAGAGCGCCGTTATCGAAACGCTCGGTGAAAATACGTCGCCGCACATAACAGTAACGCAGCGGAAGCGGCGCGCCACGACGACCAGGCGAACCGACCGCCCCGCCAGCGGCAGATCGGTGAGGCGTCGCTGATATCGGCTATGGATCCGCCCAGAACTGGCTCCGCATCCGGGACAGAGACTCTTGTCGCTCGTGGGACGGACGGTGATCACGGTCGTGGCGCCATCACAGACGGCGCTCTCCACGTCAAACCCAGGAGGGATCAGGGCCGACGGTCGCAGGGCACGCTGCATCATGTTGATTCCTTTGTGAAACCAACGCGAGCCGGCGCTTGAACTTCATCAAAAGTGAGTCAGCGCCAAATTTGAACGCCGATTGACAGACCGGCTTTCTCAAGCAGGGCAAAGCGTCATGCGGAGTGGCGCGGCAATACATTGGTTCGGCAGGGAAGATTACGAACCGCCAGATCGGCGTCTACGCTACCTACGTTTCGCGTCATAATCATGCGTTCATCGATCGCGCGTTGTATCTTCCGAAGGAATGGACCGACGATCCAGATCGTCTGGAAGGCGCATATGTGCCGGCCGATGTCGGCTTTGCGACCAAGCCAAAGCTTGCGACGAGAATGATCGCACGTGCGATAGCCGCGTCTGTACCATTCAAGTGGGTTGCCGGTGATACGGTCTACGGTGTTGGCGACATCGAACAGCAACTACGTCGGGCAGGCAAGGGCTACGTGCTTGGGGTCAGCAGCGCTCATGTGTTCCGATCCTGGGGCAAGCGACCGCCGGTCGCCGGTACGGCTGCAGACCTCGCCCAGACGCGGCGCCCGTCCGACTGGAAGCGCCTGTCGGCGGGAGCCAGAACCAAGGGACCGCGGCTGCACGACTTGTGTTAGCTCGAATTGGCCGATCTCGAGGCCGAGCAGTTCAACAGCGCAAATGATGGTTTATGGACGCGCGGTCTACTAATCCGTCGTCGCATCGCCGATGATGACCTCGCCTTCTTCACCACCTGGTGCCCAGCGGGAACATCAATTGAAACGCTGGTCGCGGTCGAAGGCCATCGATGGGCAATCGAGGACAGCTTTGAAACCGCGAAAAAACGAGTTTGGGCTCGATCACAACGAGAGCAGATCCTGGCACGGCTGGCACCGTCATGTGTCCTTGGTGATGCTCGCCTTCGCCATGATGGCCGCGATCCGACATCGCGCTAATCCGCCACCGCCCACAAAAACGAAACGTCGCCCCCCGGCAAAAGCCAAAGCATAACCACACCGCCACTGATCCGTTGGTCAATCCAGGAAATCCGCCGCATTGCCATCAGACTTGCTCGAAAGCGTATTCAACCCGCACGCATCATCGCATGGTCATTCTGGCGCAGAGCTCATCAGGCTGCCGCTCAACGCGCTCACTTCAAATCAAAAAGACAACTGTAATGCTAGTTCATCTGTATCACTTATGCTTAGGCTGTCTATAGCCCGGGAGTGGAAGCCAATGGAAATTCAGAATGTCTACGATGATCTTGGATTTTTCTCTCGGCATGAACGAAAACCTCACGGCCTGCCCAAGGGTGAAGCCGGTACAGAACCTCACGGCAAACGGTCCCGTGGGCGTTCTCAAGTCTTGTTGTACAACGACGCGCGACCACACTCGCGCCTCGGATGGAACACCCCGTCCGAGTTCTCCTTCACCTGCCATCCGCGCTGGAACCTGGCGCAATCGTCACCATTGACCCTCCGCGGCCCTGTGTTGAGCTGTGTCTCGTTCAAGACATCGATGTCGCAAGCGTGACGGCAGGACGCCAGCTAGCGCAACGAGAGGCGCATTGTTTTTTCAGGAGTGTTTTCAGAACGTCGTTGGCACATCGGTTGCTTGAGAGGGGGCATCCGTTGCGACCATAACGATCTAGCAGCTCACTTCTAAGAGTTCAGATGAAACTTGCTCAATCGATCCTGATACTACCGCGGCCGCCGCGCGCGCCATCGTGGCGAGATCTCTCCTCTCATGATTGGGCTACGGCTTCCCGGCGAGGCCAGGACGGCGCCGTTTCAGGAATGGGGCGAATGGCAGTGGAGGACATGGTTGGCAGATTCTTGCCGGCCTGTCCGGTCCAAATAGCCATACCTTGGCTTTCCGCTTGGGGAGCGCGCGGAAGCCGCGCTTCTAGTTCAGAACAATGGCCTCCGCGCTTTTACAATGGTGACTTGCACCTGTATTCCTGGAATCAAACAATATGATTGTGCGGAGCCTGCACGATGTCGAAGCGACCGATCACTTCGTCGATTGGGGCAATGGTACTAGCCACCGCCTCCTGACGGCTAAGGACGGCATGGGCTTTAGCATCTGCCACACCGTAGTGCGCGCTAAGACCATCTCGCTTCTGCAATACCGTAATCATCTCGAAGCCTGCTACTGCATCGCCGGAGAGGGCGAGGTGGAGGATATGGACGGCAATATCTTCTCCATTCGCAAGGGCGACATGTATGTGCTAGACAAGCATGACAAGCATCTTCTGCGCGGGGGGCGAGACAGGGATATGATCCTCGTTAGTATCTTTAACCCGCCCCTCAACGGAACCGAGTGCCACAAGCTCAACGACCCGGCAGGGTCGGCATATTAAGCAAGGTGTACCGCCCCGGGCTTGCCCTCAAGGCCATTTGGTTTGAGTTATGCTGCCATGGCTGGTTGTCCGGCGCCGGCCCGAGGGAATGTTTGCGATGGGCTCCAGGAGCCGTCGGTTGTTGACCAATCGACCCGTTGGAGGGTGGAAATTCGACAGCCTAGAAGCTTCGCCATGGCCCGGCCGTGGATCACCTCGGCCTTGTGAAGGCCGTTGATGGTTCTGGCGAGAGCGTCGTCATAGGATCTCCGAAACTGCCGACAGATAGCTCCGCGCCCACTTCAGCCAGGCACTCGGTGTATTTGATCGAGAGGTTCTGGGCGGCCCCTGTCGCTATGGTGCACGAGCCCCCGCGACGTACCGGCCGCCGCAGGACCTGCTCCAGCGCATCGAGCACGAAGCCGGCGCTTGTCGTGCGCTAGGCCCGCCAGCCCACGATCCTTCGAGCATAGGCGTCGATGACAAAGGCGACGTAGACGGAGCCGGTCCAGGTCGCGAGATAGGTGAAGTCGGAGTGCCAAAGGGCATTCGGTCGTGACGACTGGAACTGGCGGTTGACGTATCATGGCCTTGACGAGCTTGCCGCAGAGGGTTTCTTGCAAACCCATGTCCCGCATTAATGGCGAGACTGTGGAACGCGCAATATGGAAGATCTCTGCGCTTGAGCTGGCGCCAGACCTTGCGCACTCCGTACACGGAGAAGTTCTGATTGAAGACGCGCCGAACCTCGATCTTCGGCGCCGCGTGCCGCCGGGCGCGCGCTGACAGCTTGGCTCGATCGGCATGGTAGGTCGAAGGGGGGCTCGGCAGGATCTTGGATCGGCTCGCCCACCTGCGCCCCATGATGATCGCCAATGAAGGCGATCATCACTTAGACACGGCGGTCGAGCCCCGCCACCGCAAAATAGGCGCTTGCCTGCGCAGGATCTAGACGACCGATTCCATGAAGCCTGCGCTCCTGGAGCAGGCTGATTGGTGGAACGGACGGGTTGTTGGCGGATTCCTCGTTTTCGGTCGGCGCAACGAGGAGCTGTATCATGGCAGGATGGCGGCGAGCGGTCGAATGGGCAATGAGCGATGAAGAGATTGCGACCTTGACAACACTTTGGCGGTCGAGGATCGAACTGGCGAGCCGGGTGTCGCGGGCGCAGATGCTGCTGGCGTATCGGGAAAATCCTTCGTTCTGCGCAGTGGGCCATAGACTTGGGTCTATCATCAGACGGTGCAACGCTGTGTCGAGCGGGCGCTGGCCGACGGCCCCGCTGGCGGCCCTCGACGATCGTCCGCGACCAGGCAAGGAGCCAACGATCACGGCTGAGGCCAAGGCCTGGTTGGTGTCGCTGGCGTGCGACAAGGCGAAGGATCACAGCTATCCGCGGCTATCCGCATGAGTTGTGGACGACGCGGCTCTTGGCGCGCCATGCGCGCGAGCACGGACCGGCGGCAGGGCATCAGTGTTTGGCCAATTTGGTTCAAGGAATCCTTCCGTGCGCCAACACACGGTTGCCGTGATCAAGCGCGTGTCGAAAGGCGAATCGCGCCATGCTCGAGATCTTTGATTATTGCAGCCTGCAAACGGCACGTGTCAAGAACGGCCCTCGCGCGGAGGATTTGCCGCGGTTGACGAACCCGCCGAGACGGCAGTCGTTCTGCAATTCGCAGCATTTCAACGCTTGCGACCTTGGCACCCTGTCAGCGTCGGACCACCGCAGAGTCGGGAGATCACGACGGCTGCTGCCGACCGGTAAGACCAACCTACCCCTGGCATGCCGCCGATCTCGGAGGCCGGTGAGTAGCGAGCGGCCGCTGGTGGCGGCGCTCGCAGTGAACCACCAAGAGACGTTGCCCTGACGTTTTTGACGAAAGCCGAGAGCCTGTGCCTGATTCCGTGGAGACAGTTCTCGTTCTCACTCGGGGGAACCTGCGCAGGTGATTGGCTATGTGGAGTCCTAAGGGTGCCTTGCGCCAAATAATTCTGATCGACCCCGCGGAGTGCGAGGTCACTTCGTAGGCGCGCCATAAATGCTTCTAGCGCGGTGACGGACGGGTCTGTGAAATGCCAGGGCAGGGCATCTCTGCTCCATCGGTGAAAAGCGTAAACTCATCACAATAGTTCGAAGTTAGTGTTGTCAGGTTTGAGTCAATGCGAGACCGAGAGACTGGAGAACCTCCAATTTTGAGGCGGCACACTATTTGCTTCGTTCGGACCGGCGGGCCCGGTTCCCCGCATGTCCGCTGTCAAGACCGGATGTATGTCATCTGTCCGCTTCCGGCCAGCTCGCAAGTCGCGCGAGCTGGGCGGCCAACCTAGGGTCTGTTGGGATTCAGGATTCTCATCGGGGCTTGGTTGTGATTCAAGCTTGGGATGGACCGATTCGTTTTGACTGACGCCCAATGGGCGAAGATGGAGCCGCATTGTCTTGGCAAGCCGGGAGATCCGGGCCGCAGCGGCAAGGACAACCGACTGTTTGTCGAGGCCGTTCTGTGGGTCGCCCGAACCGGCAGTCCCTGGCGGGATCTGCCGGCGATGTTCGGCCACTGGAATAGCACATTCACGCGCTTTCGCGACTGGGTGAAGGCGGATGTCTGGAAGCGGCTGTTCGAGGCCATCTCCGACGATCCCGACATGGAATACGCCATGGTCGACGCCACCATCGTCAAGGTCCACCGCCACGGTCAGGGCGCAAAAGGGGGACGCAAAGCCAGGCGATCGGCCGCTCGAAAGGCGGCATGACCACCAAAATTCTGGCGCTCACCGATGCGCTCGGCAATCTCGTGCGCTTCGTGCTCCTGCCGGGACAGCGTTTCGATACGGTGGGCGTGTCGCCGCTCATCGAGGGATTGGCCTTCAACGCGCTGATCGCTGATAAGGCCTTCGATAGCAACGCCATCATCGCCGAACTCGAAGCGCGTGGCGCCAAAGTCGTCATCTCCCAGCATCCGCGCCGTGCACAGCCTCTCGCCATCGACAAGGAGATGTACAAATGGCGGCATCTCATCGAGAACTTCTTCGGCAAGCTCAAGGAATTCAAGCGCATCGCAATGCGCGCCGACAAGACCGACCAGAGCTTCACTTCAATGATCTATCTGGCCGCGGCCGCGATAAACTCCAGATGAATCCCAACAGACCCTAGTTCAGGATCACTCCTATGAAACACTCGCTCCTCGCCCCCGTGTTGCTCTCACTGACGTGTTTGTCGTTCACGGCGGTGCCCCAGAAGTCGGCCCCTGCGGCCCAGGTGGATGATCCCTTCCTTTGGCTCGAGGAAATCGAAGCGCCGCGCGCAGTGGCCTGGGCCCGGGCCGAGAATGACAAGACGCTCGGCGTGCTCCAATCAGATCCCCACAATGGCCGCTTCTATGAGGAGGCGCTCAGCATGCTTCACGCCAAAGACCGGATTCCATATGTTTCGTTGGAGCGGCGAGGTCTCAGCAATTTCTGCCGAGACGAAAACCATGTGCGCGGCATCTGGCAGCGTACCAGGCTTGACAGCCATTCTTGCCTCACAACTGCTGCGCGTTGCGAACCATGGCGTATCAGGTGCTTCTCGCCGCCCGAAGAGCGTCTGTGCCTCGTCCCGCTTTGTGATGGCCGTAAGGACGCTGCTCGTCCGAGAGTTCGACCGGGACACTAAGGTCGTAGTCACACCCGTTTCGGTATTCCGGCGGGAAAGCAGGCCGTCAGCTGGGTCGACGGCCACACGGTTCTCATCGCAGGAGATTGGGGAGAAGGGACCCTGACGCAGGCGGGCTACCCTATCGTCGTGAAGGAGCTCGAGCGCGCTCAGCCGCTCGTTCAAGCGCGCGAGATCTTCCGTGGGGAGCCGACCGATGCCGTGGCTGTACCCTTCGTGCTGAGGGATAATGAACGCAAAGTTCATGCGACCGGCGCCATGCGCTCCATAAGTCCATCGAACGCGAGTATTTGCTCTTGGGGCCCAACGGACCGATCAAGCTAAAGCTGCCAAATGAAGCGAACATCAGCGGCATCGTCAGTGGCCGCCTGCTCGTGACGCTCGATGAAGTCGCAGCACTCGCTTTGCGGCAGGCGGTCAACGCGATCTGTTCCGGCTACATCAACGTGGCGAGACGGTTTACGCCTCATCACTCGAGCCATGATTGCACCCGCCAGTCGCACGGAATTTGCGTGCGGCCTTGCGCCCCGACGGAGAGGTAAATGACGAAAGGCAACGGAACCCATTCATGAGCAAAAAGACAACTCAGGTTCATTCGCATGCGGTCGTGTGGATCGACCAGCTCATTGCCAAGGTATTCTCCATAGGCTCAACGGGCGTCAGCGCGATGGCCGTACGCGCGCATTTGGCGCCCCAGGGTCGTGATTGCCAAACGAATACTGGCTCTGCCGACGTGAAGGACGATCCGACCTTTGTCGTCAGGGTAGGTTGGGCCCTGAGTAGCTGCACCGATCTGCTGATTATCGGGCCGGGGACCGAGAAGACCGAGCTGATGAACTTTCTGAGAGTGAACAGGCCGGATCTCACGCTGCACGTCGAGACAAGTAATCCTCCGACCGACCGGGAAATTGTAGCGCTTGGGCGAAAGATCTTCCGTCTGGATTGAGTTGGCGATGTCTCTGATTGTGGACGGCGCAACAGATCGGCCCAAATTAGGCGAGATGAGGATCGCGCCTTCCGGGAGACCACCACCTGGCTCGCGCATCCGTTTACAGCGATGGAAAAGCGCGGGAACGATGCTATTTAGTCAGTAGCGCTAATGGTGTACCGCGAGGGCGCGTTCTCAGGTGTTCGCCTTGCCAAGCCGCCGATGTTGAAGCCGCAGGGAAAGACTGTGCAAAACGGCCATCATCCGCTTGTCAACCGGTGACATGCCTACCAGCAGACTCGCGAAACCCCAAGCGGAACGTCTAGCAACTGCTGATCGTCATTTCCGCAGCGCATAGCGCGAGATCAGAACAACGAACTGAAAAAGTCGCGAGCAAAAAATGACCCCGGCATTTTTCTGCCGGGGTCGCATTTTAGAGAGAGTTCATCAGAAGTCCATGCCGCCCATGCCGCCGCCCGGGGGCATCGCCGGACCGGCGCCGCTCTTCTTGGGCAGCTCGGCGACCATGGCTTCCGTGGTGATCAGCAGGGCCGCCACGGAGGCTGCGTTCTGGATCGCGGTACGGACCACCTTGGTCGGGTCGATGATGCCTTCTGACCAGGTTGCCATACTCGCCCGTCTGCGAGTCGAAGCCGTAGGCGTATTGCTCCTTCTCCAGGATCTTGCCGACGATCACCGAGCCGTCTTCACCGGCGTTGATCGCGATCTGGCGAGCGGGCGCGGACAGCGCCTTGCGCACGATCTCGACGCCGGTCTTCTGGTCGTCGTTCTTGGTGCGCAGGCCCTTGAGCTGCTCGGAAGCACGGAGCAGGGCGACGCCGCCGCCCGGGACGATGCCTTCCTCGACAGCCGCGCGGGTCGCATGCATCGCGTCATCAACGCGATCCTTGCGCTCCTTCACCTCGACCTCAGTCGCGCCGCCGACGCGGATCACCGCGACGCCGCCCGCGAGCTTGGCGAGACGCTCCTGGAGCTTCTCACGGTCGTAGTCCGAGGTGGTTTCCTCGATCTGCGCCTTGATCTGGGCCACGCGCGCCTCGATGTCGGCCTTCTTGCCGGCGCCGTTGACGATCGTGGTGTTCTCCTTGTCGATCATCACCTTCTTGGCGCGACCGAGCATGTTGAGCGTGACGTTCTCAAGCTTGATGCCGAGATCTTCCGAGATGGCCTGGCCGCCGGTCAGGATCGCGATGTCCTGCAGCATGGCCTTGCGGCGATCGCCGAAGCCCGGAGCCTTGACGGCCGCGACCTTCAGACCGCCGCGCAGACGGTTGACGACGAGCGTGGCCAAAGCCTCGCCTTCGACCTCCTCGGCGACGATGACCAGCGGCTTGCCGGTCTGCACCACGGCCTCGAGCAGCGGGAGCAGCTCGTTCAGCGAGGAGAGCTTCTTCTCGTTGATGAGGATGTAGGCGTCGTCCATCTCAACGCGCATCTTGTCGGCGTTGGTGACGAAGTAGGGCGAGATGTAGCCACGGT
The DNA here is from genome assembly GCF_054056555.1 of Bradyrhizobium sp. LM2.9. Taxonomy (NCBI): domain Bacteria; kingdom Pseudomonadati; phylum Pseudomonadota; class Alphaproteobacteria; order Hyphomicrobiales; family Nitrobacteraceae; genus Bradyrhizobium; species Bradyrhizobium sp. LM2.9. The sequence continues at coordinate 7,181,387 of NZ_JBSRYJ010000002.1, forward strand.
CGAACTGCATGGAGCACGACGTTGCGGCCCTTCGGACCGAGCGTGACCTTTACCGCGTTGTTGAGAATATCGACCCCGCGCAACATGCGGTCGCGGGCGTCTACGCCGAACTTGACTTCTTTGGCTGACATGTGGGTTTTCCTGAATGTTTTACTTGGTCTCACCCTTGGCGACGCCCAGCAGGCGCTCCTCAGGATGAGCGGTGCGAGCGATGGTTTAGGCGGCCTTCTTCTTGGCGGACACGTCGGTGAGAACGCCCAGGATGTCGCTCTCTTTCATGATCAACAGCTCCTGGCCGTCGATCTTGACCTCGGTGCCTGACCACTTGCCGAACAGGACGCGGTCGCCGACCAGGACGTCAATCGGGATCAGCTTGCCGCTCTCGTCGCGGCCGCCGGGGCCGACGGCGATGACTTCACCTTGCGAAGGCTTTTCCTTGGCAGTGTCCGGAATGATGATGCCGCCAGCGGTCTTTTCTTCTGCGTCAATGCGCTTGACCACGACGCGGTCGTGAAGCGGACGGAATTCCATGCAGATCTCCTAAGCATTTACACCAATTGAAGATTTCCCGAGTTGGGCAGATAGTGACCCTCATGCGCACTATCACCTCACCGTTACGGCGCGCCATGCAGTCATCCCAGCAGCAGGACGCCCGCCTGCTCGGCCAATAGCGCTTCAAGGTTTTGGTCGACCAGGTCGAGCGCAGGGCGCGGCCTAGCCAGCTATTGATCCAGGAGACGATTGATCCGCTCGGAAGGCAAGCTGGCGCGCCTCTGAAACTGGCGGCAGTGTGTCACAGAGGCGAACTGTAGAAGAAGTGGTTCAGGAGAGTTCGTCCGCACCCGGTGTAGAGGGGGATTCGAGCCGAGCGCTGCCGCCGCGGAGGGGCGGGAGCAATCTGAACTTTCCTGTCCAGTTCGTTCTGTTGAGCGCAATGGCCAAAACGCCAGAAGCGTGCAGAAGGGGCTTGCGACGCAAACAACGCTTGTAGCACGCATCGAGCCGGTCGCTGTGTGGCGGCTTATCGCCTGCGTCTTTCTTCCCTTCGCGGCCGGGTACTACCTTGTATACCTTTTCCGAACGATCAATACGCTGATCGGTGGGCTCCTAGGCTCCGATCTCGGGCTCGGCGCTGCTGATGTCGGGCTGCTCACGTCAATCTATTTCCTGGTCATCATGGCGAGCCAGTTCCGATTGGCATGTTATTGGTCGCTACGGGCGCGCCGGGTCCAGAGCTTGCTCTTGGCTGTGGCAGCAGCGGGGGCAGCGCTCTTTGGACTGTCGATGGGATTCGTTTCGCTTCTCATGGTCAGCGCGAATCCTGACTTGGGAGTGCTGCAGCGCTGACCTCGGGGCTGAAAATGATCCTCCTCTGGTTTCCTAGAGAACGGTTGGCTCTCATCAATGGCTTTATGATCATGCTGGGTTCATTTGGGCGCGGTGACGGCAACCGCTCCTGCCGAGGTGCTCCTGGACAGGATAAGCTTGCGCGGCCTGGTTCGCGGTGCTGGCTGCCGCAAGCGCGCTTTCTGCCATTTTGATCTATCCGGTCGCTCCCGAACGAGTCGATAGTCGACCAGACACCACGAAACCGGCCGCGCTGAAAACCATCTAGTCTGATCAAGGCTTCTGGCGGATTGCCCCTGTCGGCGGCCTGCATCGGGTCGGCGCCGGTCGTGATGGCGACCGTTTTGAGTCTGGGGGCGCTAGCCTTGGGCGTGCTTGCAAACCGGGTGCGCAGTCGTGGCAGGAATATGGAAGTGCTGTTCGCGGCCGTCGCGGCTCTTTTTTTCGGAGCGGAGATCGTCCTCATCCTGCATCCGCCCTGGCCCTCACTTCTGCCGTGGTGCGTCGTGTCGGTGGCCGGGTCGGCCACCGCTCTGACCTACGCCATCATAGGAGATTATTTCCCGCCCCAACTGGTCGCGCGCGCGAATGGTGGTTTGAACGTCCTGCAATTTGGCTGGGCCTTCATCGTGCAGTAGGGGACGGGACTGATTCTTGAGCGATGGCCCGTTGAGGCCGGCAAACCACGCTTTGATTGCCTGCCAGACCGCGTTCGGATTGATCGTGCTGCTACAGCTGGCGGCGCTCGCCTGGTTTGCCGTTCCATGGTTTCGAAGCCGGAAAGGGAAAGGTAGGACTTCGGCCATACTCCAACCGGCCTGCGGCTGGAGCTCGGCTCATGCCGCTATCCTAGCGAGCGAGGCCGCGATCCTGGAGGCGGATGAACACCTAGAGTGGTGACGCGAGCTTGACGGGCCGATGCTAACGAGCTCGCCTTTTTCGGCGCGCCGAACACGAGCTTACCGAACCTTCCTTTCCGACTCTTGTCGTTTCTACGCCAGACTACGACGGTGATGATCCTGTCTTGCGATAGCGTAGGATCTGCTTTTTCTACTTGTCTCACATGAGGCCACTGAAGGGCAGGGCCTCGATCATGTGGGGCAGCCGTGGCGATACATTCATTTCATTCGGAAGCCGAGTTGCGCGGGGCGCGCATGCTCCGCACCGCCCTTGGGCCGGCCATTGCCGGCTTTTTGGAAGATCAGACCGTTGTGGAGGTGATGCTCAATCCCGACGGGCGGCTATGGATCGACCGATTGTCGAGCGGGCTTACAGACACGGGAGAGAGCCTTCCGGCGCCGGATGGCGAACGAATCGTCCGACTGGTCGCGCACTATGTAGGAGCAGAAGTTCATCCCGGCTCGCCCCGGATTTCGGCTGAGCTGCCGGAAACGGGGGAACGTTTCGAAGGATTGCTGCCGCCGGTTGTTGCCGCGCCGACGTTTGCGATCCGCAAACCGGCGATCGCCGTGTTCGGCCTGGACGACTATGTCGCCGCAGGCATCATGAACGTGAGCCAAGCGAGCGCGCTTCGCAATGCGGTCGCCGCACGGAAGAACATCCTGGTCGCCGGCGGCACCTCGACCGGGAAGACCACGCTGACAAATGCGCTGCTTGCCGAGGTTGCCAAAGGATCGGACCGCGTCGTTCTCATCGAAGATACCCGGGAGCTTCAGTGCAGGGTACCGAACCTGGTGGCGCTGCGGACCAAGGACGGCGTGATCTCGCTCTCCGATCTTGTGCGCTCCTCTCTTCGCCTGCGCCCTGATCGCATTCCGATCGGCGAGGTCCGTGGGGCCGAAGCCCTCGATCTCTTGAAAGCCTGGGGCACAGGACATCCCGGCGGCATCGGCACGATCCACGCGGGCACCTCGCTTGGCGCGCTGCGGCGGCTCGAGCAGCTGGTCCAGGAAGCCGTCATCACCGTCCCGCGTGCGCTGATCGCAGAAACCATCAACGTCATCGCCGTGCTCTCTGGCCGTGGTGGCGAACGGCGTTTGAGCGAACTCGCGTGCGTCAACGGCCTTGGATCATCAGGCGACTACAGCCTTTCGAACATCGGAGATCAGTCATGACCACACGAGCCTCTCTCGCGCCCGGTTTCATCTCAATTGCAGCATTCGCCACACTTTCCCTCGCCAGCGCGCCGGCCTGGGCTGCCGGCTCGAACATGCCTTGGGAGCAGCCGCTGAACCAAATCCTGCAATCGGTCGAAGGTCCGGTCGCAAAGATCATTGCCGTCATCATCATCATCGTGACCGGGCTGTCGCTCGCCTTTGGCGACACCTCGGGTGGTTTCCGGCGGCTAGTCCAGATCGTGTTTGGCCTGTCGATCGCATTCGCCGCATCGAGCTTCTTCCTGTCGTTCTTCTCATTCGGCGGCGGAGTGGTGATCTGATGGACGAGCCAGTCCCGGGATTTGTGGCTCCCGTCCACCGCGCGCTCACCGAACCGATACTGATGGGCGGCGCGCCGCGCGCGGTTGCCATTCTCAACGGCACACTGGCCGCCGCACTCGGTCTCGGCCTGCGCATGTGGCTGGCCGGCCTTCTCTTCGCCTTCGTGGGTCACATGGCTGCGGTCTGGGCCGCAAAGCGCGATCCGGAATTCGTAGAAGTCGTGCGCCGGCATGTTCGCATTCCCGCTCACCTTAGCACCTGAAGTCGTCCCATGATGAATCTTGCCGAATACCGCCGTTCAAGCACACGTCTTGCCGACTTCCTGCCCTGGGCCGCCCTGGTCGACGAAGGGATCATCCTCAACAAAGATGGATCGTTTCAGCGAACGGCCCGGTTCAGAGGGCCGGATCTCGACAGCTCCGTGCCTGCCGAGCTTGTTGCGGTCGCTGGCCGCCTCAACAATGCACTCCGTCGCCTCGGATCGGGGTGGGCCGTGTTCGTCGAGGCGCAGCGGCATTCGGCCGGACGCTATCCGCCGGATACATTCCCGGACGTCGCCTCGGCGCTGGTGGATGCGGAGCGCAAAGCGCAATTCGAAGAAGCCGGCAGTCATTACGAATCGAGCTACTACCTGACTTTCCTTTATCTGCCTCCGGCGGAGAGTGCTGCGGCAGCAGAGCGCTTGCTGTACGAGGGCGGCCAGCGCGCTGCGGGAGCGGATGCACGCGAGGTGATCGCCGGCTTTAGTGACCGGACCAGCCGCGTGCTGCAGCTGGTCGAGGGTTTCATGCCGGAATGCGGCTGGCTTGATGACGAGCAAACGCTCACCTACCTGCATTCGACGGTCTCGACCAAACGGCACCGCGTGCGCGTGCCAGAAATCCCGATGTACCTCGATGCGCTGCTGGCCGATCAACCGCTGGTAGGCGGTCTTGAACCCATGCTGGGCGACGCGCATCTGCGCGTTCTGACGCTCGTGGGGTTCCCAACCGTGACCACGCCCGGGATTCTCGACGAGCTGAACAGGCTGGTATTCCCGTATCGCTGGTCGACGCGGGCTATCATGCTCGACAAGACAGATGCCACCAAGCTCCTCACCAGGATCAGGCGGCAATGGTTTGCCAAGCGCAAATCGATCGCCTCGATCCTGAAGGAAGTGATGACGAACGAGGCCTCCGCGCTTTTGGACACCGATGCCCACAACAAGGCGATGGATGCCGATAGTGCGCTCCAGGAATTGGGTTCGGATCAGATCGGCGAGGTCTTCGTCACCGCAACGGTCACGGTCTGGGACAGGGATCCGCGCGCAGCCGACGAAAAGCTCCGCCTCGCCGAAAAGGTCATCCAGGGCCGGGACTTCACTTGCATGGCCGAGACGGTCAATGCCGTCGAAGCGTGGCTCGGCAGCCTGCCTGGACAAACTTACGCAAACGTCCGCCAGCCCCCGGTCTCGACCCTGAACCTCGCCCATATGATCCCGTTATCTGCGATATGGGCCGGAGAGGTGAGGGATCACCACCTCAAGGCGCCCCCATTGTTCTTCGGCAAGACCGAAGGTTCCACGCCATTCCGGTTTTCTCTGCATGTCGGAGATGTCGGCCACACGCTGGTCATCGGACCGACGGGCGCCGGCAAGTCGGTCCTGCTGGCGCTTATGGCGCTGCAGTTCCGACGCTACAGCGCGGCGCAGATCATTGCGTTTGACTTCGGCGGCTCGATCCGCGCATCGGCCATCGCCATGGGGGGCGACTGGCATGATCTCGGTGGCGCGCTCGAATCGTCAGAACTCGTCGCCCTCCAGCCGCTCGCGCGCATCGACGATCTCGGCGAGCGAGGCTGGGCATCCGACTGGATTGCATCGATCCTGACGCGCGAGCGGATCGAGGTCACGCCTGAGACTAAGGATCATGTCTGGTCGGCATTGACCTCGCTCGCCTCGGCGCCGGTTACGGAGCGGACGCTGACTGGGCTCTCCGTTCTCCTGCAATCCAATGCTCTCAAGCGCGCCCTCCAGCCCTACTGCCTCGGTGGGCCATACGCGCGGTTGCTGGACGGCGAGCACGAACGGCTGGGTGAAGCCTCCGTCCAGGTGTTCGAGACCGACGGATTGATTGGGACCTCTGTGGCGCCCGCAGTTCTGGCCTATCTGTTTCACCGGATCGAGGACCGCTTAGACGGCCGTCCGACACTGCTCATCATCGACGAAGGCTGGCTCGCGCTCGATGATGCCGATTTTGCCGGCAAGCTCCGCGAATGGCTCAAAACGCTTCGCAAGAAGAACGCCTCCGTCGTTTTTGCGACCCAGTCGCTTGCCGATATCGACGGCTCCAAAATCGCGCCTGCCATCATCGAGAGCTGCCCGACCCGGATCCTGTTGCCAAACGATCGCGCGATCGAGCCGCAGATCATGGCGATTTACCGGCGGTTTGGGCTGAACGACCGGCAGATCGAGATCCTTGCCCGCGCCACCCCCAAGCGACACTACTACTGCCAATCTCGACGCGGCAACCGGCTGTTCGAGCTCGGACTTGGCGAAATCGCGCTCGCCTTTGCGGCCGCCTCGTCTAAAGCCGACCAGGCTGTCATCGATCGGGTGCTTGCCGAGCACGGAAGGGACGAGTTCGTCACCGGTTGGCTCAAGGCGCGCGACCTCGGCTGGGCCTGCAACCTCATTCCGCAGCTCGCCCAACAGGGAGCGCTCTGATGAACCGTATCCTGCCGATTCTGGCGGCAAGCATCATCGCCATGACCATGGTCCAAGCGCCCGGCGAAGCAAAGGCGCAGTGGATTGTGTTCGATCCCAACAACTACGTTCAGAATGTGCTGACCGCCGCGCGTGAGCTGCAGCAGATCAACAACCAGATCACCTCGCTCCAGAACGAAGCGCAGATGCTGATCAATCAGGCGAAGAACCTGGCGAACCTGCCTTATTCGTCGTTGCAACAGCTCGAGCAATCTATTCAGCGCACCCAGCAGCTACTCTCGCAGGCTCAGCGGATTGCCTATGATGTCCAGCAGATCGACCGCGCGTTTGCCACCACCTATGCGCCGGCATCGGTCAGCATGTCCAATGGGCTCCTTGTCGGAAATGCGCAGACGCGTTGGCAGAACTCCGTTGCCGGGCTGCAGGACGCCATGCGGGTCCAAGCGAGTGTTGTCGGCAATCTCGACACCAACCGCACCCAAATGTCGGCCCTGGTGACGGCGAGCCAGGGCGCATCGGGTGCGCTTCAGGCAAGTCAGGCCGGCAACCAGCTCCTTGCGTTGCAAGCTCAGCAGCTTGCGGACCTTACGGCCACTGTCGCGTCGCAAGGTCGTGCGCAAACGCTCGAGTCTGCCCAGCGCGCAGCTGCGCAGGATCAGGGCAGGGAGCAACTGCGGCGCTTTCTGACCCAGGGGCAGGGCTACCAACCAACAACCGTGCAGATGTTCCACTGATCATGAAGAAACGACTTGAACGACTGCCCGCCGCGGCAGCGCTTGGTCTTGCTGTCCTGGTGGTTGGCGTCTGCGCCATTCGGTTGGGTGAGGACGGGAGCGCGACCCAATCTTCCGTCTATCTCGCGTCAAAATCCGATGCGACCGCAGCAAAGCTCGAGCAATGCCGCACCGTCACCTACGAGCAGAAAGAGGCTCTTCTGGAATGCCAGAAGATCTGGGCCGAGCAGCGCAGGCAGTTCTTGGGAGGGAGTAGATCGACAGGTGATCCGGACAGCCGGACAGGCGCGGCGCCATTCCCCTCTCCTGTCCCGCGCAAGGACGAAAGTCGCCTGCCGTCCGGTTTTCCCTCCATTCCAAGCCAAAGCGAGTGAGCCATGGGTGGTACCTCCGTCATCGATCAGTTCCTGGAAACCTTCACCCGCTACATTGATTCCGGGTTTGGCCTTGTCGGAGGCGAAGTGGGCTATCTCGCCACGACGCTGGCCGCGATCGACCTCACGCTCGCGGGCCTGTTCTGGTCCTTTGGCACTGATGAGGAGATTCTTGCCCGGCTCGTCAAGAAGACATTGTTTGTCGGCGTTTTTGCCTATCTCATCGGCAACTGGAACAGCCTTGCGCGCATCGTCTTCGAGAGCTTTGCAGGCCTTGGGCTAAAAGCCTCAGGCACAAGCCTGTCGTCGGCAGATTTTCTGCGGCCGGGCCGGATCGCGCAAGTTGGCCTTGATGCCGGCCGCCCCATCCTCGACTCGATCTCGGGGCTCATGGGTTATGTCAGCTTCTTCGAGAATTTCGTGCAGATCGCGGTCCTGCTGTTCGCCTGGATCGTGGTGCTGTTGGCCTTCTTTATTCTCGCGATCCAGCTTTTCGTCACGCTTATTGAGTTCAAGCTGACGACACTTGCCGGCTTCGTTCTGATCCCCTTTGGCCTCTTCGGCAAGACCGCCTTTGCGGCCGAGCGCGTGCTTGGCAATGTCATTTCCTCCGGCGTCAAGGTCCTGGTCCTGGCCGTCATTGTCGGCATCGGTTCGACCTTGTTCTCGCAGTTCACGGCAGGTTTCGGCGGCAACCAGCCGACCATCGAGAACGCGATGGCACTGGTGCTCGGTGCGCTCACACTTCTTGGGCTCGGGATTTTCGGGCCCGGTATTGCCAACGGCATCGTCTCCGGAGGTCCGCAGCTTGGCGCCGGAAGCGCTGTCGGGACGGGCCTCGCCGCCGGTGGCGTTGTTGCGGCTGGCGCGGGTCTTGCCGCCGGCGCGGCGGGTCTCGCCGGAGGCGCGATTGCTGGCGCGGCACGTGGAGGCAGCGCGATTGCAAATGGTACGATGAGCGTGTCGCGGGCGGGGAGCATGTCCGGCGCAGAAGCAAGTGCGTCAGGTGCGGCTAGTCCTTTACGTTCGCTCGCCGCTGGTCTTCGTGGGTCGCCGAGTCATGCCGGTAGAGGAGAGGGCTCTTCCGCCGCTGGGTCCGACGCGCCCGCTTGGGTTCGTCGGATGAAGCGAGCGCAGACGATTAGCCATGGCGCATCAGCGGCTACCCAGGCGATCCGTTCGGGCGATCACGGCGGGGGCGGCGGATCTGTCGACCTCTCCCAACAAGACGGCTGACGCTTCACATCGACCATTTCCATTCCTGAGCATCTCTTGAGGTCAAACAATGTTCAAACGATCGGCCGTTCACTATGGCCGCATGCCGGAGCCTGTCACTCCGTATCAACGCGCCGCCCAGGTCTGGGATGATCGCATTGGGTCTGCGCGAGTGCAGGCCAAAAACTGGCGCCTGATGGCGTTTGCCTCCCTCTTCTTGTCCGCTGGTTTCGCCGCGGCCCTGGTTTGGCAATCCGCACAGGGGACGATCACGCCTTGGGTGGTTGAGGTTGACCAATTGGGGGAAGCTAAGACGGTTGCTCCGGCAAATGCCAGCTACCAACCGACGGACCCTCAAGTAGCGTTTCACCTGGCCCGATTCATCGAGCATGTGCGTGGTCTGCCGATGGACGCCATCGTACTGCGCGAAAACTGGCTGCGCGCCTATGACTTCATGACCGATCGCGGCGCCGCCGCGCTCAATGATTATGCCCGCAATAACGAACCATTCGCCAAGCTCGGCAAAACGCAAGTCGCGATCGAAGTGTCTAGCGTCATCCGGGCCTCCCCTGAGAGCTTTCGCCTGGCCTGGATCGAGCGGCGCTACGACAACGGTCAGCTTGCCGCAACGGAGCGGTGGAGCGCGATCCTCGCCATCGTCGTGGAAACGCCTCGCGATCTGGATCGCCTACGCAAAAATCCCCTCGGCATCTACGTCAACGCGATCAACTGGTCAAAGGAGCTCGGCTAACATGCCATCAGGTCTCGTTACTGTGTCACGAAAAGCGCGGCCGTGCTTGCCTCTGGCTCTTCTGGTCTGTGTCTCGACGGTCGGCGGCTGCACGACTTTCAGGCCGCCGCAAATCAGCTACGACAACGAGCTCCCGCCGGCACCGGACTTGCCGGCGCTTGCCCATGATCGCCCGCGACCGCTGCATGTGCCGCCGGCCTGGAAGGCTGCACGAGGCGGCAACAGCGCGGAGCCCAAGCAGCCTGTCGAGCGCATCGAAACCGCAAATGACGCTGCACGCGTGCAGCCTCGCAAAGCCGGCTACTACAATGCGGTGCAAGTGTTTTCCTATAGTCCGGGCGCGCTCTACCAGATCTATGCCGCGCCGGGGCAAATTACGGACATTGCCCTCGAGCCGGGTGAGCAGCTGATCGGCTCAGGACCGGTCGCCGCAGGCGATACCGTTCGCTGGGTGGTCGGCGACACCGAGAGTGGCAGCGGCGACACCCGCCGCGTTCACATTATGGTCAAGCCAACCCGTCCCTCGATCGAGACCAACCTCGTCGTCAATACTGATCGCCGTACTTACCTGATCGAACTTCGCGCCAAAGAAAAGCCCTATATGCCCTCGGTGGCCTGGTTCTATCCGGGGGATCGTGGCGAGCGAACTCGAGCTTTACCGCCGGCACCTTTTATTCCGGACCTGCCGGCGCGCCGGTACCGTTATGCCATCGAGGGCGACAGCCCGCCGTGGCGCCCCGTCAACGCTTATGATGACGGCCGCAAAACCTATATCGAGTTCTCCCTCGGCGTCAGTCAGGGCGAGATGCCGCCGCTCTTTGTGATCGGGCCAGACGGCAAAACTGAAATCGTCAACTACCGCGCTTACGGAAATGTGCTGATTGTTGACCGGCTGTTCGCGGCCGCGGAGCTGAGGCTCGGCGAGGAGCACCAGCAGAAGGTCAGGATCGTGCGAACTGACGGGAGGTCGCTTTGAACGATACTGACCAGGCGATCGATACACCAAAGGAAGCGCCCCGGGGATAAGTCGCCGGAAGAGATCGCCGAAACCCTGCGGCTCCGGCCGGACCCGCCAAAAGTTGCGCGCCTCTCGCGGAAGGTCCTGATCGGCGGCAGCGCCCTTGTGCTGTTGCTGATCACTGGCGCGGTGCTCTGGGCGCTGCAGGAGAAACGGTCAGGTAACTCAGCGCCCGAGGAGCTTTACGCGACTGACCACCACAACGTCGCCGATCAGCTCGCGACCTTACCGAAGGATTATACCGAGATCCCGAAGGACGTGCCGCGCCTGGGGCCGCCTTTGCCAGGCGATCTCGGTCGGCCGATCGTCGCAGCACAGGGATCTTCGACGTCCGGCTCGCTCGGTATCGACGCCGAACAGCAGCGTGTCAACCAGGAGAGCGAAGCGGCACGGACCAGCAAGGTATTTGCCAGCACCAACGTCCGGCCACAAGCCCCTGCCACTTCATCGAGCGAAGCCCGTTCAAGCGCCGCGCCATCATCCGACGAAGCATTTGCTCAAAACGGCCAAGACCGAAAGCTAGCGTTCGTCAGTGCAACGGTCGATCGTCGGACGACAAGCTCCGATCGCCTTGTGAGGCCGGCTTCGCCTTTTGTCGTTCAGGCCGGAACGGTCATTCCGGCCGCGCTGATCACAGGAATCCGCTCCGACCTGCCTGGCCAGATCACGGCGCAAGTCACAGAAGCGGTGTACGATTCTCCTACCGGGCGAGCTCGCCTTATTCCCCAGGGAGCAAGGCTGATCGGGAGCTACGATAGCCAGGTCGCATTTGGGCAGTCGCGCGTGCTCCTGGTCTGGACGCGCCTTATCATGCCGAATGGGAGGTCGATTGTTTTGGAACGGCAGCCCGGCGCAGATGCGGCAGGTTACTCTGGTCTTGAGGACGAAGTCGACAATCATTGGAAGGAATTGTTGGGGGCCGCCGCTCTTTCGACGCTGCTTTCCGTGGGCACCGAGGTGAATTCCGGGGCGGATAGCGGCAATACCAACAGCGATCTCATTGCCGCGCTCCGCCGTGGAGCTGGGGATTCGATCAATCAAACAGGCCAGCAGATAGTCCGCCGCAATCTCAATATTCAGCCAACTTTGACGATTCGTCCGGGATTTCCGGTACGGGTGATCGTCAACCGTGACCTGGTGCTCGAACCGTATAAGGGGTGAGGACGATGGCCAAGCTCAAGCTCGGCGCAGTCGAAGACGACAAGCCGATCAAGATTACGCATGAACTGCCCGCGAGCGTGCACAGGGATCTCGTGGCATATGCCGAGATTCTTGCACAGGAGACCGCTCAGCCGATCGGAGATCCGGCCAAGCTTATCGCGCCCATGCTGGCTCGGTTCATGGCGGCCGACAGAACCTTTCGGAAAGCGCGCCGCGCGCGTCAGCGACCGATCGAAGGCCAGGAATAGCGCTCGGAGAGTAACTTCAGGAATTCCTGCAGGGCCGGGTTCTCATTGTCGGCGCGCCAATAGGCAGAAAACTCGAACCGGCTCGCACCCGCGCCGTCGCGCAGCTCTCGGTAAACAAGGTCCGCCAAATTTGCACCTATGTCGGACTCGAGCACGAGGCTTATTCCTGTGTTCATGCTGATCAGGCTTTTGATCATGCCGCGACTGACGTCGTGGCGCTCGATTGTTGGGCGGGCCTCAGGCGAAACGAGCTTGGAAACCAGAAGATCTTCGAGCTCCTTTCCGGGGTCGCAGTGGCTGAGCAGCACCGTCTCGCCGCGCAGGTCGGGCCAATAAACAGTCTCGCGCGAACTGAGAGGATGGTCATGAGGCAAGGCAACGAGAACACGCTCGCTCCACAGAGACATGGCTTTGGTGTCCAACAAAGGCAAGTTCCCCGTGACGATCAGGAGATCAAGGGCTCCGTTGCGAAGTGCCGCTGCTAAACGTGATCTTGATCGTTCAACCGTCGCAAGCGCGATCTGCGGGAACCGCTCCTTGAACTCAAGTAAGGAGGCTTGCAGATTGCCGGCCGAAAGCGATGTGCAGAAGCCGACGCTCAGACGGCCGATTTCGCTGTTGTGAACGGATCGCGCGGTTGCGATGAGTGCGTCGAATTCCTCCAGGATGATCCTGGCCAACCGAAGGACGTCGCAGCCGGGCCGCGTTGGGTGCGCATTCCAGGGATGGTGATCAGGCGTTCCAGACGATGGTGATCACGGATTCCAGATGATGGCGATCACTGGAGACGAACACGACTGACGAGTTTATGTGTGCTGCAAACGGCCTCCTCGTCAAGGCTGGCGGGCTGGTTCGAAGATCGTTCCGGCGGTCCATGGGAGGGCCCCGTGCGCGGCGCGGAGTGCCCCCACGAGCGACGCAGCGACGCGCGCGGGAGGGACCTGTGGGCCGGCGGGACGATCGTGCGCGAGGTGCTCACGGCTTTTTCTTTTCGCCGGCTTGGCGCCGCAGACTGTCGCCCTTGAGTTCGATGCGGTGGGCATTGTGAATGATGCGATCCAAAATCGCATCGCCGAGGGTGGGATCGGCAATGACATCGTGCCATTGCGACACGGGCACCTGACTCGTGATCAACAGCGATCCCTTGTCGTAGCGATCGTCGACGATCTCGAGCAGATCACGGCGCTGCTCGGCGGTGAGCGGTTCGGGTCCCCAGTCATCAAGAATGAGGAGATTGACGCGCTCGAGGGCTGCGATCAGGCGCGCCAGACGGCCTTCGCCGCGCGCCTGCGCGAGATCTGCGAACAGGCGGGGTGCCCGCTTGTAGAGGACGGAAAAGCCATCGCGGCAGGCCTTGTTGCCGAGTGCACAGGCAAGCCAGGACTTGCCGGTGCCGGTTGGGCCGACGATGACCAGGTGGTTGGCATCGCGGATCCATTGGCAGGTGCCGAGGTTCTGGAAGAGCGAACGGTCAAGGCCGCGAGCGGTGCGATAGTCGACGTTCTCGATGGCGGCGGCTTGACGGAGCTTGGCGCTGGTCAAGCGACGCGTGATGCGACGGTTGTCGCGGGCGGTGGCCTCGCGATCGACGAGGAGGCCGAGCCAATCGGCATGCGGCATTCCGGCAGCCTCGGGATTATTCTGCAGTTCAGTGAGGCCATCGGCCATGGCGGTGAGGCCGAGGGCGCGCAAGCGATCGACGGTCGGGTGAATGAGCATGCTGATCTCCTGATCAATTGTAGTAACTGCGGCCGCGGATGTTGGCGTGGAAGAGGATGGGTGTCTCGTCGGCGGGCGGAGCGGTCCTGTCGGTGCCGTTCTTGAGGATGGCGGCGACCGATTTGTACGAACGGGCGTTGAGCAGCAGGGCACGGGCGCAGGCGGCGTCGACGCGCTCCTGGCCATAGCGCTTGACCAGCCCGAGAATGCCGATGGCGGAGCGGAAGCCCTGTTCCGGGTGCGGTCGCGACCGCAGGATGACGTCGACCAGGGTGTCGACGTCGGGGCCTACCTTGGCGGCTTCGGAACGAATACGCTCATGGGTCCAGTCGCGATAACGACGATGCGAGCTCGGCATATGCTCGGCAATCGTCGTCGGGCGATGCTGCAAGGTGCTGCGTAGATGCGACGCCACCCGCTTGCCGCGCAGGAAAATCTCGACGGTCTTTTGAGTGACGCGGGTCTCGACCTCTTGACGCACGAGGTTGTGAGGGACGCTGTAATAATGCTTGGCGATCTCGATGTGATAATCGAGGTTGACCCGGCAGCGCTTCCACTCGGCATACTGGTACGGTTCATCCGGCAAGGGAGTGAGCGCCGGACGATCGAGCTCTTCGAACAGGTCGCGCCGACTTCGTCCCCAACTCCGGAGAGGTCGGTCGTTCAGCTCGACCAGGAGTGCGTGGATCGCCTCGTTGAGGGCGGCGAGGGAGAAGAATCGGCGGTTGCGCAGACGCGCGAGAATCCATCGTCCGACGATTTGGACCCCGACTTCGACCTTGGCTTTGTCGCGTGGACGATACGGTCGCGCCGGGACGATGGCGGTGCGGTAATGGCGGGCGAGATCTGCATACGTCCGGTTGACCATCGGTTCGTGAAAGCAAGCCCGGGTGATGCCGGCCTTGAGATTGTCGCTCACCGTCTGCCGCGCCACGCCGCCGAAATAGGCAAAGGCCCGAGCGTGCGAGGCGATCCAGTCCGGCAAGCTCTGGCTGAAGCTGGCTTCGGCATAGGTGTAGTTCGAGGCGCCGAGCACGGCGACGAAGATCTGCATGCTGCGCACCTCGCCGCTGAGCCCGTCAACCACCTCCATGGTATGGCCGGAATAGTCGACGAACAGCTTCTCGCCGGCGACATGGACCTGGCGCAGGGTCGGCTTGAGGCGGCCGGTCCACTCCTTGTAGCGTTCGCAGAACCACGCATAGCTGAAGCTGTCGGAGTTTGCGTCGCAATACTCCTCCCACAACAGCATCAGCGTGACGTTCGGGCGCCGCAGCTCGCGATGCACGAGCGCCCAGTCTGGATGCGGACGCTCGTCGCTGGGCCGATCAGAAGGCGGCGGAAACAGGCGGTTGTCGAGCTGGACGTCGTCGTCCAGCTCCGGCGGCAGCGGCCAGGTCAGACCGGCGCGGCGGGCTCGGTTGAGGTACTTGCTGACCGTGCCCTGGGCCAAGCCCAGGCTGCGGGCAACGGCGCGTTGCGACACGCCGACGCTGTAGTGCAGGCGTAGAACTTCACGGATGTGGCGCATGGACAGTCTCTCGGTCGGCATCTCGATCCTCTGCGGTTAGGCAAAAGACCAAGCTACCCGGGTTGCAGACTGTCAGCGGCGCGCGCCTCCTGCCCCGATCGCGATCGCTGGAAATAGCGATCACGATCCGCTGGAAACCGTGATCACGATGCTCTGGAATGGGTGATCACGATGGCCTGGAATCCGTGATCACGATCGGCTGGAACACGCACGTTGGGCGCACACCTCCGCTGAAGCGCTCGAAAATTGGAACGCCCAAGTGGTGCTCAAACTCGCTGATTGTTCGGCTGAGGCTCGATTGTTGGGCCCTCAGCAACTCGGCGGCCCCACGAACGCTCCCGCAATCGGCCGCAGCGACGGCCGATCTCAGGTGTTTCAGTTCGAGCGCTTTACTGGCTTGAAGTGACGGTCGTGTTCGTCGTGCCTTGTGCATAGTAAGTCTTGAGAGAGAAGAGCGGCCTTGTGCACCGATGCTGCGATTGGGTTTGCTTCCAGAACCTAGGCAGCCGCTTGAATGACCGGGGCCCAGAGCACCGGTCCCGAGATGTGCCCTGCCTTGCGGATGCGGTCCAACGCATCGGGCGAGACCTCCAGGTACCCAGCAACCGCCGTGGTGTTTCCGAGAGGGCGAGCTTTTCCCACTCTGCGAAGGGGCCATCCGGCCCGGCGAAGAATGCGCTCCATGCGGGCGTCGGTCACAGTGACGATTTCGATCAATTGAATGGAAAGGCCGAATTCAATCATACCCGCAAACAGCTCGTAAGTGGCAGCAGCAAGTCCGCCGCTCGCCTTCGGCGCATCCGCGGGAACATCAAGCGCGAATCGGCTGCTCTCCCAAATCCGGTCGCTTCGTGGTCCCGGCTGCCCGTCCAGCAGGATCGCGAAAGTGTCCCTCAGCATAGTTGGACCGCTCGAAGGCAAAAGCCGAACGCATCCTTGAATTTGTCCGGCTCGCGAGCGGTTCAGTAGATGCACCGGTCGAAGCACGTCAAATTCGTCCACTTCCATGTCGCCGCTGACCTCGACGGTCCAATCCAGACGCTGCTTGAAAACGCGGTAGCGCAGCCGGTGCATCTCGGCCAGATCGTTGACGAATTCACCGTAGTACTCCGGCGTGATGAGCTGCATCATTCTTGCCTCCCTACTTAATTCCGGCAACTAAGCAGAGAGGCCTAGGTAAGCGCATCCTGTGCAGTTCCACAGGTGTTTATGGACTCCTGGCGTTCTATTTTCGCGATTTTGATTCGGTCAACAGCACGATCGCTTGACGCAGCGAGCTGACACGGAGCTTCGCACGGGCGTTGTCCAGGTGAAATCCCGCCGTTCGCTCTGAGATACCGAGAATGATCCCGATCTCCCCAGCCGATTTACCGCGCGCGGACCATTCGAGACACTGGTACTCGCGAGGAGACAGCACCACGCCGCCCACCATGCGATCAATCGTCCAGAAGCGTTTTGCATGCTCATGGAAAAACGTTGCGATTAATCGCAGGCTCTGGGCGTGCTCGACAAGCGCGCGCTCGAAAGCAGTTCGACGCTCGTCACTTGCAAAGCTCAGCGCGGCGATTGCGCCCTTGTCATCGTGGATAGGGAATGTAAACCCGCAGCGAATGCCAAATTTGTCGGCTTCTTCGAACAGAGCGCGTTCAGGCTCCGGCCGATTTCGCGTTTCAAATCCAAGCCCCCATCGGAAGGGCTTAGGCTGGCGCATTGCCCGACGTACCACCGGATCGACGGATTCGTAGCCGCGCTGCAGATAGATGGCGGTCCAGGAGGGGGGATATGTCGAGATCAGGTTGGGAGCACTGCCCGGCTCACGGGGAAGAGCGAGATATGCGAAGCACGACAGTTCGAGCGCAGCGGCGACCTCAGCCATGCTCTGCTGAGCTGCGTCTGGATGCGTGCTTTCGGTCAATCGTTCAGCAAACCTTTGAAAAACCCGATCCATCTTTGATGAACCCGCGGGCCTCCCTCGCAAGCGCTACTCGTGTTACCGGATCGAGCATCGTTGCGAATGAGGCAAAACAACGAACAAGTCGACCCAGTCCGGCGTAGATCAATCCTGATCAGGAGTGCCTGGTTTGGCTGCCGGGGCCGCATCACGTATTGTCGCCCCGTGGTAGCATCCCTGCCAACTCGGCGGTCTTAGGTCGCACGTTCGAAATCCTGCAAGGAGGCGCGGAAGATCGCCGGATTACTGCGCTGTTTGGCCTCTCGCCTCGCAGGTTTGTACCGCTCTTCCGATTACAACGGGCTGCTCACCAAGGAGATTGCAAATGAAGGTCGGTGTTCCCAAGGAAATCAAGACGCACGAATACCGCGTCGGCCTGACGCCTGGGGCCGTCCGCGAATACGTTGCAGCTGGCCACAGCGTATTCGTCGAGAGCAACGCCGGCGCCGGGATTGGCGCGACAGATGATAACTACGGCAAAGCGGGCGCGACGATTGCGACCTCTGCTCGCGAGGTATTCGCGTCGAGCGAAATGATCGTGAAAGTCAAGGAGCCACAGCCCTCCGAATGGACGCAGCTTCGAGAAAACCAGATCCTCTTCACTTATCTGCATTTGGCTCCGGATCCGGAGCAAGCGAAGGGCCTCATGAAATCTGGCTGCACCGCAATTGCCTATGAAACTGTGACCGACGGGCACGGTGGCCTTCCACTGCTTGCCCCTATGAGCGAGGTTGCCGGAAGACTTGCGATTGAAGCCGCGGGTGCGGCGCTGAAGCGGTACGCGGGCGGACGGGGACTGCTGATTGGCGGGGTACCGGGCGTGCCACCCGCTCGCATTGTGGTGATCGGCGGGGGCGTTGTCGGCACTCACGCTGCACGGATGGCGGCAGGCTTGGGCGCTGAGGTCACGATCCTCGACCGTTCCATTCCCAGGCTTCGCGAACTGGATGAGCTGTTCGAAGGGCGAGTACGTACCAGATTCTCGACGATCGACGCCGTTGAAGAAGAGGTATTTGCGGCGGATGTTGTCATTGGTGCCGTTCTCGTTCCTGGCGCGAGCGCGCCGAAACTGGTCAGCCGCGGTATGTTGAGTTCGATGCGCCAAGGCTCCGTGATCGTGGACGTAGCGATCGATCAGGGCGGATGTTTCGAGACATCGCGGGCGACGACACATGCCGATCCAACCTATGAGGTGGATGGCGTTATCCACTATTGTGTCGCAAACATGCCCGGAGCTGTGCCGCTCACCTCAAGCCAGGCACTCAACAACGCTACGCTGCCTTTTGGTTTGGCTCTCGCCAGTAAAGGATTTGCAGCTGTGCTCGAAAATCCCCATCTGCGCGCAGGCCTGAATGTCTATCGGGGCCGGCTAACCTATAAGGCTGTCGCCGATAGCCTTGGTCTTCCCTTCTCGCCGATCGAACAGGCTGCGGCCTGATTCTAGAGGTCCGCTACGGGACGTTTGGTCGCAGACTTGGGCCGCTCATCAGCGTGGTTCTCTTTGTGTACCGAGTATGAGCGACAGCTTGGAGGTGCAAGTCCTCTAGCCAACTTGATTGACGGCGAAGGCTTAGCCAAGCGCAAGGGCAACGTGCCCGGGGTCCTTGAATGCGGGGGCGGTCGAATGGACGACAGCTAACTGCCTGCGCCGCGCTCTCAACCAGCAGCTAGAGCTCACTCGCGGCGCGGTCGGGCACATCATCCTTCCGGCGTACCGATCCAAACGGGCGCTCCAGCATACGAGGGATACGCAGGGGCTCAGGCCCGATATGGAAAGCCATGGCCTTCTAGTGTAATGCGCGCTCCGACTGGTCCAGCGGTTGCGTTGGCGCAAATATCGAGTCATGTCGACAGTCTAGCGCTCGGTCCACAGCTCGGGGTCGGCGACGCGCAATTGACCAACCATAGGCGCCGTTGCGTTGCCGGTAGAGCTGCACATCCTGCAGGAGGTTGTGGAAGGCTCGCGCATTTTCCGAGGGCACGCGAAATTCGAGCTCAACCACCAGTGGGCCGCTCCGGTACGTCAGCGGGAGCCGCACCTTAGGATCGGCAAGCATGTCGGCGTCCTCCCCGCGCTCGGTGATGGCCGGATGCGTAGTCGACACCGACACGGCGAGGCCCCAGAGAACGCAGCCTACCAAGCCGCAACGAATTGGCCGGCAACCCAGGGGGGAGAGCTGCACGTCAATGTTGAACAGCGTTCACGTCCATACGGCGCCCGCAGAGCTGCGGCTGTCAGACCGAATTATGATTGAGCACAATCGCCGGATCGCGCCGCTCATGGACAGTGTGCAGGCACGAACCGCAGCATCGCGAATTTCTATGCCGCGACGTTGGTCGAGAGCTTCTGCACGAATTCCTCATAGATGCCTGCCTCTGCGTAGAGGCGATTGGCGCAGACGCAGGTCTGGCCCATGTTGCGGTATTTGGAGACGATGGCGCCCTCGATGGCGGCATCGATATCGGGTCGTCGAACACCACGAAAGGCCCAGCTCGAGGCCGAGCTCTTCAGGCCGATGCAGGCCCGACGGTAGAGGATCTTGCCGACCTCGGTCGAGCCAGTGAGGCCGACAAAGCGCACGGCCGCGTGCTCGCAGAAAACCTCGCCGATCGGTCTCGAATCTCCGGTGATGACGTTGAAGACACCCTAGGGCACGCCGGCCTTCAGCGAGGGCTGCGAGCGCAACCGCCGAGAGCGGCATCTGACTGACTGGCTTCAGCACCACGGTGCACCTGCGGCGAGCGCCGGCGCTACCCTGCGGGTGATCATCGAGTTGGGGAAGTTTCACGGCGTGGTGGCGCCGCAGACGCCAATCCGTGGCCTTATCGCAAGCAGCCTTGCATCCGGGCGCGGCGAGAGAATCGTTTCGGCGCGCCTCTTCGGCGTACAACTCGACATAGGCGCCACCGATATCGAGTTCACCTAGCGCCGCAGAGAGGGGCCCTGCCCGGAGGTCAGGATCAGCGCGAGATTCTCGCGATTGGCGACGATCAATTCGTACCATTTGCGCAGGATGTTGGAACGTTGCTTGGCTGTGAGCTTAGCCCATGCAGATCGTTCAGCAGCCTCCACGGCTCTCGTGCAGCGGTCGGCCGAGAGCTGCGGCAGTTTGGCGAGCTAAATGCCGATCGCCAGATTGTTTTTACCGAAAGGCGAGGTGAGCCAAGTCAGGCGCCAGCAGGCCTCCCGGAGAAGTGACGGGTCCTTCAGACGCTAGCGCAGGATGGACGAGCCTTGCGTGGTTGTGCGGCGGCGGTCGGGTCGTCGCGTTGCTCCTGGAGGTTTTCAAATCTAAGTAATCAGGTCTTCGTCGATCGCGAAAAAAGGCCGCGCGAGAACCGCGCGGCCGAGTCAGGGAGGAAACGCCCCGAAGGGCACTGAATAGGAGCTCGGCAAGTAAATGAACTCACTGGGAACTCCAATCTTGCACGAAACGTCGTCGGATCGTGCAAGCGGATATCGGATACTCATTTACCTCGGAGGATTGGAGGCGTTTGCAGAGATATCTTGCAGTTTTTGAGCGCAGATTTCGCCAAGTTCGCAGCAACTGCCATCTTGAAGCGTTTCTCGCGAGAATATTCGAACTTGCGTACTGTTCATTGACGCCATCAAACACTCGCTCGGTGTACGCGTCCGTACCCTCGATAGCTCGGTTTCAGGATTTAGGAACCAATCTAAATTAGTCAGCGCTCGTCAACGAGCGGCAGAGAACATTGAGCTCGGCGATTTAGCAGAATAGCTGCGCGTCGCGACAGTGCGCACCAGCTCGGGCGGGTCCGGACAAGTCATTTGAGGGGCAAAATGCGCAAAGTCGCGATCGGAATTCGTTGGACATCATCACCGCGTCGCGGATTCCGCGTTCGGCTACGCGAACAGCTGGCACTGCTGCGGATTTCAGGGGTCATTGTCACAGGTGCAATCTGCACTATCACGGTCAACGGGAGCGTGGCGCAAGGTGAGCCGAATGCCAGCAATGAATTCAAAGATCATGTCGTATCGTTGTCACAAACGTTCTTGGAATCCGGGCAAATTGCAACCGAATTCGAGCGCAAGCCCGGGGATGTCCCGGGTTCTGTTGAATTTCTGAAGAGGTCGGCGTTGCCCACCTTGAGCCGGTAGGCTCGGGGTGCTGATTCCACAAAGGAGAGCAACGCCATGACGAGAGATATCACACTGGCTGGTTCGCCGGCGACCGGGGCTGTGGACGAAGCTTTTGCAGAAGTGCGGGCGAGCTTCGATCGGTTCTGCCTTGCGGCAGGGATCGAGGCGCTCGGCACGATGATGGAGGCGGATGTCACGGCGGCCTGCGGGCTGCGCCACGGTCGCGACGCGGCGCGGCGGGCGCACCGTTGGGGCCGAACGCGGGGACGGATCGGCTTCCACGGCGGCAAGATCGAGGTCGAGCGCCCGCGGGCCCGGGGCGTGGACGGCCGCGAGGTCACGATCCCGAGCTGGGAAACGGCGGCGCAGGAGGATTGGCTCGGTCGCTGGGCGATGAACCTGATGCTGATCAATGTGTCGACGCGCCGGTTCGGCCGCGCTGTCCGGCTGCCCGAGGGTGACGTGCCGGCACCGCCCGGATCGGGGGTTTCGAAGTCGGCGGCCTCGCGGAGGTTCGTAGCGCTGTCGGCGGCGCGGCTGGCCGACTTCATGGCTGCCGACCTGTCCGCGCTCGACCTTCTAGTGGTCCAAATCGATGGGCTGCATCTCGGCGACGATCTCGTGCTGGTCGCCGCGATCGGGATTGACGGCGAAGGCAACAAGCATCCGCTGGCTCTGGTGGAAGGGGCGACCGAGAATGCCGCAACGGTTCAGGCCCTGCTGGACAACCTGGTCTCGCGCGGGCTCGACCCGACGGTGCCAAGACTGTTCATCGCCGACGGCGCGAAAGCGTTGTCGAAGGCGATCCGCCGCACCTTCGGTTCGGCCGCTGCGATCCAGCGCTGCCAGATCCACAAGGCGCGCAACATCGTGGAACGCCTGCCGAAAGAACATCATGCGGCCACCCGTCGGGTGCTGCGCCAGGCCTGGGAGCTCGATGACGCCGACAAGGCTGAAAAATTGATCCGCAATCTCGCGCGTCGACTCGACCAGCAATGGCCCGGCGTAGCGGCCAGCATCCTCGAAGGCCTCGACGAAATCCTGACTGTCGTCCGGTTGAAGCTGCCGAAGGAGCTTCGTCGATCGCTCGCCTGTACCAACATCGCCGAGAACATGATGGGCACCATTCGCCGCGTCACGCGCAACGTCAAACGCTGGCGGGATGCCGGTATGGCCTTGCGATGGGTCGCGGCCGGCATGATCGAGGCCAACAAGGGCTTCCGACGATTGAAGGCGCATAAGCAATTGTCGGTTCTGCGTGCGGCCCTTCAAGCTCACCACGATCGCAGTGACGATCAAGCCCGTTGCCCACGTCACGAGGGCCGCGTAACATTCACTCCGGCAACGTCGGCCCGACGTAGTTCAACACCGATCGGGACATCCCCGCAAGCCCAGTGACGAATCGATCAAGAAGCATGCCGATAATCATGAGCGCCAGCTCGCAGCATCCAGTCGTGTTGAGGGCTTCGTGACCGATTTGCGCGACGATGGCCCCATGAAGGAGGCGACCTCCTTGCGGTTCTGTCATCAATCTCTATGCAACACGCTTCCAGAACGTGGTCTCGGCCCAACGAAACCTTTGCTTCAACGAGAATTAAAGAGTTCAAGGCAAGTTACGAATGGCCGTGCGCGCAGTTGAGCATCGGGTGAGCGAGCTCAATCAGCCTCAGCGCGCGATACTGATGCTGAAGATGCGCCGCCACGAGAATGAGTTCATGTGGGCGAGGACAGGCATCGCGATGAAAATCGTCAAAAAGAGCCTCTCCGGGGCTGAATTCCATCAAGGAGGTGGTTCCTCGGCACTGGCGTGGCGGAGCAAGAGCATCACAACTACCCTCCGCGAGGAGGACACGGCCGCGACGTCTCAGGCAATCAAGGCGGATTCAAACGGTCGTCGCAACACTCGGAGTTTGGAGGTTGCGATGAACGTTGTAAGGCGCAGATCGGAGCGGTCAGGACGAGCCCCATTGCCGTCGCCAGGACGGCCCTCTGTTGCCGGGCGCGATGAACAGAATAAATTTTGGCGGGCGATTGCCGCTGGGTTAAGCAGCGAAGATGCTGCACTCGAAGCCGGATTGTCACAACCTGTCGGAAGCAGATTATTCCGAAAGGCGGGCGGCATGCCACCAGCGATGTTCAGATCTTCGGCAAAGGCTCTCTCCGGGCGGTATCTCTCGTTGAATGAGCGCGAGGAGATCGCACTTCTCAAGGTGCAGGGCCATTCCATACAGGAGATTGGACGTCGCCTGGGGCGGGCTGCTTCGACAGTCTCCCGTGAACTGCGGCGCAACGCGGCCACCCGCGGCGGCGGGTTGGAGTATCGGGCAACAACTGCCCAATGGCATGCGGATCGATCCGCTCGCCGGCCCAAGCCGACCAAGCTTGCGCTCAATGCAACCTTGCGCACTTATGTGGAGGAGAGACTTGCTGGCGGCGTCGTAGCCCCGACCGGCGCTCCCGTTCCTGGTCCCTCCGTTCCGTGGAAGGGGCGCCGGCATGGCCCGCGCAAGGATCGGCGATGGGCCAAAGCCTGGAGCCCTGAGCAGATTGCCCGACGCTTGCCGATCGACTTCCCGGACGACAAGACGATGCGCATCAGCCACGAAGCTATCTATCAAGCTCTCTTCGTTCAGGGCCGCGGCGCGCTACGCCGCGAGCTGACGGCCTGCTTGCGAACAGGGCGTGTATTACGGATGCCCAGAGCGCGCGTACGCAGGCGAGGCAAGGGCTTTGTCTCCCCGGAGATCATGATCAGTGAACGTCCTGCTGAAGCTGCCGATCGAGCAGTGCCGGGGCATTGGGAGGGAGACCTCATCCTCGGTGTTGGCAGCTCGGCAATCGGCACGCTGGTCGAGCGCACGACGCGCTTCACGATGCTATTGCACCTTCCCCGGTTGGCGGGACATGGCGAAGCTGCGCGCGTGAAGAACGGACCAGCCCTTGCGGGACACGGGGCTGAAGCCGTGCGCGACGCGATCACGCGCACCGTCATCACCTTACCTGAAGAGCTGCGTCGCTCGCTAACCTGGGATCAGGGGGCCGAAATGGCTCAGCACGATCGTCTCAAGATCGATGCGGGTATCCAGGTCTACTTCTGCGACCCGCAAAGCCCTTGGCAGCGCGGCACTAACGAGAACACCAACGGGTTGCTGCGGCAGTACTTCCCGAAAGGCACAGACCTGAGCATCCACAGCGCCGAGGAGATATCCGCTGTGGCAGCGGCTCTCAATGCCCGACCGAGAAAGACACTAGGCTGGAAAACGCCGGCGGAGGCGCTTGACGATCTGCTGTCATGAGTGAAAGTAACTGGTGTTGCGACGACCGTTTGAATCCGCCCAACGAACAACGGCAACTGTGGTGAAGTTCATAGTCTTGGAATCAGCTAATAGTTCATTTGAAAGTTTCAGCGTACTTGCTCGTGCTACCATTCTTTGCGCCTTGCGGAGTCGCCAAGTGTTGGACGCAACGACCACTGCGCTTTTGCGTGCTGTTCTCGAGGAGGTTTGCGAGGGTCTGCCTCGCAGCGAAACCGGCACTCGGGCCCATGTCGCTTCCAAGATCTTGGACGCCGCCAATAGAGGTGAGATCACGGCGGACCACCTTAGGCAGGTCGGCATGGAAGCTCTTCGCTCTGCGCCAACATGTGGCGGTAGGTGCGGACAACACTCATAGTGCTTATGTGAATTTCCAGGTCACGGTGTTGAAGATTCTTGTGAGCTACCCCGACGGGTTCGCATCCATGCCGGACCTCAAGCGAGACATGGCCATTTTGGCCACGAGCGGTCCCGATTGGGCGGCGCGCACCAAGAGCATGGGCGCCCGCGTGCCTGAGCTCGACCTCTTTTCGCAACGACTCGTCGAGCGTGTGAATGGAGGGTGGCGCATCACGGACAAGGGACGAGCGGTGCTCGAATTGATGGAGCCGCGCCCTAGCAAGCCCCAAGTCCAGCCAGAGGACACGAGAGCTCGTGAGCTGGCATCGCCAGTCCCGGAACGATCCCATTCTGTCGAGCTACGTCGGCGCGAGCCTGAAGGACTGGGGCGGCGCCGGTCCTCTAAGAGCCGAACGAGCGCACCGCACTCTTAGACCGGACTATCTAGGCGATCAAGGCCGCGCCCGACGATCGGTTGCCGAAGGAGAATTTGGATGCCGTTGTGGGCTTCGAATTTTTATTGGAGAGCTGGAACGAGAAGTGCTGATATCTCAGCATATATATCGAGGAAAGGTGCTGTTGCTTCGATCAGGTCGAAGATCCCGCGATGCGCAGTGCGCCGTTCATGCCGAGCGGGCATCAGCGCTCAGATACCGTTGCCGTTGAAAGGCGGCGAGACTCCCAGGCACTCCGTCCCACTTGGCCGCGCCTGCGCCGTGGCCCCGGTCAACGGCTCAGGCGCCAAGTAGCGGCGCAAAGTGGGCTGCTCGCCCCGGTCCGCTAGTAGGAAGAGGTCGAATCGCAAACCACCGTTGCGGGTTGGGAGATTTCACGCGAGCTCAATGAGAACCCAACGGCCATCTCCGTCACAATTGCGACGCCTGTCGCATTTGCGACGTGTGAACTGTCGCTGACGCGTGCACAACTGTGCGGATCACGGCAAGCTAACTTCACAGGGCGGGAATGCCATCGCCGTCCGAGATGGCACGCCAGTTGCTAACTCTCGTTCTGTGGTCGCTCAGGCTGGTCGCCATGGCCACACTAGAGAATTGAATATGAACGCTGTTGCCCGACGCGGAAAACATGTCAAAGATGCTGAGGATAGCGACGGGATGCGGGTCATCGCCGATTATAAGGGTTCCCGGAGCTCTTCGAAGAATGGCAAACGGAGCTATGGGTCACAGGCTGCCCCAAGCGATCTGCGTCCGAAATCTGGAACAAAAGTAGGACTCATCCCTGCTATAGCGAAGAAGCTTATCATCATTACGCTCGCACCCATGTCGCAGTAGCGCCGGCTTGCAATATTCAATGCAACTACCGCAATCGCAAGTACGACGGCGCCAATGAATCGCGTCCGGGTGTTGTTAGTGAGAAGCTCACTCCTGAGCAGGCGGCGAGAAAGCTGCTCGCGGTCGCCACCAGAATTCCGCAGCTGACTGTGCTCGGTATCGCCGGCCCCGGCGATGCCTCGGCCAATCGGAAAACGACTTCTCGTGCCACTGATCTCCGCGCCGAGCACGGCACAGCATCGGCTGTGTCATGACAGAGCCGCGCGTTCCAAAATATCGATCGGGCCAGCGCGTGAAAACCGCAGTCAATCTCATCAATGACGAGTCAGTTGCCACCGCGCCGCCTGATGGGATCCTGGTCGGCGCCGGTGCTATCGGCGAGATCGTCCGGGTCGCGATGCATACCGAAGCGAGCGTGCCGATTTATCTTGTAGATTTTGGTGAGCGGCTGGTCGTTGGTTGTCTTGAAGAAGAGATCGCAGTCCTTTGAGGGAATGTTCTCGCAATGAGAGTGTCGAGAGAGATACCGGTCGGGCTGATCCCGCATCCGAACGAGCTAGATCGCAAGCGGATCGAGCGTGCTTTGATCTCGCGCAAGCACTATCGCTATGTCTCGCCGAGTGTAACGCCGGTAAAGGCTGGCTATCTCATTGAGAGTCCCTGCTGCTCGCGCAATATCGGCAACTATGGCGGTCAGATCGATGTCGCGCTATTTCATTACGATGCCGTGAGCGGGGTCTGGAAACTGTTCTTCAAGAATCATGCGCGAGGAAGCTGGAAATTTTACAGCATGTTCCACCGGCTTGCGTCGGCGATCGACGAATTGAACACGGATCCCGAGCGGCTGTTCTGGCAGTGATGCTCGTTTTGCAGCAGTCATATAGGAGCCACAATGGCGCTCGCCACAGAACAATTGATCGAAATCGAACGCCTGCTTGCGACAGCTAACATAGACACTAGCGCCTTTGCTGACCTAAGGCGCCGCTTTCCGCAGCTCACCTTGGTTCGATGTGATGCGTCGGATGTGACGCAGCAACCATTCCGGCGTCTTCCGCAGTTTGACCTGCATCTAATCGATGGATCGGACCACTGCATGCAGATTACGGCCGATCAGGCGCGAGCGACTGGATTGGTGCTGGCTAGGAGGCATGTTAGGCGGTGATCGGCACTGGACCCGCAGAGAATCACCTCGATGACGCGGAGGCGGTGAATGCAATTCCGCTCTCGCATCCTGATATCATTGTTGCCGACTCTCTGCCGTCGAAGCGCTATTGTGTTCGCAGCGAATTTCCAGTCGGTCGACGACTGAGACGCTCGAACCAGCTTTCGCGGTCTATGTTGGTCGCAAGTATAGCGTTGCGGTTCCAAGCGCACGATCGGGCTCCTGCTTGGCCTGAAGGCGCTCGGTGTCGAGCGGAGCAAGAGGTAATCGCCTCCTCGTATTCGTTTCTCAAGCCGTCCATGCCATTAATCTCGCGGACGTACCGGCGGAGTTTGGCGACATCGACTGTTGGTCCGAAACGAGCTCACGGCAATGCCGAAGGACGTATGAGGCCTAACACACGGGCGATTATCGCCGCCAAGCCCGAACGGGCCACCCGGCACCAATGCAGGTGCGAAGTTCAAGTCGCGGCGCGGGGGCCACCCCAAAGGGGACGAAACTGAACACGTCACAATCGAGCAGCCCACCGGTCTCTAAACCTGGCAAAAAAAACGGTAACGATATGAATCCGAAGATCATCATTCACGTCCGCTTCGCCCCGAATGGCAGAGTGATCCAGATCAGCGAGCGCCCGGCGAGGCTCACGCCCGACCAATGGTTTGATGTTCTCAAAGCCCGAGCCGACTCTGCCTATCGCTCACTGCCCGGTGGTCGTGGCGTTTTTCGGCTGACCCGGGCCGCAGTTGACACCTACAAGCAAGAAGCTGTGACGCTGGCATGAGCGAAGAGATCATCGATATCGTGGCTAGCCACGAGATTGAGGTGTTCGCAGGCTGTCCAGCCGATGCGATCGAGCGGGTGGCGCCAGGGCGTACAGTCTGTCGCAGATCGAAGACATCTACGAGGACCTGCCGGTTACAATTCTCCTGACTTTCGGCAATGACACTATTTCGATTATGTCAATCGTTGCTGGCACGACGGAGTTTGGCTTACGATCGGTCACTCCCGCGTTGTTTTCCCCGGATCGATCATGAGTCAAACGCAACGGCACGGTTCGACCCTTGACGTTGACAGTGGGTTTTGCATCGGGGCCCCGTAATGGACACGCGCTTAGATCGGTTTCACTCCGCGCTGTAGTCGACAGTTGGGTCCGAGTGTCCGGGGGTCCGTATATCGCGATCCGTCGGCTTGCGAAACACCCACGTGCCGGCGGTCTCGTTCCTCCGACAACCGATCGACAGGCCTCGTCCGATTGACACCAAGACGGGCGTTTTGCGCACCGGCTTGTCCCGCCGCGCACTGCGGCTTTCGAGTCCCTGATGCGCCTGACCATCGCCGATGCCTCAGCTTCATTCCGAAAGTGTCCAGCCGGAGTCCAGGGACAAGGATGTATACGGGACTGATACTGGCGGACGCCAGCGCACTCGAATCCTTGAGACGCCGGCAATTTGAAGATCTTTATAGTAGGACGTCGTGTTCTTCTCTCCGCTGAACAAGAACAAGCTTTGCTCAGAAGCATGCGTTGGCCGCGGGAGGAGCCCATGGGAGGGAGACAGAAGCTCGCTAGCGTTTCTTTCCTGCGGAGCCTTTAGCGCCGTCTGCTTTTCGAAAGCTGTACAAGCGGAAGACACCGCTCAGCATATGTTAGGTGAATCATCCCGTTCACGTCGCGATACGCGAGAAACCGACACGTCTAAGTGGGCAGCTGAATTAGACGGTTGCGTCTTACAAGGGACCAATGCGACCTCATCTGGAATAATCACGATCGGGGCAGGGCCGCGCCTCATAAGGTCGAAGCAGGACAGTTCGAGTCATCTCGAAAATGCTGAGCGAAAAACACCGCGTATCGACGGGCGACCGCTGGGATAAAGTTCTCTAGCGCTCCGATCTCATCGTCAAAGGCTGCCTCAGAGCCGGAATGATCTTGTGGGGATTGCTCATGCCCTGCATCGGAAGAGAAAAGTGAAGCGGGCTATGGCATGAGCGACACCGACGCAGCCTTTAGTTTCTGGTGGACCCTCTGGAACAATAACTAAGAAGTCTTCTCGCAGCAGATGGCTGGACGCGCGATGATCAGTTCGGTCTTTCGGTTGCAGGCGGCGAACACTGCGAGGACCATTCCCGGATCCTATTATCTGTTCGAGGCGCATCGAATGTTCTTGATGACCTGAAGCGAGCCCAAAGACATCTGACCGTCAAGAACATCTGCTTGTTGGGCGCCTGCTCATGCCAAATGCAAGGAAACACGCCTATAGCCGCCTCTTCCCAGTCGCACCGGCTTTCGCGGAAACCGGAGTTCTTGCCCTTGAGGGGGAGCGCCGCGTGCTCGAATGCATGATCGACGAGCGCGTCGATGGATCTGCATTCTGGCTCATTGTTCCGAGCAGTTCCCGTTATCGGTGCAGGAGTGCGATATATTAGTTGATTTGTCCCTGGCTCATGTGGGTAGTCGGAAGGCGGTCATGATCACGTGCAAACATTTCAGCACGCAATTTGCAATCGAGCGCACCCGCTATGCGGCCGCGCGTGGCGCAAGCCTTCTGATGCTGATGCCGCCCTACCACGGCCTGAGCCTCAACGCAGACGCGCCTCGATGCTCGATCGTTTCGGCCGTATCGCGGATGCGGCCAAGATTTCGATCCTGGTCCTGAATGCGCTGCTTAGTGGCGTGACGGTGCGCCTTGCCCGGAAGATGCCGCGCTTTAGTTGTTTCAATATGGAGGTGCCGTTTGCCGCGGCGAAGCCGCGGACGTTGACTGACGCCAGAGGAGAGGCAATCCTAGGCTCCTTCGACGGAGAGGAAGCCATTACAATGATGCCAGATTTCGATGCTGGTGCGAGCGGGACGATACCGGTCGCGCTGCTTCCTGATCTATTGCGTCCAGTGATCGATCATCACACGACGGGACGCAGGCGGGAAGCCGGCCTGCCTATGGAAGAGTGCTGTCGTTAATCCGTTTCGAGAACCGCCAGTCTGGCCTGCGCGCCGCCACGGGCGCGACGTGACATAGCTAAAGGTAATTCACCCCGCACTAGCTCGCCCGCGAGGTCAATCCAATGGCGCTCCATTGGTGACGCTAAGCCGCCCACATGGCCGCTTCCGCCAGGGATCAAAAGAGGTGCGGTACCGACGAATTCACCTCCACAAACAGCGCCGTGAGGAAAAGAGCTTTAGCGGCTTATTGGAATAGGAGAGGCGACGCAAGCCGACCGGGCGCGCACAAGGCCGGAACCGGTGGTTGGCTGTCCCTGGTAAGGTTTGAGCCTTTCAATTCGTCAGTGCGCGCATTGTCGGCTGAAGACGCACATTCGTAGAGGTGCTAGTCTTACTGCGTCATAAATTTTTGCGCGATCGCGGACGCAGGATCGCTCTTGCGCAACATGGACATCGCGACAGACTTCTGACGAGGGCGAGAACGAGCCGTCGACGCATCGTCGCAATCGAGTTTGGAATGTGCCGTTCGGTGCGCAGCGGCGGAGCCTCTGGGTTTGTAACCTTCGGGAAGGGCAGGCGTTTGGAATAGCCCGGCTGAACGAGGCGCTGAGGGGGGAATCGTCTCCCTTTCGGAGATGAGGAATCCGTAAGCCGCTATGCATAGTGTGGCATGGTGGTGGAAGCCGCGCCAACCGCGCCCTTCGAAGTGGCCGAGCCCGACCTCCTGCTTGAGTTCCTGATAGTCGCGCTCAATGCGCCAGCGCAGTTTTGTCAGGTCGACCAACCGATGGAAGGCGATCTTTTCGGGAACGGTCGAGAGCCAATATTTTGTCGGCTCGGCCTCGTTCTTCGGCCACTCGATCAACAGCCATTCTTCCGGGCGGCTCTTGGTGAGGTTGTAATCGCGATGGGCAACCCGCACGCGCACCCGAGCAAAGCGCGAGGTGAGCTGCTCGGCCGAACCTTCGCGCCACGCGATCGTGCGCCATGCCTTTGCCGGCAAGCCGAGCGCGAGTTTCTTGACCGAGATTGGCTGATGATGGCGATCACGCCGTATCAACTTCGGCGGCCTTCCCTGGCCCGACCATCTTTTGGCGCGCAGCGGCACCATGCCCGGCGCCCACACCGTGGTGTTCGGTAGAATGCCAGCGACATAGCTCAACCCCAGCGTTGCGATATCCGTGCGCAGTTCGGTGTTGGCACCGTAACCGGCATCCATCAGCACGACGCCGCGCGGCAGGCCGGCCTCGCAGGCCTTACGAATCTGATCGAACGCGATCTGCGGCTTGGTCTTGAAGACAATGTCCTCAGGAATGCCGGCCTTTCGCCGGCGTGCGCGATCTTGCCATTCCTGCGGTAGGTACAGGCGATAAGCGACCGGCAGGCTGGCGTGGTGATTGGCAATCGACAGCGACACCGCGACCTGACAATTGTCCTGCTTGCCGAGTTGGCCGCAATACTGTCGTGCCACTCCTACTGAATGCCGGCCCTGCTTGGGAAAACCTGTGTCGTCGATAATCCAGGCCTCGATCGGTCCATGACGCTCGATCCGCGGCAGCACCATCTCGCGCACCTTGGTCAAGACCTTCTCGTCCGACCAGCGCCCTTCACCGACAAAATGCAGCAGCGATTGATGCTGCGCCGCTGTCCGTTCAGGCGCGGTGATCGCCGCCATCGGTTCCACGCTCTTGCGTTCGCATGGCATCATCAGACCAACGCAGTAATCCCGTAACGGCTTCGCCCGGTCTGCATGGCCGATCACGCTCACAAGCCCCTCGACATAGGCCGCAAACCGCGATTCACTCCCGTCCGATCTTGGGTGACCCATCCCAGCTCTCCATGCCGAAAAACGAATCTCCCGAAAATACCAGCAATTCCAGGATCAAAGATCGCGACTTTCTGACTCAGTAAGACTAGGGAGGAGGTTTGGAGATGACCGGGACGCTCAATGGGACTACGTCGCATGCTTGGACGAGGCGGTCGCACTCGAGAGTCCGCAATGCAGCCATGGAAATCGACAAAATCGATGCTCGTCTTCTTGATCTCGTTCAACGCAACAATCGCCTAAGCAGTGTAGAACTCGGCGCGAAAGTTGGTCTATCTGCATCCGGAGTTCAGCGCCGACCGAAGCGCCTACGAAAGGAGGGCATGATAGAATCAGACGTCTCAATCATTTCGCCAAGCGCGATCGGCCGAAACGTGACTATGCTGGCCCTGGTTTTCTTTGAGCGCAATCGCGCCGAGATTATTGATCGCTTTAAGCGGGGGATCCGCACTATGAGGGAGGTGATGAGCGGATTTTACGTCGCGGGCCAAGCTGATTTCATCCTGTTGGTGACTGCAAATAATATGGAAGAGTACGAGCATTTCACCCGACGCTTGATAAATGAAAATCCAGATATAAAGCGCCTCGAGACTGCAGTTGTTCTGGACCTAGTCAAAGCCGGTTTCATTTTACAAATGGGATCGTTGGCATGCTGGTATCCCGCCGTGACCCTTAACGCCCTCATCTTGGATCAAGCATAATCGCTTTCCGCGCTGCGAGAGCGGTAACGATCATCTCGCACTCTCGGCCCGGGTCGATGCGGTCCGATTAAAATGAGCCGCGTTCCAGCAATTCCATCTGGCTCGGCGCATGCTCCTCAACAGCAATGTCCGAGGCTAACACTATGAGGCCGGCGCTTGTTGTGCGGTTTCGGACTTCCGAACAAGTCAGGTCAGGTTCAAGACGCTTTGCGCGGTCGACAGGTCGCTAATTTTCCGGGCATATCAGAAGCTTCATTCAGCATGGCGCTGATACGGGCATTGCTGCAAGCACTCGTCGAGGGCGAGCGTCCACGCAGGCTCGCGAGAGCGATCTCTCCTCTTGAACCCGGACGGGCTCGAATGGCGCGCTACTCATCGGTTGATAGGAAGATTGATACAAATCGCGCTCCCAAAGACGGCACGGGTAGTTCGATCACGTCCCAGAATACGCCGGCAGCAACACGGGCAAAGCTCTAACTGACGCGGACGTCGGCGGCGTCGAGGAGCCACTGGGATAGACGATCGGAATATCGGCTGAGTGAGGATGGGTACCCAACTGGCGACGTCGCTCCGGCTCAGCACCTCCATTAACTTCCTGGAAGAGTGCGGCACCTGTGAAGACATGGACGACGTCTCGGCCGAATTGGAGGCAAGCGAAACTTGGTTGTCGCCAGATCAGAGCCCGACATTTGCGCGGTACCGGCATTCAGGAGGATCCGCGGCATCAGCGACCTCGGGGCAACGTTATTCGACGGAAAGGCGCCGACAATGATCAACTCGCAGCTGCCGTGTTCGCATAGACGCGGTGACCCGTGGGGTTTCGCGGCCCTCAGCGGCCACGCCTGCGGGGTAAAGGAAATGCCACACCCGATCGAAATCTTCAGTCGCCGTCGTTGTACTGGCTTGATCGTGTAAGCCCCTTCAGCGCGAAATGCTGGGTCTTGCCCAGCGCCGTACGTGGCAATTCTTCCGTGAAAATAATCTCGCGCGGCACCTTAAAGCGGGCGAGCTGCGAGCCTGCATGCGCCGTTAGTGCTTCCGCGTCAAGCCGAACCCCCGGCCGCCTGATCACATAAGCGATCGGCACCTCATCCCAGCGCGGATCGGGTCGACCGACAACGGCGCAGTCTGCGACGAGGGGATGCTCCATAAGCGCGCGCTCTACTTCCGCCGGGTAGATATTTTCTCCACCGGAAATGATCAGGTTCCTTTTGGGATCATTGCACCCAAAAGTATCCATCGGCAGCGCGGCGGCCGATGTCACCGGTGAGATACCAGCCGTTGTGCAAAGGCTCGCGCGTTGCTTGTTGAGCGCCCCAATACCCGCTGAAGACGTTGGGGCCCCGTACGGCGATCTCGCCCGGGCTGCCTGCCTGCAACTCGTTGCCGGTATCATCGAGAATAGCCGGCTTCGCAGCATAGGCCGGGCAAGCCGCTCGAGCCCTTACGCGCAAGATCGCCGCCGAGCCTCGTATACACAGCAATAGGGCAGGTCTCGGTCGAACCGTAAACCTGCAGCACTGGGGCACCCCACGCGCGACAAAGCGTTCGATAAGGTGCTGCGGGACCATCGTTGAACCGGTGCAAATTGCCTTCAGTGAGGAGAGGTCCGTCGTCCGCCACTGAGGATGGTCGGCTAGGGATTGCATCGTGGTAGGCACCAACGCTGCCAGCGTAGGTCTGTCGCGTTCGATCGCAGCAAGCGTCGCCTCGGGCGTAAACTCGCGTGTGAATGGTGACGGTCGCGCCGTGATGCAAAGCCGGCGTGGTCTGGATATTCAGGCCGCCACCGTGAAACAGCGGCAAGACTGTCAGGACATGATCGGTCGAGCCGAGGTTATGCATGTGCTGACTCATAATTCCATTCCACAGCAACGCTTCTTGACGCAGCACAGAGCTGGTCCCGGTTGTCTGAACAAAATCTCCGCGTCGATAAGTGGAGCGTCTGCCGGGGTTAGGCCGCCATGCGGATTGGCGGCTGGTTGAAGTAGGCTTGATCCGGTGTGCTGCCGTCAAGGCTCGAGTGTGGACGTCGGCCGTTGTAGAAGTCGAGATAGCGGCCAATCGAAGCTCGCGCCTCGCCGACCGTTTCGTAAGCTCGCAGATAGACCTCTTCATATTTGACGCTGCGCCACAGCCGTTCGACGAACACATTGTCCCGCCAAGCCCCTTTGCCGTCCATGCTGATGGCGATGGCTTGGTTGGTGAGCAGGCCCGTGAAGGCCGCGCCAGTGAACTGCGAGCCCTGATCCGTGTTGAAGATTTCGGGCTTGCCGTGACGCGCCAAAGCATCCTCCAGGGTCTCGACGCAGAAGGCCGCCTCCATCGTGATCGACAACCGCCACGAGAGAACCCGGCGGGTTGCCCAATCCAGCACGACAGCGAGATACACGAAGCCGCGCGCCATCGGGATATACGTGATGTCCATCGCCCAGACCTGGTTCGGCCGTGTGATCTCCATGCCGCGCAGCAGATACGGATAGATCTTGTGACCGGGCTCTGACTTGGTCGTGCGCGGACGGCGATAGAGCGCCTCTATCCCCATCCGCCGCATCAGCGTCTTCACATGCCGGCGGCCGACCTTGCACCCCTCGGCAGCCAGCAGGCCGCGCAACATACGCGAACCGGCGAAGGGATACTCCAGATGCAACCGATCGAGCCGTTGCATAATCGCGAGGTCGGCGGAGGGCACCGGACGCGGCAGGTAATAGACGCTGCCACGGCTGATGTTCAGAGCTTCCGCTTGCCTAGTGATCGACAGATCGTGCTCACGGTCGATCATCGCTTTGCGCTCAGCAACCCCGCCTTGGTGAGCGCTCCTTCTAAAAAATCGTTCTCCAGCGTCAGCTCTCCGATCTTGGCGTGCAACGACTTCACGTCGATGGCCGGCCCGGCAGATGCCGCGGGACCTGCCCCGAAAACGTCAGAGGCACCGCCCTCCAGTTGGGCCTTCCACGCCGTGATCTGATTGGGGTGGACATCAAAGTGCTCGGCCAACTGCGCCAGCGTTCGATCGCCCTTGATGGCGGCCAGCGCTACTTTCGCCTTGAAGGCCGGGGAATGGGTTCGGCGGGATCGTCTGCTCATCGTCGCTCCTGTCTGCGGCAACTATCGCCGCATTCAGGCAGAAACTCCACTTATCGCGATGTTCAGATTTCTGAGACCAGCTGTTTCCACGGTTTCGCCACGTACCCGCATCCCCATTAACAATCCTCCGATCTGGGAGGATGTCGCCTGGTCCGACATCATGATTTCAAAGGCTGTTGCGGTCTCCTCGCGGGTCAGCGTGGCACCCGTAGCAACTTTGCTAATGATCGATTTGAGGGCGTTCATTGCTCTCCACGTGCTTAGTCGTTCCAATTGGCCAGTCGCGCGTGCGAGCGCGACCTCAAGCCGCTAGATGATCCCTTCCATGTTGTCGATACCCACGCTGTTCTTTGCTGATATATGATCGGACAAACGTTGCGGTTTTGTGGATCGAGCCGAACTCGACGGTTGCAGGATGACGTCGATGCCACACACGACTACTCGCCGTTGATGCTCCCAGCTGGCGCTGGCGCATAGCTCGATATCCTGATCAAATATACTGCATGTTGCTCCTGATATGGCATTATGTCGCGCCGTCTCGATCACAAATGGTGCTCCTCCTCTTTGAGATACTTGACATTAGAGCGCGTTGCGCAACTTGCGCGCGTCTCGGCCGGCACCATCGGCGCTCGTTACCGGCAGCGTCTGCTTAGTGGATGTTTGCACTGATCCTAAGTCACTCGTTAGCCATACTTGCGCGCCCCATGACATCATTCTCACCCTTGTTCGTTTTCTGCGTTCAATAGCGAGGCGTCATTCGAAACGGGCGTTGGTGGGGTCATGCAGCTCGGCAACCGGTCCGGCTCGGACCGCGTATGCGTCGTCGAGGCATGCGCGGTGTCAGCTTGAACGTCAGTCCGCTCTGCAATCCTACAACCTGACGCTGCGTAAGAATCAAGCTATCCATGGCGTTCACCTGCAAAGGAGCAAGTGTTCTTTGCTCGAGATCAGATCAGACAATCGGACGGCGAGACGGTGGGTGGTTCCATAGTCGAGCATGGCGGGATCACTTCTTCTGCAACCAGCCC
The DNA here is from genome assembly GCF_054056555.1 of Bradyrhizobium sp. LM2.9. Taxonomy (NCBI): domain Bacteria; kingdom Pseudomonadati; phylum Pseudomonadota; class Alphaproteobacteria; order Hyphomicrobiales; family Nitrobacteraceae; genus Bradyrhizobium; species Bradyrhizobium sp. LM2.9. Next base: position 7,218,321 of record NZ_JBSRYJ010000002.1, read on the forward strand.
GTCGCGGAATCGTTGACCGCGATCGGTATAATGGCTTGTCTCCTCCTAAGGATTGTTATCATTGGCGATGAATGGACCAACAATCCATCAGTAGGGCGCACCTAGATCTACTGTGACTGACGCGTCCGTTGGTGGATCAGAGTCAGCAGGGCAGCCCGCGCTTGCATCGATCGCGAACTCCAGATGTCGATGGCTTCGACCCGCAGGAGCCCCGCAATTACACCACGCAATGCTAGAAGTGTAACGAGCAGATCATCTCGAGTGTTACGCACTTTGCGTAGTCCCCACGCGAGGTTCGATGCGCGGCCAATCAGGCCTATGCGACCCAGCTCCAGCTGCGTCGACGCAACGCCGTCGTCCTGATCGACAACGTGATCACCGAATTCAACGCCCCACCCGGGTTGATCTATTTGACCAAGGTCGCGAATTCGAGTTCTGCGCGGAATGTGGGCGACACCAATCTGGCTCATGCCGGGGACAGGACGATCCGTCGATTTGGACTCCGGTCAGAGAGTAGAATCCACTGACACGGACGTTCGACTCCTGCCGGCTACATTCGGAATACGCCATAATGGGGCGCTTCGATGGGAGCATTCAGCGAAGCGCTCAGGGCGATCGCGAGTGCACTTCGGGTATCGACTGGATCAAGAATTCCGTCGTCCCAGATTTCAGAGGTTGCATAGTAGGCGCTCGATCGTTCCCGATACTCGTCGAGAAGGGGATCTCGAATGGCTGCTAGCTCCTGCTCTGCGAGTCGCCCACCATCACGGGCCAGTTGTCTGGTCTTAACATGGGTCAGCACACCTGCCGCTTGCTCGGCGCCCATCGCAGAGATCTGAGACTGCGGCCAGGTGAAGACGAACCGAGGATCGAAAGCACGTCCCGCCATAGCGTAGGTACCTACTCCATGCGAGCTGTTGCAAACGACCGTGAATTTTGGGACCGACGCTCCCGAGACGGCCATGATCAGCTTGGCGCCATCCTTGGTTATGCCACGGCGCTCGTATTCGCGGCCGACCATGAAGCCCGTTGTATTCTGCAGGAAGAGCAGGGGCGTCCGGTTCTTGTCGCATAGTTGGATGAAGTGAGCGCCCTTCAGCGCACTTTCGCTGAGCAGCACGCCATTATTTGCAAGAATCCCTATTTGATATCCATGAAGCCGCGCGAAACCGCACAGCAGGGACGTGCCAAAACGCGGCTGGTATTCGTGAAATCGGCTGCCATCGACGATGCGGGCGATGATCTCCCGCATGTCGAACTGCACTCGAGGGTCCTTGGGAACAATGCCGTATAGTTCCGATGCGTCGTAGACAGGGGGTTCCGGGGCGGCTTGATCAATCGGAATCTTCGCGGCCCGATGGAATCGGGCAACGATATCACGTGCGATCGCAATAGCGTGCATCTCGGAGCTCGCGGAATAATCGCTCGTGCCCGACACGCTCGTATGCATGTGGGCGCCCCCAAGCTCCTGTGCCGATACGTCTTCACCGGTAGCAGCTTTCACGACTGGAGGGCCACCGAGAAATATAGCTCCCGTATCCTCGACCATGATGCTGAATTCGCTAAGCGCCGGGACGTAGGCCGCTCCCGCTGTGCAATGACCCATTGCGATCGCGACCTGCGGTACTCCCATCTTGGAGAGAATGGATTGGTTACGGAGGATCCGACCCGCGAAGTAGCGATCGGCGAAGAACTCTGCCTGAAAAGGTAGGAATCCCGCCATCGCACAAATGAATCACTGACAGACGATTCTCGATTGTGATGTCCAAGGCCCGCACTATCTTCTTGACAGACAACGGATACCATGCGCCGCCCTTCACGCTTGCGTCATCTGCATGAACCATCACCTCGCGACCCGCGACGATCCCGATGCCGACGACCTGTGCCGCGCCGGGGACTTCGCCGTTATAGGCCTTGTTAGCGGCCAGCGTTGAAAGCTCGAGGAACGGAGTATTTGGATCGAGCAAGGCGTCGATTCGATCTCGTACAAACAGCTTATTCTGACGTCGAAGGCGCTCGAGCTCCCGCTCGGGCCGCTGAAAGCGGACAGCACGTTGCCGCTCCTTCAACTCGTCAGCAAGCCGCCTGTTGTGGAGCGCGTTTTGACGAAAGTCTTGCGAATTGACATTCGCCCCAGAAGCGATTCGTAGCAATTCAGCGCCCTTCTTTCGATAGCGTAATCAGCACAGCATCCCGCTCGAAGCTCTCCCCTTCTTTGAAATGGATTCGATCGACTACGCCATGCTGTGACGAGCGAATAATAGTTCCAGCTTCATGCTCTCAATCATCATCAGCGCCGCGCCTGCGGATACCGGTTGACCAGGCGAAACCGCGATCGTAACGACTACTCCCGGCATCGGTGCGCGGGTCATGAGCGAACGTTCCTCTTGGTTCACGCAAGCGAGCGTTCGCAACGGGTCGCTGTAGCGCAAAACGCGCGTTATGCCACGGATGTGGACGTGAATCAGATCGCCTTCGATGACGAAGCGGACCCGTTCGGTCTCGCCGGCAATAGTCAGGACACCTGAATTCTCGCCGTATTGCGCGAACGCGACCGGGGAAATGACTTGGTCGCGTAAGTGAAGATGATAGGAGCCGGATTGGCAGGGTGAAAGCCATAACTGATGGTCGACGCCATCAACCTCGACGGAGTGATACATGTCAATTTCTCCAATGGCCCAGCGAAGCGTGAAGCGCGGGCACGGCATCGGCCGATTCGCGGACTTGTCGGGTCAGGAGAGCAGCTGATGCCAGGAATGCCGGTAGGGCGGTAGCAGAGTTACCAGCGGCAATGTGCGGGTTTTCCTCCAGATATCCTGTATGAAACTGTCCGCGGACAAACGACTCGTCGGAAAGGATGCGGGCGAGGAAGCTAGCGTTTGCTCGCAGCCGAGAAGAATGACACCCTGAATCGCGTGATTGGCCGTCGCGGTGGCCAATGTGCGCGTCGGCGAATGCGCGATGATCTTTGCGAGCATGGGATCAAACGCAGTGGTGATTGGCTGACCCTGCGTGATGCCGCTGTCAATCCGTACCCCGCTCGGATACTCGAGAAGAAGTACTTTGCCGGACGTCGGAACATAGCCTCGTTCGGGGACTTCAGCGTACAGCCTTACTTCGATAGCGTGGCCGTTCGAAACGATATCTGACTGAGCAAAACCAAGTTCTCGGCCCGCGGTGGCATAGACCTGTTCGGCGACAAGATCGATGCCGGTGATCATCTCAGTCACGGGATGTTCGACTTGTAGGCGCGTATTCATCTCGAGAAAGTAGAATTCTCCTGCATCGAAAATGAACTCGACGGTTCCTGCGTTTTGATAATTCGCGGCGCGTGCGATACCGACCGCGGTCTCGCAGATGCGTTTCCGTAGTTCTGGCGACAGGGCTGGCGAGGGCGCTTCCTCGATGATCTTCTGGAAGCGGCGTTGTACCGAGCACTCCCGCTCAAACAGATGTACAATGTTCCCATAAGAGTCGCCGAGTACCTGCACTTCGATATGCCGCGGGTTCTCAATGTAACTTTCGACGTAAAGCCGGTGATCCCCAAAATACCGTTGCCCCTCAGAGCGAGCCTGCTCAATGGCGCCTTCCAGAGCATCGACATCGCGTACAATGCGCATGCCCTTGCCGCCCGCGCCCCCTGACGGTTTTACCAGCAAAGGGGTTCCAATTGCACGCGCTCTGGAGACGAACGTCGCTGGATCGTCCTCCTCAATTGCAGATGGGGCCACTGGAAAGCCGTTCGACTGGACGAAGTTGCGGGCCCGAATCTTATCGCCCATCAGTTCAATAGTTTCGGGTGCGGGGCCGATGAACGCAATGCCGGCCTTTATCACGGCCGTGGCGAATTGAGCCTGTTCGGAAAGAAATCCATAACCTGGATGAACAGCGCCGGCGCCCGCCTTGTGAGCGGCGGCGATAATTTGTGCGATGTCCAGATAGGCCGCGATCGGCGTCTGCCCGCTGATAAGAATCGCTGTGTCGGCCATGGAGACTGCCGGGCTTCGCGCATCGACCTCGTGGTAGACAACTGCAGAACGAAGGCGCAGCTTTCGCAACGTCTTGATGATGCGGGCAGCGATCTCGCCTCTGTTGGCGATAAGGACTGTATCGAAAGGCATTGTGTGCATTCGTATCCAAACAAACAACTCAAACGAGACTTCGAGTCCCGTGTTTTCTTGGCGGTATCGCCAATGGAGGTCGCGACATTGATGACTCAAGCTCGCCTGCTTGGCTCTGAGACACGCAGTGATGGCGGTGCGATCCGGGATGCGGGTGCTACGCAGGCGAAACACGTCCTCCATGCAAGCGTCTTTCTTCGCGTCGGTCGGCAGCTGATCTCGCGCAACCCGCACACTCGAGCACAGAGATGCCGTTGCACAATAAGAACTACTGCACAGCAGTTGGCTTTGGGACGCAAAAACCAATGCGTTCGTTGTGTGCGTGTCACGATATCCTCTTTAGGTCGGTACGTTGCGGTAGTGGTGTTCCTGCGCAAGGCACAGTATGGCCTGTCTACAGAGAAAAACAGGCCGGACCGTTCAAGTCGTTGATGGCTGCGGAAGTGTTGCTTTGTATGCTAGAACCGAAGGCTGCGATTTGTTGACGATTTACAATCAGCATGCCGATGTCGTCGTAACGCGTGTTGTCTTGCCGGACTCGCCTCGCAAGTTTGCCTGGTCTCCGGACGAGCTGATCGAGCAAGTTGCGCGTCGACAAGGCGCTAACGTCTTCCCGACGGCAAAAAAGGCCCGGCCTCATTTTGGAAGCCGGGCGAAGTCAGGGGGAGGAGCGACGCTGCTACACATCGCCCCGACCGTCGGCAAGGGAGAGTTGCCGCCGGCTCATTTACGGCGAGCGTTCGCCGCAAATTCGAAATACGACAAGATCGTTATGCCATCGCCCCACACCCTAGGAGTGTCATTCGGCCTGCAATATTGGCTCTGACTCACTTTTGATGAAGTTCAGGCGCCGGCTCGCGTTGGTTTCACAAGGGAATCAACATGATGCAGCGAGCCCTGCGACCGTCGGCCCTGATCCCTCCTGGGTTTGACGTGGAGAGCGCCGTCTGTGATGGCGCCACGACCGTGATCACCGTCCGTCCCAGGAGCGACAAGAGTCTGTGTCCCGGATGCGGAGCCAGTTCCGGGCGAATTCATAGCCGATATCAACGATGTCTTACCGATCTGCCGCTGGCGGGGCGGCCGGTTCGCCTGGTGGTCGTGGCGCGTCGCTTCCGCTGCTTCACCGTTATGTGCAGTCGACGTATTTTCACCGAGCGGTTCGATGACGGGGCTCTGGCGCCGTGGGCGCGGCGAACGGCGCGGCTCGATCTTCTGGTCCATCACCTTGGGCTTGCCCTGGGTGGCCGCCCGGCCGCAAGTTTTGCCCGTCGACCTATGCTGCCCGTGAGCAACGATACATTGCTTCGGGTCGTGCGAAGGCGCGGTTGCCAGCCCTTTGCTGTGCCGAGCGTGATCGGTATCGACGACTGGGCCTGGCGGCGCAATCAGCGGTACGGAACAATCATCTGCGACCTCGAGCGGCGACGACCGATCGCGCTGTTGCCCGACAGAGAGCCCGCTACGGCACAGGCTTGGCTGGCGGGGCAGCCGCAAATTGCTGTGGTCGCGCGCGATCGCGGCGGTGGTTACGCCCTTGCTGTAGCCAAGGCGCTCCCGCAGGCCACCCAGGTTGCTGACCGCTGGCATTTGATGGAGAACGCCAGCCACGCCTTCCTCGATGCGGTCCGCAAATCCATGCGCCAGGTTCGTGTGGCGGTCGGCGCCGCCACAATTAATCCTGCCTTGCTCACTTCCGCCGAGCGCATCCAGTACGAAGGCTATCTACGGCGTGAGGACACCAACGCGGCAATCTTCAGACAGGCTGAGACGGGTGTCTCCATAAAGGAGATCGTGCGACTTACGGGACATAGCCGGGGCCTCGTTCGCAAAGTTCTGCGAGGTCAGCGAACGGATGTGTTCAGGGTGCGCGAGAGCTCACTCGAGCACCATCTGCCATGGCTCGACGCCCAGTGGGCTTCAGGCCATTATAACGGAGCCGACCTGTGGCGTCGCCTTAAGGTGCTAGGCTTTAGGGGCTCTGAGCGAGTTGTTAGAGAGTGGACGACACGCCGTCGGCGCGCCGAAACGCCCGATGTTCAAAGTATACAGCGCGTGCCGTCTGCCAGAACCATCGCCCGCCTGATGACCAATGGCCGCGATGCGCTATCAAAGTCTGAGACCGTTACCATCGCGGCGATCGAGAAGGGCGTTCCTCTGCTGGTGGAAGCTCGCGAAATCATCATCGCTTTCCACGCCATGATCCGCAAGAAGACTCACGTGGATCTTGATCCATGGCTGGAACGAGCATGCGCAAGTCTCGTCGCATCCTTCGCCAACGGCATCACCAATGACAAGGCCGCCATCAACGCTGCGATTACAACATCTTGGTCTAACGGGCAGACCGAAGGTCAGATTACCAAGCTCAAGCTCGTCAAGCGTCAGATGTACGGGCGCGCCAAGCTCGATCTTGTTCAGGCGCGCTTGATCGGCGCTACATGATCACCAATGCACCAAAATTGCGTCAGAGCCAAAGTTGCAAGCCGATTGACACCCTAGGAGTAGCTTACGTTCGTTTGTCAGAGGTCGCGATCTCATTTCAAGATCGTACAATGTGACGTTACGTGCGATTCAAGGCCTTTCAACGAGATGATCGCACAAATTTGTCCAAGCTCCTGGCATCCCGGAAGTAGCCAGGTCCGTACGTAACGCACTATCCATTCTGTCTACGGCTGGGGGCTTGCCCGTGAAGGCGCTGCGCCGGCGCGCTGCGTAAGATCTGTCCTCCGGTCCAGGATCTGGTCGACTCGGCGGCAGAGACAACAACCCTTCCTTGTCGCTTCAAACGGCATTGCTCAGAAGTTAACGCTCTGATGACGGTCAGCTTACCAATTCGAACCGGCCGGTCTCGAGCCGATAAAGACCCCCGACGACTTCGAGCCTATTCTGCTCGATTGCTAAATTTAAAATCGGAGCCGCCGATTTGAGCTTATTGACGCCGTTCTCAAGTGCTTCGAAGGTAATCTAACGTCACAAACTAGTAGTAAGACTGTGCAAGGTTGGCGGTCCGCCGGACAATTTCAGGTGCCGAACACCCGGCCTTCGGCTGTGGCCGCCGCAAACGAAATCCTTCCGTGCGCCAACGCACCGATGCCGAGATCAAGCGCGTGTCGAAAGGCGAATCGCGCCATGCTCGAGACCTTTGATTATGAAACGCTTGTCGACCTTGGCACCATGTCAGCGTCGGAGCACCAGAGACTCGGGAGATCACGACCGCTGTTGCCCGCCGGTAAGACCAACCTCTCCCTGGCACGCCGCATCGATCGGAGATCGGTGAGTCGCGAACCACCATGGTGGCTGCTCTTAATGAACAACCAAGAGACGTTGCCCTGAGGTTTTTTGACGAAAGCCGAGAGCCAGTGCTTGATTCTGTGGAGCCAGTTCTTGTTCTGACCCGAGGGAACCTGCGCAGGTGATTGGGTATGTAGGGCCTAAGGGTGCGTTGCGCTTGCAAATAATTATGATCGATCCCGCGGATTGCGAGTCACTTCTTGCAATGCCTGCGAATTGCGAGAACGACTGCCGTCTCGGCGGGCTCGTCACTGGGTCCTCCGCACTATTATGGCGCCGTCCTGACATGTGCTCGCGCTCGCTGCACAAAGCCGCGGCAAATTCTCCGCGGCCGTCTTGAGCACGTGCCGTTGCAAGCTACGCGCGCCATAAATGCTTCTAGAGGGCTTCTTGAAGGAGAGCGCTTGTCGTGACCGCAGTTGTAAGAGCCGCCCAATTGCGTCGTTAGGGCCGCATTATCATGTCCACTTCACGCCGCCCAAGTCCGCAGACCAGACGGCTCTGCCACAAGGCCTGGCGGACCTGGGGGAACTTAGATTCACCTGACTAGTTTGAGTCCGTATCCCGCCGGCGGCGGCCGTCTTGTATAGTTTGAGAGGCGGCCGAGGATTTGATCTTAAGGCTAGCTTTGAGATCACGTAGCGAAAGGGCGCCGAACGTCGGTGGCGACGGAGTTGCGACGAGAAGGTTCCCCATTTGCAGGCTGGCGAGACGCTCTGCGGCCTCGCGCTCCGGTACGGGGAGCTCACAGCCGGCTGTTCACCAGGCGTCGACAAGCGCGCCAGGGGCGACCGGGCGGAGATTTCGTGCCAGCTCTTGTTCCTGTCGAGATCACACCTGCGCCGGCGGTATCGATCAGCACGCCGCTACCGGTGTCTTCACAGCTCGCCCATCGCGTCAGGATTCAGTTGAATGCCTTGGCCAGGTCATGGCCGCGGGACAGTTTGGCGAGCTGCTCGCGCATATAGACCTGTCGCGATGCGGGCAGAGGCCCTCTCGCGCAAACCGGGACATCGGCGCGCTCGCTGTCTGAAGCACCGGCGATCCGTCCAGCAGCGACTTCGGCGCGCAAAGGTGATCTGAAACTGGACCAGGTGCCGAACGATCTGAGCGCGTTCTGCGCTAGCTCTCGCAGCCAGCGTTGCCTGGCCTCGAGTTGCTGAGTATCGGATCATCGATCAAGCGGATCGATACCCCAATTCGCGAGCTCTGCGTCAGGTTCTAAACGCATCGCAATCTTAGAACGAAGTCAGCCGACGATTCGCATTTGAACCGGCACCAGATCGGCTGGCCTTTACCAGCTCGAATTTAGGGCAGAGGAATTGAACTGTTAGGCGACAAGGTTGAGAGACAGAGCCGTACGACTCACTCAGAAGAAGGTCGGGTGCTCGGCGGCAAGCTCGAGAACGTGATCTGGGGCAGCCCCCACAGAGACCCCGTGCGCTGAGCCGATTTTCCTGCTACAAACACTTGTTCCCCAAAAAATCGGTCCTATTTCAGCTGCGCCTGCGTTGGCACTCGCGGGCCGCGATTGCTAGCAATCGGGAAATCTTCAATTGGTGTAAATGCTTAGGAGATCTGCATGGAATTCCGTCCGCTTCACGACCGCGTCGTGGTCAAGCGCATTGACGCAGAAGAAAAGACCGCTGGCGGCATCATCATTCCGGACACTGCCAAGGAAAAGCCTTCGCAAGGTGAAGTCATCGCCGTCGGCCCCGGCGGCCGCGACGAGAGCGGCAAGCTGATCCCGATTGACGTCCTGGTCGGCGACCGCGTCCTGTTCGGCAAGTGGTCAGGCACCGAGGTCAAGATCGACGGCCAGGAGCTGTTGATCATGAAAGAGAGCGACATCCTGGGCGTTCTCACCGACGTGCCCGCCAAGAAGAAGGCCGCCTAAACCATCGCTCGCACCGCTCATCCTGAGGAGCGCCTGCTGGGCGTCGCCAAGGGTGAGACCAAGTAAAACATTCAGGAAAACCCACATGTCAGCCAAAGAAGTCAAGTTCGGCGTAGACGCCCGCGACCGCATGTTGCGCGGGGTCGATATTCTCAACAACGCGGTAAAGGTCACGCTCGGTCCGAAGGGCCGCAACGTCGTGCTCGACAAGTCGTTCGGCGCTCCCCGCATCACAAAGGATGGCGTCACCGTCGCCAAGGAGATCGAGCTCGACGACAAGTTCGAGAACATGGGCGCGCAGATGGTGCGCGAAGTCGCCTCCAAGTCCGCCGATGCGGCCGGCGACGGCACCACCACCGCCACCGTGCTCGCGGCTGCGATCGTTCGTGAAGGCGCCAAGTCGGTTGCCGCCGGCATGAACCCGATGGATCTGAAGCGCGGTATCGATCTGGCGGTGGAAGCCGTGGTCGCCGACCTCGTCAAGAACTCCAAGAAGGTCACCTCGAACGACGAGATCGCCCAGGTCGGCACGATTTCGTCCAACGGCGACCAGGAGATCGGCAAGTTCCTCTCCGACGCCATGAAGAAGGTCGGCAACGAGGGCGTCATCACGGTTGAAGAAGCCAAGTCGCTCGAGACCGAACTCGAGGTTGTCGAAGGCATGCAGTTCGACCGTGGCTACATCTCGCCCTACTTCGTCACCAACGCCGACAAGATGCGCGTTGAGATGGACGACGCCTACATCCTCATCAACGAGAAGAAGCTCTCCTCGCTGAACGAGCTGCTCCCGCTGCTCGAGGCCGTGGTGCAGACCGGCAAGCCGCTGGTCATCGTCGCCGAGGAGGTCGAAGGCGAGGCTTTGGCCACGCTCGTCGTCAACCGTCTGCGCGGCGGTCTGAAGGTCGCGGCCGTCAAGGCTCCGGGCTTCGGCGATCGCCGCAAGGCCATGCTGCAGGACATCGCGATCCTGACCGGCGGCCAGGCCATCTCGGAAGATCTCGGCATCAAGCTTGAGAACGTCACGCTCAACATGCTCGGTCGCGCCAAGAAGGTGATGATCGACAAGGAGAACACCACGATCGTCAACGGCGCCGGCAAGAAGGCCGACATCGAGGCGCGCGTGGCCCAGATCAAGGCGCAGATCGAGGAAACCACCTCGGACTACGACCGTGAGAAGCTCCAGGAGCGTCTGGCCAAGCTCGCCGGCGGCGTCGCGGTGATCCGCGTCGGCGGCGCGACCGAAGTCGAGGTGAAGGAGCGCAAGGATCGCGTTGATGACGCGATGCATGCGACCCGCGCGGCTGTGGAAGAAGGCATCGTCCCGGGCGGCGGCGTCGCCCTGCTCCGTGCTTCCGAGCAGCTCAAGGGCCTGCGCACCAAGAACGACGACCAGAAGACCGGCGTCGAGATCGTGCGCAAGGCGCTGTCGGCTCCCGCTCGCCAGATCGCGATCAACGCCGGTGAAGACGGCTCGGTGATCGTCGGCAAGATCCTGGAGAAGGAGCAATACGCCTACGGCTTCGACTCGCAGACGGGCGAGTATGGCAACCTGGTCAGCAAGGGCATCATCGACCCGACCAAGGTGGTCCGCACCGCGATTCAGAACGCAGCCTCGGTTGCGGCCCTGCTGATCACTACCGAGGCCATGGTCGCCGAGCTGCCGAAGAAGAACACTGGCGCGCCCGCGATGCCTCCGGGCGGCGGCATGGGCGGCATGGACTTCTGATCCAACTCTCTCAAAAATGCAATCCCCGGCAGAAAAATGCCGGGGTCATTTTTTGCTCGCGACTTTTTTAGTTCGTTGTTCTGATCTCGCGCTATGCGCTCTGCGGAAACGACGATCGGCCGTTGCTAGACGTTCCGCTTGGGGTTTCGCGAGTCTGCTGGTAGGCATGTCACCGGTTGACAAGCGGATGATCGCCGTTTTGCACAGTGTTTCCCTGCGGCTTCAACATCGGCGGCCGGTCAAGGCGAACACCTGAGAACGCCCGGTCGCGATAGCCACCCATTGGCGCTACTGACTTAAATAGCATCGGTTCGCGCGCCTATCCATCGCCGTAAACGGATGCGCGAGCCAGGTGGTGGTCCCCGGGAAGAGCGATCCTCATCTCTCCTAAATGGGCCGACCTGTTGCACCGTCCACAATCAGAAGAAGAACATCGCCGACTCAATCGAGACGGAAGATCTTTCGCCCAAGCGCTACAATTTCCTGGTCGGTCGGAGGATTACTTGTCTCGACGTGCAGCGTGAGATCCGGCCTGTTCACTCTCAGGAAGTTCATCAGCTCGGTCTTCTCGGTTCCCGGTCCGATGATCAGCAGATCAGTGCAGCTACTCAGGGCCCGACCTACCCTGACGACAAACGTCGGATCGTCATTCACGTCGGCAGAGCCAGTATTCGCTTTGCAATCAAGACGCTGGGGCGCCAAATGCGCGCGTACGGCCGTCGCGCTGACGCCCGTTAAACCTGTGGAGAATATCTTAGCAATGAGGTGGTCGATCCACACGACCGCGTGCGAATGAATCTGAGTTGTCACGTCGCTCATAAATGGATTCCATTGCATTTGGTGATTCACCTTTCCGTCGGAGCGCAAGCCCGCACGCAAATTTCCTGCGGCTGACAATGCCAATCATGGCTCAAGTGATCAGCGTAAACCGACTCGCTACGTTGATGTAACCGGGAACAGATCGCGTTAAGTGAGCGCTGTGCAGCTGGAAAGTGTCCACAATTTCATGCCGCACGCCGTCTTCTTGACGATCGAAGGCTTGTGCATTTTCCGCTCCATGTCGCCCACTGCTCCGAGATGGAGTTAACGCACCATTGCGAATGCTCGAGCGCAAGAAGCAGAGCTCTTGTGGCTGTGAGACTTCTAGCAGTCTGCTGAAAACCCCCCTCGCCAGGGAGGGGACTTGATGATTCACTTTATCATCTCGAATGGGCGGAGACGATCATGCGCGGCAGGTTTACGGATCAGGGCGGCCTGTTTTCGTACATCGCGCCGGATAAACGTGTGCCAGCGAACCATCCGCTGCGGAAGGTCCGGGAACTTGTCCGGGATGTTTTGAATGATTTGAACCGCAGCCTTGGAAAGCTATACGCCAGCGAGGGACGTCCTTCGATCCCTCCGGAGCAATTGCTGAGCGCCTTGCTGCTGCAGGTGTTCTACGGCTCCGCTCGGAACGCCAGCTGATGGAGCAGCTGGACTACAATCTTTTGTATCGCTGGTTCGTGGGACTGTCGCCGGACGATCCGGTCTGGGACCCGACCACCTTTACCAAGGACCGGGAGCGGCTGCAGAACGGCGATCTGTTCACGAAGTTCATGACCAGGCTTCTGAACCATTCTCAGGTCAAGCCGCTATTGTCGGACGAGCATTTTTCGGTGGACGGAACGCTGATCGAAGCCTGGGCTTCGCAGAAGAGTTTTCGCCCCAAGGACGGCAGCGGCGACGATGATGACGGCGCCAACTTCCGTGGCCAGAAACGCAGGAACGACACCCATGCGAGTACCAGTGACCCGGACAGCAGGCTTTATCGCAAGGCGGCCGGACTGCTTCGAGCGCGTTTTTAGCTTTGGAGCTTGATGGGACTCATCTTTGACATCGTGCACATACTGTGGCGCCTCGGATTACATGCGACACAGCCGCATTATCTGAAAAGTTTCACACGATAAGCTATCTGAGGGGCTTGAATCGCACCTTACGTCAAGATGCAACGTGTCGAAATAGGGGCGACAGACTTCGGCACCCGAAGCCGTCCCAACGAGTAACATAGAGTGCGAATGTCCCAAATCCTGGGCTCACGCAAGGCGAGCCCGATCATCAACGACTGTCGTGAAGCTTCCTGTGTCTGAGTCATAGCAACGCGCGTCCGACGGATGCGCTTGGCTCACCGTCGGATCGTAAGACGCCGCTCACACGCAAGTAGTGGCTGACGTGCCTGTGAGCGACGCGAGATGGTGGCCCTCAAACCTGCATCTCAATGCCAGAAGGAAGCTGATGCTTCGCGGCAAGTGCGAACGGCAACGTGGTGCGGTACCGGGAGATCTGCGGGCTTTACGCAGATCGTTCTTAATCTGCGACTAGGATCAGGGTCTCGTTCACTCGGGTTTCGATCGTCGTCACGCGAAGAACATCGTGTGACTCTGCCGAACTGCGATGGGCACTACATAAGGAGATCGTGTGACGAGACAACTAAACGGGGGTGGTGTGACAAGACAACGTGCTTTGCTGACGCCTGGGCCAATGTCGTTATCGTCGGCAGTGAAGGCCCAGATGCAGCTCGACCTCGCATCGCGCGATTGCGAGTTCAAGGAAGTGACCGCTCGCATGAGGCGGCTGATGCTCAATGTGTCGGGCAACGCGAAAGGCTATTCGGTCGTTCCTATCCAGGGTGGCGGCTCCTTTGGAATGGAAGCTGCTCTCTCTTCATTTGTCACCCAAACCGACCGGCCGCTTGTTTGCATAAACGGCATCTATGGCGAGCGCATTCTCAAAATTCTGCGGCTGTGGGGCGTCCAAGCGGTGACTCTTATCAAGCGAGCCACCGAACCGTTGGACCCTGAGGAAGTCATCGCGCGTTTGAACCGAGATTCAGGTATCACGCACGTATGCTTGGTCCACTGCGAGACTACGACCGGGATTGTGAATCCGCTCGAACCGATCATAGAAGGAGCAAGGCAGCGTGGTGTAAAGACTATCGTCGACGCAATGAGTTCTTTCGGCAGCGTCGACATCGACCTAGGCCGAGGCGGGCCAGACGTCTTGGTTACGTCGAGCAACAAGTGCGTCGAAGGTCCGCCAGGGCTGGCTTTCGTTATTGCCTCTCGTGAGCTTCTTGAGAATGCAGTTGAAGAGCCAAGATCGTTTGTGCTCGACGTGAGAGATCAATGACGCTCGCTTGAGCGCACTGGTGAATGGCGATCGACCCCACCAACGCATATCGTTCAGGCAGTCACAATGGCATTGGAGGTCCTGAGCATCGAAGGCATAGATGCCAGGCGCCGTAGGTATGAGAAGATAAGAGGCAGCGTCATAACAGAGCTGGAAGGAGTGGCGTCCCCACTGCTTCCAGCGAACCTCCAGTCGCCGGTTTGCGTGGCGTTCACCGCGCCAGCTGGCATCTCCGACCAGGTAGCGTTTGACTGCCTATATCGGCACCTGGCAGCCCATAACCTCTACATCTACTCTAAACTGCATCTTCCTACGCGCAGTTTTCGGATCGGCTGTATTGGCGAGATTCAATCCAATTGGATTGAGCAGTTGGGCTGTGCCTTTCGCACATACTTCCGCTCCGGTGAGACTCTGCCCGTGGGACGAGTGTCAGCCCAGGAAACACGCGAGAGCCCTACAGAGATATCGCGCCCAATGGTGAGCATCGCACGGCATTCATATTCGATCGAAACTGCTGTTCTGCACGCAGGATACCGTCGTGATCCGGTGACAAAAGCTGTGGCAGTGCCGATCTATCAGAATACGGCCTATGAGCTCGACGGTAATTTGAGCCATATTGCTGACGTCTATAACGTGAAGGCTGATGGTTTCACGTACACTCGGATCATCAATCCGACGACCCGGGCGCTGGAAAAAAGGTACGCTGCCGTCGACATGGGAAGCGACTCGCTGGCCGTTGCATCAGGTCAAGCGGCGACGTTTCTTGCGATCGTAAACTTATCAAGCGGTGAGGTGGGCGATAACGTCGTCGCTTCTCCGTATCTATACGGCAATACCTGGAATCTTCTCCACAACACGTTGAAACGTCTTGGTATCAACGTAAGGACGGCAGACCCTCGAAACCCCGAGACGTTCGAACGCGCCATTGATGATCGCACGATATGTCTGTTCGGGGAGATCATCTCCAATCCCTGTCTGATTCCGCTTCCCGTCCAGCAGCTGGCGGAGATCGGCAGAAGGCACGGCGTCCCCTTGGTTGTAGACAATACGACAACCCCGCTGGTTTGCCAGCCGTCAGCTCTCGGCGCCGCGATTACGACGTACTCTGCCACGAAATACATTTGCGGTCATGGGACGACGCTCGGCGGACTGATCGTCGACAACTGTGGGTTCGACTACCGGGGAAGATCTCGCTTCCCTCTGTTCAATAGTCCGGACGATGCGCACGGCGGGATCATCTGGCGCAAAGCGTTGGCGGAGCTCGACGACCTCGGAAAGAGCGAATTTCGTCTCAAGGCGCGTATGACTTGGTTGCGCGATACTGGCGCGGCCATCGCCCCTTTTGCGAGCTTTCAACTCATTCAGGGACTTGAAACGCTACCTCTTCGCATGAAGCAGCACTGCGAAAATGCCAGGATTGTAGCCAACGTTCTGAAGGAACATCCGAAAGTGTGCCGTGTCTTCTACCCGAGCCTTTTTGAGGGAGCTGACCGAGAAATCATCGATCAGACACTTAATACCGGGTATGGGCACGGGGCGATGATCATGTTTGAGGTGGAGAACGAGCAAGCCGGCCGCAAGTTCATCCAGAACGTCGAGCTGATGTATCACGTGTCGAATGTGGGGGACGCCCGCACGCTGGTAACCCATCCTGTCTCTACGACCCACACCACCGTCCCACGGGAAAAGCGCGAAGCGGCCGGCATATTTGGTGGCTCCATCCGGCTTTGCGTCGGCATCGAAGATGTTAGCGACATCATCAAGGACTTGGAAAAAGCGCTTTCCGCAATCTGACAACCGATTATGAAAAGGGTTCTCATGAAACAGGCAGATGCTTGGAAATTGAGGTCGTCACGTTTTGAGGCGGTTCAATTTGGCCGCGAGATCAACCAGCAGCTCTCCGCCGCTGAGGCCTGACAACGTGACGGGAGCTGCTTACATCGCGAAAGACTACGCTGTGATCGCAGCTTGCGTGCTGGCGACGGTTCATGTGTCATGGTGGTTATATCCCCTCGCAGTTCTGTTGATTGGCGCCTACCAGCGTGGATTGACGACAATCGCTCACGATGCGGCTCACCGCACCCTCGCGAGCAACACGACCTGGAATTATACCCTGGGCATTTGTTCGCGTCCTATCCTTTGTTCCAGCGCCACTGGGCATACCGGATTTCACACGTCTACCTGCATCACCCGAATCTCGGCGATCCGGAGAAGGATCCCGACTTGAAGTTCTTCTTGGCCAGCGGCGTTTACGAAGTTGTGCCTCCTAAGCAGTACGCCTTCAACATCATCTGGAAGCCGATACTGGGTGGCGCGACAGTCGCGTATCTGAAGTACCTTTGGACTAATCGGTTTTCGATCACAGATGCCGAGGACCAGAGCCGGTCGGGAATCCTCATCGACAAGTATGGCTTTTATCTCTTTTGGACGCTCATATTCGGTGGGTCATACCTTCTTGGACTGCTCCACGTCCTCGTCCTGTTTTGGATCGTGCCCTATCTCACCACGTTTCAAGCTCTCGGCTGGTTTATCGAGCTCGCCGAGCACTCACCTATGTGCGAGACCGAGACAACGAACGTCTACCTGACCCGGAATAGAAAGGGGAATTTTATCGAGCGAGCCATTGTCGGTCAGAATCTGGATGAATACCACCTTGAGCACCATCTGTCGCCCGGCATTCCTTTCTGGCTCTTGCGCAAAGCTCAGAAAATTTGAATGCAGGATCCTCATTACGCAAGTGTTGCCGCAACCTGGGGAGGGCTCTTCGTCAAGGGCCCTCAAGGTCAACCCAGCGTAATTGCCCAGTTGAAGGAGCGAAATCGATGCTTGTATGAGCAGTCTCTGGCCAGTCCCGAGGCGAAGGAGCAGTTGGCTTGATATCGCGGCGAACAGAGTCGGTCCGAGCCGTGGTGGGCGTGACCTCAAACCGCCTTTTGGCCGATGGCGTGCACCGTGACTGGTTGCGGCGCAAATATGTTCAAGCCCTCGTTCGCTATGCGGGCGTGGCTTGCGTGATATTGCCAACGATCGATGCTGACGATGCGAAAGGCGACAGTGATCTGTCGATCATGGGCAGGCTCGACGGTCTGATTTTGACAGGCGATGAATCGAATATCGATCCTACCATCTTCAGTTGGTCCGCTTGGCGCAGACTGAAACTGACAGGCCAGGCGGACGTTCAAGCTGGCGTGAGGGATCGCCCTCGTGACAGGCTGTCCGCGGGCGCCATCGAGAAGGCGGTTGCCCTTGGGATGCCGATACTCGGCATCTGCCGTGGGCTTCAGGAGCTTAACGTCTATTTTGGCGGCACGCTTCACCCGTCGTTGTCCGAATGGAGGCTGGAAAGCGGACAGATGCACGCTGAGAAGGCCGGACTGCCGAGGGATCGCCAGTACGATATAGCGCACAGCGTGAAATTATGTCCTGACGGCGTTCTCGTTCCGATCGCGGGCGCGATCGAGGCGCACGTTAACTCCTTGCACAATCAAGGCATAGAACGGCTTGCGGCTGCGCTGAAACCGGAAGCCTGGGCGTCCGACGGTCTGATCGAAGCGGCTTCTGTAATAGGCGCGCCGACGCTGCAGATCGGCGTGCAGTGGCACCCCGAATGGCACGTCGAAACTGATCCTCTGAGCAAGCAGCTTTTCAATGCATTTGGAGAGGCGTGTGTCACGTATCGCCTAAGAAGTGATAGGGGCGTAGCATGAAGTTTCGATCGAAATGCCGCCCTTTGGGATTGAAAGAAGGAGAGCCTCTCGACAGGCCGAGCAGACAATTCGCCGCAGGAGTGCTCCTTATTGCCCTCTACGTTGTCGTTAGCGCGGCAGGTGAAGTCTTTGCGGCGTCATATTTTCAGCAAGCGAACGTGTGGGTCACTCTGCTGTTCTCCTTTGGTATCGTAAGTATCACGTTCAACATTGTGGCTCGCCGCGAAGGCATTGGAGCGAAGGTCACGAAGTCGTCGATTCTAGCTTTTGTGTCGCTCAATTGCGTTACTGCGATAAGCTGGGTCGGTTTGTTTATCGGGCTGAAGTACGCCGAGCCAGCTATCGTCGTCACGTTCATGGTCGCATTGGGACCTACAGCGACAGCATGGTTGAACGCATTGATCAGGAGACAGGGGCGTCCTCCGAAGTCAGATGTCGCCGCGAGCGTTCTGATTGCGGCTGTTGGTGTTTACATGGTCTGGATCGCGGCAAGCGGCAACGCTGGGATCGAATGGGGATCTCGCTCGTCCTTTGGTATCTTCCTGGCAATCGCAGCTGGGCTGTCGCTTTCGCTGACCAATATCCTTGTGAAACTGCTGTTCGACCATGGATTATCTGGTCGACAAGTGCTGGCCCATCGCTTCTATGGAGCAATCCTCTTGCTGCTAGCACTGAGCGATCCTTCCTCCATCTTACGAGAGATCTCACAGCATTGGCTTGCGATCATAATGATTGCACTCTCGACGATCATTGTTCCCTTGCTCCTTGTGCAGGAGGGCATTCGCCGCGTAGAGCCATTTACGGCAAACATGGTTTTGTCCACGGCACCTGTCGTTACGTTTCTTTTCCAGTATTTCGATTCTCGTATCGTGCCTTCTTTATATACGTTTGTTGGAAACGTTCTCATTACGGCTGTCGCCGTCGCTAACGTCTACTTGCAGTATCGGAGATCGGCATGAAGGAACGGAATTGTGTAATTGTCGACGCATACTCGACAGGCCGATACCTGCCGGAAGAGTTCAAACGCTACGGAATTAGGACCGTGCATGCGATGTCGAATGCACGAATCCCACCAATCTTCCAATCGCACTTTAACGTCGGCATCTATGATGAAATCATTCGGCCGGACGAGCGCATGGCTAAGGAGGAGATCGTTGAATTTCATTTGGAGGCTCTCCGAGGTAGGGAGTTGGAATTCATCATAGCGGGTTGTGAGTCAGGAGTTGAACTGGCCGATTCCTTGTCCGAGCGGCTCGGACTACCTTCAAATGGAACCGCGTTGTCCGCTGCAAGACGTGACAAATCGCGCTTGGCTGACGCTTTGAGCTCTGCAGGAGTGCGATCGATCAGACAAGTTGTATTCGACGATGCGGAGGACGTCATAAGTTGGATGCGTCAACAGCGCTACGACGAAATCGTGATCAAGCCCTTGAACAGCGCAGGTACGGAGGACGTGTTCTTTTGCACGACCGAGGCTGATGTTCGCAGAGCTGTGCATGTTATTGTCGGCAAGGCGAATTGCCTCGGAGCGATGAATCGTTTTGTTCTTGGCCAGGAGAAGATGAGCGGCAAACAATACACCGTAAACGCTGTCTCGATCGACGGAGAAACCTTCGTCACGGAGGTGTGGACTTATGACACCGTTGCCATCAAGGGCGCGGCATCGGTCTGCGCGCTCGAGCAGTTGCTGGGAGGTGAGGAACCAGTTGTTCAAGAGCTGTCCGATTACTTGGTGCCGGCGCTAAGGGCGCTTGAGATCGTCAACGGACCTGCTCATGCCGAAATTATCATCGATCATAAGGGGCCGGTTCTGGTGGATCTTGGAGCGAGGCTTCAGGGGACAATGTCGGCAAAAGCCCGGACCATGGCTTTGGGTCACAATCATATAACACTGACGGCGTGGCGCTACGCAGATCCCATCGGTTTTACTGATCATATGAGACGACGCGGGCCTTACACGCGGCTGGCGCGCGCATTGTGCGTCTCACTCATCTCCAATATGGACGGTGTTGTTGGCGGTTATCCCGGACTGGACGCAATCCGCAAGCTGCCCAGCTTCGCAGATTCGATAGCGTTTGTTCCGATAGGTCAAAACCTGGTCCCGACGACCGACTTAGCTTCGACGCCGGGTATTGTGTATCTCGTGAGCAACAACTTGACTGAGCTTGATGAGGATTATCGCAAGCTGCGAGCAATGCGTATGGACGAGGTATTCGGATTGACGGCGCAGGGTCAGAAGTGATGGCAAGCGAAATACAGGTGGCTGGCGCGGACGAGGCGCGTAAGGCATTGATTGGAGTATGCGACTTTGACGGCATTCTTCGCGGCAAGCACGTATTTGCTGACGATGTCTCGGACGAAGGCTGGACAATCAAGTTCTCCGAAGCCGTGCTCGGCTGGGATTGTTCGGACCGAGTGATACCTGCCAATTTCGGGCAAGAGCCGCCATCGATATTCGGAGACGCCAACCTGCGTGTTTTGTCAGGCACAGCGCGTCCGGTGTCTAACCGTCATGATCGGTATCTTTATCTCGCAGAGTTTGCGGGTGGCCATGAGAGCATCTGCCCGCGTGGTGTTTTGCGGAAGGTCTTACGAAGAGCTGCTGACCACGGATACAGTTGCGCTGTTGGATTTGAGTTCGAGTTTATGCTGTTTAATGAGAGCGTCGAGACAATTGAGAAAAAGCCTTATGATCAATGGGTCCCCCTGACGAGAGGCCCTTTTGGCTATTCAGTGGCGCGCACCCTTGGCAGTAATGAGCTATTCGAAGAGATTCTGGCGCTTTGTGAGAATGCTAGATTGCCGCTCAGCGGGCTCCACTTTGAAACCGGGCCTGGGGCGATTGAGGCATCGCTTCGGCATTGTGATGCCCTGGAGGCTTCGGATCGAGCAGTCGTATTCAAGTCGATGTTGAAATCCTGGGCTCAGAAGCGGGGTATGATGGCAACGTTTATGGCAAAGGTTTCGGAGAATTGGCCGGGACAGTCGGGACATATTCACATTTCAATGTCGTCAAATGGTCAAAATGCATTTTACGAAGGCGAGGCAAGCCGCAACATCTCAAGAACTATGAGCCAATTCCTCGGCGGACAGCTGAAATATATGAACAACTTTTGTGTACTCGCTGCGCCCAACGTGAACAGCTATAAGAGGCTGCGGCCAGGCTACTGGGCTCCAACCTGTCCTAGCTGGGGAGTTGACAATCGTTCGTGTGCGGTGCGGGTCATTCCGGGAGACAAGTCTGCACACCGCCTCGAGTACAGATTGAGTGGCGCAGATGTGAACCCCTATCTCGCTCTCGCATGTGCTATCGGCTCCGGTATTCTGGGGATTGAAGAGAATGTTGTGTTGGCAGCTCCAATTGTTGGTGATGCAAGCGAGGAAAAACACCCTCCGTTCGAACGGCTTCCCCAAAACTTATCTGAGGCCACATCCCGGTTTGAACAATCTCCAAAGGCGATGGACGTTTTTGGCGAAAGGTTTGTTGAAGCGTTCTCCCGTTCCCGGCGATGGGAGTGGGAAGCCGTTCAACATCGAGTCTCCGACTGTGAACGCCAGCGGTACTTCGAAGCTATTTAGCAGGTATGCCGGTCGTCCGTCCGAACCGCGGTTCATGTTGGGGCTATCATGTGAGACGCGAGTGAGGCTGGCATTTGGTTGAATACTATCGCCGGCTAGCGAGGTTTCGTAGCGTTCGAACGTCGCCATCACTATGACGGCGCATGACCCACTTTGGCCGGATGCCCGGGTCGAGTGTTTTGAAAGAGGCACGCGTCGCGCGAGGGATCCACAACGGTGAAAAAGCGACTGTTGTCACAAAACAGAACCGATTTGGCCGAGCGCGGTATTGCCTGCCTGACCTGCCTCCGAAGTTTCATCCAGTGGCGATTAGAGCCTCAGCGGATGTTACGCCGTTTGGCGCGGGGTGAGGTACGCATACGACGAAGGCCGCCTGATTGACGCATGCGCGCGGGCACAGCGAGCTCTATGATCGGTTAGGTGAAGGTCAGGCGGCCTGCTGACCGGCGGACTTGTCGGTTTGGCCCAGGAGCTTCCATTCCCAGGGCAGCAGTTCGTGCAGGCGCGACGCGCGAAGATCGGCGATACGGGCGAGGATGTCGGCGAGCCAGGCCTTGGGATCGACGTCGTTGAGACGACAGGTCGTGATCATTGTCAGCATGATGGCGGCACGGTCGGCACCATGCTGGCTGCCGGCGAAGGTCCAGTTGCGCCTTCCCAAGGCGATGCCTCTCAATGCGCGCTCAGCACAATTGTTGGTCAGGCAGATCCTGCCATCGTCGAGGAAGCGGCCGAAGTCGTCCCAGCGCCTGAGCATGTAGTTCATGGGCTTCAGGACCTCGGAGGAGCGCGAGAGGGTTTCTCGCTCTCGGAGCAGCCAGGCGTGCATGTCGTCGAGCAGCGGCTTGCTTTTCTCCTGGCGCACGGCTCGCCGCTCGTCGGTGCTGCGGCCGTTGATGGCGCGTTCGATCTCGAACAACGCGTCAAGGTGTCTGACCGCCTCCAGCGCGATCGGAGAGACTGGTTTGCCCTTGCGGCCTTCCCGGGCGGTTTTCTCGATGTCAGCCAACTCGAAGAAGCCCCGCCGCGCATGGGCGAAGCAGAATGCCGGCGTGATCGGTAGCACCTTCCTCTTCGGGTCGAACAGGGGTTCGAAGCCGCTGTAGCAGTCCGCCTGCAGGATACCGGTGAAGGTGGCCAGATGCTTCTGTGGATGCGCGCCGCGACGGTCGCCCGAAGCGTAGTAAACCGCCGCCGGCGGCGCAGGCCCGGCGAACGGCTGGTCATCCCGCACATAAGTCCAGATCCGCCCAGTCGTGCACTTGCCCTTCGCCAGGATGCGGATGGTGGTGTCATCGCCATGAAGGCGCTCGGCCGCGAGCACATGGCGTTCGATCAAGTGGAAGAGGGGCATGACGGCGAAGGTCCCGTGCCCGACCTGGTCGGCCAGCGTCGACAACGGCAGGTCGATCCCCTCGGCCTTGAAGCGCGCACTCTGGCGGTTGAGCGGGATATGCATGCCGAACTTGTCGAACAGGATCGTCGCCAGCAATTGTGGGCCGATGAACCCGCGCGGTGTGGCATGGAACGGCGCGGGCGGCTGGCTGATCTTCTCGCAATCGCGGCAGGTGAACTTCTCGCGTACCGTCTCGATCAGCTTGAAGCGGCGCGGGATCTCCTCCAGCGTCTTGGTCACATCCTCACCGATCTTCGCCAGCCGCGATCCACCGCAGCAGGCACAGGTCGTTGGAGCCTCAATGACGACGCGCTCGCGTTCGATGTCATCCGGCCATGGCTTGCGCATCGGTCTCTTGCGCATGAAGGGGCGGACGTTCTGCGTCTTCGCCGCTGTGGCCTGCGCGGCAAGCTCATCCTCGCTCGCTGTGGTGACGAGTTCTTCGAGCTCCAACTCCAGCTGTTCGAGCAGCCGTGCCGAGCGCTCGGAGCGCTGCCCGTACAGTTCGCGTTTGAGCTTCTCGATCCGCAGCTCGAGATGCGCGATCAGTGCCTCGTTGTCCGACAGCTCCGCCTGCGCACTGGCAGCCACCGCCTCGGCTCGCAGCCGCGCCTCACGCTCGCCCTGCAGCGCCGCCAGGGCACTCGCAAGGTCCGATGGAAGATCGTCCGGCTTCGGTATCATGAAGCCATTGAATCAGATCAAGCAGCAGATTCAAACCGTAAAAGCGGCTATCCGACCCGCGTCGGCCGATGGGTTTCTTGAGGGTTGCGCCAATCGATCCCGGACAGCAGATAGCTCAACTGCGCCGGCGAGATCGTTACCGATTCACCGGCAACCGATGGCCAGATGAACTTTCCTCTCTCGAGTCTTTTTGTGAACAAGCAGGCTCCCTGGCCATCGTGCCAGATCGCCTTCACAAGATCGCTGCGGCGACCGCGGAAGACGAACAGATGACCGCTGAGCGGGTCTTTGTGCAGCACCTCCTGCACTTGGAGCGCCAGCGACGGAAAGCCTCTGCGCATATCCGTGTAGCCTGTCGCGAGCCACACTCGCACATTCCCCGGTATAGCAATCATCGGCGTCCAAGCACATCGAGGACCCGCGCCAGCGCGTCCGGATCGACGTGCGCATCCACCCGGATGCACCGTCGGTTGCCAAGATCGATCTCTATCAATCCAGTACGCGCGGCTGCCGCGGAGCGAACTCGGCCATCAACCGTAGGCAAAAGCTTCGGAGCTTCCTCAGCCGAGGCCGCTACGGCGGCGATCTGCACCGGCGTAAAAGATGGTATAACTTGTTCCGATGTTCGTGCTTGTCGACGCCAGGTAAACACCAGGCTGGCCGCTACTCCGTTGCGACGCGCAACCTCAGTCACCTTCGCGCCCGGCGCCAACGTCTCCTCGACAATCCGTGCCTTGTCGTCCTGCGACCAGCGCCGCCGCCGCTCCAGCCCGCCCAAAACCTCGACCCGCATCGCCTGATGACCTTAAAGCTCGACTTAAGGTCACACGCTTCGCGAATTACCATCCGTCACGCAAGACGGCCCCCGTCGGATGCGTACGGGGTGAGCAACGTGCGATCGGCGGAGCTGGTCGGGGTTGCGCAGCCGGTCGCACGTTGCGGTGAGGTTGGCGGCATAGGCCGCAGGCGTCAGGTAGCCCAGCGAAGAATGCGGGCGTTGGCTGTTGTAGTCGGCGGCCCAAGCGGCAATTCTGGCCCGGGCGTGATCGAGGCCTAAGAACAGAGTTTCGTTGAGAAGCTCGTCGCGCATCCGGCCGTTGAAGCTTTCACAGAAGCCGTTCTGCATCGGCTTTCCCGGTGCGATGAAGTGCCAGGCGATCTGGTGGTCTTCCGACCAGGTCAGCATGGCGTTGCAGGGTGAACTCGGTGCCGTTGTCCGAGACGATCATGCCAGGCTTGCCGCGACGGGCGATCAGCGCCGTCAGTTCGCGCGCCACCCGCCGTCCCGGGAGCGAGGTGTCGGGGATTGCCGCCAGGCATTCCCGGGTCACGTCATCGACGATGTTCAGGATCCGGAAGCGGCGACCACTGGCGAACTGGTCATGGACAAAATCCAGCGACCAACGGGCATTCGGCCGAGCCTCGACCAGGATTGGCGCCCGAACACCCACCGCGCGGCGGCGGGTCCGGCGCTTGCGGACGCTGAGGCCTTCCTCCCGATAGAGACGGTAGATTCGGTTTAGCCCGGACGGCTCGCCATGTTGGCGCAGCAGGACGAACAGCCGGCGATAGCCGAAGCGCCTGCGAGCATTGGCAAGCTCGCGCAATTGGACGCGCAGTTCGGTATCCGGCGGCCGGCACGACCGATAGCGGATCATCTTGCGGTCGGCGCTAACGATTGAGCAGGCCCGCCGCTCTGACAGGCCCAGTTCGGCCTGCAGATGCGCGACAGCCTCGCGCTTGGCGACGGGCCCTACCATTTTTTTGACAGAAGCTCGCGCAACGCGGCGGCATCCAACATCTGCTCGGCCAGTAGCTTCTTCAGCTTGGCGTTCTCGTCCTCAAGCTGCCGCAGCCGCTTGGCCTCCGAAACGTCCATCCCGCCGAATTTGGCCTTCCAATTGTACAGCGTCCCTTCCGAGATGCCGTGCTTACGCGCCAAATCGGCCGCCTTTGCACCGGCCTCATGTTCGCGCAGCACACCGATAATCTGTTCTTCCGTAAACCTGGCTCGCTTCATCTGTCCGTCCTTCAGAAGGCCGGACTCTAACTTCAACCGGAGGAAATCGGCAGGGCAGGTCACTCTAAGCTCGCCGCGAAAATGCCGCCGCGTTCAATGCAGGTTGTTAGGCTTGCAAAGTCGAAAAGATAGGCCCACTCAGTCGCCCAAATCAATATTCCTTGTATTTCCGAGTAAGTCTGCGAACCGGGTGGTCACGCTTGAAAAATGCACCGCGTGCGTATGATGTCCTTGTGGCGGTAAGACGTGGTCCGCTACGATGCCGATCTCGCGATGTCAGCTCATGCACCGGTAAATTCCGGCATAGGGAGCCGTGGCTCCTGGCTCATGATCCTGGTCAAATGGCTCGCTGTTAGACTCGCGCAGATAACGCCCGTTCTTATAGATCGCGACTCGTCATCTCTCAATCGGCTAGCTTAACTTTGCGTAAAGCCATCCATTCGGGCGCAGAGTTGATCTGAGAAGCTAGCTGAGCCCGCCTTCTGCGAGCGTGCTTGTTTATCTTTCGACAGCCCGCCCCGCAGATTGCCGCCAGTGTGGAGGAGCCCGCGCCATCGCGAGTGTACTTACGATCGTATCGTGCGTTTTTTATTGCCTGTGCAGCATTAATGCGCCGAGTGCCTGTTGGCGCTGGAAAACATCGATTCGTGGCACGAGTAGAGTCGTGTTGGATGCTGAAGCGGCATGATCTTTCCCGATATCTTTGTGCGCATGACCAATTAGTGTTCGCATGGACGCTCTTGACCGTCATCTACTATCGCGGCAACGAGAGCCATTATAGATCGAGAGAAAGAATGATGGATGTGATTGATCAAGCGAACGGTTCGGAGTTGCCGCCCGTCTTGCAGAAGTCATCAAGACGCCTTCCGTGGGTTTTTGGATTTGTCGCCATCTTCATCGGGCTATGCGTTGGGGGTGCATTTTACTGGCCCCATATCGACCGAATGATCGAGGCGTCAGCGGCACGTGAAGCCGTACCAATGCCGGCGTTGTCACCTGAAGACAAGGCGGCCCTTTCGGAGATTCGGTCGGGGCAACAGGAGGTGAGCGAGGAGATTTCAGCGCTCAACCGCAACATCGATGCGCAGCAAGCCGATTTGAAACGGATGTTAGATTAAATCGCAGCCCTGACCTCAAGAATTGAGTCTCTGCAGAACATTGCTGCGCCTCTTGCTGCAGATATTCGTCCGCCAGCAGCCCAGGCCGCTTCAAAGCCGACTACAAGAGCCACTCGCTCGCCTAAAGCAGAAGGGCCGGTTTCCGTCGGGGGCGCGCCCTTGGTTCCCGAGCCGGAGACGGACCGCCGATGATCCAATCATGAAGCGTCGAGCCTGCCAGACATGGCGTCACTGAGAGGATGCAAGTCGAACTAGGAGCGAAGATCGCGGTGCTCACGTTCCGTCCTCCCAGGCGCGTTCGGTGAGGAGGACGAGAATGCGGCTCGACCGGTCGAGTCCGAGATCGCTTGTATGGCTCGGGTCTGCGAGGGCAGCCATGGCACCCGCGAGGCCCGCTGCACCAGACGGCGTGGTGGCGAGGCCATCATGGGCGGAGAGTACGCGGACAGCATCCACCAATTCCGCCTCGGGCACGGTGATGGCCCGAGCGCCGTGACGCCTGAGCACCGCAACGGCGGGCGCACTCGCCTGGCCGCAGGAGAGCATCTCCGCGGATGTTCGGAGATCGCCCATCAACCGAATCGGGCGACCGGCCGCGAGCGCGGGCGCAAGACACGCGGCGGTTTCCGGCTCGACCGTCACGATGCATCCCGGAGGTGCCAGCCAGCCCGAGAGGCCCTCGGCGATGGCACCGGCGAGTCCGCCGACACCAGCTTGTATAAAGACGTGTGTCGGACGCCCATGGCCGGCGAAATCCACCTGATCGCGGATTTCCGCCGCCGTGACGCCGTATCCCGCCATGACGTCGCAAACGATGGGGTCGTTCGGATCGTCGGTCGTGTCGGCGACAAGAATGCCGGCGCCTTGGCAGGCCGCGGCTGCGGCCGCATCAACTGCATTGTCGTAGGTGCCCGGCACCCACACGATCTCGGCACCCTGATTCTCGATGCGGCGCGCGCGCGCGTTCGGCACGCCCTCGTGCAGGAACACGCGGGCGGGCGCCCCGGCAAAGCGCGCGGCGGCAGCTACCGCGAGCCCGTGATTGCCGTCACTGGCGCAGACCAGGGTCGGCTGCCCCTTAGGTCGGGCCGCGAGAAGGTCGGCCAACTGCATGCGCGAGGCCCGGGCGAGCGCGCGTAACCCGGCATAGGTGCCACCAAGCGACTTGAAGCTGCCGAGCATGCGGCGGCCCTCGTCTTTCGCTAGCACCTGCGTCACTCCGAGCCGCTCCGCAAGCGCCGGAAGGTTCAGGAGTGGCGTCGGCGCGTATGCGGGATCGAGGCCGCCAAGCTCGGCTGCGATCGCATTGACTGGTGAAGAAGATCGCATTGACTGGTGAAGAAGAGGTGCTGTTCATGCGTTGATCTTGTCCGCTACAGGTGACGGCTGCTGCCGGAGGGTTGCACCGCAACTGTTTCCGCCGATCATAACCAGCTGTACCTGCGAGCACCACCCTCGACGACTTCGATCGCGCGCTTTTCGCGGCGGCCTTTTTCGCGCTCGCGTCCGCCTACGCAAGTTTAATTGCGGTTGGACCGATCCCAGCGAACTCGACTGAAGGATTGCGGCGATGGCCCTCGCGGGTCCATCTCTGCGACGCAGCCCGTTTACATCGACGCGAGCGCGATTGTGCGGGATGCTGCGGATCTTCGCGGATAGCACGTCGCAGAACCAGCCGACGTTTCGAGCGAACAGTACTTAGGCTCTTGGATAGTCTTCGCCTGCGTGATCAAGGCGATCGTTTCCGTCATCAAAGTCTGGTCCTCCCTGCATGTGCACTCCGGTATTCGGCAAATGTGTGTTGTGCTCGATTCCGGACGGGGTCGTGTTTCAATGCACGCTCGTGTGTCGCGAAAACGACATTCCCGAAGCGAGGCAGTGGCGGTTTACAAATCGAAGGAAGTTCTGTCTTATTTTATATGCGATAAGTTTGGCCTCGGCGTGGGTGGCCGCTATTGGGTCACGCGGACGCCATGACATAGCGAACGAATCTCCATCATGTCAGCGAAAAGCGTATCGCCAACCGTGCTACTGTGACGCCAGAAAGCCCGACCTTCCAGTTCAAATTAATCAATTCGCGCTTCGCGGGCACCCCCGTGCGACTACCACCTTTCACATCCGTAACAGCCATGACAGGATTTCTGCACCGTCAGCACGGCGAGACGAGTTAGGATCGTTGGGTTGCTCTCACCCCGCGCGGCCAAAGTTAGAATCTTCTCGGCGAGGCAAGCCTTCAATGAAGACGTCCGCCTTGCTTCAGGCACCATCCGGACAGCATCCTCCAGAGCACCTTTCAGCACAGCATGCAGCTTGGTTTGAGGGAGTGGATATGACATGGCGCAAAATCCTGAAAACTTAGAATCTAACGATGAGAGCCCAGCATGTCCCAGCCTCCTGATGGTCCATCAAGACGTTTGATAACGATGTTTCGTTTTAAGGTCGCAGTCAGTGGCTCAGCTGTGCCGAAAACGAATACAATGACTAGGACCCGTTCAATGTGACAGTGGAGCTTCACAGACAGCTAAATTTTTGTTGTGGTCATTGCTGGGCGATCTCGACAGGAACGCGACCGGAAAGTCGTGCGGCTTAGGCATTGCCGAAGGCATTCTGCCGTGGTGACGTCCAGATCAAGCCGAAGTGACGCCTGGCCGAACGTGCAGTTGGTGTGTCCCGCGATTGAAGAGGAGTTCGGAACAGCCGAGGCCCGAACGGTCTCTACAGGCAAGCATTGATGGGGCAAGCCACGTCTCTGCATAGTATACTCTGGGCTAAGCCGCGGCGTATGTGCCGGCCAGAGGCGCATTGAGGGTACGGTAGATATGCCCGGTGGCGACATAGATGCGTCGGTTCGCGGGGACCTCGCCGATGAAGCGGCTGCCGCAGATCACAAGATCTAGGGGCCGCGTTCCAATGTTCTCTTGAGCCTAAGGTGCCGCCCCTTTTGCCTGTTTATTCCTTAGCGCCGCTCGAAAAGCGGCTCGCCGCCTTTCGTGTGTAGAGTATAGCCGCCGCGCTCTATTCGCTCACTGAGGCGTCGGGGCAGGGCTTGCGGACCGCAGCACGGGCGTGGCGTGCG
This sequence comes from Bradyrhizobium sp. LM2.9, assembly GCF_054056555.1. Taxonomy (NCBI): domain Bacteria; kingdom Pseudomonadati; phylum Pseudomonadota; class Alphaproteobacteria; order Hyphomicrobiales; family Nitrobacteraceae; genus Bradyrhizobium; species Bradyrhizobium sp. LM2.9. Next base: position 7,248,101 of record NZ_JBSRYJ010000002.1, read on the forward strand.
AACCGCAAACGAGTCGCGCCGGCGGCCGCCGCTTAAAGATGATCTGTCGCGTCAAAAGCAAGTCGAAGACTGGTTGTCTTTCCAACATCGCGCGGTACGCGCCAGATGTACCGAGGCAGATCGCGCCGGAGCAAGTCGCTTCGCGTTTCACTGTGGAGAGAGACATCCGCAGAGCTTGCCGGCATTCCGTCGGACTTCCGACCGACATGCCCAAGACCTGGTTCGTGGCGCTCGCGGCCCTGTCGAAGTCGGCGACGCCGCGGCGGGTGCTGCTGAATGCGACCGCGGACCACGTGGTCGTGCTGCCCGGCCGCCCGACGGCGAAGCGCACGCCATGACGCGCATCACGATCGGGTCCGCTCAACGCGTCGAGGGCGCTCTCGAAGTTGGCCTCAATGTCGAGAGTGGGCGGGTCATGCGCGCGGAGGTCACGGCGCCGCTGTATCGCGGCTTCGAGCGGATCCTGGAGGGGGGCGTCCGCCCCTCGAGGCGCTGGCGCTGACGCCGCGGATCTGCGGCATCTGCTCGGTCTCGCAGTCGGTCGCCGCCGCTGCCGCTCTTCGCGATGCGATGGCGGCCGAGGTCGCGCCGAACGGGACTCTCGCCGCCAATCTCGCGCATGCGGCGGAGAATGCCGCCGATCATCTCACGCACTTCTACATCTTCTTCACGCCTGACTTCGCTCGCGAGGCCTGTGCCGCGCACGCCTGGCATGAGGAGACACGGGACCGTTTCGCAGCGAAGCGCGGCACTGCGGCACGCGATGTCCTGCCGGCGCGGGCGCGGCGGCTCGAACCCATGGGTATCTTCGCCGGAAGTGGCCGCATAGTCTGGCCTTCCAGCCGGCCGATGTCGGCGGCCCGCTGGAGCAGGCGCTGATCGGCACCGATATCGGCGACGCCGGCACACGCTCGGTCGCCATCCAGCACGTCGTGCGCTCGTTCGATCCCTGGATGGTGTGCACCGCGCATTGAGTGGTCTGTCGCGCGGGGGCGGAAACTTCGTTGTCGCTTGAAATCGAATTGTTTCCGCTTTTCGGTCGGGGCATGCGGGCGCACCGCAATTCGAGCAATTCAAATCTGCAACAATTTGGTATCACTCTACTTTCCTTACGCTCCCAGCGCTTGGCCTGCTTCTTGCTGTCCTTGGCGTCATAGACAAGTCAAAGCCCGAGGCGGGAGGATTCATGGGCGCGGCGACGGAAACGTTTTACAGCGTGATCAGGCGACAAGGTATCACGCGTCGGAGCTTTCACAAATTTTGCAGTCTGACTGCGACGAGTCTCGGCCTGGGGCCGCTGGCGGCGAGCCGCATCGCGAACGCGCTCGAGACCAAGCCGCGCGTGCCGGTGATCTGGATGCACGGCCTCGAATGCACCTGCTGTTCCGAGAGCTTCATTCGTTCCGCGCACCCGCTGGTGAAGGATGCCGTGCTCTCGATGATCTCGCTCGACTATGACGACACCATCATGGCGGCCGCAGGCCACCAGGCGGAGGTGATCCTCGAAGAGACCCGCGCCAAGCACAAAGGGCAATACATTCTCGCGGTGGAAGGCAATCCGCCGCTGAACGAAGGCGGCATGTTCTGCATCGACGGCGGCAAGCCGTTCGTCGAGAAGCTGAAGATGATGGCGGAGGATGCGATGGCGATCATCGCCTGGGGCGCTTGCGCCTCGTGGGGCTGCGTGCAGGCGGCCAAGCCCAATCCGACGCAGGCGACGCCCATCGACAAGGTCATCGCCAACAAGCCGATCATCAAGGTGCCGGGATGCCCCCCGATCGCCGAAGTGATGACCGGCGTCGTCACCTTCATCACCACTTTCGGCAAATTGCCCGAGCTCGACCGTCAGGGCCGGCCGAAGATGTTTTACTCGCAGCGCATCCACGACAAGTGCTATCGGCGGCCGCATTTCGACGCCGGCCAGTTCATCGAGGAGTGGGACGACGAGGCGGCGCGCAAGGGCTATTGTCTCTACAAGATGGGCTGCAAAGGCCCGACCACCTACAACGCCTGCTCGACCGTGCGCTGGAATGGCGGCGTTTCCTTCCCGATCCAGTCGGGCCATGGCTGCATCGGCTGCTCGGAAGACGGATTCTGGGACAAGAGTTCGTTCTACGACCGTCTCACCAACATCAAGCAGTTCGGCATCGAGAAGAACGCCGACCAGATCGGCATGGTGGCGGCCGGAGCCGTCGGTGCGGCAGTCGCCGCGCATGCAGCGGTGACCGCGGTGAGGCGGCTCGCCGGCAAGCGCGAAGACGCGCACCACACCAGCTAAGCGCCAAAGAGATCCAAGGGTAAGAAAATCATGGGTAAGACTCCCAACGGCTTCAATCTCGACAATTCCGGCAAACGCATCGTCGTCGATCCGGTGACCCGCATCGAAGGTCATATGCGGGTCGAGGTCAATGTCGACGCCGACAACGTCATCCGAAACGCAGTCTCCACCGGCACGATGTGGCGCGGGATCGAGGTGATCCTGAAGAACCGCGATCCCCGCGACGCCTGGGCGTTCACGGAACGGATCTGCGGCGTCTGTACCGGCACGCACGCGCTGACGTCGGTGCGCGCGGTCGAGAACGCGCTCGGGATCACCATTCCGGAGAACGCCAATTCGATCCGCAATCTGATGCAGCTTGCCTTGCAGGTGCACGACCACGTCGTTCACTTCTATCACCTGCACGCGCTGGATTGGGTCGATTTGGTCTCCGCGCTTTCGGCCGACCCGCGCGCAACCTCGACGCTCGCGCAGTCGATCTCGAGCTGGCCGCTGTCGTCGCCAGGTTACTTCAAGGACCTGCAAACCCGTCTCAAGAAGTTCTTCGAGTCGGGGCAGTTGGGGCCCTTCAAGAACGGCTATTGGGGCAGCAAGGCCTACAAGCTGCCACCTGAGGCCAATCTGATGGCGGTCGCGCACTATCTGGAGGCGCTCGATTTCCAGAAGGAGATCGTCAAGATCCACACCATCTTCGGCGGCAAGAATCCGCATCCGAACTGGCTCGTGGGCGGCGTGCCCTGTCCGATCAACGTCGACGGCGCGGGCGCGGTCGGTGCCATCAACATCGAGCGCCTGAACCTGATCTCGTCGATCATCGATCGCCTGATCGAGTTCAACGAGCAGGTCTACCTGGCCGACGTGGCGGCGATCGGTTCGTTCTACAAGGACTGGCTCTACGGCGGCGGTCTCTCCGGCAAGAGCGTACTCTCTTATGGCGACGTGCCGGAACACGCCAACGACTACTCCTCCAAGAGCCTGAAGCTGCCGCGGGGCGCCATCATAAACGGCAATCTCTCGGAGGTGCTTCCCGTCGATCATGCCAACCCCGATGAGATCCAGGAGTTCGTGGTTCACTCCTGGTACAAATATCCCGACGAAACAAAGGGACTGCATCCCTGGGACGGCGTGACCGAGCCGAACTACGTGCTGGGACCTAATGCGAAAGGCACCAAGACCGCGATCGAGCAGCTCGATGAGGGCGGAAAATATTCATGGATCAAGGCGCCGCGCTGGCGGGGGCACGCCATGGAGGTCGGCCCGCTGGCGCGTTGGGTGGTGGGCTATGCGCAGAACAAGGCCGAGTTCAAGGATCCTGTCGACAAGTTCCTGAAGGATATGGACCTTCCGCTGTCGGCGCTATTCTCGACGCTCGGTCGCACGGCGGCGCGCGCGCTGGAGTCGGTCTGGGCCGGACGACAAATGCGCGACTTCCAGGACAAGCTCGTCGCCAACATCAAGGCCGGCGACAGCTCGACCGCGAACGTCGACAAGTGGAAGCCGGAGAGCTGGCCGAAGGAGGCCAAGGGTTTTGGCTTCACCGAGGCGCCGCGCGGCGCGCTCGCGCACTGGATCAAGATCAAGGAAACCAAGATCGACAACTACCAGTGCGTGGTGCCGACCACCTGGAACGGCTCACCGCGCGATCCGCAAGGGAACATCGGTGCATTCGAGGCCTCGTTGATGAACACTCCGATGGTCAATCCCGAGCAGCCTTTGGAGATCCTGCGCACGATCCATTCCTTCGATCCGTGCCTGGCCTGCTCCACGCATGTCATGAGTCCGGACGGCCAGGAAATGGCCAGCGTCAAGGTCAGGTGAAGCAGGGGGAAACGCCATGATGGATGTAGCTGCACGTCCGGCGGAAGCCGAGCCGGACCTCTCCGCGATAGCGGCCGATGCGGCCGGCGAACATGGGGTCGGCCGTCCCGCCGTCTACGTCTACGAAGCGCCGGTGCGGATCTGCCATTGGGTGAACGCGTTCTCGACCATCGTGCTGATGGTGACCGGTTATCTGATCGGAACGCCATTGCCGTCGATCGAGGGCGAGGCCTCGGCGAACTTCGTAATGGGCTATATCCGCTTTGCCCATTTCGCGGCGGGGCAGGTGCTGGCGGTGTTCTTCCTTGCCCGCATTCTGTGGGCCTTCGTCGGAAATCACCATTCCCGGCAGATTTTCTATCTGCCGGTGCATCGCAAGCACTTCTGGAAAGAAGTGCTGCATGAAATCCGCTGGTATGCGTTCCTGGAGCGCGAGCCGAAGATGTATGTCGGCCACAACCCGCTGGCGCGGACCGCGATGTTCACGGGCTTCACGCTGTTCGTGGCATTCATGATCGTTACCGGCTTTGCGCTCTATTCGGAAGGTGCGGGCATCGACAGTTGGCAGCACAAGCTGTTCGGCTGGGTGTTCGCGATCTGGCCGAACAGCCAGGACGTTCACACTTGGCATCATCTCGGCATGTGGACGCTGGTCGTGTTCGTGATGGTGCACATCTACGCCGCTGTCCGTGAGGACATCATGTCGCGCCAGAGCATTATCTCCTCGATGATCTCCGGCGAGCGGCAATTCCGCGACTGAGAAACTGGAATGATACCGATGCCGACATCTTCGCAAGCAAACAGCATCCTGGTGCTCGGCATCGGCAACATCCTGTGGGCCGACGAAGGCTTTGGCGTGCGCGCGGTGGAGGAATTCCACCGCCGCTACGCCGTGCCCGACAACGTCACCATTCTCGATGGAGGCACGCAGGGGCTCTACCTCGTGAACTACCTGGAGGATGCGGATCGTTTGATCGTGTTCGACGCGATTGACTATGGGAGCGAGCCCGGGCAGTTGAAGGTCGTTCGTGACGACGAGGTGCCGCGTTTCTCCGGCGCCAAGAAGATGAGCTTGCACCAGACCGGCTTCCAGGAGGTCATCAGCGCGGCCGACCTGCTTGGCCGTTGTCCGCGACATCTCGTATTGATCGGCTGCCAGCCGCTCGACCTCGAGGGTTGGGGTGGGCCGCTGACGGAGCCGGTGCGCGATCAGATCGCGCCGGCGCTCGAGCTTGGTTGCGAGATCCTGGCCGAATGGGGCGTCGAGGTGATGCCGCGCACCGCGCCGTTGGCAGAATCGGAGCGGCTGCTCGCCAACGACATCGATCATCAGCATTACGAGATGAGGGGGCGGCCGGCCTGACCGGCTACACCGTCGGAGATCCGCCATGTGCCTCGGCTTGCCGATGACGATCGTTGAGACTGACGGGATATCGGCGCTGTGCGAGTTCCGAGGCGAGCAGCGGCGCGTTTCGATGCTGCTGCTCTCGAACCCGCCGGCCGGTGCCAGGGTGCTGGTCTTTATCGACACCGCGGTTCGGCTTCTGCATGAGGCCGAGGCGCGCCTGATCGGCGCCGCGATCGACGGTCTGGGCGCAGCGATCAATGGCGAGGATTGCGATCGCTTCTTCGTCGACCTCATTGACCGCGAGCCGCAACTGCCCGAGCATCTCCGGTTTGATTAGGGCGGCAGCCCGCTCCGCGAGAGCCCGTGTCCTCGCTGGAAGATAATCTCTATCTGCTAAGTTCATTTTCATCCGATATGGAAATTAGCTTTCCGTCTTGGGATTGATGCATCTCCTGTCGTGGAAACATATGATTCAAATCAACTAGATAAATCAGGAAAGGTGATAACCGTCCTTGGCACGTACCTTGCTGATCCCTATTCCCAGCAGAATCATAAGCTAGTCAGGGGAGGTCTGATGAAATTACAGCAGGGAAGGCAAGATCTGGCGCGGCGTGGCTTGCCCGAGGTGGATGCTACGACGGTCAATCGTTTTCTGAATACGACCGACGAGGCCCACGCCATCGCCGTATTGCTGTCGGCGGGAGACCCCGCGCGTTTTCCGGAGGCGATCGACGTCGCGGTCGTGCTGCCGGAGCTGATCGAGGCATTCAAGGGTCGCTTGCGTGCCGTGGTGATCGCCCGCGGTGCCGAGAGCGAGCTCGGCCAGCGTTTTGGCGTGCGCGTGCAGCCGACGCTGATCTTCGTCGTCAAGGGCGAGACACTCGGGCTGATCGCGAAGATCCAGGACTGGTCGATCTATGTCGACCGCATCACCAAGCTGGTCGACCGTCCGCACGGCACGAGTGCCGTTGTCATGACAACCATCGTTCCCCAGCACCGCCAAGGTGCCGAACTATGAACGCGGGTTTCTGGACTGCGCCCGAGGGCGCGGAGCAGCCGATCAACGTGTTTCCGATCGGCGATGAGAGCCTGAACGCGACGAGCGGCAGCCTGACCGCGGCCGGTGCCTTGGCCAAGCTTGCCACGCTCGACAGCGTGGAACTCGCCAGGAGCTGCCCGAACGCCATCGAGCTGTTGTCGAAGGTGGCCGCAGCGATCGCGAGCCAGAAAGCCGACATGCCGACGCAACTGTTCCGGCTTGGCAATCTCAACGATCTCGAGCGCAAGCTGATTGCCGACGTGATGGGCCGGGGCGAAGTGGCCGCCGTCGTTGCGCTGCCCGATGGATCGTTGGCGAAGATCCAGGAATCTGTGCTGGCCGGGATCTGGCGCGTGCGGCTCGAGAGCGACGCCAATCACGAATATCTCGAGGTCGGGCCGATCCCGGAGATCGTGAAGCGCGCCGCTGCCGATCTCACGGCTGCGGATTTCGAGATCGGGCAGGCCCCCGAAGGTGCCATGAACGTGCTGCCGGTGCTTGCGGAAATCCGCGAGCGGGCGCTCGCATGGCGGCCGGGCATCCGCTCGCAGATCATCAATTTCACGCTGCTGCCGATGAGCTCGGTCGACATGAGTTTTCTCCAGGACACGATCAAGAACGGGCCGATCCGACTGGTTTCTCGCGGCTATGGTACCTGCCGGGTGCTCTCCACGGGCATCCGCAATGTATGGTCGGTGCAGTTCTTCAACGCCATGGACACCATCATCCTCGATACGCTGGAGATCGGCGGCGTGCCGACGGTGGCGATTGCGGCTGACGAGGACTTCGAGGACTCGGCTGAGCGGCTTCAGGAGATCATCGAGGCCTATTTCAAATGAGCAGGTTCGAGAATTTTGGCGTGCGCCAGGACGTCGCCGATGTCACGCGGCTGGAATGCGGCATCTGCTGGACGGTCTATGATCCCACCGATGGCGATGGGGTGGCACAGATCGCGCCCGGCACTCCGTTCGCGGGGTTGCCGGAAGACTGGCGCTGCCCGAACTGCGACTCTCCAAAATCCAAGTTCATGGCGATCGCGTCATGACGGCTGACACGCAAATTTCTGCCAGCGACGCCGACGCCGAAGCGTGGGGCGAGCTCTTGGCAGGAAGCTATCGGGAGTTCCGCGAGCGCGCGATGCGCGATCTGCCGATCTACAACGACGCGCTCGGCGTCGAAGCGGTCGGTTTCCGCTGGTTCAACGGCACGACCATCGGCATCATGGTCACGCCCTGGTTCATGAACGTGGTGATGCCGGCGAGCGCGATCGCGCGGGATACGTCGGGCCCGAGCCTGCGAATTCGCTTCCCTGCGGGCGATATCGAATTCACTCTCAGCGAGGTCGGACAAATGGGCCTGATCGCGAGCTGCTCGCTGTTCTCGCCGATGTTCCAGTTCGCGGACATGGTCGCCGCGCGGGCGACGGCCGAAGCGACCCTCGCCGAGCTGATGCTGCCGGCCGACAGCGAGGAGTCGATCCGTCGTCGCGAGCCCGCAACAAGCCCGATCGATCGGCGTAACTTCCTGCGCGGTATTCTGACGGAGCGGTGCGGATGAGCCTGGCCTTCCGCAACGAGATCGACATCACGGTGTGGCTCGCCGGCGGCACGATCGCCGACGTCGCGATCCGGCCGCGCAGCCGGCCGCCGTTGACGCGCTTGTTCGCGGGAAAGCCGGCCTCGTCACTGCCGTCGGTGCTGCCGCGTCTGTTCTCCCTGTGCTCGATGGCGCATCAGGTAGCTTTCCTGTCCGCGGTCGAGGCGGCGCGGGGCGAGGATGCCAGTCTCGAGATTGAGCACGGTCGCGTCGTCGCTGTCGTCGCCGAACGCCTGACCGAATTGTTACGCGGCCTGTTCGTTGGCCGTCTCACGCTTGACGGCGCCGGCGCCGCAGCCGTTCGTGCCATGATGGAGGCCACGGCCGTTCTGGGTGGCAGCATCGCCGAGCGCGGGGAGGCGGTCTCGCGCCGCGAGGCGGTGGCGAAGATCAGGGCATCGCTCGCCGCGCTCGGGATCGCGAGCGAGGAGCAAACCCCCGGGGCCGGCAGCGCGCTGGCGGTACATCTTGCGAATTTCGATGGCGATGCCTTGCTGCCGCCGGTGGTCGAACAGTCATTCCTGTCGGCAGCCGACGATCTCGAAATCGTCATGCGGCTGCTTGCCGATGGCGCGATATTCTCCGACGCGCCTCATCTCCATGGCCGGATTCCGGAGACCGGCGTCTGGGCGCGGCGGGTTGGGCGTGAGCCGATCCTGCCGCCGGGCCTGGGCCCCGCCGAGCGTCTGAAGGCGCGGATCGCGGAAGTGGCGCGGCTGTGCGCCTTCCTCGAGGCGGACGATGGGACAGTCGGGGACAGCGTCCTCCAGAGCTACCGCCTGGGAACCGGCAGAGGCGCGGGTGCCGTCGAATGCGCGCGGGGCCGGCTCTATCATGCCGTCGAGCTCGACGATGAAGACCGCATCGTCCGCTTCGAATTCTTGGCGCCGACGGAGTGGAATTTCCATGCCCGCGGGCCGTTGGTTCGCAGCCTCCAGGGCTCCGTTCTGGCCGGGGGCCGGCAGGGGCTGGATGCGGTCCGCACGTTCGTCGGCTCGTTCGATCCGTGCGTCGGCTTCAGCCTCAGCTTCCGCGAGATCGGCCATGCATGAGATGGCGCTATGCGAGGGAATCATCGAGATTATCCAGGAGGAGTCGCGCAAGCGCGCCTTCGCTAGGGTGAACGTCGTGTGCCTGGAGATCGGTGCGTTCAGCCATGTTGCGCCTGAGGCGATGAAGTTCTGCTTCGAGGCCGTCGCCGCACGCACCATTGCGCAAGGAGCAAGGCTCGAGATCGTCGAGACGCCGCCGGGAGCGGCCTGGTGCGTGGCCTGCTGCAAAGGCGTCGAGATCAAGCAGCGCTATGAGCCGTGTCCGTCCTGCGGCAGCTATCAATTGCAGGTGATCGGCGGCGAAGAGATGCGCGTGAGGGAACTGGAGGTCGACTGATGTGCACGGTATGCGGTTGCAGCGATGCCAAAACGTCCATCGAACACACCCATGATCATTCCCATGATCATTCCCATGGGTACGATCATTCGCATCATCATGGGCACAGCCACGACCATCACCATCATCATGATCACGCGCCCGGCGATGGCGGGCTGGTCGATTGCAGCGCCAACGCGGCAGGCCAGCAGATCGCCGGCATGAGCAGCGACCGCATCATCCAGGTCGAGCGCAACATTCTCGGCAAGAACAATCGGCTTGCCGCCGACAACCGCGCGCGCTTCCGCACCGGCGACGTGCTCGTCTTCAACCTGGTCTCGAGCCCCGGCGCCGGAAAAACCTCGCTTCTGGTTCGCGCCGTGTCCGAGCTGAAGGACAGCTTTCCGATTGGCGTGATCGAAGGCGATCAACAGACCTCCAACGATGCCGAACGGATCCGCTCGACCGGCGTGCCGGCGATCCAGGTCAATACCGGCAAAGGCTGCCATCTCGATGCCGCCATGGTCGGCGAAGCCTATGACCGCTTGCCCTGGCTTAACGGCGGCATCCTCTTCATCGAGAACGTCGGTAATCTCGTCTGTCCCGCGGCGTTCGATCTCGGCGAGGCCTGCAAGATCGTGGTGTTCTCGATCACGGAAGGCGAGGACAAGCCGCTGAAATATCCGGACATGTTCGCAGCCTCCTCTCTGATGCTGATCAACAAGATCGATCTTGCGCCCGTACTCGACTTCGATCTTGCAAGGACGATCGAATATGCGCGCCGGGTCAGTCCGAAGATCGAGGTTTTGACGTTATCGGCGTGCACCGGTGAGGGTTTTGCGGCATTGTATGCCTGGATTCGCAAGCGGGTTGCACAGATGAAGCCGACCGAGATGGCCGTGTCGGGATGAGCATGAGCGGCGAGGCCATGGCGCGAGACAGAAGACGGCTGCGCCTGCATGTGCGCGGCGCCGTGCAGGGCGTGGGCTTTCGTCCCTACGTCTACGGCCTCGCCGCGCGCTATCGGCTCGGCGGCTTCGTTGCCAATGATCCCGATGGCGTGGTGATCGAGGTCGAGGGCGACCGCGCCGCCGATTTTGTCGATGCGCTGGCGCTGGAAAAACCGCCACTGGCTCGGATAGACGACATTTCCGTGCAACCGGTCGGCATCACCGAAAGCGACGAATTCCACATCCGCGCCAGTGAGCAGGGCAAGGTCTCGACCCGGATCGCCGCCGATGCCGCGACCTGTCCGCAGTGTCTGAGCGAGCTGTTTGATCCGGCGAGCCGCTTCCATCTGTATCCTTTCGTCAACTGCACCCATTGCGGCCCGCGCTACACCATCGCCGAGCGGCTGCCCTATGACCGCCGTACCACCGCGATGAGGCGCTTCGCGATGTGCACGGCCTGCGCAGCAGACTATGCCGATCCGGCGAGCCGTCGCTTCCACGCCGAAGCAATTGCCTGCCCGCGATGTGGGCCAAGGATCAGTCATGATACCAAGCAGATCGCCACTGCGATCGCGGACGGAAGGATCGTCGCGATCAAGGGACTCGGCGGATATCAATTGCTGTGCAATGCCCGTGAAGATGCTGCCGTGTGGCGTCTGCGGCACCGGAAGCATCGCAATCAGAAGCCGTTCGCCGTGATGGTCGGCTCGACGGATGTGGTCGGCGAGATCGCTGAAATCGATGCGGTCGGGCTCGCGCTGCTGGAATCCTCGCCGCGGCCCATCGTGCTGATGAGATCCCGCGATATGCTTCCGCCCGCGATTGCGCCGGAGCTGTCGCGGATCGGGGTCATGCTGCCCGTCGCGCCGCTGCATCATCTGGTGCTGAAGGCGCTCGATTCGGCGCATCCGCGAGCGGACGGCGCAAGTTGGGCGATCGTGGCAACCAGCGCCAATCCTGGCGGCGAGCCGCTGGTGATCGTCAATGACGAGGCCAAACGGCGGCTTGCCGGCATCGCCGACCTGATCGTCACGCATGACCGCGACATCGTCACCCGCGCGGACGACTCTGTTGTGTCCGTGGTCGCGGGCCGGGCGCAGTTCATCCGCCGTGCCCGCGGCTATATTCCCGAGCCGATTAGGCTCGCGAAGTCCGTTCCGTCGGTGCTTGCGGTCGGCGGCGCGCTGAAGTCGACGGTCACCGTCATCCGCGGCAACGAAGCCTTCGTCTCCCAGCACATCGGCGATCTCGACACCGCGGAAGGCATTCGTTTTTTCGAGGAGACGGTGGATCACCTGCTCTCGACGCTGGACATCGACCCGGTCGTCATCGCCCACGACCTGCATCCGAACATGGCCTCGACCCGTTTCGCCGAAGCCAGCGGGAGGCGGCTGATCGCGGTCCAGCATCACCATGCCCATGCGGCATCCGTGATGGCGGAACATGGCGTCGCAGGACCAGCGTTGGCGCTGGTGCTCGACGGCTTCGGCTATGGCAGCGACGGTGGCAATTGGGGCGGCGAGTTGCTCTCGTGCGATGGTGCACGCTTCCGGCGGCTCGGACATCTGGCGCCGATGAAGATGCCGGGTGGCGATCGTGCGACGCGCGAGCCGTGGCGCATGGCCGCGAGCGTGCTGCACGCCTTGCGGCGCGGCGACGCGATTGCGAAGCGCTTTGCGATGCAGCCGCAGGCTGCGCGTCTCTGCGCTATGCTCGACCAGCCCGGCGTGGCGACGACGACCAGCGCCGGCCGGCTGTTTGACGCGGCGGCGGGGCTGCTTGATCTCTGTCCGGTGCAGAGTTACGAGGGCGAAGCCGCAATGAAGCTGGAAGCGCGTGTCCGCACACCGCGCCTCGCGGAGGACGGCTGGACGATCGAGAATGGCGTGCTGTCTCTTTTCCCCTTGCTCGAGCGCCTTGCGGTCGATCCGGGTCGATGGGGCCGAGCTCTTCCATGGCACCTTCGCCGCCGCCTGCATCGACTGGATCGCGCGCGCGGCACTGGAGACCAGCGTCACGACCGTCATCCTGGGCGGTGGCTGCTTCCTCAACGCGATCCTCGCAGACGAGATCGGGCGCGGCTGCGTCGCCGCCGGGCTCTCGCCGTTGCTGCCTCGCCAGGTGCCGTCCAATGACGGCGGCCTCAGCCTCGGGCAGGCCTGGGTCGCCGCGCTCCAACTCCTCGAACAGCAAGGCTCGGAAGGAAACGCCTGATGTGTCTCGCGATACCTGCTGAGGTCACAAAGCTCCTGCCCGACGACATGGCCGTCGTCTCGATCGATGGAATCAGCAAGGAAATCTCGGTGGCGCTGATCGAAAACTTCGCCGTCGGCGACTACGTGATCATCCATGTGGGCTACGCCCTGACCAAGATCGATCCGGAGGAGGCGCAGCGGACGCTGGAGCTGTTGCGTGAAATCGGCGCCGAAAGCCGGGACGCCGCGCAATGAAATATGCGGACGAGTATCGCGACAAGGAGATCGCGCTGGGATTGGCGAAGGCGATTCGCTCGAAGGCCGATCCGGAAAAATCCTATCGTTTCATGGAATTTTGCGGCGGCCACACGCATACAATCTCCCGCTACGGGCTGGAGGACATGCTGCCGAAGAACGTGCGGATGATCCACGGCCCCGGCTGCCCGGTCTGCGTCTTGCCAGCGGGACGCATCGACATGGCGATCCGGCTCGCCGAGCGGCCGGACGTGATCCTTTGCGTCTACGGCGACCTGATGCGGGTGCCGGGCTCGCAGGGTGCCTCGCTGCTGAAGGCGAAGGCGCGCGGCGCCGACGTCCGTATGGTTTATTCCACGATTGATGCAATCCGTGTTGCGGAAGAAATTCCCGGCCGCGCGGTCGTGTTCTTCGCCATCGGCTTCGAGACCACGACGCCGCCGACCGCCGCGATGATCCGGCTCGCCGAGAAGAAGCAGCTCAAGAACTTCAGCGTGTTTTGCAATCATGTGCTGACGCCGCCGGCGATGCAGAACATCCTGGAAAGCGCCGATATCCGCAATATCGGCCGCGTCGAGATCGACGGCTTCGTCGGGCCGGGCCACGTCTCGACCATCATCGGCACCGAGCCTTACGAGTTCTTTGCCGAAGAATTCGGCAAGCCGGTGGTGATCGCGGGCTTCGAGCCGCTCGACATGATGCAGGCGATCCTGATGCTGGTGCGGCAGGTCAACGAGCACCGAAATGAGGTGGAGAACCAGTATAGCCGCGCAGTAACCCGTGACGGCAATCTGCGTGCCAAGGAGGAGGTCTCCGACATCTTCGAGCTGCGCGACCAGTTCGAGTGGCGCGGTCTCGGCTTAGTGCCTTATAGCGGGCTCAAGCTGAAGCGGGCGTACGCCAAATACGACGCCGAGGTCCGCTTCGACATGAACGAGCTTCGCGTTGCCGACAATCCGGCCTGCGAATGCGGCGCCATCCTGCGCGGCGTGAAGAAGCCGGTTGACTGCAAGCTGTTCGACACGATGTGCACGCCGGAGACGCCGATGGGGTCCTGCATGGTCGCGTCCGAGGGTGCATGTGCGGCACACTGGACCTACGGCCGCTTCCGCGATCATCAGCAACGGCGGGCGTCATGAAAGCCCATCAGCGCAAGCTCGACATAAGGAACGGCTGCGTCGACCTGTCCCACGGATCCGGTGGCCGCGCGATGTCGCAACTGATCTCGGGCCTGTTCCACGAGGCCTTCGGCAATGAATGGCTGGCGTGCGGCAACGACCAGTCTGCGTTCGATGTCGGCGCCGGGCGCATGGTGATGACGACCGACGGCTATGTGATCTCGCCGCTGTTCTTTCCGGGCGGCAATATTGGCTCGCTTGCCGTGCATGGCACGGTCAACGACATCGCCATGGCCGGCGCGCGGCCCCTCTATCTCTCGGCGAGCTTCATCATCGAGGAAGGTTTTCGTTTCTCCGACCTGAAGATGATTGCGGATTCCATGGGCGAGGCCGCGCGAGCCGCGGGCGTCTACATCATCACCGGTGACACGAAGGTCGTCGAACGCGGCAAGGCCGACGGCCTGTTCATCTCGACAGCCGGGATCGGTGTCGTGCCTGCCGGGCTCGAGCTCTCTGCCGGGAATGCCCGCGTCGGCGATCGTGTCCTGATCTCTGGAACGCTCGGGGACCATGGCGTCGCCATCATGTCCAAACGCCAGAACCTCGCTTTTGAGACCGAGATCGTCTCGGATTCCGCGCCGTTGCATGATTTCGTGGCGAGCATGCTGGCGGCCGGCGGCAAGGGCATCCGTTTGATGCGCGATCCCACCCGCGGTGGGCTCGCCGCGACGCTGAACGAGATCGCTCAGCAGTCCGGCCTCGGCTTCCGACTTCAGGAGGCGGCGATCCCGGTGAAGCCCGGTGTTGCTGCGGCCTGCGAACTGCTCGGGCTCGATCCACTCTACGTCGCCAACGAAGGCAAGCTGGCAGCGATCGTGGCGCCCGAGGTTGCAGCAGCCGTGCTTGCGGCGATGCGGGTGCATCCGCTCGGCCGTGATGCCGCCGAGATCGGCGAGGCCGTGGCAGACGACCACTATTTCGTGCAGATGGCGACGAGCTTTGGCGGCGGAAGGATCGTCGACTGGCTGTCGGGCGAACAATTACCCCGGATCTGTTGAGGCTCAGGATGCGCATTCTGCTTTTGTCGCATTCCTTCAACATCCTGACGCAGCGGCTGCATGTCGAACTCTGCGAGCGTAGCCATGAGGTCTCGGTCGAGCTCGATATCCATCCCGACGTGACCCGCGAAAGTATTGCGCTGTATCGGCCCGACCTCCTTATCGCGCCGTTCTTGAAAGGGGCGATCCCGGACGATGTCTGGCGTGGCGTGCGTTGCCTCGTCGTGCACCCCGGCCCGCCCGGTGACCACGGTCCTGCGGCCCTCGACTGGGCCATTCTCGAGGGCGTCCCGGAGTAGGGTGTCACGGTGCTGCAGGCGGATGGCGAGTTCGACGCCGGTCCAATCTGGGTCCATCGCACGTTCCCGATGCGGCGTGCCGCGGCATCGACCTTTTGGCCCATTTTGAGCGCAAAGAAGACGCGGCAGGTGGCTGGCAGAATGGTCGGTCATCGGCACCGCGATAGGTGCGGGCGTGGACCGCAACCGAGGCTTGGTCGATCACCTTGGCGAAAGCGTGCGCGAGCGCGCAATGAGTCGGACAGTGGCGTTCGGAAGTCGCAATCGCACGCGACGCATACGTGAACTGAGAGGCTATGATCTTATGAGCCATCACTACGTTCCTTGAGCATGCCATGCTGGATGACAGCTCCTTTTCAAGGCTCGTGCCAACTGCGATAGCTTGATTTGTAATGGCTATTTGCTTTAGCGGGCGTGTCCTCCTCCGAGAACATGTCGCAAATCCCACAGTCGGCATCAAAGACGAGCCAGCCCGCAGACATCCCGCAATTTCTGCACCGCAGGAATCCCAATAGACGGACGCCGATATGACAACCCCCTCCGAGCTCACCAGCGCCGCAAATCGGTTAGACTGAACTCTCGACTCGAATGGCAGTAAACGCTGGACGCAATGACAAAAGCCTCGCTTGCTGACGAGGATGTGGCTTCTACGCGTTTTCAATCGACAAAGGCCGCGGCCCGTTCGTCGAAACGGCCTTCATCACACGGCATGGAAATGAGCGCACTTATGAGGGCGTCTTCTTAGAGGCGGCTGAATGAACGATTGGCCGCCCCGCCGCGCGCAAGACTTGGAACTGCGGCGATCAAGCCCTTGGTGTAGTCGGTACGCGGATTGAGGAATATCTCGTCCCTGGTGCCGGTCTCAACGACGCGCCCTTGCCGCATGACCATGACGCGATCGCTGAGATGGCGGACCACACCGAGATCATGCGAAATGAAGATGTAGCTCACGTTAAGATGCGCCTTCAGATCGACCAGCAGGTCCAGCACCTGTGCCTGGATTAAGACGTCGAGCGCTGAGACCGGTTCATCGCAGACGATCACGGCGGGCCTTGGAGCGATCGCGCGGGCGATCGCAACGCGCTGGCGCTGACCGCCCGAGAGTTCGAGCGGTCGGCGATCCAGGAAGGCTCGTGATAGTCCGACCAGGTCAAGGAGCTGGACAACGCGCTGATCGCGCTCGCCTCTGGTCAGCACGTCACTGGTGAGGCTATCGGATATGATGCGTTCCACAGTCCAGCGAGGATCAAAGGAACTGAGGGGATCCTGGTAAATGACGGAGATAGCCCGGCGCCGCGCTCTGCGCTCGCGATCAGTGAGCGTGGTCCAGGCCTGACCTTGAAACAGAACGGCCCCATCGTCGGGCAGGTCGAGCGCCAGCGCCATTCGTGCCATCGTCGACTTGCCAGATCCGGACTCGCCGACGACGCCCAGCGTCTCGCCAGATCGCAGCTCGAAGGAGACACCGTCGACGACCGTCCGCAGCACGCCATCTGGTCCTTTGAACCGCTTCACAAGATTCGCCGCGCTGAGCACGATGGGAGGGAATGTCGATGATAATTGCGCTGGTAATTGCTCCAGGGAGCGTGACTGCGGCTGCGGCGGCCGTGCAGCGGGCAATAACGACAGACGAGAGCCTCGCGGGCGAGCAGAGGGCACTGCATCCAGGAGCTGGCGCGTATAGGCGTGCTGCGGGTCCTAGAAAACCTGGTCTGCCGATCCGCGCTCGACGACCTCGCCTTCATGCATGACTAAGACTTCGTCGGCTATCCGGGAGACCACCGCCAGATCATGGCTGATCAAGATGAGCGCCTTGCCCCGAACCTTGATTTGTTCCAGCAGTCCCAGCACCTGTGCCTGCACGGTGACGTCGAGAGCCGTGGTCGGCTCGTCCGCGATCAGGATGCGTGGATCTAGCGCCAGCGCGGCAGCGATGAGCGAGCGTTGACGCTGGCCACCAGATAGTTGATGCGGCAGTTGCCGGGCCTTCACCTCGGCTTCAGGCACCCCGACGAGCTCAAGGAGTGCGACGACACGCCTTTTGAGTTCCTCTCCTGAAGTAACTGCATGATGGAGAAGCAATGCTTCGCCGATTTCCTTGCCCACAGGGCGGAGCGGGTCGAGCGCCCCGAGCGCATCCTGCAGAACGAAGCCGATCTCCTTGCCACGGACGCGCCGCCAGCTGCGGTCATCAAGATCCATGAGATCGGTGCCCGCGAAGTTCAGTTGACGCGCATGGACATGAGCTCGGCGGCCAGCAAGACCGACAATGGCGCGCGAGGCCACGCTCTTGCCGGAGCCGGACCCGCCGACGATTGCCAGGCAGCGGCCAGCCTGGAGAGAGAAAGAGACACCGCGCACGGCTGTTCCCTCAGGAAGATCCCGCCCGCCGGGAAGTAGGAGCCCTTGCGCAGCTTGGGGATACGCAGCTCGACGGCGCCGGCACGGGTCTCCCAGATCCGGTCGCGGTAACCGTTGCGCTGGGCCAGGCGTTCGGGATTCTTCTCGCCATAGGCCGCCCCGGTCTGGCCTCCCACTTCCAGCTCCATCAGACGCTGGGCGGCAAAGCCGATCATCTCGCGCAGCAGATCGGCGTCGGGGGTCTTCTCTACCAGCGTGCGCAGGTTCATCATGTCGTCGGTCATCGGTGGTTCCTCGGTTGCGTTGGCGTGTCGCAACCCGATCCTACCGGAGAACTGCCGGTGACCACCGCAAAGCCGCCCGCCCGCTACGGCGCAATTGGGGGCGCGCGTCCGGGCGGCTTTGCTCTACCGAGCTACACCACCACCGGGGACACGACCAGTCCGGGTGCAACAGCTGCGACGCGCAAGAGGATCATCCGAAGCTTGATCCATGAGATTGTTGTGCGCATCCGCGACGAGGTGCTGGACTTGATTGTCCACTGGCATGGGGGCGATCACACTGCATTGCAGGTGAGGAAGAACCGCACCGGCGAGCACCGCTGGAGCACAGCGGCAGATTGGTCGATCTCGTTCGTGTCCTCGCGCGTCAGATGCCCGACAGCACCATCGCCGCGGTTCTCAATCGCGCCAGTAAGTCGACGGGGCGGGCAACAGTTGGACTCGTGTCCGCGTTCGCAGCCTGCGCAACCAACACGCCATCGCGGTCTACCGAGAGGGCGAGCGCGCCGAGCGTGGAGATGTCACTTTGGACGAAGCTGCAACTGCATTGAAAGTCAGTCCTTCGACGGTTCGCCGTCTGATTGAAGAACAGAGCTTGCCTGCGCAGCAGCTGTGCAAAGGCGCACCGTGGATGATCAAAGCGGTTGATCTGGAACATCCCGATGTCAAGCGCGCCGCGCATGCGCGGCGGTGCCGGCGGCCATCGTCTGGCGATCCGGGTCAAAAAGAGGCTCAACTCTAAGGGGGTAGCGAGATGGGCAGTATGAATCTGACTCGGATGGACCGAACAGCAGCAGATTGACGCCGGTCTCGAGCCAGACATCGCCTGCGGCGAGTGCCACACCTGTGCCTTGGATAGCATCGGCACGCTGTCGAAGTCGAGAGAGGCGAGCGCCTTGCCCGCGGGCAGGTGCGCCTCGGCAGTGTGCCGCTCGATCCGACAGCGGGCGCGGTCAGCCACCGCGTGCTCGGCAAGCACAGCAAGGAAGCGCACGGCGGGCAGCTTTCCTTGTCCGACTGCGCGGCAAGCGTCGGCCAGATCGGCTTGACACTGGGCAGGCGTAACTCGCTATGATGATCTGCCGCCCACTGGAACCAATTATACTATCGCTATGCCGATTAACAGCCGGCGACATTGACGCCTGCGCCACCCTAACACTGTTAGCGGCACCAATTATTGGATTTAAGAAAAACAGGTGGGCGTCCCCGGGGCCGGACAACGTCGCGCGCTGCTAAATCGCCTTCGGCTTCTTCCTACACGGCTCAAGTGGGCGGCAGACGTCTGGTGCTAGGACAGCAACCTAGTCGCCTCGTTACCGGAAGCAGTTGGCCTTTTGACATCTAGAATATGTCGCCTTGTGAGCTGTTCTTAGTTCTGCAGAGGGCTCAGTTGCTCGATCTCTATCGCGCTGGAGCTCGATACCTATTCACAGGAAGCAATGTCTTGTGCGAGGAGACCTATCGACCCGGTCCTTTGCGCAATCGGCTACCCATACATTGACTCGGCTGCACCTACCCCCTGTCAACTACCAGCCTTGGCTGTTGATTGAGACGATTGACACTGGCACTGCATGAGCGCCCTCGTGTGTTCGAGATCGAACATAAATCCGATCACGTTGGACCTGGCCGGTGCGTTGTCTCGTGGCCGTGTAGTCATGAAACGCGATCATTATCTTCTTGATGAACCATCTTGTGCTCGCCGATCGCTCCCATGCACGAACGCCTTAGGAACAGGACTAGACATGATTGCTTGCGAGGCCTGCTTTGAGACGACTGTGATCTTTCGAAGGAGAGGGCTTTCTCGAGCAGGATGCTGTAATGAACGAATTCTTCAGGACGTCTAATGGTGCATGAGGTGAGGCGTTTCCCTTTGCATGAGGCCGCCACGCTTCCGCGGAAAGTTAAGGAGCGAGATCCAAGCGGCCCAAAGTGTTGGCATCGAGTGCTTCGCCTGACCACGGAAAGCCGACAGAATGCCCGTGCTCAATCGCGCCGGCGCGATTCGGGGCTCAATTCAGATGGACTCGATTTGCATCCGGAGCGGGGCCGGGTTGCGGCATGACCGATCGAGCTGACAAACGTCCTATCGCAATCCGTGCGGTGCTCCCGTTCGTCTTCCGCCAATGGCTGCTCCAGCCCTACCGCGCCGCCCTCGTGCTCGTTGGGTTCCTTGGCGCAACGGCGGCCGACCTGTTCATGCCGGTTTACTCCGGCCAGCTCGTAGACGCATTGACGTCAGGCCCTTGCAACGAGGCCGCGCGACATGCGGCGCTGGCGGCATTCGGCGGCATCGCCGTGCTCGGCCTGCTTTCGATGATCTTGCGCCTCGTAGGTCTGGGGGCAATCGCTCCATTCACACTCAAGGCGATGTCAGATGTGGCACGCGAGGCGTTCATACGTGTCCAGCGGTTCTCAACCGATTGGCACGCTAACTCTTTCGCCGGATCGAGCGTGCGGAAGATCACGCGCGGCATGTGGGCCCTCGACTTGCTCAACACTACCATCCTCATGTCCTTGTTGCCGTCCCTGACGGTACTGGTCGGTTCGATGATCCTGCTCGGGCTGCATTGGTCTGCGCTGGGGGGCGTGATCGCGATTGGCACGGCTCTCTATGTCGCGGTGACGATGACATTTTCGATCCGCTATATCGCGCCTGCCGCACGCGTCTCCAACGCCTGGGACACCAAGATCGGCGGCACGTTGGCCGATGCGCTAACTTGCAACGCGGTGGTAAAGTCTTTCGGCGCGGAAGCGCGCGAGGATGTTCGGTTCGCCCGGATCATCAACCGTTGGCGCGCGCGGCTGCGACGAACCTGGCTGTGCTACAGCTACGCCGCCATGTCTCAGTACTCGCTGCTGTTGTGCCTGCGGGTGTCTGTGATCGGCGGCGCGCTGCTGCTGTGGACGGCGGGGCGCGCCTCGCCGGGCGACGTCACCTATGTGCTGACCAGCTACTACGTTATTCACGGGTATTTGCGCGAGGTCGGCATATACATCAACAACCTCCAGCGCTCAGTCGACGACATGGAGGAATTGGTCGCAATCCATGACGGGCCGATCGGGATCGGCGATGTGGCCGATGCAAGGCCGATCGCCATTAACGGCGGTGCGATCGTATTCGACAATGTCAGTTTCCAATATGGAGACGAGGAGGCGCCGCTCTATGACAAGCTATCAGTTGAGATAAGCGCCGGCGAGCGGGTTGGTTTAGTCGGCCGCTCCGGCTCCGGCAAAACGACCTTCGTCAAGCTCATTCAGCGGCTTTATGACGTCTCGGGCGGCCGCATTCTGGTTGATGGTCAGGACATTGCGCTGGCCACGCAGCACTCGCTCCGCAGCCAGGTAGCGGTCGTGCAGCAGGAGCCGATCCTGTTCCATCGCTCACTTGCCGAGAACATCGCCTATGGCAGGCCCGGAGCCGGCGTGGAAGCGATCGAGCGGGCGGCGCGGCTTGCGAATGCGCACGAGTTCATCCTCCGGCTGCGCAGGGGCTACAGCACGCTGGTCGGTGAGCGTGGCGTCAAGCTCTCAGGCGGTGAGCGGCAGCGCATTGCGCTGGCGCGCGCGTTTCTTGCGAATGCGCCGGTGCTTATCCTGGATGAGGCAACTTCAAGTCTCGACTCAGAATCGGAAGCCCTCATCCAAGAAGCGATGGAGCGGCTGATGAAGGGCCGCACCTCGATTGTGATCGCACATCGCCTGTCGACGGTGCGCAGCCTCGACCGCATCCTAGTATTTGATGGCGGCGTCATTGCCGAACAGGGCACGCATGTTGCGTTGACTAGGCGGCCCGGCGGAATCTATCGGCGGCTGTTGGAAAGCCAAGCGACTGAGTTCGGATCTCTACGGCAGGTTAGCGAATAGGGACGGCAGGGAGACTTCGGTCTTTGAGCCGCGAAAGAAATTGAAGGTTCAGCAAAGGGAGGCGCACAGCCAGAAGAAACTCAACGCGGTCGTCGACCAGGCTGAGCATACGGAAGCGGCGACCATCGATGAGCTGATCCGATAGGAAGTCGAGCACCAGCGGTCGTTCGGCGCCATCGGACGCGGCGGGCTATTCCGGTCCCGAGGACGAGGTCGACAACCACTGGAAGGAGCTATTGGGGACAGCAGCGCTTTGGAGCCTGCGCGCCGTTGGCACCGAGGTGAATTCGCGTGCCGACTCTGGTAGCACGAACAGCGACGTCATTGCGGCCCTGCGACTCGGAGCAGGAGATTCGATCAACCAAACCGGCCAGCAATTGGTTCGCCGCAATCTCAACATCCGAGCAACATTGATGATTCGTCCGTGTTTTCCGGTGCGGGTGATCGTCAATCGTGACCTGGTGCTCGAGCTTTACAGGGGTGAGAATGGCAAAGCTTAAACTCGCTGCAATCGAAAAGAAGCCCGTCAAGGTCACGCACGAACTCCCCGACGGCATCCACCGGGGTCTCATCGCCTGCGCCGAAATCCTGGCGCGGGAGACGGGACAGCCCATCACAGACCTCGCGAGACTGATCGCCCCCAAGCTGGCTCGGTTCATCGCAGCAGACAGAACTTTCCGAAAAGCGCGACGAGCGCCTCAGCGTCCGAGCGGAGGTGAAGGATAGCGCTCGGAGAGCATTTCCAGAAAGGCGGCGAGGGCGGGGCTTTCGTTTTCACCGCGCCAATATGCTAGCAACTCCAGCCGGCTCGCACCCGTGCCGTCGCGCAGCTCTCGGTAGAGAGGCCGGCAAAATTCGCCCCCATATCGGATTCGAGCACGAAGCTGATTCGGGCCTTCATGCTCATCAGGCTCTTGATGATGCCGCGGCTGACGTCGTGGCATTCGATTTTCGGCCGCAATCCGCGGAATCCGCAAGAAGAGCTTGAAACACCCCCGGATCGTAGTGGCTCAGCAGCACCGCCTTTCCCCGCAGGCCGGTCCAGGAGATGGTTTCGCGGACGGCCAGGGGTGCTTCTGAAGCAAGAGGATGAGAACGCGCTCGCTCCAAGGCGACATGGCTCTGATCTCGAAAACGGGCAGGCTCCCTGTGACGATCAGAATGTCCAGCGCGCCATTGCGTAGCGCCGTGGCAAGGTGCGTCCGAGACCGTTCGGATGTCGCAACCTCTATCAGGGGAAGTCTGGCTGAATTCCAGCAACGAGGCCTGCAGATTGCCTGCGGAGAGCGAAGTACAGAAGCCAACCCTCAGGCGGCCAGTTTCGGTGTTCTGAATGCAGTTGGCACTTGCAATCAGGGCATCAAACTCCTCCATAATCGTTCGAGCCTGGCGAAGCACACCGAGCCCGGCGTGAGTTGGACGCACACCCCCGCTATGATGTTCGAAAACGGCAACGCCAAATGGTGCTCGAGCTCATCAACGGTTGATGCTCGATTGTTGCGAATTCAGCAAAGCGGCGGCCTCACGGAGGCTACCGCAAGCGGCCGCAGCAACGGCGAGTCTCAGGTGTTTCAGTTCGATTGCCTTGTTGGCATGAAGGGAGGTTCTTGATCGAGGTGGTTTGTGCATCTAAGTCTCAAACCAGATAGCTTTACGCTCAAAATGTGCAGCCATGCCCTTATTGTACTTACTTCCAGATCAGGCGGCCGCTCGGATGACTGGAGCGCAGAGCACAGGACCTGAGATGTGTCCCGCTTTGCGGCTGCGATTCAGGGCATTGGGCGAGACCTCCAGGTGTCCAGCAATGGCCTTGGTGTTTCCGAGAGGACGAGCTTTCCCGATCGGGCGGAGGGGCCACCCGGCCCGGCGAAGAATGCGCTCCATCGGGCATCGGTGACAGTGACGATTTCGGTCAATTCAATGAAAATGCCGAGCTCAAGCATGCCGGCAAACACTCGTAAGTTGCCGCAGCAAGTCCGCCGCTCGCCTTCGCCGCATCCGACGGAGCATCGAGGGCGAACCGGCTGCTCTCCAAATCCGATCGCTTCGTGGTTCTCTCAGCATGATTGGCCCGGTCGAAGGCAGAAGCAGGATGCGACCCTGAACACAGCCATCGATTGAGCGGTTCAGTAGATGAACTGGCCGAAGGACATCAAACTCGTCGACCTCCACGTCGCCGCTGATCTCGACATCCCGGTCCAAGCACTGTCTTGAAACATGATACCTCAGTCGATGCTTATCCGAGAAATCATCGAGGAACTCGCCATAGACTTCTGGGGTGATGAGCTGCATCATGCTTACCTCTCCGGTTTGTTTCGTCAAACAAAGCAGAGAGTAGAGGCGAGCGCATCTTGTGCAGTCACTCAGGTGTCTACGAAGAGGAGGCGCTCTATGTTCGAAACTTTGCTTCGGTTAACAGCACGACGGCTTGACGCAACGAGCCAACGTCGAGCTTTGCTCGGAAGTTATTCAGGTGAAAGCACACAGTACGGTCGGTGATACCGAGAATGATCCCGATGTCGCCAGCAGATTTGCCGCGCGAAGACCACTAGTCTTACTGCGTCATAAATTTTTGCGCGATCGCGGACGCAGGATCGCTCTTGCGCAACATGGACATCGCGACAGACTTCTGACGAGGGCGAGAACGAGCCGTCGACGCATCGTCGCAATCGAGTTTGGAATGTGCCGTTCGGTGCGCAGCGGCGGAGCCTCTGGGTTTGTAACCTTCGGGAAGGGCAGGCGTTTGGAATAGCCCGGCTGAACGAGGCGCTGAGGGGGGAATCGTCTCCCTTTCGGAGATGAGGAATCCGTAAGCCGCTATGCATAGTGTGGCATGGTGGTGGAAGCCGCGCCAACCGCGCCCTTCGAAGTGGCCGAGCCCGACCTCCTGCTTGAGTTCCTGATAGTCGCGCTCAATGCGCCAGCGCAGTTTTGTCAGGTCGACCAACCGATGGAAGGCGATCTTTTCGGGAACGGTCGAGAGCCAATATTTTGTCGGCTCGGCCTCGTTCTTCGGCCACTCGATCAACAGCCATTCTTCCGGGCGGCTCTTGGTGAGGTTGTAATCGCGATGGGCAACCCGCACGCGCACCCGAGCAAAGCGCGAGGTGAGCTGCTCGGCCGAACCTTCGCGCCACGCGATCGTGCGCCATGCCTTTGCCGGCAAGCCGAGCGCGAGTTTCTTGACCGAGATTGGCTGATGATGGCGATCACGCCGTATCAACTTCGGCGGCCTTCCCTGGCCCGACCATCTTTTGGCGCGCAGCGGCACCATGCCCGGCGCCCACACCGTGGTGTTCGGTAGAATGCCAGCGACATAGCTCAACCCCAGCGTTGCGATATCCGTGCGCAGTTCGGTGTTGGCACCGTAACCGGCATCCATCAGCACGACGCCGCGCGGCAGGCCGGCCTCGCAGGCCTTACGAATCTGATCGAACGCGATCTGCGGCTTGGTCTTGAAGACAATGTCCTCAGGAATGCCGGCCTTTCGCCGGCGTGCGCGATCTTGCCATTCCTGCGGTAGGTACAGGCGATAAGCGACCGGCAGGCTGGCGTGGTGATTGGCAATCGACAGCGACACCGCGACCTGACAATTGTCCTGCTTGCCGAGTTGGCCGCAATACTGTCGTGCCACTCCTACTGAATGCCGGCCCTGCTTGGGAAAACCTGTGTCGTCGATAATCCAGGCCTCGATCGGTCCATGACGCTCGATCCGCGGCAGCACCATCTCGCGCACCTTGGTCAAGACCTTCTCGTCCGACCAGCGCCCTTCACCGACAAAATGCAGCAGCGATTGATGCTGCGCCGCTGTCCGTTCAGGCGCGGTGATCGCCGCCATCGGTTCCACGCTCTTGCGTTCGCATGGCATCATCAGACCAACGCAGTAATCCCGTAACGGCTTCGCCCGGTCTGCATGGCCGATCACGCTCACAAGCCCCTCGACATAGGCCGCAAACCGCGATTCACTCCCGTCCGATCTTGGGTGACCCATCCCAGCTCTCCATGCCGAAAAACGAATCTCCCGAAAATACCAGCAATTCCAGGATCAAAGATCGCGACTTTCTGACTCAGTAAGACTAGAGACATTCGAGCTCTCGGGGAGACTATGCTACCCCGGCGACCAAGCGATCGGCCGTCCAGAAACGCTTGACACGTGCATGGAAGAACGTTGCGATCAGCCGCAGGTCCTGGGCATGTTTGAGTATCGAATGCTCAAAACTGGCTCGACGGTCGTCGGTCGCAAAGCTCAGCGCCGCTGAGCGGACCGTTGTCATCGTGGATTGGAAATGTAAATCCATAACGGATGCCGAATTTCACCGCTTCTTCAAATATTTCGCGCTCTCGTTCCGATCGGACGGGCAGGCCAAATCCCAGCCCCCATTGAAAGGGCTGATTATAGCGGATCGCCTCACGCACCACGGGATCAACGGACGCGTATTTGAAGATAGTGTGCTGTCCAGGATCGCGGATCGAGATTAGGGTCGGGGGACCGCCCTGGATTATGAGGAAGTGCAAGACTGCGAAGCTAGATAGATTCAGCGCCTCTGCGATATCGGCCATGCTCTGCTGAGCGGAATCACGATCTGTGCTTTCGACGAGCCGGTCGGCGAGTTTTTGAAAGGCTTGATACAGCGTGGATGACCACACGGCGGTCCTCGGTGGTCGATGATGTCAAATCGCAAGCTATCTGGGCGGGTTGCTCGAGAAAGTTTGCATCGAAATATGCTGGAGCCAGCCTAGCTGCAACCTCTATTTCGGGAGCCAGCCGGATTCGACTCTGCATCTGCTATGTTGTGGTCTTGAGGAGACCTCCTGTAGGCCTCTCGATCTTTCTCCTTTTGGAAACCTGCATGATCGCGTGAAAGATGCTGAATTTCTGCAAAATCTGGACGTCTGCGGCGCAGGCCGTACGGTTTTTTCGATTAAAAGCACTCTCGAGGAGAGGGCAAATGAAGATCGGTGTTCCCAAGGAAATCAAGAGCCACGAATACCGCGTGGGACTTACGCCGGGAGCCGTTCGCGACTACGTGGCCGTCGTTCACAGCGTGCTCATCCAGACGAATGCTGGGGCTGTGCATTGGCGCAACGGATGAGAACTATCGCCAGCCGGGCGCAACAATCCTGGGCTCCGCTCGTGAGGTGTTCGCAGCTAGCGAGATGATCGTAAGGTTAAGGAGCCCGAGCCTTCCGAATGAAGCCAACTGCGAGAGAAACAGATTCTATTCGCGTACTGCATTTGGCTCCAGATTCGGACTAGGCTAAGGGTCTCCTCAAGTCTGGGTGCATGGCAATCGCCTATGAAACTGTGACGGACGCATTGAATAACGCGACTCTTCCACTTGATTTGGCTCTGGCCAACAAAGGGATTTGCAGCCGTGCTCGAAGATCCGCATCTGCGCGCAGGTCTCAATGTCTACCGAGGCCGGTTAACTTACAAGGCGGTGGCCGAAAGTCTCGGCCTGCCGTTCTCACCGATCGAACAGGCTGCGGCCTGATCCCAGAGGTCCCACCATGGGACGTTTTCTCCCTGACTTGGCGGGCCACTCCTTCGGGAGTGGCCCCTTTTTTGGTGTGCCGAGCATGTTCGACAGCTTGGAGGTGGAAGTCCTTTACCCAGCCTGATGGCGGCGAAGGGTTAGCGAAGCGCAAGGGCGTCATCGCGAGATGGGGTTTGAAGGAAGCGTGGAGCAAACCTGCGGCCCGATGGACAAGAACCGGGATAACGAGGCCTACCCAGCCGGACGAGCGAGCCAATGATCGCAAAGTCCACAGTCATCAAGGGCTGGGGTGATAAATCCGGCGGGCGTGCAGGGAAGGCGGTCGAACTTACCTCGGGAGATTTCCGGCGTGTCCGGGCGACCGGACTGAGCGGGCCGCAAGGTTCGTGATCGCGACGGAGAAGTCAGCAGACGGCATAGTAGGCGGAACGAGTTTCGCTGAAGGCCCGAACGCTGGAAAGACGTTTTGGATGTGGAAACCTCGAGCCGGCCATGCGGCGGAAATCCAGGTCACTGGCCTTGGGAGCGGCGGGAAAGGGTGAAGCCCGGACGGCGCCGCTCAAAGGAGCCGAAGCCGACGCGACGGAGTCCACCATCTGAACCTCTGGCGCGGACGCAAAACAAGCCGTTCGCGCTCAATCCGGTGAACCGCCGTATACGGACCCGTATGTACGGTGGTGTGGGAGGGAAGAGCCGCGAGACTCCCCCTATCCCGATTAGACTATCTATGAATTGGTTCAGCGAAGCCTAAGCGGGGACAAAAACGGTATCTCCACGCGAATTCTGGAAGGACGACGCTGCGGCTTTGGTGGTCTGCAAAAGGCCATCTAGTTTCTCGCGTCTGAACGTGCGTTTGTTCAGACTTGACACAGCCCTCAGGCTTCGACTACCGAGCCGAAGACCACCCGCAGATCCACGGTGAGCTCGCAACGAGGGGGATGCCGGTCATCATGGCAAACGCCATTCTCTGGTCGAGCTTCGAAGGGCTGCAGTGCTGAAAGGTGCTGGTTTCCGCGGCCGAGAAGCGCGCGGGATGCCTCAGGGCAGTATCGAATTGGCGCGGGTCTTGGAAATGACATTACCACGTTCGGCTCCGCCCAAGTCGCCCAGCAAGACTTCGTTGGCGGCATGGTCAGGTACATCATCCTTCCACCGGACGGATCCAAACGGTCGCTCTAGCATGCGACGGATACGCACGGGCTCCGGACCGACGTGGAAGGAGGCCGCTTGACGGTCCAGCGCGCGTTCGGTGTGGGTCGAGCGGTTGCGTTGACGCAGATAATCAAGCCAGGTCGGGCAATGGTAGCGCTCGGTCCACAGTTCCGGATCGGCAATATCGCGTGCGATCGACCAGCCATACGCGCCATTCCTTTTCCGGAACAGCTGCACGTCTTGCATTATGTTGTGAAAGGCCCGCGCATTCTCTTGTGTCACACGATATTCGATTTCTATCACAAGCGGCCCACTGCGATCGGTTAGCGCAAGGCGAACCTCAGGATGGGCGAGCGCCTCGGTGTCCTCGCTTCGCAGGTTTATGCGAGGCATACGGAGCCAGAGTCCCAATAGCGGAGAACTCAACATCAGGACGGCCGATATCAAAAGTGCCGTTTCGACCCCGGCGGCATCGGTCAGGCGACCCCAGCCCCAGCTACCGACAGCAATCCCGCCTGAGCTCGCTGCTTGGTAGGCCGCGAGGGAGCGTCCCGCGACCCATCGCGGCGCCGACAGTTGCACGCCAATGTTGAAAAGGGCCCACGCCATCATCCACACAGCGCCCGCAAGGACAAGGGCGGCCGATGTTAGAACGAGATCGCGGCTCAAGGCCACCGCGGCAAGCGAGCCAGCCATCGACAAAGCGCACGCTCGGATTGCTGCCTCACCGCTCAACCGCTTCCGTATTTCGGGTATATTTAGTGCTCCGATCACCGCACCCAAGCCAAACGCGCTGAGCGTAATCCCATACGTCTGGGCACCGCCTCGCAGGAGATCGCGTGCAACGAGTGGCATTAGCGCAATGATGGCGCCGCCGATCAGGCCCGTTACCATCGAACGGATCAAAACAATCTTGATCGGAGGCGAATTAGCGATGTAGCGGACCCCCGACACGATGGCACGGTTTAGCTTTTCGGGGGGGAGATACGCAGGTTCGGAACTTCTCTTCCAAAAGAATAGCGCAACAAGGAGCGGCAGATATAGCAAGGCGTTCAACGCGAAGGAAGCTACAGCGCCCGCTGTCGCAACCACAATGCCGCCAATAGCAGGTCCTACGCTGCGCGCAATATTGTAGCTGATGCTGTTCAGCGCGACCGCCGCCGGAAGAGCTTCCGCCGGCACCTGCTCACTAACGGAGGACTGCCAGGCAGGATCCATCATGGCTACGCCGCTGCCGATCACGAAACAAAGTATCAGCAACAAGTCCGGCGTGACCAGGCCGAGCCAGGCAAGTGTCGTCAGCGCGGTCGCACCAGCGAGCGAGATGCCGAGCGAGACGAGCATCACGATTCGCCGGTCATACATGTCAGCAATGGCGCCGGCTGGCATCGAGATCAGCATAACAGGCAGCAACAACGCGGTCTGAACAAGAGCGACTTTGTCGGCCGACGATGTCATCTGAGTCATCGCCCAGGCCGCGCCGACGCTCCGAATCAGGGCGCCCAAATTCGTAAGCAGACTGGCGAGCCAGATGCGCCGGAAGGTAGAGTGGCGGAACGGCGCAGTGATGCTTTCAGCGCTGAAAGCCCGAGGCTTGGGAGAATAAGTCATCTCGCTTGCTGCATTACCTCCGATGAATTGAAGATAGGCTCCGAAATTCGGCTACTGGCCAACGGTGAGCGGCCCTGTCTGCTTTGTGCCGCATGTGGGTGCGAAACGCCTTAATAGAGCGAACCTCGCTCCGAGGATTCGCTGTGGCTCTAGCCGGCCCTGGAGCGAACGGATCTGACCCTTGTCCTTGAAGCATGAGCATGAACGGGGCCGATGTCTAATCACTCGCCGCGACATCACCGGCCGCGTCAGCAAGGTGTGGCACGCACTCAGCCGCGCCAGAGGCGGGATAGTCCTGGGCCAGGTCTTGATCCCGTATAATGGATTGTATCTGGTCCGGCTTCGGCAAGCGAGCTGCTGCATCAGCCCTGCTGCAGAGAGATCGCCGTCGAATTCTTGAGATCTGCATATTTATGTCAGAGTGGGATGCTAGCAATATCTGAACGCATATAGACGGGCGTCCTACTCGAAGCCGATCTAGAAATCCGATCGAAGGTTCGCTAATTGCGCAGAGTACAAGATCGATGTGGCGGTTGGCAGCGTTTTACAAGCACTGAGCGATGAAAAAGCGCGGTATGCGACGCATGCTGGGCAAGCCGCCACCACCTCTCCATTCGGTAAACGTTCGCGAGTTCCGCTCGACCGAATCGGTCAGCTCGCGTGCGCTACAACACTGAACCGTTAGCGCAACAAGCGCCACGAGTCCGAGTGAGACGCTGCTCAAGTCCTATGAATTGCACCTTGCACCCAAACATCATCTGCTCTCGATTCCTGTTGTAGCTCAGGCAGTGCGCTTTACCTTGCCTGCGATGATAAACAATAGCACGCAGATTTGCGTCGTAAGACAATCACTTCAATCCTCGGACGGAGCCTCGATTGGAATAGCGAAGCCGGCTTTTACCCGGTCCATTACAACCATGGTTTTGAAGCCTTTGATATCGGGGTTCTCACGGAAGAATCGTCGCGTGAACTGCTCATAGTCGTCCATGGTGCGTGCGGTAATGTATAGGACAAAGTCAGCATCACCTGTAACGTAAAACCCATTGACTACTTCAACTGATGATTTGATCGCCTTCTTGAATCTATCGATTATGTCCGAGCGCTCCCGCTCCAAGGTCACCAACACCAGCATCTGAATGGGTCTTCCTACCGCCTTCGCCGAGACGATCGAAACGTCGGCCTCAATGATGCCTGCCGAACGAAGCCTCTTAAGTCTGCGTTGACACGCGGTAGCAGAAAGCCCGGCCAGTTCGCCAATCGCCTCGGATGTCAGACGGTTATTCTTTTGCACGATCTCGAGGATGTGAGCGTCGATTCGGTCGTATGGCATAACCAGCTCCAGGCGTGAGAGGAAATCCTGCAAAGACTCCCCACTCTGCGCAGAAAAAACTCCCCATAGGGGGAGATCTCGTTGAAAAACATCATTGCGACATCAGTATCGTCGATCTACCGGCAATTTCAACAAATATGCAGCGCGCGTCGCAAAATTGGTCTCCAAAAGACGTACGTCCTGCTACTCAGCGAAGATTGCCGGCTGGGCGGCGAACGACCGTGGCGGTCGTCCGGCAGGGTCCGGTGCCGACATGACGTTGAGCTCGACTTCTTGTTTATGACGACGATTTCGAGGTCTCGGGATGGTTCTCTGCTCTGAGAGAAATACTAGCAGAGCAGCCCGCGAGCCGACTTTGCAGCGCGAGTCCTTTTTTGGCGATACTAAATCAAGCCTTGACGAACGCTACAGCATGGCGCCTTTTTACTTGGACGCAAAGCGCACCTTCAATGGGGGCCACAGCGTGCATTGACAGGAATTCGCGAAAACAACATAGGGTCATGCAGACACCCTCGTTAAACCGATGGTGATTGCGTTAGGCTGTTGAAAGCGACGGCGCCAAGTGGCTAATCCGGGGATTCGTTTGAAAAATTGATTTCGTGCGTCCAAGCCAGTCGTACGCCGGCCAGGCCTCACTTCTTCCCTGGGTACGCAAGATCCTGGCTGTGGCGCTCTGTCAAACAATGCGCTCCCGGTCTTAATGTGCCGGGAGCATGGTTTTGAAGAGCTGGAGAGCCCCGAGTATCAGGCCACGGATCGGCTCGGCCGTAACCGGCATGAGGCCCCCACCTCGCCATCGCGAGGATCGCCTGCGATACAGCCTGGCATGAGCTGATCGGTGGAGGTGAAGCGATGGCAAATGCCATGCTTGATGCCAGGCAGGAAGGTGACTCCTTATCGTCGCGTCGAGGTGATCACTGGGGAGCGCCGACGGCGACGGTGGACGGGCGAGGACAAGGCCCGGATCGTGGCGGAGAGCTTTGAGGAGGGTGCGAACATCTCCGAGGTGGCGCGGCGCAATGGCGTTTCCCGCGGGCTGCTCACGGTGTGGCGCCGCCAGGTTGCGGCGGCGGTGGCCGGCAAGGCGCCGAACTTCGTGCCGATCCAAATTGGCGCCGGAAGCGGTGGCGGGACAGCTGGCGAGTCCGAGCGTATTTCGCCGGCACAAACGACGCCTTTGGAGATCGCCGCGCGGCCGGCCAAGCCCTGCGGGGTGATCGAGATCGAGGTGAGTGGAGCGCGCATCCGCGTCGAGCCAGGCGTGGAGTTGGCGACGCTTTCGACGGTGCTGTCGGCGCTCCGGGGTATCCGGTGATTGCGCTACGGTCTGACCCTAAGGTGGTGCTGGCGACACAGCCGGTCGACTTCCGCAAGTCGGTGCACACGCTGTCGGCGCTGGTGAGCGAAGCGCTGCGCGCGAACCCGTATTGCGGCGACGTCTTCGTGTTTCGCAGCAAGCGCATGGACAGAGTGAAGCTTCTGGCGTGGGACGGCAGCGGCATGGTGCTGGTGACGAAGTGGCTGCACCAAGGGCGCTTCACCTGGCCACCGATCCGCGACGGCGTGATACATCTGAGTGCGACGCAGCTCGCGACTGCTCGACGGGCTCGAGTGGACGCGTGTGTCGCCGAAGCCTGTGAAGCAGCCGGCGCTCGTCGGATGACGCGTGTGGATTTCGCTGGAGGCTGTGGCGTGCGGATGTATCGTTTGATCATGGCGATTCGTCCCGACGCTCTCCCGACCGACACCGCAGCTCTGACCGAGATGGTGCTCGCGCTTGACGCCGAGAACGAGAAGCTACGTTGGCGATGCAGCGCTCAAGGAGATGATCTTCGGGAAGCGCTCGGAGTGACTTGCGGTGCTCGTGGACGAGCAGCTCGCGCTCGAGCTGGACGATCTGGAGACCGGCGGTCACACCAGCTGCGCCGGCCAACGACGATGCGGCTGCGACCAAGCCGGCTGGTAAGCCGCGCAAGAAGGCCCGCCGCAACATCGGCGCGCTGCCCAAGCACCTGCCACGCTGTGAGCAGGTGCTGGAGCCGGACGCGACAGCGTGCCCGTGTTGCGACGGCCGCCTGCATAAGATCGGCGAGGACGTCAGCGAGGTGCTGGACGTGATCCCGGCGATCCTGCGGGTGCTGCGCACGATCCGTCCCAAATACGCCTGCCGCGGCTGCACCGACGGCGTGGTGCAGGCGAAGGTGCTGCCGCGACTGATCGAGAGCGGCATGGCCTCAACGGCGCTGGTGACCCACGTGGTGGTGTCGAAGTTTGCTTGGTATCTGCCGCTGTATCGGCAGGTGCAGATTCTGGCCGGTCAGGGCCTTCATCTCGACCGCGCGACGCTGGCCGGCTGGGTGAAGCGTGCGGCCTGGTGGCTCAAGAGCCTCTATGAGCTCCAGCTGCGCACGATCCAGGCCTCGCCGCGCGTGTTCTGCGACGAGACGCCGATGCCGGTGCTCGATCCCGGACAACATCGCCCCCGCATCTGCCAGTTCTGGGCGCATGCCATGGATGACCGCCCGTGGGGCGGCCCCGCGCCGCCGGCGGTCGCCTACGTGTTCGCCGGCGGCCGCGGCACCGAGGAGATCGCCGGACAATTGACCGGCTTTTCCGGCATTCTCCAGGTGGATGGTTATGCCGCCTACAAGGCGCTCGCCCGCGGTCATGGCAGCGCGATCCAGCTCGCTTTCTGCCTCGCCCATGCCCGGCGCAAATTTGTCGAGGTCTACAAGACGACCCAGTCGCCATTCGCTCGCGAGGTGATCGAACGGTTGCAGGCGGTCTATGCCATCGAGGCCGAGATCCGCGGCAGCAGTGCCGAGCAGCGGCTTGCCGCCCGCCGCACCAGGACCGCACCACTGATGGCGGCGCTCAAGGCGCGGCTGACGGCAACGGTCGGCCAGCTCTTCTCCCAGTCGAAGCTGGCCGAGGCCATCAACTACGCGCTCAATCACTGGGACGGACTGACGCTGTTTCTTCGCGACGGCCGCGTCGAGGTCGATCCCAACACGGTCGAGCGTTCCATGCGCCCGATTGCAATGGGAAGACGCAACTCATTGTTCAGCGGCAGCGAAGGCGGCGCCGAGAGCTGGGCGATCCTGTCGTCGATCGTGAACACAGCAAAGCTTCATGAGCTCGATCTGCAGGCCTACTTGTCCGACGTGCTGGAGCGCATCGTGTCTGGGCGAACCAAGAGCCATCAGCTGCACGAGCTGCTCGCCTGGAACTGGAAGGCGGCCCGCGAGCGCATCGCACAAGCCGCCGCATGAGCCCGCGTCGCCATTCAGCATCGTCGTCGATGGCCGCAGCCGCGATGCCGCTTGCGGAGCTCGAGCGGTGGCTCCAGGTTCGTGTCGATCGGCACCCTGCCGCCACCAGTCTCCCCATGCTCGATGGCTACGTCGCCGCGATCGTGGCCGGACCGGTGTCGATCAGCCCGCTCGACTGGATCTGCCCGCTGCTCGCCATCGATGCCGATGCTTTCAACCACGGCGGCACTCCGGAGTTCGCAGCGATCTCCGCCGTCGCGCTGCGCCACAACGAGATCAGCCAGATCCTTTCGACCACGCCTAGCCAGTTCGAGCCGATGCACCGGCGCAAAGCCAATGGCGACGTCGATCCGCGACCCTGGTGCCAGGGATTCTATGCCGCAACGCGGCTCAGGCCGTCGGCGTGGGCGCCGTTGCTGGACGCCAGCAACGTCAATCATGGCCTGCTTCTGCCCATCCTGCTGCACTGTCGCGACGATCAGGGCCGGCCGTTGCTCGGACCGGCACGAAGCGGGCGCGAGACCAGGGATTTTCTGCGCAACGCCCACGCCGATCTTCCAGCGGCCGTCGAGGCCATGCGCCAATACTGGATGCCGATCCGCTACGCTCGCGCCCGCTGATCACCGCAGACGTGGGAGCTCATACCGGTTACGCTCGACCGAGCTTTACTGTCGTCTGTCGCAATGACGTCGGCAACCATCTCAGCTGTGATAGCGGAT
Organism: Bradyrhizobium sp. LM2.9; assembly: GCF_054056555.1. Taxonomy (NCBI): domain Bacteria; kingdom Pseudomonadati; phylum Pseudomonadota; class Alphaproteobacteria; order Hyphomicrobiales; family Nitrobacteraceae; genus Bradyrhizobium; species Bradyrhizobium sp. LM2.9. The sequence continues at coordinate 7,283,511 of NZ_JBSRYJ010000002.1, forward strand.
AATGTCCAGCCCAGATGACCGTGCCCGGTGTTGTAGAAAATATTCGGCCGTTTGCCTCGGCCGACCCTCGGCATCATGCTAGGTGTCATAGAACGCAGGCCCGCCCATGGCACCACTTGTGCGGTAGACACATTCGGGAGCGCTCGCTCTACCCAGCGTACCAAAGGCTTGATGCGGTCCCAGCGGATGTCGCGGTTCTCGCCATTGAACTCGGCGGTCCCTGCGACGCGGAAGCGATCTTCTCCCAACCGGCTGGTCACGATCTTGGTGGCCTCGTCGAGCAGGCTGACACGGGGCGCAGCCTTTTGGCTCGTTTTGTCCCGCAGCTCTACCGTGATGGAGTACCCCTTGACGGGATAAATGTTTACCTTGTCCCCCAGCATTGAAGCAATGCGGCGGCTGCCGACCCCAGCGCAGACCACTGCCCTTTCAGCTTTAAGTTCCTCCCTCAGAGGACCTTGTTGCCAGCGTACGACCACACCGTCTTGATCGGCTCGCATGTCGCAGATCTCCGCACCAAAGATAAAGCGCACACCCTTTCGTTCGCAAGCCGCAGCGAGACCACGCGTGGAACTTGTGAATGTCGCCGGTTGAATCAGAGGGGGTAAAGAAACCGCCGTAGTACTGAGCGCTGGCTCTATGGCGAGCATTTCGGAAGGCGTCACGGGGCGGCGATCCAATCCGCCCTGCAGCAGCAACTGATTTACCCGAGAAGCCGCGTCGAAATCTGCCTTACTCGAATATACGTGCAATATTCCTCGTCGCTCCAAGTCGAAGTCGATGCTCTCCCGGTCGGCAAGCTCAAACAAATATTGCCGCGCGGCGATCGCGAGCTTCGTCGTCTCGATCGTATTGCGGCGGTAGTGACGGATCTGACCTACGAACTCGGCGAGCCAAGAATACTTGTGAAAACTGGGGCTTGGGGTTCAGCAGCAATGGTGCGTTCTTGCGCAGCATCCATTTCACGCCTTTTACGATCGTTGCGAGACTATTCCAGACTTCGGCATTGCTTGCCGACAATTGGCCGCCATTTGCAAACGAAGTGTCCATTGCGGGATAACGTTGGCGATCAAAGATCGTGACCGAATAGCCGCGGCAGGCCAAGGCATAGGCAGTTGTAACTTCGGTGACACCAGATCCGATACTGATGATCGTGCTCATCGTATGCTCCAAGACAGGGATGAATGAACGGTGAAACGGCTTCCGCCACAACTCCGTCCCCAAATCTGTCCGTGCACCTGAAGCTTTCTCCGCTATCCTGATAGACAACGGTCCCCTTCGGTGGGTACCAACCGGCACCTCTCTCCAGATCGTCCTCGGTGTGCAGTCCTGGGCCTGAGAGTTTCCTTGGGGAGTTGCTCCGTCGGCGGCGATGGGCCTGTCGGCCCACCGCACTCTCCCGCACACCATCGTCAGGCGTCACGACACTTTCAGACGTGCGGCCTACACGTCAAGAGAGCTCACGAACCACGCGACAATCACACCGCATCGGAGTCGCTGGGAGAACGCTCTTTCGCCACTAAGATCAGCCGGATGAAGCCGCTGATGCCGATTGTAGCCGCGCGGGATGTCGCCGCTTTTCAGCACAATAGCCCGCTAGTCGCAGCAATGCTGCAAGCTCATCCAAAAAAACGCACGACGAGAGCACAAAAGCCGGTCTAATGTCCGGGCAGCGACGATGACGTAGCGCCTCTCAAAGCCGCGCGTCTCATGCAATTTGGTGTCAAGAATTCGCTGTATCTGGGCTTACGATTATCCCGCCGGTCTCACGCGGCGTTGATGGTCCCAGCCAGAACGCCAGCATTCAGGTAAAGCAGCAGTGAAGTGCCGCCGGGCCCGTCCGCAATTTGAGGACTCTCAGTCTTGCGTTCGAAATGACCTTGAAGGCCGATTGTGCGCTGCTCATCGCATCTGAATGCGTGAACACCGCTATCAGTGCTCCTCGAAATGTGTCTGGATGATTCCCGGCACGCACCCTGATGATCCATCCCCGGCCAACTGGTCAGCGTCGAGCTTGATGCCGAACTCGTCGCCCTGGCTGCGAGGTCTGCAAACGTGATCCGGTCACTCCGTCCGACGGGTGGTTCTTAGGCCCTATGGAGACGATGATGCTGCTTCCGGTCAGCGGTGCATTTGATTTGCGATCAGCGCACTATGAATTCGACCCTTGTCATCGCTTCGGCAGATAAGTGCAGTCCTTCCCGGCTGACGCGGGTTCCGACCGCAGCTCCGTCGAAGGCTTCGGCCGACCACGAACGTCACCTTGTGCCCGGCGCCGTGTTGAAGCGCGCTGAGGCACGCCTTGGTGGGTCTCTTGAGGCCGGGCGCCCGACTTTCTTCAGTGCGCTGCTCTTGGAACTCGGGAGCCGCGCTCGGGGCCGACTCGTACGCTCTCAATCCCGAGTGAAATTGAAGGAGGGAGGCAGTGAGACGTGCCGTCTTTATCTTTTGCGTTGACCGCGAAAAAGATCCGGTGGCGGGTCACGTTCTGAACGCCATCATGACCGGATCCACCGTTGTTTCGACGGGGCTCGGGATTGATGGACATCCGGTGCTCGAGGTCCCGCGCCTGCGCGACACTATCGTTTCGATCGTACGCACTAACGAGGTCGTAAGTAACGATTATGCCCGCTACGCACCACTCTTCAATGAGCGGTTCGGTGACGCCGATGTCATCGGCATAGTGAATTGGCACGAGGGTGCCAATGCGCCAAACGCCATTTTCTCGGTTCAAACGACTGGCGACCTGGCTACGGGGACTTTCAGCAAAGTTGACCCCCGAATTACTCGAGGGCTGCTTCTTGCCATTGAGGCCGAGCGCGTAACCTCTGATATTCATAACTTTCGCACCTACTTAGAGGCGACTCACTGGTCAGGCGTCAAAGCCGGTTATGCTGGGACCTGTCTCGCGGACTTGAGGCCCTTCTGCAATGGACATCGAGATCGGAAGCCCGCCAGACGATTGGGCAAATCTCCTTGCCGCCCGAGTGCTGGCGAGAGCTCTTCTGCATACGTCCGATCGGATGGATGAACCTGTGCGTGCCGTCCTCTGTGTCGGCGGCGTCCACTTTGAACCAAGCTTCACAACCGCGGTGTTGCAGTCATTCGACAACCTCCCGATAGCAGCTAGTCACGTCCTGCCCAATCATTGGCTGGTGTCTGGCGGCTATGATCACGAAAGTCGATTGATCAATCTAAGAGCGTGCGTGGATTCATTCAATCGTGGGCGGAATTCAAGCCATCGTGTACCACGATAAGCTCAAAGCGCCCTACAAGGCCGATGCGCGCTTGCTTGCCGAGGAACTTGGCGTCCCAATGCTTTCGCATAAACAGCGACGCACGGCTTTGAAGGCCAAGGATCTTGCCGAATGATCACGCGGGGGCGCGAGTCGTCGAAGTCGGCGTGCTGCACAGCGAGCTTGTTGAACTTGCCCGTTGGCGCCCGCGCGGTGCATTTTTAGGAGAAACGCCATGAATGCTCTCTAGGTTCTGGTTCCATCAGAACGATTCCTTACGCTCCCTTTCCGCGGGCCGAATACGAAGATCGGGTCGAACAAGCCCGGCGTTCGATGAGAGAACATGCCATTGACGCGCTTCTGGTAACCTCCGAACACAATTTACGATATTTTGTCGGCGAGCCTAGCACGACGCCGCAGCAGACAACTCGGCCCCGCTTTCTTCTTATTCTCTCGTCCGATGAGGCTGTTGCAGTCGTTCCAGAGGGAATCGATCAGTTTTATAAGGAGACGACCTGGGTAAAACGGCTTCTGGTCGTGTCCCCGGTGGTGGTGTAGCTCGGTAGAGCAAAGCCGCCCGGACGCGCGCCCCCAATTGCGCCGTAGCGGGCGGGCGGCTTTGCGGTGGTCACCGGCAGTTCTCCGGCAGGATCGGGTTGCGACACGCCAACGCAACCGAGGAGCCACCGATGACCGACGACATGATGAACCTGCGCACGCTGGTAGAGAAGACCCCCGACGCCGATCTGCTGCGCGAGATGATCGGCTTTGCCGCCCAGCGTCTGATGGAGCTGGAAGTGGGAGGCCAGACCGGGGCGGCCTATGGCGAGAAGAATCCCGAACGCCTGGCCCAGCGCAACGGTTACCGCGACCGGATCTGGGAGACCCGTGCCGGCGCCGTCGAGCTGCGCATCCCCAAGCTGCGCAAGGGCTCCTACTTCCCGGGTTTCCTGGAGCCGCGCCGGATGGCCGAGAAGGCGCTCACCGCCGTGGTGCAGGAAGCCTACGTGCAGGGCGTCTCGACCCGTTCGGTGGACGATCTGGTGCAGGCGATGGGCATGACCGGCATCTCCAAGAGCCAGGTCAGCCGGCTGTGCGGCGAGATCGACGACAAGGTGAAGGCGTTCCTTGGCCGTCCGATCGAGGGCGACTGGCCCTATCTGTGGATCGACGGACCTATGTGAAGGTGCGCCAGAATGGCCGCATCGTGTCGGTCGCGGTGATCGTCGCGGTCGGCGTCAACAGCGACGGCCGCCGCGAAGTTCTCGGCATGGATATCGGCCCGTCAGAGGCCGAGACGTTCTGGACGGCGTTCCTGCGCAAGCTCGCCCGCCGCCGCCTGCGCGGCGTCAAGCTGGTCGTGTCCGACGCCCACGAGGGCATCAAGGCCACCGTGGCCAAGGTACTCAACGCCAGTTGGCAGCGCTGCCGCGTTCACTTCATGCGTAATGCGCTGGCGCATGCCGGCAAGAGTGGCCGCCGTGTCGTCTCCGCCTTCATCGCCACCGCGTTCGCCCAGGACGATGCGGACGCCGCACGAACGCAATGGCGCAAGGTCTCCGATCAGCTCCGCCCCAAGCTGCCGAAGTTGGCATGCTTCCTCGACGAAGCCGAGACCGACGTCCTCTCCTATATGACCTTCTCGCCGCAGCACCGGACCAAGCTGCACTCCACCAACCCGATCGAGCGCCTCAATGGCGAGATCAAGCGACGAACCGAGGTGGTCGGCATCTTCCCCAACGAGGATGCCATCGTCCGCCTCATCGGCGCGATCCTCCTCGAGCAAAACGATGAATGGGCGGTCCAACGCGCTCGCTACATGACACTGGAAACCATCGCGCCGTTGAGCGATGATCCGAGCGTCAGCCTCACGGCTATCGCCAGCTGACCGGCCCGGCCCTTGCCGCCGAACGCGGTGATCCACCGCCAGCTACCCCACGCCAAGGGACACGATCACGCTGTGCCGGAGCTGGCCCAGTCCGAATCCAAAGGATGAGGGGGTGTCGGCCCTCGCCGGAGCATTGTGCGAACTATTACCGGAGCATGCGAAAATCGGCATAGAGCTTGGCGCCGAAAGCAGACTTGGCTTCCCTACGGGAGATTTCTTACGTGTTGCGGCAGCGATCAAACCTCGGATATTTGTAGATGCATCGGATCCGATTTTCACTCCGTTGCGGATGATCAAATCTCCATTAGAGGTCGACCGAATTCGAACTGTATGTAAGCTTGTCTCGGAAGCATTTGACAACCTGGCGCCAAAGCTGCGTTTGGGTATGACGGAACGGGAGGCGTGTCGGGTCTTCGAGCTCGAATGCTTCAATCGCGGAGTCGAAAAGACGGCTAAGATAGTGGGTGTTTCTGGCCGCGGCGGTTATACACGCCCCTACGGTGTTCCGAGCGACAAAGTTCTCTCGGATGGTGACCTGCTGTTTATTGATGCCGGCTGCCTATTTGACTTTTATTGGAGCGACTTCGATCGACATTTTGCTTTCGGCGCGCCTGATCGGCACACCCAAGATGCCTATCAAATCGTTTGGGGCGCCACTGAAGCGGGAATCGCCGCCGTTAAACCAGGTACTCCGATCTGCAATGTATGGCGCGCAATGTCAGATGTCCTAAATGGCTCAAACAATCGCGGTAAGGCCACGAACATCGGACGAATGGGACATTCGATGGGTTTATGGATGCCGGAGTTGCCCTCGGTGCAGCCTGCTGACAAGACGATCCTAAGACCAGGCATGATCATCAACATTGAACCAAGCACCTCATACCCGTCATATTTTGACGGATCGCCGAAGTTGATGCTGCACGAAGAGGTCGTCGTCGTGACCGACTCTGGGGCCCAACTGCTCACTTCTCGGGCTTCTCGAACAATACCGGTTGTCGCGAACTAAGAGAACGCTAGCACCCCAAATGTGCGGGATCGGGCGAAGAGCATGCTGAGTTTTCGCCTAACCTTGAGAAGTGTTCCATAATTTTCGATGGATAGAGGCTGCCTCGCCGTGTCTCGTTCACGTGTTCCGGCGAGACCTCAATGTCCAGTCAGACGCAAAGCTGGGAGGGCATGTGGCTGACAGCAACAGAAGGTGCTCGAAGAGGCCCGAAAGCATGGCGCATCCGCCGGGCTTCTACAGTGCCGTATCGTATTGAACTCACAAATTGAGGTCTGACATGCACGGCGTGGACACTTTCCGAGATCTGCAACGAGAGGCAACCGAGTGGCGTCGCTACCTTCATGAAAATCCTGAGCTGGATTATCGGCTGCATAACACGGCTGGGTTCGTGACCGAGAAGCTGGCTTCCTTCGGTATCAATCATATTGAGACGGAGATAGCTGAAACCGGTATCGTTGCATTGATCCAGGGGAGGGGCGGAGACGGACCCACCATCGCGCTAAGGGCGGACATGGACGCCTTGCCGATCCTCGAGGCCTCAAGCAAGCCCTGGTCGTCGAAAGCACCCGGTAAAATGCACGCGTGCGGTCACGATGGTCATACCGCCATGTTGTTGGGTGCCGCGAAATACCTTGCCAGCACGCGCAACTTTAAAGGCTGCGTTGCTTTGATCTTTCAGCCTGCGGAAGAAGTCGAACTTCCGTCTGGCGGCCTAAGAATGGTTCAGGAAGGAATCATGGATCGTTTCAGCATCTCCAAAATCTTTGGGATGCACAACGCGCCGGGCACCGAGGTTGGCAAATTCAGCATTTGCGGCGGGCCTATCATGGCGTCGCAGGACGATTTCGACATTATCGTAAAGGGCCGGGACGGCCATGCGGCTAAGCCGCATGAGACCATCGATCCAGTCGTGATTGCCGCACAGATCATTGTCGGCATACAAACTCTCGTTTCACGCAAAATCAATCCAATCGATTCGCTCGTGATCTCCGTGACGAAGTTGAATGCTGCCAATGCTTACAACATCATCGCTGATCAGGTCGAAATGGCTGGCACGGTCAGAACCCACGTCCCTGACTTGAGAGACTTCGCCGAACGCCAGATCATGGCAGCCGCCCAGGGCATCGCGAGCGCATTTGGCGCAGATATCGACTTCAAGTACCGTCGGTCGGTCCCGGTGACCTTCAATCACATCCAGGAGACTAATTTGGCGATCAGGGCGGCACGCAGTCTCGTCGGGTCCGGTTCCGTTGACGAGAGCATTAAACCCCGCATGGGGGCGGAGGATTTCGCTTACATGCTTGAGGCGCGGCCAGGCGCTCTGATTTTCATTGGAAACGGACCGACCGCTGGTGTGCACAACCCGGCATATGATTTTAACGACGAAGCTTTGCCGTATGGCATCGGCTATTGGGTGAACTTGGTTGAGACATTGGTAGGCGTCTGAAGCGTCGGCGGGAGGAGCACGTACGATCCCAATGTTCACTCGCTGCACGGCCCAGCCGCTAAGCCGCTCGTGCTGACTTGCGATGGTCGTCGGCATTGCCGCAGGCAATGGCAAACTGCGGGAGATTGCCAGAAGACCTGTCGCTTCCACCCCACGAGCTGTCCGATGAGCTGATATGCGCCTGCTGGATCGCGAATCCCTAGCAATGACCATGCGGCGCGAGAAGCGCTCCGGCCGCTGCCCGGTTTAGCTCAGCAGGTACGCTGTCAATCGGCGTTGGACTGGGACCCCCGTATTGCCGCATCTGCGAATGTTACCCTGACGGCGCCATTGCACTGGTCGATGCGACCTCGGCTGATCGGCCGCGCCAAGTGGCTTTTTCCGGCTTGCTCGACGAGAGGGGCTGTGGGCGGGTCGGGCCCTACATAGCCCGAGCCGTCCACAACCCCGGGCAATGGGGCAGCAGTGGTGGCCTCGCCGAGCGGCTCCTCCGCGACCAACTGCTCGGCCGTCTTCCGTCTAAGCGCCCTCAGCAGACGCTGCACGATCGAATGCTGTCTTGTCCCGAACTCCTCGGGGTGTTTCTCGCTGAGCCGGCCGACGATGGCGAGTGCAGTTAGCTGCGGTTGCGTAGCGAGCCAGCCCTCGATCGCAGCAATATGCGGGTCGAGCTTGGACGGCATGCGAACCCTGGTTTTATACGGTCGACGGGTGCGCCGGTGCGTGGCACGCGGCTCGCCGGTCGTCGTCGTCTTGCCGAGCGTCTTCACAAAAGAGGCTGCGGTCGCTGGCGCGGTGCTCGTGCTGGCGGGTTGCAGGCCGCGCGCCTGTCCGGCACGACGATCGACGCGATCGCCGAGTTCGTCCTGGGTTGCGCGAATCTCGGCCAACAGCGCGACCGGATCGAGCGAGCGATACTGATCGCGCAGCCGTTTCTTCACGGCCGCGCTCACTTTTGGACGCGCCAATGCACGCTCATAGGGCGTCGATGGGGGGTGATAGCGCTTGATCACTTTAGCCCCTTCGCGGCGCTTCTCCTTTAGCTTGAACGACGGCTGGAAGAAGTTGACGTAAAGCCGTGCCGCCGCATAGAGGCGGCCCATCGCGCGCGCCGTCTCGAGGCCATCGAAGCGGCCGTAGCCCATCAGGCGACGCACAACGGCACCATTCTTCTGCTCGACAAACGCCTGATCGTTCTTCTTGTAGGCGCGCGAGCGTGTGACTTCGAGCTTCTGTTCGCGACACCATGGCACGACGACATCGTTCATGAAGGCACTGTCATTGTCGAAGTCCACCCCGCGCAACAACCAGGGGAAAGGAATAGGCTCTGTGCCCGATTGATCGCCTCGAGGACGAGCGAACCTTCCCGCGTCAACAGCGGCAGGCACTCCGTCCAGCCAGTGGCGACATCGACCATCGTCAGGGTCTGGATGAACGAGCCAGCCACCGACGTGCCGCCATGGGCTACCATGTCGACCTCGCAGAAGCCGGGCAGCGGGCTGTTCCAGTCATTGAACGTGCGGATCGGGACCTCGCGCCGGATTGCCGAATAGAATCCGGCACGGCGCCGCCTGCCGCCGCTCGCCGCGATCTTCACGTCGACGAGCAGGCGATCGATGGTTGCGGCGCTGATGGCCAGAACACAATCACGGTCCGCCTGGCCAAGCCGCAATCGGCCATGTTGCTCGAGCGCCGGCAGCAAGGTCGGGACCATCACCTTGAGCCGCTTGCCGCACACCCGATCCGACGCCTCCCACAGCGCCGTCATCGCGTCCTTGATCGTCGCACCATATCTACGCTTGCGCTCTTGCGGTGCCTCGACCTCGCTCGACCCAACCGTCGCGCGTCGCCGGAGTGCGCGCACCGCATGCTTGCGATGCCAGCCCGTCGTCGCGCACAGCTCGTCGAGGATCCGCCCCTTCTCCGCCCGTGTGGCCGACCGGTAACGCTCCATCACCGCCGACATCACTTCGCGCCGCGCGCCCATACTGATCTTTCCCGCCATAGAGGCCACCGAAGCAATTTGGTGGCGCCGCTGCAGTCATCGGCGAGAAGTTGTCCAGTAACATTCTGCGTGAGGCAATGCGCCCCCGATCGGCATCCAAAGGGGGCTCTGACGCATATTCGATGATCGTGTTTGTTTTTATGGCGCGCCAATCAGCCTAGCCTGAAGGAGATCGAGCTTAGCGCGCCCGTACATTTGCCGTTTGACCAGCTTGAGCTTGGTGATCTGAGCTTCCACTTGGCCGTTGGCCCATGGTTGCGTGATAGCCGCGTGCACCGCGCCCTTATCGTTGGCAATGCCATTCGCGAACGAGCCGATGAGGCTCTGCTTGGATTCATCTATCCAAGGTTCGAGCTCGATGTCGACCCTCTTTCGGATCATCGCGTGGAAGCGGCCAACGAGAGCGTGGGCATCGGCCAGCATAGGAACGCTTTGTTCAATAGCGGAAACCGTGACGGTCTCGGCCTTGGTTAGGTGGTCGCGCTTCGTCGTCATCAACTGCGCTGTCGTCCTGGCGGCGGGGACCTTCTGCAATTGTTGACGGCTGATAGTCTCGGCGCGTCGGCGTCGCGTGGCCCATTCCGCCACCACGCGCAGCGATCCCTTAAAGCCTTGCTCTCTCAAACGGCGCCAGAGTTTGGCACCGTTGCGACAGGGTGCTTTGACGGGTGCGGAACATATCCGTACCGCCGCCGCGACTAATTTGGCGAACCAGATTGCGACTATGTCCTGTGCGGCGGATGATCTCCTTGAGCGGCACACCGTCGCTGACAAGAGCCGCAATTGCGGCATGGCTGTCCTGGCGCCGCAGATAGCCCTGATAGCGAAGCTTTTCCGCACAGGTCAGCAGTTTAGGATCGATCGTCGTCGCCCCGATTGCGGTTCGGATTTTGCTCATGGAGCGGCTCACCGCATCAAGGAAGGCCGCGCTCGCGTTTTCCATCAGATGCCAGCGGTCGGCGACCTGGATGGCGTTCGAGAGCGCCTTGGCTGCTGCCTCGCCATATCCACCACCGCGATCTCCCGACACAATGTTGATGCCCGGGTGCTTCGACAGCCACGCCTGAACGGTCGCCGTTTCCCGGTCGGGCAGCAAGGCAACGATCCGCCGACGCTCCAAATCGCACACGATGGTCCCGTACCGACGGTTTCTCCGGAACGCCCAGTCATCGATACCCACAACAAGCAATGGATCAGTCGGCATCGCCGTCCACCGGCGAACCACCCGCAGCAAGGTATCGTTGCTAACAGGCAGCATGAGCCGCTTGGCGAGGCTTGCTGCCGGCCGGCCGCTGCGCATTCCAGGGATGGTGATCAGGCGTTCCAGGCGATGGTGATCACGGATTCCAGATGATGGCGATCACTGGAGACGAACACGACTGGCGAGTTTATTTGTGCTGGAAGCGGCCTCCTCGTCAAGGCTGGCGGATTGGTTCGAAGATCGTTCTGGCGGTCCATGGGAGGGCCCCGTGCGCGGCGCGGAGTGCCCCCACGAGCGACGTAGCGGCGCGCGCGGGAGGGGTCTGTGGTCCGGCGGGACGATCGTGCGCGAGGTGTTCACGGCTTTTTCTGTTCGCCGGCTTGACGCCGCAGACTGTCGCCCTTGAGCTCGATGCGATGAGCATTGTGAATGATGCGATCCAATATCGCATCGCCGAGGGTGGGGTCACCGAACACGTCAGAGTACCCCGATTCTCGAGCGGCTCGTGTCTCACGTCACGATCACCGACCCGCATCATTTTCTTTTTGGGCACCGGGTTGAGGTGCTGAAGGAGCGGCCGGGGCGCGGTCCCGCGTACGTCGTTGTCGCGCTGCCGGACGGCCGGCCGCGGGCGGTTCGGATCGCGTCGACGGATCTTGCCGAGACGACAACTTCCGGCCCGAACGCCGCCGATCTGCCGCACATCAGCGCACGTATGTTGATCCCATTGATGCAACATTTGAGCGCGAGTCTGAGCCTTCTCGACGAGAAGGTGATTCGCGATGACCCACCAACCGCTTCCAGGTCGCGTTGCGTATCGACCCCTGCCGACGTTGGCAACTTCACCTGGCCGTCCGGCCGACATTCCGCGCCTGTGGCCGAATCTGTCGACCACGACGCAAACCCAGATCGCTCAAATCCTCGCCGCGCTGCTGCGGCGAATGCAAGCGGTTCCCGGCACGCCCGGAAGGAGACTGGGTCGTGCTAATCAGCTTGAACGTCGCTGACGAGCGGCTCACGACTGCGCACCGAGCGAAGTTGGCCTATGTCTACGTGCGGCAGTCATCCATGAACCAGGTGCGTCAGCACCAGGAGAGCACGGAGCTGCAGTACCGCCTCGTCGATCGCGCGCCATCGGTCTGGGCTGGCCGCCGGAGCGCGTCCAGGTCATTGACGAGGATCTGGGCAAATCCAGTGCTGGCGGTGTGGATCGTCATGGTTTCCAGAAGCTCATTGCCGAGATCGGCCTTGGCAACGCCGGTCTCGTGGTGAGCCTCGACGCTTCTCGCTTTGCCCGCAACAACCGGGACTGGCATCAGCTTCTCGAGCTGTGCTCGGTGTTCGGCGTGCTCATTGCGGATGGCGAGCGGCTTTACGATCCGCGCGCCTACCACGACCGCCTGCTGTTGGGCTTGTCCGGCATCATGAGCGAGGCGGAGTTGCATCAGCTTCGAATGCGCCTTCACCAAGGGGAATGCCAGAAGGCGGCGCGCGGCGAACTGCGGCTGCCCCTGCCCGCCGGGCTCGCCTATGATCGAGCGGGCACAATTATTCTCAATCCCGATGAGGAGGTGCAGGCCCGTCTTCATCTCGTGTTCGCCAAATTTCGGGAACTGCAGAGCGCTCGCCGTGTGATGCGTTACTTGGACAGGAACGGATTGTCCTTGCCGGTTCGACAGCTGCTTGGCCCATCTCCACATGAGATCGTCTGGCGGGCGCCAGATAGTGCACGCGTCCTTAGCGTCCTTCAAAATCCGGCCTATGCTGGGGCGTACGTTTATGGCCGACGGCAAAAGGATCCGAGCCGATGCCGGCCGGGATCACTGACGGGAACGGTCAAGGTGGCGATCGGGGATTGGGTGGTTTGCCTCCACGCCGCTCACCCAGGGTATATCAGCTGGGAGGAGTTCATGGCCAACCAGGGGCGACTGGCAGATAACGTCTTCCGCTATGAGGCAGGACATTCTGGCGTACCGCGCAAGGGGGCAGCCTTGTTACAAGGAATTGCGATCTGCGGCCGTTGCGGACGGCGCATGAGCATGCGCTACACTGGCCCGAATGCCGACTATCCGGTCTATTGCTGCCGCTCGGATCGGGACCAGCAAGGCAGTGCACTGTGTCAGGAAGTCCGGGCCTTGGCGGTTGACGCGCTGGTCGAGCGGGTGGTCCTCGATGCCCTAGTGCCGGATCAGATTGAGATCGCGCTCGCGGCGGCGGGCCAACTGGAGCAGGAGAGCCGTCAGCTCGAGCGCCAGTGGGCGCTTCGCGTGGAGCGCGCCCGCTACGAGGCCGAGCGCGCTCGGCGTCAGTATGACGCCATAGAACCCGAGAACCGTCTTGTGGCGCGCTCACTTGAGCGGGCTTGGGAAGAGAAGCTGCGTGTCGTCGAGGCGGTCGAGCAGCAGCATGCGCGTTGGCGCGTCCAAGAGCCGCTTCTGATTGGCCCGGCGGAACGCGCCGGGCTACAAGCGCTCGGCGAGAATCTGCCCAGGATTTGGAATGCGGCCACCACGTCGGCAGCCGATCTCAAGCGTATTCTGCGATTTGTCATCCGCGAAGTGGTTCTTGATCAGAAGCGGACCCGAGGTCAAGTGTGGCTCAAGATTGTCTGGCAGACCGGCGCAACCACGCGAGCATCACGTACAACGGCGCGTTCACACCTACCGCGATTACACCGACATTGATCGGTTGCGGCGACGAATCGTCGAGTTGAATGCTGAACACAAAATGGATGGCGAGATCGCGGCGATACTCAATCAGGAAGGCTTCGTCGCGGCCCGAGGCTGCGCCTTCAAAGGCGAGAACGTCTGGGTATTACGTACCCGCTGGGGCATTCCCACCGTCAAAATCAACGGCATGGAGATGAACCCAATGCGCTGGCCCGACGGGAGCTTCTCGATTCAGGGCGCGGCGACTGAGCTTGGAGTAACCCCGCAGAGGGTGTTCGATTATCTCGCGCGCGGGTTGCTGGCAGGTCATCAATTGGCCAGGGGCCAGCCATGGCAGATCGAGCTCTTAGACAAACAAATTACTCAGCTTCGCAACCGGGTACGACGCACCAAGCGTTCCAAGAAGGAGGCATCATGAAGTCATCGGCTCGGCAATGACATCATGCCATTGCGACACGGGCACCTGACTCGTGATCAACAACGATCCCTTATCGTAACGATCGTCGACGATCTCGAGCAGATCACGGCGCTGGTCGGCGGTGAGCGGTTCGGGTCCCCAGTCATCAAGGATGAGCAGGTTGACGCGCTCGAGGGCTGCGATCAGGCGCGCCAGACGGCCTTCGCCACGCGCCTGCGCGAGATCTGCGAACAGGCGGGGTGCCCGCTTGTAGAGGACGGAAAAGCCGTCGCGGCAGGCCTTGTTGCCGAGCGCACAAGCAAGCCAGGACTTGCCTGTGCCGGTTAGGGCGACGATGACCAGGTGATTGGCATCGCGGATCCATTGGCAGGTGCCGAGGTTCTGGAAGAGCGAACGGTCGAGACCACGGGCGGTACGATAGTCGACGTTCTCGATGGTGGCGGCTTGACGGAGCTTGGCGCTCGTCAAGCGACGCGTGATGCGACGATTGTCGCGGGCGGTGACCTCTCGATCGACGAGGAGACCGAGCCAATCGGCGTTCGGCATCCCGGCTGCCTCGGGATCGTTCTGCAGTTCAGTGAGGCCATCGGCCATGGCGACGAGGCCGATGGCGCGCAAGCGATCGACGGTGGGGTGAACGAGCATGCTGATCTCCTGATCAATTGTAGTAACTGCGGCCGCGGATGTTGGCGTGGAAGAGAATGGGCGTCTCGTCGGTGGGCGGAGCGGTCCTGTCGGTGCCGTTCTTGAGGATGGCGGCGACCGATTTGTACGAACGGGCGTTGAGTAGAAGGGCACGGGCGCAGGCTGCGTCGACGCGCTCCTGGCCGTAGCGCTTGACCAACCCGAGAATGCCGATGGCGGAGCGGAAGCCCTGTTCCGGATGCGGTCGCGACCGCAGGATGACGTCGATCAGGGTGTCGACGTCGGGGCCGACCTTGGCGGCTTCGCAACGAATACGCTCATGGGTCCGGTCGCGATAACGACGATGCGAGCTCGGCATATGCTCGGCAATCGTCGTCGGGCGATGCGGCAGGGTGCTGCGCAGATGCGACGCCACCCGCTTGCCGCGCAGGAAAATCGCGACGGTCTTTTGGGTGACGCGGGTCTCGACCTCTTGACGCACGAGGTTGTGAGGGACGCTGTAGTAATGCTTGGCGATCTCGATGTGATAATCGAGGTTGACCCGGCAGCGCTTCCACTCGGCATACTGGTACGGTTCATCCGGCAAGGGAGTGAGCGCCAGACGATCGAGCTCTTCGAACAGGTCGCGCCGACTTCGTCCCCAACTCCGGAGAGGTCGGTCGTTCAACTCGACCAGGAGCGCGTGGATCGCCTCGTTGAGGGCGGCGAGCGAAAAGAAGCGGCGGTTGCGCAAGCGCGCCAGGATCCATCGTCCGACGATTTGGACCCCGACTTCGACCTTGGCTTTGTCGCGTGGACGATACGGTCGCGCTGGGACGATGGCGGTGCGGTAATGGCGGGCGAGATCGGCATAGGTCCGGTTGACCATCGGTTCGTGAAAGCAGGCCCGGGTGATGCCAGCCTTCAGATTGTCGCTCACCGTCTGCCGGGCCACGCCGCAGAAATAAGCAAATGCCCGGACATGTGAGGCGATCCAGTCCGGCAGGCTTTGGCTAAGGCTGGCCTCGGCGTAGGTGTAGTTCGAGGCGCCGAGCACGGCGACGAAGATCTGCGCGCTCCGTACCTCGCCGCTGAGCCCGTCAACCACCTCCATGGTATGGCCGGAATAGTCGACGAACAGCTTCTCGCCGGCGACATGGACCTGGCGCAGGGTCGGCTTGAGGCGGCCGGTCCACTCCTTGTAGCGTTCGCAGAACCACGCATAGCTGAAGCTGTCGGAGTTTGCGTCGCAATACTCCTCCCACAACAGCATCAGCGTGACGTTCGGGCGCCGCAGCTCGCGATGCACGAGCGCCCAGTCTGGATGCGGACGCTCGTCGCTGTGCCGATCAGACGGCGGCGGAAACAGGCGGTTCTCGAGCTGGACGTCGTCATCCAGCTCCGGTGGCAGCGGCCAGGTCAGACCGGCGCGGCGAGCTCGGTTGAGGTACTTGCTGACCGTGCCCTGGGCCAAGCCGAGGCTGCGGGCAACGGCGCGTTGCGACATGCCGACGCTGTCGTGTAGGCGTAGAACTTCACGGATGTGGCGCATGGACAGTCTCTCGGTCGGCATCTCGATCCTCTGCGGTTAGGCAAAAGACCAAGCTACCAGGGTTGCGGACTGTCAGCGGCGCGCGCCTCCTAATTGCCCCGATCGCGATCACTGGAAATACCGATCACGATCCGCTGGAAACGGTGATCACGATGCTCTGGAATGGGTGATCACGATGACCTGGAATCCATGATCACGATCGACTGGAACATGCAATCCAGAACACCCGCCAACTCAGGATGCAAAAGAGCGAGATCAGGTTGGTCAGACGCTGGGCGGTCCTGAGCTTCGACTCCTCAGCTTTGCAGCCCGATTTGAGGATCTTGTGGAACACCTCGATCTTCCATCTCAAACCATGTTCGAGCTTCTCAATGGCGTCGGTGCGGGAACCAACAGGCAGGTCGGTGATCAGCTTCCAATCGATCTTCTTTCTTTTTTTCGACGTCCCGCGCTCTTCGGCATGGATCACCGTCAGGGTCAGAGCGGGAAGCACTTCTGCTTTCCGACCGGCGGAAGGACGCGAATTTTGCGATACCTGATCTCAAGAACGGCCTGGTCGGGATCGCCGTTACTGTCTCTGACTTCGATGCGATGGAGCCCTTTGACGGCGACCTCGTCCATTTCGTCGGCGATCGTGTGATCCCCGTTTCCAGCCAAGCGGTCAACGCAGGTCCTGATCAGGAAATGAGTTCCGATCTCCTGTGCTGCGCAGAAAAGCTCGTAAATGTCACTCTCGCGATCACCAGGCAGGCGGAAGTTTTGAAGATCAGCCGCGGCAGCGTTTATTATCTGCCGCGCCCGGTGTCGTCCGCCGACCTCGCGATCATGCGGCATCTGGACCAGCTGCACCTGGAGCTCCCCTTCGCCGCGGTTCGCGCATGTTGCGAGGCCTGCTGGCTGCCGAGGGGTGCAAGATCGGCCGCCGGCATGTGAAGACGCTGATGCGACGGACGGGGATAGAGGCGCTCTATCGCCGTCCGCGCACCACCAAGCCCGAACCGGGCCACAAGATCTATCCGTATCTGCTGCGCGGTCTGGCGATCGAGCGGGCCAATCAGGTGTGGGCGATGGATATCACCTACATCCCGATGGCACGTGGCTTCGTCTATCTCGCCGTGGTGCTCGACTGGGCGACCCGCCGGGTTCTGTCGTGGCGGCTGTCGATCACCATGGAGGCGGCGTTCTGCGTCGAGACGCTGGAGGACGCGATGGTCCGTCACGGCAAGCCGGAGATCTCAGCGCAATGCCGAAGGCATTGTCGCGACAACACCGACCAGGGCAGCCAGTTCACTGGGGCGGCCTTCACCGGCGTCCTCGCCAGCCACGACATCGCGATCAGCATGGACGGCAAGGGTGCCTGGCGGGACAACGTCTTCGTCGAGCGGCTATGGCGCAGCGTAGAATACGAGGAGGTCTATCTGCGAGCCTACGAAACCGTCGGCGAGGCGCGACATTCGATCGGCCGGTATCTCGACTTCTACAACCGCGCATCAGAACACCCATCTGTCTATGTTGTTGAAGAGAAAAGACTTTGCTGATTGGGATTCGATCCCGTGGGGTATCTTGGGTTCTGTCGCGCTCGTTCGGCGATAGATCGAGCAGCAGTTGTTATCAGCGAGCTGCGGGCGAAGATCCAAGGACCATCCGACAGCGGATGGATGGCTTCGATTTCACCGGCTTCAGCGGCCAGCCGGAGCGTCTTGGGCGCGATCTTCAGGAGCTTTGCGGCGTTGCTAAGGTTGAGCCAGGGTTCGATCCCGTCATCGGCGGGCTTGAACACCGGGTGGTGGTAGCTCGAGCGCATTGATGTGACGCGCTCGCGGGTCCAGCGATTGCCGTTGCCTGTCTTGAGGCCGTTTCGGTTGAGGAGGCCGGCAATCAGATCGTCGCTGGCGATCAGCACCAGTTGACGCACGGCTTGGATAATATCGGCGGAAGTGCTGTTGCGCTGTCCGCGCCGGCGCTTGGGCAAGCGCAACTCGCTGTGGGCACCACCCACCCAGTGGACGATGAGAACGATCTCGGAAGCCGCGTCGTCGATATCGGCCACGACCTCATGGACGAGGGTGCGTACAATGCGCTTCTTGAGGCGAGCACCCGTCGTCGGCGCATCCCAGACCGTTTTGAGCCAGTACGCTGAGCGAAGCTGGATCAGCAATGGGCGCGGACGTCACTGCATCATGCATGGCGATCTTGCCCTCGACCTCCGCCACGTGAGCGAGCGCCCTGTTCCAGCGCGCTTCCAGCTCACTCGTCACCAGCCGGTTCGCGGGGTCAGCGGCATCGTACTGCCGGAAAGCCCGGTCGGCGGCATAGCGCGCCGCCTCGAGGCCGCGATTGAGCGCATCGCGCACCTGATCGCGGCGTTCCCTGGCTCCCTTGGCGGCAGCGGTTGCAGCGGCGATAGCGCCTGGGCCGACAACGCCAAGCAGTGCTTCCTCGATTGCATCATCGACGCGCAATCCGCCGAAGGCGATGCAGTGAGCGCCGCCATTGTCCATCCAGGCGCGGCTGCAGCTGTAGCGCGGGATATGGCGCTTCATGCCTGAGTACCGGAGTGTGAGCTTGCGGCCGCAGCGCTTGCACCGGATCAGACCGGCCAGCAGCGCGTCTCCATGCTTGGGCGCGCCGTGATGCCGACCAGTGGGAACGTTGCTGCTGACCATCGCGCGGATCGCCTCGAACCTCTCCCAGCTCACATACCCGTCGTGGGTATTAGGCTTCAACGTCAACCATTCGTTCCGCGTCTTGCGGCGGATCTTCACGCTCACGCCCCCGGCGGTGTATCCCGCCGCCACAGCCGTCTTACCATAGGCATAGGCGCCGCCGTAGACCGGGTTCTCAATGATCCGGCGGATGGCGGAGTAACTCGGTCGCCGCCAGGCTGTGTCGCCGTTGGACTGCTTCACTGGTAGATCGAGATTGTACTCGTGGAGCCAGCAGAGCGCCTGTCGCGCGCTGCCCAGTTCCTCGACCTTGTCGAACACCAGCTGGATCGCTTCCTGGACGCGCTGATCCGGATCTTTCTCATAGCGGTCGCCGGCCTTCACGAAGCCGACGGGCGCCGCCACAACCAACTCGCCCCGGCGCGCCTTCTCGTAGCGGGCCGAGAGCGAGCGTTGGCGCAACAGATCCAGTTCGTACTCGTTGAGGCTGCCCTTGAGCCCGAGCAGCAGGCGGTCGTTGCCGTGCCTTGGCGCATAGATAGTCTCCTGATCGACCAGAACGGTATCGACCACGCGGCACATCTCGATGAGTTGCTGCCAATCCCGGCTGTTGCGGGCGAAGCGCGAGACCTCGCGGGCGCAAACCGCACCAACCTTACCGAGGCAAACCTCCGCTACCATTCGCTCGAAACCGGCGCGTTGTACCCCGCCGGCGGCTGAGCGACCGAGATCATCATCGATCACTTCAATCTCTGACCACCCGAGCGCCGTCAGCCGGTCCCGCATGGCGTATTGCAACGCGCTGCTCTCGCGATTGTGCAATACCTGATGTGCCGAGGATTGACGCACGTAAAGAATCGCCTTGCGCTCCAGACGATGAGGCCTGACCTTGTCAGAGATCATGACCGACCTCCTTCGCGGGCGGCGTCGCTGTCATCGCAGCATGGTCGTCAACTGCGTCATCAGGCTTGTGAGGGCCGCCCGAGCTTCCGCCGGCAGCTCCAGCCATGCTGGTGCGCCGATGGCGCCGTTCGAAAGGCCGCTCCCGAACAGATCCATCTGCTGCCGCGGCCGCGGTTGTCGATTGTGTCGGTATCCGCTCCCTGGCATTGCCGTCTGCCGTGACATGAGTCGCTCCCCGATTCTGGCCGTGAGAGCCTCTGGATGCGCCAGAAAGCGGGGCAGCTGATGGCGTTCGATCCTTCAACGCTAGATCGAGAAGCGCAGAAAGCGCCGCAAGCGCGTCGATGCTGACAAGCGGCTGAGCTGTCAGAAACCCGGCGTCATGGCATGCCGTCCGGTCGAACATCCATGCTGGTACTTCAAGCCAACGGTCTGCTTGCGACCGTCCAGGGTGCAGCGAAAAACGACATCGTCGGCCTTGTCGATGGCCCCATGAACGCAAACTCGGCGCCCAAACCAAGGATGATGCCGATAAAGAACCTCGCGAAGAACGGTCCTGTGGGCGTTCTCAAACGTCGTTGTACAACGCACGAAGGCCCCATTCGAGCCTTGACGACATGCCCCCGGATCAAGCCTACTTCAACCTTCCGCCGCTCCTCGCGGCGGCCGAACCTCGGCAGAGGCTCCACTTATCGACGCGGAAAGTCTGTTCAGACAAGCGGGACCAGCTCTTGTAACCGCGAGGCTCGAATGCATCAGGATGCCGCAAACCTTGTGCGATCTGAGGCGACCCGCCTTATCCCGCCCACTGTTTATGCTCTTGGTGATGCCGATCGCTTTTGGCGTCTCGCGTTGATAGCTGAACTCGGTTGTATCGTGCAGCACAAGAACGAGACCTTCAGTGGCGGCGGCACGATCACGTGTCGATTGAAAATGGTCGGCCAGAATGTCCGCTTCGCTGACCCGGTCATTAGAGAGGAAGCGGTAGGCTGCCTTGATATTCGCCCAATCCTGGCAGACGAGCGGAATGCTTTGTCCCATGGCGCTTCCAATCTGCATGAGCAGCTTGCGTAATCTATCGCCAAGCCGCGCGTCCCTAAACTCGCATCCACTACTCTCTCGATCAATCCAACATTCACCTTGCAAGGACCGCAAACAGAGCTATGCAGGAAAGTGGGTGATGACGGAATAAGATAGGCGGCGTATCGAGGCGGGTGTCGAGCCTGCCAGAACCTCTCAAGGAGAGCGATACGCCATGAACGAGACTAGCAACATTGTCCCGCTTCGTCAGCCCGGCGAGATCGATGATCCACTGACCAATATCCTGCGAGCTGGTGCGCGGCAGCTTCTGGCGCAGGCCGTGGAGATCGAAGTCGAGACGTTTCTTGCCACGGTGAAGGATTTGAAGCTGGCCGACGGGCGCGCCCGTGTCGTGCGACATGGTTACGGCCCGGCGCGAACGATTGCGACCGGCATCGGACCGGTCGAGGTCGCGCGGGCGAAGATTCGGGACCGCGGGGCGGCCGGCGATAGCGAGCGGATCCGGTTCAGCTCGGCAATCCTGCCGCTGTGGGCGCGGCGCACCCGGAGCCTGGATGCGCTGTTGCCGGTGCTGTACCTGCGCGGCATCTCGACCGGTGATTTCCAGGAGGCGCTGACGGCCTTGCTGGGCAAGGACGCGCCGAACCTGTCGCCGGCGGTCATCTCCCGGCTGACGGCCGAGTGGCAGGGCGAGTATGAGCGCTGGCAGGCGCGATCTGTCGGCGCGACGCTATGTGTATGTGTGGGCCGATGGCGTCTTCCTGCAGGCGCGCATGGAAGACCACGGCGAATGCATGCTGGCGCTGATCGGCGCGACGCCGGAAGGCAAGAAGGAACTGATTGGCTTTCAGGTCGGCGTCCGGGAGAGCGCGCAGAGCTGGCGTGAGCTCCTGATCGACGTGAAGCAGCGCGGGTTGCAGATCGCCCCGGAAATTGCCGTTGGCGACGGCGCGCTCGGCTTCTGGAAGGCGCTCGACGAGGTCTTTCCCGGCACACGGCACCAGCGCTGCTGGGTGCACAAGACCGTAAACGTCCTGGACAAGGTCCCGCTCTCGGTCCAGGCCAACATGAAGAAGGACCTGCGCGAAGTCTACTGGGCGCCGAACCGGGCGGCCGCCGAAGCGGCGATCGGCGCCTTCGCCGAGAAATACCGCGCCAAGTACGGCCGAGCGGTCGAATGCCTCGCCAAGGACCGCGACGCGTTGCTGGCCTTCTATGATTTCCCTGCCGAGCATTGGGATCACTTGCGCACGACCAACCCGATCGAAAGCGTGTTCGCGACCGTGCGGCACAGAACGGTGCGAACCAAGGGTTCGTTGTCGCCAATCACCGCCAAGCTGATGGTGTTCAAGCTGGTCATCGCGGCATCAAGGACCTGGCGGCGGCTCAAAGGCACAAATCAGTTGCCGAAGGTGATCGCAGGTGTCAGATTCAACGACGGCATCGAGGTCATCCACATGCCGGCAAACCACGCCGCCTGATCACCTCGTCACCCAAAATCCCGCATAGCTCCCGCAAACAGCCCTTTGCCGATCGCTCCCTTAATGTCAGTCCCATAGAGCACCCCAGCGCGAATCAGGTGCTCACAAAGAATCACTAGTGATTCTTTCGATTCAAGATTTTGCCGAACAGCGGATTAGCCCGAGTAGTCAAAGTTATGGGTAATTGAGTAATTGAAAGGATCACCGTAGGCTTACGCTGCGGAGCCGGACAGGCCGGCTCTAGGGTCTGTTGGGATTCATCTGGAGTTTATCGCGGGCCGCGGCCAGATAGATCATTGAAGTGAAGCTCTGGTCGGTCTTGTCGGCGCGCATTGCGATGCGCTTGAATTCCTTGAGCTTGCCGAAGAAGTTCTCGATGAGATGCCGCCATTTGTACATCTCCTTGTCGATGGCGAGAGGCTGTGCACGGCGCGGATGCTGGGAGATGACGACTTTGGCGCCACGCGCTTCGAGTTCGGCGATGATGGCGTTGCTATCGAAGGCCTTATCAGCGATCAGCGCGTTGAAGGCCAATCCCTCGATGAGCGGCGGCACGCCCACCGTATCGAAACGCTGTCCCGGCAGGAGCACGAAGCGCACGAGATTGCCGAGCGCATCGGTGAGCGCCAGAATTTTGGTGGTCATGCCGCCTTTCGAGCGGCCGATCGCCTGGCTTTGCGTCCCCCTTTTGCGCCCTGACCGTGGCGGTGGACCTTGACGATGGTGGCGTCGACCATGGCGTATTCCATGTCGGGATCGTCGGAGATGGCCTCGAACAGCCGCTTCCAGACATCCGCCTTCACCCAGTCGCGAAAGCGCGTGAATGTGCTATTCCAGTGGCCGAACATCGCCGGCAGATCCCGCCAGGGACTGCCGGTTCGGGCGATCCACAGAACGGCCTCGACAAACAGTCGGTTGTCCTTGCCGCTGCGGCCCGGATCTCCCGGCTTGCCAAGACAATGCGGCTCCATCTTCGCCCATTGGGCGTCAGTCAAAACGAATCGGTCCATCCCAAGCTTGAATCACAACCAAGCCCCGATGAGAATCCTGAATCCCAACAGACCCTAGAGGGATCGGGCCTGCAACTCGCTCACCGATAGCGGATCAGTCGCGGAGCCAAGGCTACCGTGTAGCCGTCGGCAGCGCGGGCGAATGGACAGGTGGTGTTTGGAGTGGCTTCTTGGCGGGTTCAAAGCGGCCGCGCGCCGAATGACTGCGCCTTCGCGCCGCATCGCTCACCGGTTTGTCGCGATGCTCAAGCGCGGATACGTGCCGTTCGCGCTGATTGCGTTCGTCGGTCGTCTGCTCGTGTCACGGGCGTGATAGCGTGCTCCTCGTAGTTGATCGTTAAGCTGAACTAGACAGTTAAGCGTCCGCCAGGCCGAGAGAGCGCAACAGGCGCAAGAATTCTCTGAACCAGGCCCGCGGCGGAAGTTGCGCCGACGGCTGACAGGACAACGTTGGTGGCATCGCCGGCGCGGCCTTTGACGTAGCACCAGCTGAGGTATTCATCTTTGAAGCCGTCCGATGTTAGGCTGGAGGGTCGGGCGATGGCGCAGCTCGCGCTTGATGACAAACGAAAAGCCCGTGCTTTCGGAGTCGCCATCGCAGGCGCATCCTCAGATATGAGAGCGCTGCCCCACCAAGTTAGGTAGATGTCGGTCCTTCCACTGACAGCGTACCATGGATCGCTCGCGCTCGCTAAGTTGGCAATCAAGCTATCATCACGGCAGGAGAATGTTGCAAATGAATAGCGTAGTTAATCTGTTGCAGGTGTCTCGCTTTCTTCGGGTCTATGATGACGCCGCCGCCGCAAAAGGTATTAGGATGTCGGTCGGATTCGATTTTCACGAGTATGTGTCGATTACGCAAGCCACTCCGACAAAGCTTCCGACTCAACCAGTGTTCCGGCCAGATCGCTCGCCGATAAAGTTGGGCGAGGGATACTGGATCATCGGCTTCGACAAAAACAACGAAGTTGCGTATCTAGAGGCTGCTCGGCTGTTTGACCTTCAGCACAGCAATTTTGGAGAACATCTTCAATCATTGAAGGTGTTCTATGCTGAGCCCGAAAAACATACGCATCCACAAGATCGTTGCATCTGCACGGCGCCAAGTGCGAAGAAGATCACAGGTAAAGTTGCCTACCACGGAGACCTTTGGGTACGCAGAGACTTTAGGAGACAAGGTCTGCTGAAGGGCGTGGGGGGAATAGGAACTGGCATCACACTTGCGATGTGGAACCCTGATTTCTTATGTTGGCTTGCACAGCGTTGGACACTGGACAAAGGCGTCTACACTGCGCCTCACTATGAATCTGGCGGGGCGTTGTTGCAGTTAGCGAAAGAGAATATTACGGAAGATAACTGGCTTATGTGGATGACGAAAGAGGAGCTGAGGAGAATTTTTGATCCTTACGCATTTGCGAGGCCCGTTCCTGCCTCGTGACTTATTCAACGACGTGTTTTGCAATACTAACCCAGTCCAGCCATTCAGCATTGTTCTGAACGCGAGTGAGTGCAGTTCCTCGTAGTCCTGCGATGGTTCGTTGCTGTAGGTCGCCAATACGTCGGGATTGCGCTCGCCTGCAACAACGGATCGGATAATCCGCATATCGGCCGCTCCCGGGACACCCGACACAACAAATGGCACTGCAGGTTGATCACCATTAGAGCCTTCTGCACATGCAGGATATGGGCGGCAGCATATTCAACTCGCTCGTTGACGCAGATAGGTACGCAGGGTTGCGATCTCGGCATTTGGACGTAAGCTCCCGCGTAACAGACCGTAAGGATGGAGCTGGCGCAAACATGCCGCATCGGCGACATTTGTCTTGCCCAGAACGTTCCTGGCGTAACGCGCATTGACCAAAATGACCTCGAACCCGCACTGTTCCAGGATCTCGTAGGCCGGGATCCAGTAGACTCCGGTAGATTCCATCGGTGTCCTCCAGCCGCCGCCTTTTGGTCTTCGAGGAAGCCTGAGGAGTTGACGTTAAGTCCAGCTTTAAGGTCCCGTCGGGAATGCAGATCAGTGTGTTGGGCGCCGAGCGTCGGCGGCAATAGAGTTACGACGAGAAGGTCCGCCTTGTCGAAGAGACCTTGCAGCCCGGCGAGACCGTCTGCGGCGTGGCTCATAGCCTGCTGTTCACCTGGCGTCGACAAGCGCGCCAGGGGCGACTGGGCGGAGATGCTGGGCCAGCTCTTCTTTCCGTCGAGACCACGCCTGTAGCGGCCGCTCCCGAGCGCCGCCCCACAACCGGTGACCTTGCCCCACAGGCTTGATCCAGCTTGAAGTTCGCTCTGGCCCAAGACGAGGACCAGAGCATGAAGCGCAATCGGTTTACGGAAGAGCAGATCATCGGGATTTTGAAGGAACATGAGGCCGGGGTTTCGGTGGCCGATCTGTGCCGCAAGCACGGCGTCAGCGACGCCAGCATCTACAAATGGAAGGCCAGGTTCGGCGGGATGGACGTCTCCGAGGCCAAGCGGCTGAGAACGCTGGAGGACGAGAACACGAAGCTGACTGAAGGACCTCTTGGGAAAGAAGTGGTGACGCCCGCGGGGAAACGGAAAGCTGTCGCTCATCTGGTGGATGCCCACGGGATGAGCGAACGGCGGGCGTGTAAAGCCATCGGCTGCTGCCGCATGACGATGAGATATCGGACGACCCGGGCTGACGATGCCGGTCTTCGCCAGCGCATGAGGGCGATTGCCCAGGAACGCCGCCGCTTCGGCTACCGGCGGCTGCATGTTCTGCTCAAGCGGGAGGATATCTGATCACCACAAGAAGTTCTTCCGGCTCTATCGGGAAGAGAAGCTGACGGTGCGCCGCCGTGGTGGCCGCAAGCGGGCGATCGGGACCAGGGCGCCGATGCTGGTTCCGATGACGCCGAACGACCGGTGGTCGCTCGACTTCGTGTCGGATCAGCTGATCGACGGTCGCCGCTTCCGCATCCTGACCGTCGTCGATGATTGTACCCGCGAGTGCCTGACGCTGGTGGCCGACACCTCGCTCTCCGGCGCCCGCGTGGTGCGGGAACTGGACCGACTGATGATCGAGCGTGGCAAGCCGAAGATGGTGGTCAGCGACAATGGCAGCGAACTCACCAGCAACGCCATTCTCGCATGGGCCGATCAGAGCCGTGTCGCGTGGCACTACATCGCGCCGGGCAAACCCATGCAGAACGCCTTCATCGAGAGCTTCAACGGTCGCCTGCGGGATGAGCTGTTGAACGAGACGCTGTTCACGTCACTGGCCCAAGCCCGCGTCGCGCTTGGATGCTGGCGGGCCGATTACAATCGCACACGACCGCACTCGCAGCTAGGATGGAGAACCCCGTCCGAGTTCGCCATAACCTGCCACCCGCGCCGGGATCTGGCGCTGCGCTATGCCGAAGGCTCCGCGCCAGCTCCCGTCGCTCCCACCGCCCAGCCGGGCAAATCCAACGGCAAAGGCGAACTCAAAACTGGATAAAACTTGGGGGCAAGGTCACCGGCGCCTTACCGCCGGCGCAGCGTGGAAGGGCTGGAATCATCGAGATCGAGCTTGGCGGCGGCTGTCGTGTTCGCGTTGACCGAGACGTGGATGTTGAGGCGCTGCAGCAGGTTCTTGAGCTCTTGCGATGACGATGATCCCGATTCCGAGCGGCGGTAGGGTCTGGATCGCCAGCGGCCACACCGATATGCGTCGCGGCATGCGAAGCGTGGCTCTCACAGTTCAGGCAAGCCTGAACGCGACCTCATGCCGGCGATCTCTACACCATCCGGGGCCGCCGCGGCGATCTGGTGAAGATTCTTTAGCATGACTTGCTGGGCATGTCGCTCTAGGGTCTGTTGGGATTCATCGGGAGTTTATCACGGCTGCGGCCAGATGGATCATTGAGGCGAAGCTCTGATCGGTCTTGTCGGCGCGCATTGCGATGCGCTTGAATTCCTTGAGCTTGCCGAAGAAGTTTTCGACGAGATGCCGCCATTTGTACATCTCCTTGTCGATGGCGAGAGGCTTTGCCCGACGCGGATGCTGGGAGATGACAGCCTTGGCGCCGCGCGTGTCGAGTTCGGCAATGATGGCGTTACTGTCGAACGCTTTGTCCGCAATCAACGCGTCGAAGATCAATCCCTCGATGAGCGGCGGCACACCCACCGTGTCGAAGCGCTGTCCGGGCAGCAGCACGAAGCGCACGAGATTGCCAAGCGCATCAGTGAGCGCCAGGATTTTGGTGGTCATGCCGCCTTTCGAGCGGCCGATCGCCTGGCTTTGCGTCCCCCTTTTGCGCCCTGTCCGTGGCGGTGGACCTTGACGATGGTGGCGTCGACCATGGCGTATTCCATGTCGGGATCGTCGGAGACAGCCTCGAACAGCCGCTTCCAGATATCCGCCCTTACCCAGTCGCGGAAGCGCGTGAAGACGCTGTTCCAGTGGCCGAACGAGGCTGGCAGATCCCGCCAGGGACTGCCGGTTCGGGCGATCCACAGCACGGCTTCGACAAATAGTCGGTTGTCCTTGCCGCGGCGGCCGGGATCGCCCGGCTTTCCAAGACAAAGCGGCTCCATCTTCGCCCACTGGGCGTCGGTCAAAACGAATCGGTCCATCCCAAGCTTGAATCACAACCAGGCCCGCATGAGAATCCTGAATCCCAACAGACCCTAGTCCATGAAACATATCGACCTACTCGAGTTGGCAGGCGATATCCGAGTGTATATACGGTAATGATCAAACACACGCCGACCGTCTGCTGGTTGAAATGATTTGCCCGAAGGATGAGATCGAAAGGTGAGACGATGGAGAATGCCGGATCAGAGGGCGTGGAGCACAGTGCGCTCTTCAAGAAGGAAGTCTCGGATGGACGCCGCACTCAAGGCTGTCGTCGCCTCCGCACCGGGGTGCCGCGCTGGGGCAGTCGAGCTATTCGCGTTGGACTAATTTAAAGCGAATGAATGTGATGGCCGGCGAGAATCGGAGGAGGCTCATGCGGGTAGCCGTCGTATGGAACCACGACCATAGGGGCGTAATCAACCGGTTCGGTCAGCGTTGTCCGGAGGAATATGACCGCGAGACAGTCGAAAGCGTAGTGGCCGCGCTGGAGGAGAACGGCCACGACACGTTGGCATTGGAAGGCGATAAAGAACTGCTCGCGACGCTCGAGCGGTTCATGCCACCCGATGAGCAAGCCCGCCCTTCGGGAATCGTCTTCAACATGGCGTACGGAATTCAGGGCGATTGCCGCTACACTCACGTTCCGGCGATGCTCGAAATGGCCGGCGTTCCGTACACGGGATCGAGCCCGCTCGGGCATGGGCTGGCGCTCGACAAGGCCATCACCAAGACTCTCATCCGCGACCGCGGCGTGCCAACCCCGAACTTTCGCGTGATGCGTCGTGGAACTGAGAGTACCGAGGACCTGCGATTCCCGCTAGTAGTAAAGCCGCGCCACGAATCCACCAGCCTCGGATTGCAACTCGTTTATGAGCCTGCTCGACTGAGGCACGCCGTAGAAGTGATCGTCACGCAATATGCGCAGGATGCGATCGTGGAGGAGTACATCGAGGGGCAGGAAATCTGGGTCGCGCTGCTAGGAAACGAAGAGGTCGAGATGTTGCCTCTGGTGGAGCTCGACTTCGGCGACCGCGAAACGCGTCTCGTAACTTGGGAAGACAAGGCTCATTTGGCGGCGGCCGAGCCACGGAGGAGTTGCCCGGCGCAAATCGAGAGCAAGCTCGCGGCCACCTTGCGAGATATTTCGGTCTCGACCTTCCGTGCCTGCCTGTGTCGCGATTACGCTCGCATCGACCTCCGAATCGACAGGTCCGGCAAGCCCTTTGTTCTCGAGATCAACTCCATGGCGGCACTCGGTACAGGCACTGCCTATGTCCAGGCCGCGGCAGCCGCCGGACACAGCTTCTCGAGCTTAGTTAATCGCATCCTCCAAATCGCTCACAAGCGATGTTTCGGAGTTGGCATTTCGCGCGCGACCTGAACGCCGACTAGGGAGCTGCTAGGCTGTAACCCTGCCGCTCGAATGGAATGTGAGCTGCACCCGGTTCTGTTGACACCGGCTTAAGCTAATCCGGCCTTCCGTTCGAACTCCATAGGGCTCAGATATCCGATCGTCGAGTGCCTTCGCTTCGGATTGTAGAAGCGCTCGATGTAGTCGAACACGTCGGCCTTGGCCTCGTTGCGTGACCGGTACACCTTGCGCGCTGTTCGCTCGGTCTTCAAGGACGAGAAGAAGCTTTCCATTGCAGCGTTGTCCCAGACGTTGCCCGACCGGCTCATCGAGCAGATCACGCCGTGATCGGCCATCAGCCTCTGGAACTGTTCGCTGGTGTATTGGGCGGATTCAAACGGTCGTCGCAACACCAGGAGTTTGGAGGTTGCGATGAACGTTGTAAGGCGCAGATCGGCGCGGTCAGGACGAGCCCCATTGCCGTCGCCAGGACGGCCCTCTGTTGCCGGGCGCGATGAACAGAATAAATTTTGGCGGGCGATTGCCGCTGGGTTAAGCAGCGAAGATGCTGCACTCGAAGCCGGATTGTCACAACCTGTCGGAAGCAGATTATTCCGAAAGGCGGGCGGCATGCCACCAGCGATGTTCAGATCTTCGGCAAAGGCTCTCTCCGGGCGGTATCTCTCGTTGAATGAGCGCGAGGAGATCGCACTTCTCAAGGTGCAGGGCCATTCCATACAGGAGATTGGACGTCGCCTGGGGCGGGCTGCTTCGACAGTCTCCCGTGAACTGCGGCGCAACGCGGCCACCCGCGGCGGCGGGTTGGGGTATCGGGCAACAACTGCCCAATGGCATGCGGATCGATCCGCCCGCCGGCCCAAGCCGACCAAGCTTGCGCTCAATGCAACCTTGCGCACTTATGTGGAGGAGAGACTTGCTGGCGGCGTCGTAGCCCCGACCGGCGCTCCCGTTCCTGGTCCCTCCGTTCCGTGGAAGGGGCGCCGGCATGGCCCGCGCAAGGATCGGCGATGGGCCAAAGCCTGGAGCCCTGAGCAGATTGCCCGACGCTTGCCGATCGACTTCCCGGACGACAAGACGATGCGCATCAGCCACGAAGCTATCTATCAAGCTCTCTTCGTTCAGGGCCGCGGCGCGCTACGCCGCGAGCTGACGGCCTGCTTGCGAACAGGGCGTGTATTACGGATGCCCAGAGCGCGCGTACGCAGGCGAGGCAAGGGCTTTGTCTCCCCGGAGATCATGATCAGTGAACGTCCTGCTGAAGCTGCCGATCGAGCAGTGCCGGGGCATTGGGAGGGAGACCTCATCCTCGGTGTTGGCAGCTCGGCAATCGGCACGCTGGTCGAGCGCACGACGCGCTTCACGATGCTATTGCACCTTCCCCGGTTGGCGGGACATGGCGAAGCTGCGCGCGTGAAGAACGGACCAGCCCTTGCGGGACACGGGGCTGAAGCCGTGCGCGACGCGATCACGCGCACCGTCATCACCTTACCTGAAGAGCTGCGTCGCTCGCTAACCTGGGATCAGGGGGCCGAAATGGCTCAGCACGATCGTCTCAAGATCGATGCGGGTATCCAGGTCTACTTCTGCGACCCGCAAAGCCCTTGGCAGCGCGGCACTAACGAGAACACCAACGGGTTGCTGCGGCAGTACTTCCCGAAAGGCACAGACCTGAGCATCCACAGCGCCGAGGAGATATCCGCTGTGGCAGCGGCTCTCAATGCCCGACCGAGAAAGACACTAGGCTGGAAAACGCCGGCGGAGGCGCTTGACGATCTGCTGTCATGAGTGAAAGTAACTGGTGTTGCGACGACCGTTTGAATCCGCCTTGGCTGCCGCGATCGGAATGATGCAGCAGAGCGTCCGGTTTGCCTCGTCGCCAGATCGCCATCACCAGGGCATCGGTGACGAGCTGTGCCGTCATCGCTGTACTCATTGACCAGCCGACCACCCGCCGCGAGAACAGATCAACGACGGCGGCCACATAGAGCCAACCCTCCGCCGTCCAAACATAGGTGAAGTCAGCGATCCATTTGCGATTGGGAGCGGGCGCTTCGAAGGAGCGGTCGAGCACGTTGGGAGCGACGGCGGCGATCTGCCGCTCACCCAGATCGGGCGGCAGTCGACGCCGTCGTGGGCGCGCTTTAAGGGCCTGCAGCCGCATCAATCGTTCGATCCGGTGCAGCCCGCAAGATATCCCTTCGGCCAGCAGGTCGTGCCACACCCGCCTGGCGCCATAGGTCCGGTCGCTGGCCAGGAAGCTGGCTCGAACCTTCGCGCCAAGCTCTTCTTCGCTCTGGCTGCGTTCACTGCGCGGCCGTGTCAGCCAGGCATAGAATCCACCCCGCGAGACACCGAGCGCCTCGCACAACCATTCCGCCGGCCAGATCCTTCGGTGCTTCGCAACGAAACCGAACTTCACGTCGATTCCTTCGCGAAGTAGGCCGCGGCGTTTTTTAGGATGTCCCGTTCGGCCTTCAGCTTGGTGACCTCGCGCTTCAGCTGCGCGATCTCCAGTTGCTCTGGCTTCATCTGACCGTGGCCAGGGAATGCATGTTGCGGATCGTCCGCAAGCTGCTTCACCCAATTGCGCAACTGTGTCGGATGAACTCCGAGGTCCTTTGACGCCTGCGCATACGACACGCCGCGCTGCTTGATCAGCCGCACAGCCTCAAGCTTGAACTCTCGCGTAAACTGCCTTCTCTCCATGACGCACCTCCTGCTCCATAAAACACCTAACTTGGTGTCTTCGGAACCGGGTGCAGCTCATAGCGGCCGTCAGCTTGTTGGAGGCACTGCCCCTCTAAAAAAATGTGGTCCATGGGTCCATCCGCACTTGAGTGGTGAAATCGTTTCGGCGGCGATCCCGAGTAGGAAGATCACAATTGGCTTAACCCAGACCCTCCTGCCCATGATCCGACGCAGGCTTGTGACGCCCAAAGACGAAAACCGGAGATCGTCCGGAATTAGAGCCGGTCGACTTCGGGGCTGCTGCCACCGATATCGGATCAAAGATGCGCGTGGATGCGGTGAACCCAGCCTGCACTGATGTGTCGGTGCGCACGTTTGGCACATGTAGCCAGAACCTAGATGATCTGGCCGACCGGCAAAGCATGTGGTGTGACCAGTGTCGCGATGGAAGTAACCATGCGGCGTAGACCACAGGACCACCGCTTCAGCAGTTTCGATACCGAAATCGGTGGACGCCTTGACGCCGTCTTCTCCGAAGCCATAGACCCAGATGACCCTCCTGGATCTCCACTTCTAATGGCGATGTCGCGCAGCCAGTCTTCGTCTTCACCGAGGTCCTTTGCGACCTTGGTGATGATGGTGACGTGATGGACCTTGTTGACGTGGGTGGTCATGCCGCTCGAGCCGAGATCACTGTTTCCGGCGTCCAATTCCAGGGCAGCAACTCGCCCAGCCGATGCGCTGGAGGCCCGGCGATCCGGACGAGGAATATCCGTAAGCCACGCCTGCGCGTCGACACCGTTCATCTTCGCCGTTTATGCCGCCCGCCGAACCATGCCGAAACAGGTCCGGTACGGCACGTCGTTGTCCGCTGCCACCGTCGATCTCGTGCACGGTTGCCCCATTCCATTCGGCATAGTCTGATCGTTCAGAGCGCCCCTAAAGGCGAGCAGGCGATCGTTCGGCTGGAAGCCGGTTCGCTTGCCGCGCTCGTACGGCTTAAGCTTCGCCAGGGCAGCTTTCTTGAGGGCGAGATGGGTTGCAGGTACGTCTGCGTCGTCTCGCCCGATTCATGACCAAGCCACAGCGCGATCACGGAGCAGTGGGCTCCGGCTTGCAGCAGTTCCATCGCACCGCTGTGCCTTAGCACGTGCGGTGACACGCTCTTGGCCTTTGAAGACCGGCAACTCTTGTGAGCGACACGAACATGCTTTCCCAGCGCTGGCGATCGCCGTAAGCTTCATGATCGCAGCTGCGGTTTCTTCGATGGAGCGCCGCGCTTGCGCGTAAACGCGACTTCGCTTCCGGATTCGGCGCCCAGACGGTCACCAGCGTCTGGTCGGCACGGATCACATAGCCTCCGGAAGGATGGGCTGAAACCGCTTTCGCCTTCTGCCGCGCCAGCAAAGGCCAATCTCGCGCGGTTTGAAAAATTTTTGACGCAGCCTGAGTGCCGCGCTCGTCAATGTCAGCGGCGATCGCTTCAAATTGGAGTCCGGCATTCGCCAGTAGCATTGTGCGCACGCCGCTTTGCGAAGCCAGGATCAACGGAGTTTTGCCGCGCCATAGACCCATCTTGAAAACTATTCCAAGGGCTGATTGGTAGCGACTGGACGCTGTCGGCACGGAGCCGGCTCCCGTGCACGTTCGGGAACAACGCTGTTGCTCCTTTCCATAACGGTTCCTTGACCCATGCCTGGAGCGCACACCGAGCGAGTGTGGTCAGCGGAGTGGTCCGCTCCTTCCGTCCTTTACCGACGCATCGTACGTGCGCACCAGACCCGAGGTGGACGGCATCCCGGTCAAGGTCAGTCAGCTCTGAGAGGCGCAAGCCCGTCTGGGCCGCGACCAGCAGCAAGGTGTGATCGCGCCGACCAAGCCACGTCTTTCGATCGGGCGCGGCGAGAGCCGCTTCGATCTCAGGGCGCGTCAGGAAGTGCACCTGTCGCTTGTCACGGTGCTTGCTCGGTATGGCGAGCACGCGCTGGATCAGCGCACTGTGTGCCGGTTCCTCGAAGGACACGAGCCTGAAGAAGGATCTGATGGCCGTCAGACGCAGGTTACGCGTCTTCGCGCTGGCGCCGCGCTTTACCTCGAGATCGGTGAGGAACGCGCCGATGAACGTTGTATCCAGATCGGCGAGCGTCAGGGCCGATGGGGACTTCCGCAGCCGCACCTGTGCGAACATGAACAGCAGCCGGAACGTGTCTCTGTAGGAGGCGATCGTGTTGCCACTAACATTGCGCTGGCGCATGAGGCGCTCGGTGAAGAAGCGCTCGATCAACGTGGCGACATTGCAGGCGGGCTTCATGACGTCACCTCCCACCGCCGATCGAGACGCCGTGCCGCTTCTTCCATCAACACTGGGCAGGCCGAGAGATACCAGTAAGTATCACGCACGCAGGCGTGGCCGAGTAAAGTGGAGCACTGGGAGTTGTTGCTCGACGTCCTTGCCTTCGCGATACCAGTCGAGCAGCGTCCGGCTGGCGAAGCGACGACGGAAGTCGTGCACGCGTGGCCCGGTATGATCAGCTGGGCGCCGCAGCCCAATCTCTCTGGACAATCGCCAGAAGACGCGATGAACGTACTGGTGCACAAGCGGCCTCCCTGTTCGGCAACGAGGAAGGTCGAGCCGCAGCGTGATCCAAGCATCGCGTCGCGCCGGTGGGCGTAGTCGCGCAGCGCGGTTCTCGTCGTCGGATGCAATGGCACGAGCCGCGACTTTGCCGAACTTGGTCAGCCGGACCGTCAGCACGCCAGCGTCGAGGTCGACGTCATCACGCTCCAGGCCCATCGCCTCGGATATACGCATGCCTGTCACCGCGATCAGCCCGAACAAGGTATGGTAGGTCCATCGGCGCAGCCCGTCCGCTGGCGGCAGAGCCACCGCTGCCGTCAGCAACGCATCGATCTCCGCGTCGCTGTAGACATAGGGCTTGGCGCGCTTCCATCCGGGCAGCATGCCGACGGGCGACACCTCCGTTCTCGGATCGAAGTTGGCGACATGGCGCGCGAACCCACGCACGTCGCTCAATCGCAGCGCCCAGGATGCATGACGATCAGGCGGCAGCGTTGCCCATTCCATTGCCAGCTTCGTCGTGATGATCCTGGCCTTGCGCGTCTCCATGAAGGTGACGAAGTCGGCGAGCCGACGGGTCTGGTCCTCGTACTTGTATCCCACCCCCTTGCGCATGCTCAGGTATTTATCGAGTGCGGAGCGCAGATCGGTCTTTGCACGCCTCCCGGCCAGGACAGGCTCAATGTTCTGAGCGCATCGATGTCGACCTTCGCGTAAATCCGGGAGGTGTCGTGGTTCTCGTGCCGTAGCAACTGTCCGATCTCCGACAAGGTCGCGCCAGTTCGGAGAAGGTCGGTAGCCAGACTGTGTCGGAAGATATGGGCGCCGCGGTGGGCGCAACCTTCGATTCCAACGCGATCGAGAGCGGCCTTGGCGATCATGGTGATCGCGCATCCGGAAGCAAAGCCGACGTGTGGCGCGAGTGTGCGGACGAACAGCCGTCGGCACGACGACTTTGGGCGGCCATTGCGCAGATATGCAACGATAGCCGCGCCAATGTCTGGCGGTATCGCCATTCGTGCACCCTGTCGGCCCTTGGCGCGAACGAGTATCTCGCTGGCGCGCCAGTCGATATCGCCGAGGGTGAGCGTCGCAACCTCGTCGGCCCGCAGGCCGAGCTCGGCCAGCAACAACAGAATGGCGTAGTCGCGCCGTCCCATCACCGTCTCTCGGTCGCAACCGTCGAGAGCCTTCCGCACCTGAGCGGCAGGCAGATAGGTCGGTAGAGTTGCGAACTTCCATCGGCGCATCGATGGAACGCAATCCGCCAACGGGCGCGCGTTCAGCCCCCGATGGTGGAGGTAACGGAGAAAGGCACGCAAAGACCAGCACATCGCCTTGCCTGTTCCCGGGCTCCAATCCTGGGCGTGGCGCTCAATGTAGCAGATCACGTCCTCTTGGCTGATCTTGCACAGGGCGCCGGCGCCGCCGGAGCACACCTCGTGCAAAAACCTGCGGATGACCGGGAGATGGCGTACGACGGACCTCGGGGCCAACCCGCGCTCTGATCGCAGGGTAGGCATTGAACTCCGAACATCCGTTCGTGCGGGGTGAGAGGCGGTAGCACCAACGGCGCGACCGCGCCTTCCTCGCGCAGCACCGAAAACCATCGCTTGAGCGCTGCCGGTCACCGGTTTGGATAGACTGCCTCCCGCCTCCATGTCGGAGGTACCGCTCACGACCTGCTCATCGAGATCAATCAGCTTATAGCGGCGGCCCGCGATCCAACTCAGGAGCCCGGCAACTGCGTTGAGGCAACAACCACGCGCCGTGCCGAACGAGCCTCTCTTCGACGAGACGAACGGCGCAGCACTCGACGAGCAGTCCGTGCGGCCCGCTTCTGAGACGCCGGTACAGCCGGCTTCTGCACAAGTACTCTTCAACTTCCATCTTCTTGTTCTCCGCTGCTGACAGCGGAGGCACAGAACGAACTATGTCGAACCGACCAATTAACGCCGGTCAGCCAGAAATCTGAGGATAACGACCCGCCTCGGCATAGTTCGGCGGGCGGCATAACAGCACTATGCCGAGCGCGGCATCGTGCCGTGACGATTAGGCTGTACATCGTCGCGGCACGGTCGGCACCGGTCGAAGCCGCAGAACAGCTAGGACTTCCGTCCAAGAGCGATGCCTCGCAAGCCCCGTTCGGCTGCATTGTAGGAGAGACACACGCGTCCATCTTCCAGGAATGGCGTGAAGTTCGCCCATCGCTTCAGGTGTAGTTGAACGCCTTGGCCAGGTCGTGACCGCGAGACAGTTTGGCGAGCTCTCCGCGCGTGTAGACCTGACGGGCCTCGACCAAGGGCCGGCTCAGCGTCTGCCGCACCTGAAGGCGCTCCTCGGCGCTCTTGCCGTTGATCGAGCGTTCGATCTCGAACAGCGCATCGATCCGCCGCACGACCTCAATCGCGATCGGAGAGAGCGGGATTTCCTTTTTGCCCGCAGCCTTGCGCCGCGCATTCTCTTCGATGTCGGCCATGGTGAAGAACGGACGCCTTCCATGCGACCAGCAGGCAGCCTCCCGGATCGGTCTGGGCCGGCGCCCCGCCAGATAGAGCTGGTTGTACCCATCATAGTCGTCGGCCTGCAGGATGCCGGCATACCCCGCCAAATGCTCCTGTGGATGCTCGCCCTTGCGGTCGCGTGAGTAGTAGGACATCGCTGCTGGTGGGCCCGCGCCCCCAAACGGCCGGTCGTCCCGGAGGTAGATCCTGCACCGTCCCGCATCGGTCTTGCCCTTGGCCAGCACCGGGGCGGTCATTTCATCGGCATGAAAGCGCTCGGCCGCCATCACATGGGCTTCCGCCAGGCGCAGCAGGGGATCCAGCGACGCACAGACCGCCCCAACGGCATCCGCCATGGTCGACAGTGCGATCGTTACGCCTTCCAGAGCGTAGCGCTCGGCCTGGTGGTTGAGCGGCTGGTGCTGGCCGAACTTCTCGAACATGATCGTGGCCAGGAGGCTCGGGCCAGCCCATCCCCGAGCGGTGGTATGGAACGGCGCCGGCGCTTGGCTGATCTTCTCGCAGTCGCGGCAGGAGAACTTCTCCCGGACCGTCTCGATCACCTTCCACTGGCGCGGCACCACTTCCAGCATCCGCGTCACGTCCTCGCCGAGCTTGCAAAGGCGATTGCTGCCGCAGCATTCGCAAGCCGTAGGCCCATCGATCACCACCCGCTCCGGGGAAGGTGATCAGAGAGCTGGTCCCGCTTGTCTGAACAGACTTTCCGCGTCGATAAGTGGAGCCTCTGCCGAGATTAGGCCGCCACGCGGAGCGGCGGAAGGTTGAAGTAGGCTTGATCCGGGGGCATGTCGTCAAGACTCGAATAGGGCCTTCGTGCGTTGTAGAAGTCGAGATACCGGCCGATCGAATGTCGCGCCTCGCCGACGGTTTCGTAGGCTCGCAGATAGACCTCCTCGTATTTAACGCTGCGCCATAGCCGCTCGACGAAGACGTTGTCGCGCCAGGCGCCCTTGCCGTCCATGCTGATCGCGATGCCGTGGCTGGCGAGGACGCCGGTGAAGGCCGCCCCGGTGAACTGGCTGCCCTGGTCGGTGTTGTCGCGACAATGCCTTCGGCATTGCGCTGAGATCTCGGGCTTGCCGTGACGGACCATCGCGTCCTCCAGCGTCTCGACGCAGAACGCCGCCTCCATGGTGATCGACAGCCGCCACGACAGAACCCGGCGGGTCGCCCAGTCGAGCACCACGGCGAGATCGACAAAGCCACGTGCCATCGGGATGTAGGTGATATCCATCGCCCACACCTGATTGGCCCGCTCGATCGCCAGACCGCGCAGCAGATACGGATAGATCTGGTGGCCCGGTTCGGGCTTGGTGGTGCGCGGACGGCGATAGAGTGCCTCTATCCCCATCCGCCGCATCAGCGTCTTCACATGCCGGCGGCCGATCTTGCTCCCCTCGGCAGCCAGCAGGCCTCGCAACATGCGCGAACCGGCGAAGGGGAACTCCAGGTGCAGCTGATCCAGATGCCGCATGATCGCGAGGTCGGCGGACGACACCGGGCGCGGCAGATAATAAACGCTGCCGCGGCTGATCTCCAAAACTTCCGCCTGCCTGGTGATCGACAGATCGTGTCCACGGTCGATCATCGCTTTGCGCTCAGCAATCCCGCCTTGGTGAGCGCTCCTTCTAAGCGTCAGCTCTCCGATCTTGGCATGCAGCGACTTCACATCGACTGCAGGCGCGGCCGGCGGCGCGCCCTGGTCCCGAAAATCTCGGAAGCATTGCCCTCAAGCTGCGATTTCCACGCCGTAATCTGATTGGGGTGAACGTCAAAATGCTCGGCCAGTTGGGCTATCGTCCGATCGCCTTTGACGGCGGCCAGAGCTACCTTCGCCTTGAAGGCCGGTGAGTGATTCCGGCGTGCTCGTCTGCTCATCGTCTCTCCTGATTCGCGGGCCTATCGTGCCCGTCGTCAGGCAGAAACTCCACTTAACGTCCTGTGCAGATTTCCGGAGCCGGCTCTCCACCGGAACACGGCCGGCGGAGCGGATCCCCGAATCGCTTTTGGCTTAAGGATGACTAGTCAATCTGTCGCCCCATAAAAAAGGGCGGTGGGACATCACCCACAGTGCATCTGGCATACGTTCTTCGGCACAGCGACGCCGTGAGGGGGCGTTCACCCGGAGAACTCCGCCACCGACAGACAACTAAGATCAAGGCGTGGCTCGCCCATCGGCCGCATTATAATGTCCACTTCACGCCGATTTCCGGGTCAGGGATCAATCAAGTCGAGGCGCTGGTTCGCTGAGCTCACCAGAAAGTAGATCCGGCGGGCTCGAGGGCCGACGTCCCTGCCTCCATCGAGCTGCACAACATAAACCCAAGCCCTTCAAACGGACCAAGTCCGCAGACCAGATGTTAGCTTCCGTCAAACGCTTCTGCCATACAGCCCAGCACACTTGACGTGGCGCGGTTTAGATTCACGTGACTAGTTTCGCACCAGCATCTTATTCAAGCACTCCGGGCAGCATTGCCCAGTGTACCAGTAACACGATGTTTCCATCAGAATTGCGCGTCCCAGCCACGCGGCCGCCGAGCCTTTTGTAGAAGCGGAGCGCCGCCTCATTTGCCTCGTACACCCACAGATACAGTCCCAATTTAGATTGCCTTTCCGCAACCTCACGGACGACAGACCGGAATAGCCTTTCACCTATGCTCTGACCACGAGCCTCCGGGAGAACATGAAGATTGGCTACGAGACTTCCCCAGACAGGATCAAAATCACAATAGCCACAGATGAAGCCCTGTATTCGCCCAGTTGTGCACATGGCAACGTTTACTAGCTGATCTGAACGACGATCACACAGCCTTTGCGACCAGATGGCTAGCCGGTCTGCTTCGATCTGGCCGCTAAGAAATTCCGGAGAAAAAATGCTGGCATACGTGTCACGCCAACTTGCTACATGGATCGCTGCGATCTCCGCCGCATCTACCTCGGTAGCTGGCCGAATAACGATATCGCTCAAGTTCTTTCTCCATCTTTGTTCGTGCGATCGAGACGTCGTTTCGAACTCTTCGCAGCATATTCTCGCGTCACCTTCGACTAACTGGAGAGCCGAAGCAATCAAACGCCATCTGGCCAACAAGACAAGCGCGCACGTTGGAGCCGGATATCTCACAACGCCAGAAGGACTGTCCAACAGTTCGGGAAACGCCGGATACTGCGAGAGCGTGGCTCACAACCGGTCCGGGCAGCGACCTGGTGGGGGGTATTGAAAATGGAGCGATCCCGTCGAATGCGGAGGCTTGCTCTTGCTGGGCGGATGGGGCGATGCAGCGCTGCGCGGCTCATCGATCGGCAGCGGCCCGCACTTCCGGAGCTTAATTGGCCGGCGGATTTCGCGCGGTCAACGACCTCGGCGCAGTTCGGCGCGAGCTGGTGATGGCGGGCACGCTGCAAGCAGGCGGAACCCCGGTGATCGGCAAGTCGATCTTGAACCGGGTTGAGCTGAGCCGTCACACGGCGACCTGTTGCCAGAAGATCGCGCACAATCCACCAGCAAATGAAGCGATGCACACGACGTGCCTGACAACATTGCGATTAGTATCGACGCCATTGACGGTCAGCTGCGTTGAAATCGCGAAGGAAGGTTCATTTGGGCTCCTACCGCAACTACTGCGAGCTTCGGCGCGCCGAAGCGATCAATCACCCGCGTCTGCCGGTGATCACACGAACCACGATTCCGGAGCGGTTGATCAGAGGCACGAAAATGTGCACGAGCTCGCACTGAGATAAGCCTTGCGGCGCTCGAACTGACAAGCCGCGCATACAATGCGTCAAGCGCAAATATCTGGTATAGCATCACTAGGGCGCCTCGATTGAACGATGCTGGATAGAGAGTATGTTTCAAAACGCGTGCCAATTGCGAGGGGCTGAGTTCTAAGATTATTTGCTAAAGTGGACCTGACATGAGTTCAACAGCATGTCGCACATCCGACAGTCAGCGCTAGATACGCTAACTTCTATGTCGCAAACGTCTAGGCTAGTTGTCTTTTCTCTTATTCCTGTGGGCAACGCGAGCGAATGCCAGGCAGTGGCCCGGCCTTTCGCCGGCCGATGACGGATCGACAAATTCCTTTAATGCGTGAATGCGACGAGCTTCCAAGCCGGTGAGCTTCTCCACGCTGGCGGCTACAGGGCCCGAGCGCGTAGCCGTCGAAGAGATTGCCATGCGATGTGATCCTGTCCCCCCGGCTTAATCCAGTTTGAAGTTCGCTCTGGCCCAAGACGAGGACCAGAGCATGAAGCACCATCGTTTCGCAGAAGAGATGGGGTATTCGGTCCCCATCGTCTGACCTATTTGCAACGCAGTGCGTTTTGATTGACGGACCGATTCCATCCAAGGAGGAAAAGTCCCGCTGCGGTATGTGCAGTGGCCGAGACCGGAAAGCTTATCCGGGAGGGAACGAGGTCGGCGGACGCGCCGTCGAATGTGCAGCACACCTCGAACAATGGGCTGATCGTTGAGCGGGTAGGCCGGAGGCAAGACCGACAGAGCTGGTCCCGCTTGTCTGAACAGACTTTCCGCGTCGATAAGTGGAGCCTCTGCCGAGATTAGGCCGCCACGCGGAGCGGCGGAAGGTTGAAGTAGGCTTGATCCGGGGGCATGTCGTCAAGACTCGAATAGGGCCTTCGTGCGTTGTAGAAGTCGAGATACCGGCCGATCGAATGTCGCGCCTCGCCGACGGTTTCGTAGGCTCGCAGATAGACCTCCTCGTATTTAACGCTGCGCCATAGCCGCTCGACGAAGACGTTGTCCCGCCAGGCGCCCTTGCCGTCCATGCTGATCGCGATGCCGTGGCTGGCGAGGACGCCGGTGAAGGGCCGCCCCGGTGAACTGGCTGCCCTGGTCGGTGTTGTCGCGACAATGCCTTCGGCATTGCGCTGAGATCTCGGGCTTGCCGTGACGGACCATCGCGTCCTCCAGCGTCTCGACGCAGAACGCCGCCTCCATGGTGATCGACAGCCGCCACGACAGAACCCGGCGGGTCGCCCAGTCGAGCACCACGGCGAGATCGACAAAGCCACGTGCCATCGGGATGTAGGTGATATCCATCGCCCACACCTGATTGGCCCGCTCGATCGCCAGACCGCGCAGCAGATACGGATAGATCTGGTGGCCCGGTTCGGGCTTGGTGGTGCGCGGACGGCGATAGAGTGCCTCTATCCCCATCCGCCGCATCAGCGTCTTCACATGCCGGCGACCGATCTTCCTCCCCTCGGCAGCCAGCAGGCCTCGCAACATGCGCGAACCGGCGAAGGGGAACTCCAGGTGCAGCTGATCCAGATGCCGCATGATCGCGAGGTCGGCGGACGACACCGGGCGCGGCAGATAATAAACGCTGCCGCGGCTGATCTCCAAAACTTCCGCCTGCCTGGTGATCGACAGATCGTGTCCACGGTCGATCATCGCTTTGCGCTCAGCAATCCCGCCTTGGTGAGCGCTCCTTCTAAGCGTCAGCTCTCCGATCTTGGCATGCAGCGACTTCACATCGACTGCAGGCGCGGCCGGGCGGCGCGCCCTGGTCCCGAAAATCTCGGAAGCATTGCCCTCAAGCTGCGATTTCCACGCCGTAATCTGATTGGGGTGAACGTCAAAATGCTCGGCCAGTTGGGCTATCGTCCGATCGCCTTTGACGGCGGCCAGAGCCACCTTCGCCTTGAAGGCCGGTGAGTGATTCCGGCGTGCTCGTCTGCTCATCGTCTCTCCTGATTCGCGGGCCGATCGTGCCCGTCGTCAGGCAGAAACTCCACTTAACGTCCTGTGCAGATTTCCGGAGCCGGCTCTGACCTCAGAATGGCTGACCGCAAATCTAATCGAACTGGGACTGCCGGCCGTCAGTTTGGAAGCCCGCCAGGTTGAGGCGGCACTTTCGGCCATGCTGGTGAAGACCGATCGGAACGGCGCCCGTGGGATCGCGCAGATGGTGAGAACGGGATGGTTCAAGCCTGTCCACGTCAAGAGCATCGGCAGCCAAAGGGCGCAGACATTAGCAGCTGCTCGCAAGCATATCGTCCGCTCCAGCGCTGCCGCGGAGCAAGTCATCCGAGGACTTCTTCGTCCGCTCGGTCTCAAAGTCGAAATTGTCTCCACATAAAACGGCCAAACTACTGTGCGCCCAACCGATTGGTTACGGTGATCACCCGCTCGTCCGGGACGTCTACCCCTTGCTCTCCCAATCATGTCCGAACGATGTCTGCCGTTCGCGTCAGCGTAGCATTCTCACCGTTTCTGCTTAAGCGCGAGTACGCATAAGTCCCTCGTTACGTGCTTCGCTGGAACGTCTTCCGATCGCCAGGACGGCAAGCACACCGAGTATTTGAAAGAACCGAGCATAGTGAGCTCGCTTGAGGCTCGCGACCGGTTAGATCCTTTGCCTCGTTCGCGTTGACGAATCCAGACGGCGGACGAATGGAGCGCCGCTTCGCACGACAGCGCTTCGCGATCGTGTCGTTTACGTTGTGAACTGAACAAAGCGCTTTGTCACCAATGCGCCGAACGCGGCATATTCATCCTGAGAGCCTGACTGACAAAACCATCATCGATAGCCACACCGCCTCGGCGAGGGAGACCGGCGGGCCACGCGGGTTCGACGCCGGCAAGCGCCTCCATGGACGCAAGCTCCATATCGTGACCGACACTAACGGTCTCTTGCTGGCCGTACATGTTCATCCCGCCAACATTCAGGATGACCG
This sequence comes from Bradyrhizobium sp. LM2.9, assembly GCF_054056555.1. Lineage (NCBI taxonomy): Bacteria > Pseudomonadati > Pseudomonadota > Alphaproteobacteria > Hyphomicrobiales > Nitrobacteraceae > Bradyrhizobium > Bradyrhizobium sp. LM2.9. Next base: position 7,327,108 of record NZ_JBSRYJ010000002.1, read on the forward strand.
TGGCGCCGGTCCTCTGCTGAAGCACCTGCGAGAGCGCGTCTCAAGGCCCGAGCATGTCTTTGCCGACCCGGTTTATCGCGGCAAGCAGCTCGTCAACGCACTCTCCGACTGCGGACTGTAGACGGTCGACATCGTCGAGCGACTACTCGGCGTCAAAAGCTTCCAGCCCTGCCCAGGCGCTGGGTCGTCGAGCGTACCTTTGCATGGTTCGGCAGGTGTCGCCGCCTCGCCAAGATTTCGAAGGTTCTGCCGCCACCGAACTCGCTTGGCTGCTCGCTGCCCATTTGAGGCTCCTAACTCGCCGCCTGGCTAGAGCCTGAAATGGATGCACCTTTTTGAGACAGACTCTGAGGGCCCGCATCCCGTGGACAAAGGTCCTGATGGCGTGACTGCATTCATCCTCAAGCGCAAACACGCCAAGTATTACTATAACCAAGCCCGATAGGGAGATGGTTTAGAAGGACACACACGGCCGGCAAGTTCTTTGAGAGCTGCCGAAGTGGCAGCCTCGCAGGTCATCGGCGGCAAGGAAGGACACGGCTCAAAACCCGTGATGAGAAAGGCGTATCCATCTGGCTGCGCTCGCAGCTGGCGCGGGCGAACAGATGCTATGCGACGCTCTGCAGTTCGCGATCGATCGCAAACAGTTCGGCCATGCCGTTGCGGAGTTTCAGCTCGTCTAAGCTACGCCTGCCGATAGTCAGGCGGAACTTTACGCGTTGTGCTCGATGCCGCACGTCGGCGCGACGATGGAAAGATTGTGACGACCGAAGCGTCGTATTACCGTATTACCAGTTATTCACCAACCTTGCGGTCGGCAGACCGCGCGTTACAGATAAATGGCCGGGCGGGCCACATGGCCGAATATGGCATCGAGCGCTTCTACCTCGATGTGCGGCTGTTCAGGCTGTTGAAGGCACCAGTCAGATCCAGCAAATCGTCATCGCCCGCAATATGATCAAGCAAGCGGCCGGCTAGACCAACAACCTCCTTCGGCATGCTCAGTCTCAGGAATGCTACCTACCCGAGAGCGGGCATTAGAATTAGCTAGGTCGTCCGAGAATACGCCCCTAAGCGATCAATCCGAAGTCTGTTTTCCAGATGCGGCGTCATTTGAGATTGCGGGGATTGCGAGCTTGAGAACGATGGTGGATTCCCAGTTGCGGCGGACAATTATCTTTCGCATCAGAGGAACGACTCGATCGAAAGCATGAGGCGACGGCATTGAGCGACTCCTCGCTTCGTCTCTAGATCTGTCGGTTACGGAACCCGGGCCGGAATTCTGCAAGTGGCACGCTGGTTGCTTGATGAGGACAGCTGCATTGGCGTGCGCTGCGGCCACCTGCTACAAGAGTTTTTTGTGGCACGCTCTTGATCCCGCCAAGGCGTTCAGCATGATTGACACTTTGTCCGGTTTTGAGCGAATTGGGAAAGATCAAGTTGTTAGGAAAGGACGCGAAGCATCTCTGAGGCGTCCTCTGCGGTCACAGGGCCAGGAGCACAGATGAGCTGTGCCAGATGCTCGCGCTCAAAGTTCATGTCTGAGGTCAACGTTCATGTCTGAGAGTTCAGCATTCAGTTCTGAGAGGCTGCCACGAGCAGTCGGGCTACTGGGGAGCGGCGTTATCGGCGCCGGATGGGCGGCTCGGTTTATTCTCAACGGGGTGGATGTGCGCCTGTATGGTCGCTCCCCTGGTGCGGCCGAGCGCGTGCAGAAGAAGATAACGCATGCGCGCCGAGCGTTTGAACGTCTGACTGAGGTGCCTCTGCCAGCCGAAGGATCGCTCACGGTTGTGGATTCGGTGGCGGACGCGGTGCACAGCGTGGATATTGTTCAGGAAAGCGTGCCGGATCGCGTGGAGGTGAAGCGACCTCTGCTTGCCGAAGCGTGCCGAGCGGCCGCACCCGAGACGCTGATTTGCTCGTCGACCTCGATTATTCCGCCGTCTTTTCTGCAGACCGATATGCCGCGCCCCGAGCGCCTGCTTGTCGCTCATCCATTCCAGCCGGTATACTTGGTTCCATTAGTTGAATTATGCGCGGGACAGCGCACGGCGCCCGAGACCTTGCAGCGGGCGGCGCGCATCTACAGGGCGCTTGGGATGCATCCGCTTGTCGTGCGCAAAGAGATCGAGGGATTTATCGCGAACCGGATACAGACCGCCGCGTGGCGTGAGGCACTGTGGCTGGTGCAGGACAACGTTGCCACCGTCCAGGAAATCGACGACGCGGTCCGTTACTCCTTCGGGGTGCGACGGCCGGTCCTCGGACCCATTATGACCTACCTCGTGGGCAGCGGCGAAACCACTATACGTGCCTTCTTGAATAAATGGCGGGGATGGTCGGGGATTAATAGCTCCAAGTTCACTGAGGTGCCAGAGTACACTGACGCCTTCCTGGACAAGCTGACCGAGCAGTCGGCTGCGCTGGCCTTGGGCGAGAACATGATGATCTCCGAGTACCAAGAGATGCTCGACAATGGCATTGTCGGAGTGCTGAAGGGCTTGCGCTCGGAGGGGGTCGGTGCGGGAGAAACGCTCGCGCGATGGGAACAGTCGCTTCGCAATCGCATTCCAGCCAGTTCACCAGCTACTCCTAATAGCAAAGCCTGAGATGTCGTTCAACTGACGCAATTACAACCGCAGTCTCACTGCGAGCCGTTATCTCCATTCCTTTGACACCAATCCCTCATTCGTTCGTCGACGTAGACGGGGAGTACCTGTAGAGTATATTCGAGACGCACCCGTTCCATGTCCGGGACTTTTACCGACCACGTGCTCGGGCCCGAAGATAATGAGTGGGTGGCGGCACAGGCGAGCAGATGCTGATCAATGAAGGCGAGCCAAGTAGGCGAGCCAAGTAGGCAGCAGGGCCCGACAGGAGAACGTCCGCGAGCACATGCAACCTGGTTCAAGTCTGCTTTTTGGGAGCCAGCCTTAGGCATGGTGGATCGTGTGTTTTGGAACGACGAGAGTTGCATATCGGGCCTGATTATCGGTCGTTCGAGACAGCGAGATCTGGCGGACCAGCTCGTCGTAGCGTGCTCTGGAGGATTTCACTGGCGCGGCTTCCAGGAGACCTTCGACCATTGGAACAGTGCCTTTTGGGCGTTCAGCGCCACTGGAGCCAGAAAGGCATCGGCGTCCTAACATTCCCTATCTGATGATGAACACCGTGTTAGCAGGAGCATGATTTTTTTATACGGAAACATAGGCTGATTCTTGGAACAGTTGGCGCATTCCCTCTTTGGAGAAGACATCGAGGAGTTCGCCGAGTGTGGGCCAAGTCGCTTCGACGTCACGTCTCTGTGCGGCTCGCATCAGGTGTTTGAGCTTGGCGAAAGGGTGAGGTCTGGCCTTATAAAGCGGCAGGAAGAGCACATGGGCTCCTGCGGCGCGGACGGCGTTGCGCGCCTTTCGCTTGTGACTGCCGAGTTTGTCGACGATCACGACTTCACGTTTTGCGAGGGTCGGCGCCAGTACCTTTCGATAGAGGGTAAAGAGCTCGCCATTAATGGGACCGGCGACGACCCATGGCGCGCTGATCCGGTCATCGCGCAGCGCTGCATTGAAGGTCATGGTTGTCCAATGGCGGAAAGGCTCAGATGCCTGCAGGCGTATCCCGCTCGGCCCTCGGCCCCGCAGCGGCGCCATGTTGGTTTTGATCTGGTCTCATCGATAAAGACCAGGCGCGACGCGTCGATCTTGCCCCGATGGGTCTTCCAACGCGCCCGTTTACGCGTGATATCGGGCTTGTACGGCCGGTAGGATCTTTTTTGACGTTCAGCCCTTCGGCGTGAACGAACGTCCACACCGCCCGCACGTCTGTGTTGATCCCGCGCTCCGCCAGTTCCTGCATCAGTTTCCGCAAAGTGAATGGACCGGAGCGAATGCGTTTGCGCAGCCAGTCTGCATTTAGTACCGGACAGAATCGGCTACTTGTGACCGTCGATCTTGCCGTGAGAAATGCCTCCGGTCTTCCGCCTCAGATTCTTCCACTTCGTTACACAGAAAGGATTGATCTGAAGCGCTTCTGCGATCGAACGAACGGTCTCGCCCGCGTCCGCCCTCGCCAGAGCGAGGTCGCGAAGATCTTCTGAATAGGGTCACGTCATCCATGCTGACCCGCGTGCTCCAGCATGGAGTTCAAAATAGAAGTTGGCCCGATGGCCGATTCCGGTAACAAAACAACATACTCCTAGGCGATGCACTGATGTTCCACGTCGTCGGTAAGGTCGTCAAACGGGCGCATCATCAGGCAGCCATTGAGACTCAGCGCGAGGGATGACCAGCACGTCAGCGTCCATTTTTGTGACGCCATGCGTGTCGGGTTCGTTGCAGCTATGTACGAACTCGGACAAACCGCAGCTCATTCCAAAAGCCGGCGGCTGCCTGGACGTACTTTATCCGTCCGGCAAGCCGCGTGCAGCATTCCGGTTACGGCACGCCGATTGCTTGGACAAAGACTGGCCGTCGAACCGTTGCCCCCGGCGCTGACGCAAGGTGTTCCCAATCGATTGCACCTAGTAATGCGCTGGCACTTCGACAGCTCAACGCGACGACGGTGTCTACTGAAAGTCCTTAAGCTTCCAGGAATGGAGAAGGTCACTATGATCTCGGAGGTATTCATTACTTGTGCTGTAACAGGCGGTGGGGATGCGGTCGAGCGTAGCCCGCATGTGCCGGTTACCCCGGAGCAGATAGCGCAGTCTGCGATCGAGGCTACGCGATCCGGCGCGGCGGTGGTGCACATCCACGTCCGTGATCCAAACACGCGGCGTGGCTCGGCCGATCTGGCCTTGTATCGGGCGGTGGTGGGAGCGCATTCGGGAATCAAGCGTAAATCCGGTCATCAATCTGACCGCGGGGGTGGGCGGCGGCCTAGTGCTGGGTGAAGCGGACTCTCCTCTGCCGCCGAACCCAATGGGCACGGATCTAGCGGGCGCACGTCAGCGGCTGTTACACGTGGAAGAGCTCCGCCCGGAAATCTGTACACTGGATTGCGGATCGATGAACTGGGGTGCAGGCAGTCAGTACGTCATGGTCAATACGGCTGGGACATTGCGCGCGATGGCTACGCGCGTGAAAGAGCTCGGGGTGCGTCCTGAGCTTGAGGTGTTTGATGCTGGTCAATTGGTATTGGTACGCGATTTGATCAAAGAAGGCCTGATTGACGATCCGGCATTGATCCAGCTATGTATGGGCATTCGCTACGGTGCGCCAGATGACCCCACCACGCTCATGGCGTTAGTGCACCAGCTCCCATCACAAGCCATTTACTCGGCCTTTTCGATCGGACGGATGCAGCTACCCTATGTGGCGCTGGCCCCGTTGGTCGGCGCAAACGTGCGAGTAGGCTTGGAGGACAACCTTTACCTCTCTCGCGGGCGATTGGCCACTAACGCCGAACTCACTCAGCGGGCAGTGGAGATTCTCGAGAGGATTGGGGTCCGGGTAATGAGCCCAGATGAGGTGCGCCAGAAGCTCTCACCAAAAGTTCTGGTCTATGATGGCAACGGAGGATGACAGGAGCAACGGCGCGATCGGCAGCACGCAGATTGGGTAGACACGGCGTTAACCCGCGAGCAGATGCTGGTTCACGTCAGGGCCGGACGCGGGGCTGCAGACCCATGTCATTTCCGGGCAACACAGTTTTGTGGATCTCGCGCGTTCTGCCTCGCAGATAACACAAGCCTTGAGTGCTCAAGAAGGGAACCATGCTGAATAACAGATTGTGTGCGATAGTGACGGGCTCGCCGTCTGGGCTTGGAGCTGCGATGGCGCTCTCTTGTCCAAGATGGGGCGCACATCGTGGTCAACTATTCCAACAGCCAGAAGGCAGCTAAAGTCTGCCGCATTGCGGGCGGCCGCCGAGGTGGTAGTGTTGCAAGGCGACGTCTCTCGCGACCAAGATTGCAGGAAATTCGTCTACGCCGCTACGCCCTGGGGGCGGCTTAACTTGCTCATCAACAATGCCGGTACAACAAAGCACGTCCCAAATGGCGATCTCGATGGGCCTCTCGGCGGAGGATCTTCAGCGCATCTATGCCGTCAATACGAGGGGACCATATCAGATGATCGTGCAGCGCGGTCGCTCCTCAACGGCGGTGCTAAAGGCGAGCGAACGACCAGCCGCCGTGGTGAACGTCTACTCGATCGCAGGCATCAACGGCGGCGGCTCATCCATCGCGTACTCAGCGAGCAAGGGCGAGGGAATGCCGTTACGCCGGCGCTGGCACGTGGGCTCGCGCCTTCCATTCGCGTCAATACCGTTTGTCGTGGCGACATCGATACTCAATCCTTCACCAAGGGGGCCATGGAGCCGGGGACTCGGCAGGTGCGTGATGCCGCGCTGGCGCAAATGCGCTTAAGGTCGTCTCGACAACGGAGGATGTCGCGCAGCTTGTCTGCTTCCTCGCAAGTCCAGCGTCGAGCAACATGACCTACGAATGCTTGCGCACGAACGGCGGCTTGCATCTACTTTTGTGAAAACCGCGAACTCCTTCTGTGGATGCCGGAGGGCAGGCTGGAGTTGACCTGATGGACCGGACGCTTGGCTGGTTTGATTGACTATGTACTCCCGTTCTGAGCAATATCTCAGCCGTGAATGCGGATGTCCAATGAGGCTGGGTTGATGGCTGATCCTTTTGGCGCTCGCCTGGGTGCAGCGCGTTGTGCTTGACAGGTTGGCATGGCGGAAGCAGCACCCGGATCGCGCGGATATCGGCGCCGTTCTCCAAAAGATAGGTGGCAAGACGATCTGGTTGAGGGCAGATCATGATATCCCCATTGCCACCAGATGAACTGACCTGCCACTAACGTTTCATCCAGCGGGTTAGAGCCTCGGGCTTTTGTGCGCCGACTGGCCAGTGGAGCAATGGGCGATCGGCAACTGGTGGGGTTGCGTAGCCGATCGCCAGTTGCGGTGAACGACCGCTGGGGTGAGGTATTCATCCAGGAGTGCGGGCGGTCACAGTTGTAGTCGGCAAAATTGCTGCCCTTGCGTCATCGAGATCGAAGAGCAGGATCTCGTTAAGCCTTCATCGCGCCTGCGCCCATTGAAGCTCTTGACGAAGGCATTCTGGACTGGCTTGGCTGGAGCGATGATGTGCCAGTCGATACGGTGTCCTTCCACCAAGCCAGCCTCGCAATTCAGGTGAACATGGTGCAGTTGTCGGAGACAATCAAGCCCGGTTTGCCGCGCGCTCGACAATCGCCGTCAGCTCCCGAGCCACCCGCGGTCCGGTGATCGACGTGTCGGGGATCGCACCCAGGCATTCCCGGGTGACGTCGTCGACGACGTTCAGGATCCGGAAACGCCGACCGCACGCGAACTGGTCATGGACAAAGTCCAGCGACCAGCGGGCATTCGGCCTGGCCTCGACCAGGATTGGAGCCCGTACGCCCACAGCGCGGCGGCGGGCGCGCCGCTTGCGTACGGTCAGGCCCTCCTCGCGATACAGCCGGTAGATCCGGTTGATCCCCGGACGGCTCGCCGCGCTGCCGCAGCAGCACGAACAGCCGCCGGTAGCCGAACCGCCTGCGCGCATGCGCGAGCTCACGCAACTCGATGCGCAGTTCGGTATCCGGCCGCCGACACGAGCGGTATCGGATCATCTTGCGGTCGGCGCTGACGATCGAGCAGGCCCGCCGTTCCGACAGGCCGAGTTCGGCCTGCAGATGCGCGACAGCCTCGCGCTGGGCGGCGGGCCCTACCATTTTTTTGAAAGCAACTCGCGAAGTGCTGCAGCATCCAGCATCTGTTCGGCCAGGAGCTTCTTCAGCTTGGCATTCTCCTCCTCAAGCTGCTTCAGCCGCTTGGCCTCGGAAACGTCCATGCCGCCATATTTGGCCTTCCAATTATACAGTGTGGCTTCCGAGACGCCGTGCTTGCGCGCGAGATCGGCGGTCTTCGCACCAGCCTCATGTTCCCGCAGCACGCCGATAATCTGTTCCTCAGTAAACCTGGCTCGCTTCATCTGTCCGTCCTTGAGAAGGCCGGACTCTAGCTCCCCGTGGAGGAAATTTGCAGGGGCAGGTCACTATGCGGCGAGCAGTTTTGGAATTCGGATCAGGTTATAGGCGATCAGATTAAGCAGGAAGTCGGCGGCGACGCGAGCGATGCCCCGATGTTTGGTCTTGCGCATGGTGCCATGCTGCTTGCCCCATCCGAAAATGCACTCGACCATCGCCCGGCGTGATTGCGACATGCCGTATCCCGGATGCCGCGTGGTTCGTTCGTCGATCGCGCTGTTACGGTTCTTGCCGGTTTTGGTGATGGCCTGGTTCTGTGTCACATGCGGCGTCACGCCGATGGCGCGAAGATTGGCGACATGATCGGCCGTATCGTACGCCTTGTCCTCACCAGCCGTGATGCGGCGACCTGCGGCTTTGCGTCTCGCCTTCAGCATGACCTCCGCAGCCCGGCGTTCGGCGGTGCCATTGGCATGCGTGACCCTGCCGGCCACCGCCAGCCCATGCCGGTTCTCCATGGTGGCGTGGCCCATATAGCAAAGCTTGGCCTCCCGTCCGGCCGCCTTGCGATAAAGCCTGCTGTCCGGGTCACTGGTGCTCGCATGGGTGTCGTTCTTGCGTTTCTGGCCATGGAAGTTGGCGCCGTCATCATCGTCGCCGCTGCCGTCCTTGGGGCGAAAACTCTTCTGCGAAGCCCAGGCTTCGATCAGCGTTCCGTCCACCGAAAAATGCTCGTCCGACAATAGCGGCTTGACCTGAGAATGGTTCAGAAGCCTGGTCATGAACTTCGTGAACACATCGCCGTTCTGCAGCCGCTCCCGGTTCTTGGTAAAGGTGGTCGGGTCCCAGACCGGATCGTCCGGCGACAGTCCCACGAACCAGCGATACAAAAGATTGTAGTCCAGTTGCTCCATCAGCTGGCGTTCCGAGCGGATGCCGTAGAACACCTGCAGCAGCAAGGCGCTCAGCAATTGCTCCGGAGGGATCGAAGGACGTCCCTCGCTGGCGTATAGCTTTCCAAGGCTGCGGTTCAAATCACTCAAAACATCCCGGACAAGTTCCCGGACCTTCCGCAGCGGATGGTTCGCTGGCACACGTTTATCCGGCGCGATGTACGAAAACAGGCCGCCCTGATCCGTAAACCTGCCGCGCATGATCGTCTCCGCCGATTCGAGATGATAAAGTGAATCATCAAGTCCCCTCCCTGGCGAGGGGGTTTTTCAGCAGTCTGCTAGGTTATCACAGTTAGCGCCATAACGCTTTAGCTTGTCGATCCTGCTGACCAGGCCGCTTTCGCTCGTTTGCAATGTGATTGCATTATCGAACTGCCGCATGCACCCGCAAGAGATTACCGAGATAAGACAATAGGACAAATCACTCGGATCGACGGTCCCTACAGATAGGGTTGCTCCTCGGCCGTGCCGCATCGCGCGCTGTGAAACAGCGGGAAGATACGAACGGTCGCAGAAGAGAGCTCTGCCGTGACGCCACGTCAGCGACTTGGCCTCAGCTCGCAAACTCCGATCGATGAGACTTTGGGCCAAGAACGCATTGCCGATGTTGACTTTTGAGACGTGGCACACCGCCTTCCGAAAATCCAACATCACCAGAATAGGTAGGCCTCGGTTCAACGTCAAGCTGTATCATGCCCTAACTTCAGCGCGCCCGACGACCAAGCGCTTCCGCAGCGGACGTGCTCATCTCGAGACGTATACCCAACAGTGCTAGAATCGCGAACGGCGGCCGACAAATTCCGAGCGAGCTCATCTATCTGTGAGCGATGGGCGGAAGTCCGTGAACCCTGCCTTCGATGACATTTCGTAGGCACGTTTTTTGAAGGGATGACGATGCGCTCGGATTCATCGAGGATAACGGGTTGGCGCCTATCGCAGTTATCAACCCAGCAGAGGAAGAAGAAAATGGAACCCACCACAATCGTTTACGAAGTGGACGACCGCGTTGCGCGCATCACTTTGAATCGGCCGAAGAAAATGAATGCCATCTCAATCCGATTGCGCAAAGAATTTAACGATGCGCTAGCGGTCGCCGATGGTGATCCGGAAGTACGTGTGATCGTGATTAGCGGCGCTGGTGGACGCGCATTTTCCGCGGGCTTTGACCTCAACGACGAGGATGCCGAAGTAGCAGCCGGCGGTGAGAAGCAAAGAACAGTCAACGATTGGAAGAAGATCGTCGATGACTCTTTCGAGTTCCTTTATTCTCCCTTCAAGTGTTCTAAGCCTGTGATCGCAATGGTCAATGGCTACTGTTTGGGAGGAGCGATGGATTTCATTTCAATGTGCGATCTTCGTTACTGTTCTAGCGATGCCAGGTTCGGTGCAGTTGAGGTTCGGTTTGGACAACCTGTTATGATGATGTCAATCCCATGGGTCATGGGTCAACGTTGCCGCGAACTGATGTACACTGGAGACATGTTCGACGCGCAGGAGGCATACAGGCTTGGTTTTATGAACCGTGTCTTTCAGAAAGATCGCCTTGAGGAAGAAGTCATTCGTATCGCGAAACGCATTTCGCGCGTCGCTATGGCGACTTTAGTGTGGCACAAGCGTGCACTGAACAATACAATGAATGCGGGAGGCTTCGACTCTGCCTTGCGCTACGGCGCCGAAGCCGGTTTGATCATGGAGAACTCTGACTCCGAGTTCAAGCGGTATGCACAGATTCAGCTGACTGAAGGGACTGCTGCGGCAAACTATTGGGTGAGCTCAATCTTTGAGCCATTTGAGAAGGAAAGCGATTGACACAATGGCAACCGCTAAGAGCTCATCTGAATAGTGACTTGTCAGGAGCGCGAGTCTGAGTCTTTGCGCCGTCAATTAGCAAGGACGTTCGTCCCTGAAGGTCGATGGGGCAAAGCCTCTGCCGACGCGCGTACAGGATTATGGGCTGCAAGACCAAGGTTTCGCGATTGATCGTGTCGCTTGTCAGGGGGAGAGGGTTGATCTATCGGTGATCCTGGATTGCTAACGGAGCGGGCTGGCTTAGCATCAATTCGATACGAGGTGATGAGGGCGCTACTTATGCACGGCCATGCCGCAGGATCTACTCGTCGCGGCGGATCGTCATGGCCATGGTGGAGTGGGCGGTTTCCATGATGATCGTGGCGGGCGATCTGACTTCCGCGCGATCGGACGTTTCAGCGGCGGGACCAGAAGGCGTTGCCGAGTGTTTGTGCAGGTGTCGAGTCCGGCGACAAGGCCGGGTTGGTGGCGAAGTGGGCTGATCTCAGCCATTGGAACACCTTCTGTTTAAGGGTGATCTTTGAACACTCGCAATCGTTTCAGACAGCACGCAATGCCGTGTCAGCGGCTTCGTTCGACCACTCTGGCAAAACAATATTCTTCTAGCAGATTTTGTCCTTGACGGGTTTTTGCATAGGCGTCGTGAGTTCGAGCCATTCCATCGCGCACTGAGTTAGACGAAGATTTCAAAATGCTTTGCCAGACCCGACGAGGCAGTGATATCTGGCCGGGCAATTAATCAGCCGACAGAGCAACGAGCTTGCTGGTGAGGGTATGCCAGCTGACAATTGTGCGCATGTTGACGGAGCGAGCGGTGTAAACGCGCCCTCGTCGATGGTGAGGTTTTGGTCTGATCTATGACCCCATGTTTGACGTCGACGGGGGACGTCAGGTCAGCCCTTGAAACTTCCCGAACGGCGCCGATCTCGATCAGCTCTTCCGCAGCTACGCAGATCAGCAACAGCAAGTTTTCGCCCGTGCCGCCCCTTATTCGCTCGGCCCGGTTGCCTGGTCGGCGCCACCACGTTCCTGCTGCAGCTCAGCAAGCAGGCGAAGATTCGCGATCGATTACCTGCAGCCCACACCCGCTTCGCTGGCGTCACCTGAGCCGTCCCAATCGAATTTTCGCGGCGGCGTCCAACCATTCCGCAAGAGACCCGGCAGGACTGGTAAGAACTCCGGTGTTCAGCATGGCAACAAGGATTTTGACCGCGACCATAACCGCAGCTGTTGCGCACCAGCAGGCAGAACATTCGTAACAGGTATTGGACCATCGACCCGGGCTGAGAAATTTGACAATGCGGCTAGTCTCATTAATAGATCCCTTTGTCATCCTGGCACGACATCTATTTCATACCGACTTCCCCGCAAGATCTTTGTCCACCTGAGACTTCGCCTTCGTTTCTTCAAGCTGCTCCTCGGAGAGCATCGCTGTGCCAATGATGCCCTGCTCCATCAATTGAGCGATCTCGGCGTCGGAGATGTTGAGGAGCTTTGATAGGATCTCTCTGTTGTGTTGGCCTAGCGTCGGCGCCGCGGTGTAGATCGGGTAGGGACGTAGATCCTCGCGAATAGGCATTGAAGGCTGCGGATGCCTACCAATGAAAGCACGCTCCACTTCCTGCAGAAATGCACGCGACTTGAGATGGTGATCGCTGAGAAGGTCAGCTGGTAGGCGGGCCACCCCGGCAGCAACCCTCGCAGCCTGCAATTCGCACATAGCTAGATCCGGATCGCGAGAGAGCGTCCACGATTGGATGACGGTCTCAATAACGTCCTCGATCTCACGTCGCCCATCCGACGTTTTCAACGATTCGTCAGCAGCCCAGTCTCTTCGGCCAATAAGCAATGCGAGCCTCTGCCACATCCCTTCGTCCGTCGCGGCTACGACAATCCAATTATCCTCACCCGCACAGCGGAAGCAGCCATGCGGCACGAAGTCTGGATGTCGATTGCCATACCGTTTCGGAGCCCTACCGTCCATCGAGTGGAGGGTGATCCATGGCGCCGCAAACGGCATCATGCACTCGATCTGCGCGAGATCAATAAACTGACCTTGCCCGGTACGGCGGGCGTGCATCAGCGCAACTAGAACTGCAGCGCAGCCGTTCAAGCCACCGACGGCATCGCCAAATGCGATGTGGCTCATCACGGGCGGCCCGTTCGTGTTTCCGATCACGTTCGGCAAGCCAGAGCCCTGCTCGAGGGTCGAGCCGTAGGCCCGACAACTTCGATACGTGCTGTCGGTACCAAATGCGGACATTGACATCATCACAACGCGAGGATTGAGTGCACTAATGACGTCGTGACCAAGCCCGAGCTTCGGCAACACATCGGCTGAATAATTGTCAACGACAATGTCTGCTTCCGCCAACAGTCGTTTCGCAAGAGCGACGCCCTGCGCGCGCGTCAGATCAAGTGTAATACCCCGCTTGTTGCGGTTCAGGATGCAGAATGGTGCAGCCTTTTCGTACTTCCGCCCGTCAACGTAAGCCGCCCGTCTGTCAACGCCACGCAGCCAATCCGGATATTGAATAGCTTCAATTTTGATGACGTCCGCTCCGAGGTCGGCCAGGGTGCGGGTACACAAGGGGCCCGCCCAGCCCATGGTGAAGTCGATGATGCGGACTCCTTGTAATGGCCGCCGGTCGGCCTCGCTAAAGTCATGGGCTGCGAACGCGGGGCCGGTCAGATGTCTTCGGCTGTTTGCGAACACCTGCTGCTCACCGACGGTCGGAACCTTCCCTCCGCGGAGCGGGGGCGTCGTTGTCAGCCGCAGAGCCGGGCCCACCGTCAAGGCTTCTTCCGCCCCAAACACTATGGGCACGATCGCGCCGCGCCGTGTCTTCTCCACGTCCTGGAGGAGATTGGATATTTCGGGTACTGGCACGAGCGGGATTCTGCGGTTTAGCCCCTCTCCGAGCCACTCCAGCGCGGTGCGCGTCTTCAATCTTGGGATAAACTGTCGTTCAATCTCTTCCATATGCTTCAAACGATCTTCGCCGAGAACAAGACTTGGATCATCACGCAGTTTGGGTAGACCAACCATGTCGCAGAATGCACGCCATTGGGCCGGCGTGCTCACCGAAACCCCGAGCCACCCGTTCCTCGTTTCATAAATCCCCCACGGAAAGACCGACCAAAAGCGATTGACACCGATCCGCTGCATTAGGTCGCCGTCCTGAAGCGCCTGATACATCTGATACTCGCTCAGGGCGATGCTCGCTTCGAAAACACTCAGCGACCAAGAGCGCCCGACTCCCCCCTGCGTCCGTCCAACCGCCGAAGCAGCCGCGGCAATGAAGCCCCACAGGCCGGCCATGATGCCTGTTTGAAAGTCCGGTGCATGCAACGGGCGCCCCTCGGCCGGCCCAACCAGCTTGACAAGACCGGCGAGCGCACGGATCGTGGAATCAGTTGCGCAAAATCCTGCATAAGGGCCCTCCGCTCCGAACCAGCTTGCTTCGAGGTAGATGATCTCGGGGCGCTGCTTCCGGATCTCGGCTAAGTCAATGGGGACACAATCTGCAGAGTCTATGTCGCGGCCATCGACCAAGATGTCGCAATTCTTGATCAGTGCCGATAGCCGGGTGCTCGCGTCCGGGTCGCTGGGGTCGATGATGATGCTTGACTTATTGAAGCTCAGGAATGCAAACCACGCGCTCTGGCCGCGGGGCGTTAATGGGGCGCTGCGGCGAAGTGGATCGCCTGATGGTGGCTCGACCTTCTGAACATCGGCGCCGAAGTCCGAAAGCAATCGCGCGCAATAGCTGGATGCCGCCGAGCTGCCGATTTCGACAACGCGTAGATGCGAGAGCACATTCGTCGATCGCTCACCTTTTTCAAGCATGCTGATGCTCCGGCACGTGATTTGGCCCGCCATGTGAACCTAACAAGTCCACGATCGCGGGCGCCGCCCTCTCGTCTGTAACCCGTGATCGGCGATGGCCCAGAGGCCTAGCCCACACGGACGCCCAGCTGCGTCGATGAGCCGACGGACGAATCGTATGCGACACGTTCATCGAGCGACGTTTCAGCGATTGCCGAAGCTTGCGGCGCACTGTTGCTAACTGCATTACAAGATGTCCTGAGTGACAACAGCGGCGCAGTATGTCGATCATTTCTGCCCCTTTGCCTGTTGTTGCGAGGGCGCGTTGTGCCTTCGGCGAGTTACCGATACACGTTACGCGACTGACTAAAGGTCAAGATACTACCTGATTTAGTGAGGGTCAGTCGCATAGGTTTATCACCGTTCGATGACGGTTCGGTGCTCTTGAGAGATAGACGCGTCGTGAATGCCGTAGGGCTGACAAATGCTTTCGCCGGGCACAGTCGAACGAGCTGGTAGCCAGTATCGCGCATCGGTTTACACGTTCGTTGAGGACGGAGCGCGAGATCCTGCGGCAAATACTGCTGGCATGGATCCCGATCGAGACCTTCTGCTGAGCTTAGCGAGCTTCGACCGGAGTGCACTGCCCCTCCGTTCAAAGGCCGCGCCTAGTCCTCGGCAAACCCTTATTTCCGCGATTCGAAGGTGGAGATCATTACGGGCGTTGCCCGCCGGGACGTTTACGACAGAGCAAAGCTCTCGGGCATCAACAACAGGCTGCAAAGGGCTTGTCGATCAGCTATGTCGCCCATCGACCTCGAGCCGTTTCGCCCGGTCGACAGCTCCGAGACAAACGGCATGGCTGAGCCGTTCGCGAACAGCTTCAAGCGCCACTACATTATGTGACTCCGGTCTGCGCACCACGGGCGCACATTGCGATAATCAAACCAGCCGATTGTCCGGTCTAACGTAACCGGCATGAGGCCCCCACCTCGCCATCGCGAGGATCGCCTGCGATACAGCCTGGCATGAGCTGATCGGTGGAGGTGAAGCGATGGCAAATGCCATGCTTGATGCCAGGCAGGGAGGTGACTCCTATCGTCGCGTCGAGGTGATCACTGGGGAGCGCCGACGGCGACGGTGGACGGGCGAGGACAAGGCCCGGATCGTGGCGGAGAGCTTTGAGGAGGGTGCGAACATCTCCGAGGTGGCGCGGCGCAATGGCGTTTCCCGCGGGCTGCTCACGGTGTGGCGCCGCCAGGTTGCGGCGGCGGTGGCCGGCAAGGCGCCGAACTTCGTGCCGATCCAAATTGGCGCCGGAAGCGGTGGCGGGACAGCTGGCGAGTCCGAGCGTATTTCGCCGGCACAAACGACGCCTTTGGAGATCGCCGCGCGGCCGGCCAAGCCCTGCGGGGTGATCGAGATCGAGGTGAGTGGAGCGCGCATCCGCGTCGAGCCAGGCGTGGAGTTGGCGACGCTTTCGACGGTGCTGTCGGCGCTCCGGGGTATCCGGTGATTGCGCTACGGTCTGACCCTAAGGTGGTGCTGGCGACACAGCCGGTCGACTTCCGCAAGTCGGTGCACACGCTGTCGGCGCTGGTGAGCGAAGCGCTGCGCGCGAACCCGTATTGCGGCGACGTCTTCGTGTTTCGCAGCAAGCGCATGGACAGAGTGAAGCTTCTGGCGTGGGACGGCAGCGGCATGGTGCTGGTGACGAAGTGGCTGCACCAAGGGCGCTTCACCTGGCCACCGATCCGCGACGGCGTGATACATCTGAGTGCGACGCAGCTCGCGACTGCTCGACGGGCTCGAGTGGACGCGTGTGTCGCCGAAGCCTGTGAAGCAGCCGGCGCTCGTCGGATGACGCGTGTGGATTTCGCTGGAGGCTGTGGCGTGCGGATGTATCGTTTGATCATGGCGATTCGTCCCGACGCTCTCCCGACCGACACCGCAGCTCTGACCGAGATGGTGCTCGCGCTTGACGCCGAGAACGAGAAGCTACGTTGGCGATGCAGCGCTCAAGGAGATGATCTTCGGGAAGCGCTCGGAGTGACTTGCGGTGCTCGTGGACGAGCAGCTCGCGCTCGAGCTGGACGATCTGGAGACCGGCGTCACACCAGCTGCGCCGGCCAACGACGATGCGGCTGCGACCAAGCCGGCTGGTAAGCCGCGCAAGAAGGCCCGCCGCAACATCGGCGCGCTGCCCAAGCACCTGCCACGCTGTGAGCAGGTGCTGGAGCCGGACGCGACAGCGTGCCCGTGTTGCGACGGCCGCCTGCATAAGATCGGCGAGGACGTCAGCGAGGTGCTGGACGTGATCCCGGCGATCCTGCGGGTGCTGCGCACGATCCGTCCCAAATACGCCTGCCGCGGCTGCACCGACGGCGTGGTGCAGGCGAAGGTGCTGCCGCGACTGATCGAGAGCGGCATGGCCTCAACGGCGCTGGTGACCCACGTGGTGGTGTCGAAGTTTGCTTGGTATCTGCCGCTGTATCGGCAGGTGCAGATTCTGGCCGGTCAGGGCCTTCATCTCGACCGCGCGACGCTGGCCGGCTGGGTGAAGCGTGCGGCCTGGTGGCTCAAGAGCCTCTATGAGCTCCAGCTGCGCACGATCCAGGCCTCGCCGCGCGTGTTCTGCGACGAGACGCCGATGCCGGTGCTCGATCCCGGACAACATCGCCCCCGCATCTGCCAGTTCTGGGCGCATGCCATGGATGACCGCCCGTGGGGCGGCCCCGCGCCGCCGGCGGTCGCCTACGTGTTCGCCGGCGGCCGCGGCACCGAGGAGATCGCCGGACAATTGACCGGCTTTTCCGGCATTCTCCAGGTGGATGGTTATGCCGCCTACAAGGCGCTCGCCCGCGGTCATGGCAGCGCGATCCAGCTCGCTTTCTGCCTCGCCCATGCCCGGCGCAAATTTGTCGAGGTCTACAAGACGACCCAGTCGCCATTCGCTCGCGAGGTGATCGAACGGTTGCAGGCGGTCTATGCCATCGAGGCCGAGATCCGCGGCAGCAGTGCCGAGCAGCGGCTTGCCGCCCGCCGCACCAGGACCGCACCACTGATGGCGGCGCTCAAGGCGCGGCTGACGGCAACGGTCGGCCAGCTCTTCTCCCAGTCGAAGCTGGCCGAGGCCATCAACTACGCGCTCAATCACTGGGACGGACTGACGCTGTTTCTTCGCGACGGCCGCGTCGAGGTCGATCCCAACACGGTCGAGCGTTCCATGCGCCCGATTGCAATGGGAAGACGCAACTCATTGTTCAGCGGCAGCGAAGGCGGCGCCGAGAGCTGGGCGATCCTGTCGTCGATCGTGAACACAGCAAAGCTTCATGAGCTCGATCTGCAGGCCTACTTGTCCGACGTGCTGGAGCGCATCGTGTCTGGGCGAACCAAGAGCCATCAGCTGCACGAGCTGCTCGCCTGGAACTGGAAGGCGGCCCGCGAGCGCATCGCACAAGCCGCCGCATGAGCCCGCGTCGCCATTCAGCATCGTCGTCGATGGCCGCAGCCGCGATGCCGCTTGCGGAGCTCGAGCGGTGGCTCCAGGTTCGTGTCGATCGGCACCCTGCCGCCACCAGTCTCCCCATGCTCGATGGCTACGTCGCCGCGATCGTGGCCGGACCGGTGTCGATCAGCCCGCTCGACTGGATCTGCCCGCTGCTCGCCATCGATGCCGATGCTTTCAACCACGGCGGCACTCCGGAGTTCGCAGCGATCTCCGCCGTCGCGCTGCGCCACAACGAGATCAGCCAGATCCTTTCGACCACGCCTAGCCAGTTCGAGCCGATGCACCGGCGCAAAGCCAATGGCGACGTCGATCCGCGACCCTGGTGCCAGGGATTCTATGCCGCAACGCGGCTCAGGCCGTCGGCGTGGGCGCCGTTGCTGGACGCCAGCAACGTCAATCATGGCCTGCTTCTGCCCATCCTGCTGCACTGTCGCGACGATCAGGGCCGGCCGTTGCTCGGACCGGCACGAAGCGGGCGCGAGACCAGGGATTTTCTGCGCAACGCCCACGCCGATCTTCCAGCGGCCGTCGAGGCCATGTGCCAATACTGGATGCCGATCCGCTACGCTCGCGCCCGCTGATCACCGCAGACGTGGGAGCTCATACCGGTTACGGTCTAACGAACGCCACTCTGCTGAGCCTGCGCTTAAGTTCCCACCGATCGAAGACGCTGCGGCTCGACAATACTCAAGATCACATACCGGCAGCGGCCATCTGGTTACTCAATGGGAGCCACGCTCCATTCGTCAGTCGCGTCGATTTGGTCGACGATCCGCACTCAGAATGTATGTGCGTATCCGCTAAATGGACAAGGAACATCTTAACAAATTTGTCCTGATGGTGGTATCGGCTCATTCGGCCTTGGCTCGCGCTTGGCGGATATCCGTGCTTTCCAAGTAACCAGATCGTCCGCGCATTGCGGTTCTTTTCCAATGCAGTCACGGAGGCAAGGCGGCGGAACGCCAGCCCTGCCACGGGGGATCCTTTATTCTCCTTGCCATCTTACCGTCGCGACCTAAATCAACTCGAGCACGTCATTGCCAAACTCGAGAACCCTGTTGCGAGACGGGCAGCGACACGGCATCGAGGCAACTTGGCGAACGGTCGGCGAGCCCCTTGATCTGATCTCCGCCGGAGGGCGCGCCAACTAAGTCAAATACGGTAAGCCGTATAAACGTATCATGCTCAGTCGGTTGGAGCGCGATATGACTCCGCACTTGGCGACTTCTTAAATATTATCCGCGCCACTCGCGCACGGTGACGTTCCGCCCCTACGCAACTGATCTGGAAAGATGATGAGCGCGATCCTAACTCGAATTGGAAATTCACGACTGAGCTGCTGCCGGTTTGATGGACGCCAAGTTTAGGTGTTTCATGGAGCCGGAGGTGGTCATGCGGAGACGAAAGTTCAGTCGAGAGTTCAAGATCGAGGCGGTCAAGCTTGTCAGGGAGCGCGGGGTGTCTGTGGCGCAGGCTGGCCGTGACCTGGACGTCCACGAGAACGTGCTGCGCAAATGGATCAAGGAGTTCGGCTCCGATCCGGCTCAGGCCTTCCCCGAGCATGGACAGATGAAGCCCGAGCAGCAGGAGATCGAGCGGCTCAGGCGCGAGGTCAACAAACTCAGGGCTGAGCGGGACATCGTAAAAAACTGTCCAGCGCCCAGGCGCGCCTGCGCGGGGTAGAAACGGCCTTGTGCTATCCTCTGCGGCTGGGAGGGTAGCGGCCGTCAGCTTATTGGAGGCACTGTCCCCGTTAAAAAACGTGGTCCATGGGCGCGTGCGGACTTGAGAGTGGTGACGCCGTTCCGGCGGCGATCCCGATTAGGAAGATGACAAATTGGCATAGCCCAGACCCTCCTGCCCATGATCGGACGGAGGATTCGCAATGCCCAAGACGACAACCGGTGACTGCCTGGAATTGAAGTCGGTCAACTTCGGAGCGGCTGCTATCGACATCGGATCAAGGATGCACATGGCTGCGGTGAATCCGGCCTGCACTGACATCCCAGTGCGGACGTTCGGCACATTCACGCAGGACCTGCATGATCTGGCGAACTGGTTCAAAGCGTGCGGCGTCACCAGCGTGGCGATGGAATCCACCGGGATCTATTGGATCCCGGTCTATGAGATCCTGGAGCAGCGCGGATTTGAGGTCATTCTGGTCAACGCACGCTACGCCAAGAACGTGCCTGGGCGGAAGGATGGCAGCGATGCCGCATGGCTACGCCAGCTTCATTCCTACGGCCTGTTACGCGGCAGCTTCCGACCGGATGCCGAGATTGCAACATTGCGCGCCTATCTACGCCAGCGCGAGCGGCTGGTGGAATATGCCGCAGCCCACATCCAGCACATGCAGAAGGCCCTGATGGAGATGAACTTGCAGCTTCATCATGTCGTCTCGGATATCACCGGCGCGACCGGCATGCGGATTATCCGAGCCATTGTTGCAGGCGAGCGCAATCCCGACGTGTTGGCAACCTACCGGGACGTGCGCTGCCATTCCTCGATCGAGACGATCCGCGCCGCACTGGTCGGCAATAATCGGGACGAACATGTCTTTGCCCTCGGCCAATCGCTGGAACTCTACGACGTCTACCAGGCGAAGATGCTGGACTGCGACCGCAAACTCGAAGCTCTGATCGCGGCACTGAACAATAAAGGCGTAAAACCAGTTGGAAGGCTGTCCAAGCCACGCATCAAGACCAAGCAGGTCAACACACCTACCTTCGATGTCAGGGCCGCACTGTATGGCGTGCTCGGTGTCGATCTGACTGAGATCCACGGGCTGGGTCCCTCGCTCGCATTGAAGCTTATCGGTGAGTGCGGCACGGATCTGAGGGCATGGCCGAGGGCCAAACACTTCACTTCCTGGCTTTGCCTCGCACCGGGCAACAAGATCTCCGGAGGCAAGGTGCTGTCTTCGCGTACCCGGCGATCCTCCAGTCGGGCAGCCGCATTGCTGCGTCTGGCGGCCACCACCGTCGGGCGGAGCGATACGGCGCTCGGCGCATTCTATCGCCGGCTGGCCTCACGTGCCGGCAAGTCGAAAGCCGTGACAGCGACCGCCCGCAAGATCGCGGTTTTGTTCTACAACACACTTCGGCACGG
The DNA here is from genome assembly GCF_054056555.1 of Bradyrhizobium sp. LM2.9. NCBI lineage: Bacteria > Pseudomonadati > Pseudomonadota > Alphaproteobacteria > Hyphomicrobiales > Nitrobacteraceae > Bradyrhizobium > Bradyrhizobium sp. LM2.9. The sequence goes on from NZ_JBSRYJ010000002.1 coordinate 7,348,291, forward strand.
CATGAGTTACAAGGACCCGGGTGCTGATCGATATGAGCAACAATATCGCAGCCGCGTCCTCGCCAACCTTCAGCGGCGGGCCAAATCACTGGGCTTCGTCTTGCAGGCCATTCCGGGGGAAGACGCCAATCCGTGCGCTGTTTCTTAGGAAGGCCGCGGCCTTCTTCGCGAAGGAAGCGACATGAAGTTCGTCTTCATTGCGAAGCACCGGAACATCTGGCCGGTGGCATGGCTATGCAATGCGATGGGCGTGTCCCGGTCGGGCTTCCATGCCTGGCTGAACCGATCCCCCAGCGCCAGATCCCGAGGCGACGAGGCTGTCAGCCGGCAGGTGAAGGCCAGCTTCGTTGCCCGCGATCGGACCTACGGCGCACGGCGGGTCTGGCGTGACGTGCTGGCCGATGGCGTCGAATGCGGTCTGCACCGGATCGAACGGCTGATGCGCTTGCAGGCCCTGCGGGCGCGACCACGGCGCCGGCGTCTGCCGAAGGACGAAGGCGATCGCCAGGTCGCAACCGTAGCGTCGAACGTTCTGGACCGGCAGTTCGTGGCCGAGCGGCCGAACCAGAAGTGGATCGCCGACTTCACTTACATCTGGACCGCGGAAGGCTGGCTATACGTGTCGGCCGTGATCGATCTGTTCTCGCGCCGGGTGGTCGGTTGGTCGATGAGCGCCAGCATGACGGCCCAATTGGTTGCCGACGCCCTGCTGATGGCCGTCTGGCGGCGGGGCAAGCCCAACGAGTTATTGCACCACTCCGATCAGGGCAGCCAGGGCGGATTCAAACGGTCGTCGCAACACTCGGAGTTTGGAGGTTGCGATGAACGTTGTAAGGCGCAGATCGGAGCGGTCAGGACGAGCCCCATTGCCGTCGCCCGGACGGCCCTCTGTTGCGGGGCGCAATGAACAGAATAAATTTTGGCGGGCGATTGCCGCTGGGTTAAGCAGCGAAGATGCTGCACTCGAAGCCGGATTGTCAGAACCTGTCGGAAGCAGATTATTCCGAAAGGCGGGCGGCATGCCACCAGCGATGTTCAGATCTTCGGCAAAGGCGCTCTCCGGGCGGTACCTCTCGTTGATTGAGCGCGAGGAGATCGCACTTCTCAAGGTGCAGGGCCATTCCATACAGGAGATCGGACGTCGCCTGGGGCGGGCTGCTTCGACAGTCTCCCGTGAACTGCGGCGCAATGCGGCCACCCGCGGCGGCGGGTTGGAGTATCGGGCAACAACTGCCCAATGGCATGCGGATCGATCCGCTCGCCGGCCCAAGCCGACCAAGCTTGCGCTCAATGCAACCTTGCGCACTTATGTGGAGGAGAGACTTGCTGGCGGCGTCGTAGCCCCGACCGGCGCTCCCGTTCCTGGTCCCTCCGTTCCGTGGAAGGGGCGCCGGCATGGCCCGCGCAAGGATCGGCGATGGGCCAAGCCTGGAGCCCTGAGCAGATTGCCCGACGCTTGCCGATCGACTTCCCGGACGACAAGACGATGCGCATCAGCCACGAAGCTATCTATCAAGCTCTCTTCGTTCAGGGCCGCGGCGCGCTACGCCGCGAGCTGACGGCCTGCTTGCGAACAGGGCGTGTATTACGGATGCCCAGAGCGCGCGTACGCAGGCGAGGCAAGGGCTTTGTCTCCCCGGAGATCATGATCAGTGAACGTCCTGCTGAAGCTGCCGATCGAGCAGTGCCGGGGCATTGGGAGGGAGACCTCATCCTCGGTGTTGGCAGCTCGGCAATCGGCACGCTGGTCGAGCGCACGACGCGCTTCACGATGCTATTGCACCTTCCCCGGTTGGCGGGACATGGCGAAGCTGCGCGCGTGAAGAACGGACCTGCGCTCGCGGGACACGGGGCTGAAGCCGTGCGCGACGCGATCACGCGCACCGTCATCACCTTACCTGAAGAGCTGCGTCGCTCGCTAACCTGGGATCAGGGGGCCGAAATGGCTCAGCACGATCGTCTCAAGATCGATGCGGGTATCCAGGTCTACTTCTGCGACCCGCGAAGCCCTTGGCAGCGCGGCACTAACGAGAACACCAACGGGTTGCTGCGGCAGTACTTCCCGAAAGGCACAGACCTGAGCATCCACAGCGCCGAGGAGATATCCGCTGTGGCAGCGGCTCTCAATGCCCGACCGAGAAAGACACTAGGCTGGAAAACGCCGGCGGAGGCGCTTGACGATCTGCTGTCATGAGTGAAAGTAACTGGTGTTGCGACGACCGTTTGAATCCGCCCAATACACCAGCGAGCAGTTCCAGCGGTTGATGGCCGACAGCGGCATCGTTTGCAGCATGAGTCGGTCCGGCAATGTGTGGGACAACGCCGCGATGGAGAGCTTCTTCTCGTCACTGAAGACCGAGCGCACGGCCAGCAAAACCTATCGCACCAGAAACGAGGCCAGGGCCGAATGTGTTCGACTACAACGAGCGGTTCTACAACCGCGCATCAGAACACCCATCTGTCTATGTTGTTGAAGAGAAGAGACTTTGCTGATTGGGATGCGATCCCGTGGGGTATCTTGGGTTCTGTCGCGCTCGTTCGGCGATAGATTGAGAGGCAGTTGTTATCAGCGAGGCGCGGGCGAAGATCCACGGGCCGTCCGATAGCGGATGGAAGGCTTCGATTTCACCGGCTTCAGCGGCCAGCCGGAGGGTCCTGGGCGAGATCTTCAGGAGCTTTGCGGCGTTGCCAAGGTTGAGCCAGGGTTCGGTTCCATCCTCGGCGGGCTTGAACACCGCGATGTGGTAGTTCGAGCGCATTGATGTGACGCGCTCGCGGGTCCAGCGATTGCCGTTGCCGGTCTTGAAGCCGTTGCGGTTGAGGAGGCCGGCAATCAGGACATCGCTGGCGATCGGCACCAGTTGACCCACGGCTTGGATAATATCGGCAGAGGTGCTGTTGCGCTGTCCGCGCCGGCGCTTGGGGAAGCGCAACTCGCTGTGGGCACCACCCACCCAGTGGACGATGAGAACGATCTCGGAGGCCGCGTCGTCGATATCGGCCACGACCTCATGGATGAGGGTGCGCACAATGCGCTTCTTGAGGCGAGCATCCGTCGTCGGCGCATCCCAGACCGTTTTGAGGTTTGAGGCCAGAACGCCGAGCGAAGCTGGATCAGCAATGGGGGCGGGCGTCGCCGCATCATGCATAGCGATCTTGCCCTCGACCTCCGCCGCGTGAGCGAGCGCCCTGTTCCAGCGCGCTTCAAGCTCACTCGCCACCAGCCGGTTCGCGGGGTCAGCGGCATCGTATTGCCGGAAAGCCCGGTCGACGGCATAGCTCGCCGCTTCCAGATCGCGACTGAGAGCATCGCGCACCTGATCGCGGCGTTCCCTGGCTCCCTTGGCGGCAGCGGTTGCCGCGGCGATAGCGCCTGGGCCGACAACGCCAAGCAGTGTTTCCTCGATTGCATCATCGACGCGCAATCCGCCGAAGGCGATGCAGTGAGCGCCGCCATTGTCCATCCAGGCGCGGCTGCAGCTGTAGCGCGGGATATGGCGCTTCATGCCTGAGTACCGGAGTGTGAGCTTGCGGCCGCAGCGCTTGCACCGGATCAGACCGGCCAGCAGCGCGTCTCCATGCTTGGGCGCGCCGTGATGCCGACCAGTGGGAACGTTGCTGCTGACCATCGCGCGGATCGCCTCGAACCTCTCCCAGCTCACATACCCGTCGTGGGTATTAGGCTTCAACGTCAACCATTCGTTCCGCGTCTTGCGGCGGATCTTCACGCTCACGCCCCCGGCGGTGTATCCCGCCGCCACAGCCGTCTTACCATAGGCATAGGCGCCGCCGTAGACCGGGTTCTCAATGATCCGGCGGATGGCGGAGTAACTCGGTCGCCGCCAGGCTGTGTCGCCGTTGGACTGCTTCACTGGTAGATCGAGATTGTACTCGTGGAGCCAGCAGAGCGCCTGTCGCGCGCTGCCCAGTTCCTCGACCTTGTCGAACACCAGCTTGATCGCTTCCTGGACACGCCGATCCGGATCTTTCTCATAACGGTCGCCGGCCTTCACGAAGCCGACGGGCGCCGCCACAACCAACTCGCCCCGGCGCGCCTTCTCGTAGCGGGCCGAGAGCGAGCGTTGGCGCAACAAATCCAGTTCGTACTCGTTGAGGCTGCCCTTGAGCCCGAGCAGCAGGCGGTCGTTGCCGTGCCTTGGCGCATAGATAGTCTCCTGATCGACCAGAACGGTATCGACCACGCGGCACATCTCGATGAGTTGCTGCCAATCCCGGCTGTTGCGGGCGAAGCGCGAGACCTCGCGGGCGCAAACCGCACCAACCTTACCGAGGCAAACCTCCGCTACCATTCGCTCGAAACCGGCGCGTTGTACCCCGCCAGCGGCTGAGCGACCGAGATCATCATCGATCACTTCAATCTCTGACCACCCGAGCGCCGTCAGCCGGTCCCGCATGGCGTATTGCAACGCGCTGCTCTCGCGATTGTGCAATACCTGATGTGCCGAGGATTGACGCACGTAAAGAATCGCCTTGCGCTCCAGACGATGAGGCCTGACCTTGTCAGAGATCATGACCGACCTCCTTCGCGGGCGGCGTCGCTGTCATCGCAGCATGGTCGTCAACTGCGTCATCAGGCTTGTGAGGGCCGCCCGAGCTTCCGCCGGCAGCTCCAGCCATGCTGGTGCGCCGATGGCGCCGTTCGAAAGGCCGCTCCCGAACAGATCCATCTGCTGCCGCGGCCGCGGTTGTCGATTGTGTCGGTATCCACCTCCCTGGCATTGCCGTCTGCCGTGACATGAGTCGCTCCCCGATTCTGGCCGTGAGAGCCTCTGGATGCGCCAGAAAGCGGGGCAGCTGATGGCGTTCGATCCTTCAACGCTACATCGAGAAGCGCAGAAAGCGCCGCAAGTGCATCGATGCTAACAAGCGGCTGAGCTGTCAGAAACCCGGCGTCATGGCATGCCCTCCGGTCGAACATCCATGCTGGTGCTTCAAGCCAACGGTCTGCTTGCGATCCGTCCAGGGTGCAGCGAAAAACGACATCGTCGGCCTTGTCGATGGCCCCATGAACGCAAACTCGGCGCCCAAACCAAGGATGATGCCGATAAAGAACCTCGCGAAGAACGGTCCTGTGGGCGTTCTCAAACCTCGTTGTACAATGCGATCCGGCGTCATTCGACGATCGGATATCTCAGCCCTGTTGAGTTCGAGCGCAAGGTGGGATTAGCTTAACCAGCCGTCCATCAAACCGGCAGCAGCTCAGACGGACAGATAGGAACGCGTTTCTCCATCAAGGACGTCTATAGCAGACTCCCCGAATGGTTGGGCAGCGGGTTGAGGCCACTCTCGACATTGTTATCTTATAAGGAGCCGTTCACGTTGGGGACACAGTCCCGTTCATAAAACAATGCGATTTCGCTACCAGAGTTGGTCGTGTTTTTATCCTGGTCGATAAGGTTAACTAGCTACTGAGGTTTCCTATCTGGATCGGAGAATAAGTCGTAAGGGAAGACTCAATGGATCCGTTTCACGTGTCGGTGCCCCCTGCACGTCGTCGAGCGTTCCTTCCGGCATTCGACACGAGCAAGTGAGGCCGCGCATATTGCGAGTTGACTGAAGGTGCTACGTGATCGCCTCCATCATGCCTTGCGGCGGTGAGAGGTTGGAATGTGTAGTGTTGTCCGCCACACCGCGGCGGTGGCTATAGTGATCATAACTCTCAGCGAGCTGTTAATCGCAGCGACTGCTAGTAGACTTGTCTTGTCCTCCGATGTCAGAGGTAGAGTAACAATGATGGATGCTACGAACTTGAGACAACCACATCTACAAGAGCGACTCGCAAATGTAATGCGCAACATCGAGGCATTGGAATCCGCATATGAGACGACCACGGTCGGTCAGCTGGTTTCAAGTAAGGCTAGAGCGCACGGTTCGACGACCGCGATCGACGTTTTCGACCGCGGTCAGCGCGCGACCTACTCCGAAATGGAAGAACTATCCAACAAATATGCACGTGCCTTGCGCGCATTCGGCGTAAGCAAGGGCGATCGCATTGGGGCGATGCTGCCAAATCGCATCGAATTTCCAATCCTCTGGTTCGCGATTGCGAAGCTCGGTGCGGTGATGGTCCCGATCAATATGCGCTACACGCCTAGAGAGATAGAATACGTTCTTAGCGACGCAGAGGTTGGATTCGTTGTCGTCGACGAATCTGCGTGGTCTCAGTTAATGGCGATGACGGCCTGGCCGCAAGATCTTACAATAGAGCGAGCGATTCTTGTGGGCCAGCCTTCCAAAGTGACAGTTGCCACCCTCGATAAATTACTCAAAGGCGTGGCGGACACTCCGGTGAGCGAGGATATCCGTCCGGACGATTTGCTGAACATTCAGTATACCTCGGGGACAACGGGCTTTCCAAAGGGCTGCATGTTGACTCACGACTACTGGGGCGTATTCTCGTACCAGGCAGCGAGTTGGGATGCGCAGCCGTACAAGAGGTATCTCTCTGCGCAACCCTTCTTCTATGTCGATGGGCCGTGGCATCTTCTACAGTCATATCGGCATGGTGCCACCCACTACCTTGCTCCGCAACTCAGCTCGACTCGCTTCATCGGCTGGCTCAAGCAGCACCGCATCGAGTGGTGCCAGTGTCCCGAGCTGATAGCGCGCCAGGCCGAGGCCGCTGACGAAGATGGGGCGACAGACCTGAAGCAGATTCTGAATTGGGGCTGGGGGCCCGATACGGTACGACAGTTCCGGAAGCGTTTTCGAGTGCGTACCCAGGAGGCTTATGGGATGACTGAGATCGGCTTCGGTACCCGAATGGCGAATGACTTTGACGAGCTGGCCGACTCCGGTTCTGTAGGGATTCGCGCACCTTTTCGAACACTCAAGCTGATAAGTGAGGATGGAAGCGACACGCCGCTGGGGGAAGTCGGCGAGCTGTGGGTTAAAGGGCGCGGAGTTTCTAAAGGATATTGGAAAAAGCCGGACGCCAATACCGCCGCCTTCGAAGGAGAATGGTTCAAGACCGGTGATCTGATGCGTTGCGACGAACTCGGCTTCCACTGGTTGGTGGGGCGCACAAAAGACATGATCCGCCGTTCGAGCGAGAACATCGCTGCGCGCGAAGTGGAGGCAGTGATCCGCGAGCTTCCCGAGATTTCAGATGTAGCCGCCGTGCCGGTTCGCGATGTAAATCGCGGAGAGGAGGTGAAGATTTACGTCGAATTAAGGAAAGGTATTACGCCAAACGACGCCGTCCTTCGCATTCTCGAGCACGCTCGTAGGCACCTCGCCGTGTTCAAGGTGCCGCGATACATAGGCTTCATTTCGGCGCTCCCTAGAACCACGTCCAGTAATAAAGTGCTTAAACGTGATCTGATGGCAGTGAGTGATCCGATTGCTGGCGCTTACGACGCTGAGCAGAAGCGCTGGCGGTGAAGGCACATCCTCGCGGCAACGAGCTGCCGGGCCCTGCACGTCAAGCGGCCAAAGGACTCACCTTCCGCTTCGGATATTCACGGATACGGCGGCCGTGAAGAATGGCGAGACTGTCGCCTTCGCCGATCCGTGATCGGCTTCGATAACTCGAGTCGACGACGTACTTGATAATTCGTCAATAGTTGGAAACGCGTGTTGGTCGCTAATGCTGACGTGCAGGCCGGCCCGGACCGTCCGCCTCTACACAAGCGGAGAGGCTCGCCTCCGATTCGCGAAGCGAATAGCCAATGCTTTCGATACAAAAGTCCGGGCGCCGATACCGACGTACAACATGTCGCCCGTGCGGAATGTTGGGCGGTATGATCAAGCTATATCTACCGACTTCCTCTAGATCCCCAGTCACAACAGTGATCCAATGGAGTATGCGTTCTCGCCTTTGGTCTCATCTTCCGACAGAAGCGGCGAGCTCGTGTTCCGACGATCTAAACGGGCTCTTTTGGTCGGCACGAGTGGGAGGGCCATTTACGTCGCGCTGCTCGCAGCAGCGTTGACCCCACGGGCCCTTACTCTCTCAAAGCGTTCGGCCTAGCCGGGTGACTTGAATGGGTCCCGCCATCAACTGGTTAAGCGGTCTTCGGGCGCTGGAGGGCAGCAGGTCTGTCGGCGTTTTGTTTGTGGAACTTCGATCTGGACTTATGGCCACCATAGAGGCTGGCCGATTAGATCGGCAACCGAGCAGGTACATGGAGTAAGTACCAGAGCATGATCCGGCGGCGAACCCGTGAGACCAGCACAGAGTGTGCGCGCCAAGGGTGCCCTGGATCGAGCTCGCTGATCCGACTTGCTGGGCGAGTACTAAGTGGTTTGGTTCGGCGCCTAAATGCACTGGGCGAGCTGTCCACGAGCCTGGTACAGAAATTGCCCTTTGTTGAACGTTCGATCTTGAGCGAAGAGAGCCGGTGCCGACGGTTGCGCGCGGTTCGGCAGACAAAATGGAGAACGATGGTGCAACCGCATCCTAGTCACCCGACTGAACAGTTTCGGATCACCGATCCTTATGCAGCCCTCCGAGCCGACCTCATCGCGGCTGACGGATCTCCCACGTCTAGACGCTCTATTGTTCCTTGCAACAGTCAAGTTCGGCAGCCACTCGATTTCGTTCGATGTTCGTATCTGGGCCTCGACGATCATCCAGCGATTGTCGCCGGCGCGATCGCCGCGATCCAAGGGCAGCCGTCATCGCATTCATCTCGCGCCGGAAAGCGGCGGAGTTTCGATCTACTGGGAGAACTTGAAGAGACTCTGTCTGAAATATTCCGCGCCCGTGTGCTCACCTTCTCCAGCTTGATGCTGGTTGATCTGGTCGCGATTCCAATGCTTGCTTCCGGTCGGTTAACCGGCGGGAAGAAGCCGGTCGTGGTGTTCGATAGCTTTTCACGCATGTTGCTAACCTTTCAGAAGCTGAAGGCCGATGACACGCGGGCATACGCAATCGTCCACAACGATATCGGCGCTCTCGAACAGTTGTGCCGGGAGCACCCAGTGGTCGCCTATGTTTGCGACGGTGTTTACTGGATGGGAAGCCATTCGCCGATTGAGGAGCTGCGTCAGCTCCAGGAACGTTATGGGCTCTTCCTCTACATCGATGATGCTCATGGCTTATCCATCTTCGGAAGCCAAGGGGAAGGATTTGCTCGATCTCAGTTTCCACAAATGTTAGGTGACCGTACGCTCATAGCGGGATCCCTGGGCAATGGATTTGGCGCATCGGGCGGAATATTGATGCTGGGGACGACCAACCACGAAGCGTTGCTACGACTAGAGTCTATTCCCAGCGAATATTCGGAAGGACTAAATCTAGCGGCCGTTGGCGCTGCGCTTGAGTCGTGCAAACTTCACCGCTCTGCGGAACTCAGGCGGAGACGGGAGCAACTGGCGCAGCGAATCGATATGTTTGACCGCCGCCTCACAACTGCGGGGCAGGGCAATTCTGTTCCGATCAGAATGATTACGGTTGGATCAGAGGTCGATGCGCTTGCAATTTCAAGAGGACTCCTCGACGGGGGATTCTACACTTTGGTCACGTTCTTCCCGACTGCAGGGCAAGGAGCGGCCAGAATTAGGGTGTGCATTACAGCCAAGCATGAGGCCGGCGACATCGAGCGGCTGTGCGACTGCATCTTGGAACAAGTCGCCGAAAGAACCGGGAAACCCTATCCGCTAAGGTGATGTGTCTGCAGGTCGCTCTTCTGAAGCTGCCGGATCACTCCAGGTGCTGAGGAGAGGAAATGGTTTGCACCCTTGGAATCGAGACTTCGCTTACCCTGCCACCGCCGCGAACTGCAGGATCTCATCTTTTCAAATCCTTCATGGCAGCTTCGATGCGCTATGGTTAATTGTCCGTCTCGCTCGGAGACTGGACTGTGTCGTAAGCCTCAGCCGCTGCGAGACTCAGTCGCCGTTGTCCCGGTGGACATGACACATCAGTTGCTGAAGCGCTGAAGCGCGCCTTAGTGTACGCATACGACGAAGGCCGCCTGATTGACGCATGCGCGCGGGCACAGCGAGCTCTATGATCGGTTAGGTGAAGGTCAGGCGGCCTGCTGACCGGCGGACTTGTCGGTTTGGCCCAGGAGCTTCCATTCCCAGGGCAGCAGTTCGTGCAGGCGCGACGCGCGAAGATCGGCGATACGGGCGAGGATGTCGGCGAGCCAGGCCTTGGGATCGACGTCGTTGAGACGACAGGTCGTGATCATTGTCAGCATGATGGCGGCACGGTCGGCACCATGCTGGCTGCCGGCGAAGGTCCAGTTGCGCCTTCCCAAGGCGATGCCTCTCAATGCGCGCTCAGCACAATTGTTGGTCAGGCAGATCCTGCCATCGTCGAGGAAGCGGCCGAAGTCGTCCCAGCGCCTGAGCATGTAGTTCATGGGCTTCAGGACCTCGGAGGAGCGCGAGAGGGTTTCTCGCTCTCGGAGCAGCCAGGCGTGCATGTCGTCGAGCAGCGGCTTGCTTTTCTCCTGGCGCACGGCTCGCCGCTCGTCGGTGCTGCGGCCGTTGATGGCGCGTTCGATCTCGAACAACGCGTCAAGGTGTCTGACCGCCTCCAGCGCGATCGGAGAGACTGGTTTGCCCTTGCGGCCTTCCCGGGCGGTTTTCTCGATGTCAGCCAACTCGAAGAAGCCCCGCCGCGCATGGGCGAAGCAGAATGCCGGCGTGATCGGTAGCACCTTCCTCTTCGGGTCGAACAGGGGTTCGAAGCCGCTGTAGCAGTCCGCCTGCAGGATACCGGTGAAGGTGGCCAGATGCTTCTGTGGATGCGCGCCGCGACGGTCGCCCGAAGCGTAGTAAACCGCCGCCGGCGGCGCAGGCCCGGCGAACGGCTGGTCATCCCGCACATAAGTCCAGATCCGCCCAGTCGTGCACTTGCCCTTCGCCAGGATGCGGATGGTGGTGTCATCGCCATGAAGGCGCTCGGCCGCGAGCACATGGCGTTCGATCAAGTGGAAGAGGGGCATGACGGCGAAGGTCCCGTGCCCGACCTGGTCGGCCAGCGTCGACAACGGCAGGTCGATCCCCTCGGCCTTGAAGCGCGCACTCTGGCGGTTGAGCGGGATATGCATGCCGAACTTGTCGAACAGGATCGTCGCCAGCAATTGTGGGCCGATGAACCCGCGCGGTGTGGCATGGAACGGCGCGGGCGGCTGGCTGATCTTCTCGCAATCGCGGCAGGTGAACTTCTCGCGTACCGTCTCGATCAGCTTGAAGCGGCGCGGGATCTCCTCCAGCGTCTTGGTCACATCCTCACCGATCTTCGCCAGCCGCGATCCACCGCAGCAGGCACAGGTCGTTGGAGCCTCAATGACGACGCGCTCGCGTTCGATGTCATCCGGCCATGGCTTGCGCATCGGTCTCTTGCGCATGAAGGGGCGGACGTTCTGCGTCTTCGCCGCTGTGGCCTGCGCGGCAAGCTCATCCTCGCTCGCTGTGGTGACGAGTTCTTCGAGCTCCAACTCCAGCTGTTCGAGCAGCCGTGCCGAGCGCTCGGAGCGCTGCCCGTACAGTTCGCGTTTGAGCTTCTCGATCCGCAGCTCGAGATGCGCGATCAGTGCCTCGTTGTCCGACAGCTCCGCCTGCGCACTGGCAGCCACCGCCTCGGCTCGCAGCCGCGCCTCACGCTCGCCCTGCAGCGCCGCCAGGGCACTCGCAAGGTCCGATGGAAGATCGTCCGGCTTCGGTATCATGAAGCCATTGAATCAGATCAAGCAGCAGATTCAAACCGTAAAAGCGGCTATCCGACCCGCGTCGGCCGATGGGTTTCTTGAGGGTTGCGCCAATCGATCCCGGACAGCAGATAGCTCAACTGCGCCGGCGAGATCGTTACCGATTCACCGGCAACCGATGGCCAGATGAACTTTCCTCTCTCGAGTCTTTTTGTGAACAAGCAGGCTCCCTGGCCATCGTGCCAGATCGCCTTCACAAGATCGCTGCGGCGACCGCGGAAGACGAACAGATGACCGCTGAGCGGGTCTTTGTGCAGCACCTCCTGCACTTGGAGCGCCAGCGACGGAAAGCCTCTGCGCATATCCGTGTAGCCTGTCGCGAGCCACACTCGCACATTCCCCGGTATAGCAATCATCGGCGTCCAAGCACATCGAGGACCCGCGCCAGCGCGTCCGGATCGACGTGCGCATCCACCCGGATGCACCGTCGGTTGCCAAGATCGATCTCTATCAATCCAGTACGCGCGGCTGCCGCGGAGCGAACTCGGCCATCAACCGTAGGCAAAAGCTTCGGAGCTTCCTCAGCCGAGGCCGCTACGGCGGCGATCTGCACCGGCGTAAAAGATGGTATAACTTGTTCCGATGTTCGTGCTTGTCGACGCCAGGTAAACACCAGGCTGGCCGCTACTCCGTTGCGACGCGCAACCTCAGTCACCTTCGCGCCCGGCGCCAACGTCTCCTCGACAATCCGTGCCTTGTCGTCCTGCGACCAGCGCCGCCGCCGCTCCAGCCCGCCCAAAACCTCGACCCGCATCGCCTGATGACCTTAAAGCTCGACTTAAGGTCACACGCTTCGCGAATTACCATCCGTCACGCAAGACGGCCCCCGTCGGATGCGTACGCCTTAGTTGATCTGAGCTTGCGACCGTAGGATACGAGCTGCGTCTTTGTCAGCTAAGGCGTAAAACGGTTGGCGATCAGCGCCGGGCTGAGAGCGTGAGCGGTGTTGTACGCATGAGATTGGAGGGTCAGGTCGGCGCAGATACCGAGCACGCCGGCCGCGAGGCCGGCATAAGGAGCGTAATCGTCGAGCGATGTACGCTTGGCGGTGCGGTGCCAAGTGTCTGCCGCCGCGTCAGCTTCACTGTGGCTATGTTAGAATTCTGACAGCCCGCCACTCATTCCGACGATATGTCTTACGGACTCAACGCGCTATTGAAACAAGTTCAACCAAACAATGGCGTTCTGGATCCGACAGGCCTCCAAGCTCCGGCGTATCATGCGACGCTTAGTACGCGCTGAATCGCGAACCCTCCATCGCTGATATCGCTGATTTAGCTGTTAGCTGCGCGCCTTTCCCCCGGAGGCGCGTCGCGTAAGGCATTCCGCGAGTGGCACGCCGATTGCTGGGATGAGGACTATCACCAGGGCTTCACATTGCCTATCGCCCGGAAGTAGACGACAGCACCCTCTCGAGTCGACGTACTATCACTCGAGCTTCCGGCGACCATAATTAGGCAACTCGCAGCACACACCTGGCTTGAGCACTTTGAGCGAAACGAGAAGCTGAGATGATTTCAGAGGTGTTCATCACCTGCGCGCTTACGGACGGCGGAAATGGGGTGGAACGTAATCCACATGTTCCGGTGAGTCCAGAGCAGATAGAGGACTCCGCAATCGGGGCAAGAAAGCTGGAGCTGCAGTGGTGCACATCCATGTGCGCGATGGTGCTACCCGGCGGGGCTCGCGTGGTCCAGCGTTGTATCGGAGGTGGTGAGGTGGATTCGGAATCGCGCTTCAATCCGGTCATTAACCTGACCGCGGGCATGGGAGGTGACCTCGTGCTGGGTGGAGGCAACTCTCCCTTCCAATGGAGCCTTAGACCGATTTGGTGGGCGCGCTGCAGCGGCTGGTGCACGTGGAAGAGTTGCGTCCCGAGATCTGCACGCTCCCTTGTGGGACAATGCGCTTTGCTACTCGGAATGAGGATATTATGTTCAAAACCCACCGGGATACTGTGCGAGATGTCCGCGCGCGTGCGCGGGCTCGGTGTCCGTCCTGAGCTCGAGGTGTTCGATTCCGGTCAGCTTGTATGGTGCGTGAATTGATCTGGGAGAGGTTGATCGAACAGCCAACGTTGATCCAGCCGTGCATGGGGCTTCCTTATGGTGAGCCGAGAGATCTGAGCACGTTGATGGCGCTCGTGCACCAGCTCCCACCGCGCTCGGTCCATTCGGCTTTCTCGATTGGGTGGATGCAGCTTCCCTACGTGGGGCTAGCGCGCTTAGTGGGCGCAAACCTGCGGGTGGGGCTGGAGGACAATCTCTATCTGTCCCAGGGGCGGTTGACGACGAACGCTGAGCTCGTGGAACGCGCGGTACAGATTCTCGAGAGGATCGGTGTACGTGATGCGTCCGGACGAGGTGCGGGAGAAGCTCGCGCTCAAAGTTCACGCCTGAGACTCAAAATCCCAAGTTAGAGAGGTCAAGGCCATGACAGAGGGTTCAAGGTCACCGTTGGACAGGCCACCGCGCGCGGTAGGGCTGTTGGGCGGCGGCGTTATCGGCGGCGGTTGGGCCGCTCGTTTTATGCTCAATGGAGTGGATGTGCGACTGTACGGCCCGTCGGCCGGCGCTCTCGAGCGCGTGGAAAAGATCCTGCTCAAAGCGCGACGGGCATATCGGCGTCTTACACAAGTCCCGCTGCCCCCGGAGGGATCCCTAACAGTGGTGGAGTCGGTTGCAGACGCCGTGCGCGACGTGGAACTCGTCCAGGAATCCGCGCCGGAGCGCCTGGATCTCAAGCAGCCACTGCTCGCGGCTGCCAGCCGGGCGGCTGCGCCAGATACGCTGATCTGCTCCTCGTCATCGGGGCTTGCACCGTCGTTGCTGCAGGCGCAGATGAACCACCCCGAGCGCTTGCTCGTCGCACACCCGTTCAACCCGGCCTATCTAATGCCGCTAGTTGAACTGTGCGCAGGACAGCACACAAGGCCCGAAACACTGGCTCGGGCGGCGGCGATCTATCGGAGCGTGGGAATGCACCCGCTCGTGGTTCGCAAAGAGGTGGACGGGTTTATAGCGAACCGGTTGCAGGAGGCGATGTGGCGCGAGGCGCTGTGGTTAGTCCACGACGGTGTGGCCACTGTGCAGGAGGTTGATGACGCCGTGCGTTATTCCTTCGGACTGCGTCGAGCGATCCTCGGCCCTTTCCGGATCGGCGGTGGCGCGGTTGGCATGCGTCGCTACATGGAGCAATGGGGACCCATGCTAAAGTGCCCGTGGACGAAGCTCACAGACGTGCCGGAACTCACTGATGCCTTCCTTGACAGGCTCGCCGAGCAGTCAGAATTGCAGGCTAGTGTCGAGAACCTGACCTTCCCTGAGCTCGAAGAGAAACGCGACGACTGCCTCGTGTCCGTGCTGCAGGCGTTGCGAACTCAACGCTACGGTGCGGGAGAGACGCTCGCGCGTTGGGAGCAGGTGCTCCGGAAGCGCACTGCTCCGGCTCAGTAATGTGGTGCGTGCGCAGATTTTCTGGGATGAGAACAACTTCTCGCTTTCACATGACCACGAGCGACTCATGAGACCTTGCCGGCCAATGAGTGAGCAGATCGGGTTATTTGACGTCTGCGGCGAACTTGACGAAGAAGGACAGCGAAACATGCGTGAGCACTTGCTGAGTCGGTACGGATGCAAGCAACACTGCCTCGTCCGAGGTGGGTCGGAAGGAGCATCCGGATGTCGCTGAGTAGAAACCAATCTTCGCCGTCACGGCTTGAGCAGGCCCGCGGTGAAAGGGCTTTCATCAGGATCCGAAAGTTTATTAGGAGAAATCTGTTGGCACGCAAGCAGAAGGACAGCAAGCGACGATTCTTTTCCCCGCCCGCCCAGCACGTCGAGGATGTGGTCGGGGCTGGCCTATGCACGGGCTGTGGCATGTGCGCGAGTATCGCCGCCCCTGTGATATCGATGGGCATCAATATTGAAGGCAACATGCGCCCTCTCGTCGAAGGTGAGATGGCGGCGGCCAAGAAGGAGCAAATTATTGCCGTCTGCCCGGGCGTGTCGGTTCAGGGCCCTGGCAGGCCTGAAGGATGCACCGTTCACCCGTTATGGGGACCCATGCGCGAGATACACAGGTCCTGGTCGAGAGAGCCGCTCGTCCGTCACAAGGCGGCCGCAGGCGGAACATTGACGGCCCTTGGCCGCTATCTGCTTACCAGTGGCCGGATTCATGCGGTGTTGCATGTCCGCGCGGATGATCGAAAGCCATGGCTGACGATCTCCACCATTTCGAGGACGCCGGACGAAGTGCTACGCGGGGCTCAGTCTCGTTATGGCCCATCGTCGCCTCTTATCGATTTGCACCGGCTGCTCGATGAAGATAAGCACTTTGCCGTGATCGCCAAGCCTTGCGACATCTCGGCGGTTCGTGCCCTCGGACGAGCCGACCCGCGGGTCGAGCGCTTGATTCCCTACATGTTGACGATCTTTTGTGGTGGTGTTCCCTCGGCACACATCGCGAAGGCGGTAATTCGTCACCACGGCATCGACGAGCTGGACGTCGGCTTGTACCGTTTCCGTGGTGAGGGATGGCCCGGTCCGCTACGTGTGCAGACCCGAGATGGAACTGTTTACGATCTCCCTTATCCAGGGGCCTGGTACATGGGTAAATTCGGTTACGAAAAACAGTTTCGATGCAAGATTTGTCCGGACACCGTAGGTGAAGTCGCAGATGTATCGGTGCCAGATGGCTGGGTGCTTCGGAACGGAAAGCGTCTGTACGCTGAAGCTCCGGGGACCAACGTGGCTGTCGTTCGAACGCCAGCTGGCCAAGAGTTGCTCCATGGGGCTATCGACGCAGGATATTTAGAGATCTCGCCGGTTTCGCTCGCGGAGATCGAACAGATGCATACCAACCATCACAGGAAGGCAGCCGCATCCGCATCCTTATTCGCGTTGCGGCTCATGGGCCAAAGAACGATCAAGGCTTTCGGCTATCGGACGATGGATGGCCTTAAGCGTGCCGGGCTACGTAGGATCTTCCAGGAATTTGGAGGCACAGTTAGGCACGTGCTCTCCGGAGAGAACTGGGAGCACCTGATCTAGAACACTCGCCAAGAGAGCAATTTCAGAATTAGCCCTGAGCTCATTTACACTTGCCGGAGGTGGAGGTGGAGCGATCAGGCATCTCGAACCCAGTTTAGCCGGATCTGCGTGCTCGAGTTTGAGGCGTGGTGAAGGCAGGCGGCGTCGCGGGGAGAGACGTAATCTGGAACGGCGCTAGGGCGATGCCGAAAGGCTGAGTGGGACGGCAAATCCAGCTTGATCGAAGAAGCACGCTCTCTGGTGAGAACAATACGCTATGTCGTATGAAGAGTTCCATCGGTACCTAGCCTTACAGAATCGATTCTGTGTTTGCGAAGCCCGGATCCGCGTGGCCGTGCTCACGGGCTTAATCCGGTTTGAATTTCGCTTTGTGTCCAAGACGAGCACCAGAGCAAGCGCGGTCGGTTTACGGAAGAGCAGATCTAAGCGGCTGCCGGCTTGATTAACACTGAGACTAGGTGTTTCACGAGGTCGATGGGGGCGATGAACAGACGGAAGTTCGGTCGCGAGTCCAGAATCGACTCGGCCAAGCCAATCAAGGAGTAGGGAGTCGGTGGCGCAAGCGGGCCGCGACCTGATGTAATTCTGCGCAATGACGCTGGCCGCCCTGAGCGTTCGCCATGCGCCAATCGCCGATTGTGCCCGCTACAACGACCTCCAGAGGACCATCTGATGGAATAAACCCAATTCTTCGATCTCATGGGTGAACTCAATATCTACGGCATTAACGCCGCCTTCGACGAGCTTATGGCGACTGCGGTCAAGCACAAGCATGAATCGCAGCGCATTGTCGGCGACCTACTCACTTGCCGAGGTCAGCGATAAGCTCGCTGCGCATTGAGCCTGGATGGACTTCATCCGTTCTGGACCAGCTCGGATACGTGCACCTTCTGCCACATCTAGTCGGCCGGCTCTATGGCCGCGCCTCCGGGATCGTCAGTACCAATCTCGCGTTAGGTGAATGGCCCAACGTGTTCGGCGACGCCAATCACCACCGTACAGCACGACCGTTGACCTACCACTGCGACATCGTCGAGACCGGCAATGACAGTGGGCAATTCAAACGCCGCGACGACGATCAGTAACCCCGTTGTCATTTGGCCCTTTAACTGCGGATTGATGTCAATTCTCTTTTTGAAGCCATTCGGCAAGACGATAGCGCTCGCCCCGCCGGAGCGGGTCGGGATTGCGGAGACGGGGCGAGCGCGGCTGGTAGATCGTAACCGGCATGAGGCCCCCACCTCGCCATCGCGAGGATCGCCTGCGATACAGCCTGGCATGAGCTGATCGGTGGAGGTGAAGCGATGGCAAATGCCATGCTTGATGCCAGGCAGGGAGGTGACTCCTATCGTCGCGTCGAGGTGATCACTGGGGAGCGCCGACGGCGACGGTGGACGGGCGAGGACAAGGCCCGGATCGTGGCGGAGAGCTTTGAGGAGGGTGCGAACATCTCCGAGGTGGCGCGGCGCAATGGCGTTTCCCGCGGGCTGCTCACGGTGTGGCGCCGCCAGGTTGCGGCGGCGGTGGCCGGCAAGGCGCCGAACTTCGTGCCGATCCAAATTGGCGCCGGAAGCGGTGGCGGGACAGCTGGCGAGTCCGAGCGTATTTCGCCGGCACAAACGACGCCTTTGGAGATCGCCGCGCGGCCGGCCAAGCCCTGCGGGGTGATCGAGATCGAGGTGAGTGGAGCGCGCATCCGCGTCGAGCCAGGCGTGGAGTTGGCGACGCTTTCGACGGTGCTGTCGGCGCTCCGGGGTATCCGGTGATTGCGCTACGGTCTGACCCTAAGGTGGTGCTGGCGACACAGCCGGTCGACTTCCGCAAGTCGGTGCACACGCTGTCGGCGCTGGTGAGCGAAGCGCTGCGCGCGAACCCGTATTGCGGCGACGTCTTCGTGTTTTCGCAGCAAGCGCATGGACAGAGTGAAGCTTCTGGCGTGGGACGGCAGCGGCATGGTGCTGGTGACGAAGTGGCTGCACCAAGGGCGCTTCACCTGGCCACCGATCCGCGACGGCGTGATACATCTGAGTGCGACGCAGCTCGCGACTGCTCGACGGGCTCGAGTGGACGCGTGTGTCGCCGAAGCCTGTGAAGCAGCCGGCGCTCGTCGGATGACGCGTGTGGATTTCGCTGGAGGCTGTGGCGTGCGGATGTATCGTTTGATCATGGCGATTCGTCCCGACGCTCTCCCGACCGACACCGCAGCTCTGACCGAGATGGTGCTCGCGCTTGACGCCGAGAACGAGAAGCTACGTTGGCGATGCAGCGCTCAAGGAGATGATCTTCGGGAAGCGCTCGGAGTGACTTGCGGTGCTCGTGGACGAGCAGCTCGCGCTCGAGCTGGACGATCTGGAGACCGGCGTCACACCAGCTGCGCCGGCCAACGACGATGCGGCTGCGACCAAGCCGGCTGGTAAGCCGCGCAAGAAGGCCCGCCGCAACATCGGCGCGCTGCCCAAGCACCTGCCACGCTGTGAGCAGGTGCTGGAGCCGGACGCGACAGCGTGCCCGTGTTGCGACGGCCGCCTGCATAAGATCGGCGAGGACGTCAGCGAGGTGCTGGACGTGATCCCGGCGATCCTGCGGGTGCTGCGCACGATCCGTCCCAAATACGCCTGCCGCGGCTGCACCGACGGCGTGGTGCAGGCGAAGGTGCTGCCGCGACTGATCGAGAGCGGCATGGCCTCAACGGCGCTGGTGACCCACGTGGTGGTGTCGAAGTTTGCTTGGTATCTGCCGCTGTATCGGCAGGTGCAGATTCTGGCCGGTCAGGGCCTTCATCTCGACCGCGCGACGCTGGCCGGCTGGGTGAAGCGTGCGGCCTGGTGGCTCAAGAGCCTCTATGAGCTCCAGCTGCGCACGATCCAGGCCTCGCCGCGCGTGTTCTGCGACGAGACGCCGATGCCGGTGCTCGATCCCGGACAACATCGCCCCCGCATCTGCCAGTTCTGGGCGCATGCCATGGATGACCGCCCGTGGGGCGGCCCCGCGCCGCCGGCGGTCGCCTACGTGTTCGCCGGCGGCCGCGGCACCGAGGAGATCGCCGGACAATTGACCGGCTTTTCCGGCATTCTCCAGGTGGATGGTTATGCCGCCTACAAGGCGCTCGCCCGCGGTCATGGCAGCGCGATCCAGCTCGCTTTCTGCCTCGCCCATGCCCGGCGCAAATTTGTCGAGGTCTACAAGACGACCCAGTCGCCATTCGCTCGCGAGGTGATCGAACGGTTGCAGGCGGTCTATGCCATCGAGGCCGAGATCCGCGGCAGCAGTGCCGAGCAGCGGCTTGCCGCCCGCCGCACCAGGACCGCACCACTGATGGCGGCGCTCAAGGCGCGGCTGACGGCAACGGTCGGCCAGCTCTTCTCCCAGTCGAAGCTGGCCGAGGCCATCAACTACGCGCTCAATCACTGGGACGGACTGACGCTGTTTCTTCGCGACGGCCGCGTCGAGGTCGATCCCAACACGGTCGAGCGTTCCATGCGCCCGATTGCAATGGGAAGACGCAACTCATTGTTCAGCGGCAGCGAAGGCGGCGCCGAGAGCTGGGCGATCCTGTCGTCGATCGTGAACACAGCAAAGCTTCATGAGCTCGATCTGCAGGCCTACTTGTCCGACGTGCTGGAGCGCATCGTGTCTGGGCGAACCAAGAGCCATCAGCTGCACGAGCTGCTCGCCTGGAACTGGAAGGCGGCCCGCGAGCGCATCGCACAAGCCGCCGCATGAGCCCGCGTCGCCATTCAGCATCGTCGTCGATGGCCGCAGCCGCGATGCCGCTTGCGGAGCTCGAGCGGTGGCTCCAGGTTCGTGTCGATCGGCACCCTGCCGCCACCAGTCTCCCCATGCTCGATGGCTACGTCGCCGCGATCGTGGCCGGACCGGTGTCGATCAGCCCGCTCGACTGGATCTGCCCGCTGCTCGCCATCGATGCCGATGCTTTCAACCACGGCGGCACTCCGGAGTTCGCAGCGATCTCCGCCGTCGCGCTGCGCCACAACGAGATCAGCCAGATCCTTTCGACCACGCCTAGCCAGTTCGAGCCGATGCACCGGCGCAAAGCCAATGGCGACGTCGATCCGCGACCCTGGTGCCAGGGATTCTATGCCGCAACGCGGCTCAGGCCGTCGGCGTGGGCGCCGTTGCTGGACGCCAGCAACGTCAATCATGGCCTGCTTCTGCCCATCCTGCTGCACTGTCGCGACGATCAGGGCCGGCCGTTGCTCGGACCGGCACGAAGCGGGCGCGAGACCAGGGATTTTCTGCGCAACGCCCACGCCGATCTTCCAGCGGCCGTCGAGGCCATGTGCCAATACTGGATGCCGATCCGCTACGCTCGCGCCCGCTGATCACCGCAGACGTGGGAGCTCATACCGGTTACGGTAGATCGATAGCCAGCTCGGTAGTGTCGGTCGATTAGCCGTCACCTAAATTTCAACTATCCGCTGCCCGTCGCTGGGGTCATGGTCCTTTCCGAGATCGCAAGCGCCTCATGATGATGTCCGGATCGGGTGCCTCATCGTTTGCAACGGCGTGCGGACGAGCCGCCACCAGCCGATTGACCGAGGTCACCACGACCACCGTCCCAGCGGGACATCGCCGGCCCAGCTGACCGGGCCAGGAACTTACAAAATAAGGTCAGGCTCGCGCGTGGCCCCAGTCGAACGACGTGCCATCGACCCATATGCAGTGGAGGATCACTGCGATCTTGCGGGCAATGGCGACCTTTGCCTTTTTCATACCGACCCGCTTCGCGAGCTTATCCCCCAGGCCTTCAGGGAAGACTATTTCTTGGTCCGATAGAGAAGGACGGTCGCTGCCTCGAACAGGTAGGTTCGGAGAAGCCTGTCGTTCCATCGGGATATCTTGCCACTAGTGTCAGTTTCACCAGATTGGTTGCGCCGAGGTGAGGCCGAGATAGGCGCCGACTGTCGAGGCCGATCGGAAGCGGGACGGGTCATCGATCGTATGGCGGAACGTCAAGGCGGTGACGACGCCGACACCAGGAACTGTCATCAGGGGACGCGTCGTCTCGTCCGACTTCGCCAATCGGCGGACTTCGTCCTCAAATTTGCTCTGCTGCTGGCAGATATGCTCATGAATCGATAGGAGCGGCTCTACCACGGCGAGGAGCTGATTGCCTTCGCTCAACAGCTCACGGACTAAGTTGCGGAACTGTTGGCCGATGGCTCGGGGGAATAGCAACCCACATTCCTTGATCAGACTGCGGACCTGGTTTTCGATATCCCGGCGCATGGACACAAGGCGGGACCGCGCGACGAGGATTGCTCGAACCTGTTGGCTCTCTTCACTCTTGATTTTGACTTCTCGATACCAACCAACCCGCACCAGCTCGGCAAGACCTCGAGCATCGTTCTGATCGCTCTTATTCATGCGGACCGACAGTGCTGCATGTGCATACCTTGCATCGATGCAAACGACGGGGAGTTCGACCCTACGAAGCTCATGCCAAAGCCAGCTCGCCATTGCGCCCGTCTCAAAGCCGATACGCTCCGCCTGTGGCGCATCTTTACGAAGTAATTTTGAGAGATCTCCGGGATGAGACTTAGCCTTTCCTTCAAAAATGGCTTGACCAGTCTCGTTGACTCTACGCAAACCGTAGTCTCTTTTTGCGAGACATCTAGCCCGACGTATTGCCTCATGACAGCTCCTCCGAATCGTTTGATTGCGAGCCTCGACGATAACGGAGCTTTCTCCCACGAGCGCCGACCGCAATTTACGTCATCGTTTGCAATATTGGCTCTGACGCATTTTTGGTACAGCTCCGCTTATTCTGGTCTGGCTTGAAGCAGATCGAGTTTCCCCCGGCAGTACATTTGGCGCCTGACAAGCTTGCGGCGGGTGATCTGCCCCTCGGTCTGTCCGTTGGACCAAGGCGAGATGATCGCTGCTCGAACCGCCCCTTCATCACTCGTTACGCCGCGCGTGAACGATGCGGCGAGACTCGCACGGGCTGGCTCGATCCATGGGGTGAGACCCGCCTCAGCCTTGCGCCGGATCATCAGGTGGAATTCGGCGATGATCTCGCGGGCCTCAACCGGGTTTGGTACACCAGTCTCCGCGGCGACCGTGACGGTCTCCGCTTTCGTGAGCAAATCCCGCCCGATTGTAATGAGGCGCGCGATCGTTCTAGCCGACCGGATTCGCTGAAGGTTTTGGGCATCGGCCTTTCGGCCCGTCGTCTGCGGGGCGCCGACTCGCTGATGACGCGGAGCGAGGCTCGGAAGCCACGCGTCGTCAAGCGTTACCAAAGTTCGGCACCATTTCGACAGCCGGACGCCCACTGATCGTCGAGCCGTGGCAGATGCGGATCCAGCGAACTTTGCCGGGGCCGGAAGACATCGGTGCGCTCTCCGCGGATCACCTGCCGTAGCAGCTTCCTGCTGTGGCCAGTCTAACTCATCGCCGCTACCGTTTGGACATCGGTACTTGGATGTTTTGCGGCTGCACGAGATTTTGCCGCTTGGACGGGGCTAGCACCGAGGGCACAATCGAGCGCCGGAAAGAAAGGCTTGGGGCGATATCAAAGCGTGGAAATTGGCAATTACGGACGCTCTTGATCGTTGGTGCGACCTCAATCATCAAGCTGGCTAAACGAGGGTTGAAAGTACCGCTCTGGATTCGGACCATGCTGCAAAGACGGCCGGTCAAGGTCGTATCGGTGGCGCTCGCCAATAAGATTGCGCGCACCATCTGGGCCTTGCTGGTCAGAGGCGGCATCTATCAGGCGCCAGCCGCAATACTGAAATCCTAATCTTAAGAGCTCTCCGGCGGAAGAAGAAAGCTGCCGAGGAGGCAAGCTGCAATCTGGATGATCCCCGAATGACGACATTCCCCGTAGCAATCAGACCGCCTGACTCACTGCGCTTCGAGTGCGGGAAATTGATCGGGCGATTGCTTCCGCGGATATCATCGTGGCCAGTGGCCAGGCGCCGCGTTCACAGGCCGAACATATGACCGCACCGTCATCCCTTGTTCAACCAGAGAAAGATCTTGCCGCCCGAGCCGTTCCCCATATGAGTCAGAGCAAAAATTGGATGCCGATGAGAGGGCAAAGGACCTATCGCCAAATTTTGGTGACGGCCGGAGCCGGTCAGGCGGCGGCGGTTATGGGCTGACGGTCGGTCGGCTTGGCGATGACCTCGATCCCGTCGTTGAATGTCACACCGAGAACGAATTTTGGCAACTGGTTGTGGCCATCGAGACGACGCCAGCTTTTATGCGCGGCCTCAAGCAGTTTGAAGACCATCGCGAGTGCCGTCTTCTTGGAGAGGCAGCCCTTCGATCGGAATGGTGCGGTGGCGCACGGTGGCGAAGGTGCTTTCGATACTACGGCCGGCCGCACAATTATCCAGCGCTCAACGGCTTCTACCGCGAACTGCGTCGGACCTGGATGCGCTGTCTGAGACGGCGCAGCCAGAAAAGCCGGCGCATGGGTTGGTCCGAGTTCGAGACGCTGACGGCACGCTTCCGTCTGCCCGTTCCACGCATCACTCGCACTTGGGCACAGGCGCGGATATGACGCGGGTTATCCTCGGGAAGAGCCGGGTGCGGGAAAGCCGCCTGCCCGGATCTGTGAGGGCGAAGCCGAATGGCCTAGCTACTTTCCGGCGCAAAATTTGGCGGCCTTGTGAGGCAGCCAGAATCGCTTGGTGTGGCGAAACTGCAGGGTCGAACGGATTGGCGTTGACTTGAAGCGGCAGCATTGATTCATTCTTATGAATGATTCGTAAGCGAGCCCTTCAAACGCGTGAGAAGCTTGTCGGCAAGCTGCCGGTCACCGGCGAACTGCTGCGCGGTTCGTTGCTGGAGCGCACCGTTCGTCACAAGAGCGGCTGCCCGAAATGCGCGCGCGGCGAAGGGCACCAGGTGCATGTCCTGACGGTGAGCTATGCGGGTGGACGCGTGCGCCAGTTCAGTGTGCGGCGTGAGCGCGTTGCCGAGGTGCGCCGCTGGCTGGAGAATTACCAGAAGCTGAAAGACGCGATCGAGGCGATCTGCGAGTTCAATCACGACCTGTTGCGCCCTGATGTGGCGGTGCCGCGGGGGAGGAAGAAACGTGATTGAGATGCGCAGAGCGCAACTGAGCTTCGGCGACGGCTTGATCGCCGGGGAAGTGAGCGATCTTCGCGAAGGTTGGATGATCCATGCTGACCGGGTTCTGGCGGATGAACAGATCGTCGGTGCAGTGTACGAGGCGCTGGCGAGACGACATCCCAAGAGCCGCACAAGAGCCGCAGTCGTGGTCGGCTGGGCGCGCCGGCCGAGGTGGTGTTGCGGTTGTTGATCCTCAAGCATGTTCGCAACTGGAGCTATCACGTGCTGGAATGTGAAGTGCGCGCCAATCTGGTGTATCGCGACTTCACCCGTGTGGGCGGCGGCAAGATGCCGGACGCCAAGACGATGGGGCGCTGGGGCCTGGCTGTGGATCCGGAGACAATCAGACAGATCCACGACCGGATCGTGCAAATCGCGCAGCAACAAGGGGTGACGCAGGGACGCAGAATGCGTGTGGATACGACGGTGGTGGAGACCAACATCCATTACCCGACCGACAGCACGTTGCTGGGTGACGGGGTTAGGGTGCTGATCCGCACATGAAGAAGGTCACCGAGATCGCGGGCGCGGCCGGAACCAAGCTGCGCGAGCGAACGCGAAGCGTAAAACTGCGGCTGCTCGATATCTCGCGGATTGCACGTGCCAAAGGACCGCTCAATCACGAGAGGCTCAAGCAAGGCTACCGTAAGCTATTGATTCGACGAGCCGAGTGGTGGGGCAAGCGAAGCGCTTCTCCCATGAGATATCCACCGGCGTGAAGCGGGCCAGGGGCATCTTGAAACGACTGGCGCTGCAAGGCTTGCGGCAGGAGCTGGAAGCGATGATGCCGCTGGTGCGGCAGGTGATGCGGCAGACCCGGCAACGCATCTTCCACGGCAACACGCGGAGAGGACAAGCTCGTCAGCGTGTTCGAGCCCTCGACGGAGATCATTCGCAAGGGCAAGGCCGGCAAGCCCAACGAGTTCGGCAAGATGGTCAAGCTGCAGGAAGCCGAAAACCAGATCGTGATCGACTACGAAGTCTATGATCGGCGGCCGAGCGATTCGGACCTGTTGATCCCGGCCATCGAAATCCACCAAGCCAAGCTCGGTCGCACGCCACGTCTGGTCGCGGCAGATGCCGGGTTCTATTCCGCCAGGAATGAAGCCGCGGCGAAGGCGAGCGGCGTCAAGCGCGTCTGCATCCCCAATCGTTCCACCAAGAGCGTCGCCCGCAAGCGCGAGCAGAAGAAGCGTTGGTTCCGCAACGGCCAGAAATGGCGGACCGGATGCGAGGGGCGCGTCAGCGTCGCCAAACGGCGGCACGGGCTCGATTGCTGCCGCTACAAAGGCAGCGCCGGAATCACGCGCTGGGTCGGGCTCGGCGTTGTCGCCGACAACCTCATCAGCATCGGTCGCGTGATGGAACAGCAGTCACTCCAAAGGTAGTCCACTTCCAGCGCAATCTTGGCCTCACATCGCCCCGCCGCCCCCCCCCGCCGGGGCTTCTTATTGTCTGCATGGTTGACCGCGCCCATCAGAACCGCGATTTTTGCGCCGGAAAGTAGCTAGTCGACCGCGATCTTACATTGCATTGATCAAACCAGCGGAGTGTCCACTCTAACGGGGGACACTCCACAGGAGAGCGGCGATTTCGGTTATCGGCAGCTGCATACGCGGATCTGCCGCTCTCTTTATTCGACGACAACCGGTATGGTTCGAGAAGCCCGAGAAGTGAGCAGCTGCGCCCCAGATTCGGTCACGACGACGACCTCTTCGTGCAGCATCAACTTCGGTGATCCGTCAAAATATGACGGGTATGAGGTGCTTGGTTCAATGTTGATGATCATGCCTGGTCTTAGGATCGTCTTGTCATCAGGTTGCACCGAGGGCAACTCCGGCATCCATAAACCCATCGAATGTCCCATTCGCCCGATGTTCGTGGCCTTACCGCGATTGTTTGAGCCATTTAGTACATCTGACATTGCGCCCCAGATATTGCAGATCGGAGTACCTGGTTTAACGGCAGCGATTCCCGCTTCAGTCGCATCCCAAACGATTTGATAGGCATTTTGGGTGTGCCGATCGGGTGGGCCGAAGGCAAAATGTCGATCGAAGTCGCTCCAATAAAAGTCAAACAGGCAGCCGGCATCAATAAACAGCAGGTCACCATCAGAGAGAACTTTGTCGCTCGGAACACCGTAGGGGCGTGTATAACCCCCGCGCCCAGAAACACCCACTATCTTAGCCGTCTTTTCGACACCGCGACTAAAGCATTCGAGCTCGAAGAGGCGACACGCCTCCCGTTCCGTCATACCCAAACGCAGCTTTGGTGTCAGGTTGTCCAAATGCTTCCGAGACAAGCTGACATACAGTTCGAATTCGCTCGACCTCTAATGAAGACTTGATCATTCGCAACCGAGTGAAAATCAGATCCGATGCATCGACAAACTTCCGAGGTTTAATAGCCTCCGCAACACGTAAGAAATCTCCCGCAGGGAACCCAAGTCTGCTTTCGGCGCCAAGCTCTATGCCGATTTTCGCATGCTCCGGTAATAGTTCGCGCAATGCTCCGGCGAGCGCCGATACACCCTCATCCTTTGGATTTGGACTAGGCCAGCTCCGGAAACGTTTGACCCAAGTCGTCTCCTCATAGAACTGATCGATTCCCTCTGGGACGACTGCAACAGCCTCACCGGACAAGAGAATAAGAAGAAAGCGGGGCCGAGTCGTCTGCTGCGGCGTCGTGCTAGGCTCGCCAACAAAATATCGCAAATTGTGTTCGGAGGTCACCACAAGCGCGTCAATGACATGTTCTCTCATCGAACACTGGGCTCGGTCGACCCGATGTTCGTATTCGGCCCGCGGGAAGGGAGCGTAACGAATCGTTCTGATAGATTCTGGACCAATAGTATTCATAGCTTTTCTCGACAAGGCTCAACGGCGAGCGATCGATAAGATGTAAACGCTGGCTCGACAGCAGATTACGTCAGTTAGGACGCTCATTGGGTAACATATTCGAAAGAGAAACACGCAGTTTGGTGCGAACCATTGGGGGCGCGGAATTCCTTGGCAAGACCGACACACCAATGTACCCAGGAATACTGCAACTCTCCGGGATGGTCGCGGCCGCAAGCGCCGTAGCCCCTTTGCGCTCACGAACTTCTCTATCTGCCCGCCAAGAGCGCGGGTGAGCGCGCCTCCCCTTGAGTGAAACTGGACATCCGCTCCCGGGTCCGCCATGATCGTCGTGCAGAGCGGGCCGGCGAAGACTTACGCGAGGTCTACGAGACGGATCCCGTCGAGGAGTGAGGCCTTGTGCGTGCGTCTCGTGCTGACTTTGGCTTTCCGACTGCTTGCTCCGTGATCGCCGACCGTAAGTCGCTTCAATTCCCATTTGTGGTGCCTTTTGCCCGCGGGTTAATAGGCGGCTTGGCTCTTCGGGCATCAAATGATTCGTG
Source organism: Bradyrhizobium sp. LM2.9 (assembly GCF_054056555.1). Lineage (NCBI taxonomy): Bacteria > Pseudomonadati > Pseudomonadota > Alphaproteobacteria > Hyphomicrobiales > Nitrobacteraceae > Bradyrhizobium > Bradyrhizobium sp. LM2.9. The sequence continues at coordinate 7,376,541 of NZ_JBSRYJ010000002.1, forward strand.
TCTATGTGGTCGAGCGTGAAGAACCCTAATTTCGGTTGGACTGGCGATCGGCTCGGTGAAGAGCGCGGCCAGGATTTGGCACAGCAAAAGCTTGAGCCATCGGATGAGACGGCGGAAGTTGTAGCCAGCGGCGGCGAGGACGGCGTTGTTGGCGTCGCCGTGCTTGAACCAGAGATAGTTGCGGCCCATGCGGTGCTCGGCCATGAGATGGCCGATGACGGGTTCGACGGCGGACCTGCGGCGCAGTTGGCGCTTGATCTTCGGCGTCACTCCTCGCTTCTGGCCGGAGAGGAAGATCCTGAACTTGTAGTCGGGCGGCGCATTGTGGCCGCGGTATCCCTTGTCGAGGAAGGCGCGCTCGATGGTATTGCCGACCAGCGCCTCCATCTCCGGGATGACCGTCGCCAGCGTATGGCCGTCGTAGGGATTGCCCGGCAGCGCCTTGACATGGGTGACGAACTGACCACCCGCGGCGTGCTTGAGCATGGTGGCGACGGAGACCTTGACACCGAACTCGTAAGGCCGGTGAGCCTTGCCTTTGCCGATGCATTCGACTTCCGGCCCATGCAGCGAATAGACCTTCGGTCCGCGTTGGCGCTGCTGCTGCTCGTGCACCCGCCGCGCCAGCATCAAGAGCTTCGCAAATTTCCCATCGAGCGTGGCATTGCCCTCGATCTTGCGGCCGATGTCACGGATGACACGGCCGAGATAGGTGCGCAGCCTCTTCAGCATCCGGTTGGCGCGCTTGAACTGCTTGGCATGGGCATAGCGCTGATGCTGGATCAGGGCGAACTCGCCCACCCGCGCATAGGACTGGCGCAAAGACACCCCGCTCAGCTTCGCCAACCGCACCAATTTCTCGCGCGCCCGGTTCAGAAGCTTTGCATCGGTGGGGAACGTCACGTTCTTGGGCTGAACGGTGGTGTCAACAATCACCTGGGATAGGTCGGACGGCTTGATCGCCCTGGTCATGGCGGCCACCGACAGGCTCTCCTGGATCAGCGCCTGCAACCGCTCTTCGCCCATGCGGTTGCGCCAGCGCGTCAGCGACGAGCGATCGAACACCAGCCGGTGCTGGAAGAACTCCTCGCCGCAGAAGTACTGGTAATAGGGGTTCTCGACCCAGCGCTCGCAAAGCACCTCGTCGGACAGGTCATAAGTGTGCTTGAGAATGGCCAGCCCCGCCATCAAGCGCGTCGGCAGCGGCGGACGGCCGGGGTCATCGGTGTAGACCGCTCCGAACTTCGCCTCCAGAAATCCCCAATCGATCGTCCGCGCCAGCTTCACCAGCGCGTGTTCCGTGTCGATGATCTGGTCAAGCCGTGAACGAAACAGATCCTGATCGCCGCTCTCCCGACGCTCCCGTGGCCGCATCGAATCCTCCGCTCGTCACCGCCAGCAGCAGGGAATCACAGCGCGAGATTCGAGGGAATCACAAAACATCAATTTGCAAGAAAACCGCCTCCCAAGCACCGGTTGCTGGCAAATCCAATCCCGCAAATTCCGGCATTTTCCTTTTGCCGCTCAATTGCTTCAGGATTTTTCACGGACGACTATGTGGTGCGTCCGTGAAGCGACCCTGCATCTCTCGTGCCGTTTGAGTGTTCGGATCGGCTGCACAAGCAGTAATCTTCTCGTCAGCTGGGCAAATACTCGGTGCTCCAGCTTTCGCTTACAACCTTCGCACGGGATAGCGCGTCAATTTCGGGGTCGCGGTATTGTAGTCGCTGCAGAACTTGGCGCGTGGAAGCGCCGTATTTTTCCGCGGGAGGCAGCGCATAGATCTTTCCGACGGCCGAACGGATCGCGCAATGATCAGCCTGCGTTACAACATGCCCGCTGGGATGGTCACGTAACGTGGAGAAGGCGTAGCTGCCTTGTTCGAATCCCCGGATCACCACTCGCAAGTCTCGAATTTTCCGATCGTATGGCCGCGATACTCTCGCAAATGGCGGCACCGACGCCGACTTCATGAAATTGTGAAACCCATTTCTCTGCGGAAGCCTTGGCGATAGCTTTGGCTAGGAAGTCGGTCAGTTCCTCCTTCGGCACATCGACAACGCCCTCAAGCCCTTTAATTCGTTCAAGTCGCGGCAGATCGCGCTCGGATGCGCTGAGCAAGAGGCTGCGGACGGACGCCGTCGTGTAGAAGCGATTCAATGCACCATAGCCCTTGCAATCTATCCCGGCCGGTTCATCGAAGGGTCCACGCCCCGCGTAGTCGTAGCAGAATGGGATCTGCAAGAGACCAGACACCGCCGATAAGGACGTGCGAGCTCGCCCTGCTTGCCCGGTCCTGACCTTCTGATACAGTGCCGCCGCAACTGCGAGAGCTGCACTGAACCCGCCCATCACATCGATAGTACCGACATTCACGTATTCATCAGGCGTTTCTGAGGAACCGCCGGCCCTCAGCATGATGCCTGTAGTCGCCTGTACGTGATTCTCGTAACCGAGATAATCGCTTCGGGGGCCGCGACGGATGCCGCCGAAGCAATCGAGCTGGCAGAAGATCGCGTCTGGATTGATGGCTTTGAGGCTCGCCGGACCAAGGCCAACCCGCGCCACCTGGCGGTCAGTTGCATTCCAGATCACAATATCAACAGACTTCACGAGCCTCTCAAAAACTTTTCGGCCAGGCGCGGATGCGATGTCCAGCAGAACCGAGCGCTTGCCGCGCATGTGAGTCATGCTGCAGACCACTGTGATCGAGCTGTCGTAAAGCGGGCTGGCCGGGTCGAGTTTGATTACCTCAGCGCCGAGGCGAGCGAGATAGCACGCTGAGTGCGGCCCCGCGATAACATTGCTCAGATCGAGAACTCGCACGCCGTCGAGCCACCCCGCGGAACTGTCGGCCTTGCTTGCCGGCAGCTGCCTGACAGGTAAGCCTGAGAATGCTGCGATGGCCTCATCAAAGGCGACCCATTTTCGCGGTGCGGGGCTCAGCATCGCTTCCCCGCTCTCCTCCAGCCAGGCGACCGGTCCGGGCTGAATCATCCGTCCATACACCGGATCATCGACTTTGATCATCAGGCCCGCGCGTTCTGCGTGATCGTCTCTGATCCATTCCCGCAGCCAACGCTGCGGTGCGGCGGGGATTCGGCTCTCACCGAAAAGTTCGTCCCATTCCGCTGCGGTGCGGGTGAGAAAGACGGTCTTCATTCGCCCGGCGATCTTGTCTGCCCATGATTTCGGCAAAGGGGACGAACTGAGGGAGACGTCAGATCGCCAGTCGCGCATCGAAAGATAGGTATTCATCTCTTCGACAAGCCCTTCCGCCAGGAGCTCGTCGTATAGACCCAACACCTGCAAACAGCGCCTGGTATGATGTTTGTGGGCTGAGCAGAGGACGAAGAACATGCGCCCGTCCTTGCATCTGTAGTTGCGGGCAAATGGATCGAGGAGTTCCTGCGTTTCCTCATAGGAGAGGTTCATCGGCAGGCCCGCTTCGCGTCGCCGGGCGATCTCGCGCTCACGTTGCGACTTATAGCGAAGCGGAAGCTGGTCGATGCTAATCGAGCTGTATGCAAGTCCCTCCATCACCGCGCATGCAAGAGGCACCTCGATCTGGTCACCAATTCCGCTGCGTTCCCGCGCCTGAAGCGCAAGCACCGCGGCCGATACCGCTAGCATCGTACCGTAGGCCGATGCCAGAGGTAGCGGCGAAAAGGATGGATCAACACCCCTCAATACTCGGTTCAACCCCAAATCAGTGAATAATCCGGAGGATGCCCCGATTACCGCTTCAAATGCGCGCCACTCGCGACGGAGTTGATCGTTGGACGCAAAGCCGGGAATGGACACGGTAATCAGGGTCGGACGAGTCTTGCGCAAAGCGCTGAAGTCGATCCCGAGGCGGCGCAGCACTCCCGGGCGGAAATTCTCGATCACGATGTCCGCGTCGCTGATCAATGTTTGGGCTTGCGACAAACCTTCCTCAGTCTTTAAGTCCACCGAAACGATCAGTTTGTTTCGATTAAGGGTCGCATTGGCCGGGCTGTCCCAGAGGGGACCGGATGGCGGGTCGATATGTACGACAGTGGCGCCAAGATCGGCGAGGATCATCGCCACTGCCGGGCCGGCGATGTACTGTCCCAAATCAACGACCTTGACACCGAAGAGCGGAAGGGTTGACGGCTGCATAGCTACTCCTTCATGAGGCATTGGTTTGCCGGGTGTGATGCGTTCACAGGTATGCCGCGTCTAACGCGCGGGACGATTTGCTGTTCGTGTGCTCGCCGGGAATGACTCTCCCCAGTGCGAGCGTCTTGCAAGACGAAACGTATCAGACGGTTTGTGCCAACGCGTTGGTTGCCGCTGGTGTGGGCGACCGAGGCTCCAACCGTCAATGAGCCACCGGCATTGCAAGCTCCTAGGGAGTCCGCCTGAAAAATGCCCTCGTCGGTAGTGTTCGCACGATGCTATCCACTCGACGGTCATGATCAGGACGGCCTCTGTCAAGCGCTGAACCCACTGCATTCACCGGTACGGCCCCTCCCGGTAATCATGATCCTTGCGCTATTCTCGTTGAAACATGCGTTAGATCATGAGAAAGGGACTCCATCATCATCCGGCAGAGGCCCGCGATGTCGTAGCTTGGCAGGTTCGTCATGCGACGGATCGCTCGCGACACGGGCGGGAAAGCCGTGCACTCGAACAAAATCGCATCTATCGATGGGTGGGCAGTGAGGAGACGGGAGATGCAGGCCGCGACATCCGCCTCAATATCGGCAGTTTCGGTATATACTGGCGGACGCTTCATTTCGTTCTGGTGCAATTTACCTCCTTCTACGCCGCCAATCACTAATCTCGATCGTTGACTGGGATCTACAACGCGATGCACGCGTTCGCTGGCATTTCTCGAATCAGCAGAAAGGACAGCGATCTTGGAAGTCGGCCGCAGTTGGCCAAGCAATGCCGGTACCAAGAGCAAGGCCGATGTGACGACTGGCACATTCACCGTCGCGGCCACAGCGTCTTGGTGTCGGATAAAGGAGGCGCAGTTTGAGCTTATCGCAACAGCGCCTCTTTGGACCAAGCGCTTGGCCGCTGCGATCGTGGCTGGACCGATCGTTGGATCGCCGCGCATCGCAATGTCTGCCCAAGCTCCCTCAACTGTTTCCGAGATGACTGGAAACGCAAACGTCGACGGGTGGAGGAGCGAGCCGAGCCTCGGAGGTGGAGGTTTCGGCCCTCTTTCGAGGTTGAGAATCCCTAGAGGATGGGACTCGTATTTAGTCATAAGGCAGTCTCCCGAATCACAAGCCACGTTATTAAGCGCCTCACCAGTGAACTTGGGACGGCTGTCGAGCAGCCCGTATTCCCAGCGCGACAGCGTCTCGCCCGGGGCCGGAGCCACGAGCGCGCAAGTTCTGAGCACCGGCCGCGATGGCGTCACCGCACGTGGCTTTGAGCTCAACGACTCTGAGGTTCTCCGCTTTCGCTTGCGGGTCTGATCACCCGAAAGCTTGTCCGTGAACTCCGGCACCTCGTCTCTCATGACTGGGTTCATTCCCCCTCCATGGGCCCCTTCAGGGCGGACGCGTCGAAGCTCCCGATTGCAGATCGAAGTTCTTCTCGAGCGCGGCTCCAACCAGCGCCGAGATCACGCAAAAGAGCGCCTGATCGTTCGATGCTCTGTTCAAGCTCGTCCAGCGCAGTCGCAACGGCATCCGGAGCGGGCCCACCTCCAGCTCGAGCCTTCCGCGCGATGACGCCTGGCGCCGGCGATATCTCGGAATTGAGCATCCGACCACCTTGCATGCTCGCCAGGAGACTCGGTGCGCCGCATTCGAGCGCTGTCGTAACCAACTGCCCGACTTCGTTATGGGCGGAACGAAAATCGAGATCGCTGCTGAGGGCAAGGCGAGTCGCTGTTTCCATGGCATTCACGAACGACGTTTCGACCATAGTCGAGGCCGAGTCTTCGGCGACATTCAACCCTGAGAAGCACAATCGGATGAGGCGTGCCGCCCCAATGGAATAGTCAATCCCGGACCAGACATGCCGAGTAGCTTCCGTTCCGACTGCCACACAGTTCGTGAAGGGGGTACTATGCATCCCCGTGACCGTGGCGACGAAACAGCCAATGATCGCGCCTGCCTTTCCCTGCACCTGCTCGAGAAGGAAGGGATTGCGCTTATGCGGCATCGCGGAGCTAGAGCCGACCAGTTCGTCCGGTAGACTAGCCAATCCCGCGTCGCCGACCCACAACAGCAACGTTTCGGCGATGCGGCTGAGAGTTGATCCGAGAATCGCACAACCTGCCAACAGGCGAAGGATCAAATCCCGAGATGCCACGCTGTCAATTGAGTTAATTGGTGGCATCGCAAAGCCGAGCAGCCTCGCCGTCAAGTCCGGCAGGATGGGCAAGGTCGTGCACCACCCCCGACGCCAGCCCCGAGGCAAGAAAGGTTGAGGAGCGGATGCACTGCCAAAACCGCATCCAGATCGCGCGCGAGGGCGCTGGCGAACGCAGCCAAATGGTGCGCGAATGTGGATGGCAGTGCGGGCTGACGATGCGTGTGTAGTGGGAAGATTGTCTCAAGGTGGTCGCGAGCCAGACTGCACAGCACTTGCAGAAGCTTGATTAATTCACGTGCCAATTCCTGATAAGGCGCTCTCAGCTTCAGCTTTACGAGGGTCGCATTGATATCGTTGCGGCTGCGGCCGAGATGCAGATTACTAGCTTCCTTGCCGATGGCCGAGCAGAGATGATCCTCATAAGCGAGATAGGAACCGCGCGGGGCACGGCAAGCTGCGACGCTCTGGAAGGCTCCGGCCTGCAACTTGTCAAGCTCTGTCAGTACTCTTCTGGCGAGATCCCGGTCGATCAAGCCAACGCGCTCAAGCATGATGGCCTGGGCTCGATCAATGTCAGCGTAGAAGGGTAGCTCGTCGTTTGCTGCGCGTTGAAGATCGATATCGAAGACGATAGCGCTCGCTTCAGGATCGAGAGCTGATTTAATGCGGCCTGTGCTTCCCAAGATGATCTCCTTATGCACGACAGATGAAAGCGACGGCAGCTGCGGCACGCTGAGCCGCAGCTCTCGGGTCGTCAGCAACTGCGATGACATGACCAATCCGGTCACGGAAATCGTTACAGCGCCTAAATTGTATTGGCGGTGTCCGATATAGAACGAACTCCGCCAGTCCGAAACGATCGACAGCACGCTCATGGTTCTGTGGAACGGCAAAGACTCCATCGCGCTCCGGCACGATGAATCGAATCGAGCCGTGAGAGCCTCCGATTAGACGTTGCGGGGGCATTCCGAGCAGGCTACGAAGGACCGCTAGGACCGGGTCAAAACCCGTGGCGTGCCGAAAAAGGCTGGGGATCGAACCGCCAGCGAGGCGCGGATTTACCTCGATAATCGTAACACAACCCTGGTGAAGCCGCAGCTCGACATGAGCTGGTCCTTGCACATGGCCCAGGGCCTTTATGGCGCGAAGCGCTTCATTTGCGATTTGCGCGCGCAACCAAGGCGAGACTGGTGCTGGTACATCGTGTCCGATCTCGACGAAATGCGGAAGGGCCCCAAGATGTTTGCGCGTCACACCGATGATGTGGCTATCGAGAATCTCGACGGAATACTCCTCGCCTGCAATATACGACATAAGAAGGGCACCAGCCTGCATAGGACGGCCACGCACGTCATTCGTGGTGACAAGGAGCTTGCGCAAAGCTGTAACTGCATCTGTCTCGGTTTCCACGAGGGTGACCCCCATGCTGCCAGTACCGCTGATCGGCTTGGTGACTGCAGGTAACCCGACCTGTGTAATCGCGTTGTGGATATCGCCGTCGGCGCTGACTTGGGCGCAATTAGGCACGCCGATGCCCGCCGCCCGCAGGGCGGCCGCCTGACGGCCCTTATTACGGCAAAGCGCGATTGCGTCGGGATCCGGACCCGTGAGCCCGAGACGTTTGGCTTGCAGCGCAGCCGTGTAAAGGTAGAAATCGCTAGAGGTCGTTAGCAGCTCGATCGGCATGGCCGCGGCGACGCTATCGATTGCGGCCGAAACAGCAGCTTCTGAAGTCGTTTCGCATATACGTAGGTCGAGCTCCGCGATGCCAGGCAGAAAGGCATACCGCTCCGGTGAAGCGGTAACAAACACCGGAACGAGCCCCAGTTCTTGTGCACGCAGAATAAATTCGGCGCCTGAGCCTGTAGTATTAGATTCAATGAAGATCGCCGCTGAGTGTGCCATTCGTTTATGCTTCAGTTCGCGGAATGCCGATACTCCATCACCTCGGCTAACGAGCGGCGACTCCAGTTGAAACGGCACCAGCCGTTATCAGCATGAAGCGGGTGAGGGACAAGGACAGGCTCGGTCGCGGCGAGCTCGGCGTGATAGCCGTTCGCCTGCATCCATCTCGGATCGTAGATGTTGTGCTCGTAGCGGTTGCTGTCATCGGGAAAGACGGCAAGCACTTTGCTTTTTGGAGAGAGATCCGCGTACCATTTGGCGACGAGATAAGCCGCCCCGCTAGTAGGCCCGCGCTTTAACGAAGTCTCGCGATGAAGTCGGTGCGCCGCTTGGTATGCTTCGTTCGCACCAAGCCAATGAATTTCATCGAACGCCTGGTGAAACAAGTTGCCAGGTAGAATGCTGTTGCCGAGACCACGCAAATCGCGTTGATTGACCGGTTGGCCGAATAAGATGCTGCCGAAGGTATCGATCCCAACGAGTTTCATTTCCGGAAAGAATGCGCGGCAATAGTGCGCAAGCCCGCAGGATGAGCCTCCAGACCCTACCGCTGCAACCAAAGCGTCGATCTCGCCGAATTGCCTGATCGCCTCCGCAGCGGGACGCGCATACGAAAGGCGATTGCCAAGATTGTCATATTGTCGTGACCAAATAGCTCCAGTTCGGTCCACAAACTCAAGGAGCGCATTCTTCCGGAGCAACTGTACGTTGGCGTTGGAGGCTGTCGCCTCGACAAGGTGAACGTCGGCCCCCAGCTCCTCCATTGTGCGTTTAAGCGGTGGCTCGATAGCGCGGTCGCCAAAGATGTGCAATTTGAGCGAGAATTGCATGCAAACGATGGCGAGGGCGAGAGCCATCGTTCCGCTGGACGTTTCAACAATCGTCGTGTTGCGGCCGATTTCACCGTTGCGAAGACCGGCTTCGATGATGTTGAAGGCGGGGAATACTTTCATTAGCCTGAAATCGATCGCGGCCAAGTTTGGTCGCAATGAAACGATCTTCAGGGGCGCATGAGCACTGATGATGTCCGATAGCATGTCCACCAAGTGTTGATCCTCAATATGGGGTCGAGAAACTACACAGCTGACTGAAGCCTAGGCGGCTAATTGAGGCTCTAGCCTCGTCCAGTCGGTTGTGAAGGCCGGGGAGCTCCGGGTCGAAGATCAGGCCAGCGACGGTACCACTATGGGCTACGACAATACCGGCCGATCCAGTGTCTTCCTTGATGCGCTGGAGTTCGTTGAACTTCGGCTTCTTAAGCGGATTCTGAATGGCGGTCTCGCTCTGTATGGCGGAGAAAGTCGCAACGCGGCCGACGAGTGCGACGCTCTGCTCTGCAATTGCACGCTCTAGGACTGCCAAGGCGCACTCGAACGCCGCGATCTGATCACGCGAGTAGCGCGCTCGCCGGAGTCCGTCGGTTCCGATGCCGCCCTCGGCCGAGCCTGTGTCAAACCCCAGAATCAACATTTGTGGGAGAGCACCGTTGAACACTCGGACAATCTTGCCCATTCGATGGGCGAACAGAATGGTGCTGCTGGTGCAGTCAAACATCAACGAGTCACACGCATGCTCGGCAGACACGGCAAGCTTCGCTTGTAGATGAGGCGCCGGAGTCACTCGGACCCCCCGGTAAGCTTCGACGGCTTTGGCGACCGCACGGATCGAGGCGACTACGCAGCTCGTAGACGAGCCCATGCCGACGCCTTCCGGCACCGACGTGCTAACTTCTAGTGTAGCCCCCATGTTCCTCATTGCTAGAGCATCGAGGGTGACCCGAGCGGCGATCTCACATTTGTGGAAATGACCAGGTCTCACTTCGACACCGGTGCGGCCGACCTGGGGTTCGAACATCCCAATGCGGCTCGGCTCTAACGTCGCACGGGCTTCCGATCCATCGACGTGTGGCATGTGAACTGAAACGAGCGCACGCACTGTGCGGCGCTGCCCCCTATCTTTGACAGTGAAGGCTCCCTGCAGCAGCTCGCCGAAATGAGGGTGGCAAGTAGCCACCCCGTATGGCTTCGCGAGCGAGTAGGAGCGGGCCTGTGTGTTGTCCGTCCGAGGCATTGGAATAACCATCATGTTGCTCCTGTGGTGTTACCGTGCGAGTACATCGCCAATGACTTAACGAGAGGGCAGCAAAAAAGCCGATGGAAATGGTCTCCTCTATGTTGTTCAGTGCTGCACCAATCGCACTTGTTCATTTACAAATAACGACATTGCCACAGCTCCAAATGTGATCTGCATCAGTCCATTATTTGCGCAGTAGCGGACCACAAGTAATCCCCACCCGTGGAATGAGGCCCCCGGAAGTGACAATTTTGATGTTATGAATGCCTCGCTTCAGGTGAACGCATACTTCTTCTGCGTTTGGGACCTACCTAATGGATTTCGCAGCGGCACATTTAGCTAGGCGCAAAGATCGGCGCACCTACCAAGAGTGAGAGTCCGCTGTTAAAGGTCACGCCTTGCGAGCGGCTATCGAGCCATGGTGGGCATTTCGGTAATGCATTGACGTTGCTCAGCGCTCAAGCCGGAATATTCATTTGGGACTGGGCAGCGGGTCATTGCGGTCTCAAATTTCCTAAGCCAAAAGTCCCGCCAGTCCAGGTTGCGTCCTTGCTTCAGCTAAATAATCTGCCGCGACGTCGACTTGTAAGTCTGGTAGATGTCAAGCTGGCCGGTTTGCTACGCTCGAACGATAGCACCCGCGGTCTTATCGCCCGGTGCCATCTAAGCTGTCGTCTCGGCTTGTGCCGAGTCCTGTTCAAGATCCGACATGCAGTTCGCGTTGGCGCACAAACTGCTCGTGAGACACCTTCTTCATTGTGGGGCCGAGCTTCTCGATGAGAATGCCCGCGGCTAGACCTGGTGCCTCCCTGCGCCAGACGGCTTGCTTCCTCGACGCGTAGCATCGCCTTGAGCATCATCGTGGGGAGCCGATCATCGGCACCCATTCGTCGACTGTACAGAGCCGGCTCTGGAAATCTGCACAGGACGTTAAGTGGAGTTTCTGCCTGACGACGGGCACGATAGGCCCGCGAATCAGGAGAGACGATGAGCAGACGAGCACGCCGGAATCACTCACCGGCCATCAAGGCGAAGGTGGCTCTGGCCGCCGTCAAAGGCGATCGGACGATAGCCCAACTGGCCGAGCATTTTGACGTTCACCCCAATCAGATTACGGCGTGGAAATCGCAGCTTGAGGGCAATGCTTCCGGGATTTTCGGACCAGGGGGCGGGCCGCCGGCCGCGCCCGCAGTCGATGTGAAGTCGCTGCATGCCAAGATCCGGCCGTTTCTATCCCACAGGGGGAGCGCAGCGCCGCGCATAGTTTTTTAGAAGGAGCGCTCACCAAGGCGGGATTGCTGAGCGCAAAGCGATGATCGACCGTGGACACGATCTGTCGATCACCAGGCAGGCGGAAGTTTTGGAGATCAGCCGCGGCAGCGTTTATTATCTGCCGCGCCCGGTGTCGTCCGCCGACCTCGCGATCATGCGGCATCTGGATCAGCTGCACCTGGAGTTCCCCTTCGCCGGTTCGCGCATGTTGCGAGGCCTGCTGGCTGCCGAGGGGAGCAAGATCGGTCGCCGGCATGTGAAGACGCTGATGCGGCGGATGGGGATAGAGGCACTCTATCGCCGTCCGCGCACCACCAAGCCCGAACCGGGCCACCAGATCTATCCGTATCTGCTGCGCGGTCTGGCGATCGAGCGGGCCAATCAGGTGTGGGCGATGGATATCACCTACATCCCGATGGCACGTGGCTTTGTCGATCTCGCCGTGGTGCTCGACTGGGCGACCCGCCGGGTTCTGTCGTGGCGGCTGTCGATCACCATGGAGGCGGCGTTCTGCGTCGAGACGCTGGAGGACGCGATGGTCCGTCACGGCAAGCCCGAGATCTCAGCGCAATGCCGAAGGCATTGTCGCGACAACACCGACCAGGGCAGCCAGTTCACCGGGGCGGCCTTCACCGGCGTCCTCGCCAGCCACGGCATCGCGATCAGCATGGACGGCAAGGGCGCCTGGCGGGACAACGTCTTCGTCGAGCGGCTATGGCGCAGCGTTAAATACGAGGAGGTCTATCTGCGAGCCTACGAAACCGTCGGCGAGGCGCGACATTCGATCGGCCGGTATCTCGACTTCTACAACGCACGAAGGCCCTATTCGAGTCTTGACGACATGACCCCGGATCAAGCCTACTTCAACCTTCCGCCGCTCCGCGTGGCGGCCTAATCTCGGCAGAGGCTCCACTTATCGACGCGGAAAGTCTGTTCAGACAAGCGAGACCAGCTCTTACCTATCCTGGGATCGATTCACAGCCAGTGGTTGCCTGGCTGCCTGCCGTCGTTCCGTGTGTCGCGCCCTCGGTCAATCATCTAAAGCGAGGCATCGGGCCACGTGTCCCTCGCTTAGCGAGTTGCGGAAGTGATCTAACGCCTGGTCGCGCCACTCCGAATCGACGATCCTATTATAGCGCGACATATGTGGAACGGCCCCGCGGGCAAGTGTTTTTTTAGACATTCGTCCTCCGGGAACGGTGCGGTCATATGTCCGGCCGTTCAGCGCGGTCGTGGACCGCTGGCCTCGATGAAATTCGCGATGCGAGGGGCTGATCAATCTGACGCGCTTTAAGCGCATTGTCGCGCCGGCCTCTCTCGCCTCGGGATTTCGTCCCGTGGGGTCATCGTCTAACGATGCAACTCGCCTCTGTCCGGCTACGTGCCGGGCAGTCTGTTCTGGTCGTCGTTCGGCTCAGGCACGTGCTGCGCCGCTTGCCACGCCAGTATTTCGATAGCTCCCGCCCTTGGTGAGGAGCGCCCAGACGATCCTCGCGATCTTGTTGGCGAGCGCGACCGTGACTACCTTGAAAGGCCGTCGCGCCAAAAGCGAGATTAGCCACCGCGGCGCTTTCTCGTTGCCCTTCACGCGTCGCAAGACCGACGTCGCGCCACAAACAAGCAGCGGGCGGAGCGTCGGATTGCCCATTTTCGATATGCCGCCGAGCCGATGCTTGCCGCCGCTAGAATGGGGCTTTGGCGTCAGTCCCAGCCAGGCGGCGAAGTGACGGCCGGATTTGAATCCTTCGGGATCCGGGACCAGCGCTTTGACGGAAGCCGCCGTGATCGCTCCAACGCCCGGAATTGTGATCAGGCGCCGCATGTCCTCGTCACGCTTCACCTTGCCGACGATACCTCGTTCGAGCTTATCGATCTGGCGCGTCAACGCATGGATCTGATCGGCGATTTCAGCCAAAGCCAAACGGGCGGCTTTTGGCAGGGAAACGTCCTCTTCGTCCCGCACGATCTCGATCAACTCTGCTACTTTCGCCGTGCCGGTGGCGGCTATAATGCCCGGCTCCGACAAATGCCCGCGAAGCGTGTTGATCGCCTGAGTTTGCTGGCGGAGTAAAAGAGCGCGCGCGCACCATGGCCGAGGCCTGCTGATCGGCCGATTTGATCGGAACGAAACGCATGGTCTTGCGGGTCACACTTCGCTGATCGCCTCGGCGTCGGCAGCATCCGTCTTGCCCCGTTTCACGAACGGCTTTACGTAAACCGGCGGAATCAAGCGCACGTCGTCACCGAGCGCCGCAATCTCGCGCGCCCAATAATGGGCACTGCCGCACGCCTCCAAGCCGACCAGACACGGCGGAATCTTTGCGAAGAAGCGCAGCACGTCGGCCGACGCAGTTTTCGAAGAAGATCGGCGCGCCCTCGGCATCGGCGCAGTGTATTTGAAAAACGTTCTTGGCCAAATCCAGGCCGATGGTGCTAACCTGATTCACGGAACGGCTCCCTACCTTGTGGCATTGCCAGCAACGACCCACGTTTTAGCACTTTGATGCTGTCGGTAACGGGGCCGTTCCACACCATCAATCTGGATGGGAAGCCGTATTGCCGCATGTAGCGATGCTCTCGATTGCGATCGGTTGCCTCATTTATTTTGCTCCGGAGTTAGATGAGGAGGCCGGTTGCGGAGATGGCCAGGGTTTCGGAGTGCCCCGCCTCCTCCGCTGGTTCCTCATCCCATCACTGTGGTGTTGTGACCTCATAAGTCGATGGCGTCTTGTCCGTAGGAGCGAACAGCAGTGCATTTGCTTGCTCGCTGCGCCAGGATTTGAGGCGATGCTGAAGCGTTCGAAGTAGCGTTTTCGGACAGGCCCCAGGATATTCCACCTGTAGTCGGGAGAGTAGTACGCTATCGGTCCGCCACGGCTCAGCTTCAAACCATTTTCGCAGATCTGGCGTTATCACGATGAGGGGATCGGGACGACGCCGCCCTCTCTTCGCTTTCGCGATGGGCCGATCCGTCGGTCGCAGACCTTCTTCCTTCCGGGCGGTACGAAGGCTTTCCAGGAAGATATCGATCTGTTGAGATGCCATAGCAGCATGGGCGACTCGCTGGGTATCCGCGAGCGCCGTGAGGCGTTCCTGTGCGGCAAGGATATCGCGCAACAACGCGACCGGGTCGAGAGCGGCATAGAGTTCTTGGAGATGGACACGAACAGCGTCGGTCGTGCGGGCGTCGCCGGCCAAGCGCTGGTGTGGCGTCGCTGGCGCGCGCTGTATGTCTTGCGCACACGCGCGCCGTCGCGCTGCTTGGCTGCCAACTTGAACGAGGGCTGGAAGAAGTTCACGAGCAGCGCGCCTATCGATAGAGTTCAGCCAGCAGCTTGGCCGCTTCCAAACCCTCGAACCGACGATAGCCGACCATCCTGCGCACGATAGCACCGTTCGTCTGCTCGACGAACGCCTGGTCGTTCTTCCGGTAGGGCGGCAGCGCGCGAAGACGATGCTGGCCGTATCGCAGTAGGGTTTCAGCGTCTCATCCATGAACACGGTATCGTTGTCCGTATTGAAGCCAAGCAACGCAAACGGCAATTGTTTGCGCAATTCCGTCAAGACCGTGCTCAACAGCGTCTGTTCCGCACGATCAGAGGGCGCACTCCGTCCAGCCGGTCGCGATCTCAGTGAGTAAGAGGGTTTGGATGAGGCTGCCGCGCCCCGACGGTCCGCTGTGCGCTACGAGGTCCGCCTCGACCAATCCCGGTGCCGGATCGGTCCAACCTGCCGAGGTCCGTATTTGGAATACTGCGACTCAACGAGTGCGTCGCGTGCCGTCGGCGCTTGCGACCCAACCCCTCTCGGACCGCACATTGGCGTGGGTGCCGATCGTTGCAGCGCTCATCGCCAGAAGCTTGTCGCGGATCTCGGGAGTGAGAACGAGGTGGCCGTGCCGTTCCATTGCCGCAATCAGCGCAGGCATCAGCGCCTTCAGCCGCTTCCCGCAAATCCGGTCTGACGCCTCCCAAAGGAGCGCGAGAACGTTGTGTTCTGCCCCGTTATACACCCGTCGTCGCGTCCGCCGACCTGGCCGTCCGCCTTCCTGACCTCGAAGAAGCCATCGCGTGCTTGCGATGGAATCCGGTGATGTCGGCGAACTCATCTATATCCTCGCCTTCTTCGCGCGATCCGACGTCCGATAGCGCGGCTAGCGTCGCCGTCAGTTCCTTCCGCATCGCCATGCTCAGCCATCCCGTCTTTGCCCCGCTCATTCCCAGTCCAAGGGAGCAATTTACGTGAGGCAACGGCTCAGCATCCCGCAACGATTAAGGCGAGGCAGTGCGCACTTCCATCCCGATTGCCGCGCTAGGCTTTCTCAGTCGTCTGACAGGCCGCCATTCGTCAGAGCGGGTTCAAAAGGATCTTCCGTCAAAAATGAATCTCGATCGGAGCAACGCAATTATCGCGCGCCGGGGTTCTCGGCGTCGGTGTAGCTCGATCGAGCAAGGCCCTTCGCATGCGCGTCTCGGATGAGTTGTAGCGGGACAAGGCTCTCGGTCGTTCTCAATGACCTGCGGCAAGGTTCGGAGGCTGACATCCACCTGATCCCAGGACCCATTGATCATCGAGAGGATAAACATTCGCGGCTCATTGGATTGTTGTGTCCGATTGAAGACATGCATGCTCTGAGCCGAACAAACTGAAGGACAACTCTCCACTAATGGCGGGGCGTAAAGGTGCATTGCATGGACGAGCCACCACTCTTCTTGGCACGCAGATTGCTGAGAAGGGACAAATTAGGTGTTTGCGCCGACGATCTCGCGCTCTCCGACCAAAGGAGTTCAAATGAAGCCTTCTTCACATGACATGCACGATGCAGCGGGCCTACCGGTCACCTGTGGCGATCGCTCACCCCAGTCATCATCCGCAAGTATGAAGCCGCCGCTCCGCACAACAGGCATGAAATTCATAGATGGCGCTCGCCCAATTACGGAGGCGGAGCTGCAAGCCCGGAACATCACGCGCTATCATGTCAGCAATTTTTATGCTGAACAGATCGCAAACAGTGGTTACTACGACCAGCTAAAGTACATTGTGGAGCCCTCAGTCCAGGAGTTGGATAGTCCCGGCGTTTTGGATACGAGCGGCGAGCATGACAACACCGTCGTGCCCGGACTTCAACACAAGTACGCCCAGACCGGGCTGTTGCTGGTAACTAGCCGTTGCGCTTCTTATTGTCGGTTCTGCTTCCGCAAACGGCTTGTTGGCAGAGACTCCGACGAAGTTGTACCAGACCTCGCGAAAGTTCGGCAATATATTAGCCGCCATCCTGAGATGACGAATGTGCTCCTATCAGGAGGAGATCCGTTCGTTCTTAGCACGGCAAAGCTCGACGAAATTCTTACAAATCTGCTCCCGATCCGACATTTGGATTCCATTCGGATCGGCACGAAGCTCTTCGCCTTTGAACCAAAGCGCTTCGAGGATCCAGCTCTACCTGCTTTCTTCCAACGAATCCGTGATGCTGGTAAAACTGCGGTGCTTGTCACACATTTCGATCACGTCGGTGAGATCTCGGTCGGTGCTGAGCGGAATATCCGTTGTTTGCGTGCACAGGGAGTGCAGTTCCTCAATCAATCTGTGCTTCTCGCGAAAGTTAATGATAATCCTGAGGTCTTGGCAGCGACATTTGCCAAGTGTCACCAAATGGGTGTCCGTCCTTACTATCTCTTTCAAGCAAGGCCGGTGAAGGCCGCATCCCATTTTCAGGTTCCGCTTCGACGCGGATTAGAGATTGCGCGCGGCGTCACTCAACGTCTCGCGGGCATCGAAAAGACGTTTAGATACATCATGTCGCACTATTCAGGAAAAATCGATGATCCTCGATCTTGGAGATGATGGGCGCGTTTATATGCGATATCATCAGAACAAGTTCCCGGACAGAGTTGGAAAGATCTTTTCCAGGCCATACATCGAGACCGCTTGCTGGTTGGACGATCTGCCCGAATGATGATCGAGAGGTGGATTGATGAGTGTTTCCAGATCGTGGTCGAGTAGCTCGGCCATTCGGCCTTGTCTTGGGCCGCCGCTCGCCGCGCCGCTGACGCGAGAGGGCCGCAAACCGGCCAAACTCGATCAGCCGCGTCTTGTCCTCATGAAGCGTCAGACCGAAGCTGGCCAGCCGCGCCCTGAGGGCCAAAAGCATTTCTTGCACATCCACCTTCCTCTCGAAGCCCATGACGAAGTAATCCGCATAGCGCACGGTCACTATGCGGCCGCGTGCGTGGCGACGGCGCCATTGGTAGGCCCCGAGATCGAGGACGTAGTGCAGGAATACGTTGGCGAGGAGCGGGCTGGTGCCCGCCCCTTGCGGGGTACCCCTGTCCGCTTTTTGCTTCTCGCCGCTCTCCAGAACGCCGGCCCTCAGCCACAGCTCTATGAGCCGCAAGATGCGAGGATCGGCGATCCTGTGCGCCACCATCCGCAACAGCCACTCGTGGTCGACCGAGTCAAAAGACTACTCGACAGACTACCCACCACCGCGCGCATCATCTCGACGACTATCCCGATCAGGTAACTATCGTTCGGTCGCGCCATCCCTTTGAGGGATCTGCGCTTAATGTGCTTGGCTGGTGTCATCGACGCGGCGAACTTCATCTGACGCTTGTACTGCCCGATGGTACCCGTGCCCTTGTACCGGCCGCGTGGACAGATCTGCCTATCGCACAACATTTACCGCGTGCAAGCCCGCAATGCGCTCGAGCGGCATTCCTGGTTTCCCACGCCGAGCTGCTGCACGCCCGGACGATCGTCGACGCTTTGCTGCGGCAATTGGATGCCGCGCATACTGTCCTGCCAGCGGAATCGGAGGACAGCCATGCAGCAGCTAAGCTTTCTCGACCCACCACCTCAGCGCGGGGCCGTACCCGTATGGGGGGCCCTCGATAAAGAGCAGCGCGCACATCTCGTGCTGCGACTCGCCCGACTAATCGCCCGAGCAATCGCCACTGCCGGAGATCACAACGATGAACGAACTGAGCAAGATCACCGCTGAGCACCTACGCCGATGCGCAATCGTCTACGTACGTCAGTCCAGTACGACGCAGGTCGAGCATAATCGGGAGTCCACTGCCCGTCAGTACGAGTTAGCCGAACGCGCCGCGCGGCTTGGTTGGCGACGCGATCAGGTGAAGGTCATCGATGAGGACCTCGGTATTTCCGGTTCCGGCCTTTCCGAGCGCACCGGCTTCGCGCGTATGACCGCGGAGGTCGGCCTCGGCCAGGTGGGCATCGTGCTCGGTTTGGAAGTCTCGCGACTAGCGCGCAATAATGCTGATTGGTACCGTCTGCTCGATCTATGTGGCCTGACCCACACGCTCATCGGTGATGGAGATGGGATTTATCATCCAGGCTTGTTCAATGACCGCCTGGTGCTCGGGCTCAAAGGTACGATGTCAGAGGCAGAGCTGCATGTGCTGCGTGCGCGGCTGCTCGGTGGCATCCGCAACAAGGCCGCACGCGGAGAACTGCACCGCGGGCTGCCGGTGGGTCTGGTACGAGGCGACGCCGACGGGGAGGTGCTGTTGCATCCTGACGAGTCGGTGCAAGCCGCGATCCATGCTGTCTTCGACCGCTTTGCCGAATTCGGCTCGGCACGACGCGTGTGGCTGTGGTTCCGCTCGCAAGGCCTGCGCTTTCCGCTGCACTCCAACAGCCTTGTCGATCTCCGCTGGGTCGCCCCCACTTACACAAAGATCCACCAGGTCCTCACCAACCCGTTCTATGCCGGCGTTTATGTGTATGGCCGCACCCAGCAGACATGCTATCTCGATGCGGGCGGTCGAATCCGAAAGCGCATCAGACAACGCGACCGCGAGCAGTGGCCGGTGTTCATTCGTGACCATCATGCCGGATACATCGATTGGAATACCTTCGAGGCGAACCAGAAGCGCCTGGCGCAGAACATCCGTCCTCGACCGCACCAGAGCGGGGGTGCCGTGAGAGAAGGCGCAGCACTCCTGCAAGTCCTCGCCGTATGCGGACACTGCGGTCGGCGCCTGGCCGTACACTACAGCGGCCGGTTCTCGGCGCCCGGATATCACTGCGCCGGCAAGAACATCGTCAACGGCCGGGGCGAGTACTGCCTCAACATCGGCGGTGTGCAGATTGATGCGGCTGTCGCCGAAGCGTTCCTCGCGGCTCTCGCGCCCGCAGGCCTGGAAGCCTCGCTCCAGGCGATCGAGCAATTCGACGCCGGTCACGAGACGATTCTCGCGCAGTTCCGTCGCGACGTCGAGCGTGCGCGCTACAACGCGCAGCGCGCCGAGCGACGCTATCGCGCCGTGGACCCGGAGAATAGACTCGTCGCGCGTGGACGATCGAAGCAGAATGGGAAAGCGCTCTGCTGGAACTGAAGACTGCCGAATCCGAACTCTCGGACCGCGAACATGCCCGACCGCGCTCGCTTACGCACGAAGAACGCGACGCGATCCTTGCACTCGGTAAAGACCTCAAGCGTATCTGGTTCGCGCCCACGACGAGAGATCGCGATCGCAAGGAGTTGCTCCGCACGCTGCTCGACGATGTCACCTTGAGAGTCGAGCGCGATAAATACAACGCTCACCTGACGCTGCGTTGGCGCGGCGGTCTCTTCAGTGAAGTTAATGTCCCATTGCCGCACTCGCACCCATCGCCGATCCGCACCGCCGACGATACGATCGATCTGCTGCGGCGACTGGCTGCACATTATAGCGACACCAAGATCGCCGGCATCCTCAATCGCCAAGGCCGTACAACGGCCACAGGACTGTCGTTTACGGCAAATCGTGTGTCGAGCCTGCGGACACACTGGGAGATCCCCTGCTTCGAGCCGAAACAGCAAGTGCAGGACGGCGAGTGCATGACGATCGAGAAAGCAGCACGGATCGTGTCCCTTGGCGTGGTGTATCTGGCGGCGGGTCACCGCGCCCGCCCGCTACGGCGCTATTGAGGGCGCGCGTCCGGACCGCTTTGCTCTACCGAGCTACGCCACCACCGGCGACACAACCGGATTCCATCCGCGAGCTCGTCGCGTGTGAAGAACTGAGACTTCAACTCCGAGACCGACCGGAGTTTTCGCTGCCGAATCCTCGGCTGGGAGGAGCTAAGGTCGATTAAAACCAGATCCTCGATGCAGAAGCGACCGCCCGGGACTCTCCCCATTGCTGGATAAAAAATGGGGCTCAGACCATCATCGCCGACATAGCTTACGTCCGCAGTTTGCCGCCCACCTCACCACAAGGGAGGAATTGGTGACCAGGTCCTCCGACCATCTGTGATTTGCCTGCAAGTCGGCCACCAGAAAAGGTAGTATGGCATACGTTTTTCCGTCGATACCATAATTTGCTGGCATATAGGCTATGGGAGGGCTCATGACGGTAGAGAAGAGAGCGGCAGTCACGTGCGCGGTTGTTCCTTTTCACGTCTCACGCTCCATTCAAATATACGACGCCGTCGCTGCCCACAACAACATCAGCCTATTGATGGGCTTCGACTTTCAGGAATATGTCTCAATTACTCAGGCCGCTCCAACAAAAGGGAAAACATTCCCAAACTTTCGGCCAGACCGATCCACAATTAATTCAGGCGACGGATATTGGGTCGTTGGCCTCGACAAAAAAAAGGACGTTGTGCTTACAAATGCTACTCGCCTGTATGACCTTTCGAACAGCAACTTTGAAGAGCACCTTCGGTCACTACGGGCATTTTACATTGATCCGATCGCACACGCACATCCTCAGGATCATTGTGCTTGCATAGCACCTAGCGCAAAGAAGATGACCGGCAAAGTAGCCTACAACGGCGATCTCTGGGTGCGCAGAGACCTCAGAGGACAGGGCGATTCCGAAGATGATAGCTCGAATAACGCATAGCCTGTCGTTTGCAATGTGGGCTCCCGACTTCTTATGTGCGCTTGTGGCACGCTGGCGGGTGGACAATGGGCTTCCACACTACCGTCACCATGAACCCGGCGGTTCGATATTGCGGCTGGTGAAAGAGGGTATTGCCGAGGACAATTGGCTTGTTTGGATAACTGGTGAGGAGCTAAAGAGCGAGGTCCATCGCTGCTATAAACCTGAGCTAGTACCTTGTCACAGAGGTTTTCCTCTTTGAGTTTTGCCCGACTTGCCAGTGGGTTCGGCGTATGCATGCCAGAGCTATCGCTGAAAGTTGATGACGGCGAAAATCTGTAAGGCGCCATGTCGTGGAGGTGATTAACGCCCCCACTTCTTCATCGAAGGAGCGATATGCCGTGTCCAAAGATAGGATCAAGCTGATTCAACCAGGAAACGTCGACGATCAACTCACCGAAATCTTCGGCAAATGGGGCGCGTATTTGTTGGGGCCAGGCCGTCGAGGCCGAGGTCGCGGACTGTCTCGCAAGCATGCCGATTTGAAGACTGCGGACGGCCACCAGGGCGTCGTGCGCCGCGGTCACCTGCCGGAACGCGAGGTGATGACCGGTATTGGTCCCGTCGCTTCCATCGGGATTGACAGCGAGATCCGCGGGATCGAGCGGCTCGTAGCCGCACCAATCTCTCTTCTCAGCCGCATCCGCAATCCTCATAAACCAGTAGGCGGTTGCGCACTCGGAAATTGCAGCGACTCTCTTCGAGTGCACAGGCCGCCCCTAAGCATCCATCCGAGCTAAGCCGCGGACAGTGGATCACCTATTTAACCGCCTGAGGAGTTCGGCGTCTTCCTTGTGCATCCTAATGAGCTCCATCAGGTTTTCGATGCCAAAGTCGGTGAACGCCATGACGCCGTCGTCACCTATGCCGTGAATCCAGATGACGCCGTCCTCCGGGTCCATTCCGTTGGCCACATCCCAGAGCCAGTCCTCGTCCTCGCCGAGGTCCTTTGCGACGCGACCGGTGGTGAAGATGGAATGAACTTTGTTGACGTGCATGGCTACGCCGCCTGAGCGGAGGACACAGCTGGTCTCAGAAATCTGAACATCGCGATAAGTGGAGTTTCTGCCTGAATGCGGCGATAGTTGCCGCAGACAGGAGCGACGATGAGCAGACGATCCCGCCGAACCCATTCCCCGGCCTTCAAGGCGAAAGTAGCGCTGGCCGCCATCAAGGGCGATCGAACGCTGGCGCAGTTGGCCGAGCACTTTGATGTCCACCCCAATCAGATCACGGCGTGGAAGGCCCAACTGGAGGGCGGTGCCTCTGACGTTTTCGGGGCAGGTCCCGCGGCATCTGCCGGGCCGGCCATCGACGTGAAGTCGTTGCACGCCAAGATCGGAGAGCTGACGCTGGAGAACGATTTTTTAGAAGGAGCGCTCACCAAGGCGGGGTTGCTGAGCGCAAAGCGATGATCGACCGTGAGCACGATCTGTCGATCACTAGGCAAGCGGAAGCTCTGAACATCAGCCGTGGCAGCGTCTATTACCTGCCGCGTCCGGTGCCCTCCGCCGACCTCGCGATTATGCAACGGCTCGATCGGTTGCATCTGGAGTATCCCTTCGCCGGTTCGCGTATGTTGCGCGGCCTGCTGGCTGCCGAGGGGTGCAAGGTCGGCCGTCGGCATGTCAAAACGCTGATGCGGCGAATGGGGATAGAGGCGCTCTATCGCCGTCCGCGCACGACCAAGTCAGAGCCCGGTCACAAGATCTATCCGTATCTGCTGCGCGGCATGGAGATCACACGGCCGAACCAGGTCTGGGCGATGGACATCACGTATATCCCGATGGCGCGCGGCTTCGTGTATCTCGCTGTCGTGCTGGATTGGGCAACCCGCCGGGTTCTCTCGTGGCGGTTGTCGATCACGATGGAGGCGGCCTTCTGCGTCGAGACCCTGGAGGATGCTTTGGCGCGTCACGGCAAGCCCGAAATCTTCAACACGGATCAGGGCTCGCAGTTCACTGGCGCGGCCTTCACGGGCCTGCTCACCAACCAAGCCATCGCCATCAGCATGGACGGCAAAGGGGCTTGGCGGGACAATGTGTTCGTCGAACGGCTGTGGCGCAGCGTCAAATATGAAGAGGTCTATCTGCGAGCTTACGAAACGGTCGGCGAGGCGCGAGCTTCGATTGGCCGCTATCTCGACTTCTACAACGGCCGACGTCCACACTCGAGCCTTGACGGCAGCACACCGGATCAAGCCTACTTCAACCAGCCGCCAATCCGCATGGCGGCCTAACCCCGGCAGACGCTCCACTTATCGACGCGGAGATTTTGTTCAGACAACCGGGACCAGCTCTGACGTCGACGGGGAGATGTCCAATTCCACGGCAGCAACTCGCGTAGACAGCTCTGTGGCATGTCCGCGATGCGCGCGAAGACGTCGGCGAGCCACACTTTCGGGTCGATGTTGTTGAGACGCGCCGTCATGATGAGCGCCGCCATCACGGCGGCTCGCTCGGCCCCGCGGTCGGAGCCGGCGAACAACCATGCCTTTCTTCCCGGCGCAAAACCGCGCAGCGCTCGCTCCGCCGCATTGTTGGTCAGGCAAATCCTTCCGTCGTGGACAAAGCGGGCGAAGCCGTCCCACCAGATAATTGATCGGCTTGATCACGGGACGAACGCGAGAGCCGGGCACATTCCGCCCGCAGCCGAGCCTCAAAATCGGTCACGACGAGCTTCTCTCCTGGCGGACCGGCAGCCGCTCCTCGGCGCTCAACCCGTAGATCTCGCGCTCGATCTCGAACAGCGCTTCAGCAAGCTTGGCTTCCGCCGCAAGCTTGCGGCGCGCTCGGCCAGGATCATTGCATGTGCGGCGGCGAGATCGGATGGCAGTCCGTCGGCGGCAGATTCCATAACCAGATGGAATCACATTCGTCGCCAAATTCAACGACAAAACCTTAGCCCACGCTCGTCGGACGCCAGGACTCTTTGAGGATTTCGCCAATCGATGCCGGACAAAAGATAGCTCATCTGCGCCTGCGAGATCGACACAACGCCGTCCGCCAGCGACGGCCATATAAAACGACCTCTCTCAAGTTTTCTTCGTAAACAGACAGGCGCCCTGGCCGTCATGCCAGATCACCTTCAAAAGATAGCTTCTGCGTCCGCGGAAGCAGAACAAATGACCGCTCAGCGGATCACGGCGTAGCACCTCTTGCATCTGCAACGACAAAGAGGCGAAGCCTTTGCGCATGTCGGTGTGGCCCGTCGCCAGCCACACCCGAACTCCCGTAGGGACCGGAATCATCGCGGATCCAGAGCCTCGATGATCCGGCGAAGCGCCTCAATGTCGACGCCCGCATCGACAATAACACGCCGCCCGCCAGCCAACTCGATCTCAATCCGACGCTCCGTCGAATGTGCTGCCGCGCTCTCCGATGAGGCCGCCACCGACGCCAGAGGATGCCCTCGGCCACAACTGCCCTGACAAAGCCAGCCTCGGATTTGGTCCGGTTCGCGGTAGCTGACAGCATGATCAACATCAATTTGTCGTTGAAGGCGTTGCCAGTAGCTTCGAGGTTGCCGCATTTGGGAGTGTCTATGTCTTCCGTTATC
This sequence comes from Bradyrhizobium sp. LM2.9, assembly GCF_054056555.1. Lineage (NCBI taxonomy): Bacteria > Pseudomonadati > Pseudomonadota > Alphaproteobacteria > Hyphomicrobiales > Nitrobacteraceae > Bradyrhizobium > Bradyrhizobium sp. LM2.9. The sequence continues at coordinate 7,401,548 of NZ_JBSRYJ010000002.1, forward strand.
CGCACGCTTCATCTTGGCCTCAACCTTCACGGCGCGGGCGGTCATGCCGCGGCGTGGCGTTGGCCGGGCACCAACCCAAGCGCCTTCTTCGACATCGAACATTACGTTCGTGCTGCGAAGATTGCCGAGCGGGGCCCGTTGGATGCGGTGTTTTCTAGCGGATACCCCGCGATGCCCTTCGACATCACTCGCCAGCCGCCAGTCAATGTGTCAATCGGCCCTTTAATTGCGGATTGATGTCAATTCTCTTTTTGAAGCCATTCGCCAAGACGGTAGCGCTCGACCCGTCGGAGCGGGTCGGGGTTGCGGAGACGGGGCGAGCGCGGCTGGTAGATCGATAACCAGCTCGGTAGTATTTGCCGTTTAGCGTCACCTAAATCTCAATGCGATCAGCTGCCGGTCGCTGCGGTCATGATCCTTTCCGAGGTCCCAAGCGCCTCATGATGATGTCCGGATCGGGTGCCTCATCGTTTGCAACGGCGTGCGGACGAGCCGCCACCAGCCGATTGAGAAGGTCACCACTACCAACGTCCCAGCGGGACATCGCCGGGCCGGCGGACCGGGCCAGGAACTAGCAAAATTAAGGTCAGGCCGGCGCGTGGGCCCCAGTCGAACAACGTGCCATCGACCCAAATGCAGTGGAGGATCACAGCGAACTTGCGCGCAGTGGCGACCTTTGCTTTTTTCGTACCGACCCGCTTCGCCAGCTTCATTTCCCAGGCCTTGAGGGAAGACCATTTTTTTGGTCCGATAGAGAAGGACGCTCGCTGCCTCGAACAAGTAAGTTCGGAGAAGCCTGTCGCCCCATCTGGATATCTTGCCGCTAGGAGGCTGTCCCGGTAATGGACTTGGGACCGAGCGAATCGAGTTCTGAGCGTTTTTTGCAGGAGACAAGCTTCTCCTTAGCGTGCTGCTGCGAGTTTTGTGAGGTTGTGGGCGGTGCAGATCATGGCCCATTCGGCTTTGACCTTGTCGATGCCGCGCAGGAGGAACTGGCGGAATCCTCTTGCCTGCTTGATTTGGCCGAAGACGGGCTCGACGATCTGTTTTCGCAATCGATACCGGCTTCGATAGCCTGCGCGCTTGAGCTTGGTGCTCATTCTGGCGATGAGCGTGCCGGATTTGAGCTTCCGTTTTGCCGTGGCCGCCTTGGTGCTGTGCTTTTGCCGCCCGGTGGCGACGTAGCGCTCGATCCGGCGTCGGCTGAGCGTGCGAAGATTGGCTTGCGAGCAATAGCCCGCATCGGCAGATGCTTCATCCGGGTTCATCCCGAGATTGGCTTTGATGACATCGAGCAAGGGTGCGAACTGCGCCTGATCGCTCGGCGAGTTGGTCAGCGTGTGCGCTACGATGATCTGATGGGCGCCATCGACGGGCGGCCTGTGCGTTGTAGCCCTGGATGAAGCCGTTCTTGGTGGGCATCACGCGGCTGTCGGGATCGGTGAAGTTGCGTTGCGCCTTGTCGCTCGGCTCTGCCGTGACAGGCTTGGACTTGCGTCCCGGCCTGGCCTTGCCGCCATCGCCGGAGCCGTCGTCGTCCGGCTTCGAGGCGACTTTGGCTTTGGCTTCAGCTTCCAGCGCCGCTTTGGCGGCACGGATCTTCTCGAGCCGTTTCTCTTTATTGGCCATCCAGTCCGGCATCTCGTCGCCGCGCTTCGAGGCTCCGAACTGACGGTCCTCGGCCTTGTCGGTCTGGGCGGCTTCGGCCAACCAGCGTTGGACTTCCGCTGCAAGCCTCGGCTCGGCCTCCTTCATCCGGCCATAGCTCATCGCCTTGTTGATCCCGGCATTGGCCTTTGATCTTGGTGCCGTCGAGCGCCACATGGCCAAGCTTCACAAGGCCGGCCTCGCGGCACAGCTTCAAGACCTGCCGGAACAGACCCGATAGCGCTGCCAGATGGCGTTTGCGGAACTCGCTGATCGTGCGGAAATCCGGACGCTGCATTCCCGTCACCGCCGCAAATCCAGCCGCTCCTCGCAGCCCCGAGCGATCCGCCGCGACGAGTAGATCCCCTGGCTATACGCATAAAGAAGAAGCGCCGCCATCATGCCCGGATGGTAAGGCGGATAGCCGCGCTCCTCGTCATAACTATCCATGATCGCCGACAGGTCCAAGCCGGTGCGAACCGTGTCGCGGACAAAGTGCGCAACGTGCCCGGAAGGCACCAAATCCTGGACCGACGGCGGAAGCAGCCAAACCTGATCAACGTCCCAAGGACGAAATGTCTTGCTATCCACTGTTTGAATCACGACGCTTGTGCTTCGTCGAGAAAGATCCGATTACTCGGACAGGCTCCTAGTGTCAGTTTCACTAGCAGACTGCTGAAAAACCCCCTCGCCAGGGAGGGGACTTGATGATTCACTTTATCATCTCGAATCGGCGGAGACGATCATGCGCGGCAGGTTTACGGATCAGGGCGGCCTGTTTTCGTACATCGCGCCGGATAAGCGCGTGCCAGCGAACCATCCGCTGCGGAAGGTCCGGGAACTTGTCCGGGATGTTTTGAGTGATTTGAACCGCAGCCTTGGAAAGCTATACGCCAGCGAGGGACGTCCTTCGATCCCTCCGGAGCAATTGCTGAGCGCCTTGCTGCTGCAGGTGTTCTACGGCATCCGCTCGGAACGCCAGCTGATGGAGCAACTGGACTACAATCTTTTGTATCGCTGGTTCGTGGGACTGTCGCCGGACGATCCGGTCTGGGACCCGACCACCTTTACCAAGAACCGGGAGCGGCTGCAGAACGGCGATGTGTTCACGAAGTTCATGACCAGGCTTCTGAACCATTCTCAGGTCCAGCCGCTATTGTCGGACGAGCATTTTTCGGTGGACGGAACGCTGATCGAAGCCTGGGCTTCGCAGAAGAGTTTTCGCCCCAAGGACGGCAGCGGCGACGATGATGACGGCGCCAACTTCCATGGCCAGAAACGCAAGAACGACACCCATGCGAGCACCAGTGACCCGGACAGCAGGCTTTATCGCAAGGCGGCCGGACGGGAGGCCAAGCTTTGCTATATGGGCCACGCCACCATGGAGAACCGGCATGGGCTGGCGGTGGCCGGCAGGGTCACGCATGCCAATGGCACCGCCGAACGCCGGGCTGCGGAGGTCATGCTGAAGGCGAGACGCAAAGCCGCAGGTCGCCGCATCACGGCTGGTGAGGACAAGGCGTACGATACGGCCGATCATGTCGCCAATCTTCGCGCCATCGGCGTGACGCCGCATGTGACACAGAACCAGGCCATCACCAAAACCGGCAAGAACCGCAACAGCGCGATCGACGAACGAACCACGCGGCATCCCGGATACGGCATGTCGCAATCGCGCCGGGCGATGGTCGAGTGCATTTTCGGATGGGGCAAGCAGCATGGCACCATGCGCAAGACCAAACATCGGGGCATCGCTCGCGTCGCCGCCGACTTCCTGCTTAATCTGATCGCCTATAACCTGATCCGAATTCCAAAACTGCTCGCCGCATAGCCACCCCGCGCCGGGGCACACTCAATACCAAGCTCGAAATTACATCCAACTCTACCGCGCCGCTCCAAAAACGACCGGCGGAAATATGAAATTTCTCCATTTCAAGGTTTTTCAGCAGACTGTTAGTCTTACTGAGTCAGAAAGTCGCGATCTTTGATCCTGGAATTGCTGGTATTTTCGGGAGATTCGTTTTTCGGCATGGAGAGCTGGGATGGGTCACCCAAGATCGGACGGGAGTGAATCGCGGTTTGCGGCCTATGTCGAGGGGCTTGTGAGCGTGATCGGCCATGCAGACCGGGCGAAGCCGTTACGGGATTACTGCGTTGGTCTGATGATGCCATGCGAACGCAAGAGCGTGGAACCGATGGCGGCGATCACCGCGCCTGAACGGACAGCGGGCGCAGCATCAATCGCTGCTGCATTTTGTCGGTGAAGGGCGCTGGTCGGACGAGAAGGTCTTGACCAAGGTGCGCGAGATGGTGCTGCCGCGGATCGAGCGTCATGGACCGATCGAGGCCTGGATTATCGACGACACAGGTTTTCCCAAGCAGGGCCGGCATTCAGTAGGAGTGGCACGACAGTATTGCGGCCAACTCGGCAAGCAGGACAATTGTCAGGTCGCGGTGTCGCTGTCGATTGCCAATCACCACGCCAGCCTGCCGGTCGCTTATCGCCTGTACCTACCGCAGGAATGGCAAGATCGCGCACGCCGGCGAAAGGCCGGCATTCCTGAGGACATTGTCTTCAAGACCAAGCCGCAGATCGCGTTCGATCAGATTCGTAAGGCCTGCGAGGCCGGCCTGCCGCGCGGCGTCGTGCTGATGGATGCCGGTTACGGTGCCAACACCGAACTGCGCACGGATATCGCAACGCTGGGGTTGAGCTATGTCGCTGGCATTCTACCGAACACCACGGTGTGGGCGCCGGGCATGGTGCCGCTGCGCGCCAAAAGATGGTCGGGCCAGGGAAGGCCGCCGAAGTTGATACGGCGTGATCGCCATCATCAGCCAATCTCGGTCAAGAAACTCGCGCTCGGCTTGCCGGCAAAGGCATGGCGCACGATCGCGTGGCGCGAAGGTTCGGCCGAGCAGCTCACCTCGCGCTTTGCTCGGGTGCGCGTGCGGGTTGCCCATCGCGATTACAACCTCACCAAGAGCCGCCCGGAAGAATGGCTGTTGATCGAGTGGCCGAAGAACGAGGCCGAGCCGACAAAATATTGGCTCTCGACCGTTCCCGAAAAGATCGCCTTCCATCGGTTGGTCGACCTGACAAAACTGCGCTGGCGCATTGAGCGCGACTATCAGGAACTCAAGCAGGAGGTCGGGCTCGGCCACTTCGAAGGGCGCGGTTGGCGCGGCTTCCACCACCATGCCACACTATGCATAGCGGCTTACGGATTCCTCATCTCCGAAAGGGAGACGATTCCCCCCTCAGCGCCTCGTTCAGCCGGGCTATTCCAAACGCCTGCCCTTCCCGAAGGTTACAAACCCAGAGGCTCCGCCGCTGCGCACCGAACGGCACATTCCAAACTCGATTGCGACGATGCGTCGACGGCTCGTTCTCGCCCTCGTCAGAAGTCTGTCGCGATGTCCATGTTGCGCAAGAGCGATCCTGCGTCCGCGATCGCGCAAAAATTTATGACGCAGTAAGATTAGGACTCTCAAGGGCTTCCTGGACGTGCGCTACGGCACCCGCGACAGATCGGCCTGCCCCGAGTTTTCATGGGAAGGGCACGACGAGAATGACCCGTCCCATGGTCGTGGATGGGCTATGATCGGCACTGCAGGCAGGCTCGTCGGCCACTTCTACATCCACAATGGCGATAATTCAGCCTTCGTTTGCGAACGCGGCTGAGTTCTTCAACAGCTTGCTCGCAACTCGTTGACGAAGGCTTCTGCATCGTAGGCTTTGTCGGCGCCAAGCGTGATCGCTGTCGGCCGGTCGGCACGAGGCTCGATCATGTGCAGCGCGGCCACCCGCTCGGCATGCCCGTCGGCTTGTGTCAGGCACGCGTCGACCAGCAGGCCGTGGCGGTTCTCCATCAGCCCGTGTCCGATGAAGCACAGCTTCGTCTCCTTGCCTTTGCCCTTGCGGTACGGCCTGGCGTCCGGATCGGTGATCGAAGCATGGGTCTCGTTGGAGCGTTTCTGGCCATGGAAGTCCGCATCGGCATTGCGCCCGCCGCCTTGGGCCGGCGGCTCGCCGGGGCCATCCTTCGGCCTGACGCTCTTCATCGAGGCCCAGGCCTCCATCAGCGTGCCGTGGACTCATGAAGTGATCGCTCGATAGAAGCTTCTTCACCTTGGGCTGCGCCAGCACCGCCGCCAGCAATTTGGCCGCGATGTCGCCTTCCAGCAACCGGTCTCAGTTCTTCGAGAGCACCGAATGGTTTCAGGCTGGGTGTCAACGCCGATGCCGACGAACCAGCGGAACAGAACGTCGTATTCCAGCCGCTCCATCGATCCATCAGGAGCCGCTCCGAGCGGACCGAATACAACGCCTGCAACGGCATCGCCTGCAGCAGATTCTCCGGCGGGATCGACGGCCGCCCAATCGGCGAATAGAACGCGGCAAACTCACGCTCCAGCGTCGACAGCACCTCGTTCAATCGTCTGGATCGCCCGCAGCGGATGATCACGTCGCACCCGCGCCTCCATGTCAACGTAGCTGAACAGCTAGCCCGTTCGATTCTCCCCGCCGCGCACGCACCATCTCCGAATCTCGTCGGAGCCAATGAATCACGGTCGCTGGTCCGCGGCGAGCGCCTCTTTCAACAGCCTGCTAGATGCGGGGCACTTTCGCAATATGAGGTGAACCTGCCGCAGGTTCGGCGCTGACGGATCGCACCGTGCCAGGGGCCGGCGATCCGCGATGGATGCGCCGGTCCTGCCGACGGACAAGGTCATCTCCTTGAGTGCATCCGGGTCCTATTGCCCACTAACAGCCGGCGAGTAGACTTCCGATGACCGTACCGCATCACGGGTAAGCTCCGGAGCGATAGCCGCTCCGGAGCGTCTCGCGATCCGAACCTGCGCGATGCGGCTCGAAGCGTTCTCGCCGATCTCGCAATCGATGAAGTCCGCAGGCGCGCGCTCGGGGAAGCTAGCAAATTCTGGAAATATAGCCACGCAGCGCGCTGTCCCGCTGGTTCCTTTTTGAGGGGTGAACGCCGAAGGCGACGATGGCCCGCTCCGGCGGAGCCGAGACTGTGCCTTTCGCTCCGTGTCGAAGTGTCTTGGGGCCCACCCCGGCGAACTTGAAGGCTCGATACCGGGCGCTAATCAGCGATGTCTTTCAATCCTTCCACCAAAAGCTTATTGTCGTCTTCAGTGCGGCTTGCGATGCGCAAGAATCGTTTGCCATCCTGAAGCGTCTTGCCGCCATTGTGCCTGATCAATATCCGTCGATCCTTTAAGAGTTTTGAGGCGATCACGTCTCCATCCGGCCAATGGGCCGGGAGTTCGCAGAACACGAAATTTGCGTCGGGCTTCAGAACTCTCATTCCGTCGATGCTGCGCAGGTCTGCGTATAGTTTGTCCCTGTCGCTGCCCACCCTCACCCAACTCTGCTTGGCCGCGTGCGCCAGGTGAGGAAGCTTGCTTAGAAAAAACTCAGCAAACGTATTGACATTCCACGTGGGGAGGGCGGCTCTAATTTCGTGCATCGTCTTTACATTTGCCGATGCCGCATACCCGATCCGCAAACCGCATGTCCCGTAAATCTTTCCGAGGCTTTTGAGAACGATCACATTGGGAAATTCGAGCAAGTGATTTTCCAGGCTCGCACTTCGTCCGAGCTCACTAAACTCGATAAATGACTCATCGATTAGTAGCAGTTGCTGTTGAGCTCGAAGCGCCGAAGCGAGATATAGTAAATCGGCATAGGGAACCATCCGCGAAGTGGGATTATTCGGCGATATCACGACTGCGCCATTGACACCATTTGTACGCGCAAATGCTGCGTAGCGGTGCACATCGAGTTCAAAATCTGGCGGTGAAAAAAGCGTGACAACCGCCCGGGCAAGGCGGTGGTTTCATAAGGATTGAAGGTTGGGACCGGGACAGCAATCCTCATACCCAGTCGACCAAGGAAGATGGGAATGAGTTCAGCCACGCCATTGCAAATGACAAGATTATTCGCTGGCGTCTTCACCGCATCCGCAAGAAGCTGGACCATCTGCGCATTAGGAGAGGGATAGCAGGTAATAAGCCGCGGTAGAGCGTTCTTAAGTTTGTCAAGGAACGCCTGCGGCGGAAAATAAGGGGTTACCAGAAGGACGAAGTCCTTGATGTCATAATTCCAATAGCCGCCGGGGAATCGGTTGATCAGGTCAGAGACCTCGTCCGACCTAAGGGATACGTCCATTTGTGCTGCGCTGTTCATGAGTGCGACTAGCTCAAATATTTCAGGACAAACGAAAATTGCAAGATGGTCGCGATCTCTCGACAAGCTCACGGCGAACAAGCATCGAGCAGTGCCGATTGGTGCGGAAATGCTCTCGGCAACAAGTCTGGTGCACGCCGCGGTTGGCGAGACTACACGTCATCATGTGACCTGGATGGAGGGAAGCCTGCAACACGAAGAAGGCCAGTCGCTGGATCATACTTCCATCCGAAATCAAAGGAGCGACTGGCTAAAACCACCGACGACGCGACGGCGAAGATGCTTATTGCCGTATACATTGTTGCGCTGAGTGGTAGCACGCGAACAGGCGCGACATGCGCTGTAGCGAGCAGCAAGAGGCCAATGTTTACGACGTCAGGAAATGCTTCAGCAGGAATAAGAGGCTTAAAAAGAAATAGGAGCGCCAAGAGCGGTACGTCGTATGACAAGGGGACGCCCAAGAAGCGTCCATCGCGCGACCTGCCGAAGTTCGCAAAGTAGCTAAGCCTTATTGCTCCCGTCACCAGTAGAGCTGTTGCGGTCGCAAGCGCGAGTTGTGAAGCTTGGCTGACCTGTACCACAACTACCGCAGGCACAACAGCTCCATAGACGATATCTGCAAATCCATCGAGGCTCGCTCCCATTTTTGCGACATCCGGATCGCGACCTTTCGTGCGACCTGCCACAACCCCGTCGAGGTGGTCCGATAGAATAGCCCAAAGCGCTGCTGCCACGGATAGCTCAAGGCGGTCAGAGAGAGCTAAAAACAGACTGGCGGAGGAAAAGAGAAGACCTGTGATCGTTATGGCGTTCGCTGGATCCCAAAGGTATTTTAGCATTGAACTCTCACCTCGTTTGCAAATCACGTCTCGCCGTGTAGGGCTTCGTTCGGTCCTTGAAAATGCGCTCGGCAATCTCCAAATCGTCAGCATTATCAATTTCGTGCCAGCTGAGGCCATCGCATCGCGCCGCGGCGAGCTGTAGGCCTCGCCTCTCTATCAGATAACCCAAAAGTTCTTCGGTGTAGGTCTGCCGAGCTCCAGCGGCGATGATATCGTCCAGTGTCGGTACGATCGTTGCCTTGAGTGTCGGCGCCGAAAGCCGTAGAAGGTTCATCGTCTTGAAAAGCTGTGGGCCATCCGCAACAAGATTTGCCGCGGTTTGCTTCAATCGAAAACCTGAGATGAAGCCGTTCTGCGACAACAGAACGGCCGACCCTTCCATTGAATCATCGAAGGGAACGACTGCAGCTACGTCAGTCCCCCGGCAGACCATCAAGTGTCGCAGCGCATCCTCTTCAAAAAAGACGTCGCCCTCGAGAAGAAAGCAGTCTCCGGAGAGAAGAGCGTCGCGCGCCAGCCACAAAGAATAGGCGCTTCCGGTGCGGTCGAAGACGGTCGACTCGACATATTTGATTTTGAGCTCGCCAAAGTGGCTACCGCAGGCATATTGAATGGCGTCTTTGCGGTAACCCACGACGATCGTCACCTCTTCCACGCCGACAGCTTTCAGATTGCGCAGAGCGTTGTGAAGAATCGAAGTGCCGTTGACCTCGACCAGCGACTTCGGCCGCAGATCTGTCAGAGGACGCAGGCGAGAGCCGCAGCCAGCGGCGAGAATGACGGCGTTCTTGGGAGCATCGGTCACCGTTTAGTTCCGTTTTCGTCGCGCCTCTAAGGTGAAACACCGACGGACGTCTTGCCAGCGTAGGCATGCTGAAGCGACATCAGGTCTGCCGAAGCCATCTGAAAATGGAGCCCAAGCGTGAAGACAGACAAATGGTCCTCGTCGGTCCTTTCTCCAGACAGAAGGGGGGCGCTGGATCCGGTGCCTCGAGCTGCCGAGATGGCAAAGTGCGCATTTCGGTTGAGTGAGGCGTGCTACGCCATCTATTCTCAGTGCAATGGTTAGGCATTTCAGATTGCAGTCGAACCCGGAGGAAGTCAAGAACAGTAGGTCTTCGACAACGAATATGCGCTCCTGTGTCGACGAAACCCTATTTGCGCAGTTCAGCGTCGGGCCGCAAATATCGCGTTTCCGCACGGGCGAGTTCGTCATACTTGAACAGTTCGAAGACTTCCTCGAGAGTAGCAATATGCGGCTCAATGCTCGCGGTGCTTTCCTCAGCGATGATGCGACCGCAGACTTGCCGCATTGCCGCCGTTGCCGCTCGCATGGAGTGGTTGGCCCAGATCACCGTAGAGATGTTGGCTTTGCGGTATGCAGAGATCGGTGTTCGATAGTATTTCGTCGGAACGATCACGACCGGCAATTTGTTCTGCCAAGCGCGCGCGAACGATAGGATTTCGTCCGCGGTGCTCTTTCGCGAATGAATAAGGATCGCATCGGCTCCCGCGTCGGCGTAGGCGTGAGCGCGCGAAAGTGCTTCGTCCATCTCATGCCCAGCGATCAACGCCTCGATCCTTGCCACCAAGATCAAGTCGTCCGCCACGGTATCCTTCACTGCGCGGAGGCGGCCAGAGAATTCGTCGATGTCGGCGAGGGGGTGCCGATCCCCCAACAAACGAGTTCATCTTCGGAAAACAGCTGTCCTCGAGCGCGACGCCGGCTGCTCCGCGCTGACGGAGCCTTCGTGCCACGAGGCGCGCATTGTTGAAAGTCCCGAAGCCGCCATCTCCGTCAACGAGCACAGGAAGTCCGCTCGATTCCACGATCCGCTCGACTACGTCTACGAGTTGGCTCCACGACGCTTCGTTGGCATCGCGGTAGCCCAGGGAGCAGGCAATAGACAGGCCAGATGCCCAGAGGCCTTTGAACCCTGCGCGCTCAGCGATCGCGGCGGAGAGACCATCATGCACTTCCATGAGGAACGATAGCTCTCTGCGGGAGCAGATTTCGGCGCGCAGGATTTCAGCACGTGAGGAACCGGCGGGTTGATCAGGGCCGTTTGCGAGAACAGATGGTAATCGGTCTTGCATTCCAATTCCTTGTGATGAGGCGTGACGTCTAGACCGGCCGATTTCATCAATCGATAGGTGACATGCTTCCGTCATCTAGATCAATTACGAGGGTTGGTAGTTGATCGGGCCCGCAAACCTGTTCCATTTCGGAGTGCTCGAGAATCACCGCTAAGCTTCGCCGATCATTTGAGTGACGGTACAAATTGAAAGCACCGTTGTGCTCTGGTCGAGGCGCCGACCAACGGCATCATCGATCTTGCATTTGTCCACGCGGTTTTGAGACTGCGCGATCTGCGCGAAGGCTTCTGAAGTCGATGGCATTCTAGAGAGTGCGGGCTCAAGCAAGTCAGGGCGCGAATTCATTGTGGACGCGCGCGCCTTTAAGGTTTGGGGAGGGTGCAGTGCGCCAAATTCTGATCCCCGTAGCGGCGGCATACCATGGCGACCGCCGCTTTCTAGGAGCGGGAGACGCCTCGGTGGCATACTGAGAAAAGTGGTGGCTCAGTTCCCCGAACTTGAAGCGAGCTCTTCAGCCAGCTTTAATTCGAGAAACGGAATGATGTTCGCGCTGAGGGTATTATGGAGTCGCTTCGGGCATGGAAGCACGGCGCGGTTTACTTGAGCCGGAGTTTCGGCGGTCGATTGGGCGGGCGAGGAAGGCCTTCACCTTGTCGTCGATCTCGCCACACAGCCGGCTGACCTGGCTCTTGGAGATGCCGGTCATGCCCATCACCTGCACCAGATCGTCCACCGAACGGGTCGAGACGCCCTGCACATAAGCTTCCTGCACCACGGCGGTGAGCGCCTTCTCGGTCATGCGGCGCGGCTCCAGGAAGCCCGGGAAGTAGGAACCTTTGCGCAGCTTTGGAATGGGCAGTTCGACCGCGCCGGCGCGGGTCCCCCAGATCCGCTCCCGGTAACCTTTGCGCTGGGCCTGGCGCTCGGGGCTCTTCTCGCCGTAGCTCGCCCCGGTCTGGGCTTCGACTCCAAGCTCCATCAGACGCTGGGCGGCAAAGCCGATCATCTCGCGCAAGAGATCGGCATCAGGGGTCTTCTCTACGAGTGTGCGCAGGTACATCATGTCGTCGGTCATCGATGGTTCCTCCGTTGCGTTGGCGTGTCGCAACCCGATCCTACCGGAGAACTGCCGGTGACCACCGCAAAGCCGCCCGCCCGCTACGGCGCTATTTGAAGGCGCGCGTCGGGGCGGCCTTGCTCTACCGAGCTACACCATCACTGGGAACACGACCCGGTGTTGCCCTGCTGAAGGAATTAAAGTCAATACCGTGGCCGTCGTCGAACCGCAATTCGGAAGTGCCTTCAACCGGTCTCACATCGTCCAAGATTGCCGAGTTCGAGAAGGCGAATGCGAGCGGCGATTGAGCAATGGCATCCGCATCTTTCAGCGCCCGGAGCCAATTCCCGAAGGTGTCTGTCTGGCAGACTTCGAGCATGCGTCCTAATACACAGGGCGGCCGGGAAGTTGGCGGCTACAACACCCAACCGAGAGGAGGGTCCTTCCATATTCCCGAACTTCTGGATCACCTTGGCGTTCCCGAACTCGACGCTCGATGGATTGGTCATCCTCGAGAAGGCGAGGGTGCAGACAGACCCAGCTTGCGCGAGAGAGCTGCGGCGTGCCTGAGGTCGCTTGGCGCTGAAACATTCCCTCGCCTTCCGGGCGCGATGCATTCGCCAGAAGGGCGAAGGACAAAGCAATAGTAAGTCACTTCAGGCATCAGCCGTATCCGCGAGCTAAGCGCGCCTCTTTCAAGGTACTCACTCGATAGTCCCTCCACATGGACGTCCAGCCGATCTCATCCGGATGTGTATTGAGCCAAATCGTAGATCCCCCAGTTCGCCTGCCGCGCAATCAAAGGGAGCGGTTTGCAAAGAAAGCAATGGGATACCGCAGCCTACACTACACGCGAACTCCAAAACCGTTGACGGCCTCCCATGAGCTTCTGTTGATGATCACGAGTTTCAAACCGTTTGAAGAGTTGCGTCTCCGAAATTGCCCACCAAAACAACGGGGCGACAGCATACGTGCTGTGGGGCAGTATGCTTTGCGGGCGTCCGTCTGCTAGGCCGCTCGCGGAGACGGACAGTCGGATGATTGCGCCGATTCGACGTAACTGGAATCCAAAAGACTTTTCGATGAGTTGACGCCGGCGATGTTCACGGCCGGACCATCGACTGTGCGCGCACGTCGGGACAAGTTGTGGCCAGAGTTGTATACTGAATACGACGCGAGGCACTTAAAACAAGAATTGTTCAACCGAAATCTGACCGCCACCGACGAAGCTGACGCGTTCTTTAGTGCCTGGGCCGCGGATGAAGAGCGTCACACCGATGGTTTCATCCGGATCATGGAGCTTGTCGCTGGTGAATCCGCAAAGATCTTCGAGACAGATTGGAGGCTCGATCGCATAGTTTTTCTGCAATGAATGAATACTTGAAGGACAAATTCTCTCTGATCGTTATGATCGCATTTGATGAGATGTGTACTTGCCGCGCCTATGCTGCGGATAGAGAGTTCTATGCCGGACTTGGCAGCAGCTTCCTTCGTTGCCAGAGAGAGGTGGTTGCCGACGAGGGCAGTTCACTCGATGAACGCTGTTAATGTTCTCCGTGCCCGTTACTGCGAGCGCATTCCCGAAATCGGCGAGATTCTCGACAGCATAATCCTCAGCGTGGGCGATCCGGATTATATCGGCACCTTCGTACTGGATTACTTCGGCGGGAATTACACGAAGCAGATGTTTGTCAACAGCCGCGCCGCTGTCCTGAGAAACGTTGCTAAGCCGCTAAAAGCCGCAGTGACGGATTGAAGCGTCGGCGCGCAAAGTGGACCAACGAGCGTCTGCGCCTCATCCCCTGTCGGTGCCTCAGAATGCATGTGTTGGTCGGTCAGAGGGATTCGGCTCACAGACCACTCAGATAGCCTGCATCCGCTGCCCTTGAACTTTTCCGCTTGTTTCAAAGGTTCTTGGCAAGCGACAGGCAATAATGAGCGATTCAGCGGTGCCTTGCACAAGGGGGCACCGATCACACGTCAAGAGAAAAAGCCAGTCAGGCAATCGTCACGAACAACTAAGCCAAATGGCGCTGTCGGCTTTCCTCCTGATGTCGCGAATTCTTCAACGCACGCGCCCGCGGCATCTATCCCAATTCTCTCAAGTCATTGTCGTTAAATCCGATTTTTTGGAGCGGTGCAACTGGTACAACACTTGCTGTTCTCATCCCCAGGTTCTCGTTCTTCCGGAGATGCGTATGCAAAGTGCCCTCTGCACCAAGCAGAATTTTCATGCTCGCCGGCAAGCCGAACATCGGCGGTGACACCGGGCTCCTTGAGCTCGGGATCACGGAGCGGCTCGGCGAGGGATTGAAACTTGCCTCCGCTCAAAACAAGCTCAATGGAGCGGCGCAATACCGACCTTTTTGGGCCAGCCTGCTGAGGCGCCAAAAATGGATCTTTTCAGCTTCACCGAATGCGCGACGCGAACACAATGCCTCAGATCGCTTTTCGAGCGTCTTGTGAGCTGTGCGAGCGACGAAGGCTTCAGCGAAGTCTCTTACGGAGCGCTCAATTTCGCGGAGCCACTTCGTCTACCGGAGTATCCGCCGCCCGCGGTGGCCGTAAAGTGGCCGCCCGAATGGTGTGAGCGATATTTTAAGCGAAAGTACCACAAAATCGATCCGGTGGTCCGGCGGACACCGACGCTTTCGCGGCCCTTTCTGTGGGATCAACTCGCCGAGCAATATCAACTACAGCCCGACGAACGGCGCGTACTTGATGAGGCCAGAGAGGCCGGTCTCAAGCACGGCATGAGTGTACCGTTGTTTGGGCCATTGGGTCGATTATCCGTCATATCGTTTGCATCTCGGTTCGACGATGCCGATCCTCAACACTCCAAAGGCCATCTCAACGCACTAGCCTGGCACTTTCATACCGCTTGTGTGGAGATCACACGTCCGGCCGAAGATAACTGCAATATGAGAGTTGCGCTATCGCAGCGGGAACTAGATTGTCTACGGTGGGTGGCAGAGGGCAAATCGTCATGGGAAATCGGGAGGATATTACAAATCAGCGACAATACGGTGAACTTTCATCTTAAGAACGCGATGCGAAAGCTGGGCGCGACCAGCCGGATCCAAGCCGCCATTGTGGCGATCCGCCTCAATCTTATCTTTGACGTCCATGTTGCGTGAGCATCTTGATGGGACGATGATTATGGGACGATGATTGTATCGAAGCCAGTTTGCGTCTGAAAACTGCTGTGAAAACAAAAGTCGCTCCTATGGGCAATCGTTCGCCAAGGCATTGAGCAAGCTCGACCTGCCATGTGACGAAGCCACTTGCTGCTAGCGCGCACGTTGTATACGGCAACTACGGCTTAGTCCCGGGCATTCTTTGGAGCGTTAAGTTAGAATGGGTCTGGCGAGGGAGTCCAGCATTTGCAGTCCGCCGTTGTTGCGGCTTTGAAGGGGTAGACGCTCCGTGACGGCATCGATGTGCAAAGTGAAGGCTGTTGAGGCGTCTCATAAATGAGGAGGCGTTTGTGAACGAAGCTCGCACGATTGGGCTAACAGAATGTAGTTTCAGGCACATGGCGCAGACGCGAGCGAGGCCGGCAAAACGACCGCATCATGTTTTGACGCCCTTATGTTTGTTTTCAGCCGTGTCGTCTTGAAGGCGTTCATGTCCGGCCCCTGACATCAGGGCGTAAAATGTTTCCGCGCGCGCTCGCAAGGCACATGGTGTTGTTGTCTTCCAGCAAGACTAGCATAGCGGTTTTCGGCATGTTGATTGCAGCGACGGTGAAGGACGCGTTTCAAGAATAGCGGTCTCTCGCCGTCACCACTCAAGAGTTCAGATGAAAGCTATCTATTCTATCAAGCAACTCCGTCATTGTTCGAACGTTGGCGGCGCTACGCAGGACAATGGATGGCATCGCGCGACCGGCCATGTTGCCGACACGGTGGAAATCTCGAAATCATCCAGGATCTCAAGGCCAGCGCGGCAGGTAATCGCAGATCAGGTGGCGACAAGCGGCCGTTCCGACGGCCAGAGGTCATCATGTGGACTACCGAAATGCAGAAGCGCCCGCAGATCAACTTGTTCGCGCAAGAGCGAGGCAAAGCGCCCGGCTAGAATATTTGATGAGCTCAAGGCAAGTAATTCGGAAACGCCTGCTCGACGCAGGCGTGTCCTTTGGAGCAGATGCCAATGTCGCAGAATACTTCCGGCCTGGTGAGGTGGAGATAATACAAGCAGAAGTCGAGCAGCACTTGCAGGTTTGCTTGAGGGCCTGGTTGTCGACACCAGCCGCGACCACAACACGACTGCGACCGCCGATGTACGTGCGCGAGGTGTTTGCCGGGCGCTTTGAAGCTGCGCCTGAGGCTACGGACTTGCCAAACGCGGGCTGCCTGGAAGAGATCTACGCGCTTGGCCCCATCACTGTGAGATCGACGTGCTCGCACCACTTTGTTCCCGTAATTGGCCGCATGTGGGTCGGCGTGCTGCCTGGTAAGTCGGTGATCGGTATCAGCAAAGTTGTGCGTGTGGCCAACTGGATCATGGCGCGCCCGCCGAAGCTGTTCAGGACTTCGTTCCGCAACCACGGCGGTTTGCATGAGGAATGCACGGTGCCGATCGGCCGACGCATTGTCGGGGCGATCAAACCAGTGTGGCTGCGCGTCGGCCGCTATTGGTATCGGCGTGGCGGCATCCCGATCGACGTGTTCTGGCAGAGCGGCACGCCATAGGAGGGCGCCTGCTTGCCCGATACAGGCGTGGCGCCTTATCGCGGGGCCGGCTGAGCAACCCAAAAGAGCGACAGCCGCTCGTTAGTAGCGCAAGAACTGCAATTTCGTAACTACGATTGATCAAGGGCGATGTCATGTTGAACGCGGCGGAAACTGCTAGTGTAGCTGAGAGCGATTCCTCAGCTGGTAGCTGTCGCCGTTCTCTACTCAGCGATGGCGGATCGCCGGCGACCGTGGATCTGAAACGCGGTGCGTTCGCGGCGAGGCGAGACGAAATGAGTCGCAAGTTTGGAAGATCGCCGTTGCAAACCGCCGCGGATCGGAAGTATTACGGGCTGTTCCGGCCGTGCACAAATGGCGCGTTGGCTCGATACCGGCACTGAGGCTGTCGCCGGAGTGCTCGGGCTGTTTCATTTCTATAGGAGAGATGGCCACCTTTACGCCGCTACACGTTCACTGCGAAGTCATCGCGCTTCCGGCCCTTAATCAAACGAATCCAGGTATCAAGGACGTGCCATGGCATTTAAAATTGCGACCTATCTCGATCGGATCGCCCTTGCTCAAGTCCCGACAACGGTTGATGGCCTTCTTGCGCTCCAGCAGGCTCAAATGCGTGCGATCCCCTATGAGAACATTGATGTTCTGCTGGGCGATATCCCCGATCTGACTGAAAATTGATCTGGGCCAAACTGATCGATGCCCGGCGAGGCGGCTATTGCTTCGAATTGAACAAGTTGTTTGGCTTGGCGCTCGAAGCACTCGATTTCACGGTCCGGCCCATTCTTTGCAGGGTGCGCATGGGGGCTCCGGAAGGTGGCCCACGCACACACATCATGCATTGATCGTGGACCATAGAGGGCTCCGACTGGCTTGCCGATGCCGGCTTCCCCGGTCCCGGCACCGATTGCACCGTTACGAATCGATGCGGAGGAGCAGCAAATAGTTGGCCATGACGTGTTTCGTCTGCGGGCGGACCCGGCCAGTGGAGAGCTCGTGCTTGAACGCAAGAACGAAGATGAATGGTTCGCCCTTTTCGATATCGACCGAGCCGTCGCCCTGCCACCAGATTTCGAGGGCGCCAACTTCATCTGCGCACGTTGGGACGGTATGCCTTTTCCATCCGTCCTCATGATGAGTGTGCTGACATCCGAGGGGCGTGCAACCTTGCTTAACAAGAAGCTCAGATTGACTCGCAGCCAATTTAAGGAAACACAAACACTCGAAACGAAGATCGAACTGCAGCAGGTCTTGGCCAATGTCTTCGGGCTCCGACTGCCTCAGTACACCGTTGATTCCTTATGGGAAAAGCTTGGGTCGCGCGGACTTGTATAGGAAAGAAGGTGATCAAGCATTGCCAGCGCGACGATGGTCTGTGCGGTCTCTTTCAATTTCCCATAACGTCGATCAGCCGCGCTGATTGGCGAAATCGTTAGTTGAAGGAATCACTTGTGATTCCTTGCTGAGCAGCTGGTTGGCGAGCCATGCCGGAAACTATGGTATGCGCAGAAGGCGCGTATCAACAGAAGGAGAATTCTACCCGTGGTCGTCGAGTGATCTTGCAGCTGACGAGCGTTCGCAGGGCAATTGACGGATCCGGGCCTCGTGCCAACGCACTCTTTGGACGGCCGCGATCCAGCGGGCCGGCGCCCTCGCCGAAAGTTGGTGATGGAGAAAATCGGAAGGGCGGCACATCGTGGGGGCATGACGCCTCCACTTCTCCACCCAAAGAGCGATATCCCACGTCCAGCCTTCCGCTCGTCACATTGGCAGCGCTTTTTCACCTTCAAGAGCGGATTGACCTCGGGATTTTCGATCTTTTCCAGAGGCTGCCGGTACTAGCTGATCAGACTGCCTCGTAGATTGCGCGTTTCTTGCCTGCCTCTGTCACTGACACGACGGCGTGCGAGAAAAAATGCTTCGGCCGCTTGCCGAACAGGATGAGCGCACCGGCCGTCACCTGCTCATTGTCGGGTCCGCTTACCGAAAGACCTTGCTCACTCATAAGCGCGCGCAGGGTGTCGCGCTAACCGGCGCGCGCCCGAGTGTTTCGCAGTAATCGCGCAGGACGGATAGCGTCAGATCCAGATCGAGATCGTCAAGCGAAGCGCTTGCGACCACGCGTTCGTCAAACGCCTGCACCCGTGAAGCTTGCGCAGACGCATCGCTATCGGCTGTGTAGCGGTCGCCCTACCAGTTCTTTGCCGAGGTCGGCAAATAGTTCGTCGAAGCCATCTATCCTCAACAGGCGGAAATTTGTGCCGAGCCTCCGTGCGAGCGATTCGGCATAAGGATGCAGCTTTTCGCCATCCCGTATGCACCCTTATATGCCGAGAGGAAAAAAGCGAGCCGCCCTTGTTCTGTGCAAAGATACCTTCCATGATTGATGGCTCGGCTCCGCGATAGTCGATGAGAATAATCGGCGCGCCAGCGAGCACTGGCCTGAGCAGTGATACGAGGTTGGTATCGGGAACGCCGAATTCGCGGGCGGCGTTCTTGTCCGGAATATTGCTCAACGCGTCCGTGCAACCAGACGAGTTGACATTTATTGAAGACGTTGAACTGGTCGTAATTACCGGGGGCGGTTGACTTCGTGAACATCACCGGATGTGAGGCTGCCGCGCCTTCAGAGCGTCAGACTGTGATCGAGATGTTCCATCGAATTCGACGGGACGCCGGAGAAGCTCCCGTTGACACAGTGCGAGGTATATTCATCGAGGGTAACCGCATCTATCCGACCTCGGGGTTCTTCCAGAAAACTCACGTTCAGATCTGCGTTTGCAATCCGGACACGATCAAGGGCGTCTTTCGCGTTCCTGATACCCAACTCGGGCGGTCATAGAGAGAGAAGCAACTGGGCCTGTCAATTGGGTCCGAACTTCTCCTCCTATGATCGCTGACTTCGCGCCATATCGACTCGGCACGATCCGCTCCATTGGAGAAAATCGGTCCCGCGAGGTGGAGGCGTTCGAGGTCTTGGACGATGCGGCGCGAGAGCTGATCCGCCAATCAGCGACGTTCTTCGTCGCGTCATGTGCGCCTTCAGATGACGGATCATCGTTCGATTGCGGTATCTCTCACCGCGGCGGCAAGGCGGGCTTCATTGACGTGGCGGGCGACCAGATCACCGTTCCAGGCTTTGCGGGTAATTCCTTTTTCAACACGCGGCAATCTTGTGCCAAATCCCAAGGCGGGACTGCTTTTTGTCGACTTTGTTATTGGCGATGTGGTAGTGCTTCGGGGGACGACCGAGTTGCTCTGGAATGATCCATCGATCCGTGGCTTCAAGGGTGCCGAGCGCCTGGCGGCTTTATGTCACAGCTGGCCGGAGGGTGCGGGCTGTGGTCGAATATCCTCGGCATGGTCGAGGAAGCCAATCACGTGACGGAAGTTTCGTTTCCATCGCCTGCACCGCAAGCTCCTGTTTGGCGTCCATCCTGCTGGTGCGATCTTTGGTGGTACGGAGCGCCCGTATTCACTTTCGAGGGACCGAAGGTGAAAGATCTCTGGGTGTTAAGCGATATTCACAGATTGATCGGCCGAATCGACCTCTCTGGCGCCGATGTGCCGGAGTTCACCAGTTGAGGCCTGCGCCAATTGGAGGGTGAGAAGGCCGTGGAGCTGCCACGGCCTTCCATTTGGGAAGATCAGGACATTGTCGGCATCACGAACTCGGCGCCTGCCCGGATGCCGGTCGGCCAACGGGTCGTGATCGTTTTCAGCTTGGTGTAGAAACGAACGCCCTCGGGGCCATGCATGTGATGGTCCCCGAACAGAGAGGCTTTCCATCCACCGAACGAATGGAATGCCATCGGCACCGGGATCGGTACATTGATGCCCACCATGCCGACCTGGATCTGATGCGCGAACTCGCGCGCTGCATCGCCGTCCCTGGTGAAGATTGCGGTGCCGTTGCCGAACTCGTGCTGGTTGATCATGTCGGCCGCATCGTCATAGGACTTGGCCCGAGCCACCACGAGCACCGGTCCGAAGATCTCTTCGCGATAGATCTTCATGTCCGTGGTCACGCGATCAAACAGGCTGCCGCCGATGAAGTAGCCCTTCTCGGAGCCCTGGCGATGGAAATCGCGCCCGTCCACGATCAACTTCGCGCCTTCGTCAACGCCGGCGTCAATATAGCCTCGGACTTTGTCGAGGTGTTGCTTCGTCACCAGCGGGCCCATCTCGGCATCGGGGTCGGTGCCGGGACCAATGTTAAGCGCGCGGATCTTGGGCGCCAGCTTTTCGATCAGACGGTCGGCGGTAGCGTCTCCGATCGGACCGGCTACGGAGATTGCCATGCAGCGCTCGCCGGCGGAGCCATAGGCCGCGCCCATGAGAGCGTCGACCGCCTGGTCCATGTCGGCGTCAGGCATCACGATCATGTGGTTCTTGGCGCCGCCCAGCGCCTGGCAGCGCTTGCCGTGGCTGGTCGCCGTCTCATAGATGTATCGCGCGATCGGCGTCGAGCCGACGAAGCTGACCGCGACGATGTCCGGATCGGTTAGAATGGCATCCACCGCTTCCTTGTCGCCATGCACGACGTTGAACACGCCGTCGGGCAGTCCGGCCTCCTTCAGCCACTGCGCAAGCATGAGCGAGGCCGAGGGATCGCGCTTTGACGGCTTGAGGATAAACGTATTGCCGCAGGCCAGCGCAACCGGGAACATCCACATCGGGACCATCGCCGGGAAATTGAATGGCGTGATACCAGCGACCACCCCGAGCGGTTGACGCAGCGAGTGGCAGTCGACACGGGTGCCGACATTCTCGCTGATCTCTCCCTTGAGCAGTTGCGGCGCGCCCGTCGCGAACTCCACCACCTGTGCCGCGTTGGATCTCGCCCTTCGCGTCCGAGAGCACCTTGCCGTGTTCGGCGGTGATTACTTGGGCAAGTTCATCGATCCTGTCCTCCATGATCCGCAGGAAACGATTGAGAATACGAGCACGCCGCAGTGGCGGTGTGTTCTCCCAGGCCGGGAAGGCCTTGCGGGCCGCCTCTGTGGCCGATCGCACGTCTTCCATCGTAGCAAGTGCGAGCGTTGACGATTGCTCGCCGGTCGCGGGATTGTAAACCGGCGCGGTGCGAGGGCCCCGGCTCGGCACCAACTCGCCATTGATGAAGTTCAGAATAGTCACAGGCATTGGCTGCTCTCCCTAAGATGATGGTTGATCGAGCCAGATATGCAGCGCATAAAAAAGCGGCATCAACGGCCGAATTCGCGGCTCCGTTGTGCAGAAAGTGTAGTCAATGGATTGGGAGCGCGTTCGGATATTCCTAGAGGGGGCGCGTGCCGGCCAGATTCTGAAGGCCTCGAAAACCTACGGCTCCAACGGTCGCCCGGCAACTGACGGCGCTGGAGAGTGGCTTGAACGCCAAACTGCTCGAACGACACACTTCAGGCTGCACGCTGACGGCGGCGGGCGAGGCGCTTGTCGCCGCGGCCGAGCGCGCAGAGAGCGAATTCCTCAAAGTGGGATCGAGCATTGGAGGCGCCGCCGAGGCCCTCACCGGAACAGTACGCGTAGGGGCGCCGGACGGGCTTGGCAACTACTTCCTAGCCGATCGGCTGGGCGCACTGGCAGCGAAGCACCCGGGCCTTGTCATTCAACTCGTGCCGCTTCCGCGCACGTTCTCATTGTCAAAGCGCGAGGCTGACGTTGCGATCACGCTGGACCGGCCCAAGCAGGGCAAGCTGATCCTGTCCAAGCTCACCGACTACACGCTCAGTGTCTATGCTGCTGATGCTTATTTGGCGCGCGAGGGTTCCATCAAGACGCAGGCCGATCTTGCCGGCCGCCTGTTCGTCACCCAGGTGGAGGATTTCGTCTACAGCAGGGCATTGGACTATGCCTCGGTGCTCGGCCGGCTCATGTCGCGACGCTATGAATGCGGCAGCGTCGTTGCGCAGATGGAGGCTGTTCGCGGTGGACACGGCGTCGGAATCCTTCATGACTACGTGGCCCAGCGCTATCCCGAATTGCGGCGTTTGCTTCCCGACATCCGTTTCGTGCGGAATTACTGGCTGACGTCACATCCCGATACGCACGAAACGCGGCGCGTTGCGGAAGTGCACCGCTTCATCGTGGCATCAGTCAAGGCAGCGAGGTCGTCTTTTGAAGCTGCTTGAGCGCCACTACCGGTTGCTCGGGCGTGGCTGTTTGGTTCGCTCCCGATCCGGCGCATTCCATGAACGCCCGCAGGGCGGAGGACACGAATGCGTAGCAGCAGAGACCGTTGCAATGACCCTACTTGCTTTCCTCAAAACAGGTTGGCAGTCACAATACCGCCGCTGGAAACCTTCGCGGATTGGGGGGCACCCTCGCGCAATTCGATTTTAGTCGCATTCGCATCCCTGCAGAAAGTCGTGCATTGGCGGTGCTGGAAGCAGCCAATTGCTGCATCCGGGCCATTATGCGCGACTTTGATGGTGCTCCACACTGGACCCATCATCGAGCTATCGCGGGATCTATCGCATTCTATTCAGGATGCACGCGACAAGTCAGCTTCAAACGGACTCTAAATTCCTTTGCCCGTCAAAACCTGCTTACAATGAACAGCAGCGGTGGACCGGTCACGTCGATGTCATAGAAGCGCAGCGCAACGCCGAGGCGGCTGAGCTGATGGTTATGCAGGTTTAACGCCTGCTGGCGGACCTGTCCTGATCCTGAGTTTTGGCTGTAAGCGGCGTGTCTTCCTACTGCAACATCACGGCGCATTCAACCTCGTGGCTTAATGCGACCATCGAGTCGGCCCGCCAGGCAAGCCGGTCGTGAATTTTCAGCGGTTGCATCGAAAGTAAAGAGCTTTGCCAAGCAGGCGACCGATTAAATTGGCGCGGAGATCGGCAGCCTCTACGGCATCCCGAAGTCGTCCCCGTCCTGCCTCGATCAAGCGCCCTCAACAACGTCAGCGAATATGTGACATCGACAGCCCAAGGCAATCGAGGAGTTCGCGCGAGGGGTGCAGGGCTCAAGTTCAGCGCTCCGTGGCAGTTCCGATTCGCGCGCTGCACGTAGGGGATCCGAGTTCTGACGACGCAGAGAAGGTGTGGTTGCCAGGGCCGGGATTTTGGCTCGAGCGTGAACCTCTCTGAGAGGATTCCGACGCGCAAAACTGACGGAATGACGGGTTCGAACGTACGAGACTTTCGTCCCTACCGTGATGTTCATCATCTTCGCGTCTATTTCGGCATGACGCGGCGAGCTTCATGTGCGTCTTCGTCTCGGCGCTCGGCGACAGAACCGCCACCCTGAAAGGCTCGGCCGTCCTGGCCGCGGTCGTCACGGTCGCCGGCTGTCTCCTCTTTCCTACGTGCTGAACGTTGCTTTCCCGCTGTACCGTTGGGGGTTCTAGATGTTCGCGAGCGCGCTTTCCGATCTCTGGTACGGCTTCGGCGTCGCTTTCGAGCCGCAGGATTTCATGTGGTGTTTCGTCGGCGTCCCCGTCGGTAACATGGTGGGGCGTCCTGCCGGGAATGGGGCCGCTCGCCACGATCTCGGTGCTGCTGCCGCTGACGTTCGGCATCAAGCCGGTCGGCGCCATCCTGATGTTGTCAGGAGTGTTCTATGGATCGCAATAAGGCAGCGCGATTTGTTCAATCCTGCTCAACTTACCGTGCCATCCGCCGCACGCGGTGACGTGCCTCGACGGGTTCCGCTAACGAAGCAGGGCCGCGGCGGCGCGGCGCTCGGCATCACGGTCCTATCGTCGTTCGTCGGCGCTTCCTGGGGCATCCTGGAAATGATCTTTCTGGCTCCGGTGCTGGTGAAGGTCGCGCTGGAGTTCGGTCCGACTGAAATATGCTCGCTGATGCTTCTGGGCCTGCTCGCCGGTTCGACGCTGGCGAAAGGCTCGCCTCTCCAAAGGCATCGCCATGACGTTGCTCGGGCTGTTTCTAGGAATCGTGGCAACGGATGTCGAGACCGGCTCGGAGCGCTTCACGTTCGGCATCCCGAATCTCCTTGACGGCATCGAACTCGTCGGACTCGCTCTCGGTCTATTTGGTGTCGCCGAGTTCATGAAGAGCGTGAACCAATACTCCGAGGTGAACACGCGCTATTCGAAGGTGGGCCTGTGCGATCTGCGCCCATCGCGCGACGAACTCCGCCGCTCGATCCCTGCGATGTTGCGCGGCACCATCATCGCGAGCCTTTGCTCGCTCATTCCGGGAACGGGACCAACGATCGCTTCCTTTATTTCCTACGCGGCCGAGAAAAAGGTTTCGAAAACGCCAGAGAAGTTCGGCGCCGGCATGATCGAAGGCGTCGCCTGTCCAGGAGCATCGACGCATTCGTCGGCACAGGGCGACTTCATCCCGACTATGAGCCTCGGCATTCCTGGCGACGCGGTCATGGCCCTGATCCTGGGTGCGCTGATGATCCAGGGCATCGTACCCGGTCCCCAATTGATCAAAGAGCACCTCGACATCTTCTGGGGCCTGATCGCGTTTCTGGATCGGCAACGTCCTGCTGGTCTTGCTCAACGTCCCGCTGATCGGGCTGTGGGTGAAGCTCCTGATGATTCCCTACAAATATCTCTATCCAAGCGCGCTGTTCTTCGTCGCGATCGGCGTTTACTCGACCAACAGCGACATGTTCCAAGTCGGCGAGACCGTCGTCGCCGGGTTGATCGGCTATTTGCTGCTGTTGCTCGATTTCCACCCCCGGCCTCGATCTCTGCTCGGCTTCGTCCCGGGGCCACGCCTGGAAGAGAACTTCCGCCGTTCGCTGCTGGTCTCGCGCGGTGACGCTATGATTTTCGTCGAGCGGCCGATCAGCGCGTTCTTTCTGTTCCTTTGCGTGATGCTTCTGGCGGCGCAGGTCTACGTGCGCTTGCGCAAGCCGAAGGTCCTTGCGGCGCTCGACGTCGCGGAGGGGAACGGCGTCGCGACCGCCCGACCCGCGGAGTGAGTTGGTATTCGCTCAAGGGCCGGTCGGTCGTTCGATCTTGTTCCCTTCGGGGCTCTCTGCGTGCTCCCACGCGCTTCTCGGGATCCTGAAGGCCGGGGATCATGTTTTGATCTGCGATAACGCCTATGAACCAGTGAGAATGTTCGCGAACCAGGTTTTAACTAGATTTGAGGTCAAGGTGGAGTACTTCCATCCCACACAGCCTTCGGATCTACTCGCGAAGATTGGGACAAAAACGCGAGCTGTGTACCTGGAGTCCCCGGGATCCATGACGTTTGAGGTACAGAATCTGCCCGCGCTGTGCGCGATCGCAGATCACTCGGGTGCGCTCGTGCTCATGGACAATACCTTGGGCGACGCCGCTCTATTTCAAACCCTTTCTCCACGGCGTCGACATCTCGATCCATGCCGCGACCAAGTATATCGTTGGTCATTCCGACGCCCTTCTGGGCATTGCTACCGCTAACAAGCAAGCGTGGCCGCTCCTGCAGCCAAGCGCTCATCATTTCGGGGAGATTGCTGGGCCAGATGACATCTATTTAGCTCTTCGTGGACTGCGCACACTAGCCGTTCGCATGAGGCCCTGAAGCTGGCTCAAAGCCTGGAAGACCACCCGGCAGTGGGCCAGGTTCTACACCCTGCGCTCCCAAACTATCCCGGCTACAATATTTGGAAGCGGGATTTCTTGGGTGCAAGTGGCCTGTTCGGCGTCGTTCTGAAGCCTATGTCCAAGGCCCAGCTTTCGGTTTTCTTCCAGAAACTGCGCCTTTTTGGAATCGGATTGTCGTGGGGTGGGTACGAAAGCCTTGTGCTGCCTGTCGATGATCCTCCACGAACGGAAGCAATGGTTTCATTTGATGGACCGTTGATTCGTATTCACGCCGGCATGGAGGGGCCGAGTGATCTCATTGCGGACATGCATCAGGTGCTGCGAGCCGCCTGCGAACACTGCGTGAGCGACGCTGCTTACCAGGATGAGAGCAGAAAAGGGTGATTTCAAGGGCAGTATCGATGGCGCGGAGAAGAGCGATAAAAGCGACGCTTGGGGCGCGATGCCTGCCGCACAACGAGCCACTATCGTCGCGAGATCACGCCCGACTGCGATATGTCGTCTCCGCCCGAAACGCGGCAACTGGGACCCGAGCAGAGATCACCAGGCGCAGACAGTCGCGATATCTGGGCATGTTGGCTCACGGACCGATCTACTATTTGTAAAGCGGATTTATAGCCGTGCATCTCCGAGGTGTAGCGCCAGCCCCGTGCAGGACGACCATGCGCACGGCTTCTGTCTGTCATTGTGCGGTGCGTGAGCAGAACGCCGATGATGTGCGGTCAGTTAGATGTCATTTAAGCCGCAGGTGCCATTGCCGTATTCGGATGATTCGCTCGCCCAAACATGTCCGGGTGCTTTTGAACACGAGCGCTGGCAATACGCGATCGCGCAACCGGGGATCTCGACGGTTGCGTTCGGTACGGCGCGACCGCCATCGCAGACGGGTATCGCAGCGGATGCATGCCATTTCTGCGTCTAATTGCCTCTGCGCCCTATGACGCGGGCGCTGGGCCTACGCTAGCTCGGCTGGCCCCCGGGAGGCTGACCAACGCGTAAACGATCGTTCGCGTACTTGCTGATGCAACATATATTCTTCAGCTAGCGACCAACAAGGTTGTCTCTCTTGCGACGAATGTCCGAATTCTAACAGTGAATGTTGCGTCCCCAGTTCTCCAGCACTCGTGCTTTTGCGGCACTGCTCCTAGCGCCTCAGCTGGTACGACATTTGCTGAACGCTTCAGGTCCGCCTCCTCCCGAAGAAGCGCATGCACAATGTTCTCTATCGAGCAACTATCCGATCTCAGCCAACTCGATTACAGCTCATGACGAGAAGTATGATTGTCGCGTTCGGTCGAGCACTTCGCAAGCAAGAAGAGGCTGAAGTGGCGCAGGGCCCCTGCCCAAATCGATCCACTCAAAAGACGCAGCACCGGTTTGCCTAAGTCGGTGGCGGGAGGCGCCAAATGGACCTATTTTGCCTCATCGAATGCGCAAAACAGAGTCGATCTCCCGAGCTGTTGTTCGATCTGCTTGTGAGCTGTTCGAGCGAACAGGGCTTCAGTCAAGTCGCTTACGGGGCGTTGACGGACGCGGAGCCGACCCGCCGGCCAGAGTATCTGCCAGCCGCCGTAACAGTGAACGTTCCTTCCGCGTGGTGCGAGCGCTATGCTGAACGCCGATACAATGCCATCGATCCTGTGATTCGGCGTACGACGATGCAGTCGGCTCCCTTTCTTATGGGATCAACTCGCTCACAAATATCAATTGCAACCCGGCGAAATGCGTGTGTTGAACGAGGCCAAAGAGGCCGGTCTGAAGCACGGCGTAACCGTACCACTGCTTGGACCATCTGTCGCATCCTT
This sequence comes from Bradyrhizobium sp. LM2.9, assembly GCF_054056555.1. Lineage (NCBI taxonomy): Bacteria > Pseudomonadati > Pseudomonadota > Alphaproteobacteria > Hyphomicrobiales > Nitrobacteraceae > Bradyrhizobium > Bradyrhizobium sp. LM2.9. The sequence goes on from NZ_JBSRYJ010000002.1 coordinate 7,429,427, forward strand.
TGCATCCAGGTTCGACGATGTCGACCCTGAGTATCGCCTCAGTCGTCTCAACACATTGGCTTGGCAGTTTCATCATGCATTTTCAGAAATCGCGCCGTCATCGGAGGGCAGATGCCATATGCAAGTAGCCCTATCCGAACGAGAAAAGGATTGCCTCCGCTGGGTGGAAGAGGGGAAATCATCCTGGGAAATCGGAGTCATCCTGAGAGTCAGCGAGAATACGGTGAACTTTCACCTGAAGAACGCGATGCGAAAGCTAGAGACGAACAGCCGTACCCATTGCGTTGCCAAGGCGATTCGCCAAGGTCTTATCTGACGTTTCGGGGCGGCTGCCCGTATCGACCTATGCCGAAGTCACGAGTGAGCGATCTGACCAGCGTGACAACATGACAATAGCAGCGAGGACACGTTCAGCCCAAGGTGCAGAAGATGCTGTTGCCGCGAATAGCTGACAAGCCTGTCATCTCGATCGTCTTCGGGAACATAGATGCGCACCCCGCCGAGGGTTGGTCGGGTTTTCGATGCCGGAGAGGTTCGCACGATTGCCTAAATCCGACGTGGACTGGCCATGACTGGAGACCAATCGCCGCATCGATGACGCGCGTGCGATGACAGTGATCTTCGCAGGCGTAGTTGGTTGTGGATGCCGCCACTCGACCAATATGGGAGCGGTTTTTGGGCTTGGATTGCGACAACCTAGTCGCCTGGGATAACGGTATTGATTGATGCAGCAAGCCCGCCCTCGCAAAAACAAGCCCCGGCCATGGGCCGGGGCTTTCGATCCGCCGTTCGTACTGCAGATCAATATTTCAGAAGAAACGGGCCGCCGAACTTATAGTTGAGCCGTGCAGTCACAAGATCGAAATCCTGGCGGACGCGATCGGTTCCGCCTGCGGGCGCGGGGAAGTGCACCGCTCCGGGCTGCATGAATAGGTGGTCGTACTCGAGACTGACCGACCAGCTCGGCGCGAAACCGTACTCAATCCCAGCTCCCAATGCACCACCCCAAAGAATGTGGTCGCTCTTCCCAAGCTGCGCGCCCGTGAGGGTCGAGCTAATCTGATAGGTATTGCTCGTCACTGCGGCACCACCTTTGGCGTAAAATAATACGTTGTCCACGGCATAACCGATCTGCCCCGTTACCACGCCGAACGCATCAATCTTGGTCTGGTTGATATCCGCAAACGCGACGCTGTCATTCGAGCCAGTCAAATCAGCCCAGTTCCCCTGGCCTTCAACACCAAGCACGATCTGACCCATCTGCCTTCGATAGCCGATCTGGCCACCCACAGTACCGCCGGTCGCATCATGGCAGCCCTCAGGCGTGCCGCCATTGAAGTCCCAGCAATTCGAGCTTGAGCCCAAGCCGCCGTTCATACCGACGTAGTAGCCGCTCCAGTCGTAGATCGTAGCCGCAACAGGCTGCGGCGCAATGGTATAGAGAGGCTGGACGGGCTGCGCAGCCAAGTCAGCGCCGAATGCAGGCGCCACCGCGCCAAGCGCCACAATGCTTACAGTCGCAAGCAACAAGTTCTTCATTTCTACTCTCATGTCTTGAGTGCCCCGACCCTCGCGCGTCTTAACAACATCCGCGCGAATAGCTGTAGCTGCATCGCAACATTTGGGCCGAAAGGAATGCTTGAACCGAACCCTGCGTCAGGTTGCGGCGTTGCGGATCATCTTCAACTAGCCTCGCAAGGCTCCTTCGCGTGCGAACGTAGATTGGTAGGCGTGGACGAAAAGCGGGCTGCTGATCTCAGCGGATGAAGCGCACCGCAAGCCACATGACGCCCAGCCACACCGCAACCGAAAAGAGCAAAGCGCTTTGCAACGTACTTGCTCTTATCCTGTGACGCCATTGAAGGAGCTGCGATGAGCAACCGGTGAAGCGCCGACCTTGTACAACAGCTGTCACTTCATCGTAATCTGCGAACCGGAAGTGAGAGCGATGCTTGCGAATATACGCCAGCCGCTCAGTGGGTGAGAGGCACTGTGCCCACACCTTCCATGCCTCACTATCAAAACACGCGCTATTCTCAAGGACCTCGGCGAGGCGCTCGTCAGGTTTCATGATGCATCCGCTGTACTGACTATCGCGGATCGAGTTCTAGGAGGGAAGCCTCACCTTCGAAACCTCTCAGTTTAGGTAGGCGAGTTCAGCGAATCGAACTCGGCCAGGAAGCATTTGTCACGGTCAATGTGGCGCTGATCCTGCGCGAGATGAAATTCGAAGTCGTGCGATGGCTCTGGATCTCTCTTCTCGCCCAGTGCAGATCGCCACGGGCATCGAAGCGGTGTAGATGCCGCAGGAGAGTGAAAGGTGCTCCTTGTCGATGCTGTCGCAATCGTGCTTGCCGTCGCATTCAGTTCAAGCGCTAACTCGCGTCCCAGACATATCTTCTCCGCGGCGGCTCGCAGTCTTCACCGTCAGTGTCTCGGGTCAAACCGGCCATCAGTCACACGTTACACCGCGCTGTTGGGATCCACGCGAGCACGCGCGTGCCCTCCACGCCGCCGTCCGGTTCTGTGCTCGACGAACTGACGGCGGTCAGCGTTCGTCCTCGTGTGGCATATCGGCAATTTCCTTGCTTGAGCAAGGCCGAATGCAGCATTAGGAACCACAGCGTGCGGGAACTCGGAGCGGCAGCGGAGCAGAACTGCCGGAATGAAAGTAAGCGTTATAGAGCTGGGCGTGCTCACGTCGGTTGCAGGAACGCCAGCTGCGCATAGCGGATCCTCATCCAAAGCCGCCAAGAAGTGCATAGTGAGAAAAGAAGCGGTGTCGTCATCTCGATGTCTAAACCGCAGGATTGCTTTGACACACTTCCGCCATCGCTCGTTGACTAGTTGGTCGGGCACGAGGCGGCGGATGCCTGGTTTCTACAACGTGACGCTACGTACGATTCAAATCCCTCCGGCGACTATAGCGCGACAATCTGGATGGGACGCACTTCCTCCTGATAGCCGTGCCGCAAGCTACGCCTTGCCACTTGAGATGGCCTGCAGCAGCAGTGTGCGTGGAGCCAGGCAAGGTATGCTGATCCACGGAGTGGCCCACGCCGTGATGGTTGCAGGAAAACGACATTTGTGATGGCTGATACCTGTGGCTTGGTCAGAGTGCTGCGCTTCTCTGGGCGGCATTGCCCCACCCGGCGGGGGCAATGAAGAAGACGTTCGGTCGCGGCTGAAACGTGGACGAGACCAGCCGTCTCGCGACGCACTCGGACTGCCGTTAGGACCTGGACTATTTGCGCGTCGCGGCGGCCGGCAGGCGGTCGCATTGCAGTGCAAGGGGGTACCGTACTCATGCTCTGAGACCGAGGGCTTGAATACACGGTTCTTGCCTTGACGATGCCGAAGAAGTGGTCCTGCCACCTGTCCCGCGGCACGCCTGCTGACGAGAGGAAACAGTTAGGGAAAAGCAGGCTGCCTGTATACCCATCGCTGGGCGATCTCGAAAGGACCGCCGGCTCTCAAAACCAGGACGATGTCTTTTTATTACCCGATCGAGCGATCTAACCTTCGCCTTATGCAGAATTCCGCCAGGTGCTAGGCGGAGCCTCGATTTGATTAGACGAGTAAGAGTTGAACGTCTGATTGAGCAAATCGCCAAGAGCGCAGGCGCCATGGGTCGGGTCGGACTTGGCTTCACGTGTCGTTCCCCGAGCTAGAACAAGTTTGGCGATTTGCGTACGATTGGCGATAGTGCGGCGATCTGGCGGTAAAGCTGCGACTGCCTGATCGAAAATGTCAGCTAGGATGCGGAGGTCTTCTGGATAGAAGAGGTCACCGTATTGTTTCGCCGGGACTGTTCGCCTGCTGGGTCCGCTGGCGCTCGCCTCGCCTATTGCGCCGAGGTCCAGCTTCGCCGCGACCAGTTCGCTTGTGAGTTCGTCGAGCAGCTTGACCGCTCGGAGCGCGAATTTGTCCTGGCAGATCAGTTGAGCAACGACATCCAATTGTAGAGCAATGCGGTGCTCAAGGTGCTCAATGCGCGACGTGCAAACAATCTCCTTCGGCTTGTCGGTTGTCGGGGCCGGGCACAAAAGCTTGCCGTGCGTTCCATTTCCGTCGAGCAAATCGGCTGGTCTGCGCGAGAGCCAGTCGCTGTTGCTCAAGGTACAGAGCGCATAGACTTTCATCGGGAGCAGGAGGAAGATGTTGATCGGGGTGCGCAGCGAGAGGCCGATAAATCGAAGCTCGCCGGCACGAAGGCCCGCTACGCTGCACCGAATCATGGTCATCGCGACGATGGTCAGACCGGTCCACCAGGGCACGGTGCCGGTGAGCGCGAGCTGAGCGAGGGCAGCAATCGATGAGATGGCGAGCAGCAGCGGCCTGAGGTTCTGTCCGAGCACGTCCAGCGTAAGGTACCGGTCCAGGCCGGGCAACAGGTGCAAACCGAGCAGCGTGTCGCGGTAGGTGCTCCGCGCCCAGCGGAGCTGTTGCCGCAGATACGGCAAGAGCCTGTCCGGGACCACCGTGGCGGCGATGGCGTCAGGAACGTACTCGGTTCGAAACCCTGCCTTGAGCATGAGGATCGTCAGATGGCGGTCCTCACCGAAGTCGCTCGGCTTTCCCCGGAAGAACTGCGTCTCGTACTGGTCGAGCACCAAGAGCAGCGCGGAGCGACGGTACATGGCACACGGGCCGCAGCAGCACATGACGGCGCCAAAGCGCGTCTGCGCCGCACGCTCTTCGTTGCAAGCCAACCAGTACTCCATGTCGATCAATCGGGTCAGCCAGCTGTCGTTCCGGTTGCTGGCCACCAATTGCCCCATGGCCCTCCGACGGCTGCATCCTGCATCTTACGTACGAGCTTGCTGACCACGTCGCTGGCGATTTCCGTGTCGGAATCGACATTGAGCACGAGATCGCCGAACGACCGGCGTATCGCTGCGATCTGCGCCTTGCGCTTTCCAACGTTGCTTGGCAGCAGAATGACGGTGAACCTCGGGTCATGCGCGTAGCTCCCATGGACCGGGGCCACTGCAGCGACATTTGCAGAGCCGTCATCGACCACATAGAGCTGCAATCGCCCTGGGTAATCCTGGCTTGCGAGAGATTTCAGGCAGGCCGCCAGCGTGCGCGGATCCTCGTTGAAGCAGGGCACGATGACATCCACGCTGGGCAGAGCACCGGTGTCGACGAGGTCGTACGGCGGCAGTGAGGCGTCGGTTCGCAGCGCATAAAGCGCCTGCGCGCTCTTATGGACGCTGGAGAGCAACGCGTAGGAGGCAACAGCAGCGGTGCTGATGGTGGCAAGCAGGCTCATGGGAATTGATCTATTCAGTGAGTTTGAGGAAGCGACCGGATTGCAAATCCAAGGTCATGCAGTGCTGGAATGAGCTGGGCGAGCGCCGTCACAGTCTGGTCGCGCCGACCAGAGTGAGGGCAGCGTTTCAGTTCGTCGAGAGGGCACCCGTCGTGCAGGAGCACGATTGCCCCTGGCCGGACCGAGGCCAGCACCGCGGCGACAATCGCCTCGCCGCCAGGACGAGACCAGTCTTGCGGGTCGACTGGACCAGTGCAGGGCTGCCAATTCGGCCTTCGCCGACGCGGCGAGGGCCTCCTTGGTCCAAGTCCCATACGGCGCACGCATGTGCCGCGGCCACGAGCCCGCATCGAAAACACTCCAGTTCCTTGTTAACTCGCAAAGGGCTCACCGCGCGCCACCGGACAGATGCGCGTTAAGCGCGGCCATCCGGGATCAGCCTGCCGGAGCGCTGCACCCAGCGACGCTCGATCGCCCTTGTCGCTATTGGCTTGGGCTGCGCAGTTCTCGCTAAGGCTGGCCAGAGATCTGAGGGCGAGCTGCCCATGCTGCCTCATGGCTGATGTTCGGGCCAGATTGATGCATCCAAGCAGCTCCCGCGCGCCAGTGGCTCGCTGATGCAATAGAACACGTTGCGCTGCGCCCTAGTCCGATAACGCGACCAAGACGGGCCTCGATCTGGGCGCAAGAGGTGATCACGTGTTGGCGCTTGCACGTCATCCGCCAATTGCATTTAAAATGGCGAATACGTCATGACGCGCCTTTTCCTCAATCATCCTTGATAGCCGGCGGTTAGCTATGTGGATCTGGAGAATATTGGTAGAATCTATTGTTTTGATGCGAGGTATCCATGCTGTGGATAGGCCAAGAGGGATCCATCAATATTGAGTGCGTGAGCCGATCCTCTTGATTCAATTGATCAGGCGCATGCCGAAGAATGGCTAGGCATGCGACCGTGCATTCGGTGAAGGTCCTAGCCAGGATCGAAGCCATCTCGGAAACGCGAATCATGATGCTTGAGCTGGATCAACTCAGGCGCTGCAGAGCTGGTCCCGGTTGTCTGAACAAAATCTCCGCGTCGATAAGTGGAGCGTCTGCCGGGGTTAGGCCGCCATGCGGATTGGCGGCTGGTTGAAGTAGGCTTGATCCGGTGTGCTGCCGTCAAGGCTCGAGTGTGGACGTCGGCCGTTGTAGAAGTCGAGATAGCGGCCAATCGAAGCTCGCGCCTCGCCGACCGTTTCGTAAGCTCGCAGATAGACCTCTTCATATTTGACGCTGCGCCACAGCCGTTCGACGAACACATTGTCCCGCCAAGCCCCTTTGCCGTCCATGCTGATGGCGATGGCTTGGTTGGTGAGCAGGCCCGTGAAGGCCGCGCCAGTGAACTGCGAGCCCTGATCCGTGTTGAAGATTTCGGGCTTGCCGTGACGCGCCAAAGCATCCTCCAGGGTCTCGACGCAGAAGGCCGCCTCCATCGTGATCGACAACCGCCACGAGAGAACCCGGCGGGTTGCCCAATCCAGCACGACAGCGAGATACACGAAGCCGCGCGCCATCGGGATATACGTGATGTCCATCGCCCAGACCTGGTTCGGCCGTGTGATCTCCATGCCGCGCAGCAGATACGGATAGATCTTGTGACCGGGCTCTGACTTGGTCGTGCGCGGACGGCGATAGAGCGCCTCTATCCCCATCCGCCGCATCAGCGTCTTCACATGCCGGCGGCCGACCTTGCACCCCTCGGCAGCCAGCAGGCCGCGCAACATACGCGAACCGGCGAAGGGATACTCCAGATGCAACCGATCGAGCCGTTGCATAATCGCGAGGTCGGCGGAGGGCACCGGACGCGGCAGGTAATAGACGCTGCCACGGCTGATGTTCAGAGCTTCCGCTTGCCTAGTGATCGACAGATCGTGCTCACGGTCGATCATCGCTTTGCGCTCAGCAACCCCGCCTTGGTGAGCGCTCCTTCTAAAAAATCGTTCTCCAGCGTCAGCTCTCCGATCTTGGCGTGCAACGACTTCACGTCGATGGCCGGCCCGGCAGATGCCGCGGGACCTGCCCCGAAAACGTCAGAGGCACCGCCCTCCAGTTGGGCCTTCCACGCCGTGATCTGATTGGGGTGGACATCAAAGTGCTCGGCCAACTGCGCCAGCGTTCGATCGCCCTTGATGGCGGCCAGCGCTACTTTCGCCTTGAAGGCCGGGGAATGGGTTCGGCGGGATCGTCTGCTCATCGTCGCTCCTGTCTGCGGCAACTATCGCCGCATTCAGGCAGAAACTCCACTTATCGCGATGTTCAGATTTCTGAGACCAGCTGTTGCTTCCCACGAGCAGAGTCGAGCCTACGCCGCTGCCTAATGACGACACCTGGCCGGTCCTTTCGATGATCAACTTACAGAGCTGAGGGGGACTCGCACATTGGCTCCACGCAGCGGACCGTTAAAGATGGCCAGAGAAGCCTGGTTCGGGATGCTCGAGAAAAACAGCCTGCAGCATTTCGGCAGGTGCCCACCCAAGCCTGTGGGCCGGCAGGACAGATTAGATTGATCAACTAGCGAGGTGCTGTCGCTCCATTCCCATCAGCTTCATAGCTGCTCAGGAGCTCAATCGAAGCCCGTCCGCTAACATCAACCCTGCACAGCCAAGTGTCCGGGCAAGCGATCGCTGGAGCGTGGCATGCATCAATGCATCTTGGGATGATCGCTGCAGATACCTTCTTCGTTAAGAAGGATCCTGAGGGCGGCGCGGTTCGGTGGTGATGAACATTTTCATTGCAAAGTCGAGCGACGTATATGCTCGATCGCGGACCGCCTGCGGCAAGTCAGGAGTTGCGTCAATCGCAGCGCGCGCGTCGCTCATAATCTTATCTTTTGCGGAAAGAAGCTTTGCGTCTAACATTACATGAAGCGTCTCTCGAACTTCAGGTGAGATCGCGCAATCGCCATCGATCAATTCTCGAAGTTTCCAAAACATGCGCTCGACTGCTACCATCGACCCGAGAACTGACATCAGTCTTGGTGACATCATTGGCGATCTCCTTCTCCAGCCAGAATCTGGCGACCATCCCAGCGAAATCGGACCTGTCCCTGTTTGACACCGACGCGCGAGGCGACCCTGAACAGGCGAATGACTGGGATACATGTCCGCTGCTAGTCCCAGCGGGCGTGAGACGGACGTTCAAGATATGTTCAGGGGAACTCGCAAACTGTGCGATTTGCGAGCAAGGCATTTATCGTTTCTGTGCTCCAGGCCGTAACCCGGTAGCGTGCGGTGGCTCACGTGCAAAACTGACATGGGGGGCGTGCGCCGCTTTCCATTTGCCACAATACATGCAGCGGCATCGGAGTTGGACTTCTGCCACGCGTCCGTGCTCTTCCGCTTTCTCACTCGGATCGCTCTGTTGACGAGCCCGTATTGAGTGAGTGATCCCGGTCACGCAAAGGTGGTCATCCGATACACCGGTGCTCGGGGCGCCCACCCGTTTTGTGATTGCGTGGGCGCATCGACATCGAGCCTCCCGATCTGGAATGGTGTGTTGGTCGTGCGCCGTCGACCTCGATCGCTCTCTTGATTCTCCATCGGCCCTCCGATCGAGCTCAAAAAAACGAGCAACTTAAACGCGCAGATGATTTTCATGTGCTGGATTTCCTATCTCGGGTTGGTTCATTTCGTCTGTCTTACTGTCCTCGCCACTGCACGGCTATGCTGTGCAAACCGTGCATTTCACCCACCAGCGGCCACCGCGCTTCTCCGCGCGCAACTTGCCGCGACGGATCCGAGAGAGCACGCCTTCGGAGCTTATGTGGTTCATCGCTGCGAATCGCTGAACAGTGAGGTAGTCCTCATGCAGAGGTGGAGGGGTGCTAATTCCGTGCGCAGCCAGCAGAATGCGCAGCGAAGCCAATTCCGCCAGCACGATCTCGAGCTTACGCGCGATCTCCTCCGTCTGGTCGGAGCGCTGCCGGAACCGCGTCACGACAGGCTCGCCCGTGCGATAAGCCACATCTTGGAGCCGTGTGGAATGCGATCGACGAACTGGCGCGCCAAAGCGGGATGAGCGTGAGCCAACTCATCTGTCCAAGCAAACCACTGCTCCGGCAATGTCAACGCACGCAAAATGAGAGACAGGGCATTTATTGCCGTTGAGACTACTGTTTGGTGATGTGGTCGAAAGGGTCTCATGCGCGTAAGAGCCATTTGAACCGTAAGAGCGGTCTGACAAATGCATCCGGTTGCGGTGCTCATGGGCCTCGGTGTTGCCATTTATCGCCTGGTCAAGGACGATTGCTGTTGGCTCATCGTCAGTGCTCTCCCCCTATGAGTTCGGAGTGAATCGCAGTTGCTGTGTTGAGGCAGGCATCCAGTGACAGAGATCCAAAGGCGAGCTGGCAAAGGAGATAGTTGGCGCCTGCCTCTTCCACGTGATTGAGAAGAGTTTGGCGCACCGAAGCGGGCGTTCCGACAACGCACAGTTCACTCTCAATTGCGGCATCCAAGGTTAGGGGCAGGTTGGATGGAGGCGGGATGTCATTGAGCTCGTACAGGAACTTAAAGCTCTTGAACCATGTTTCGTAGGCTGGCGCGGCGAGGGAGCGGGCGGCTGCTTCAGAGCTGGCAACTACGATCATGCGGAGTAATGCGAGAAATGGCGCTGAACCGTTGGCGTCATGCTTGGCGTTTCGATGAGCGCGATAGCGATCTGTTACCTTGCGAACGGCAGAAGAGGATTCCATGCACGCCAGATTAGCGCCATTCGCCGCCGCCCACTGCGCGGACTCTGGCCGATTTGTAGCAATCCATGTCGGGGGACAAGGACGCTGGTGAGGTGAAAGTGTCAAAGGAACGTCGCTCAGCGCAAAATGTTGCCCTTCGTACGAGAGCGGGCCGCCATTCATCGCGTTAACGAAGATTTGGGAGGCTTCCTCGTAACGGCTTGAGGCAACATCCAACCCCAAAATAACTCAGTTCGATCGGTACGGAGCCGCGACCAAGACCGACCTCGACCCTGCCGCTGCTCAGGTGATCCAACATGCAGATCTCCTCGAATGCCCGCAACGGGTGGTAGAGATTGAGCAGCATGACCAATGGACCAACGCGAAGTCGCCGTGTGCGCTGTATGACGCTTGACAGAAACAAGTTCGGCGATGGACCGCGTCCATGCGGGGTGCAATGATGCTCCGCCAGATGATAGGCATAGAAACCGAGCCGGTCGTAGGACCTCCGCCAGCGCGAGGCGGTCCGCGTATTGCCGGGCGATATCGGGGCCGTCCTCGTCAAGATGATCAAAGATGCCGCAGGTCAGGTTTGAGGGAAGAACGTTTCTCACTCAGTTATCTCCTACAGAGGGGACCGGAGTCCGCCGGGTTTTGGGGTGCAAGAGGCGCTCGCTGGCACTGCGGTGCATATGCTGCGAAGCCGTTCTCAACAGCTCGTAATGCGCCGACCGGACAAAAACTGACTCCGGCTGCGTCGCGAAGCTGCATTCATGTGTTGGTCCGGATCGATTACGAACGGGGATCTGTGACCTAAGTGGAAGGGGTCATTAGCCACGGCATTCCACTTTCTTAAGAATGCTGCCGACAGCCGCAAGAAACGCATCCATCTGGCGCGTTGTACCGATGCTAACCCGAATGCACTCTTGCAGGCCGGCATCCGGAAAGAAGGCAACGAGGACGCTCTGGTCTTGCAACGCCGCCTGCCACCATCTGCCACCCTGGCCTACCGGCACACGGGCGAGGAGGAAATTCGCGTGGGAAGGCGTTACAGAGAACCCAAATTCCGAGAGGGCGGCCGCTACGCGCTGACGCTCAAGCCTGACGTGGCGATGGTTCTCCTCGTAGGCGTCGCGATGCGCAAGGACGCTCATGCCAACGGCATGAGCGACCACATTCATGTTGAAAACATTCTGGATGTTACGAAGCCGCCCAATCAGCTCGGGATGGCCGAAACCGAAGCCGACGCGAATGCCAGCGGCGGAATAACTCTTGGAAAACGTCCGCAGGACCAGAACATTCGAATGGCGCTCAACGAGGCGTAGGCCGTCCTCAGGTGCGAAATCGACATAAGCTTCGTCCAATACGATCAATCGGTCAGATCGTATAACAAGGCGCTCGATCTCAGCGAGCGGAACAAAGCTTCCGGTCGGATTGTTCGGATTGGCCAGCAGAATGAACTTGGCATGTTTAGCCCGACCGAAAAGCAGCTCGTCCATCGGCAAGCAGTCGGGTTCAGACCAGGGAATTTCAATGAACCGGGCCCCTTGCAACATGGCAAGCTTGCGATTGAATGAGAAGCCGGGCGACATCATTGCAATGCCGTCGCCCGAGGCAAGAAAGGCTCTGTAAATGAGACTGAGGAGTTCAGACGATCCATTGCCAGCCATCACGCGATCAGTGGCAATCCCATAGGCCGATGCGGCCGCTTGTCTCAAGCTGACATTGTCGTCTTCTGGATAGCGGTATTGCACCTCAAGAGCTGCAATTGCGCTTCGCATCACGATGGCTGGTAAAGGAAATGGGTTCTCATTCGTGTTCAGTTTCACGCAAGTATTATCCGGGGTGGGGCGCCCGGACGGCAGAGCATCCAATTGGCGAGCCACCGGCGAGAGCGAGGAAAGCATAGTTTGCAGTTTTGCATCCAATTTGGTGTTCTTCCTTTTGTCGTCGAGAGCAGTTGACGGCCTTCATCGAGCCTACGTGATGCGCGCGCTGTGTTCGGAGCAGGGAAACGCAAGGCGTGCATGAATGTGAGGGTGAGGTGCCATAGGCGGGCTCAGATCTAAGCGCCGCATCGGATCAGAGCCCGTCTCAGAGTCCGGCAGCGATCAGCACGGATCAGCCGGCGCACGGCGTTAATCCAGCGAATACCTGTTTCACGAGGAGAGGGATCGCCACGTCCCCTCGGCCGAACAGCGCTGCTAACGCTTGGCCTGAACTCGCGTAATCCGCAGACAGACTGCGCACCACTGACATCTTGCCACAAGCTACGTTCCTTCTAAAGAGGCCCTGGCAGCTCACTCCCGAGAGCGAGGTGCGCACCAGTTTCACTAGCTGGAAGAAGTCACCGATGTTCGTCGGCCTTACGAATATGGAAGTGATGCTCACTCTAGTGGCACCAGGCGAATGGGAACGTACTCTTCGGGCGGCCGTTCGGGCGTGCACGACAGCTGTGATAGCATTGCCGCGAGGGCGAGAAATGCTGCGACTGCGGCGACTGCGACGCACGTGAGCAGCGCGTAATCGCCATGTCGAGGATGGTTCATCATTCGAACGCTCCGTGCGGAGTTGGTTGCGGGCGGTCAGGTCTGCGCGAGTGCTTCGACGGTATTGTCGCGCCAGCGGTAAACGATGAACCCAGGAGCGGAATTGTCTGCCTTGGAGTCGAATCGAACCGTGGCAATGGCCGTTTCGATGAGCCCGAGGTAGGGCCGCAGCGACCCGCGTGGCTTCGAAGGTGCCCGCCCGGTTGACCGAGCCTCCCCATGTTTGAACTGCGGCATAAGCGAGAGCATGCAACCTGCGGCAGATAGGCTCGAACCCTTAAGCTTGGCGACAACGGTAGCCCCTGCAGCATTGGTCGCCGAGTCCGGCATAAAGGTAAAGAGCGTGCCGTTTGCGCAGTCGCCGGCAATGGCCAAAGACGATCATCCACCGACTTGTTCTCGCCCAGCGCTCTCACCGGAAGTTTCCGAAAGTGATGCCGATCATTGGAGTCTCCGTCGGCGTAGCCGGCGCTCTGTTGGTCGCCCCGCCGCTGCGTCGATGCTTTTAGAAGGTACAATGTGACGCTACGTACGAATCAAGTACTTCGAAGCGTGCTCGTCGAGGTTGATTGCCAAAATCCACAGAGCGAAGGACCCGAAAGAGTCTCGACAACGCAGATTTGGAGGCGAATTGCTACGGGCCAACGATCCTCAATCAGACAAGGATCAGCATCAGTTCATTGGGTTTAGAGACATTCCAGTAACCGAGTCGCGGGCAACCGGGTGCGTCAACTCTTTCCCAGTTGGTCCTCCAGCGCGGCGAGGGCCAGATCCAGGTATTGCATGAGGCTCGCATCCCAGCCGGCGAGATTGTGTGGTTCGGTCAATCGCGTCGGCACCTTAAGTATCATCGAGACAATCGAGTCAACTCCTGCGATTTCAGTCAACAGCGAACGGGCCTGACGCCCGACCGCATTTGCCCGCTCACTGCATGGAGGCTCGCCCCGATTCATGCAGCTTCGTAGCTCGTCCCGAATCTTCCGCCACCGATCTTCGCGGCTAGCGTTAGAGGCGCACGTGCAGATGGCCGAGGGGGTACGCTCCTCAATCCGCGACATTGCATCTAACGTGGCCGGCAGCTCGTCGACACTGACTTCTGTCTCACCTTGCGTCGTCATATTGCGCAATCGATCCCGCAATAATGTCGTCCGCTCGACTTGGACTTCTATTCGCTCCAGATGGTTGCGCAATAGGTCCGTGAGAGATGTCCGCCCTTCGATGGCTTTGCGGATGTCAGGAAGCGAGAAGCCGAGCTCACGTAGCGCGCGAATCTGAGAGACGCGTTGTAGGCTTTCACGATCGTAGATGCGGTGACCGCCATAGGTACGTTCCGAGACCGTCAACAACCCGGTATGTTCGTAGTGATGCAGAGTGCGTACCGTTACGCCGGTCGCCTCTGCAAGTTCTCCAATGCGCCATCGGCGCCGTCGTGGTGTGGCGTTTGTCATGGTCCTCAATTTGCAAGCCTACAACCTGACGTCACGTGAGAATCAAGTTATTTCAATGATCTAGATGATGGTCTCTTGCTGCGAACCCCCAGGGGACTGAGCGCACGCTGTTGATCAAGCGGCCGAGACAAGTGCAAGCATTAAGTTCGCCAGCGACGCCAATTCGTCCCTCGCTGCGCGTTGCATCACAAGTCTTGCGATCGCCACGCGATTCTCGCTGGTTCGCATGCATGTCGGTAAAGACGCGATTGCTCGATCAAAAAGGTTTCCCAAGCTCGCGAGATCCTCCGGATCGTAGACTCCGCTCGACTTATCCAAGAGTAAGCTCCTTTGATTGCCGCACCCGCGCCGCACGTGACGAAGCCGTTTGGCTGTGGTGGGGCAAAAAGGAGACGGAGCGGCGACGTGCGCGAAAGAAATGTGACAGGTACGCTCGTGTGGTGCCGTTATGCAACACGGCGTTTGCTCCCCTTTTGTCCAACACTGCCCTAACCGAAACTGTGCAATTTCTGCTGGATGCGGCCGCAGCAGTGGCCATCTGCTGTCTGATCGCGACGCGAAGCGAAGCAGGTACATGCAGCCTCGCTTGCTCTTGAGAGACAGCTTCACGGACGGCGGCCCAGACACAGTACTGATCTGATCAGATGGGCCTCTTTCCGTCGAATCCGTGCTGTGATGTCTATCGTCGAGCCGGGCGTTGATTGGTCAATCATCGCAGATTAGTCGTACCACCACATCGTGGCGCGGGCGCCCGCTCGGCACCTAACAGCGTTTTCGACACGCTGCTAGTCCTGTTGAGATGGCTTTGTGGGCGCGAAGGCGTTGTTCGCGCATGGCAACATCGGGTTTTAGAATGCCACAAGATGATGGCTGCTCTCCAACGGCGCGAGTCTGCGACGCAAAGCGTCAGTAGAATGAGAGAAGGCGGGCCGCAAAACCATTCCCGGCATGTATCTCAACGCAAGCGCACCTCGCGCGGCGGGCGAAACGTTACTCGCGATTGAGGACCGAGCCTCGAAGGATCGCTCCGATATCCGTCGGACGTGGAGGCGCTCAAAACGGGTCAACACGCCCCCGGCGCCGCGCGGCCGCGCCCGGGAAAACAACGACGTGCCATAGCTCCTATAGCAATAACTCGCATATCCAGACGTGAGCCGGATGAGTGTTGCGCAGCACAGTCCAGCTGTCGCGGGTAATGGCTTGCTCGTCCAGAAGCTCACTCACTTTCATCCTCGAACAGTATCGCTTGGTGTGCGAGCGCTGGACATAGATGCTTTGGGTAAGATAGGCAAATCGTGTTACCGCACCGAAGTAGCTCTTCGGGGACAGCGGTGAGGGGCCGCAACTCGGGGCTAACGGCGGCGGCATCCCGCGCGCCACGCACCACGACACTTTCGAAAATAACACGACTGTCGCGAGATCCGAAAGGATGACCCTGCACCCACGATCCGATGTGGCTGGATTGACCATGTCGCCCGAAACGATCAAAAGCTGTAGGTGGAGCAGGGGTTGGCGAATGGGAGCGGCGAGCGCTTCCGTGCGCCGGACATTGGCACAGTTGCCGTCCTCTCATCATAAACACTCATCCCCCAAGCACGCGCGCAACGGGACAATGCCGCGAGCTCACGGCGGGTGGATCCAGGTTGATCCTGCGGCCAGCGAGTTTGCGGTTGCGCTCCGTCATGCGGGATCGAGAAGAGTAAGACAATGGCCATTGAGATGACGTGTCCGAATCTCCACGCCAACCTTGCGCAGACCTCTCACTTGCAGGTTCTGCTCCCCCGAACTACGCCAGCTCGCGTTGCGCTTTCCGGACGCGACTGTGGACAGCGTTGGCGTTCGGCAGAACAAGTTGGTTCGACGCGAACGAGCCGGCATCGACCCTGTGGGGCGTCCGCCAAGAGGCGTCTAGCTACTGGCGTGCTTCGGCATTACTGGTGCGATCGCCGGGATAGTAGACGGCAAGGAGAGTGCCCACCGGCAGGCGAAGAACGGTGCGGGTGCGCTACCAGTGTCCACGTTTGCAGCCTCGATCGCGGGACTTGGTCTACAACCTGACGCGGTGTACGATTCAAGAGATTTTAGTGCCGAGCCCGGATCGCTCACCTGACTGGCCGGATCATTTCGCGAGCTCTGAGCTCAGCTCATGTAGAATAGTGCAATGCAGCCCGTCGGATCAGCGGAAAGTCATTGCGGAGCGCCGCGGAACGAGCTGTATGACGCGCAAGGTCGTCACGCCAGCGCGAGATCAATAGCGCCGCCGACCCGATCAAACTGCGCTCAAGCGCGCCAATGTCGACAGGCCGAACACCAGCGAGGACCGGAGCTTCGAGCCCGGCGTAGGATCTGGTTAACGAAGAGTAGGTCGCAAACGGCCGAACAATCCTAGAACGGGCCGTAACATTGGTTGGTCTCGGACGGAGAGACCATCATGGATGCCTGTTGCAAGAACATGTTGCGCATCCAAATGCTTGCAGGATCAGTATTATGAATGGCCGGCCATTGGACGGGCCTCGGTGAATGTGAGAAGTCGCAGCGGAGGTTCGATGACCCGCAGGGGCATCGTGTTTGCGAAATGGCTGACCAGTCTTGAGGGCATGCTCGCTATACGGTTGGTGCCCAACAACATAGGCGGAATCATACCAAAACCCTGCACAGCGACCTCGGTGCGTAACTTGAAACCATGCTCGAGCAAGAGCCATTCGTGGAAGGAGGGCCTCAGGGAGCGCCCGAACTGGGCTTCCACGTGCCCGATCGACGTGTACATCTCGAACGTAAGTCGCGGCGCCAGCTGCTTGTTCATGGGGCAGCCCACGCAAACGAAAGTGTCCTCGAACAGCGCCGCCTTGGGATGCGCACTCGACATGAACATCTCCGGATACATGAGAAAATCGACTTCACCGCGCCGGAGAAGTTCATCGGGTTCCTCTACGGGCGGCAGCAACTCGAAATTGATTGTCGGAGCTTCCCGCGCGACGCGGTCCACGATTCGTCGAAAAAACACGACAGTCATGAAGTCGGACAGGATGATCCTGAATCGCCGATTCGATTGAGACGGAGTGAAGCCGTCCGGAGAAATGATGGAGAGCTGAATGTGAGCGAGAGCCTCGCAAATCGGGACTGCGAGCGCTTGAGCCCGCGGCGTTGGGACAAGCTTCCGGCCCCTCATCGTGAATAGCTCATCGCGAAAGTAAGTGCGAAGCCGCGCGACGGCAGCACTCATGGCAGGTTGACTGAGGTTGATGCTTCTTGCCGCCGCAGTGAGATTGCCTTGCGCCAACAGGGCGTCGAATGCGACGAGGAGATTCAGATCGAGGCCCTTGAAACGCATAATCTTGAGTGATCCACGGTGTGAATGTGTTCTATCGATACAATCGATTTTACCATTTGTACCGAATGAGGATAGCAAAGGATAGTTTAGCGAGATGTCAGATCTAACAGCATGGTTACAATCGTAGCGCGTTCAGCCCAGCGCCAGGAATCGATCAAGACATCTGGACCGTGCGGTCGCAGTTTCGCGCGTGTTGCGCAACTCATATCTCGGCGAGCTAGCACGGTGGGGATCCGCAACTGTGCGTGGGCGTATAGGACGAGCAAACCTTCGTATGGCTTCGCCAACCCATTCTATACCGGCCGTGTACCGCCGTAGAATTGAGCGAACGCTCACCTGGCCGTAGATTTCCCTCCAGTTGGACCCCTTCGGTTGCGGGTACCAAACGTGTTTTGGTCGCATCCGATTGCGTCCTTGCTGCGGAGAAATCGTGCGGAACATGCAAGCGAAGGCGCCCTTGGCGAATCTGATGCGAGTTGCGCACACGCTCGACGTCGTATCCATTGTGAATGCACATCGGTCAGTGCGTGAAGCTATGACAGATGTGGTGTTTTCCGCGGGCTACGTACCCGAATCCTTCGAGAGCGCAGACGAGTTCTTGAAATCGGGCCGCCGTTCGATCACGTCGTGCTTGATCGCGGACATGCAGTCGGGCGCGATGAGTGGCTTTGAGCTCTTTCATCATCTGGCTGCATCCGGAGGCGTGATTCCCACCGTTCTGCTCACAGACAACTCCGAAGACAATATGAGTCGAGTCCTGCAAGCTGGACTCCAGTTTTTGAGCAAGCCTTTCGAACGTAGCGAACTGCTGGCCTGCGTCAGGAGTCAGATAATGAATAGGGATTACCCTCTATGAACATGATCGCGTCCGGATCCACACGAGGTGTTTCGGCGCGCCCTCCAGTTCGTTGGAGGCTGTGCTGGGAGAATGAGCTTCAACTTGCTGACCATATTGAATTGTCAGACTTCTTCCGGAAGACCTACGGTCCGACCGGGGCATTCAATGCACAGCCCTTTGAAGGTCATCGAAGCTGGGCCGGCGCAAGGCCTGAGATTCGGGCAATCGGCTACGACGATCGTGGCGTCGCGATTCACATCGGCGCACTGCGCCGCTTCATAAAAGTGGGTGAGGTCGATCTGCTTGTGGCTGAACTCGGATTGTACGGGGTACGCCCGGATCTCGAGGGGCTCGGCATCAGCCACTCCATCCGCGTGATGTATCCCGTATTGCGAGATCTTGGGGTGCCGTTCGGCTTTGGCACGGTCCGATCCGCCCTGCAGAAACATATTACCAGGCTGCTCGGGCGACAGGGGTTAGCGACTGTTCTGCCAGGGCTCCGTGTCCGGTCCGCTCGTCCGGATATCTATCTCACTGTGCCTCCGACGCGCGTGGAGGAGGTGGTCGTCCTCGTCCTGCCGATTGCGAAGCCAATGAGCGAATGGCCGGACGGTGAGATGATTGAACGGAACGGGCCAGAACTGTGACGTCCGCAAACGACCAGACTGAAGCGCGGAGCGACTACGCCGACGCCGGCGGAGAGCACTCCGTCTATCTGACATTTGATGATGGTCCCAACCCGCATTGCACGCCGGCTATCCTGGATGTGCTGGCGCAGCATCGGACCCCCGCCACCTTCTGCGTGATCGGCGCATATGCAGCGGGTCAGCCGGAGCTGATCCAGCGCATCATTGCAGAAGGGCACGAAATCGCAAACCACACAATGACGCACCCGAATTTATCCAAATGCACACCGGATGAGGTGGAATACGAGATCCTCACAACGAACAAGGTCATCGGAATGGCCTGCCCGCGAGCCTCTGTGCGGCACATGCGTGCGCCGTATGGGACTTGGACCAAGGAGGCCCTCGCCGCGTCGGCGAAGGCCGAATTGGCAGCCCTGCACTGGTCAGTCGACCCGCAAGACTGGTCTCGTCCTGGCGGCGAGGCGATTGTTGCCGCGGTGCTGGCCTCGGTCCGGCCAGGGGCAATCGTGCTCCTGCACGACGGGTGCCCTCCCGACGAACTGAAACGCTGCCCTCACTCTGGTCGGCGCGACCAGACTGTGACGGCGCTCGCCCAGCTCATTCCAGCACTGCATGACCGTGGATTTGCAATCCGGTCGCTTCCTCAAACTCACTGAATAGATCAATTCCCATGAGCCTGCTTGCCACCATCAGCACCGCTGCTGTTGCCTCCTACGCGTTGCTCTCCAGCGTCCATAAGAGCGCGCAGGCGCTTTATGCGCTGCGAACCGACGCCTCACTGCCGCCGTACGACCTCGTCGACACCGGTGCTCTGCCCAGCGTGGATGTCATCGTGCCCTGCTTCAACGAGGATCCGCGCACGCTGGCGGCCTGCCTGAAATCTCTCGCAAGCCAGGACTACCCAGGGCGATTGCAGCTCTATGTGGTCGATGACGGCTCTGCAAATGTCGCTGCGGTGGCCCCGGTCCATGGGAGCTACGCGCATGACCCCAGGTTCACCGTCATTCTGCTGCCAAGCAATGTTGGAAAGCGCAAGGCGCAGATCGCAGCGATACGCCGGTCGTTCGGCGATCTCGTGCTCAACGTCGATTCCGACACGGAAATCGCCAGCGACGTGGTCAGCAAGCTCGTACGCAAGATGCAGGATCCAGCCGTCGGCGCGGCCATGGGGCAATTGACGGCCAGCAACCGGAACGACAGCTGGCTGACCCGATTGATCGACATGGAGTACTGGTTGGCTTGCAACGAGGAGCGCGCGGCGCAGACGCGCTTTGGTGCCGTCATGTGTTGTTGCGGCCCGTGTGCCATGTACCGTCGCTCCGCGCTGCTCTTGGTGCTCGACCAGTACGAGACGCAGTTCTTCCGGGGAAAGCCGAGCGACTTCGGTGAGGACCGCCATCTGACGATCCTCATGCTCAAGGCAGGGTTTCGAACCGAGTACGTTCCTGACGCCATCGCCGCCACGGTGGTCCCGGACAGGCTCTTGCCGTATCTGCGGCAACAGCTCCGCTGGGCGCGGAGCACTTACCGCGACACGCTGCTGGGTTTGCACCTGTTGCCCGGCCTCGACCGGTACCTTACGCTCGACGTGCTCGGACAGAATCTCGGGCCGCTGCTGCTCGCCATCTCATCGATCGCCGCGCTCGCTCAGCTCGCGCTCACCGGCACCGTGCCCTGGTGGACCGGTCTGACCATCGTCGCAATGACCATAATTCGATGCAGCGTAGCGGGCCTTCGTGCCGGCGAGCTTCGATTCATCGGCTTCTCGCTGCACACCCCGATCAACATCTTCCTCCTGCTCCCGATGAAAGCCTATGCGCTCTGTACCTTGAGCAACAGCGACTGGCTCTCGCGCAAAGTAGCGAAATCATCAGACGTCGATGAATCGAAGGCCTCGATCGAAGACGCGACAACTGGACCAAGCCTTAACCCGGCATCGGAAACGCCCGGCTCATTTCGCAGGGCAGGTCCTTCACGCGCTCCCTCACAGCTGATCGCGTCTGATGGCATTGCGGCCGAGACTGACTGACAGCTTTGTAGGGAATTTAGTGATGAGCGTGGACAAGACCTATCAATCGTTGCAACGGGAGCTGGCTAACGATGACCCGTGGCGACTTGACGGCAATCCGTTCGAACGTGAGCGTCACACCCAATTGCTACGGCTATCGCTGTCGAACGGCGCCGTCTCAACCGGCCTTGAGATCGGGTGCGCGGCCGGTGCATTCACAGAGAAGCTTGCTCCTCACTGCAAACGGCTCACGGTCATCGATGTTATGCCGCGAGCGATCGGTCGAGCGGTCCAGCGGACCAAGAGGTGGTCGCATATCAGCTGGGCGGCGACCGATATTCTTCAGTTCTCGACCGAAGAGCTGTTCGATCTGATCGTGGTCGCCGAAGTTCTCTACTATCTCGAAGACATGACACGGATGCGTACCGCAATCGACAAGATGGTGAAGATCCTTGCTCCAGGTGGGCATCTGGTCTTCGGATCTGCACGTGACGCCACCTGCAGGCGATGGGGGCATGTCGCTGGCGCCGAGACAGTCATCACGATTTTGACTGAAGCGCTCATTGAGGTCGAACGCGTGCAGTGCCGGGGGCAGTCGGCTGACGAAGACTGCTTGTTGGTCCGCTTTCGCAATCCGGAGCGATCTTCGATCCATCCTAACGGCCGAGCTTGAAAGGAGCCACTATGCGTATCTGCGGAATCAAATTGACGCATGACGGGGCAGTCGCTCTGATCGAGGACGGCCGGGTGGTGTTTTGTGTCGAACAGGAGAAGCTGAACAACAATCCGCGTTATCAAACCATCGACAACCTGGATGCCGTTGTTAGCGCCTTGGCGAAGCACGGGCTGGATCCGAGCGATATTGATCAGTTCGTCATTGATGGCTGGGATGGAGAGTTCGAGTCGCAGTTTGAAGTCCTTAGTGGGACGACGACCATCAAGCTCAAGGGCGCGCCGTATGTCGAACGGCAAGGCGATAGCCCCCTGACGTCCCGCGATCGGATCGGCCTCATGCTTGATGGGAAGCTATATCCCTATCAAAGCTATCCTCATGTCACCGGGCACGTAGCATCCGCATACTGCGCCAGCTCGTTTGCCAAATCCGCACAATCTGCTTTCTGCTTGGTGTGGGACGGCTGCATGTTTCCACGCATCTACTATGTCGAGCCCCACGGCATCCGGTTCATCGAGTGCCTGTTTCCGATGATAGGTCACGCCTATGCGACGGCAGGACATCATTTTGGACCTTACAGGCGGGCAGACCGGACCAGCTGGGATCTTGGTATTGCCGGCAAGCTGATGGCCTATATCGCGCTGGGATCGCCCGACGAGGACTGTATTAAGACGTTTCATGAACTTTATGAGGCGCACTTTGCCACGGATGCGGAGGGCGCTTGTCCTGAGCTTAAGGAGCTCAACAGCTCACAATCGCCACTTGAGGCTCTGCACGACTTCTTCGATGCGTGCGCAATGCGATTGAAGGAAAAGCAAGCCGAAGACATCCTTGCGTCATTTCACGTCTTTCTAGAGCGTCTGCTGGTTCGCACCATTGCTGACGTGGTGGAGCGGCATTCAGGTCTTGCGGGGGCGCGTAACCTCTGCATAGCCGGCGGCTGTGGCCTGAATATTAAGTGGAATAGTGCATTTCGTGCGACTGGCCTGTTCGATGCCGTGTGGGTGCCGCCCTTTCCGAACGACAGTGGCTCAGCCATTGGTGCTGCTTGCTCTGCACTGGCGGCACAGCAAGGCTTCAGAGCTCTGGAATGGTCGGTCTACAGTGGGCCGGCCGTTCGTGCCAGCGAAGTCCCGCCCGAATGGGAGGGCGCGCCCTGCACTATGGGCGAACTTGCGGCAATCCTCGCTTGCGACAAGCCCGTGGTCTTCCTTGCCGGGCGTGCCGAGCTCGGACCACGAGCCTTGGGTGGCAGAAGCATTCTCGCGGCTGCTAGCTGGGAAGGAATGAAGGATCATCTCAACGACATCAAACTTCGTGAGCATTTCAGGCCGGTAGCGCCGATATGCCTGGAGGATCGTGCGGCGGAGATTTTTAGCCCTGGAATACCCGATCCCTACATGCTGTTCGATCACCAGACGCGACCAGAATGGCGGGACAAAATTCCCGCCGTCGTGCATCTCGATGGATCTGCTCGTCTACAGACCGTTGCCAGAACCTCCCAGCATAAAGTGGCCGAGCTTCTCGTCGAGTACGAGAAGCTCACAGCCATTCCGCTGCTTTGCAATACCAGCGCCAATCTGCATGGACGCGGCTTTTTCCCGGATGCTGCCGCCGCGTGCCAGTGGGGTCGCGTCGATCACGTATGGTGTGATGGCCTGCTTTGGACAAAAAAGCGCGCAAGCGAGGAAGCGGCGCGAACAACTTCCGTCGCCATGGCGTAAGCAAATGTCAACCGCGGCAGTCGACCTTTTCCAGGTGAGCAAGTTCTACGACGACAGGGTCGTCGTAGACGCTCTTTCGTTTACGGTCTGGCCGGGAGAGTGCTTCGGTCTGCTGGGACCAAACGGCGCGGGTAAAAGCACGCTTGCGCGTTTGATTCTGGGTGTTGCATCGCCCGACGCAGGTAAGATATGCGTGCTCGGCGAGCCGGTGCCGGCAAGGGCGCGCTTGGCGCGCCGGGGGGTCGGGGTTGTCCCACAGTTCGATAACCTTGATCTTCAGCTCACGGTGCGCGAAAACCTGCTTGTTTTCGGGCGCTACTTCGCCATGAGCGCGGCTGAGGTGGAAGCGGTCACGCCGTCACTGCTCGAATTCGCGCGGCTGGAGAACAAGGCGGATGCCCGCGTCGCCGAACTGTCCGGCGGCATGAAGCGACGCCTGACGTTGGCACGGGCTCTCATTAACGACCCGCAGCTCTTGGTGCTTGATGAGCCGACGACCGGCCTCGATCCGCACGGCCGTCACCTGATTTGGGAACGCTTGCGCTCTTTATTAGGGCGCGGCAAAACGATCCTTCTCACAACCCACTTCATGGAAGAGGCGGAGCGATTGTGCGACCGCCTGTGCGTGCTCGAGCACGGCCGTAAGATCGCCGAAGGTCAGCCTCGCGTGCTGATCGAGCAGCAGATCGGCTGTCAAGTGATCGAGATTTACGGCGGTAACCCGCACGAACTGCTGCCGCTGGTCAGACCCGAAGTGCAGTGCGCTGAGGTGAGCGGGGAGACGCTGTTCTGCTATGTCACGGATCCAGAGCAGGTGCGCCTCCGCCTTGCCAACCGCACGGATCTGCGCTTTCTGCAGCGTCCCCCAAATCTGGAGGATGTGTTCTTGCGGCTAACCGGGCGAGAGATGAAGGACTGAACGATGTGGCAACGTTTTGCGCCGGCGCTCCCTGCTAATCCATGGAACTGGATCGCGGTATGGCGCCGCAATTTTCTGGTCTGGCGGAAAGTCGCTCTGGCATCGGTTCTTGGGAATTTGGCCGAGCCGATGAGCTCTCTGTTCGGTCTCGGTTTTGGCCTTGGAATGATCATAGGTGGTGTTGAGGGCACCTCGTACATCTCGTTTCTGGCGGCTGGCATGGTTGCTACAAGCGCGATGGTCTCCGCAACCTTCGAAACGATCTATGCGGCTTATGCTCGCATGCAGACAAATTGCACGTGGGAGGCAGTGCTCTGCACGCCCCTTACGCTCGGCGACATTGTTCTCGGTGAAGTGGCATGGGCAGCGAGCAAGGCCTTGCTCGCCGGGACCGCGATCACGATTGTGGCCGTTGCGCTGGGTTACGCAGAGTGGTCATCCATCCCCTATGCGTTACCAGCCATCGCCCTCACTGGCGTTACTTTCGCGAGCCTCGCAATGGTCGTTTCAGCACTTGCACCGAGCCATGACTATTTCATCTTCTACCAGTCGCTCATTCTCACGCCCATGATGTATTTGAGCGGGACGATCTTCCCAATGAGCCAGTTGCCCGGTTCATTTCAACGCATCACGACCTTCTTGCCGCTGACTCATTCAGTCGATCTCATTCGTCCAGCAATGCTTGGTCGGCCGGTCGACAGCGTCGGATTGCATGTGGGCGCACTTTGCATCTACGCAGCACTTCCCTTCCTGGTCTCGGCCGTGCTGCTTCGGCAGCGCCTGATGCGGTGAGAGGAACACAACCTAAAGCGAAGCATCGCGTGTGCGAGATGAGATATCGGGCGTAGCGAACTTCCAATCGCGTGCGACGCTTATAAGCGTCTCGTCAGCTAGCGCTGCCTGATCGGCCCCGCGGCGACGTGCTCCCAAAGCAAGCGATACGAAATAGGCCAACAGGCCTCTCAGGATTAACGGAGAACAAGATGCTGTGTCTAGGATTGAGTGGCGGCCTCGACAGGGTCTATGAAAACCCCCTTGGACTACCGGACACGTTTCTGCACGACGGCGCCGCGGTACTTGTCAAGGACGGACGCGTGATCGCTGCCGTGGAAGAGGAGCGCCTCAACCGGATCAAACATTCAAACAAGCTCCCGAGCAGTGCGATCGAATACTGTC
This sequence comes from Bradyrhizobium sp. LM2.9, assembly GCF_054056555.1. Lineage (NCBI taxonomy): Bacteria > Pseudomonadati > Pseudomonadota > Alphaproteobacteria > Hyphomicrobiales > Nitrobacteraceae > Bradyrhizobium > Bradyrhizobium sp. LM2.9. Next base: position 7,454,729 of record NZ_JBSRYJ010000002.1, read on the forward strand.
TTGCAGCCGCGGGTGTGGAGCTTCGCGACGTCGATCGTATTGCGTTCTACGCTACTGAAGCCTACTGCAATGCAATGCTCGAACGGTTGTTCATCTCACAACCGGAAATCTCAATTCCCCTAGATGCGAATCTGCTGCTACGGCACCTTCTAGCAACGGAGTTCGGTACCCAAGTTGATCCCTCCCGGGTGTCATTCGTAGGCCACCATCAGGCCCACGCCGTGAGCGCTCTGGCGATGTCGGGTTTTGAAGAAAGCCTGGTCCTCGCGATCGACGGTTGTGGCGACTTCCTGTCGGGTCTCTTGGCTGTCGGGTCGGGCAGCGAAATGACCGAACTTGTGACGTTTCCAGAGAATAACTCTCTTGGACTGTTCTATCTGGAGACGATCCGATATCTCGGCTACGGCCTGTTCGACGAGTACAAGGTTATGGGACTGGCTCCTTACGGAGATCCCGCACGCTATCGCGAGCTCTTTTCGCAATTTTATGAGCTCTCCGCAAACGGTGGCTACCGCGTACACCTCGAACGTATCGGCCCGGCATTGCTGCGCAATATCGAGGTCCGGCGAAAGGGAATGCCGTTCACCCAACAGCATCGAGACGTGAGCGCATCGTTGCAGGAGGCGCTGGAGCGGATCGTATTTCACATTCTTCGGCACTACCGTGAGTCGACCGGAATGAAACGGTTGTGCCTGGCTGGCGGGGTGGCCCACAACTGCACGCTGAACGGAAAACTCCTGTATTCAGGCCTGTTCGAAGACATCTTCGTGCAGCCGGCCGCGCATGACGCCGGATGCGCATTGGGCGCGGCACTGATGGTGTCGAACGGGGCCGGGCAACCTGCGCCCCGCGAGCGATTACAGGCGGTTTATTGGGGGCCAGATGTCGGCAGCGACGACAGCATCGAACAGGAACTGAAGGGATGGGCCGGACACCTCGAGATTGAGCGGACCGCTGACGTCGCAACCAGAGCAGCCGAGTGGATGGCTGATGGCGCCGTGATCGGGTGGGTACAGGGCCGATCGGAGTTCGGCCCTCGTGCGCTCGGCAACCGCAGTATTCTAGCGGACCCGAGGCCCGCGGCGAACAAAGACCGGATCAATGCGATGGTCAAGAAGCGCGAGAGTTATCGACCATTTGCGCCATCGGTTCTGGAGGAGGATGCGGGCGCGTTCTTTGAGTTGCCGGATGGTCGCGCAGAGTATCCCTTCATGAATTTCGTCGTTCGCGTGCGTGAATCCAAGCGTGCTTTGCTGGGCGCGATCACGCATGTCGATGGTACGGCTCGGCTGCAAACGGTTTCCCGCACGAACAATGCCGCCTATTGGGAACTCATCAATGCGTTCAAGAGCCGGACAGGCGTCCCGATTCTGCTTAATACGTCCTTCAACAACAATGCCGAACCGATCGTAGATTCCGTTGCCGATGCGATTACGGCGTTTTTGTCGACCGAGCTGGATGGCCTTGTGGTCGGTTCATTCCTCGTCAAGAAGCGGGCAACAACACTCGAAAGCTGGACTGCACTCGCTGTATCACTGCCGCCCCATGTATCTCTTTACCGGGTTCGCGCTCACGCCGGCCGAGAACGCCAGGAGACAGTCTGCGAGATCCGCATGGGTCACTCCAGCCAGGACAGCGTGCGCATCTCGCATGACCTGTTCGACATGCTGATGCAAATTGAGAAGGAAGCTGTTCTTGCCGATCTTCTCGCCAGGGTCACCTCTGACAGGACTAGGCGAGAAGCTCTCGTGAACGAACTGCGCGGGCTCTGGGATCTACGCCGTATTCGGCTGCATCCGTCACAGACTGCGTGATCGTAAAAGTGTGCAATGCGGAAGAGGGCTCACTGGAGGCCTCTTGCATGACCTGCCAATCGCGGTGCCGTGGAGGAGGACTTGCAGGTTGATCGCCTTGCGTCCAGGTGACCAGCCGTCCATTGGCGTGGATCGGAATCGCCGATGAGTAGGTGCGCCACACAAAACTGATCTTGCGCAACGAGAAGGGTTTGATAACTTGACCAAGGAACGCTTTGTTATTTCTCGGAGGCGTACCGGCTTTGGTGACTGCCTCTGGTCGCTGGCGTCAGCCTGGTCGTACGCGCAGCGGACCGGGCGGACGCTCGTCGTTGACTGGCGCGGTTCCTGCTACATCGACCGACCGTTCAGCAACGCCTTTCCGGTGTTCTTCGAGCCGGTTGAGGACATCGCTGGGGTACCGGTGATTTGCGATGACCGGATCAACCAGCTCTCGTTTCCCGGACCGTTCTTCCCGCGGTGGTGGAATAGGCCATCGATCGACTGCATCAACCGTCCGGATGAGCAGATCTTCCGAGAACGTGACGAACTGACCGAGCTGTTCCAGGCAAGAGAAGATAACGAAGCCAACACCATTGTCTGTGACGCCTGCCTGATGTGGCGTTGTGGCGAGGCAGCCGAACGACTGATCTTTCGCAACATCAAGCTCAGGTCTGAGATTCAAGCGCGGATCGACGCCTTGTATGAGGAACACTTTAGCGGCCATAGCATCATTGGCGTTCATGTTCGGCACGGCAATGGCGAAGATATCATGGAGCATGCGCCGTACTGGGCCGATTCGGAGCTCGCCCTTCGTCAGGTTTGCATGGCAATCCGTAAAGCCAAGGCTTTGCCATATCCAAAGCCTGTAAAGGTCTTCCTGTGCACGGATAGTGCACAGGTGCTCGATCGCCTATCGGGTCTGTTTCCCGATGTCTTCGCCGTACCAAAACGTTTCCAGGCCGATCGGGCAGGGCCGTTGCATAGTGCGGAAATGGGAATTGAAGGTGGAGCTTCCGCTCTCATCGACATGTATCTTCTTGCGCGATGCGCTACCGTGATCCGCTTTCCCCCCACCAGCGCCTTCACGCGCTATGCCCGTCTGCTCGTGCCACGGATTATTGAATTCGACCAGAGCAATCCGGAGCGCTTGACCATGATCGATAATCCATACGAGCATTTCGCGGCTTCCTGAAGCGCCAGAATCTGGGCCTGAACAATGGCGGGCTAGATCATCGGTCTGATACTGCTGGCTTCGACACGATCGAGTTTCGCAACGTGTCGCGGGAACGTTGGATGGCGACTTCCGTCCCGCAAGCGACGGCTGACCGGCGCACTACCACCGATGCGGTGCGTGGGAGGGCGAACGCCCGAGAAGCGTAAGGCCAATGCCAGCGGGGCGCCGGCGGCCTTGCCCCGCAATGCTTCGGGCCCTCCGGTGTAAGTCGAGTCGCGAGGAAAGGTTATGGTTCTGTCATCCTCCCGCCGAGTCCGCCATCGCTGGCCAGACGGTGAAAAGCACGCAATGGCGGTCCGGGTCGCCGAGGAAATCTGACGTAACAGACAGTCACGTCAGAATGTCCCAGCAGCAAGGAGGCGCGTCCGGTAGATGGATCGCCTTTGCTGGGCAACCCTTTTGCGGTCAGCTCGTTTTCTGGACGACGGCGCCTTGTTCATGCTAGTCCTTTCGAACGGAGGTGTGATGAACGGCGCGGCCGGCGGCCCATCGATATTGCTCAAGAGCCCTATGTGCGGCCGCGCGTAACCAGGCCGAGAGCGACTTAAACGAACCGGCCATTGAATCCTGATCTTCGCCAAGGACAGCTAGTTTATCTTGTCCAGCGCGCATGACCCACAGACCACTCGTGGAGTGGTGACGCAGTCAGCTCGCCATGGAAACCCCAGCCTCTCGGCTCGAAGACGTAGCGCACGCAGTGGGCAGCACCCGGGAGCTCGACGACAGCCATTGCTGCGGCGCTGCCGGTGTCGAAAAGCAAACAGGCCAGATGTTCGGAACCTGCCATTTGCGTCGTAAAAGCGCGCCACCTGTGCCCTGCATCGCTCTGGCCCGGATCCTGCACCAGGTGCACAGGCGTGGGGAGCGGAAGGGAGTCGCGTGTGAATCTAGGTCTACCAGATGACAATGCGGTCGCAGCTCAATCGTCGAAAACGGGCCCTCGTGGTCCAATTCACACCGATGGAGCGGGCCGTCCGCTGCGTGAGCGGAAGACGCTGGTATTGACCGGGGCATCGCGCGGTATCGGTCGCGCCACCGGAAGATTGTTTTCGGAAGCCGGTTGGCGCATCATTTCTTGCGCGCGCCAACCATTCGACGCGGTGCGCTGCCCATGGGACTCAGAGGGGGATAGCTATATCGAAGTCGACCTGAGCGATCATCGGACGCTACCGCGCGTGATTGCCCAGATAAAGGAGCGCCTTGCCGGCGCACCGCTGCAGGGACTGATAAACAATGCCGGAAACTCACCAAAAACGCCAAACGGTGCCCGGCTTACGTCGCTGGCGACCTCAGTCGATACCTGGATGAGCGTGTTCCACCTCAATCTGGTGGCGCCGATCCTGCTCGCTCGGGGTCTGTTCGATGAGCTAAAAGCGGCTTCAGGCTCGATCGTCAATGTTACTTCGATCGCCGGAGCGCGGGTGCATCCATTTGCAGGCACGGCATATGCCACGTCGAAAGCTGCGCTCGCTTGTCTCACGCGCGAAATGGCGCACGATTACGCCTCACATGGCATTCGCGTCAATGCGATCGCGCCCGGCGAAATCAAGACGGACATTTTGTCGCCTGACACGGAAGCGTATCTTGTGCCAAAGATCCCACTACGCCGGGTGGGTACACCCGAAGAGGTCGCCAAGGTCATTTTCTTCCTATGTTCAGATGCGGCAAGTTATGTCACTGGCGCCGAAGTGCCGATCAATGGTGGGCAACACTTGTGAGTGAATCCGTCCTGGCGAACCCGGCTAACTGAGCTTCATCGATGGAAGCCATGTTGGCCGGGGCGAATCCGCGAAGCGAGTTGGAAGAATAAAGCGGAAGATCTAGTCACTGTAAGTGCTGCCGGCGTGCCATGAAGAGGCGTCATCTCTCGCCCGCGCCCTGAGAACTGGATGTCAGATCGAGGCAGGCATGCAACACGAGTCTAACAAGTCCGATCGAGGTGATGGGGAGGATCAAGAAAGGAACGGAGAAGTCATTATGCTGGACAGCGTTTCCCTGCCCGAAAGACCAAACTCAACGTCCGACGCGCGCCCTTCCGCCTCTGCGGGCCCTTCCGCTTCTATTCTGCCGTCGCAAGAGAAATCGCTAAGCACGATCTTTGAAATAGTGCACACGCTCACCGGCCTATGCCAGCTCGAAGCCAAGCTGGCGAGCGTCATCGAGCGTCTGCCATCGCTCGTGCAGATGCGGCGCGGCATCGTATGTCTGTTCGAACATGACGGGGTGCCCCAGATCATCGTAAACAACGGCCGGAGCGAAGGGCGCGACGCGCGTTGCGGGGGGGGCTTGCCGCAAGCAGCAATTGATCAAATTGTGGCGACGGGGCGGCCGCTCATCGTCCACAACGTAGCGCTGCATTCGATCTTCAGTTCTTCGGACGTCGAGATGCTAGACGCCGCCGGTAATACGTGTGTTGGGTTCATCGGCGTTCCCATAGAGGTTGACGAGAAAGTTGTGGGTACGCTGAGCATCGACCGCATCGCAGACAACGGGACGCATGCGCAGCTCGAGGACGACCTCCGCCTGCTGACGATGGTCGCAAGCCTTCTGGGCCAGACGGCGAAGCTGCATTGCATCTTTGTGCGCGACCGCGGGCGGCTTATGGACGAGGAGTTTCGGCTGCAGAAGCAGCTGTCGTCCGAGCTCAAGCCTCCTGGGCGGGAGCGTAAGAAGGTCCAAGTCGAGGGAATTATCGGCGATAGTCCGGCGTTGCGCGCGATGCTTGAGAAGACCGAGCTGATCGCAAAGTCGAATAGCACCGTTCTTTTGCGTGGCGAATCGGGTACCGGCAAAGAGCTGGTCGCGAAGGCTATTCACGAGCGTTCAGCGCGCGCCAAACGCCCCTTTATCAAGCTGAATTGCGCAGCCCTCACGGAGACGGTGCTGGAATCCGAATTGTTCGGTCACGAGAAGGGGGCGTTTACGGGCGCATTCAACGCGCGCAAGGGTCGCTTCGAACTCGCCGACAAGGGAACGTTGTTTCTGGATGAGATTGGCGAGATCTCGGCCTCGTTCCAGGCAAAACTCCTGCGGGTGCTTCAGGAGCAGGAGTTCGAGCGGGTGGGCGGCAATCAGACGATCAAAGTCGACGTCCGCGTGATTGCAGCCACGAATAAGAATCTTGAAGAGGCGGTGGCAAGGAAGGAGTTTCGTGCCGATCTCTATTATCGCATTAGCGTGGTTCCTCTGCTACTGCCGCCGCTGCGCGAAAGACGCACTGATATTCCGCTTCTCGCCGCTCGATTCCTGAAGAACTTCAACAATGAGAACGGCCGTGATCTGGTCTTCGATTCAAGTGCGGCTGACGTTCTTATGAATTGCGGATTTCCCGGTAATGTCCGCGAGCTGGAGAACTGTATGCAGCGGACCGCGACCCTGGCGCACGGATCGTCGATCGCAAGAGACGATTTTGCCTGCTGGCACGGGCAATGCCTGTCGGCCACGCTATGGAAGTGCGGTCCGGAGCAAGTGGCGCGACAGCCGAGCCCGATAATCTCACTTCCCGCGAGGCTGAGCATGCCGCCGACACAAGCTGTGGCACACGTTCAGCCGGTCGGTAGCGAACTGACGCCGCTAGAGCCACCCGGCCGACCTAGCATAGGTGCCGCCAAGGTCACAGATCGCGAGCGCGTAGTCGTGGCGATGGAAAGGTCCGGGTGGGTTACAGGCCAAGGCGGCGCGCTTGCTTGGACTGACGCCGCGCCAGATTGGCTATGCCTTGAGAAGGCACGGTATCGAGATCAAGCGCTTCTGAATAAAGAGTCGGCTCGCGTGTCTCTCGCTCGCCCGGGCGCGGTAGGAGAGTGTGCGCAAGAGGCGGTACTCTGGTCCATGAAGCGGATGCGAAACCGATGTGCTCTGCTTGGGGGTGGCCATGCCGGGAAGCATAAGCCCTCTTCGCGTCAGCCCGGTGCTGGTCATCGTCCGCTTGCAATGCATTCGCCCTATGAGAAATGATTAGGTGTCGAACTAGCGCAAGATCGCGGCCGCGCCGTTTACGGCGCGACTCAGATCAGAGAGATCACGTCCGCTTCACGCAGCCCGTCGCAGTCCCCAACGGTCTCACCGTCAGTCGCCAGCCGTTGCATTCGTCTCTCATCGGCGAAATGCCTGGGGTGGTATGACAGTTGCTATTCGTGGGGGAGCCTGCTCAACATCTTAGGAGAAGCATATGCATAGCATCGTCTGCATCAAACAGGTCCCCGACTCCGCACAAATCCGCGTGCATCCTGTCACGAATACGATCATGCGTCAGGGCGTGCCGACAATCATCAACCCATATGATCTGTTCGCACTGGAAGCTGCGCTCGAGCTACGAGACAAGTTCGGCGGCGAAATCACTGTTCTCACAATGGGGCCGGCGTCGGCCGAAGAATCTCTCCGAAAGGCGCTGACATTTGGTGCAGATCGTGCTGTCCTGCTCACTGATCGTAGTTTCGCGGGCTCCGATACGCTGGCGACGAGTTACGCGCTGGCGTGCGGGATTCGCAATATCGGGAAGGAATATGGCCCACCAGACGTCATATTCACCGGCAAGCAGACTATCGACGGCGATACAGCGCAGGTGGGACCTGGCATTGCGAAGAGGCTCGGGGTCCAGCAGCTTACTTATGTTTCCACAATGAAAGCGTTGGACTTCAAAGTACGCACGATTGATGCGGAACCGGCGCTGCGAAGGGGGAGTCCAGGTGCTGCGTTCCAAGCTTCCTTGTCTCGTCAGCATGTTAGAGGCAAGCAATCAAATTCGTCGCGGTGCGATGATCGATGCCTTGCGTGCGGCCCGTGCCTCAATCGTAAAATGGAGCGCTCAAACTGCCGGCGTGGATGACATGGCCAAATGCGGTCTGAGGGGGTCGCCGACCGTGGTCAAGCGTGTCTTCGCGCCCTCCGCACGAGCGGAGAAGGCCACGTGGGTGGAAGCGGCCGAGCAGCCGGCGCAAGCGCTAATCGACGCCATGTTCAAGCGCAACCCTACACTCGAGACGGAGCTCGCACAGCTTGCGCGCGGTACCTCATCCGCGCAAACTAGTGGTGCGTGAAGTCGCGGCTGATCGAGCGGAGCCGGCGATGGCCTGGGTCGTGGTCATGCATTGGCCCGTCGCTCGGTGCACCAGGCACGATCAAGCTTTTCGATCGCTCGCTAAGGTTTGCGAGCTGCGATACACCGGTCCACTGGGGAATTCATGCAACCTCAAGACGTCCCCCGTTGATTTTGCAAGACAGTGCATGTGGAGCTCGCTCGAGGGTTGTATCTCCCTCGCGCGAGCTCTGCCCTGCTTCAATTAACCGCAAAGTGCGAGCGTTATCATCGCGGCGCTCGACCACAGAACGAATCGAGCGTGGCGGTAGTGCTCAGCTATCCCGTTCAACATCAGCGACAGCTCGTCCCGATACTGCTCGATGCTGCATATATAAAGAACCGAGACCCCCAGAGTGGCACGCGGACCACCGTGAGATCACCGCAAGGACCGCCACGCACCCCGTTCAGTTCAGTCTTGGACGTGAAGGTCCCCCTGGGCGCGCTGCTAATGCGGGGTAAATTGCGGGCTTAAGGCCCGGTTAGACCGCTCGGGTCGCGACAGCTTCGCAACTCTCTTGGTATTTCCTGGATAAATCGTGAGTGCGGCGATAATGCCGAGCAAAGCTGCAAACATCAACCAGAAACCCGGTGAAGCCTTGTCGCCAGTCCGATCGATCAGCCAAGTCGATGCGAGCGGCGTAAAGGTGCCAAAGAGAGCTGCGGCGAGTGCGAAAGCCAAAGAAAAGCAGGTTGTGCGAACGTGCTTCGGCACGATTTCGACCAGAGCGCCCAACATGGCGCCGCTATAGGTGCCAAAGTAGAACGAGAACATCATCTCCACTACCAGCATCTTGCCAAAGCTTGGGTCGGTCACAAGCCAAGACAACGCCGGATACACAGTCACGAATGCAAGGCCGGCAATGGTCAGCAAGACTGGCTTCCGACCGATTCTGTCAGAAATCGCGCCGCCAATTGGGTTCCAGATGAAGTTCGTCACGGCGACCAAAAGCGTCACCAAGAGCGTGCTCTGCGAGGACAGCTGCAATACGTGCTTGCCAAACGTAGGCGTGTACACTGTGACGAAATAGAAGGTCGTGGTCGTCAGCATCGCGATCATCATGCCGAGAATGACAATGCGCCATGTTCGCAAATGTGGAGGCAAAGACTTCGCGGGCAGTTGGGTGGGTCTTCATGACCAGAAACTCCGGAGTTTCCTCCAGCGTGCGGCGCAGGAAGAAGATAAGCGGAACGATCAAGCAGCCAAGGAAGAATGGGATCCGCCAGCCCCAGGCGGCAACCATTTCGGCCGGAAGTGCTTCGCTCAAAAAATATCCGATAAGAGCCGCGACAAAGATCGCAACCTGCTGGCTCGAGGACTGAAAGGATGTGTAAAAGCCGCGGTTGCCCGGAGTGGCAATCTCGGAGAGGTAGACGGAAACGCCGCCAACCTCAACGCCGGCAGAAAAGCCTTGCAACAGCCGTCCGAACAGCACGATCGCAGGTGCGGCAATGCCGATTGTTGCATAGCCGGGACAAAAGGCGATGATGACGGTGCCAATAGCCATGATCGAAAGCGTGATGATCAGGCCTTGCCTACGGCCAATCTGGTCAATATAGGCTCCAAGCACAATCGCGCCAACAGGTCGCATCAAGGCCCCCAGCCAGAACACACCGAAGGTGTTCAGCAGTGAAGCGGTTTCGCTTCCTGATGGAAAGAATGCGTTTCCGATGGCACTGGCGTAGAACCCGAACAAGAAGAAGTCGAACTGCTCGAGGAAGTTGCCGCTCGTCGCACGTAAGATGGCGCCAATGCGCGATTTGGCATTTGACGCTTGCGCGATGGACGCTGGTGACATGGCGAGTTTCCTCTCGGTTTGAAATGGCCGGGTCCGGAGAAAATCTCACGCCAGCCGAATGCAGTTTCATGGCCGCGAATCTGCCATCAGGGCACTATCGACCAACCCGTAAGCGCCTGACGTTTCCGGCATATTTTCGGCAATGCCGCAAACTCGCACAGTTGTTCGGGCGTTATTCCGCTCGCGGCGCAGGAGTGACTCTCAAGCTACTGAAACCTCGGGTAATTCTCGGTGACAAGATTGTTGTCTGTGGCGTGGCCGAATTTCTCATTGAGCGCACCGACATGCAATGAAAAGGAAGGACGAGATGCATGGCATACAAGCGGCAGGGAAGAGCTCCGTGAGATGTCGTGCTAGAACAGCTCGCGAGCCTGCGATTGGGGGCGAGGTGCGTTCGCATCTCACCCGATGTCCAGCGATTTGGCCTCGAGTTGCTCAAGTTAACCTGAGGCTTGACGGAAAGATTTGGTGAGCGTGCTGGCGATCGAGCCCGTCCGATAGCGCCGATCGCAATGCTCGGCAAGTGCCACGTTATCCTTCGAAGCGAGGCGCGCTTCGTTCGAGGGGCGCTGCGGTCCTAACCCGGTCCAAACCCGTACTGGGGGATGTCCCGGGTTCTGTTGAATTTCTGAAGAGGTCGGCGTTGCCCACCTTGAGCCGGTAGGCTCGGGGTGCTGATTCCACAAAGGAGAGCAACGCCATGACGAGAGATATCACACTGGCTGGTTCGCCGGCGACCGGGGCTGTGGACGAAGCTTTTGCAGAAGTGCGGGCGAGCTTCGATCGGTTCTGCCTTGCGGCAGGGATCGAGGCGCTCGGCACGATGATGGAGGCGGATGTCACGGCAGCCTGCGGGCTGCGCCACGGTCGCGACGCGGCGCGGCGGGCGCACCGTTGGGGCCGAACGCGGGGACGGATCGGCTTCCACGGCGGCAAGATCGAGGTCGAGCGCCCGCGGGCCCGGGGCGTGGACGGCCGCGAGGTCACGATCCCGAGCTGGGAAACGGCGGCGCAGGAGGATTGGCTCGGTCGCTGGGCGATGAACCTGATGCTGATCAATGTGTCGACGCGCCGGTTCGGCCGCGCTGTCCGGCTGCCCGAGGGTGACGTGCCGGCACCGCCCGGATCGGGGGTTTCGAAGTCGGCGGCCTCGCGGAGGTTCGTAGCGCTGTCGGCGGCGCGGCTGGCCGACTTCATGGCTGCCGACCTGTCCGCGCTCGACCTTCTAGTGGTCCAAATCGATGGGCTGCATCTCGGCGACGATCTCGTGCTGGTCGCCGCGATCGGGATTGACGGCGAAGGCAACAAGCATCCGCTGGCTCTGGTGGAAGGGGCGACCGAGAATGCCGCAACGGTTCAGGCCCTGCTGGACAACCTGGTCTCGCGCGGGCTCGACCCGACGGTGCCAAGACTGTTCATCGCCGACGGCGCGAAAGCGTTGTCGAAGGCGATCCGCCGCACCTTCGGTTCGGCCGCTGCGATCCAGCGCTGCCAGATCCACAAGGCGCGCAACATCGTGGAACGCCTGCCGAAAGAACATCATGCGGCCACCCGTCGGGTGCTGCGCCAGGCCTGGGAGCTCGATGACGCCGACAAGGCTGAAAAATTGATCCGCAATCTCGCGCGTCGACTCGACCAGCAATGGCCCGGCGTAGCGGCCAGCATCCTCGAAGGCCTCGACGAAATCCTGACTGTCGTCCGGTTGAAGCTGCCGAAGGAGCTTCGTCGATCGCTCGCCTGTACCAACATCGCCGAGAACATGATGGGCACCATTCGCCGCGTCACGCGCAACGTCAAACGCTGGCGGGATGCCGGTATGGCCTTGCGATGGGTCGCGGCCGGCATGATCGAGGCCAACAAGGGCTTCCGACGATTGAAGGCGCATAAGCAATTGTCGGTTCTGCGTGCGGCCCTTCAAGCTCACCACGATCGCATGACGATCAAGCCCGTTGCCCACGTCACGAGGGCCGCGTAACATTCACTCCGGCAACGTCGGCCCGACGTAGTTCAACACCGATCGGGACATCCCCCCGTACTGAGGGGGAGGAACATAGCGGGCCTCCCCAGCGATAACGGGCATTCATTTGGATCGATCGAACAGGATCATCTGGCTTCCACGCCGTATGAAAAACCTGGATGTTCGTCACGAATTATGATCCAGGTCCAAGCAATCGGACTGCCATGATAAGTCATGCGCGACTCCTTGCTTGCCGGAGGCAACGCCACGCCAGCCTCGCAACCTGATTGGCCATGGATTTTGCACATGAGTCTCAGCCTCCGTGAGCAAGGGCTATGAACCGGCACAAACCATGCGGTGGCATCGGGCCAGGAGCCGGGCGGCACATCGTAATTCGATCTGACCGAGGCTTGTGTGCATTCGAAATCTGACCATGATAATTCCAGGTCGCGCCACCTTGCCTTATTCGACGGTTACCGATTTCGCGAGATTTCGGGGTTGGTCGACGTCCGTACCCATCAGGATGGCCGTGTGGTAGGCCAGAAGCTGCACCGGAATCGCATAGACAATCGACGTAAATGTCGTACCCATCTCCGGCAGCACAATCGTCGCGAGTGAATCCATGGATACCTCTGCGGCTCCCCGAGCGTCCGTTATCAAGATAATCTTGCCGCCGCGTGCGGCAACCTCCTGCATGTTCGAGATGGTCCTTTCGAACACCCGGTCGCAGGGAGCAATGACGATTACGGGAACGCTCTCGTCGATCAAGGCGATCGGGCCGTGCTTGAGCTCTCCCGCCGCATAGCCCTCGGCGTGAATATAGGAGATCTCCTTCAGCTTCAGTGCCCCCTCCAGGGCGAGCGGAAACGACGTGCCGCGACCAAGATACAGCACGTCACGCGATTTGGCGATGTGGCGTGCGAGCTTCTCGATCTGCGGCTCGCTGGCAAGCGCCGCTGTAACTAGCCGCGGAATGTCGATCAGCGCTCGCACGAGATCGACCTCGTCGCTCTCCGGCAATTCACCGCGCGCCTTGCCAGCAGCAACCGCAAGCGCCGCCAGGACGACCAGCTGGCATGTGAACGCCTTGGTCGAGGCAACGCCGATTTCAGGTCCGGCGAGTGTCTGCAACACTGCCCCGCTTTCGCGCGCAATGGTCGAACTCAGTACGTTCACGATCGAGAGAGTATGCAGGCCTTGCGATTTGGCATAGCGGAGCGCGGCCAGCGTATCGGCCGTCTCGCCGGACTGCGAGATGAAGATAGCAAGATTTCCCTTGCGCATCGGCGCCTCACGATAGCGAAATTCGGAGGCGACATCGAGCTCGACCGGAATACGAGCCAGCCGCTCGAACCAGTATTTGGCGATATGGCCGGCGTAGCCTGCCGTACCACAAGCCGCGATCGAGATATGTCCAATCTCGTTGAAGTCGAACGGAAGCTCCTGCGGCAGTGCCACGCTCTCGGTGGCGATATCGACGTAATGCGCCAGCGTCTGCCCGATCACCTCTGGCTGTTCGTGGATTTCCTTCGCCATGAAGTGGCGGTAGTTTGCTTTGTCGACGAGAACCGACGACGCGCCAGATTTCATCACCTCCCGGCGGACAACCGTGCCTTGTGCGTCGTAGACCACGCTGAAGTTGCGGTTGAGCACAGCCCAATCGCCGTCCTCAAGGTAGGTGATCAAGCCGGTAAGGGGCGCGAGCGCGATGGCATCCGATCCGAGATACATTTCGCCTTCGCCATGCCCGATCGCGAGTGGTGAGCCCTTCCGCGCACCGATCATGAGGTCGTGTTGACCCTTGAACAGGATTGCAAGCGCAAATGCGCCGACTAGCCGCGGCAGCGACGCTTTTACTGCCTCCTGCGGCGAGCAGCCATCCTTCAGATAAAAGTCGATGAGATGCGTCACCACCTCGGTGTCTGTTTCAGAGGCGAAACAGGCGCCATGCTGTTTTAGCTCCGCTCGCAGCTCGCGGAAATTCTCGATTATGCCGTTATGGACGACTGCAACATTGTCCGTTGCATGCGGATGAGCATTGTGCTCCGTCGGCTTGCCATGAGTAGCCCAGCGCGTGTGCCCAATCCCGACATGGCCTGAGAGCGGATGGCAGCGAACGCGTGTCTCAAGGTTCCTCAGCTTGCCCTCGGCGCGTCGAAGCTCGATATGGTTTCCTTTGAGCGTCCCGATGCCCGCTGAGTCATAGCCGCGATATTCCAGTCGCTTCAGTGAATCGATGAGACGATCTGCGACCGGACCGCGCCCCAAGATGCCGACAATTCCGCACATTTGATCAGTTTACCTCAAGTTCAAAACAGACCCTCGCGCAAAGGCGCGCGCGACCAATTCGCTCGCTATAGTTATCGGCCAGTCTAGCCGTGCCTGACCTTCATCGGGCACGCGGCACCCGGAGGTGCGCGAGCTCCAAGCAACACGTGGAGCCCTGTCGAATTCACCGGAAGATCCTAAAGCAACTGTCTGGCAATCGCACAATGAGCGCCGTCAGCAGTTAGCAGCCGCATGAGTCTCTCGTTTTGTCCGATGTACCCGATACCGCCAAGAAGGCCTGGTAGGTCTGCCGCATTCCATCTACAAGCCATGTCCTCGCGCGCCAGCCGAGGCTGGCGAGACGACTGACGTCGAGCAGCTTGCGCGGCGTGCCGTCGGGGCGCGAGGTGTCGAAGGCGATCTCGCCGCCGTAACCGACGACCTCAGCCACGACCCGCGCGAACTCGGCGACAGTGATGTCCTCGCCGGTGCCGATATTGACAAGGTCCGCGCTCGAATAGCTCTTCATCAGGTGCACGCAGGCATCCGCCATGTCGTCGACATAGAGGAACTCGCGCCGTGGCGTGCCGGTGCCCCACACGGCAACGCTCTTTGCGCCCGCGACTTTGGCCTCGTGGAAGCGGCGGATCAGCGCCGCAACGACATGGCTCAATTCGGGATGATAATTGTCGCCGGGGCCGTAGAGATTGGTCGGCATCACGCTGATGAAGTCGCTGCCATACTGGCTGCGATAGGCTTCCGCCATCTTGATGCCGGCAATCTTGGCGATCGCATAGGGCTCATTGGTCGGCTCGAGCGGGCCTGATAGCACCAAATCCTCGCGCAGCGGCTGTGCGGCCAGCTTCGGATAGATGCAGGACGAGCCCAAAAACATCAGCTTTTCGGCGCCGTTTTGATGCGCGGCCTGGATCACGTTCGCGGCAATCGTGATGTTGTCGTAGATGAACTCGGCGCGCAGCGTGTCGTTGGCGACGATGCCGCCGACTTTTGCGGCGGCGAGAAAGATCACTTGCGGCCGCGTTTTCGCGAACCAATCGAACACGGCGGCCTGGTTGCAGAGATCGACCTCGCGCCGATCGACCGTGACGAGCTGCACGTCCTCCCGCGCGAGCCGGCGCGCAATCGCGCTGCCGACCATGCCGCGATGGCCTGCGACGTAGACGCTTTTGCCCTTCAGCTCAAACAGTGCGCTTGCCATGGGCCGCCTCCCGTTGTGCTTCCGCCAGATCGCTTGCGGTCATCTCCTCGACGAGCTGGGCAAAGCTGCGCTTCGGCTTCCAGCCGAGCACCTGATGCGCCTTGCTGGCGTCGCCGACCAGGAGATCGACCTCGGTCGGACGGAAATAGGTCGGATCGATCTTCACCAGCGTCTTGCCGCTCTTGGTATCGATGCCGGTCTCGTCGACACCGGCGCCGCGCCATTCGATCCGGCGGCCAACCTGCGCAAAGGACAGCTCGACCATCTCGCGCACCGAGCGCGTCTCGCCGGTCGCCAGCACGAAGTCGTCGGGCTTGTCGGCCTGAAGGATCATGTGCATGCCCTCGACATAATCCCTGGCATGGCCCCAGTCGCGCTTGGCCGAGAGATTGCCGAGATAGAGCGTCTGTTCGAGCCCGACCTCGATACGCGCGACGCCGCGCGTGATCTTGCGGGTGACGAAGGTCTCGCCGCGGATCGGGCTTTCATGGTTGAACAGGATGCCGTTACTGGCGAACATGCCGTAGGCTTCGCGGTAGTTCACCGTGATCCAGTAGCCGTAGAGCTTCGCCACGCCATAGGGCGAGCGCGGATAGAACGGCGTGGTCTCCTTCTGCGGGATCTCCTGAACGAGGCCGTAGAGCTCGGAGGTCGAGGCCTGGTAGAACCGGGTCTCCTTCTCCATGCCGAGGATGCGGATCGCCTCGAGCAGCCGCAGTACGCCGATCCCATCGGCATTGGCGGTGTATTCGGGGCTCTCGAAACTCACGGCGACATGGCTCTGGGCGGCGAGATTGTAGATCTCGGTCGGCCGGATCTGCTGCACCAGGCGGATCACATTGGTCGAGTCCGTCATGTCGCCGTAGTGCATCAGGAACGGCACGTCCCCGAGATGCGGGTCCTGGTAGAGATGGTTGACCCGCGCAGTGTTGAATGAGGACGAGCGCCGCTTGATGCCGTGCACGACATAGCCGAGCGACAGCAGATGTTCGGCGAGATAGGCGCCGTCCTGTCCAGTCACGCCGGTGATTAGAGCGACCCGCCGTTTGCTCTCTTGGTTTGACAAATCGTTGCTCTGCGCAGGCTAATGTCGGTTCCCGATCGACGACGTCAATCGCGTCTGGCCTCTTCGAATGCGGAAGCGTCACGCTCTCGAACTGCCGAGTTCTGAACTCTGTATAGGCATTGCATCAATCGCTCAACTGTACGGAGGTAACCTTCCACATCGAAAGGGTTTTGAAGGACTATACGAAAGTTTGTTGTCTGGAAGATTTCGCTCGGGCTTCGTCAAGCGTTTCTCTATTGCGTGGGTGCGACTAATGAAATTGCGGCGCGGATGGGAGGTAAGCAGACCCGTTTGGCCACGAAGCGTTCCACAGTCCCTGCGTGGTCAACTCGCGCGTTGAGCCAGCGAGTTTCCCTCATTTCGTGTCCTTGCCTAAGAGTTTTCCAGTCTTGCTGTTCATCCAGTGCAATCGCGAGCAAGCCGGGCAAACAAAGCGTTGAAATTCGTTCTCTGTCGCGCAGTACTTATCATCATCGATCCATCTCTGGACAATCAACTTGATGATCTGGCAGGCAAAAGTGAAGGCGCGCATACTGTCTCTGTGCTGTTTGAGTTCACAGAAAAACGCTGCATGAACGAGGCCAGTGCTATATGGGATCTCAAGGGGTTTATCGCGACGATCACTGTGCCCTGTGCCCCCGAAGGACGAATTCAGTGCGAAAAGCATCTGCGGTTCATTGCTCGCGAGTGGCCACGGAACCAACAACAATGGTGCGTCTAGCGCGCGGACGATATGGCTCAGAAGGTCAGTGCTCGGTTCGGCGACCATTCCGCCGGGGTCTTTTCCGCGCTCGCAAGCATGTCTTTGGACCGGCGGTACTATGACCAGGCAAAGCCCGCATGTGCGTGAACAAGCCGCCTTGAACACGTGCCGCTGTCATTGAAACTGGCGGTTTGCTGGTCCCGAGCGCCCCTTCTCTTATCGATGCCCGCGGCAAAGTCCCGGTTCTTGAGCAAGCTTTGGGGACACCAGCCTGAGCTGACGGATCAACTGCGTTCTACTTCGATTATCACATTTGAGTTGCAGCCTCTCGGCAGAAAGAAGTCGGATGAGCTGCTCGTGGAGAGTGGATCCGGGCCTTTAAACCACGTGCTCCCCGCTGGAATGCGCCGAAAGCAGCGTAAGTTTTAGAGGCGCGCCCTCGAAATGGATCGCCGGCTTATCGGGTTCGAAGGCGGGTGTTGCCCTCAATCGAGGTGCCGAGATCAATCTTCAGTCGCTCGCGGGTCCAAACTTCCACATCATTTCTGTTCCAAGGCGCTCACATGAGCTTGTCAATACTCGTTCGTCAGGTCTTGATGGGCCTCATTGCCTGGATCGGCGTTCGACCCTGGGGCAATCGTCAGGCCTGCACGTCGAGCAGACCCGGCTCGCGGATCTATCGGCAGCTCTCTTGCTCCCGCGTTGA
Organism: Bradyrhizobium sp. LM2.9; assembly: GCF_054056555.1. Classification (NCBI taxonomy): domain Bacteria; kingdom Pseudomonadati; phylum Pseudomonadota; class Alphaproteobacteria; order Hyphomicrobiales; family Nitrobacteraceae; genus Bradyrhizobium; species Bradyrhizobium sp. LM2.9. The sequence goes on from NZ_JBSRYJ010000002.1 coordinate 7,472,554, forward strand.
CCACTGCCCATGCCTAGCAATTGCGCGCGCTCATCTCGAATCTGGTCATCTAGTCTGCTTTCCTTCAACGACGCTGCGTCCGTCCGACCATGGCCTGACGTGCATTCGGGAATGGTGCCAAGCGCACCATGATGACAGCTTTTGGCGAGGTCCCGTCACAACGGGTTCGCCGCACATATAGGCGGTTCCAGGATCGCCATTCTTGAAGCCAACAATGGCCCGGCGTTGGCCCTCACAGTGATCGACGAGCAAGACCCTGTTGGATCCATCGGGTCCTCTCACATGACCGCTCCCGAGATAGCGCATCCATCTCGCGGCGGCTGGTTGGGCACTCAGTGCCCGCAAACGTATTTCGAAGCCTCCAAGGCTGGACTGGTGCTTCTTACATGTGGGCGATCTTGTCTTCATACGGGCCGGTGATCTGCGTGGACAGGACAGAAACAGCGTTCTTCGGACTGAGCGCGATCCTCAGCCGCTTTGGCAGAAAACCGCTCATCGCAAGCGACCGGCCTGCTCCGCTTTTAGCACAGGAATTCTGAAGCGACCGAACATTGGTGCTTCCTAGCTGGGCACTGTACAATGTGACGCTACGTACGATTCAATCCCCCTGGGGGCTTATCGCGTGAATATGTCGAACTCGTATTCGTTTGCCAGGAGCCAGCCGCAAGGCGAGGAGGGCGGGCGGCGCTTCACCAAGGCAGTTGGCTTTCGGTATTCGTCGTCTGCGGAACGCGCAGCTCGGGTCCGCTCGAGTGTGCGCGCATAGCTACACCCAGCTGTGAGGCTGCTCGTCGCTGGCCACGAGTGATCAAGCGAATCAATCGAGCTTACTTGAATGTGTGGATAGGAGCTGCCTCGGCGCCGGAATCCATCGTCCATGGCTAGAATGCTCTGTCGAGTCTGTGCGAATTGGCTTTGTCTATCCAGCCGAGCTCTCCCGCTGTCACCATCACAATGGGGCTGCTTCCCGGGAGTTGTCGGTGCCGCGGCGGCTGAGCAGAATAGGAAACGAGATCAATCGGCAGCGCGTTAACCTGGTCAATGAGCCAAACTCCCGTCAAGGCACCCAGCAGTGACTTCGCCGTTCTAGATAACTTTGAACTATGGACCTCGAAAGGCGCCGTCAGGTGCAGGCCACGCCGGGTTGATCATCGCGGGTCCGATACTTGTGGGAAGATCTGCCGGGCGTCACGTTGGAAGCCCGCGCCTAAGCCGTACCCAGCCCTGGTCCGTTGAGAGCATCGCGGCTCGGGTCCAGATTGGCGCGTTTGCTACAATCGTTGTTGGTATCAAAGAGTTGCTATGGCGACTACTCCAGGTCGGCCGGGGGAAAGACGGCGGTTTTGCAGGCAATCAAATGGCTGTTGGAACGAGCGGCGCAGTTGGCCATGCTCTCTGATGGGCGGGCGGGGCCTTGTAGCGGCGCCGATCGGCGTTCCTCCCATTCATCTTGAGGCGCTAGCGATTGTTAGGCCGGCATTCTCCAGCACATCCAAAATCCTGTCAGCCACCGCCCGCGGATCGCGCTGGTCCTCTATGCTCACGTTACAGGCCAAGGTAGCTGCGATGATCGCGTGCGCTGTTTTGCGCTGGAGGCAATCGTACTCGGCATACTCACCGCAAATATTGCACTTGATCACTGGTCGGCCGCTCCAGGGATCGTGCATTGCGATCTCGCACCAGTTATCTGTGTGACATTTCGGACAGAGCATAGATCGAGATTTCCTTGTGGTCTGACCTCGCGCTGGTCATCAGTTGAACGACTGCTTGGTAGCCAAAGCTGCAGAAGTCATTGCTACTGCGGAGGCCGTGTTGCCCGGTCTTTGGATACGAAAAACATGATGGAGGCGGCGACGGAGGCAATCCAGGCGCGGGCGTTCTGCAATCTGGGCGCCAAATGACACACTCGAAATTGTGTCGGCCGGAAGCTGTTGTACGGCCAAGCACGCTCGCCAGCTGTAAGAAGACCCTACAATCTGACGCTACGTACGATTCAAGCCCTAATGTCGAGAGTCGCGCATTTCGCGCCCCTCGCCGCGCTTGCTGCGAGCGGCTTGTCGCATCTCAGACATCAACAGAGCGGTCGGCAGATAACGGCAAATGAGGTGCTTTTGCGAAAGCCAACCTACGGTATCTTACGTAGGGCATGTGTCGCATTTTCTTGATCTAAAAATTGCATTGTCTTCCGTATGAAGCAAAAAAAGCTGTTCTCAGACGCCAAACACTGGCGAAGCCGTGCTGAAGCGACGCGAACAAAAGCGGAGTCGCTCGAGGACGACACATCCAGATGCAGGCTCATCAAGGTCGCTGAGGAATATGATAAGCTGGCTCGCCTCGCGGAGGGGCGGCAAAGAAATGAGGTTGACGGGCAGTTCTGATCGCCACCGGACGGACGGTTGCACCGATCGTCAACGCGTTGGACCGCGGCGCGGGTGTCTCTGCGTTGGAGCTCACAGCCCGCTAGGGCTGAACTGCGATACTGCGTCATGCGGTAAAGGCCAATGGGCGAGGCTGCTGAACGAGTGCGGTCCGCGCGTGCGAGCCTCTGACCATGAATCCATTCTGAGTCACGGTTGCCGGCCACATAGATGACGCATTGACGGTGTCTCAGGCGGCAAGCCGGCTAACCGCTAGACATGAGAAGGAATGAGATGAAAGCCCACCGTCAGATCGTCTAATTAAAAGCCTCTCGCTCGATGAACTGGCGAGGCAATGGCGTCGCTATGCATCATGTGCTGAAGCCAGCGACGTGTGTTTGGGTGACAAAGTAGCCGGTTCGCCGGATCATGCCATGCGAATTGGCTTCCGCCGCCATTTTGGCTGTGAGGCGTTCAGTCGAATTCTGGCATCTTGCACCAAGCACGGCTAGCTCAACGCCATACGTTGCGGACTTGCTCAGGCGAAGAGGCGAGCAGAAGCTCCTGCTGGCACGGCTTGCTAAGACAAGCCATCATCTGCGCAGATTGTCTGCATGAGGCCAAGTTCGCAACGAAGGCGCGAATGACAAGAAGATTGAAGAGAGATCAGATGTCGAAAGACAAACCCAAGAACTTCCCGGTGAACGATGCGGACAAACCGATGTTCTTCATCCAAGTAAGTTCGGTGCAGATGATCAGCAGTAGTTGGGGCTGCCCATGCCAGGGTACCAGCCGTTCGATGTACGAGTCGGACAACACGAGTGGTGCCGGATGCAACTCTATCGGCCAAAAGAAGAAGGAGGACGCATGAGGAAGCAAGGTGTAGAAAGACTCGAAGCGGGGCGCGTCCGCGATGGCCGATTCGCCACCGCACCGGGGTCTGGTCCTTCCGGTCTCTTCTTCGTGCAGGGGCCTTGTGGCTGCCAACTCAAGATCGTCGGCTTCGTCCGTCCGGGATGGGAGCATGTCTCTGTGTCGACGCCACGGCGATCTCCAAACTGGCAGGAGATGTGCTTCGCCAAAGAGATGTTTTGGGATGAAGAGGAATGCGTGATGCAGCTGCATCCTCCTCATTCGCAGTATGTGAACAATAGTCGCTACTGCCTGCATCTCTGGAGGCCGACCGGTCAGGTCATTCCGATGCCTCCGGCAGCCTTCGTGGGCATCGTCGGGCTCGGGCCGTCTGAAGCGGCAATTCTGTTTGCGCAGATGAGTGCGACCTCTTAGCGGATCTCCCCCCGTCGATGCCAAGTCGGGCGGCGGCGACGTGATCGAGAGTCCAGCAGAGTTGCTCACCACAGTCAGGGGCGACGAGCGCAGCGGTGAGCGAGCCTAGGCGGCCACAGGCCCGCCAAGGGCGCGGGCCGCTACTCTGCGCCCAGAGCCCAACCGGCTGCGCTTCTGAAGGCGGCGGGAGGCAACGCTCGCAGAGTCGGCTCGTCCGGGCCACGTTTTTGTGCGGAATGTGACACGCATAACCACACCCTCGAGGAATCGGCCAGGTCAGCAGATTCGTCGATCCGTTATACACGGCGCGTGGCCAAATACACTTGTATCAGGAGAGGCTCCTACGGGGCGCAACTACCGTACGCATCGGCTAGTTACCCGAGTGAGGTGCGTCGAGGAGCGTTGTTGCGCCTGCCTCGACCCTGCGAGGAAATCCTGCATGAGGGGCGGCGAGTAGCCTGAAATGAGCGCCATGCTCGCGCAAATCGGCGATATTTCTCGTTCAATACAGGGCAAGAGTGTTGCTTTGCGGAGCTACGCACGACGGTGTCGTCGGTGCGATCGAGTGAGAATCTTGGGGGTGCTGTGGAAGTCGAAGGCAATAGCGGCCGCGACGGCGCGCCGGTCCGCCGCGACTGGAAACGTGCCGAGGCGGAAGGGGTTTACGCGCAGCCATTTGCCGAGCTCCTATTTCAGGCCCAGACCGTTCATCGCGGCAATTTTGACCCAAACCACGTCGAAACCGCAAGCCTGCTCAGCATCAAGACCGGCGGCTGTCCTGAAGACTGCGCCTACTGCGCACAGAGCGTGCATTACGGCACTGGCCTGAAGGCGACTCGCTTGATGGATCGCGCTGATGTGGTCGCCGCCGCGCGGCGCGCCAAGGCGGCCGGGGCGAGTCGCTTCTGCATGGCCGCGGCGTGGCGCAGTCCAAAGGACCGCGACCTCGATAAAGTCTGCGACATGATTGCCGCCGTTAAACGTATTGGCATGGAGACATGCGTAACGCTCGGCATGCTCACGCCAAAGCAAGCCGCACGGCTCGCCGACGCCGGCCTCGACTTCTACAATCATAACGTGGACACTTCGCCGGAGTTCTACCGCAGCATCATCACTACCCGGACCTTGCAAGATCGGATCGACACTCTTACGCGCGTGCGCGAGGTGGGGGTCAAACTCTGCTGCGGCGGCATTATTGGCATGGGTGAGCACGTCGATGACCGTCTCGGCATGCTGGTACTGCTCGCCAGTCTTCCCAACCATCCGGAAAGTGTACCGATCAACCTGTGGAACGAGGTGAATGGCGTGCCGGTGAAGGTCACGGCGGACCGTCCCGATCCGATTGCACTGGTGCGCCTGGTGGCGACCGCGCGGATCATGATGCCCAAGAGCGTCGTACGGTTGGCCGCCGGGCGCCAGTACATGACTGATGAACTCCAAACCCTATGCTTCTTGGCGGGTGCGAATTCCATCCTTGTCGGCGATGTGTTGCTGACTACCAAAAACCCGCAACTTGACCGTGATGCAACTTTGTTAGCCCGGCTCGGCATTACGTCTGGACTCGCTTAAGCCATCAGAACAACGGCGTGCTGCGCGCAAGCCATTAGCGTAGGTAAGAAATGCAGATTGTCTTGATGAAGGGAAAGATTCATTGCGCCTCGGTAACTGAATCCGATCTGCACTTTGAAGGCTCGATCTCGATTGACCGCGCACTTTTGGACGCGGCCGGTATCCTGATTAACGAACGCGTCGAACTCTGCAACCTCGAGACGGGGGCGCGCTTTGCAACGTTTGTGACAGAAGCGCCACAAGGGTCCGGCACGGTAGACGTGAACGGTGCGGCGGCGCGACTGACGATGCCCGGCGATAGGATAAGTATCGTTGCATACGTCTCACTTGACGAGGCGGATGCAAGAGTCTTCAGGCCGCGCATTGTGCTGGTTGACCGACAAAATCGCATCGTGCCGATTTGAATCCAACAAGCTAACCGCGTGAAGACCCTATCCTTGGCGGCCAGTTGCGAGTTTTGCGGCGTCCATCCTTGCTCAGCGAGTGAAGAATGATTTCCATCATTGCGGGTAAAGTCGCCAGGTATGCGGCAGGCTTAGATGCGCTTAAAGACGACGACCGCCTGCGGAGTCTCGGGCCGCGCACCGGGATTGACTTTTCATCCAACGATTATTTGGCGCTGGCGAGCGCGCCGCGCATGAAAAAAGCCATCGTCACCGCGCTCGAAGCCGGTACTCCGATCGGAGCCGGCGGATCACGGCTTCTGCGCGGCAACTGCGAGGAGCACGAGTGCCTCGAAGCAGCAGCGGCGCGGTTCTTCGGCGCGCAGGCCGCGCTCTTCTTCGGCGGTGGTTATATCGCAAATTTTGCGGTGCTGACAACGTTGCCGCAACGGGACGACCTGCTCGTCCTTGATTCCCTGGTTCACGCCAGCATTCACGAAGGGGCACGAGCTGGCCGAGCCGCGTTTCGAATCAGCGCCCATAACGACCCGCAGGTTACCGAAAGCGCAATTTGCGACTGGCGTGCCGCGGGCGGAGCGGGGCAGGTCTGGATCGTAGTCGAGAGCCTCTACAGCATGGATGGCGATTTCGCACCGCTTGAAGACCTGCTCGCGATCGCGGACCGGCACGATGCGTTCTTGATTGTGGACGAAGCGCATGCCACCGGTGTTTACGGCGAGCAGGGGCGAGGGCTCACAGCGCCCTACGAAGGACGCGAAAATCTCCTGGTTATTCATACCTGCGGCAAGGCGCTGGGAGCTGCCGGCGCGCTTGTCACCGCCTCTGGCGTGCTGCGCGACTTCATAATCAATCGCTGTCGCCCGTTTATCTTCGCGACTGCCCCTTCGCCGTTGATGGCGGTGGCCGTACGGGAGGCTCTGTTGATCCTGCAGGAGGAGCCGGAGCGCCAACAGCGGCTGGCGAAGCTTGTCGCGTTCACGCATCGGGAGATGGTTGCGCGAGGCGAGAGAAGTCCTTCGAACTCGCAGATCCTGCCCCATATCGTCGGCGAGAATGCCCGGGCCATGAGGCTGGCGTCCGCGCTCCAGGCTCGCGGATTTGACATCCGAGGAATCAGACCGCCAACGGTGCCGGCCGGCACGGCCCGTTTACGAATTTCACTGACGCTCAACGTGGAAGAGGATGAGGTGCGTGCGATGCTCGATGCCCTCGCTGAGGAGACGAGGGGCGGATCTCGATGAGTACAGCGGATCGTGGTGACCGGCACAGATACAGGAACCGGCAAAACTGTCTTTTCGGCAGGCCTTGCCCATCTTCTCGGCGCGAATTATTGGAAACCAATTCAGGCCGGTGTTGAAGGAGAGACCGATAGCCAGCAGGTCGTACGACTGAGCGGTCTTCCGGCCGATCGGATCGTTCCGGAGCTTTATCGCCTTAAAACGCCCGCTTCCCCGCATCATGCCGCCGAACTAGACGGAATTCGCATCGACCCCGATTCGCTCGTCCTGCCGCATACCGGGGAGCGACCGCTCGTCATCGAAGGCGCTGGCGGGCTGATGGTGCCGCTGAATTCTAGTGCACTCTACATCGACATCTTCGAGCGGTGGCGACTTCCCGTCGTGCTTTGCGCGCGCACGCTACTCGGGACCATCAATCACTCCCTGCTCTCGATAGAGGCCTTGCGAAAGCGCCAGATCGACATTCTTGGGATCGCATTCATCGGGGAAAGAAATGCTGAAACTGAGAGCGCAATTTGTGACATCGCGCGGGTGCGTTGGTTAGGACGGCTGCCCTGGATTTCTCCTTTGACGGCAGACAGCCTGCGGGGTGCCTTCAAAGGCTCGTTTGTTCCCGGCGATTTCAAACCATGAAGCCAAACCAGAGGTGGCCAATTTGGCATCCATTCACGCAGCATGCTCTTCACAACGAGATGACCAGGGTTGTGCGTGGTGACGGTGCTTTTCTCTACACTGCGGATGGTCATCGAATCATAGATGCAATCTCATCCTGGTGGGTCGTCACTCACGGCCATTGCCATCCGCAGATCGTGAGCGCGATTCAGGAACAGGCCGGCAAGCTGAACCAAGTCATTTTCGCCGGCTACACGCATGATCCGGCCGAGGAGGTCGCTCGGCTCCTTTTGAAACTCACACCCCGAGGCTTGGACCACGTGTTCTACTCGGACAGTGGCTCAGCCAGCGTGGAAGTCGCCTTGAAGATGGCGCTCGGTTACTGGCACAATATAGGCGAACGGCGAACACGCATCGTTGTCATGCAGCACTCCTATCACGGGGACACGTTCGGTGCGATGTCAGTTGGTGCCCGCGGTGTCTTCAATGTGGCGTACGGACCTCTCCTGTTCGACGTGACCTCAATCCCGTTCCCTGCGAGCGGTCGTGAGCGGGCGACGCTTGACGCGCTTGAATCAGCATGTCGGAACGAAAATCCCGCAGCCTTTATTGTCGAGCCTCTGGTGTTAGGGGCAGGCGGAATGCTGATGTACCCAGCTTGGGTGCTAAGAGAGATGAAGCGGATCTGCGAGGCGTCGGACGTACTGTTCATTGCCGATGAGGTCATGACGGGCTGGGGCCGCACCGGCACAATCTTCGCCTGTGAGCAGGCCAATGTTGTGCCAGATATAGCTTGCTATTCGAAGGGTCTCACGGGAGGGGCACTGCCGCTCGCGGTGACACTCTGCCGGGCAGAGATTTTCGATGCCCATTATTCAAAAGACCGTAGGCGCACATTCTTTCACTCGAGCACTCGAGTTCGTATACGGCAAATCCGGTGGCCTGTGCCGCCGCCAAGGCTAACCTGGATCTGTGGAAAGACCAGGAATGTCACCGGCGCATCGCTGCGGTCGCAACCATGCAGGAGCAGGCAATTGAACCATTCCGCGCCGATCCGCGCTTTGCAAACGTTCGCCGTAGCGGCACCATCACAGCACTCGATCTGAAGACGAGAGATACCGGCTATCTCGCAGGCACCGGCCCGAGGCTTCACGCCTTCTTTAAAGACCGTAATCTCTTGCTGCGCCCACTCGGTAATACGATTTATGTGATGCCGCCATATTGTGTAACAGCAGGTGACCTGGACGAAATATATGAAGGCATCTGTGACGCTGCCGATGCGCTGGCCTGAAGACGCGCGCGGCAGCGCAAGATCAAGGATCCGAGAGCCTTGCCATCGACCTACGAAATGGACGATTGTGACCTCGCATCTGCAATGTGGGTGCTGCCCGTCGGGCGAGATCGCGGGCTTCGCCGGGCCGTCCACAGTGTCATCGCGCGTTCGGTTTCAGTCCGATCGGGTCACCGCGATTGGTTGCGTGTTCATCTGTGTGGATGCCTGCGCGAATTTGGTACATGCAGTTATGCGTCCATGGGTGACGGCCTGTTGCGGAAGTTCCGCCGCTCTTTCGATTAGAAGAGATTGCCTGGGCGGCAGGTCTTATCAAGCATCTACGGACGCGAAGATGCTGGATACGTCATCCGCATTCCGGAGTTTGCGGCAGCCGTGCACGCGCTGGTGCATCTTTCCTATTTCCCTCGCCTGGGTCCCGGTCGTTTGCGGAGCCTGCAGTCCGCCGGAGCCGCGGCTTTAAGCGCCATAAGCCCATCCTGGTCAGCAGCGAGAGGTAATGGACATGCCGCCTTAAGGGGCTGACAGCGGCTTTGACACGTAGATCGCAGCCTCATCACATCCACTGTCGCCGCTCGCGTGCGTCGTCTCCAGGCCGCCGTTTTGACGCGCAGAATGTTTGGATGGTCAGTCCAGAACCACCGCGCAGAGGACATCTTGAAAGATCTTATTTGCTGACCGCCCAATCATTGGAAACTTTGTGCTTCCGACTTCTCAGTGACGCGCCTTTTCGGCTATTGACAGATACCTTTCGCTCTTCCAAGGGGAAGGCCATTTCCAGAGACATGCGGGGCCGGATCAGATCGACATGAGCCGCATGTCGCAGCTGTCGGTTGAACCCGTCACGATTCCAGTTCTGCAACGATGCAAGGAGGAAACGCGCGCCATCGTCATGACCACGGCTTATGATGCGGTAACGGCCCGTATCGCCGATCCTGTTCTCGACGTCATTCTTCGGCGATAGCGTCGCCAACGTATGCCTTGGGTTTGATGATCGCTTTACCGTGCTGATTCCGCTCGATGTCGCCCACCATTCCGGAATGATCTCGCCCACCGTTCCGATTTGATGTCGCCCGCCGTTCCGAGATGATCTCGCCCACCATTCCGGGATGATGTCGCCCGGGGTGACGAGGCCTCTTCTGGCTCCGCTACGGTCCCGCCTTTCGGCTTTGCGAAGGGGGACCTGGATGCCGACGGAGAGGTTTGCGATGCGCCATGTGCGCGAGGTGATCAGATTGAAGTCGGCCGGGATGCCGACCCGCGAGATTGCGCGGCGGGTCGGCACGGCCCCTTCGACGGTGCGGTTGACGATCCGCCGGTTCGAGGCGGCGGGGCTGACCTGGCCGTTGCCAGACGACGTCACCGACACGGTGCTGGAGGCCCGGCTGTTCGCCAGCGCCGGAGCCGGTCCGGGCACCCGGCGGGGCCATCGGCGGCAGGCCGAGCCGGACTGGGCGGCGGTGCATCGCGAGCTCAAGCGCAAGCACGTGACGCTGTCGATTGTGTGGGAGGAGTACATCGCGGGCGAACCCGGCGGGTATCGCTATTCGCGGTTCTGCGAGCTCTATCGGGCCTGGGAAGGCCGCCTGTCGGTGACGATGCGGCCAGTCGCATGCGGCCGGCGACAAGCTGTTCGTCGACTATGCCGGCGACGGCGTGCCGGTGGTGATCGACCGGCTGACCGGCGAGCGGCGCGCCGCGCAGATCTTCGTCGCAGTGCTCGGCGCATCGAGCTTCACCTACGCGCAGGCGACCTGGACGCAGGGCCTCGCCGATTGGATCAGCGGCCACGTCGGTGCCTTCGAGGCGATCGGCGGCGTGCCGGCGCTGCTGGTGCCGGACAACACCAAGGTCGCCGTGATCAAGGCCTGCCTCTACGATCCGCAGATCAACCGCAGCTATGCCGACATGGCGGCGCATTACGGCACCGCCATTCTGCCGGCCAGGCCGCGACGGCCACGGGACAAGGCCAAGGTCGAGCAGGCGGTCCTCATGGTTGAGCGCTGGCTGCTCGGGCGGCTGCGCCACCGCACGTTCTACAGCCTTGCCGAGGTCAACGCGGCGATCGCCGAGTTGCTGACCCGGCTCAACGAGGAGCGGCCGATCCGGCGGCTCGGCGTCACTCGCCGCAAGCTGCTGGAGGAGATCGACCGGCCGGCACTCCAGGCCTTGCCGGAGAGCCCTTACGTGTTCGCTGAGTGGCGGATCTGCCGGGTCAGCATCGATTATCACGTCGAGATCGAGGCGCATTATTACAGCGTTCCGCATCGCTTCGTCCGCGCCGAGGTCGAGGTGCGCTTCACGGCCCGCACCGTCGAGATATTCCACAAGGGTGAGCGGATCGCCGCGCATCAGCGCATGAGCGGCAACCACAAGCACACGACCGTGCCGGAGCACATGGCATCCAGTCATCGGCGCTACGCCGGCTGGACCATCGAGCGCATCCGTAGGGACGCAGCCTCGATCGGGCCGGCGACCGCGGCGCTGTGCGACCTGATCCTCGACGAGCGCGCGCATCCGGAACAGGGCTTCCGCGCCTGTCTCGGCATCATCCGGCTCGCCCGATCCTACGGGCACGAGCGGCTCGATGCCGCCGCCATGCGGGCGATCGATATCGGCGCGCGCACCTACGGCTCGGTCAAATCGATCCTCGCCAACAATCTCGATCGGCGTCCTTCACCCAAGCGCTCCGCGGACGACGCGCCGATCCTTCATCCCAACATCCGCGGGCCGCGCTACTACAATTAGGAGATCTCATCTTGCTTACCCATCCGACCCTCGATCAGCTCCACGCGCTCGGCCTTCACGGCATGGCCAAGGCCTTCGCCGACATCGAAGCCGGCGGCGACGCCGCAAGCCTCGGCCACGCCGAATGGCTCGCGCTCCTGCTCGAACGCGAAGCGTCATTGCGACGCGACAAGCGGCTGTCGAAGCGGCTGCAATACGCCAAGCTGCGCCAGGAGGCCTGCGTCGAAGACATCGACTACCGCACTCCACGCGGCCTCGACCGCAGCCTGCTGACGATGCTGGTCGAAGGCCGCTGGATCGATGACCACGCCAACCTGCTGATCTGCGGGCCCTCCGGCGTCGGCAAGAGCTGGCTCGCCTCAGCGCTCGGCAACAAGGCCTGCCGCGACAATCGCTCCGTGCTCTATCAGCGCGTCCCGCGACTGTTCAGCGATCTGGCCTTGGCGCGCGGTGACGGCCGCCACCCCCGCCTGCTGCGCGCGCTCGGCCGCGTCGATCTCCTCATCCTCGACGACTGGGGCCTCGAGCCGCTCGACGCCGCGGCCCGCCACGACCTCCTGGAGATCCTCGAGGACCGCTACGGCCACCGCTCCACCATCGTCACCAGCCAGCTTCCCGTCGATCAATGGCACGCGCTGATCGGCGACCCCACCTACGCCGACGCCGTTCTCGACCGCCTGGTCCATAACGCCCACCGGATCGATCTCAACGGCGAGAGCCTGCGGCGAACCCGTAAGCCCGGCCGAAAGGCCTGAGCCCGTGGCCCTGTGGACATGCCGCTGCGCTTGGACAACGCGAAGGGCGTTGCCCACATGCCCACAGCAGGAGTAGCAAAAAACAAGTCCTTCGAGCCGCGATTCAAGATTGACCACGCGGCTTCGCGATGCCAGAAACCAGACAGCCAGAACGCCTCGCGCCCCGAGCGACATCAAATCGGAAGGGTGGGCGAGATCATCTCGGAATCCTGGGCGAGATCAAATCGGTACACCCGGGCGAGATCATCGGAATCCGCACTTTACCGGTCAGCATGGCGATGATGGATCACCACCTGGACGTGGTCGCGCGAACAAGGCCTGGCGCCCTGCTTGTAGCTGACATGCCGTTTCTCAGCTTTCATCTCAGTTCCGACGACACGATACGCAACGCTGGAGGCGCCCTGCAGCATGGCGCAGACGCCGTCAAGCTTGAGGGCGGGGGTAAGCGTGTCGAGATGATCCGAGCCTTGGTGAGTTGCGAAATTCCCGTGATGGGCCATCTTGGTCTCACGCCACAAAGCGTCAAACGCGATGGGTGGCTTCAAGGTACAAGGTCGGAACGCGGACGATGCCCTACGTCTGCTTGACGATGCGCGCCAGCTACAGCAGGCCGGATGCTTTGCTCTTGTCTCGAAGGCATCCCGTCCGAGCTCGCTGCGCGAGCGACTGAATCTCTGAGCACAACAGGCTCGCGATGAGCAATCGCATCGCCATCTCATCGAACAAAAGCGGCTTGCTCGTTGCCGAGGGCCTTTTACTTCGGGCAGCTGCGGGCCGAGACGGAGATTCGAACGACTGGGACGTCTCGGGTTCAGTACGGCACTCGAAGAAACATCCCGCCGAGTGTGATTGGATTAGGTTCGATCGCCAGATCTGGGTCGAAACCCGGCGGCTAGACGACTGGTACAGCGAAGCTAATCTCACGACAGTCGATCTTATTTGGATGGACGCAATGGGCTGAGTTCGCCGGTGCCATACAAACCCTGAGCAATACACGCTCCGATGGGGTTGCTCTTATGCCGATCACCGGCTCGACCGGCGGCACGCCGTCCCCGCCGGATCTAGGTTCGAACGCTATTCCCGCGGCGTCACAAATCGATGCTATCGCAATACCCTGCCGTACTCAAACAATCAAATGCATACAGCTAGTTCATTGCAGGTTTGACTTCCGGAAGACCTGAGCGTGGCGGCATTCCAAGGACGAGCTGTGACAGATATGGAACGCCGCGAACAATCGAGCGCACCGTTAGCGCGATCGCAATAATCGCGGCCCCGAGCATACCCGCGATGATCAACCGGGTCGTGAGATTCCAAAGTTCTCCGAACTGTACGAAATCCATGAGACGGAACACGGTACCCTGGACCAGATAGAGCAGCAGCGTGGTCTGGCCCAACTCCACAGCGATAAAGCGGGCCATTCGATTTGAACGGCCAACGCTCCAGCATTGCAGCAGGAGTTCGATAGCGATTGCTGAGGCGGCTGCAGAGCCAACAAACATCAGAAGCACGTTTTTAGCCGACCGAGAATCGTGAATTACCCCAAGATTATTGTAGACATAGGTGTCCTTGCCCCAAGCTAGAAAGCATACGCAAGTCACTATCGAGAGAAACAAAATCAGGAGCGGCTTGTGATGTCGCGATGTACTCGTCCATCGTTCTCTCGATTGAGCAAGCAAGAAGCCGAAGCAGAAGAACGGGTAAGTGAATCTGATCAGGGGTGATATGGACAATGTCAGAGGCGCGAGTGCGACCAGTATGGCTAAACCAGAGATGACCCACGATTGGTGGTTGAGCTTGGTAGAAATCTTGAGGAGAAGATAGGAAACAAACGTCGCCCAGATGAACCAGTATGTGCCAGTGAAATCGTCTACAAATGCCAAAAGTCCGCTCGTTAGGCTGGTCGCGCGCCACAATGCCGCCAGCTTAGCTGTCTCCATGAACGTCCACCAAAACAGCATCGGCAGCAAGAGCTGCTTCGCACGGTCGCTTGCGGCTCGAGTGAACGACTTTTGCAGCAGCGATCGAGAAGAAAGATATCCGCTTATCGCCATAAAGAGTGGCATGTGAAACATATAGATCGATTTGTAGTACGGCGAATACCCAAAACCCGTCGTCTCGGTAGATGACATACTGAATCAGGTGCCCAACGATCACCAAAACAATGAGCGCACCTTTCGCGAAATCTAAGCTTAGATCTCGATCGTGTGCCTCTGTCGTGCGCGAGCTCGGGGCGATCGTTCCAGTCGCGCGTAGCAATGTATCAAACATCTAGATATCTGTTGTTGATGAGCCGGCGGCCCGATGTCCGCTTCTTCTGCCTCATTTTTGATCCAAACGAAAGGTCATGGCGGGAGTTTTTGGAACGGGAATAAGCTCAGCTGTTAGGCCTTGAAGATGGAGCTGGCCGAGCGTCTCTGGATGCCTCGCGGAACTTTGCGGCAGAGCAGATATCTAATTTAAAATGCTGGTGTAGCACTACGGACACGGCATACTACTTGCAGGCGCGGCTCTGGGAGGAAGACTGTCGCGCTCAGTCTCCCACTCAGCCCGACGCATCTCAGACCCGGCAGGTGCGTCGGGCTTCTTCGGTTGGCCCAGCATAGTTCACCTTTGGTCCGTCACCTTCGCTTGCCGCCGAGGCGCTCACGCCAAATATGGGCTTCTGATAGCTGAACTCGGCACTCGCACTTCCGCAAATGGTTCGTCTAAAGGCCCGGTCGCCAGCCAATCAGCCGGTGTGATATCTCTCGTCATCGCGTTGCTGTCCTTTGCGGAATCAGCACCCCGAGCCTACCGGCTCAAGGTGGACAACGCCGACCTCTTCAGAAATTCAATAGAACCCGGGACATCGCCACCGCGCGTTCGTTGACGGCTTTCGTCGCAAAGCCGGCGGCCGGAGTGATTGCTGCTGCATCTATGCTGTAAACGGCTCAGCCTGGATCGCTGCTGCACAATACACGGTCCTAACAAAGCCCGCACTCGTGCGGCTGGGCATGTGGCCACCAAGAAGGCATACTACACCATTGGACTCCATTCCGCACCAACGAGCTCACCTTGGCAAACCTCAGACTGGAAACTTAGATAAGCCAATTCGACCAGAGTCGCTCGCGATTGCGAGGTTCTATGGTCAAAGGTGCTGCTCGCACTCACGTGTTGTGGATCGAGGAGGGCAGCAGGTGTTCTCCGCGCATCAGCCGACTCGGCGGATCACAGATAGTGTTGGCCTTCAGGCTCCACCTTCATGATCATGGCCTCAAAACTCCCGACCATTTCGGCGGCAAGTGAGGACTCACGCCAGTGACTTGTGCGGCGATGCGGTCGCTAGCAACAGTTGCTCTCGTGTGCCTACAAGTTTAGCTTGCAAGGGCTGAATTCAACGTTTCGGTCAATGACTCCTCGAAGATGTCTAGGCCTTGTCCCAACGTTTCTTCATCGATCGTAAGTGCAGGCAAGAACTTTACAACTTGATCGGTCGGTCCGCATCGCTCGATAATCAATCCCTTCTCAAACGCTCTATGTGACGTCGCCTCTGCGATTTCGGTCGTTTTGCAATCGAATCCGCATACCATGCCCCGTCCACGAACAGCAAAGTTGTTTCCGTGCTGGTGCGCGATGGCATCGAGTCGACGCCGCATAAATGCGCCCAAGCGTCGGACCTGTTGCGAGAACGTCTGGTTGCGCCAATACAGATTCAAAGCCGCTTTGCCAGAAACGAGTGCAAGGTTGTTTCCTCGAAACGTCCCCGTGTGCTCGCCTGGTTCCCATGCGTCAATCGCTTCTTTGATCAGGAGCATCGATAGTGGCAAACCGTACCCACTTAGCGATTTCGACATTACAACAATGTCTGGCGACAACGCAGCGAACTCGAAACTGAAGAACTCGCCTGTACGGCCACAGCCCATTTGGACATCGTCAACTATGAAAATAGCTCCGACCTCTTTTGCCAAAGCTTGAATTGACTGCAACCATTCCTCACCGGCGACGTTAATGCCTCCCTCTCCTTGCACGGTTTCGACGAGAATGGCGGCTGGAAGATCAGTGCCACTGCTGTCGTCCATTAAGACCTTCCGCACGTAATCCGCCGCACTGTGAGCGGAGCCAAGATACCCATCATAGGGCATGAACGTTGTGCCGGATAAGGGAATGCTGCTGGCTTTGCGGTAAAAGCGGTTACCGCTCGCGGCTATGGCTCCCAAGCTTTGGCCATGGTATCCATTCGTGAAAGAAATGACGTTGTGACGTCCTGTGATCTTACGCGAGAGCTTTAGAGCTGCTTCAACAGCGTTAGCTCCCGTAGGCCCCGTAAATTGAAAGCGGTAGGAAAGATTCCGTTCACGAAGGATGACAGAGCTAAAGGTCTCCATGAATTCGATCTTTGCTGGAGTGGCCATGTCCAAGCCGTGGACGACCCCATCCGACTCCAGATACTCGCTGATTGCCGCTTTGATCTCCTGATTGTTGTGGCCATAGTTTAGCGCTCCAGCGCCGGACAGAAAGTCGATGACCTTCCGGCCACCCTCTGCGAACATAATCGACCCGCGCGCCCTGCTGAACACAGCAGGAAAGGAACGTGAGTACGAGCGCACGTTGGACTCTAGCATTTCGACTGTCTTCATTCTGCGTGCCCCGTGTCCTCCAACCATGTGGTCGTCTCCTCGACAAGAGAATCTGCCCGACGAACAAGCGCGCGGCCAACATCGTATAGGATTGGCAGACCATGAGCACGTGGTTCCGGCGCCTCTCGGCGTCCTTTGGGCTATGCGTAGCGCGCCTGAAAATCAGCTCCAACGGCTTACCTGAGAACCAGGCGGAGCAAAGCTACTATGTCTAGTAGTTTCGTCCCCATCCAGCGACGGCCCCCCGGCTAAGTCGTCTTTCGCGGGCAGGTTTGCTTAGCCGCGCGCGATCGAAGAATTTGCGCATACTGCGCGGTTAGCTTGGAAACGGGGAAGTATGTGGGCCGAAAGTGCATCGCGACCAGAGGGGCCGATGCGCTACCGCCGACGGCGGAGCCCGCCAACCGGACTTGGATGCTCACGCTCACGGCGAGTAGAAGGGACACGGCCGCCGCGGATCTGGCCCGGTGCGCGGACTTATCGCGCGTCCAGAGCCACCGCTTTGGGCCTTGCGTTTGGCCGGGACGGCGCGGGAGAGTGGTCGGCGTGGCTTGAGATCGCTTCGACCAGTGGCATTTGTGTTGCCCTGCAACGGATGCGTAGGTTTTGGGTGCCTCGGCCCGCCGAAGGGTTGCTGGGAGCGAACGCAAGTTGGCGAGTTTGGCGTACACCACTCGATCCTTCGAAAGCCCAACATCGCCATAATGCGGCCTTTGTGGCTTTTGTGAATTCCGCAGCGATCGTCTCGACCGACTGCGTGATTCGGCCGCGATCGCCGCGTCTTTCCTCCCGCAAAAAGGGTGCCCGACCTATCTGGAACGGTCGCACAAGTTTTAGGTGAATGTTTTTTTTCGTAAGGAGGTCGTGCCGACAAGCCGCTGCCGTGGCACTTTCGCGCTAAGCTCAGCAAGGATCGTGGCACTGAACGTAGGGGCGCTCCTTCGTTAAAAGCGAGGAGGGCCTCGCCTCGTCTGATTGCGCGTCATACCAGAGGCGCCTTGTCAGGAGCGCGACGTTGCAAGTGCTTCAACCAGATGCCGAAAGTGCAACAACAGCGACAGGAATGCGGCAAGATCCAAAGGCGAGGATCGCCACTGGCACGCGGTAAGCACGGGCAATCGCGCATTGATCGACATCGCAAGCGCCGCGCCGGTGCGGCTTGGTCCAGACTGCTTCCCCATTGACCTGCCTCCGAAGTTTCATCCAGTGGCGATTAGAGCCTCAGCGGATGTTACGCCGTTTGGCGCGGGGTGAGCAACGTGCGATCGGCGGAGCTGGTCGGGGTTGCGCAGCCGGTCGCACGTTGCGGTGAGGTTGGCGGCATAGGCCGCAGGCGTCAGGTAGCCCAGCGAAGAATGCGGGCGTTGGCTGTTGTAGTCGGCGGCCCAAGCGGCAATTCTGGCCCGGGCGTGATCGAGGCCTAAGAACAGAGTTTCGTTGAGAAGCTCGTCGCGCATCCGGCCGTTGAAGCTTTCACAGAAGCCGTTCTGCATCGGCTTTCCCGGTGCGATGAAGTGCCAGGCGATCTGGTGGTCTTCCGACCAGGTCAGCATGGCGTTGCAGGTGAACTCGGTGCCGTTGTCCGAGACGATCATGCCAGGCTTGCCGCGACGGGCGATCAGCGCCGTCAGTTCGCGCGCCACCCGCCGTCCCGGGAGCGAGGTGTCGGGGATTGCCGCCAGGCATTCCCGGGTCACGTCATCGACGATGTTCAGGATCCGGAAGCGGCGACCACTGGCGAACTGGTCATGGACAAAATCCAGCGACCAACGGGCATTCGGCCGAGCCTCGACCAGGATTGGCGCCCGAACACCCACCGCGCGGCGGCGGGTCCGGCGCTTGCGGACGCTGAGGCCTTCCTCCCGATAGAGACGGTAGATTCGGTTTAGCCCGGACGGCTCGCCATGTTGGCGCAGCAGGACGAACAGCCGGCGATAGCCGAAGCGCCTGCGAGCATTGGCAAGCTCGCGCAATTGGACGCGCAGTTCGGTATCCGGCGGCCGGCACGACCGATAGCGGATCATCTTGCGGTCGGCGCTAACGATTGAGCAGGCCCGCCGCTCTGACAGGCCCAGTTCGGCCTGCAGATGCGCGACAGCCTCGCGCTTGGCGACGGGCCCTACCATTTTTTTGACAGAAGCTCGCGCAACGCGGCGGCATCCAACATCTGCTCGGCCAGTAGCTTCTTCAGCTTGGCGTTCTCGTCCTCAAGCTGCCGCAGCCGCTTGGCCTCCGAAACGTCCATCCCGCCGAATTTGGCCTTCCAATTGTACAGCGTCCCTTCCGAGATGCCGTGCTTACGCGCCAAATCGGCCGCCTTCGCACCGGCCTCATGTTCGCGCAGCACACCGATAATCTGTTCTTCCGTAAACCTGGCTCGCTTCATCTGTCCGTCCTTCAGAAGGCCGGACTCTAACTTCAACCGGAGGAAATCGGCAGGGGCAGGTCACCATCCTTCACGCGTTCGATCCACCACGATACTCGCGAAGGGCTTCATCGACGCAGGCGATCAACTCCAGACCGGCAAAGGGTTTGGCAAAAAAGCCGGTTACGCCGGCGCTCAACGCGCGGGCTCGTGTGCGATCATCTGCGAAGCCAGCCATCAGGATGAAAGGCGCAGCGTGGCCCTGGGCCCGCATCTGTTCCAAAAGTTCAAAGCCGCTCATCATGGGCATCTGCACGTCTGCAATGACGCAGGACGTGTCCCTCAATTGAGACGAGCGCAAGAATTCCTCAGCCGATGCAAACGTACGAACGATGTGGCCCTGCGATTTCAAAAGGTTGTTCAGTGCGGCACGAATCGAAGGATCGTCGTCGACAACGGAAACAGTTGAATACCTAGACAAGACGACCCGTTCTTAGTTGTGCGAAAGCGCTGGCCGAAGCATGACGGCCAGCAGAAGGATGCGCGTGTACGACGAAATTGTAAAATCATACCTAGGTTTGTACCCTGAAACGGTCGGTCCCAATTCCCAGCCTCTCAGCCATCCTGATCAAATCGGCTAACGATCGAGCTCCCATCTTCTTCATCACGTGACCGCGATAGATTTTGACTGTAATCTCGGCGAGCCCGAGTTCCGCGGCTACCTGTTTGTTCAATAGGCCGGCGGCAACCAGTTTCAATACATCCTGCTCTCGTGGACTTAGGGCCTCAAACAAGGACTGCAGCCTCCTGACCACCTTGTCTACACCTCGTCTCTTCCGATCCTGTTCGATAGCTGCGACTACGCCATCGAGTAGTTCCTGATCGCGAAACGGCTTGCTGAGAAAATCGATTGCTCCACTCTTCATGGCTTTGACGGTCATCGGAATATCGCCATGAGCGGTGATGAAAATGATGGGAATGTGAATCTTCAGTTTGGCTAACTCACTCTGGAGCTCAAGGCCGCTCAATCCCGGCAGCCTGATGTCAAGCACAAGGCAGCTAGGAACATCAGGGAGCTCGCTCTGGAGTATTTCCCGGGCCGATCCGTAAGCAACGACATCTAGACCGATCGAACGAAATAGGTTGACCAGCGATTCGCGCATTGAGAGGTCGTCGTCGACGAGGAAGACGCTCGGCCTCACCTCCGGCCCTTCGACATTTGCGGCTTCCTTCCGCGGTTCAGAGCGCTTGGTCACGATAAGAGCCTCATTTGTACGATTTACAGTAGAATTGTCGCCTCACTATGACTTTTGGTTGACCGCGTGCCTTTCGAGGCCTTTCGCGCAGTGCAAATCTTTGAGATTTTCCAGGTATGTGACGGGTCAGCCATTCGCGCCAGCGTGACGCATTACAGGAAAGTCTAGCAAAAACCGCCCGACTGGTCGAGAACTGCCTTTCGCGTCTGTCCGCCGTCGCGTTGGATCGGCCCCGCGGCATCGATCAAACGATCAGCAGCCGATCGAGAAGCACCGAATCCAGAATTTGAGGCGCTCGCTTTAGCATGGCGGCGCGTGTCGCCTGGCCTTCGCGAATGAGGCTGCAGCGGACGACCCATTATGCGGCTGAAGGATCAGAATGCCCGTCGCCTCGGTAGTTGAACGCGGGGGCGCGAGCTGAGCGAACTGGCGTGATTGTGCCTGTGCATGCGCCGATCCCGCCGGCGTTGAGATCGGCAAGCGGCGTAGACTATCGCACCCATACTAAGGAAAATAGACATTAGGAGGAGTAGCAGCGGCATCAGCACATGAACTCTTCTTTTTCCGTCGTCAGAGCGCCTGTGAGTTGCTCTTTGCGAGGTTGAGGAAAGCACCTTGCGCCGGCTTCGTACAACCTGACGCAGGGTGCGATTCAAGTCCTTTCCGTCATGTTTGTAGTAAAGATGCTCGAACTCGAGCTGCTGCAGGGGCGCTCACGTCCGTTCGTGTCGTTGCTTCCTTCACGAGGCTCGCACCCCAAGATGAGGCGGCGTAATCTGAATGGAGAGGCGGGACACACTCCGCTCGGTGTCCAGCTACGGACCAGTTCGCCAAAACGCAGTTGTATTTGCTCTCCCGCATCAGCCAAACAACCGCTGATCCAGCGAAAGAATCATTCTCCTACCAGAATTGGCGGACATCATAGGTCCGTGCCGGGCGCCTTGAAAATTCGCTCTTTGACCTACATAGGAACGACAAAACGCGCCCCGAGCGGTCAACCTGAAGCTGTTGTTAGACCTGCCAGTAGCTCATCGATTTGCTCAGGGCGTACGGCCCAGGCAGGGTCATTATGGGCGGCCCGACGCACTCCGTTGAGAAGAAAGTGCGTCGGGTTCGGCCCACATCGCTAGTACATCCGTGGTGACGCTGCCTCCGATGAAGCAACCAGTCGCGGCGAAACTGAGACTCGCTCAGCAAGGCAGAGTAGGTAGTGACTCCCTGCTACTTCGCACCGGCCAGGAAGGGCTTGAATCGTTCGTAGCGTCAGGTTGTACGATGCCGGTTTAGATCTATCGAGTTGGCAAAGAAGGCGTTCCGCTGTTCTTCATTTTGATTGCAATTCTCTTCACCGGTTTTGGGGTAGCTTACGCCTTTTGAACAGCGGTTCAAGCAGCGAGAACTCTCTCGGATCTATCGGCTTCGCATGGCCGGCACTCGCCCTCCTGCGAACCGAAGCGAGCGGCATTCCGATCAGCGAGGTCCTATAGGGCGCTCGGTGAGCATCAGGGGTGCCTTTGTCACGGGTCAGTTGCTCTATCAATGGGAGCAGGAATGAAGAGAATAGTTATGAGCGCGGTTTCGCTCACAGTGGCTCGCAGATCCGCCCTTGATGCTGTGGTTCAGAGTCGATCTGCATGGCGCCTTCCAACAATGGAGCCACGAGTGAACGTCAATCTCGAAAATGGCACCGCGCTTCTCGGCCGGATTTCTAGCCTGAGCGCCCCTGCGGCGTTTGTGTTCAGCGACTCGACCGAGCATCTTGCTTCTCCTTGGGCCTTAGAAGCACGCCTTCATGGCCGATTGTGGAGCAAACTTCTTTGGCGGCAGTGCTGTTAAGCGTGGGCAAACTCTCGGGCCGCCTTCTGAAAGGGTCGTTCCACATGCCAGATATCAGCGAGGCGATCGCCGAGCTCACCGATCGACTGATCGCCTCAGAGCGGTTCGCACCATCGTCAACCGGGGAAGCGACATTCCGCCTGTCAGCGTAAGTGCCCCGCCGTCCGGTATTCCTCGGCCGGCATCGACCTCAGATCTAGGGACTCCCGGAGATCGACAGCTTCGTGCAGGCCTTGAGGGGAATAGGCCGAGCTGATACCGCGCCAGTGCGGTTTCAGTTCGAAAAAGCAATATCGACCGCGCTTATGTCCGCGGGGTCGGCGGAAAGGTCAAGCTGTTCGATTTGCTGCAATTGGACCGAGCGCTCCGAGCTTTAGTACATCCGATTTTCGAGGGGCTCATGCTAATCAGGAAGCTGCTTCAGTTCTTTGGCTCAAGTAGCTCGATCAGGCGTTGTGATTCATTGATCCGTCAATGTCCAAACGCGCCGCCGCATCACTGGATTCGTCTCGTTTGGAGTTAAGTCTCTGCTTCGATCGTGAATCAGGCTCGTGACTAGCGTCTGAGAGGCGTTGTCGAAGGGGCGGCCTTCCTCAAGTGCAATATTGTGTACGGCGAGCTCCTTCAATATGTCGGATACACAGGCTCTGTGCTTCCTTAGCTCGGTACGGCGACCTCAATGTCGCCGCGTTGCTTGCTTCATGGGGACAGCATGATCAACAATTCACAGATAACGCCGGGACGGACCGGGCGCACGCTAAGGCCCTGACAGCGCGCGCCGGGACGGCTTCGAAACTAGACACTTTTCTCGGCCCAATGCCATGTTAGTTTGGTGCTGAAGACTGAGCGCGTCGATGGTATGGTCGCTTGCTCGAAAGACATACTCGGACGACGTTGTGCGAAGGAAGTTGTGGCGCTCGGGGCTTCAGTTCGCTAGGAGATCTCGCAATTGGCTCATGGGATGGCGTTGCGCATCGCGGCCCGGACGCTCAGGCCGATGCAGCGCTCAGAAGCCGGCGTCCAATGGCCTCGCGCATTGTGCCGATCCTGGGCAAACCGATCAGCTTTCACATGTCATTGTCTGCTTGAGCGGTAGCAGCGATCTGGGCGCTGCTGCGCGTCGGGCAGTGGGCCATGGTCGGGTAACGGGCCACGAGCCGCTCTATCGAATACAATCCTTCACCCACACACTGCGCTAGTCGGCAGCGCCCGCCGCCGGTGCTGTGCAGGCCCGGCCGGCGCGCAGGATTGGGCTAGGATCGACACGGTCGGGCCACGTATTGGGTGTGTAAGTCGCATCTCGGCGTGCCGCGGTCCACTCTTTGGCGGCCTTAATCGGTACTCGCGCCGTTTGCGAAGTCCCTTCACAAGCTCGCCCCATATGTGTCAGGTTTCGGCTCACTCCTTATTGACCGGGCGGGCAAATGCCGCGGGACCCCCTCAGCCGAACTCTGTTCGGCTCAAATGTCGACAGTGACATCCAGCCCCTGTGGGAGGACGGTGATCGCGCGTTCTGCCGTGCGTGGCGCCGGCAAATCCATGGCAGCAGGGCTGTCGTGCTTGTCGTGCGGCCCATCACGGAACACCCAGCGACGCTCGACCGCCTCGCCCATGAGTGTGAGCTGACGGAGGAGCTAGACGAGTCCTGGGCGGTGCGGCCGTTGGAACTCATCCGCGAAGCTGGTCGGACTATGCTGGTCCTGGAGGATCCATCCGGCGAGCCACTGCTAAATTTACTCGGGATCCGTATGGAGCCCAAGCGCTTCCTGCGCCTCGCTGTTGGTATCGCGAGGGCCGTGGGCAAGCTTCACCGGCACGGCTTGGTCCACAAGGACCTGAAACCCGCTCACATTCTGGTCAATTGTCCTGACGAACAGGTGCGACTCACTGGGTTTGGTCTGGCTTCCCGTCTTGCCCGCGAGCGCGTGCCGCCTGAGCCTGCCGAGTTCATCGCCGGCTCGCTGCCCTACATGGCGCCAGAACAGACCGGACGAATGAATCGCTCGGTCGATTGTCGCAGTGATCTCTATTCACTTGGCGTGACATTCTACCAGATGCTGACCGGCGCGCTGCCGTTCACGGGCTCAGATCCCTTGGAGTGGATCCATTGTCATATTGCAAGAAAAGCAATACCGCCCGTCGAGAAATCGCAAAACCTCCCCGAGCCGATATCTCAGATTGTGATGAAACTCCTCGCGAAAACCGCCGAGGAACGCTACCAGACTGCCGCTGGCCTTGAGCACGATCTGCAACACTGTCTCGCAGCATGGGCCAACCACGGTCGCATCGACCCGTTTGAGCTCGGCACAGACGACACACCTGATCGGTTGCTCATCCCCGAAAAGCTCTATGGCAGAGCCCTTCAGATCGAGGCTTTGCTTGCCTCTTTCGATCGCGCGGTGAAGAGCGGCGCGCCGAGGTTGGTGCTCGTCGCTGGTTACTCCGGTGTCGGTAAATCTTCGCTCGTCCAGGAGCTACACAAAGCGCTGGTGCCCTCGCGCGGGCAGTTGGTGTCAGGCAAATTCGACCAGCTGAAGCGCGACGTTCCTTATGTGACGCTAGTGCACACGTTTCAGAGTCTTGTCCGTGCTCTTCTCAGCAAAAGTGAGGGCGAACTCGCCACCTGGCGGCAAGCGCTCCGGGAGGCGCTCGGCGCGAATGGACGACTGATGGTCGAATTGATCCCCGATCTGAGCCTGATCATTGGCGAGCAGCCCTCGGTTGCTGAGCTTCCAGCCCGGCAAGCGCAGATTCGTTTCCAGCTGGTGCTTCGCCGCTTTATTGGCGTGTTCGCCCGGCGAACCCATCCTTTGGTGCTCTTCCTCGACGATTTGCAGTGGCATGATGCCGCAACGCTCGACTTGATCGAGGATCTCCTGACCCAGTCGGATCTGCACCTGCTGCTCATTGGAGCTTACCGCAGCAACGAACTTGATGCAGGCCATCCACTCAAACGCAAGCTGGACTCCATCAGGAGAGCCGACGTAAATTTCGAGGAGATCACGCTCTCGCCGCTCACTGCAGACGATGTCGCGCAGTTAGTCGCGGATACCCTTCGCTGCGGACTCAAACGCGCTGCCCCGCTTGCAAAGTTGGTGCATCAGAAGACGATGGGTAATCCGTTCTTCGCCATTCAATTCCTTTCTGAACTGGCCGAAGAGCAGCTGTTGACGTTCGATCACGAGTCGGCGCGCTGGCGATGGGATCTCGAGCGTATTCACGCAAAAGCGTACACCGAGAACGTCGTAGATCTGATGCTCGGCAAGCTCATCCGCCTGCCCGAGGAAACGCAGGACGCGCTGCAACAGCTGGCCTGTTTCGGCAACATCGCCGGGACGGCGGAGCTTGCGATCGTGCTCGAAACTTCGCAGGAGCAAGTGCATGCGACCCTGTGGCCGGCGATCCGGCAGGAACTGATCGCGCGCCACGGAACAGTCTACCGCTTCCTCCACGATCGCGTTCAAGAGGCGGCCTACTTGCTGGTGCCGGAATCCTCGCGCGCTCCTGCCCATCTGCGGATCGGTCGGATGCTGGCGGCGCACGCCCCTGCGCACAAACGCGAAGAGGCAATCTTCGACATCGTCAGCCAACTCAATCGAGGTGTCGCGCTAATTGCCTCCGGTCAGGAGCGTGAGCAGCTCGCAGAGCTGAATTTGGTCGCAGGGCAGCGTGCCAGGGCGTCGGCGGCCTACGCCTCGGCACTCACATATTTCACCGTCGGTGCTGCGCTGCTCGCGGAGCACTCTTGGCGAAGGCGCCACGAACTCGCGTTTGCACTGGAGACAAGCCGGGCGGAATGCGAATTCTTGGTAGGCCACCTGGACGTTGCAGAGAGCCTCCTGTCCGCTCTGTCGAAGCGCGCCTTGAACGGGCCCCAGCGAGCAACGGTCGCCTGTTTGCGGGTCGATCTTTACTTGACGCTCGGTCAGCACGGGCGGGCAGTGCTCACAGGGCTCGAATATCTTCACGACGTCGGGATCGAGTGGTCGCAGCATCCGACGGACCAGGAAACATTAGCCGAATATCAGCGGATGTGGTCGCAGCTGCCCAACGCAATCGAGGATCTTGCTAGTTTGCCTGCAATGACAGATCAGACCGCGCTCGCCACGCTTGCCGTCTTGACGCGGATTCTTCCGCCCGCAGGTTTCACGGACGCCAATTTATCCGCTTTGGTCATCTGCAGAGCTGTCACCATCAGCCTCGAATACGGCAACACTGATGCTTCTTGCGCCCATTACGCATGGCTAGGCCGAATCTTGGCCGGGCGCTTCGGTGACTACCAAGCAGCTGACAAATTTGGTCGTCTTGCTTGCGACCTGGTTGATCGCGGTGAGTTCTCCCGCTTTCGGGCTCCCGTCTATTTGGCCTTCGGGTGCAACGTGATCCCGTGGACGAAGCCCCTAAGAGGTGGCCGAGTTTTGATTCGGCGAGCGCTCGCAGCTGCGGTCAGCAGCGGCGATGTCATCTATGAAGCGTACAGCTTGCTTCATCTAACCTCAAATATGATGATGGCCGGAGATCCCCTGAAAGAGGTGCAGAACGACGCAGAGAAAAGTTTTGCTGCGATACGGAATAGAAAGGTTCAGTTTGCTGCTGATGGCGTAGCCGCTCAGCTCGCAATCATTAGAAACATGCGCGGCCTCACGCGCTCATTCGGTTGCTTCGATGACCAACAGTTTGACGAGCTAGACGTCGAGCGATCGTTGGCACGGAGTCCGGAGCTGTCACCTAGCGAAACCGTCTACTGGATCCGCAAACTTCAGGCGCGATTTCTAGCCGGCGATTATGCTGCGGCTGTTGATGCTCGCTCCAAGGCGGAGCCCAAATTATGGACTATGCCGACGGAGCCCTTGATCGCGGAGCTTCACTTCTATGGTGCGCTGTCTCACTCATGTTACTGCGACAAGCTAGGCGAAAGCGAACAACCGCAGCATTGGGATATCATTGATGCCCATTACAGACAGCTGCAGATATGGGCGACGAATTGCCCTGAAAATTTTGAGAATCGGGCTGCCTTGGTCGGCGCTGAAATTGCAAGGCTCGAATACCGGGATGCAGACGCAATGCGACTATATGAACACTCAATCCAGACCGCAGCACGCAACGGTTTCGCCCACCACGAGGGAATCGCTTGCGAACTTGCAGCGCGCTTTTATGCTGCGCGCGGTTTTGACAGAATCTCCCGGGTTTACCTGCAGGACGCGCGGCGCGGCTACCTTCGTTGGGGAGCAGATGGCAAGGTGCGTCAGCTCGACGAGCTGAATCCCCATCTCAGCCATGAGGAGACCACTCCTGCCATGAATGGAATGAGGATCGGAGCTCCGGTTGAGCATCTTGATCTCGCGACGGTGACAAAAGTGTCGCAGGCGATTTCCGGCGAGATTGTTCTCCAAAAACTAATCGACACGCTTATGCGGACTGCCATTGAGCAGGCCGGCGCCGAACGAGGTTTGTTAATTCTGCTGCATGGAGGCGAGCCACGGATCGAGGCGGAAGCCACAACGGTAGCGGATGCGCTGCTTGTAACGGTGAATGAACAGCCCGTAACTCCGATGGCGCTTCCCGAGTCCGTGCTGCATTTCGTCCTACGCGTCCGCGAAAACGTCATTCTCGAAGACGCTGCCGCCGAGCCTTCATTTGCGGAAGATCCGTATATCCGCGAGCGCAAAGCGCGTTCTATTCTTTGCCTGCCACTGATCACGCAGGGCAAGCTGATCGGTGTACTTTATCTGGAGAATAATCTCGCCGCGCGCATATTCTCGGCTGCCCGCAACTCGGTGCTGAAAATGCTTGCCTCGCAAGCTGCAACAGCGCTGGAAAACAGCCGGTTGTACAGCGAAGTTCAGCAACGGGAGTCGAAAATCCGGCGCTTACTCGACGCTAACGTCATCGGAATATTTATCATTCG
The DNA here is from genome assembly GCF_054056555.1 of Bradyrhizobium sp. LM2.9. Classification (NCBI taxonomy): domain Bacteria; kingdom Pseudomonadati; phylum Pseudomonadota; class Alphaproteobacteria; order Hyphomicrobiales; family Nitrobacteraceae; genus Bradyrhizobium; species Bradyrhizobium sp. LM2.9. The sequence continues at coordinate 7,500,796 of NZ_JBSRYJ010000002.1, forward strand.
CGAAGGAGGCGAGATCATCGAGGCAAATCAAACCTTCCTCACGATGGTAGGATACGACCGAGAGGATCTCGTCGCGGGGCGAGTGAACGGTCTCGACCTGACACCGCCAGAATGGCACGAGCGCACACTGAATGCTGGAAGAGAAGCAAAAAGGACCGGAGCTGTTCAGCAGTTCGAGAAAGAGTATGTCCGCAAGGATGGCAGCCGCGTGCCGGTGCTAATTGGCCTCGCCGTATTCGATGCGCGAGACGACCAAGGTGTTGGCTTCGTCCTCGACCTGACAGAGCGAAAGAGAGCGGAAGCGGAAGCCCGTGAAAGCGAACGACGGTATCGCGAGACTCTGATGGGGCTGGCACACGCCAATCGGATCACGACAATGGGACAGCTGGCCGCCTCAATCGCCCATGAGGTCAACCAGCCGATTGCCGCGATCAGAAGTAATGCGGGGGCGGGGCTAAATTGGCTCGGCGCTCAACCGCCAAATCTGGAAGAAGTTCGGCAGACCTTCGGTTTGATTGTCCGTGACAGTATGCGTGCAGGGAACGTGATCCGTCGGATCCGCGCTCTTATGAATAAGGCTCCTATGCAAACGGAGCTTCTCGCAATTGACGAATTGATCTTAGAGGTGCTGGCCCTAGTTCGCGCGGAACTTGCGAAAAATGATGTATGGGTGCAAACGCGACGGACTGAGGCGTTGCCGCTCGTCCGCGCAGATCGCGTCCAAGTCCGGCAGGTGATTCTCAATTTGATCACGAACGCCATCGAGGCCATGAGCGAGATCAACGAAGGTGACCGCGAGTTACTGATCAGTGCGCGGACAGATGACTCGAATAACGTAGTGGTCACTTTTCGGGATACAGGTCTAGGAGTCGATCCGAACAGCGCTGACCGCGTGTTCGAGGCGTTTTACACCACCAAGTCCGAAGGCATGGGCATGGGGCTGGCCATTTGCCATTCTATTATTGAGGCGCACGGAGGCCGGATATGGGCGGGCGCCAATGATCCTCGCGGGGCCGTCTTTCAGTTCAGCATGCCGGTTGCGCCGGAGGGCGTGGATCGGTCGGAACAGGTTTCTTCAACGTCTTAGGCTCGACTTCGATATCGAGCAGGGCGCTCCGGGAGCCCCGATCATCGTGACAGAAGCGAGCGGCGAGACCTCGCGGATTTGAGACATTCGCTTTCTTACTGCCCATCAGTGTTGGAGCGAGCGCAGATTGTCGCGAATTGTCAGAAGATCTGCAGTCTGACCGTAACGTCCAGATTCAAGACGCTTTGAGCGCTTCCTGCAAGTCTCTTGAGACTTGCAGGGCGTCAAGCGGAATCGGACGAAAGCTGCACACGCAGTGTTCGAGAGAATGACGGCAATCGTCCTCCGCATCTTTGTTTGAGTCGGAAGGGCGACATCAATGCGGAGATCTACTTTAATTGCATGCAACCTTCGCCTGTGGCTGTGCAGAGTTTCAGTGTGGCTGATCAGTTAGCGCCAATCGCAAGATTCCGTACTAAACTGGTTTAGCAACGGGAGCCGGCGCAGCCTCCTTGAATCGGATCTCAATGCAGAACATTCCTGTCAGGCGCCCCGAAGCAGGCTCCGGATTGCGACCGGTGTACCGCTCTTCTTCTCCGGAGTTGGCGTTGGGCCTCGCGCCGCTGCTGCCGCTCGCAGCAAGCGATGGCCTCGTGTGTGGTTTTCTGTGCTCTGTAGTCGTCCGTGAAGTTGGGCTAAGCGACTGAGCCAGAATCGCATTTGTCTTTGTAGACTGATTTGGGATTGCAGGGATTTGATGCTTCGGGCATCGGAAGCTTGCGATTTCATTTTCAGGATTCCGTCGAATCGCCAGTCATGATTCCGTGGTCGCATCGGAGGTGGCGATGCGACCGAAGAAGCACAGGACGACGGGATCGGGCGATCTGTTCCGGGCCAGGCTGGACCAGATCATCAACATGAAGCACGAGCTGGTTCAGCTCGCCGGCAAGGTCGATTGGGACTGGATCGACGGCGAGATCGCGCCGCTCTATAGCGAGAACGGGCGTCCGGGCATCGCGACCCGCTTCGTGATCGGGCTGCTCCTGCTCAAGCACATTTACGGCCTGTCCGATGAGGGTGTGTGCGAGCGTTGGGTCCACGACCCGTATTTCCAGTACTTCACCGGCGAAGAGTTCTTCCAGCACGCGTTCCCGCACGAGCGCTCGGACCTGAGCCACTGGCGCAAGCGGCTCGGCGACAAGCTGGAGCTGTTGCTGGCCGAGAGCCTGCGGGTAGCGCACGAGGCCGGCGCGTTGCGCAGCCAGGACCTCAAGCGGGTCACGGTCGATACCACCGTGCAGCCGAAGGCCATCACCTTCCCGACCGATGCCAAGCTGCTGCACGCGGCGATCAAGGGGCTCAACCGCCTGGCGAGGAAGCACGGGGTCAGGCTGCGGCAGTCCTATCTTCGCATCGCCAAGACCGCGGCAATGATGGCGGGGCGCTACGCTCATGCCAAGCAATTCAAGCGGCATCAGCGGCAGTTGCGCATCCTGCGCAGCCGGCTGGGCCGGATCATTCGCGATATCCGCCGCAAGATCGAAGGGCAGGCGGTGCTCGAGAACGCCTTCGCCCTCCCGCTCAGCCGGGCTTCGCAGATCCGCTCGCAGCAGCAGCGCCAGCGCGGCTGGAAGCTTTACTCCTTCCACGCCCCGGAGGTGGAGTGTATCGGCAAGGGCAAGGCAGCCGCGCCTTACGAGTTCGGTGTCAAAGCCTCCATCGTCACCAACAACCGCCGTGCTCCCGGTGGCCTGTTCGTGCTGCACGCCAGGGCGCTGCCCGACAACCCGTACGACGGTCACACCTACAGCTGGTCTCAGAAATCTGAACATCGCGATAAGTGGAGTTTCTGCCTGAATGCGGCGATAGTTGCCGCAGACAGGAGCGACGATGAGCAGACGATCCCGCCGAACCCATTCCCCGGCCTTCAAGGCGAAAGTAGCGCTGGCCGCCATCAAGGGCGATCGAACGCTGGCGCAGTTGGCCGAGCACTTTGATGTCCACCCCAATCAGATCACGGCGTGGAAGGCCCAACTGGAGGGCGGTGCCTCTGACGTTTTCGGGGCAGGTCCCGCGGCATCTGCCGGGCCGTGCCATCGACGTGAAGTCGTTGCACGCCAAGATCGGAGAGCTGACGCTGGAGAACGATTTTTTAGAAGGAGCGCTCACCAAGGCGGGGTTGCTGAGCGCAAAGCGATGATCGACCGTGAGCACGATCTGTCGATCACTAGGCAAGCGGAAGCTCTGAACATCAGCCGTGGCAGCGTCTATTACCTGCCGCGTCCGGTGCCCTCCGCCGACCTCGCGATTATGCAACGGCTCGATCGGTTGCATCTGGAGTATCCCTTCGCCGGTTCGCGTATGTTGCGCGGCCTGCTGGCTGCCGAGGGGTGCAAGGTCGGCCGCCGGCATGTGAAGACGCTGATGCGGCGGATGGGGATAGAGGCGCTCTATCGCCGTCCGCGCACGACCAAGTCAGAGCCCGGTCACAAGATCTATCCGTATCTGCTGCGCGGCATGGAGATCACACGGCCGAACCAGGTCTGGGCGATGGACATCACGTATATCCCGATGGCGCGCGGCTTCGTGTATCTCGCTGTCGTGCTGGATTGGGCAACCCGCCGGGTTCTCTCGTGGCGGTTGTCGATCACGATGGAGGCGGCCTTCTGCGTCGAGACCCTGGAGGATGCTTTGGCGCGTCACGGCAAGCCCGAAATCTTCAACACGGATCAGGGCTCGCAGTTCACTGGCGCGGCCTTCACGGGCCTGCTCACCAACCAAGCCATCGCCATCAGCATGGACGGCAAAGGGGCTTGGCGGGACAATGTGTTCGTCGAACGGCTGTGGCGCAGCGTCAAATATGAAGAGGTCTATCTGCGAGCTTACGAAACGGTCGGCGAGGCGCGAGCTTCGATTGGCCGCTATCTCGACTTCTACAACGGCCGACGTCCACACTCGAGCCTTGACGGCAGCACACCGGATCAAGCCTACTTCAACCAGCCGCCAATCCGCATGGCGGCCTAACCCCGGCAGACGCTCCACTTATCGACGCGGAGATTTTGTTCAGACAACCGGGACCAGCTCTCCTTGCGCGACGTCATCGACCGCACCGAGACGCTCACCGGCTGTGCGATCGAGCGGGCCTATGTCGACAAGGGATATCGCGGCCACGACGCACAGAATCCCCGTCGCGTCTTCATTTCGGGTCAAAAGCGCGGCGTCTTCGGTGTCATCAAGCGCGAGCTGCGCCGCCGCTCCGCCATCGAACCCATCATCGGACACCTGAAGACCGATGGTCACCTCGGCCGCTGCTACCTCAAAGGCCGCGCAGGAGACGCCGCCAACGTCATCCTCTCAGCCGTCGGCCACAACTTCCGCCGCATCCTCGCCTGGTTCAGGGCTCTTTGGTGCCTGATCCTGACCGCCCTCATCGCTGCTGCCAGCGACCGATCACCGCTTCAACCGGGTTGTTAACGGACGACTCTGTAAAAGCACCTGACGCGAGCAGGAACCGACCGCGGCCGGCGCATCGCTGTGCAGAAGGAGAGCAGTCGAGGATATGGAGAAATGCAAGTGGTACCGCGTTTTTCACAATACCTCGTTCGGGTTCGTCATCGCAATGAGGTGAGCCACACGACGGTCTTCGTCACGGTCGCTCTTCGATGACCCCTCGATGACGCCGGCGCGATCCGCCGCGTTGCGGTTCTGGCTCATCTTCCGCGTGCCATCGAACCGTGTAGTTTGCAATCGCAGACGGACAATCCCCTTAAGCTCCGTTCTGATGAAATCGGCAGGGGCGTCAGACACCGCTCAACGGTCTTTGCCCCAGCGCTCATGCACATCGGTCAGTCGCGTGACCGCCTTTCGCAGCCGATCGGCATCATCGAAGAATCGATCGGCCCATAGGCATGCACAGCGACATAGTTCCACGTAGGTACGGCCTCGCCTCTCTCGTGCTTGGTCACGTACCAGGAGGGGCTGACATAGGCCTCTGCCCCAGCGAAAATCGCCATCGCTTCGCCAGTGCGTGTCAGCTTCCACTGCGGAGTCGCACGCGCCACGTGGGCGAAAATCGTGCCCATGGAGCCTTCGCTCCCGTCGAGTACTACGGGCAGCATCGTTCCAACAAGCCCCTCGTGAGTAGCAGTGATCAGTGTCGCCGAGCGTGCCTCGCGCATCGTCTGATGAACGTCGGTGATATCGACAACTTGGAAGGAGGGCGGCGTGTACATCGGCGAAGCTCCCCGGCAGCCCGACGGAAAGCCGGGCGAGTCATGATTCGGACTAAGGTACGCCTCATGCTGGATCACAAAAGAAGCAGTTTGGTACGTAGTTTCAATCCTCCGCGCGCGCTAGGCCCCTGGGGGCGGTAAGACGAATTCGGCTCTTCGTGGCGATGACTGCAGCACATGAGCAGCTTCACCTTCGGGCTATGAGGGGGGACGACCAGAATTGCGGCTGAGCCGTTGCCGCATCAGCTCGCCGCGCCGTGAGTCGCAGGTTGGCGGTGACTGGCTGTGCTAGATCCGCCCCTTGGCACTGGTCGGACATATCAAAACCGGGAAATCGTAGCCATTCCGGTGGCGTGACATTGCCGGTCATGAAGTGTAGGAGGCGTCCGTCCGTGTGATGTGTCGGGCACGCGACATACGGGCCCAAGCTCGCCCATCTATATCGCACAAGAGGGGGTCTAACATCCGACGTGCAATCCAGGAAAACGAGGATCCCAGCCGCGCCGCCTATCTGTTTCCCGCGGGATGCGAATTATCATGCACCACGCGTTCTGGTGTTGGTTGAAAATGCCGAAGAGCTCAAGCGCCTCCCGCCGGTCCAGCAAAACGGTCAGGAGCAACGGCCCATCTTCCGAGGCCAGATGTGTTGCACCCTACAGTATTCCGCTGACGGGGCTCTCGAAGCATCGACCGCTGCTTTCATCGGCCGTGATTGGCTCAATGGCAACCAGATGCATCACAGCGGAGCCTGCGGCTGCGCATTTCGGTTGTTGCGTAGCATGGTTCCGATCTTCCGATCCTGCCTTATTGAGGACGATCTGATGGCGTTAACGCCGCATGCTGATGGCCTATTCCAGTTCAGCATTTGAGTTCGAGAGTTCAAGTCCTCGTGCGGATTTTCCGGGTAAGAGAGAGCACATGCCTATGAAGGACATGATGAAGCACATCAAGCGGTCGTTGTGCGTGCTCGGTGGACTTGCTGTCGTCGTCGGCGTCTCTTCCGTGCTCGGATCGAACAATGTGCGACCGGAAGCCCTCAAGGGCTTTGGCTCTGCAGCGACGGGCGGCCTTGGAGGCGAGGTAGTTCAGGTCAGATCAACCAAAGCTCTGAAGTATGAGTTATGTCGTTCGTACAGCTTCGGGCACTGCAATGACAATAGTCCGCGCGAGATCCAGGTAGCCGGAACCATAGACTTTACCGGTACGGAAGGGCAAGGCGAGGGGCAGGGTTGCCAATACGGCCGTGCTTGTTCGGCGCCTTACAAGCGTGAGTCCCTTCTCCTTATGGATGGCAACGATGCGCATTGCGATGGCAAGGAGAAGACATTGGTCGGCTTCGACAGGGCCGGCAAGCGCCCGCTGGAGATTGGCTCAAACAAGACGTTGATCGGCGTTGGCCCGAGTTCTACAATCAAAGGGAAGGGGCTACGCCTAAATGGGGGCAGCAATGTCGTTATTCGCAACCTGACCATCAGTGATATCAATCAGGGCGTGATATTTGCCGGCGATGCTATTGCAATTGCACGAGCCGACCTGGTTTGGATCGATCACAACCGATTTCATAATATCGGGCGGCAGATGATTGCCGGCGGCTTTGGCCCTACGACGAATATTACGATTTCCTGGAACGACTTCGATGGCAGCGATACCTATTCTTCCTATTGTAACGGGGAGCACTATTGGAATCTCCTGTTTCTTGGTGTCCCGCAGACGATCACCATCGCAAATAACTATTTCCATGAGATCTCAGGGCGGGCGCCGCACATTGACGGTGCGCGGGCTATTATTCATCTCCTTAACAATTACTTCCACAACACGAATGCGCAACAGAGCGGCGGATTCTTCCATGCAGTGGATGCTGGGACCATCTGTGCAAGTACTGATCGAGGGCAACTACTTTGACAACATTGAAACACCTATAAAGACCGGTAGTGGACATATCTTTGGTTTGTTGGGCAAACCCAGCCGGACCGTGCAGAACATCTGCCTCACCGTGCTCGGACGTCGGTGCATCGAGAACATCGCGATCCCAGTGCCGCGGATCAATGGCTTTCGCCTGGATGAAGCCGTAGTTCAATCGTTTGGAGCTCTTCCAAGGTCATCTATTCCTCTTCCATTTCCAGCCGATGATGTTTCGGCAGTGATCACGGCCAGGGCAGGTCCCGGACACCTTGAGAGCCGGTGATGGCCCGTTCGCAGAGGCGGCTCGAGACTGGCCGACGTCCGCAAATGTTAAGCGGAGGGCGCATACTGGACGAGAACAGTACGCACAGCTGGCTGCCCGACGTTGCACGAGGACCGTATGGCCTTTCTCTTCGGGTGCCGAGCGGTACATTTCCTGTCGATTATGCGCCCTATGCCTTTCGCCACCGACCCGGGTGGCGTTGGAAAAAGGGTGGGAGGTGGCATCGAGTTCCTGGCAAACTGTTCGACTTAAATCCGATCCTGTACCTGACGGACGTTCACAGCTCCGTTTTCCGACTGGCATGGTGCTTGCTCGAGAGTACCCCATAGCGCGAGGCTCGCCTTCGAAACCGAGTCACACGCGCCCTCGTTCGCTTAAAGAATCCGCAAAGCTTTGGAAAAATTCGCAATGAAACAAACGCCTTCGACCGAGAGTGTCATTCCACTGAGCGACTTCGTCAAGCGCGCAGCGCGCATCGGTGTTGAAATCAGAAATATCAAACTCTCGGGTGATTTGCCGAGCCAAACCATCGCTGGGATCAACAGCTTGCTGCTCGAACACAAGGTGATCTTCTTCCGCGATCAGGGGCATCTTGATGACGCGGAGCAGGAGCGATTTGCTGCTTGTTTGGGAAGGCTGGTGCCGCATCCGACACTCGGTAAGATCAATGGAACGGCCTCGATCATCGAGCTTGATTCCGCGCGCGGAGGTAGCCGGGCTGATGTATGGCACGCCGATGGAACCTTTCTCGCGGCGTATCCTAAACTTGCGGTGCTGCGAGCCATTGTGGTCCCATCGTCCGGTGGCGATACGATTTGGTCGAACGCTGTGGCCGCCTATCTGGATCTGCCGCGGCCGCTCCAACGGCTTGCCGACGAACTCTGGACCGTTCACAGCAACGCCTTCGACTACGCCGGGACCTGCCGTGTTCGCGAAATCGACCAGAAGCATTTTGATGAGGTCTTTACCAAAACGATCTATGAGACGGAGCACCCGGTGGTCCGTGTACATCCCGAGACCAGCGAGCGCGCGCTGGTGCTCGGCGATCTGGTGCAAAGGTTTATTGATATCCCAAAACGCGACGGTCAGAAGCTGTTTGATCTATTCCAGTCTCATATCACGGCTCCCGAAAACACCGTACGTTGGAGCTGGAAAGAAGGCGATGTCGCGATCTGGGATAACCGCGCAACGCAGCATTATGCGGTCAACGATTACGGTGACCAGCATCGCGTCGTTCATCGTGCCGCAATCGATGGTGACGCGCCCGTCAGCGTCGACGGTCGATGCAGTGTAACGCGCCTCAAGACGACGAAGCACACGTCCACGAAGGTTGCCTAGCAAGGCTCGGCAAATTCACCGATAGTGCACTGCTCTTATCGCATGTTCGCGCGAATAGATGTTTGAGAAGAGAAGTGAACCCAGCAGAACGCCACACGCCATTGGATGGGAGGGCTAACGCGCCGCAGACTCGGGAGGCGACATCCTTGCTGAAGTAAGATGCTAAAGCGTCTCGAAAATGAGTCAGCATTCGAGTGGCGCAAATCATCCGGCCGCGTTCGGTCGATTTGCCGCGGAAGGGGGCTCGTGTCCGCCGACCTTGCGCATCGCCTTTCGGCCAGCGCCACGACCATCGGACAGATATAGCGATTGCCGTAAAGTAGCAGCGCGCCTTTCTGGGAACTCGCTACCAAAAGCAGCTAGGTCTACCACAACGCGCGACAGTGCGGAGGAGACCGCCAAGAGCAGAAGTCAAAAGCAGATTGACCCATTCGCAAATTCGAGAAGCTCCGCGAAAAAGGTGCGGCGTTCACTGGGCTTGGTCCTGCGGACACGATAGATCAGGAAGTGCATTTCATTCAAATCGATGGACGTGGAAATCACTATGCATCGTTGCGGTATAGCGCCAGTATCCATGCGGGCATACTTGGCTGGCGTAGTTGCTTTCATCTCTCGACCAAGTGCGAAGCCAAGAGAGCGTATTCTCCTTTCCCTGATAGCTAGTCTCGCCGGCAGTTCGAGCACCAGTGACCCGGAGATACAGCTTCTGTCAGATCCGAGCTTTCGGATCTCGGGATTGGAATCGCTGGCTGGACCCTAAACACGTTTGTCAACAATCAACTCGGTAATGCCGCCAGAAGCACCATCGCCAATCAACAATATCGGCCAGAATCCGACATTTAGTACAGTCGACTCTATGATCGTGACCTATGAAGCAGGCTTTATCGCAAGGCGGCCGGACGGGAGGCCAAGCTTTGCTATATGGGCCACGCCACCATGGAGAACCGGCATGGGCTGGCGGTGGCCGGCAGGGTCACGCATGCCAATGGCACCGCCAAGCGCCGGGCTGCGGAGGTCATGCTGAAGGCGAGACGCAAAGCCGCAGGTCGCCGCATCACGGCTGGTGAGGACAAGGCGTACGATACGGCCGATCATGTCGCCAATCTTCGCGCCATCGGCGTGACGCCGCATGTGATACAGAAACCAGGCCATCACCAAAACCGGCAAGAACCGTAACAGCGCGATCGACGAACGAACCACGCGGCATCCGGGATACGGCATGTCGCAATCACGCCGGGCGATGGTCGAGTGCATTTTCGGATGGGGCAAGCAGCATGGCACCATGCGCAAGACCAAACATCGGGGCATCGCTCGCGTCGCCGCCGACTTCCTGCTTAATCTGATCGCCTATAACCTGATCCGAATTCCAAAACTGCTCGCCGCATAGCCACCCCGCGCCGGGGCACACTCAATAACAAGCTAGAAATTACATCCAACTCTACCGCGCCGTTCCAAAAACGACCGGCGGAAAAATGAAAATTCCCCATTTAAGATTTTTCCGGCAGACTGTTAGAGCGAAGCGTCACAATTGTGGACCCGACGGAGAAGTATTGGACTCCCAGTTTTATTAAGATGAGTCCTCCTGTCCATGCTCAGCTGCGTAGGACTGTCAGTCAGATCGCGGCATCGAGAACCTGACGGAGCTTCGATCAATATACCGCCGCCGTCGGCCAACGGGATTCATTCGCAACGCCTTCGTGACGGAAGAGAATTGCGCCTTAGCCTATCCTGCCAATACCTGGAGCGACGACAGCGAGAGTTTTGCACGGTGCTGGTCTACGCGCTTCATGGCAATGCCGTCGTCGATAAGTCGACGGGCTATCGTGTGACGGGGCGGGCTATGCTCGACGTTGCGACGCGGGCCTTTCTCGATGTCGAGTGTCGATTGGACGCAGTCGGCCCCCTTGAGCCATAACAGATCGTCTTTTGTCCGCGACACCGCCATCACGTGATGTCGGTGCTTGGACATCCGAGGGGGATGTCCCGGGTTCTGTTGAATTTCTGAAGAGGTCGGCGTTGCCCACCTTGAGCCGGTAGGCTCGGGGTGCTGATTCCACAAAGGAGAGCAACGCCATGACGAGAGATATCACACTGGCTGGTTCGCCGGCGACCGGGGCTGTGGACGAAGCTTTTGCAGAAGTGCGGGCGAGCTTCGATCGGTTCTGCCTTGCGGCAGGGATCGAGGCGCTCGGCACGATGATGGAGGCGGATGTCACGGCGGCCTGCGGGCTGCGCCACGGTCGCGACGCGGCGCGGCGGGCGCACCGTTGGGGCCGAACGCGGGGACGGATCGGCTTCCACGGCGGCAAGATCGAGGTCGAGCGCCCGCGGGCCCGGGGCGTGGACGGCCGCGAGGTCACGATCCCGAGCTGGGAAACGGCGGCGCAGGAGGATTGGCTCGGTCGCTGGGCGATGAACCTGATGCTGATCAATGTGTCGACGCGCCGGTTCGGCCGCGCTGTCCGGCTGCCCGAGGGTGACGTGCCGGCACCGCCCGGATCGGGGGTTTCGAAGTCGGCGGCCTCGCGGAGATTCGTAGCGCTGTCGGCGGCGCGGCTGGCCGACTTCATGGCTGCCGACCTGTCCGCGCTCGACCTTCTAGTGGTCCAAATCGATGGGCTGCATCTCGGCGACGATCTCGTGCTGGTCGCCGCGATCGGGATTGACGGCGAAGGCAACAAGCATCCGCTGGCTCTGGTGGAAGGGGCGACCGAGAATGCCGCAACGGTTCAGGCCCTGCTGGACAACCTGGTCTCGCGCGGGCTCGACCCGACGGTGCCAAGACTGTTCATCGCCGACGGCGCGAAAGCGTTGTCGAAGGCGATCCGCCGCACCTTCGGTTCGGCCGCTGCGATCCAGCGCTGCCAGATCCACAAGGCGCGCAACATCGTGGAACGCCTGCCGAAAGAACATCATGCGGCCACCCGTCGGGTGCTGCGCCAGGCCTGGGAGCTCGATGACGCCGACAAGGCTGAAAAATTGATCCGCAATCTCGCGCGTCGACTCGACCAGCAATGGCCCGGCGTAGCGGCCAGCATCCTCGAAGGCCTCGACGAAATCCTGACTGTCGTCCGGTTGAAGCTGCCGAAGGAGCTTCGTCGATCGCTCGCCTGTACCAACATCGTCGAGAACATGATGGGCACCATTCGCCGCGTCACGCGCAACGTCAAACGCTGGCGGGATGCCGGTATGGCCTTGCGATGGGTCGCGGCCGGCATGATCGAGGCCAACAAGGGCTTCCGACGATTGAAGGCGCATAAGCAATTGTCGGTTCTGCGTGCGGCCCTTCAAGCTCACCACGATCGCATGACGATCAAGCCCGTTGCCCACGTCACGAGGGCCGCGTAACATTCACTCCGGCAACGTCGGCCCGACGTAGTTCAACACCGATCGGGACATCCCCACATCCGAGTGCTGTTGTTGACAGTCAAGAACCCAGAAAGCCCCAAGACAGGCCAAGGATGCGCACGGCCCTTGGCATGAATGTTGCGATAACGATCGTGCCCGAACATTCCGACGCATGCCAGAGATACGGAGGGACCAAAGTGTCACTTGAAGCTTACATCTCAATCAAGGGGTTGAAACAGGGCGACATCTCTAAAGATGCCTCCAAGCCGGACAGCATCGGGCAGGTCGCTAAGGGTGACTCAAGTAAACAAGGGAAGATCACGGTCGTCGGCTTCACCAGCGGCGTTGTCGTTCCACGTGACGTGACGAGCGGGGTCGCCACGGGCGCTCGCAACCACGAGCCAGTCCTCTTTACGAAGTTCTTCGATCGGTCCTCGCCGCTGCTGTGGCAGGCACTGGCCACCAACGAAGTGCTCGAACAGGTGGTCTGCGACTTCTATCGCACCGATTCGGCCGGCTTGCCGCAGCCGCAGAACTTCTTCAAAATAAGCTGGAAGAACGCAACGTTAGTCGCGGGCAAGGCCTATGTGCCGCTGACGATTAACCCACAGAACAACTTCTTCCAGAACATGGAAGATTGGTCGTTCACCTACAAGGAAGTCAAATGGGAGCACATTCCAGGCAGCACCAGCGGAGAGGATAAATGGTGACAAACGCAGCAGCGTTCGCACCGTCGCTGTCTTACTTGCCAGAGGTCCTCTCCGCAGGTCATAAGGGCGCTCCGACTTGCCCTCATACATCGGCCATACATCGAGAGCAGTAGCGCGCATTCCACGCGGTCGTCGCAGAACTAAGAGGCGGCCGCGCTGGGTGTGCATCAAAGTGGATGGCCGCGCGAGCTCACTGATGCTCAACAGGACCTCGGACGGCGTATAGTTTTGCACCGTCTTCAGCACCCCATAGACCGGACGTCGGTTCGTGACCTATTGCCGGCCTGCTGCTCGCCATCCTTCGAGACGTTGGTTGCGATCTTGCACTGATGCTTCTTGAAGTAGGGAATATGCGCGTAACCGAACACCGACAAGCGATCCGGACGGAATTCGATGCATTTGGCGACTGTTTCTAGGCTCGATTCCACGCTCTGAAGAGGCAGACCGTAGTTAAGATCGAAGTTGGGCCGGCCGACGCCGGCCCGCCGCAGGCGCTCAACGCACGTGGCGGTCTGCTCGATAATCTGCAGGCGGTTGATAGCGCACTCCACAACAGGATCGAAGCTCTGTACCCTCAGGCTCGCGCGATGGACTCCGCTGTAGCCCAAACCCTCCGCGATCGGCTCGGTCAGGGTACGCGGATCAATCTCTACGCCGATTTCGGCGTCGGGCAGCAAGAAATAGGAGAAGCGGAGCGCGCCGACGAGATCGGCGAAGGCCTCAGGTGACATGATCGTCGGCGTGCCGCCGCCGAAATGGATGTGCGAGATAGGAATCCGGTTTGGTCGTTTTGGGCTTCAACTCCGCCGCAGCAGTTGGCACACGTTTTGGCAACTCTGATCCTCCTGGCCGGAAACGCAGCCCGCGGCTTGATTGCGGCAAGAAAGGCCCGCCGAAATGCGTTCGGCGGGCCAAGTCGGGGAGGAGAAACGCGGCCGGGTGAAAGCGATCAGGCATCGAGATTGTGCAGGCGCTGGCGGTTGCGCAGTACGATCTGGCGGGCGCCGGAGAAGCCGAGTATGCGCTTTGCGTGAAGCTGCGAGAGCGCGCGCGATACGGTCTCGAGCGTGAGGCCGAGATAGTCGCCGATATCGCGCCGACACATCGGCAGTGCCATCATGCCGGCGACGGCGAGGCGGCGATCCATTTCGAGCAGGAAGGTTGCAACACGCTCCATCGCCGTCTTGCGCCCCAGCAGCAGCATGTGGTCTTGGGCGTGACGCAGCTCGCCCGCCGTCATGGCCCAGAGCTTGCGCGCGACCTGTACGTCGGTGCTGGCGGACCTTTCGATGCTGGCTCGCTCCATGAGGCGCACGCTGGTGGCAATAATCGCTTCGGCCGCAAGGCGATGCGTCTGGCCGGGTTCGAGTCCGAACACGTCACCGGGAAGATGGAACGCGCCGATCTGACGGCGGCCGTCGGAGAGCAGCTTGTAGCTGCGCACCGCGCCGGAGACGACCTGATAGACATATTCGGCGGGCTCGTCCTCGCCGTAGATCTCCTCGTCCTTGCGATAGGAGAACTCGGTGGCAACGAGGCCGGCATGGCCGGCGATCGCGCCGAACTGTTCGGAAACGGAACGCGCGGGAGCGATCTTACCGCCGATTTGGGTCTTAATCGCCTGGGTCTTGAGCGTCTGGGTCAGCATCTGCGCCATCTCCGTTGTGATGGTGCATTGGTACGCGGGATCGCGCGATCCGGAAATTTCGAGCGATATCTTAAGGAGGTTTACCTACGGAGAATCCCGTAGGTCAGTGGCCGCGCCTGTCCTGGATGGCGTGACGGATGCATTTTGCCAGGTTTTCGTCGAGGAGCGGCTTCAGAATCACGTCCTTGATCCCTGCCGCCGCTGCCTTTACCGAGATATTTCCGTCGGGATAGCCGGTGATCAGGATCACGGGCCTGTCGGCGTCGGATTGGCGCAGCCGCCAGGCCAACTCGATGCCATTGATGTCAGGCATCTTGTAGTCGATCACGTAGCAGTCCGCGCCGGGTGGGGTCGTCGCATTGAGCAGCGCAGTGCCGCTCCTGAAGGTCCGCACGGCAAAGCCGTCGGTTTCCAGCAGGAAGCGCAGGGAGCCCAGCACAGCGGCGTCATCGTCGACCACGTAGACGGTGGGCTTTGCCGATGCGCCTGGGGGCCGCTGATGGGGCGAGCCGATCTCGATCATGCCTGCGTGGCTACCACAGGCCCGCACAAGTGCCTTGACCTGCCTCAATCCTTCAGCATGCCGGCGCGCATCGCCAGCCGCACCAGTTCCGACAGGCTGCTCGCCTGCATCTTGGTCATCACATTGGCCCGGTAGACCTCGATCGTGCGCGGGCTGATGTCGTATTCGCGGGCGATCAGCTTGTTGGAGAGGCCCGCGATCAGCCCCTCCATGACCTGGCGCTCCCTGGGACTCAAGGAGGCGACGCGCGCGGCGACGTCCTGCGAGATGGCCTCGTTCTTGGCGACCGGTTCGGCCCGGCGGATCGCGGCTTCGATCATGGTGACGAGGCGGTCGTCCTCGAACGGCTTCTCAAGAAAGTCGACCGCACAAAGCTTCATCGCTTCGACTGCGAGCGGCACGTCGCCATGGCCGGTCATGATCAGGATCGGGAACGGGCTTTGCTGTGCCTTCATCCGCTTCAATAGCTCGATCCCGTCGAGGCCCGGCATGCGCACGTCGGAGACGACGCAGCCGAAGGCGAGGCCAGGCAGGGCGCCGAGGAACCCTTGCGCATTGTCGAATAGGGTGACGCCGAAGCCGCAGGAATCCAGCAGGAAGTTCAGCGAGTCCCGCATCGCCTCGTCGTCATCGATAACGTAGACATGTCCCTTGGTCGTCATTGCTCAGGTCTCATCGGCTGCCGGTAAAGTGAAGCGGAATGTCGCGCCGCCCGATGCGTTGCTCTCGGCCACCATGCGGCCGCCGTGAGCTTCGATGATCGAGCGACTGATCGACAATCCCACGCCCATGCCGCTCTCCTTGGTGGTGAAGAAGGTCTGAAACAGGTTTGGAATGACGTCTTCCCGGAAGCCGGAGCCGGTGTCCGACACCTCGACCTCGATCATGTCGTCGGTGACGCGCCTGTTGGTGACGATCAGCTCGCGCCGCGGCGACTGCGCCATCGCTTCCAGCGCGTTGCGGTACAGATTGACCAGAACCTGCTGGATCTGCACCCGGTCGGCGAGGACGAGGTCGGCGCCGGGATCGGGATTGAAGCGGAGCTGCACGTTCTGCTCGCGCGCGCCGGCAAGGCCGAGCGCGCCTGCCTCCTCGATCAGCTTCCACAGGCTCTCGACCCGCTTCTCGGATTCGCCGCGGGAGACGAAGTCGCGCAGGCGCTGGATGATCTGGCCGGCTCGCAGCGCCTGTTCCGAGGCGCGGTCCAGCGCGGTTTCGATCTTCGCAGTGTTGGGATCGGTGCTGCCGGCGAGCAGCCGCCGCGATCCCTTCATGTAGTTGCTGATCGCCGCCAGCGGCTGGTTGATCTCGTGGGCGAGCGCGGAGGCCATCTCGCCCATCGCGGTCAGTCGCAAGACATGGACGAGCTCCGACTGCAACTCCTGCAGCCTCGCCTGCGTCTTCTGGTGCTCGGTGAGGTCGCGAACGAAGCCGGTGAAATAGGGCTCGCCGCCGGACTGCATCTCGCCGATCAACAGATGCATCGGGAACGTGGTGCCGTCACGGCGCTTGCCGGTCACGATGCGGCCGATGCCGATGATGTGCGGATCCTTGGTCGAGCGATAGCGCGCAATGTAGCTGTCGTGGCGGGTGCGATCCGGCTCCGGCATCAGCATGCTGACGTTCTGGCCGATCGCCTCCTGCTCGGACCAGCCGAACAGGCGTTCGGCCGCCGTGCTGAACAGCTGCATGATGCCGCCTCCGTCGATGACGATCATGGCGTCGGGGATGGTGTGAAGGATGGAACGGAGGTGGGTCTCGCGCGTACGCAGGGTTTCCTCGACCTGCTTCTCCGCGTCGACGTCGAGAAAGATGCCGCTGAGATGGCGCGCGACACCCGCATCATCCCTGATCAGGCCGGCACGGGCCCTGATCCACTTGCTCCGGCCGGACGTCCCGGCAATTCTGAAGGAGACGTCGAAGCCGCCGCCGCGTTCGGAGACCTGTTTGATCGCGGTCTCGACGCGCGCGCGGTCGTCGGGTTCGAGACGCGACAGGAATAGATCGTAGGTCGCAGGTCTGCCGCGCTCGATACCGAGCAGCATCCGCGCGGTTTCCGACCATTCCAGCTCGCGCGTCGTGAGGTCGAGATCCCAGGTGCCGACGCCGAATCCTTCGATCCGGACCCGGAAATGCTCGCCGCGATGATCGTGTGGCGGATGCGTTACGCGGGTCGGCGACACTGGTTGCTCCCATTCTGCTGTCCGGGGGCGAACCGCCGCGACCTGCCGGCAATTTCGCCCAAGGAAGCCCCGGTGGCAAGTTCCGATGTCTGATTCCGTTGGCGGATTTCCCGCGGCACGACGAGGGCGATTTGATCTAGCTCATCCTGCCGGATCGCCGCGGGGCTACAATTTTCGTCAAAGCACAGTCCAGCGGAGACGCCCGATGACATACGCGACCGTGATGGTGAGCCTCGCGCTGAATCAGCCCAACAATGCGCGCCTTCAGGTTGCGGGCGAGCTCGCCGAACGATACGAGGCCGCACTCGTCGGGGTCGCCGCAGCGAAGTTCGCGCCGCCGATTTATTTCACCGATGGCGCTGCGGCCCAACGCCTGATCAATCAGGAGGAGGTCTCGGTCAAGAGGTGTCTTGCCGATCTGGAGGCCGAATTCCACGCTGCCACCAGGACCCGCGCCGGGCGCGGAATGGCGCAGCTCCGCAGATTTTCCCGCGCGATTCGTCCTGGCGCAGGCGCGCTGCGCCGACATCGTGGTCAGTGGCGGACAGAGCCCGGCCTTCTCCGATGCGTTTTCGCTGGTAAGCCCGAAGGATCTGGTGATGCAGGCCGGCCGACCCCTTCTGGCCGTGCCTGACCGGATCACCTGGCTCGATCTGCGCAACGTTCTCGTAGCCTGGAAGGACACGCCCGAGGCGCGCCGCGCCGTGGCCGATGCGCTGCCGATGCTCCGAAAGGCGAGGGACGTCACCATCGTAGAAATTCCGGAGGACGATGACGACCGTTCGGCCGTGGTGGGGCGGGTCAGCGACGTTGCCGCCTGGCTCGCCCGCCACGGCGTCACCGCGACAGCGCGGGTCTCGGGAGCGGGTGGAGCAGAAACTGCCGCCCAACGATTGGAGAAGGTCGCCGACGACATCGCGGCCGGGCTGATCGTCGCCGGCGCCTACGGCCATTCGCGTTTCCGCGAACTGATCCTCGGCGGCGTCACGCAATATCTAGTCACGCAAACCGCCCGATGTGTGCTGCTGTCGCACTGACGCTTCGAACTCAAGACGAATCGATGAGGACGCGCCGTGTACAATTTCCTTGAGCAGACCGTCGGCGGCTACATGACGCGTAACGTCAAAACCGTGAAGCGCGACCATGACCTGCTCGCGCTCAGCGAGATGTTCGAGCAGGACGATTTCAACTCCTATCCGGTCGAGGATGACGGGCAGGTGGTCGGCATCGTCACCAAATTCGACATCCTGAAGTGCTTCGCCTTTAGGCCGAGCCAGATGCTGCCGCGCTATCCCGACCTGATGAGCCGCAAGATCGGCGACGTCATGACACCCGAGTTCATCTATGTCAGCCCCGACACAAGACTGACACGCGTGTTCCAGATCATGGTCGAGCATCGCATCAGGAGCATCATCGTACTCGACGGCGCACAGAAGCTAGTCGGCATCATCGCCCGCGAGGACGTCATGGCGGCGCTCAAGGTCACCGCGCGCGACTGACGAGTCTGCCTCGATTCCCGCGAGTTCAAGCTCCGTGATTTCAACGGAGGCAATGCTTCGCCGCGTGCGCCGTGCTGTGCGCAAGCAGTTGATACTAATCTCTGATCCGCATCGGTCTCACGTCAACGGAAATCCACTTCTGTTGATTTCAATCAATTCCCCGCGAGGGTGAATGTGGTTTCTGGCGATGTGTTCTTTCAGAGAGAATCCGCATGAGCCAGCCCGCCCTCTCCAAATCCATGACGCCGGGTGAAAGCGGCCTGGCTGTCGTGTTCGCGGTCACCGCCTTCTTCTGCTTGATCGCGTCGGCCAAGGCGCTCGACGCGCCCTTCGCCTTCCACGCCGCGCTCAGCGCGGCGGCGAGCCTGGCGGCGGTGTTCTGCATCATCAACCGCTACTACGACCGCCCGGCGGCGCTGCCGCCGGCGGAGATCAACGGCCGCCCCAACTACAACATGGGCCCGATCAAGTTTTCCTCCTTCATGGCGATGTTCTGGGGCATCGCGGGCTTCCTCGTCGGCCTGATCATAGCCTCGCAACTGGCCTGGCCGGCGCTGAACTTCGATCTGCCCTGGACCAGCTTCGGCCGTCTGCGTCCGCTGCACACCTCGGCGGTGATCTTCGCCTTTGGCGGCAACGTGCTGATCGCCACGTCCTTCTACGTCGTACAGAAGAGCTGCCGCGTACGTCTTGCCGGCGATCTCGCGCCCTGGTTCGTGGTCGTCGGATACAACTTCTTCATCCTGATCGCAGGCACCGGCTATCTGCTCGGCGTCACCCAGTCCAAGGAATATGCCGAGCCGGAATGGTACGCCGATCTCTGGCTCACCATCGTCTGGGTCACCTATCTGCTCGTCTTCCTCGGCACCGTCACCAAGCGCAAGGAACCGCACATCTTCGTCGCGAACTGGTTCTATCTCGCCTTCATCGTGACGATCGCGGTGCTGCATCTCGGCAACAATCCGGCCCTCCCGGTCTCGGTGTTCGGCTCAAAATCCTACGTCGCCTGGGGCGGCATCCAGGATGCCATGTTCCAGTGGTGGTACGGCCATAACGCGGTCGGCTTCTTCCTGACCGCCGGTTTCCTCGCCATCATGTACTACTTCATCCCGAAGCGCGCCGAGCGGCCGATCTATTCCTACCGTCTCTCGATCATCCACTTCTGGGCGCTGATCTTCCTCTATATCTGGGCCGGTCCGCATCACCTGCACTACACGGCGCTGCCGGATTGGACGCAGACGCTCGGCATGACCTTCTCGATCATGCTGTGGATGCCCTCCTGGGGCGGCATGATCAACGGCCTGATGACGCTGTCGGGCGCCTGGGACAAGCTGCGCACCGACCCCGTGCTGCGCATGCTCGTCGTCTCCGTCGCCTTCTACGGCATGTCGACCTTCGAAGGCCCGATGATGTCGATCAGGGTCGTCAACTCGCTCAGCCATTACACCGACTGGACCATCGGTCACGTGCATTCCGGCGCGCTCGGTTGGGTCGGCTTCGTCTCCTTCGGCGCGCTGTACTGCCTGGTGCCGTGGGTCTGGAATCGCAAGGGGCTCTACAGCCTGAAGCTCGTCAACTGGCACTTCTGGATCGCAACCCTCGGCATCGTTCTCTACATCTCGGCAATGTGGGTGTCCGGCATCCTCCAGGGCCTGATGTGGCGCGCCTACACCTCGCTCGGCTTCCTTGAATATTCCTTCATCGAGACCGTCGAGGCGATGCATCCCTTCTACATCATCCGCGCCGCCGGCGGCGGGCTGTTCCTGATCGGCGCGCTGATCATGGCTTACAATCTCTGGATGACGGTTTGCGAAGCGGAAGAAGAAGAGATGCCCATCGCTCTTCAGCCGGCGGAATGAGGAGTTTTCCATGTCGTTCTGGATACGCCATCAAGTCTTCGAAAAGAACTCGATCATCCTGATCATCGGCATCCTGCTGGTGATCGCGATCGGCGGTCTCGTCGAGATCACCCCGCTGTTCTACCTCAAGAGCACGATCGAGGCGGTTGACGGGGTGCGGCCCTATACGCCGCTGGAACTCGCAGGCCGCAACGTCTATGTCCGCGAGGGCTGCTATCTCTGCCATTCGCAGATGATCCGCCCGTTGCGCGACGAGGTCGAACGCTACGGCCACTTCTCGCTCGCCGCCGAGAGCATGTTCGATCATCCGTTCCAGTGGGGCTCGAAGCGCACCGGTCCGGACCTTGCCCGCGTCGGCGCCAAATATTCCGACGACTGGCACGTCACCCATCTGACCAACCCGCGCGCGATTGTGCCGCAATCGGTGATGCCGGGCTATCCGTTCCTCAGTCAGACCGAAGTCGATCCCGACACGATCGCCGACCACATGCGTACGCTGAGAACCGTCGGGGTGCCCTACACCGACGATCAGATCGCGAGCGCCGGCGCCGATATGAAGGCCCAGGCCGATCCGGATAATTCCGGCAGCGATGCCTTCAGCAAGCGCTACGCCAAGGCCGTCGTGCGCAATTTCGACGGCAAGACCGGCACGCCGACCGAAATGGACGCGCTGATCGCATACTTGCAGATGCTCGGCACGCTGGTTGACTTCAAGATCTACAACGAGAAAGCCAATCTTCGCTGAGAAGGCATCACCGATGAAAGCCATCCTGACACTCGACAATTTTGCGTCCGGTCTCGTGACCACGCTCTGGACGCCGGTCTTCATCGCGATCTTTCTCGCGATCGTCGCCTACGCATTTTGGCCTCGCAACAAGGCCGCTTTCGATGAAGCGGCGCACCTGCCGTTGCAGGAGGAGTGAGAGATCATGACCGATCATCATAGCATCGATTCCGTCTCCGGAAGGTCCACGACCGGGCACGAGTGGGACGGCATCAAGGAGCTCAACACGCCGCTGCCGCGCTGGTGGGTAATCACCTTCTACCTCACCATCGTCTGGGCGATCGGCTACTGGATCGTCTATCCGGCCTGGCCGCTGATCTCCAGCAATACCACGGGCGTGTTCGGCTACTCGTCGCGCGCCGACGTCGCAGTCGAGCTCGCCAATCTCGAGAAGATCCGAGGTGACAAGATGGCGGCGCTGGGCGCGGCCTCGCTCGCCGACATCGAGAAGGATCCGGCGCTGCTGGCGCTCGCCCGCGCCAAGGGCAAGACGGTGTTCGGCGACAATTGCGCGCCGTGTCATGGCAGCGGCGGCGCCGGCGCGAAGGGCTATCCGAACCTGAACGACGATGACTGGCTGTGGGGCGGCACGCTCGACCAGATCATGCAGACCATCCAGTTCGGCGCGCGTTCCGGCCACGCCAAGACGCATGAGGGCCAGATGCTCGCCTTCGGCAAGGACGGCGTGCTGAAGCCGGACGAGATCGTCACGGTGGCCAACTATGTCCGCGCGCTATCAGAGCTCTCGACCCGCAAGGGGTACGACGCGGCCAAGGGTGAAAAGATCTTCACTGAGAATTGCGTCGCCTGTCACGGCGACGAGGGCAAGGGCAATTTGGAGCTCGGCGCGCCGAACCTGACCGACAAGATCTGGCTCTACGGCTCGGACGAGGTGACTCTCGTCGAGACCATCGCCAATGGCCGCGCCGGTGTCATGCCGGCCTGGGAAGGACGGCTCGATCCCGCCACCATCAAGGCGATGGCGGTCTACGTCCACTCTCTGGGCGGCGGAAAATAGCGGATCGGCGAAAAACCGGGGCGAACAAAAACACGCTCGCTTGCGCTGGATCAATTGACGCGGCGGCGTCGGGTCTAGGTTCAATCGCACCTATCGAGAACGTCAGGCGATGAACAAGGCCGTGAACCCGAACGAGCTCACATCGGACGACGATTACGGGCCGCTCTACGCCGCCCGCAAGAAGGTGTATCCCCAGAGCATCTCCGGGACCTTCCGCCGGATCAAATGGGGCCTCATGGCATTCTGCCTCGGGGTCTATTACTTCCTGCCCTTCGTGCGCTGGAACCGCGGCCTCGGCGCGCCCAGCCAGGCGGTGCTGGTCGATCTTCCCAACAGCCGCTTCTACTTCTTCTTCATCGAGCTGTGGCCGCAGGAGGTCTATCACTTCACCGGCCTGTTGATCGTGGCCGCGGTGGCGCTGTTCCTGATGAACTCGGTCGGCGGCCGCATCTGGTGCGGCTATCTCTGTCCGCAGACGGTCTGGACGGATCTGTTCTATGCCGTCGAGCGCCTGATCGAAGGCGACCGGCGCGAGCGGATGAAGAAGGACAAGTCGTCCGATCCGATGAAGCTCGAGCGCATCTCCGAGATCGTGCTCAAGCATGCGATCTGGCTGCTGATCGCCTGGTGGACCGGCGGTGCCTGGGTGCTGTATTTCAACGATGCGCCGACGCTGGTGAAGCAACTCGTCACCTTCCAGGCGCCGATGATCGCCTATATCTGGGTCGGCATTCTCACCGCGACGACCTACGTGCTCGCCGGCTATATGCGCGAGCAGGTCTGCGTCTATATGTGCCCCTGGCCTCGGATCCAGGCCGCGCTCACCGACGAATGGGCGCTCAACGTCACCTATCGCTATGACCGTGGCGAAAAGCGGACGTCGGTCAAGAAGGCCGCCGAGCTGCGCGCGCTCAGTGAGCACGCCGGCGACTGCGTTGATTGCTACCAGTGCGTCGCAGTCTGTCCGACCGGCATCGACATCCGCGACGGAGCGCAGCTCGAATGCATCCAGTGCGGGCTCTGCATCGATGCCTGCGACAACGTGATGACCAAAATCGGCCGGCCGACCCGCCTGATCGGCTACGACAACGATATCAACATCCAGCGCCGCCAGGAAGGCAAGACGCCGGTCCATCGCATCGTCCGGGCTCGCACCATCGTCTACAGCGCGATCATCGCAGCCGTCGGCAGCATCATGCTCTATATGCTGGCAACGCGCAGCCTGCTCGACGTCAACGTGCTGCACGACCGCAATCCGGTTGCGGTCAAGCTCAGCGACGGCTCGATCCGCAACGCCTATACGGTGCGCCTGCTCAATAAGAGCGGCTATAACCGCGTCATCGCGATCGACGCGAACGGTCCGGTCAATTTGACGGTCCATGTCGTCGGCGTGGATTCCGTGATGCCGGACCGGCCGATGATCGTGATCCCCCGCGACTCCACCAGCGAACTGCGGCTGCTCGTCACCGCGCCCGCGGACAGCAATCCGGAAAAATCGATCCCGGTCCGCTTCCACGTCACGGATATCGGTCTCGGCGAAGTTGCCTCCGCCACCGACAATTTCGTCTCGCCATAAGATCAGGAGACCGCCATGGCATCCGCACCGAAGCCGCTGACCCGAACCAAGGTCTTCCTGATTCTGGTCGCCTTCTTCGGCGTCGTGATCGGCGTCAACGTGACCATGGCGAAGCTTGCGATCGCGACGCTGCCCGGCACCGATGTCGACAGTCCGTATGCGGCGGGCCTCACCTATGACCGGGAGATCTCGGCAGCGCAGGACCAGGTGGCGCGCAAATGGCAGGTCAACGCGCATATCGAGCGCCGCGCCGATGGCGCTGCGACGCTCCAGGTCGAGGCGCGCGACGCCGGCGGCCGGCCGATGACCGGGCTGAAATTCGGTGGCCGCCTGGAGCGGCCGGCCGATAAGCGCGCCGACCTTCCGGTCGAGCTCTCCGAAGCCGGCATCGGCATCTATCGCGGCAACGCCGCGGCCGTCGCGCCGGGCCAGTGGGATCTGGTGATCGAGGGCGAGGCGCGGGGGATGCGCGTGTTCCTGTCGCGCAGCCGCGTGATCCTGAACTGAGGGCTTCGCTATGCAGGTGACGCGCGATTTCTCCCATTATGTTCGGGCTGCGGGCGAAGGCCTCCAGCACATCGATCTCGCGGTCGAAGGCGTCCACTGCGCCGGCTGCATGGCCAAGATCGAGCGTGGACTCTCGGCTATTCCCGATGTCACGCTGGCGCGCGTGAACCTCACCGACCGGCGCGTCGCGCTGGAATGGAAGCAGGGCACCCTCGATCCGGCCCGCTTCATCGATCGTCTCAAGGAGCTCGGCTACAAGGCCTATCCTTACGAGACCGAGAGCGCGGAGGCGACCGAGGTTGCGGAATCGCGCTTCCTGCTGCGATGCCTCGGCGTCGCGGCGTTTGCCACCATGAACGTGATGATGTTGTCGATCCCAGTGTGGTCCGGCAGCATCTCGGACATGCTGCCCGAGCAGCGTGATTTCTTCCACTGGCTGTCGGCGCTGATCGCACTTCCGGCGGCGGCCTATGCCGGGCAGCCGTTCTTCCGCTCGGCCTGGCGCGCGCTGTCGGCCAAGACCACCAACATGGACGTCCCGATCTCGATCGGGGTGATCCTGGCGCTCGGCATGTCCGTGGTCGAGACCATCCATCACGCCGAGCACGCCTATTTCGACGCGGCGATCATGCTGCTCACCTTCCTGCTGGTCGGCCGCTTCCTCGACCAGAACATGCGGCGGCGGACCCGCGCGGTCGCGGGCAATCTCGCAGCGCTGAAGGCGGAGACCGCGGCGAAATTCGTCGGGGCCGACGAGATCACGCAGGTGCCGGTGGCGGCGATTCATCCCGGCGATATCGTGTTGTTGCGGCCCGGTGAGCGCTGCGCGGTCGACGGCGCCGTGATCGAGGGGCGCTCCGAGATCGACCAGAGCCTGATCACCGGCGAGACGCTCTATATCACGGCCGAGCAGGGCACGCCGGTCTATGCGGGATCGATGAACATCTCGGGCACGCTGCGGGTACAGGTCTCCGCGGCCTCCGAGGCGACGCTGCTCGCGGAGATCACGCGGTTGCTCGACAACGCGCACCAGGCCCGCTCGCGCTACATGCGGCTCGCCGACCGCGCCTCGCGGCTCTATGCGCCGGTGGTGCATGCGACCGCGCTCTTCACCATCCTCGGATGGGTCATCGCCGGCGCGGGCTGGCATGATGCGATCGTGACCGGTGTCGCCGTCTTGATCATCACCTGTCCCTGTGCACTCGGGCTTGCGATTCCCACGGTGCAGACCGTGGCGTCGGGCGCGATGTTCAAATCCGGCGTGCTGCTCAATTCCGGCGACGCCATTGAACGGCTGGCCGAAGCCGATCATGTCATCTTCGACAAGACCGGCACGTTGACGCTTCCGGATTTAGAGGTGACGAATGCGGCCGACATCCCCGCGGACATGTTCGAGTTCGCCGGTCGACTTGCACTGCCGAGCCATCATCCAGTGGCCGCTGCGGTCGCGCAGGCCACCGGCGCCAGATCACCGATTGTCGGTGCAATTGAGGAGGCCGGGCAGGGCGTGCGGGCCGTGGTCGACGGCGTCGAGATTCGCCTTGGCCGTCCCTCGTTCTGCGGCGCCGAGGCCTTGGTCGGCGACGGTGTCGATCTAGATCCCGAAGCGTCCATCGTGGCCTTCAGCAAGGGGAATGAAAAATTCATCCTTTCGGTGCGTCAGGGCCTCCGCCCGGATGCGCAAGCCGTGATCGCGGCGCTGAAGGCGCGCAACATCGGCGTCGAAATTCTCTCCGGCGATCGCGAGCCGGCGGTGAGGGCGGCGGCCCATGCTCTCGGCATTCCCGAGTGGCGCGCCGGCGTCACGCCGGCCGACAAGATCGCGCGGATCGAGGAATTGAAGCGGCGCGGCGCCAAGGTGCTGATGGTCGGCGACGGCATGAACGACGCGCCGTCACTTGCGGCCGCTCATGTCTCGATGTCACCGATCTCGGCCGCGCATCTCAGCCAGGCGACCGCCGATCTCGTCTTCCTCGGTCGGCCGTTGGCGCCGGTCGTCGCGGCCATCGATTCCGCGCGCAAGGCGCTGCGCCTGATGCGGCAAAACCTCTGGCTCGCGATCGCTTATAATGTCCTGGCGGTGCCGATCGCGATCAGCGGCGTCGTGACGCCCCTGATCGCAGCAGCCGCGATGAGCGGCTCGTCAATCGTGGTCATGCTGAATTCGCTGCGGGCGCGTAGCGCGTCGCGGGAGATTGCGTGATGGAAATCCTGGTGATCCTAGTCCCGCTGGCGCTGGCACTCGGAGGTGCAGGCCTCGTCGCCTTCCTCTGGTCGCTCCGGAGCGGCCAGTATGACGATCTCGACGGCGCCGCCTGGCGTGCGATTGCCGATGACGATCCGCCCCAGGAGGCGCCGGCTAAGCTGTAAAGCGGTTGCCTTCCGCACGAGGTGCGGCGGACTTCCAGTGAATGGGAGAGCATCCCTGTCGTCGTTCATAGAGGGTTGACCAGGTTTGTTATGACGCCAGGTTGTGTCACCGCATGGGGGGCGTTGTTCCCAATCGAAGGCGGCGCAACTGAACCGACCGGCGGCGTGGCGGGAGTCCGACATCCATGTCCGGCAAATGCTGGCGATTGCGCAGCACGATCTGGCGCGCTCCGAGAAGCCGAGAAGGCCTTGGGCGTGAGCTCTGACAGCGCTCGCGAGACCGTCTCCAGGATGAGGCCGAAATAGTCGCCGATGTCACGGCGCACTCGGACGGCCATCGGGCCGGCGGCCGCGGTGCGGGGTGTCCGTCTCGAGCAGGAAGGTCGCGACCCTCCATGGCGTTTTTGCGGCCGAGCAGCAGCATGTGGTCCTCCGTGTGCTTCAGCTCGCCGACCGTCAGGGTCCAGAGCTTGCGCGCGACCTGAATGTCTGTATTGGCCGCCTTGTGCGGGCTCGCCGGTTTACCAGGCGCACCGTGGTGTCGAGGATCGCTTCGGCCGCGATGCGGTGGGCCCTCGCCGAAGATCTCCTCGTCCTTGCGCTTGCGAATTCACTGGCCACGAGCGCCGGCTGGCCGACCAGCTGCCGAACGCAGCGGATGGCGATGGCGCGGAGCGCCTCGTGGAAGGCTGGGTGTGACTAAGCGTCCAAGAGTGGCTCTGACTCATTTCTGATGAAGTTCGCCGGCGACTGTGGTTCTTCAACGGAGAATCGGCGCCATGCGGACAGGCTTTCGAATTTCATCGCTCGTACCGAGTGGTTTGGTGTTTGATGGCGTAAGTGATTCAGAGGATTCGGTTATTCTGGCTGTTCGGTCAGAGGCTACGGAGGCCCAGTGCCCTTTGTGCACGACAGCATCGCGCCGAATCCATAGCCGTTACATCCGGCACGTGGCCGATTTGCCATCAGCGGGCAGAAAGGTGCGCCTCCGATTGCTCACGCGGCGCTTCACATGTGAGGTGCCGCATTGCCGCCGGCGGATATTCGCAGAGCGGTTCGGAGAAGACATCGTCTCGCTTCGATGGCGCCGGACGGCACGGTTGGAATACATCGTCCATCACTTGGGGTTGGCGCTCGGCGGCCGGCCGGCGGCAACCTTCGCCAAGCGGCTCATGCTGCCTGTCAGCAACGATACCTTGCTACGGGTGGTCCGCCGGCGGGCGGCGATCTCGGCAGATCCGTTGCTTGTTGTGGGCATCGATGACTGGGCGTTCCGGAGAAACCATCGATACGGGACGATCGTGTGCGATTTGGAGCGTCGGCGGATCGTTACCCTGCTGCCCGACAGGGAAACTGCGACCGTTCGGGCGTGGCTATCGAAGCACCCAGCGATCAACATTGTATCGCGAGATCGCGGTGGTGGATACGGCGAGGCAGCAGCCAAGGCGCTGCCGAACGCCATCCAAGTCGCCGACCGCTGGCATCTGATGGAAAATGCGAGCGCGGCCTTCCTTGATGCGGTGCGACGCTCCATGAACAGAATCCGAACCGCAATCGGAGCGACGACGATCGACCCGGAATTGCTGACCTGTGCGGAAAAGCTGCGCTATCAGGGCTATCTGCGGCGCCAGGACAGCCATGCCGTAGTTACGGCTCTCGTCAGCGACGGTGTGCCGCTCAAGGAGATCGTCCGCCGCACAGGACATAGTCGCAATCTGGTTCGCCAAATTAGCCGCGGCGGCGGTACGGATATGTTCCGCACCCGTCAAAGCACCCTGGACGGGCATCTGCCGTTCCTGGACACGCAGTGGTCAGGCGGCTGTCGCAACGGTGCCGAACTCTGGCGCCGTTTGAAGGGACAAGGCTTCAAGGGATCGCTGCGCGTGGTGGCGGAATGGGCGACGCGACGGCGGCGTGCCGAGACTATCAACCATCAACAATTGCAGAAGGTGCCCGCCGCCAGGACCATAGCGCAGCTGATGACGACGAAGCGCGACCACCTAACCAGGGCGGAGACCGTCACGCTTGCGGTCATCGAACAAAACGTTCCTATGCTGGCCGATGCCCAAGCTCTTGTTGGCCGCTTCCACGCGATGATCCGAAAAAAGGCCGAGATGGAGCTCGAACCTTGGATTGAGGAATCCAAGCGGAGCCTCATTGCCTCGTTCGCGAATGGAATCGCCAACGATAAGGGCGCGGTGCACGCCGCTATTACGCAAGCATGGTCCAACGGCCAAGTGGAAGCGCAGATCACTAAGCTCAAGCTGGTCAAACGGCAGATGTACGGGCGCGCTAAGCTCGATCTCCTTCAGGCAAGGCTGATTGGCGCGCCATAAAAACAATCACGATCATCGAATATGCGTCAGAGCCCAAGAGTGACCCCGCCACCGCTATGCAGATCAACAGCTTAGCTCGTCGATCGGCGTCGGGACCCCACGCCGATTAACAAGTAGCGCGCTGCCGATGCTGCGATCGGCGCAAAGATAAGGAATAGAAAGACGAGCAAGGGCTTCTTCAACGGAGGTCGGCGCAATGGGGCGATAAGCCACAGATATAGTTCGCAACGACGCCGGCGCCATCATCGGCTGCGTCGCTTCAGCGGTAGCCGCGACGCTTCAAGGAATCCTGTTCGCCACCTTCAGTGCCGGCTACCTAGTGGCATGGGTGGTCAGGAGCCAAGGCAAGGAAGCGCATCTTGCCCGTCCCCTGCATGATTTCTAAAAATCTTTGGCACCTCTAGAGCGAGGGAGTGGATCAGTTCCGTGTCTATTTCAATCATACCACTGTAAGGGGCGTGTTAGGGCGCTACTTGCTTTTATAAACCCATTAAATTGGGTTGATATCTCGCTGAAGTTAAGTTATACAGCCCATAGAATGGATTGATAACATGGACCTTACGATCCAGATCTACTTCGACAGGGAATGGCACGACGCGGCGATCGTGAGCCTCGCCCACGAGGATAGCGGCTACAAATCGCCTTCCAGGACCGGATACGAAATCGAGTATTTCGGGGAGTTTGGAGCCATTCCACTGGCCGAAGATAGGCCGGTGCGGGACCTTCGTGCCTACTCGGTGGTTGCTCCGATCGATCTCAACGACCGGTCCGCGGACACTTGGCCTGCCTTCCTTCTGGACTTGATTCCGCAAGGCCGGCAGGCGAAGCGGATCGCCGAATTCCTGAAGATTCCTCCTGACGCCCCGTCCTCTCAAATCGAACTTCTCAAGAGGTCGGCCGGATCTCCGGTGGGCAATCTGCGCATCAAGGAAGCTAACGCGCTCGAAGCCGAACGCGTCCGCAAGATGCGAAAGGTAGGCGTGACGATGGATGCAATCCTTTCGCGCGATCCTACCTTCCTGGAAGTGGCTGACCACTTTTCGATGCTCGCCTCCGGATCCAACGGTCTTCAGGGCGACTGGCCGAAAGTGGCCATGACGCGTTCGGCGGACGGGCTCTGGTATCCGAACTCGATGGTCGAGGATGGGGACGCGCGGGAGTTCGTCATCGCGAAGCTCCTGCGAAGCAGCGAGGCCACCGACAAACGAATTCTCGAGGCGGAGGCCGGCTACTCGCAGGTCGCCAAGGAATTCGGACTGGACGTGCACGGGACCGACGTCTATGGCGACGGCGTCCTCGTGATTCCGCGTTTCGACCGCGAAGTCGGAAAGGACGGTCTCGTCCGGTTCGGGCAGGAAAGCCTCATCTCGGCACTCGGCATCGCGGAGTTCGGCGTGAGAGGCCGCCACGAAACGTACCTGCGATTGATACAGGACGTCTCCGCGGAGCCTTTTTTGGACACGGTCGAGTACATCTTGCGCGATATGTTGAATCTCGCGATGGGAAATCCAGACAATCATGGCCGCAACACCGCGCTGCGGAAGTTTCCGGACGGTACCGTGCGTCTTTCTCCGCTGTTCGACTTCGCGCCGATGAGGATCGATGCGGCCGCCATTCCCCGGGCGACCATTTGGGAATGCATGAGGATGGTCAACCGGGACACTAATCCCGATTGGCGCGAAGTCTGCGAGGCCGTCGCATTGCCGGCGGTCCCCGCGGAGGATCTGATGGAAGCGCTTGCCGCGAAGGAAGCCGCGCTCCGCATGCTTCCTGCAATGGCGAAGCGAGCCGGCGTGCCGGATTCGGTGATCGAGCACGTCATCGTCAAGCACGAAGAGATGGCGGATGGCGCGGCGGCGCTGAAGAACGTTCCCACTTAGGGGTGAAACACATGTCCAGATGGCGCAAACCGACTAGAGACGAGATACGTGAACGCCGAGCCGCGGTCGCCGCGAAGGCGCGGTCCGGCGAATTGAGGCTGCCGCACGCGGTGGCGGAGATGCGCCACGCGCTCGGGCTAACGCAGCCGGAGTTCGCGAAAATGTTCAAGCTGACCGTACGGCAGGTGGCCGACATCGAACGCGGCCAAGCCAACCCGACGTCGCAAACG
Organism: Bradyrhizobium sp. LM2.9; assembly: GCF_054056555.1. NCBI lineage: Bacteria > Pseudomonadati > Pseudomonadota > Alphaproteobacteria > Hyphomicrobiales > Nitrobacteraceae > Bradyrhizobium > Bradyrhizobium sp. LM2.9. The sequence continues at coordinate 7,532,049 of NZ_JBSRYJ010000002.1, forward strand.
CTTCAGAAGATCGGTCGTGCATTCGGATTTCAGATCGGCTTCGTTCCGACGAAGAGCGTCGCTCCGAAGGTCGTCGAGAGGGATGAGGAACCTTAGGAATTTTCGCTTTCTATCAGAGCGTCTCCGACAAGATCGCAATTCCGATCATGGTGCAGGATGCGCCGGCCAGCGGAACCAGATGTCCGCGGCGTTCCTGGCCCGGATGGCTAAAGAGATTGAGAACCTCGCCTACTTTAAGATCGAGACGCCTTTTCGCTGCTGCGAATCTGCGCGACCTCATCGCGGTTGGCGACGATGCGATCGAAGGCCCCCGGGACGTCGAGGAGCCGCGGAAATCGAAGTAGGCGAAAGCCTCCTCGTCTCTGACGAAATCGACCACGGAAGTTTTGGACGAGAAGCGGAGAAAGGCCGACCACAGTTCGGGTGCGCCGCTCCGAACCAGTCGGCATAGTCCGAGCGTCGCATCGACGTCGCGGGCGGCGTCGCGCGCCTTGCGGGGCGCGATGCCGTTGGCGGCGGCGATCGGGCCGAGTTTGTAGACGTGCGCGCCGTCTGTGCCAACGCCGGGACGGATCACGGAGGGGTGAAGCGTTCCCGCGGCGCGCAGGAGATTGAGAACGTCCGCGCGAGCGTTTTGGTTCGTGTTGGTCAGAAATACCGGATGCAGGCGCTGGTAGCACGCTTGGCGAAGGAACTCCTCGTCGAATGAAATGTAATTGAAGCCGAGGAATACGGCGGGAGACCACGACGAGAGAACGCGGGCGATCTCGCAGACCATGTCGTAGTGGGTTTGCCGAGACATGTCCGTCGCGTTCGCGAGCGATGTTCCCGTGAGATGCAGCGCTTTCGGCGACGGTGCGACTTGAGGCATCAACCTCGATCGCGTCTCGAACCGCTCGGTCTCGACGAGATCGACATCCGTCCTCACGGCCGCGAACTGAAGAATTTGGTCGAAGCGCTTGTTCAGACCGGTGGTCTCGACATCGTAAGAGACGAAGGCCAGGGCCGCAGCGTGGTGATCATGCACACGCATCCCTTCGAGTCGGGGCATCCACGCTTCTCCCAGGTCGATGACGAAGGCGAGGTGGCGCTCGCCGACTATCTGCGGCGTCGGGCTCCTGCCGGCGATCACCTGACGCTGGTGCCGGGCCCGGGCGGCTGTCGCGCACGCCGGATCGGCACGACCGAGGAGGTGCCGACCTGGGAAGTCGGTGAGCGACTGGTCTTGCTGTCGCAAGGCGGAGCCGCGGAGCCCGATCAAGCTCGCTACGACCGTCAGGTTCGCGCTTTCGGCGCCGACGGGCAGCGCGCGATCTCCTTGCTGAAGGTGGGCGTGATCGGCCTGGGCGGCACGGGATCGGTGTTGATCCAACAATTGGCCCGCCTCGGCGTCCGCGACTACGTCCTGATCGATCCCGACGCGGTCGAAAGCACGAACCTGAACCGGCTGGCAGGAGTCGGCGCGGCTGACGTTGGCGCCGCCAAGATAGCTGTCGCGGAGAGGGAAATCCGGGCATGCTCGCCCAAGGCCCGGGTGCACGGCGTGAGAGCCGACGTAGTCGATCAGAGCAGCGCGGACGAGCTGACCGGCGTCGACTTCATCTTTCTCTGCACCGACTCGCATGCGAGCAGGGCCATCGTCTGCCAGCTCGCCTATATCCCTCGGTTTGGCGCGACGGAGGCTGCCGAAGTCATTTCATAGTCTGGCGCGGCCACGTTCTCTGGTGCGATCGCTTCGAAGAAGGCAATGTCGAGCCGAGCTATGAAGCCGCGGCGATCGAACGCCGGGTTCTCGGAGCGCTCCGAAAGCATAAATTGCGTAGCGCGGAGGAGGTGGCCGTCGAGCTCGACGAGATTCCTTGGGAAGTGGCAAGAGCGGGACATGCGCTTGCGTGCCGCAGACTGGCGGTCTGCGGCTCGGGCAGGCAGCGCGATTGGTTCGCCTTGTCCTAATACCGGGCCGCCCGACCAAATAGGGTATCCATCAACCGGGATAGCAAAATCACCAGACATCTCCTCCCTCGACGGATAGGGAGACTATTGTTGCGGCGGCGCGCGCCGCGCGAAACCATGGAGGTTGACCAGCCAGCCAGCCGCCGCAATGGATGCACCAATTCTTCAGGCGGTCGTCGGAAAACTCTTCGATAATCTGTACGACTCGCTCCTGTCGGGCAGAATTCCACTTACCGTCCTGTGCAGATTTCCGGGACCGGCTCTCTTTGAAGATGATACCGTCCGCTGGTACAGTTCGGCCGAACCTCGGCGCCGAGCCGGGCCACAGACGCCGCAAATGAACCGCGGCTCGATGTCCGACAGCCGCATGTCGTCGGGCCAGCGATCGACCGGAAGCGCCACGCTATGGCTGCACCAGTCCTCTACGGCCGCCTTAAGAAAGCTCTGCAAGCCGTAGGAAGTTTGCGAACAGTACGTCCCCTTGCGGGGTGAGTATCGACTCCGGATGGAACTGCACGCCATATGTTGGTTGATCGCGATGGGCGAGGGCCATGAGCTCCCCATCATCCGAGAGCGCTGTCACCGTGAGGTGACGGGCAGATGACGGATCCAATTCGACGATAAGCGAATGGTAGCGCCCCACACAAAGTGGAGACGGTAGTTCTTTGAACAGCCCGCCGCCTTCATGTGTGACATACGAGGGCCGACCGTGCATAGGATGACGTGCGCGCGTTACGCGTGCGCCGAACACGGTCCCAATGCACTGGTGTCCGAGACAAATCCCGAGAATTGGCACCTGACCCGAAAGTTCACGAACGACGGCTGTCGATATTCCAGCCTCAATTGGAGTGCACGGACCGGGGGAGATGACAACCGCGCGGGGCCTGAGGTCAGCAAGTTCGCTCACATCCATTGCGTCGTTCCGGACGACACGTGTTGCTGCACCAAGCTTGCGAAAATATCGCGCAATGTTGAAGACGAAAGAGTCGTAGTTGTCGATAATGACAATCAAGATGCACCGGCGTCTTCAGCAATGAATGCGCGAAAAATGCGCTCTGCTTTTGCAAGGCTCTCCTCATATTCGGCGGCCGGATCGGACATTGCCGTTATCCCGGCACCTGCATGGAAGACGGCCTGGCCGTCGTCGATCGTTACGGTGCGAATGGCAATATTTACATCCATATGTCCATTGAATCCTATGTAGCCTATGGCCCCGCAATGCACCTCTCGCGCCACACGCTCGATATCCAAGATAATTTCCATCGAGCGTACCTTGGGAGCCCCGGTAACTGAGCCGCCGGGAAAGCAGGCCCTAAGTAGGCCCACGGCATCCTCTCCGTGTACTAGCTCACCCGTAACGACGGACACGAGATGGTGCACCGAGGCATAGGACTCGAGATTGCATAAGGACGGGACGTGGACTGATTCAGGCGTGCAAACGCGCGAGAGATCATTGCGCAGGAGGTCGACGATCATGGTGTTCTCGGCGCGGTCTTTCTCAGAATCTACCAGCGTCTCAGCGCGACGCCGGTCTTCCTCGCAATCAGCGGAACGCGCCACCGTCCCCTTGATAGGTCGCGTTTCGACCTGTCGCCCGTCAAGCTTTAGGAAACGCTCGGGCGAGCTCGATGCAATGGTGAGCTTGCCATACCGAAGAAGGGCGGCAAAGGGAGCCGGATTCATTTTCCGCAGCTGACAATAGAAGGCTATCGGGTCGAACGAGTTCGCCAGGCGAGCGCTGAAGCGCTGCGCAATGTTGACCTGGAAGGCGTCACCCGACAGAATGAGATCAATCACGCGCTGTACCGCCGCGATGTATCCCTGGCGACTGAAGTTTGAATGCCATGAGCCGGCCTCGCCTGGTGTAAAATCAGGAGGAGGGGCTGAGACTGTAAGCAGCCCAACAAATTCTTCGGCTCTTTGGCGAGCTCTCTCACGCCGGCGAACTGGATCCTGCTCCGGCCACCCGGTAGAAAGGATCCAGCATCTATCATGGCGGTGATCGAAGCTTATCACGACATCGTAAAGATGTAGCAGTGCCTGAGGCAAGCGATGCCCCCCGATGGTCGGCACCGGCAATCGCTCCAGCGTCCTGTTCAGCTCGTATCCAAAAAAGCCGGCGGCGCCGCCCTGGAATGTCGGGAGATCGGCGCGATATATTTGCGGATAGTTGGCTAGCAGAGCGCGAAGTGCCGCCCACGGATCGCCCACAATGGACTCTCCGTTGCAAATACCTCTCCCGTCCGCGATTATGTAAGTGCTGAAGGGATCGCACGTCACATACGAGTACTGCCCGAGCACCGCGTGTCTCGATGCGCTATCCAGGAACGTGAGGTGCCTCCGATGCGCGAGGCGTCGCATGGCTGTGACGGGCTCAATCCACTGCAGTTCCAATACATGCATTAGTCTGTCGCTCAGCGATACATGGCCGATTGTAATCCCGTCCGGCGAAGGCGTGCCTCATGGGCACCCAAAAACCCCTACGTGCCTGCCAGGTTAATTACGCCCGCGGGTAGGGCCTGCCAAATGGCTCCGCATCTGTTGACATGCTATAATCGGCCGCGAGACGTAGCTCTCGGAGCGGTCTTACCTGCCGGATCGACTCCTGGTAAAGCTCGTGCGCTTTATAGGCTTCGAGTTCGACTTCGTCGTCGAATTCACCGTAGACGATCACGTCAATTTCGTTGCCAAGCCGGTCGCTCTTGCGGTTGCGAGCGACCTCAAGCCGGCGTGCGTGCGGGATTTTGGCGAGAACGGAAAGGCCGTCGACTATTTTGTCGACATGCGCCTTATCCTTTGCGGTGAAGAATACGATGTGTCGAATCATAGATGACCGTCGGTAATCGCGAACATTGCGGTTTGACTTCGCCCAAAGCGACAGAAGCCCCATCGCAAAGTCTGCAAGGCTCGGGTAGCCGCTCAGATGCCACTGCACGGCAGGCTCCCTGCACGATCGCGCTGGCGGGTGTTTAGCTCGATTCTTCCTCCGCTATTACGCAAGGTAGACATGTCTGAGACGAATTTCTGCATCGAAGTAAGGAACCGCCTGATTATCAGTCGCTAGGACAACTTAGAAGCTTCCGTCGACGGTCATTAGCTTCGCGCGGATCTCGTGCACGAAACGGTCTCACTTGCAGGATGGCCGCATAAGAACTGCAGCAAAATGCGCTCTTTCGTTGAATACAGGCTGGGTCATAAAACAGAAGGGGGAAGGCCGCCGCCAGCCCCTGAAGCGTTGACATCGACACGTGACTTCAAGGTTGAATCCGCTCTTCGGCTGATCACCGCAGAGAGATCGATCGTGAAACTCTTTCATCGCGGAACGTGGCGATAGTCTCAGCCATACATGGCGCCTGGGAGGAGCTTATCGTTGCGGCGCTGCTCGTCGCGAAGCAACGAAGAAAAGGTAGTACCTGGTGCACATACTTGCCTGGAGGCGCTTTCAGCGCGCAACTGCATCGCACCGGAAGGCTGCGCTCCCTTCCGGAAAGTCGCTGAAATGCTGCTCCGCCTTCGCCGAAGTTCTGGCAAAATGGCCGCCCCAGGTGCCGCGGTTCTGATCGAGCACTCTTAGACTGCCTTCACTTGAACCGCGTCGCTTGCATGCGCGTGAAAGCCCAACGCGCTGGTACTTCGGTGGATGCGATCGCCCAGGGAAGCGCGGCTGCCATTTGCTTGATCAACATCAATAGATGTAATTCGATGGTCTATCCTTAAGCAAAGCCTAGCGGAGGCAAGTCATGCGCAATCTGCTGTTTGTCGCTGCTAGCACTTGCCATGCTAGTTGGCTTTGTCTCGCCTTCGAGTGTACGTCCTACGACCCGCTTGGCAGGACGCTCATTGTCTGCAAAGACCGTATCTGGGGTATCCTGGCAACTGCCAGTTCTCGTCATTTTGTCAGTGCATGGCCACTGCATCGGGCACGGAGGTATTGCGGTATCGACCTGACCTACGCATTAGCGCGGCGGGTAGAACGATCGCGCTGACAACCAGTACAAGATGCCACGAAAAGGCGCACAACGGGAATGCGGGGTGTTGTTACGAAAAATCGTGTCTTCGACGAATAGTAGTGGTCTTTGAACGTGTGCAGCAGAAGCTGCCGACCCCGCAATGGCGGCCGCCGTTAGATTGCGACCGCACTACTGCTCCTTAACCCCGCTTAGCCCTTTTTGCATCGCATGACTTGGCTGGCCGTGTCAAACCCTCGACGCTTCGATGGCCTGACGCTTGGGGTGCCATGGCTGCTGCGAATTGAGCAGCAAGCGGACGGCCAGCGCACCGGCGCCTCAGGTCAGCGACGCCTCTAAGCGGCTCGCCTGACAAGTCTGTACGCTCGGGTTATCCACACGCCATCGAATTAGCGGCGGCAGACGCGCGTCTGCATAGCTTTCACGATCTGCCGCGCTGGAAAGCACTCCCATGCTTGCATTTGACGAAGGCGGGGCGGTCCCTCCGAGCTCGTTTGAAGGATTTCATCGCGGAATTACGCCCAAACGCAATTTTCGGCCGACAGGCAATGGTTCATCGAGCCAATCGATCGCGATATGCCGCTACAACAGAGGGTGAGCGCGAGGCCTGTTTCGGGAGCTGGAAAATGCCAAGTATCCTGGAGAAGGGATTGGAGCAGGGCATGGTACGCAATTTCTATCAGCTCTGTATGGGGAAGTATGCCGGAGCGTTGATTCAGCGCAGCAGGTGTGAGCGGCAACAAATCCTCTGGCTGCAGTTGAACTTGATGAGACTCGGAAACGAACTCGCTCGGGTAGAGTATTGCCTCCGGGGCAGAGCCAGCCAGTCCGACATGCAGGAGTTGCGGTTAAGACAACGCCGCACGCAAATTGCGTCAGAATGATCGCATCGGCGCGCCCTGAGGCCCAGCGTGACGCAAGGCGCTTCCAAATGACAGTTTGAATCTGGGGAGTTCTTGCTTGATGGTCGGGCGACCATTGGATTTTTTATGCACGCGCCCGCTACTTTGGAGACGTATGTTTCCCTTTCATGGTTGACAGTTTTCACTCGTCCGCCATAGAAAAAGGGTGGTCCCCCGGGGATGCGCACAATACTCAACGGCTTCGGTCGCAAGAATCGGATTACCGTTCGCCTAGCTTATTCGGTGACGCGGGAACCTCGCAGGGCCGTGGCTTCAAAATCGTAGGCGACCAGGTGAGATCAAATCAGTATCGCTTCGAGCTGCGAAATCGACCTGAGGCCATCTGACGGAACGGATCGAAAATGAGCCACGCTTCGGAAGTGTCAGTTGAGCGGATCACGATTCCAATCCTGCAGCGGTGGAAGCAGGAGCGGCGGCGTGTCGCCATGACCACCGCCTACGATGCGGTTACGGCAGGCATCGCTGACCCCATCGTCGACATCATTCTTGTCGGCGACAGTGTTGGCAATGTCTGCCTCGGATTCGACAACACGTTGCCAGTCAGCATGGCGATGATGAATCATCATCTCGAAGCTGTTGCGCGCACAAGGCCCCGTGCCCTGCTCGTGGCCGATATGCCGTTTCTTAGCTTTCACCTCAGTCCGGAGGAGACGATACGCAACGCCGGAGGGTTCCTGCAGCGAGGCGCAGATGCAGTGAAACTCGAGGGCGGAGCCAAGCGCGTGGAAATGGTGCGTGCCCTGGTCGATTGCGAAATTCCCGTCATGGGCCACCTCGGCCTCACCCCGCAGAGCGTCAATATCCTGGGCGGATTCAAGGTGCAGGGCCGGAAAGCCGATGATGCTTTGCGGCTGCTTGATGACGCTCACCGTCTGCAGGAGGCCGGATGCTTCGCGTTGGTGCTTGAAGGCATTCCGGCCGAGCTGGCTCAGCGAGCGACCGAATCGCTGTCGATACCAACTATTGGAATCGGCGCGGGTCCCGGGTGCTCGGGCCAAGTGCTCGTATTCCATGACGTGCTGGGGCTGACCGAAGGTCATCGGCCCAAATTCGTTCGCGCCTATGCAGATGGTTTTCAGCTGTTGCAGGAGGCGCTGTCGCGCTGGGCTACCGATGTCCGCAGTGGAGCGTTCCCGGCGCCGCAAGAGTCCTATCGGCTTCCTGAAAGCCTGGGCAACATCATCGCAAACTGGGCTCCTCCCAACCCAACCTGATGTAAGGTGCCATGATGCAGACGATTATGACGGTCGCCGAGCTTCGTCGTGAGCTCGCGAAGGCTTGCAGCGCGGGCAAACGCGTCGGGCTCGTGCCGACAATGGGCTATTTGCACGATGGCCATCTGGCCCTGGTCAAGGCGAGCCGAGCGCAATGCGACGTCACCGTCGTTAGCATCTTCGTCAATCCGACTCAGTTCGGACCAAACGAGGATCTCAGCCGCTATCCTCGCGATTTCCTGCGCGATGAAAAATTGTGCCGCGATGTCGGCGTTGCGATTGTCTTCGCGCCGGGTGCGCAGGAAGTCTATCCGGCTCAATTCGAGACCTTCGTCGAACCGGGCGAATTGGGGAAGCCACTATGCGGGGCTTTCAGGCGGGGGCATTTTCGCGGCGTCGCAACCGTCGTATGCAAGCTGTTCAACATGGTGCATCCGGACGTCGTGTTTTTCGGGCAAAAGGATTTTCAGCAATGCGCGGTGGTGCGCCGCATGGCAACTGATCTCAATCTTCCCATCGAGATCGTCACCGTGCCAACCGTTCGGGAACCGGACGGGCTCGCGATGAGCAGTCGCAATCGGTATCTCAGCGAGGAAGAACGTCGGCGAGCCGTTGCCATCAGTCGTGGGCTGTTCGCCGCGGCGGATGAGTTCCGCTCAGGAGCGCGCGACGTGGACAAGCTGATTGCGATCGCCAAGCGGCATCTTGAGACAGTTGATCGGCTGCAATACCTTGAACTTGTCGATGGTGATACGCTGAAGCGTGCCGCGAGTCCGCTGCGGCTTCCGGCGGCGCTCTGTGCCGCGGCCTACGTCGGTTCGACCCGGCTGATCGACAATGTACTGCTCGCGTTGCCAACTCTGTAGCGCAATTCAAAACCAAATCGATAAACTGTTTTCTTTTTATCCGTTTCGCCGGCGTCGTCCGTGTAACCCTGGGAGTTCCGACGCAGCCGCCCCTCGCGTTCGCCACGGCAAGATTTATCGCCGGGGTAGGGCGAAGTGGTCGAAACTAATGCGCACGTAGCCCGCGTCGACCAGGGCTTCCGCGATCAATTCCGACTGAAAATGACGCACGACTTCTGGGGCAGGGCGTTTTCGCCGATCTTGCACTGATGCTTCTTGAAGGAGGGAATATGCGCGTAACCGAACACCGGACAAGCGATCCGGACGGAGTTCGATGCATTTGGCCACCGTGTCTAGCACTACAGTTGCAATTTTCGGGGTGGTTCTGACTCTATGGGCGACCATGATTCGGGACTTGATGATTGGTGGAGCGTCGGTCGAGGATACGCAACGCTGTGGGCTTCTTTGTTGCGGCGGGCCAAGCAACGGATTCGTCCGCTGTTTACGGAGGAGCGGGTCGCGATCTCGGCGGGGCAGTTTCTCGATGGACGTTGGGGCAACGAGCCGCGCATCCCTCCCGCACACGGAGAAGCATCAATGCCGGTCCATGTGCGCGGCCAATTCGATGAAGAAGTCGTCAATCGCGAGCAGTGGCGGGGGCGTTGACAAAGACGATGAGCCTAGCAGGCACATAAGCCTCTGCGTGCCTTCCATGATCAAAGTGCTTATGTCGGCGTCTACACCGCGATGTCGGTTGCCACAAGCTTTGGCAGGCTACGCAAGCCCAGAGTAACCGGGTTGCAAACCCATCGCCTCGCATTGAGACCGATTGGGGTCGGCAGATGGAATTCATCTCGTTGTCATCTTTGCGACTGAGCCATATTGATTTGTCGCGGATATGACTAGGAAAGGCGAGGCCGCGTTGGCGCGCTGAAGGGCGCCACGGAATCGTAATACGCGGTCTCGAGGCGCACTCGGGTGCTTCGTGCTCCTTCAGTGCGCGACCGCGCTCATCACTCAGCAAGTAACAAGCTTGTTGAGAGCTCCCAACGCTCCGTGCCTAGCCGGCACAGTTGCCCGATCGTATTGAGTTCGGATCGAGATGTCACGTGCGTTTTCGCGGTGGCATCGTACTTGCAATCAAAGATGTCGTCGCGGATCGAACTAGAGTGACGATCGACGCGATCCGATATCACGCGCTGAACCGTCCGGCATGGCGGATCGCGCCAACAAACGATGTCCTCTCGACCGCCGAACCTGCGCACTCTCTGTCGCTCGGGAGTCCGTTGCTGGTACAGCGCCCGCGGGTCGTCTATCAATAAGGTGCCTGTCATGGCGTCTGCTGGTCAATCATCCTCGCGGTTAGCAACGCGTCTTGCATTCTTCGTTCCCGGGGTTGGCTTCGGGGCCTGGGCCCCGCTCGTACCATTTGCGAAAGACCGGCTGGCGGCCGATGACGGCGTGCTTGGCCTACTATTGCTCTGCCTGGGTGCTGGATCCATCATCGCGATGCTTCTGACCAGTGTTTTGAGCGCCCGCTACGGCGTCAGGCTGATCATTCTTGTGGGTGGGCTTAGTCTCGCGCTCATCCTGCCGTGCCTCACGACAGCTAGCAGGTTGGCGTTCGGCGTCGCGCTATTCGCCTTAGGCGCCTCGATAGGCTCGATGAGCGTGGCCGCGAACATTCATGCGATCGAGGTGGAGCGCACGGCGGGGAGCCCGCTGATGTCCAGCTTCCACGCTCAATTCAGCATTGGGGAACTTGTAGGGTCTGCAGCCATGACCGCTTTTCTCTCGCTGCAGATTGACGCATTTGTTTCGACGGTGGTCTGCTCGGGATTGATAGTGATCGCGATCATGCTGGCGTGGCCGCGATTGGTACCAACGGCGCAGGCGGACCAGGGACCGTCGTTCGTTCTGCCGCGTTCCATCGTGCTCCTTCTAGCCACGATTGCGGCGATCGCCTTCCTTATCGAAGGCGCGATGCTCGATTGGGCTGCCTTGTTGGTCGTCGGCGCTGGTCTTGCTCCAAAGACGCAGGGCGGCTTAGCGTATGTACTGTTCTCCATAGCCATGACGGTGGGACGCCTTGCTGGCGACGCCGTCGTCGAACGCGCCGGGGACCGCGCGACACTTATGTTCGGAAGTCTACTGGCCTTGGCAGGTTTCGGAGCTCTGCTGGCCGCACCGGTAGCCGTCATCGCCATGATCGGCTTGCTGCTCATTGGTCTTGGCCTATCGAATGTCGCCCCGATTCTGTTCCGGCGCGCCGGCACGCAGGAGGCGATGCCCGTTGGTCCGGCGATTGCCGCGATCACGACGATTGGTTATGCCGGAATTCTCATCGGACCGGCTGGTATGGGGTTCCTGGCCAAGTACGTGGGACTGCCGGCCGCATTTGGGGTCCTAGCCGGGCTCATGTGCCTCGTCCTGCTCTTGGCGCCGATCGTGACAGCGAACACACGGTGAATGCGTTTGAAACGTGACAGGCGAAAGAGAAGTTTCGATCGTGGCTTGTCTCTGATCGAGCAGACGGCAATGAGTTGGCTAGCTGATATCTGCCTGGCGCCGATGATCGGCTACTTTTTGCTGGTTCCAAAGCGGTGCGCTTCTCCGGAAGTGCTTCAAGCCCGGCGATTGGTCGTCCGCGCTCTTCCGGAGATCTGCCTTCATTCCTATAATGGGTCGCTCCGCCGATCGACCGTTCCAGCCAACGCTCTTGCAAAAGGCGGTGATTGCTTCAATCTTCTTGCACCCGCGCCGTGAAATAGCAGTCCAAGAAAGTTCAGTTGAGATAGATCAAATCGCAGCTGAATTGCTGGACATATAAACACCGATCGCAAACGCTATCTGGGCCGCGTGATCACAGCAGCAGGCTATGTCAGCTGGGAGGAGTTCATGGCCGACCAGGGGCGACTGGCAGATAACGTCTGCCCCTATAAGGCGGGACACTCTGGCGTTCCGCGCAAGGAGCAGCCCTGTTACAACGAATTGCGATCTGCGGCCGTTGCGGACGGCGCATGAGCATGCGCTACACGGGCCCGAATGCCGATTATCCGGTCTATTGCTGCCGTTCAGATCGGGATCAGCAAGGCAGTGCACTTTGCCAGGAAGTCCGGACCTTTGGCGGTTGACCCGCTGGTTGAGCCGGTGGTCCTCGATGCCGTGGTGCCGGATCAGATTGAGATCGCACTCGCGGCGGCGGGCAAACAGGAGAGCCGTCAGCTCGGGCGCCAGGCGCTTCGGGTGGAGCGCGCCCGCTACGAGGCCGAGCGGAACCGTCTTGTGGCGCGCTCGCTTGAGCGTGTTTGGGAAGAAAAGCTGCGTGTCGTCGAGACGGTCGAGTAGCAGGATCGGTCATCCCCTCCGGAAGCGGCCAACTTGACCCAGCAGAGCGGGCGCGGCTCAGATAGCCGTACACCGCGCCGTTGCTGACGCCGACGCTCCGTGCGAAGGCCCGCTCCGGTGCGCCTTGAACATGCTTCAACCGAAGGACTTCCTTGATCCGGCGCATCGACAATCTCTCGGGTAGGCATTGGGCTTCCTCGTTAACGACGAGGTCATCCCTAAGCCGTAGAGTTGTCGGCCGAAGCGGCGCAAGCCTCCGAAAACCTTGCTCACGATCCCGCGAAATCGTTGCTCACCATCGTCTGAAACCTCTGCTCACGATCCCCTGAAATCCGCGCTCACGATCCTGCGAAACGCGCACGCGTTGGATTTGGCTCGCGCCGATAAAGACCAGATGCTCCTGCGTTCCGAATGGATTCTCACTATCAGCGCTTCCAAGAGGAAGCGCTCAGTTGGCCAAGAAGCAATCTGGGATGAAGAACGTGGCCGCGCGCGTGGAGCACTGCCAGCTGGCTATTTGCCCCCCGGTGACGCCGCTAAAGAAGCCGGCAAAGACCGGTCAGCCCAAAATCTCGAAAAATCGCAAGCTGGCGCTAGGATTTCAGTTGCGGTCTCCCGCTGAGAAAGCGGTGACATACGACACACCCGAGCGCTTACTTGTGACTTTATTTCGCCACCGGCTTCATCATCGCTTCGACTTCTGCGCGAAAAGCCTGGCGCGACGCATCACGCGAGTAGAACATGTGGCCGCCCGGATAGACCGCGAGCTTGATGCGCGGCGCCGCAGCAAAGGCGGGCAACTGATCGAGCACAAGCTGCGAGGCGAAATAGGGCGTGGCGAGGTCGAACAGGCCGTGTCCCACCAACACTGTCATCTTCGCGTCCGTCGCAAGGATCTGGCGCAACTCAAACAAAGAGTGCGGGGGGCTGACGCCGAAATCCCAGGCTCGCCGAACCCCGGCGTTGCTCAGCTCATAGGAGCCGTCCGGCCGCCAATTCAGCTTGCGCGTGAGGAGATCGACGGCGGCGCTGGTCAGGGGCGCCAGAAGCCTGTGATGGGAGGGATCGCCGAATCGGAGGCTCCCGAAATCCGGATAGGGATCGAAGCCACGGACGGAAGCATCGAAGCGGCCGGCCACCCAGCCGTTGTTGCGGTCGAGCTCGCGGCGGAAGTCGCCGACATTGAAGCGGCCCGCGAGCCTGCGGCTCACGGCCTGGTCGATGCAAGTTAGCGCGGCGACCTTGTCAGCCAGCCGCGTGGTCGCCTCCTTGTCCACCTTGCCTTTGACGAGGTCGGTCAGGAACTCGCCGCGCGCGTAAGCTTCGACGTCGGCGAGATCGGTCCGCTCCACCGGTCCCTTGGCTCCGCGCACCGTCGCGACATAGCTCGGCAGCGTTGCGACGTATTGAAGAAGACTCGTGCCAGACTCGCCGTAGTCAAATACGGGTGAGATCATGATCAGGCCCTTGACGCCGACGCCCTGCTGCATCTGCAACTGGCGCACCACCTTTGGCCCGCGAATACCGCCATAGCTTTCGCCCGCGACATATTTTGGCGACAACATCGGTCGTGCTTCTCGAGCCAGCGGCGGATCACCAGAGCGAGCGCGTTGACATCGCCGTCCACGGAAAAGAACTGCTTGCGGACATCCTCGCCGGTAGCTGCGAAGCGGCTATAGCCGGTCCCGACCGGATCGATAAAGACGAGGTCGGTGAAATCGAGCCAAGTCTCCGCATTGGGCTTCACCTCCGGAGAGGTCGATGGTGTGACCTCGTCGGCATTGATCGGCAGCCGCCAAGGACCGGCACTGCCGAGCTGTAGCCACGCCGACGATGCACCAGGCCCGCCGTTGAAGAAGAACGTGACGGGGCGTGTGGCGCGGTCGCCACCGTCGAGCTGATAGGAGGTGTATGCGATGTCGGCCTGCGGCTCGCCCTTGTCGTCGAGCAGGCGAATGGAACCTGCGGTCGCCGCGAATTCGAGCGTCCGACCCGGCAGCTCGAGCGTTTGCCTGGTGGTGGAGTCCGGCGGAAGGCGATGCTGCTCGGCCGCTAACGGCGTGCCAGGTGTTTGGCCGGCGCGCGCGCCGGGACTGCCCTTCTGGTCGGCCAGCGTCGTGGCCTCGGGGCCCGACGGCGGATTGTCGGCGAAAGCGCTACCCATCGTGCCACAGGCAAACAGGGCCAGCGCAACAGCGGTGCGGCGCAGCACGATCCTATCGAAGTCCATCGAGTCTCTCCCGCCCGGCGCACTTTCGGCCCGGCTACACTTGGCGCGCAGGAGGCGCGTCTCCCAACAAGGCCCAAGCACTTAGCTGACAATCGAGGAACACCAAACCCACCAAGTCCGGTAGTATCCAGCTCTCGCCCTCACGGCAGCAGCGCCAGTCAGGAGACGTGCTTGCAGACGGCAATCACTTGTCGATAAAATGGATGACTTACGAGCGTTCGGCGCACGCTGTATCAGAACAACTGAATCTCGTGTCAATCGAAGCGCTTGATTGCGAGAGTTCGACGATAACCGAGCTTCCGTGCCCCGAGCGCTGACCGCAATTACGTCATCGATTGCAAATTTGCCCCCGCATTGCCTCATCAGGAACGTTACCGGAGAACAGACCGTCAGGATTGGGGGGCGATTTCGAATCGGATCGGTGTCGCGATGGCAGGACGGACCAGCATGGGTGCGCGGCGCGAGATCACGGCGGCAGTGGTAGACCGCTATCGATCTGCAGGGCGGGCAGATCAGGGGCGCACTCTCGACGAACTTTGCGCGGTGACGGGCTGGCATCGCAAGCACGCAGTTCGGGCGCTTGCCAGCCATGTCGCGATTTCGCCGGAGGCCCGGCGGCAGCCGAAGGCCGACCTATGGCGCCGTCAGGGATGCGCTGGTGGCGCTGTGGGAAGCTTCGGATCGGATCTGCGGCAAGCGGCTCAAGGTCATGATTTCCACGTTGCTGCCTTCGCTGGAGCAGCATGGCCGGCTCAATCTCGATCAGGCGACCAAGCGCTGGTGCTCGGCGTCAGCGCAGCCACGATTGATCGCCTCCTGCTCGGACCAAAATTGTCGCGGCCGGCGGTAAGCGCCGGCGGGTCGGCTTTCGACGGTACGGCGTAAAGTGAACCGCCCCGGGTTTGCCGGAGGCTCCAACTCCTGAGAGGATGGAGCCATGACGAGCAGGACGACAAACAAGTTTTCACCCGAGGTCCGGACCCGAGCGGTTCGGATGGTTCTGGATCACGCCAGCGAGCACCCGTCACGCTGGGCGGCAGTGATGTCGATCGCGGCCAAGATCGGCTGCACGCCGCAGACGCTGCATGACTGGGTCAAGAAGGCCGAGATCGATAGCAGGCAGCGGGCCGGCGTTCCGACCGACACGGCCGAGAGGCTGAAGGCGCTCGAACGAGAGAACCGCGAGCTTCGGCAGGCCAATGAGATCCTGCGCAAGGCAAGCGCCTATTTTGCGATGGCGGAGCTCGACCGCCGGTCCAAGCCATGATCGCCTTTATCGAGGATCATCGTGGGGCGCATGGGGTCGAGCCGATCTGCAAGGTGCTGCCGATCGCCCCCTCGACCTACCACTCCCATATGGCCAAGCGGCGAGATCCCGCCAGGCTGTCGGCGCGCGCCCGGCAGGATGCTGCGCTGAAGATCGAGGTCCGGCGCGTCTTCTATCAGAACTTCGGCGTGTACGGCGTGCGCAAGGTCTGGCGGCAGCTCAAGCGTGAAGGGTTCGATGTTGCCCGTTGTACCGTGACGCGATTGATGCGGGACATGGGTCTACAAGGGGTCATCCGCGGCAAGCCCGTCAAGACCACGATCAGCGACAAGGCCGCGCCATGCCCGCTGGATCACGTCAACCGCCAGTTCAAGGCGCCGAGGCCGAACGTCCTCTGGCTCTCCGACTTCACCTATGTCGCGACCTGGACCGGCTTCGTCTACGTCGCCTTCGTCATCGACGCCTATGCCCGCAGGATCGTGGGCTGGCGAGCCTCGCGCACGGCGCATGCAGGCTTCGTGCTCGATGCGCTGGAGCAGGCATTGCATGATCGACGGCCGGTCCATCGTGGCGGGCTCGTGCATCATAGCGACAGGGGTATGAGCCAATACGTATCCATTAAGTACACCGAGCGCCTGGCCGAAGCCGGCGTGGAGCCCTCTGTCGGCAGCGTCGGAGATTCCTATGACAATGCTCTCGCCGAAACGATCAATGGACTTTACAAGGCGGAGGTGATCCATCGGCGCGGACCATGGCGCAGCTTCGAGGCCGTCGAGTTCGCGACGCTGGAATGGGTGGACTGGTTCAACAACCGAAGGCTCCTCGAGCCCATCGGCAACATCCCGGCGGCCGAAGCCGAGCAACGCTACTACGCCATGATGGAACACCCCGCCATGGCGGCATAACTTAAACCAAGTGGCCTCCGGCAAACCCGGGGCGGTTCATAATCCGACGGCCCGAGTTTCTCGATCCGCGCCGAATTGACAGCGACTTGCTGATGGCGCCACCGGCCGCCGCATCTAGCACCTAGGGCGACCGGCACGATGTCAGTTCCCAAGCGCCATCACTATGTGCCGCAGATGATTCTGAATGGGTTCACGGACTCGGATGGATGGTTGCACTGGTGCCGCCACCGCGAACGGCCCGCCACAATCCGGCGGGCAAGGCCGAGCGAGTTGTTCCACCAGAACCATCTGTACAGCACGCTTTCTCAAACCGGGACCAAGGATCCGGCGATGGAGCGCGCCCTCTCGCTCCTCGAGAGTGAAGCCGTTGGCGTTGTGCAATCCATTCTGGTACCGACACGAGAGGGCCGGCTCCCTGTTCTCTCACTCGAGCAGAAGCGCCTTTGGTACATGTTTTTCCTGACCCAGTGGCGGCGCACTCCGGAGACGCAACGTGCTAACGTCACCGATGCCGAAGCGCTACGAATGGTCGAGGAAATACTCGACGAGTTGCGCCAGGCTGTGCCCCATCGACTTGACGAAATCGAAGCGTTGGCGACACCCAAAGCCAAGGCTCGAACACTGCGCAACGTTCGAGTTCAGACACTGGGAGAACCCAGCGCGGAGGTGATGCGGGTGCTCGAACGGCGCGGCATCGCCATACTGCGCATTACGCAGCCGAAGAAAAGCTTCATCATCGGTAGTCGGCCGGTCGTGAAACTCACCGGGTACGATCGCACCGACCTCAACGATCCGAACGTGGAGATGTGGCTTCCGATCGCCTCGGATGTTGCTGTTGGAGTCGGCCAAGGCGACGGGAGCGTGAGTCTGCACCATACAGTCGATGAACGCCCTGTCCGGCAGCTCAACATGGCGATAGCGCGTCAGAGCAGTACGATCGCGGCCGGTTCAGCAGTGCTGGTAAAATCCATTGCCAACGCGCGCTGAACCGGACCTGGTTGGAAACGCCGAATGGCACCTTCAACTCCAGGCCCCGCCATCCGGGTCCCATCGGCCCTTGGCACCTTCGGGCACCGCGAGACCGGCGATCACAGGGCCAAGAAAACGTTGCAATTCCACCTGAAGCTCTGGGAAAGAAGGCGGCTGAATAGTCGGCGGATTCCGACGAAGAAAGCCAGTCCAGAGACCGCGATCGGCGGCGATCGCCGCGAATGCCCCGGTCAAACCGACAGGCATCTCAGTCGGGATAGCAGTCTCTCGGCGCCGGAGCGTACCGCCGACGGCCTCCACCAGCTCGGGCAGTTCGAACCCGAATGTGCGGAGCGTGACCCAAATGTCGTAGAAGTCCTTGATCCGCCCATTCGCTGCCCCGAAGCGGATCATCGCTTCCAATTTCTCTGCGATCACAGTCTCGGGCGGGTACATGAGAATGTTCGCCGCCGGAAGGTTCGGCAGAAGGCAGGGGAACACCCTGCGCTCCGGCGGTGGGTAGACATGATCGCCAAAGCCGATATCAACCTGAACGGGGATCACTGCCTTGGCCAGCTCTCCCTTCAGGCTCAGGTGAACGCCCTGGTACTTGTCATCTTCACGCACCTGCTCGACCGTGAGGGTGGCCGGATCAAAGATGATGCCGTCATCGGGCGCTTCGACCTGACAGATGCGGGTGAAGAGCTCAACGATGGCGCCGGGCTCGGGGTCGCCGTGGCCGAGCAGGTCGAGATCACCGGTTGGCCTGAAGACGTGTTCAGGCCAAGTCACGAACAGCATCGCGCCCTTGAGCATATAGCGCTCGGCCGCTTCCGTCAGGCTGAGGCGGAAGAGCAGGCGCTCGATCGCGTAACGCGTCAGGATGCGCTGGTAGACGTCACCATGTTGCTTGGTATGCTGAAGCAGGCGGTCCCCTGATTGAAGCGGCAGGATTCTTGAGAATCTTGGCCATCATTGCATCGCCTTGATGTAGGGCTCGATCCGCGCTGTAACCCGGTCGATGCCAGCGTACTTCATGAGCTCACTTGGCGTGGTCCTTCGTTGCCGCAGAGCGTCTCGGAGCGCTTCGATTGCGACGTCCTCGCCGACGTGACGGCGATGTTTGAAGCAGTCGACAACTGTTTTCGCGACGCCATAGATTGGCACATCGACGCCTTCGACCCGGATGTGCTCGACCCCCGCCGTCAGGACATCTCCAGTCGCCCGAACGATCTCGAGTCGCAGGCCTTGGGCGTTCGGCGTACGTGCCTTGTGTGGTATGGTCATCCACACGGCGTGTGGCAGCTGAGTCGTCAGCTCATGACGGCGAAGCGCACTAACGAGGCTGACGACGCCGTATGGTACAAGGCGTGCGGCTTCCGCGAGATCGTGTGCGGTGTCTTCGCCGACTCGTTCAGGGTCTTGGTAGAGACCGCGTCCAAGACGGACGATATCGCCGGCGTCGGTAAGGCGCTTCAGGTAGCTGAGCGGGATGCCCGCCGCCGTGAAGTCGCGGGCACGCGCGATCCCGCGGTCTCGGATGAGACGAAGGGCGGTCTCGCGATGGGTCATACGATTTCCAGCCATGTTGTTATCTATTGTCGGCAAAAATTTAGATTTGTCGACAAAAAATGACAGTTGGGAAAACTCAACTGATGTCATATATTTCTTATGACCATGGCCCAACAAAGTTCCCCATCCGACCTGACTCCTAAGCACGTGCGGGCTGCCCGGGCTCTTTTGGCGTGGTCTCAACAGGACCTGGCTAAGCAAGCCGGTGTAGCGACCTCGACTGTGGCGGACTTTGAGAGGGGCCAACGGACCCCGGTCGCCAACAACGCCCAAGCGATTCGCACCGCACTCGAAGGCGCTGGCATCCGGTTCCTGCCAACGGGAGCGGTAATCGGGCCCGCGGTCCCAATTATCACCACATCCGAACGGCCTGGCGCACCCATCCGTTGGGTGAGCGCGGAGGATCTCTCGGACTGGGCGAACCGGACCGACGGTGCCGTCAGCCTGCCGACTCTTCTCGCCTATCTGATCCGCGCAACTTGCGGCACGACGGTTCACCTCCGTTTCCCCGCGGACGAGGGCGTTCGCCACCCGGGCTGGGACGGACGGACGTCGACCGAGATCGGACGCACCTACGTGCCGAAAGGCGATGCCGGCTGGGAGATCGGCAGCCAGCGCCGCGATATCGAGAAGAAGGCAACAGAGGACTACCGTAAGCGAACTGACGAACCTGCGCCGCTGGATCCGGCCAACGCGACCTTTGTGTTCGTCACTCCGCGCCACTGGCCGGGCAAGGATAAGTGGGCGAAGACCCGCGAGGCCGAGGGCGCCTGGGCCAACGTTCGCGTCTATGACGCCGATGACCTTGTTCACTGGATCGAACAAACACCAGCGATTGGACTATGGCTGGCGGTTCGTTTGGGGAAACGACCGGACGGCACACGCGAGCTCGACGAAGTTTGGGAAGAGTGGTCGCTCGCCACCAAATGGCCTCTGACAGAAGACTTGGTGCTGAGTGATCGGGACCAAGACGCTGCTGACGTTCTCCGCTGGCTTCGCGGTGGACCTTCCGTCTTCTCCATCCAAGCGACCACGACCGACGAGGCGGTGGCTTTTTTTTACGCCACGCTCGCGATGCTGCCGGAGGATATGGCAGCCGCCTACAGAGCCCGCTGTCTTGTGGCAACGACTGCGGCCGCTGCGCGGGCACTAGCAAACGCGCCAGCCCCCTTGATTATCGTGTTGACTGAACCAGACCCCGGCTTGGCACACTCGCTAGCAGAACGCGGACACTTTGTGCTGCAAGCTTATGACGAGCGACCGATCTCCCGGGGCGAAGTCCGCTCGCTCGCGCGACCATCACGCGAGGGGATCTCCGGCGCCCTAGTTGCGGCAGGCATTACTGAGCCTCGTGCCGAGGCGTTCGCGCGCGACAGTGCTCGCAACTTGGCTGTCCTGCGTCGTCGTATTCCAGCAGCTGCCGGACGCCAGCCCCAATGGGCGGAAGATACACCGCCCCAAGCATTGCTGGCGGCACTACTCGCGGGCGGTTGGGACGAGAACGCTGAGCACGATCGGGCTCGGCTATCCGAACTCGCCGATCAGCCGTATGACGCTATCATCCGCGATCTAGTCCCCTACGTCGGCAAGTTCGACAGCCCACTGCAAAAGATCGGCTCAACCTGGCGCATCGCGTCGCCGCCAGACGCATGGTTTTGGCTCGCACGGCACCTCACGAGCGTCGACATCAAACGTTTCGAAGACGCTGCGCACGCTGTGCTCGGCTCTGCGGACCCAAGATTCGAAATGGATCCCGACGAGCGCAGGATGGCGGACGTTCGAGGAATTCATCCTGACTATTCGGGAATGTTGCGTCATGGAATCGGACAGGTACTGATCCTGCTCGCACTGTGGGGCGACGAGGTGAGCATTGTCCCGGACGCCGCACGCCGCGCCGACAATATCGTTGCCAAGCTGCTGGCCAACGCCACTCAACAACGATGGTGGTCGCTCTCTCGGGATTTCCGACTGCTGGCTGAGGCGTCACCGAGCGCTTTCCTAAGCGCAGTTGAAGATAGCCTTGATCTAAACGATCCGCCCATCCGCGCCCTGTTCGGTAGATCAGGTGAAGGCATGTTCGGTGCGGAACATCTATCAGACCTGCTTTGGGCTCTGGAGTCCTTGGCCTGGTCGCCCGAACTAATGCCTCGAGTGACCCATGTCCTGGCTCGCCTAGACGCCATCGACAGTCCACCGGGACAATATGCCAATCGGCCAGCCAACAGCCTCCGCGAGATCCACCTTCTCTGGATCCCACAAACATTTGCGCCGCTCGATCTGCGGCTAAAAGCGCTCGATTCGATTCGAAAACACGAGAGCGACTCCGCGTGGAGGCTTATGCTGAGCATCCTTCCGCAGGGTCACGATACCTCCTCGCCGGCGCCAAAGCCGCTGTGGCGTGATTTCACAGTTGATGAGAGCGAGGTCGTTACCTGGAACCTCATCGGCCGTGGGGCCGCGGCGATCACCGAACGTCTACTTGCTGACGTTGGCCTCGACGCCGGCAGGTGGACGGCACTGCTCGAGCGGTTCGCCGACTTGTCGCCCGACCCGGAAGGTGGGTCTGCGGCACTGGAGGTGGCCGAACCGAAGATTACAGAAAAGGCCGATCGCGCGACAATATGGACGACGCTGCGTCGTGTGCTCCATCACCATCGGCAGTTTCCGGACGCCGAGTGGTCGATGCCTAGCGGGGTGCTTGACCGACTCGAAGCAATCTACGATCGCTTCGCGCCCGCTGATCCGATAGAGCGCGCCGCATGGCTCTTCGAACAGGAAGCCGCCCTGCCAAACCCCTCGGCCGAGGGCTGGAAGACGGAACAGCGTGACGTCGATCTGGCGAGGCGCCGGGCTGCCCAAGCCTTGTTCTCCGAAGGCGGGGTTTCAACCATCCGAGCGCTCTCACGCATGGTCGGAACGGCTGGCTACATTGGCAAGGCCCTCTATGATAACGGCCTGTCAGAGCTCGATCTTGAATCACTGCTGGTCGCGGCTATTCGCAGCGACGACGCGCACGAACGCGCGGTCGCTCACGGCCTCATCATTTCAGCCTTTGCGGACCGAAAAGAGCCTTGGGCTGCGGCCTTGATTGCCAAGGCAAAGGACCAGGCTTGGGGCGACACAGCATTGCTTACAATACTGCGCGCACTCCCTGGTCGCGCGGTGGACCTGGAACCAAGCGGCCCAAGCTGGCGCAGAACTCGAAGAGATTTATTGGCGTCAAACGCCAGTGTTCTGGATGAGCGAAGACACCGAGGAGGTGGGGTTTGCAATCCGCAAGCTGATCTCCGTCGGACGTGCCCGTCACGCTCTGCCGCTAGCGGGACGCGACAATCAGACTGACCTTCCTTCCGATCTTCTCCTCGAGGTCCTGCTCGAGGCGGCCAGCCAGCCCTTCGAAACTGATGCCGACAGGAACGAAGCGACAATGTTCCAGCACTACGTCGCAGAGATCCTCCAGCAGCTGGATAATCGTAGCGACGTAGACACAAAGGTGCTGGCCAGGGTCGAGTGGACCTACCTGCCGGTTTTGACCCGTTCACGCCGACCGCCGAAGGTGCTGCTGAAGGCGCTTTCAGAACAGCCATCCTTCTTCGTCGAAATGCTCAGCGTTGTGTTCAAGGCAAAAGAAGAGAGCGGCGTCGTAGACGCAGAGCCAGAAAACCCCGAGCGGGCCCGCGCCGTCGCAAACCAGGCCTATCGGTTGCTTGATGAGTGGGATCGTCTTCCTGGGACTCAGGACGATGGTGCAATAGACGCCACAGCTCTAGAGACGTGGATCAAGGAAGCTCGCTCGCTCGCCAAAGCAGCGGGCCGGGAAGATATCGCCGACAGTCGGATTGGCAACGTGTTGGCTGCTTCCCCGTTTGGTACGGACGGAAACTGGCCGCACGAAGCGGTCCGCGACGCGATCGATCTCTTTCGCAGCAAACCAATGATCGATGGCTTCTTGATAGGCAAAAGCAATCGACGTGGCGTTACGATGCGATCGCCGCGCGACGGCGGAAATCTTGAGCGCCAAGAGGCGGCAAAGTACCGAAACTGGTCGACGGCTATCTCTTTTGACCATCCGCATACCGCCAAGGCTCTCGACACGCTAGCCGACAGTTACGAAGCTCAAGCACATCGCCACGACGAGAGCGCCGAGCGGCTGGACTGGGAGTGACGCTTTGAACGTATTGAGGAAAGGTGACGCCCCAATCCTAAGGTGGCCGTTCCTTCATAATATTGTAGTCGATCCTTGCCCTATCCATAAACGGCCGCAAAGACTACAACGCAGCGTTGTGCATGGGGGATATCTTGCAGCGGCGAAATGGCGAGAACCGAGCGGCGGATTGCAGATGCCTTTCCTGACGTCTGATCGAGCGGGCAAGCCTCATGGCTGATCTGTTGCCACTCGATGTCATCGCGGGTACCCGGGTTCGTGATCGTCCACATCTGTTCGTTCTGGGATGCTACGACCGTCGTATTACATTTTATGCGCAGCAGGTACGCGCCCTATCTCTAGTTCACGCCTTGGCCGATCAAGGCTATCTTCGATCCAACCCACGCATCGCGGTCATCGGCGCTGGTGCCGCGGGATTGACGTGTGCGGCGGGCGCCGTGCTGGCGTCAGCGAGCCAAGTGGTCTTGTTTGAGGGCGCGGGGAATCTTTTGTCGTTGCAGTCGACGACCGACCGCCGAAACCTCGATCCTCATATCTACGATTGGCCTGCCTTGGACACGACCGATCCCGTCGCTGACCTCCCGATACTGGACTGGCAGGCCGGAACGTGCAGGACGGTGCGTGACGACGTGGTTGTCGAATTTGAGGACATCGCGGTCCGAGTTGGAGACCGGCTTGAGCAGCGTCTACGGCACCGAGTCAATGAAATACGACAGGCCGGCACGGGCTACGAGCTCGCCTTCACCGATCTAAACGCTCCGGTGGGATCAGATCGCGAGCGTACTGACCGTTTTGACATGGTATTCCTTGCGATCGGCTTCGGCCTAGAGCCGCAGGAGACGGTTCCGAACATCCAGAACAGCAGCTACTGGTCGGATGCCGGCGTCCCAGTCGGCGAGTTCGAGGGCCGGCCTGCGCCGCGGTTCTTCATTAGCGGGAACGGCGACGGCGGGCTGATCGACTTCGTCGCGGCAGGCTCGACCGATTTCAATCACGCTGGGATGATCCGGCTTATCGCTAATCATCCCGGCATAGCCGAAATCTCGCCGATCATCACCGCGATAGACATGCGTGCGCGAGGAGCTGACGCCGCCGGGCAGCGTTTTGACTTCATCGCGGCATATGATGGGGAGTTGCTGGACCGGTTGCGCGCAATCGGTTTGGTCGACGCGGTTGCTCGGCAATTGCGACCGGGCGTCCACCTTGTCCTGCAAACGCTTCATGCCGAAATGTTCGAGGTGACGACCTCCACGCTCAACCGAATCGCAGCCTATCTCACCATCAAGGCTTGCGGGGCAGATCCGGTACGTAGCTTCCGCCATCTCCAGAACAGGTCTGTCAAACGGGGCGACCCACCTGTGCCCTGCCCAGAGCCCGCACGCTTCTGGCTCGATTGCGATGGCGAAATAGTCGTCCGTTAACAACCCGGTTGAAGCGGTGATCGGTCGCTGGCAGCAGCGATGAGGGCGGTCAGGATCAGGCACCAAAGAGCCCTGAACCAGGCGAGGATGCGGCGGAAGTTGTGGCCGACGGCTGAGAGGATGACGTTGGCGGCGTCTCCTGCGCGGCCTTTGAGGTAGCAGCGGCCGAGGTGACCATCGGTCTTCAGGTGTCCGATGATGGGTTCGATGGCGGAGCGGCGGCGCAGCTCGCGCTTGATGACACCGAAGACGCCGCGCTTTTGACCCGAAATGAAGACGCGACGGGGATTCTGTGCGTCGTGGCCGCGATATCCCTTGTCGACATAGGCCCGCTCGATCGCACAGCCGGTGAGCGTCTCGGTGCGGTCGATGACGTCGCGCAAGGTGTGACCGTCGTACGGGTTGTCGGGCAGCGCCCTGGCGTGCAGCACGAACAGGCCACCGGGAGCACGGCGGTTGTTGGTGACGATGGAGGCTTTGACACCGAACTCGTAAGGCGCGGCTGCCTTGCCCTTGCCGATACACTCCACCTCCGGGGCGTGGAAGGAGTAAAGCTTCCAGCCGCGCTGGCGCTGCTGCTGCGAGCGGATCTGCGAAGCCCGGCTGAGCGGGAGGGCGAAGGCGTTCTCGAGCACCGCCTGCCCTTCGATCTTGCGGCGGATATCGCGAATGATCCGGCCCAGCCGGCTGCGCAGGATGCGCAACTGCCGCTGATGCCGCTTGAATTGCTTGGCATGAGCGTAGCGCCCCGCCATCATTGCCGCGGTCTTGGCGATGCGAAGATAGGACTGCCGCAGCCTGACCCCGTGCTTCCTCGCCAGGCGGTTGAGCCCCTTGATCGCCGCGTGCAGCAGCTTGGCATCGGTCGGGAAGGTGATGGCCTTCGGCTGCACGGTGGTATCGACCGTGACCCGCTTGAGGTCCTGGCTGCGCAACGCGCCGGCCTCGTGCGCTACCCGCAGGCTCTCGGCCAGCAACAGCTCCAGCTTGTCGCCGAGCCGCTTGCGCCAGTGGCTCAGGTCCGAGCGCTCGTGCGGGAACGCGTGCTGGAAGAACTCTTCGCCGGTGAAGTACTGGAAATACGGGTCGTGGACCCAACGCTCGCACACACCCTCATCGGACAGGCCGTAAATGTGCTTGAGCAGGAGCAGCCCGATCACGAAGCGGGTCGCGATGCCCGGACGCCCGTTCTCGCTATAGAGCGGCGCGATCTCGCCGTCGATCCAGTCCCAATCGACCTTGCCGGCGAGCTGAACCAGCTCGTGCTTCATGTTGATGATCTGGTCCAGCCTGGCCCGGAACAGATCGCCCGATCCCGTCGTCCTGTGCTTCTTCGGTCGCATCGCCACCTCCGATGCGACCACGGAATCATGACTGGCGATTCGACGGAATCCTGAAAATGAAATCGCAAGCTTCCGATGCCCGAAGCATCAAATCCCTGCAATCCCAAATCAGTCTACAAAGACAAATGCGATTCTGGCTCAGTCGCTTAGCCCAACTTCACGGACGACGAAATAATCGGCGCCGACGCAGTGATCATTCGTCGCGGGCCACTGCGCAACGATGCGCGTCGCCCGTTCGCAGATCATCTCGCCGGCTTCGAAGAAACGCATCGAGAATGGCTCGAGCGTCACGGGGATGCGACCTTGGTCCCCAAGCTTTCGCGTGCCGCACGCGACATGTTTGCCGAAGCCGCGCGCTCAGCAGATATTCCGCTGTCGCGCCGCGTTCAACGGCAGGCCGCCCCGCATGTGCCGATTACCGTGCAACTGCGCCGCGTGGGCGACCGTATCCGCTGGTCCGGCGGCGCGACGCCGCAAGACCTGGTGCGTTCATGGGACAATGACCAGCCGTTCGAGATCATCCTCCCCGATGCCCCGACCGACCTTGGCGCTGCAGCGGGTGCAATCCTTCGCGTCGCCTGCCATGCCAAGCGCGCGGCGTTGCGCGCAGCGCCCGCGCAATGGCGCGACCATGTCGCTCGTCTGAGCGTTGACTCACCGCACGCTGAAGGCATGGCTATGCCGGCGATAGTTGCTGGTAATCCCGGCGGCGGCGCCCAGGATCCAATCACCGATGACCCCGCGCGGTTCGCCCGCCAGGTTCATACCGTGCTCGATAGCTGGATGCTCGGGCGTTTGAATGACCATCTCGAACGCTTCCTGGTTAACCGCGAGGATTCTGGCCATCGGATCGGCTTTCAAGTCGCGCAAGATCTAAGGGAAGGGATGCGCGCCACATGGGCGGAATGGCGCGTGGCATTCGAGGATGATCCAGCGCTCCTCAACCACTTCCTGCGCCTTCTGACTTGTGCGATCGACGACGACGGTGACCGCGACGCCGCACAGATTCTCGTTGGCCCGACGAAGTTTGGCGCGATCGCTCGAGGTACGGCAATTTCGCTGGCAATTGCGGCCGTGTGGCAGAGGACCGATCCCAAGCCCGGGAAGCCCGGGAATCTATTACGCCAGCGGGGCGAGGCTCCCGAATGGACTGGTCACGGGTGCGCAGCTGATCGTATCGACGGAACCGCCATGTCGCTGTGCGCAGCGAACTACATGTGGCAAACTCAAGTTCGTGATCCTGTCGGTCCAAGGTGCCATCGAGGTTGCCCGCATTGCGGAGCGGGCTTTTGCCCTGGTCGAGACCCAGCAGCCGTCGCTGAGTGAGACGGACGGCTCGGGGCCAGTCATGATGTGGATCAGCCGCGAATTTATCGATGCCGTGGCTGCCGGCACCGACCAACTTGCCGCGTTGCTGGCGACAATCGAGGCACGTCACTTCTCGTCGCTCGAGCGAGCCATCGTGAAAGGAGCCGAGGCATGAGCGACGACCGAACCACTCTCTCGCCCGACCTGGCCGATTTTGCCAATCGCCTGCGATACGCAGCGCTAAGGTTGGACCTTGCGGTCGAGGATCGGAGCAAGCTCGCCACGACTTCGTTCAGTGGCGGGACGTCTGCCGCAACATCGCTCAGCCCCACCGACCTTCCCACCGAGTGTCACGCGCTCAGAATCAACAGGTTCAACATCATACTCGGGGTTCTTCCCGACACTGCCGCGCTCGAGGCCGTGCGAGAGACTCTGCGGCGATATCGCAATCAATGCGTTGTCGCGCGGTCGTATCTGACGCCCAACGAGACCCTCGACCTCCAGTTGATGTTGCTGGGACCTCGGTCAAGCGAGCGCCAAGAGGTCTGGCGCGCGCTAGCGCTGATGGTGGAACGGGACGACCGGGTCGCACGCAAGCTGGCTTGGCTCCGGCCGGAAGATCCGAAGCGCGACGACGAAAGCTTCGCAGATTTCCTCAAACGCACCTTTCTCGCGCGCCCCTGGATCCGAAAAGAAGGTGAGTTCGACGACGTGGCGCTCGATCAGCTCAGTTCGACCGCCGCCACCACGCCGGGGCTGCCGAGGACGACCGCCGCCGAATGGCAAAGCATCGCACTCGACGATAGCAAGGCGCCTGATCAGATCGTCGCCGCGCTCGTCAAAGCCTGGGAACGGAGAGGCCAGTCATGAGCATCTATCTCGCGCGCATTGGCATCCACAATTTCCGCACGTTCGGCGTGTTCGATGTTGAGTTACCAGCGGCCCCCGGCTTGGTTCTGCTTATGGGCACGAACGGCTTAGGAAAGAGCAGCTTCTTCGACGCCATCGAGTGGGGGTTGACTGGGACGATCCGCCGATTCGCGCCTTATCTCAATAAAGGCAGAAAAAGGCTTGTCGAGAGTGATTATCTGACACGACGCGGGGCAGAAGCCGGATCGCACAAGGTCGTGCTGACTTTTTCGGATTGCGAGCCCATCGAGCGTAGCATCAACAAAGCAACGGCAACGGCTTCGATCATTGCGAAGCTCGCGCGATCCGACCGCCGTGCCATCGAGGATCTGAGCACATATCTCGCGCTCACCCATTTCCTGGGACAAGCCGCACAACAGCGCTTCACGAGCCGTGAACCGCAAGATCAATGGCAGGCGATCAAAGGACCGAGCGGGTTGGAGCGTCTGGCGCAAATTCGTTCGGGATTGCGCGGACGTCCCGTCGTCGCCGCGTTCAACCGACGGCTCGAGCAGGAACGGCTCAGCGTGAGCACGATTGAGCGTCAAATCGCTGATTGGCAAGGCTGGACCGCGCGCCTCGTTCGACTGCAACAGGCTGCGCGCGCGACCGGCGCACTAACGCCCGGCGAAGTGCTGGAGCGAACCCAAGCCCTTGAAGCTGAGCTCGACGGGTTGCTCGGCGAGAGCGCGAACCCGGTTTCTGGTGAAAGCACCAGCCGCCGGCTGGCGGCGCTCGGTGACCGTATGGGCGATGCGCTGCGCAACGGGACCGCCCGCCTTGCCAGCTTCGCCGCACTCGACGATTTGCCTGTAACCTATACCCGGGTCAGCGAAGAAGGCCGGATCGATCACCCAGTTCTCGTTCGCTTGCGACAATCCGCAAGCGAAGCCCAGGCAGCTGTCGAGCGCGCCGCCCCAAGCTTGGAAACTGCGGACAAGGCGGTCGTGAACCAAACCGCCGCGATCGCGGAGATCGAGCAGGAGATCGGACTCCTCGAGAATGTGAGAGCGGATATCGCCCGGCGCGATCAGCTCGCTGCTCAGATCGATACGGCGCAAAAGGACGTGGCCGAGGCCGGGACGATGATAGCCGCCAAGCGCGCAGTCTTCGAGCAGGCCGATGCTGCGATCAACCGGCAAGGCGACGCAGCGGCGAACGTCGCCAGACTGCGCCAAGAAGCGGAAACGACGGGCGGGCGTTTAAAGTCGTTGCCAACGTTGATGGACCTCGAGGAGCAATCTGGCAGATTGGCAGCGGCCCTCGCGACCGCACGCGATGCGGCTGCGGCGGCGCGCCGCGATCTTGATTCGCAGATCGCAGAGCGCACGAGCCTCGAGGCCGAGATCGCCGAAGCAGTCCAAGCCCGTGCCGAGGCGGTCCGCCATGCGAGCGCGATCAGCGAGGCTCTTGCCGGACTAGCGAGCCATATCCACGAGGATGACACCAACTGCCCTGTCTGCCGCACCCCCTTCGCGCCCGGAGTGCTGAAGTCGCTCGTCGAGACGGCGGCTTCAACGAGTGACGGACAACTGGCTGATGCCGACGAGAAACTGGAGCGACTGCGCGCGCAACATGCCCGGCTCGCGACGTCGATAGACGCGCGCCAGTCTGTCGTCGATGCGCCCATACAGCGCGAGCGCGACGCTGGCGCGGCGGCGAATGCCCTCACAGACGCAAGAGCGGCATTGGCCCGGGTTCTTGGAGTCGATGACTCGGCTGATTTGCATGCGATCGTGCATGCGCAGGCTCGCAACGCGGCAGCAGTCCTCGCTGACGCAGTGAAAGAGCTTGAGCCGCTGGCCGCGCTCGCCGCTCAATACGCCCAGCAACGTGAGACGCTCGCGACCGAACTCGAGGACCTGATCATGCGCGAAAACCAAGCGCAGGGTCGGCTTGATGTCTTCCGTGCCGAAGACAAAGCCTGTGTTGACCGGATCGCAGCGCGGGGGTGGGCGGAGAGCTCGCTCGAACGTGTCAACCAGCGCCTGACTGACCGGCGGGAGGAGCTTGAAATCGCACGTGCCCAGCTCGCGCGGCTAACTGATGCTGCCGCCGCGACCAAGACAGCGCTCGCAGGATTACGTGCGGAGCTCTCCAGGGCAGAGCGGGAACTTGCCGTAGCGAACTCCTCGCGTAACGCCGCCGAGGCAACGGCCCGTGAAATGGTGACGCGATGGACGCGGGCTGGGCTCGACGGGCAACCGAGCCAAGCAGTGCTGGACAAGGCGACGGCCACGCTTGCCGATCTAGTCGGTGAATTCCGCGTGCTGACCGAGCGCCAAGTCGTCCTTGCGCGAGACAACGAGAGCACCCTGTTGCATGCGGAGATTGTCCAGGTAGAGGAAGCGATGCGTCAAGCCGGAGGCGAAAGTGGCGTGGCCGATCCGGCGGCCTATCTTGCCGGGCTGCTGGCGAAGGCGGACGCCGCGCGTGACGCGGTGAAGCTAACCACCGCGACGCGCCTCGCCGTCGGTCGCTATAGCGAGGAGCTCAAAACTGAGGCGGATGACTTTGCCAGTCGGGTGCTGGATCCGCTCAACGTTGTCATCGATGATTTCAACGAAGCAATGTTAAGCACGCCGGGCGAAACGATACAATTCAAAGCCGACACCCGCGTCGACGCAACCAGCTTCGGCATGGCGCTACGGTATCGCGATCAGGTCGAGCATGCCATCGAGACCCAAAAGGACTTGCCGCCGCAGTTGGTGTTGAGTGAGGGCCAGCTTGCCGCCAACGGTTTCAGCATCCTGTGTGCAGCTAGCACTGCCTATCCGTGGTCCACTTGGCGTGCGTTGCTCCTCGATGATCCGCTCCAACATAACGACATCATCCATACAGCCGCATTTGTTGATGTCATGCGCAACATGGTAGAGCTAGAAGGATACCAGCTGATCATGTCGAGCCATGATCGGGCAGAAAGCGACTTCATTGCACGCAAATTCGACGCGGCCGGCCTTCCCTGCACGACGATCCTGCTCACCGCGCCGTCGGACAAGGGCGTAGTCTGGGATCCTCCGCTACGTAACGCAGCGGCTAACCGCATCTTGCGGCAGAGTGCGGACGAGCATCTCTCCGACAGCGCCTAATCCTGGTCGACCGGAAAAACGAGGAACCATTCACCTCCTTCAACCGATTTCCGGTTCCGACCGAGTTGCTTGCTCATGCCCTCAGGTCCGCACGAAGCCGGCCATCCGATCGGCGAACGAAAGCCGCACGTATCTGGTGCGGTTTCTGGTGCGGTGGTCCAGATATGTGATGCAAAAATCTAGGAAACACTTGGTTTCATTGGTGGGCCCGGCAGGACTCGAACCTGCAACCAGACCGTTATGAGCGGGAAGGGGAAGCCGGAAGATGCTGAAAATACCGATGAATTTGATGATGAATAAGGACGTTTGTTCGCGTTTGGTTGCGCCGTAGTATTGGTTATTGATTGGTTGGCGGTCTGCGTCGCACCAACACCCTTCCAAATGAACTCATCGGTCATCCAGCCACCGATCCAGGTTAGCCTTCACCCGAAAGGGAAAAACGAGGCTACGGTTCGGGCTTGGGTGGCTCTAATTGTTTAGGAGAATCGCGCTTTTCGATTTGTTGTTTCACGGTGTCCGGAACAACGTTCTGGTACATATCCGCAATGTGTTTCGCCTGAGTGATCTGTGATTCTACGATTACATTCACCAGTCCGAAAAGCTTGCTCGCGGTCGTTTTGTCATCTCGTAGGTCTATCTGTCCTGGATGAACGGCGCTGTTCCCCACAACCCTGACAACATCGAGCGCTTGTTGAATCCTCTTATCTAGACCCCCTCGCACAAGATTGCCGATCTCGTCGTTGATGTTTTTGCCCGCTTCACCGAGATGAACAAGAAGCTTCTGGATACACAGACGCAAAAGAGCGGCGGCGCCCCGAGGAGATTTGTCGAGAATCTCGTTTGCCTCAAGGAAATCTTCTCTTACATCCGCAGGCATTCCTTCGTTTGGCGTAATCGCTACCTGATTCAAAGGGTAAATAAGTTCGTCTGCCCGCCAAATCGATATACCTTTGCAACTGTAGCATTTGCTCAAGGCAACATTCACCAGTCCCATTTTTGAATACAAGGTGCCTGTTCCTTCTTCAAAAAAGACTTCCCTCCGCAGCATCCGCTCAAAATGTTCAATAGCCTCAGCACCAAACTTTTGCTTCTTAAACTCCTCAATCGTCTCTGCATCGGGAAGCCAAGGTCTGCCATCTTCACTGTAGCCGGTAGCGTAGAGTTTGTACCAAGTCTGATGTGCTATCGCTCCGCAGTTAACATGCGGACAGGAGAACGAGTCTAATCCTAGTGCAGGTACGATTTGCTTAGCAGCCATAGCCATTTGTGCCCCTCTGCAGCAGGATGCTCTTGAGTCTCTGCCTCTTTGTATCGAGCGACGCCAATCCTTCATTCAATTGGATTGCGAAGCCTTTCTCTCAGAGGTTGAGCGTAGCCGATATCTCCTTTTCGTGATCTCCTTGTCAAGGCTTCTAAACCCGCAACTGCACGCGGCGGAATTGTTCGCGTGCCACACCACCGGAATTGCCCGGTAATGAAGGAAACCATGTCTGCCAAGATCGACTTTATCAAATTTCTAACCGGCACGCTCACCGCGGCGTCCACAAGGCTACTCGCCGCCAATCCAACCAACACGGCCACAGCCGGTCGCCTTGATCAGATCGTTCGGACGGCGGAAGACATCTCGTCGGGATATTGGGCCAAGATCGAACCTCTGTACGAGCCGTTTGCGCCTAAACTTCAATTGGCCGTCCGGCACATCAATAGCGACATCCTCGCCGGACAGAAAGCCGCGGCCGACTTCGAGTCATACGTCACGTTGCTGATCTCAGAGTTGCAGAACTGATGACATGCCGGCCCGTCGCAGATTAGCGGCGGGCTTTTCCATCTCAAGAATAGAAGCTAAAAATGATGTTGAACGAAAAGAACGATTGCATTGAGACGATTGCGAAGACCTTGGATCGTGCATCGGCGTGGCGGCAGTCGCTCACGGCCCGTTGGCCAGATGACCCCCGAAACGCTCGCGCTGCCGCTTGGCTCGATCAACTCGCCGCAGACGTTGCCAATATGACAGATGCACAATGGGAAGTCCTCAAGCCTTACTATAGCTGGGCATCAGGGACTTGGAGAAACGGTCTCAATCAATCTACGAAGCAGGTTGGTTTCTATCATCGCTCCGGTGAGCTGGCCTTCTTCATTGAAGCGCTTGTTCAGAACCTGTCGCCCTTGAGCAGCGTTGCCGCGTAAATGGAATCGACTTTTGACGACACGCTGCCAACGGCGGAAGAAGTTGAGCGCGAATTTCAGGAAAGGGGCTCTGACAAGGCATCGGCACTCACATGGTTCACTGAACATGGCGTCGACACATCGCCTCCGCCGCAAGCCGCGGTCATTCAGTACGGCGTGGTTTGGACACCCGGACTCGGCCGGTACAGGTTTGTAATCTATGACTCCAGCCACATAGGTCCAAAGCACCCGCGCGAGCTAGCCGTTCCTGTTATGGAAGATGGCAGATTCATTGATCTGCTGGTTATCAGTGACCAAATGCATTTCGCTTCCGTGACGTGCCGTGCATCGTGGCTTGGTCGCGAAAACCTAACCCTGCCGGTGGTTCGGCTTTACGCGCATCCAATGGATTGGATCGAGTCCGGCTGTACCGGCGTTTGTCACATCGCGCCGGTTAGCCGGAAGGCGCTCAAAGAACTGGCCAAAGCTAAGACGATCGAATGCAACGATATCGAGACTGCATTAGAGGCGTGGGATTGGGCATTCGAGTCGAATGAAGCTGAGTTGGCGCGATTCGAGATCGACGACACGCCCCACACCATCCAAGCGTATTACGAGAGCTTGGTTAGGTGGCACGGGGTTCGTGTCGCGGTGGATATGGAGCGGAGACAGTAGTGGTGAACCTTGCAGAAATCCATCCGCGCTTCAGCGCCGAAGTCGAAGTGGCGAAGGCTGATATCGACGCGTATGCCAAGGTTGCGAACGATAACCGGCCAAAAACGCTGCAGTTGCCTGACGCCGTCAAAGCGGACCTGAAAGAGAGATTCACAATCACTTGGTTCGACGACGTGGACCAATCGACAGCCAAGGAAGAAATCCTCCAAGGGGTCTTAGGGGCCGGTGAGTTCAGTTTGTTTGTCGCGAAGCCCGGGACAGGGAAAAGCGTTCTGGTTGGTGACATAGGTTGTCACATCGCAGCCGGCCGGGAGTGGCATGGCCGTAAGGTCAAGCAAGGGCTCGTCGTGTTCTTCGCCGCGGAACGCCGTAAGCTGACAGAGCGACGCGTCGCGGCATGGCGCAAGACGCATGGCGTCTCTGGCATTCCGTTCGCGGTTGTCGGCGGAAAGCTTGATCTTACGTCCGGCGCGATCGACGCCAAGGCGTTAGCGGCGACCATTGGAGCGCTTGAAGAAAGGAGCACATATAAGTGCGTGCTGATTATCTTGGACACCGTGACCCGTACCTTTGGCCCGGGAGACCAGCACCAGAGCCGTGACATGCAACGCTACGTCCAATCAGTTGACGAACTCACGCGGGCCACGGGTGCTCACGTGGCG
The DNA here is from genome assembly GCF_054056555.1 of Bradyrhizobium sp. LM2.9. NCBI lineage: Bacteria > Pseudomonadati > Pseudomonadota > Alphaproteobacteria > Hyphomicrobiales > Nitrobacteraceae > Bradyrhizobium > Bradyrhizobium sp. LM2.9. The sequence continues at coordinate 7,566,981 of NZ_JBSRYJ010000002.1, forward strand.
GCGATCCATCATTCCGGCTGGGAGGGGGATCGGGGTAAAGGCGCAATCGATTTAGACGGCGCGATCGATGTCTCATTCGTGGTCAACGTTCAAGTCAGCGGGCTATCGAAGGTGTTCACTCTGTCATGCACAGGCGCCAATGATGGCGAGGAAGGACCGGTAACATCCTTCCGGTTGGAGTCGGTGGAACTCGGCACCGACTCGGATGGCAACGTGACGACGGCGCCTGTCGTCGTACAGGTGGACCCGGCCAAGCATGATGGCTCCAACCTCAAGGGCAACGCAGGCAAGGCGTTCGACTCGCTGGAGCGGGCCATCCAAGAGCACGGTCAATGCGCCCCAGACGGCTCTAGCAGTCTGCTGAAAAACCGCCTCGCCAGGGAGGGGACTTGATGATTCACTTCGTCATCTCGAATCGGCGGAGACGATCATGCGCGGCAGGTTTACGGATCAGGGCGGCCTGTTTTCGTACATCGCGCCGGATAAGCGAGTGCCAGCGAACCATCCGCTGCGGAAGGTCCGGGAACTTGTCCGGGATGTTTTGAGTGATTTGAACCGCAGCCTTGGAAAGCTATACGCCAGCGAGGGACGTCCTTCGATCCCTCCGGAGCAATTGCTGAGCGCCTTGCTGCTGCAGGTGTTCTACGGCATCCGCTCGGAACGCCAGCTGATGGAGCAACTGGACTACAATCTTTTGTATCGCTGGTTCGTGGGACTGTCGCCGGACGATCCGGTCTGGGACCCGACCACCTTTACCAAGAACCGGGAGCGGCTGCAGAACGGCGATGTGTTCACGAAGTTCATGACCAGGCTTCTGAACCATTCTCAGGTCAAGCCGCTATTGTCGGACGAGCATTTTTCGGTGGACGGAACGCTGATCGAAGCCTGGGCTTCGCAGAAGAGTTTTCGCCCCAAGGACGGCAGCGGCGACGATGATGACGGCGCCAACTTCCATGGCCAGAAACGCAAGAACGACACCCATGCGAGCACCAGTGACCCGGACAGCAGGCTTTATCGCAAGGCGGCCGGACGGGAGGCCAAGCTTTGCTATATGGGCCACGCCACCATGGAGAACCGGCATGGGCTGGCGGTGGCCGGCAGGGTCACGCATGCCAATGGCACCGCCGAACGCCGGGCTGCGGAGGTCATGCTGAAGGCGAGACGCAAAGCCGCAGGTCGCCGCATCACGGCTGGTGAGGACAAGGCGTACGATACGGCCGATCATGTCGCCAATCTTCGCGCCATCGGCGTGACGCCGCATGTGACACAGAACCAGGCCATCACCAAAACCGGCAACAACCGTAACAGCGCGATCGACGAACGAACCACGCGGCATCCGGGATACGGCATGTCGCAATCGCGCCGGGCGATGGTCGAGTGCATTTTCGGATGGGGCAAGCAGCATGGCACCATGCGCAAGACCAAACATCGGGGCATCGCTCGCGTCGCCGCCGACTTCCTGCTTAATCTGATCGCCTATAACCTGATCCGAATTCCCAAACTGCTCGCCGCATAGCCACCCCGCGCCGGGCACACTCAATAACAAGCTCGAAATTACATCCAACTCTACCGCGCCGCTCCAAAAACGACCGGCGGAAAATGAAAATTCTCCATTCCAAGGTTTTTCAGCAGACTGCTAGTCTTACTGCGTCATAAATTTTTGCGCGATCGCGGACGCAGGATCGCTCTTGCGCAACATGGACATCGCGACAGACTTCTGACGAGGGCGAGAACGAGCCGTCGACGCATCGTCGCAATCGAGTTTGGAATGTGCCGTTCGGTGCGCAGCGGCGGAGCCTCTGGGTTTGTAACCTTCGGGAAGGGCAGGCGTTTGGAATAGCCCGGCTGAACGAGGCGCTGAGGGGGGAATCGTCTCCCTTTCGGAGATGAGGAATCCGTAAGCCGCTATGCATAGTGTGGCATGGTGGTGGAAGCCGCGCCAACCGCGCCCTTCGAAGTGGCCGAGCCCGACCTCCTGCTTGAGTTCCTGATAGTCGCGCTCAATGCGCCAGCGCAGTTTTGTCAGGTCGACCAACCGATGGAAGGCGATCTTTTCGGGAACGGTCGAGAGCCAATATTTTGTCGGCTCGGCCTCGTTCTTCGGCCACTCGATCAACAGCCATTCTTCCGGGCGGCTCTTGGTGAGGTTGTAATCGCGATGGGCAACCCGCACGCGCACCCGAGCAAAGCGCGAGGTGAGCTGCTCGGCCGAACCTTCGCGCCACGCGATCGTGCGCCATGCCTTTGCCGGCAAGCCGAGCGCGAGTTTCTTGACCGAGATTGGCTGATGATGGCGATCACGCCGTATCAACTTCGGCGGCCTTCCCTGGCCCGACCATCTTTTGGCGCGCAGCGGCACCATGCCCGGCGCCCACACCGTGGTGTTCGGTAGAATGCCAGCGACATAGCTCAACCCCAGCGTTGCGATATCCGTGCGCAGTTCGGTGTTGGCACCGTAACCGGCATCCATCAGCACGACGCCGCGCGGCAGGCCGGCCTCGCAGGCCTTACGAATCTGATCGAACGCGATCTGCGGCTTGGTCTTGAAGACAATGTCCTCAGGAATGCCGGCCTTTCGCCGGCGTGCGCGATCTTGCCATTCCTGCGGTAGGTACAGGCGATAAGCGACCGGCAGGCTGGCGTGGTGATTGGCAATCGACAGCGACACCGCGACCTGACAATTGTCCTGCTTGCCGAGTTGGCCGCAATACTGTCGTGCCACTCCTACTGAATGCCGGCCCTGCTTGGGAAAACCTGTGTCGTCGATAATCCAGGCCTCGATCGGTCCATGACGCTCGATCCGCGGCAGCACCATCTCGCGCACCTTGGTCAAGACCTTCTCGTCCGACCAGCGCCCTTCACCGACAAAATGCAGCAGCGATTGATGCTGCGCCGCTGTCCGTTCAGGCGCGGTGATCGCCGCCATCGGTTCCACGCTCTTGCGTTCGCATGGCATCATCAGACCAACGCAGTAATCCCGTAACGGCTTCGCCCGGTCTGCATGGCCGATCACGCTCACAAGCCCCTCGACATAGGCCGCAAACCGCGATTCACTCCCGTCCGATCTTGGGTGACCCATCCCAGCTCTCCATGCCGAAAAACGAATCTCCCGAAAATACCAGCAATTCCAGGATCAAAGATCGCGACTTTCTGACTCAGTAAGACTAGGGGCTTCCTTGATGGCGTTGAGACGGTCAGTCGGGAGGAATGGCGAGGGCAGTTTTACGCCGACGCCAGGGCTAAGGAACCCGCCGTATCCGACAATACGTTGAAGCAGCGCTTATTAAGGGCGCGAAGCGACCTGATGAAAGCCGATCAGGTGGGCGAACTGGGCGAGCGATGCTGGATTACGGCTACATAGTGCTACATGTCTCGGTACGTATCAGTATGTACCGCGACCATCCACTGCTACATCAGCTACACACCCTTTAGGGTGTAGCGATGTAGCGGGTGGGGATGTCCCGGGTTCTGTTGAATTTCTGAAGAGGTCGGCGTTGCCCACCTTGAGCCGGTAGGCTCGGGGTGCTGATTCCACAAAGGAGAGCAACGCCATGACGAGAGATATCACACTGGCTGGTTCGCCGGCGACCGGGGCTGTGGACGAAGCTTTTGCAGAAGTGCGGGCGAGCTTCGATCGGTTCTGCCTTGCGGCAGGGATCGAGGCGCTCGGCACGATGATGGAGGCGGATGTCACGGCGGCCTGCGGGCTGCGCCACGGTCGCGACGCGGCGCGGCGGGCGCACCGTTGGGGCCGAACGCGGGGACGGATCGGCTTCCACGGCGGCAAGATCGAGGTCGAGCGCCCGCGGGCCCGGGGCGTGGACGGCCGCGAGGTCACGATCCCGAGCTGGGAAACGGCGGCGCAGGAGGATTGGCTCGGTCGCTGGGCGATGAACCTGATGCTGATCAATGTGTCGACGCGCCGGTTCGGCCGCGCTGTCCGGCTGCCCGAGGGTGACGTGCCGGCACCGCCCGGATCGGGGGTTTCGAAGTCGGCGGCCTCGCGGAGGTTCGTAGCGCTGTCGGCGGCGCGGCTGGCCGACTTCATGGCTGCCGACCTGTCCGCGCTCGACCTTCTAGTGGTCCAAATCGATGGGCTGCATCTCGGCGACGATCTCGTGCTGGTCGCCGCGATCGGGATTGACGGCGAAGGCAACAAGCATCCGCTGGCTCTGGTGGAAGGGGCGACCGAGAATGCCGCAACGGTTCAGGCCCTGCTGGACAACCTGGTCTCGCGCGGGCTCGACCCGACGGTGCCAAGACTGTTCATCGCCGACGGCGCGAAAGCGTTGTCGAAGGCGATCCGCCGCACCTTCGGTTCGGCCGCTGCGATCCAGCGCTGCCAGATCCACAAGGCGCGCAACATCGTGGAACGCCTGCCGAAAGAACATCATGCGGCCACCCGTCGGGTGCTGCGCCAGGCCTGGGAGCTCGATGACGCCGACAAGGCTGAAAAATTGATCCGCAATCTCGCGCGTCGACTCGACCAGCAATGGCCCGGCGTAGCGGCCAGCATCCTCGAAGGCCTCGACGAAATCCTGACTGTCGTCCGGTTGAAGCTGCCGAAGGAGCTTCGTCGATCGCTCGCCTGTACCAACATCGCCGAGAACATGATGGGCACCATTCGCCGCGTCACGCGCAACGTCAAACGCTGGCGGGATGCCGGTATGGCCTTGCGATGGGTCGCGGCCGGCATGATCGAGGCCAACAAGGGCTTCCGACGATTGAAGGCGCATAAGCAATTGTCGGTTCTGCGTGCGGCCCTTCAAGCTCACCACGATCGCATGACGATCAAGCCCGTTGCCCACGTCACGAGGGCCGCGTAACATTCACTCCGGCAACGTCGGCCCGACGTAGTTCAACACCGATCGGGACATCCCCTAGCGGGTAGTTTGAACCTATTGTCTTGGAATAAGCCGGCTATCCTAGCGCGCATGGGAGTGCAGGACTGAAATGGCTCTAAGTGGAAACAGCCTAGAAATTTGTCACGAATTCAGCTACACCTCACGATGTCGATTGATTCATTTTTGCTATCACTAGGCGGTGGGAGGCATTGCGATGCATCCTCAAATGGTAGTTACCCTTGTCCATGGCACGTTTGCCAAAGGCGCACCTTGGACCCAGCTTTTCTCCGACTTCACCTGCGAACTGAAGGGTGGACTTCACCTGAGTACGTTGTTCACTCGGGTAGATTGGTCGGGGGGCAACGACATTTACGCGCGCCTAGCTGGGAGCCATATTCTTAGCAAGCACATCAAGGAGCTTAAGGAGCAGTATCCTGAGGCCTTTCAGTACGTAATCGCGCACAGTCATGGCGGGAACGTCGCGCTTTATGCCACTAGGGACGTAGAAATTGACGGTATCGCTTGTTTAGCAACACCATTCTTCCATGCCCGCGAACGTGATGGCTCGCTTCTCACTGACAAGTCATTTCAGCGAGGACTGATCGGTGTTTTCTGTTTTATCTCCTTTCTCTCCGGGCTTTCGGCAGGAGTAAGCATCTATTGGTGGATCGCCATATTATTCGGCACCAGCTTAGTGTGCAGCCTGATCGCGGCGGTTCTTTCGGCCCTTAGCAGTTTCGTTGCTAGCCGTTCGAGAGAAATGGCAGCAGTCATAACCGCGGATGTTCCGGCGGGCATGCGACTTTGCTCGATCCGGATAACAGGAGATGAAGCTTCATCGAGCTTAGCGGCGGGTCAGATCCTTGCATGGGCATCTGTTCGCCTCTCCTCACATTTCGCGAAGGCAAAAGACTTGCAGTTCTTTAAGAATCCTTGGCGTGGGTTGCCTATTCCAAAATCGTTTTGGATCTTGCCGGCATTTGCGGTCATATTCGGTGGTTGCGGTCAGACGTTTGAGTCGCCCCAACTGTTGCGAATTGGAGGTTTTCTCGTATCTCTGTCGATATTGGTCCTGAGGCGGTCTCAAGACCAGACTGTTCGACAATCTTCTATATGGAGCGTCCTATCTCTGTCTTTGGATTACTTTGGTAGTAGGCGTCCTCACCACTGGCACGATGCCGCCGCGGGATCTTGAAATCGGTCGTGTTTCTCAATGGATTATAGCGCTGTCGACCCCTCTTGCGATTGAGATCACCACCGAGACGACTCCGCCTGGGGGGCCTTGGGACATCTTCCATTTTCCTCGCAACGAGAAAATGGACCAACTGACGACGCTTGCTCATAGCGCCTATGAACATCCTCAGGCGCGCCAGGCTCTAGTCGACTGGATCAACGCTGCCTAGCGCCGGGACAGCGGCAAGAAAACCAGTCGGACAACGCCTCGCTTGGGCTAGCGCTTTGTCGCGCATTGAAGGAGACACAACGCAGGCGTTGGCGAGCGACGACCAAATTTTGATTCATTGCGACCCGACTGGCGATCAACGGCGGCGGGATTTGTCATTTGAAGAATTGGAAAGCATGAGAACGATTTCAGACGTGGTCCGCGTTGAGCGGTCCGAAGAAACAATTCTACAGCGCGATCATGACACGGGCGAATTGATTACAGCGCCAGCACCAAGGCAGAAGGATCAAAACGTTGTCTCCTTGGACGGCAAGCGAACCAGCCCCCGCGTCAACTTCCGCCCTGACAAGCCGCCGCCTGTCGACACGATAGTAAATGTCTATGACAATGGCCGGCTCCCGCCTGTCGCAAACGAAAACAAACCATTGCCATACCCGTTGAAGGGTATGGCAGACCGCCAAGAGTTGGGCGGCAACGAATCTGAAAACCGGAAAAATTGGGCCAACGCGGAGCTATTCCGAATACATCTAGCGATTGCGCAAGGCGAGCCGCTGTACGATCCATTCGCGGATGATCCGACAGTAACCCATCCCACCGAGCGATATATCCACGCCCGCGAGGTGGCCGCACTCGCAGAAGACTTTTTGGGTGACGGTTTCAGGGTGCTGAAGCGCGTCATGATCGATTGCTGGTCAGCGCAAATGCTCGGCTTTGATCAAGGCCGCAAGGATCGTGGGCAAGCGAGCGCAGACGGACAAGCCACGATCCTAGCGGCGCTACGTCAACTCACGAGGTTTTACGATAAGCTGGATCGCATTGAGCGGAGCGGCGAATCCCCCCGGGAAGTATGGCCGATGGTTGGGACATTCACACCATCGCGTCCGTCCCTGCCCTGCCCACAGCGCGGAAAGTCGTATCTGAACCAAGCCCGCGGGCCCGTGAGGTTATCTGAACCTTGGGTGTCTACACCCCCCACCATCTAGCTGGTATATTGAAGTTATCGATTGACGTATCCAACACTCTCCATCCTTTCAACCCGTGGGCGTCTACGCCTACCGTCTCCTAGATGTCGACACCACCCTTAGGTGATGCTGTATTATAAGAATAGAGATTGCGTTCAGGATGCATCCCTGTTTCCAACTTTCAAATGACCAACTTTCATGCAGCCCGTGTCACCGCGCGGGCTGCTTCTTTTTTCATCCAATAAGAACCCCAACCACCGGAGGCCGCGATATGGCCCGTACAAAGGCCAACCAGACGTTCAAGAAGTCGGACGTTATCAAGGCCACCCAGATGAACGAACAGGCCTTTGAGCATTGGACTGACAGACGCGTCATTCGACTCTCTGGCGACGATGACCCCGGCGACGGCAAAGGCAATCCCCGTCGGGACATACGCCTTTGGCGGCCACTTCCGAAACTCAACGCCCTTTTCGGTGAACGCGATTCCCGCGCCGGATAGTTCGCTCATTAGCACCGCGAGTGTCGCTTCATGCGGCTCGCGCTTGGCGAAGGGAACGGCGCGAGGCAGGCAAGGTCATCGCGAAAGGATCGTGGATCATCATCGATGGTCGCGAACATATCGCCACAGGATGCTTTGCAGGCGAAGATAGAAAGGCGCAGGAGCGCCTAGCCGCGCACATCGGGGAGAAGTACGCCCCGGTGCGGCGCCTCAAGGACATTGAAGAAATCGACATCGCGGATGTGCTTTCGATCTATGATGACGACCGCCGCGACACGCAAGCGAACAAATCAAAGTTTGACGAACGAATAGCGCGCCTGAACAAATGGTGGGGCGGTAAGACGCTTTCGGAGGTCAACGGTGCCAATTGCCGGGCATATACTAAGTCCCGTGGCAACAATGGTGGGGCGCGGCGTGATCTAGAAGACCTTCGGGCCGCGATCAATCATCACGCCAAGGAAGGCTTTCACCGCGGAATAGTTCGCGTGGTTTTGCCGGAGAAAGGGCTGCCGCGTGAGCGGTGGTTGACTCGCAACGAGGCCGCCAAGTTTCTTTGGGCGTGTTGGCGTTACCGTGAGACGCAAACGGTTCACGTCGGACCCCTCAAGGGGCGGAAGATTGAGACCGACAAGCGGCCTCTAAGGCACGTGGCGCGGTTCGCGTTGATTGGCCTTTACACTGGCACGCGAGCCGGGGCGATAGCGACGGCTTCTACCCCTTCGTGCGGAAGGCAAATCGTTCGTTGATCTGGAAAGCGGCATCTTTAATCGGCTCGCGATCGGCAAACGGGCCAGCACAAAGCGTCAGACGCCAGTTCCGCTGCCGGACAGGCTGCTTGTTCACCTTAGAAGGTGGGCCCGGCTCGCCGCCGAGATACATGGCGTCCTGCATGGTCCAACCGATACCGAGGGCCTTCATCCGCAGAAGCGTCTCAGACGTGGTGTTGTCGAGATGGGCGATGGACCAGCGCAGCGGCGCGATCGGCGTCTCCTTGTTGACCTCCTCATAGAGGTCGAGCAGCTCATGGACGGATTTGTCCTCCTGCCAGTGGATGGTGACCGTCAGCCCTTGTTTGGCGGCCCAGCGAACGATCTCGAGGAATTTGGCCTTGGCGGCTGCGTCGGGCGCGTTGTTGTTGTACATGGCGCCGGTGATGCGCTCGCCGATGCCGTTGAAGCGCAGCATGTCGTCGCCGAATCCCATCGGCAGGAACGGCGTGAGGCTCTTATACTCCTCGAATTCCGCGCCGACATTCTGGGCGAACAGGCTGAAGGCGACCACGCACCGACAATGATTTCTCGCGCCACAGCTTTTGCAAAGCGGCCTAATGGCTCGGATAAATGCTGAAGCCGCCGGGATCCACGATCCCGGTAATTCAAAGACGATTGAGCTCTGTAAAGAACTGCTGGGTCCCGGCGACATTCTCCTCGAAATTCGGCCTCGGCAGCCGATCGAACAGCGCGGAGATGCTGACGATGGCGCCGTTGAACCAGCCCGTGCTGTCGCCCGATGTGGCGCGTTCGGCGGTGATGCCGGCCGGCAACTGATCCGCGGACATCCCGAGGGCTTGCTGCGCTTTCGGCGTCATCACCAAGGACGAATAGAACAGCTGGATGTAAGCCGGATTGTCGGGAACGGCCGACAGCACCTCGGCCAACGTTGGCCGCCGCTTCTCTGCAAATTGCAATTCGCTCCAGCCACCGGCCACGATGATCCAAGATTCCGGGCGCGCCTTTGCCGCCTGGCGCAAGCGCTCCATCGCCTCGCCAATCGTCTTTGCACCGATCCAGTTGACCTCGGTCGCGTAGGTGAGGCCGGCGCGCACGGCGTGAATATGGGAATCGATCAATCCCGGAATGATCGTGCGACCGCCCGCGTCGACGCGGCGCGTCGCGGGTCCGATCAGGCCGTCCATGGCATCGTTGCCGCCGACCGCAACGATCCTGCCGTCGCGCACTGCGATTGCCTGCGCGATCGTCGATGCGCCATCCAGCGTCACGATCTTTGCGTTCGTGACAACGAGGTCGGCCTTTTGTGCGTAAGCCAAAGTCGCCCAGCACGAGATCACCAAGATCGCCAGAAGCTTGCGCATGTTCAGTCCCGGAATGAGAGAGGCAGGAGTAAGGGAGGCAGGCGAGAGAAAAGCAGGCGTGAGAGAAACAGGAGCGGTGCCGCACATCCGTCGCTGGATGCGCTTGTAGGCGTCGCGTGTCGCGCAATGGGCGTGTTGTGATCTTGATCATGTCTGGCTTCAGTCAGCCGGTCCGCCGGACTACAGCGACAGTGCACTCAATTATGAAATTCCAACCCCGCACGGCCACTGTAATCCCAAGCAAAAGTCGGATTGCCACTGCACATTGTATGTGCATTTGAAGAGGACGTCGTCGAGCGTCGTGAGTTCGGCGGTCGGACGCACTGCCCTCTTCTCACTCTTTTTCACTGCCATGTCAGTCTCCTTCAAGAAGGGCAAGCGCGACGAGTTCGAGGCCGTCGCCGTCAAGGAGGTCTTCGCCCGGCAGATCGAGCAGGCGATGAGAGAGAACAACATATCCCGCAACAATCCGGCCCAGCACATGAAGACCTGGCACAGCCAGATTGGCCCATATGTGATGGCGTTCCGCATGAAGGCGATTTCGCCGATCGACGTGAGGCCCTGAACTGATCGAATCGTCTCAGGGGTGCATATTAGTCGACATTGAATCTCAGGCTGTGTTGCAGACGGGATACAGCCAGGATATTGGCGCGCATGTAAAGTCTATTGCATCCTATGGGTGTGTGGGGAGTGCGCAATGTACGTGCGATGTGCAGCGGCCCTGGTAGCCGCATCCTTGATCAGCGGCTGTGCCATTCATCCTGTCCCCGAAAACGTCACGGGGCTCGATACCGCCGATATTGTCAAGCAGATCCGCTGCGAAACGCGTGATGCGGCGCGGAGGGTCATTCGTGAAAGGCTCGAACGGCTTGCCGGGCCGGGAAGAAATCCGACGGCGCAAAGCCTGTTGGCGCAGTTCGAGGAAAACCCGGAGGCGATGGACGGATTCGATCCCAACGCCGCGTTTCCCGGACTGGAAAACAAGCAGATACGGAACCTATTCACGGTGATCTATTCCACCGCGATCGCCTATTCATTCGATTTGACCATGTATGAAGCCGATAAGCTCAACGCGGGCGCCAGCTTCCTGGGGCCTTGGGCGAATCCATTTACGCTGGGATTGGGCGGCACCGCTGATAGATCGCGCCAAAACCAGCGAGCCTTCACGATCACGGACGAGTTCTCGTTCCTGCTGACGAGACTGAATACGGACAAGTTCGGTCGGCGCTATTGCGATGAGCGTATCACTGGTCCGAACTACGTGTATCCGGTCGCCGGCCAGATCGGTATCTACAACACAGTTTATACGTTCTTTCAGCTGAGCATATTCGAAAACCTGTCGCCCGGCAAAAACGCAGCCGAAGCGTCTGCCAAATCTCCGCCGCTCGCCGACAATTTGACCTTCATCACCGATGTCAGTATTTCGGCGACGCCGAGCGTAACATTCGCACCATTCAAGAGCGGATTCCGACCGACCAGTGCCACGGCGACCGGGTCGCTGGGCCGCAAGGATACCCATCAGGTCACGATCGGGCTTGCCATGGAGCCCGCCGGCGGCGCGGCGGTGGCGTCGCTGTCCGGATTTGTCTTTTCAGGTGCGGGGCTACCAGGGCCGCGCGTCACCTTTGGCAAGGCAGGCGCAGGTCAAACCCTGGTCTTGAACCGCATCACGGCCACGGCCACGAGCCACGCTGCCCAGCTTGCGCTGGTTGCGATCGATCAACTTAAAAGTCGTGAGATACAGTTGATACCGCCGCCGCAGTAGCGCGGCTGCGCCAAGTCAAAGGCAGTCGGCGGCTCGTGGTGATATCAGCGCGGGATCATGATGCATTCACGATCGTAGCATGGTCTCATCGCAGGGCTCAGGCATGATCTCCATCTCTGCGCTGGCGCCCTTGGAGTTGACGCGATTGGGCACGGATGCTTCCCGTCGTCCGTCGGGAGGCAGGACCGCTCTCCGCCGTCCGGATCGCGCTGGCAATGACGCCATGACTAGCCGTCCAGCCGGCATATGGTCATCAGGCTACAGCCGGTGCGGATCGCCTCCGGGGAAGGGATCAATGATGCAGTCCAAATTCTGGTCACATATCGCGAGTTCACCGTGACTTCCGAAGCAACGTTGACCGACGAAATGGCACTGCTTGCTACGCTGCAATGTCACGCCTTTCGCTGCGGCAGTTACCGCGCGGTACGTCCCGCGCCGTTTCCCCATGCGCCGGAACAGGTCCATCATGTCGTTTTCGATGACGGGCATCGTGCTCATGTTCTCTCTCCTCTTTCGAGATAGCGCTGGAGTTCACTGACGATCATCGGAAACTCGTGGGTGACGTCGACGCGCACGAAGTGCTCCTCGATCGCTCCGTTGGCGTTGCTGTAAGTGAAGATCACTCTCATGATGCGCCCGAAGCCAATGCCGAGTCGCGATGGCATCACGCGCACGCCGGAAAGGTTGTAGCCGGAGATGTGCGGAAGCCCCAGTTTGCACCGTGCGGCCAGGAAGTTGCAGGCCCGCTCCTGATCCGTCAGGCCATGATTGTCCGCGAGTTGCGGCAGACCGACCAATGAGGCAGGGGCTAGTAGCGCCGGAGTTGTCTGGAATAGCTGATCAACTGCCACCACGGTGCCGTCGGCCGTGCGCGGTCCCACTACCCCAACCACGACGTCCAGATCCTCGACGGGCCCAAGGGGGCTCCTGGTCGCCTCGATATCCCGCGCGATCTCGCTTGCCTTCTCCCCAGCCCGTTGCCTGCCGCGGGCGGCAGGGGGCGATGGCGGAGCCGGAGGCGCTCCATGGAGCGGTCGGTTCAGCGCATCGATCAGGTCGTCGTAGAAGCCGCCGTCGTTCGGCTGCAGCACGAACACCGGCAATTCCTCGATGGTGAGGCGCCAGCGCAATTGCCGGGCCAGATAGCGGGTCAGCTTGCGGTTCGCCGACAGCACGGCATGCTGCCATAGCCGATCCTCGGTCGGCGCGATGTTCGGAGCCCGACTGGCTGGAAACGGTATGCCGAGAGCTTTGGACAGAGCCAGCATCTCGCGTTCGATCGCGAGATTGGGATAGACGGCATCGACGGTGCCGATTGCGTAGACGAAGCCGCTGAGTGCCGACTCGTCGTCGGCCCGGCCGCCACCGCAGCTGCAGCCCGCGGGCGTCACCGCCGGTGCGGTCGGTGGCGCGATCATGCCGCTCGCCTCCACTGGAAATGGTGGTCCATTGCCGTAGTCCATTGGCGTCGCTCCCTGCAGGCTGACATGACTTGATTTCACGGCGGTTGGTGTCGTCCTGGTGGCGCGCGCGGCGGGGATGGTTGCGGGCGTCGCGCGATCGAGCACCGTCGCCACGATCGCTCGGTTCAGGATCGGCGGCATCGCTCTGTCGCGCGGACCGAGGTGCGCCAGCGCGGATCGCAGCGCGGCGCCGTCGATGCCGGGGCGCGCCGACCAGAGCTGCGCTAGCATACCAGTGGCAACCGTCGCCGCGACGCTCGTCCCCGCCATCGTGGTCAGGCCGCCGCCCGGCGCATAGCCCGACATATGTCCGAGCGCGGCGACGCCGCGGGCCGCAAGCGCCGGGCCGAAATTGGAATCCGGCAGTAGCCGCAGCGACGCATCGACGGCGACGACCGGGACCACCACGGGATGCGTCAGCAACTGTCCGCTTGCGGAGCGGCCCTGATTGCCGGCCGCCGCCACTAGCACGCAGCCGCGGACACGGGCGAAGTCGAGCGCCGCCGCGAGCCGGCGGTTGGCCTCGATCCCTTCGTCCAGGATGGCGAGGCTGAGATTGATCAGCCGGGCGCCAGCATCGACTGCCCGTGCTATTGCAACCGCTAGACCATCCATGCCGGCGAAGGGCGCGTTCGTATCCGCAAATAGCGGCAGATGTATCAGCCGGCAGCCGGGACACAGGCCCGGGACCGGCGCATCGGCACGAGCGCCCAGCAATCCCATGACGAAGGTACCGTGCTCGCACGCGCCCTTCGGGTTGGCATCGCAATCATCACCGCCGAGGCGTACCGGCGCCCGAGCCAGCACGCCGGACAAAGCCGCCGCATCAAACGGGCCATCGATGACGGCGACCGTAAGGACGGGGCTTGCATTGTCGATGCCAAAGGGCATGGCGGTCTTCACACATCCTCAAATTGCACAAAATCAGGACACTTCGGCGTGGAGAATGTCCGCCAAGCCACGCGAAGTGCGATTGCTGCGCTGGATCGCTGTGCAGCGACAAAGCTCGCGTCGGGATGCCGACGTCGCTTACGGAGCGATACGACGGCACAAGGCAAGTATCAGTAAGACAGGTATCTATAGGACGAATATCGACTGGCCGTCGTCGTGCCCTGGGGGGCCGGGTCGCCGGTGAGTTTGCCGTGATCATGATTACCAGGATCGCGATCCGACGCCGTCAGGTTGGCATGACTTCGGCATTTCCCGCAAGGGTAGATTTTCGGGTCGTAATCTTACCATGCCGACACGACCCTAGGTCGTCGAAGGCCGCCATTGCCGAGTGTCTAGAATCGGCGGCTCGCGTCGATGAGATCCGCTTGATTTGTCATGCCGTGCCAGCACTGGTGGGTTTCTGTCGCCGTCGCCGCAATGAGTTTGCTGGTGGGCCCGGCAGGACTCGAACCTGCAACCAGACCGTTATGAGTGGTCAGCTCGAACCATTGGGCGGCCATCTCCAATGAACGTCTCGCCTAGCCGATCGATTGGTCGGGTCAGTGACGTAATCTTTCCGTGAGTTCACTGATATTCCATCCCACCCCGCGCGCGGCTCTACAATCCATGGCATGCGATCGTAACGAAGCCGCCTTGCTCGGACTCTTGAAGTCGTATCTGCGGTCTCCCGATACTTACGTTGTCCGATTTCTGGGATAACCGGATAGGGCGCCACAGGCGGGGACAATCTCAAGTGTTCGCACAGCACGCGCCAGGTGCGAGTATTCGCGGCTCACTAGGTCGCCGCTACGAGCATGCCTTCGATCGATGCTACCACCCCGCCATGCAAGCCGATTACTTTCGCTTGTGCTACCTGTTGGTGGAAGGTGGTTTCTATGTCGATGCCGATGACGTTTGCATTGGCTCCCAAATTGATTGGCTCTTCGGTGACGGCCGATTGAAAATTCACCCACTCTGCTACGATATCGCTGCGGCAAGGATGGTGAATATCGCTCAGATCGTCACCGAAGACCATCCTCGAACCGGAGGCCAGCCGCTCGGTAGTGATCGCGCTTATCTTCTCGTTCCAAGCAAACGACATCGCCCCCCTTCAAAGCCTCCAGCAGCTGCTCGTTATATGTATCGCCCGCTACTTCACTTCCAGTGAAAATGAACTTTGCATACGGGTAGCGTAGAACGAGCCTGTGCAATTCGGGTGCTAGCAGACCTACGTTAACGTAGGCATCGAACGTGGTCCGCGATCCGGCAAGCAGCGCTTTAAATTCCAGTTCCGGAATCCGATCTAGCAGTCTGCTGAAAAACCCCTCGCCAGGGAGGGGACTTGATGATTCACTTTATCATCTCGAATCGGCGGAGACGATCATGCGCGGCAGGTTTACGGATCAGGGCGGCCTGTTTTCGTACATCGCGCCGGATAAGCGCGTGCCAGCGAACCATCCGCTGCGGAAGGTCCGGGAACTTGTCCGGGATGTTTTGAATGATTTGAACCGCAGCCTTGGAAAGCTATACGCCAGCGAGGGACGTCCTTCGATCCCTCCGGAGCAATTGCTGAGCGCCTTGCTGCTGCAGGTGTTCTACGGCATCCGCTCGGAACGCCAGCTGATGGAGCAACTGGACTACAATCTTTTATATCGCTGGTTCGTGGGACTGTCGCCGGACGATCCGGTCTGGGACCCGACCACCTTTACCAAGAACCGGGAGCGGCTGCAGAACGGCGATGTGTTCACGAAGTTCATGACCAGGCTTCTGAACCATTCTCAGGTCAAGCCGCTATTGTCGGACGAGCATTTTTCGGTGGACGGAACGCTGATCGAAGCCTGGGCTTCGCAGAAGAGTTTTCGCCCCAAGGACGGCAGCGGCGACGATGATGACGGCGCCAACTTCCATGGCCAGAAACGCAAGAACGACACCCATGCGAGCACCAGTGACCCGGACAGCAGGCTTTATCGCAAGGCGGCCGGACGGGAGGCCAAGCTTTGCTATATGGGCCACGCCACCATGGAGAACCGGCATGGGCTGGCGGTGGCCGGCAGGGTCACGCATGCCAATGGCACCGCCGAACGCCGGGCTGCGGAGGTCATGCTGAAGGCGAGACGCAAAGCCGCAGGTCGCCGCATCACGGCTGGTGAGGACAAGGCGTACGATACGGCCGATCATGTCGCCAATCTTCGCGCCATCGGCGTGACGCCGCATGTGACACAGAACCAGGCCATCACCAAAACCGGCAACAACCGTAACAGCGCGATCGACGAACGAACCACGCGGCATCCGGGATACGGCATGTCGCAATCGCGCCGGGCGATGGTCGAGTGCATTTTCGGATGGGGCAAGCAGCATGGCACCATGCGCAAGACCAAACATCGGGGCATCGCTCGCGTCGCCGCCGACTTCCTGCTTAATCTGATCGCCTATAACCTGATCCGAATTCCCAAACTGCTCGCCGCATAGCCACCCCGCGCCGGGCACACTCAACAACAAGCTCGAAATTACATCCAACTCTACCGCGCCGCTCCAAAAACGACCGGCGGAAAATGAAAATCCTCCATTCCAAGGTTTTTCAGCAGACTGCTAGACAGATTTCCTGGTCCAGTCGTCTCTTGTATCTCTGGCAACTCGCCTTCAACTGTACTCTCAAGGCGTTCTGTGGCTCGCTGCAATGCAAGCTTGATGATCGGGTGCCGCTTGCTACTAATAAGTGGATTATTGTTGACGTAAAAAATCCAATGGGGTCGGTGAGCGCCGCCGGCAAGGAAGTTGCCTGTAGCTCCATTGACACTTGTCGCATGGCGTTGTGCCGACGTGGATCTCGTCGTAACAGATCAACTAAGTCTTCTTGTTTGGCCGTCGAGATCGGAGCGGCGGGTGAGATAGATGGGATGATTTTTTGCAGCGTGCCCCAGTTGTGCCCCAGACTTTTGGGGGCACACCGTGCGGGAAGCAGGCTTCTAAATCATTGGAGATACGGGAGAAATGGTGGGCGCACAAGGGATCGAACCTTGGACCTCTCCCGTGTGAAGGGAACGCTCTCCCGCTGAGCTATGCACCCGGGACCATCATGCAGGCCGGATTTTCGGCCGGCCGGCGCATTGGAGCCCGCGATTTAGAAGTGCGGACCGAAGGTGTCAAGTTTCGAGGCGCCCCAAGACGTTAAAAGCGGCCCGAAAACCTTCCAGAGACGGCGCAATCCGGCAGTGAGACCGTTTTGGGGCCGCCTACGCGCCCTGCTGGCGGGCGCGGGAGGCGTGGGCCTGGAGCGCGCGGATGCGTTCGGCGAGTGTTCCGCCGCCTTCGGGCAGGGTGCCTGCGGCCGTACCATTGGTGGCGGCGTCATTGGCCGGGCGCGGCGTGGGCCTCGGCGGCTGGCCGGCCTCGGCCGCAAGCAGTGCCTCGATTGGCGAGTTCGGGCCTTCGAGCTGCATCGCGAGCTTTGCGACCTCGGCTGCGATGTCGTTGATGCGCTCGCGCAGCAGCGCGTTCTCCATCCGCTCGGTCGCCCAGGAGCTCTCAGCCTGCTGCTGGATCGCGTTGATGTCGCGCTGGAGCTTGGCGCGCTCGTCGCGGGCGGTGCGGAGCTGCTCCTCCAGCGCGGTCTTTTCCGCGCGGAGCGATTCCGTTGCGGCCGACGATTTGCCGCCGCTCAACGCTGCGATCTCGACGCGCAACTCCTTGACGGTGCGCTCATTGCCCTCATTGGCCTGGCGGAGCTGGTTATTCTCGTAGTCGCGCTCGGCAAGCAGCTTGCCCTGCGTGGCGAGGCGGCCTTCGAGGTCGGTGACGCGGCCCGCCAGCATCTCGGCTTCCTTGACCTGCACGATGAGCTGCCGATCGAGCTCGTTGACGCGCTGGCTCAGATTTTCGACGCGGCCGCGGGCGTCGCCAAGCTCGCGCGAGGCGGTCTCGGATTCGGTGCGTTCCTGCGTCAGCCGCGTCTGCGTTGCGGCAAATTCCTTCTCGGCGTCGCCGACGCGGTTTTTCAGCTCTTCGATCTGCGCACGGACCGCGACCAGCTCGACCTGGCGGCTCTCGGCCATCATCGAGCGGTCGGACAGCTCGGAATTGATTTTTGCCAATTCGCCCCGCTTGTCGGTCAGCGCATTCTCGGCGGCGCGCAGGGCCTCGGTCTTGGTGTTGAATTCCTCTTCGGTGGCGCGGAGCTGCTCCTTCACCGCCTTCTCGCGCGCCTCGAGCGCGAAAATCGTGGCGTTCTTCTCGCCGAGCTCGATCTTCATGCGGTTGATGGCGTCGCTCTTCTTGCCGAGTTCGGCGAGCTGGCTCGTGGTCTTGTTCTTGAGTTGGTCGACGCTCATCTCGAGCCGTCGCGCCGACATGGCGAATTCGGCGCGGAGCTGGTCCTTGTCGGCCTGGATCTCGGCCATCGACAGGGGCGTCGCCGCCTCGAGCCGGCGCGTGGTCAGGCGCACGGCACGGTTATGCACCAGCGGCACGATCGCAAGTCCGCACAGCATCGAGAGCAGGAAACCGATCGCCAGGTACATGATCGGTTCGACCATGGGCCAGAACTCCAGAGCTAAGGAAAAATTTACCAATGACAATGCATGGCGGGCCGGCAAAAAGCCAGCCCCGCCCTGTTGTTAACGTGAATCCGGAACTGGACCGGAGGAGGGAAACCTAGAATGGGTTCCAGGTCGCGCGCGGCGTGAATTTCAAATAGCCGATATTGGCTCCCAGCCGCAGGCCGAGGCCCGAGCGGATCGGCACCAGCACGATGTTGTTGGCGGTGAGCGCCGTCATGCCGAAGCCGCCGATGATGTAGGCCGAGCCGTCGAGGCCGGCGAAGCGCTGATAGATCGCATTGGTGGCGGGCAGATTATAGACCAGCGTCATGGTGCGTGCGCCGTCGCCGCCCCAGTCGAAGCCGAGCGAGGGGCCCTGCCAGTACACGCGCAAATCGCCGGCGTTCTTGGTGTAGAGCGTGCCTTCGCCGTAGCGCAGGCCGGCGACGAAGGCGCCGGAGCCTTCCTCACCGAGGATATAGCCGTTGGGCAGGCCCCATTGGCTGACCGCCTTCTCGATGATCGAGGCAAGACCGCGCGAGACGTTGCCGAAGAAGCGATGGCCGGCGTTCACGAGTTCGTCCGGCCCATAGGTGCTGGGCGTCTGGGTCCGCTGCGGCGGCGGCAAATTGGGTGGCGCCGCCTGCTGGGCGGCGGCCGGCACGATCAAGCCGACCATCGCGGCAAGCGCGAACGCAGCAAGGCGTGATGCGAAAGTCATAAAAGAACCCCTGGTAGCGAAACCGGTCGCTTCCTTAACCTGACGCCAACAGGCGCGGCTCTAGGTTGCGCCGAATGTCCCCTCGACTCGGATGTTATCCGCAGCAACTATGACGGCACAACGGCAGGAAGCCAGCCCTTTGCGCCCCGGAATTGCCTTGATCGGCCTTCTGGTCTGCCTGCTGTCGGGCATCTGGATCATCTGTCCGGGGTTGCCGGCGCGGGCGGCCACCACCGAGCGGATCGTCGTCAATCGTTTCAACGGCGTAGCGATCGAGGGCTTCGACCCCGTGGCCTATTTCGTCGATGGCTCGGCCGTGCAGGGCACGGCGGAGTTCGAAGCGAACCTCTGGGACGCTGTCTGGCGGTTCCGGAACGAGGGCAACCGGGCCTCTTTCCTGGCCCATCCCGAGATCTACGGACCGCAGTTCGGCGGCTATGATCCGGTCGATATCGCCCGCGGCGTGACCGTCGCCGGCAATCCGCGCTTGTTCGTGATCGCGGCGCAGCGGCTTTATCTGTTCAGCCGGGAATCCAATCGCGACGCCTTCGCCGCCAATCCCGAGCGCTTCCTCCATGAGGTGGGCAAGCGCTGGCCGGCCCTCCAGGACAAGCTCAGTCAGTAGCAACCACCGCCTGCGGGTCGCCCCAGGCGATGAACGCCGGGATGATGAAGCCGCCATCGTGCCGCTCGCCGAAGCGGAGTTCGCCACCCCTGCCGTCGGTCACCCTGCCGCCGGCCGCGGTCACGACCGCGCAGCCGGCCCCGACGTCCCACTCACAAGTTGGCCCGAAGCGGGGATAGATGTCGGCGCTGCCCTCCGCGATCCGGCCGAATTTCACGGCCGAGCCGACCGTCTTTCGCACGGCATTGGGCCGGCCATTGATGAATGCCTCGCTTTTGGGATCGCCGTGCGAGCGGCTCACCGCCGCGATCCAGGGCTCGCCCGGCGTCGGCAGCTTGCGGGTATGGATCGGTTCGGCCGCGCCGATGGTAGCGCCGCCAAACCTCACCCGCTCGGCGCCGCGGCCGACGATGCCGCGCCAGAGCAGCCCCAGCGCCGGGGCGCTGACGATGCCCAGCAGCGGCACGCCTGATGTCACGAGGGCAAGGTTGACGGTAAACTCGTCGCGTCCGGCGACGAACTCCTTGGTGCCGTCGAGCGGGTCGATCAGGAAGAAACTGTCGTGGAACGGCGGCGAGGCGAGCTGGGTCCGCTCTTCCGAGAGCGTCGGGATATCGCCCGCAAGCTGCGCCAGGCCGTCCGCGATGATGCGGTCGGCGGCAAGATCGGCCTCGGTCACGGGCGAGCCGTCCTGCTTGCCGTCGACCCGCATCGCCGCGCGGTTGACCGCGAGGATGGCCTCGCCGGCCTTCACCACCAGGGCGGTGAGCGGCTCCATCAGGTGGGAGGCGGCCGCGCCGTCGATGATCCGCTTCACCTGCATGCCTCATTCATCGGCGATTCCATCCCTACTCGAGTGATTCGCCGCGGCTTTATGGCCGCTTCGAACCGATCGCAAGCTAGCTGCCACGGGCTTGCGAATGTTAGAACCCGCGGCATTCGTCGAGCATGCGTGATTCGCCGCGTCCGCGCCGTGCAATTCCAGGAACCCTTTATGTCTGACGCTTCGTCACCCGCCACCGCTACCGCTCCAGATGCGCTCGAACTCGCTGCGCTGCTGTGCTCGCGGGTTTGCCACGATCTCATCAGCCCTGTCGGCGCCATCGTCAATGGGCTTGAAGTGCTCGACGACAACCCCAAGCCCGACGACCGCGAGTTCGCGCTCGACCTGATTCGCAAGAGCGCGAAAACCGCCTCCGCCCGCCTCCAGTTCTGCCGCCTCGCCTTCGGGGCGGCCGGCTCGTCCGGCGCGCAGATCGATCTCGGCGATGCCCAGACCATGGCGCGCGGCCACATCGAGGACGGCAAGTGCTCGATCACCTGGAATCTGCCGCGGATCCTGATGCCGAAGAATCGCGTCAAGCTGCTACTCAACATGCTGGTCGTTTCGCAGCACACGATCCCGCGCGGCGGCACGCTGACGATCGACCCGATCGGCGAGGGCGAGACGATGAGCTTCCGCATCACCGCGACCGGACATAATGCGCGCCTGCCGCAGAACATCTCCGAGCTCCTGAGCGGCGAGCGCGGCCCGGCCGCGGATGCGCATGCGATCCAGCCTTATTACACGCGGCTGCTGGCAGAGGCTTGCGGGCTCACCGTGAGGCTTGCGCACGAAGGCGAGGCCATCACCATAATCGCTTCGTAGGCACGAAGCCGCTCTCAAACGTTAATCGAATCTTTACGAGGCGCTTCGGCTTGTCCGGAGCGCCTTATCTCTTTGTTGGTTCCGTTCTTTTGCACATACTCAACCATTATTAAACGCTTTGCGGTGAAGCTGGCCTCATTCCGAAATGGCGCATCACGTCACGTGCGCGCCCTCCCTGTATGAAGGCCTGTTTTCATGGATGATCTGTTGCGGGAGTTTTTGACGGAAACCGGCGAGAGCCTGGACACGGTGGACAATCAGCTGGTGAAGTTCGAGCAGGAGCCGAACAACGCCAAGATCCTGGATAACATCTTCCGCCTGGTCCACACCATCAAGGGCACCTGCGGCTTCCTCGGATTGCCGCGCCTGGAAGCGCTGGCGCATGCCGGCGAGACGCTGATGGGCAAATTCCGTGACGGCATGCCGGTGACCGGGCAGGCGGTGACGGTGATCCTGTCCTCGATCGACCGCATCAAGGAAATCCTCGCCGGGCTCGAGGCGACCGAAACCGAGCCCGAGGGCACCGACCGCGACCTGATCGACAAGCTGGAAGCGATGGTCGAGCACGGCATGGCGGCGATGTCCGCAGGTGTCGCTGCTGCTCCCGTGGCCGAAGCGCCGCCGCTGGTGCCGGAAGCACCTGTCGCCGTTGAAGCCGCGCCGACCTCCGGTGCGCTGGCCGACCAGACCCTGGAGCGGCCGCTGCGTCTGGGCGAAGTGTCGCTCGACGAGCTCGAGCGCGCCTTCCGCGAGACCGCGATCGAAGCCCCGGCCCCCGCGCCCGTTGCCAAAGCTGAAGTAAAGGCCGCGCCCGCGCCCGCGCCGGCCGCTGAGGCGCCGGCGCCTGTGGCCAAGGAAGCTGCCAAGGGCGCGGCGAAGGACGCCAAGGACGCCAAGGCAAAGCCCGCCCCGAAGAAGTCGGCGGCCGACGAGACGGCCTCCGAGGGCGACCGCATCGCCAACCAGTCGATCCGCGTCAACGTGGATACGCTGGAGCATCTGATGACCATGGTCTCCGAGCTGGTGCTGACCCGCAACCAGCTGCTGGAGATCTCCCGTCGCAACGAGGACACCGAGTTCAAGGTGCCGTTGCAGCGGCTGTCCAACGTCACCGCCGAGCTGCAGGAAGGCGTCATGAAGACGCGCATGCAGCCGATCGGCAATGCCTGGCAGAAGCTGCCCCGCATCGTCCGCGATCTCTCGGGCGAACTCGGCAAGCAGATCGAGCTGGAGATGCACGGTGCCGACACCGAGCTCGACCGCCAGGTGCTCGACCTGATCAAGGACCCGCTCACCCACATGGTGCGCAACTCCGCCGACCATGGCCTGGAGACCCCGGCCGAGCGTCTCGCCGGCGGCAAGGGCGAGCAGGGCACCATCCGCCTGTCCGCCTATCACGAGGGCGGCCACATCATCATCTGCATCGCCGACAACGGCCCGCGGGCTCAACACCGACAGGATCAAGGCCAAGGCGATCTCCTCGGGTCTGGCCACCGAGGCCGAGCTCGAGAAGATGAGCGAAGCCCAGATCCACAAGTTCATCTTCGCCCCGGGCTTCTCGACCGCGGCCGCCATCACCTCGGTGTCGGGCCGCGGCGTCGGCATGGACGTGGTGCGCACCAATATCGACCAGATCGGCGGCACCATCGACATCAAGTCGGTGGCCGGCGAGGGCTCCTCCGTCACCATCAAGATCCCGCTGACCTTGGCCATCGTCTCCGCGCTGATCGTGGAGGCCGCCGGCGACCGTTTTGCGATCCCGCAGCTCGCCGTGGTCGAACTGGTCCGTGCCCGCGCCAACTCCGAGCACCGCATCGAGCGCATCAAGGACACCGCGGTCCTCAGGTTGCGCAACAAGCTGTTGCCGCTGATCCACCTCAAGAAGCTGCTCAAGATCGACGACGGCGCCGTCTCCGATCCCGAGAACGGTTTTATCGTGGTGACCCAGGTCGGCAGCCAGACCTTCGGCATCGTGGTCGACGGCGTGTTCCACACCGAAGAAATCGTGGTCAAGCCGATGTCGACGAAGCTGCGTCACATCGACATGTTCTCCGGCAACACCATTTTGGGCGACGGCGCGGTCATCATGATCATTGACCCCAACGGCATTGCCAAGGCGCTCGGCGCCGCCGGCGCCTCGGCCCATGACATGGCCAACGAGAACGGGGCCCATCACATCGGAACGGGCGAGCAGACCACCTCGCTGCTGGTCTTCCGCGCCGGCTCGTCCCAGCCCAAGGCGGTCCCGCTCGGGCTGGTCACGCGCCTGGAGGAGCTGCCCGCCGACAAGATCGAGTTCTCGAACGGCCGCTACATGGTGCAGTACCGCGAGCAGCTGATGCCGCTGGTTGCCATGGAGAGCGTCACCATTGCCAGCCAGGGCGCCCAGCCGATCCTGGTGTTCTCCGACGACGGCCGCTCCATGGGCCTCGTCGTCGACGAGATCATCGACATCGTCGAGGAACGGCTCAACATCGAGGTCGGCGGCTCCAGCCAGGGCATTCTCGGCTCGGCCGTGATCAAGGGCCAGGCCACCGAAGTGATCGACGTCGGCCACTTCCTGCCGATGGCGTTCGCCGACTGGTTCACCCGCAAGGAGATGAAGCCGTCGCTGCACTCGCAATCGGTGCTGCTGGTCGACGACAGCGCGTTCTTCCGCAACATGCTGGCTCCGGTGCTCAAGGCCGCCGGCTACCGGGTCCGCACCGCGCCGACCGCGCAGGAGGGCCTCGCGGCGCTGCGCGCGCAGACCTTCGACGTGGTCCTGACCGACATCGAGATGCCCGACATGAACGGGTTCGAGTTCGCGGAAGTTATCCGCTCCGACAGCAATCTGGGCGCGATGCCGATCATCGGCCTCTCGGCGCTGGTGTCGCCGGCGGCGATCGAGCGCGGCCGTCAGGCCGGCTTCCACGACTATGTCGCCAAGTTCGACCGTCCCGGTCTGATCGCGGCGCTGAAGGAACAGACCGCGGGCGCCGCCGGCGCCTCCGAGCTGAGCCGGGCGGCGGCGTAAGAGCATGATCCGGAAAAGTGTGAAGCGGTTTTCCCTCGCGACAAACCCGGAACGCGTTTGCGCGGAGATCATGCTCCAACAAACCGGCATGGATCAGGAGATACGCACATGACCAGGAAGACC
Source organism: Bradyrhizobium sp. LM2.9 (assembly GCF_054056555.1). Taxonomy (NCBI): domain Bacteria; kingdom Pseudomonadati; phylum Pseudomonadota; class Alphaproteobacteria; order Hyphomicrobiales; family Nitrobacteraceae; genus Bradyrhizobium; species Bradyrhizobium sp. LM2.9. The sequence continues at coordinate 7,591,606 of NZ_JBSRYJ010000002.1, forward strand.
CAGTCCGGCGAAGGCGCCATGGTCGAATACGTCACCGCGATGATCGGCGGCCAGCTGTTCGGCCTGCCGATCTCCCGGGTCCAGGACGTGTTCATGCCCGAGCGCGTCACCCGCGTTCCGTTGTCCTCGCGCGAGATCGCGGGCGTATTGAACCTGCGCGGCCGCATCGTCACCGTGGTCGACATGCGCGCCCGGCTCGGCCTGCCCAGGCCCGAGGACGGCAAGCCGCCGATGGCGGTCGGCGTCGACCTGCGCGGCGAATCCTACGGCCTGCTGATCGACCAGATCGGCGAGGTGCTGCGGCTTGCCGAAGACAACATGGAAGAAAACCCCGTCAACCTCGATCCCCGCATGGCCAAGCTCGCCGGCGGCGTCCACCGCCTCGACGGACAGCTCATGGTCGTCCTCGACGTCGATCGCGTCCTCGAGCTCGCGCCCGAGATGATGGCGGCCTGATACGGCGGCACTACCGCCGACGTACCTGCAATTGGAAGTGCCCCCGCAAAGGGGGAGAAGCAGAGGTTCACATGCGAACTTGTCTCGTCGTTGATGATTCCAGCGTCATCCGCAAGGTTGCGCGCCGGATCCTGGAGGGTCTCGACTTCCAGATCCTCGAAGCGGAAGATGGTGAGAAAGCGCTGGAAGCCTGCAAGCGCGGCCTGCCCGACGCAGTGCTGCTCGACTGGAACATGCCGGTGATGGACGGCTACGAGTTCCTCGGCCATCTCAGGCGCATGCCCGGTGGCGACCAGCCCAAGGTCGTGTTCTGCACCACCGAGAACGACGTCGCGCACATCGGCGCGCGCACTGCACGCCGGCGCCAACGAGTATATCATGAAGCCGTTCGACAAAGACATCGTGACGGCGAAATTCCAGGAAGTCGGGCTTATCTGAGCGACCGCCCGGAGGCTGAACGGATCCTTCGGCGTTTGTTTTCAACTGAACCGTTTCAGTCCGAGTTGGTGAGTAATGAGCGTTGCGTTCGCAGGTAATTCGACCACGGGTTCGTCGCGCAAAGCCGGCCCGTTGCGGGTGATGATCGTCGACGACTCCGTCGTCATCCGCGGTCTGATCTCGCGCTGGATCGGTGCCGAGCACGACATGGAGGTCGCGGCCTCGCTGCGCACCGGGCTCGAGGCGGTCAACCAGATCGAACGCATCAACCCTGATGTTGCCGTGCTCGACATCGAAATGCCCGAGCTGGACGGCATCTCGGCGCTGCCGCAATTGCTGGCGAAGAAGCGCGATCTCGTCATCATCATGGCCTCGACGCTGACCCGCCGTAACGCGGAGATCAGCTTCAAGGCGCTGTCGCTCGGCGCGGCCGACTACATTCCGAAGCCGGAATCGACGCGCGAGGCGTCGGCTGCGGACATCTTCCACCACGACCTGATCCAGAAGATCCGCCACCTCGGCGCACGTCTGCGCCGGAAGCCCGCCGTTGCGAGCCCGCCGCTGGCGCCCGCAAGCCCGGCATCAGTCGCACGTGGACCGGCTGTCGCGCGGCCTGTTACGCCCTCACCGGCTCCGGCCATACATGCCCTGTCGTCGGGGCCGCTGACCACGCGTCCGTTCTCGACCCAGGCGCCGAAGGTGCTGCTGATCGGCTCGTCGACCGGCGGTCCTCAGGCGCTGATGGCGCTTGTCACCGAGCTCGGTCCGGTGATCGACCGCTTCCCGGTGCTGATCACCCAGCACATGCCGCCGACCTTCACGACCATCCTTGCCGAGCATCTGGCACGCACGAGCCGCAAGCCAGCGGCCGAGGCGGTCGATGGCGAGCCGGTAAAGCCGGGCCGCATCTACCTTGCGCCGGGCGGCAAGCACATGCGCGTCGTGCGCAGCGGCGCCGACGTGGCGATCGCGCTCGACGACGGCCCCGCCGTCAATTTCTGCAAGCCCGCGGTCGACCCGCTGTTCACCTCCGCCATCGACATCTGGCATGGCGCCATCCTCTCCGTGATCCTGACGGGCATGGGCTCGGACGGCATGCGCGGCGGCAAGGACATCGTTGCCGCCGGCGGCAGCGTCATCGCGCAGGACGAAGCCACGAGCGTGGTCTGGGGCATGCCGGGCGCGGCGGCCCATGCCGGCATCTGCGCGGCGATCCTGCCGCTCAACCAGATCGGCGCCCGGGTCAATCGCCTGTTCGCAGGAGACCGCTCGTGACGCCGGTCGACTACGACTATCTGCGCAAGTTCCTGAAAGAGCGCTCCGGCCTCGATCTCTCCCCGGACAAGCAGTATCTGGTTGAGAGCCGTCTGCTGCCGCTGGCCCGCAAGGCTAGTCTTCCCGGCATTCCCGATCTCGTGCTGAAGATCAGGAACGGCGACGGGCGGCTTGCGACCGACGTGGTCGAAGCGATGACCACCAACGAGACTTTCTTCTACCGCGACAAAATTCCATTCGACCACTTACGCGAAACCATCCTGCCGGGTCTGCTTCGGGCGCGCGCGGCGCGCAGATCGCTGCGTATCTGGTCGGCGGCGTCGTCGACGGGGCAGGAGCCCTATTCGATCGCGATGTGCGTAAAGGAGATGGGCGCAGCCTTCGCCGGCTGGCGCATCGAGATCGTCGCCACCGATCTGTCGCAGGAGGTGCTGGAGAAATCCAAGGCCGGCGTCTACAGCCAGTTCGAGGTGCAGCGCGGCCTGCCGATCCAGCACCTGATGAAATACTTCACGCAATCGGGCGACATCTGGCAGCTCAATGCCGACATTCGCGCGATGGTGCAGTTCCGCCAGCTCAATCTGTTGCAGGACTTCTCCCATCTCGGCACGTTCGACGTAATCTTCTGCCGCAACGTGCTGATCTATTTCGACCAGGACACCAAGGCGGTGATCTTCGAGCGCATGACGAAGGGACTGGAAGTCGACGGTACGCTGCTGCTTGGCGCCGCCGAATCCGTCGTCGGCATCACCGACGCGTTCCGCCCGATCGCCGACCGCCGCGGTCTCTATCAGCTCAACCCGACGCGCTCCGGCCGCCCGATGGGCGGATTGATGCCGCCGTCGTTGAAGGTCGCCGCGGCGCGGTAAACTGTCTTCCTTGTCCCCACAAGGTGAGGGGGAAGAGCGTAACTCACAAAATCGCATGCGGCAGAAACCGCGAGCCGTTGCCGGTGATCGGGCTTTCATCCTCGCGGATCGACAGGCCGCAGGGTTCGTGATTCACCAGCCAGCTTCCCACCACCGGATAGAAGCCTGAAAAATTCGGCAGCGGTGACAATGCCTGCCGCACAAATCCTTCGGCGCCGTAAGGGCCGGCCTGCTCGTCGAGCGGCATGCCGCCAGACACCAGCGTGACATTGGCGCCTTCGCGCGACAGCAGCGGCTTGCGCACATAGGAGCTTCCGAGCTCGGCCGCCCGCGGATCGTCCTCGAAGAAGGCCGGCAGCAGATGGGGATGGTTCGGAAACATCTCCCAGAGCAGCGGCAGGATGCCCTTGTTGGAGAGCACCGCCTTCCACGGCGGTTCGATCCAGCGCGTCGTTGCGTCCTTGAGCTTCGCGCCGAAGGCGTCGTGGAACATCCATTCCCAGGGATAGAGCTTGAAGGCGAGCGCTATGTCGCGGCCGTCGATATCGACGAAGCCGCCGGCCTGGTCGCGCCAGCCGATCGCCTCGATGTCGAGCAGTGTGGTCGTCAGTCCCGCCTGGCGCGCCGTGTCTTCGAGATAGGCGAGCGTGCCGGCGTCCTCGTCATTGCCTGTGGTGCCGGTGAGATGGACATGGCGGCCTGCGGCAATCTGCTTCCACGCTTCGATCAGCCGCTCGTGGATGGAGTTGAACTGGTCAGCGCGTGACGGGATGATTTGGCGATCGATCGCCTGTTCGAGCCAGGTCCATTGAAACACCGCGGCTTCGAAAATCGAGGTCGGCGTATCCGCGTTGTATTCGAGCAGCTTTGCCGGCCCCTTGCCGTCGAATTTCAGATCGAGCCGGCCATAGAGGCTGCGGTCGTCTCGTGCCCAGCTTTCGGCGATCAAGCTCCAGAACGCGTCCGGTATCTTCAAGCGCTGCAGATGGCGCTCGTCGCCGATCACGCGGCCGGCAAGCTCCAGGCACATCGCGTCGATCTCGCCGGTCGGCGTCTCGATGCCGCGCTCGATCTCGTCGAGCGTGAAGGCGTAGTAGGCGCGCTCGTCCCAATAGCGCTCGCCGTCGATGGTGTGGAAGGCGAAGCCGTATTGTTCGGCAGTCTGCCGCCAGTCGTCGCGCTCGGGGCAGACGATGCGTCGCATGGATCAGCCGCCACCCGAAAAGCCGTGACCAAACGAGCCGAAGCCGCCGCGGCTCACGCCGCCGGAGCCTGAATCGGACGACGTTCCCGACGAGGAATGGCTCGAGGAGTCGCTGCTGAAGAAACTCGATCGCGACGACCAGCGCGAGCCGCCGCCTGACGAACCGCTTCTGCTGCTGCACGCGGCGCTTGCCTGCACCGGCGCGGCTCCGGGGACTGTCGCCCCGGGAGCAGAGGGCTCGCAATTCTGCCGCGGTATCAGCGTGTAGGCGGCGGCGCCGACCGCGATCGTGCCCATCACCAGCAGCGCGACATGGCCGGAGCGCTTCCCCGGCTGTTGCGGAGGCGGCGGTCCCGCCGCCGGCCGGCGTTTGCCGAACTCCTTTTTGGAGGGCTTGTCGGCCATGTCAGTAGATCATGCAGGCGGCGTTGAGCAGGCCCGCGGCGAGCGACGACAGCCCGAGCCAGATCGCGGGCGCGAGTTCGCCGGCGGCGATCCGCGCCGACAGGTTCGGCACCGGCACCTTCACCAGAAAGAACACGACGATCTGAACGATCAGCCCGATCATCGCCCAGATCAGGCAGTCCAGCACATTGGCCGAATGCGCGATGGCGCTAACCAGCGGCGCCACGAAGCCCAGCAGGCTGAGGCCGAGCGCGATCGCGGCAGCCGGATCGTTGTCGCGGATCAGCTGGAATTCGTTGTGCGCCGTGATGCGGGTGTAGACGAACAGATACGCCACGATCGCGACCAGCCCAGTGCAGAAATAGACCAGGAAGGCGGGCAAGCCGGCCAGTGATTGCAGGATCATCGTTCCCCCATCGTGCAGCGACCATTCGTCGGCGGGGGAAGGATAGCGGTTCAATGGCGGGCGGACGATGAGGCCGCGTTCGTGTCCTCAAAAAACAAAAACCCCGCCATTTGCGGCGGGGTCCAGGCTGGGAGGAGCAAGCCCCTGGGGCTTGCGACGTAAACTGATCAGGCGGGAATGCGCTCTTCGACCTCGTGCGGCTCGCGCAGCACGTAGCCGCGGCCCCACACGGTCTCGATGAAGTTGCGGCCTTCCGAGGCATTCGCGAGCTTCTTGCGGAGCTTGCAGATGAAGACGTCGATGATCTTCAGCTCCGGCTCGTCCATGCCGCCGTAGAGGTGGTTGAGGAACATTTCCTTGGTGAGGGTCGTACCCTTGCGGAGCGAGAGCAGCTCCAGCATCTGGTATTCCTTACCGGTCAGATGCACGCGCTGGCCGCCGACTTCGACAGTCTTGGTGTCGAGGTTGACGACGAGGTCGCCGGTCTGGATGACCGACTGGGCGTGGCCCTTGGAACGGCGCACGATCGCGTGGATGCGGGCAACCAGCTCGTCCTTGTGGAAGGGCTTGGTCATGTAGTCGTCGGCGCCGACGCCGAGACCCTTGACCTTGTCCTCGATGCCGGCGAGGCCGGAGAGAATCAGAATTGGTGTCTTGATCTTGGAGACCCGGAGCTGCTTGAGCACGTCGTAGCCGGACATGTCGGGCAGGTTGAGGTCGAGAAGGATAATGTCGTAATCGTATAATTTACCGAGATCGACGCCTTCTTCCCCCAAATCGGTCGTGTAGACGTTGAAGCTCTCAGACTTCAGCATCAGCTCGATCGACTGCGCGACGGCGCTGTCATCTTCAATCAGCAAAACGCGCATGCCAGTTCCCCATAGTCGCCGCTCCTGGGCGTCAGGTCGGCCGCATTCGCGGCACACAACAAAACGCCTTTGAACAACTGATTCGGATCCTGACAACAGATGGTTAACAAATTCTGATTCTGGAACGCAAGCCCTGTAGATGCAATTTTGGTCGAATCGCCCTAAGGTCTTGTGCGCGAAGCAGCTTTCGTTATCCGGTTGCGTTCAAGTTCCACTTTAAGAGACGGGCCTAACCGACTCCCGCGACTCAACCTTCTTCTGAAGGGGAGTCACGCTCAGTCACAAAGACAGTGACGCAATGATTAACGATGCGGGTAAACACGAAGTTAAGCGCCGTTCAGAAATATGGCGAAATTTAAGGTTTTCGCCACGAACACCCCCGGGATCACGCAGGCGATCACCCCATCAAGGCCCTCTTATGAAGGCACTCTCTTAATGAAAGCTCTTGCCGAATGAAGGCGCTGGCCGAACAGATCGGCGATATCGACGGCGTCAATATTTATGGCCGTGTGGTCGGCGTGCGCGGCCTGATGGTCGAGGTGGCCGGCCCGATCCACGCGATGTCGGTCGGCGCGCGGCTCGTGATCGAGACCGGCGGCAACCGTTCCATCCCCTGCGAGGTGATCGGCTTCTCCGGCAACAATGCCGTCGTGATGCCGTTCGCCGGCCTCGACGGCGTGCGGCGCGGCTGCAAGGCCGTCATCGCCAATTCCGCAAATCAGGTGCGGCCTTGCGCGGCCTGGCTCGGCCGCGTCGTCAATGCACTGGGCGAGCCGATCGACGGCAAGGGGCCGCTGCCGCAGGGCCCGGCGCCAATGCCGTACCGCAATTCGCCGCCGCCGGCGCACTCGCGCAAGCGCGTCGGCGCGCCGCTCGATCTCGGCGTGCGCGCGATGAACACCTTTCTCACCTGTTGCCGCGGCCAGCGCATGGGCATCTTCGCAGGTTCCGGCGTCGGCAAATCGGTGCTGCTGTCGATGCTCGCGCGCAATGTCGATGCCGCGGTCAGCGTCATCGGACTGATCGGCGAACGTGGCCGCGAGGTGCAGGAGTTCTTGCAGGACGACCTCGGAGAGGAGGGCTTGGCGCGCTCCGTCGTCGTGGTCGCGACCTCCGACGAGCCGGCGCTGATGCGTCGCCAGGCCGCGTATCTCACGCTCGCGGTCGCCGAATATTTTCGCGACGAGGAGCAGGACGTCCTGTGCCTGATGGATTCGGTGACGCGCTTTGCCATGGCTCAGCGCGAGATCGGTCTGTCCGCCGGCGAACCGCCGACCGCCAAGGGCTACACGCCGACCGTGTTCACCGAGCTGCCGAAGCTTCTGGAGCGCGCCGGACCGGGCCTGGGCGAGGGCGCCATCACCGCGATCTTCACCGTGCTGGTCGACGGCGACGACCATAACGAGCCGATCGCGGATGCCGTCCGCGGCATCCTCGACGGCCACATCGTGATGCAGCGCTCAATCGCCGAGCGCGGCCGCTACCCCGCCATCAACATCCTCAAATCCGTCTCCCGCACCATGCCGAAATCGGCCGACCCGCAATTCTGGCCGACCATCCAGCGGGCGCGCCAGGTGATGGCGACCTATGCCGACATGGAGGAATTGATCCGGCTGGGCGCGTACCGCGCCGGCTCCAGCCCCGAGGTCGACGAGGCGATCCGCCTGCACGAGCCGCTGGAGGCCTTCCTGCGCCAGCGCAAGGACGAAAATGCATCACTGGCGGACGGCTACCGCCAGTTGGCGCTAATCCTCGGCAATTTGGAAACGGAACGCTAACTTTGTCCCGTCATCATCCCATCCCACAGAGTAGCAGAGCCGGTCTTGGCCCCAGTCGGGCCCGTGGGGAGACCGGTGTTGTCCCACGTGCAGCTAGGGACTTCTGGGGAGTACGAGTCGATGAAGTCACGTGATACCCTCATTCGCCTGAAGAAATTTCAGGTCGACGAGAAGCGCCGCCGGGTCACCCAGATCGAGACCATGATTGCCGACTTCCAGCGGATGTCGACCGATCTCGAACGCGAGATCTCGACCGAGCAGGAGCGTGCCGGGATCAACGATCCCTCGCACTTCGCCTATCCGACCTATGCCAAGGCGGCGATCCAGCGCCGCGAGAACCTGACCCGTTCGGCCGACGAGCTGAAGGGCCAGCTCGACGAAGCCAAGGCCGCGCTGGCCGAAGCCTTTGAGGAACTGAAGAAGGTCGAGCTCCTTGACGAGCGGGACCAGGCCCGCGAACGCGCCGAGGAAAACGCCCGCGAGCAGGCCGACCTCGACAGCATCGGCCTGATGCGTGCCCGCATGGGCGCCGTTGCCTGAGGCGCTAGCCGCCAGACCTGCGAGAATTTTGCAGAACCCGGACCCGCAAGGGCCGGGTTTTCGCATGTGCTGTCCACAGCGCGGCGACGCGCCCCCTTGGTGGTCGGCTTTGTCGCGCGCTATGGTGGCGGAGTGCCAGAGCCTGCGCGGAACGCGACGGGCCGCGCATTGGGGGGCCGAATGCTGACGCCAGCAGAGCTGGTCGGGCTGATTGGGGCGGTAGCGCAGGGCGATCAGGCCGCGTTCGAACGCCTCTACGTCGCCACGCGCGCGAAACTCTTTGGCGTCGTGCTCCGTATCTTACGCCGACAGGATATCGCAGAGGAGGTCATTCAGGAGACCTACGTCAAGATCTGGAACAGCGCCGGCCAGTTCAATCCCGCTCTGTCGTCGCCGATTACGTGGATGGCGTCGATCGCGCGCAACCGCGCCATCGACATCGTGCGCAAGAAGACGGAAGTCTCCATCGAGGAAGAGCCGCAGGCGATGGAAGTCGCAGGCGACAGCCCCGATCCGCTGGCGCGGAGGGAGATGACCGAGGAATTGAAGCGGCTCCTGGAATGTATCGGCCGGCTCGAGCCGGACCGTCAGAGGCTCGTGCTTCTCGCCTATTACAACGGCTGGAGCCGCGAGCAATTGGCGGAGAAATTCGCGGTGCCCGTCAACACGGTGAAGACGTGGCTCCGCCGCAGCATGTTGGATATTCGCGCATGTCTTGGACTATGAGGGCTTGGACTATGAGGCTTGGGCTATGAGGGCTTGGGCTATGAGAGCTCATACTGTGAGGGTGGGTCTGGACCGCAAGTGATGGCCTATACGGAGGACCATATCGCGCTCGCCGCGGAATATGCGCTCGGTACGCTCGACGCCGACGAGCGCGCGCAGGTCGAGACCATGATGGCGGTGGACAAGGCGTTCGCCGAGATCGTGCAGGCGTGGGCGTACCGGATCGGCGTGCTCAACCAGATGGTCGGCTCGATCGAGCCGCGTCCGATCGTGTGGGAGAACATCAGGTCCGAGCTCGCGCGGACGGACTTTGCGCAGGAGCCGCCGGCGTTGCAGGACGTCGCGCCGCCGCTACCACCACCTGTGCCGGAATTTTCCTCGCTCGACACCGTGCCTCCGGAGCTGCCGTCGCAGGATATGCAACAACCGGGGCCGCAGCCTCCCGAAGCGGAGCAGGGCGAAACGGCGCGCTCCGAGCGCGATGCGATTCCCGACGTCGTGCCGATATTCATGCCGCAGGTCCATGCGCCAGACCCGCAGGTCGCGCGTGTGCCGCCGGCGCCGGTCGCCGACAACAGCAATGTGATCCGGCTCGAGGGCCGTGTGAAGCGCTGGCGCACCATCGCATCCGCCGTCGGTGCACTCGCGGCCGCGCTGCTCGTGACGCTGTCGCTTCAGATATTCCGGCCCGAGGCGCTGCCGGGCGGCTTGCGTCCGCCCGTGCGCATCCAGACGGTCGAGGTGAAGACACCGGCGTCGCTTCCGCCTTCGTCGCAATACGTCGCGCTGTTGCAGGGCCAGGGCGGCGGTCCCGCCTTCATCCTCACCATCGACGGTGCGTCCAGGAATTTTACCGTGCGCAAGGTCGGCGCGACGCCGGAGCCCGGCAAGAGTTTCGAGCTCTGGCTGATCTCCGACAGGCTGCCGGGCCCGCGCTCGCTGGGCGTGATCGGCGCAGGCGATTTCACCGCACGACCGGTGCTCGGTTCGTACGATGCCGACGTCGTCAACGGCGCGACCTACGCCGTCACTGTCGAGCAGACGGGCGGCTCGCCCAACGGGCAGCCGACCTCGGCGCCGGTATTTTCCGGCAAGCTGATCGAGACCGTGCCGCCGTCCCAGCCGCAGGCGCCCGCGAAGAAGTAGACGCGCGCTGTCGCCACGGTCCGTCCCGCCGTCGCATCCCGACAAGTCCCGCCGAATCCGCCCTCGATTTGAACCTCTGCGCATTTCGCCGCGTCAAATGCCCGGAATTTGCAGTCGGCGCCGCCGATCATGGTGCCGGAGAGGGGCGAGAAATCAGATGGATGCAGCGAAAACGTCGGGCATCTTCGTTCACCAATATGCAGGGCTGCCACACGGCCCGGCCTTCGAGCATTGGCACGAGCGGACCTTCGGTTGCTGCGGCCTGGATATCGGGCCGAGCCGGGGCGACAGCATCGATTGCCGGCTCCAGGTCAGCGTGGTCGATAATATCGCGCTCGCCATTCCCGAAGGTGCCTCCGCGCAATATTCACGCACCCAGAGCCACCTTGCCGACGGCAGCGACGATCTCGTCCTGATCGCGGGCCATGCGGGCCTCGTCCGCGTCGGGCAGAACGGCCATGCCGTGGAGCTTGCGCCCGCGCAGATGGTGCTCGTCGACATGGGCATCACCGGCACCGTCGGCCATACCGACGAAGATCGCTTCACCACCATCCGCATGCCGCGTCGCGCGCTGCTCGAGATCAATCCGCGCGCCGAGGACAAGCTGTCGCAAGTGCTCTCGGACGGCGCGGTCGCCGAGACGATCTTCCGCTACCATTCCCTTGCCGCCCATCAGGCGCCGCATCTCGATGCCGTCGGCCAGCGCCTCACCGCGCAGCACATGGTCGATCTCGTCGGCCTCCTGCTCGGCACCGACGCCGAACATGCAAGTCTCGCGCGCGGCCGCGGGCAGGCGGCGGCCCGCCTCGATCTCATGCGCGCCGACGTGATGGCTGCGCTTGGCCGCAACGATCTCTGCCTGTCCGAGATCGCCACGCGCTCCGGCCTGAGCCCGCGCCAGGCACAGCGCCTGTTCGAGCAGGCCGGAACGACCTTTACCGAATTCGTGCTGGAGCAGCGCCTGCTGCAAGCGCGCAAGCTGCTCGGCGATCCTCGCGCCAGGGCCCGCAAGATCAGCGACATCGCGCACTCATCAGGCTTCTCCGATCTGTCCTATTTCAACCGTGCCTTCCGCAAGCGCTTTGGCGCGACGCCGTCGGAACTGCGCGAGGCCTGAGCCGCGCTGAGAATTTGTGCTGCGCGCCGGTGCCACCGCAGTTGGTCCGCCCGGCCGGATGAGCTATACCTGTCTGAATGGTCAGACGGCTTGATCGTTCGTCGCTTCGTCGGCGCTCTCTTGGGAATGCAGTCAACGGACATGGCGCGTATTGTCGTGCTCGGCGCCGGGTTTGCAGGTCTGTGGGCGGCCATCGGTGCCGCACGCAAGCGCGACGAGATCGGTGCGGCCGGTCGTGACATCGAGATCTGTGTCGTCGATCGCAATCCCTATCACAACATCCGCGTTCGCAATTACGAGGCCGACCTCAGCGAGGTCGCGCTTCCGCTATCGCAACTGCTCGATCCGATCGGCGTCCGTCACGGGATCGGCGAGGTCGAAGCCATCGATCCGGCCCGGCGCGAGATTTCGCTGGTCACGGGTAGCGGCGACGAGACGCTGGCTTACGACCGGCTGGTGCTGGCGCTCGGCAGCGAAGTGATGCGTCCCGCCATTCCCGGCCTTGTCGAGCATGCTTTCGATGTCGACACCTATCCTGCGGCGCTCCGCCTCGAGGATCATCTCACTTCGCTCGGACGCAGCGCGCCTTCGCCGGGGCGCTCGACGGTCGTCGTGGTCGGCGCCGGCTTCACCGGCATCGAGGTCGCGGCCGAGATGCCCGACAGGCTGGCGCGCGCCGGCATCACCGGCAGCCGCCGTATCATCCTCGTCGATCCCAATCCGGCGGTGGGCGCCACCATCGGCGCGCACGCGCGTCCCGTGATCGAGACGGCGTTGGCCTCGCTCGACGTCGAGACACGGCTCGGCGTCCGCGTCGTATCCGTCGAGGCCGCCGGCCTGCGCCTGAACTCGGGCGAGTTCATTCCGACGCGGACGGTGATCTGGTGTGCCGGGATGCGCGCGAGCCCCCTGGCGGCGAGCTTTCCGGACGCACGCGATCGCCTCGGGCGCCTTCTCGTCGATCCCCTGTTGCGGGTTGCGGATGTCGGCGGTGTGTTCGCCGCCGGCGACGTCGCCTCGAGCGTGGTCGATGGCTTGCATCCGACCGTGATGTCCTGCCAGTTCGCCCGCCCCATGGGCCGCTTTGCCGGCCACAATGTCGTCGCCGATCTCGCAGGCCTGCCGATGCTGCCGCTGCGCATCGACTGGTACGTGACCGTGCTCGATCTCGGCGGCTGGGGCGCGCTCTATACCGAGGGGTGGGACCGAGAGGTGCGCAGCACAGGCGCGGCCGCGAAGGCAACCAAACAGACCATCAACCGCAAGCGCATCTATCCGCCGCTCACCGGGCGCAAGGACGAGCTCTTCGCTGCGGCAGCGCCAACCGTGCAGGCGCCGCCGCCGACCTATGGGGCGCGGTAGTATCTGATCGGTGGCGGGTCAGCGAACGACGGCCGGGCACCTCCGTCATGGCCAGCCCGTTACTGCATCTACAAGCCCTTGCGTTGCGCGACGGGCAAAACACGCCAGCGGTGGGTCAACACCATCGCCGATAATATTCCACTTTACCGAAATTCGGAAACGGCGCATATCTCGCCTCACTCCGGCCCAAGGAAGAGGGGCGTATCGCGATCGTCACGAACGCGGGCCGGACGGCGGCGGACGCTGATAACATCGGTGCGAACGGCTTCGCAGGGCGGGCAACCGTGAGCGAAGGCCTCGCGCACACGACCGGTGTGATCGGCGTACGGCAAAATCGTGTGGTCCTGGCGCCCGGGGTCTGTGCGCCAAGTCTTGCGGTGATGTGGCGGCCCAACCGGGTCCGCACATCAGCCATCCGCAAGGCGACGGGGGCAATAGTGCATCGCTCCCCGAGGAGAGCACGGCATAAGCCGTAAAACCGCTGCGCAGGGAAGGCCGGTTGTTTGGCTTCACCTGTATGCCGCTGTGCAATTTTCTTACGACAACTTCGCACAGTGGACCGCGGGTGCCAGCCGGCACCCGGTCTTCCCTGCGCCCTCAATCGAGGGCAAGGCGATGAAGCAAAGCTCGGGCGAAATGCGCCGCGAGAGGGCGAAGGTGTGTCTACTGAAGAGAGGTCTCGTGCCCCGGACGCTGCGCAGCACGAAGTGATGCGCTGCAGAGCCGGGGCCCATGCATTTGCGGTTTGCGTGGCCTTCTGGGTCCCGGCTCTGCGCAGCAGCGTAAGAACGCTGCAGCGCGTCCGGGACAGGAGAGATGAATTCAGTCACGCGACGGAGGTACCTCCAGACATGAGAAAGCGCCCGTGGGGGGCGGGCGCTTTCTGTAGTCGACTTGGGGTTGGGGTCGTCTACATATCCACGTGGCGACTTTGGGGGGCTGATAAAGAGCCGCGTGAATTCCTGAAACTCAAATCTCCTTAGCGAACGAGCGAAACGTTCGAGCTGGTGATAGCGACCGGCTTGCCGGCCTTCATGACGCGCGCGGTCTGGGTCAGGCCTTCGTCTGAACTCGTACGCGCCGTGATGCCGAGACCCGCCACCACGATGCCGGCGACAAGCGCAACGACCACGATCTTGAGGTGGGTCGACCGATCTGCGCTGTAAATCGAGTGGTTCATGGAAGGCTCCTGCCGCCATCTACCCGAAGTAGTCGCCCGCTTGTTTGGACAGGTTCATACTCCCGGTGCCCAACAACCTAGTATTGGGCGGATTCGTTCCCAAGAGGCGATCACAAGAGCGTGACAAGACGTGAAGAACCGCGATCAAAAACGGCCCTTGTTCGTGCGATTTCGCAATTATTTCAAAGCGGTAATGTATCTGTCCGGTGCCTTGCCAGCCGTTCGTCGACAAGGCGCCCGAAACTAAAAAACCATTTGCCTGTGGCCAAAAAACACACGGCTTCTTAAGGCAAATCAGATGCTTCCGACTGTTTTCAACCTCGCCCGGGGGTGGATTTCGGCCTGCGACAGCACCGTCGTCTGGGCACGGAACCGCTCGACCAGGGAGCGCACGAAGGGACGAATTGCCGCAGAGGTAACCAGCACCGGGGCCTCGCCTTCGCGCGCGGCCCGCTCGAAGGCCTCGCGCACGCCGGTCATGAACTCCGACAGCTTTGAGGGCTGCATCGCGAGGCTGCGCTCTTCGCCTTGGCCGATAATGGATTCGGCAAAGGCTTGCTCCCAACGGGCCGACAGCGCAATCAGCGGCAGGTAGCCGTTGTAGGAGGTGTTCTGCGCACAGATCTGCCGTGCCAGACGGGCGCGGACGTGTTCGACCATGGTGGCGGGATTGCGCGAGAAGGCGAGCGAGTCGGCGATGCCTTCGAGGATGGTCGAGAGGTCGCGGATCGAGATGCGCTCGGCGAGCAGCAGCTGCAGCACGCGCTGGATGCCGGAGACCGTGACCTGTCCCGGCACGATATCCTTGACCAGCTCGCCCTGCTCCTTCGGCAGCTCCTTGAGCAGCTTCTGCACCTCGCCATAAGAGAGCAGGTCCGACATGTTGGCTTTGAGCAACTCGGTGAGATGGGTCGAGAGCACGGTCGCGGCGTCGACGACAGTGTAGCCCTTGAGCGAGGCCTCCTCCTTGAGGCTGGCATCGACCCAGGTCGCGGGCAGGCCGAAGGTCGGCTCGGTGGTGTGGATGCCGGGCACCTGCACCTGGCTGCCGCCGGGATCCATGACCATGAACTGGTTTGGCCAGATCTTGCCGGTGCCGGCGTCGACCTCCTTGATCTTGATGATGTAGGTGTTGGCTTCGAGCTGGACGTTGTCGAGGATGCGCACGGCCGGCATCACAAAGCCCATCTCGATCGCGAGCGAGCGGCGCAGCGCCTTGATCTGCTCGGTGAGGCGGTCGGTGCCGTCGGGGCCGTTGACGAGCGGCAGCAGGGCATAGCCGAGCTCGATCTTGAGGTCGTCGATCTTCAACGCCGAGGAGATCGGCTCCTCCGCCGCAGCGGAGCCCGATGCGCCCGGCGTTCCCGGCGCGGGCGCAGCTTTGGCGGCTTCGTCGGCCTTGGCGGTCGCCCGCTTGCGGTTGCGCGCGTTCCAGGCAAGTGCGCCGGCGCCGGCGCCGAGCGCCAGGAAGGGGATGGTCGGAATGCCCGGCAGCGCGGCCAGCACCAGCATGACCGCCGAGGACATCGCGAGCGCCTGCGGATAGCCGGAGAACTGCTTCATCAGCGCCTTGTCGGCGGCGCCGGAAACGCCGGCCTTGGAGACGAGCAGGCCCGCAGCGGTCGAAACGATCAGCGCCGGCACCTGGGTGACGAGGCCGTCACCGACGGTCAGCAGCGTGTAGCTGCGGCCGGCGTCGGCAAAGGAGAGGCCCTGCTGCGCCACGCCGATGATCATGCCGCCGACGACGTTGATGAAGACGATCAAGAGGCCGGCGATGGCATCGCCGCGGACGAACTTGGAGGCGCCGTCCATGGCACCGAAGAAGCCGCTCTCGTCCTCCAGTTCCTTGCGCCGCTCCTTGGCGACCTTCTCGTCGATCAGGCCGGCGGAGAGATCGGCGTCGATCGCCATCTGCTTGCCGGGCATGGCGTCAAGGTGGAAGCGGGCCGCGACTTCGGCGATACGGCCCGAACCCTTGGTGATGACGACGAAGTTGACGATGATCAGGATGGCGAACACGATGATGCCGATGACGAAATTGCCGCCCATCACGAAGCTGCCGAAGGCCTCGATGACGTGACCGGCCGCGTCCGTGCCCTCATGCCCGTGCGACAGGATCAGGCGGGTCGAGGCCATGTTGAGCGACAGCCGCAACATGGTCGAGATCAGCAGGACAGTCGGGAAGGCGGAGAATTCCAGCGGCGTCTGGATGAACAGCGACGTCATCAGGATCAGGATCGAAAGCGTGATCGAGATCGCCAGGAACAGGTCCAGCACGATCGCGGGCAGCGGCAGGATCAGCACCACCAGGATGGTGAGGACGCCGAGCGCCAGCGCGATATCGCCGCGCCTGAGGATGTTGCCGATCTCGGCAAGGGTGGGGAAGCCGGCATTCGTGCTGCCTGCGCCCTGTCCCGCGGTGACATCGACCATGGTAGCTGCCTCTCCGCGCGACTGCCGTCCGCGCGCCCCAAACGTCTGCGCGGCGGCCGAAGGGCCGCCGTTCCGAAAGTGAGGCACCGCACTGGCGTCCACAGGGAACTCCCCGTTCTACGCGGCTGACGACACTCGACTCCACTCGGCAATTCTTGCCGGGTGTATGGTTAGCAAAGTGTTAACAGAGGGTGCGGCAGGAGGCCGGACCGGGGTATTTCGCGGCAGGTCAGGGACGAAAATCGTCATGCCCCGGGCTGGTCCGGACAAGCCCGGGCAATTCATCCCTGATCTGTTTGAAGACCAGAGGTCCGCGCGCAGATGCGCGCTCGTCCTGACGTAGCCTTACCGTGGTGATGATGCGGAGCGGGCGCGTCCTGCGCGGCGGTCTGGTGATGCGCATGTGCCCCGCATGGTCGTGCGAGGAATCGCCATGCATATGGCTCGTCTGCATCTTCTGATGCCACGCGCTGATTGCAAATTAATGGCAGCCGTGCGTTCGCCAAGCTCCTTCTTACCGCAGTGCACCGTGCATGCCCAATATCGCGCCACAATGCTTGACCCTGTGGTGATCCGCGACCATGGTCCGCCCGTGCACGCACCAAATCATTCAGGACAAACGCCTGAGACATTCAGCCCTGATTCCCGTCAGGCCTGGATGCGCCTCGTCATTGCGCTTCTGATCGGCTCGATCGGCGGCGTCGGCATGTGGGCCATCGTGGTCATGATTCCCGCGGTGCAGACCGAATTCGCCGCCACGCGCGGCGCGGTGTCGCTGGCGTTCACTCTCATGATGTTCGGCTTCGGGCTTGGCGGCGTGATCGCCGGCAAGATCACGGATCGCTTCGGCATCGTGTGGGCGATGGCGATCAGCATCGCTTTCCTCGGCGTCGCCAATGTGCTCGCGGGTCTGTCGACCCAGCTCTGGCAGTTCGTGGCGGCGTATTTCCTGATCGGGCTCGGCACCTCCGCAACCTTCGCGCCCCTGATGGCTGAGGCCTCGCACTGGTTCGAGCGCTATCGCGGCCTTGCCGTGACCATCGTTGCGAGCGGCAACTACGTCGCCGGCACGATGTGGCCGCCGATGGTGAATTGGGGCATGCAGACGATCGGCTGGCGCTACACGCATATCGGCATCGGCCTCGTCTGCGTGAGCTTGATGACCATCCTGGTGCTGGTCCTGCGCACGCAGATGGGCGACGACAAGGTGCGCAATCATGCCAATGCTCCGCCGCCGCGGGTCGATCTCAAGCTTTCGACCAACACGCTGACGGTGCTGCTCTCGATCGCCAGCATCTCCTGCTGCGTGGCGATGGCGATGCCGCAGGTGCATATCGTCGCCTATTGCGGCGATCTCGGCTACGGCGTGGCACGCGGCGCCGAGATGCTGTCGTTGATGATGGCCTGTGGCATCGTCAGCCGGATCGGCTCGGGCTTCCTTGCCGACAAGATCGGCGGCATCCCCACGTTGCTGATCGGAGCATTGGCGCAAGGCTTTGCGCTGGTGTTCTATTTGTTCTTCGACAGCCTCGCCTCTCTCTACCTGATCTCCGCGATGTTCGGCCTGTTCCAGGGCGGCATCGTACCGAGCTACGCCATCATCGTGCGTGAGGCGATGCCGGCGAGCCAGGCCGCAACGCGCGTCGGCATCGTGATCTTCGCCTCGGTGTTCGGCATGTCCTTCGGCGGCTGGGTGTCCGGGATGATCTTCGATGCCACCGGCTCCTACGCCGCAGCGTTCGCGAACGGCGTGGCGTGGAACGCGCTCAATATCGGCATCGTTCTGACGCTCCTGATCCGGTCGCGGATGAACGCGGTCAGGACGAGACCGGGTTTCGCAACCTAAACCTCTCGCCCTGCCTTCAGCAGCGAGCAGCCGGTGATCTTGTAGCTGCCGTCGCCCTGTTGTTCGAGCGTGTAGAGCGCCTCCCAGGCTTCGCCATCGGCATCGACGATGTGAACGCGCTGGGAAATCGAATTGCCCTCGCTCTTGCTGTCACCGAATTCAAAGCTCTTGTGCCGGTAAACCGGCGCGTAGCCGTTTTGCACCATGGACATGAAGATATCGGGCGCGGGGAATAACTCCCTGACCGCCGGGGCGGCGTAGGAATAGGCGGCTGCCGCATCGCCGCGGCCGAACGCCTGCTCCTGGGCGCGAATCACGCCCTGCCCCGTTGCGACATCGTCGGCGCGTGCCGAGACAGAGCTGAAGGCGACAATGAGACAGACGAGCAAGGCGGCGATGCGCATGACAGGCTCCGCGTTGATATCCGGCGGCGCCGATCCTAGCACATCTGCGCAGCTATCGCTTCCGTTTCGCGACCGGCTTCGCCGCTTTGGCGGCGGGCGCCTTGGCTTTCGCGACCGGCTGCACGCGCAAGCCGTCGACGAACACGTCGAGCATCCGCAGCACCGAGGATTGCCAGCCGGGCTGATCGTGCATGTAGCACATGCCGACGAGGGCCCGCAGCAGGTCCTCCGGACTGACGTCGCTGCGCATCTGGCCCGCCGCGACCGCGCGGTCGAGCAGCGAGCCGATTGCCTTGGTCAGACGGTCCATCGAGAAGGCAGCCAGGTCCGACGAACTCTGGAACGTCAGCGCCAGCGCGGCCGACATGCCCTTTTTAGTGGCAACGAATTCGACGTTGGAGCGCAGCCAGCGCCGCAGCGCATCGACCGGGTCCTTCGCATTCTTCAACTGCTCGGCAAGCTCGCTGAGGTGTTCGACCTCGCGCCGGTACACCGCCTCGAACAAATCCTCGCGCGTTGGGAAATGGCGATAGAGCGTGCCGATGCCGACGCCGGCGCGTTTTGCGACGGCCTCCAGGCTCGCCTCGGGGCCGCCCGCATTGAACACGGCTTTCGCCGCCTCGAGCACGCGCTCGCGATTGCGCAGGGCATCGGCGCGGGGCTTCCGGATCTGGGCGGTGTGCTCGTCCATCCACGCAATGTAGATCACGAATTGGTTAGATTGAACCCTTGGCTAGCTGCATCGCGTTGATGCGCACGGGCTTTTGACGAATTCCAAATATTTCCTGCCGGCCCTTGTTAAGCGGAGGCTGCCTCCGTATCTTTGCCGAAAGACGTTGGCTCGGATAATGTTCGGGCGGCGCGTATCGACGGCGGCCACGGCGGTGGCGCGCCGCGCGATCACTCATGTCCTATCTGATCGGAGCCTTGTATGAACCACTCCATCAGCCTCACCGTGAACGGTGCGCGGCGCGAATTCGTCCTCGACGATCCGCGCGTCACGCTGCTCGATCTCCTGCGTGAGCGCCTGCATCTGACCGGAACCAAGAAGGGATGCGACCGCGGCCAATGCGGCGCCTGCACCATTCTCGTCGACGGCAAGCGCATCAACTCCTGCCTCGCGCTTGCCATCAGCCATGACGGCGCCGATATTCTCACCATCGAAGGCGTCGCGCGCGGCGACCAGCTTCATCCCGTGCAGGCCGCCTTCATCGCCCATGACGGTTTTCAGTGCGGCTTCTGCACGCCCGGCCAAATCATGAGCGCCATCGGCATGATGAGCGAGGCGCAGGCCGGCAACGATCCCGAGCGCATCCGTGAATGCATGAGCGGCAATCTGTGCCGCTGCGGCGCCTATGCCGGCATTGTCGATGCCGTGCTCGACGCCCAGGCGGGTATGGACGAATCCAATCAGAGGCGCTCCGCATGAAGCAATTTGATTACGTCAGGCCTGTCACGGTCGCCGAGGCCGTCGCTGCCGCCGCGCAGCCGGGTGCGGCCTATCTCGCTGCCGGCACCAATCTGCTCGATCTGATGAAGGGCGGCGTCAGCCGTCCGGATCGTCTGGTCGACGTCACGCATCTCGACGGGCTCGATCAGATCGAGCGCCTCGCCGACGGTGGTGTGCGTATCGGCGCATTGGTGGGCAATGCTGATCTCGCGCATGACGCGGACTTTGCAAGGTCCTATCCGGCCGTCGCTGAAGCGCTGCTCTCCGGCGCATCGGCGCAGCTGCGCAATGCGGCGAGCGTCGGCGGCAATCTGCTGCAAAGGACGCGCTGCGCTTATTTTTACGACACGGCCAGCCGCTGCAACAAGCGCGAGGCCGGCAAGCGGCTGCGACGCGCGCGATGGCGAGAATCGCACCCACGCCGTGCTTGGCTGGAGCGAAAACTGCATCGCCACGCATCCGTCCGACTTTTGCGTACCGCTGGTCGCGCTTGACGCCGTCGTCGAGATCGAGGGCAGGAACGGGCGGCGCGAGATCGCGCTCGACGAACTGCACCGTCTGCCGGGCGATACGCCCGAGCGTGAATCCGCACTCGAGCCCGGCGACCTCATCGTCGCGGTGCGTTTGCCGCCCACGGCCCGCGGCTTTGCCGCGCATGCGCGCTATCTCAAGGTCCGCGATAGAACCTCCTACGCCTTCGCCGTCGTCTCCGCTGCGGCTGCGCTGCAGATCGAGAACGGCAAGATCATGGAGGCGCGGCTTGCGCTCGGCGGCGTCGCCGCAAAGCCCTGGCGCGCCCGCGCCGCGGAGGACGTGCTTAGAAACGTTGCGCCTACGGTGGACGCTTTCCAGGAAGCCGCCCGGCGCGCGCTCGCCGACGCAAAGCCGTCGGGCGACAACGCCTTCAAGATCGAGCTCGCGCGCCGCATCGTCGTGCGCGCGCTGACCCTCGCCACTGCCGGTACGCCCGCGCGTATCCCCGCGCTGCCGGCCTCTCCCTTTGCCTCGACGTCCGGAGCCATTCATGCCTGAGCTAAATCTCACCAGCGCGCCTGCTCATCTGCGCCACGGCTCGAATATCGGCCGGCCTCTGACCCGCCGCGACGGGGTCCTCAAGGTCAAGGGGCAAGCCACCTACGCCGCAGACAATCATCCGTCCGGCATGCTGTTTGCGGTGATGGCCGTCGCCAGCATTTCGCGCGGCCACGTGACGTCGCTCGATGTCACTGCTGCCAAGCGCCATCCCGGCGTCATCGATGTCATGACATCAGACCACAAGCCTGAGCTCGCGATCGACCCCGAGATCAAGACCAATCCATTCGTATTCCGGATGGAGGTGTTGCAGAGCAATGAGGTCCGCTACGCCAACCAGCCGATCGCCGTCGTGATCGCCGAAACGCTGGAGGCCGCCACGGAAGGCGCGGCGTTGCTGGCACCGCGCTATGAGACGCTGCCCGCGCTCGTCGGTCTCGATGCAGGCGAGAGCTTCGTGCCGCCGGTCGTCGGCGTCGGCAACCCGACCGAAAATCATCGCGGCGATGTCGAGGCCGGCCTTGCCGCGGCCGAGAAGCGGATCGACGCGGTTTACGAAACGCCGCCGCAATATCACAACGCGATGGAGCCGCATGCGATCGTGGCAAGCTGGGATGGCGACAGTCTGCAGATCGACATGCCGACCCAGGGTCTCATGCTGTCGCTTGCGCGTGTTGCCGAGTTGTTCGGCATCGCACACGACAAGATCCACATCCGCAGCCCGTTCCTCGGCGGCGGCTTCGGCTCGAAGGGGCTCATGGCTGGTCCTCCGGTCCTCGGCATCATGGCGGCAAAGCTCGTCGGCAAACCGGTCAAGCTGGTGCTGCGCCGCGAGCAGATGTACGGCCCGGTCGGTCATCGCGCGCCGACGCGGCAGCGGCTGCGCATCGGCGCCGACGGCGAGGGGCGCCTGACCGCGCTCGATCACCATGCGAGGACCGTGTCGAGCACGTTCGACGATTTTTACGAGCCCGCGGCGGATGCCTCGCACACGCTCTATGCAGCGCCTGCAATCCGCACCTCGCACGACGCCGTGCGCGTCAACACAGGCACGCCGCTATTCATGCGCGCGCCCGGCGAGGCGACCGGATCGATCGCGCTGGAGAGCGCGATCGACGAGATGGCTTGGGCCTGCGGCATCGATCCGCTCGCCTTCCGCCTGAAGAATTATGCCGAGGTCGAGCCGATCACCGGCAAGCCGTTCTCGTCCAAGGCGCTGCGCGCCTGTTACGAGCAGGGCGCGGCGCGGTTCCGCTGGGCGAAGCGACCGCTTCAGCCGCGGCAGACGCGCGACGATGCCGGCCTCCTGGTCGGCTGGGGCATGGGCACCGCGACCTTCCCGGCGCTGATGTTCCAGGCCGAAGCGCGTGCGGTGCTTCGCCGCGACGGCTCCGGCGCGATGGAGATCGGCGCGCATGACATGGGGCAGGGCGCCTGGACGGCGCTCGCGCAGATCGCGGCCGACGAACTCGGGCTTGATATCGACCGCGTCGAGTTCAAGGCGGGTTCATCCGACCTGCCCGATGCCGGCATTGCCGGTGGCTCCGCGCATACGGCGACCGCAGGTGCTGCAATCCACAGCGCCGGCGCGGCCGTGATCGCAAAGCTCGCCGATCTCGCCACCAACGATGAGCGCTCGCCGCTGTTCGGTGCCGGCAATGCCGGCGTGATCGCGCGCGATGGCAGGCTGATCCGACGCGACGACGAAAGCCGCGGCGAGGGCTATTCCGAGATTCTCGCGCGCGCCGGCGTTGCCGAGGTCGAGGCGCGCGGCACCGGCGCGCCGAATCCGGCGGCGATGGAGGAGTATGCGATGCACGCCCATGGCGCCGTGTTCGCGGAGGTAAAGGCTGAGTCGATCCCGAACTCGGCCAGGTCCGCGTCACCCGCATGGTCGGCGCCTTCGCCGCGGGGCGTATCGTCAATCCGCGCATGGTGCAGAGCCAGCTGTTCGGCGGGATGATCTGGGGCATGTCGTTCGCGCTGCACGAGGAGGCCATCACCGACCGCCGCAGCGGCCGGATCATGAATGCCAATCTCGGCGAGTACCACATCCCGGTGAATGCCGACGTGCCGCCGCTCGACGTGGTCATGGTCGAGGAGCACGATCCGCATGTGAACGCGCTCGGCATCAAGGGCGTCGGCGAAATCGGCATCACGGGCAGCGCAGGCGCGGTCGCCAACGCGGTCTGGCATGCGACCGGCGTGCGTGTGCGTCGTTTCCCGATCCGGATCGAGGAGCTGCTGACGAAGCTTTGAGGCCGCGGGCGGGCGAGGCCGTCTCGTTGCGCCGCGTGCTAGTGCAGCCTCTTGCGAAGAGCCTTGAGCGCTTCTCGCTGCGACTCGATGTAGTTCGCGATGGCCTTGCGCAGCTCCTCCGAATGGAGCTTGTCGCTATCGCGCTGCACTTCATCGAGTGCAGCCTCTGCATTTGCGAGCGTGATCTTCATAGCGAGCCCTGTTACGAAGCGGCTCCGGAAAGTGGAGGCTGCTTGGCTATGGCTCGAAACATATAGAGGATCAGGCTGCGGAAATTGAGATGGCTCAAGCTCCGTAAGATGCCGGTGGCTCCGTAGGATTGCGGATAGCTTCAAAACGTCGGCGGTGTGCAGGCCGAGATCACTTCGCACGGTTTGCCGCCGACGCAGCGAAAACGATGCGGACGACGGCTCTCGAAATAATAGGCATCGCCAGGATTGAGGATGCGCCGCTCGTCCTCGACGGTGACTTCGAGCTTTCCGGAGATCACGATGCCGCCTTCCTCGCCGTCATGAACAAGATGGACGCGCCCGGTGTCGCCGCCAGGCTCGTAGCGCTCCTTCAGGATCTGAAGGCTGCGGCCGAACAGATTGTCGCCGATCTGGCGATAAGAGATCGGCTTCTTGCCGACCTCGGTCAGCTCTTCCGAGCGATAGAAGATCTTGCGCCGGCTCTCCGGCTCCAGCGCGAAGAACTCGGCGAGCCCCATCGGAATGCCGTCGAGGATGCGCTTGAGCGCCCCCACGGACGGGTTCATCTGGTTGGACTCGATCAGCGAGATCGTCGAATTGGTGACGCCCGCACGCTTGGCGAGCTCGCGCTGCGACAGCTTCTGGCGCGCCCGGATAAATCGCAGCCGTCCACCGATATCGACGCTCATGTCCTGGTCCTTGCCCTGGTCCCGTGTTGCAGGTGTTGCGGATCGCGCAAATATGGCCCGGCAGCCCTAGTCAAATCAATGGCTTGCCGGCCATCAGAAAAGGACTTGTTGCGCTTTCGCAGCCGTGGCTCTGGTATCCTGTCAGCAAAGGAGCGTGGCCCGTGACCCTTCATCAGAATCAGATTCCGAACACCATCAAGACCGATTCGTTCTGGATGCCGTTCACGGCCAACCGGCAGTTCAAGAAGGCGCCGCGCCTGTTTTCCTCGGCCGAGGGCATGCACTACACCACCGTGGACGGCCGCAAGGTGATCGACGCCTCCGCCGGCCTCTGGTGCGTCAATGCCGGCCATGGCCGCAAGCAGATCGCCGCCGCGGTCGAGCGGCAGCTGATGACGCTGGACTTCGCGCCGTCGTTCCAGATGGGCCATCCGCTGGCGTTTGATTTCGCCGAGCGCCTCGCCGAGATCGCGCCCAAGGGCCTCGACCGCATCTTCTTCACCAATTCCGGCTCCGAGTCGGTCGACACCGCGCTGAAGATCGCGCTCGCCTATCACCGGGCTAACGGTCAGGCGAGCCGCACCCGCCTGATCGGCCGCGAGCGCGGCTATCACGGCGTCGGCTTCGGCGGCACCTCGGTCGGCGGCATGGTCGCCAACCGCCGCGCCTTCGCAACCCTGCTGCCGGGCGTCGACCACATCCGCCACACCCACGATCTCACCCGCAACGCTTTCGCCAAGGACCAGCCGGAACACGGCGCCGAGCTCGCCGACGATCTCGAACGTCTGGTGGCCTTGCACGGAGCCGAGACCATCGCCGCCGTCATCGTCGAGCCGGTGCCGGGCTCGACCGCGGTGCTGCCGCCGCCGAAGGGCTATCTCCAGCGCCTGCGCGAGATCTGCGACAAGCACGGCATCCTCCTGATCTTCGACGAGGTCATCACCGGCTTCGGCCGCCTCGGCACCCCGTTCGCAGCCAACTTCTTCGGCGTCACGCCTGATATGATGACGACCGCCAAGGGCATCACCAACGGCACCGTTCCCTGCGGCGCGGTGTTCGCAAGCCGCAAGGTGCATGACGGCCTGATGGTCGGCCCGGAGAACGCGATGGAGCTGTTCCACGGCTACACTTATTCGGCGCATCCGGTCGCCTGCGCCGCGGGTATCGCCACGCTCGACATCTACAAGGACGAAGGCCTGCTGACGCGCGGCGCGTCGATCGCCGAATACTGGCGCGATGCGCTGCATTCGCTGAAGGGCCTGCCCAACGTCGTCGACATCCGCAATTGCGGCCTGATGGGCGCGGTCGAGCTGTCGTCGCGTGACGGCACCGTCGGTGCGCGTGGCTACGATGTCATGGTCGACTGCTTCAATCGCGGGCTGTACTTCCGCATGAGCGGCGACTCCTTTGCGCTGTCGCCGCCGCTGATCGTCGAGAAGAGCCACATCGACGATATCGTCTCGATCCTTGGCGACGCCATCAAGCGGGTGGCCTGATAATTGCTCTCGCCGTTGCGGAGTGTCCTCTTGCAGCGGCGAGCGTAATGCCGCGGGAGTTTGACGAAGCGTGAAAGTTTTGATCCTCGGCAGCGGTGTCATCGGTGTCACCTCTGCCTACTACCTCGCGCGTGCCGGTCATGAGGTAACGGTCGTCGACCGTCAGCCCGAGCCGGCGCTCGAGACCTCCTTTGCCAACGCCGGCGAAGTGTCGCCCGGCTATTCGTCGCCCTGGGCCGGCCCCGGCGTACCGGTGAAGGCAGTCAAATGGCTGCTGATGAAGCACGGCCCGCTGGTGATCCGGCCGAAGCTCGACCCTGTGATGTGGGTCTGGCTGCTTAAAATGCTGCGCAACTGCACCAGCGAGCGCTACGCGATCAACAAGAGCCGGATGATCCCGATCGCGGAGTACAGCCGCGATTGCCTGCGCGACCTGCGCCGCGACATCGGCATCCAGTATGACGAGCGCTCGCAGGGCACGCTGCAGCTGTTCCGCTACCAGGCTCAGCTCGACGGCACTGGCGAGGACATCGCCGTGCTCAAGCAATATGGCGTGCCTTACGAGGTGCTGAGCCGCGAGGGCTGCGTCGCGGTCGAGCCGGCTCTGGCGAGCGTGAAGCAAAAGTTCGCCGGTGGACTTCGCTTGCCGCAGGACGAGACCGGCGACTGCCACATGTTCGCGCAGGCGCTGGCCAAGCACGCCGAAGCGCTCGGCGTGCGCTTCATGTTCAACACCGGTATCGACCGCATCGTCACCGACGGCGCGCGCGTCAGCGGTGTCGCGACCAGCGCCGGAATGTTGCAGGCAGATAGCTATGTCCTCGCGCTCGGAAGCTGGTCGTCGCGTCTGGTCGCGCCGCTCGGCATCTCGCTGCCGGTCTATCCCGTGAAGGGCTATTCGATCACGGTGCCGATCAAGGACGCCTCCGGCGCACCGGAATCCACCGTGATGGACGAGAGCTACAAAGTGGCCATCACCCGTTTGGGAAATCGCATCCGCGTCGGTGGCACCGCCGAAATCTCCGGCTTCTCGAGCCAGCTCTATGATGCGCGGCGCGCCACGCTCGATCATTCGCTGACCGATCTGTTCCCGCGCGGCGGCGATCTCTCCAAGGCGACGTTCTGGAGCGGTCTGCGGCCGATGACACCGGACGGCCCGCCTGTGATCGGGGCAACGCAATACGCCAACCTCCATCTCAACACGGGCCACGGCACGCTCGGCTGGACCATGTCCTGCGGCTCCGGCCGCGTGCTCGCGGACATGCTCTCGGGCAAGAAGCCGGACGTCGATGTCAGCGCGTTGACGGTGGATCGATACAAGTATCGGTTCGGCTAGAGCTTATCCTCTCGTGATTGCGAGGAGCGAAGCGACGAAGCAATCCAGAGTGTCTCCGCGGTGAGAGTCTGGATTGCTTTGCTTCGCTCGCAATGACGGCGTGGAGGCTCCGCGTGTTCCATCCATCACCGTCACCCTGAGGTGGCCGCTTCTTCAGCGGCCCTCGAAGGGCGACGGCCCGGCTCTATCGGGGCCGTGCATCCTTCGAGGCTCGCTTTGCTCGCACCTCAGGATGACGGGACTGAGATCGTGCTCGCGGAGCGAAAAGAAACTACCCCGCCCCCGTCACGCAATTCACCCACAGCACCACGGCTTTCGCATCCTCAGCCGGATTTGAAAACCGGTGCGGCCGCCGGCTCGCGAATCTAAAGCTGTCGCCCGTCTTCAGCGACCATGTCTCGCTGTCCACCGTCAGCATCATCTCGCCTTCGAGCACGAGGCCGGCTTCCTCGCCGTCATGGGCGTAGAGCTCATCACCAGTGGAGCCGCCGGGCTCCAGATGCACCAGGAACAGATTGAGCCGGTTGTCGGCACCGGCCGGACTCAGCAATTGCTTCGACACGCCGGTGCGCCAGAGTTTCAGTTCGGGCCGCTGAAGCCCGCGCGTGACGATTTGGTTGGATGCACCGTCGGCGTTCGGGCTCGCGCCGAACAGCGCCGCGATGCCGACGCCGAGCACGTCGGAAAGCGTCGCCAGCACGCGCAGCGACGGCGACGACAAGCCGCGTTCGATCTGGCTGAGGAAGCCGATCGACAGGTCCGTGCGCGAAGCGACCGTCTCGAGCGAGAATTGCCGGATGCGCCTGAGATCGCGAATACGACGCCCGACCGCAACGTCCATCGCCGGCTCGGCCGCTTTGGCGATAGCCTTGGTGTTGGCTTTTGGCCTTCACCTTCTTTGCCGGCTTTGCGGCGGCCGGTCTGCGCATTCTTTTGCCACCGCTCACGTCAAACCGCTTCCTTCATGTGCATGAAAACCGCTTGCATCGGTCGTGAAAGTGTGACCAAATTTTCATATTGGTGAAAATAGGCCGAAACGGCTTGGCCCGCAACGTCTGAGATTATGACACGCGCGAGCGCCGCCATCGGCCGGACCCAAAGGGGAATGCGATGAAGCGTTTTGGTCTGGCCGCGGTCGCGGCACTCGCGATTGCAGCAATGTTGCCGGCTTCGGCGCAGCAAGTGCTGAAGGTCGGCTCGACGCCGACTGGAATTCCTTTCACCTTCCTCGACACCAAGACCAATACCATCCAGGGCATCATGGTCGATCTCGTCACTGAAGTGGGCAAGGATGCCGGCTTCAACGTGCAGATCGAGCCGATGCAATTCTCGACGCTGATCCCGTCGCTGACTTCGAGCAAGATCGACATCATCGCTGCCGCGATGTTCATCACGGCGCCGCGCAAGGAAGTCGTCGACTTCTCCGACCCGATCTACACTTATGGCGAAGGCCTCGTGGTGCCGAAGAGCGACACCAAGACCTACGCCACGCAGGATGATCTGAAGGGCGAGACGGTCGGCGCCCAGGTCGGCACCGCCTTCGTCGACGCGCTGAAGAAGTCCGGCCTGTTCGCCGACGTCAAGGCCTACGACACCATCCCCGACATCCTGCGCGACGTGAACACCGGCCGCCTCAAGGCCGGCTACGCCGACTATCCGATCCTCGCCTATAATCTCAAGCAGGGCGGTTTCCCCGAGGTGCGTCTCGTCGACGGCTACAAGCCCGTCACTGTCGGTTCGGTCGGCATCGGCGTGCGCAAGGGCGAGACAGCATTGCTCGGCAAGATCAACGCCTCGCTCGCGAAGCTGAAGGCCAACGGCACCATCGACAAGATCCTCGATAAATGGGGCCTGAAGGCACAGGGCTGATCGACAGAGCCAATTCGATGAAAGCTGATCGATGAAAGGCTTCTGGCACGACGCGGCTGAATTCTTCCCGATTCTGATGAGCGGCGTCGTGCTGACGATCGTCGTCACCATCGGCTCGCTCCTGCTCTCGACAGTGCTTGGCCTCGTCTGGGCGATGATGCGGGTCTCCGGCATCCGCGTCCTGTCGATGCTCAGCGCCAGCCTGATCAATGTGATCCGCGGCATTCCGATCATCGTGCTCTTGTTCTATCTTTACTTCGTGATGCCCGATCTCGGGGTCACGCTATCCGCATTGCAGGCCGCGATTCTCGGGCTCGGCATCGCATACTCGGCCTACCAGGCCGAGAATTTCCGCGCCGGCATCGAGGCCATCGACAAAGGGCAGATCGAGGCGGCGCAGTCGATCGGCATGGGCTGGTGGCTCACCATGCGCCGCGTGGTGCTGCCGCAGGCGGTGCGCATCGTGCTGCCGCCTTACGGCAACGTCATGATCATGATGCTGAAGGATTCGTCGCAGGCCTCGACCATCACGGTCGCCGAGCTCGCGCTGCAAGGCAAGCTGATCGCGTCCTCGACCTTCAAGAACACCAACGTGTTCACCCTTGTTGCGTTGATGTATCTCACCATGAGTATTCCGCTGATCCTGCTGGTCCGTCACTTCGAGAAACGGGCCGGCAAGAAATGATCGAGCTTACCGACGTCCACAAGAGTTTTGGCGAGAACGAGGTGCTCAAGGGCATCACGGCGTCGGTGCAGAAGGGCGAGGTGGTCTGCATCGTCGGTCCGTCCGGCTCCGGCAAGTCCACCATCTTGCGCTGTATCAACGGGCTCGAAAGCTACGACCGCGGCGAGATCAGCGTCGAGGGATTGAAGGTCGACCGCGACGCGCCGTCGATCGTGAAAATCCGCACCCAGGTCTCGATGGTGTTCCAGCGCTTCAATTTGTTTCCGCACCGGACGGTGCTGGAGAACGTCATCGAAGGTCCGTTCTATGTGAAGAAGGAGCCGCGTGCGCAGGCACTCGAGCGCGGCCGTGCCCTGCTGGTGCAAGTGGGGCTCGCCGAGAAGGCCGACGCACATCCGCCGCAACTCTCCGGCGGCCAGCAGCAGCGCGTCGCGATTGCGCGCGCGCTGGCGATGCAGCCCAAGGCCATCCTGTTCGACGAGCCCACCTCGGCGCTCGATCCTGAATTGGTCGGCGACGTTCTCGGCGTGATGCGCAAGCTCGCCGACGACGGCATGACCATGGTCGTCGTCACCCACGAGATGGGCTTTGCTCGCGACGTCGCCGACCGCGTGCTGTTCATCGACGGCGGCGTCATCGTCGAGCAGGGTCCGGCCAAGGCGCTGCTCAATCAACCCCAGCATCCGCGCACGCAGGACTTTTTGCGCCGCGTGCTGCATCCGCTCTGACCGGTCTTCGCCATGAACGCGCGCCTGCCTCTGCCGCCCTCGCTCTATGCCGATACTGCCGTCGCGCCGGTTGCCACGCCGCCGCTCGACGTCGACAAGACGGTCTCGGTCGCCATCATTGGCGGTGGCTACACCGGTCTGTCTACGGCGTTGCATCTGGCGGAGCAGGGTGTCGAGGCACTGGTGCTGGAGGCGCAGGAGCCGGGCTGGGGCGCCTCCGGCAATAATGGTGGCCACACCAATCCCGGTCTGAAGCACGACCCCGATCAGATCGAGGCCGATTTCGGCGTTGAGCTTGGCCGCCGCATGATCGATTTCTCCTACGGCACGACGAATTTCACCCACGATTTGATCCGCCGTTACCAGGTCCCGTGCGAGGCGCGGCAGAACGGCACGCTGCGCGCGGCCTATAACGAGGCCAGCGCCGCTGCGATCGAGACAACCGCGCAGCAGTGCATCAGCCGGGGCATGCCGGTGTCGTACCTGAATCGCGAGCAGTTGCGCGAGTTGACCGGTACAGATCGCTACATCGGTGCCATGCTGGACACCCGCGGCGGCGATCTGCATCCGCTCAGCTATGCCCGCGGGCTGGCGCGCGCCGCGATCTCGGCAGGCGCGCAGGTCCATGGTGAGACACCGGCGCTGTCGCTGCGCCGTGAGGGCAGCGGCTGGCGTATCGAAACGCCGCGTGCGGTGGTGCATGCCGACAAGGTGCTGCTCGCGACCAACGGTTTCACCGACGATCTCTGGCCGGCGCTCCGCCGCACCATCGTGCCGGTGTTTTCCTCGATCGCAGCCACCGCGCCGCTTTCGGATGAGGTCGCGCGTTCGATCATGCCGACGCGCCCTGTCCTCTACGAGAGCGGCCACATCACCGTCTATTACCGCATCGATCAGCAGAATCGGCTGTTGATGGGCGGCCGTGGCCCGATGCGCTGGATCAGCTCGCCCACCGACGTCGCCTATCTCATGCGCTACGCCGAGCGGTTATGGCCGCAGCTCAGGGGCATTGCCTGGACCCATGGCTGGAACAGCCGGCTCGCCATCACCGGGGATCATTATCCGCATGTGCACGAGCCGGCGGACAACGTCCTGATCTCGCTCGGCTGCAATGGTCGCGGCGTCGCGCTCTCGACCGCGATGGGCGCGCAGCTCGCGCGCCGCCTGATCGGCGGCGCCAAGGCCGAGATCGACATGCCCGTCACCGGCATCAAGCCGATCCCGATGCACGCGTTCTGGCCTGTGGGCGTGACGACCGCGGTAATCGCGGGCCGGGTGCGCGACCGGCTGGGGATCTAAGCTCAGCCCTCCGCCACTGCATCGGCCCAGGGCTGGAAAATCTCGACCGCGCCAAAATTCGTGTCGCGATCGCGCATGACCACGCTCGGGCAGGCGAATTTTTGCGGCAAGGACTGCACCCGCGCTTCTTCATAGTCGAAGCGCGCCGCGAGTGTCTCGCGTATGTCCGCCGGCAGCCTGATATCGCCGATCACGATCGCGCCTTCGCTGGCGTCGATGCGCGGCTGATGGATGGCGGTATCGAGGTCCATGCCAAAATCCATCGCAAAGGACACGAGCTGCATCACCGAGGGCAGAATGCGGCGACCGCCGGAAGCGCCGACCGCGAGCCGCTTGCCGTCTTTGGTCTCGGCGATGATGGGCGTGTAGTTGGTGAGGCAGCGCTTGCCTGATACGAGCGAGTTGGTGGTGCCCGGCGTCGGGTCGAACCACATGATGCCGTTGTTCATGGCGATGCCACTGTGCGGCGTCACGTATTTCGAGCCGAAGGATGACAGCAGCGTCTGCGTCACCGCCGCCATGTTGCCGTGGCGGTCGACCACGGAGAAATGGGTGGTGCAGGCGGGTGCCAGATATTCCGCGCCGAGCGAGCGCTTGCCGTCGGCATCCCCCATGTCCTTGAGCCGCTCGCGATAGGCCGATTGCAGGGCCACGGCATATTCGGCATAGGCGGCCGCATCCGGCGCGCTCGCCGGCTCCAAATTCTGTTGCAACAGGCGCAGCGCATGAGCCATCGTCGGTCCGGCCGTGAGCTCGGGCGTCGCAAAGACCTTGCCGCCGCGATAGGGAATCGCCAGCGGCTCGCGCAGATGGGCCCGGAACGCGGCGAGGTCCTCTACCGACAGTGAGCCACCGTCGGCCTTGATGTCGGAAGCGATGCTTTTGGCCAGGTCGCCCTGGTAGAAATCGCGCGGACCGGCGGCTGCGAGATGCGATAACGTCGCCTTCAGCGTGTCCAGCGGCAGTCGCGTCTCGGACTTGATGCCCCACGGCGCGCTCGGTGGCAGGCCGTCCTTCAGAAATGTTGCCGCGCTCGCGGGATAGCGTCGAAGGTCCGCCGCCGATGCCGTGATCATCAGCGTGGTCCACCAATCGACCAGCAGGCCTTCGCCGGCGAGGGCCGCTGCCGGCGAGACCAGATCTTTCCACGGCAGGGTGGCGTGGCGGCGATGCGCCTCCTCCATGCCGGCGACGACGCCGGGCACGGCAATCGCGCCGGGACCATGGATGTTGCGGTCGTCCTTCACCCGCTGCCAAGGGAACAGATCGGAGGCCGCGCCTTCGCCGCTGAGCGGATAGTCGGCGGCGCGCAGGCTTTGCGGCGCGCACATGCCGTAGTCGATCACCTCATAGCGATTTTCCGCGGCGCGGTAGAGCACCATCGCGCCGCCGCCGCCCATGCCGCTGTTCCAGGGCTCCAGCACATTGAGCGCGAAGGTGGTCGCGACGATCGCGTCCACGCAATCTCCGCCCGCGGCCAGCACTTGTGCCCCCACTTCGGCCGCCCGCCGGGATTGCGAGGCGACGATGCCGCCTTTGGATGTGACGGCGGGCTTGCGGACGGTTTGGGCGAGGCTGAACTGGTGCGGCATGATGATGTCTGTGTGTCTTGGCTTGAATTGTCTGGGCTTCGTTGCGCTGAGCTCCGCAATTTGGCGGAGTGCTCGGACAATGGCACATCGCCCCCAACGAGAACATCGAAAGGGAGGCGCGACATGGCTGGTGTGAAGCAGGCGGGGGAGGCGCCAAGACGCGAATGCCCGGGGCATAGGCGAGCGGAAGCGACGCCGTCCTTCGGACGGCTATGCCCGGGCATGACGAATTGAGAGACCGATCAGTGGGGAACAGAAGCCGCAGCGCTCAGCGGGCGCGATCCAGCCGGCTGGCCTGATACTTGGCGTGCCATTTCGGGCCGGGCCCGCGCATGTAGTGAAGCTCGGGTCGGTAGGGATCGCCCGCGACCCGGATCAACGTCTGCCATTTGGCGGCGACGAAGTTCAGGGGCTGGCGGAGCAGGCTCAGTGACGGGGACAACATGGCATCACCTCAGTGCGGCTTGCCGAGCATGGCAGTGAAGGGGAGGTCGAAGATCTCCTCGCCGTCGTCGCCGCTGATATGGATCACCCAGTCACGCCAGTCCTCAGTGCCGGGCGTCAGGATCATCGAGCGCATGATCTGAGCAGCACGGTCACGGGCCTCGTTCAGATTGGCGACGGGGGTGCCGTACCGATCGACCAGCGTGCCTTCGGCATTGGAACAATGGAAATACATCTGAACCATACACGCCTCCTCGGAAATCCATTGGGACGGCAAAGCAATACCACCCGAAGCATTCGCGAAACATTCGGGCCGAGCCCGGTAAGGGAATTTACGGAGATTGGTCGGGACGAAGACCCCTGCGGGTTTGATCACAAGGGGGTGTTGATCAACTGGACGGCGTTGCCGCAGCATGGAACAACTTTGAACGGAAAGCCCGGGAGGCGCCGTGAACTACCTCACATTCTCGCGTCAGCGCCGAAGCCTGCGCGCATGCGCGGGCGCCTTGGTGGTCCTCCTGCCCCTCGCCTCGGTAGGCTCATCAGAACCGGTCCGCAAGAGCGGCTATGCGATCGGTCCGGAGACCTGCGGCAGCGCCGATCTCGCCTTTCCAAAAATCCAGATCGACATGAAAGCGGGATTTTGCGCCGGTCTCGTCGCCAGCGAGGAGGATCGGCTGAAATTCCCGCGCTCGATCATCCAGGTGCCCGGCCGCGACCTGTTCGTGGTCGCCGACATGGCCGGCTGGGGCCACACCGATGGCCGGCTGCTGCTGCTCGACCCGCATGCACCCCAAGGCCAGCGGTTCAGGGAATTGCTGACCGGTGTTGAGTATCCGTTCGGCCCCGTGATCGGCCCGGACAAGAAGCTCTATGCCTCGACCGCCGAGACGATCTTCCGGTTCGATCCGCTCGCCGCCAATCCGCGCGACACGGTCGAGACCGTCATCCGTCACATGCCGGGCCGCCGGATCACATTGCCCGACGGCACCAGGCTCGACGAGAGCGCGCATCCGCTCAAGCAGTTTGTGTTCGACAGGAACGGCCGGTTGTTCGTCAATGTCGGCTCGCACAGCGACGACTGCATCACGCCGGCACCGATCACAAAGCCTTGCGCAGCGGCCGAGGGTGCTTCCGCGATGGCATCGATCTGGCTGTTCACGCCGCCCCCGGGCGGCGTCTTCCCGGCGTTGAAGCCTGGCGATACCGACCCGCCGCACAGCGTCTATGCGCGTGGCCTGCGCAATTCGATGGCGCTGGCGCTGCACCCGAACTTTCCCGATGCCGGCTATGCCTTCCTGCAAGCCGAGAACGGCCGCGACCTGCCTGACGTCTTCAAGCCGAACGAGGAGATCAACGCGATCGAGCAGGGCCGGCACTATGGCTGGCCCTATTGCTACGATTTGTCGACGCCGAGCCCCGAGTTCAGGATCGTATTGCAGTCGGGGGTCTACAGATCGCTGTGCACCGCCAACGCCCTCTACAAGGCGCCGTTCTCGCTGCTGCCGCCGCACGGCGCGCCGCTCGCGATGCTCTATTATCACGGCGCGAAATTTCCGGAGCTCGAGGGCAAGCTGCTGGTCGGCCTGCATGGCTATCGTCCGACCGGCAGCCGTGTCCTCGTCTACGACGTTGACGACCACGGCTTCCCGAAGCCCGCCCCGGCGCCGGTGCGTTACCATGTCAGCTGCGCGGCCGATCCGACCCACAGCTTTCAGACCGAGGCCGGCGACGTCGCCGCCGCGCCGTTCGAGGAACTGATCGCCGGCTGGTATCGCGTCAACGGCGCGCGGCCGCAGGGCGCCCCGGTCGGCATGACGGTCGCGGAAGACGGCGCAATCTGGCTGGTCGAGGACAAGAACCAGACCGTGATCCGGATCGACCGTGCCGCGGGTGATGCGACGCCGCCGCTGCCCTGCGACATGCGCAGCCAGGCGCTGATCGATCAACTCGCGAACTTCGTTGCCGGGGACGCGCAGAACGGTGTCCGCCTCACGACGTTGCGCAAGGGCCTCGTCGAGAAGCACTGCGTTGGCTGTCACTCGGATTTCGGGCTGAAGCCTGGCCAATCGGACGCACAGAAGGACGCGACGGTGCTTCGCTTCATGCTGTCGCAGGACGGCTGGATCTATCCGGGTGATCCCGATTCCGGCAAGCTGCGCATGCGGCTTCGTGGGTTAGGCGCGGAGAAGCTGATGCCCCCGGGCGGGGAAAAATTGCCGAAGACCGAGCCCGGCTATGCGGGCCTGCGCGACACGGCGGATCTGCTGGTGGCGAAAATGGTTCCGGGCACCCGGATGCGTATCAAGTCCGGCCCGCCGCAGCGCAAGTTCTTTGGGAAAACGAACAAGGAATGCGGCGAAATACCGGCCGCCAAGGTCGTCGTCGTGACACAAAGGAACGTTGTAGACAAACCCGGCTTCAGCCGCTTCTTTCGGCCGGCCGATCCCTATCTGAATGGCGAGTGCAGCGACGACGATGGCTATTACATCCGGCAGGAATTTCTGTTGCCTGTGCAGTAGCGTTCTTCTCGTCCTTGCGACGGCGCCGGCCCGAGCGGAAACAAAGCTGTTCGAAAGCGTGCAGGTGACGCCACCGGGCGAATACACCTTCGGCATCGAAGGGCCGGCCGCCGACCTCGACGGCAATCTCTTCGTCGTCAATTTTGGCAAGCCCGGCACCATCGGCAAGCTGCCCGCGGGCAGGGCGACGTCGGAGCCGTTCACGGTGCTGCCCGAGGGCAGTGTCGGCAACGCCATCCGCTTCGCGCGCGACGGCACCATGTTCATCGCCGACTACAAGAAGCACAACATCTTCGCGATCCCGAAGGGATCAACCAACCCCGCGATCTGGTTTCATTCCGACGAGATGAACCAGCCCAACGACATCACGATCGCCCGCGACGGCACGATCTATGCGAGCGATCCGAACTGGAAGGGCAGGGAAGGTCACATCTGGCGTATTGCGAAAGCTGCCGACGGAACGGTGCAGGGACAGGTCATGTCGGCGCCGCGCGCGATGGGCACCACCAACGGCATCGATCTCAGCCCTGATGGCAAGACGCTCTATGTCGGCGAATCCAGCAACGGCCAAATCTGGTCCTACACCATCAGCGGCAACGAGCTGACAGGCGCAAAACTCGTCAAGGCGTTTCAGCCCGACACCGTCGATGGTTTGCGCACCGACATGGCCGGCCGCCTCTATGTCGCGCGCATTCTCAAGGGCACGATCACGTTGATGAAGGCCAACGGCGCGGTCGAGCGGGAGATCGCGTTGAGGGCCAAGGAGCCGACCAA
Source organism: Bradyrhizobium sp. LM2.9 (assembly GCF_054056555.1). NCBI lineage: Bacteria > Pseudomonadati > Pseudomonadota > Alphaproteobacteria > Hyphomicrobiales > Nitrobacteraceae > Bradyrhizobium > Bradyrhizobium sp. LM2.9. The sequence goes on from NZ_JBSRYJ010000002.1 coordinate 7,628,429, forward strand.
CCTCGCCTTCGGCGGCAGCGACGGGAAGACCGTCTTCGTCACCCAGCGTCAGGGCGGCTTCGTCGAGTCCTTCCGCACCGACCAGCAGGGCCGCGAGCACTGTCTTCAGCGCGGGCGCTGCTGAGCATCAGAGGCGATCTGCTTCCGGCGCAGGGCGGTGCGACGGGGGCGGCATTCTTCTTGCTTGCGTCTGGCCGCCGCAGGGATTTAGACCACTGTGGCACCATCAAAGCGACCACGGAGTGTCTGAGTGAAAGCCGTCCATACCGAACTGCATCGCAGCCACGATCCGCAATTCTTCCTGGTCCGCGGTGTCGTCAAGCGCACCACCGAGCAGCCTGAACGTGCCGACCGCCTGCTCAAGGGGCTGAAGGACGGCAAGCACCAGCTGGTCGAACCGACCACATTCGGGCAGGGGCCCCGCGCGCGCATTCACAGCCCGGAATATCTGTCGTTCCTGAGCGAAGCCTGGGAGGCCTGGACCGCGCTCGGCGATTCCGGTCCGGAGATGATCGGCAACATCCATCCGGTGCGCCATGCCGCGACTTATCCCACTCACATCATAGGCCGGCTCGGCTGGCACACCGCCGACACCGCGGCGCCAATCGGGGCGGGCACATGGGCTGCGGCCTGCGCAGCCACCGACGTCGCGGTCACCGCGGCACAGATGGTGCTGGACGGCGAGGATGCGACCTATGCTCTCTGCCGTCCGCCCGGCCATCACGCCTATCGCGACATGGCCGGCGGCTTCTGCTTCCTCAACAACAGCGCGATCGCGGCGGCGCATCTGCGGCAGAGGCACGAGCGTGTCGTGATCCTCGACGTCGACGTCCATCACGGCAACGGCACGCAAGGCATCTTCTACGCGCGGCCCGATGTCTACACGGTCTCGATCCATGCCGATCCCGTCGCGTATTATCCTTACGTGTGGGGCTACGCCCATGAGCGCGGTGAAGGTCCCGGCCTCGGTACCAACCTCAATATCCCCCTGGCGATCGGCACCGGCGACGACGGTTACATCCAGGCCATGGACGTCGCGCGCAAGGCGATCGAATCCTTTGCGCCCGGCGCCCTCGTCATCGCGCTTGGCCTCGATGCCTCCGAGCACGATCCGCTGAAGGGATTGGCCGTCACCACGCCCGGCTTCCGCCGCATCGGCCAGGCCATCGCGAAGATGGGCCTGCCGACCGTGTTCGTGCAGGAGGGCGGCTATCTCTCGGATATTCTGGGCGCGAACCTGACTTCGGTGCTGGCGGGATTCGAAGAGGCGCGGTGAGGGGGGCGCCCTCTAATCCTTGAACAAAATCTGCTCCAGCAGATCGATCCGCCTGATCCGGATGCTGCTGCCGTCGATGGCGATGATGCGGCGGTTCTGGAAGCGCTTCAGCATCATCGTGACCCATTGCCGGGTCGAGCCGACCATGGCCGCGATCTGGTCATGGGTGATCTTGCGGTTGATGACGATGCTGTCGCCATCGGCAACGCCATGAAGCTCCGACAAAGTGAGCAGGAACTGCGCCAGCCGTTCGATCACCGAGCGCGTGCCGAGGATCTGCGCCATCGAGGAGTAGCACTTGCCCTTGGCAATCAGGCCGTCGATCAGCGCCAGCGCGAAGCTCGGCATGGCGGTCAACAACTTCTCGAGCGCAGGGCCGGAGAGTGCCGTGATCTCACAGGCCTCGATCGCAATGCCGGACCACATGTGAATGCCGCCGCCAGAAATCTCCGGACCGCCGATGAAATGTCCAGGCGTCCAGTAGGCGAGTGTGATTTCGCGCCCCGACGGCGCTGTATAGTAGACCCGCACCTGACCGCCGCGGATGATGAAGATGCCGTCGTGGCCGTCGCCCTGGCTGAATACCATCCCGCCCTGGGGCACCGTGATCGTGCGGCCGGCCGCGTGAACGCGCGATTGCTCGAGCGGCGACAAACGGCCGAGGAAATGCGCACCAGCATTCAATCCGTCGATTGTCTCGCTCATGAACAGCGCCGAACTCGCCGTCTTCGCACGTGTGCCGCGGACGGCATGCGTCTTCTCGCGGTCGGTCCAGTCGAACTGAACGCCTGGGTGAGGCTGGTCGGTGAAAGCGGCAGGCTCGATCGCGGCAGCTTCCTTGAGTATGGTCATCGCAATCCGTTTAGGTCTCAGAGGTCTTGCGAACAGGTAAGAGCGGCGGTGGTGCGATGTCCATCTCTTTGCGATCGTTCCAAATCACTTAGCAAAGCCTGATACGCGCGACGATCGACCGCGAAACGTTTCCTCTGCCGATGGCTTTGTCTTGAGAAAATCCTTTGCGCCGCTGCATGACGAAAATCACGACGTGAGCGGTCTGCGACAGCGATGCAAGTAATTGCTTCAACCCTGGCGCCACGCCTTCGATAGTCCCAGCTCGCGTCGCCGCCGGCATGGGCCGGCCTCCGAGGACAGTTTGATGGTCGATTTGAGCTCTGTGAGAATGAGTGCAGCCGTCATGGCCATCACCGTCGCCATGTTGGGTCCGTCGCAGGCCGAGACGATCCGGGTGGCGGTCGGCACGCAGGATACGACCATCAACTGCGCGACCGGCGGGCTGCTCATTCGCGAGCTGAAGCTGCTGGAGAAATTCCTACCCCGTGACGGCAAGTACAAGGATGTGGCCTACGACATCCAGTGGAAGAACTTTACCAGCGGCGCGCCGCTCACCAACGAGATGGTCGCAGGCAAGCTTGATTTCGGCGCGATGGCGGATTTTCCAGGATCGCTGAACGGCGTTGCGTTCCAGAAGGCGGGGCGCCGCAGCCTCTTCATCAGCGTGCTGTCCGGCAGCACCAAGGGCAGCGGCAACGGAATCGTGGTGCCGTTAAATTCGCCGGTGCAGTCGCTCGACGAGCTCAAAGGCAAGACCATCTCCGTACCCTTTGCCTCGACCTCGCACGGCATGTTGCTCCGCGCCATCGAGGCCAAGGGCTGGAATCCCGAGACCGATGTCAACATCATCACGCAGGCGCCCGAAGTTGCAGGGCCGGCCTTGCAGACCGGCAAGATCGAGGCGCATGCCGATTTCGTCCCGTTCGCCGAACTGTTTCCGTGGCGCGGTTTTGCGCGCAAGATTTTTGACGGCGCGCAGGCAAACGCGCCGACGTTCCACGGCGGACTGGTCGACGCCGACTATGCCGAAAAATACCCGGAGATCGTCGTCGCCTATTTACGCGCTGCGCTCGAGGCGGATCGCCTGATCGCGGAGGAACCAGAAAAGTACAGTGAGCTGATCGCGAAGGTGACCGGCATTGACGCCGAGGTCGACTATCTCTTCCACGGCCCGCTCGGTCTTCAGACCCGCGACGTGACCTGGAAGCCGGAATACCGCCAGGCAGTCGCAACCTCGATCAAGACGCTGAAGCTGCTCAAGCGGGCGGATAGCGATCTCGATATTGACCAGTTCGTCACGGACAAGTTCATCCGCGTGGCGGCCGCTCAAGCGGGGCGGGATTACGACTCCGAGCTGAAGAACTATGCGCAGCTTCCGCTTCGGGCCAAGGACGCGGCGACGGGCGCCGAGATCGGCGACGTCACCCGCGTTGCGCAGATCTGGGTCAGGGATGAGGCTCATGTGCGCCATTACGCGTCGCCCGAGAACGCGCTCAAGGCGCTCGCCGGCCTTGAGAAGGACGGCAAGACCATCCGCGTCGTCTACGCTCAGGATCGTGAGAGCGGCATCAAGCTGTTCGCAAACCAGGCCTGGTTCGTGCGATCGTCCAGCGGCGAACTGAGCGCGTTCCTGCTCAAGGACGCGGCCGAACGCTGGTCGAAGCAGCATGGCGGCGCGGTGCTCGACTTCACGGCGGCGCGTGAGTCGCTCATTGCGAGCCGGTGAAGCGATGGCCATCGTAATCCAGGCGCGGCCCGCTGGCATCCGATGGGTGATCCGCGGCCTGTCGATCCTTGCCTGCATCGCCCTGTGGCAGGTCGCTTCGACGACCCACCTCAATCTGGGGATCGTCACCTTCCGCAACGTGCCGCCGCCGGTCGAGGTCGTTCAATCCGCCGTCGCCTTGTTTCGGTCGCCAAAACTGACAGCGCATATCACCAGTAGTCTCTGGCGCGTGTTAGCGGGCTACGGTGCGGCGGTGGTGATCGGCGTGATCCTGGGTTTTGCGATTGGCCGGTCGCGCGCCGCGAGCGACCTGTTGCTGCCGCCGCTCGAATTGCTGCGGCCGATACCGGCGGTGGCGTGGATACCGCTGTCGATCCTGATGTTCCCGTCGTCCGAACTGTCGATGATCTACATTACCTTCATCGGTGCCCTGTTTCCGATCGTGCTGAACACGGTCCATGGTGTTGCGAATGTCGACCGCCGGCTGGTCGCCTCCGCCCGGAGCCTCGGTGCAGGCGGTTTTGCGATTCTCACGGAAGTGGTGTTGCCGGACGCCGCGCCGAGCATCGTCACCGGGCTTGCGATCGGTATGGGGACGTCGTGGTTCTGTCTCGTCACCGCGGAGATGATCTCCGGTCAGTTCGGGATCGGCTATTATACCTGGGAGGCTTACACGCTGCAGAATTATGCCGACATCATCGTCGGCATGCTGATCATCGGCCTGCTCGGCATGGGCTCCAGCTGGCTGCTGACGACCGCCGGGCGGCTTCTGATGCCCTGGCGCAGCTCAAGAGTTAGACGATGAAAGGCGCGGCGCGATGAATATTCGGGTCGCGGATGTCGACGCGAAGAGTGTCGGTCGCATCGACATTGCTGATGTCTCGATCTCGCTCGGCGAAGGCAGCGATGCGTTCGAGGCGGTGAGTGGTCTCGACTTTGCCATCGCGCCGGGCGAGCTCGTCTGCATCCTCGGTCCCTCCGGCTGCGGCAAGTCCACGCTGCTCGGCGCACTGGCCGGACATCTGCCGATTACGGCCGGCCGACTCGCGATCGATGGGCAGAAGGTCCAGGGACCGAGTCCGGACCGTGGCATGGTGTTTCAACAGCACACGCTGTTTCCCTGGAAGCGGGTGCGCGACAATGTCGCCTTCGGCCCGAAGATGCGGGGCCTGGCGAGAAGAGAGCGCGACCGCGCCGCCGACACCATCCTGAAGCTGGTCGGCCTTTCCGGCTTCGAGGCGTTCTATCCGGCGCAACTGTCGGGCGGCATGCAGCAGCGCGTCGAAATCGCGCGGGTCCTGATCAACCAGCCGCGGGTGCTGCTGATGGACGAACCTTTCAGTGCGCTGGACGCGCAGACGCGCGCCATGATGCAGGAGGTCCTGCTCGACATCTGGGGCAAGATCCCGACCACCACGGTCTTCGTCACCCATGATATCGACGAGGCATTGTTCCTCGCCGATCGCATCGTTGTGATGAGTGCGAGGCCCGGCCGGGTGATTGAGGATGTCGTGCTGCCTTTCGCGCGGCCACGCAGCCACGATCTTGTGACCGAGCCCGAGTTCGTGCGCCTGAAGCGGCATGTCATGCAGCTTCTACGGCGGCCGGAAGGCAGCGAGCCGTTGGCACGGCTCAGTCCGCTCGGCGTCTGACCTCAAAACATCCCGCTCGCCGCGAGCGCCTTGCAGACGTGCTGCATCTCGGTCTCGTCTGCGACCATGTCGAGCATGATCGTGGTCAGCCCCTTCGCCGCAAACTCCTTCAGCTTCGCGCCGATCTCGGCGTAGCTGCCGACGAGATAGGGGCAATCGGCCTGGAAGGTCAGGAACGGCAGCAGCCAGTAGCCATTGTCCGCGAGCTCGCCGCTCTGGCCCTCGAACAGGCGCCGCTTCCACACGGAATCGCTGTTCTCCACGGTGAGCGCGAGCAACTCACGATCGTCGGGGTTGTCGCGGAAACGCACCTTCGCCGCTTGCCGGGCTTCGTCGCGTCCCTCGCGCGCAAAAATTCCAAAATTCATGCCTGATACATCGAGGCCGCCTTCGAGATCGGGCGGCAGCATCTGCATCTTGATGCAGCCGGTCTCCTTCGCCACGCGCTGTGCCGGCTCGGACTGGCCGGCGACCAGAAATTCCGGCATCAGCTCCGGCGGCAGGCGCGGCCGCAGTTGCAGATTGCTTGCGCGGTAGAACCGGCCCTCGAAAGTCGCTGGCCGCGGGCTTGCCAGCAATTGGCGCATCAAGGCGACGAATTCGCCGAGCCGGACATAGCGGTCGGCATGCGACTGCTCGTCGCCCAACCCCTGCAGATCGCTGACCGCGGTGCCCGTGATCATGTTGAGATAGACCTTGCGGCCGTGGAGCTGCGCAAAGGACGAGACGAATTTCGCCGCCGTGAACGGGTGCATGTAGACCGGATTGACCGCGATCAGCGGCGAGGACCGCGTCGTCTCTGCCATGATGTGCTGGGCCATCGCCCAGGGCTCGACGAACACGTCGTTGCCTTCGAACAGAAGGATGCCTTCAAAGCCGTTGCGGTCGGCAAACTGGGCCACCCGCATCAGCTCACCGACATATTTCTCGGGATCGCGGTTGCGCGAGATCGCCGGAAAGACGCGCAGCCGCCGCGGCGTCATTCAGCCGCTTCCTGGAGCGGCCAGGCATTGCGGGTAATGGGCAGCCCGCCGGTGGCGCGGGAGCCGTCGGCGATCGCGAGGCGATGCGAGGGCGACGGCGAGAATAGCTGGAATCGCCACCCTTGCGGATCGTCGGCGATATCGGGCTTGAAGCTGATCTCGATCGCCTCTCGCGACACCTGCATCGCGAAAGCGTCGAGCGGCAAATTGAGGCCGAAACCCCTGGCCTTCAAATAAGCCTCCTTGAGCGTCCAGTAGTCGAAGAAGCGCTCGATCGCGGCGGGCTCCGGAAGTCCACGCAGCGTTTCGACTTCTTCCGGCGCGAAGAACCGAAGCGCGGTGGACAGCGGCGCGACGCGCCGTGACACGGTCTCGACGTCGACGCCGACGGTCTCATGCCGCGACACGACGCAGGCAACGCAGCCATCGGCATGGGACAGGCTGAAATGCAGCGCGCTCGAGATCTTGGGTGATGCGACAAACGGCCTTCCGTAACGCCCGGCCGCAAATGACCATTCGGTGGGCGCGACATTCGGCGCGACGTGCGAGAGCGCAAGCCGCAACATCGCGTGCGCGAAAATATACTGCCGCCGGTGCCGTTCGAACTTGAAGCGGTCGGCTCGTACCCGTTCGTCGACCGAGAGCAAACGCCGGCACGTATCGACCGCACCGGGCGCGTCAAAAGTCTCGATCAGTCCGACAAACAGTTCAATCCTGTCGTCTGCCATCAATTGGGCCCATGGCGTCAGGCCGGGGCCAAATCCCCTGCCATGACGGAAGAATCAACTGAGCAAGAATCAACTGAGCGGACCGCTTCTAGCGGTCCACTCGGGCGAATCCTTGTCGATTGCTGGTCGGTTTACGGGCGCAAGCTTGTGCGAGACACCAACTCGGCAAGCGAGCGGCCCATTTCCGAAACTGAAGCCTGAAGATTTCGAGCGGCGTCCGGGCCGCCGAGCCTTACTTCTTCTTCTTCTTGGCCTTCTTGGAGCTGCCGAGCATCGAAATGCTGGCGTCGACGTCCTTCAGCGCGGACTGCAGCTTCTTCTTCTCGGCGCCGAGCAGCTTCTGCAGGGCCTTGCGGTCCTTGTCGCTCAACGAGGCGCCCTTGGTAAATTTGATGAAACCCATAACTAACGCTCCCGGTTGAAAATAATCGTCCAAATCAAAACGCGAGAATAATCTTGCGCGGTGGCGCCAAATAATCAAGATGCAACTTGGTCATTCACAGCTATGGCGAGTGAACCCGTATTCGCCCGTGCTTTGCGGCCGGTCATCCCGCCCTGCGATTGAGCAATCGGCCGAGCGGCGCGTTGGGTTGAGCGACGGCGGCCCCGAGCAGCGCGACGAGATCCTCCATCCACAGGCCGACTGTAGCGCCATCGAGCAGCTCGCTCTTGTAATTGCATGAACCGGTGATTCCGGTCGGCCGCTCCTTGAGCATCAGCGACAGCCAGGTCTGGTCGATCGGCAGCACCGGCTGGCCTTCGCGCGCGATGTTGCCGATCGACGCTGTCGTGAGATCGGGCAGATCGAGCGGCTGGCGCAGCGGATTTTGCAGCGTGAAATAGACCTGGAGCAGCGAGGCCGGATTGACCCCCTCCTGCTCCAGATGATCGGCCAGGATGTTGAACGGCAGCTCCTGGCGCGCATACGCATCGAGCACGCTCTGACGGACCCGGGCCAGGGCCTGCACGAACGATAGCTCCGGCGTGATTTTGGTGCGAACGATCACCGTGTTCTCGAACGGACCGACGATCCGGTCGGTGTCCGGCTGGGCGCGATTGGCCATGGCGGTGGCGATCGAGATGTCGTTGTGGCCGGTCCGCGCCAGCAGCAGGGCTTTCAGGCCGGTCAGCAGGCACATGAACAGCGTGCAATTGTGCTGGCCGGCGAACGCGGTGAGCCGGCCGATCAGCTCACGTTCGAGACTGACCGGACGGTGTCCCGTGGACGCGCCCGGGCTTGATCCCCGGTCGAAAACGGGTGTCGCCCCGCGCAAATTCTCCGTCCATTCGGCCGCCTGACGGCGGGCGGCATCGGTGCCGCACCACCAGTGCTGCCAGCGCACGACGTTCGAAAAGGCCGGCGGCAGTTTCGGCAGCGGCACCGACGGATAGCCGGCCAGCGCCGCATAGCGGTGGGACAATTCCTCGAACAGCACGCCGATCGACCAGCCGTCGACGATTGCGTGGTGCAACGTCAGCAGCAGCACATGATCGCCGTCGTGGAGCCGCAACAGCCGGGCGCGCAGCAGCGGCGCGCGCGTGGTGTCGATCGGGGCATAGGTCTCCTGTTCGATCAGGAGATCAATCTTGCGGAGCTCCAGCGCCTTGCGCCGCTTGTTGTTGTGGGGCTGACCATCGCCGATCGTCTCGACAGTCAGAACGCGGCCGAAGGTGCCGGGCGCGGCGATGCGGCTGACGGGCTCCCCGCCGCTCCAGCCGAAACTGGTTCGCAGCGATTCGTGCCGGTGCACGACATCGTCGATCGCCTGCGCCAGGGCGGCCAGATTGAGCGGCCCCTGGAGACGAAAGGCGAAAGGCAGGTTGAACAGCGGCAGTCTGGGAAGATTCTGCTCGATCCGGAGCATCTGGTCCTGCGCGATCGAGAGCGCGGGAGGGCCGCTTTCGGCCAGGCTCGCTCTCGCCAATCTTGCTGCGCTTGCAGCCGGCTTGCGCGGCTTTGCCGCCGCGGCCTCGTCGATCCGCCGGGCAAGCTCTTCGATCGTCGGTGCCTCGAAGATGGTCTTGATCGGCAGCGACACGCCGAGCGCACGGGCGACGCGCGCCATCGCCTGGCCCGCCAGCAGCGAATGGCCGCCGAGGTCGAAGAAATTGTCGGTGACGCCGAGGCTCTCGACCTTCAACAGGTCGATCCAGATGTCGGACAGCACCTTTTCGGTGAAGCCCCGCGCCGGCACGGCCGCATCAGGTTCGGGCGCTTCCTGCTGCGCCGGCGCCAGCAGCGCGGTCCGGTCGATTTTGCCATGGGCGTTGAGCGGTACCTGATCCAGGAACAGGAACGCGGACGGGATGGCATGGCCCTGCAGCCGGCTCTTCAGGAATTCGCGCAACTCGCTGGCGCTGCTCCGGCTGCCTGACCTTGCGACGACATGGGCGATCAGCCTGACATCGCCGCTTGCTTCGCGACGCGGCTCGACGATGCCGGCGCGCACACTCGGATGGTCGGCAAGCGCGTTCTCGATCTCCTTGAGTTCGATACGGTAGCCGCGAACCTTGACCTGATGGTCGGCGCGGCCGAGGCATTCGATCGTGCCGTCGGCGCGGCGGCGGGCTAGGTCGCCGGTCCGGTACAGCCGGCTGCTTGCTTTGCGCGAGAACGGATCGGGCAGGAAGCGCTGCCGGTTCTGTGCGGGGTCGTTGACATAGCCGCGGCCGACACCGGCGCCGCCGATGCAGAGCTCGCCGGTCACGCCGACCGGTTGCGGCTGCAGGCCTGCGTCGAGCACGTAGAGCTGGGTGTTCGGCAGCGGCGTGCCGACCGGGACGTTGCCCGTCATGGTCGCCGGCGCCTTGGTCAGGCGATGCAGCGAGACGTCGTCGGAACATTCCGACGCGCCATAGGCATTGATCAGCGGCACTTTCGGACAGCGCGCGAACCAGGCCTTGCAGAGATCGACCGGCAGCGGCTCGCCAGTCGAGATCAGGAGGCGCAGCCTCGCAAAGGCGCGTCGGATCGGTGCCTCGTCCATGCGATCAAGGATCACCCGCAACAGCGACGGGACGATCTCGAGCACCGTGATGCCCTCGCGCTCGATCTCCCGCGCGAGCAAGATCGGGTCCCGCACCGTCGCGCTGCCGCAGACATGAACGCGCGCGCCGACCATGGGCCCCGCGAGGAACTGCCACACCGAGATGACAAAGCTCTGCGGCGCGGTCTGCGCGATCACGTCCCGGAACGAGAGGCCGAGCTCGGAGATGAGCGAGGCCAGATGATTCGAAAGCCCGCGCTGCTCGATCATGACGCCCTTCGGCGCGCCGGAGGATCCGGAGGTATAGACGAGATAGGCGAGGCTGGAAGCCGTGCGCCGCGCCGCGCGGGCTGGCTTGGTCAGTCCTGGCGTGATCGCGTCTTCGAGCGCGGCAACCTGGATGCGCTCGACCAGTGGTTCGAGCAGCGCCTCGACCATGGATGACTGCGCGCGTCCGGTCAGCAGCATGCGGGCACAGCTCGATCCAAGGATGGTCGCGATCCGCGCCGGCGGCTGGTCGGGATCGAGATTGAGGAAGGCCGCGCCCACCCGCTGCACGGCGATCATCGCGGCGAGCAGGTCGGGCCCGCGATCCGCAAGCAAGGCGACCACGGCCTCGGCACCAACGCCCTCCCGGGCCAGCCAGCGCGCGGCCGCCTGGCTGCGGCGCGCCAACTCGCGATAACTCAGGGATGTGCTGCCGTCCGACACCGCGATCGCGTTCGGCGTTTTCCTGGCCTGACGGTCGAAGCGTTCGCTTAGGTTGTCGCGCGAGGTGACATTGGCCCGCACGCCGCGGCCTTGCGCCAGCAGCTGCCGGCGTTCGGCCGCGGTCAGGAGTGGCAGGTGCGAGATGCGCTGCTCCGGATCGGCGATGACGGATTTGAGCAGAGTCTTGAACTGAGCGGCCATGCCCTCGATCGTCGCTGCGTCGAACAGATCGGTAGCGTATTCGAAGAATCCGGTGAAACGGCCGCCGGCCTCGACCAGTTCGAGCGTGATGTCGAATCGTGCCACCTTTGGATCGATCTCGATCCGCCGCGTCGACAGGCCGGAGAAACGTGCCGCCTCGATCGATGCGTTCTGGAGGATGAACATGATCCGGAACAGCGGATTGCCATCGCTCCGGCGCGCGATCTGAAGCGCGCGCAGGACTTCCTCGATCGCAAGGTCCTGGTTGCGGTAGGCATCGAGCGTGACCTGCCGCACCCGTCGCAACATGTCGCCGAAGCTCGGATCGCCGCTGAAATCGTTGCGCAGGATCAGGGTGTTTGCCAAGAGCCCGATCAGCCGCTCGCTCTCGATCTGGTTGCGGTTGGCGATCAGCGATCCCGTCGCGACATCCTCGTGTCCGGTGTGGCGGAACAGTAGGCACTGGAACACCGCGAGCAGGGTCATGAAGGGCGTGACGCCCTGGTTCTGGCTCAGCGCACGCAGGTCGGCCGACAGAGTCCTGGAGAACTCGAGATAGCGACGGGCACCGTGTCCGCTCCAGACCTCCGGCCTTGACCGGTCGGTCCGCAGCGGCAGCGTGGTGACGCGGTCGAGCTGCGCCCGCCAGTAATCGAGTTGCTCCTTTGCCGCAGGCGTCTGCGCCCAGCTCTGCTGCCAGAGCGCAAAGTCACGGTACTGGAAGGCGGGCGAAGGCAGTACCATCACGTCGTTCTTGCGCGCTGCCGAATAATGGGCGGCGAGTTCTTCCCAGAACAGCCGCTGCGACCAGCCGTCGGTGACGAGGTGATGGACGTTGACCACCAGCGCGTGGCTGATTTTGTCGAACGACAGCAGCGTGACCTTCAGCGGCGGCTCGCGCGCAAGGTCGAACGGATATTGCGCGAGCTTGAGGGCCTCGCGCCTGATCACAGCCGTTCGCTTGTCCGCGGAGCAGGGCTTGAGCTTGATCCGCTCGAACCGCGGCGGCGATTGCAGCACAAGCTGCGCCGGCTCACCCTCGCGTTCGACGAAGACCGACCGCAGTGCCTCATTGCGCGCAGCGACCGCAGTGAGGGCAGCAGAAAGCGCGGCGACGTCGACCTGGCCCTTGAGGAGCGCGACTTCGACGACGTTATAATTGTAGCGCGTTGGGTCGAGCCGCGAGAGCACGTACATCCGCTGCTGCTGGAACGACAGCGGCGCGTCTGTTTCCGCGGCTTTGCGCCAGGCCGGCAGCATCGTTTCGCGATGGGTTGTGGCGGTCTCGACCCGGGCCGCCAGGGCTGAGACCGTGGCGCAATCAAAGATGTCCTCGAACGAGAAATCGACGGTGAAACGTTCGCGCAGGCGCGAGCGCATCTGTGTGGCCGCGAGCGAGTCCGCGCCGAGCGCAAACACGTCCTGATCGACGCCGATCTGCGGCAGCTCCAGCAGCCCGGCCCAAATCCCCGCGAGCTGGGTCTCCAGTTCGGTTCGTGGCAGCCGCGTCCCGTCGCCGCCGTCCACTGTCACGACCAGCTCGGCGAGCGCATTGCGCTTGACCTTGCCACTGGCGCCTTTCGGCAGCGTGGCGACGCTGCGGATCAGGCTCGGCACCTTGTAGGCCGCGAGCCGTTTCCGCGCGAACTGGCGCAACTGATCCGAGGTCGCCTCGGAATTCGGCCGCAGCACCACGACCGCGGTGACATTCTCGCCGAGCTTCTGGTGCGGGACGGCAAACACGCCGGCCTCCAGCACCGCAGGATGACTGAGCAGGACCTCTTCGACCTCCAGCGGCGAGATCTTCTGCCCGCCGCGGTTGATGACGTCCTTGATACGGCCGACGATGAAGAGATAGCCGTCGGAGTCGAGGTAGCCGAGATCGCCGGTCCGGAACCAGCCGTTGCGGAAGGCCGCCTGTGTTGCCGCCTCGTCATTATAGTAGCCGCGGCTCATATTCGGTCCGCGAAGCATGATTTCGCCGTGCTCGCCGCTCGCGAGCGTACGGCCAGTCTCATCCATGATCGCGATCTCGGGGCCCGCGGCGCGGCCGACCGATCCGGCCTTGCGCAGTTCGAACGGATTAGCCGCGATCTGCGAGGCCGCCTCCGTCATGCCGTAGGTTTCGAGCACGGGAACGCCGAACGTCGCCTCCAGCCCGTCGAGGATCGCAGGCGCAAGCGAGGCGGAGGCCGAGCGGATCACGCGCAACGGCGACGATCGGGCAAGGTCCGGGTTCGCTTCCGCCGCCGTCAGCAGCGCGCGATGGATGGTCGGCACTGCCGTGTACCAGGTGGGTTGCAGCTGCCGCATCCAGCCGAAGAAGGATGATGCGTCGAAACCGTCGGTGCAGATCACGCTGGAGCCCGCAGCCAGCGCCGTGAGCAGACCGGAAATCAGACCATGGGCGTGAAACAGAGGTAGCGCGTTGAGCAGGCGATCGTGCGACGTCAGCGACAGCGCGCGGCCGGCGTTGTAAGCGGAGAGGCACACATTGCGGTGCGTCAGCGGCACCATCTTCGGCCGCGCTGCCGTGCCCGATGTCAGCAGGATGAACGCGTCGTCGTCGCCGCGCGAGGCGCCGCCGTTGTTTGCCGGCCCAACCGGCGGTCCGACAAACGTGCAGCCGCCGAGATCGTCTTGCGGCCCCGGCACGAAATCGATCACAGCGATATCGAGCGCTTTCGCGACGTCACGGCTCGCCGAGTTCGTATCAGCCCGGGTGATCAGCGCCGTCAACTTCAATTCGCTGAAATAGCGTTGCAGCTCGTCCGCCGTCAGGTCGGGATTGACGGGAACGCAGGCGCAGCTCGAGGCGACCGCGATCAGGGCCAGTGCGCTGTCGGCGCCACGCGGCAGCGCAACCGCAACCCGGTCGGAAGGGACTATGCCGAGCCCGCGCAGCGTACGGACGAGATCCTGCGTCCGGTCGCCAATCGCGCCGTAGTTGAGGGCCGGCCGGCCAGGGGCGAGGAGGGCGGGCGCCGCCGGCGTCTTGCGGGCATGGAAAACGAGAAGGCCGCCGATATCCGCGAATATCTTCGTTTCGGCCGTTATGCTGGCTGACCCCTGCGGCGCTGGGAATGTGACGTCCGACAATTCCGTTCCCTTTTGATCCGATTGGGCTATTCTTCCAAGAAGTAAGGGAACGCGTCCAGTCTGAGGTGAAGTTTTGGTCCCAAAATCTGTGGTTGAGGGGCCCTTAGCGCTTCGACGGAGTGATGGTCGGGCAGAAATCACCATGCTGGAGAATGAGCCGGTCACGGGAAGGGAAGGCGGGCTGAAGCGCTGGCTCGAAGGCGTCGGTCTCGGCCACTATACCGATCTCTTCGCAGAGCACCGTCTCGATCTCGACGTCATGGGAGATCTGACCGAATCCGATCTGGTCGAGCTCGGATTGCCGCTCGGCGATCGGAAGCGGCTCCAGCGGGCCATGACCGCGTTGTTCCGGGCCGAAACAGCGGAGAAGTCCGACGCGGCGGCTCGCCCTCAACCCCGCACGGAAGTCGGGGCCGAGCGGCGTCAGCTCACCACCATGTTCTGCGACATGGTGGATTCCACTTCGCTGTCGGTGCAGTTCGATCCCGAAGACGTGCGCGACATGATCGCGAGCTTCCGCGAAACCTGTGTCCGCGTGGTGAAGCACTACGAGGGTTTTGCCGCTCGCTTCGTCGGCGACGGTATTTTGGTCTATTTCGGCTATCCGACCGCACATGAGGACGACGCCGAGCGCGCGGTGCGCGCGGGGCTCGAGATCGTGCGGGTACTATCGACAGCGCGCGCGGTCGAGCCGCGTGGTGCGCTCAGCCACTCACCCGCCGTCCGCATCGGCATCGCGACCGGTCTCGTCGTGGTTGGCGACCTCGTCGGACAGGGCACCGAAGAGCGCGACTCCGCGGTCGGAGAAACCGTCAATCTCGCCGCGCGCCTCCAAGGTCTGGCGCCGCCCAACGGTGTGGTGATTTCCGCCTCGACCCAGTCGCTGCTGAAGGGGAAGTTCGACTACCGCGATCTCGGCGTCCACGCGCTGAAGGGTATCTCGGACAAGGCGCAGGCCTGGCACGTGATGCGGGCGTCGCGGGTGGAGACCCGCTTCGCCGCTGCCATGGGCACGCGGCTGACCCCGCTCGTCAACCGCGAGGAAGAGATCGCGCTACTGATGGGCCGCTGGCAGCAGGTCAAGGAGGGCGACGGCCAGGTCGTGGTCAAGTTCGGCGAGCCCGGCATCGGCAAGTCGCGCATCATCCAGGAAATCTTCGAGCGGATCGCGGGCGACCGCCATGGACAGGTCTCGTTCCAGTGCTCGCCCTATTACACCTCCACAGCGTTCTATCCGTTCGCCGAGCAGCTCAAATTCTCCCTTGGCCTCGATCGTGAGGATGCGTCCGCGCAGTCGCTGGCGAACCTGGAGATCGCGATCTCCGCCGCTCATGGCGACATCGAGCAGGTTGCGCCGCTGTTTGCCGCGCTATTGTCCATTCCGATCGGTGACCGCTATCCGCCGCTCGAGCTGTCGCCGCAGCAGCAAAAGGATGCGACCGTCGCCGCGCTGGTCAATCATTTCCTCGGCCTTGCGCGCGAGCAGCCGCTGGTGATCGCATTCGAGGATTTGCACTGGATCGACCCGACTTCCCGCGAGGTGATCGATCTCCTGGTCGACCGGGCACAGAACCGGCCGATCCTGGTGATCATGACAGCGCGCACCGAATTCCAGCCGAGCTGGAGCGCCCATTCGCACATTACGACGCTGGTGCTGAACCGGTTGAGCCGGCAGTTGCGCGCGACGCTGGTCGAGCGCGTGGCGGGACGCGAGCTTCCCAAGGAGGTCGTCGAGGAGATCATCGTCAAGACCGACGGCGTGCCGCTGTTTCTGGAAGAGCTGACCAAGACGGTTCTGGAATCCAACCTCCTGACCGAGCGGCACGGGCGCTACGTGCTGTCGGGCCCGTGGCGGCAGCTCGCGATCCCCGCGACGCTGACGGACTCGCTGATGGCGCGACTGGACCGGATGGGGCCGTTCAAGCGGATCGCGCAGATCGGCGCCACCATCGGCCGCGAATTCTCTTACGAGACGCTGCACGCGGTCGCCAATACGCCCGCCGAGCAGATCGAGGCCGCGCTCAATCATTTGGAGGAGGCCGGGCTGATCATGCGCCGCGGCCATCCGCCGGACGCGCTCTACTCCTTCAAGCACGTGATGATCCAGAACGCCGCGCATGCGAGCCTGTTGCACAGCGAGCGGCGCAAGCTGCATTCCCGGATCGCCCAGGTGCTCGCCGAGATGTATCCGGAGAAGACCGAGCGCGAACCGGAGCTGCTCGCCCATCATTTGACCGAATCCGGCCAGAGCGAGGGGGCCGCCAGCTTCTGGCTCAAGGCCGGCAAGCAAGCGGCCAAGAGCGGCGCCAATCTGGAGGCGATCGGCCATCTGCGCCGGGGCTTAAGCGTCGTCCAGGCCAATGCGCGCATGCAGGGCGCCGACGAGATGGAGCTCGAGCTGCGCATCGCGCTCGGCAACGCACTGATCGCCGCCAAGGGCTATGCCGTGCAGGAGGTCGAGGAGAACTACATCCGCGCCCTCGAACTCGGCCAGCAGCTCGATGACGACGAAAAGGCCTTCGCCGCCACGCGCGGGCTCTGGGTCTGTCATTTCATCCGCGCCGATCTCACCCGCGCGCACGATCTCAGTGTCGAGCTGTTGAAATTCGCCAAGCGCGAGCGGCTGAACGAGCGGACGCAGCCGGCGCAGCAGACCGGCTATCTGATCGAGGCGCACCGCTCGATCGCGATGACCATGCTCTATCGCGGGCGCTTTGCCGCGTCCCAGCATCATTTGCACCGTTGCATCAACCTCTACAGCCCCGATCTGCACTCAGACCTGATGGAGCGGCACGGCACTGATCCCGGCGTCGTCTCGCTGTCCTATCTCGGCTATCTCCTGTGGTTCCTCGGCCGGCCCGACGCGGCGCGCCAGCACAGCGAGCAGGCGATCGCGAACGCCGAGAAGATCCGCCACCCCTTCACGCTCGCCTTCGCGCTCGTGTTCGGCGCCTATCTCTGCCAGCATTTGCGCGATGTCGAGGGCACGCGCGACCACGCCAACCGCGCCATGATCATCGCCACCGAGCACAACTTCCTGCACTGGAAGCAGCAGGCGGCGATCCTGCGCGGCTGGGCGCTGGCGCAGCTCGGCGAGGCCGACGAAGGCCTCAGCCAGATGCGCTTCGGCCTCGACGAATACGAGGCGATGGATTCCTGGCTCGCCGGTTGCTGGTTCCGCTGCCTGCTCGCGGAGGCCTACGCCAAGGTCGGGATGCGCGACGCCGCCTTGCGCGCGCTGGACGGTGCGCTTCGCGACCGCGCGGCGGACCGGCGATCATTCCTACCTCGCCGAGGTCTACCGCCTGCAAGGCGAGATCACCCTGTCGGACGGGAATCCGGCCTCGGTGCAGGAGGCCGAGGAGTTGTTCGGCCTGTCGCTGGAGATCGCGCGCAAGCAGGGCGCGCTGTCCTGGGAGCTTCGCACCGCCGTCAGCCTCGCGCGGCTGTCGCACCAAGCCGGCAAGCGCGAGCACGCAAGCCTGCTGCTCGCGCCGATCGTCGGCAAGTTCAACGAGGGGTTCTACACCCCGGACCTGAAACAGGCGTTGCAACTGGTCAACGAGCTCGGCGCGGACGCGCCCGTTCGTGAACAGGCCGACCCCGTGCGATGAACGATCTCGCCGCCGCGCGTGCGCGTTACGTGGAGCTGATCGCAAAGCGCGAGCGGATCTCCTCAAAGCGCCTGCTCGAAGCCCTCGCCATCGTTCCGCGCGAAAGGTTTCTGGCGAAGGGACCCTGGCGCGTCAAGAGCGAGGCGGCGCGCGGCTATCGACTGACGCCGGATGCCGATCCCGTTCATCTCCAGGACAATGTGCTGGTCGCGATCGATGCGCGCCGCAAGCTCGATACCGGACTGCCGAGCCTGTGGGCGCACTTCATCGATTTGCTCGACGTCGGGGAGAAGGACCGCGTGGTCCAGATCGGCTGCGGGCTCGGCTATTTCTCGGCAGTGCTTTCGGAGATCGTGGGCCCCAAGGGCAGGGTGCATGCAATCGAATGCGACGCGCGGCTTGCGGCGCGCGCCGCGACCTATCTTCGCGCCTATCGCAACGTCGTGGTCGTCCATGGTGACGGATGCGAGGACATCGGCGAACCCGCCGACGTGATCATCGTGCATGCCGGATTCTCTCAGCCGCATCCGCTCTGGCTTCAGTCGCTTCGCCCGCGCGGCCGCCTTCTGGTGCCGCTGACCCAGCGGGACCGCGAAGGCGCTGCCCTCAAGATCACCCGCAAGGGCAAGGGGTTCGAAGGCCGAGGCGGTGCAGCAGATCCGGATCTTCCCCGGCCAGGGTCGAGGTGTGACCGCGCTCGACGACCGCGTCGCCGATTGGTGGCAGCGGGCCTCCGCCCTGGCGCCGCTGCGCTTTTGCGGCATCGAGCAGGGGCTGCCATCGGATTAGGTCCGCCGAGCCAAAGCGGTAACTATCGGGAAGTTGCGCCCTTTTTTGTTCCTGGCAGGTCGTTTATATTCGAGCTGGGTCTGGATGAACGCATGAAGGATGGCTTAAACGAGGGCCTGGTTGGCGACACCGCGAAGCTGATGATGCATCGGCTGATCGTGCGGAGACTTCGTCGCGACCCATCTCTCGTGGAAAAGGCCAAGGCAGCTCACGCGCGTCAGGCCGACCAATTCTACGATTGGCCATTCGTACGCGAATGGCAGGAACTGCTTGCTCTTCCGACCGGGGAACTTGCGTCAAGACTGACCAGTCGCGATCGCGAGATGGTGCGGCTGCGCAACTCGTCCCCGTTCTATCTCGTCGAAGGTGTTCATTTCGGCGACTATGACGCAAGAATTCGATTGAGGAGAGCGGCGAGACGTGTGGCCGAACGAGCCCTAGGCACTCGCGCTCTTTCCTCCAGAGGGCCGTGATGTCCGAGGGCAGCCCGCGGCGTACCTTGGATGATCTGCTTAGGGTCGTAAGGGCTCTAGCCTACGAATTCGAAACCGACACCGTGTTTGTGGTGGGTAGCCAGGCGATTCTGGCTTCTATGCCGGATGCCCCCGAGGCCGCGAGAGAATCGCCGGAAATCGACGCATTTCCCGCAAATGCGAGAATCTGGGAATTGACGGAAGCCAAGCGAACGCGTGACGGAGTGCAGCCGATAGCGTCCGAACATATTGACGGCCTCTTCGGGTCGGAAAGCCCCTTTCATCGCACCTATGGCTTCTACATCGATGGTGTCGACGAGACGACGGCCAAGCTCCCGAGAGGCTGGCAGAGCCGAGCGCTTAGAGTACAAACCGAGGTCGCGGGACGGACGGTGACCGGCGTAGTGCCTGCGCCGGAAGACCTCGTCGTGTCCAAAGTCGCCAGATTGGATGAGAGGGACAAACGGTTCGTCAGCGCGATCCATGGCGCGCGGCCTTTGGACCTGGAGCTGATTGAGCAAAGGATCCGTAAAACGGACCTTGATCCCGCTGTAGCGGAGCGAGCGATCGCCTACATCAGAAGCCTGAAATCTCGAGGCTAGTCTTTTCCGCGGTCGCGCTTTGTTTCACTTTACCTTGATTTGAATCGTGAGTTTCCAGCACCTCGCAATGCAGCTATGACTACGGCCTGATCGCCATTCGAGCATGCCCATGCATTCCGTTGCCCTGCTGACTGCCAGCTACGCCAAGGATATCGAGCGCTTTTCGCTGCTCAGCGAGAGCATCGACACCTGGTTGACGGGCTACACGCGGCATTATGTTCTCGTTAACGATGAGGATTTGCCGTTGTTCGCGCGGTTCGCTTCCGACAAGCGCGTCATCGTTCCGGCCTCGCGCTATTTGCCAAAATGGCTCTGGGCGCTGCCGCCGGCTCTCCAGTTCATCAGCAAACGGCGCGTCTGGCTGTCGCTGCTGTCGTCACCCGTCCATGGCTGGCACATCCAGCAGATCCTCAAGATCGCCGGCGTCCTCAACGCGCCGGAGCAGCGCGTCTGCATCCTGGATTCGGACAATCTGTTCTTCCGAGAATTTGACGTCGGTCAATACGCCGGCGCCGAGAAGACGCCGCTGTTCGTCACGCGCAAGGGGATCGACGCCGACCACCCCTTGCATGTCCTGTGGCTGCGCACCGTCGATCAGCTCCTCGGTATCAAGGAGCGGTCCTTCCCCGCGGACGACTATGTCGGCAACGCGCTGGTCTGGGACAAGGACACCGCGCGCGCGATGACTGACGCGATCAAGTCGGCAACGGGATTGAACTGGGTTCTGGCACTGTGCCGGAAGAAGAAGTTCTCGGAATATCTCATGTACGGCCATTTCGTCGCGAACTCGCCCGCGCATCTGGCCACCCATCGGGTCACCGAAGACAGCATCGCGGTCTCGCATTGGGACGACACGCGCCTCGACCGCCCTGCGATCGAAGCGATGATGCGCGCCGCTTCGCCCGACCAGGTCGCGCTCTGCATCCAGTCCTATTCGTCGACCTCGATCGACGACATCCGCGATGTGTTCCGGCTGAACTCGCGCGACCGTCGCGGTCCGAGCCTGTCGCCCGATCACATGGGCGATGCGGTTGAATTTGAAGTACCGACCAAGACGCGCTGAAGAACGGCGCCCTTAAGCGTCTCTCGTAAATTTGCTGATCACGTCCATGAATGGCTTCGGCTTGAACTCGCCGTCGAGCGGCAGGGGACGGTTCGGCTGCTTGTCGGCACGGGCGAAGGTGCCGTTGATCCAGCTATAGCGATCCGAGAGTCCCCAGGTCAGGATCGAGCGCACCGGACCGCTGGTCGAGATCGCGGTCAGGAGGTCATTGACGCGCTTGGCGACGACGGCGTCGCGCTCTGCCGGCGTTCCCGTCAGCTTCTGGTCGTCGACATCGAGTTCGGTGACGAGCACCTCAAGGCCCCAGGAGCGCAGCTCGGTGACGAATTCCGCGAGCCCATGGGTGTCGATCTCGAGCTCGGCGTGCAGATGCGATTGCAGCCCCACGGCGTGCAACGGCACGCCTTGGTCGAGCAGGTCCATGATGAGATTGCGGTACGCCGCGCGCTTGGCAATGAACGAGTCCTTCGCGGACTCGATGTCGTAT
This sequence comes from Bradyrhizobium sp. LM2.9, assembly GCF_054056555.1. NCBI lineage: Bacteria > Pseudomonadati > Pseudomonadota > Alphaproteobacteria > Hyphomicrobiales > Nitrobacteraceae > Bradyrhizobium > Bradyrhizobium sp. LM2.9. The sequence continues at coordinate 7,649,672 of NZ_JBSRYJ010000002.1, forward strand.
TCGTTGATCGCGAGCTTGACGAAAGGATCTGCAGCGGCCGCCGTGCGGAACGCCAGCGGAATCCAGCCGTTGCCCAGGTGCTGGGTCCAGAACGTGTCGCGCCGATCTTTTGGACTGCGGGGATTGTCCGGGATCGGCTCGTTGACGACGTCCCACGACGTCAGCTTGTCTTTATAATAGGAGACGACGGTGCCGATGTGATCGACATAGGCGCGCTCGACGCCTTTGGAATCCTTGATCTGCTTGGTCCAGTCCGGAATGTCGTAATACCAGGCGAGCGCGTGGCCGCGCATCGTCAGATCGTTCTGCCGGGCGAAGTCCAGGATCGCGTCGGCGCGTTCGAAGGCGAAGGTGTGCGCGTCCGGGCGCAGCATCGGCCATTTCAGCTCGAGCACCGGAACCACCTGCGTGCAATAGGTGCTGATGGCTTCGCCGAGCCTCGGATCGGCTTGCAGGTCCCAGAGCGTGGCCGCGGCGCCAAATCCCGGACGACGCTGGGCGAGTTTCGACGCCGGTGCTGCGGATGCCGATGTGCCCGCCGCGAGTGCTGCGGCGCTGCCGAGGAGAAATTCGCGTCTGTCGAGCCTGGTCACGGCATTCCTTATCGAGCCCACGCGATCGAGCTCACGTGCCATCGTACCAAGCGGTGCCTTGCAACGCCGGGGTTTTCCTTCGTTGGGTTAACTTTGCCATCTACGAAACATGGTTCCTTTTGAGGTCGCGCGCTCCCGTTCCGGGAAGGGCAAATTTAACGCTACCGCGCGAAAGCGGCCTCAAAGCCTCATTTGCCGCCCGATCTCCAGACTTATGTGACACTCTTGAGAGATGCTGCGGCGCAGTTCGTTCGCCCCGCCAAGGTCCGATTGATTAACGGCCGTCACATTATCAACATCGTTGCCGGTCCCGTGCTCGCATGCTGAATCGCCATTTCTCGATTTATCTGGTCGCCTACATCCTGCCTGCGGCCGTGGGCTTCTTCGCCGTCACGGCCTACACACGGCTGCTGACGCCGGCGGAGTACGGCGTCTATGTCGTCGGCATCAGCCTGGCCGGCATTCTGGGCGCGATCTTCTTCGCCTGGATCAAGCTCTCGGTGTCGCGCTATCAGGCGATGTCGGCCGAGATCGATTTCCGCGGCACGGCGATGGTTGCTTTCGGGCTCACCGTGGCCGTCCTCTGCGCCACGACGCCGCTGGTCTTCCTGTTTCGCAGCGATCTCAGCGTCGGGCTGCTGCTTGCCAGCATGTTCGTCGCGATCATGGCGAATGCCGTCGATGTCGGCCAGGAGTTCGAGCGCGCCAAATTGCGTCCCTATAGGTTTGCGGCGATCTCGATCGTGCGTAGCGTGTCGAGCGTCGGCTTTGGCCTGCTCGGCGTCTGGCTCGGCTGGGGTGGATTGGGGCTGCTCGCTGCATTCGGCCTGGGTTCGCTCACCGGGATCATCCTCAACCTCGTCGGCGACCGCAGCAGGATCGCGCGGTTCCAGCGCAGCCAGTTCATGCAGCTTGCGCGCTACGGCCTGCCGCTGACGCTGGCCGGATTGTCCGTTGCGGTCTATTCGGCCTGCGACCGGCTCATTGTCGCTTATTTGCTCGGCAAGGACGCCGCAGGCATCTTTGGCGTCGCCGCTGATCTGCCGCGCCAGTTCATGGTCATGATTGCCTCCAGCGTCGCCGCGGCGACCGTGCCCCTGGTGTTCCGGTCATTGTCGGAGAAAAACAACGAGACGACGCGGGAGCGGCTGAGCGAGAGCCTCGAGCTGCTGCTCGTCGTGGTCGCGCCCGTCGCCGTCTGGCTCGCGCTTGCAGCCGATCAGGTCGCCGGCACGCTCGTCGGCGTCGATTTCCGCGCCGGCGTGTCGGCGCTGCTGCCGACGCTCGTGCTCGCGCGCTTTTTCGGCATCGCCAATCAATTCTACGTGCAGATCAGCTTCCAGCTTGCCGAACGGCCGTTCATGCTGGCGGCGCAGTCTTTCCTCACGCTGGTCGTCAGCGTGGCGTTGATGTTCGCGCTGGTGGCCGGCTACGGCCTCTACGGCGCGGCACTGGCGACGCTCGCGACCGAGGCGATCGGCCTCCTTGTTGCCGTCGTCCTGATGCATCGCGCCCACCCGCTCCCGTTCGATCTCCACCGCCTCGCCGGTGTTGCCGCCTCCGCTGCGGCGATGGCGGTTGCCATTCTCGTTGCACGATCGCAGGTCGATGGCTCCGGCTTCGTCCCGCTCTTCGTCGTGAGCCTCGCCGGCGGGCTCGCTTATGCGGCTGGCGCCTGGTTGCTGAATGTCGCAAATGTCCGGACGCTGTCGCTGCGTTTCCTGCGAACCTTCAACCGTAAGGCGCTGGGCGTTTAGCATGCGTCCGTCGGAGGCCTCGGCGCCCGACGCCAGGCCTTGGCGGCAGCTGCGTCACCGAACCCCGGACATTCTGCCGCCGAGTTAGACCGCCAGCTTCGGGCCAGCCACGGCTGCACGCCGCCCTTCCGCCTGCGCGAGCCGTCCTATATGAGAGATTTTGTCGCCGGAACGTGCCGAATCTCGCCACAGACGGAACGTAAGGCGGCTGCGATTTCTTAATGTAAAGATCGCAATCTGACACGTGACGGCACAACGGACTGGCATTTCGACCGAGGATGGCATGAAAAACCGACTGACAACGACGCAATCCGCCATGACGATGCGGCGTTGGGGGCCTCCCGGAATTGCGATCTTGGCGGCGATTGTCGCATTGGCGGCGGCGTCCCCGGCCATCGCGGCCAAGCAGGCGCGTCAGCCGGCCGAAGCGGTGGCGCAGCGCGCGGCCGGCGAGCCGATCATGGCAATCGTGTCGATCAAGAGCCAGCAGGTCACCTTCTACGACGCCGACGGGTGGATTTTTCGCGCGCCGGTGTCCACGGGCACCACGGGTCGCGAGACGCCTGCCGGCGTGTTCGCCATCGTCGAGAAGGACAAGGACCACCATTCAACGATGTACGACGATGCCTGGATGCCGAACATGCAGCGCATCACCTGGAATGGCATCGCGCTGCATGGCGGGCCGCTGCCCGGCTATGCCGCTTCGCACGGCTGCGTGCGCATGCCCTTTGGCTTCGCGGAAGGCCTGTTCGAAAAGACGAACATCGGGATGCGGGTGATCATCTCGCCGAACGACGCCGCCCCGGTCGATTTCTCCCACCCCTCGCTGTTCGTACCGAAGCGGGAGGCCATCACGGCCGCGCCCGGCCGGATCGACAAGCTCTCCGGCGAGGCCGAGGAGGCCACCCGCGCCGCCGATGATGCCAAGAAGGCCGCCTCGGCCGCCGCGAAAGACGCCGTCTCGCTCCCGGCATCGCTGCGCAAGCTAGAACAGCAGAAGACCCGCGCCGACGCCGAACTCGCCTTCGCCGACAAGAAGCTCGCGACTGCCAAGACCGATCAGGCGCGGGCGCAGGCCGAGGAGCTGAAGCAGAAGGTTGCCACCAAGGCTGCTGACGCCACGTCGGCGCTTGATGCTGCCAAGGCCGCCGCGCAGCCGAAGCGCGACGCCGTCGCCGCCACCAAGGAAGCCGCGAAGGTCGCGGCGACGAAGAAGGCGGATGCCGTGAAGGCTGCGACCGACGCAAAACTCGCGCTCGAGCCGGTCTCGGTCTACATCAGCCGTGCGACGCAGAAACTCTACGTGCGGCGGAACACGCACAAGCCGGCGCCGGATGGCGGCGGCGAGGTGTTCGACACCAGCATCGAGGTTCCCGTCACCATCCGCAATCCGGACCTGCCGCTCGGCACGCATATTTTCACGGCGATGGCGAAGAACGACACGGGCCTGCGCTGGAGCGTGGTCACGATCGAAAGCGGCGACGACGCCAAGGACGCGCTCGACCGCATCACCATCCCGCAGGAGGTGTGGGATCGCATCGCGCCGACGGCATTGCCGCGCTCGTCGATCGTCATCTCGGACGAGCCGCTGAGCGCCGAGACCAACTACCGAACCGAGTTCGTTGCCGTGCTGAGCAACCATCCGCAGGGCGGCTTCATCACGCGCAAGCCGACTGCGGCGCCGCCGATGGAAATGGCAAGCGACGACGGCTGGGACAATGGCGGCAACGGTTTTGGTTTCTTTTTCCAGCAGCCGGCCCCGCAACCGGTCAATCCGCGCCGCCAGCGCGGCGGGCAGTATCAGTATTATCAGCCCGCACAGCCGATGCAGCGGAGTTTTTGGTAAAGGCGCGCCAGACCGAAGCCCGCCGCTACCGGCGCGCTTCGATCACGATAGCCTGGATCTTGCCCTCGACCGCTCCGGACCCATGGCGTGTCCGGATCGCCTCGGCGACGATGGCGGTTGCAGCCTGAAGCTTGCTGGCATCCCTTGCCTCGATCTCGCTCCGCAGCGGCGTGCCCTCGCAGAGGGCGATTGCGACGTACTCGGGCGACGGCGCGCGGCTTATCTCGGGTCGCGTTTCGATCGCTATGTCATGGAAGCCTGCGCGTTCGAGGTCCGTTCTGATCAGGGCCTTGTCGTAATAGCCGTGCGGCGTCCGGACCATGAAGCGGGGCGGGTCATCGGGAAACAGCTTTTCGAGCGCGACCGTTGCCTCATGCGTCAGCACATTGTCCTCGATGCGATCCCAGACGTTGAACACGAATGTGCCATCGCCCTTCAGGACGCGCTTGACTTCGCCGTAAGCCTTGATGCGGTCCGGAAAGAACATGGCGCCGAACTGGCAGCAGACCACGTCGAAGGCGGCGTCGTCGAAGGGCAGGGCCGACCCGTCCGCCTGGCGCCATGAGATGCGATTGTCATCTGCCTGGCGCTGCGCCGCGACCGCTAGCATCGGCTCGTTGAGGTCGGTCGCGACATAATGGACGCCGCGCGGCAACGCCGCCGCCACGGCGCGCGTCACTGCGCCCGTGCCTGCCGCGATCTCGAGCAGCACGGAGGGAGAGCGGGCCGCGACACGTCTTGCGATGTCCTCCGCGTAGACGGCGAAGATCATCGGTACCAGATATTCGTCGTAGAGTTTTGGGATCGAGCCGGCGAAAACCTTGTCAGTGTTGGACATGCTTGCCTCGCTGAAGGTTCGGACACGAGGCTCATGTTACCATGGATTGCCGTCTACCGCGCCAGCAGCGAGGTGGACCCGGTCGGTGACCTGCCCTACGATTTCGTCCCGCCGACCTCGCGGATCGGCCGCGTGCCGTCCCAGTTCATCGCCGCCTGCCTGACACGCTCGAAGAACGGCCCCTTGGTGCCCGCTGATGTCGGAGATTTCGATCACGGTGCCCGGATGCGCCTGGGTGTCGAAATAGGCAAAGCGCCCCTTGTTGCCGCCGATCTGGCCCTCATGGCCGATCCTGTAGCCGAGCCCGAACGCCCTGTCGTAGAGCGCCTGGTAGTCGTGACTCCAGTAGGACATGTGCTGGAGGCCTTCGTGGCCGGAATCGAGAAACTCCCTGTACAGCGAGGGCGCGTCGTTGCGCTGCTGGATCAACTCGATCTGGAGATCGCCGGAATTGGCCAGCGCAATGCTCATCTCGACAGCGGAATTTTCGCCGCGATGCCGGAACCAGTCGGTCTTGACGCGGTCCATGTAGTACCAGGGACCGACGCCCATCACCTCGATCCAGTGCTTCATCGCGGCGTGGATGTCCCGCACCACATATCCGTTCTGGCGCACGGCGCCGAAGATGCGGCTCATGCCCGCGCTCCCCTTGTCAGTCCAATCACGTCAGCACTATCGCACATGACAGCGGGACGCTGTCGGGCGAGTTCGGCCTGCATGGTTCGAGACGCCCGCTTTGCGGGCTCCTCACCATGAGGGTCTGATACCTTGCCGCGAAACGGGACCTCATCCTGAGGGCCCGCCGCAGGCGGGCGTCTCGAAGGATGGCCGCACGCAAGCTTTCCGCTACGTTCCTTGCTCACTTGACCTCGATGCCCGCATCCTTGGCAACCTGCTTCCAGGCCGCGATATCGCGGGCGTTGATGTCGCGCTGCTCGTCGCCGGGCACGAATTGCGGCGTGATACCGAGGCCGAGAAGCTTCTGCTTCACCTCGGCATCGCCGAGTGCGTCCTTCAACGCCGCGGACAATTTTTGTGCGATCGGCGGAGCAAGGCCCGCGGGGGCATACATCGCCCAGGACAGGCTGCGGTCGAACGGCACGCCCTGTTCCTTGTAGCTTGCGACATCCGGCAGGCTCGGCGAGCGCTCGCCGCAGGCGGCCAGCGCCTTGATCGAGCCGTCCTTCACCAACGGCGTCGCGGTCGCCATGTCGAGCGTCGCCAGCGAAATGTGGCCGCCGAGCAAATCGCCGGCCAGTTTAGCGATGCCGTTGAACGGCACGTGATCCATCTTGATTCCGGTCTGCTGCATCAGGATTTCCGCGCAGAATTGTCCGGTCGAGCCCACGCCCCAGCTTCCATACTGGATCGGTTCGCCCTTCTTGGCGAGCGCGATCAGACCCTTGATGTCGTTGGCGGCAAAGTCCTTGGTCGCCACCAGCATGATCGAGGACGTCCCGATGCGTCCGATCGTCGTGAAATCCTTGATCGAATCGTAGGGCAGTTTTGGATAGATCGCCGGCGCCAGCACGTGCGTGGTCATGCCGCCGACAGTGATGGTGTAGCCGTCATTCGCCGACGCCGCGACCATCTGCGTGCCGAGCGTGCCGGCAGCTCCGGTGTGGTTCTCGATATAGACGCTCTGTCCAAGCGTCTTGCCCATCTTGTCGCCGAGCAGCCGCCCGATCACGTCGCCGCCGCCACCGGCCGCATAAGGCAGCAGCATCCTGATCTTGTGCGTGGGATAGGCGGCTGGATCCTCGGCGCGCGCAGGCAGCGCCGCCGAGAGCAATGCGAGCAATGAGAGCGTGATCGTGCGCAGCTTCATGGTGTTTCCCCTAATCCTCGAACCGAAACCGGAATGCCTCGCCATGCCGTATCACGCGCCCGGCGGTCGGCGCCGGAAAATGGCCGGTGAGCAGATAGCTCGGCGTATCCGCGAGCTCTTCGAGCAACGCGAGCCGCGTTGCGATCGCAGCGGCCGGATCGACATCGGCGGCGTTCGACAGCCACGGCGCAGCACACTGGATCGGATGATGGATGACATCGCCCGACATCACCGCGTGATCGTGGCCGCCATCGAGATGGATCTGCATGTTGCCGGCGGTGTGGCCCGGCGCCGGCGCGAAGCGCAAGGCGGCATCGCGATCGCTAAACAGGCGATGATCGGTCTCGACGAGCTCGGCAAGGCCGGCCGCGACTACCGGCAGCACCGAATCCTCGAACGAGCCGTGGTTCACCGGGTTGTTCGGCGCGGCATTGTGCGCGGCTTCGAAATGCCGGTACTCGTCTCGGCCCATCAGATAGCGCGCGTTGGGGAAGGTCGGCACCCAGCGGCCGTCGAGGAGGCGCGTGTTCCAGCCGACGTGGTCGACATGCAAATGCGTGCACATCACGAAGTCGACTTGTTCGGGCTTGACGCCGAGCGCCTGCATGTTTTCGAGATAGGGCTGGTTGAGGTTGTTCCAAGCCGGGACGCGCGGCCGCTGCTTGTGATTGCCGCAGCAGGTGTCGACGATGGCAGTCCAGCGCGGCGTGCGCACGAGATACGAATGGTGGCTGAGGATGAAGCGGCCGGTCTCCGGCTCGATATAGCGATGATCGAGCCAGCTCCGGTTCGCCGCGATCACCTCGTCGGTGACGTTCGCGAACAGCCAGGTCTTGTCGAACGCGAGCGCGGGGATCTCGCTGACGAGATCGATCCGCATGCTGCCGATCCGGACCTGCCGCATTTGCTCAGTTCTTCAGGAGATCGCCGAACGGCACCCAGCGCGTGCCGTCGAAACGGATCAGCTGGAGACTCGTCATCGGCGTATAATGCTCGGGCGAATTGTTGACCGCGGTGCCGTTGATCAGCATCGGTAGGCGCACGTCCTTCATGGTCGTTGCCTGTTTCATCACATTGGCGCGGGTGAGGTCGTTGCCGGCACCTTTCAGCACGGTGACCAGCGTCTGCGCGATGGTGTAGCCATAGACGTTGAGCCAGTCGCTCTTGTTGGCGTCGGGCAGGTATTTGTCCATGAAGGCGAGCCATTCCTTGTAGCCGGCATCGTCCTTTGACGCCGGGTCGGTCGCGTCCTTCAGATATTGGCTGGAGATGACGCCGGTGGAATTGTCCTTGCCCGCTGGCGCCAGCACGCCGCTGATCGAGGCCGAGACGTTGGAGATGATGGTGACAGGCTTCCAGCCGATTTCGCCGATCTTGCGGATCGCCTGCGCGGCAAATTTCGGCGTTGCCGCCACCAGCACCACGTCTGCGCCGGCGGTCTTCAGTTGCAGGATCTGGGTGTCTACCGTCGGCGCGGAGGTCTCGTAGGCCGCGCGCGCCACGATCGCCTCGCCACTGCCGAGCCCTTCCTCCAGCGCCCTCAGATAATCCTTGCCGAGATCGTCGTTCTGATAGAGCACGCCGATCTTCGCGCCGGAATGGCTGGCCTTGATGTATCTGGCGTAGGCGATCGCCTCGTCGCGATAGGTCGGCTGCCAGCCGACCGTCCACGGAAAGTTCTTCGGGTCGTCCCACTTGGCGGCGCCGGACCCTAGGAAGAGCTGCGGCACCTTGCGGTCGTTGAGATATTTGTGCACGGCGCTGTTGGTCGGTGTGCCGACGCCGCCGAAGATCAGCAGCACTTCCTCGCTCTCGACCAGCCGCCGCGTCTGCTCCACCGTCTTCGGCGGGCTGTAGGCATCATCCGCGATGATCATCTGGATGCGGCGTCCGTTGACGCCACCGTCGTCGTTCACCTTGCGGAAATACGCCTCCGCCGATTTGGCGATCTGCGCGAAGGCCGACACCGGGCCGCTCAGCGGCGCGGTGGTGCCGATCTTGATGGTCTTGTCGTCGGCGCCGGGATCGTATTTGCTTTGGGCCTGAGCGGTGCTTGTTGCGAGCATCGGCAACAGGATGCAGGCCGCGCGAAGGCGGGCGAAGCGCGCCATGACGTCGTCTCCCCAAATTTGCTCTCCGCTTCTCAAGGCGCGGAGTTGAAACGAACGATCGTTCGTACGGTTGACTAGCGAACGATCGTTCGTTAGTCAAGCCATCATGGCTGTCCACACCACCAGCGCGGCAGAAGCGGCTGCGCCCACCACCCGCGAGCGCATCCTCGCCGAAGCGCTCGATCTGTTTGCGCACAGCGGATATGGCGGCGCCTCGATGCGCGAGCTCGCGCGTCGCGTCGGCATCCGCGAGAGCAGTCTCTACAACCATTTCGCCGGCAAGGCCGCGATCCTGGAGGCGATCGTCAGCGAGCACGGTCCCGCCAGCTCGGCGAGCAGGCTGGAGGAGCCGCGCTACAAGCAGCTCGCGCGTCAGCCCGCCGCGTTTTGCCGGCAGTTTGCATTGGACCTCGTCGAGCAATGGTCCGATCCGCGCGAGCACCAGTTCCAGAAGGTCATCACCGCCGAGCGCAACCGCGTGCCCGGCATCCGCGCCAAATTCGCCGATCATTTTTACGCGCGCGAGCAGAGCATGATGACGGATTATTTTCGCGGCTTTGCGCTCGCCGGCCTGGTCTCGACGCCGGATCCGCGTGAGACCGCGCGGCTGTTCGCGGCCGGGCTCATCTACATCCGTCTCGAACATTACGTGATGGGCGCGGCACCGTCGCCGCGGTCGAAGGTGATCGAGGCGATCGACCGCTATCTCGCCTTCTTCCTGTCGCTGATCGCGGCGGATGGCGGGGCGCAGGACAACAAGAAACGAAAAGCCAAGGGAGAGAATCGTGGCAAGGCTGCCCCTGATTGATCCGGAGACGACGAGCGGCGACATCCGCGCTTCGTTCGACCGCATGCCGGTCAAGCTGAATATTTTCCGCATGATGGCCCACGCCGAGGCCAACATGATCCCGGCGATGCGGCTCGGCAATTCGATCTTGCACAAGCAGAAGCTCAGCGCTGTCAACCGCGAGCTCCTGATCCTGCAGGCCGCGCAGCTCGAAGGCGGCGCCTATGAATGGCACCAGCACGTGCCGATCGCGCTTGGCGTCGGCTGCACGCAAGCACAGATCGATGCGGTCGAACGCGCCGACTACGATGCCGCCGGCTTAAGCGATGCCCAGCGCGCGCTGCTGAAGCTCGGCCGCGAGGTGGTCGAGAACGTCCGCGTTCCCGAAGCCACGTTCGCTGCCGCGCGAAAACACTTCAGCGACCAGGAGATCGTCGAATCCATCGTCGCCCTCGGCTTCTACATGATGATGGCGCGTCTCACCGAGGCGACCGAGACCGATCTCGATCCTGCCGCCGGCATGAAAGTCTACGACGGCGGCAAGAAGCCGGGCGCCTGAGATGACGGATACCGATAGCAAGCCGGACCGTTACGTCCGCCCGCCAAGCGCCGAGTCATTGGGCGAAGCGCCGGGCAGGGGACGTCTCAAAGGGCACCGCATCCTGATCGTCGGCGGTGGACAACGCGTGTTCGACGCCGCCACCGATCCGATCGGCAATGGCCGCGCCATGAGCATTCTTTGCGCCCGCGAAGGCGCGAAGGTCGCGGTCGCCGATCTCAACCACACCTCGGCCGGGCAGACGGTGAAGCGCATCACCGACGACGGCGGCGAAGCCTTTACGATTGCGGCCGACGTCACGTCGGAGGCCGACGTCGTGCGCATGATCGACGAGGCGCATCGCGCCATGGGCGGTCTCGACGGCATGGTGCTCAACATCGGCACCTTCGGCAAGGTCGGCCTCGATACCGTCAGCCCCGAGGAGTGGAACAGGATCTACGACGTCAACGTCCGCGGCCCGATGCTGTGCTGCCGCGCCGCGATGCCGAAGTTCGACGATGGCGGCGCCGTCGTGTTCATCTCCTCGATCGCCGCGCTGAAGGCCGGCTCGCAGATGGCGGTGTATGATTCGTCCAAAGCCGCGCTCGGCGGCTTGATGCGCAACATCGCCCATCTCGGATCGCGCCGCGGCATCCGCGCCAATCTTGTCTATCCCGGCCTCGTCGACACGCCGAACGGCCGCGAGGCCGGCGCCGGCCGACCCAACCGCGGCAAGGGCCACGTCCCCTTCGGCCGCCAGGCGACAGCCTGGGAAATCGCCTACGCCGTGCTGTTCTTCCTGTCGGACGAGAGCGTCTACGTCACCGCGCAAACGCTTGCGGTGGATAGTGGTTTGAGCGGAATGTAAGACGCAAGCGCAATCCTGCACCGCGGAATTGGACGCACCCGCCGAAGCAGAGGCCTCTCTTCATTGCGGCGGGGCCGCAATCGTCCGGGTTTGCAATGCGTTCATCTGCTCAAGTGCTTTCAGGAGAGCCTCGCACGCCTTCTCGGCTTCAGCGAAAGTATTGAAGGGGGAGCCGCCAAGTTTGATTGCGGACTTGTTCACCTGGACGGGTCGCCATGAGGCGACCAGGCCCGGCTTTCCGTGAAGGCCAGGACCGGTGCGGTTTTCGTTACTGATCACAAACGAAAATCCGCCGCTGCATGCCATCCAGATTTCAAGCTCATTCACCGGAGTATCGATGCGAGCAAAGTGCAGGGCCATATGACTCTCCAGAGTTTGCTCCGCGGAATTGGCCACGGGCGCAAGTCGTCAGTGCTCACCTGTGCGAATCCCGAGCGGCCGCAATGCCCGAGGTCTCTGATCCCTCGGCTCTCCATGCCGTTAAGTCGCCCGGGAGCAGAATGGGATCGCTCTCAACTTGCTTGTTGCGGTTAACCCCTAAGCCAATGAGCCCGCCCATATACCAACGCGGAGCCTGCAATCATCAACCAGTGCGGCAAGTCCAACACGGGCATTGCAATTCTCCCACTGAAAGGAGCGCGTTACGCAATTGCTTAGCCGAAGCGCGAACGGATAACCCAATGTATGGATTATTACGGTACTCCGAACTTCGTGCAAGGCACCAAAAAGGGGTGCATTTCTGACCTAAATTCCGCCGGACAAGGGCAATAGGAGGCGGCCCCTCAGTTGGCCGACGTCAGTTTCCATCCGTACCGCCATCTCGAGATTCAGATTGCGCGCGATAGCCATTCCCTCTAATGATTTGTACAATTGACCAAATAAAATGGTCGCGCGCCGAAGGGCGCGGTTTGGGTGGAAGCGCAGCATGCCGCAGGCGGATGGGTTTGGTTTGGCGGGCGTGATCGGCATGCCGGTCGCGCATTCGCGCTCGCCCGTCATTCACAATTACTGGCTGAAGGCCCACGGCATGCGCGGCGCCTATGTCCCGCTCGCGGTGGGCGCCGGAGCGGCTGGAGGATGCGCTCCGCGGACTTGTCGCGCTCGGCTTCCGCGGATGCAACGTCACGATGCCGCACAAGCAGACGGCGATGCCGCTGCTCGACCGCGTCAACGAGACCGCGAAGCGCATCGGTGCCGTCAACACCATTGTCGTCGAAGAAGACGGCACGCTCTCCGGCTTCAACAATGACGGCAACGGTTTTGTCCAGAGCCTGCGCGATGCCAGGCCCGACTGGCGCGGCGACGCCGGGCCGATTCTTTTGTTGGGCGCCGGCGGCGCATCGCGTGCCGTGGTCGTGGCGCTGCTCGAAAACGGCGCGCGCGAGATACGCATCGCCAACCGCACGGCGGAGAAGGCGCAGGCCCTTGCAAACGACTTCGGTTCCGCCATCCGCACGGTTGCCTGGGACGATCGCGACGCGGCGCTCGGCGATGTCGCCCTCCTCGTCAACTGCACCGATCGTGGCATGGTCGGCAAGAGCGCGCTGGAGATCGACCTGTCGCGCTTGAGGCCCGAAACGCTCACCGCCGATCTCATCTACACGCCGCTGGAGACGCCGTTCCTGTCTGCCGCCCGTGCGCGCGGCTGCGTGACCGTGAACGGGCTCGGCCTCCTGCTCAACCAGGCCCGGCTCGCCTTCAAGGCATGGTTCGGCGTGATGCCCGACGTGACGCCCGCGCTGATCAAGGCGATCGAAGCGACGTTCTGACACGCACAATGGGGAGTTCTGCGCCATGACACTGCCGGCGTCCCCCAGGATCGATTGCCACGTCCACGCCATCGATCCCGTCCGCTTTCCCTATTCGGGCGACACGCCATACCGTCCGAGCGGGCAGGAGATCGCGCCCGCGTCACAGCTCATCCGCGTGTTCGACGCCTTCGACGTCAGGCACGCGCTGATCGTCGCCACCAACACCGGTTATGGCAGCGACAGCCGAATCCTGATCGACACCCTGAGTCAGGGCGGCGGCCGCTTCAAGGGTGTCGCCGTGGTCGAGAACGACGTCGGTATCAGCGAGCTCGAACGCTTGAAGGCGGCCGGCGTGATCGGCGTCGCCTTCAACGTGCCGTTCCACGGCGCCGATTATTATCGCGACACCGCGCCGCTGCTGGAGAAGCTGACCAGCCTCGGCCTGTTCCTCCAGATCCAGGTCGAGCAGGACCAGCTGCTCGACCTTCTGCCGCTGATCGAAAAATCACATGTGCGCCTGGTGTTCGACCATTGCGGTCGTCCCTCGGTCGCGCAGGGCGTGAGGGGCAAAGCATTCCAGGCGCTGCTGGCGATCGGCCGCGAGCGCGACGCGCATGTCAAGCTGTCCGGCTATTACAAGTTCTCGCAGCAGGCACATCCTTATGAGGACACCTGGCCGTTCATCGCCGCACTGGTCGAAGCCATCACGCTCGATCGCTGCGTCTGGGGCTCGGACTATCCGTTCCTGCGCGCAGCCGAACGGCTTGACTACGGGCCGCTGCTCGCGGTGCTGACAAAACTGTTTCCGGATCCGGACGACCAGCACCGCCTGCTCTGGCGCACGCCGGCAAGGCTGCTCGGCTTCGACGGCGCGGCAGATCAAGCATAACAAGACAACAAAGGGGAGGAGACATCATGAGGCACCTTGCAGGGACGGCCGTCGTGGCGATCGCGGCAGCGCTAGGCGCAAATGGCGCGCAGGCGCAGAGCACGGTCTACATCCCCGATGTCATCGAGCTCTCCGGCCCCGGCGCGGTGTCGGGCACCAACTGGCGCGACGGGGTCGCACTCGCCGTTGACGAGATCAACACTGCCGGCGGCATCCTGGGCCGAAAGATCCAGACCGAGCATCTGGATACCCAGAGCAACCCCGGCGTCTCGCGTGCGCAGGTGCAGAAGGTTTTGGACAGGGATCCCTATGTCGTGCTCGGGCCGATCTATTCCGGCTCGGTCAAGGTCAACATGGCGCTGACGCAACAAGCCGAGATCCCGCAGATCGTCGGCGCCGAGGCGGCCGACATCACCACGCAAGGAAACCCCTGGGTGTTCCGCACCGCCTTCGGCCAGCAATTCTCGATGCCGAAGATCGCCAACTATCTGCACGACAAGCTCAAGGTGAAGACAGTTGCGCTGGTCTGGGTCAACAATGATTTCGGCAAGGGCGGCCACGACAATTTCGCCAAGGAGATGAAGGCGCGCAACATCGAGATCGCGGCCGACATCTCCACCGAGCAGGGCCAGGTCGATTTCGGCTCCGACGTGATCAAGCTTAAGGGCGCCAAGGCCGACGCCGTCTTCGTCTACATCAACGAGGAGGAGAGCGCCCGCTTCCTGATCGAGGCGAAGCGGCAGGGTCTTTCGACGCCGCTGTTCGGCGAGACCACGCTGCTCAGCCAGAAGGCGGTCGAGCTCGCCGGTCCCGCCGCCAACGGCGTGCGCGGCCATGTCGGCCTTTCCGCCGATGCACCGGTGCCGGCGATTGAGGATTTCACCAGGAAGTTCAGCGAGCGCTACAAATACCGGCCCGACCATAACGGCATCAAGGGCTACACCGCCGTCTATCTCGTCAAATACGTCACCGAGAAAATCGGCAAGTTCGACAGCAAGGCGTTTGCCGCCGCGATGAAGGGCCTGACGCTGGCGCCGGACAAGGCGCCTGGCATGCTGATGGAGGCAAGCTGGGACCAGAACGGCGACATCGACCGCGCCAGTTTTCTCGCCGAGATCGTCGACGGCAAGCAGAAGATCGTCGAGACGCTGCCGAAGCTGAAGAGCGGCAAGGGCGAGTGAGCAGCCCGCTGCAATGACGCAAGCCTCGGGCAATCGCGCGGTGGGATCAAACTGCCGGGCATTTTTTGCAGCGTTGCACGACGCGGCAACGTCTGCCCGCCAGCTCCGGAGAAGAAAGTCGAGGCAAATCAACTGATCCTTCGCTGGCACAAAAATTGCTAAATGTTTCCGCGCAATGAACACAGGAATGACGACGTGACCAGCGTCAGCTACACCGTCCCGCCGAACTGGACCGCAGGCTCCGACAAATCAGGCGCGGGCAAGAACAAGAATCCGAACGATCCGAACATGCTGACGACGGGCGTCTATGGCAGCGCGTTCGAGCTGATGCTCGACAGCAAAGCCAATGCCGACGGCACCAGCACGGAGACGCTGACCTACAAGAGCTATTCCGGCAAGACCAACGGCACCTTCTCCGCCACGGCCGAGACAGTTACGGGAGCCGATCTCGGCAGTGCCTATCGGTCGCTGCTTGCCACGCTTCAGGCCAATGGTGAGATGGACGACAAGACCTCCGCGCAGCTCAACGACGCTATGGGTCAGCTCGACACCAAGTCCGAAGGCGGCGCCAAGGATGCCGCCATCTCCGGCGGCGGCATGCTGGTGCAAGCCGGCGGCCCCGTCTATTTCAGCGGCATCTCGGCCTATCAGAACCAGTTCGTGGATTCGCTCGTCAACGAGCTGAGCAGCAGGCTCGACGCGAAGGCGTGAGACGATTAATGATGTGCGGGTGATCCCCGTCGGACGCCCATACCATGAAAACCACGTTGCTGAAATCCGAAGACTACGCCCGTTCGCCCTGGAAGAACGGCGGCGGCATCTTTACCGATATCGCGGATGCGCATCGCCCAGGCAGCCCGGTGAAGGATTGGGACAGCCTGCTGTGGCGCTTCGCATCCACGCCGATCGTGGCGCCCGGGCCGTTCTCCCATATGTCCGGCATCGACCGCTTGCAGATGGTGATCGGCGGGCGCGGGCTGGTGCTCAAAGCCCCGGAGCGGGAGTTCGACGAGCGCGAGCCGTTCACGACCGTGCGCTTCACCGGCGAGATGGAGATCGTCACCGATCTCGAGGCCGGCCCGGTCGAGGTCGTCAATCTGATGGCGCGGCGCGGTGCGGCGGAGATCGAGCTGTTGGCACTCCGGGAGCCCGGTGAGCGGCAACTGCCCGCCGGCACGCATCTCATCCATGCGGTGTCCGGCGATTGCAGCATTCGTCTCGACAGTGTGGGTTTTGCGATTTCGCACGAAAATACGTTGAAGGTCGAACTGACCGGGGCATCGACGCTCGTGCTCGTTTCGGGGCTGGCCGTGCTGGGGTCTATCCGGATCGTCGGTTGAACGGCGATCCTGCCCACCGAGCGATGCGCACAATCCGTGCATCTGGCCAGGTTGACGCCGCAGCGTCGGAGCACGATATCTGGCCTGATGCAGACCGCCGCTGAAGGGCAGGATATGACCGCGCCAGACAAAAACTCCGCCACGCTGTCCGACGGCGTCGTCGACTGGCTGACCAACGGCACGCGCGACCAGCGCTTCATCGACAACATCTTTGCCGAGATGTGCATCCGGCTGCAGCAGGCCGGCATTCCGCTGGCGCGGTCGACGCTTCACGTGCTGATCCAGCACCCGCAATGGCTCGGGGCCCGCTTCATGTGGTCCGACGGCATGCGCGAGGCGGAGATCGCGCGGGTCGACTATGACGTTCGCGAGCGGTCCGAATTTATCGGCAGTCCCGCCAACGAAATGTTCGACGGCGCAACCGAGGTACGCGAGAATCTCGAACGCGACCCCTCGCTCGGCCGCAAGCACGCCCTCTACGACGAGATGCGCGCGAAAGGCCTGACCGAATACGTGGCCTGGCCGCTCTATCACACGCTCGGCAAGCGCCATCTCGTCACCTTCGCGACCGACCGGTCCGGCGGCTTCGACGCCGCGCATATCGCCGCACTCAAGAACATATTGCCGGTGCTGTCGCTGGTCAGCGAAATCCGCATCAAGAACCGCCTGGCGCGGACGCTGCTCGAGACCTATGTCGGCTCCCACGCTGGCGAGCTCATCCTGGCCGGCGCCACCAGGCGCGGCACCGGCACGACGGTACGCGCCGCGATCATGATCTGCGATCTGCGCGAGTTCACGAAAATCTCCGACAACTGGCCGCGCGACGACGTCATCGATCTGCTCAACGACTATTTCGACGCGATGTCGGAGCCGATCGCGCGGCACGGCGGCGAGATCCTGAAATTCATCGGCGACGGCCTGCTCGCCATCTTCCCGCTCAGCGAGCCCAACGCCTGCGCAAACCTGCTGCATGCCGTGACCGAAGCCCGTCGCGCCATGGTCGTCCTGAACGAACGCAACAACGGCACCGGCCGCGCACCGCTGAACTACGGCATCGGCGTCCATGTCGGCGACGTCATGTACGGCAATATCGGATCGAGCACCCGGCTCGACTTCACCGTGATCGGCCCCGCCGTCAACATGGCCTCGCGGCTCGAAGCTTTGACCAAGCAATTGGGAAAGACGGTGCTGCTGTCGCGCGACTTCGCCGATCTGGTCGATCGCCAGTTCGATCTGGAGCGCTTGGGCGAGCACGGGGTGCGCGGCTTCAGTGAGCCGATCGAGCTGTTTGCGTATCACGGCTGAGGCGGGATGCCCGCGGCCACGCAGGTGTCCCCAATCGCGGGAAGCAAGATTTGCTGGTCTCGCCGCACGCGCCAAGCGCGTCCTGTTGCCAACGCAGGATTGTGTGACTACGCTTGGCGCCAGGCCCGCCCAAGCGTTTGATCGATCGGCCGCACGTTCATGCCAAAATTCCTTCGCATCGGACTCCATCAGTCGAACATATCCGGATACACGTCGAAGGCGTGGTGTGTCCGGCGCGTGGGCACGGCAATCTTCCTGAAATGGGGCGCCGTTGAGGTCCAGGGCGCGGGCGACGGCCGGAAGGTCTACTGGACGCGTCTGCCGCAGGAGAAAACAATTCGCTGCGGCAGCGCGCAGCGTGCCCAGGATTATGCAAAGGCCGCGATCGCGCGGCGCCGCAACCATCGCTATGAGCCGCTGGTTGGCGCGATCGTGCTCCGGCGCCGACCCGCGGGGGGCAACACCGAACTCAAGCAAGCCCTCGCCACAATCCTGATCGTCGATATCGTCGGTTCCACCGCAAAAGCGGCAAAGCTCGGCGATATCCGCTGGACCAAGGTGATGGGCCATTATTACGCGTCGGTCCGCAAGGAGCTGAAGAGTTCGCGCGGCAAGGAAGTCGTGACGACGGGCGACGGCGTGCTGGCGACCTTCAAGAAGCCCGCCGCTGGCATCTCTTGCGCGACCGCGATCCAGAAGGCGGTGCGCACGCTCGGCCTCGAGATCAGGGTTGGTCTGCATGCCGGCGAATACACGGTGAGCGGCACTGAGGCGGTCGGCCTCGCCTTCCACATCGGCACGCGCGTCGCCGCCAAAGCGCGCGCCGGCGAGGTGCTGGTCTCGAGCGCGGTCAAGGAGCTACTGGTGTCGCAGCCCGAGATCCGCTTCAGGGATCACGGCGTGCACCAGCTCAAGGGCGTGCCGGAAAGGTGGAGGCTCTATAGGGTGGAAGGGTGAGGAGCTTGCGCGAGGGTCGGCGTCAATCCACTTCAACACGATCGCATTCGACGCACTGATACACACGCTGTCCCGTACTCAGCACGGTCGCGAGGCGCAGTTTCCGCACGGCCTGGAGAAAGGAGACCGGAGAAAACCGCTTGTGCAGGAACGTCGTATGGGCGGGCAGGGGACCGGTGAGGCTGCCGGACATGACGACGATATTGAGTTTCGGCACACGAGCGCCAGCTTCAAATCTCCCGTGCAGATGGCGCCCGCCCGGCGCAGGACCAGCCGCAGCATTTCGAGAGAGCCCGGCCGGGGAGCCCAGGCTATTGGTCAATCGACCTCACCTCGACAGTACAGAGGCCAGCAACTCAACATCACCGCACCCCCGTGCCCTTGCAGCGCTGGCACTTCACCACCTTGTCGCCCTTCTTGAGCAAGCCTTTGCCCTCGCAGTTTTTGCATTTCTGCTTCTTCTTGATGTTCGGGCCTTTTTCACTCGTCATGAAATTCTCCTGCCGCCAGAGGGCGGTGTTGTGCGGTCGTTCAGCGGACAGCTGAGCGGGCTCGGATAAGCCCTACACTGATGCCGGCTTCGGCACCACCAGCACGGGTACGCTTCCGTCCACCAGGACCTCGGATGTCTGGCTGCCCCAGTCGGCCCAAAAACAGCTTCCTGAGGCCGCGACGCCCATGGGAGGCCATGACGATCAGGTCGCAGCCCCTGGACTTTGCGGTTTCAATGATCGCAGTCGCCGGGTGCGCATTCGGAACATGCAAGAATTCTGCAGGCGTGCCGATCTGCTCCGACATCGCGCGGGCTTCGTCGAGCACCTTGCCCGCACGGGCCTTGCAGGCGGCGTCAAAGCTATCGATCTCGTCCCGGCTCGGAATCCATCCCGAGTCGTGCCCGCCGCCATAGTCGACCGGCAGCGCTTCCGTCACGGTGATGATTGTCAGCCTGGCGTTCAAGGCCTTCGCCAGGGTGATGCCATGCTCAACGCCCTTTCTCGCGACGTCCGATCCATCCGTGCTCAAGAGAATGTTGGCGTACATTTGGTGGCTCCCTTACTCCTCGAACAAAGTGATGCCTGGCCAATATGGTTCGGTACGCGCCGTGGGTCCACGCGCGTTTTCTTTGGCTTGCGCCGGCGATGCCGGGGTGGCTGCCGCCGCATGAATTGCTATTGAAACCTTACAGGCTCAACTTCGCTAGCGCCGCCATCATGCGCTTTGCATCGTCCAGGCGCGTCAATTCGCCGGCCGCCGTCGCCCCGAGCACTTTTCGCGCCAGGCAGCATCAATAAACGCCCCAGCGTCTGGCAAGGGGTTTTACTGGCTGGATTGCCCTCGCGTCGCCGGTATATTCATCTTCATCTATCCATGGAGGTCGAGATGCATCGCGTCGTTCCGATGCTGGCGTTACTCACCACCGCTATATCCCTTGCTTTCTTGGAGCCGGTCCGGGCTGCCGAGGCAGATCGATACTGCCTGCGAGGTCGCAATTGGGGCTTTCCGGGCAATTGTCAGTTCGCCACCCGCTCGCAATGCCTGGCTGCCGCTTCTGGCACGAACGCATATTGCGGCATCAATCCGCGCTATGCCACTTCGCGGCGACGCTAATAACCGCTCGGAGCTAAGCCATTCGGCGCTACCGCATGGCAGAAGCGGTCAATCAAGGAAAACCCCCGATGCGAAAACTTGCACTGTTCGTCATCCTGCTCTCGTTCGCAGGAATGGTTCCTTCCAGCGAATCATTTGCTCAGAGTGCGCTTCGAGGTGCCGTCATTGGTGGTGCTGTCGGTGGTCGCCGCGGTGCTGCCATAGGAGCTACGGCCGGAGCCATCGCTGGCGCCCACCGGCGACATCAACATTGGCATCGATACTATTGGAGGAACGGCAGCTGCTGGCATCGCTCGACCAGCGGAAGGTCGCACCGTGTGTCGCATCGGTACTGCCGTTGAGCCAGCGCGGAGTGGGTCGCGCGACTGGCGTGCGGCAAAGATCGAGAACGGCAACTCAATAGGGGATCGCAATGTTCTTCGCTCAGGAAGGATTCACATATCGAAATTTTCTGATGGATATGATTGCCGTATTCGCATTTGTCGTCTGGTTCTGGCTGCTCATCGTCATCTATGGCGACCTGTTCAGGCGCCACGACATTTCCGGATGGGGCAAGGCACTGTGGGTGCTCGCGCTGGTTCTAACCTCTTATCTGGGCATCTTTGCCTATCTCATCACCCAAGGCAGGGGGATGGCGGAACGCAGCGCCGAGCAGGCTCAGCGGGCGCGCGAGGAATTACGGCACGTCGTCGGCTTTAGTGTCGCCGACGAGCTTTCCAAGCTCGATCAGCTCAAACAATCGGGATCCATAACCGATATCGAGTACGGGCGCCTTCGCACCAAGCTGGTCTCTTAACCGTCGATGCGCGACGCATGCGAAGCGGTGAGGGAAGCACGGAGGCCTATGATGCTCGCAAAGCCTTTTGGCACCGTTGGAGCTTTTATAGCTGGCTTTGCGATTGCGTGGACTGAAAGCGCGCATGCGGAAATATCCATAACAACCGCCACCATATCGCAGGGCGAGCTGGTCATCGTCGGAAGAGTAAGACGACCCCGCGAGCCCAGCGTGGAGATCAGGATCGATCCAAGCAAAACCGTGAAAGTCGAGAGCACTTCGACCGGAGGGTTTCGGTGGATTGGACCGGAGTTTCCGTCCACTTGTATCGTAAAGATCACGTCCGGACCGGATACGAGGGACGTGGTGATACAGAACTGCGGCCTCCCCGGACCGGCGGGTCCCCCAGGGCCGGCCGGACCTGCAGGCCCGATCGGACCGCCCGGGCCCAAAGGGAATTAGAAGGCAGATTTTTGTCTTCCAGGTTTGCAGGTTGCCCACCGGATCGCTCTCGCATCGCGAATCAGATGTCCCCGTCCTTGGCCGTGTTGAATTCGCGCAAGCTGTTGAGCGGCACCACGCAGCGGTGCTGCGGACCCAGCCAGCGCGTTCAGTGCTTGCTGTTCACGTTGCGGATGTTGGTCGTGCCGCCGTCGGGCCGCATCCGGAGCAATTGCTTGCGATAGCGCGGTTGAACAGATGGGCACGCATTTGTGGCGGTAACCGAGGCGGTCGATTGCTAAGGGCCGCGGATTTCTAGCTAAATGTTTGAAAGCGCTGGTGGGCCCGGCAGGACTCGAACCTGCAACCAGACCGTTATGAGCAATAACGGACGTGGTTGTTGATTTTGCTGGGCGTTCGTTTGAGATCAATCGCATTCGGCGCGCTTTGTCGAGGTCGTTTCTGGTGCGAAACGGGTGCGGTACCTCATCACGAAGGCAGCCGTTCCAGTAGCTCCTTCGTCGTCAGGATCGCATGGGCAAACATTGGGGCGTTAGTTTCGGCAGCCTTCATGCCTTCGGCGCTGAATGCGGCTGTCGCATCTTTCACAAGCGTGACGTGATACCCGAGCTCCATGCCGAAGCGGCCGGTCGACTCGATGCAACTATTCGCAATTAGGCCCACGAGGATGATCTTTTGGATTCCATGCTGCTTCAACTGGAGGTCGAGATCCGTATTTGCGAAGCCGCTTTGCGCCCAATGTTCCTTGACAACTACATCTCCTTCCTGGGGGCCAAATTCGGGATTGAACTCTCCGCCCCACGTCCCGGCTTCGAACGCCTTGGTTGGCAAGCCTGCCTTCTGGAACATGTTGATGTGCTCCCAGCCGTTGAAATCGTGCGGATGTGAGCGATGATGCGGCACAATGAAAACCTGGATCTTGGCTGAACGCACTTTAGGCAACAACCTGCGGAGATTTCCGAACATTCCTGACGCGTCGGCAGTTTCCTTGATGGCATTGAAGAGCTTTCCGCCTTCGCTCATGAAGTCGTTATACGGATCGACGACGAGAAGCGCAGTGCGGTCGGCGGCGTAGGTGTGGGTTGTCATATTGTCCTCGTTCTTTCATCATGATTGTTGGTGCGACAGGCTTGCTAGGTGCCCGATTTGGGAGAGAACGGTCCGACGGGCGGCGGATTCATGAAGGCAACGCAGACCAGGGCAAGAATAGCAAACCAGGTCGTGAGCCAGAATGCGTCGATATAGGCCAAGGTGTTGGCCTCCCGCTGCATGGCGGCTGCGAGCGTGCTTGTTGCGCGCGTTGCGGTGGCAGACGCGCGCCGTGTGAGACGAAGGGGGCTGCCATTTGCGACAGCGTGTAAACGAGGTCCGCGTCTCCGCGGGCAACATTCAAGCCAAGCAGATTGGACGAGACTTGTTCGCGTATCCTCAGCCAGGTCGCCATCAAGGAAACGCCAAATTCGGCACCACAGAGGCGCATCACTTGAATATATGCGGCGAAGGCTGTGGAGCGGTCAGGGTTCGAGTTGGCCAGGGCGAACATGACGGCGGTAAACAGGGCAAAGCACTGCCCAACGGATTGCAGCAACGCCATCGGAATGAAGTCGGCAAGCGACCACTCGTGCGTCAATTGCGTGCCAAGGAGGCCAGCCGCCGCAAACGCAGCAAGCCCGACGATCAAGGTGATCCGCAGGTCGTGTGTCTTGACCAGGTAGACCGACAGGGGCACGAGCACCAGCATTGGCAGCGTCGCGTAGATCAGGAACAGCGGACCTGACTGATCCAGCCGTAGTTGCGTTATGTTTGTGAGGAAGCCGGGCGCCAGGGAGGAATTAGAAAGGCTCGTCAGCGTGAACAGCAGCACTGTTAGCAAGGCGAGCCCGATGTTGCGGGACAAGAGGACGTTGGCGTACGCCCACGGCTTCTCGACGAGCGCTTCGTTGACGAAGAATCCGACAGTCAATACGCCACCGCTCACCAGCAGTGAAACGACCGTACCCGAATTGAGCCAATCGAGACGGTTTCCCTGATCGAGACCGGCGAATATCATGGCCGTTCCGCAACCTAGCAGAAGCATTCCGCCCCAATCCGCATCTTTTACGAATTCCTCGTTGACGGGCTCGTGTGGGGTGCCCCAATAAGTGAGCAGCGCCATCAAAGGAGCTATCAGCGCGCCTTGCCAATAGATCCATTCCCAGCCGGCGTGCTCCAGATAAAAACCGACTAGCGCAACGCCCGAATTCATTGAGAACCCGACGCGGATACAATAGATCGCCAGCGCCGGCACCCACCATTGGATCGGGAGCGCACGGATGATTACCAGGAGCGTCGCTGGAACGAAGATGCCGAGAAGAAATCCGTGAACAATATTCAACGCCAGAAGCGCGTGAAAGTCGCGGACCAAGGGGATAAGGAGTGACACGACGGCGTAAATCAAGCTCGGAATTCCGAGAACCCGGCGCACGCCGAAGGCTGTCGCCAACCAAGCTACGGCGGGAGCGATCAGGATTTGTGGCGCGGTACCAGCCGTGTTGAACCAGGCGCTTTCGTCGAAGCTCATGGCCATGGCGCCACGGATATCGGGGAGCGCCAGCGAGAACAGCCGGGTGTCGAAGCTTGCGAGAAACGCCCCGAGCATGACAGCCGCAACCGCAACGAGAGGTCTCTGCGAGACTTTTCCGACGGAAATCGGGCCGCTTTCGATGACATTAGTTCGTGACATCTATTCACCGATCCCTTCGATATGGATTCGGGTCGTGGCCGACATGCCAGGCAGCAACCGTGCGAGGAGAGGCTGACCCGCGTCCAGTTCGATCCGCACCGGGATTCTTTGCACTACCTTCGTGAAGTTGCCCGTCGCGTTGTCTGGTGGAAGCAGCGCGAACTGTGATCCGCTTGCCGGCGCGATGCGCTCGACCCGGCCATGCAGGGTCTGGTCTCCGAAGGTGTCCACGATAATGTCGACGTTCTGACCGGCTCGGACCCGCCTGAGCTGGGTCTCCTTGTAATTCGCCATGACGTAGACGTTAGGCAGCGGAACCACGTTGATCAGGCTGCTGCCGATCGTGACGTAATCCCCCGGCTGCACCTGTCGTTCACTGACGACGCCGTCGAAGGGAGCCACGATGGTCGTGTAGCCGAACCGAAGCTTGGCTGCTTCCAGGGCCGCTTGAACTCCGAGCAGGTCGCCCGCGCGCTGCTGCCTGGTTCCTGCCAGCACTTCCAGTTGATGACGCTGGGCGGAGACGAGGGCCGTGCTTGCATTGACGTCGGCTTGGGCCTTGGCATAGGCGGCGATCGCCTGCTCAAGCTTCTGTCGAGTCCCCGAAGATGTCTGCGAGAGGGTCTGCTGACGCTCTTCCTCCTGCTGAGCCGCGAGCTCGAGCGCCTGCAGCGACGCGCGCTGGGCCCCCGCCTGGGCGATGGTCGCATTCTGAAGCTCGACCTGATTGCCGAGATTATCGAGGGCGGCTCTTGCGCTCACGACGGCTGCCTCGGCCTGGGAGACCTGAGCGTCGTAGTCGGCGGGATCAATTCGAATCAAAAGATCGCCAGCCTTCACACGCTGGAAATCGACGACGTCGACCGATTTGACTGCTCCGGCTACCCGGCTACTCAAGCGCGTCATCTCCGCTCTCACATAGGCGTCGTTCGTGGTTTGAAGCGACAGGCTCGCCATCCAGGAATCCCATCGAAGAGTTGCCAGCGCAACAAATCCAGTCGCGACGGCAATCGCTGCCAACGGAATAACCAGACGGCGCCACGTGTGAAGGGCTGGAATTCCTGAACGACCAATGGTGTTTGTCCGGGTCATTTCGTCCACTTGGCTGGACGGCGGCGGAGCGTCGGCGAAAAAGCCACGCTTCGCCGCCGAGTGACCTTCTAGGCGAGCTCGATGGCCGCGAGGAAGCTGTCGATCGTCGTAACTTCGTGCCCGAAGGTTGGATACGAAAGCTTAAGAGCGGCGTTGTGAGCCTCTTCGGTGAACTCCGCGACCGCATCGGTCAGAAACGTCACGTGAAAGCCTTCCTCCAGGGCGTGGCGACCGGCGCTTTCGACGCAGGTGTGGGACGTCAGGCCCGCAAGCACGACCTTCTCGATTTTTGCCTCCCGTAGCTTGGCCAGCATGTCTGTATTGACGAAGCTGTCGAAACTTCGGTGTCTGCTGACGATCGTGTCGCCGTCACGGGGCGCGAAGGCTTCGTAGAAATCCCCGCCCCACTGGCCCTTCCAGAAGACCTTGTTTTCCATCGCCCACTGCCAGTTCGGATGCACGTGACGGACGTCGTCGAAGCTGTGCTCGTGAAGGCCATGCGGCACGTAGAAGATCTTGACGCCCGCAGCGCGCGCTCCCTTGATGAGGCGCGCGAGATGCGCCTTGAGGTCCGTCTTCCTGAGCATCGGGCCGATACGGCCGGCCAGCTTGCCCTTGTCGTCGAGGAAGTCGTTGAGCAGGTCGACCAGCAGGAGGGCCGTGTCCTTGGTTGAGTAGTTCTCTTTCATGGCAGCTTCTTTCCGATGTTGTGACCGGGGGAGCATTAATCCCGGCACCGGTCACTGAGCGGGATGGGTCGATAGAGTTTAATTTCGATACGTGACGTATTATATTACGAACGTCATTGCAATAGATTCGATACGATACGTAGTGATTTATTTTCGGGCGTTCCTGGGAGCCGGGGCGATGTTGCTCTGGTTCCGTCGGTCAAGAGCAGTGGCGGGGTGCGGCTACGGGGCAACGGACCATGCCGGGCGGCGGTCGACGTTGGGCTCGGGTCAATTCCGAGGACATTTAGTCGGGGGAAAGTCAGTCGCGGCGTGGGCCTGTCTTTCCCTGCGCAGGCAAGGTGTGATAACGATACGGGTCGTATCATAAATGACGAGCCTGGACATGGTAAGAAATGGACCGCCTTCCGAGACAGCTTCACCTGGGCGCCCGCGCAGCGAAGCCTCGAGGCTGGCGGTTCTGGAAGCGACAATTTCGCTCTTGAATTCCACGACTGTTCGCGAGCTCACCATTGAAGCTATCGCGCACAAGGCGGGTGTCGGTAAGACAACGATCTACCGATGGTGGCCCAGCAAGACGGCAGTTGCCATTGAGGCCTTCATTGACGTCATGCTTCCAAATACGCCGGTCCCGCACACCAAGAGTGCCGGCGAAGACATCAGCAACCATCTTTCACTTCTGGTGCGACGATATAATGGAAAGCTTGGGCGGATCGTTGCCGAACTGCTCGCGGAAGGACAATCGGAGCCCGAAATGCTCGCAGATTTTCGCCAGCGCTTTTTTGCCGGGCGCCGCGTCGCGATACGCGAAGTCATCGAGCGTGGAATCAAAAGTGGTGAGTTCGACAGCAAGCTTGATGTCGAGATCGCACTGGATACTCTCTATGGCGCGATCTACTTCCGCCTGATTCTAGGTCATTTGCCGCTGGACCAGGAGTTTGGCAAGGCGTTAGCACGGTTCGCGATGAATATCTTGAAGGCCAAGTCGAAGTCCGGACGGTGAAGTACGCGTTCCTCCAATCTTCGCCGATCTAACATTTTTGTACGCCACGCTTTCTAATTTTGCGATCCGGGGCAAACAAACCTTTGTCATTTCGCCCATCACATATTGTGTTCCTGGCTAATAAGTGCGGTCAGCGGCACCTCTTCGGATAACTGGTGCGGCGTCCCCACACCGAGGAGGAAGAGAATCGATAACCGATTGACTTCATTGGTGGGCCCGGCAGGACTCGAACCTGCAACCAGACCGTTATGAGCGGCCGGCTCTAACCATTGAGCTACAGGCCCCGCCGCGAGACGGCCGCGAGAAAGCGTGGCCGGCAACGGTGCGCGGTTCGTTTACAGGGATGGAGCCGGGGGTGCAATGCTGGCTCTGGCGGATGGAAACGTCGGCGCAGCATCGCTGGTAAATTTTTGAATACCCGAAACTTGCGACGATGCACTTATGCTCCTGTTTTGCCCGACAAGTCAAATTGCCATGCCTAGGGCTCGATTTTTTCGCTGCCGTAACCCCTTGTGATCACTTGATCTTTCTACTGTGCATGGGGTTGTTTTCGCGAGTTTTGTTTTCAGGGGGGCCCGCGGCTCCCCCTGACGTCTTTGCCGGCGGGCTACAGCCTCTTGTCCGCGGGACGGCGCTAATCCACCGAAACCCCGGCGAACTCCACCACCTTGCGCCACTTCTCGGTCTCGTCGGTGACCAGCTTGCCGAACTCGGCCGGCGTCATCGGCTTGGGGATGCCGCCGGTCTCGGCGAGACGGGCGATCAGCTTCGGGTCCTTCAGCGCTTCGCCGACGGCCTTGTTGAGGATATCGATCACGTCCGGCGGCGTGCCCTTCGGCGCGGAGATGCCGTAGAAGCCGACCGCTTCGAAGCCCGGCACGGTCTCGGCGATCGCGGGCACATCGGGCACGCTCGGCCAGCGCTGCGGCGAGGTCACGCCAAGTGCGCGGACATTGCCGCCCTTGGCCTGCTCCAGCGCGGACGGAAGATTGTCGAAGATCAGCTGCACCTTGTTTGAGATGATGTCGGGGAAGGCGATCGCAGATCCGCGATAGGGCACGTGCACCATGTCGCACTTGGTCATCACCTTGAACAGCTCGGCCGACATGTGCACCGAGGTGCCGTTGCCGGAGGAGGCGAAGGAGATTTTTCCGGGATTGGCCTTGCAGTAGTCGATGAACTCCTGAACCGTCTTCGCGGGGAACGCGTTGGAGACGACCAGCATGTTGGTGAGCTGCATGATGCTCGCGACCGGCACGGTGTCGCGCAGGAAGTCGAACGGCAGCTTCTTGTACAGCGAGGTCGAGATCGCGTTGTTGGGCGCGACGAACAGCAGCGTATAGCCGTCCGCCGGCGAGCTGATCGCGGCCGCGGCGGCGATGTTGCCGCCCGAGCCGGTGCGGTTCTCGACGATGAACTGCTGGCCGAGACGGTCCGACAGCCATTGCGCCATGATTCGCGCGACGATATCGACCGGGCCGCCGGCGGAGAAGCCGATGATCCAGTGCACGGGACGATCGGGATATCCGGCTGCGGAGGCGGGAGGTGCGGCGCTAAAAAGCGTTGAAATTAAAACCAGCCCGAAAATACTGTTACGCAAAATTCGCAACATGAAGTCTCCCATTGTTCTATTGTCGTTGGGCTGCATGCTTTCACAAAATCGGGGCGCTGCCTACATCGTCGCAAGTCGATGTTGACGCGGGCCCGCCGGGACCGACCATGAGATTCGCAATCACCATTGTTCTCGGCGCGGCGCTGCTTTCAAGCCCCGCCGCTGCTCAAACCGGAGGCAAGCCCATTTCGACCACGACAATCAGCTCTACGATTAGCCTGGGCACCGCGACGCCCGGCGGCGGCTTTCCCCTCTATGGCAACGCTTTCGCGCAAGCGATGAATGCGGCCGATCCGCAAGCCATTATCGTCCCGCGCAACACCAAGGGCAGCAACGAGAACATTCCGCTCTTGGAGAAAGGCGAGCTCGATCTCGCTTTGGTCGCGGGCGAGCCGGCCTATGAAGCCTTTGCCGGCATCGGCCGCGGGCCGGTCCGGCTGAAGATTCTCTCTGCGATCTATTCCAACCCCGGCATGTTCGTGGTGCGCGCGGACAGTCCCTACAAGACGATTCGCGATCTCGTCGGTCAGCCCGTCGCGTTCGGCGCAAAAGGCTCGGGCCTGCCGATCCTGGCGCGCTACGTGCTGGATGGGCTCGGCCTGAAGCAGGACGCGGATTTCAAGGCTGTTTATCTCGACCGCGCCGGCGACGGTCCCGCGATGGTCGAGGATGGACGTGTCGCAGCACTCTGGGGCGCCGGCATCGGCTGGCCCGGCTTTGCGGCCGTGGCCTCGAGCGCGTCAGGCGCGCGCTTCATCGCGCCCAGTGCCGAAGAGATCGCGCGCATCCGCGCCAAACATGCGTTCCTGAAGCCGCTGACCGTGCCGGCGGGCAGCTATCCAAAACAATCCGAGCCGATCGCCTCGCTCGGCTCCTGGAGTTTTGTCCTGACGCGCGAAGACCTGCCGGACGATGTCGCCTACCGGCTGGCGAAGACGCTGCACGGCGTCGAGGCAAATTTCTGCAAGCAGCTCGCGCAAGCCTGCGAGACCACGGCCGCGAACACGGTCGCGGCCGCGCCGAAGCCGGAGCTGATCCATCCGGGCGTGATGAAGTATTTTCGCGAGATCGGAGTGGTGAAATAGGGCGCGCAGTACACCCACAGCCGTCATGCCCGGGCTTGTCCCGGGCATCCACGTTCTTGGTGCCGTCTGAAAGATCGTGGATGGCCGGGACAAGCCCGGGCATGATGACCTCTCTCACTACACCGTCACTTCTTCACCATCGCACACGCCGGGTCCGGCGGACCGAACGCCTTGTCGCCGGAGATCGTCGCGAGGATCTTGTAATAGTCCCACGGATATTTGCTCTCCTCCGGCGTCTTCACCTGCACCAGCCAGAGGTCGTGCACCATCAGATTGTCCTCGCGCAGTTTGCCGTTGCGGGCGAAGAAATCCTCGATCGGCTTTTCCCGCATCTTCGCGGCGACCTTGAGCGGATCGTCGGTGCCGGTTTCCTTGATGGCGTTGAGATAGTGCATCACGCTCGAATAGACGCCGGCCTGCCACATCGACGGCATCTTGTTCATCTTGGCGAAGTAGCGCTTCGACCATTCGCGGGTCTTGTCGTCCATGTCCCAATAGAACGACGTCGTCAGTAACAGCCCCTGGGCAGCCTGCAAGCCCAGGCCGTGGATGTCGGTGATCAGCGCCAGCAATGCCGCCATCTGCTGGCCGCCCTTGAACACGCCGAACTCCGAGCCGGTCTTGATCTCGTTCATGTTGTTGGGCGGACCGGCGGCGATGCCGATGATCTTGGCCTTGGAGGCCTGCGCCTGCAGCACGAACGAGGAGAGGTCGGGCGTTGCCAGCGGCGGCTTCACCGAGCCCAGCACCTTGCCGCCGTTGGCGGTCACGACCGCCGAGGCGTCGCGCTCCAGCGAATGGCCGAAGGCGTAGTCGTCGGTGATGAAGAACCAGCTGTCGCCGCCGCGCTTGACCACGGCGTCCGCGGTGCCGACCGCAAGCGCGCGGGTGTCGAACACCCACTGGATCGCATAGGGCGAGCAGAACTTGCCGTGGAAATCCGCAGTGCCGGTGGAGTGGGTGATGAACAGCCGCTTCTTCTCGTTGGCCATGTTCTGCACCGCGAGCCCGACCGCGGAGACCGGCACGTCGACGATCAGATCGACCTGGTCGACGTCGTACCAGCGCCGCGCGATGGCGCCGCCGATGTCGGCCTTGAGCTGGTGGTCGCCGACGACGATGCTGATCGGCTTGCCGAGCACGGTGCCGCCGAAATCGTCGATCGCCATCTGCGCCGCCGTCACCGAACCCTGGCCGGTCGGTGCCGAGGCCGGGCCGTTCATGTCGGTGAGCACGCCGATCTTGACGATGTCGTCGGAAACCTGCGCCATTGCGGCGCCCGGCAGCAGCGTTGCCGCCAGGAACGTCGCTGCAAAGCCGGCAGCGACCGGCAGTCCAAATCTCGTTGGCTTCACGCGTGTCCTCCCCTGATCCGGCGCGTTGGCCGGTGTTGCTTCCCGGGTATGGCCCGGCTGAATTGGTTTCTTTTGCAACTATTTGGGGGCGGGCGTCAACGTCAGGCCGCGAAGCGGATTTGTCCGGCCGGCGAGGGATCGTAGCCGGTCAGCTCCTCGGCGCGCTGCCGCAACCGTTTTTCGCTGAGGAACCGGATCAAGGCCTACATGGTGGGGCGGAAATAGCTGCGCTGCCGCATCGCCATTCTGGCACCGAGCGCGAGCACGTCGGAGAGGCCGCGCAGCCGTTTCGGATTGCCCGGCGGCAGCACGAGACCCTGCTCGCGGCGCACGAACGCGACCAGCAATGCATCACGTAGGTCCGGAGCGTCACGCAGCACTGGCGGCAGCGGCAAGATTGCCGTCGGCATCGAGGCTGTGGAAGTGCACTGCCACGGCCGTCACCTCGTCGCGCTGCAGGCGCTCCAGCCCGCGTGCGCGCAGCGATTGGGCGCCGGAACGAGCAAACGCGTCACGAGTGCGGCGCAATCCATCATCATCATGCTCGCGTCATAGCCAATTGGAACCCGATCATGGCCGTCCGCCGCCTGTCCGTTGCACTCGCGCTTCTCTGCGGCCTCGCCGCGGGCGTTGCGGCCTCATCCGCGGAGGACCGCGCGATCGTGCTGGCCACGACCACGGCGACGCAGGAGTCCGGCCTGCTCGATTATCTGCTGCCGATCTTCCGCGAAAAGACCGGCATCGACGTGACGGTGATCGCGCGGCGCGCCGACGAGGTGCTCGACGGGGCGCGGAGGGGCGAAGTCGACGTCGTGCTGATGCACGCACGGCCGCAGGAGGAGAAATTCGTCGCGGACGGTTTTGCCGTGAAGCGCTTTGACGTGATGTACAACGACTATGTGCTGATCGGGCCGAAGAGCGATCCCGCCGGCGTGAAAGGCAAGGACATCGCAACCGCGCTGAAAGCGATCGAGGCCAAGGGTGCGCCGTTCGTGACGCGCGGCGACCGCTCGGGCACGCATGCCGCAGAGCTCGCGCTCTGGATCGTCGCCGGTATCGACATCGCGAGCGTCAAGGGCGCTTGGTATCGCGAGTTCAAGCAGGGCATGACCTCCGCCCTCGACGCAGCGCGCACGGCGAACGCCTATGTACTGTCCGACCGCGGCAGCTGGATCGCATTTCGGGAGCGCGGCGATCTCGACGTCCTCGTCGAAGGCGACAAGCGGCTGCTCAACCAATACGGCGCGATGCTGGTGAACCCCGCGAAGTTTCCGAACGTGAATAAGGAGCTCGGGCAAGACTTCATCGACTGGCTGACCTCGCCGGAGGGGCAGGCGGCGATCGCCGGATACAAGGTCGACGGACAACAGCTGTTCTTCCCCAATGCGGACAAGTCAGGCGGCTGACGTTCGTATCGCCAACGGTTGCCAAACCTGGCGATGCATGGTCCATCATGGCGCATGACCCAGCGCCTGCCGCCATCGCTGACGCCGCTCGACACCGCGCTCGCTGCGTTGCTGAAGGGGCTTGATCCGCTCGCGCCGGTGGAGTTGCCACTGACTGAAGCGGCCGGCTGTATCGCGGCGGGCACGCCGCTGCTTGCGGCCCATCCGCCTCGCGACGTCGCTGCCGCGGACGGCTGGGCATTATGCGCCAATGATCTGGTCGGCGCGTCCTCCTATTCACCGCTGCCTCTCGCAACGGCGCCCGCCTGGGTCGATGCGGGGGACGCGATGCCGGCGGGATGCGACTGTGTGCTCGATGCCGACGCAGTCGAACTGTCCGGTCCGCTCGCCCAGGTGCTGGCGGAGGGCGTGCCGGGGCAGGGCATCAGGCGCGCCGGAGGTGACATCGACGGAGGCACGCCTGCCGCGGCAGAGGGGTATCCGGTCGGTCCTGCCGCTCTGCTGCTCGCGCGCGCCGCCGGACTGGACCGACTGAGCGTGCGCCGCCCGCGGCTGCGCATTGTCAATGTACCAGGCGCAACGGGGACCATGCATCTGATTGCGGACATCGCACGCGCCGCAGGGCTGGATGTGCAAACTCACGAGGCCGGTGCGCGAGATGTGGCATCGATCGCGGGGGCGTTCGGCGCTCCCACCTGCGATCTCCTGCTGACGGTCGGCGGCAGCGGCGTCGGTCGCAAGGATGCAGCTGTCACGGCGCTGGCCCAGCGTGGTGATGTGATCGCGCATGGTCTTGCGCTCCAGCCCGGACGCACCGCGGCGGCCGGGCGGCTCGGACAGGTTCCCGTCGTCGCCTTGCCCGGCTCGGCCGATCAGGCGCTTGCGGTCTGGCTCGCGCTCGTGCTGCCGCTCGTAGACCGGCTGTCGGCGCGGCTGCCGCGCCGACGGATAACCTTGCCGCTCGCGCGAAAAATCGCATCCAGCGTCGGCATCGCCGAAATTGGCCTGCTGGCCGAGGAACATCATGCGTGGGTGCCGCTTGCGGTAGGCGAATGGCCGCTCCAGGCAATTGCCCGTGCCGATGCATGGCTGCTTGTTCCCGCCAGCCACGAGGGATTTGCAGCGGGCGCGCCGGTCGATGCCTATCTGATGCGGGAATGATACGGTCTTTGGCATGACGATGATCCCGCAATCGCAAGTCCGCAGCGCCCTCGAACAGGAGCAGTTCCTCAAAATCCTGTCCCGCGAGGAGGCGCTGGCACGCTTCGAGGCCGCGCTGTTCCCGCGCGCGATCCCAAGCGAAAGCCGCAAGCTTGCCGATGCGCTCGGTGCGGCACTCGCCGAAGACATCACCGCGCCGATCGACGTGCCGCCGTTCGACCGTTCCAATGTCGACGGCTTTGCGGTGCGCTCGGCGGACCTTGCAGCGGCCGGCGAAGGCGCACCGGTTCGCCTCGGGTTGAATGGTGAGATCATCCACTGCGGTACCGCACCGGCGCTGCAAGTGGCGGCGGGAACCGCAACGCCGATTGCCACCGGCGGTCCGCTGCCGCGCGGTGCCGATGCCGTCGTCATGGTCGAGCACACCCAGCCGGCCGGCCTTGATGCGATCGACGTCCGTCGTGCGGTGTCCCCCGGGCAATTCGTATCCTATGCGGGATCCGACATCGCGCGCGGCGAGGCGCTGCTGCGCGCCGGCACGATCATCGGCTCGCGCGAGATCGGCATGCTGGCAGCCTGCGGCATTGCAGACGTGACTGTCGCGCGCAAACCGCGGGTTGCTGTGATCTCCACCGGCGACGAGCTGGTCCAGCCCGGCGAGGTGCTCGCGCCCGCCGCGATTTACGATACCAACGGCGCGATCGTCACCGCTGCGATCGACGAGAACGGCGGCGATGCGGTTTTCCTCGGCGCGATTCCGGACGACGAAGCCAGACTCGAAGCCGCCATGCGCCGCGCGCTTGCGGATGCCGACATGCTGGTGCTCTCCGGCGGCACGTCGAAAGGCGCGGGCGATCTCTCTCATCGCATCATCGGCCGGCTCGGCCAGCCCGGCATCGTCGCGCATGGTATTGCGCTCAAGCCCGGCAAACCGTTGTGCCTTGCGGTCTGCGACGGCAAGCCGGTGGTGATCCTGCCGGGTTTTCCGACCTCGGCGATGTTCACCTTCCACGACATGATCGTGCCGGTGCTGCGCAAGATGGCCGGGCTGCCACCACGCTCCGATGCCAAGGTGAACGCGACTGTGCCGGTGCGCATTGCTTCCGAGCTCGGCCGCACCGAATTCGTCATGGTGTCGCTGGTCGAAGGCAAGGACGGCTTGATTGCCTATCCCTCGGGCAAGGGCTCCGGTGCGATCACGTCGTTCGCGCAGGCCGACGGTTTTCTGCGCATCGACGCGCTTGCCGAGCAGATGCCGGCCAAGACCGAGGCCGAGGTGACGCTGTTTACGCCGCATGTGCGGGTGCCCGATCTCGTCATCGTCGGCAGCCATTGCACCGGCCTCGATCTCGTCACCGCGCAACTCGCGCACGCCGGCCTGACCGTGCGCTCGATCGCGGTCGGCAGTCTCGGCGGGCTTGCAGCGGCGCGGCGCGGCGAATGCGATCTGGCGCCGATCCATCTGTTCGACGACAAGAGCGAGACCTATAATACGCCTTACCTCGTCGAAGGACTCGAGCTCGTGCCGGGATGGCGGCGGATGCAGGGCATCGTGTTTCGCCAGGGCGACAAGCGTTTCGAAGGCCTGGACGCGAAGCAGGCCGTCGCCGCCGCGCTCTCCGATCCCGTCTGCATCATGGTCAATCGCAACCAGGGCGCCGGCACGCGCATCCTGATCGACCGGCTGCTCGGTGGTGCGCGCCCGGAAGGGTATTGGAACCAGCCGCGCTCGCATAATGCGGTGGCCGCGGCCGTCGCACAGCACCGCGCCGACTGGGGCATGACCATTGCGCCGGTCGCCCATGCGGTCGGCCTCGGTTTCATTCCGCTCGCGGAAGAGCATTATGATTTGGCGCTGGTGACAGTGCGCAAGCAGCGGCCGGCGGTGCAGGCCTTTCTCGCCGCACTCGGTTCGGACGAGGCGCGCGCCGCGCTGGAGCGGGCCGGTTTCCGGCCAGCGTAGAGCTGGATTAAGACGCCGCATCCAGCGCGGCCAGCCGCTCGGCTTCCGCGATATCCTCGAACGTATTGGCGTTGAAGAACGGATCGAGCGGCTCGGTCGACCACGTCACCGTCGCGAGCGGGTAGCGCGCGGTCCAGCGGTCGATCTTGCGGAGGTCTTCGACCACCAGCGCGTGACGCAGTTCGTCGCGCAAGCCAACGCGCCACAATCCGATCACCGGATGCGACTGGTCGCCTGACGCCGCAACGGCGAGCTCGGCATTCGCCGCGATGCGCTCTTCATGCAAGCGCGCGACCAGATCGCGCGGCAGGAAGGGGCAGTCGCCGGCGGCGCTGAGCACCCACTCCACCTCAGGCCGGTTCGCTGCGGTCCAGTCGAGCGCGGCAAGGATGCCGGCGAGCGGGCCGGGAAAGCCGGGGACATCGTCGGCGACGACCTGCAATCCGAATGAATCAAAGCGGGCGGGATCGCCGTTGGCATTCAGGATCAGTCCGCTGCATTGGGGCGCAAGGCGTGCGATCGCCCGCTCCAGGATGGTGCGCCCGCCGATGGTCCGCATCGGCTTGTCGCCGCCGCCCATGCGCCGCGCCAGGCCGCCGGCGAGCAGCACGCCTTGCGTCGTCGGAAAGCTAGTCTCCACCACCTTCACCCTTGCGCTTGTGCTTGGCCGATTCCTCCTCGATGTAAGCGAGGTTCTGGTCGTAGACGATGCGCTCTTCGCCCGCGAGTGCGATGAAGCGTTTTCCGCGCGCGCGTCCGACCAGCGTCAGCCCGACCTGGCGTGCGAGATCGACGCCCCAGGCCGTGAAGCCGGAGCGCGACACCAGGATCGGAATTCCCATGCGCACCGTCTTGATCACCATCTCCGAGGTGAGCCGTCCCGTGGTGTAGAGGATCTTGTCGGATGCATCGACACCGTGGCGGTACATCCAGCCCGCGATCTTGTCGACGGCGTTGTGACGGCCGACGTCCTCGGTGTAGCAGAGCGGTTCGCCCTCCCTGCACAGCACGCAGCCATGGATCGCACCGGCTTCCAGATAAAGCGAGGGCATCGTGTTGATGGTCTGGGTCATCTGGTAGAGCCAGGAGGTGCGCAACTCGGCCTTCGGCAGCGCAACGCTCTCGACCGCTTCGAGAAGGTCGCCGAAGGCGGTGCCCTGCGCGCAGCCCGAAGTCTGCGTGCGCTTCTTCAGCTTGGCTTCGAAATTGGTGTGGTGTTCGGTGCGGACCACGACCACCTGGAGGTCGTCGTCGTATTCGACCTCGGTGACCTCGTCATTATATTTCAGCATGTTCTGGTTGAGCAAATAGCCCAGCGCCAGATATTCCGGGTAGTCGCCGATCGTCATCATGGTGACGATTTCCTGCGAATTCAGGTAGAGCGTCAGCGGCCGCTCCATCGGCACCTTGATCTCGATCCTGGCGCCGGACTGGTCGGTCCCGGTCACGGTCTGGGTCAGGCGCGGGTCGTCCGGGTTCGGCGCGATAAGGGGCACCGGGGCTTTGTCGATCTTCATCATGGCCGTGACGTTAGCATGACATTCGGGTCAAGCCGATATAAGCATGGCGGTGGAAAGCGAAAATGTCTCTCTTCTCGTCATTGCGGGCGCAGATACGGCTGGCGGAGATCACGTTGTGATGAAAGTCATCGGCCTTGCAGGCTGGAGCGGTGCGGGCAAGACCACGCTGTTGACGCGGCTGATCCCGCATTTCAACGCGCAGGGCTTGCGCGTCTCGGTCATCAAGCATGCGCATCACCAGTTCGACGTCGACGTGCCCGGCAAGGACTCCTGGCGCCATCGCGAGGCCGGCGCGGCCGAGGTGCTGGTGGCTTCGTCAAATCGCTGGGTCCTGATGCATGAGTTGCGCGGCGCGGCGGAGCCGCGACTGCCGGAACTGTTGAGCAAGCTGTCCGCGGTCGATCTCGTCGTGGTCGAAGGCTTCAAGCGCGAGCCGCATCGCAAGATCGAGGTGCATCGCGCCGCCAACGACAAGCCGTTGCTGTTTCCCGATGATCCCGGAATTTTCGGGATCGCGGCCGATGTCGCCATTGAAACGCGACTGCCCACCGTCCATCTCGATGATATCGAGGCTGCTGCGGCGCTGCTGCTCCGCGCGGCGATGCCGGTCGAGGAAGCGGTCGCGAAAAGCGCTGCGATGCGTTGACGAGGCACCATGGCGCAATTGTCCGACGATTGTTTTGCCTTCGGTGGACCGATGATGTCGGTCGGCGAGGCCGTTGGCCTGATCACGACGCGCGTCAGCGCGATTGCCGATCTCGAAACCGTGGCGCTGGTCGATGCGGACGGGCGTGTGCTGGCGCGCGACATCGCGGCGCCTCTGCCGCTGCCGCCGTTCACCAACTCTGCCGTCGATGGCTACGCCGTGCGCAACGCAGATGTTCCGGACAGCGCGGAACGGGCGCTCCCGCTCGACGGCCGCATCCAGGCCGGCGGCCTTGCGCAGGCGCAGATCAAGGCCGGCCACACCGCGCGCATCTTTACGGGCGCGCCGATGCCGCCGGATGCCGAAACCGTCTTCATGCAGGAAGATGTCCGCATCGATGATTCCGGCCAGATTGTGCTGCCGCCGGGACTGAAGCCGGGTGCCAATGTCCGGCCTGCGGGCGAGGACATTCCCGAAGGGCACATCGCGCTGCGCGCAGGCCAGCGGTTGCTGCCGCAGCATGTCGCGCTCGCCGCGGCGTTCGGCCTTGTCAGGCTCGACGTCGTCAGGCGCATCCGCGTCGCGGTGTTTTCGACCGGCGACGAACTGGCTTCGCCCGGCGAGCCGCGCGCGACCTCGCAGCTCTTCGACTCCAATCGCTTCATGCTGATGGCGATGCTGCGCCGGCTCGGCTGCGAGGTCAGCGATCTCGGCATATTGCGCGACGAGCGCAACGCGCTCGCAAATGGCTTGAAGCAGGTGGCAAGCAGCCACGACCTGATCCTCACCACCGGCGGCGTCTCGACCGGGGAGGAGGATCACGTCAAGGCGGCGGTCGAAAGCATCGGCTCGCTGGTGTTGTGGCGGATGGCGATCAAGCCGGGACGGCCGGTGGCGATGGGCATCATCGAGGGCACGCCGCTGATCGGATTGCCGGGCAATCCCGTCGCGAGTTTCGTGACTTTCGTGCATGTGGTGCGGCCGACGGTGCTGGCGCTCGCGGGCAGCCTGGCCGAGCCGCTGTTGCCGATCCCGGTGCGCGCGGCATTCACCTACAAGAAAAAGATCGGGCGGCGCGAATATGTTCGGGCGTCCTTGCGGCGCGGACAGGACGGCGCACTCGAGGCTATCAAGTTCCCGCGCGAAGGCGCCGGCCTGTTGTCGTCGCTGGTCGAGACCGACGGTCTCATTGAACTGGGCGAAGACATCACCCAGGTCGAGCCGGGGCAGGGTGTAGGTTTCCTATCCTATGCCGATCTGCTCTGAGGCTTGGCGTTGTCTTGGCGTTGTCTTGGCATTGTCTTGGCGTTGACGCCATCAACCCAGCCCTCCATGTTGCGCCCATGACCAGAACGACGCTCGATCTCACCGGGTTGAAATGCCCGCTCCCCGCCCTGAAGACGCGCAGGGCGTTGAAACCCTTGCAGGCGGGCGATCAGCTCGAGGTGTACTGCACGGATCCATTGTCGGTGATTGACATCCCGAACCTGATCCGCGAGACCGGCGGCACGGTGGAGATCACGGAGCGCAACGACGCGCGCATCGTGTTTTTGATAGAGAAGACCGATAGGCCGATAGAAAAAATTAATGGTGCGCCGCCCACTTAGCCAACGGTCACGCAGTTGATACCTACCTTTTGTCTATCGACATCGCTCATCACTTCTGCCCCAATTGACTTCCTCCGCCGAGACGCGGAGGTCGAGTCTTGCCCGCGATACGCGGAGCAACGGGACATCGCATGAAGCCTGAACGCGGCGTCGGGCATAGATCTCGGGGTTGAGGGGTTAACGTTTGGATGTGCGTGACAATCCTGGCGCGCATCGTGTGATTGTGCGGAGCAGCAGGGACAGGCTGCACCGCAATGGGCTGAGGAACAGGATCTAGCGGCGGGCCGCTCAGAAGGGCGTCCGCAGGGGAGGAACGCATGACGACAATCGAGAGCGCTGGAACGATTTCAGGCGCCGGCGCGGGTTTTCTTGATCGCGAGCGCACGATCGCCAAGGCCGGCTTCAATCGCTGGCTGGTACCGCCGGCCGCGCTGTGCATTCATCTCTGCATCGGCATGGCCTACGGCTTCTCGGTGTTCTGGCTGCCGCTGTCGCGCGCGATCGGCATCACGGCGCCGAAAGCCTGTCCGGACATGTCGCTGTGGCAGGAGCTCTTCACCACCAGTTGCGACTGGAAGGTCGCAAGCCTTGGCTGGATGTTCACCCTGTTCTTCGTCGTGCTCGGCGTTTCCGCTGCTGTCTGGGGCGGCTGGCTCGAACGGGCTGGTCCGCGCAAGGCCGGTTTCGTCGCGGCGATCTGCTGGTGCGGTGGCCTGTTCCTCGGTGCGATCGGAATCTACACCCACCAGCTCTGGCTGATGTGGCTGGGGTCCGGCGTGATCGGCGGCATCGGCCTTGGCCTCGGCTACATCTCGCCTGTGTCCACGCTGATCAAATGGTTTCCCGATCGCCGCGGCATGGCGACCGGCATGGCGATCATGGGTTTCGGCGGCGGCGCCATGATCGGCGCACCGTTTGCCAACATCCTGATCA
The DNA here is from genome assembly GCF_054056555.1 of Bradyrhizobium sp. LM2.9. Lineage (NCBI taxonomy): Bacteria > Pseudomonadati > Pseudomonadota > Alphaproteobacteria > Hyphomicrobiales > Nitrobacteraceae > Bradyrhizobium > Bradyrhizobium sp. LM2.9. The sequence goes on from NZ_JBSRYJ010000002.1 coordinate 7,689,900, forward strand.
ACTACTTCAAGACACCGACCGATGTCGGCGTGTGGAAGTCCTTCCTCGTGATGGGCATCGTCTATTTCGTCTTCATGACAATCGGCGCTTTCGCCTACCGCGTGACGCCGGCCGGCTGGAAGCCTGACGGCTGGACGCCGCCGAGCGAGAAGAAGACAATGATCTCCGAGCATCACGTCCATCTCGACAACGCGCACAAGACGCCGCAGTTCTGGCTGATCTGGTGGGTGCTGTGCCTGAACGTGTCGGCCGGCATCGGCGTGATCGGCATGGCCTCTCCGATGCTGCAGGAGATCTTCGCCGGCAAGCTGATCGGCCATCCGGAGCTCGCCTTTGGTCAGCTCTCGGTCGAGCAGAAGACTGTCATCGCCGGGATCGCGGCGGGCTTCGCGGGCCTGCTGTCACTGTTCAACATCGGCGGCCGCTTCGTCTGGGCGTCGTTGTCTGACTATATCGGCCGCAAGAATACGTATTACACGTTCTTTATCCTCGGCATCGTGCTCTACGCACTGGCGCCGACGTTTGCGGCGATGGGCTCGAAGATGCTCTTCGTGCTCGGCTTCGGCGTCATCCTGTCGATGTATGGCGGCGGCTTCTCCACGGTGCCGGCCTATCTGGCCGATATGTTCGGCACTCAGTTCGTCGGCGCGATCCACGGCCGGCTGCTGACGGCGTGGTCCACCGCGGGCATCATCGGCCCCGTTGTCGTGAACTACATCCGCGAGTTCCAGCTCGCAGCGGGCGTGCCGCGTGACCAGCTCTACAACACGACCATGTACATTCTCTGTGCGATGCTGATCGCCGGCATCATCTGCAACTACCTGATCAAGCCGGTCGACTCGAAATGGTACATGAGCGAAGCCGAAGTCGCGAAGCTGCAGGCGGCGGGCGCCGGCGCCAATACGGTTCAGACGGGCTCGTTCGGGATCGGAACCGGCGGCCTCGATATCAAGGCTGCGCTGTTCTGGCTGTTCGTCGGCGTCCCGCTGGCGTGGGGCGTGTACAAGACGCTCGAGAGCGCGGTTAAGATCCTGTAATCGCAAACCCACATCGTCGCGGGATGCTGACTGCTCAGCATCCCGCGATGCTCGTCTTTCAAGTCAAGAATGGGATCTAGGGGGATTCTTTATGCTTAGCACTCGTATCGGCCTTGCCGCCATGCTGCTGGCCGCAAGCCTTCATACCGCGTCCGCGCAAACCGCCACGACGCCTGCCACCACAGCGCCCGCCGCGACGACCAATGCCAAGCCGGCTGGCAAGATCAAGCTCTCCATGCAGAAGCTGAAAGACATGAAGGCGAAATGGGCAGCCAACAAGCCAAAGCTCAAGGCCTGCCGCGCCGAGGTAAAGTCCAAGGGCCTCGCTGGCGACGACCGTTGGTTCTACATCGAAGAGTGCATGAGCAAGACCTGAGATCGGGTTCCGCCTGGCGCTTGGGTAAAGGGGCATGGCGGGCGACCGCCTGCCTCCTAAATCATTCTAGGCACGTTCTAAATTGTCTTGCATCTGGCATACCAGAGATTAGAGTTGAGTCGAATTTGGCTTGGTCAGCGGGAACTGGTTTCGCTGATCGAGTCGGGAATGAAGGCGGATCGCATTGGCGATCTGGCCTAAACTCATCGCGCATTTGAGGAGAACGCGACGTCTCCATGAGCAGCAACGACGACGTTCACAAGGTTCGCGAGTTCGAACATCCCGGCCAGGGACGGAAGCGCGCTAAATCCACGCCCAAGGGACGGCAGGTCGATCCCACCGCGTCCCATGAGATCGAGCAGCTGCTCGGCGACAAGCCGCGGCGGCGCGACCTGTTGATCGAATATCTGCATCTGATCCAGGACAAGTATCGCCAGATCTCGGCCGCGCATCTCGCCGCGCTCGCCGACGAGATGAAGCTCGCGTTCGCCGAAGTGTTCGAGACCGCAACGTTCTACGCGCATTTCGACGTGGTGAAGGAAGGCGAGCCTGACATCCCGCCGCTGACGATCCGCGTCTGCGATTCGCTGACCTGCGCGATGCTCGGGGCCGAGAAGCTGCTCGCCGATTTGCAAGACGCGTCGGGTCCCAGCATCCGCGTGGTGCGTGCGCCCTGCGTCGGCCGTTGTGACACCGCACCGGCCGCGGAAGTCGGCCACAACTTCGTCGATCACGCGACCGTCGCCAATGTCATGGCGGCCGCGAAGGCCGGCGACACCCACGCGCATCTGCCCAAATATATCGGCTACGACGCCTATGTTGCGGACGGCGGCTACAAGCTGCTCAACCGCTTGCGCTCGGGCGAACTGCCGACAGACGATCTGTTGAAGGCGCTCGATGACGCCTCGTTGCGCGGTCTCGGCGGCGCCGGCTTCCCGACGGGACGCAAATGGCGCGCAGTGCTCGGCGAGCCCGGTCCGCGGCTGATGGCGATCAACGGGGACGAGGGCGAGCCCGGCACGTTCAAGGATCGCGTCTATCTCGAAAGCGATCCGCATCGCTTCCTCGAGGGCATGCTGATCGGTGCGCATGTGGTGCAGGCCTCGGATATCTACATCTACCTGCGCGACGAATATCCGGCATCGCGCGAGATCATCGAGCGCGAGATCGCAAAGCTCCCGCCGGGCGGCCCGACGCTGCACATGCGCCGCGGCGCCGGCGCCTATATCTGCGGTGAGGAATCCTCGCTGCTAGAAAGCATCGAGGGCAAGCGCGGCCTGCCCAGGCACAAACCGCCGTACCCGTTCCAGGTCGGCCTGTTCGGCCTGCCGACGCTGATCAACAACATCGAGACGTTGTGGTGGGTGCGCGACATCGTCGAGAAGGGCGCCGACTGGTGGAAGGGCAACGGTCGCCATGAGCGGCACGGCCTGCGCAGCTTCTCGGTGTCGGGCCGCGTCAAGAACCCCGGCATGAAGCTCGCGCCTGCTGGCATCACCGTGCGCGAGCTGATCGACGAATATTGCGGCGGCATGGCCGACGGCCATCAGTTCTACGCATACCTGCCGGGCGGTGCGTCCGGCGGCATCCTGCCGGCGGCGATGGACGACATCCCGCTCGACTTCGGCACGCTTGAAAAATACGGCTGCTTCATCGGCTCGGCCGCGATCGTGATCCTGTCGCAAAAGGACAGCGTGCGCGCGGCCGCGTTGAACCTCATGAAATTCTTCGAGGACGAGAGCTGCGGCCAGTGCACGCCGTGCCGCGTCGGAACCCAGAAGGCCGTGCAGCTGATGCAGAAACCGGTCTGGAACCGCGCCCTTCTGGAAGAATTGAGCCAGGCGATGCGCGATGCTTCGATCTGCGGTCTCGGTCAGGCGGCATCGAATCCGCTGTCCACCGTGATCAAATATTTCCCTGACGAGTTCAAGGAAGCGGCCGAATGACGAAGATTACGTTCGAGCTCGACGGCAAGCAGGTCGAGGCCAACGCCGGCGAGACGATCTGGCAGGTCGCGAAACGCCAGGGCCGCGAGATTCCGCATCTGTGCTATACGCCGGCACCGGATTATCGCCCCGACGGCAATTGCCGCGCCTGCATGGTCGAGATCGAGGGCGAGCGCGTGCTTGCGGCGTCCTGCAAGCGCACGCCGTCGGTCGGCATGAAGGTGAAGACCGAGAGCGCGCGCGCGGTTTCCGCGCAAAGAATGGTCATGGAGCTGCTGGTCGCCGATCAGCCGGCGCGCGAGACTTCGCACGATCCGGAGTCCAAATTCTGGCACTGGGCCGAGGCCACCGGCGTCACCGAAAGCCGCTTCCCCGCCGCCGAGCGTTGGGCGACCGATGCCAGCCATCCGGCGATGCGCGTCAATCTCGATGCCTGCATCCAGTGCGGCCTGTGCGTGCGTGCTTGCCGCGAGGTCCAGGTCAACGACGTCATCGGCATGGCCTATCGCAACCATGGTTCGAAAATCGTCTTCGACTTCGACGATCCCATGGGCGAGTCCACTTGCGTCGCCTGCGGCGAATGCGTGCAGGCCTGTCCGACCGGGGCACTGATGCCGGCCGTAATGCTGGACGAGAAGCAGACCCGCGTCACCTATGCGGACAAGAAAGTGGATTCGCTCTGCCCGTTCTGCGGCGTCGGCTGCCAAGTGACCTATGAGGTCAAGGACGAGAAGGTGATCTATGCCGAGGGCCGCGACGGCCCGGCCAACCGCAACCGTCTTTGCGTCAAGGGCCGCTTCGGCTTCGACTACATCCACCATCCGCATCGGCTGACCAAGCCGCTGGTGCGGCTGCCGAACGCGAAGAAGGATTCCAACGACCAGGTTGATCCGGCCAATCCCTTCACGCATTTCCGCGAAGCGAGTTGGGAAGAAGCGCTCGACATCGCGGCCAAGGGCCTGGTCAAGATCCGCGACGAGAAGGGCGTGAAGGCGCTGGCCGGCTTCGGTTCGGCGAAGGGCTCCAACGAGGAGGCCTATCTGTTCCAGAAGCTGGTGCGCACCGGCTTCGGTTCAAACAATGTCGACCATTGCACGCGTCTGTGCCACGCCTCGTCGGTCGCGGCGCTGTTCGAAGGCCTGAGCTCTGGCGCGGTGTCGGCGCCATTCTCGGCGGCGATGGACGCCGAGGTGATCATCGTGATCGGCGCCAACCCGACTGTGAATCATCCCGTCGCCGCAACCTTCATCAAGAATGCGGTCAAGCAGAATGGCGCAAAGCTGATCGTCATGGACCCGCGCCGGCAGTCGCTGTCGCGCCATGCGACCAAGCATCTGCAGTTCAAGCCGGGCTCCGACGTCGCCATGCTGAACGCGATGATCCACACGATCATCACCGAGGGGCTGACCGACGACCAATACATCGCCGGCTACACTGAGGGTTTTGAGGACCTCAAGGAGAAGATCAAGGAGTTCACGCCGGAGAAGATGGAGGCGATCTGCGGCATCTCTGCGCAGACCCTGCGTGAGGTCGCGCGAACCTATGCGCGAGCGAAATCGTCGATCATCTTCTGGGGCATGGGCATCAGCCAGCATGTCCACGGCACCGACAATGCGCGCTGCCTGATTGCGCTGGCGCTGATCACCGGCCAGGTCGGCCCGCCCCGGCACCGGCCTGCATCCGCTGCGCGGTCAGAACAACGTGCAGGGTGCCTCCGACGCCGGTCTGATCCCGATGTTCCTGCCGGATTATCAGCCGGTCGATCGTGACGATCTGCGCGTGAACTTCGAGAAGGTCTGGCAGAAGGAGATCGATCCCGTTCGCGGCCTGACCGTGGTCGAGATCATGAACGCGGTCCATGCCGGCGAGATCACGGGCATGTATATCGAGGGCGAGAACCCCGCGATGTCCGATCCGGATCTGCAGCATGCGCGCGGAGCACTCGCGATGCTCGATCATCTCGTCGTGCAGGATCTCTTCGTCACGGAGACCGCTTTCCACGCCGACGTCATCCTGCCGGCCTCGGCCTTCGCGGAGAAGGACGGCTCCTTCACCAACACCGATCGCCGCGTGCAGCTGGCGCGCCAGGTGATCAAGCCGCCGGGCGATGCGCGGCAGGATCTCTGGATCATCCAGGAGATCGGCAAGCGCATGGGCCTGCCCTGGAATTACGCCGGTCCCGGCGACGTCTACACCGAGATGGCGGAGCTGATGCCGTCGCTCAAGAACATCAGCTGGGAACGGCTGGTGCGTGAAGGTGCCGTCACCTATCCGGCGGACGATCCGAACAAGCCCGGCAACGAGATCATCTTCACCACCGGCTTCCCGACCGCGAGCGGCCGCGGCAAGATCGTGCCGGCCAAGGTGATCCCGCCGGACGAGCTTCCCGACGCGGAATACCCGATGGTGCTCTCGACCGGCCGTGTGCTCGAGCATTGGCACACCGGCTCGATGACCCGCCGCGCGCAGGTGCTCGACCAGATCGAGCCCGAGGCTGTGGCCTTCATGTCGCCGAAGGACATGCACAGGAAGAAGCTCGCGCCCGGCGATTTCATTCGGCTCGAGACCCGCCGCGGCGCGGTCGAGGTCAAGGTCCGCTCGGACCGCGACGTTCCCGAGAACATGGTCTTCATGCCGTTCTGCTACGCGGAAGCGGCAGCGAATTTGTTGACCAACCCGGCGCTCGATCCGTTCGGGAAGATCCCGGAGTTCAAATTCTGCGCGGCCAGGGCCGAGCGCGCGGAAATGCGCAACGCGGCGGAGTAAAGCTCCGCCGCGTGTGCGGCGCCTCTGCGTACCCGCACCGTCATTGCAAACGTCGCGAAGTAATCCAGGACCTTTCCCCGGAATGCTCGGGATTGCTTCGTCGCTTCGCTCCTCGCAATGACGGTGCTAAACATGATCTATGTCCAAAATCACCCCAGCCACGCGCGCGCTTGAAACCGCCGGCATTGCCTTCACCGTCCACACCTACGACTACGATCCCGATGCCGAGAGCATCGGACTCCAGGCCGCATCGGCGCTCGGCGAGGACCCCGCGCGCGTCCTGAAGACGCTGATGGCGCTGGTCGACGGCAAGCCGGTCTGTGTCATCGTCCCGTCCGACCGCGAAGTCTCGATGAAGAAGCTCGCCGCGGCTGCGAGCGGCAAGTCGGCGCAAATGATGAAGCCGCTCGAAGCCGAGCGAGTCACCGGCTTCAAGGTCGGTGGCATCAGCCCGTTCGGGCAGCGGAAGCCCGTGCGCACCGTGATCGAGCAGAGTGCGCTCGTGCATGATCAGGTTTACATCAACGGTGGTCAGCGCGGATTGCAGGTGCGGCTCAAACCGGATGACGCGCGGGTCGTGTTGAAGGCGGTCGTCGCGGATGTGGTAGCCTGAGCGTCTCGCCGCTACTGCTTTTGCAAAAGCTTCAGCCGGCAGCGCAGCGCTTCGCGGATGTGTGCGCGCGCGAGCTGCTCCGACTTGTCGCCGTTGCGAGCCGCGATGGCGTCGATGATGGCCTGGTGCTCGCCATGGCTGGTCGAGGGCCGGCCCGACACGGTGAAGGTGGTGGGACCGAGCAATGCGATCCAGTCCTGCAATTCGCCTGACGCGTTGTCGAGATAGCGGTTGCGCGCTGCGCGGCAGATCGCCTCGTGGAACGCGCGGTTCAGCCTTGCCATTTCTCCTGCCATCTCGGCGGCGTCGGCCGCGGACGCTTGGACAAAAGCCTGTTCGATATCCCTGAGCGCGTCGACCTCGGTCGCTGAGGCGTGCTCCGCGGCCAGGCGCGCGGCGGCGCCTTCCATGATCTCGCGCATGGCATAGAGTTCGAGCACCTCGGAGATGTCGAGGTTGCGCACGATGAGGCCGCGGCCGCCGGCGGGTTCGACGAACCCGCGCGCCGCGAGCCGGCCCAGAGCCTCCCGCACCGGCGTGCGGCTGACCTTCAGCCGCTTGGCGACCTCCTCTTCGCGCAGCCGGTCGCCGGCGCGGTAGCTGCCGGCCTGCAGCGCCTCGCAGAGCGAGCGGAACACCGCTTCGCCCAGCGCGACACCGCCGCCGCGCGCGATCGATCCGCCTGCCTTTGCCGGGCGTCTGGCCATGTTTTCCCTCGCGGCGCATCCTGCCCATGCAGAGATGCCGCTTGCAACGCTGATGTATATCTTTGTATACAAAGGTACGCAATGGCGGCCGGGATTGACCGAGGCGGCCGGCGGGCAGAATGTCTCTAACTTCGTCGGCATCGGGCAGACGGCATGAGCAGTAAATACGACGTGCTGGTGATCGGCGGCGGCAATGCGGCGCTGTGTGCGGCGATCAGCGCCCGGCGTGGCGGCGCCTCCGTCCTCGTGCTGGAGGGCGCGCCAAAGTTCTATCGCGGCGGCAACACCCGCCATACCCGCAACATGCGCTGCGCCCATGACGCCGCCACCGACATCCTGACCGGCCCCTACACCGAGGAAGAGTTCTGGGAGGATCTGCTGCGCGTCACCGGCGGGCAAACCGACGAGGTGCTCGCCCGTCACATGATCCGGGAATCCAAGGACATTTTGAACTGGATCGTGGAGCAGGGCGTGCGCTGGCAGCCCTCGCTTGGCGGCACGCTGAGCCTCGGCCGCACCAACTCCTTCTTCCTCGGTGGCGGCCGCGCGATGCTCAACGCGCTCTATCTCACTGCCGAGCGGCTCGGCGTCGAGGTCGAATACGACGCCGAGGTCACCGACCTCATGATCGAGGACGGCATGTTTCTCGCCGCGCGCCTCAAGCGGCCGATCGATGGCGAGACCGAGATCCGCGCGACGGCGCTGGTCGCCGCGGCCGGCGGGTTCGAGGCCAACATCGAATGGCTGAAGCAATATTGGGGCGAGGCCGCCGACAATTTCCTGATCCGCGGCACGCCCTATAATCGCGGTTCGATCCTGAAGATGCTGCTCGACAAGGGCGTGCAGGAGGTCGGCGACCCCACGCAGTGCCATGCGGTCGCGATCGACGCCCGCGCGCCGAAGTTCGACGGCGGCATCATCACGCGTCACGACTCGGTCGTATTCGGCATCGTCGTCAACAAGCACGCCCAGCGTTTCTACGACGAGGGCGAGGACATCTGGCCGAAGCGCTACGCGATCTGGGGCCGGCTGGTCGCGGCGCAGCCGGACCAGATCGCCTACATCATCTTCGATTCGACCGTCGTCACCTCGTTCATGCCGACACTGTTCCCGCCGATCGCCGGGCAGACCGTGGCTGAGCTCGCCGGCAAGCTCGAGCTCGATCCAGCTGCGCTGGACAAGACCATCACGGAGTTCAATGCCGCGGTGCGGCCCGGCATCTTCGACCATACTGTTCTGGACGATTGCCGCACCGAAGGCATCACACCGCAGAAGACGCATTGGGCGCGGCGGATCGAGACGCCGCCTTATCTCGCTTATCCGGTGCGGCCCGGCATAACCTTCACCTATCTCGGCACGCGCGTGACCAGGGAGGCGCGGATGCTGATGGCTGACGGCAAGCCGTCGGCCAACATGTTCGCAGCCGGTGAGATCATGGCCGGCAACGTGCTCGGCAAGGGCTATGCCGCCGGCATGGGCATGACCATCGGCAGTGTGTTCGGGCGGGTCGCAGGACGGGAAGCGGCGAAACATGCACGGAACTAGAATTCTCGACGAAGCCGACCGTCTGATGACGGTCTGCAATTCCTGCCGCTACTGCGAGGGACTGTGCGCGGTATTTCCCGCCATGGAAATGCGCCGTGCCTTCTCCGACGGCGACCTCAATTATCTCGCCAATCTCTGCCATTCCTGCGGCGCCTGCTACGTCGACTGCCAGTTCTCGCCGCCGCATGAATTCAACGTCAACGTCCCGCAGACGCTGGCGATCGCGCGCGCCGAATCCTATGCCGCCTATGCCTGGCCACAGGCGCTGTCCGGTGCGTTCGCGCGCAACGGCCTCGTCATCAGTGTCATCGCCGCGCTCAGCATGGCCGCCTTCATTCTCGGCTTCGCCGTCCTGAACGACCGCAGCGTGCTGTTCGGCGTGCACACCGGTCCCGGCGCGTTCTACAGACTGATGCCGCACAATGCGATGGCCGCATTATTCAGCGCCGCCTTCCTCTATGCGATCCTCGCGCTGGTCATGAGCGTGCGTGCGTTCTGGCGCGACATCGGCACGCCGATCGGCGGCCGTGCCGATGGGGGCTCGATCTTCCAGGCGATCCGCGATGCGGGCGAGCTGCGCTATCTCCACGGCGGCGGCGTCGGCTGCTATAACGAGGACGAGAAGCCGACCGACCGGCGCAAACTGTATCATCACCTGACTTTCTACGGTTTCCTGCTCTGCTTCGCCGCGACCTCGGTCGCCACGCTGTATCACTATCTGCTCGGCCGCGAGGCGCCGTATCCGTGGTGGGATCTGCCGGTGGTGCTCGGCACGCTCGGTGGCATCGGTCTCATCATCGGGCCGATCGGCCTGTTCGCGGCCAAGATGCGGCGCGATCCGGCGTTGCTCGACAAGAGCCGCTACGGCATGGATGTCGGCTTCATCGCCATGTTGTTCCTGACCGGCTTTACCGGCATGCTGCTTCTGCTCCTGCGCGAGACCTCCGCCATGGGGCCGCTCCTTGCGCTGCATTTGGGCGCGGTATTCGCGCTGTTCATCACGATGCCCTATGGCAAGTTCGTGCACGGCATCTATCGCTTTGCGGCACTGGTGCGCTATGCGCAGGAGCGGCGCAGCGAAGCCGGCTCTTGAGATTCAGATGGTGCGGAAGCGGCCGTCGCGCAGGAAGGCAATGGTCTGTTCGATCGCAGCGGCGTGACGCGGAAGCCCGGCATGGGACGCCTTGACGACGACATGGTCGGCCATTCCGGCCACCATCGCGCTTTGCACTGAGACCCGTCCGTCATTCGGCTTCGGCAGAACGAAGAGACCTGCGGCGGGATCGATGAAGCGGCTTCCCGCGATCACGCCGACGGGATAGTCCACAGCGGGCAGGGCGTCAGACCCGGTCGCAGCCGTGGTGGTGAGCTCGAGCCCGGCGGGGCCGTAGAATGCGCGGTAGAGCCGAGATCCACGCAGGAGATCGGCGACTTCGCTACCGCCGTTTGGCGTACCCAGCATTACCACGCCCGCAAGCTGGTCCGGCCGGTACTTTGCGATATAGGCACGCGTCACCAGACCACCCATCCGAATGCGCGACGAAATGCAGCGGCGCATGACGTTCGGCGAAGCGGGCGACCTCCGGGTGGATATCGTCCGCGAGCGCTGTGATCGGTTTGCGGCGGCTGGCGTAGTCGATGTTCAGCGTCGCGAACCCGGTCGTCTGGAGCGCCCGTTCAAGTCGTTTCAGGGATGCCGAGGTTCGCGCGATGCCGTGAAGCAGAACCACTCCCGGGCACCGCGCCTCGCCTGATTGAGGCGCCTCGTGCATCTCTCTACGCCACCTCGCGCTCCGGCGCGGATGCCTGCTCGCGGGCCATCGTCGTTGCGGTGACGTAGTCGGTCTTGCCGGTGCCGAGCAGCGGCACTTTGTCGACCACCAAGATCGCCGCGGGAACGGTCAGCTCGGACGCGCCGATCGTCTTTGCCTGACCCAGCATCGCGCTACGCTCGGCACCCTTCTCCGTCGTTAGCAGCACGATGCGCTCGCCCTTGCGCGGATCCGGGATCGACACGGCAACCGATGCGGCCTGCGGCCACAGCGTCGTCGCGATGCTCTCGACCGCTGACAGCGAGACCATTTCGCCCGCGATCTTGGCAAAGCGCTTGGCGCGGCCCTTGATGGTGATGAAGCCGGCGGCGTCGATCGCCACGATGTCGCCGGTGTCGTGCCAGCCCTCGGCGAGCGGTTCGAGCACGCCGGGATTTTCGGCCCGCAAGTATCCAAGCATCACGTTCGGTCCGCGCACCGAGAGGCGTCCACCTTCCTCGATGCCGGGGACTGGCTCGAGGCGGCTTTCCATCAGCGGCGACAGGCGGCCGACGGTGCCGGGGCGATTGGCCATCGGCGTGTTCATCGCCAGCACCGGCGCGGTCTCGGTGACTCCATAGCCTTCGAGGATGCGGATGCCGTAGCGCTCCATGAACACCTGGCGTGTCCGATCCTTGACCGCTTCGGCGCCGGCGATCACCAGGCGCAGCGTACGGAAGTCGTAGGCATGCGCCGAGCGCGCGTAGCCGGTGAGGAACGTGTCGGTGCCGAACAGGATCGTGGCGCCGGTCTGGTAGATCAGCTCGGGCACGATCCGATAGTGCAGCGGCGAGGGGTACATGTAGATCGGAATGCCCGCGAGCAGCGGCATCATCATTCCGCCGGTCAGTCCGAAGGAGTGGAACACCGGCAGCACGTTGAACACCTTGTCATTGGCGTTGGCATCGACCCGCGCCAGCGCCTGCGCGGCGTTGGCAAGAATATTGCGGTGGGACAGCACCACGCCCTTGGGGGTGCCTTCCGAGCCCGATGTGAACAGCACGACGGCTGGATCATTCGCCTGGCGCGTGACGCGCGGCGCGGTGCCGGCGAGCAGGCCCTTGATCTTGTCGGCCGTGCCGATCGAGGCGCGGACATCCTCGAGATAGACGACGCGGACTTGCGCGGAGATCGCCGCCATCAGCTTGTCGAGCTTGCCCTTCTCGATGAAGACCTTCGACGTCAGCACCGTCTTGACCTGCGCGGCCTTCATGGCGGCGAGCACGTTGACCGGGCCCGCGGAGAAGTTGAGCATCGCCGGCACCCGGCCGATGTTTTGCAGCGCCATGAAGACGACGGCGACGCCTGCGGAATTCGGCAGCAGCACGCCGACATTCTCACCGACGGCGGTGCCGCTCTCCAGCTTCCGACTCAAGACCTGCGCGCCCAGGATCAGCTTGCGATAGGTCAGCTTGGTGCCGAGCGCGTCTTCGACGATGACCTTGCCGGTGTCGCGGTCGCGATAGGCGTGCCCAAGCGCTTCGAACAGCGTGTGACCGAGCATGGCGTTCTTCACCATGGCGTCAATCATCACGTCCTGAAGCGCTGCGCCCGCAGCGTTGCGGCGCGCCTTGCCCTTCAGCGACGGATCGACCGGAAGCTTGACCGGCGGCAGGATGGTGACGGTCACCCGCGGAAACCACGAGCGCTTGATCTGGCTGCCGTTGAGATAGCTGAGATGCGAGCGTTGCGCGCCTTCGATGCGGATCGGGACGACGACCGCATCGGCCTTGTCCGCGATCATCGCGGTGCCGTCGTAGACCTTCATCAGCGACCCGGAGACGGTGATGCGTCCCTCCGGGAAAATCACGACCGGCTCGCCGGCGGCGACAAGCCTGATCAGGTCGCGCGCGGCCAGCGGCTTGCTGGGGTCCATGGTGTAGTGCTTGACCACGCGCAGGAACGGCTTGGCCCACCAGGCCTTGGAGATGCCGGTATCGACCGCGAAGCTCGCGTCGATCGGCAGCACGGCGTGCAGCAGCGGGCCGTCGATCAGGCTGACATGGTTGGGCGCGATCAGCATGCGCGTGCCGGCGGGCGGCAGATTCTCGAGCCCACGGACTTCCGTGCGGAACAGTGCGCGGAACAGCAGCCCACCGAAATCGCGCACGCCTTCCTTGCCCCACTTCGTCAGCACGAACCAGACTGCGCCGAAGCTTGCGATGCCGAGGCCGAAGAAGATCCAGCCGACATGCAATCCGGCCGCCTGCAGCAGCGCGACGAACAGCGAGCCCGCTACCATGAAAGCGGCCTGCAGCACATTGCCGGCGGCGATGATGCGGGCACGCTCGGACGGTGCCGACCAGGCCTGGACGGCAGCGAAGGACGGCACGACGAACAACCCGCCGCCGAATGCGAAGGCGACGAAGTCGATCAACATGCGCAGGCCGGCGAACGACGTCGCGAAGTCGACCGCGGCGATGTCCTGACCCTTGCTGGTCGCGCCGATCGCCCAGGCGAGATCGAGGCCGGCAAACCCCATGATGATGGCGCCGATCGGCACCAGCGCGAGGTTCGGGCGAACGTGGCTCAGGCTAGCGGCGAACAGCGAGCCGATGGCAATGCCGATTGCGAAGACCGCGAGACACAGCGTTACCACGCCCTCGGTGCCACCGACGACGTCCTTGACCAGCGCCGGCAGCAGCGAGAGCACGATGGCGCCCACCAGCCAGAACCAGGAGACGATCACGGTGCCGTCCCACAGCCGGTGGTCGGCGTGCAGCGTCTTCAACAGGCCGAGCGTCGAGGTCCAGGGATTGGCGTTGACGGACAGATCGGGTGCAGACGGCGTTGTTGCCGGAATGCGGGAGGCGACGGCCCAGGACAGCAGGGCCAGCACGACCACGGCCGATGCGACCCAGCCCATATGCGCGGAGCCGGCCACGAACTGGCCGCCGGTGACGGTGCCGAGCAGGATGGCCATGAAGGTCGCGCCTTCGACCAGCGCGTTGCCGGTCGCGAGCTCGCCGAGCGCGAGCTGGTCCGGCAGCATCGAATATTTCACGGGGCCGAACAGGGCGGCGATGACGCCAAACAGTGCGAGCGCTGCGAACAGCAGCGGCACCGAATGCAGCAAGAAGCCGGCGGCGGCAAAGCCCGCGGCGAAGATCTCGGCGAATTTGAGCCGCCTCGCGACGACGGATTTGACGTATTTGTCGGCGAGCTGCCCGCCGAGCCCGGACAGGATGAAATAGGGGAAGATGAAGACGGCGCCTGCGACCGTCACCAGCGCATCTCCGTGGCCGGTCGCGACACTGTAAAGCAGGATGATGACGAGTGCGTTCTTGAGCACGTTGTCATTCAGCGCCGAGAAGAATTGCGCCCAGAACAGGGGCGCAAAGCGGCGTGACGACATCAAATCCCTGATCATGATTAGTCCTGTTTTGGAAACGCTGTCTGAGGTTGTTTCATTGTCGGTTGGGCATCGGGACCGAAGGAGACGCGACGGGCAATTGCGGGTTGTCGACGATCGTCCCGGCCTGCGCCTTGGCCTTCCGATCCTGTTGGTCTCCGCGTGGTGACGTTTGGTTCGCAAATGGTTTGGTCGCGGCCCTATCAAGCTCCGGCAGGGAGGCGTGCCGGCTGCGCCCGCCTCAGGTGAGGTGGGCGAGACGGCGAAAGGGCGAGAAGCGGCCGAGCAGGCTGAAGCGCCGGCCCTCATCACGGGCACGGGCGCGGTTGGCGCGCCACATCCGGAAGGTTGCGCGGCGCTCGGTCAGGACGCCGGCGATGTCGCAGGCATTTGCGATGCGATCGATCGGCGCCATCGCGAACCGCAGGAGCGCGCGGGCAAATCCGGTCACGAGAGCCGTGGCGTCATCGACGAAGGTGGAGGCGATATCAACAGCGAGGGTTTGCATTTTGCAGGTCTCCGGTTTAAAGTGAACATTGTTCAAATGAGTATCCTGAAAATGAACAATGTTCAAGACGAATCGCTACGAGATCAAAAAAAAAGTCGCCGACGGTTTCAGATCCTGGAGATCGCCCGTCGTATTATTGCGACTAAGGGTTTGAGATCGCTAAAGGTTCGGGATGTTGCCGAAGCCGCCGGCTGCTCAATCGGAAGCGTCTATAACGAGTTCGGCGACTTCGACGGGGTCATTTTGACCGTGAATCGGGAGACCGTTCAGGCGCTGACCGTACGCCTTGGCGGAGTTCCGGCCGCAGATCCCGTTCGCCAGCTCTATGGGCTTGCCGCGACCTATCTCGAGTTCTTCGCGGAGCACGCCAACCTGCTGCGCGCGCTGTTCGAGCATCGGATGGAGGACGATCGTCCTTACCCCGATGACATCCTTCAGCTGGTGATGGACGCGTTCGCGCTGATGCATCCACCCTTGGTGCGGCTGCTTCCGAATGCAGACGACGTGCAGATCGCGTTGCTGTCACGCACCCTGTTTTCCGCCGTGCACGGGATCATCTCGCTTGGCCTGGAAGAGCGCATGGTGGCCGTGCCGCCGCAGATGCTGCGCCAGCAGGTCGAACAGTTCCTCGACGCACATCTCGCCGGTCTCGGGATTTTGCCCGTACGCTGACGGGCGCCGTCGTCACGCGCGCGCAGCTTCGCGTTGTCGCGAGGCTACGAGGACGACGTCCGGCCGCACGCTGTCGACCTGAACCCGGTTGCGTCCCTTCTCCTTGGCGCGGTAGCAGGCCGCATCCGCGTGCCGCATCGCGCCTTCGAGCGTGGTGCAGCGATCGGCAATACAGGTCACGCCGATGCTCGCGGTTACCGCGAAGCAACGATCGTCCCAGGTGAAGCTGAACAATTCGAGCGATCGTCGCAGCCTTTCGGCGATATCGACGGCGCCAGAAGGCGAGCATTGCGGCAAGATCAGGCCGAATTCATCGCCGCCGAGCCGCGCCACCAGATCGTGCGGCCGCCGTTCCTGCTGCAACAGTTGTGCGACCTGGCAGAGCAGGCGGTCGCCCGCGAGATGGCCGCAGCTGTCGTTGACGTTCTTGAACTGGTCGAGGTCGAGCAGGATCAGGCCGAGCGAACCTGTCGCGATGTTGTCGAGCTCGCTTTGCAGGCGCGCCTCGAAGGCGCGGCGGTTGGACAAGCCGGTCAGCCAGTCGTGTGATGCCTGCCAGGCCAGGCGCTCCTTCTCGGCATGCAAGGCATCCTCGAACGCCTGTCGTTGCAGCACCAATCGCCGCGTGTGCCAGATCAGGAGCAGGATCAACGTCAAGGCGGTGACGATATTGACGCAAGTCAGCGTCATCTTGATGGCGCGGGAGCCTTCGCCGAGGACGGTGGAGAACCGGTTGGCGTGCACCGTGAACTGAGCGTTGAGCTCCGAGAGCCGCGACGACAATAATTGCAGGCGGTTGCCGTCCTGAACGGGCCCGTTCTCCAGTTCTGACCGGATGACCTCGCCGAACACGTTCAGCTCCAGCAGCATGGGGTCGGTGGCGGCCCACTCGCGGATCGCTTCCTTGAGAAAGCTGACCTGTTTGAAGTAGCGGAACAGCCAGATCAATCCCGGCACGTCATCGGGATCGTTGTCGCCTTGCAGAAAGCCGATGCGGGCGACCTCGACGTCGACCGGATCGCGCTCGAGCGCCCAGCGTGCGAACTCGTCGCCGATGGGAACAGCCAGCGAGGTCTGGTATTGCGCGAACTGGCTGGCATCTCCCGAATGCAGATAGAGATTGAGGAAGTAGACGGCGTTTTTCTGCGAGCGCGACCACATCGCCTCGCCCGCGACGTAAGCGCGGACCGAGGACATCACCTCCAGGCTGAATCCGGCGATCGCCGCCTGCAGCACGACGACCATGACGAAAGGCGAGACGAGCTTGATGACATGAAGGAAACTGCGTCCCTTCGTCGACGTCGTTGTTCTGCGAAACACTTTGCGTTCCCCAAGTCACTCGACGACCCCAGCGGAGTGATCCGCTCATAACGCGGATTACGCGTGAGCGGTTCTAAACTCGACTTGAAAATGCCGGGAGACTGTGTCGCAGAGTGAAGACGTTGTGAAACGGATGTTCGCAGATCGTTGCAAATGCCGTCGAACCGGAACTGACGCGGCATCGACGAGCCGATGTCTTGCATTCGACTTGCGCGGTTTACTCGATCGAGAGAGTTTGCTCTGGCGCTACACCAACACCGGCTTGCGTACCCGACCGGCGTCGCCGAAAACCCGCAAATAACGCTCGATCTCCGAGGGCAGGCCGGTCGCTTTCTCGGGATTGTCAGAGAGCTTGACGGCCGGATGTCCGTCGACCGACGACACCTTGCAGACCAGGGAGATCGGATCGAGATTGAACGAGCCGTCCGGCGGGCAGCCGACGAAATCGTTGGTGAGGTTGGTGCCCCAGCCGAAGGAGAGCCGCACGCGGCCGGTGAAGTGATGATAGGTCTCCTCGATCGAGCCGACGTCCATGGCGTCGGAGAACACGAGCAACTTGTCCCTGGGATTGCGGCCCTTCTTCTCCCACCAGGCGACGATCTCCTCGCCGGCCTCGATCGGCGGCGCACTGTCGGGGCGGAAGCCGGTCCAGTCGGCGACCCATTCCGGCGCATCGCGCAGGAAGGCCTTGGTGCCGAAGGCGTCGGGCAGAGCGATCAGGAGGTTGCCGCCATAGGTCTGGCGCCACTGGTCGAGGATGCGATAGGGCGCCCAGCGCAATTCCTCGTCGTCCTTGGCGAGCCCGGCGGCGACCATCGGCAGCTCATGGGCGTTGGTGCCGATGGCTTCGAGATCATTGTCCATCGCGAGCAGGACGTTGGATGTGCCGATGAAGGACGGGCCCAGGCCTTCCTTCACCGCCTCCACGCACCAGCGCTGCCAGAGGAATCCGTGGCGACGGCGGGTGCCGAAATCGGAGAGCCGGAGGTTCTCCAGCTTGCGCAGCCGCTCCACCTTGGTCCACAGCTTGGCCTTGGCGCGGGCATAGAGCACGTCGAGCTCGAAGCGGCCGCGGCCCTTGATCGCCGCGCGCGAGCGCAATTCGTTGAGGATGGCGAGCGCGGGAATCTCCCACATCGTGGTGTGGCTCCACGGCCCGTGGAAATGCAGCTCGTACTGGCCTTCGACCTTGCGCAGCTCGTATTCGGGCAGCCGGAATTCGGCCAGCCAGCGGATGAAGTCCGCCGAGAACATGTGGGTCTTGCCGTAGAAGGTGTTACCGGCAAGCCAGATCAACTCTTTCTTGGTGAAGCGGATGGTGCGGGCGTGGTCGAGCTGGGCGCGCAGCTCGCCCTCGTCGATGATCTCGGCGAGCCGGACATGGCGCGAACGGTTGATGACCGAGAATGTTACCTTCTGAGTCGGGTAAGATTCCCGAATCATTTGTAACATCAACAGCTTGTAGAAATCGGTATCGAGCAGGCTGCGGATGATGGGATCCAGCCGCCAGCTGTGATTGTAGGTCCGGCTCGCAATGTCGGTCACTGTCATGGGGGAATTCTAGCGTGGCTGCGGCGACGCAACCAGTGGATTTGGGGAGGGGCAGGCCACCGCCCGGCACCGGTCGCGGGGCAGCCGCAGGGCGGGTCAAGTCGGGGGAAATAGTCCCTGGTCCAGCGCAGTAGCGCCGGTGCCTTTGGCTGACGCCGCTACTTCCCTTCTAACGTATTGACCGGCGTCCACTCGTTCGGCGGTGGATTTGCCGCGAGCCTTCTGGCGCGTTTCGCGAACAGCGCTGATGCCAGATCGCTCGCTGCCGCGTCCTCGAACGCCTCGACTGCCTTCGCAAAGTCGCGCACCCGCCAACACGCGAGCCCTTCCGCATACGCCGTCGCCGCCTTAGTCTGATCGACGCTCTCCGCGCCACTATCGGCCAGCGGCTCGAATACCTTGATCGCCTCACCGCGCCCTAACACCCTGATCGCATCGAGCTCGCGCCAGGCGAAGCTGTCGCCGGTCTGCGTGACCGTCGCTTCCGAGACCATGATCGCGGTGCCGTAATATTTGTTGGCGCCTTCGAGTCGCGAGGCGACGTTCACGGTGTCGCTCATCACAGTGTAGTTGAAGCGGCGGCGGGAGCCGATATTGCCGACCACGGCTTCACCACTGTTGAGCCCGATGCGATGCGACAGGCCGCGGCCGGCGAAGGCGGCACTGCAGGCGTTGAGCTCTGCCAGCTTTTCGTGGCATTTCAGCGCGGCGTGGACGGCGTTGCGCGCGTGCGCGGGATCGTCGGCTGGCGCACCGAACATCGCGACGATGGAATCGCCGATATATTTGTCGACATAGCCGCGGTGGCTTTCGATGATGTCGGTCATGGCGGAGAGATATTCGTTCATCAGCGTCACCAGCTCGCCCGGCGTCATCGTCTCGGCGATGGAGGAGAAGCCGCTGAGGTCGGAGAAGAACATGGTGACGTTGCGCATCTCGCCGCCGAGTGCCGGCATCTTGCCGGAGGTCACCATGGTGTCGATCACTTCAGGGGCGAGATAGAACGCAAAGCTCTTGCGCAGGAAACGCTCGTCACGATCGGCCAGCACGAAACGGTAGCCGACCATCATCGCGAGCGCGGCAAGGCTCGCGAGTGCTGGCTCCGTCAAGGGCAGCGCCAGCGCGTGAACGAACGCGCCGACGGTCACGGCGGCATAAGCGGCGGTGAGAATGATCCAGGCGATCACGGCGCCACCCGGTGCGAGCATGCAGGCCGCGCAGGCGATGATCGCTGCGAAGGCGATCGTGAGAATGGTCCGCGCTGGAAAGCCCAGTTCTGTCACGGCATCGTGCTCGATCAGATTGCGGGCGGCGGTGGCATGCACGAAGACACCGGCGACGTCGCTGCGGGCCTTTTGTGCGGTGCTTGCCGGGGCGGGCAGGGCGCATCGTGGCCCGGGCGTTCCGTCATATCCGCCGGACAGTCGCATCGAGGTGAGCTTGCGGTCCTCGAAATTCAGGGCGGTGCCGAGCAGCACGACCTTGCCGTCGAAGGCGCGGCGGAAGAAATCGCGGTCGCCTTTTTCGACGCAGGCGCGCAGATCGGCGAAGGAGAAGGTCGGAACATCGCGGCCCAGCCCGCGAAAATTGAGCGTCAGTGTATTCGGAACCGCGCTCGGAATTGCATAACCGGACAATTCGGTCGTCCCGGACGGTGCAATCCCGGGCTTTCCGCCGAGCGCGCGCGCGGCGAGCTCGACCGCCATCGTGGCGACCGGCTTGCTGTCGATGGAAAAGCTCAACGGCATCCGCCGGATCACGTCGTCGGTGTCGGTGTGGACGTTGAGGGCGCGGATATTGTTTCTCACCGCCAATTGCTGCGCGCGGTCGGGCCTTTCCTGATGTTCGTTGCTCAGGATCTCGCCGAGCACCAGTTTTCCGTTGTCGGAGAGTTGCCGCAGCGCGATCAGGTAGTCCCGGTCAAACCCCCTCATGCGCGTGCCGAGCGGCGCGTCGCCGAACGGGATTTCCGATTGCTCGATCGAGCTCGGAAAGATCACGTCGAAGCCGATCACCTTGGCGCCGCCGTCGGAGATGCTCCCAAGCACCCGGCCGATCTCGCGCGTCCAGGTCTGCGTCGGTGAGCCCTTGAACGGCGGCGTGTCGTAGGTCTCACCGTCGATCGCCACGACCACGACCGGCGACGTCGCGGGATCGCGGTGGTCGCCGACGAGCTTGCCGCGCAGCGCCGTGAGGATGTCGAGTGAAAGGCCTTGCAGCGTACCAAGCGGCGGGGACGTGAAGACCGCGCCCGCAACGAGCGCGATCAGGATCGCTGCAACGATGTCCCGCCTGCCGATCCGCCGCATCGCCCCGTCGCAGGCCGTCTATTCGAGTCGCAGCAGGCGGCCGACGATCGGTGTCGACGACGACGTGGCGCCGGCATCGACCTGGAAGGCGTAGCGCTTGGCGCCGAGAATGGCGAGATAGCTGCCGCCCGGGGTCAGCGACTTTCCGGCCTTGGCGAAGTCGTAGAATTTTCCGCCGATCATGTTGTCATTCCTCAGCGGGATGCTGATCGTGGGCTCCTTGCCGTCGGTGCGTTCGATCACCAGCGTGCTGCCGCTCTTGGCCTGCACCAGCGGCGCGACGCCGTAGAGCGTCGGCAGCTTGGCCGGCGCGCCCTTGGCGTCCGAGCGCATGGTGCGGAAGGTCGTAGCCGCACTTTGGTTCGCCTCGCGCTCGGACAGTTTGGCCGCATTGATATCGCAGGGTACTTTTTCCCGCTTGACCTCGCCGAGCTGCACGGTGCTCTGCTCGGCGCCGACTAGGACGACGCCTTCGCTGATGGTCTCGCGCTGGCAGGATTTGAGATAGCTGAGCGTAATGCTCGCCTTCGGCCCGAGCTTGATGATCTTGCCTGGCGCGACATAGTCCATGAACGCGATGCCATCGACCTTGCCTTGCACGTCCTCGACGATGGCGGCGGGGGTCTCCGCCAGGGCGGGGGCGGCAAGACAGAACGCGCCGACAAATGCGCCGATCAGGCTTTTCATGGGAATTCTCATTCGCTTCGACCGATGGATGACCGGTCCCATCCTGGGCCGATGCTTAGCAGCGCCGCGCCCAGGCAAATGTGACCAGAATCACTCTTAGATATTGGTGCCACTTTAGCAGGAACCGGTTCAAATCGGCGACCGGAGAAAGCAGAGCCCAGGCAAGCTGTTGGCCGGATGGATGATGTCAGGCGGCCGGGACCGCCCCAAGCGAACGGTCTTCGACCGGATGGCTCTCCGCCGCAGCCTCTATAATGGGAGCCAGCGTGGCCTCGGTCTTCTGATACGGCGTCGTCTGCTGACCGGCGGCGATCGCCACGACCTCGTCCCAGCGCGACAGGAAGGCCCCGACACAGGCCGGGTCGAACTGCCGGCCCTGGTTCTCGACCAGATAGTTGCGCGCCACGTCCAGCGGCATCGGCTCTTTATATGGCCGCCGCGTCGTCAGGGCGTCGAAGACGTCGGCGACCGCGACCACGCGCGCGGCGACGGGAATCTCGTCCGCCCTGAGGCCGTTCGGATAGCCCGCGCCGTCCCAGCGCTCATGATGACCTGCGGCAATTTGCGCACCGAGCTGGATCAGCTCGCAGCTGGAGTCGGCCAGGATTTTCTCGCCGATCGTCGCGTGGGTGCGGATCACCGCCATCTCCTGGTCGGTCAGCTTGCCGGGCTTGAGCAGGATGTTGTCGGGAATGGCGACCTTGCCGACATCGTGCAGCGGCGCGGCCAGATAAATGTCGCGGCAGAGCCGGGCGGGCAGGCCGAGCTGCTCGGCGATGATGCGGCTGTAGCGGGCGACCCGCAACGTGTGCTCGCCGGTGTCGTTGTCGCGGTACTCGACTGCAAGCGCGAGCCGCAGGATGATCTCCTCCTCGCGCTCGCCGAGCTTTCGTGTTGCCGCGGCGACTTCGCTGGCCAGATGCGCGGCACGATCGCTGAGCTTGCGTCCGGCTGCACCAAGCTGAATCAAATTCCGCAGGCGCACCGTCATTTCGACGCTCTGCGGCTGCTTGGGCAGGAAATCGGTCGCGCCGGCCTGCAGCGCTTCCATCTTGATGTCATCGGTCTGTCGCGAAGTGATCATCGCGATCGGGATGTCGGAGCAGCCGGGCAGGGTGCGGAAGGTGCGGATGAAGCTGATGCCGTCCATATGCGGCATCTCGTAGTCGACCAGCACGAGGTCGAAGACGCGCTCCCGCGCGCAAACCAGCGCGTCCACGGGATCGAGGAAGGTGGTGGCCTCGACCAGACCTTCGGCCTCGATGTGATGTTTCAGGAAGTTGAGGACGGAGCGGCTGTCATCAACCAGGAGCGCTTGGGTCAGCATCGGCGGCCGGGGCTCGTGCGGATGGCGGGGCGTGACTTCTACACATAGGCTCTGCGATTTAACGTGAAGCAAACGCCAGAACGGCGACGAACTGCCTTGAGACTGCGCGGGACGCATGAGATTTGGCCGCGCCATGCACGTCTGCATGCATACGCGAAGTTCTTCGGATTGTGACCCGTAGTTGTACGGACACCCTCATTAGGAGTTTGAATACTCTCCGTTGCGAATAGTTGTCGCGCGGGATTCTCGCCATGCGTGCGGCGAATCCTGAGGAAATTTGGGGGACGAATGTCGTCTGATGTCACGGAGCCGAAATGGTCCCTTCGGCTGCCAGCTGATTGCAGCATCGCTGGGATCCGCAACGTCTATGACCTCATTCGCGAGGCGTTCGGCCGCCAGGAGCGGCTCGAGATCGACTGCTCGAGCGTCGACAAGGCCGATGTGACCTCGATCCAGCTTCTGCTGTCCACCGCCAAGACCGGTGAGGCCCCAGGGCCGGCCTGTGGTCCTGACCTCCTTCTCCCAGTCTCTGCGCAACACCCTTCGTCGCGCCGGCTTCGCCAGCGACGCGATGATCGATCAGCACTTCCCGCAAAAGAAAGATGGCGCCTAATGGCCACGATTCTCACGGTCGACGATTCCCCCAGCATCAGGCAGATGATCAAGGTCGTGCTCGAGCCGGCCGGTCATAACGTGATCGAGGCCGGCGACGGCGCGCAAGGGCTCGCCAAGGCCCAGGCCGGCAAGCTCGACCTCGTCATCACCGACCTCAATATGCCCGTCATGAACGGGTTGGAGCTGATCCGGGCGCTCCGCAAGCTTCCGAGCGCGGTCGGCATGCCTATCGTGTTCCTGACGACCGAATCCAACGACACGGTGAAGCAGGAAGCCAAGAGCGCCGGCGCCACCGGCTGGATCACCAAGCCCTTCAAGCCCGAGCAGTTGCTCGCCGTCGTCGGCAAGCTGGTGCGTGCATGAGCGCGATGGACCCGACCGAGGTCTTTCGTCAGGAAGCCAGCGAGCTCTTCGAAGTTCTTGAGGGGGCCCTGCTCGATCTCGGCCTGCGTCCTGACGATCGCGAGCTGGTCGATTCCGCCTTCCGCGCCCTGCATACGATCAAGGGTTCGGGCGCCATGTTCGGCTTCGACAAGGTCGCCTCCTTCACCCACGAATTCGAGACCGCGTTCGACCGCGTCCGCAAAGGCGAGATCAAGCCGACGCAAGACCTGATCTCGCTCGCGCTCGCCGCCAAGGACTACATCCGTGCGCTGATCGAGGACCCGCAGTCGACCGACGACGTCATCGGCGAAGCCATTCTCGACGATCTCGAGCGCTACGTGTTTCCCGACCAGGCTGCCACTGCGGCCGCTGAGATCATCGAGGCGCCGCTGGCACCGGCCGAGAGCAAGCAGGCCGGCTGGCATCTTTATCTGGAATTCGAATCCCACGTCCTGCGCAACGGCTCCAATCCACTCGACCTGCTGGAAGACCTCTGCAAGCTCGGCCCCTGCTTCGTCGTGCCTGTGACCGACGGCATTCCGTTCCTCGACGAGATGGAGCCGGAAGATTGCTATCTGAAGTGGGACGTCAAGCTGCACGCGGCCTGCGACAAGGACGCGATCGACGACGTCTTCATGTTTGTCTCGGACGAGATGAAGCTGACGCTCTCGCCGCTGGAGCAAGTCGAGGCGCCCGCGCCGATGCCGCTGTTCCAGCTACTCGACGAGGAGCCGGCAGAGGTGGCCGAAATGCCTGCGCCGGTGGTCGAGGCTGCTGCGCCCGTCGCCGCGCCGCCCGCCGCAACGACGGAACCCAAATCTGAATCGAAGCCGGAGCCGAAGTCCGAGGCCAAGCGCGACGATCGCGGCATCGCCACCGTCCGCGTTCAGGCCGAGCGTCTCGACGAACTGATGGACCGGGTTGGCGAGCTCGTCATCGCCCAGGCACGGTTGACCCAGCTCGCCGCTTCCGGCTCGGACCTCTCGATCAAGATGATCGCTGAGGAAATCGAACGCCTGGCCTCTTCCTTGCGCGACACCACGATGGGCGCGCGCATGGTGCCGATCGGCTCGCTGTTTGGCCGCTTCCGCCGCCTGATCCATGACCTGTCGCGCGATCTCTCAAAGCCAGTCGAGTTCGTCACCACGGGCGAGGATACCGAGCTCGACAAGACCATGATCGAGTGCCTTGCCGATCCCTTGGTGCATTTGATCCGCAACGCCATCGATCACGGCATCGAGGACACAGTCACCCGCTCGGCCAACGGCAAGACCGAGCAGGGCCGGATCGAGCTCGCCGCCGTTCATTCCGGCGCGCAGGTGCTCGTCACCGTGAAGGACAATGGCGGCGGCCTCAACACCGCGCGCATCCGTGCGAAAGCGGAAGAGCAGGGGCTGATCGCTTCCGGCGCTGTGCTGACCGATCACGAAATCCATCAGTTCCTGTTCCATCCAGGCTTTTCGACCGCGCAGACCATCTCGGCGCTGTCCGGCCGCGGTGTCGGCATGGACGTGGTCAAGCGCACCATCGAGAACATGCGCGGCACGATCGATTTGTCCACCAGGCCGGGCCAAGGCACCACCGTGACGCTGCGCCTGCCGCTGACGCTTGCGATCATCGAAGGTCTTTTGATCCGCGTCGGCGAAGGCCGCTACATCATTCCGCTGTCGGCGGTTGAGGAATGCATCGAGCTGACGGCCGAGGACGAGCGTTCACGCGGCCGCGACTTCCTCAATGTGCGCGGCAATCTCGTGCCCTTCCTCAGGCTGCGCGAGATCATGACCGCCTCGGGCATGCCCGATCGGCACCAGAAGACGATCATCATCTCGACCGGCGAGACTCACGTCGGTCTTGTCGCGGACCAGATCATCGGCAACCACCAGACCGTGATCAAATCGCTCTCCAAGCTGCATTCCGACGTCACGATCTTCTCGGGCGCGACGATCTTGGGTGACGGTACGGCGGCGCTGATCCTCGACGTCGCGCAGCTCGTCGCGCTGGCGCAATCGAAGGTCGAGAAGCATATCAGCGAGGCGGCGTGATGGACGAGACGCATACGGGCGAACATCAGGTCGACGCGATGCAGGTTGTGATGATCGGTCTCGGCGAGGAAAAGTTCGCGCTCGACGCAGGCCTCGTGCGCGAGATCATCGATCCCGTGCCCGTGACCAAGGTGGCAGGCGCGAGGGCCTTCGTTCCCAGCGTGATCAATGTTCGCGGCAACGTCATCCCACTGGCGGACCTGCGCATCCGCTTCGGCATGCCGCAGCCGGAGGATTCGGCCGACACGCGCATCGTCGTGATCGAGCTGGAGCTAGATGGCGAGCCGGTACTGGTCGGCGTCACCGCCGACAAGGTCTACGAGGTCACGGAGATTTCGCAGACCGACGTGCAGCAGACACCGCGCGTCGGCATGCACTGGAAGCCGGAGTTCATTCGCTTCATCGCCAAATGGCGTGAAGAGTTCGTCATCGTTCCGAACATGGAACGCATTCTGAATTGAGAAGTCTCGGGCGAGACTGGGGTAGGGGCTGGAAATGAGATTTACCGTCAAGGCAAAGCTTGCCAGTGCATTCGGCGTGATCATCGTTCTGTCCGGGGTTGCGGGCGGTGTGGCTTACATGAAGCTCGGCGACATGATGGCGACCGCGGACAGCATGGTCCTCCGTGCCAAGCGCATGGAAAGGGCGACTGAAGTCGAGAAGGACATTCTCATCCAGCTTCGCGCGGAAAAGAACGCCATCATTGGCAACGAGAGCGAAGTCGAGCAGGCTGCGACCGACGCTGCCAAGCGTCGCGAGTCAGCCCTGAAGACCAAGGACGAAGTCTACGCGTTGGCGAGCCAGGCCGGCAGGAAGTTGCTCGACGGCTTTGACGTGTCCTACGCCAAGATGAATGCTTATCAGGAAGAAACGATCCGGATCGCGAAGACCGACAAGGCCAAGGCGACCGAACGCTCGAGCAGCGAGGGCCGCAAGATTGTGAACGAAGCGCTCGAGTCTATGGGCGCCTATGTCGAGAACACCAAAAAACAAATGACTGAGCAGGCCGTTCAGTCGAAGGAAGAGGGACACCAAGCGCAGTTCCTGCTGATGATGCTCCTCGGTATCTCGTTGATCGTTGCGATCGGCGCGGCCCTCTGGATTTCGATCTCAATCAGCCGTTCGCTCGGCCGCGCGGTCAGCCTCGCAGGTGCCGTGGCTGACGGTGATCTCAATCAGACCATTCCTTCCGCCAGCAATGACGAGATCGGCGATCTCATGAAGTCGCTGAACGTGATGGTCGAGAAGCTCCGGCAGATCGTCGCCGAGG
The DNA here is from genome assembly GCF_054056555.1 of Bradyrhizobium sp. LM2.9. Classification (NCBI taxonomy): domain Bacteria; kingdom Pseudomonadati; phylum Pseudomonadota; class Alphaproteobacteria; order Hyphomicrobiales; family Nitrobacteraceae; genus Bradyrhizobium; species Bradyrhizobium sp. LM2.9. Next base: position 7,716,738 of record NZ_JBSRYJ010000002.1, read on the forward strand.
CGCTCACGGCCGCGCGGAACGTTTCCGCCGGCAGTCAGGAGCTTTCCGCCAGCGCCGAGCAGCTTTCTCAAGGCGCGACCGAGCAGGCCTCGTCCGCCGAGGAAGCTTCGTCCTCGATGGAGGAGATGGCCTCGAACGTGAAGCAGAACGCCGACAACGCCAACCAGACCGAGAAGATCGCCGCGCAGTCGGCCAAGGATGCCGAAGCCAGTGGCGTCGCGGTGGGCCGTGCCGTCAATGCGATGCAGACCATCGCCGAGAAGATCACCATCGTGCAGGAAATCGCGCGGCAGACGGATCTGCTGGCTCTCAACGCGGCAGTCGAGGCCGCGCGCGCCGGCGAGCATGGCAAGGGCTTCGCGGTGGTTGCATCCGAGGTGCGCAAGCTGGCCGAGCGCAGTCAGGCCGCGGCCGCGGAGATCGGTACGCTGTCGACAGAAAGCGTGAAAGTTGCCCAGGAAGCCGGCGGCATGCTGTCGAAGCTCGTCCCCGACATCAAGAAGACTGCCGAGCTGGTGCAGGAGATCACCGCCGCCTGCCGCGAACAGGACGTCGGTTCGGCCCAGATCAACCAGGCGATCCAGCAGCTCGACAAAGTCGGCCAGCAGAACGCCAGCGCCTCCGAGCAGGTCTCGTCCACATCGGAAGAGCTCGCCTCGCAGGCCGAGCAGCTTCAGTCGACGATCTCCTTCTTCCGGATCGATCATGCCATTCGCAATGAAAGAGCCGCGCCCGCGCCGATCGACCGCGCAGTGGGCCAGCTGCGTGCCAAGGCCGCAACCATGGCGGCGGCCGATCGTGGCCCGAAGAAGCCCGCTCCGGTCCGGAAGCCGGCTCGTGCGTTGAAGGCGGCGAACGGCGGCGGCTTCGCCTTCGACATGCATGACGGCGAAGACGACCGCGACGCCGATTTCCAACGCTGATCGATCGGTCCGGCCTCGTGCCGGACCGTGCTCATTCGTAAACCTGGGATTCCTGGACTGCATCATGGCCGCAACCTCGCAATATCTGACGCTCGGGCTCGCCGGCGAGACGTTCGGCATCAGCATCCGCAATGTCCGTGAAATCCTTGACATGCGGCCGATCTCGCGCCTGCCGCACGCGCCGAACTTCCTGCTCGGCATGATCGACGTGCGCGGCAGCGGCTATCCGATCGTCGACCTCCGCTCCAAGCTCGGCCTGCCGGCCGCGGAGGCGACCGAGGCGACCCGCATCATCATCCTCGATGTGCGGATGAAGGATCGTCTGGTCGGCGTCGGTTTCGTTGCCGATTGCGTGTTCGAGGTTACCGACATCGACGAGCAGGGGATCGAGCCGATCCCCCAGGTCGGTGGCAAATGGCAGTCCAACTATGCTGCCGGCATCGGCCGCAAGGGAGAAAAATTCGTCGTGATCTTCGATCTCGCCAAGCTGATGGCGAACGACGAGATCTCGGAAGGACATAGCGTGGTCGCGGAATCACCCCGCGCCGCATGAGTTTGCAAGAGTAAAGCGTGATCAGGCGTAAGCACCCCAATTCGAACCGACGAGACTGAAATGAGATTCACGGTAAAAGCTAAGCTGGCCTCGGCATTCGGCGCGGTCATTCTTCTCTCGATGATCACGGGAGGTGTTGCCTATAACAGTCTCTCCAGCTTGACCGCCCAGCAGGAGCGGATCGTCGGCCAGGCCACCCGTACCAAGCTCGCCGCGGATGTGATGGACGCGATCCAGGGGCAGCAACGCGCCGAGACCCGGATGATCCAGGCGGTGTCGGACAAGGAAACCCAGGACAATCACAACGCAATGCTGGTGCGTCGCGAGAAGACGCTCAAGCTCTACAACGACCTGCATGGGCAGGCGAGCGACAACGGCAAACGCATGCTCGACCAGGCTTCCGGGCCCATGAAGCGCATGAATGAGTTCGAGGATCAGACCGGAAAGTTCGCGCTGCTCAACTCGAACAACAAGGCTGCCGAACTCTGGAAGAACGAGGGTCAGGCCGCGGCCAAGGATCTCGACCTGATGTTCGACGCCGCTGTCGCCGAGCTGAGCAAGGGTGCATCCGAAAACCAGCGGGTGGTCACGGCGATGTTGACCGCGCATGCGGACATTGCGCGTCTGTCCCGCGCCATCGTGACGGCTTATTCCGCCACAAGCACGCAGGAACTCGAGGTGGACGTCAAGGAGGCCACGCAAACGGTTAAATGACGTCAAGGCAGCGGCGGCGCAGGCGGGCCAGGCCGGCGCAGCAGCGGGAATCAATGCGCAGTCGGAGCGCCTCGCGAAGGTCGTCGATAACGTCACGCGCCTGGCCCTCGAAGCTGGGAACATGAAGGCGGCGGCCATCGCAAACGGCGAAGGCCGCAAGGTCTTCAATGAGACGCTGGGCGCAATCGAGCAGTACGCCAAGCTGAACGAGAAGCAGATGGCGGAGGTCGTGGAGGAGGGCGCCAGGGAGGCAGCCCTCGCCAAGACGTTGTTGATCAGCATGATCATTGGTGCTCTCCTGATCGCGGTGGCTTCCGCGACCTGGATCGCCCTCAACATCAGCCGTGGACTCGGCCGGGCGGTCGATCTCGCCAAAGCGGTGGCGGTCGGCGACCTCAGTCAGAAGATTTCAGTGTCGAGCAACGACGAGGTCGGCGACCTTGTATCGGCTCTCAATGCGATGACGACGAATCTGAGCGCAACCGCCGCGGGTGGCTAGCGAGATCGCACAGGGCAATCTCATCGTCGAAGCCAAAGCTCTGTCGGACAAGGACACGCTCGGTCTCGCGCTCGAGCGCATGGTGGAAAAGCTCCGGCAGATCGTGTCCGAGGCCCTGACCGCCGCGCGGAACGTTTCCGCCGGCAGCCAGGAGCTCTCCGCGAGCGCCGAGCAGCTCTCGCAGGGCGCGACCGAGCAGGCTTCGTCCGCCGAGGAAGCTTCCTCCTCGATGGAAGAGATGGCGTCGAACGTGAAGCAGAACGCCGACAATGCCAACCAGACCGAGAAGATCGCCGCGCAGTCGGCCAAGGATGCGGAAGCCAGCGGCGCCGCGGTCGGTCGCGCCGTCAACGCGATGCAGACTATCGCCGAAAAAATCACGATCGTGCAGGAGATTGCACGCCAGACGGATCTGCTGGCTCTCAACGCGGCAGTCGAGGCCGCGCGCGCCGGCGAGCATGGCAAGGGCTTCGCGGTGGTCGCATCCGAAGTGCGCAAGCTCGCCGAACGCAGCCAGGCGGCCGCGGCCGAGATCGGCACGCTGTCGACCGAAACCGTCAAGGTGGCGCAGGAAGCCGGCAATATGCTTTCCAAGCTCGTGCCTGACATCAAGAGGACGGCAGAGCTCGTCGAGGAGATCACCGCCGCCTGCCGCGAGCAGGACGTCGGTTCGGCCCAGATCAACCAGGCGATCCAGCAGCTCGACAAGGTGGGCCAGCAGAACGCCAGCGCGTCCGAGCAGGTGTCCTCGACCTCCGAAGAACTCGCCTCGCAGGCCGAGCAGCTTCAGTCCACCATCGCCTATTTCCGTATCGAGCAAGGCGGAAAGGGCCACGCGCCGGTACCGATCGAACGGGCAGTCAACCAGCTGCGCGCCAAGGCGGCCACGATGGCGGCCGTCGAGCGTCCGGCCAAGAAGCCGCAGGCCAAGCCGGCGCGCGCCGTGAAGGCGGCCGGCGGCGGCGGCGGCTTCGCCTTCGACATGAACGACGGCGATGACGATAGGGACGCCGATTTCCAGCGCTGAGATCCGTCAAGAGATCGGTCCATCCTTCACCGGTGGGCCGATCCGCCACCAGTGATTGCGTGAACGTGTGGGATTCATGATGGCCCGAACGGCCCGACATTCAGTGCAGATGGCCCTCCCGGATGAGGGCAGGCAGCGATGATGCCCGCCATGCAGGATACGGCCGTCCATCTGTCGGACCGCCACTTCCGGGCCATCGCCGAGTTGATCGAGGGCCAGGTCGGCATCAAGCTGCCGCAAGGCAAGCGGCTGATGGTCGAGGGGCGGCTGCACAAGCGGGTGCGCGCGCTGAACTTTTCCGACCTCAACGAGTATGTCGATAATCTGTTCGAGGCGGATCATTTCGACACCGAGCTCACCCATCTCATCGACGTGGTGACGACCAACAAGACCGACTTCTTCCGCGAGCCGCAGCACTTTACCTTCATGCGGGAGGTCGCGATCCCGGCCCTGCTCAAATCCCATGGACGGAAGAACGCGAACCTGAAGGTCTGGAGCTCGGCGAGCTCTACCGGCATGGAAGCCTACACCACCGCCATGGTGCTGGATGACATGACGCGGAACGGCTCGCGGTTTCAGTACCGCATCCTCGGGACCGACATCTCGACCGCGGTGTTGCGCCTCGCCAAGGCCGCGATCTACGCCCGCGACGTGCTTGCCCCGGTGCCGGAACAGTTTGTGAAGCGATATTTCTTGTCGTCGCGGGACAAGTCGCGCGACGAGGTGCGGGTAGCACCGGAGCTGCGGCGTATGGTGCAGTTCATGCGGATGAACCTCATGGATGCGTCCTATCCCGTCGATCGCGACGTCGACATCATCTTCTGCCGCAACGTCCTGATCTATTTCGAGCGCGAGACGCAGCGCAAGGTGATCGAGCAATTGTGCAGCCATTTGCGGCCCGGCGGCTATCTGCTGGTCGGGCATTCGGAATCGATGATTCACAGTGCAGTGCCGGGTTTGAAGCAAGTTCAGCCAACCATTTTCAAGGTCTAGCCGGAGCGCAACCAAAATGCCGAGGGAGAAGGTTCGCGTACTGATCGTGGACGATTCGGCGTCGGTGCGCCAAATCCTGCAAACGATCCTCAATGAGGATCCCGATATCGAGGTGATGGGGACGGCATCCGATCCGTTCGCGGCGGCGCGACGTCTCCAGAGTGAAATTCCCGATGTCATGATTCTCGATCTGGAAATGCCGCGGATGGACGGGATGACCTTCCTGCGCAAAATCATGGCGCAGCGTCCGATTCCCGTGATCATCTGTTCCTCGCTTACCGAGGAAGGCTCGAACGTGATGTTCGAGGCGTTCGAGGCGGGTGCGGTCGACATCGTGCCCAAGCCGAAGATCGACACGCGGCAGGCGCTGCTCGAATGCTCCACGCGATTGCGCGAGGCCGTCAAGTCGGCCGCGCAGGCGCGGGTGCGCCCTCGTTCCGAGCGGCGGACTATCGAGAAGAAGCTCACCGCCGACGCCATCATTCCACCCCCGGTGCAGGGCAAGATCCGGCCGACGACGGACCGCCTCGTGTGCGTCGGTGCCTCGACCGGAGGGACCGAAGCGCTCAACGACGTCCTGGAGATGCTGCCGCCGCACTGTCCGCCCATCGTCATCGTCCAGCACATGCCGGCAGGCTTCACGGCGGCCTTCGCCAAGCGTCTCGACAGCGTCTGCCAGATCCGGGTCAAGGAAGCAGAGGACGGCGAGCCGGTGCTGCCGGGCTGCGCCTATATCGCGCCCGGCGCCCGTCACATGCTGCTCCAGCGCATCGGTTTGCGCTACCAGATCGCCATCAAGGACGGCCCGCCGGTGTCGCGGCATCGCCCGTCGGTGGACGTGCTGTTTCGCTCGGCCGCCCAGCATGCGGGTGCCAACGCGCTCGGTGTGATCATGACTGGCATGGGCGACGACGGCGCGCGGGGAATGCTGGAGATGCGCAAGCTCGGCGCCTCGACGCGGGCGCAGGATGAAGAGAGTTGCGTGGTGTTCGGCATGCCCAAGGAAGCCATCGCCCATGGCGGTGTCGAGAAAATCGTTTCGTTGCACCATATCCCGCGCGAGATCATGCTCTGGTACCAGGCCGGGCATACGGCGCTGACAGGTTGATTGCAATGTCTGCCATTCCGGCCAATACACTCGCTGAGGCGACCGCCGCGATCGAGGACGTCTCGTCACGGATCGAGGAGGTCTTTGCGCGGGTCGGCCAAGAGCTTGGGCGCGGCCACCTCATCTTCAAGGAGCTGAACCAGGGCCTCGCGACGCTATCCGAGGAACTCGCGGGCGCCGAGATCGAGGGGGCGGCGACGGCGCTACAGGAGATCGCCGCGCGGCTCAGCGAGCTTGCGCAGGCACTCCCGGCTGAGAGCGCCCTGCTTGCGACGATCGGTACGAGCACCGCGGAGGCGTCTGCGCTGCTCAAGCCGCTGTTCAAGCACATCCAGATGATCACCATCATCGCGCGCAGTGCACGGATCGAGGCCGCCTCGCTCGAAGGCGATCGCGAGGGCTTTCTGGCCTTCACGCAGGAGGCCTACGATCTCGGCAAGGCCGTGCAGCGTTCGATCGAAGGCTGCGCGCGGGATCAGCAACGCCTGTCGGAAGCGGTCGCCACCGCGTCCGGCCGGCAGAAGGAGTTCGAGAGCCGCTACGGCAATCAATTGGTGTCGGAGAGCACCGAGCTCGGAGCGGCCTATTCGGGATTACGCGACCAGCGCCGCAACAGCAGCCAGCTCGCCGTTCTTGCCAGCAGCAGCACCAAAAAGATCGCTGAGGCGGTCGGCAGCGCCATCATTTCCCTGCAGGCGGGTGACAGCACGCGCCAGCGTCTCGAGCACGTCTCTCACGGCCTCGGCCTCGTGTCGGGCTCCGCCCCGAATCTCGTTCCCCAACCAGCTGCGAGCGACGGCGGCGCGCGCGCGATCTGCCAGTTGCAGGCGGCCTTGCTCAGGGACGCCCAGCGCGAGTTCGGCGGCGACATCGGCCAGATCGTTCGCGCGCTGACGGCCATCCTGCACGATGCGGGAAGCGTCGTCGGCCACGGCCGCACGCTGTTCGGCGGCGGAGATGGCAGCTCGTCGTCGTTCCTGGCGCGCATCAAGCAGACGCTGGCGCACGCCTCGAACCTGATCGCCACCTGCGAGGGTGCCGGCCGTTCGGTCGACGAGGCGCTCGCGATCGTCGAGGACACGCTGACAAAATTTCGCCAGGCGATCGCTGGTCTCGCCGAGGCGACCGTCGACATCACGCTGATCGGAATGAACGCCGGCCTCAAGGCAAGCCATCTCGGCAGCCGCGGCAGCGCCTTCGTTGTCATCGCCAACGAGCTCAAGGCGACCGCCGACCAGGTCTCGGCGGGCGCAGGGCGCTTGCGCCCCGTGCTCGACGGCATCGAGCGGTCGGCCGGGGAGTTGAAGAAGTTTCGCGTGCAGGGCGATTCCACGCAGCTCTCCAAGCTCGAGCCGCAGATCCTTCAGGCGCTGCGCGAGGTCGAAGCCGGCAACGAAAGGCTCGACAAGCTGATGAGCCGGCTCGTCGACGAAGGCGCGGAGTTCGAGCGGCTGATGAATTCGGCGCAAGCCCTGATGACCAAACTCGGCGAAGGTTCCGCGGCATTGCCCTCGGTCGCCGCGCGCCTCGAGACTGCGAGCGCGGGCGCACGGCGGCCGCAGCCACAGGACGAGGCTGTGCTCGACGATCTGTTCGCGCACTACACGATGGAGCGCGAGCGGGACGTCCACCGGGAATTCCTTCAAACGCTTGGGTTGGCGTCGATCGCCGCTGCGCGCCGGGTCGAGGCGGTCGAGACCGCCGATGACGGCATAGAATTGTTTTGATCTCGCTGCCGGCGTCGCTTCGCGCGTCGGCAGCAATTTGACCGGTTGGCTTTGCAGGGCGTTAACCGTGGCGGAATGCTTGCCGCATCCGTCATTGTCGCGCCCTAGAGTTGGTCGCACATAGGGGTGAATTATCAGGACGGATGTTTTCATGCTGAAGGACGGCAAATACGCTGCTTGGTTCAGAACCCCGCGCGGTCAGGGCACCGGTGTCGTGCATCTGGCGGAGGGACGAATCTCCGGCAGCGACAGCTTCTTCACCTACGACGGCTCTTATCGAATTGAGGAGCAGCGCTTCACGGCGGTTCTGACCACACGGCGACATGCCGAGGGGCCGCCGACCGTGTTCGGGCCTGACGAGGTCGAGCTCAAGCTCTCGGGCGTGTGCAGCGGTGCGATGGCGACCTGCTCGGGAACGGCCAGAGAAGCGCCCGATGTGACGTTCGAGGCGACGCTGATTTACAGCCGGGAGGATGCTCCGGTTAGCGATGCCCGATGCGCGGTCGTGAAGCTCAATGACAAATTGCCCAAGGGCCTCGACAGCCGTTCACGGCCGCGCCATCCGTTCACGCCGGGATCGCACGGATCAGAGCGGAATCGTCCGTAGATTGCCTTTCACCTGCTGCGACTGGCTTTTGACGGCGGCCGACCGAAGCATGTCAGGACTGTTTAAGCGGATGGGCCTTCTGGTGCCAGGCCCAGGCAGTGCGGATCACGGTGGACAGGTCGGAGTGACGCGGCAAGAAGTTTAGAACTTTTCGCGCAGCAGAGGGGTCCGCGACGAGATAGGTGGGATCGCCAGCGCGGCGCGGCTTGACCGTGTGAGGCACTTCGCGCCCGGTCTCCTGCCTGATCGCAGTCAGGATCTCTCGCACCGAGAATCCGGACCCGGTGCCGAGATTGAAGCTGCTGCCGGCGTGCCCTTCTTCCAGCAGCTTCAGCGCCGCGACATGCGCCGCCGCGAGGTCGGTAACGTGGATGTAGTCGCGGATCGCAGTGCCGTCGGGCGTGTCGTAGTCGTCGCCGAACAATGCGAAGTCGGCATGGCCCTGGAGCGCCATCATGGCGCGCGGAATAAGATGGGTCTCGTTGTCACGCAACTCGCCGATGCCGCCTGCTGGATCGGCGCCGCTGGCGTTGAAATAGCGCAGACAGAACGCGCCGAAGCCGTAAGCCGACCGGTAATCGGCGAGCATGCGCTCGATCATCCATTTCGATGCACCGTAGGGATTGATCGGCGCGCAGGGAAAATCCTCCGGCAGCTCCTTGGAATCTGCGTTACCGTAGACGGCGCCGGTCGAGGAGAACACGATGCGGTGGCAGCCTGCGTTGCGCATAGCCTGCAACAGCGACAGCGTGCCCTGGACATTGTTGATGTAATATTTCTGCGGGTCCGTCATGGACTCGCCGACGAGACTCGCGGCCGCGAAGTGCATCACTGCCGCGATCTTATGCTCGGCAAAGGCGCGCGCCAGCGCCGCTCCGTCGAGCAGGTCTCCGATGACCATTGGGCCGGCAACGAAGCTGCGATGACCTGTCGACAGATTGTCATAAACGACGGGCTGATAGCCGGCCGCAGTCAGTGCGCGGCAAGCATGCGAGCCGATATAGCCCGCGCCTCCTGTAACGAGGATGGTCGGTTTGTCGGTCATGCCTGGTACCTCAAAGCGAACTCAACCAACATCCAGGCGACCGTCGCCAGCAACGAATCCGCACAACGCACGAGCAGCGCAATTGTGAGCCATTCGGGGCCTCCCGGCGAAATCGGCCCATACGTCGTCGGCCAAAAGTGGTGGAGAAGACCAGAGGATACCGAGTGGTTCCCCCGGAGATGACGTGACCCAGGGAAGGGCTATTGAAGTGATCTGGCCCAATACCATCGGCCCTCGTTTTGATGGTGGATCAATCAGATGAGCATAGAGCGATATTCGCTGTATGCAACCTGGTGGTAGCTTCGGCACCCTTGCCGTTCTTCGTCTTAGCCTAGCGTTGACTCTATCATTGCGAAATGCGGCCGGTGACCGCAACGCGGCAACATTACCTTTAGGCACGAAAACTAGATTGTTGCTTGTGCAAAAAGACGGACGGAACCATGCCACAAATATGGATGACATATAGCGAACTCGCGGCACTTAGTGGGTGCACGCCCGCCGAAGCCCGAATGCGGGCCATTCATTTGTCGCTCGACCGTCGCAAAAGCCGCGATGGCACAACACGCGTCAAACTCGATCTGGCGCTGACGGCCAAGTTCTTCGCGTCTGTGCGCGAGTCCGATTTTGATCTCGACAGCGCCATTGAGGCGCTCCAGGCCACGCATCGCCAGATGGCCGAGCTCCTGGTGCCGAACGAGGTCCTCGGCAGGCGTGGGGCAGCTTAAACCGCCGGACACTGCCCCCTATCACGATAGGCTATGTGACCGGGAGCCGAGATTCCTGCGATGGTTATCTCGAATCAGGCATAAATCTGCATGCGGAATTTCCGGCTGGGGCCGGTGTTCCAACCGCGACGGGCCAAAGAGCCCGCAGGAGGGGACGATGAGGAAAGCCAACTATCGGCTCTGCGTGACACTGTTGGGGACGACAATGCTGGGTGGGCTGGTCATCTCGATGGCCGCATCGGCAAATGCAGAGGTCGTGAAGCTGCAGGCCGATCTCAAAGGCAGCAATGAGGTGCCTCCGAACACCTCGTCCGGCTCGGGCAAGGCAGAAGCGACCTACGATACCGAGGCGAAAACTCTGACTTATGCGGTCACCTATGCCGGCCTGACGGGTCCGGCGATGGGAGCTCATTTCCACGGTCCCGTGGAGGCGGGCAAGAACGCCGGAATCGTGCTGCCGTTCAAGACGGTGCAAAGCCCCATCCAAGGCAGCGCCACTCTCACCGACGCGCAGGCCGCAGATTTGCTGGCCGGAAGGTGGTACGCCAACATCCACACGGCGGCGAACCCGGGCGGTGAGTTGCGCGGACAGATGACGAAGTAAGTTCAGCTGGCGCGTCTCACCGGTCGTCTTGGTCGAGCGATGCTAGGACGGCGGTCTGGGCAAGAACGCCAAGATCATCTGGGCGAGCATAACCCCGACGGTGCCTCCTGCCGCTTTTTGCAGCACGTCAAGGAAGCCGGGATCCCGGTCGGGTGTGTGAACGCTTGCAAGAGCTCCAGCCCCATGGCGACCGTGATGACCAGAGAGCAGGCCAAAGCGAATCGGCCCGGTAACAGGAAGGAAAGCAGAAATCCGAGCAGCCCATAGGCGCTGAAGCGCTCGATCACGACGACCCAATAGGCCTCGTGATGCCCCATGAGCGCGGGTCTTCCCGCGAGCCTCGCCAGGGTGGCATAGACGATGAGCGCAAGGCAGATGCTTGCGGCTGCAAAGAGGTGGTTCCTGCGCATCACGCCAACATACAAGGTTGGTCGTCCGTCTGGTTCGAAAGCCGAAAATATCGTTAAATTCCCTGCCGCCATCGAGCCGCGGCTGGCGCAGGAATGTTTAGAGGAAACGCTTGGAAGCCAAACATTATCTCGAGGAAGGAGAAATGCTTCCGCAACAGTCAGGCCACCATAGCCGCGTCGTCGGAGAGCGTCGCGCCTGCCTGCGCCGCGCGACGGGACTCGACCAGGTTGCTAAACCTCGCAATAGGGCAGGGGCGCCGCAACGAGATAACCTTGTCCCTCCTCTACGCCGGCGGAGACCAGCGCGCGGAGCTGCTCCTCCGTCTCGATGCCTTCTGCGACCACGGACATATTGAGGTCCCTCGCGAGCGCTACCAGCATTTCCACGATCGTTGCCGTTGACGCGTCCACGGCGATCGTGTCCACGAAGAACTTGTCGATCTTGATCGTGTTGGCGCCAAGGCCCTTCAGTCGGGACAATCCGCTATGGCCAACGCCGACGTCGTCGATCGCGACGCGAAAGCCGCGCTCCCGCAGTTCGGCTACGACGGCCGCGGCGCGCGCGAGATCGTCAAGCTCGCCGCGTTCGGTGATTTCGACCATGATCTGGCGCGCGGAGACCTTTGCCGTCAGGACCGTACGGCGCAGCGTTTCAACAAAGCCTGTATCCAGGAGGTGCTTGGGCACGACGTTCAGGGACAGCTTGAAATTCTTGTCCGCCGTCAGCAATGGCTGAAGGTCGGCGAGCGCCGATCGCAAGATATGCCAGGTCATCGCCTGGATGCGTCCACTGGATTCGGCGAGTGGAATAAAGTTCATCGGCGGGACCACCGAACCATCTCGGCGCAGCCAGCGAGCCAGGATTTCGCAGCCGTTGATCCGACCGGTCCTGAGGTCGAAGATCGGCTGATAATATGGTGTGAATTCGCCAGCTGCCAGTGCCCGATCGAGATCGGCGACAGGTCCTTCCATGCGGCGGCTTCGTGCCAGCAAGATGCCAAAGATGGCACCAAGTCCGAGGGCAACAGCGAGGGTCGGCCAGTAAGCCTCGTTGTTCCAGCTCGAAAGGACCGCGTGATCGAGCCGGATCGTAGTATGGAACGGAAGTTGGGTGGAATTCCTCTCGAAACTGATCGGTTGCGGCAAGGCGCTGCCGGCGTCGGTCTGGAATTCGCCGAGTTTTTCGCCGTTGCTCAAGGCGAGGACGACTTCACTGTGCGCGCGCAATTCGGCGGGCATGATGTCGAACAGGCTGGCATTGATGCCGACAATGGCGACCAGGGCGGAGCTGCCATTGATGTCCCTGAGCACTCCCAATGCGTCGCCGCCGAACTGCTCAACGCGAAACAGCATGAGCTTCTTATCGCGGGAAGACAGCATATCGCGGCGATCCACCCATCCCTTGTCGAACTCTAGCGTCTCGGAATAGGCCGAGCAGATCACCGAGCCGTCCGGATTGACGAGCCGGACGTCCTTGATCGCAGAGCGCTGGTAGACGTGGAGCCGGATAGCCTGCAATGCCCCGGATTCGCAGCTGGCAAGCTCCCGCCTCGCGAGCTCGTCCAGGCTGTCAGCGGCAAAATCGACCGCAGCTTCGGAGCGCCGCAGAACGACCTCGGTCAACTCGTTGAGCTGATGCGCTTGCTGGTGGCCAATGACGACCTCAGCAGCGAAATGGCCCGCCAGCCCAAACGTCAACGTGCTCGCAAGCACGAGCGCCGCAAACGGGAGGTTCGGTCGCTGCAATCTCATCCGGTTCAGACGGAATCCAGGAGGGTTAGAGGCTCGATCCTAGCTAGCGGGGGCTAAGATAGGGTTTAACGGTGCTTTGCGGCTCGGCGATGAATCTAAACGATTAGCTAATGAGCGATCGCGACCAGCAAGGGAACAGGACACCCAGCTACTTGGCGCGAAGACGTAGTCGAGGAGCCAGGCGTAGAGGTCGGCTCGGTCCCGTCGAAAGAACATCGCCTGCTTCCGAGGCTAGACCTTCTTGCCTGACTTCGGCTTCAACGAAAGACCAAGCCGCAAAGCCATCCGCTTGACTGCGTCAGGCGTGCGCCCGAGCTGTTTTGCAGCCTCTTCCAGCGAAGTCGAAGACTTAGCCAACTCCATCAACCGGCGGTCCTCTTTGAACGACCAGGGCTTGCGCGCCATAACCGAAATCATCCTCTCGTCGACACAAAGACAAAGCCGCCAAGCGGACCCATGTTCGCTCGGCGGCTTTGCTTGGGTGGGGCCGGGCTTGGGGAGCCCGGTGAGGCGATGGATAAGCAATTGGTGAGACTTCGCAACAAACTCTGCGGGTTAAGCTAACCGCTCAACCTTACCGCGATAAAAATCGGCGCGCGCCGCACCGTATAACCACGGGGCTTTCGCTTAACAAAGCCGCGATCGTAAGTAGCGGGCGATATCTTCTAGCGGATCGCAGATGAACCCGATCCACTACAGATGGTCCGTCACTATACTGAAGGCATAGACAGGGCGACGGCGCGATGCGCGAAAGCAGTCCCGGATTGGACTCCCTGAGGTGAACCGGGGTTGACATCATCGTTGCATCAAGTTCGGGCAACATCAGCTATCCTCACGGCCTGAGCCCGTTTCTCTCAGGTGACGATCAATCTTCAAGCAACACGTTGCACAAACTTCATCTTCGTCTGGCAAAGCTTTCAGCGGCGCCGACCTTGATGTCGTCACAACGACAAGCTGAAATACTCAGGGAGGAACGTTCCAGAAAAACGTGGGAATATTCCAAATGGCAGCGATCCTGGTTTTGGCTTCGATTTTTGCAGCAGGTTTTTGCTGTGGTTACGGTGTGCGGGCCTGGCGCTCCCGCAGGCGATCAGCGCGGTATCGTCTGTATGCGCCCTATACTCCGGCCTCGATAGGAGTTGGCCGAAGCCAGCGCCCGTCGTGATGGCAGGGACCGGCGCGATATCTCGGCGATGGATCGATCTGACTTGGTCTCGATCACTGCGGCGCACGAAATAACCATGTGCGGTTAGGTTAATTTTTCGCAGTCCTTGTGAGCTTTGGAGCAGTCGCTTAGAAATGGGCCAATTGATTGCGAGAGTTCAGCTGCCGCGATTTGCGGGGTAGGCGTAGATGGCGTATCTGATTGCGTTGCTGGGCATGACAATTTGCGTCCTGCTCTTGATTGCTTTTGTTCGTACCTATAGTCGGCGGCTCACAAATCTTCGAGGTCCTTGGATCCTCAGTGAGGGCCGTCGCAATGATTGATCAAGGGCGCAATGCGCCACGCAGGTATTTTGTCGATCGGCAAGGGCATCGTGTTCTGATCGGCCATTCGCTCGACGAGACGGCGGAATTTGAAGCGCTGGACCTTCCATCGATGAATGCTGATCATTCGGTGATCGAGCATGGGAGCGCAGAGGCCGTCGCAACCTGCGAAATGCGATGGCTTGAGCTTTATTCCAGGCACGAAGGGGCCTGGCGGGTGTGGATAGCGCAGAGCCGGGCAGAGCAGGCGGAAAATTCAGCCTTTGTTAACTACGTCTGACCGATGGTAGCGGCTTAGAAAGCCAGAAGTGGGATGGCCCAAATGTTCCAGCTGTTCCTGAGGGCACGCGCACACAATCTTCTCAACCTCCGCCGCGAGGACAAGGGCTTCAAGGCCCGCTCCACCGAGCGTGACGCCGCGACCGATCGCGTGCGGATCGATGCGGTGATAACTGCGCTCGATGCCGCCCTGCAGGAGGCGGAAAGGGAGCAGGCCGGCCTCAACCGGCGCGTCGACGATGCGCTCGCGCGTGCGTCCGTCACCTTCGGCAACGGCACCGATGAATATCTGGAGCGGGAGCCGCTCGACAACTACCATCAGGATCTGTTTGCCGCGGATATCTCGAACGGCCAGCGGCGGCTCAAGGAGCTGGCGAGCACGATCTCGCACCTGAAATTTGTCAAGGCCGCGATGCTCACTCGCTTTCCTGATTTCAAGCCGCCGCAGCTCAACAGCTAGCAACCGGTGGTTCCGCAACGGCGTCGTGCCCTGGTTCAGGATCTCGGCGGCACCAAGCCAGGGCAGATTTCCTCGGGTCGGCTGCTCTGCGGCCCGGGAAGTGATCCAAGCATGGGTCCAATCGGCTCTGTTTGATGTTTGGCTCCTCTGTCCTTTTTGATATGGTTCCCACCAGCGTTCTCGGACGGATTGAAGGAGCGAGCCAGGTGCCCCTCGGAAATTTGCAGAAGTTGATTGGATTGGCATTTGTGTTGGCTTTTGCCGCGCCCGGTAACGGCTTCGGCCGTTACCGTTGAAGTGGCGCGCGCATGTGACGCAGCATTGATCAAGGCCTTTCCGCCCAAGCAGATCGGCAATCCCGCTGCAGGCAGCAGCAAGGGGACGGCCAAGGAGCGGCGCGACTATTTCAGCAAATGCGTCGCGAACAATGGCAAGGTCGACGACGGTCCAGCGGACACGCCAAAGGACAACAAAGCCAATAAATAAACGGAGACGCGATGATGATTCATCCAATCCCGTCGCGCTTTAACGTCGTGGCGGGCAAGGTGAGTAGAACGCGCCGTTCGTTGCATTAATGCGTTCGACGCATTGGTTGGGATCAGTCGGCGTCCCGGCCACGGTGAAGTCATAGCCCATACCTTTGACCACCACGACGTAGCGACCCGGCGAAAGCGTAAAGCCGTCCTGCTCCGGCTGCAGCGATAGCATTCTCGGCTGGTCCTCGACCGGACCTACTTTGTAAGGGTAGGACATGCTGCGAATGACCCAAGGTGTCGCCGGCGGTGACCATGGCCGCTTTCCCGGTTGCATCGACGCCCATCGCTCGGGAGACTTTTGCGACCACCCGAACCTCGGTCCCGGTTGCATCGACACCACCGTCGGACCTGAACACAATGAAGCTGACATCTCCCCTTGTCAGCGTCGTCGCGCTCGGCGTGTTGATTGCGGCTGAGATCGCGACACGGCGGTCCGGGATCTTTCCCGGGACCGGCTTGAGCTCCTGGAGCTGGCCGTCGCTCAGGGCGTAGACGCCGAAGGTCGTCGGCAACGGCATCGAGGGTTGCGCAGCCGTCGCCGGCTCCTTCGGTTGATCCGGTGTCCGTTCGACGTTCTCACCGCTAGATGGAGTCACAGCGACGGTGGGTTGAGGCTCGGAGCTTGTCGAGGTGCGCTTGGACAGCGTCGCGGACTGCCACAATGCGACGAATTGTGTCCTCAACCGCGGCCAATAAGTAACTGCAGCGCTGGCGCCGGCAATGATGACCAGGATGGCGGCTAATCGGATGAGGGAGTTGATGATGCCGCTTCGCGGGGACTGGTCGGGCGGTCTTGGCGGGTCGACAGAACCGGGCCGTGTTTCCGCAAGCTTCTGAACGGGCGCCAGATTCGTAACGGGAGTCGGGGGACTGAGCGGCGACTGATGCGAAGCGACGTCTAGCGCCGACTCCGGCATTGCGGACAGCGCGTCGCGCTCAGGAGCGCCGCGTTCAAATGAAAGCTCAACCTCCCGAATGGCGCGTTCCAGCACTTGCTGGACCTCGCGGGATTCCCGTGCGTCGCCATGGGTGAATTGTTCCAGGAGCTTGATGCGGGCCTGCTCGTACACGATCTCGCGGATCTGCCGCGGGTCGCGGGATATGTCGCGAATCCGCCCGGACAGTAGACGCACAAACCCGGCCTTGATAGCGTGCGTATTTGGAGCGCCGGCGGCAGTGTCGCTGGGGTCAGTCATCAAGGCCGATCAAGTAACCCGGAATAGGCAGTTTCGCTAGGCTTTTCCGCGTCAAATCCATCGCTGCGAAAGCCGCTCTGATCACCAGCTTGCAAGAGCCCTTGTCGCACCAGCTTCGAGGGCTTGCTTTTAGGCAGAAAGCTGTGACAGTTCGACGAGTTCCTCTTTCCGGTATTTTGATCATGCGCGACGGTCTCATAGCACTCACGTTTGTGGCTCTTCTGGTGCAACCTTCTTTTGCACAAGGGACCAAGGACAAGGCCAATTTGACGAGCACCAGCATCGTGACCTCACCTACGAAGAAGACCCAAACGGCCCAGAGCGCCTCACGACCGACAGCCGTCCGGAACCTGGCGCCGGGCACGCTGCCGAGCGGGACGGCGGCGCAGGGGGTCTGGAGGGACGGCAAGTTGATCGCAGTGCCTCGGCAATGACGACCCAAGCAACTGTGAAGGAACGGTGATCACCTCTCCGACGTTCTCGCTCGGGAGATATCTCATGAAACGATTAGTCTTGACCACAGTTACCCTTCTTGTGACCGCAAGCACGTGGGCCCCAAGCATCCGGGCCCAGGGGGTCAATGATCCGTCTACGCCCAATCGCAACGTGATTATCGTCAATCCGTCGCAGCCTTCGCCGAGCACGGCCACGCGAAACATTCCGAGCCAGATTCAGGCGCCCCGGACCAACGGAGGGCGTGCTCGCCCCTATTACGGGAGCAGGACCCGGGGCAGCGGGTCGAGCCGGCGATAATCGAAGCATAAGCCGGGCTATGGGGGATTTACCTCGACCTCCAGCATCGACGTTCCGGCATCATGACGGTTCTTGCCCGAGATCAGAAGGGTGAATCTATCGGTGCCCGGCGTTTCGGCTTTCGCCGAATATCGAAAGCCGGACCCAACGACCGCCAGCTGTCCGTGTGATGGTCCGCTCACGACCGACACGTTGAAGATTTGCATATACGACCAACGCAGTCCCTGGATGCAGTCCGCGCCAGGCTGGACCGTCATCATCCACTTCACCGTATCCTCTGATAGAGCAAACCGCGTCCGCTCCTTGACGCAAAGCGGGCTCGCTTGAGCCGCCATGGTGGATATTAAGGAAGCTGCGATGCAGGCCAGCAGCAACATTGGTCTCTCGCACATTCTCGGCAATCCCGCGAGCGGAGTGTTCGTGATTAATATCGATGAGCTAATGAGGTCGTAGACCTAAGGACTTGCCAGACGGACATCGACCCTGCGCCGGCGGACGCCTGCAATCATCGCTGTGACGCAGCCTGAGCGCCCGGCTGGCTACTGCCTGCTGGGCGTCATCCCGCCGCCGGCGGGGAAGTTGCTGGACTTGAGGGTCATTCCGCTGACGCGGAAGCGGACATTTCCCGCCAAGTACAAATAGTCCGAACTGGTGCTGCTGACCGTCCGCACTTCGACATAGGTTAGCGTGATCGAACCGACGCTCGGGGTAACCTGGGTGATATGGACAAACCGGGCTCCCGGGAAAAGCTTCTGGTCGAGGCCATAGAAAATCCTTTCACGCTCGGACCACAGAACGAAGTGACCACCGGCTTTCTGATCGACTGCTTCGTATTGCGTATGGATGACTTGCGGGTATTCGATCGGACCTGCAGACGCAGACTGAGTCCCTAACCAGATGACGAGAGCCAAGAAAGCAATGCTGCGGACCACGGGCTGAAATCCTCGCGAGCTAAAGCACAAAGGTTGCCTGTGAGGGCTGTCTTGCAATCGGCAAAGGTATAGACTGCAGGGGAGGAGATGGTCTTTTGCCCGGTCTTTGGAGTTATTGGTGTGCGAGCCGTTCGGCGTGACCACTCACTGACTTACGCGCGGCAGTTTGTGGCGCTGTCTCGAGCGGCCATCATTGCTGGTGGATTCGCGCTTTGCCTAACCTGTGCGCACTCCTGTCTTGCTCAGACAGAGCCGGAGCCCTCACTCAATGACTACCTTCCGCCAAGTGAGCTCGAACTGACGCGCGACGAATGGCGGCAGCGGATCGAAGACGGACGGCGACGGGCCAAAGAGGTCTCGCGCGAGCGGCGGGAGCACCCGGAAGTGTACAAGCCGGTCCCGGAAGATCCGGAGATCGTCGCAACCGAACGCATCCTCAACGACGAGAGCTTGCAGCGAGGCGACATCATCGCCACCAAGAAGGGCATGTTCGTCTACCAGGGGCGATCGGATCAACCGCGTGGCGAACAGGATTTTGTGCCAGTTAATCCGAAATCGGTGCGCTGAGGAGCGTCTGGCAGCCTAAGCCAAGCCGCGCAAGGGCGCCCTCGATTTAATACCGCCGCAAGATCTCATTGAACTTAGGATCGTTTACCTGCGTGGCCTCCAGAAGCAGCGATTTGCCTTGTGGCGTTGCCTGCACGTAGGCCGCGATCAGGAGCGGCTCGTAACTAGAGCGGTGGGCCAGCGCTGAGCGAATGTCCGATTGCGCCAGCAGCTTGATCTCGTCGTCGGCTGCGGCCGCGCTCGACGTTACGGTTTGGACCCGGGAGAAGGCAACGGCCATCGGCACGGCTCCGGCCAGGTAAGACATTTTCACTGCAGGCGTTACCGGCTCGCCGGATTGAGCTTTCAGCGTGCCTAGCGTGAGCCATAGCGCGGGACGGATCGGCGATACTTTCAAGGCTGCAACCACAGCGCCTTGGGCCGCCTTGTTCTCGGTCGCTCGGCCCTTCGCATCGGCTGAGGGATGGTGAAGAATGTCCGCGGCTTTCGCTGCGGCGTAGTTCGCGAGCAAGTCGCCATCGAACGAAAAGGTCGCCAGTACCCCCGACGTCGCTACAATGGCCTTGTCGGGCGGAATCTCGCCAAAGAATAAATCGCTCGCCCGAAAGTTCGGTCGCGTGAGATCGCCGTAGGATCCCAATCCTGCATGAAGCAGCAAGAGCACTGCGGCGCAGAAGCCGATGACGCGAAGCAGGAACATGCGGTTCATGATTGACTTCGAAATATTCGGGTGAGGCGGACCGAGTAGGCCGACAGCTCTACGATCGCCTTAAATTGCCAGCAGACTATCGCCTTGGATCGTGAGGAGCGTCAAGTTGCCGGTCGCATAAGCGCCGGTGTCGATGTTGATCCGGTTGGGGCGGATATCGGGAGCACTAACCGGGGTATGACCGTGGACGACATATTTACCGAAGCGTCGCTCGGACTCGAGAAATTCCTCGCGGATCCAGAGCAGATCCTCTTCCTTTTGACGATCGAGGGCTACGCCCGGCTTGACGCCGGCGTGAACAAAAAAGAAATCACCACACACAAAGGAGGTGCGGAGCTGCTGAAGAAATGAAAGATGCTCCGGCGGAAGCGCACGCCTCAACCCTTCGATCAACTCAATCTGCTCCTCAGCCGTCGGATTCATCGTCGGGTTAATGCCGTAGGAAACAAGAGTCAGCAGGCCTCCATAGTGGCGCCACTCCTGCAGGCGCGCCGGGTCCTTGAGGACCTCGAGCAGGAAGACCTCGTGGTTGCCTTTGAGGCAAACGGTCTCGTGCGACTTCGAGCGCTCGATCAGGAGGTCAAGCACGGCGCGTGAGTCCGGGCCCCGGTCGACGTAATCGCCAAGAAACACCTGGATGGCTCGTTGGGGAGCGGAGCGCGCAAGGTCGGCGTCGATGACGGTTAAGAGGGACTGAAGCAAGTCGGCCCGTCCATGCACGTCTCCGATGGCATAGATACGAACGCCATCGGGAAGCCGCGGCTTAATATCTTTACGAAAGCGTTTGGAAAGGCCCATCAGGTCGGTCGAATCGCATCTGCCGTCACGAGCGGAACGTCGTGATCGCTCTTAGCAGAACAAGTCACATATCGGTATTCTTAATTGTTTCTGACAGACTCGCGGCTGTTTTGATTAAAGGATCGCTTGGCCTTTGAGCCGTATTTCAAGACGTCTCGCGTAGCGTTTCCCCAACAAGAACGGGGAGCGCGACATGCGCAAAGTTGTAAAGTTCCTGGCGGCCGTGGCCGCTGTTGTGGTGGCTGTTGGGGTCCAGCAGAGCGCGAGGGCCGCCTTCGTCGGTGCGCCGTTGGGACTGCGCGGTGCCATGCAATACATCAAGTTCGACCAGCCGACGCTGGCGCCAATGGCGTTCACGATCTTTTGCCTGAAGTACAAGGATGAGTGTAAGCCGCGACCGCAGCACATCGTGTTCAGGGGCGGGCGTCTGAAACTCACGGCGGAGCGTATGGCCCAGCTTCAGGAGGTCAATCAGCAGGTCAACAGCGCGATCCGGCCGGAGCCCAATCTGGAAGGGCTGCGCGGAGAGAAATGGCTGCTTCATCCGACGAGCGGCGACTGCAACGACTATGCCGTGACAAAACGCCACGATCTGATCGCCAAGGGTTTCCCGGCGCGGTCGGTGCTGCTCGGCGAGGTCGTGGTGCCTTGGGGTGAGCATCATCTCGTGGTCGTGGTGCGGACCTCCTCCGGCGATCTCGTGCTCGATAACCTGACCGGGCACATCCTGCCGTGGTCGAAGAAGTCCTATCGCTGGGTTCGCATTCAGACACCCAAGAACCCGACTTACTGGGCCTCACTCGGTGATCGCGACGTCTAATTGCCAGCGCCTATCGTGAGGACTGGCTGACGCTTTGCGACAATCCCAGTCCCAGGATCACCGAAAGGCACAGGATCGCCGCCGGGCGCAGCAGTCCCGGACCGGCGAAGCCCTGAATAAGCGCGAAGAGAAGGCAGGCCGCGGCCGTCGTAGGGAAGAACGAGTCGCGTCCGCGCTGCAAAGCGCCCAAGAAAAGTCGCGCCAGAGCTGTCACGCCCACCAGCAGCGCGGCAGCCAGGCCAATCCATCCCGTGTCCGTAAAGATCGCCATCGCGGCTGATGGCGCCGTTAAAGTCGCACCGGAATCGCTCTGGTAGATTCTGCCTACGGCCGAAAAGGTCCCCGCGCCCGCACCGAACCATCGGGTGTCGGCCAACATTCGTTCAAGCGCGGCTCTCGTTTCAGCACCTATATCCGGGACAAGCCGCAAGAGGATGGAGCCGGAATTCTTCTCGAAGAGGAAGGTCAGGACGATGGTCGCTCCGATCAATGCGGCAACGGACAGCGCGCCTGCAGCCAAGGGCGACAGGTCGAGCCGGCGAATGACAAGGATCAGCAAGATCAGCACGACACCGAAGCTTGCCGCGATCGCGCTGTTCGTGCCGGACAAGCCAAAGATCGCAACAGCTCCTGCGAGAGCGCCCACGAGACCGCAAAGGCCGATCGCAATCGAGCGAACGAGCGAGTGACGCGTTTCGGCCCGCTCAGCGGCCAACTGCATGACGGCCAAATTCAGCATAGTGCCGAGGCCGGCAAAGGTTGTCGTCAAGTCTGAGGGGGCAGTAGCCATAAGTCCCGGCGAGAGCCAATGCAGACCCAAGGCCAGGGCGCAGACTGTGGCTATTCCGCTCAAGACAAAAAGAACCAGCTCGGCGCGGCCACGGTCGCGGACCACGACAATCGTAACCCCGACCAGAGAGAGAGCAGCAAGCGCCAAGAACAGCGCGTTCAGCGTCAATCCGATGTCGGCTGTGACCGGCCCAAATGGCAGGCCACCCAAGGCCTCTTGAACACTCGCCCAGATCGGATGCGCCCAGCGGAGCCAAAGCGGCGCCAACTGGGCTGCGATAAAAAGCGGAATGGCGATCAGACCCGAGTGGCCCCACCCCGTGGCACGCAGATAGTGCTCGTAGTCGGCCTTTCGTGCGCCGAAGGCTGCCGCCAATAGGCTCAGCGCCGCAGCCATCATCCCGAGCTGCGCGCCGAATTTGGCGCCGGCAATTTCGAGAGCTGAAGCGGAAACAATCGCGACGATGAGGGCAAAATAAGCGAGGGACAAACAGCGCGCTCGAAGGAATCCTGAACCGGTCAGGGCACCATACAAGCCGTCGATCGTTTTTCAAACAGAGGTCTGCTCTCGACGAACGGAAAGCCTCGCACGCAACGAAGCTTTGCCCAGCGGGTTCTCAGGCGAGCTCCTGATTGTCCCGCCGAAGAGGTCAGCGAACGGTGTTGACCGGCCGAGCAAACACGCGGCCGGCCCGAGCGGCGGCCAAGCCAAAGCGAGCGGCCGAGCCGAAGAGATAGCCGGCCTGGAGAGCAACGGCCGCGAGCACCAGGTTCTTCAGGCCTTCAAGGAAGCTGACATCGGCCATCAATCCAACCGGGATGGCGGCGAGCCCCATGACCAAGGTCAATGGCAAAAGCACCAAGACCCGAAAGCGCTGGCCCAGCACAGCGCCTGTAAGAAAGCTGAAAATCAAAAGCTCGGTCATCCGAAACACTCCGTGCTCCGGACCTTAGGTTCCGCACCCTAAAAAGAGCCTTAAGCTGTATGGCTAAATTCTGCCTATTGGCCGCAATTTGTCAGCAGCGAATGATAGGCCTCCCGGAGCCCGTTCAGGGCCACCATACCCTTGATCTCGCTGTCGCTTTCCTTGACCACCACCGAAAGCGAGGGCGTCGTCTGCCACTTGCCCGCGGCAAAGGCGGAGACCTCATCGGGCAATAGGACTGCAGCGCCTGCCGCCGCCATGCTGGCCTCGAATGTCAGGGTGCCACCCATTGCTGTGGTGATTGTGACCTTGGGGTGGCTCCTTGGCGAGAAAGGCCGGATCAAGGCCACCAGCACGTCCACCTTGCCCTTCGGAGCGCAGCGAACGATCAGGCCGGCAAAATCCGGATCCGATTGGGCAGTGTCGGCCGTCTTGGCGATGGCGGCGAAGCTCTCGCCCTCCTTGGTCCCTTGGGTTCGGGTGAATTTCCAGACCGAGGAGGGAGCAGAGGAGGGAGCAGGTGTGGCCACCTCAACAAAGGGCGGCCCCTGACACGGGGATTGCGCGCTGTCGGCGCAAGGAGTGGCCGGGGCTGACGGCCAATGCGCGGTGCCCGCCCTACCAAGGAGCGAACCTGTCAGCAGTGTGATCAGAAAGAGGCCAGACACGGGAAATCCCATCTCAATCGAGTCCAGCTTTAGCAGACGGAGGCAAGGTCAAGAAGCCCGTCGCTCGGACCGCTGAGCCCGCCGTTTGGGCGTTTGCTTGCCGACCGTGCACACGAAATACAACAAATAGTCACAATGGGTTAAACTAAGCCCCAAAGAGTTGCCCGCACGCAACAGTAGGCGACCGATCGCACCGTTAACCACTCGGGAACCCTTGCCGCACCGCCCACTCCGCCGTACCAATCGAGGGTAATTGGGGACTATAGGGCGCGATTCATGCATTCCTTTGCCAGAACTTATCTATTTAAGCCGGCGTTTCTAGCGGTCGCTTTGGCGCTTGGGGCGTGTTCAACGAACCCCGGCTCGGGGCCGTTAACGGATGACGTTAACAACAAGATCCAGACGGAAAATGCGCCGGCCTACGAGTTGGTGCCGCTCAACCCCGCCACCGTGAAGATCCTCCACACCCATGAGCCCAAGGGGCTTGCAGGGGCGTTCACGGACAAGCGCCCCCCGGCCAGCATCGTGTTCGGGATCGGCGACGTGGTCAGCGTCACCATCTTCGAAGCCGCGGCGGCGGGTGGTCTGTTCATCCCGGCCGAAGCAGGTGTCCGTCCGGGTAACTTCGTGACGATCCCGGACCAGGCTGTCGACAATGACGGCTTCATCACGGTGCCATACGCCGGTCAGGTCAAGGCCAACGGCCTCACGGCGGTCGCGATCCAACGTGCGATCGTCGAGAAGATTGCCAATCGCGCTATCGAGCCGCAGGTGGTCGTTGCCATGTCGTCGCAGAGAACCCAACTCATCAGCGTGCTCGGCGAAGTCAATGCACCGGCGCGTTATCCGGCGAGCGCCGCGGGTGCAAAAGACAAGGTGCTCGACGCGATTACGCGCGCAGGCGGTATCAAGGGCCAAGGCTTCGAGACCTGGGTCATGCTCGAGCGAAGCGGCAAGCGAGCGACAGTGCCATTCGAAAACCTGGTCATGAGCCCGGAGAACAACATCTATGTTCGTCCGGACGACAGCGTCTATGTCTATCGCGAACAGCAGAAGTTCCTGGCGTTCGGTGCCAGCGGTCAGAGCGGCGAGTTTAACTTCGATGCCTGGCGCATCAACCTTGGCGAAGCGGTCGGCAAGGCCGGCGGTCTTTTGGATGGTCAAGCCGATCCGGCTGCGGTGTTTCTCTATCGCCGCGAGCCGCGTGAGGTTGCTGCCCAGCTTGGCATCGACGTCAGCAAATACACCTCTGAGACGGTCCCGGTCATCTTCAACGTGAACTTCCGCGATCCGGGTGGCTTCTTCCTCGCCACCAAGGTCATGATGAAGAATAGCGACGTGATCTACGTCTCGAACTCGCGCAACGTCGAAACTGCCAAGTTCCTCACCTTCCTGAGGGTGATCATGGCGACCGGCAGCGATGCGGTGAATCTGTCGAACGATGCGCTGATCTTCCGCAACAACATCAAGTTGGCGCCGTAGGCGGGGCCAACCTGATCCACGACATCCGATGGCACCGGGGCTTTGTCCCGGTGCCATTTTCGTTTAGCAATCAAGGCGGCCCTGTTCGGGTTATGGATCAAGGCACCACTGAGCAAGGCGTGCCGATCGTCGGTCACCCCGCAGTGTTGCGAGGGACGTCATGCGCTTTCGACGACCAGCATTCTGGCGTTTTCTGACCCTCATCATCGGGGGGCCTGTTCTGTTCGATCACGCTGCCGGTGCGACGGGGGAGTTCGGAGTACGCCACCGGATCGATGTAGTGGTCTCTGCCGAGCCCGACGCGCCGATCTTTCAGCGCCTTCGGGGTGCCAAGGGCGAAGTTTCATTCACAGTCCGGCTGTCGGCGAATTCCAAGGAGAGCCGGTTCTTCGGGATGCTGCACCCGTCCTTTCCGGATATCGTTGTGCCCGAGGGAGCGGGCAAACCTCTCGTCGAACAAACAAAGCTATGGGAGGAGGAGGTCTGCCATCAGCGGCGGGGCCTGCCCAAGGTGACGGTCACTCAACTCGCCGGGCATTTCGGCGAGGGGGTGGGGCGTATCGAGATATCCGGCATTAACCGTCACATAGGCAATCTGGTGCCGCCCGACGAATTAACCCCTGGAATAAAGCTCGATCAGGGGAGTGATAACCTGGGGCTGTTCTATGGCTTCCGGGCCCAGACTCGAAACAGCCGTCTGAATGTAGATCTGAAGATCTATCCCATTGATTGCGTCTTCTAAAGCAGGTCGGCATAACGACGATGCGCCTTCGGCTCCCAAACATTCAATGGTCCTGGAGCCTTCCGGCGGCCTTCATTCTCTATTTCGTTATGGCAGGCGCGCCGTTTCCGTTCGGCTCGACCAACGACCTTTCGATCGCGTTCTGGTGCCTGTGTCTCGGCACGGCATTGATCTTCGCGCCGACGCGCGATCTGCGCGGGCCGCAACTTTGGCTGCTCGCAGGCATCGGCATCATCGTCGCCGCGTACGCCTTTGTGCTGCACGAACAGCTCTCCGACCATCCTTGGGTCGCACCGTTTCAGCCGATCTGGAAGCAGGCGTCCGATCTGTTGGGCGTGCCGATTGCGCCCTCGGCGTCGATCGTCAAGAACGAGGCGTTCTTCGCGCTCGGAGCGCCGCTGGCCAACATTCTCGCAATCGTCCTCGGCATCACGGTCGGCGCAAACCGCGAGCGCGGCCGTCGCATGCTATGGGTCATCGCCATTTCCGGAGCGCTCTACGCGCTTTATGGCGTCGCCTCATTCTTGATCGAGCCCACCATGATCCTGTGGCGGGACAAGACGGCGTATCTCGGCAGCGTCACCGGCACGTTCATCAACCGCAATACGGCGGCGGCGTATTTCGGCTCCTGCGCGGTGATCTGGATGCTGTTGATCCTTGAGGATGTCCGCCGCCGGCTGCCCGATCGGCACATCCAGTGGCGACGACTGTCGCGTGATGTTGGCGAGATCCCTCCACGAGACGTGCTGCCTCAGCTCGCGGCTCTGCTGGTTTGCCTCATGGCGATGTTCATGACCGGCTCGCGCGCCGGCGTGGGCCTTTCGCTGCTCGCCATGATCGCGTCGTTTACGGTCTTCCTCAGAAAGGACCTGCCGCCGCGCACCGGCGTCTGGATCTCGCTCGGTGCGGGCATCGCGGTCGCGCTCGGCCTGCTGCAACTGCTGGGCGGGCGGGTCTCCAGCCGCTTCGATAGCCAGGGTCTGGTCGATGAAGGGCGCATCGAGGGCTGGAAATCGACCCTCAAGATCATCGCCGATAATCCCTGGTTTGGCACCGGCATGGGCACTTTCCAATGGGCGTTCCCGCCGTACCGGAGCCCGAACATCTCGATTCGCGGCATCTGGGATGCCGCGCATTCGACGCCGCTGGAGCTTGCGTCCGAGGTCGGCATCCCGATGGCGCTTCTGGTGGCGCTCGCTTGGGTCATCATGTTTACCGTTTTGGCCAAGGGTGTATTCCGGCGGCGGCGCGATGCCATCATCCCGCTCGCGGGGGCGGCGACCGCGACGCTCTCGCTGCTGCATTCCTGCCTGGATTTCACGCTCCAGGTGCCCGGCTACAGCATTCCATTCTTTGCGCTGTTCGGGGCGGGCCTGGCGCAGTCGTTCCGGACCCCCGAGGTTCACAAAAGTGTCTAGATTTGAAGCAGTTGTGCCGTTTACGAAGTCTTTAGATTAAGTGGACAGACCGCAACGCTTGGGTTAGGTTCCGCACTGCACAGCCATTTGTCCGCACTTCCAAGCGGCCAAAACGGGGCAGCTGTTTTTTTTGGAGGTTGATTATGAGCGTTATCAAGTTCGCGCTTCGCATGGCCGCGGCCGCGGCCCTCGCCGCGACGATTTCGAGCGCCGCCAGCGCAGCCGTCTATCCGCCGCAGCGTCAGCTGCCGACGCAGGTGATCTCGGATTTCAAGACGACCCCGGGCATCCTGTTTCAGCAATATCCGGGCGGTGCGCAGCTGATCTCGCGCGTGCGCGACCTCGGTGCGTCCGACCCTTCCACGCTTCCGGCGCTGATCGGGCTGCTCAAGGACCCCGCGACGAGCAAGGACCAGATCCGCGCGATCACGGCCGGCCTCGCCCAGCTCGCCCGCTTGGCAGCGTCGAGCGACCAGGCTTTCGCCAATGAGATCCAGGCCGCGATTGCCGGCACCAACAATCCCGACGTGATCGCCGCCTACCAGGCCGCGACCGGCGACGTCCAGATCGCCGCGACCGGTGGTGGCGCGGGCGGTGGTGGCTCCGGTTCGGGCGGCCCGACCGGAGCGGGCGGCTTCGCCAACGGCGGACAGGGCGGGACCCTCGGCACCTTCGGCGGCCTGCACTATGCGAACACGATAACGCCCAACGCGGGCAACGGTGTCACCGGCACCACCAACAGCGTCAGCCCGCGCTGAGCCTGTAAAGGTCAGCGCGCGATCCGGCTGGATCGTTCAATCGGCAAAACGGCGCTTCGAGGCGCCGTTTTGTGTTTCAGCGTTAAGCTTTCGAGCAAATTGTAATGTGCCGGCATCGTTGCGATGCATCAATTGAGTTCAGCTGCGTTTCTCCGCGTGTTATATTCGCGCTCAACTGCTGATCTTATTGAGTGCTTTTGCTCGCGTGACTCTCTTTCCCCAGTGCCATCCTCCAGAACCAGTCACTGGACGATTTCAGGAATTGCGCAATGCTGCAGGTGAATAAGCCTTCGTCGGAGATCAACCGCGACTACGCCGAGGTTGAAAGCTCGCCGGCCCAGACGCTCACCTCCTATGTCGATATTGTCAGGCGGCAATTCCCCACAATCGTCGCGATCGTCTCGGCCTCCGTGATCCTGGCGCTGCTCTATCTCTTCACCGCTGCGCCGCTATTTACCTCCACGGCGGCAATGGTGATCGACACCCGCAAGGTGCAGCTGTTCCAGCAGCAATCGGTGCTCGGCGACATCGCGGTCGATTCTGCAACCATCGAAACCCAGGTCGAGATCCTGAAATCCGAGAACATCAGCCTCTCGGTGATCCGCGACCTGCATCTGATCGACGATCCCGAATTCAGCGGCAGCGGCAGCGGCGTGTTGGGCGCGCTTATTGGTTCAGTCACAGGCCTGTTCTCCTCCGGGCAAGCGCCCTCCGAATTCGAGCTGACGCGGAAGGCGCTGCAACGGTTCGAGAGCAACCGCACGATTAAGCGCCTCGGCCTCACTTATGTGATGGAGATCGGCTTCACCTCGCGCGATCCGCAAAAGGCGGCGCGTGTCGCCAACGCCATCGCGGATGCCTACATCGTCGACCAGCTCGAGGCGAAATACCAGGCAACACGCCGCGCCAGCGTCTGGCTCCAGGACCGCATCAAGGAGCTGCGCACCCAGGCCTCCGCGGCGCAACGGGCGGTGGTCGATTTCAAGACAGCCAACAACATCGTCGACACCGGCGGCCGGCTGATGAACGAGCAGCAGCTCGCCGAGGTCAACAGCCAGCTGATCCTGGCGCATGCGTCCACCGCCGAGGCCAGGGCGCGGCTCGACCGAATGAACGACATCCAGAAGCAGGACGTTCCGGACGCCAACGTCGCCGACGCGCTGAAGAACGACACCATCGTCAAGCTGCGCGGCCAATATGTCGACATGGCCTCCAAGGAATCGATCTGGGCGGCGAAGTATGGCCACGATCACCTCGCCGCGGTGAACCTGCGCAGCCAGATGGCCGAGATCAAGAAAAATATTAGCGCGGAGCTCAAGCGCATCCAGGAATCCTACAAGAGCGACTACGACATCGCGATGACCCGCGAGGAAAGCATCAAGTCGAGCCTTGCCAACGTCGTATCGGAATCGCAGCTCACCAACCAGGCGCAGATTCAGCTTCGCGAGCTCGACAGCACCGCGCAGTCCTACCAGGCGATGTACGACAATTTCCTGCAGCGCTACATGGAGAGCGTGCAGCAGCAGTCTTTCCCGATCACCGAGGCGCGCGTCATTAGCGCGGCGACCACGCCACTGGTCAAGAGCGCTCCGAAGTCGCTGCTCATTCTGGCCGCAGCGCTGCTCGGCGGGCTTATGTTGAGCTTTGGCGCCGCCATGGCCCGCGAGCTAACCGATAAGGTGTTCCGCACAACCGGGCAAGTCGAGGAGCAGTTAGGGACCAACTGCATCGCCATCCTGCCGGCGCTTGGTCCGCAAGCGTCCGCCCCAGTGCTGCCAGGCCAGCTCGGCCGCAAAAAGGGCAATCCCGAGCCGGACCTGCTTCGTTATGTCGTCGACAATCCGCTGTCGCGCTTCTCGGAAGCGGTGCGCTCGCTCAAGGTGGCAATCGATCTCAACTCCATCGTGCGCGAGAACCGCGTGCTGGCGACCACCTCGACCCTGCCGAACGAGGGCAAGAGCACGCTCTCGACCAACCTCGCCCAGCTGATGGCGCATGGCGGCGCGCGGGTCATCCTGGTCGATGCCGATTTGCGCAACCCGTCGCTGTCGCGCGCGCTGGTGCCCGACGCGAAGATCGGCCTGGTCGACGTCGTCGCCCAAAAGGCCCGGCTTGAGGACGCGCTGGTCGTCGATCCCCAGACCAAGCTCTCGATCCTGCCCGCAGGCACCACCTCGAAACTGCTGCACACCAACGAGATCCTGGCCTCGAAAGCGATGCACGCGCTGGTGACCCAGCTCCGCTCGCAATTCGATTACGTGGTGCTGGACATGCCGCCGATGGCGCCCGTGGTGGACGTACGCGTCACCTCGTCCTTCGTCGACTCCTACGTTTTCGTGGTGGAGTGGGGCCGGACCAAGATCGACGTCGTTAAGCACAATCTGCGTGGCTCGCCGGAGATCCAGGACAAGCTGCTGGGCGTGGTGCTGAACAAGGCCGACACTAAGCTACTGTCCCGGTACGAATCCTATCACGGCAGGTATTATTATCAGAAATATTACGCACGTTATGGATACGTGGAATAGTGCGCGAGCCCTTCATGCTGGGACGCTTGGCCGTTCCAAAAGGGTGGATACGAGGGCTCTTGTTGCTTCTCGGCTTAAGTAGCGTTGTTTGGTCTGCTCCTCTGATACCCCAGTTCTCGGCGGCGGCGCCTCTTAAGGGAGTTACTGCAAGGATCGTTGCTGATGAGCGTTTCAGGGGCAGCGTCCTTGAGGGGGTACTAACGTCCATTCAAGGAATCTCGGAGTGTTGTGTTTGGCGAAGCGATCTATCCAGATCCAAGGCGCTGATCCTTCTATCGGTTGCGGAAGAACGAGCTTTACGAAGGAGTTCGGATGAGGCAAATCACGCGGCCCTGTCAGCTGATGAGGGGCTGAGATCGGCTTTATCGCTGAATCCATCCGATTCATTTTTGTGGATGTTGCTGTACTCACTTGAGGTCACACGCAACGGATTTGATGCGACGTCTACCACTATTCTTGGGCAATCATACGCGACAGGACCACGGGAGATGTGGATAGCGTTGCGACGAAACCGAATGGCGCTCGCGACTTTTTCCCTTCTCAACAATTCTCTGCAGGAGAGCGTTGTTAACGAATTTGTTAGTATGGTCGGTAGCGATCTGACCGAGGAGGCGGCCGCCAACTTGCTCGGTGTTGGTTGGAGCTACAGAGAAATTCTTTTAGCGGGTTTGCGGAGCACAGATACCACTTCTCGGGAAGCACTAGCGCGCCGCTTGGCACGCGAAGGAGCGAAGATTTCAGTACCGGGAATCGATTTGGGGGACAGGCAGTGGTGGCAGCCGTGAGAGCAGGACGTCTTACTGGATTTAGGGCGTATGGATTGATGATGGGCGCCTTGCTATTCTCGACGGCCGTAGATGCCGAAACCAGCGGCTCGCAGGCGCCCAAATTCACGATGCAGTCTTCTGTCGCAAATCAGACCACAACACCAGTAATTCGTGATCCTCTTGGTAGGCCCTGCTTAGATGTAGAGGCCGCATCTAAACCCCAACTTGTAAATCCTAAGATGGTCGACCACATCGTTAGCGTGAAGAACAATTGCTCACGATTGATAAAAGTTAAGGTTTGCTACTTTCAGAGTGATCGATGCAAAGAACTGGTTCTGAATGCGAATCAACGGGCCGACGCTATTTTAGGGACTTTCTCCAACGCATCGACATTTAGGTACTCAATACTTCAAAGATAGTTGCAAGTCTGAGGACGTCATGTCCTGGCGCTTGCCTTGCTCCCGACAACGGGTACTTGCAAATTCCTAAACAGAATATCGGCTTGGATGCTGAGTCCCTCTGACTCCGTCAGATTGTAAACGCCGTGCAAAGCGTAGCCTCTTGATGCAAGGAACTCAATTACGTTGTAAGCAAGCGGCTGAGCCTCGTACAATTCAACGAATGAAAGCTCTACGTACACATACGACGCAGCCGCTAACAATTCGGTCATTCCTTTCAACACTGCGAGTTCGTATCCCTGAACGTCCAACTTAATTACTATTGGAGCCTGAAGGTCGCTTGCTTTAAGTACGTCGTCTCCAACCTCAATGGTGATTTCTCGCACCTCCTTCTCCTCTGTGCCGGGGAAGAGGCTTGATTGTCTCTCCGAGATCGGAAGAAGTGAAGAACTATCAGGGCGTCCCGAAACATGTATGGCCGCTTTCCCTCGATGATCTGACAGAGCCATTTCATGTAGGGTGACGTCTTTTTCCCCCTGAAGCACCTCACGGAATTTCTTTGCTGCTTCTCGGAGCGGTTCAAACGCGTGAATCGTGACATTCGGGTGCAGCTCTTTCATTAGCGTGGAAAATTGGCCCTTGTTGGCTCCGACATCAACAAAAGTTACGATGCGAAGGCTCTCCATGACACGTTCGTGTTCCACGGCGGCAGCTACGCCCTTCAGCAACGCTGATCTATACTTGGGCCGCGTCAATAGGCGGGCGAATTTCTTGGCTCGCTTAATCATGGCGATGTCCCTTCTTCGAAATCGCCTCTTTCAAAAGTCCCTGAAAAGCAGCGACCCTTTGGCTCACTTCAAAATTCTTTAGGAAGCATTCACGGGCGCTCGTTTCCATCCTAAGTCTATCATCAGAGGTTAGGCTCAAGAATTTATCGATCATCGTCAATGCGCCTTGCACCGTGTCCTCGTCGACGATACCCGCCTCATCGTTGTCGATCTCACGCCAAATGTTCACCTTGTTCGAAATCAGCACGGGAGTTCCGCATGCGAGTGCCTCCGCAACTACGATGCCAAAGTTTTCGCTGTGTGACGGCAGAACAAACGCCTCAGCTGATCGGAATGCTCCCCATTTGGCGTCCCCTGAGATCATGCCGGGCCAATGAACTCTTTTCGAAATTCCTAATAGTTCGGAGCGTTGCTGGAGACGAGCCTGTAGACCAGATTCATCTGGGCCAGCTATCACTAAGTCGATATCCGGATACGCCCCGGCCAGCGTGCCAAACGCCTCGATTAGAAGGTCGCACCCCTTTTTCAGGTGTATCCGACTCAAGAAAAGCAGGAATTTACGATCTCCCAGCGCTGGAAGAAGCTCTCTAAATTTCTTCTCCTGAACTTCGCTGAATGGCGGATCCCCTGTTCCATACCCAACTACTTCTTCACGATATCTCCGGCCCCAGAACATTGTTCGAGCGAGGTCACGTTCCTCTACGGTCGTAAACAGCACGGCCTCGGCACGGGCCAAAAGTCTGTTCTCACAGAGAAGCCAAAACAGCTGCTTGAGCATGTGCTTGGCCGGAAAGTTTCTTCGGAACCAAGGATCGAGCATTCCATGTGTAAAAACGAAATAAGGAACGTTCGATCGCGGCAGCGTCAAAGACGCGGCCAATGTAGTAAAATTCCAAATACCATTCACGATAACGCAGTCGTAGTTGTGTACGTTATTCCTAAGCCAACGCAGATATTTTCTGCTCACGCCGTACCGCTTTGTGAAACGGCCCCATCCTTGACCGGTTTTATAATCTCCGAGCGCGTAGGTCTTCACCGGCATCCTCGCTAGGAAGGATGCGTCCTCTGGATCGAGAGATGCGATCTCTCGAGTGCCTTCCATCACCTCACTCTGGCGCAAGATCCCTTCGACGGGACCGCCGTATTGCGGGTCAACAGTTGCGATAATATGGAGGAGCTTCAATTGAAGTTTTCCAAGTTTCGAGAGGCAGATGGATAGCTCAGGATACGAAGCCGGGGGGTCGAGAAAAACACTTTGCGCTCGTCGATATTTCCGAGATAAACGTTGCTGGCACTCCTCCATAGGGCGCATGACTTCGACCGAAGCGTCCTTCTGCCAAAGTGCGGGCCTTCCTTGGGACGGTGCTAAACTGGCTTCTTCTGGATGAAAACCATCAGTATCGTCTTTAGCCGTGGGGGCGTGAGATACTGAACGATTTGGAATGCACGGTAGAGGCCTTGCCGATTGCCGTGATAGGCTGGTTCTGCGTCCCAACTGTAAACGAAATGATCAAAACGCGACGGCGGGAAATGCTTCGCCAGAGCCGCCGACGTGTTCAGGCGATAGACAGCAGGAAACACATCTTCTTCCTTGCGATCTGGCTGCATCTTTTTCAGAAGGCGATGGCTTAACGCCTCCGGGACCAGTCGATTTGCCAGCGCAATGTAACCATACTTGTTGGGAGTACGGGCGCAAATCCATCCTCCAGGCTTCAAAAGCCTGTCCATTTCACGGGCACTCTGCTCCGGATTTGTAAGATGCTCGAATGTGCAATCCGATAAGATTAGATCTGCAAAGTCTGACGGTAACGGTGCTCTGCCGTCAGACCCGAATAGTAGCGCATCGTCGAGCGAGGGATTTTTGAAGATCGCCGGATCAACGTCCACTCCGACGACTTTTGCGGTGCGCCCCTTGAAGTTGCGGAGACCACGTCGGTAGTCTGAAGCGCTGTCCAACAGTCCGACACCGCGCCCGGCGCCATAGTCAATCATAACCGTTTGAGGCGTGACGAGAGCATTAACTCGTTGATAAAAGGCAATGGTGCCATCAATCCGAGAGAAGCCACCTGCATGTATTTCTGGAAAGAACGACGCATTAATTCCACGGTCTACCAATTCGCTGTTCCTTCAGTTGCGGCTAAGGGAGCGAGTCTACAAGTCCTCACGTGACCCCAAAATGGTTCAACGATGAGAGCGTGCGGATGATCCTGCGTGATACAACAAATCCTGATATTGCGATACGGTGCGGACCCGAAATGCGCTGGCAAGATTAATAGCGTTCGCGTCTGCTCGTTTTAGCCAGAATCTTGTTTCGCCGGGCACCAATGGGATTCGAAAGGAGGTAATGCCGCTTGGGGCCTCGAGGGTGTGAGTTTGTAACTCAGTCTCAATTCCGAGCTGGCCAGGAGCTGTGAGAAAAGCGAGAAGTTCTATCTCATTGCGAGTTGGATCAGAAAACCGGTTGTAGAACCTAAAGGGCTGAGCCGTGCCGGTTTGTTGTGCATCGGTGGCCTCAATCCGGTGAAAATAGTAAAGTGTGTCCTCGGCTATGCGAGGCATCTTTGCTAGCTTAAACCACTCAATATAGAATCCCGAGAGGTCATAGAACGCGTGCTGGATGCTAGTTGAGGGACGGATTTCCGTGCCTTCGGAATAATCATTCCACGTGCAGACGTTTACTATATTTGCATCTTCGTCCACTGCAGTTTCCCAGGAACGACGAAAAAGCTCACTGTTGCAGGACTCGGAAAACCAGCGATTATAGGGCCGAAAGTCTTGCGGCCAGACTACCGCGCCCCAAGCCTTGCCTGCCTGCTTCAACTGTTTCGCTAGAAGGCTCTGACGGGATAGTTCACTAAGTCTATTTACTCCCCACATCGAAGCGCCCTCCATGAGCCCCATAAAAGCAAGAACACTTCTGATATCCAGAAAAGTGGGGAAAAAGAACGGCCTCTCTCCCCCCGCGGACAGCCCTTCCAAGAGGGCTGCCCATCGCGCGACGCCCCACCTTTCCGGAGCGAAGGCTCCCAATAGCAGCCGGCCGTCCGAAGTCCTTGCTACAGAAGGGTGCTTGGCATATTGCAAAAGTCCCTTCACCAGCGCTTCGTTTGTAGAAGCATATGCA
This sequence comes from Bradyrhizobium sp. LM2.9, assembly GCF_054056555.1. Lineage (NCBI taxonomy): Bacteria > Pseudomonadati > Pseudomonadota > Alphaproteobacteria > Hyphomicrobiales > Nitrobacteraceae > Bradyrhizobium > Bradyrhizobium sp. LM2.9. Next base: position 7,752,348 of record NZ_JBSRYJ010000002.1, read on the forward strand.
ATGACGGCGTCGATCGATAAGAAAATCTCAAATTTCGAAGTAACTTGGGCCGCCTCAAGCATTCGCTGAAGATTAATCGCGTAAGAAGATTCGGGTTCGACGTGGCCGATATTAAATGTAAAGCCATCCAGCCCAATGGTTTTGGCGGCATTGATCTCGTCGACCATGTCCAGCACGGCCCAATTCGCTTCAGGGCGTGGTTGCCGTGGCGGCAGGGGCCGTTCTCGTATGTAGCCACCCTCTGCCAGAAATCGACCCTGAGATCCGTTTGGCGACATATACGACGCGTAGATGTCTTTGTCGGGCGTTTGATTATCAAACGACGTCGGAAACCAATGCCAATGAGCGTAGACCTTCCTTCGGGAAGGAAGGGATATCGTGTTTGCTTCGCTTCTTGAGGCCTTAGATAAAATTGGTGCGCTGGCTGCAAGAGCAGCCGAGATAAGCAAGTTCCGACGGTGGATTGCAGATCGGTTTGATGGGGGTTCGCGCATAGGAAGATTTCATCTATCCTGAATTTGTTATATGGAACGCGGAGTTAGCGTCACAAAAGCCGCTTCGTTCTTTTCGGAAGGAAAACCGTTTTGAGGCTCGAAACATGAAGGTGCTTCCTGTGGGAGAGCGTGATTCGCTGCAAGCGAACTGGCAACAAAACGTGGCGGACTATTTCGCCTTCGCAGCGGCCTTTTCATATCTCGTCTTGTCATTGCTACAAGCCTCGGAAAATTCTCGATCGTCCGAACTCGCCTTTAGCCTGCTTGCAATAAACGGCATAGCGGCCTTAGTTGGCCTTAGGATCGCTATTGTACATAGCTACGTTCTTTTTGGAGTCTTCTTTATTTTTAACTTCCTATTTTTGGCGGTCGCTCCTCTACAGCAAATGGGGGCCGACTTTGATCCAGTATTCTACAACTTAGAATCGCTTATTCTGGCCTGCGCGCTATCTCTCTTTATGACACTGGTGGGGCTTGGCGTCGTAGTTGCTCGAAACCACCAGGGGTTGGGCTTGAAGCCGCGAGGTTTTCTGTACGAAAGCATGGCGAATTGGCCGGCCCCGAACTACGCTTTACTTGCAACGATATCGGTAATCGTTTCCGTTGCCTTGTTCGGATATCTAGGAGCGGGATTATTCGCGCTTACTCGAGAAACGTATTCCGTAGACCTTTCTGACAAAACAGCAAATATCATCGTGAATGCTTTTCTACGTCCCTTAACTCTAGTTGCGCCATTCGTGGGATTGGCGATCGCGTTGAAGCGCCGAGATATTGGATGGGCCGCGGTCCTTTTCTTACTGGTTCTAGTTGGAGCAGCAATCAATAATCCTCTCGTTTCCGCGCGCTTTAGATCGTCAGCTCTCATTGTATTCTGTGTGTTGGCGATATTCGGAGTGAGGAGAGTCCGGCTGTTCATCGGAATTTACATGATCGGGTTGATGGCCTCGCCTATCTTTGGAACGCTGTTTCGCTACAATAATGCGCGGGCTGATCAGCGGAGCTTTTCTCAATTTTTTGTTCACGTTGACTTCTCTGGGATAGATATCTTTTGCTACGCGATTATGTGGGTAGATAGAAAAGGACTTGAGTGGGGCTCGAATATCATTGGCGCTTTATTCTTCTTTGTTCCTCGCATTCTATGGGAAAACAAAGGGAAAACCGTTGGTGAAACCATTCATGACTACATCTTCGTCCTAAAGGGCTTTGGGACCGACAACGTGTCGGCTCCGCCGCCGGTCGAGGGCTACTTCAGCTTCGGGGTGGCCGGAGCGATGCTTTTGTCCGTTGCCGTTGTGCTGTTCATCGATCGTCTCGAACGCCGCGGTCTACAATCTGAGGTGGGATCGCCTATCTATTTCGTGCTTTGTCTTTCGCCAATGCTTTGCATGATTCTCTTGCGCGGCCCTTTTCAGGTGGGGGTATCTGAATGGACGATGCATGCTTCAACGTCCCTCCTTTCCTCATTTGCACTCTGGCTTGGATGCGGGTCTCGTCCTCAGCGTGCAAGAAACTTCCATCGATCGGCGACGGCGGATAGAGCTTAACGGGATTTATAGATAATCCACGCCGCGGCGAAGCAATTGGCCAGCCCATAAGTCGTAAATGCACCCGAGAATCCGTACTTCGCGCAGAGGGGAAAGGCGAAAGCAATTGTAGCGGCTGTCGAGATGAAGCTGCTCAACTGCATGAGCCCAACTCGGCGATTTGCTTTCAGCCATATACCTAAAGTTGAAACAGCAAGAGCGAGGCTGGCTGATGCGAAAGCTATGGGAAAAGAATTTCCAAGTGTCGTGTACTTGGCTCCGAAAAGCAGTGTTGCTGCTTCCTCGCCGAACCAGATCGATATAATCGCTAAAATCGCTGGAGCGATGCAAATCAAAGAAAGAGCAAGCCCATGAGACGCTTCAATATCTCGCAGTCTGGGCACCGCTATGCGTGGCGTGATGAAGCCTGATAATGCTCCAAAGATTTGATAGAAGGGAGCTATCACTCCAAAGATCAGGCGGTAGCCAGCGATCGCCTCGATGGCTCCAGTTGCTGCGAAAACGAAAGGATAAATGTTGGTGGCGACCAAGCTTAACGAACTGCTCAAGAGGAACGAAAATCCCAAGCGGAAATGATCCGTAAGATGGGTCGGAACAAGCCGAGCATTTAGATCTTCGCCTCGACGCGAGCGGTCGACAATCAAATACGCGATGTTGCCAAACAAGAACGGAAACGCATACGAGAAATTCGAGGTCAGGTTCAGGCGAGGCAGCATCCACGCGGAACATAGCATTATAAGAGTGTATGCAGCCGAAGCGAGGGCGGACGACAAAACGAGCCCTTCAACATGCATTATCCGACGCGCAAGTTGAACTGGGCCGGCCAGACTGAAGAAGAGACAGGAGAGCCCAGCTATTCTTAAGTAGGAAGAGCTATTCGGACTTACCAAAAGAAACACCACGGCACCAATGGCCAAGATGGAAAAGCCAGCGAGCAATCCTATTGCCCTTAGTGCTTTTGGATCCGTGTTTTGTTCGTCGGCGTCTCTGTTACCGCTGGAGATAATCGGGTCGCAAAACAAGGCGTGATGAATGCCAATCAGAAGCAAAAAGCAGGCATATGCGAGACTGAACTCGGCAAACTCGTTGACGTCCAAAATGCGAGCGGCACTCGCGAGGTAAATGAAGTTTGAGAATGCGAAAGCCGTCTGCTCACATATGAGAACGACGTACTTTCCCCAATAGTTTTTCATTGGAGGTTCACGAGTCAATGATGCCTGGTGTAGTCGGGATACGTGGGGTTAGTTCGCCAGTCTTGCATCACGTCGTGGGGTCATAGAATCCGCGTGTGGCTGTTTGAAGAATGATCCTCAGCTCTAACCACAAGCTCCAGTTATTGATGTACCACAGATCATACTCCACGCGCTTCTCCATCATCTCGAGCGCGCGGGTTTCTCCGCGGTAACCATTAACCTGGGCCCAGCCGGTGATGCCGGGCTTGACGTGGTGGCGGAAGGCGTAGTTGCCGATGATCTGCTCATATTCGGTGTTGTGCGCGGCCGCGTGCGGTCGGGGGCCGACCAGCGACATGTCGCCCTTGAGCACGTTGAACAGCTGCGGCAGCTCGTCGATCGAGGTCTTGCGCAGCCACTTGCCGATGCTGGTCACCCGCGGGTCGTTCCGGCTCGCCTGCACGATTTTCGGGCCGTCCTCGAGCACGCCCATGGTGCGAAACTTGAAGATCTTGAAGGCGCGCCCGTTGAAGCCGTTGCGGGTCTGGCGGAAGAACACCGGCCCCTTCGAGGTCGCCTTGATCAGGATCGCCGTCACCAGCATCACCGGGGCGAACACGAGCAAGGCCAGGCTGGTGCCGGCGAGGTCGAGCATGCGCTTGAGCGCGCGCTCCTTCCAGGACAAGGGCGCGCGGCGCAGTTCTGCGGTCCAGGTGTTGCCGGTGTTGACCAGCGGATGGCGCAGGAAACGCGCGGCGTGGGGGTCGGGCACCAGATGCACCGGAATGGGCAGGATCTTCAGCGCGTCCAAAATGCTGTCGATCGCGTGCTGCCGGTTCCAGCTCATCAGCAGGAAGACCTGCTCGACCCGGTTCTCTTTGGCATAGGCGATCAGGTCCTCGAGCCGCTGGGCCTGCGAGGACAGCAGCAGCGGCGAGGCGAGGTCCTTGGGCTGGATCTCGACGATCCGCAGCAGCCGGTAGCCGTGCTGGCCAAGGTCGGCGATCGCGTTGGAGGAAGCCGTGAGGCCGAACTCGGCGATCATCACCGCTCGGGCGTTGGCGAAGGCGCCACTGCGCATCGCGCGCGCGGTCCAGCGCGCGGCCACCGCCTTCCAGCTCACCAGCAGGGTCAGGCCCACCAGATAGAACGAGATCGTGGTGCCGCGGGAAAACTCGTCGCTGACCTTCATGGTGAAGGCGATCGCCAGCAGCGCGCCGAACACGCCGGTCCAGGTCGTCAGCGTCATCCGGACCGCGTGCGGCAGATTGCTGATGGCTTTCAGGCGGTAGCCATGCTGCACTATAATGAGAAGGGTGAAATTTAATGCAACCAGGACGCTGGCCGCCGCATACACGCCGGCCTTCGCCGACGGCGCCCGCAGTCGCAAGATGATAGCCGACCGTGCAGCCGATGCCGCTGCTCACGATCAGCCCCGCATCGATCACCGCGATCAGCCGTTCGACAACCACAGGTCGCAAGAAATGAATGGAAAAGCCTGTAGCTGTCGGCGCAGCCGGCTCGACAACGCGAATTTCCGCTGCAGAATCAGCAACAGGCGTCGGCCGAGTGGAAAGCATCGTCATCCTGCCAAACCCATTGACCAAAAATTAACTGTCCGATTACGATGCCGCTATCGGCTAAAATCGCTGTCAAAACAAGAAGAAGGAAAGAGTAACCTTACCCGCCTGCGCTGATTGTAGCTCATCTTGCCTCGACTGATATGTAAGATTCACAACCCGTTAGGAAGATATCTTTGTCGCGAAACCGGTCCCGGCGGCGATCTAGCTGGAGGTGGAGCCGCTACCTGGCCATGGGCCTCCCCGCGGTGGCGCTGGTGGGTACAGTGCTGCTGCTTCTCCGCCCCGACGTGGTGTCGTTGCGAGAGCCGACCGCCCCCAGCGCCGCAGAGGTCAAACTTGTGCTCGACGGGCCATATGGCGCACGGTTCGCGGGCGAACTCACTGCATTCAAACAAGGATATTTTTCTTCCCGCATTAAATTGACTACGCAACCCGATACTCCCGAATTCGTCGAAACCGTTGCACGTCAACGTGCCATCGGCGTGACGACGGGCCAGAAGTTCCTGCTGGCCAGCTGGCGCGGTGTTCCCGCAACCGCGTTCGCTGCGAGCTTTTTGGACACTTCGATCGCCATTTTCACACTCGAAAGCTCCGGCTTGCGGCGGCCTGCTGATTTGGTTGGAAAGAGGCTCGGCTACCGCAGAGCGAGCGAAGGAGAGGTGGTCTTCGATGCCATGATGGCGCAACTCGGGCTCCCGCGAAGCCAGATCACGAAGATCCCGGAGCGCGATAGCTTCGAAGCTCTGCGTGCGGGCGACGTGGATGCGATCATCGCTCCGATCGACGGGCAGCCAGATCCAAAGAGCCTCGATTTTGCAAAGCTGAATGTCATCAGACCCCAAGACTACGGCATCCACGTTCCTGGACTGGTCTACTTTGCGAGCAACGATCTTATTCATGACCAGCCATCTGTGATCGCCGACGTCCTTCAGGGGCTTATCCGAGGATGGCAATTTGCCTATGCGGATTATGCACGGAGCGTGCCTGTTCTCCTTGGCTTTGACCCAGCGAGGCTGAATTCCGGAAAGTTAAGGTTCGAGCTGCAGCAACAGCGAGCCCTAGTTCTGCCGACGGGAGGGCGGATCGCAGACTATGACGAAAGTCGGTGGAGGACCCTTCGGGATATTCTCATCTTCGCAAAGCTCGGGGAGGAGGAGGTGCCCCTGGCGCAGACCGTGAACTACCAATTCCTTCGGGATGTGTACCGACGTTCGCCCGACCTTACTGCCCCAGGCGCCGGGAGCGAAGAAAAATAGGACCAAGAAGCCACACTCGTACGCCATGTCGTCCCAAAAGTCCCTCGGCCGCCCGGCATGAGTTGCATTTCCGCCGGTGGCGTTGGTAAAGTTCGGTTCACTATTTGGGCCAGTCGCGGAGTGGGCTTTACGGACTGTGATGTTGGTCGGCTGGGGTCTGACAGCGCAGTCGGGGATCAAATCCGCAGGGGCGAGGAGCTTTTTGGATGTTTAAGACGTTGATGCGAGCAGGCCTTTTGGCCGCGACTATCTCCCTCGGTGCAGCGAGCGGGGCGAGCGCCGCGATGCAAATGCCGGCACCGGCGGCCCTGCTCACGGGCGAGAGCCAAGTGGCGCCTATCACCTTCTGGGCGCAGCCCTATCCCTATCGATATGCGCCGTGGCGCCGTTGCCCGGTGGTGCGAGTCGAGACGCCCTATGGCTGGTATATGGATCGGGTTTGCGCGTCTGTCGGTCCCGTCCTGCGCCGGGCGTACTGAGTTTGAGCTAACCGGCGGCGGCTGCCGTTCTCCAACGATGTTTGAAGGCAGCCGCACAGCTGATGCGGCTGCCTTGCTCGTTTTTGTCTCATTGTGTGCTGACCTTTTGTGCGCGCAGCGCAGGTTCACCATGAATATCTTTGTCAGACCGGGACAGGCTGTCGCATGGTGAAGATTGTGTTACCAGTTTGGCGGGGCTGCATCGGCAGCGAGATTGCGTAATGCACCGATAGCCGGATCTCACGGGAGCGATGCTCCGGCAAATCGAACGCTGATAGAGGATACGATGACAGGGGCTTCAACCTACGATCTCTCGGGCAAACGCGTCTTTGTCGCGGGTCACCGCGGCATGGTCGGATCAGCTGTCGTCCGCAGGCTTGCGTCGGAGAATTGCACCGTCGTCGTTGCTGACCGCCGCGAACTGGATCTCACAAAGGAAGAGGCCACGCTGAGATGGCTCCAGGCCAATCGTCCCGAAGTCGTGGTTCACGCAGCGGCAAAGGTCGGCGGTATCGCGGCCAACAACAATTTTCCGGTCGACTTTCTCTGCGACAACCTTGCAGTGGAGCTGAACGTCATTCGCGCGAGCCACACGATCGGGGTGCAACGCCTGTTGTTCCTGGGCTCGTCCTGCATCTATCCCAAACACGCCAAACAGCCGATCGCCGAAAGCGAATTGTTGACCGGTCCCCTGGAGCCGACCAACGAATGGTATGCAATCGCGAAGATTGCCGGTCTCAAGATGTGCCAGGCCTTTCGTCGACAGTATGGAGATGACTTTATCTCGGTGATGCCGACCAATCTCTACGGCCGCGGCGACAATTATCATCCGGACCACAGCCACGTCCCCGCAGCGTTGATCCGGCGCTTCCACGAAGCCAAGATCGCGAAGGCACCTAGTGTCTCCGTATGGGGCACCGGTACGCCACTTCGCGAGTTTCTTAACGTCGAGGATTTTGCGGATGCCTGCGTTTTCCTTCTGAAGAATTATTCAAGCGACCTGCCGATTAACGTTGGCAGCGGTGACGAGTTGTCGATTGCCCAATTTGCAACAGCGGTTGCGGAGGTCGTGGGCTATGAAGGCAGGCTCGTGTTCGATCCCTCAAAACCAGATGGAACGCCCCGCAAGCTGCTCGATAGCTCGCGAATTCGTGGGCTTGGTTGGCGACCGAATGTTGCTTTGCGGGCCGGTCTCGCGGCCGCCTATGCAGATTTTTTGAAGGGCTGCGGACGCCATCTGGAAGTCGGCGCAACGCGCTGAGTAGAAGAATTGGACTGCAAGAAGATTTTTTATTCTGAACTTTGATTTGGGCGGGGCTTAATGCGTGTTCTCTTGGTCGGCATCAACTATGCCCCCGATCTGATCGGCGTGGCGAAATACAATGCCGAGCTCTGCGAAAGTCTGACCGCGGAGGGGCATGAAGTTAAGGTCATTACGGCGCCGCCCTATTATCCGGCTTGGAAGATTCCCCCGGCGTTCAAGTCGTCGTACTTCAGATCGAGAGATATTGGCGGCGTTCAAGTGACGCGTACGCCGATTTATGTGCCGGGACATCCCTCGGGCGCAAAACGATTGGTCCATCATGCTTCATTCGCGCTCACGAGCGCGGCACCGGTCCTCTTTCAGGCGCTATCCTGGCGACCCGATATTATGATCGCCGTCGCGCCATCGCTGATGTCGGCTGCTTTCGTCTCGTTCGTGGCTCGTCGCGTCGGTGCCAAATCATGGCTTCATGTACAGGATTTCGAGGTCGATGCGGCGTTCGACCTTGGTCTGTTGCGCAATCCTTATTTGCGAAAATGTATGCTGAAGGCCGAGGCGGCGATCCTCAGATCGTTCGATCGTGTTTCGACCATCTCTCAAGCAATGGTGGCGCGGCTGAGAATCAAAGGGCTGGGTCCTGACGAGACAGCCGAGGTGAGGAACTGGATTGACACCAATGCGATCTGCCCGGGTTCGCGAATGACCAAATACCGTCAGGAACTGAAGCTGGGCGAGAGTGATATCGTTGCACTTTACTCTGGAACAATGTCCAACAAGCAAGGCCTCGAACTCGTGATCGAGGCCGCGGTTGGATTGGAGAAAAGCCATCCGCACATCCACTTTATCCTCGCAGGCGAGGGGCCTCATAAAATGAGGCTCGAGCAGCTCGCCACCGGACATCGCAATATCCATCTTCTCGGGCTTCAGCCGGTCGATAGCTTCAATCAATTGATGGCCACGGCCGATTTTCATCTGATTCCGCAGAAGGCTGAGGCCGCCGATCTGGTGTTGCCCTCGAAACTTGGCGCAATCTTCGCGTCCGCTCGGCCTGTCATCGCGATGGCTGAAGAAGGTACGGGTCTTGCGGCGGAAGTCACGAATGCAGGTCTTGTGATTCCGCCCGGAGATTCGGTTGCTCTTGAGCTTGCTGTCTGCCAACTCAGCGAGGCGCCAGCTCTCTGTGAACATTTCGGTGCAGAAGGAAGACGGCGCGCCATTGATCGTTGGGATCGACGCACGATTGTGCACCGATGGTCGGAGGCCATGGCAGGGCAGGGCAACGCGATAGGGCAGAAGAATGCCGGCCCGAAAGGCGCCGCCGACGACATTGGGGTTCCCGTGGAGAATGCCGTTCAGTCGCGAGGCATTCCATCGCCCTTAGTCTAAGTTCCGTAAAGAATAAAAAAATGAGCGCCGCGGTGGGCGCTCATTTGCTTGGATCGATTCCTCGGTCGACGAAATTACTCGTGTCGCGGATAATATCTAAAGCCATGTTGCTTGATGAGCTCGTCGCGTTTTGCGGACTCGAGATCTTCCTTCATCATTTCTCGAACCAGGCTTTCGAACGACGTCTGAGGCTCCCAGCCAAGTTTCTGCTTTGCTTTTGACGGATCCCCAAGGAGCGTCGCGACCTCGGTAGGGCGGAAATAGCGGGGATCGACCGAAACGATACACTTCCCGGACTCGGCGTCATATCCTTTTTCCTCGACGCCGCTTCCTTCCCAGCGAACTGTCATGCCCACTTCATTCGCCGCGACATTAACAAAGTCTCGGACAGAGTGTTGCACGCCGGTAGCGATCACGAAATCCTCTGGCTTGTCCTGCTGCAGCATCAGCCATTGCATCTCGACATAGTCACGCGCGTGTCCCCAATCGCGCAGGGCATCCAGATTGCCTAGGTAAAGGCGCTCCTGCAACCCGAGGTGAATGCGCGCAAGAGCCCGGGTGATCTTTCGGGTCACGAAGGTCTCACCACGGACCGGAGACTCGTGGTTGAAAAGAATGCCGTTGCAGGCATACATCCCGTAAGCTTCACGATAGTTGACCGTGATCCAGTAGGCGTAAAGCTTCGCGACGGCGTACGGTGATCGGGGATAGAACGGCGTGGTTTCCTTTTGCGGGATCTCCTGGACCAGGCCATAAAGCTCAGACGTCGAGGCCTGGTAGAACCGCGTCTTTCTTTCCAAGCCCGTAATACGCATAGCTTCGAGGATGCGCAGCGCGCCGAGGGCGTCGGAGTTTGCAGTGTATTCCGGCTCCTCGAACGAAACGGCAACGTGGCTCTGAGCCGCGAGATTGTAGATCTCGTCTGGCTGCACTTGGCCGACGATCCGGATCAGGCTCGAGGAATCCGTCAGATCGCCATAGTGGAGCCGGAAGGGCGGATCGGGCTCGTGCGGATCGAGATACAGATGATCGATGCGGTCGGTGTTGAAGAGCGAGGTCCGGCGCTTGATGCCGTGGACCTCGTATCCCTTCTGCAATAGCAGTTCAGCCAAATAGGCGCCATCCTGGCCGGTGACGCCAGTGATAAGAGCTCGTTTCTTTGTCATATCAATCCCAAGTTTGAGACTTGTGCTTACATGAAATTGACTTGGTTAGGGAGGATGAAATCGACGGAATGTCGAGCTTAGATTAACGACCTTAACAGCCCATCGGACGCTTCGGAATCCGAGCTAAGGTTACTCTAAGACCCGACTGAGATCGATCCGGATTTTTTGCTTTAGAAAGTGCGAAGATTTTCATTCTCCCTGAACATGCGCTTAACAGGTGCCAAACACACTTCGGATCTCGCTTGTCGAGAGAACGTGCCGCAACAGTTCTGGTCCTGATCTCACTCGCGGTCCTTGTCCGTGGAGCTATGAGAACGACGATCGCCGATATCTCCCCGGAGCGAACTGACAGAGGAACCAACCAGGACAGCCATGGATTGTCTACCAAACAAGGGAGACCATCCATGATCCGAAAACCCATACTTCTCGCACTCACTTGGATTGCAGTCTCATCGACGGCGTTCGCCCAAGGTGGCGGCGGCGGTGGTGGTGGTGCAGGCGGAGGGGCCGCCGGCGCCGGCGCAGGCTCGGCGGCGAGTTCCGGCGCGGGCACAGGCACCTCGTCGAGCAGCGCCAATTCCGGACCCTCGGGCCCCTCCGGTATGGGAACGCAAGGCACCACGACAGGCGCCAATCACAGCACCGCTTCGCAGAACAATCCGAACGTCCAGCCCCCGACGGCAAATGGGACGTCTCCATCCGCCGCCCAGGCGCAGCGAAACTCCGGAGCTGGGCATACCTCGAATGGTATGCCTATCGGTAGTCCAGGCACGGGCACCAGCAACGAAGACCAGAAGTAGCGAATAGATCGGACAGCCCGCGGCCACTTGTGCTAAAGCCGGGGATGAAAAAATTCATTTTCACGATGCTGCTCATTGCGACATCTGGATTAGCGCAGGGCGAGCCGGTCCCTCCGAAGGCACCCATAACCGATCGCGAACAGGTTCAGGCCGATCGTGCGCGGGCGGCTTCGGAGGAGAAGAACGCCCCGACAGCCCGCCCTTGGGACAGGGGCGCGGATGGCAAGCGGCCATGGGAACGAGGGGCACCGCCGAAATAGCGGGGCCTGAAGTAACAGGCTTGGACTCGCAGCTTTGCGAGTATCGAAAACTTCTCGCAGCGACATCACGCTACCTGATAGTGACGTCCACGATGATGATCGATGATCCGCGCTGCCTCCGGTTTTCGCCCGACACTGCAATGCGAAACCGGTCAGTTCCAGGGCTCGAGGACGCTTGGTAGCGAAACGACGGGCCGGCGATCGTCGCGACGCCGGCACTCGGCGCATCCACCAGTTTAACTTCATTCAGGAGCTGTGTTTTGCCGCGCAGACCTTGCAGGCACTCCGTCCCGGATGGAATCGAAACAGTCCAATACACGGTGTCAGAAGCAAGCTCGAAGCGCTCGGGCCGGGAGACGCATTCACCCGCGGTCGCAGCGTAGGCTTGTAGCCAGCAGCCGGCAAAAACACATAAGCTCGTAGCGGCTGCTTTGATTTTCATGCGGCCGCTCATTCAATCATCACTGTTGATCGGCTCACGTGGACGTCCAGCAAACTGCCGCCACCGGTGGCCCGGTGTTGCGGCGGTTCAGAGTTGAACGCATTTATCAGCTCAACGGCTTTGCCGCTCACCAAGCGTACCAATACCCCCACCAGCGTTGCGACACGGGTCGCGCTTCTGCCTTCATGGCCGCAACTTCCTCGACGGGACGAAGATTGGGACCATAGACCGCAGGCGGGTAGACTCCATCCCAAAACACGTAACCGGTTCGGACGTAGGCCGCCCGATGGTGCGCCGGAGCAAGCGTGAGTTCCGCGGCCGGAGCTGCGGCCGTCATCAAGGTGAGGCCAAGAACAGAAAGAGCAATGGCTGGAATAAAGGTGCGGACATTCATTGGATGGATCTCTCTCAAAATGGACGAGAAATAATGCGACGGCTTTTGAAAGGTTGCAAGTGTGGATGTCCGTAGAACGGCCGCGAACTCCGTTCTTTGGGTGCGCCGGAGGAAGGAGTGTGTGGTTCGAACCGAACGGACCCGGGAGCAACCACCGGTTTCAGAAGCTGTCGGTGCCGCTGGCCGAAGGCTGCGCTAAGGCAAGCTTGGATGCTGCTCATGTTGAGATCAGGCGTGAGAATCTTTCGGCTCCAGATGTGATCGAGAACCATGATGTCGACACACTACTCGCTCTTGATGGGTACCACCATTCAGGACGGCTCGCATGGCATCTGTATCTATCTCCGCTTTGATTTTCTGCGCTGGATTCATTTCAGGATATGCGCTTCGCGCCTGCCGTCTCCAACGAACGAGCACGAACGATCCCTGCGGCACCTCAAGCCGAATTGCCCGACCGAATCCCAGCTCAGCGTTCGGTCATGCTCGACGGGCCTTTTAGGAGCGACACCTCGGCACCTCGATTCTTCCGGCAAAGGAAGCACGCGACATGACCAAGCTTAGAAAGGACGCTCCGCGACGGTACATCGTGGATGGTGCCGGACAGCGCGTCCTTGTCGGTCTGACGATTGCGGAGACAATCGAGTTCGAGACGTTGGACAATCCCGAGACCCTTCCGGGCACTGACCGTCGTATCGATCAGGACAAGCCCGGGCAGCGGTGGCTGGAGCTCTACGCCAAGCATGAGCAAGCCTGGAGCGCTTGGATGGCCGAAACGGGACCACGGCGGGAAAAGTCGCTCACGCTCAACTAGGTGAGTCCTCAGCCCGTTACGTACCGTCGATGATCAGCAAACCTTTGCTGGTTGGTCAAACCGCGAGCATCCGGCTGCCTTGTATGCTCATGAGGGTCAGATTGCCCGTCGCGTAGGCACCGGTATCGATATTGACGCGATTCGCCAGGACTTCGGCGGCACGAACCGGCGTGTGACCATGGACAATATACTTGCCGAACTGCTCTTCGCTCCGAAGAAATTCTTCGCGAATCCAGAGCAGATCGTGTTCTCGTTGCTCGGCCAAAGGTACACCCGGGCGAACGCCGGCGTGGACAAAGAAGAAGTCCCCACAGGTATAGCTAAGCCGCAAATCGTCCAGGAATTCGAGATGCTCGCCAGGCATTGCGCGAATCAAATCGCGGAGTATCGACGCGGGATCGTCGCGCGTCAGATCCGGCGCGAGCCCATAGGACATCAGTGTCTGGGAGCCGCCGAGGCGAATCCAATCTTCGAACAAGGACGGGTCTTCGAAAACCTTTACCAGAAACGCCTCGTGATTTCCCTTGAGGAAGACCGCGTTTCCCCGCCGGCTTCGTTCGACCAGGATGTCTAGCGTGGAGCGTGTGTTCGGACCGCGATCGATATAGTCGCCCATGAACACCTCGATCGCATGGGCCGGCCGACTGCGGGTGACGTCGGCGTCGATCACCCCCAGCATGGGCTGCAGCAAATGCGAGCAGCCGTGAATATCTGAGATCGCGTAGATCCGAACGCCGTCCGGCAGTTGCGGCTTGTGAATCGGCGGGCGAGATCGGGCAAGAGATACGGCAAGAGATACCATGGCGCGCGTACTCGCTGGGGTGGTGGGGATAATTTCGTCAAGTCGGTCCGCGGGCAAGGAGCAGAAAAGACAGCCCACCTCTCTGACAGCCCGATTGCGCCGAAGGCGTGGCGTTCGATTGCTGCCTGGTTTGTCGACACGCGCCGCGTAAATCAGGCACCTTCGCCGGGCTGCATTGCTCAAACGCTCGGCTGGAAAGATGCATGCCGGCGGACGACGGCCTCTGCCGATACAGCTTTAAAGCGCAATCTCTAGAATTTCTAGTAATCGATTCAACGGGACGCTTCAAAGATGGGTGAGCTGAGCGGTTGGCCATACAACGCGCATCTCGTTCGATGGGAACTTGATTCAAAATGGGGCATCGAGCTCGATCGTATGTCAGCACTGTGACGCGATCTTCAACACGCGACGGGAATCGTGACAAACCGCGACGCATAGTTGCGTCGCAAAAATTGTGCGTGCAGCGCCACAATATCGCTGTGATCACTTAACAGGTTGGCACCGGGGAAGTGACGGATCTTCAGCATCACGGATCAACGTCAAGTACTCTCGATGACAGAGGTTCGAATGGCTGTTGCAACTTATGGCTCTGAAAATATTGGTGCACTCTCGTCAAGGCGCGCAACTGCTTTGCAGAGGCCCTTTCAAATCGTCGTCATTGCTGCTGACTTTCTGCTGATCCTGCTCAGCTATGGCGCGGGAGCTGCGATTTATAGCGCTGCGATCGCTTCCACGGTCGACGGAGCATCGATGGGTGCCGGATTGATTGTCGGCGTTGTGTTCGTCTCGGTCGCGTATTTCCATGATGTCTATGCCACACACCACTTGCTGAATCTCGTCTGGCAGCTGCGCAAGGCCGTCTTCATATGGTTGGCGTCGATGACGATCCTCGCTGTCGCTGCATTTCTGCTGAAGTCGACGGACAATCTATCCCGCGGCACGGTGATCATTTTCGCCGCAATCGGCGGCGCTGGATTGATCAGTCTGCGTTTTGTCTGGCAGTTCGTACTGGGGACAAATTATGCCAGGAGCAGGTTGGTCGATCGGAAGGTGATTTTGCTGAGCCTGAAACCACTCGACTTCACCTCGAGCCGCTTTAAGGATCTGCGTCGGAACGGCTTCGACGTCATGCGCCACTTCGTGCTTGGGATCGACAACGGCGACGGCAATTGGGAGCGACAGATACGAGACGTCATTCGCCAGTCGCGTCAGGAGGACGTCGACGAATATCTTGTTGCGATCGATTGGAACGAATTGCCGATGGTTCGAAAACTGGGACCTTATCTGCGCGCGGTGCCTCAGCCGGTACGCCTTCTGCCGGACGATTCAATTGCTGACCTCGTGTCGCGCCCGTTCCTGCCGGTCAGCGGAACCGTGGCGGTGGAGATTCAGCGGTCCCCGCTCAGTGTCTTCGAGCGTTTGCAAAAGCGCTGTCTCGACATCGGAATCGCCTTGTTGGCGCTCCTCATACTCACACCATTGTTGTTGACAGTTGCCGTACTGGTCAAGCTGGGCTCGCCGGGAACTGCCATCTTCCGGCAGTCGCGCCGCGGTTTCAATGGCAAGCCCTTCGAGATCTGGAAATTCCGGACCATGACGGTTTCCGAAAATGGGCAGACGATTACCCAAGCAACCAAGCGGGATGCGCGGGTCACCAAGCTCGGGCGTTTTCTTCGCATGACAAGCATCGACGAATTGCCACAACTTTGGAACGTCTTGCGCGGCGACATGTCCTTGGTCGGGCCGCGCCCGCATGCGCTCGCGCATGACAATTATTATGACGAGCTCATCAGCAAATACGTCTACCGCCACCACATGAAGCCAGGCCTGACCGGCTGGGCGCAGGTCAATGGCTTCCGGGGCGAAACGCCGACAATCGACCTGATGGAAAAAAGGGTGGAATACGACATCTGGTACGTCAGCAATTGGAGCATCTGGCTGGATCTGAAGATCATGGCGCGTACGGCTTCAGCCGTGATGTTCCAGGAAGCCTATTAGACCCCTAAAGGAAGAGCGCAGGGGCCACAGAACGCCCCTAGCTTCCGCTTCCTGGCGTTTTCCTGAAAAGGCGGACGACTGCATCGCGCAACGCGAGCAGCGGCGGCACCAGAACAAAGAACGCCCCCATTGCCACCGAGGCGACGACGTGGCGAAGTGAGAAGGGCTCGTCTTGCTCGAGTTCGCGCCGATTTGGGTCGAGCGGGGCAGGGGCGAGAGTGGTCGCCGGCTGGCGCCGCGGCCTGCGCGGGGGAACCACGATCAATACGAAGAGGATGTTGAGCAATACCCAGACGCTCAAGACGATGAGCACGATCACCATCAGAACCTACCTAAAAAGAACAAAGAGTATGAGTTCACATTAGCCCCAGGGAACTCGGAAGAAAAGGTGCCCAAAAGGCTGGCAGGTTCCAAGCTTCGTCAAGGAGAAGCTGGCGACGACACGGTTCTATCTTGTCGCCGTAATCACCCTCGTCAACCCATGCCTTGGGCTATGGCATACCTTGGGCTACGGCAGAGATCGCAATTTGTGGATTCCGGATGAATACGGAGATCAGGCGATCAGGTGGGTGGGCAGATCGATCCGCGGTCCGCATCCCCTTTGCGGGTTGGTCCCCGCGGCTTCTGGGAACTCCGAAGCCCGAATCGAGCCCGCTAAACAATTCGGCGCCTTGAACACGGGTTAACCCTGGAGCGACGCTGTGGCTCGGCCGAGAGGAACGGGGGATCGCAACAGCAGCCGGCCGGCGAGCGCGTCTGTCGGAGAACTCGTGGTGGGATGACCGTCTCCGGAGGGGCGCGATCGCTGACCGCGACCCCTCGCGTCAGGCAGGCTCGACGTAATAGCTGTTGCGGTGCTTACCCTTGTACGCCTCGATACGCCCGAGCATCTTCGGGTTGGCGCGATTGAGAACGGCACCCAGCAGCTTTTTCTGAAGGATCTCCGATCCCGAAACCGATTCCTGAAGCGCAGTCCGCGTGGTCGCTCCCCATTCGATCACATAGACCATTGCATCGATCAGGACGCTGAACGCCTTGGAGTCCGCCACCGGCATCACCGGGGCGAGATCGATGATGATATACTCGTACTGTTCCCGCAGCACCGTAAGCAGGTCGGCCATCGCCCTCGACGCTATGACGTCGGCCGAATTGACCATGCGAGTAGCAACGATGGAGGGCAGGAAATCGAGGCCCGTCTCCTTGCTTCGTTGCACATGATAACCGAAGGCGGTCGGATCATTGAGGGCTTCGACCAATCCGCTGTTGGCGTTAGGTGCAAGCTCGCGCGTGAGTGAGCGCGTATGCAAGTCGCCGTCGATCAGGATGGTGCGGTGCCCCGTCATGGCAATCAACTGAGCGAAATTGGCCGCGACTGTCGTTTTTCCTTCCTTTGGCAGCGACGATACAATGCCGATGACCTTGATCTCTTTGGTCAGGCGCGCGACGTCGATCGAAACTTTGATATTGCGCAACGTTTCGGCAAACCGGGAGAAAGGATGATCGACGACGTAGCGGGACAGCCCCGCAACGTCGGTCTTCGCGGATGTCGAAAGCAATCCACGTGTCTTTGTCGTGGGCCGAATATCCGGCAGGACGCCAAGGCATTTCACGCCGAGCTCGTCCTCGACCTCCGCGGGGGTGCGCAAGACATCATTGAGCAACTCGCGGGCAAACGCGACCCCGAAGCCGAGGCAGAGGCCACCTACCAGGCCCCCCACCAATGCCAAGAGCGTTCGCGGCGAACTCTTGCGATCGGGCTTGGTCGCGGTACTGATCAGGCGCGCCTCGCTGATCGGGAAGCTCTGATTTTGAGTGGCGCTTTGCAACTTCTCGAGGAAGTTATTGTAGAGATTGCGATAGGTATCCGCCGCGCTTTCGAGGTCGCGTAGCTTGACCTCCGCCTGGCCGGTGTGACCGGCTTGGGCGACGAGCTCTTTCACGTTCTTGTCAAGAGACGACTCTCGGCTTTTTGCGATCTCATAATCGCTGCGATAGGCGTCTCCGATCCGATGAAGTTCATCCGCGATATTCTTGCGCAGCTCCTCCATCTTGTTGGCCAAATTGACCGCCGCAAGATGGGTCTTGCCGTAGCGTCTTGACCAATCGGCATATTGGGCCGCGAGGTCGAGATACTGGGCGCGCAGGCGCGTAATCACCGAGTTGTTGAGGGCGTCCGTCACGGTCGGCTGGGCGAGGTCCTGATCTGAAACCGCTTCGATCCGGTCGAGGCGGGCCTTGGCCTCGGCCGTTGCCGCCCGAGCCTGAACCAGCTGTGTATTCAGATCCGACAGCTGCTGCTCGGACATGAGGCCGCGGCTGGTCCCGACAATGTTATGCTCCGCCTTGAAGGTTTGCACCGCGCGGTCGCTGGCCGTCGCCTGCTCGCTAAGCTCGACACTCCGCTGCTGGAGCCATTCAGTCGCCCGCTTGGTCGACTGGTATTTGGCTTCGAGTGCGCCCACGATATAGGCATCGGCGATCGCATTTACGACCTTGACCGCTTTGTCCGGGCTGTGCGCGCGATAACTGAGCGACAAGACGTATGTGGTCAGGACGCGCTCGACTCTGAGACCCTTTTGAATCGATTCGACCACGGCGTGTTCGATCCGCTCCTGCGAGGGCGGTTCGCGGGATTCGAATACAGCCATGACCTTGCCGATAACGGTGGTGAGAAGTCCCGGATTGGAGCCGTTGAACTCCGGATCCTCCGTTAGCCGCAGGCGGCGAACGATGGAAAGGATGAGGTCGTCAGAGTTTATAACTTCGACCTGGCTGTCGACAAAGCCCGTGTCAATCAAAGCGCTGTTGGTGCCGCTGTCCTTGTCCAGAACCTGGGTTTGTCGGGTATCCATCATGATGCGGGCGTTCGCCGTATACATCGGCTTCGCCAGGATCAGGTAGACGATCACCAGAGCCAGCGCTGCGCCAACTGTCGCAGCGATGAGGGGCCATTGCCGACGGAGGACGTCGGTCACGCGGTCGAAGCTGAGGACCGCGCCGCCAAACTCGATGCCGAATCGGTGTCCCGATCGGAAGTGTTCTCTGGGCTGATACATTTGCAAATTCGCTGCCTTAACGGTCACTGATCAATTTGGGATGGGAACAGGTTTGAACGGGTTGGCCAGTTTGGTCTTCCACTCGCCGTCCAAGAGAGCTCCGCCCCGAGTCGGAAGGGCCGGTCCATTGTCTCTCGGCTGCAATGGCGCGCTGGATGCATCTTCCCCCGCAGCGGAATAGCCTGCTTGCACGGCGAGATCCCCGACCCGTTGCGTGAAATCCTTGATCTTGCGCGCAGCGTCCGGCTTCGTAGACGTGCATCGCGCTTCTGCGACCCGCAGCGCTGCGCCGATCGCCGAGCGATCGGGGGAAGCCGCCGCGGAAATCAGCGTCTGCACTGACGGCAATACCGAGGGATTGGTCGCGATATATGTGGAAAGCCGGGACCTCAGCTTCTCTTTATCGTTGCGCAGCCGCTCCAGGAGCGAAGAAGGCGATTTTACGAAGGCGTCGAGCTCGACTTGCGAGGCGCGATCCGCGAATTCGACGCATTGAGCTTGGGAAGGACCAACGCTCGATGCGATCAGAGCACACCCCGTCAATATGATCGGTAGCCGTCGCGGCTTCGCACGGCGACGTGTCAATCCGCAGCTCATCCGTGTCCCTTCGTCGTTGCTGCAAAACAAGTACCAGCGAGCAGTGACAGCCAACTGTGTCAATTTTTGTGCACGATGCAAAAGGCCGTGGTTTCATTCAGTTGAATCTGCAGCCGATTGTGAATGCAACGACTGTCTCTCGTCGGTTGCAATGAGATTTTCAATGCCTGCGCGATCAGCACGTTGCCGCCCACGAATGTTGCAGTTTGAAGATTTTCGAGGCGCCACGAGACTAGTCGCAAAAACCGACACACGCATTTTGTTCCAAAGATATCCCTGAACGAATGAGAAACGCCTCTAATAAAGCGGGAATCGCAACATGGCCGGATTTCGCGCATACTTTGTTCGCAAACGCTCGCGAACATTCGGAGCTCGTCGTGGCGCTCGCGAAAACAAAAACGGCGCAAACTTGTCGCGCGCATGTCCGAATGAGAGCGAGCAATGAGTTTATCGCTGGTCGTCATGCGCCACATGCGATTCTCCAATCGTGAAGATTGAAAGCACGCAAAGACCTGATACAGACTGCTGCAGTGCAATAGCTACGGAATGTCGATGTGACGGAGCCGGTTCATCGTGAGAAAGCGCATGTCTTGCCGCTTGACAGCATCCGGGGTGTTGCCGCGACATCTGTGGTGATCCACCATCTTCTGCTGATGCCGACTTTTCTGGCGGCATTCCCACACAATGCGTGGATCAATTGCTCATTCTTCAGAAGCGCGTGGCTATTGGTCGACTTGTTCTTTGTTCTCAGCGGCATCGTGATGTCGCTGGGTTACGTCGACGGCGACTTCGGCCGCTTCTCGTTGCGCGAGTTCATGGTGCGGCGTCTGGCGCGGGTCTACCCGCTGCACATCGTCATGCTGATCGCAAATCTCCTGTTCCGCCTCCTGCGTATCGGCTTGGTCACAGCCGGCGTCGTGGTTGCAGCTCCCGCAGCCTTCGAGGTGAACAATGCCTATTCCTTCGTGCTCAACGTCTTTCTTCTGCATTCGATGGGGTTCATCGACTATCTCAGCTGGAACGCGCCGAGCTGGAGCATCAGCGTCGAATTCTATACTTACCTGGTGTTCGGCCTGATCGTCCTGCTCGCCCAGCGGATGCGTTCGCTGTTATGGTTCTACGTCCTTTGCGGATTGCTGGTGGTCGGAAGCTTCCTTTTCATCGTGTTGGTGCTCGACAAGAGGAGCCTCGGGCTTCAGACCGACTTTGGCATCCTGCGCTGTTTCGTGAGCTTCTTCCTGGGCGTGCTGACGGTGAAGGTCGTCCATTGCTTGCCGCGCAAGCCGGGTCCGGCCCTGCAGGGCCTGCTGCAATTGGTTGCCATGATTGCCAGTATCGCGCTGGTGTCGCTTGCGGAGACCAATCCGGCGATTACCTTCCTTGCGCCACTGACTTTCGCGATCTTCCTCGGCAGTTTGTTGGCTTTTCCAGATGCGCTGCTGGTGCCGCGGATCTTGGTGGCAAGGCCGTTGGTCTGGCTCGGACGCCGGTCCTACTCAATCTATATGGTGCATGCGCTCGTGGTGCTGTTCGCGGAGTACTTCGTGCGGGCGCTCGGGCCGCGGCCGATCGCTGCACTCGATTCGATTTGGGCGGGACTGCCGGCCACGCTGAATCTCGTGGTCTCACTGGCAGCGGTGCTGGTGGTTTCTCACTTCAGCTATCTCTATATCGAAGTCCTCGGCGGCAAGCTGCTTCGGAACGCTCTTGGAAGCCGGCCCGATTTCTCGGCATCTCCTGCGCCATCGGCGCGGCTGACGAACTGAGGCCAGCATGACCGCCCTCGCGCTCCAGCGCCCGCGAATCACGCTGATCAGCCTCAACATCGAGGCGATCGCGCTCGGGGTCTATCTGGTCCGGGATGCCTTCGGCGGCGTGATACGCTACTACACCAGCATCCTTCACCTCGACACGCTCTGGTACCTGCCCGACGCCGTTGCGCTGCTGTGTCTGGTCCAGTTCTTCGTCCATTGCATTCTGCGCAATCGCAGCACCCTGGCCCTCCTGGTGTTCGCGCAAATCATGCTGTCGCTGGTTCTCGGCTACTTCATGATGGGCACCGCCACCGCAGCGATCTCATCATTCAAGATGATGCTGCCCGTGTTTGTCGGATTCTGCTTCTGCGATTCCAGCCTCGGTTCCTACCGAAAGCTGCTGTCGGTGATCGCCGCGACCTTCTATCTCTCCGTGATCGGCGTGCTGCTGACCAAATTCTACGTCATGCCCTGGGTCGGCTACAAATATGAGTCTTTCGGCGCGGTACGCGAGGCGGGCCGGCTGTGGTGGGCCTACGGCGGCGACGATCAGCGCCTTATGGGCTTTGCCGCCGACAATACCATGGCCGCCTTCTTCATCCTGGTGTCGTTTGCGATCACGTCAATTCGCAAGAGCACGATGTGGTGCCTTCTGTACGGCTCCCTTGCGGTTTACGTCATTCGCCTGACCACCAGCAAGACGACCATGATCGTCCTTGTGCTGTACCTGGTGCTGCTGGTGATCGTGCGAATGTTGCCGGAGAAGTCGCGCTTCCCCGCGATCCGGGCTATCGCGTTGTGGTCGTTTGCTGCGATCCTGGTCCCGTTCTTCATGATTGTGGTCGCATCGGGAACGGCGGCGGTGCCGCACTCGACCATGTTCAGCATTATCGACCGGATCAACAACAGCTGGCAGTTGCCGTTCGTCTATATGAGCCAACTGATGCCAATCGGTCTGGTAACGGGCTGTGGCGCGGGTTGCTTCAACTATCCGCAGAAGCTGTTCTCGCCGCTCGCGGCGTACTGGGTGCCCGTCGACAACTTCTACATCGGGACATACCTGATGTTCGGGCTCCCGTTCGTTGCATTCATGGTGATGGTGTTTCGTGCGAACTTTGGGGCGACCGACGTATACAAGCTGACGCTCATCTTCGTCGTCAATTTGTTCACGATCACGGTCTTGAATTACGGTCCGGCGTCGGGCCTCCTGATCATCGCATTGAGCTTCAGTGAAGTATTCTCCCGGCGCGCCACATCCGCGCGGGCAGTTGATGCCGTCCCGATGGAGGTACCGCGGCCGATACGCTCGCTGGACGGTCTCGGCATAGACGTGCCGAGGACGGCGGCGGGCAGAAGCAGGTGAGAACGAACAATGCATAAGCGGCTCGCATTCATCGATACGCTGCGCGGCATCGCCGTGTTGGCGGTTCTGTTCCAGCACGTGCTTGAGGTGATCGTCCAGAAGCACCCGACGGGCGCCTACTACTGGGTCTTCCACGACGCGATCGGCTATTACATGAACTTCGGCCGGTTCGGTGTCGTGCTGTTCTTCTTCGTCAGCGGTTTCGTCATCCCGTTCAGTTTTCCGAATAGCGCGACCCCAGTGCGGGATTTTACGATCAGTCGCTTTTTCCGGCTCTATCCGGCCTACTGGACCTCGATGCTGATCGGGCTCGCCACGATGCTGGTGCTGGAGTCCAAAGCCTATCCGCTGTCGCAGATCGTCGCCAACGTGACGATGCTGCAGACCTTCGTGAACATCCCGAACCTCTGGGTCTTCTATTGGACGCTGGCGATCGAGCTGCTGTTCTATGTCGGGTGCACCATTCTCTTCGCGATGGGATTGCTGAACCGGCCCCTGACCGCAGTTGGGATTGTCATTGCTGCCGCGTTGATTGGGACGGCCGCGGCGCTTCTGATCGAGAGCAGGACGGTTTCGTCTCTGATGGAGGTTGGACTGAACCTTTCGGCGATGTTCCTCGGTAAGGTCGTGCGCGACACGGTCGTCGGCGGAAAGCTGCGTTGGTCGCACGTGGGCGTTTGTACGGCGCTCTACGCGATCTTCGCCATCACGTTGTCCGACAGGAGGTTCGGCGGCGTCTATCAGGAGAACTTCTTCTACAGCTATTCGATCGGATCGGCCTATGTCTGCGCTGCGCTCGTCTTCATCGCGTTTGCTGCGTTCGGTGAGAGGATGGCTTGGCGCGCGATGGCGTTCGTCGGCACGATCAGCTATTCCGTCTACTTGATGTCGCCATTCGTGATTGTCGCGATCCACCGCCTCGCTTGGGTCGGCGATGGACCGTTGGGATGGTCGGCCTTCGCCGTCATGATCGTGATGCTGTCGATCCTGGTCAGCTGGATGACATATACCTTCGTCGAGAAGCCCAGCATTTCCTTCGGGCAGAGGTTCCGCTCGGCGCGCAGGAAGCCGGTCGTTCTCGATCCTGCTCTCAGCACGCAGGGTGCCGCGGAGTGACGAGAGCTGCGCACCAGGCGAGCCCAGGACACGACGGATCGTTCGTTCCGTCCGTCCAGGGGCTGCGGGGCATTGCGGCCCTGAGCGTGCTGATGGATCATTTCTACGACATGCCGAAGGGGGGCATGTACGACATTCCGGATCCCGGCTTCCTGCCGCCGCTCTGGCTCTGGCTGCAGTCGGTGATCAATGTCGGCGGGCATGGTGTCGAACTGTTCTTCATGATCAGCGGCTTCTTGATCCCGGCGAGTCTGGTGCGGCACGGCTCGCTGCCGCGGTTCTTCTTCGACCGTATCCTGCGCATCATGCCGGTATTCGTCGTCCTGCATCTTGCGTTGTTCGCGGTCGGCCCGGTTGTCGGCTACAAGTTCTTCCGCGGAATCGATCTGACCAGCTATCTCGGAATCTTCGCCGCGAATCTGTTCTTCGTGCAGGACGCGCTTGGCTTGCCCATCGCTCAGCAGAACGCCTGGACATTGACCTACGAGTGGGCGTTCTACATCTGGTTCGCGCTGACATTTTCGATGTTGCGCATCGGAGGCAGGATGCTCGCGACGCCCTTGATCTTGCTGGGGGTCGCCTGCCTCATGCATTGGCCGATTACGGCGTTCTTCTGCATCGGGATGCTGTTCAGCGCCACGGGTTGGCGTATCTCCATTCCGGGACCTCTCGGTCTGATAGCCGGCCTGGCTTGCGGGGTCGCCATGTATGCGAGCCTGGTGCTGTTTCATCCGTTCGTGGGACTGATTCCCGGTCTCCTGCTGTTCGGAATGGTGCTGTCGCCTGACTCAGGCCTGGCCCGGGCTCTCAGCACGCCGGCCCTGCAATATGTGGGGAAGATAAGTTACAGCCTCTATCTCGTGCATCCTTTTGTGCTGTTTCCGTTGCAGGTGATCGGGCTGAAGCTCGTCGCGGTCGGCGTCGATCGTTGGCTGCTATGGGCGGCATTCATCCTGATCGGCTCGTTGATGTCGCTGGTTGCAAGCGCGATCAGCTACGAGCTGATCGAGGTAAGGCTCAGGCGTCTGCTGGACGGCGCGGTTCGCACAACGTTGTTTCGGCCGTTGAGCAAGATGGAACAATCCGTCTAGAAGTTCGCGATGTCTGTCACGATCAGCTCACGGCACGGCCCGCGAGCTTGTAATATGATGGCAACAGTCCATCGGCAATGCGATCCCAGTTCAACAGACCAATTGCCGTCTCCCGCGCACCGTCGCTCAATGCTGCGGCGAGTGGCTTCGACGTCAGCACCCGTTCGAGGGCATCGGCCAGCGCGGCAGCATCGCCGGGCGGGACCAAAAGCCCGTTCACGCCGTCCGTCACGACGTCGGGAATGCCTCCAGTGGCGCTGGCGACGACGGGGCGGGAGTTGCCGTAGGCGGATGCAAGTACACCGCTTTGCGAGGCATCCTTGTAGGGCAGGGCGACCACGGTTGCGGATTGGAAAAGCCGTCCCGTCTCCTTGGGGGAGATGTAGGCGTTGATCGCCTTGACTGTCGGCATCGCTTCCATCCGCCCGCCGAGCCGCGTCATCTCGGGACCGCGACCAGCGACGAACGCTTCGTGCGCGACCCCGCGTCGTGCCAACAGGTCGATCGCATCGATGAAGACGTCGAGGCCCTTGTAAGCCCACATTCTTCCAAAAAACAGGATGCGTCCGGATTCCGGCTCAGTGACCGCGCTTTGCGTGGGCGGAACCATGAGCACGCCGTGCATACTGGAGATGACTTTCCCCTTGAAGTGAGGTGAGGCGCGGCGAAAATCGCCGATACAGCTCTCACCATGCGTCGTGATGAGCGACGCGGACGAGCGCATGCGTCCGCGCCAACCATCCTCTCGTGGAGAGGTGCCGGAGCCGCCTTCCGAGTGCGGAATGGCGTCATGAACAGTTAGCGCCAGCGGAATTCCAAGCGGCCGCAGCAGCTGGACCAGCCTGGACGTATAGATCTCCGGAACTTCGTGACAATGAATCACGTCTGGACGAAAGGATATTATATCGAGGAAGGAGGCCGGGATGCCGATCGCGCCGCCGCGGCGCAGGCTTAGATCGCGGACCCGGGTATCAAAGGTTTTCGCCACGGCGATGTCGGCCAGTTCCCATTGCTGGTTTGCATCCTTGCGGTTGAGGACGAGGCGAACGTCGCAATGGCGGGCCAATCCTGATGCGAGCCGGTAGGAATATTCTGCAAAATGCGGTGCGTAGATTGCTACGCGCAAGCGCCTGGAGTTGTGCCTGGAAGGCGTGGCGGACGTATTCATCGAGGCATCCATTTTGCATCACATCGTTGAGACCGACCGGAGTGTAGTCCACGATTTGAACTCACTTCCACGCTAAATCGGCTGATCAATGGCGCTCATCTGATTGCCATGAGGTCGTCATACTGTCGCACGATTGCGGCCGTCATCGTGACTGAGACAGCTGCACGCGCGGTCATCGCTTGCCTCGCTTTCTAGCGGGCGATTGTGACTGGATCTGTTGGAATTGGGTCGATTTGTTGATGAACGGCACTCCAGGAAAACAACAGCAGGTTGTGGTCGCGTTGTTGTGGTCGCTGGCCCAGAATTGGGGCGGCCGTGCGCTGTCGTTTGTTCTGTTCCTGATATTGGCGCGGCTGCTCGATCCCACTGATTTCGGTCTCGCTGCGCTGGTTGCCTTCATCCTGCTGCTCCTGAGCTCCCTCTCTGAATTCGGCTTTGGTGACGCGTTGATCCAGCGCCGTACGCTCGAGCCCGAAGACGTGACTCTGCCATTTTTCTGCTCGTTGGCGGCATCGTCGGTCCTTGCGGTCCTGATAGCGCTGCTGGCGACGCATATCGAACATTGGCTCGACGTGAAGGGACTGGCGCCACTATTGACCGCCGCGAGCCTCTCGCTTCCGATTGGCACCGCGACCTTGTTTCAGGAGGCGCTCTACAAGCGACAAATGGACTTTCGCGTGCTTGCGGTGAGGACCATGGTAGCGACCGCCATCTCCGGCGTGGTGGGAATCGCTTGCGCCTATGCTGGATTTGGTGCGCTCAGCCTCGTCATCCAGGTGGTCGTTCAGAGCGCGGTCAGCGGCCTGTGGCTCTGGAGCCAGCCACGATGGCTGCCCATGCGCGGCCGCAACCTGAAGAGCTTTCGCGAGCTCACCGGTTACAGTATCCACGTCGTGTCGAACAGGCTGCTTGATTTCGCCATCGTACGTACGATCGATATGATCATCCTGTCGCTCTATGGTGTCGCGGCGCTCGGCATCTACACGGTGGGCGCGAGAGTTTACATTATCCTGATGCAATTGCTGACCCAGGCAGTCATGGATGTTGCGTTGAGCGCGCTGTCCAAGATCGCCCATGAGCGTGATCGTATTGCCGATGCCTATCTGCGCAGCGTCAGCTTGGGAGCGCTGATCGGCTCTCCGGTCTTTGTGCTCCTTGCAGCCATCGCGCCGGAGCTGTCACTGCTGCTCTTTGGTGCAAAATGGAGCGGCAGCGAAGCGGTAATGAGACCGTTGATGCTGATCGGCGCGGTTCAGACCGTGCAATTCGTCAACAGCGCCTATTTCGGCGCCATGGGCAAGCCGAACTACGTCTTCCTGCTGAACATTCTTAAATTCTGCACGGTTGTGCCTGCAATGTTTCTGATTCCGTCGCACGACATAGGGCGGCTGGCGACGATCTTCGCCATCGCTCAGCTCGTGGTGACTCCTGTGACATTCGCGCTGGCGCTCCGGTTGCTGGGGCTGAGCTGGGACCAGTTTCTGCGGCCGGTCGCAGGCTGCCTTTGCGCAATTGTTCTGGCCTACGGCGCAGTTGCGCTGTGCCGCGAAGCGACGTCAGACATGAACCCCTACCTGCGGAATGGGGCTGCTGTCGTCGTGCTTTGGGGCGACCTATGTGATGAGCATCCTGCTGTTCTGGCGGAAGCAGCTGTTCTCCCTGATCGCTTTCGTCGTGAAGCGTGGTGTGACCGCCTGATGAAGACGAGGAAGACGTCGTGAAACAATTGATTCCGGTACTTGTTCGCAAGCATCTCCGGGGCTGGCTCAACAGCGCGAAGAATACGCCATTCGCGGTCGATCTGCTCGAGCTGCGCAGGTGGCAGATCGCCCGGAAAAGTCTTGGCGCGAACGCTGCGCCGCGCAACGACCCGCGCCGGCTCGTCCTGCTCCCATCGGACCCCTGGAGCATTCATCAGTCGCGCGGTGATGAGGCTATGATCGAGGCGGCCGTCGGCGAGATGAAGCGGGCTCATCCGAACATCGAGGTCTACATTGTCACCGCCACCAAAGCGGCAAGCGCGGAAGTGCGAGCAATGGGTTTCAGGCCGCTGGAATTTTGGAGGCAGCCGTTTTCCTATGAAGACGGTGGCGCAGGAGCTTTCGCTCACCAGGCCGGATTTCGGGGTGGTTCTGGGGGCCGATGTGCTCGACGGCTACTATTCCCCGGTGGATGCCGCTCGCATGCTGCTCGTTGCTGATCTCATGGCTGCGTGCGGCGCCAAGGTCAGCGTGCTCGGATTCAGCTTCAACTCCCGTCCGGCCAAGGCGTTGCGTGAGGTATTTCGGCTGCTCGATCCGGGTGTGGTCCTGAATCTGCGCGATGCGCTATCTCTTCAGCGCTTCAAAGAGTTCGCCTCGAATCGTGCGCACCTTGTCGCCGATTCGGCTTTCATGCTGGTGCCGCGGGAAGACACTGCGGCGGTGAAGCAGATTGCCGCCAGAATAGAGGAGCAGCGCAGCCAGGGCCGCAACGTGTTTGTATTCAATATCCACCCGATGTTGTTCAGGAAGGCTGAGCCGGCGAAGTTGGAGCAAATGATCGAACTTGCGGCGAGCGCAATGGGGCGCGTGTCGCGTGAGAACAATGCGAGCTGGCTGTTGCTCGCGCACGACTATCGTCCCGAAATCGCCGACGACAATTGCCTACGGCCGCTGGCTGATCGTTTGCGCGATAGGCTGGGCGAACATGTTCATCATGTCGACCAGGTTCTATCCGCAAGCGAGATCAAGGCGGTCGTCGGTCTGGTCGACGGGGTTGTCACCGGCCGCATGCATCTCGCGATCGCGGCTCTCGGGCAGGGAACCCCCGTTGCGGCGATCACCTATCAGGACAAGTTCCAGGGCCTGTTCGCTCATTTCGGCGTCAGTGAATCGCTCTTGCTCTCACCGGAGCAGCTTCTCACCGGAGACAATCTCGAGAAGTTTCTACTGAGGTTCCTTGATGCCTACAAAACCACGGGCGCGCAGGTCCGCCGCATGCTGCCGGCAGTCATGGAGTTGTCTCGCGCCAATGTCGCACCGCTGCTGGGCGCAGGCTCGACGCGGATTGCCCCGAAATCCGACGGTAAGGTTGCCTGAGCGTTTGGGGGCTGACGCCACCGGCGTCAATTGACCGCCTGCTCGGGCTTGTCGAAACGCATAGGGGTCTCGGTTGCGGGTTGCGCCTTGGGACGCGAGCCGACTCCGCCATCGGCCCAGCGATTGATGACGCGCCGAG
Source organism: Bradyrhizobium sp. LM2.9 (assembly GCF_054056555.1). Taxonomy (NCBI): domain Bacteria; kingdom Pseudomonadati; phylum Pseudomonadota; class Alphaproteobacteria; order Hyphomicrobiales; family Nitrobacteraceae; genus Bradyrhizobium; species Bradyrhizobium sp. LM2.9. The sequence goes on from NZ_JBSRYJ010000002.1 coordinate 7,781,563, forward strand.
CCGGGTTCTCGAAATAGGCGTAAGTGCGGTCCGCGATGGCCGTCAGGACCACACAGCACGCCAAGGCGAAAAGGCCAAACTGATCCGGACGTAGTCCGAGCGAAGCCCATAACGGCTTGAACAGGGCAATGAGAACGGCATCGTGCAGCATGTAGATCGCGTATGATGTGTTGCCGAGCCGTCCGAGGAGGCGGGCGCCTGGAAATTTGGAGAAGGCGCTCTCGCCGACGGCGGTGAGCAGGATGGCGCAGGAAAACAGAATAATGGCCAGATCGGGCTTGGCGAAGACGTTCAAGACAAGCACGGAGACCCCGAACAGTGCGATGCCGGCGAAGACGACCCGCTTTTGCCGATAGGGATGCGACAACCTGAACAGGATAGCGAGCAGGATTCCATTCAGGAAACTCGGCAGCGCACGAAGCATCCCATAATCGTAATTGGCTCCATACATCTGCGATCGTTCTTGCCAGATCGGCAAATGGCCGTGGGCCAGGATCAGATAGAGCGCCGCGACGATTGCGGCCAACACCAGCGGATGGACCTTGCGTGCAAGCAGCATAAGCAGCGGAAAGACCAGATAGCAGAAGAATTCCGCGCTGATCGACCAGGATGGCGAGTTGAAGCTGAGATGATCGGTAACGCCCCAGGCTTGAAGCAGAACGAGGTTGTACAGGAAGTCCAGCGGCGTCGACCTCGCCGATCGGTCCAGACCGAACCCGATCAGCAATACGAACACCAGTAAAGTCAGAAAATGCAGCGGATAGATCCGCGCAATGCGGCGGATCATGAACCGGGAATATGCCTTGAGGCCACGCGCGTCAGAGGGATAGGAATAGGAGATCACAAACCCGGACAGAATGAAGAACATGTCCACGAAAAGGCCATAGGAACCGTTCCAGGCCGGTGCAATACCGCTGTCGAGGGTTTTTAGATGGAAAACGAAAACGCCAAGGGCCGCGACGAAGCGATAGAAGTCGAGAACTACAAAACGTCTTGCTTCATTGGCTTCCATCGAGCTTCGAATTCCTTGCGTGGCGTTACCTCTCTCTAGAGATCAATTGTGACGCAAGTTCGCTGCGTCGGTTGGCCGCCGGGGCGCAACCCGCAATTAGCTCGCTTCAATTCTTCGAGCTGGACCGTCTATCGCCGCCGGCAGAGCTGCCATCGCGCGACCGGTGCCTGTCGACCAAGCATTCGCCTAATTATTGAACGGAGCCGGGACCTGCCGTAGCTGGTCCCGGCTCCGGGATATTGATGCGCTCCAGTGGACAGTTCCGCCGTATTCAGACGAACAGGAAGTCGTGGCTGGTCAGGCTGGCGACATTGACGTTCTTCAGGAGGATGGAGTCGCTGGCCGAAAGCGTGACCAGGGCGTTTACGTCGGACTGCGTGATCTGTAGGTGACTGTAATCCGCGGCGAGAAGTTTCGAGATCTGGATCACGTCGTGAGTTGCGGCGTCACCAGCCTGGAAGTTGAGGATCTGGTCCTGGCCGTGATCGTAAGCGACAGTTGTCGAACTCGGTGCGGTCGAGAACACGTCGTTGCCGGTTCCGCCCTGGATCGTCTGTCCCGCGGCGACGGCGGTGACGTTGTGCGTGCCGTCCGTCTTGGTATCGTCGAAGAATTGGAGCGCGCTGGCACTATTATAGTGCTCATGCTGTGTCGTTCCGGTCTGTCCGTTGAAATTGAACAGGAAGACATCCTTCGAGCCGTCCGCGTTGTTGGCGGTCTCCTGGGTCTTGGAGCCAGAGCCGTCGTAAATGTCCGTCAGCTTGCTGCCGTCGTTGTTGACGACCTGAGTGTAATCCAGAGTGCCGTCGGCGTGGGTCCGGGTCACCTCCACGATATGCCCCGAGGCATCGAGATGCTGATGTTGAGTGGTGTAGGACTGACCGGCGATGTTGTAGCCCCAGTTGTCCGAGCTGCCGTCGGCGTTGGTAATGTAGGCGGCGCTCTTCACGCCGTTGGTGTAGGAGGTCGTGGAGCTGTAGCCGTCGGCCTTGGTCGTTACCTCGCTGGTGTGGACGCCCTTGGCGTCGTACCAGTCCGAAGTCTTGGTGCCGTCTGAGCTCTGTGCCAAAGTGAACGCCAGGCTGTTGTCGGCGTGGGTGCGTACGATGTCGGTGAGGAAGCCGGTCGAATCGTAGCTGTCGTGCTCGCTCGTGTAGGTCTGCCCCGCGACGTGGAACTGGAAGACGTCCTTCGAACCGTTGGCGTGGTAATCGGTTTCCGTCATCTTGACGCCGGAGGCGTTGTAGCTGCTCTCCACGCTGCTGCCGTCGCTATTGACGACCTGGGTATAGTCGAGCGATCCGTCGGCATGCGTGCGGACAAGTTCAGTCGTCCTGCCGGCGGCGTCGAGGTGTTGGTGCTGCGTGGTGTAGCTCTGCCCGGTTATGTTGTAGCTGTAATTGTCGTGGCTCTGGTCGGCATTGGTGATGTAGGCGGCGGTCTTTACACCGTCGGTGTAAATCGTCGTTGCGCTGTAACCGCTTGTCTTCTGCAGGACCTCGCTGGTGAGGACGCCGCCGGCGTCATACCAGTCCGATACCTTGGTGCCGTCGGTGGTCTGCGCCAGCTTGAAGGCCAGGCTGCCGTCGGCATGCGTGCGCACCAACGTGGTGAGAAAGCCGGTCGCGTCGTAGATATCGTGCTCGGTCGTGTAGCTCTGGCCTGCCACGTTGAGGAGCCAGAGGTCTTTGCTGCCATCGGCGTTGTAGTCGGTTTCCTTCGTCTTCGTGCCTGCGGCGTCGTAGTTGGTCACGACGCTGCTGCCGTTGCTGTTGATGACCTGCGTATAGTCGAGCGTGCCGTCGGCGTGCTTGCGGGTCACGGCCGTGACTTTGCCGGATGGATCGACGTGCTGGATCAGCGTGCTGTAGCTCTGGCCGGTGACGCCAAAGGCGGAATTGTCCTGGCTGCCATCGGCATTCTTGACATAGGCATTGGTCTTGACGCCGTTGCTGTAGAGCGTCGTCGAGTTGAAGCCGCTGGCCTTCTGTACGACCTCACTGGTGAGGCTGCCGGCGGCATTGTACCAATCGGTCGTCTTGGTGCCGTCGGTCGTCTGGACCAGCTTGAAGGCAAGGCTGCCGTCGGTGTGGAGGCGCGTCAGGGTGGTGAGAAAGCCGCTTGGGTCGTAGACGTCGTGCTCTGTCGCATAGTTCTGGTCCTTGACGTTGTAGGTCCAGACGTCCTTGCTGTGATCGGCATGATAGTCGGTCTCGACCAGCTTGACCCCCGTAGCGCTGTAGGTGGTGATCACGCTGCTGCCGTCGCTGTTGTAGACCTGCGTTGAATCGAGCGAGCCATCCGCATGGCTGCGGACCACGGAAGTGACTTTGCCCGCCGTATCGACATGCTGAACCTGGCTCGTGAAGCTCTGTCCCTTGATGGCGTAGGTGTAGTTGTCCTGGGTGTGGTCGGCATTCTTGACATAGACGGCGGTCTTCACGCCGTTGGTATAGATGGTGGTCGAATAATAGCCGCTCGACTTCTGCACGACCTCGTTGAGAAGAGCGCCCGCTGTGTTGTAAGTATCGGTCGTCTTGGTTCCGTCGGTGGCGGTATGGACGGAGGTGGTCTTTACACCGGCGGTGTAGCCGATCGCGTCGTTGGAGCCGTCCACGTAAACGATCGTGGTCGAGATCGGTAGGCCGCTGCTGTTCAGGCCGGAATTCGCAGTCGAGACGAGCTTCCCGCCGGCATCATAGGTCTTGGTGTTGGTCCAGTTCGAGGCCGAATTCGTCACCGAGAACGAATATCCGCCCTGGATCTTGCCCAACGCACTTCCGTAATGGGAGATCATGTAGTCCATCGTCGCTTTCGATGCGACCGGCAGGACGTGCGTGTCGGTGAGCGTGATCGTCTGCAGCGACGTCGATGAGTTCAGATCAGAGAGTTGCGGCACGATCTCGGCGCCGGTACCGGTGATATTGGCCTCAGTGCTCGGCGGAGTCGTCGTGGTCGCCGGCGCGTCGATCTCGATGATGAGCGGGTGATCGCCGACCGGAATGGTGATCGAACTGACGTCGGTATAGGTCGTTATTGGCGATGTTCCGGTCAAAGTGTCATAAACCTTGACGGAATGATGCACGCCGCCGAGATTTACGGTGACGGTCTCGGTCGGATTGGATATCTCGGAATCAGTCGCGTCGTTCCAGAGTTTCGGCTCGGCCCAGACCACGAGTTCATATGCGCCATTGCTCTTGCCGAGCACCATGCTGTTGCCCGAGGCCGGCATGTTGCTCAGCGAGTAGTTCAACGGATCCGTCGGCTGGTGGCCGCCCTTGCCGTCATCGGCGAGGATGCTCGTCAGGTTGTGGACGGCGGTCGCGGCGAGCTTCGGTGTTCCGTCGGAGTTGAACAGGCCGAAATTGGCCTCCGGATTGGTATTGGCGGCCGAAGAGTCCCGGTCGAACATCTCGTAGAGATAGGTCGCGCTCACGCCGGCCTTGTAGGCGTCGACCAGCGTGTTCAGGATCGATTTGGCCTGCACCGTCTCGTCAACGCCGAGATATTGGGTGTTGGCCTGCGTGGTGTAGCCCGTTTCCGTAATGACGACGGGTTTTCCCGGTGCTGCGGCCGCGACGGCGCTCAGTGTTGCAGCAAGCGAGCTATTCGGGGTCGTGCCGGTGCTGACATAGGCGTGCGCGTTGACGAAGTCGACCGAGCCCGACATGTTGCCGAGCTGGCTGTAGCCTTGGGGGTCGTTGTAGGCGAGCGAGAGGTTGATGACGGGGATGCTGGCGAGCGCGGCGTCTCCCTTCACCGCCTGATAGATCGCGCTCTGGTACTGGGCGGCGGCACTGAGGCTCGAGCTGCCGTGGTAACTGAAGGGCTGGTGATTGGCTTCGTTCAACCCCTCGATGGCGCTGATGCTGCCGGGATGGCTCGTCGTGAATTTCTCGAGCGAGACGATGTAGCTTTGAAGTCCGGCCGCCCCGAGCTGGGGCAAGGCGGACGATACCAGGAAGTCGAATTTGTAGCCGGCCGCCGCCAGACCGTCGACGACGGGCTGCGCAGCTGGGCTCGTCCCCATCGCGTCGCGCAGACGGGTGACGCCCAGATATTTCAGGTCGTCGACCATCAGCGCGAGATTGTTGTAGTCGGTCCAGCCGAAGCCGGCATGCGTGTTGACACCGATGGAGTTGACGAAGCCGCTGGCGGACAGGACGGTTTGATCTGACGACATTTCACACTCGAATTTCTGCGCGAACGTAATTGCTCGCAGGGATTGCGTTCAACCTTCTCTGTCGAATGTGAATTTCAGATAAAAATCGGAGCTACAAATCGAAAGCGAACGGCGGTTCCTCAAGGGAACAGGCTAGCTCTGATTCAGCAGAATAATGATGTGATGCCGGCGCAGCATGACGTGAGGAAGGCGCTTTCAAGATTTCCACGGGTCGCACTGCCGAATCTCTGCGCAGCTTGCGCGCGGCGTTCGAATGCCTGATGGCTTTGCAATGCTTCCCGTCCGTGGCGCGCAACCAAACAGATACAATCGTATTGGTTGCAATTGCCTAACTGCTTTGCAGCGGCTCCGTTGCGACATATCAGTCGTGGCGAGCCAACTTCAGAAAGTTTCCGCTCCAGCCGATGACGGCCGTTGCAACCGCGGCGACAATGATCTTGCCTGCGAGCCATGTCGCGGGTTCCGTCGGCATGGACCCGAGCGATCCGATCATGATGGCCGCCGCAACGGCTTGAATGACCAGCGACCCGCGCGGAAACGCCTGGAACCTGAGGGTAGGGCCGAGCGCGGCCAAAATCGCTGCGAGCGTGGCGATCGAGGCCCAGGCGATTGCCCCTTCTGGCGACAGGCCGGCAGACACCGCGACCAAGGAGAACGCCGCAACCATCACGAGCTGGCCCGCAGCGACGACGACCAGCCGGGTTGCGAGCTTTTCGAGATGCGGGACGACCGCGATCGTCGCCTGGAGATGGGTATGCAGGAAATAGAACGCGGCCACTGTCGGCGCCGTCGCCAGGAACCCGTTCAGGCTTTCCTGCGGAACCAGGATCCGGGCCGCGTCTGGAATGAAGGCGACGAGCCCGCCAAGCAGCACGAGGGTTGTGCAGAGCATGAACTCGAACATGCGTCGCGTCGATTGAACCGATCTCGCGACGCTGCCGTGTTCGAAGTCCTTGACCACGTCGGGATAGCTCACGGTGTGGATCGCCGCATTGAGGACCCAGAAGGGACGTTGCAACAGGTCGAGTGCGATCGAAAATCCCGCGCCGGCCCCCGTTGCCCCCAGTCGACCGATGACGATGATGCGGAGCAGCACCGGCACCGACAAATGGATGACGGAAGCGCCGGCCGCAAGCATGCCGTAGCGGGAGAAGTCCTTCCAGTCAGCCAGCATCGTCCGCAGCGTAACGCGCTCGAGTGGCGTGCGATATGCGACAAGGCCGGCGAGGAAGCCGAGCGTGTGACCCGACACAATGCCGAGCAGCGCCGCTTCGGCTGTTTGTGAAATCGCTGCTCCCGCGAGCGCGCCGATCAGAAGCGCCGTCGCACGCAAAGCAAGAAGAAAGGATGCGGTCCCCAGCCGATCGGACAGACGGACCGACAGAAAATAGAGATCGGTCAAGCCCTGAAGAACGGCCACACTCAGGCCCAGGGCGACCAGGCCCGGCCTTGGGCCGCTGATCAGCGATGCGCAGCTCCCGACCGCGATCAGCGCGCCGGCGCTCAAGAGGCCCGCTGCAAAGAGCGACGATCTTAGTCGAGCCGCCTCGCTTTCTTTGGCGGCCGCAAGAAAGCGCAGGCCGGAGAGCTGCAGCCACTCGAACATGAAAACGCACAGCAACTGGCTCGACGCCATCGCAAAGGAAAAACCGGTGTAGTCGGCAGCGGGCAACAGGTGACTGATCGCGAAGATCAGGATGACCGCTGCGGCGCTTTGATAGAAATAGCCCGCGATTGCGAACAGACGGATCATCTCGGAAGGAGGCGGCTCTTCGCGACAGCGGTTCTCTGCGGCGCCTCGGCCATTGGCGCGCGCACCGATGACATCCGTTGCTCGCGCAATTGCTCATACAGAGTCTTGTACGACGACAACACGTCTGAAAATATCCACTTGTTCGTATCCGCGATAAGTCGCCGGCTTATCTCATCGATCTTGTGTGGATTCGCAGCGATCTCGAGCATGCTCTCGGCTAACGACTGTGGATCGGCTTCGGTCAACCAGCCCGTTACGCCGTGCTTGATGACCTCCGGCATGCCACCAAAGCGCGTTCCGAGCAGCGGCCTGCCGGCTGCCTTGGCATCTGCGACGACGAGTGGGCCGGGATCGTGCCAGATGGAGGGGGCGACCACCACGTCGACTTGCCTGTAGAATTCGTCGGGTGACACAAATCCACATGAACTCGATCCGGGCATCCGGCGCCAGCTTCCTCAGGCGCTGCTGTTCCTCATCGCTTACGCGGCCGGCGATCATCATCCGGATCCGATCAGGCGGCAGCATTGCGAGGGTTCGCATGAGGTTGTCGATACCTTTTTCCTCGGTGAGCCGTCCGATGAATCCGAACGTCACTTCGGTCGTGCAGACGGGACGGGGATAAGGCGAGCGCGGCGGCTCAGTGGAGGCATTGCGGATGACAGTGCGGATCGGCGTCTCGGCAAACATGCCCATGTCGGTGTGAATGGAAAGGACGCGCTCGCTGACGCCGACCACGGCGCTGAGCCAATGCGTTGCGCGCTTGCGGTGATACGTCAGGATTCCGCAACTCGTGCACGTGCGCTCGCAGGATCGCCCATTGTTAAAGCGCGAGCAGCGCGGACAGGTCAAATAGTAGTCGTGGAGCGTATGAAGCACTGGGACGCCAAGCCGCGCGGCGACCCGCCAGATCGCGGTGGTCAGGCCTGAGAGATTGTTGGTGTGCAGCACATCCGGCTTGAAGGCCTGAATTCGCTCCGCGATCGCCGGTGCATGGATCTGCCAATCGTCAATCGCATGCCAAATGCTTCGCGTCATGACGTTTTTCTGCTCCGTAAAGGGCAGATAGACGTTTCGCACAGGTGCGGAATAGACGTTGATGCCGTTGCATAGTTCACGCGCTTGTTCGGGCGCGGATGCGGCTCGGATGACTTCAACCTCATCGCCGCGTTGGGCGAGCCCCTCGGCGAACCGTCGTGCAAAAATCTCTGCGCCGCCGACGATCTTCGGTGCATGGGGTGTCGGATAAAGCGTGGACGTCAAAAGAATTTTCATGGCGTGAACCTCTTGTCGGCAATCTCGACTACCGTGCCGGCCGTATCTCCAGTCCGGGAATGGCATCATTGTTGGCGGTGATCAGGACGGGCGTGCTCGAGACCGGCATCCAGACCCCGGAGGCTGGCCTCGCAGCCGCATCGCACGGCGTAGCAAAGGTCGCGCCTGGCAAATCCCCTTTGAGCCGAACCTCGTAATGTCGGTTCGGATCCTCTGACCAGACCGCCACCTTGCGTCCGGTTGTTGACGAGGCCTCAATCGAGACAACGCCGCTGGCGAGGCTTCTTCGTTCCGCGCTCAGGCTGGAGCGGATGAACGCCCAGGCTCCACGCGCCGCGCAAGCGATGGGCTTGGGTGAATTGTCGAAACGGTAGAGCCCGAAATTGTCCTCCAGTTCGGACGGATTCTGGCCGCTGTCCTTGAGTTCGTAGATCCACATCCCCTTGAGCCATCGCGCCGCGGTCGATGCCCACAGAATGAGCTGTGCCGTGTTGTCGGCTTGAGCCTGCTCGCTGACCCCGCATTTGTTCGTTGCCGTGGTCCAGCCCGTCTCAGTCACGTAGATGGGGAAATCCGGGTTGCCGCTCGCTTGACCGACGAGGCGATGAAACGTCGAAAGCCGCTCGATAATCTCGGTCGACGTGCGCTTCGCCGGCGCCATGCAGAAATTGTAAAGATGAATCGAGGCGCCGTCGGCGTATTGGAGGATACCGGTTTGCAGCATCTTCTCCGTCCACGTCCAGCCGGGGTCGTCGCCGATCGCGCCGACCACGAAAGGCGCATTCGGCGCCGCCCGCCGGACTGCCGGTTGGGTTGCTTTGGCAAGTGCCAGGTAATTGTCGGCCGAGAATGCAGGGTCTTTCTTCGCGGCCAGATTCCACTCGTTCCAGAGCTCGAAAATCGGATGCTGCCGCGCCACCGATTGCGCCGCAGCGGCCGCATAGTCGGCGAATCGCCGCCGGGCTTCGTCGGTCGTCGGCGGTGAGGAGTTGGGAACGAGATGATGTCCGAACGCGAGAATGAGGAGCGGACGGGCAACGCCGGACTGGACCTGTGCATCGAGCCTGGCGAGCCGCGGCGTGAACCCCATCCGGCGGCCGGCCAATTCGAAATCAGACCAGGGAAAATCATCACGAAACGCGTTGAAGCCCAATTGCTTGATCTGGCCAATGTTCACGGAAGGCACGTAGCCTCGCGAGCTCACCGGGCCACCTAGTCCCTGATGGGTACCGGTACCCAACAGGAACCTGCTCTCGAGCGGCTGAGCCTGTTGAGCGCATGCGGGGACGGATAGATAAACGGCCGCGATGAGGCTTGTGATCCAGATAAGCCTATTGCGACCCAAGGTACGGTGGCCTGCCATCGTCTAGATCATGCTCGCAATCGAGTCTTGTGTGCCGCGACTCACCTCAAAAATGCTTCGAAAGATCCGATTGCAGTTTTGCCGTCTCCTCGAAGCGGATCTTGTTGTCGTCCAGGAGTTCGACATAGACCTGCTGTAATTGGCGATGGGTCTTCTGGACGTCGTAAAACTGTTTGAACCGGTCATAACCCCGTTGACCCAAAACCTTGAGATCCAGATCGAGCGCTCGTCGGAAACCGTCGATGAGCGGCTGGACGGCGACCGGCTGGCAAAGCACGCCGGTGACACCGTCGACGACAATTTCAGGCAGCGCACCGCTATGAAACGCCAGAATGGGCTTGGCCGCCCGCATCGCTTCCAGGGCGACGAGGCCAAAGGCCTCCCAACGCGAGGGGATGACGACGAGATCGGCCGCCTCCAAATGCGTCTCGATCTGCTGACGATCAAGCCAGCCAAGCAGAGAGACGTTGGCAGGAACCGTGACGGCCTCGAGTTTGCTGACGACCGAGGCACCGACAATGCGCACATCCAGGACATCTTCGAGCGAACGGGCCGCTTCAATCAGAAGGTCGTAGCCCTTTTGTCGGTCCAAGCGGCCGATGAACAGCACCTTAGCCTTCTTTGTCGTCCAGTCTGCCGCAACAGCCGCCGGCGACGGGCGGCTCCTTGATATGCCATTGTGCACCAGGGTGAGGCGGTCAGCGGGAATTCCCGCGCGGACTGCTTCATTGAACTCGTCGCCGGAAATGCAAATGATGCGGTCCGATGTGCGAGCCAGAAGTTTCTCTGCCGCTTTCGTCGCCAGATGGCTCAGGCGGCCGGTCTCTCGTGCGAACGCCCAGCCGTGCGGGCAATAGACGACGCGGGGTCCTTCCGAACGAGCTGCCAGCGCGGGACGGAGAACGAGCCCGGCAAACGACGAGTGAAGATGCACCACGTCCGGCTTGAGGGCGTCGAGCGCCTGCATGCTCGCGCGCAACATCTGGAACAGGCCAGAGATGCTGCGGCCAGATCTCTCGAACGTTGTGATCTGGCTCTCATCGACTGCAGGGAGGTCGTGGCGATGATCTGACGGCACGACATAATGCACATTGTCGGCGCCGAAGCTCGCTTGCTGCCGCGGATGCAACTCGTTCAGGTAGCTCGCAATCCCGCCCCGGATCGTTTCCGCGACGTGCAGCACTTTCAACGGCTGCCTTGCCGCGGATTGCGTTGGCGAGCTGAACATTATGCATCCTTACCTGAGCATCAACTGATGCGACCACAATCCATCCGATACGTAGCGAGATTTAGGCAGCGATGTGGTCTTGTTGCGCCAAGGCGCTTGCACAATTGAAGCTCGTCAAAGTCAAATCGCGCGGATGGAACCAATCCTGCGACGATTGGTTGTCAGCCCTTGCGCAAATCAACCTTTTGCCCAAGAGCGCCGCGCTCAAAATTTGAGCGCACTCTGCCAACTTAAGCAGCGTTGCTAAGTGTGGCGCCGCGCGAGAAATTCCAGCAGTGCCCCTGCGGATTTTTGCCACGAGTACAATGCGAGGCGATCTTGCTGTTTTCTTCGCTCGTGATCGGATATTGCGCCAACTGTTAGCCTTTCAAGCATAAGCTGCTTCAGCGCGCCCGCGTCCGTGGCGGAAAAATAAGCAGCGGCCTCGCCGCACGTTTCCATAACCGCATCAGCCGTTGACGCTATGACCGGGCAGCCGAAGACCATGGCTTCAAGCGGTGGTACACCGAAGCCCTCATAAAGAGAGGGAAAAATGAACGCCAGGGCGTGCGCATAGAGAGCGGCAATCTCGCTATCGGTCAGGCGTCCAGCGAGAAGCAGGCCTGAATCGCTTTTACCCAGATTATCTTGAAATACCTTGCTGTTATCGCCTCCAACGATGACCAGCGGAATGTCGTTTCGTTCGAGCAGCCGTGCTGCCTCGATTGCAACGGAGAGGTTTTTGTTCTTGGTTTTGGAGCCCACAAAGAGAAAATATTTGCGAGGCTGAATCCCTAGCCGGGCGAGAATACCGGGATCGGGCGTTGTCGCCGCGAAGTGTTCTGCGCTATTCGGGAATATCGGCATACCCGCTTTCGACAGACGGAGCGTTGCCGCCAGTTCTTCGCGGGAAAAGGCCGAGACGGTAGCGATCGTCGCCCGGCGTGCGAGCAGCCGATCCATCGTCCGATGAACGGCCAAGTAGCGCCAATTGAAGAAGTCGGGCCTGCGGAAGATCTGTGCATCATGGATGACGACGATGTGATCACGATGCAAGACTGGCCCCGAATTGGCCAGACTGATGAGGCGACCGCCTGCGGCGGCGCGCGCAAGTTCAATTTGGTCCCAGGCATGGCCGCTCAAGTGTCCGACTTTGCGGAACTTGATCCGGGTGAGATTGATTGCCTCGCTTGCCTCGCTTGGCGCGAGCAATTGCCACTCGGCCTGCCTGAGCGAGGCAGGCGAGTGCTCTGACGCCAGCAAGGCATCGATCGCCTTGACCATTTCGGCGGCATAACGCTGAACGCCGGTCAGCTTTTGCGAGAGAAAGCGGCCGTTGATGAAGAGTTTCAATTCTATGCCGTTATGATTCGTTAATGCGACGCAGTCGTGATTTGCATTAATCAAGTCAGCGCATGGGTCTGGAAGAAAAGCAGCCTGAAGCCACGAAATTATGACGATACTAGTCGCTTGATCGCGGTGTTTGTCCGGTGCCGAGGCATATCCGCGGCATACGGGTGCAGCTGGGCTGTTGACCATCTGGTGGTCATGGCGGGGCTTGCAATGGCAATTCCGGCGGACGCAGCCCGTTGATGCCCGAAGCCTTGCCTCCGCCCGTCCAGTCTGGCACAGCCGGGAGACGTTTTGGAAACGTTCGCGGATGCTCGGATCTGATGCGCGACACCGGCTTTGCACCGTCAACGCCGATTGCGCACGGGGTTCGTAATTTTGTCACCTGGTATCGGGACCACTTCAAGGTTTGAAATGACGATGGACAAACGCATTATCCCCCTGATCATGTGCGGCGGTGCCGGCACGCGGCTGTGGCCGGCTTCGCGCGAGGTGCGCCCCAAGCAATTCCTGCCGCTGTTCGGCACGCGCTCGACCTTTCAGGACACGCTTTCGCGCGTCTCGGAGGCCTCGCTGTTCGATCGCCCGATCGTCATCACCAATGCCTCCTATCGCTTCATGGTGCTGGAGCAGCTCGCCGAGATCGGCATCGAGGCCGACGTGATCCTCGAGCCGATGCGGCGCGATTCCGGGCCCGCGATTGCCGCGGGCGCGGTGTTCGCGCAGAACCGCGCCGGTGAAGCCATCGTGCTCGCGCTCGCCGCCGACCATGTGGTGCAGGACAATGCCGCCTTTGTCGCGGCGTGCCGCGAAGGTCTGATCGCCGCGAGCACCGGGCGGATCGTCACCTTCGGCGTCAAGCCGGAGCGGCCGGCGACCGAATACGGCTATATCAGCCCGGGCGAGGTGATCTCCGGCACGGTTCACGCGGTCGCGCGCTTCGTCGAGAAGCCGGACGCGGTGAAGGCGGCCGACTACGTCAATTCCGGCTATCTCTGGAACAGCGGCAACTTCATGTTCCCGGCCAGCATGCTGCTCGACGAATACCGCAAGGTTGACGCGGCGAGCGTGGAGGCGATCTCCAATGCCGTCGCCAATGCCGGCCGCGACCTCGGCTTCGTGACGCTGGAGCCCGAAGCGTTCGGCGCGGCCAAGGCGATCTCGATCGACTATGCGGTGATGGAGAAGACCGCGCGCGCAGCAGTGGTGCCGGTGTCCTGCGGCTGGTCCGACGTCGGCTCCTGGCACGCGGTGTGGGAATTGTCCGAGAAGGACGCGCAAGGCAATGCTTCGCACGGCAGCGCCGTGTTCGAAGATTCCCGCAACTGCAACGTCACCACCGATTCCGCGCTGGTCGCGCTCGAAGGCGTCGACGATCTCGTCGTGGTCGCGACTGCGGACGCGGTGCTGGTCTCGCGCCAGAAGGATGCCAACGGCCTGAAGCGGCTCGTGACCAAGCTCAAGGCGGTGGTACCGAAGGTCACCGAGGAGCACCTTAGGGTGCATCGGCCCTGGGGCAGCTACCAGTCGGTCGACAATGGCGAGCGCCATCAGGTCAAGCGCATCGTGGTGAAGCCGGGCGGGCGTCTGTCGCTGCAGAAGCACCATCATCGCGCCGAGCACTGGATCGTGGTCCGCGGCGCCGCCCGCGTCACCGTCAACGAGACCGTCAAGACGGTGCACGAGAACGAGTCGATCTACATCCCGATGGGCGCGGTGCACCGGATGGAGAACCCGGGCAAGATCATGCTGGAGCTGATCGAGGTCCAGACCGGAAGCTATCTCGGCGAAGACGACATCATCCGGATTGAAGACGACTATCAACGCTCTTGAGCAGAGTGTCGCTCCCACATTCCGCGACCATTTAGAAATTGTCGCGCGAACCGCGATGATCGGAACAGGCGATTATGACCGACGACACGCACACGATCCGCAGCGCCCGCCTCACCGCGACCATCAAGGCGCAAGGCGCCGAGATGTGTTCGCTGACGAGCGATGCTGGCGTCGAATTCGTCTGGCAGGCGGCGCCGGCCTGGCCGCGCCATGCGCCGCTGCTGTTTCCGATCGTCGGGCGTCTCGCCAATGACGAATTGCGGCATCGGGGCAGGACGTACCGAATGACCCAGCACGGCTTCGCTCGCGACAGCCGCTTTGCGTGGGTGGAACGTGGTGAAAGTCGCTGTGTCCTGGTGCTCGAAGACAGCGAGACGACGCGCGCGCTTTATCCCTTCGCGTTCCGCCTGACGGCAACCTATACGCTCGATGAATCAGGTCTTGATCTTTCACTCACGATCGTCAACTCCAGCAAGGAGACATTGCCCGCCTCGCTCGGCGGCCATCCCGCGTTCAACTGGCCGCTTCAGCCGGGAGTGGCGAAGGAGAGCTACGCGCTGACCTTCGCGAACGCAGAGCCATCTCCCGTCCGACGTCTCGACGGCGGCTTGCTGCGCCCGGCGACGGAGCCAAGTCCCGTCAACGGCACCGTGTTGCCCTTGTCCGAATCCCTGTTCATCGACGATGCAATCATCTTCGACCGGATCGCAAGCAATTCGGTCGGCTATGCCGCGGGGCAGGGCGGGTCGAGCGGGCCTTGGCTGAACATGTCGTGGCGCGGCTTTCGCGAGCTTGGCGTCTGGTCGAAGCCATCGGGCGCGCCGTTCCTCTGCATCGAGCCCTGGCGCGGCTATGCCACTCCCGCCGGCTTCGATGGCGAATTCACTGACAAGCCGGGCCTGATGCACATCGCAGCCGGCGCAGAAGAGCAATTGTCATTCCGGATCGACGTCGGATCGTCCTGAAGTCGGGTGGCCTCCGCGCGTATCCCGCTGCGGGTTGACGACAGCCCTTAGATCTCGATCCGCGCGAGGTCCTCGCCGAGCACGATGGGACCTGCGTAGTCCCGCCTTACGTCCGCGAGCAGTGCGTTCAACATGGAATCGTCGGTGCGCGGCCGGTGATGGGTCAGCGCGAGCTTCTTGACGCCGGCCTTGGCCGCGACCTTGCCGACCGTATCGCCGCAGGCGATGGTGAATTTCGCAAGCCGGCGCAAGTGCTCGTTGTTGATCTCCGGCGTTGCGAGAAAGCAGCACTGGACCAGCAGGTCGGCTCCCTCTGCCAACCGCTCGAGACCGGGGCAAGGCACCGTGTCGCCGGAAATCGCAATGATCTTCCCCTCGGCCTCGAAGCGGTAGCCGAGACACATCCAGCGTGCGAGGAAGGCGGGCGGCATGTCGAGACCGTCGCCATGCGAAACGAGCTCGGCGCTGATCTTCCAGCGACCGGTATCGAGAACGGGGCCCGGTATGATGTCCCTCGCGACGACCGGTTTCCAGCCGCCGAAGCTCGGCTCGCCCTGATCCCGCCAGGTGATGTCCTTGTCGTAGACCTGCGTGACCAGCGTATCGACGAGCCGTTCGGTATCCGGCGGCCCGTAGATGCGCAAATCGTCCTTGCGCCCATGCATCCATGAATTGAGCATCACGTCGTAGAGGTCGCCGATGTGGTCGAAATGGTGATGGGTGAGAAAGACCGTGCTGATGGAGCCAAGCGGCACACCCGCCTTGCTGAGCTGCACCATGACGCCGCGGCCTGCATCGATCAGGATGTTTTCCTCACCGAGCCTGATCAGCGTGGTCGTCGCCATGCGGCGCGGGTCGGGACGCGGGCCGCCGGTGCCGAGCAGGATGACTTCCATGGCATCTACTCCAGGTGCAGAATTTCGGAGCGTACAGTAGATTTGAAGCTGTTGGCGGGGCAAGCTGCAGCCGGCCGCCGGGGAGAGAGACGTTCAGCGCCAAGGTCCCGCACAACTGCCGCTTGTACCTGCGGCATCCCGCACATGATGCGCGGGATGGGAATTGTGGGCCAATTCATACTTAATGCGTCAAGATCGTGACCAATATTGTTTGGGCGTCACAACACGCCTAGTATTCCGGCGGCAATGGGGGCTCGAACAACACGTGAATGTACGTTCACAGGACGGCGCATCGCCCGGCGACCTGAGCTTCCAGGTCGATTCGCAAGCACACAGGACATCCAAGATCGTGGCTGATTCCGCACTTCGGGAATTGCGTCCCGGTGGCCGCGAGCGGCTGATCGTCGTCGAAGACGATCCGGTGACGCGGACGATGCTGGTCGGCTATTTCAGCGAGAACAATTTTGACGTCGTCGGCGCAGGCTCCTGCGCGGAGTGCCGCCAGGCGCTGCGGGCGCGGACCGATCTCGTCTTCCTCGACGTGCAGTTGCCTGATGGCGACGGCTTCGATCTCGCCAAGGAGATCCAGGCGACCAGCAACGCGGGCATCATCTTCGTGACGCGCCGCGACACCGACGTCGATCGTATCCTCGGCCTCGAGATCGCGGGCGACCATTACGTCACCAAGCCGATCAATTTGCGAGACCTGCTCGCGCGCGCACGCAGTGTGCTGCGGCGGCGCTCGATCGACCGTAAGGCGGCGCGCAACCACAATTCGATCGCCTTCGGCGACTGGATCATCGACCTGACACGGCGCGAGCTGCTCGGCAGTGACGGCAAGCCGGTGGCGCTGACGCGCGCCGAATTCGACCTGCTCGCGGCGCTCGTCGGTGCCGACGGCAGGCCGCTCAGCCGCGACTATCTGATCGAGGTCGTTAGCAACCGCCAGGCCGAGGTCGACATCCGCACCGTCGATGCCCTGGTGGCGAGGCTGCGCCGCAAGCTCGTCGGCAGCGGCACGCCTGTCATCACTAACCGTCACCGGCATCGGTTACAAGCTTGCTCTCAGCGAGCGGCTCTAGACGCAAGCGCAGCACAAAATGGTGCCGGCTGCGCCATTGGGTTCAGCCACTGAAACCGACGAGGAACCGAATGGCAAGAAAGGCCGACAGCGCCACGGCGCCGGTAGCGACGATTGCAAACTCTCAAACTATTGTGCATGATCTCTATTCAGGTTCAGTTTCAAAAATGTTGTTCGTCCAACCGCTGCTCGTCTCAAGACAGGCAATTCTATTGACGTGATGCGACCCGTTTCCACTTGGCTTCGACGCGGGCCTTGATGAGGCGGACCCGGGCTTCCTGTGCTGCCCAATATGCTCTGCTCGCTACGGCCGTGCCTTGACGGTAACGCGCGTAAACGTCCTTCGGCTGTGCCGGTCCCTTTTGATTGCGCGCTGACTTCGAGACGGTGGGCGCCGTATTTGGCGCGGGTGCTACATCTGGGACGGTCGCAGCTTGGTGTCCCACCGTCGTCGAGTTCATGGAGACAAGACGATTGCGGGCACGATTACAATAGACCTGCGAGCGCGGAGTCATGGACTCCTCGTCATGACCCGCTCGATATTTCATCAGGGCACGGCAAAGGTCCCCGCCTGCCAGGCGCCATGCGCGGTTCAGATAGAGAACGCCGTAGTGGATGTTGATGTCGGGCTCTGCGAGCTCTGCGTTATTTCCCCGGAATCCGAGCATCGCCGCCGTTTCGGGCCGAATCTGCATGAGGCCGATCTCGCCGACTGTGCCGATGGTGCCCGGATTGTATCCGCTTTCAACGAACACGACGGCTTCCGCTATGTCGGCGGGCAGATTGGTCCTGGCCGTTTCTCTTTCGATAATTTTTCGGATCGCCGCCCGCGACGTCGGCGTCTCGCCAGCGCCGAGATCTGCATTGTGACCGCCAGTCGCCAACGTCGGTTCCGCGTCGTTCAGAGCGCTGTCCTGAGCGTGCACGGAGGTGGATGCCAACCAAAGCACAGCGATCGCAACGTGTTTCCACGTCGCGCGGGCGTTGATGCGTGTTCGATCCCGCAGCATGGAGCACGTACTATATGCTTCGAGTTAACAACCGATTTTCCGGCGGCCCGGGGTGCGGCTCGGCTCGGAAGGCGCGAGCGGCCAACGGTGTAATGAGGCTATCGCGACCGCGAGCTCTGGTCGGTTGATGTGCTTTGAGCACCGCCGGCCAATTTGTCGTCGATCGCATAGAGCGCGCAGATGGGCGACCATTTCATGCAGGCGCCAAGCGAATCGCGCTGGGCGTCATCGGTCGTGTCACGCCCCGAACGCCAGCCGTAACCGCCGTTCGGCGACACCGCAAAAGCCTTGTGCGGCATGGTGCTGGCGAGATAGCGCGAGAATTCGGCGCGCGCGGCCTCATTGAGCTGGCCGGGCGGCGGCAGCGGATCGGGCGGGCTCAGGATATCATGGCCGAGGGAGCGCTCGCGCAGGAAGGCGTCGAGATACGGCGTCCATTGCGGGCGGCCCACCACCGAATAGAGATAATGGCCATCGTCGCCGTAAGGCGGCGCCGCACTGAATTTCGCGTTGCCGCCGGCGGCGCGAAATCCGTCATGGAGGCGGTGCGCGAGATCGGGACCGAAGAAGGAATCATTGGTGGCATAGACCCACAGCATCGGCACGCGTGAGGTCTTGCCGAAGGTGGCGAAGGCCTGCACCAGCCCATCGGGATTGCAGACGTCGTCGTCATCGCGCGAGCCGCGGCCGCCGGCAAAGCTGATCGCGGCGACGAGGCCGGCCGGCGCCTGCGCGGTCAGGGCGACGGTGGCGAGCCCGCCGGCGGAATGGCCGACCGCGATCATGCCCGACGTCGTCACGTCGGCCCTGTGCGCCATCGCATCGATCGCCGCGCGCAAATCCGCCACCGCGATCGCTGCCGCCGGCAGGTAAGCGGCATTGGTGCAACCGCCGACGCTGTCGACGCGGCCGCCCGGCGAGGTGCCGTAGCCGCGCCGCATCACGATCAGCGCGGCAAAGCCGCGCCGGGCATATTCCAGAGCGATGCCGTAATATTTGTGCGCGGACATCATCGCGTGATCGTCAAAACTGCGCGGCGAGCCGTGGCTGAGCAGCGCGAGCGGATAGCGTTTGGTCCCGGCCGGCCGAACCAGGAATGCCTCCAGCCCCTGCGACCCGGCCTCCGCCATGGGGATGCGCAAATCCTCGGTGTAGAACTCCGCGGCCATCGCATCGGCCACGATGCCGGCCGTCGCAAGCCAGGCAATCAGAACAACCAAGAGCCTCTGAAACAGCGTCATGCCCCGACTCGAAAAGCCCCGATCGAAAGACCATAGCATGATCTCAGGAACGGCCGCCCCGCCGCGCGTGTTGTGCCCTTGGCGGGCGCCCGGCCGATGCTATGGTATTCCGCAATTTCTACGACAGGACGAGGTATATTCAGTGGCTGATGTTCATCCCGCGGCGGGCAAGCAGGCCTCGCCGGACGCGCTCACCAACATTCCGCGGCTGGTGACGGCCTATTTCGCTGGCAAGCCTGATGTCGCCGATCCCGCGCAGCGGGTGGCGTTCGGCACCTCCGGCCATCGCGGCACCTCGTTCAAGAACAGCTTCAACGAGGGCCATATCCTCGCGACGACGCAGGCGATTTGTGATTATCGACGAGAAAAGGGGCTGACCGGTCCGCTGTTCATCGGCATCGACACCCATGCGCTGGCCGAGCCGGCGCTGGTCAGCGCCGTCGAGGTGTTCGCGGCCAACGGCGTCGACATCATGATCGACAAGGACGGCGGCTACACGCCGACGCCGGTGATCTCGCACGCGATCCTGACCTACAACAAGGGCCGCACCTCCGGCCTCGCCGACGGCGTCGTCGTCACGCCGTCACATAATCCGCCGGAGGACGGCGGCTACAAGTACAATCCGCCGCATGGTGGGCCGGCCGACACCGACGCGACCTCCGTGGTCGAGAAGCGCGCCAATGGCTATCTCGCCGATGGCCCTCAAGGGCGTGAACCGCATCGACTACGCCAGGGCGCGCAAGGCTGCGAACGTCCACGCCTACGACTTCATTACGCCCTACGTCGCCGATCTCGGCAACGTGGTCGATCTCGACCTCGTCAAATCCGCCGGCATCAATATCGGCATCGATCCACTCGGCGGCGCCGCCGTGCATTACTGGCATCCGATCATCGAGCGCTACGGCCTGAAGGCGAGCGTGGTGAACGAGGCGATCGATCCGACCTTCCGCTTCATGACGGTGGACTGGGACGGCAAGATCCGCATGGATTGCTCCTCACCTTACGCAATGGCCAGCCTGATCGCGATGCGCGACCGCTTCGACGTCGCCTTTGCCAACGACACCGATGCCGATCGGCACGGCATTGTGACGCGCACCGGCGGCCTGATGAATCCGAACCACTATCTCGCGACCGCGATTTCTTACCTGTTCGCGCACCGCCCGAACTGGGGCAAGGACGCCGCGATCGGCAAGACCGTGGTGTCGAGCTCGATCATCAACCGCGTTGCCAAGAAGCTCGGCCGCAAGCTGGTCGAGACGCCGGTCGGCTTCAAATGGTTCGTCGACGGGCTCCTCACGGGCGGCTTCGGCTTTGGCGGCGAGGAGAGTGCAGGGGCCTCGTTCCTGCGCCGCGACGACACGGTGTGGACCACCGACAAGGACGGCATCATCCTCGGCCTGCTCGCCGCCGAGATCATGGCGAAGACCGGCCGCGATCCGAGCCAGCTCTTCAACGACCTCACCGCCGAGCTGGGCGTGCCCCATTACGCGCGTATCGACGTCGCCGCCACCACGCCGCAGAAAAACATCCTGAAGTCCGTCACGCCCGAGCAGCTCGGCCTGAAGGATCTCGCCGGTGATCCAGTCCGTGCGACCCTGAGCAAGGCGCCCGGCAACGGCCAGCCCTTCGGCGGCATCAAGGTCGAAACCGATTTCGGCTGGTTCGCCGCGAGGCCGTCGGGCACCGAGGACGTCTACAAGATCTACGCGGAAAGTTTTCGCAGCACCGAGCATCTGCGGCGGATCCAGGAAGAGGCTCAGGCGGCGTTGGCGAAGGTGTTCGGAGCGCAAAAGGCGTAGGACAAGCGCCGGTCTTACCTCCTTCGGAGATGGTGCTTCAGCAGCGGCGATTGTCGCACGACATGGCCGGGCCTTATCCCGGCCATCCACGTCCTTGCCGTGCCACGCAGGCTCGTGCGCAGCACCTATTCCTGTAGTTTCCTGGCTCTGTATACCGTTAAAGAGAAAAAGGGTATTTAGGTACGCTGTTTCGCCCTTGAACGATTTCGTCCCTGCGATATTGTATACATAACGTATTCAACAGCCTTGGGAGCGAGACCGGTGACAAAACCCTTCCCGATGAACGCGTGGTACGTCGCCGCCTGGGACGCCGACGTGAAGCCGGCGCTGCTGCCGCGGACGATCTGCGGCAAGCATGTCGTGATGTACCGCAAGGCCGATGGCTCGGTGGCCGCGCTGGAGGATGCCTGCTGGCATCGCCTGGTGCCGCTCTCCAAGGGCCGGCTCGAAGGCGACACCGTCGTCTGCGGCTATCACGGCTTGAAATACAATGCGCAGGGCCGCTGTACCTTCATGCCTTCGCAGGAAACCATCAACCCGTCGGCCTGCGTCCGCGCCTATCCTGTGGTCGAACGTCACCGCTACATCTGGCTCTGGATGGGCGATCCCGCGCTGGCCGATCCCACGCTGGTGCCCGACATGCACTGGAATCACGACCCGGCCTGGGCCGGAGACGGCAAGACCATCCACGTCAATTGCGACTACCGCCTCGTGCTCGACAATCTCATGGACCTCACCCACGAGACTTTCGTGCACGGCTCGTCCATCGGCAACGAGGCGGTCGCAGAGGCGCCGTTCGATGTCACCCATGGCGAGAAGACGGTGACGGTGACGCGCTGGATGCGCGGCATCGAGGCGCCGCCGTTCTGGGCCAAGCAACTCGGCAAGCAACCCGGCAAGTCCGGTCTCGTCGACCGCTGGCAGATCATCCGCTTCGAAGCGCCGTGCACGATCGCGATCGACGTCGGCGTGGCACCGACCGGCACCGGCGCGCCGGAAGGCGACCGCTCGCAAGGCGTCAACGGCTTCGTGCTCAACACCATCACGCCCGAGACCGAGAAGACCTGCCACTATTTCTGGGCGTTCGTGCGCAACTATCAGCTCGGCGAGCAGCGCATCACCACCGAGATCCGCGAAGGCGTCTCCGGCATCTTCCACGAGGACGAGCTGATCCTCGAGGCGCAGCAGCGCGCGATGGACGAGAACCCCGATCGCATCTTCTACAACCTCAACATCGACGCCGGCGCGATGTGGACGCGTAAGCTGATCGACAGGATGGTGGCGAAGGAAAACCCGCCGCAGCACCTCCAGGCCGCGGAGTAAGCGTATGGCCGAGCGTGAGGTCGACCGCTCCGTCTCGCAGACCGTAAAGGCGCAGCTCACGCTGCGCGACCAGCTTCTGTCGGGCGCGTTGCGCCCGGGCGAACGCATCTCCGAACTGCAGGCGGTCGAGACGACCGGCGCCTCGCGTACCCCGGTGCGCATGGCGCTGGTGCGGCTGGAGGAGGAGGGCCTGTTGGAGGCGATCCCGTCCGGCGGCTTCATGGTGAAGGCGTTTTCGGAGCGCGACATCTCCGATTCCATCGAGCTGCGCGGCACGCTGGAAGGGCTCGCCGTACGCTTTGCCGCCGAGCGCGGCGTGTCCGCGCGCGAGCTCGAGCCACTGAAGGAATGCCTGGCCGCGATCGACGAGTTGCTGCGCCAGGTCCCGATCTCGGTCGATGCATTCTCGTCCTATGTCACGCTGAATGCGCGCTTCCATGCGCTGCTGACGGAACTGTCGCGCAGCCCGCCGTTGATCCGGCAGATCGATCGCGCCTCGGCGCTGCCGTTTGCATCCCCGAGCGGTTTTGTGATGGCACAGTCGGCACTGCCCGAGGCGCAGCAGATCCTGATCATCGGGCAGGAGCACCACCGCGTCGTGATCGACGCGATCGAGAATCGCGAAGGCGCCCGCGCCGAGGCGATCATGCGCGAGCATGCGCGGCTCGCGGTGCGCAATTTGCGGCTTGCGCTGCGCAACCGGACCCATCTCGACCTCCTGCCGGCGCTCGCGCTGATCAAGACCGCAACCGATTGAGGGCAGTCACCATGCGCTTCATCGAAACCTGGATTCCGGCGACGCTCGTCTCGACGCGCGATCTCGCGCCGGGCATCCGCGAATTCCTGATCCTGCCGGACCGGTTCGACGGCGCCGCTTATCCGGTCGGCAGCCACGTCAATGTCAGCGTCACCATCGACGGGCAGCCCGAGACGCGGTCCTATTCACTGGTCGGCGAGGCCGCGCCGCGCGGCTTGAAGATCGCGGTGCGCCGCGCCGAGGATTCGCGCGGCGGCTCGCGCTATATGTGGTCATTGCAGCCGGGCGCGCGGCTCGACATCACGACGCCCGCCTCGCTGCTCGCGGTCGACTGGGCGCGCCAAAACTACTGTCTGATCGCCGGCGGCATCGGCATCACGCCGATCCTCGGCGCCGCGCAGGCGCTGGCGCGGCGCGGCGCCGATGTGGTGCTGCACTATGCCGTGAGTTCGCGCAACGACGCTGCCTATCTCGACGATCTTGCAAGTCTGCTTGGTGATCGTCTGGTGGTTCATGCCAGCAACGAAGGCCGCCGGCTCGATCTCGACGCGCTGTTTGCGTCATTGGCGCCGGGCACGCTGGCGCTGTTCTGCGGCCCGATGCGGATGCTGGATGCCGCGCGCCAC
The DNA here is from genome assembly GCF_054056555.1 of Bradyrhizobium sp. LM2.9. NCBI lineage: Bacteria > Pseudomonadati > Pseudomonadota > Alphaproteobacteria > Hyphomicrobiales > Nitrobacteraceae > Bradyrhizobium > Bradyrhizobium sp. LM2.9. The sequence goes on from NZ_JBSRYJ010000002.1 coordinate 7,805,234, forward strand.
GCCTGGACCGGTGCCGGCCACCCGCTTCCCGATCTCCGCTACGAGACGTTCGGCTCCAGCGGCACGCTGCCGACCGAGACATTTCGCGTGCGCTTGAAGGGCTCCAATGTCGAGCTGGAGATCCCGCGCGAGCGATCGATGCTTGATGTGCTCAATGCCAGCGGCCACGACGTGATGTACGACTGTAAGCGCGGCGAATGCGGCCTGTGCGCCATCGACATCGTCGAGGTCGACGGCGAGATCGACCATCGCGACGTGTTCTTCAGCGACCATCAGAAGGAGAGCAACCAGAAGATCTGCGCCTGCGTCTCCCGCGCGCGAGGGACGATCACCATAGACACGCTGTTGCGCGCGGATGCGATTTGACGGAATTGCAGCGGGATCCAACTGGCGGAATGGAAGGCGCCACGGGCTCCACCTCGCCCGCAAGCGGGAGAGGTCGGCGCGCAGGCCGGGTGAGGGCTCTCTCCGCTTGGGGATTGTCCCGTTTCGGAAACACCCTCTCCCTAACCCTCTCCCGCAAGCGGGAGAGGGAGCGCACCTTCTCCGTCGCAGCACTAATCCCGCTCCTAACGCGCGCTACGCCGCGTAACTCGCCCGAAGCTTCTTCGGATCCAGCAGCGCCGGAACGTGCTCGGCCGACACCGGCCGGCTGATCAGATAACCCTGCACCTCGTCGCAACTGATCTGGCGCAGATATTCGAGCTGGTCCGCGGTCTCGACCCCTTCGGCGACCACGTCGATGCGCAGGTCGCGCGCGAGGCCGATGACCGACTTCACGATTGCGGCGCAGTCCGGCTGCACCAGCATGTCGCGGATGAAGGATTGGTCGATCTTGATGCGGCTGAACGGCAGCTTGCGCAGGTAAGTCAGCGAGGAGAAGCCGGTGCCGAAATCGTCGAGCGCAACCGTGACGCCGAGCTTCAGCAGCGTGTTCAGGACCGAGGCGGCCGAGCCGTATTTCGACAGCAGCATCGATTCGGTGATCTCGATCTCGAGCCGGTGCGGCGCGATCTTCGCGTCCGCAAGCGCCTGCACGATGATCTGGAGGATGGCTGTGTTGTGAAACTGCGCGGCCGAAAAATTGACGGCGACCCTGATCTCCTCGGGCCACTCGGCAACCGTCGCGCAGGCGCGGCGGACGACCCATTCGCCGATCTCATGAATCAGCCCGGTCTCCTCCGCGATCGGTATGAATTCGCTCGGCGGCACCAGTCCGCGCTGGGGATGTTGCCAGCGCAGCAGCGCCTCGAAGCCGGTGATGCGGTTGTCGCCGAGGTCGAGGAACGGCTGGAACACCAGGAACAGCTCGTCCCTGGCGATGGCGCCTTCCAGATCCGATTGCAACGCCTTGCGGTCGCGGGATACCCTGTCGTCACTGGCCTCGAAGAAACACACTGTGCCGGGGCCCGCTTTCTTGGCACGGTACAGCGCGGCATCGGCATTCTTCATGACGTCAAGCGGTGTGTTGCCGTCCCGCGGAGCGAGCACGATGCCGACGCTGGTCACGCCGACGACCTGGCGGCCCTCGATCTGGAACGGTTCGTCGAACGCCGCGATGAAGCGCTCGGCGATCTCGAGCGCATCCTCCGGCCGTGCCAGATTGGCCATCACCAGCGCGAATTCGTCGCCGCCGATGCGTGCGACATACTCGGCCGCGCGGGTGCAGCGTTGCAGCCGGCTTGCGATCTGGACCAAAAATTCGTCGCCGGCGGGATGGCCGAACTTGTCGTTGACCTCCTTGAAGCGATCGAGATCGAGCAGAAGCACCGCGAATTCCTCGCCGGACAGGGCGAGCCGCTTCAAGGCAGCATCGAGCGTTTCGTTGAAGGCGACCCGATTGGGCAGATGGGTCAGAGGGTCCTGCCGCACCGTGCGCTCTGCCTCGAGCTGCCGCATCACGCGCCGTGCGAACGCCAGCGAATTGACGAATACCGCACGCAGCAGCACGCTCCCGTACACCACCACCAGGACGGCCATCAGCATATAGGCGGGATCACCGTCCCGGCCGAGGCAGATCGCGATGCCGATGAAGATCGGTGTTGTAAAAGCGATCGCCGCAATCGGGATCGTGGCGAAGGCCAGCGCGCCGCCGGCCAGCATGCCCGAGCAAAGGCAGGTAATGACGAGCTGGCCGCCGGTCGCTGCGTCGGCGAAGAAGGCGACCGGGACGATGCCCCAGGCGGCGCCAAGCACGAAAGCGTTGCGCACCAGCCGATGCATTGCCCGGCGCGACACGAATTGCGGTTTGGTGATGCGGCGTGAGGCGTGCGACTGCAGGCCGAATGCGATCGCTGCGCCGGCCACGACGCTGGCCCAGGCCAGCGCAAACTTCCAGTCGGGCGAATGCCACAGCGCAACAGCGAGTACGGCAGCATTGCAGGCGTTCGCCAGCATGATGCCGACCGAATAACCGAGCACCAGCGACATCTGTTCGGCGCGGATATGGCCGGCGACGGCTTCGTCGGTTGCAGGACCGCCAAAGGCCGACAGATCGCCGGCGAACAGCCGCGCGAAATAGCTGGTCGTTTGAGTCCGCATTGCAGAGCCTAGCAGCATGGGCCGGTTGTCCGGCCCGACCCGGAGAATTCGCTGCAAACCTTTGACGAACTATGAATTATCCGAGCTTGCGACGATCACCGCGACCACTTCTGCGTGTTCGTCACGGAGTATCGATAACAAATCGATACAAATGCGCGGCGGTAACGCTCAGCCGAGAGCGGGTGCTCTTGAACTCGCGCCGCGACCAGGGCGCGCTCCACCCCTGTCGCGGAGCGGGTCAGAGGATCTTGTCGGGCCCGCAAGCGGACTTGCGGCCCGACGTCTCATCCTAAGTCCAAGCGGCCTTGAATCAGGCGAGACCCTGTTCGGCCAGGAAATGCGTGAGCCTATCGATCTGCCGGAAGTCTACGAGGGCGGCAATGTAGCCGTCAGGACGCACCAGCACCCAATCCCCCGGCGACACGGAATATGCCGCGCGAAAGTGCTCGCTTTCGTCGACGAGCTCCGCACCTGGACCGATGCAGTGGATGTGCAGTCCATTGCACGCCGATAGCGCTTTGCGTTTCACCTGATAGCCAAGCAGCGTCCAATGCGGCCCCTTGAGCAACCCGAACAAGCGTATGGGCTGTCCGGCGGCCCCGCGTAGCGGCGCATCCGGTGCACGGTTTCCCCCGCGGGGACCTTCCAGACGTCCCGGTATTTCCAGCGTCAGCGGTGATCCGGGATAGCCGATGTCGAGTTGCTGCACCTCACGGCCGCGTCTCATATCGCCGCGTTTGGCGGCTTCCAGCAATACGGTGGCAAGGCCGAGCATGCTTGCGGCGACGGGTCGACGTTCTCTCTCATAGCTGTCGAGCAGAGTTGCGGAAGCGCCACGGATGACCGCCGCGAGCTTCCAGCCGAGGTTGTAGGCATCCTGCACGCTGGTGTTGAAGCCTTGTCCACCTGTCGGCGGATGAATGTGAGCCGCATCGCCAATCAGAAATGCACGGCCGTCCCTGTATCGATCGGCGAGGCGCGCGTTCATCTGATAGGCCGACGCCCAGTGCACGCGCCGGATGCGGATATCGTTGCGCCCCGTGCGCTCGGCGACCATCGCTGATAGCCCGTCGGCCGACAGATCGACTTCGCCTTCGAGCGGAACCGGTGCCTGCAACTGGAAGAGCTCCGTCCCGGCCAGTGGACACAGCGCGATCTGGCGATCCATTGCACCATCGTTGAAGCGGTGCCACGCCGTGCGGTCCAGCCCCGTCAGGACAATATCGGCGACGACGGCACGCACGCCAAGCGTCTTGCCTTGAAAACCGATATCGAGAGCGTGACGGACGAAGCTGCGGCCTCCATCGGCGCCGACGAGGTAACGCACCCGCACCGTCTCCTCACCGACCGGGCCTGACAGACGCGCAGTCGCGCCGTCCTGATCCTGCTCCAAGCCCACCAATTCGCAGCCGAATTCCACCCGCCCGCCAAATTCGAGCAGGCGTTCGCGCATCACGCTCTCGGTCAGAAATTGCGGGATCATTAGCGCCATGTGGTAGGGCTCTGCGGGTGTCGGGGCGGTTTGCTCAGAAACCTCCGACTCGATGAAGCTGCCATCGTCCCGATATTTCCGCTGTGGCGGGTAGAGACCGCCGGCCGCAACGATACGATCGATGATGCCGAGGTCCTCGAAAATCTCCTGGGTTCGGGGCTGGATTCCCTTGCCGCGAGACCCGTGAAACGGACCGTCGCTCTTCTCGATCAGCCGAAAGGATATGCCCCGCCGGGCGAGATCGATAGCGAGCGTAAGGCCCGCCGCGCCTGCTCCGCATATCAGAACATCCGCCTTGAATTGCTTTGTCATGGCACCCTCAATATGTGTAATATGCACGCATTAAGCAGAGGGCAATCGGGATGTCAAGAAGGGTGCAAAATACACATATTAAAAAACAGGTGCGCTCTCTTCACGAAGCGTTGATCGACATCGCCAGTGTCATGAATCGCCGGCAGGGCGACGACATGATGATTCGCGAAGCGGGCATATCGCTCGATCGCGCGCTGTTTCCGCTGCTCGTGGGCATCGAGCGGCGTGGTCCGATCGGCGTCGTCGATCTCGCCGATCGCATGGGACGGGACTACACGACGGTCAGCCGGCAGGTCGCGAAGCTGAAAAGTCTAGGCTTGATCAAGCGCCGCGCCAGCGAAGCGGATCGCCGCGTCAGTGAGGCCACAATCACCCCGAGCGGGAAAGCCATGACGGACGCGATCGACAGGGCACGCGAACGGATTGTCGCGGCGATGTTTGCGACCTGGAACGATCAGGATGTCGAGGACCTGGTGCGTTTGATGCGCAAGCTCGCGGACGCGATGATCGCGCCTGATCGTCCGACGTGAAGTCTGATCGGACGCCTGCAAGTGCAGCGTCCTGGTCAGTGCCCCAGCTGCTTCGGGTCGTAATAAAACCGTTCTTCGATCAACTGATCGCCCCGCCACGTCTGCCATGCGATCTCATCCAACGTTCGGATGATGCCTTCGGCGCTGGTGAAGCTGAAACTCCAGCGCGTCGCGACATGGTCGCCCTCGATCAGGCTTGGCCCGATGCGGACCGCCTTGACCTCCCTGGAGGCCGCCAGCACGCCGCGCTCCTTGGCGGCGAGCTTGTCGCGGCCGACCGTTGGTGCTGCGTTGTTCTCGTAGGTCGCGGCCTCGGGCGTATAGAACTGCTCGATCGCGCCGATAAAATCCCCGGTCTCCAATCGCTTGGCAAAAGCTTCGACGACGTCACGGCTCGGCATGGCACACCTCACGAATAACCGACTGATAGTCGGTAAATACCGACTGGTAGTCGAAAAGTCAACTGGCCGCCTGTGCCGAATTCGATTAGACGAGACTCATGGCGAAACAGGCGGAGCGGCGGGCAGCGACTTCGGAGGCGATCCTGACGGCGGCGCGCCGCTTGTTGGGAGCACAAGGATTTGCCGCGACGACGATGGACGAGATCGCCGAATCCGCCGGCGTCGCCAAGGGCGCGGTCTATCATCACTTCAGGACCAAGGAGGCGGTGTTCGAAGCGGTGTTCGACCAGGTCTCGCGCGATCTGGTCGCCGAGATCGACAGCGCCGCGCGCGCCGAAAAGGATGTGCTCGCCGCGATGGTCGCCGGCACTCAGCATTATTTCGCGGCGACCGCCAAGGGCCCGACCGGCCAGATCATCCTGCGCGACGGCCCGGCCGTGCTCGGCTGGGAGCGCTGGCGCGAGATCGACGCCAAACATTTCGGCGGCAAGCTGCCGCGTGCGATTGCGGCGGCCATGGAGGCCGGGTTGATCGCACGGCAGCCGGTCGAGCCGCTGGCCCGGCTGCTGCTCGGCGCGGTGACGGAGGCCGCGGTCGCCTGCGCCGGGCGCGCGGATATCGCAAGGGCAGGGGCGGAATACGCCCGTGCGTTCAAGTCGCTGGTCGAGGCGCTGCGCGTCGCTGCATGATCGTGCTAAGTGACGAAACGGAAACGCCCACACCAACAAAAAGAACAGTAGCGCATGAACGCAACTTCCTCCCTCACGCCCTCCGATCCTGAATTCGACTACATCATCGTCGGTGCCGGCTCCGCCGGCTGCGTTCTCGCCAACCGGCTGTCGGCGAACGGCAAGCATAGCGTCTTGCTGCTTGAAGCAGGCCCGAAGGATTCCAACATCTGGATCCACGTGCCGCTCGGCTACGGAAAGCTGTTCAAGGAAAAGACCGTCAACTGGATGTACCAGACCGAGCCGGAGCCCGAGCTGAAGGGGCGCCAGGTGTTCCAGCCGCGCGGCAAGACGTTGGGGGGATCGAGCTCGATCAACGGCCTGCTCTATGTCCGCGGCCAGCATGAGGACTATGACCGCTGGCGCCAGCGCGGCAACACCGGCTGGGGCTATGACGACGTGCTGCCCTATTTCAAGAAGGCCGAGAACCAGTCGCGTGGCGCCGATCAATATCACGGCAGCGGCGGCCCGCTGCCGGTGTCCAACATGGTCGTGACCGACCCGCTGTCGAAGGCCTTTATCGACGCGGCGGTCGAAAAAGGCTTGCCCTACAATCCTGATTTCAACGGCGCCACACAGGAAGGCGTCGGCCTATTCCAGACCACGACGCGCAACGGCCGCCGCGCCTCGACGGCGGTGGCCTATCTCGGCCCCGCCAAGACGCGCGGCAATCTCAAGATCGAAACCGGCGCGCTCGGCCAGCGCGTGCTGTTCGAGGGGCGCCGCGCGGTCGGCGTCGAATACCGTCAGGGCGCGACGGTGCGCCGCGCCCGCGCGCGCAGGGAGGTCGTGCTGTCGAGCGGCGCCTACAACTCGCCGCAGCTGCTCCAGCTCTCCGGCGTCGGTCCCGCCGACCTCCTGCGCAAGCACGGCATCGACATCGTGCTGGACGCGCCGGGCGTCGGTCACGACCTCCAGGACCACATGCAGGTCCGCATCGTGATGCGCTGCTCGCAGAAGATCACGCTGAACGACACCGTCAATCACCCGCTCCGCCGCACGATGGCCGGCGCGCGCTATGCGCTGTTCCGGAAGGGTTGGCTGACGATCGCGGCCGGCACGGCGGGCGCGTTCTTCAAGACCAGTCCGCGGCTGGCCTCGCCCGACATCCAGGTCCATTTCCTGCCGTTCTCGACCGACAAGATGGGCGAGAAGCTGCATGATTTTTCCGGCTTCACGGCGTCGGTGTGCCAGCTCCGTCCCGAAAGCCGGGGGACCTTGCGCATCAGAAGCGCCGACCCGACCGTGCCGCCCGAGATCCGCATCAACTACATGTCGACAGAGACCGACCGCACCACCAATGTCGAAGCTCTGAAGATCCTGCGCAAGATATTGCATGCGCCGGCGATGAAGCCGTTCGTGGTCAACGAGTACGATCCCGGGGCGAAGGTATCCACGGATGCCGAGCTGCTGGATTATTGCCGTGAGCGGGGCAGCACCATCTACCATCCGACCTCGACCTGTCGTATGGGCAATGATGCGCTGGCGGTGGTCGACCAGCGGCTGAAGGTGAGGGGGCTCGAAGGCCTTCGCGTGGTCGACGGCTCGATCATGCCGGACCTCGTGTCGGGAAACACCAATGCGCCGATCATCATGATCGCCGAAAAGGCTTCCGACATGATATTGGAGGATGCGCGGTAAATCCGCGCATCGAGAAGGAGCACACGGCTTGGCTACGCGACTCAAGATCGGCACACGCAAGAGTGCGATGGCGCTGGCACAGACGGAAGAGATCGCGCGCCGCCTGATCGCTGTCATGCCCGATCTCGACGTCGAGATCGTCAAGTTCGACACCACTGGCGATCTCGACCAGACCAGCAAGCTGTTGCCCCATGGCGGCAAGGGCGGTGCCTTCGTGGCGCAGATCCGCGCCTCCGTGCTGTCGGGCGAACTCCATGCGGCGATGCATTCGCTGAAGGACATGCCCGGCAACGAAGACACGCCGGGCCTCGTGATCGGTGCGACGCTGTCGCGCGATCCCCCCAATGACGCGCTGGTGCTGCGTGACGGCGTGACGGTCGAGGCGCTGCGCCAGTCGGGCGGCAAGGGCTTTAAAGTCGGCACCAACGCCGTGCGCCGTGCCGCCTATGCGCGGCGGCTATTCCCCGACGTCGAGATCATCCACTTCCGCGGCGCCGCGGACACGCGCGTGCGAAAACTCGACAATGGTGAGAAGCAGCGCCTGCCGGATGGCGGCGCGGTCGGTCCTGCGGATGCGCTGATCATGGCGCGGTCGGGTCTTGACCGCGTCGGCCTTTCGCAACGCATCGCCTACGAGTTTACCGCGGCGGAGATGCTGCCGGCGGCGGGCCAGGGCATCGTCGCGGTCGAATGTGCCGCGCAGGACTGGCAGACAAGGCAAATCCTCGCATCGATCGACGATCCCTCCGCGCACGCCTCTGCGGATGCCGAGCGCGAGGTGCTGTGGGTGCTCAACGGCCACTGCAACTCGCCGATCGCGGGCTTTTCGACGATTGCGGGCGATCAGATGTCGTTGACCGCGTCCGTGCTCGATCTCTCCGGCGACACCATCATCGAAGCTTTGCGCTCGGGCCCCGCCGATCGCCCACGCGAACTCGGCCGTGCGGTGGGTCTGGATCTGTTGGCCAAGGGCGCCGCGGAGATCATCGAGCGTAGCCGGCCGCGCTAAGCTCTTACCGTAAAGCTCATGGGGGCGATGATGGTATCATGCGCCTGTTTTGCCCAACGGGTCAAACGGCCTCGTGGCGGCCGCTCGAGCCATGCCAGCCTGACTTTTTCCCAGCCTAACTTTTTCCCAGCCTAACTTTTTCAATGACTTGGCTACTGTGCATGGGGTTGTTTTCGCGTTTTTTGTTTTTCCGCTCCCCCAAGGCGCGAAATAAATCAACCCCGCACGCGCTTCAGCATCTGCTCGACATGGGCGATCGGCGTCTCCGGCTGGATGCCGTGGCCGAGATTGAAGATCAGCCGCCCTTGCGCAAAATTCGCCAGCACGTTGTCGACCGCGCGATCGAGCGCGGCGCCGCCCGTGATCAGCGCCAGCGGATCGAGATTGCCCTGCACGGCGACTTTGCTTTGCACGCGCTCGCGGATGAAGGCCGGCTCCGCGGTCCAGTCGATGCTGACGGCGTTGACACCTGTTGCCTCGACGAAACCGGGCAATTGCGCACCGGCGCCGCGCGGAAAGCCGATGATCTTCGCGTTCGGCACCTTGGCGCGCACGCCTTCGACGATGCGCCGCGTCGGCTCGACCGACCAGCGCGCGAACTCAGCGGGCGGCAGCACGCCGGCCCAGGTGTCGAAGATCTGCAAGGCGTTGGCGCCGGCCGCGAGCTGCGCCAGCAGATATTCGATCGAGTTCTCGACCAGCACGTCGATGATCTCTGCGAACGCCTCCGGATGCCGGTAGGCCATCATCCGCGCCGGCGCCTGGTCGGGCGTGCCCTGGCCGGCGACCATGTACGTCGCCACCGTCCACGGCGCGCCGCAGAAGCCGATCAGCGCGATCTTGGGATCGAGCGTACCGCGGACGATCCGCAGCGCCTCGAATACCGGCGCGAGCTTGCTGAAATCGGCGTGCCCCGCCAGTGTCGCGACCTTGGCGGGATCATCCAGCGGTTCGAGCCGTGGACCCTCGCCGATTTCGAAGCGCACGGAACGTCCGAGCGCATAGGGGATCACCAGAATGTCGGAGAAGATGATCGCCGCGTCGAAGCCGAACCTCCGGATCGGTTGCAGCGTCACTTCGGCGGCGAGTTCCGGGTTGAAGCAGAGATCGAGGAAGCCGCCGGCCTTGGCGCGCACCTCGCGATATTCCGGCAAATAACGGCCGGCCTGCCGCATCATCCAGACCGGCGGGATGACTTGCCGCTGGCCGGTGATGACGTCGATGAACGGTTTTGTCGCAAACTGGGGCACGAACGGTCCTGAAGATGGTTACGGCTCCTGATACACCGCCGCAGCCCCGAGCGGAACAGGGGAACCAGCGCAACTGAGCCGCGTTGACCAGCCAACGGAGGAAGAGATCATGGCTGAGACATTCAACCCCGCTCCGCATGACAAGCATGCCGACGATCTGCACGAAGCGCTCGCTGCCGACCGCCACGCCAAGCTTGACGCCGGGCTGGAAGATACCTTCCCGGCTTCCGATCCCGTGAGCGCCGCCCAGCCGGCGCCCTCGAAGGCCGATGCGGATGCCGACAAATCCCTCGCTCTGGAACAAGGTGAAGGCCATCTTCGCCTAGCAGCCGGGACGCCGGATTCCGACAGGTTTGCTAATGCCTTGTTAGCGATGTGCTGATGCCGGCGTCCGTACGACTACGGGAAACCGGAGACGTCAGCGCATATTGCTGCAGGCGTTTCAGAGTTCGATAACAGAAACGGCAGAGTTTCCGATCATCGGAGAATTCTGCCGCATGAACGCTGTGACCCAAAGAGCCGGATGGAGCCGCCTGCCGCTGCGGGCGGCTGCGTTCGTCGCGCTGACCTGCGCGGCCATCCTCGGCCTCAGTGGCTGGCGGGAATGGGCGGCGCGCGACGCGGTGCTCAAGGGCGCCGAGACCGAGATGGCGAACGTTGCGCGCTCGCTGACCCAGCATGCCGAGGACAGCCTCGATCTCCTGGATTCAGGCGTCGTCGGCGTCGTCAGCCGGCTGGAGATGGACGGCACCGAGCCGGCCACGGTCGCCAAGCTCAGAACCTTGCTGTGGAGGCGCGCAAGAAGGCGATGGAGCGCGTCCACAGCCTCGCCATCATCGACGACCACGGCAATTGGTTGACCTCGCCCGGCACGATCGGCTCGACGTTCAACGACGACGCGTTTTTCCGCTATCACCAGCTCTCGCCGAAACGTGAGCCCCATATCGGCCGCCCGGTGAAAAGCCTGCTGGATGGCGAGTGGGTCGTCACCCTGTCGCGGCGCTTCAACAAGCTCGACGGCAGCTTCGGCGGCGTAGTGCTCGCGACCATCAGCTCGAGTTATCTCTCGCATTTCTACGAGCAGTTCGAGATCGGCCGCAACAGCTCGGTGGCGCTGATGCACGGCGACGGCATGATCATTGCGCGCAATCCCAGCAACGACAGGTTCGTCGGCCGCAGCGTCGGCGACACCCCGCTCTTCCGCGACGCCGGCCTGCAGCAGCTGAGCGGTGCCTATCATTTCAAGTCGCCGCTGGACGGCGCCGCACGCGTCAGCTTCTTCAAGCGCAGTAGCCGTTATCCGCTCGTCCTGCTCGCCACCGTCGACAAGGACGAGCTGCTGGCGCCCTGGCGCGCTGCAGCGATCTCCCGCATGCTCTACGTGCTCGCGCTGGTCATGCTGATCGCAATCATCGGTGCGGTGCTGGTGCGGCAGCTGCAGCGGGGCCAGCGCATGGCGGCCGCGCTGGTCGAGAAGGAAGCGCATTTCCGGCTGCTTGCCGAAGGCTCCAGCGACATGGTGACGCGTATCGGGCTCGACGAGCGGCTGCGCTATGTCTCGCCGTCGTCGATCCGCGTCGTCGGCTGGCGCGCCAACCAACTGATTGGAACGCCCGCGCTCGCCGGCGTTCACGCGGATGATCGGCCGCAGGTCCAGGCTCTCGTCGATGCCATGAAGCGCGGCGAGAAGGAGGAGGCGCGCGTCACCTATCGCAACGCGCACCGGCTGAACGGCGAAGTCTGGCTCGAATCGACCATGCGGGTGACCCGCAAGGACAATGGCCGCGCCGACGGCGTGGTCGCGATCTCGCGCGACATCACCGAGCAGAAGAAGCTGGAGACCAGGCTGGAAACCCTCGCGATCGAGGACAGCCTCACCGGGCTTGCCAATCGCCGCCGCTTCGACGAACGGCTGAAGGAGGAGTGGGCGCGCGCTTATCGCGACCGCTCCAGCCTCTCATTGCTGATGATCGACGTCGACCACTTCAAGTCCTACAACGACGAATACGGCCATCCCGCGGGCGATGCCTGCCTGCGGCTGGTGGCGCAGATCTTCGCGGCCGAGATGCAGCGTCCGGGCGATCTGGCGGCGCGCTACGGCGGCGAGGAATTCGCCGTGCTGCTGCCGAACACCGACGCCGCGGGCTGCGCCCGGATCGGCGAGCGGATTCGAGGGGCGATCCGTGATGCGGGCCTCGTCCACACCAGCAACCATACGTCCGGCTGCGTCACCGCTTCGCTCGGCGGTGCAGCCTGCCGGCCGGTGCTGGAGCGCACGGCTGGCGTTGTCTCGCTCGTCGAGGCCGCCGACCAGGCGCTCTATGCCGCGAAGGAGGCCGGGCGCAACCGGCTGATGATGTCGGGCGAGATGACCAACCTCCTGCGCAAGGCGTCCGGTCAGTAACACCGCTCAATAATGCGGCGGGGGCTCATTGGCCGCTCCCGGCGCATTCGCCTCGGCCTCCTGCAGCCGCTCGCCGAGCTCCGCGATCTTCCGCGTCAGCGCGTCGATCTGCTTCCACTGCGCGGTGATGGTCTGGTTCAGCGTCTCGATCGTGTCGTCCTGATAGGCGAGGCGCGTCTCCAGCGCGTCGATGCGCTCGCCGAGCGTCTTGATCTCATTCGTCACGTGCCGTGTCCTTGTCCCGTTCGCGCAATCCAGGTTCGTGCAATCCAAGTTCTTGCGAGCCAAGTTCTCGCAAACCATGGCCGAGCGCGACGCGCTCGTCGAACACGAAGCATTCGCCGCGCCAGCGGCTCTGCGCTTCCGGCACTTCTGCCAGATATTTGAGAATGCCGCCCTTGAGGTGATAGACTTCGGCAAAGCCGCGCGCGAGCAGATGCGCGCTCGCCTTCTCGCAGCGGATGCCGCCGGTGCAGAACATCGCGATCTTGGGGTGTTTGGCGGGATCGAGCTGCTCGGCTGCAAATTCCCTGAACTGGCCGAAGCTCTTGATGCCGGGGTCGATCGCGCCGTCGAACGTCCCCATCGCCACCTCGAAGGCGTTCCTGGTGTCGAGCACCAGCGTGTCGGGCGCCGCGATCAGTGCGTTCCATTCGCTCGCATCGACATAGGTGCCGACTTGGCGCGTCGGATCGGCGGCCTGATCGCCGAGCGTGACGATTTCCTTCTTCAGCCGCACCTTGAGCCGGCCGAATGGCATCGCCTCGGCGGTCGAGAATCTCAGTTCGAGATTGCTTAGCCTGCCGCCGAACATGTCGCCGTGCGCGAGCTCATGGGCGAGGGCGTCGATCGCCTCGACCGTGCCGGCGACCGTGCCGTTGATGCCCTCCTGCGCCAGCAGCACGCTCCCCTTCAACGCCAGGCCGGCACAGAATGCGCGCAACGGCTCGCGCAGCTCGCGGTAATCGGGCAGGGCGGCGAATTGGTAGAAGGCGGCGACCTTGTAAATCATGGTGTCCGTTTAGCAGGCGGCCCGCGCCCGGAAAACCCGCAACGCGCAGCTCTATTCCCAGCGGGTAGCAGCCATTTCCCTGGTATGCCAGCATTGCCCCGGCGGGCCGGAATGTGTCATGTAAGCCCGGTTTTTCCGACCCCGGCGCACCATCCGCGTGAGACGCCCAACGAGAGCAAGGATTCGATGAGAAACTTCCATTTCCCCGGCAGGTCCACGGTCCACGCCACCAACGCAATGGTGGCGACCTCGCATCCGCAGGCGTCGCTCGCCGCGATCGAGGTGCTGCGCGAGGGTGGCACGGCGGTGGACGCGGCGGTGGCGGGCTCGGCGCTGCTCGGCGTGATCGAGCCGCAATCGACCGGCATCGGCGGCGACTGCTTTGCGCTGATCCAGCCGCGCGGCGAAGGCAAGATCATCGCCTATAACGGCTCCGGCCGCGCCCCCAAGGCGGCGAACGCCGATTGGTATATCGAGCGCAAGATCAACTCCGTGCCGCTGACTTCGGCGCATGCGGTCTCGGTCCCCGGCGTGATCGACGCCTTTGCGACTGTTTTGCGCGATCACGGCAAGTTCGGCTTCGACCGGCTGCTCCAGCCCGCGATCAAGGCGGCCGAAGAAGGCTACGTCGTCGCCCCTCGCATCGCCTTCGACTGGAAGAACCAGTTCGAGAAGCTGAAGCGCGGCACCAACACCGAGCGCTATCTGCTGCCGCACGGCAAGCCGCCGGTGGCCGGCGATGTCATCCGCCAGGCGGAGCTCGGCAAGACGCTGCGGGCGATCGCCAGGGACGGTCGCGACGCCTTCTACAATGGCCCGATCGCGGAAGACATGGTGGAGACCCTGCGCGGAATTGGCGGCCTGCACACGCTCGACGATTTCGCCGCGCACGCCACCGAGACGACGACGCCGATCGGCACGATGTACAAGGGCTACGACGTCTGGCAGTGCCCGCCGAACGGACCTGGCCTCACCATGCTGCTGATGTTGAACATCCTGTCGCGGTTCGACCTGACAAAATACGCGCCGCTCAGCATCGAGCGTTTCCATCTCGAAGCCGAGGCCGCGCGCATCGCCTACATGCATCGCGAGCTGCATGTCTCCGATCCCGAGCATATGCAGATCGAGGTCGCCAAAATCCTCGCCAAGGAATTCTGCAACGAGCACATCGACAAGATCCGCATGGACGGTATGCTCGACCTGCCGAACGTCGCGCCGCCGATGAATCCCTCGACCATCTACATCACGGTCGTGGACAAGGACCGCAACGTCTGCTCGTTCATCAACTCGATCGCGCATTCATTCGGCTCGGCGATCGTCTCGAACAAGACCGGCGTCCTGCTCCAGAACCGCGCCGGCGGCTTCCGTATCCAGCCCGGTCACCCGAATTGCATCGCCGGCGGCAAGCGTCCGCTGCACACGATCATGCCGAGTCTGCTCACCAAGGACGGCCGGTCCGTGATGCCGTTCGCGGTGATGGGCGGACAGTATCAGCCGGTTGGCCAGACCCATGTGGTGACCAACATTCTCGACTATGGCTGCGACGTACAGGAGGCGATCGATATGCCGCGCGGCCTGCATTACGAGGGCCAGTACCAGCTCGAGGACAGCATGCCGGCCGATATCGTCGAAGGCCTGAAGAAGCTCGGCCACAAGACTACCAGCGTGGTCGGTCCGCTCGGCGGCGCCCAGGCGATCTGGATCGACTGGGACAAGGGCACGCTCACCGGCGGTTCCGATCCGCGCAAGGATGGTTGCGCCCTCGGCTACTGACCACCGCGCACGGGGTTCCCTGCGCACGATCAGGAAAAATTGACGAAGGGCGACGCGGCATCTGCTGCGTCGCCCTTTCCCGTTCGGAACGGAGCTCATTGCTTCAGGTTAAGGGGGCGATGAGCGGTGCAGGTGTGCGCTGCTTTTGCTCGAAGCGGCGGAGGCCCTCCATGTCCGAAAAACCAGGTTCCGGACGATCCGGATTCGATCGGCGCGCCTTCATAGCGGGCGCTGCCGGCAGTGCGCTGGTCCCTATGACGGCGCGCGCGGCCACGCAGGATGCGAGCGTGTCAGCCGCGCAGGATCCGGCGCTTCCGGTTGATGTCACGCTGCGGGTCAACGGCAAGGACAAGCGCCTGCACATTGACGCCCGCACCACGGTGCTCGATGCGCTGCGTGAACATCTCAAGCTCACCGGCAGCAAGAAGGGCTGCGACCACGGCCAGTGCGGCGCCTGCACGGTGCTGATCGACGATCGGCGCGTGGTATCGTGCCTGACGCTCGCGCTCGCAGCCGAGGGGCAGGAGATCACGACGATCGAGGGCCTTGCCACCGACGATCATTTGCATCCGATGCAGCAGGCCTTTGTCGACAACGACGCCTTTCAATGCGGCTATTGCACGCCGGGCCAGATCATGTCCGCCGTGGCCTGCGTCAAGGAGGGGCATGCGGGCAGCGAGGCCGACATCCGCGAATATATGAGCGGCAACATCTGCCGCTGCGCCGCCTATCCCAACATCGTCGCCGCCGTGAAGCAGGCCGCGCCCGAGATCATGAAAGGCTAGGCGCATGCGACCGTTTTCGTATCAGAGAGCAACAGATCCTGACTTGGCCGTGCAGGCGCTCAGCGCTGCCGCGGCTGCGAACAATCCGTTGACGCAGGCCGCGGCACAGCCGCTCGCCGGCGGCACCACGCTGATCGACCTGATGAAGCTGGATGTGATGCGTCCCGCCGCGCTCGTCGATATCAATCCGCTTGCGCGCGGCTGGTCCGCTATCGAATCCAAAGGCGACGGCTTGCGGCTCGGCGCGCTCGCGAAGATGTCCGATGTGGCCGCGCATGCCGAGATCCAGCGCAACTATCCTGTGATCGCGAATTCCCTGAATCTCGCCGCCAGCGCCCAGCTGCGCAACATGGCGACGCTCGGCGGCAACGTGATGCAGCGCACGCGTTGCAGCTACTTCCGCGACGTCTCCTATGAGAATTGCAACAAGCGCAATCCTGGCTCGGGCTGTGCCGCCATGGATGGCGTCAATCGCATGCATGCGGTGCTCGGTACGTCCGATCAGTGTATCGCGACCTATCCCGGCGATTTTGCCCAGGCGCTGATCGCGCTGGACGCAATGGTCGAGATCACCGGCAGGTCCGGCACGCGCAACGTGCCGTTCGCAGATCTGCACCAGGCACCCGGCAGCACGCCCGACATCGAGACCACACTTCAGCCCGGTGAGTTGATCTCGGCATTCTCCGTTCCCGGCCGCTGGCCGCGCTCGGTCTATCTCAAGGCGCGCGACCGTCAGTCCTATGAGTTCGCGTTGTCGTCGGCTGCCGTCGCGCTCGACGTGCAGGATGGCACGATCAGGGACGCACGCGTCGCGCTGGGCGGCGTCGCCACCGTGCCGTGGCGGGCGCGCGGGGCGGAGGCGCTGGTGAAGGGACAGAAATTCGACGACGATCTGGCGCAGCGTGTTGCCGCTGCCGCTTTCGCGGACGCGCGGGGACGCCAGCACAACAGCTTCAAGATCGCGCTCGGCAAGCGCGTGGTGGCGCGCGCGCTCCAGCAGGCCGTAACGATGGAGGTCCGATCATGACCGCTGCAGCTCCCGAGCCGAAGGCAAACATGGGCCAGCCGGTGCCGCGCTATGACGCCGCCGCAAAAGTCACGGGACGGGCGACATATGCGTCCGACATGCCGCTCGACAATCCCGCCTACGCATTCCTGGTCACCAGTGCCATCGCCAAGGGCCGCATCGACGGCTTCGATCTCGACGACGCCAGAGGCGTCCGCGGCGTGATCGACATCGTCACGCACGAGAACGCCCCGAAGCTGAAGGAGTCGAAGCTGTTCAGCAATGGCGGCTATGCCGGCACCACGATCCAGCCGCTGAAATCGGCCGACATCGCCCATGACGGCGAGATCATCGCGGTGGTCATCGCCGAGAGCTACGAGGCCGCGCGCGAGGCCGCCAATC